>NZ_CM130280.1:4482500-7537275 GCF_053474805.1 Bradyrhizobium sp. WCU1
AATGGATTCCGCTCTGGGACGAGCTGCGCAGGACGCACGATCTGATCGCGCCTGGCCTCGAGGAGTTCGTCGGCCTGTCGTTCCAGTATGCCGATTACAGCATGCGCCATGGGCAGACCGAATCCGGTCCGCCGTCGATCGTGTCGACGGTCAAGATCAACCAGGCCGGCTTCACCGAGATGATGGATACCGAGGTGATGTTCCGGAAGTGGTTCAAGCTGGCGAAGGCGAGCCGGTTGTTGCCGTAGTTGGTCGGTGCGCGCTCTCTCTTCTCCCTCGCCCCGCTCTTGCGGGGAGAGGGTTGGGGTGAGGGGCTTCCATCCGGTGAGCACTTCGCCGCTTGTTGAGCAGCGTGCCTCGCCCCTCACCCGGATCGCATCTGCGATGCGATCCGACCTCTCCCCGCAAAGAGCGGGGAGAGGTGAAGAGCTGAGTGAAAGAGAGCGCTACCGCGAAAACGCGCGCTCCATCGCCTTGCGGGTCTTGATCGTGTCGTTCGCCTCATCGACCTCGACGTCGTTCCAGCGCACCACGGCGCCATGGGCGACGTCGTTCTTCAGCTTGACGCGATGCGCGAGCCCGATCGGCAGTGCGCCGGCGGCGAGGCTGGCGGAGGCGGGCATCAATTTGCCCCACACCGTGTAGCCGCCTTCGCCGTCGAGCATCTCGCCGGCGCGCAGATTGCGTTTGGCCACCGCTGCGACGTCGCCGCGGAAGCCGCGCGGCTGGCCGGTCGGCTCATTGCGCAGCGCCGCCGACAGCACCGAAATGTTCAGCTCGAGCCCGATCAGGTGATAGGGCTTGTACATCGCCGCATAGCGCCCGGATGCGTCAGTCTTGAGGCCGTACTGCCTGAAGCAATCGGCGGCATAGTCGTTCGGCGCTTCCAGCACGACGTAGACGCCCCAACGCAGATCGCGGAACACCGGGCGGCCGTCGCGCTCCAGCGACGACACCACCTCGACGATGCCGGATTTCTCCAGCACGCCGCCCTTGTCGCGCGGCCGCATCACATGCGGCAGATCGTCGACGCCGCACGGCGGAAACAACAATCCCTCCGACGGCACGTCGAGCGTGCAGGCGTTGGCGATCGCCGCCATCTCGATCGCGGATTTGGTGCCGTCGAGGAAGGAGTTGAACATCTGCGGATTCATGCCGGCGGATTGCGCCTCGCCCGCGGTGAGCCCGTAATGCTGCCACACGCCCTCCGGCGTCACGTCGTGATAGGCCGGCAGATATTTGGTGCCCTTGCCGGCGGCGACGACGTGGAAGCCGGTGGCGCGCGCCCAGTCGACCATTTCCGCGGTCAGCGCCGGCTGGTCGCCATAGGCGAGCGAATAGACCACGCCGGCCTTGCGCGCCTCTTCGGCGAGCAGCGGGCCGGCCAGCACGTCGGCCTCGACATTGACCATCACGACATGCTTGCCGGCCGCGATGGCCGCGCGGGCATGGCGGATGCCGACGGCGGGATTGCCGGTCGCTTCGACCACGACATCGAATGCGCCGCCGGCGATCGCGCGCGCGCCATCGTCGGTGAAGGTGGTCGCGCTAATCCGCGCGTCGTCCCAGCCGACGGTGCGGCACGCCTCGCGGGCACGCTCGCGGTCGAGATCGACAATCACGGGCACCTCGAGCCCCGGCGTATGCGGCACCTGCGACAGGAACATCGAGCCGAATTTTCCGGCGCCGATCAGGACGACGCGCACCGGCTTGCCGGCGGCGGCGCGGGTTTTGAGGAGGTGATGCAGGTTCATGATGCTTGTTACCGATGGTGTGGTCGCGCAGGACGCGACAAATTCAGAATTCGTCATTCCGGGGCGCGACAAAGTCGCGAGCCCGGAATCCATCTCACAACAAGTGCGCGGTCAAATGGATTCCGGGCTCGCCGCTGCGCGTTGCCCCGGAATGACAGTTGCGCGTTTACTCCGCCGCCTGCCGCGGCGCACGGGCGAGCCGCAGCAGCGCGTCGTCGGCGACCGTCTGGATCGGCGTGAAGTCGCGATGCGCGATGTAGTCCGGCCGCGTCGGGGTGCGGATGTAGTTCGAGACCGCGTTCAGCGTCAAATAGACGATCTTGCGCGGATAGGGCGTGATGTTGCCGCTCGACCCATGCACCAGATTGCCGTGGAACATCAGCATGCCGCCGGGCTTGCCGGTCGGCGCGACGATGCCGCCCTGCTTGACGAGGCGGGTCACCGTCTCCTCGTCCAGCGTCCACAGCGGATAGGACGTGGTTTCGAGATCGTGCGAGGCCTTGAGGTCGCCCGCGGTCTGGCTCTGCGGCACCAGCATCAGCGGGCCGTTGATCGGCATCACCTCGTCGAGGAAGATCGCGATGTTCATCGCGCGCGGCTCCGGCATGCCGTCGTCGCGCTTCCAGGTGCCGTAATCCTGGTGCCACTGCCAGACGTCGCCGGTGAAGGCCGCCTTGGCGTTGATCTTGAACTGGTGCATGTAGACCTTCTCGCCGAACAGCTGCTCGATCGGGTCGATCATGCGCGGATGCGCGCCGAGGATGCCGAACGCCTCGTTGTAGAGATGCGCGGCGAAGGCGGTGCGCGGCGCGCCGCTCTTCTCGCGCCACACCTCGGGGCGGTTGGCGTCATAGATCGCGACCGCCTCGCGGGCGAGGAAATCGACCTCTTCCTGGCTGAACAGCTCGGGCAGGAACAGCCAGCCTTCGCGATGGAAAAATTCGACCTGCTCTTGGGTCAGTTTCATGGTGCTTTCCTCCCTTGATTATTGGTCTTCGTTCTTGCGGCGCCGTCAGGTTCGGGTTCACGCCGCCACGTCGGTCGCTCTCAATCTCTCTTCGGTCATCCGTCCAGCCGTCTGCGCATGCGCCAGCGCGGCAGCCTCCGCGGCGGCGGCATTGCCGGAAAAAATCTGCGCGGCGATGGTCTCGTGCTCGGTCCAGGCACTGTCGCGGTAATCGAGTTCGGCGAGCACGGTCGCCATCGAGCGGCGCATATGCGGCCATTGCGGCGCGATCATCTCCTCGATCGCGGAATTGCCGGCGAGCCGATAGATCGCGCTGTGGAAGTCGACATCGAGCGCGATCAGGCGCGCCAGCGGTGCGTGGTCATCGATCGCGCGCCCGGCTTCGAGCGCGCTCTCGAGCTGCGCGCGGGCCGCGGCATCCTCCTTCACGCGCGTCGCGGCAAGCCGCGCCGCGAGCGCGTCGATCGCACCGCGCACTTCATAGAGCTCGCGAATGCGCTGCGGATCGAGCTGCGTCACCTCGAAGCCGCGCTTGCCGCTTTCCGCGACCAGGCCCTGGCGATGCAGCAGATGCAGCGCGTGCGAGATCGGCTGACGCGAGACGCCGAGCCGATCGGCCAGCTCGTTCTGGGTAATGCGCTGCCCGGGCAGCAGCGTGCGGTCGATGATCGCCTCGAGCAACCGCCCGTAGACTTGGTCGATGAGGTTCGGAAGCGGGTCCAACGGGATCATGCCGGCTGTCCAATTCGGAATACAGAATTCCGTATTCGGAAACAGACTACTGCCGGTTGTGCGTCCGGTCAAGGCTCCAGGTGATTGGGTCTAAGCGTTTGAAAGTGAGAAACTTTCCTGCGGCTTGAACGTGCCAGACGTTCTCACCGGGTCTGGCGCCCAGTCAACCTCGAGCTACTGTGCATGGGGTTGTTTTCGATATTTTGGCAATCCGCCTCCCGCAAGTGACGGTTGGGGGAGAGGGGGTGCCCCAGTGCCGGCGGATGATTAGCTAAGTGAGGCGAGCGCATGGGTTGGGCTCCCTCCCCCCTTGCGGGGGAGGGTGGGGAGAGGGGGGGGGGCCCGGGCGCTGGCCTAAAAGATCGGTGCTACCGTCTCAGCGCCATTGCCGCTGATCTCGCCCCGCTACTTCGCCTTGCCCAGCTCCATCAGCATCCGCGTCATCAGATAGAGCCGCGGCACGATCGAGTTGGTGTCGATGTATTCGTCGCGCGCGTGATAGCCCCAGCCGGCGAGCCCGAAGCTCTCGACGACCACCGCCTTGCCGCTGCGCGCGGCGTATCCGGCATCGGTCGCGCCGCCGGTCATCTCCGCGATATCCAGCGTGCGGTCGAGCTCGGCGTAGATCGCCTGTCCCTGCTTGGCGAGCGCGCGGCCGCGATCGTCAGCGACGAAGGGCGGGCGGCCCGCGGCGACCTTCACCGTTACCTCGGTGTCCGCGATCAGCCTGTCCTTCACCTTCTCGTCGAGCGCCGCCTGCAGCTTCTGCACGCCGTCCGGAATGGTGAGGCGGATGTCGGCACCGGCAGAGGCATGATCGGGGATCTGGTTGCGCACGGTGCCGGCCGTCGCGGTGGTCCAGTTCAGCTGCGTGCCCGGAATCGATTTCGCGACGTCCTGGGTCTGCAGCAATTGATGCGCGAGCTCGATCAGCGCGTTGCGGCCGAGCTGCGGCGCGGCGCCGGCATGCGAGGCCTTGCCCTTCACGTCCAGCGTGCCGGTCGCGGTGCCGCTGGCGCCGAGCAGCAGGCTTTCATTCTTGGCCACCGGCGGTGCGACCGTCGGCTCGCAGGACAGCACCACGTCGTGCTGGTCGGCGAGCTCGGCGATGATCTCGCCGGAGCCGATCGAGCCGACCTCTTCATCCGGATTGAACGACACCGTGAGCTTGGCGTAGTCGCGCCAGCCGGCATCGTTCAGGATCTTCAGGGAATGCAGGATGACGGCGATGCCGCCCTTGTCGTCGGCAATGCCGGGTCCATAGATCTTGTTGCCGTCGACCTTGTAGGGCTGGGTGTCGAGGATGCCGTGCTCGTAGACCGTGTCCATATGCGCGATCAGCATCAGCTTCCTGCTGCCGGTGCCTTCGAAGGTGCCGATCACCATATCGGCGCCGGCGCCCTTGGTGGTCTTGCGGCGCTCGGTCTTGGCGCCAAGCGCCTTGAGCCGCGCCTCGGTGTAGTCGGCCATCTTCTTCAGGCCTTCGACATCGCCGGAGCCCGACTCGATCAGCACCATGTCGTGCAGGCTTTCGATCACCGCCGGTTGGGCCTGTTCGGCGGCCGCGCGCAGCTTTTCATCCGCGGCGGCAAGGGCGTGGGACGAGGCGAGGGCGAGCGAAAGCAGACCGGCCGACGCGAGCAATTTGACGGATAATTTCATGATTGTCCTCCCAGGCATGAGCGGAAGGAGACACTAACGCATGATCCGGAAAAGTGCGAACAGGCGGACGATACCTCGCCCCGCAAGCGACGAGGTTCGTGCGCGCGGGCGGTCAGCTTGCCAGAAACTCCAGCACGATCTCGCAATAGCGCTGCGGGGCCTGCTCGAACATCGGATGCGTGGTGCCCGGGATCATCTCGGTGCGTGATCCCCGCACGTTTGCGGCGAGGGCGTGCAGCACCTTCGGCAGCACGCCCTTGGTGTTGGCGCCGCCGATTAACAGCGTCGGCGTCCTGATCGCCTCTGCATCGGCCTTCGAGAAGGGCGGTCGCTGGTCGCGGGTCTGGCCGATCAGCGTGGTCGCGTTGTCGCGCAACAGCTGCTTGGAGGTCGCCGGAATCCGTTTCCAGGCACCGGGACCTTCGAGCGCATCCATGAAGATCTGCAGGCCGCCGTCGATGTCGCCCTTGGCGATTTCCGCGGCGCATGCCGCGAAACGTGCCGCCAGCGGCGAGGGGCCCGGCTTGAAGTCGGGATCAAGGCTCTCGTCGAGCTCGCCGCCGGGCTCGGCCAGGATCAGCCTGCGCAGCAGGTCCGGCCGCCGCTGCGCGGCGCGGAAGCAGATATGCCCGCCGCGGGAATGCCCCATCAGGTCGACCGGTTTGGTATCGAAGGCCTCGATGAAGGCGATCACGTCGTCGACATGCTGCGCGATCGAATAGGTGTCGCCGACGCCGTCCCAATGCTCGGGGAAGAAATGCCGCAGGCTGACCGCGATCACGCGATGGTGGCGGATCAGCGGGCCGAGCACGGCCGACCAGATCCGGAAGTCGCACAGCGAACCATGCACGCAGACCAGCGGCGGCCCCGCTCCGATATCGAGATAGGGCATGTCGAAACCGTTGACGTGGAGGCTGTGCATTTGAAGGGCTCGCGGAGGGCAGGAGATGTTGTTGATTGAGCCCAAGTTCCCACGGAATTCGGGTGGATAGCAACATTCTCCAAGCCTAGATTTCAGATCAACAGCAGGCTTCAGTTTGTGAGCCTAACGAATATCTGGAGTGAGCCATGACCGGCCAGCATTTTGCAATCTTCGAGACCATGATCGGCGCCTGCGGCGTCGTCTGGGGCGAGCATGGCGTTACCGGCGTGCAGCTGCCGATGGGCAACGAAGAGAAGACCCGCAAGCGGATTGCCCAGCGTAACGGCGACCTCACCGAGGCGGCGCCGCCGGCCGAGGTGCAGCACGCGATCGACGGCATGATCGAGCTGCTCGCCGGCAAGCCGAACGATCTCGCCGACATCGTGCTCGATCTCGACGGCGTGCCGGAGTTCAACCGCGGCGTCTACGACATCGCGCGGAAGATTCCGCCGGGCAAGACCGTGACCTATGGCGACATCGCCAAGCAGCTCGGCGGCGTCGAGCTGTCGCGCGACGTCGGCCAGGCGCTCGGCCGCAACCCGTGCCCGATCGTGGTGCCCTGCCACCGGGTGCTGGCGGCGGGCAACAAGCCGGGCGGCTTCTCGGCCAATGGCGGCGTGGTCACCAAGCTGAAGATGCTGCAGATCGAAGGCGCGGCGGTGAACCACACGCCGAGTTTGTTTGATTGAGCGAATGCTCTTCTATCCTCCCCTGGAGGGCGAGAAACGATCCCTCCAGGGTTGAGTGGTTGCGAGTTCGCCGCGAATTCAGCTCACCTCACGCCGTCTCGCACACAAACCCATTCCCCTTCCGCCTGATCTTGCCGACCGATGGCGAGGGGAAGTGCGCGGGACAGCACAGCGTGTCGGTGTCGCAATAGCGCTCGAGGAAGCTGCGACGTGTCTTCGCCGCCTGCGCCGGGTCGACGTCGAATTTCGGCGACAGTTCCGGATAGAGCGTCTGGATCGGCGAGTGCATCAAATCGCCGGCAAACACCGCGTCGTCCTTGCCGCGACCGAAGGTGAAGGCGAGATGGCCCGGCGTGTGGCCGGGCGTCGGCAGGATGCGCATGTGGTCGCCGATCGCGAAATCATTGCCGACCAGCTCGGCCCGCTTGGCTTCGACCACCGGCAGCACGCTGTCGACGAATGGCGGGACTTCCGCCTTGGCATTGGTCTCGGTCCAGTAGTCGAACTCGGTCTTGTCGAACACATAGCGCGCGTTCGGGAAGGTCGGCACCCAGCGGCCGTTCTCGAGCCGCGTATTCCAGCCGACATGGTCGACATGCAGATGCGTGCACATCACGTAGTCGATGTCGCCGACCGAGAAGCCGGCGGACGCAAGGCCGCGCAGATAGCTGTCGTCGGTCTTCATGTTCCAGCTCGGCCGACCCGGCCGCGGCTTGTGATTGCCGATGCAGCTGTCGATCAGGATGGTGTGGTGCGGCGTCTTCACGACGTAGGACTGGAACGCAAGGATCAACGTGTCGCTGTCGTCGAGCGCCCGGGCCGCTTTCATCCAGGCTCGGTTCTCCGCAAGCAGCTCCGGTGTCAGTTCGGGCAACATGTCTTGCGCAGGCAGGAACTTGCCTTCCTCCTCCACGATGCGATGAATGGTGAGATCGCCGGCCGCAAATTTCAGGCTCATGGGTGATTCCTTGGCGTTAGCGTTTTCGAGCGAAGTGGAGTCCGGTTCGCGTGAAGAAAACGCGTAGAAAAGGGTCAGTGCGCGTCGCGCACGGCGGGAATGATGATGTTGGCAAGGATGTCCATCGCCGCAAGCCCTTCCTTGGGCTGGCCGTACTGGGCTGCCGTCGTCATCATCACAAGATCGAGATCGGGCACGACGATGATGCGTTGACCGCCCCAGCCAAAGGCGCCGACCCATTTCACTTCCTTGCCGTCGGACAGCGAGCGGCCCATCCACCACTGATAGCCATAGAACAGCGTGCCGCCGAAATAGCCGACGGCCTGGAAGCGCGGCACGATCGATTGCGCGATCCACTCGGCCGAGATGATCTGCTGTCCGTTCCATTTCCCGCCATTGAGCAAGAGCTGGCCGATTTTCGCGGCATCGCGCGGCCGCAAGCGGAGGCCGGCAGCGGCGGCAATCTTGCCGTTCTTCGGATAGGTCTTCCACTCAAGATCGGTGATGCCGAGCGGCTGGAACAGCGTCTCCCGCGCGAAGGCTTCGAGCGGTTTGCCGGAGACCTGTTCAATGATGTTGCCGAGCAGATCCGTGCCGCCGCCATTGTAGGTCCAGAGCGTGTCCGGCGACGCTGCGATCGGCTTGGCCAGGACATAGCCGATCGGATCGGCATCGAAGGCGAGATGCGGCTCGTCGTTGTCGGGATGGGTCCAGGGCAGCGTCTCGTCCCATTTGATGCCTGACGACATCGTCAAGAGATGGCGCAGCGTGATCGCGTCCCATCCGGCCGACTTTACCGACCGGTGTTCGGGGAAGAATTTCACCACGGGCTCGTCAACGCCGGCGATCAGCTTGCGGTCGATGGCGGTGCCGACCAGCAGCGACGTCACGCTCTTCGATGCCGAACGTATGTCGTGCCTGGTCGTCGCCGTGAATTCGGTGCGGCCTTCCTTGTACCCCCATGGCTGGTCGATGCCGGCGAAATATTGCTCGAACACCAGTCTGCCGTGCCGCGCCACAACGACGGAATGCACCTCGCTGCTGCGCAGGCCGAGCCGCGCGGCGATGCCGCACAGCCGCTCGCCATCCATGCCGACGCTGTCGGGTGACGCGATCGGCCAGCCATCGTCGAGCGCGGTCGGCGACCCGCAGGGCTGGTCATGTCCAGCTTTCATGTCGTCGGCCCTCAGTGTGGTGATGGAGGCCGTCAACGCGAGCACGAGGCTCGCGCCGATAAGCAGCAGGCGGGGGAGGCGATGGCGCATCCTCATCCCCCCACCTTGCACGCTATGCCGCTGGCGGCGCGGAAATCTTCACCGACGGCCGCTCCAGCATGCGCTGGTAGAACGCGTCGAGCTTCGGATAGGCCTTGCGCCAGCCGCAATCGGCGAAGCGGAAGTCGGCGTAGCCGAGCACGCAGACGAGGCCGATCTGCGCGATGTCGAACGACGAGCCGTCCAGCACGTCGGGGCGCTGCTCGAATCGCGCCATGCCGGCCCAGGCCCTGTTCCAGTGATCGTCATGCCAAGCCTGCCACAGCGAGCCCTGCGGTCGCACCATCTTCTCGTAACGGCACAGCAGCATGGAATCGAGCATGCCGTTGATCAGCGAATGATCGGTCTTCAGCTTCCAGCGCCGCGGGCCGTAACCCGGGATCAGCCGGCCGCCGCCGATCTCGTTGAGGTATTCGACGATGACGTAGGAATCCAAAATCACGTCGCCATGATCGAGGATCAGTACCGGCAGTTTCTTCAGCGGCGAGATCTTCGAGTATTCCTCGTTGGCCGTGCCCGGTGCGACGCTGGCCGGCACCAGCTCGATCTTGTCGATCAGGCCGAGCTCGATCGCCGCGATGCGCACCTTGCGAGCGAACGGGGAGGCGGGAGAGAAGGTGAGTTTCATGGGAGGCCCCTATGCTGTCGGATTGAACCGTCATTGCGAGCGAAGCAATCCATCTGCCCACACGCGCGGATGAATGGATTGCTTCGTCGCTTCGCTCCTCGCAATGACGGCTGGTGCTAACAGGACCTCAAGCCGCGACGATTTCCTGGCGCTGCTCGCCGAGGCCCTCGATGCCGAGCGTCACGACGTCGCCGACATTGAGGAAGGTCGGCGGCTTCATGCCGAGGCCGACGCCGGGCGGGGTGCCCGTCGTGATGATGTCGCCGGGCAGCAGCGTCATGAACTGCGAAACGTAGGAGATGCATTTCGCCATCGTGAAGATCATGGTCTTGGTCGAGCCGGTCTGGCGGCGCTGGCCGTTGACGTCGAGCCACATCGACAGGTTCTGCACGTCGGCGATTTCATCCTTGGTGACGAGCCAAGGGCCGACCGGTCCGAACGTGTCGTGCGACTTGCCCTTGGTCCATTGTCCGAGCCGCTCGGTCTGGAAGTTGCGCTCGGAGACGTCGTTGCAGACGCAATAGCCGGCGACGTGGTTGAGCGCGTCGGCTTCCGAGACGTACTTGGCGCGGCTGCCGATGATCGCGGCGATCTCGACTTCCCAGTCAAGCTTGGTCGAGCCGCGCGGCTTCTCGACCGCATCGTTCGGGCCGGACAGCGAGGTGTTCGCCTTCATGAAGATGATCGGTTCGGTCGGGATCGCTGCGCCGGTTTCCTTGGCGTGGTCGGAATAGTTCAGGCCGATCGCGACGAACTTCGAGATGCCGGTGACCGGGGCGCCGAAGCGCGGCTTGCCGGAGACGGCGGGCAGGGAGGCGGGATCGAGGGCAGCAAGCTTCTTCAGCGATTCCGGCGCGTAGGCGTCGCCGGTCAGGTCTTTCAGATGGGCCGAGAGGTCGCGCAGCTGGCCGGATTTATCGATCAGACCGGGCTTTTCCGCACCCTTTTCGCCATAACGAACAAGCTTCATGTTGATCACTCCCTACGGTGTCCTGAGGATTGTTGCTGGTATACCTCGACACGCTTCATGGAACAGCGCGGGCGGAAATTCAACCGCTTCACGGTCGCGGCATTGCAGCCATCACCTCCCAGCGTGGCGGCCTTGAACGGTTTGTTCAAATGCCTGTCATGATTGCTGGCGCGGCGCCGCCAGCATCCGTGTGAACATGTCTTCCAGCAGCCGGCATGGCGGCTCCGGATCGCGCGTGCCGGCGACGATCGCATCGTCGGCCACTGCGTGCATTCCGTCGAACACGATCAACGCTGCGCTGCGGGCATCCGGGAAGGCCCAGATGCCGGCCTTCCGGCCATCCTCCAGCACAGCAACGATCTGGGCGATCACGTCGTCCTTTTCCTGCGACTGACGCTGATGATGCGGGAAATCGTGAAACACGACGTCGTGCAGTTCGACATTGGCGAGATAGGTTCCAACCGCGCCACGCAGCCATGCCGACAGCCGCCCAGCATGATCGTCGGGAGCACGCTCGGCGATCGACGCCGCGACGCGGGCGAGGAAGTCCTGCGAGAAGCGTGCGCGCAGGCCGATGATCACGTCGGCCTTGGTCGAGAAGTAATGATAGAAGGTGCCCTTAGCGACGCCGGCTCGGGCGACGATGTCGTCGATCGTGGTGGCCTCGATGCCCTTCGCGATGAACAGGGCGGCTGCCGCCGACATCAGGTCGTCCACCCTGACCTCGGCGGGCTGAGTCCGTCTCCAACGCTGCGCTGCGCCGCGTGGCGCCGCCGTCTGCCGCTTCCCGATCATGCCGTCAGCATCCACCTGCGCCTGATGTCCGATTTTGAATCGCATATTTAGAATGACTTTGAAATAGCTTGGTTATATTGACCGACCGTCAGTCAATACGTATTTGTGCCGCCGTGTCCAACAATCGGCGGCATGCCCATGTCCCTGTCCCGCAAATCCGCGGCCGTTCTTGCGGTCTATCTCGGCACCTGCATGGCAACGGTTGCGATCAGCATCGTCACCGTGGCGCTGCCTGCCATCCAAGCCGGCCTCGGGGCTGAGCTTGCCGGGTTGCAGTGGGTGGTCGGTGCCTACGCGCTGAGCCTGTCCGCCTGCATGCTCTCGGCCGGGCCGATCGGCGATCGCTACGGCCGCAAGCGCGCCTGGCTGTTCGGCGTCGTGCTGTTCACGCTCGGCTCGGCCACCTCCGTGACCGCGCCGTCGCTTGCGGTCCTGATTGCCGGCTGCGCGCTACAGGGCGTTGCCGGCGCGCTGGTCATTCCGGGCGCCTTGTCGATCCTGGCCCAGGCGTTCCCCGATCCGGCCGGACGCGCGCATGCGATCGGCGGCTGGTCGTCCTTCAGCGCCGTGTCGCTCATCCTTGGCCCGATGCTGGGCGGCATCCTGGTCGACACCGTCGATTGGCGGAGCGTGTTCCTGATCAACCTGCCGGTCGGCGCGGTCGCACTCGGCCTCGGACTATACGGCATCGACGAGAGCGCCGATCCCGACCACGCCGAGCTCGATCCGGCCGGCCAAGTCTTGAGCGTCGTGTTTCTCGGCGCGCTGACCTACGCCTTTATCGCCGCCGGCGGTGGCTGGACTGCGCCGGCCACCTTGACGGCCTTCGCCGTCGCGGCAGCTGCGCTGGCGCTGTTCGTCATGGTCGAGCGGCGCGCCGCGCGCCCGTTGGTGCCGGTCGATCTGTTTCGCGATCTCGCCTTCGCGGCGGTGAACTTCGCCTCGTTCGCGCTCGGCTTTTCCGGCTACAGCAGCCTGTTCCCGTTCTCTCTGTTCTTGCAGCAAGCGCAGGGCTGGTCGGCCGCCCAGGCTGGCAGCGGAATCGCGCCGGTGTTTGTCGTCGCGGCGACTGGATCGCTGCTGTTCGGCCGCTGGGCGGCGCGTTTCGGGCTGCGCCGGCTGATGATCGTTGGGTATGTTCTGCTTGGCGTTGCCATGCTCGGCATGAGCTCGTTCACGGAAGCGACGCCCTATGCCGTGATCGCACCACTGTTCGCGCTGCTCGGTGCGGGCCTGGGGCTCTCGGTGCCGGCGACGGGCGCTGCGACCATGGCGGTGGCGCCGCGCGAGCGCAGTGGTATCGCGTCCGCGACGATGAACGCCCTGCGGCAGAGCGGCATGACGATCTCCATCTCCCTGCTCGGCACAGTGCTGGCCACCACCGCAACTGCGTCGCTCACGACCGCCCTGATGAATGCCAAGGTCGGCAACGCGGCTGAACTTGCCTCCATCGCGATCCGGCGTCACGAAATGCCGGGCGGTCTCGGCATAGCACCGGACACCTTTCACGCCATGCTGGCGAGTGCGCTCGCCCGCGGTTTTTCCGCCGCGGCCACGCTGGCCGGTCTGTTCGCGCTGCTGGCGGCGGCAACGCTTGCAGCCGCTGCGTTGCAGGCGCGGCGGACACTGCCGGGATCTGCGTTCGCCAGAAAGTCATGATCACACCTCATCCGCACCAAGGAGTCTCGCCCATGAAATTCTTTCACGAAGCCGAACCCGGCATCTTCATCGCGACCGGCTGCTTGCAGACCGAGCAGGATGGTTGTGACTGGACCGTGGAATATTCCGAGCTGCTGGCCGCGAACCGGCCGCTCGCCGTGATCGTCAACGTCAACGATCAGCCGGAGGTCGCCGCCGGCAAGCCGATGGTGCTGTGGATGAAGGCGCACAAGGCCGAGCTCGGCCGGTTGATCCGGGTCACGGTCTATATCGCTGATGACGACGAGGAACGCGCGGAGCTCGAGCGCAGCCTGCCCGGCCGTGCCAAGGCCTTGCCCTATCCGGCAGCGATCGCGGCCAGCGAGGCCGACGCGCTGTTCCTCGCGCGTGCCAGTCTGAGTTAGCTCAGCTCTCGGGCGCGATGAACCTGAATGCGTCGCCATCGCGCTTGATGTGCCCGGCGTCGAAATGTCCGCCGATCACCAGCGTCGGCGTGTCGGCAAAGCGCGAGAACAGGTCGCGCCGCGTAGCCGCCGATTGCTTCTGGTCGGAATCCGCGGTCGACGACCAGTCGAGATGGTACATCTGGCAGGGATGATGCGCGACGTCGCCGGTCAGCAGCCCTTCCTCTCCGGCCGACTTGATGTGGATGCTCACATGGCCGGGGCTGTGTCCCGGCGTCGGGATCAGCGTGATCTCTTCGGTCAGCCGGTGGTCGCTCGGCACCAGCTCGGCCTTGCCGGCATCCGCGATCGGCTTCACTGAATCGGCGAACACGGCGGCATGCGCCGCATCGTCGCTGTGGTCGCGCCAGTGCTCATACTCGGTCTTGCCGAACACGTAGCGCGCATTGGCGAAGGTCGGCACCCAGTTGCCGCCGGCGAGCTTGGTGTTCCAGCCGACATGGTCGACATGCAGATGCGTGCACAGCACGGTGTCGATGCTGTCGGGGGCAAATCCCGCCGCGGTCAGTTTCTCCAGGAACGGATCGCTGCGGTTGTTCCAGGTCGGCACGTTGCGGCCCTGCTTGTCGTTGCCGAGCCCAGTGTCGACGATGATGCGGTGCTCCGGGGTCTCCACCAGCAGCGAATGGATCGACATTTTCAGCCGGCCGTCCTCATTGGCGAAATGCGGGATCAGCCAGGGCAGGCTCTGGATCTCCTCTCGGCCCGCGAGCGGCAGGATGAAGCGTGTGCTGCCGACGGTCTCGAGTTCGACGACCTTGGTGATTTTGACCTTGCCTACGGTCCAGTGCATGCGGCGTATCCTCGGTTCTTGTTATCTGGCGCAGTCGACGATCACCGTGCCGATCTTGTCGCCCTTCTCGACGGCGAGATGGGCATCGGCGGTCTCGGCAAGCGCGAATTGCCCGGCGATGTTGTGCACGCGGGTGCCCGATTCCAGCCATTTCGTGATGTCGGCCTGCGCGGCGGCGAGCAGCGGCGGCGGCAGCGCGAACAGCACCAGCGAGCGCACCGTGATGCACTTCTCCATCAATTCGCGCACCGGCAGCGTGGGTGTACGGTTGCCGTTGGTGGCGTAGACCGCGATGGTCGAGTTCAGCGCCATGAGTTTCAGCGTGGTCGCGAGGTTGCCGCCGAAATCGACGTCGATGACGCGGTCGACGCCGCGGTTCTCGGTGAACGCCATCACCCTGGAGACGACGTCCTCGGTCCGATAGTTGACGACCATGTCGGCGCCGCCAAGCCGCGCCTCGACGTCTTTGACCTGCGAACTCACGGTCGCGATCACCCGCGCGCCGCCCCACTTCGCCAGTTGCACGGCGTAGTGGCCGACCGCGCCGGCGCCGCCGGTGACCAGTACCGTCTGGCCCGCGACCGGACCGTCGGCAAACAGCGCGCACCATGCCGTCATGCAGGGAATGCCGAGCGTGGCTCCTGCCGCGAACGACACGTCATGTGGCAGCGGCGTCACCAGATAGTCGGCGAGCGTGATGTATTCGGCTGCGGTGCCGAAGGCACGGCCGTTGCGCTGGCCGTTGAACAGCCAGACACGGTCGCCGACGGCAAAGCGCGTCACGCCTTCGCCGATCTGGTCGACGATCCCGGCGCCGTCGCTGTTCGGGATCACGCGGGGAAACTCCATCGCGCGATAATTGCCGCTGCGCCGGCCGACATCGGCCGGATTGACGCCGGAGGCCTCGAGGCGAACCCGGACCTCGCCGGGACCTGCGTCGGGCGTCGGCATCTCGCCGACGGTGAGCACCGTCGGCGCCGCGCCGGTTCGCTCGTACCAGACGGCTCTCATAACGTGCCCGGGAAGGCGCCGCCATCGAGCAGGATGTTCTGCCCGGTGATGAAGCCGGCCTTGTCACCGCACAGGAAGGCGCAGGCATAGCCGAACTCGTCGGGACGGCCGAAGCGGCCGGCGGGGTTCAGATTGGCGCGCTCGCTCAGGACCTGGTCGGCCGAGATGCCGCGCTTCTCGGCCTCGGGCTTGGCGGTGCCGCGCAGGCGGTCGGTGTCGAACGGGCCTGGCAGCAGGCCGTTGATGGTGACGTTGTTGATCACGGTCTTGCGCGACAGGCCGGCGACGAAGCCGGTGAGGCCGGCGCGGGCGCCGTTGGACAGGCCGAGAATCTCGATCGGCGCCTTCACCGCCGCCGAAGTGATGTTGACGATGCGGCCGAACTTGCGCGCCATCATGCCGTCGACGGTCGCCTTGATCAGCTCGATCGGTGTCAGCATGTTGGCGTCGATCGCCTTGATCCAGTCGTCGCGGGTCCAGTTGCGGAAATCGCCGGGCGGCGGGCCGCCGGCATTGTTGATCAAGATGTCCGGTTCAGGGCAGGCCTTGAGCACGGCTTCGCGACCCGCCGGCGTCGTGATGTCGCCGACGATCTCGGTCACGGTGACGGACGGATGCGCCTTGCGGATCTCGTCGGCGGTCTGCTTCAGCGCCTCGGCGCCGCGCGCCGTCAGGGTGACATGCACCCCCTCATTGGCGAGCGCGATCGCGCAGGCGCGGCCCAGTCCCTTGCTCGATGCGCAGACGATGGCACGGCGGCCTTTGATTCCAAGATCCACGAGTTCGCTCCCTGTGATGTCGGGTCGGTTTGTAAAGGTTTGATGGATGCATTCTAGCCAAGCTAGGCAGCGCCGATAAGGGATGTGCAATGCATAAGTGCATGCCGGGCAGGAACAGCCGGGCGAACGCGGCGAGCTAGATGCGCTGCTCGCGCCGCAGCCGCTCGATCGCCATGGTGGCTTCGGGCAGCAGCGACCGGAAGCCGGCCTGTCCGGCCGCGGAGAACCAGGGGCGCAATTGTGATCCGTTGAGGAATTGCGGCTGTCTCGCCAGCGGCACCAGCTGGTCGAACACCAGCACCAGCGTGGTCACGACGAGGCCGACCCTGACGGCGCCAAGCAGCGCGCCGCCGAGTCGGTCGCCGATCCCGATCTCTGCGCCCATCGTGTCGTCGAGCATTGTCCGCGCCATCTTTCCGAGGATGACGCCGATCACGAGGAACAGGCCGAACAGCAGCACGCCGTTGGGCGGAAAGGGCGAGGACGGCAGCGTCGCGATGTGGGGCCCGATCATCGCCAGCGCTGCGACCGCGAGCGGCATCGCAACGAGATAGGCCAGGATGGTGACCGCGCTGCGCAGCAGGCCGGTCGTGAAGCCGGTCACGACCGCAAACAGCAAGCCGATGGTCACGGCGAGGTCGAAGAGGTTCATGGGTAAGGATTTCCTGCCCGATCTCCTACGGTTCCCGGGTTGATGAAACCGGTTTTGCATCAAGGACAATTGTAGCGATCAATCGCCCGCTTCCGGCAACCTGTCGATGTCTGGCCTATTCGATGCCGGTAAAGAAATCATCCTCGTCGCCGACGCTCGCCGTCATTCCGGGGCGCGCGTCAGCGCGAGCCCGGAATCCATTGGGCCGCAGGTTCGGTGGATGAATGGATTCCGGGTTCTCGCCTACGGCGAGCCCCGGAATGACGAAGGAAATCACCCCGCGCGCATCTCTGCCCGGATCATGTCCGCGGCCTTCTCGCCGATCATGATGGTCGGCGCATTGGTGTTGCCGCCGATCAGCGTCGGCATGATCGAGGCATCGACCACGCGCAGGCCCTCGATCCCATGCACGCGCAGCGTCGGATCGACCACCGCGAGCGGATCATTGGTGCCCATCTTGCAGGTGCCGACCGGGTGATAGACGGTGTCCGAGCGCGCCCGCAGGATGCCGCGGATGTCGTCGTCGGTGCGGACATCCGCGGTGAACATGTCCTTCTGCTGCAGCGCGCGCAGCGCCGGCGCGTCGAGCAGCCGCTTCGTCATCTTGAAGCCGGCGACCATGGTCTCGACGTCGCTGTCCTCGCCGAAGAAATTCGGATCGATCGCGGGCGCTGCGAGCGGGTCGGCGCTGTTCAGCCACACGCTGCCGCGGCTTGCCGGGCGCAGCAGGCAGACATGGCAGGAGAAGCCGGTGCCCCAGCGCGGCTTGCGGCCATGGTCTTCCACCATGGCCATGCAGAAATGCAGCTGAATGTCGGGGATGTCGAGGTCAGGCCGCGTCTTCAGGAAGCCGCCGCATTCGGCGACGTTCGAGGTCATCGGGCCGCGCCGCTCGCGCCGGTATTGCCCGATGCCCTTGATGATCCGGCCGATGCCGCCCCACGACAGTCCCGAGAAATAAGGTGCGTCGGAGGCGAAGCCGAACACGAAATCAGGGTGATCCTGCAGGTTCTGTCCGACACCCGGCAGGTGATGCACGCTGGCGATCCCGTGCTTGCCGAGCGCTGCGGCATCGCCGACGCCCGACAGCATCATCAGTTGCGGCGACTGGAACGCGCCGGCCGAGAGGATGACCTCGCGCTTTGCGCGCAGCACCTTCTTCTCCTTGCCTTGCATGTATTCGACGGCGACGGCACGCTTGCCCTCGAAGATGATGCGGGTCGCATGTGCCTGGGTCTCGATGCGCAGATTGGGCCGGCGGCCCATGTGCGGATGGATGTAGCCGCGCGCCGCGCTCCAGCGCTCTCCATTCTTCTGGGTCACCTGATAGATGCCTAATCCTTCCTGTTCGGCGCCGTTGAAATCGTCGCGGATCCGGAACTGCGCCTCGCGCGCGCCCTGCAGGAACATCTCCTTGACCGGATTGTCGGACTGCAGGCCGGTGACGTTGAGCGGCCCGCCCTTGCCGTGATACTCGCCGTCGAGCTCGGTGTTGTTCTCCGAGCGCTTGAAGTAGGGCAGCACGTCGGCGTAGCTCCAGCCGGTATTGCCGAGCGAAGCCCAGTGGTCGTAGTCGGCGCGATGGCCGCGGATGTAGACCATGGCATTGATGGCCGACGAGCCGCCGAGGCCCTTGCCGCGCGGCTGATAGCCGATGCGGCCGTTCAAGCCTTTCTGCGGCACCGTGTCGAACGCCCAGTTGTTGAGCTTGCTCGAGAGCATCAGAATGATGGCGCCGGGCGTGGTCACCACCCAATTGTCGTTCTTTCCGCCGGCATCGAGCATCGCCACCGAGGTCGCCGGATCCTCCGACAACCGCCCTGCCACCGCGCAGCCGCCGGAGCCTCCGCCCACCACCACGAAATCGAATGTGTCAGTCATTCTTGTTTCCCCATGCTTACTTTTATTTGTCATTCCGGGGCGATGCGAAGCATCGAGCCCGGAATCCATCGCGTTGCAGTGACGTGGATGAATGGATTCCGGGCTCGCGCTGCGCGCGTCCCGGAATGACTGCTAAGACAACAACCGCATCAGCTTCTCCAGCCGCGCGACCTTCGCGCCATAGGGCGGATAGAGATCAGCGAGCCGGTTGAAGCGCGAGCGGTAGAACACCGGCTTCAGCTTGGTCAGCGTCCTGAATCCCCATTCGCCGTGATAGGCGCCGCTGCCTGAGGCGCCGACGCCGCCCATTGGCTGATAGGCCTGCGCGAAATGGAACAGGCAGTCATTGACGGTGACGCCACCGGACACCGTGCGCGCCAGCACCGCGTCGCGGGCGGCGTGATCGGTGCCGAACCAGTACAGCGCGAGCGGGCGGTCGCGCTTGTTGATGAAGGCGATCGCTTCCGCTGCGTCGCGGGTACCGACGACCGGCAACACCGGCCCAAAGATCTCTTCCTGCATCACGGTCATGTCGGGCGTCGCATCGACGATGACCGTCGGCGGGAATTTGCGCCGCTCCTTCCACTCGGGATCGTTCGGCGCAGCCGGCTGCATGATGGTCGCGCCCTTCGCGGCGGCGTCGGCGACGAGGGCCTCGAGCCGGGCGTAATGCCGGTCGGAGACGATCGAGCTGTAGTCGGGATTTTTCGGATCGGTGCCGAACATGTGCTGCATGTGGCCCTGCAACCGCATCGCGAACGGCTGCACCGAGGCTTGCGGCACCAGCACGTAGTCGGGCGCGATGCAGGTCTGGCCGGCATTGAGCAGCTTGCCGTAGGCGATGCGTTGCGCGGCCTCGTCGATGTCGGCGGAGCCGTCGACGATCGCGGGCGATTTGCCGCCGAGCTCGAGCGTGACCGGTGTGAGGTTGCGGCCGGCGGCCTCGGCGACCAGCCGGCCGATCCGGGTCGATCCGGTGAAGATCAGATGATCGAACGGCAGCGCGGCAAAGGCTTTCGCGATGTCGTCGTCGATATCGGTGACCGCGAGTTCGGCGGTGTCGAATTTCTTCGCGATCGCCTCCATCAGCAATTCGGAGAACCGCGGCACCAGCTCGCTCGGCTTGATGATGGCGCGGTTGCCGGCTGCGATCGCCGCGACCGCGGGCGCCAGCGTCAGCTGCAGCGGATAATTCCACGGCGCGATGATCCCGACCACGCCGAGCGGCTGCGGGATCAGCCGGTTCTTGGCCGGCGCGAACTGTACCGTGGTCGGGATCCTTTCGGGCGCCATCCAGCCCTTGAGGTGCTTGGCGGCATGCTTGATCTCGCCGAGCACCAGCATGGTCTCTGCGATCGCGGTCTCGACGGTGGAGCGGTGGCCGAAATCGGCCGAGATCGCGGCCGCGAATCGGGCCTCGTTTTCGGTCAGCGCGGCGCGCAGGCGCCGCAGCCGGTCCAGCCGCGCCTGCAAGGTCGGCGCCGGCTCGCTGCGCGACAGCTCGAATTGGCGGTGAAAGGCCTCCTCAAGCGCGTGCAGCCCCGGGCTCTTCAATGGCCGGTCCATCAGCGTTTCCCCTCGGATGACGTTTCCTTGACGGATTTTGTTGGCGCCAAGCTCCGCTTTTACGCACGATCTGGCAAGGCCCGGTTCCCGGCGGTAAATTTGTCAGGAAAACCGGTGATTTGGACGTCACAAAATCCTCAAAAACCCGCATCCGGGGCTTTCCAAACCGGGCACACGTTGATACATACGCCCCGCACCCGACGGCTTCGGCCTGGGTCGCCTTCTCAGGAAGCTCTCCGGACGGATCGATCGGCGCCGTTAGCAGCGTTGGCCGGCAGGTTCGGGCACTCTTTCTGCAAGGCATGCAACGGTTTAACGCGGGGTGGAGCAGCCCGGTAGCTCGTCAGGCTCATAACCTGAAGGTCATAGGTTCAAATCCTATCCCCGCAACCAAGTTCGGACCCAACGGTTCCGATGAAATGGCCCGCATCTCGCGGGCCATTTTTGTTTGGCTCGAGCCTCCCGCTAGACGATGAAATGAAATTCCTGCCAGGCGCTCCACATCATGCCGTCGTTGGCGCGAACCCAGAGGTCGTCAGTCACGGTGCCGCCCTGGAAGGTCGTGCCGGCGAGCTGGGCGGGGCTGACGTTGATAGCGGTGCTGGCGGGCTGCGCGACGCCGCCGATGCTCCAGTGGCCGCTGCCGGCTGACGATGTCGAATCCCAGACTTGATATTGGGTGATGCTGTCCCCGTCGGCGTCGGCGACCGAGAACAGGCTGGTGGCGGCCACGTTCTGGTTGAGGACGGTCGCGTGGAAGTCAGCTGCGGTGACGACAGGAGCATGGTCAAGCGGTGCGTTGACGTGGAATTCTTTCCAGGCCCCCCATGTGAAACCGTCATTGGCCCGCACCCACAGGTCATCCGAACCGGAGCCCGACTGGAACGAGGTGCTCGTCAACTGAGCCGGCGACACATTGATCGCGATGCCGGCGGCCTGCGCCACACCGCCGACCACCCAATGACCGCTGGCGGGATCGCTGGTCGAATCCCAAAGCTGATAGGCGGTGATCGTGTCGCCATCGGCATCGCTGACCGTGAACAGGTTCGACGCGGCGATGTCCTGACCATGCGTGGCGGTCACATCAGACGCGCTGGCCACGGGACCCTGGTCGATCGGAGCGGTGACGTGGAATTCTTTCCAGGCCCCCCATGTGATGCCATCGAAGGCTCGCGCCCAGAGG
Organism: Bradyrhizobium sp. WCU1; assembly: GCF_053474805.1. NCBI lineage: Bacteria > Pseudomonadati > Pseudomonadota > Alphaproteobacteria > Hyphomicrobiales > Nitrobacteraceae > Bradyrhizobium > Bradyrhizobium sp. WCU1. The sequence continues at coordinate 4,503,840 of NZ_CM130280.1, forward strand.
TCATCCGAACCGGAGCCCGACTGGAACGAGGTGCTCGTCAACTGAGCCGGCGACACATTGATCGCGATGCCGGCAGCCTGCGCGACGCCACCGACCACCCAGTGCCCGCTGGCGGGATCACTCGTTGAATCCCAGAGCTGATAGGCTGTGATAGAGTCCCCATCGGCATCGCTGACCGTGAACAGGTTCGACGCGGCGATGTCCTGACCATGTGTGGCGGTCACATCAGACGCGCTGGCCACGGGACCCTGGTCGATCGGCGCGGTGACGTGGAATTCTTTCCAGGCCCCCCATGTGATGCCGTCATTGGCCCGCGCCCAGAGGTCATCCGAACCGGAGCCCGACTGGAACGAGGTGCTCGTCAACTGAGCGGGCGACACATCGATCGCGATGCCGGCAGCCTGCGCGACGCCGCCGACCACCCAGTGCCCGCTGGCGGGATCACTCGTTGAATCCCAGAGTTGATAGGCGGTGATCGTGTCGTTGTCGGCATCGTTGACGCTGAACAGATGGGACGCGGCGATGTCCTGACCGTGTGTGGCGGTGGCATCAGACGCGCTGACCACCGGTGCATGATTCGGACCTGGCGTGGCCGTGAACGGGACCCATGCTCCCCAGAGATATCCATCATAGGCCCTCGCCCAGAGCTGGTCTGGAGCCTGGCCAAACTGGTAGCTGGTCTGGGCAAGCTGCGCCGCGGTGATGTCGATTTCCACTTCGGTGGCCTGAACGGCACCGTTCACCACCCAGTGGCCGTTGCCGTTGCTGTCCCAGAGTGCGTATTGGGTGATCGCATCGTGATCCTGGTCGGTGGCGCTGAACAGCCCGGAAGCCGCGACCGAAGCTTGTCCGTGCGCCGCCGTGAAGCCGGAAGCCGAGACGACCGGAGGGTGATCCACATTTTGCGTGGCCGTGAACGGGACCCATGCTCCCCAGAGATATCCATCATAGGCCCGGACCCAGAGCGTGTCCGGGGCCGTTCCGAATACATAGCTCACCTGTGAGAGGCTGGCCGCCGAGACGTCGATCTCGGCGTCGGTGGCTTGCGCAACGCCGCCGATCATCCAGTACCCGTGACCCTCGGTGTCCCACAGCCCATATTTGGTGATCGTGTCGCCGTCTGAGTCGCTGGCGGAGAACAGGGACGAACCGGTCGCCGCGAGTTGCGTGTATGGAACGGTGACGTTCGCCGCCGTGACCACCGGCGCGTGATCGGCCGGCGAGATCACAAAGGATTTCCAGTCGCTCCACAAATAGCCGTCGAAGGCTCTTACCCACAAAGTGTCGGCGCCGGGTCCAGCCTGATAGCTCGTTTGCGCCAGCTGCGACGCGCTGATGTCGATCTCGGTCTTGGTGCCCTGGACTGTTCCTCCCACCGTCCAGTGACCGTTGCCGTTGCTGTCCCAAAAGGAATATTCGGTAACGGAATCGCCGGCGGCCATGTTCACCGAGAACAGCGATGAGGCCGCGAAAACCTGATTTCGGCCCGCGGCCTGATCGCCGGCCGTCACGACCGGTGTCGTCCGGATGCTGTATCCGAGATCCTTCAGAATTCCGATGTCCAGGTTGGAGATCGCGTACTGGTAATCGGAGAAGAAAACGATCCCGTTCATCAAGTCCAGCGTGAGCGGGTCCTTGACCGTCGACGGGGTGGCGTAGAGGTCGGATTGCTGGTTGCCGAAATGGTAGTAGTTCTGGGTGGTGCTGTTCGTGGTCAGGGGCACCGGGCCACCGTAGGCGGCCTCGGCATTCGCGCCGACGAAGTAGGCGCCCATGCCGCTCTTTTGGATCAGGGTGTCGAACGTCGATTCGTAGGCGCCGGGCAGCTGGCCGCTCTGGTTGTACCAGCCCGTCATGCCGAAGCCGTGCATGAGCTCATGAAGAAAAACGTCGATCGGATTGATCACGTTTGCGGGCACCTGACTGGCGTAGGTCAGGCCATAATCCATGTCGATATATTGGAAGTAGCCGGGATCGATGTTGATGGTGATGTCGCTTGTGGTGCCGGCGACATGCTGTCCGGTGGTCAGCTCGTACTGGCTTGACGGCTCATACACCGCGAGCCCGCCGTTTGTGCCGACGTTGTAGCTCGAGGTAGGCCCGCCATCGGCGCGGCCAACGGTGGTGGGCAGGATGTTGAGCTGCACCACCAGGGTGCCATTGCCCAGGATGTATCGCTGCCAGACATTGAGGGCCTGCTCGAGATCGTAAACGAGAGAGGCCTCGGCCGATCCGCCTGCGCTCGAAGAATCATTCAACGTTACGGAATAATTCCAAGTCATATTGGTCGAGCCTTCAATCTATGGTAGCGTACCAATAATAATTAATATTCATGTGACCAGTCATTTCTGTATCCTGCAAGACCAGAAAGGCATGCTCTCTATTGCACCGAACGGCCGACGAGCTCATCCGGGTGACCCCGTTGGAGGCGATATCAAGCACGGCGACCCGTAAGACTACGGAGCCTGCTTCGGCTGCGAACGGTTCCAACGATCGATTCTGGGATCGGCATGATGTTGTTCGCGAATTCTGCTTGGTCGCGGACAACGCCAATTGCATCTCGCCGGAGAGCCATAGTACTCTGGCCGTCATATTCATCTGCTGCTCTACCGGTTCGTTACGAATAGTCAGCTTGCGCTGACGGCGAGGCCGAAAGGGCAGGGGGCGCGCTCACGACAGTGTCGGCTCGCGTTCGACGGCAGTCATTTTCAGCTACTGAGCAGATTAAATCGTGAGATGATTGAAACGCGGAGTGGTACGGCAGCAGACAGCGGGATCGTTGCACTCGCGATGCTGCTGCGTTTTCACGGCATCGCGGCCGATGTCGACCAGATTCGTCATCAAGTCGGCAATGGCCCGTTCGGAACGCCGGAGATGCTGCGCCACGCGCGCTCGACCGGCGTCAAGGCCCGGGAGGTGACCACCAACTGGCTAAGGCTGGAGAAGGCGCCGCTTCCCGCCATCGCGTTGTTGCGCGACGGTGGTCATTTGATCCTTGCCAAGGTGGGCGCCGACAAGATCCTCGTTCAATCGCCGCTGTCGGAGCGCCCGGAGTTGATAACGCGGGCTGATCTGGAGGCAGTGTGGACCGGCCAGTTGATCCTGGTGAGCCGCCGGGCGGGGCTGGTCAATCTTGCACGCCGCTTCGACCTGTCATGGTTTCTGGGAGCGATCCACAAATATCGGTACCATTTCGTGGAGGTGCTGATCGCCTCTTTTTTCCTGCAGCTGTTTGCGCTGGTGTCGCCGCTGTTCTTTCAGGTGGTGATCGACAAGGTCCTGGTCAATCACACACTCAGCACACTCGATGTGCTCGTCGTAGGCTTGATCGGCATCGCGGTTTTCGAGACGGCCCTCGCAATATTGAGGACCTACCTGTTCTCCCATGTGACGAACAGGATCGATGTCGAACTGGGGGCCCGCTTGTTTCGGCACCTGATCGGACTGCCCATTGCCTATTTTCAGGCTCGCCGGGTCGGCGATTCGGTTGCGCGGGTCCGCGAGCTCGAGAACATCCGCAACTTCCTGACCGGCTCGGCCCTGACGGTCGTGATCGACCTGTTCTTCACCGTCGTCTTCATCGCGGTGATGTTCGTCTACTCGCCGATCCTGACCTGGATCGTGCTCGGATCCTTCCCGCTCTATGTCGGCATCTCCGCCGGCGCGACGCCGCTGTTCCGTCAGCGGCTGGACACCAAATTCGAGCGCGGGGCCGAGAACCAGGCGTTTCTGGTCGAGAGCGTGACCGGGGTCGAAACCATCAAGGCGATGGCGCTCGAGCCGCAGATGCAGCGCCGCTGGGAGGAGCAGCTTGCCGAATACGTGGCGGCGAGTTTCCGTGTGCTCAGCCTCGCCAATGTTGCGAGCCAGTCGGTCCAGTTCGTGAGCAAGCTCGTCACCGCGGTGATCCTTTATGCCGGCGCCAAACTGGTGATCGACGGCAGCCTCACGGTCGGCGAGCTGATCGCCTTCAACATGTTCGCGTCACGCGTCAGCGCGCCGGTTCTGAGGCTGGCGCAGCTCTGGCAGGACTTCCATCAGGCCAGGCTCTCGATCGCGCGGCTCGGCGATATCCTGAACACGCCGGCGGAGCAGACGTTCAACCCCGGTCGCGCCGTGCCGCCCCCCATCAAGGGGCAGGTCACGCTCGAGCACGTGTCCTTCCGGTATCGAGTGGATGGACCCGAGGTGCTGCACGAGATCAACATCAACATTCCAGCCGGCCAGGTCGTCGGCATCGTCGGCCCGTCCGGTTCAGGCAAGAGCACCTTCACGAAGCTCGTTCAGCGCCTTTACGTTCCGGAGAAGGGCAGGGTCCTCGTCGACGGCGTCGACCTTGCGATGGTCGATCCGGCGTGGCTGCGCCGCCAGGTCGGCGTCGTGCTGCAGGAAAACGTGCTGTTCAATCGCAGCGTCCGGGAAAACATCGCGCTCGCCGACCCGGCCGCTCCGATGCAGCAGGTGATCGCCGCGGCCCAGCTTGCGGGAGCCCACGAATTCATTCTTGAGCTCCCCGAAGGCTACGACACCGTCGTGGGCGAGCGCGGCTCCAGTCTGTCGGGAGGGCAACGGCAGCGCATCGCGATCGCGCGCGCCCTGATCACCGATCCGCGCATCCTGATCTTCGACGAAGCGACCAGTTCGCTGGACTACGAAAGCGAACGAGTCATTCAGGACAATATGAACCGGATCGTGAAGGGGCGAACGGTCTTTGTCATTGCGCATCGGCTGTCCGCCGTGCGGCGTACTGATCGAATCATCACCATCGATCGCGGCAGGCTGGTTGAACAGGGGTCCCACGAGGAGCTGCTGAGCTCGGGCGGAAGATACGCGTCGCTTTACCGGTTGCAGGCGGGGATCCATGAAGTCGGCTCGTGAAGCGCCTGCGGCCGGGCGCAAAACCCGGGACGAGCTGGCTTTCCTGCCGGCCGCCCTCGAAATCGTCGAGACGCCGCCATCGCCCACTGCCAGGCTGACTGCCGTCTTGCTGGCTGCCCTGTTCTGTTGCGCCGTGGCCTGGGCCGGCCTCGGCAAGATCGACATCGTGGCCTCCGCCCCCGGCAAGATCGTGCCGGGCGACCGCGTCAAGCTGGTCCAGCCGCTCGAGATCGGGGTGGTGCGGGCGATTCACGTCCGCGACGGCCAAACCGTCAAGGCCGGCGAGATTCTGATCGAGCTGGATCCGACCAGCAACCAGGCGGAGCTTCAGCACCAGAAAAACGATCTTCTCGCCGCATTGCTGGACATCGCACGCACGCGTTCCGCGCTTGATGGAAACACGAGCGGGCTTGACGGCGCGCCGGACGACGCGCCGCCCGCCCTGGTCCAAATGCACATGGAATACCTGCGAAGTCAGGATTCCGAGCAGCGCGCCAAATTGTCCGAGCTGGATCGGCAGCGGGTGCAGAAGGTGGCGGAGACCAAGACGATCGACGCCAGCATCGCCAAGATCGAAGCTCTGCTGCCGGTGCTGCAGGAGCGCGTCAGCGTTCGCAAGTATCTGGCGGACCGGGAGTACGGCTCAAAGCTGCAATATTTGCAGGAGCTTCAGGAACTGGTCGGGATGCAGCAGGACATCCTGGTGCAGCGGAGCAAGCTCCAGGAAGCCGACGCAGCCGTGGCCGCACTCGATGAGACGCGCGCCAAGCTTGTCTCGGAGTACCGCCACCGCCTGTACGACGATCTGGCCAAGGCGACGCAGAAGGCCGGCAGCCTCAAGGACGAGGTGTCCAAAGCCGAGCACCGGACCAACCTTCAGAAGCTCGCGGCGCCGATCGACGGCGTGGTGCAGCAATTGGCCGTGCACACTGTCGGCGGTGTCGTCACGCCGGCCCAGACGCTTGCGGTGGTCGTGCCGAGCGACAATCTGATTGAAATCGAAGCGATGGTCTCAAATCGCGATATCGGCTTTGTGCACCCGGGCCAGGACGCCGAAATCAAGGTCGATACCTTCAACTTCACGCGTTACGGCCTGCTGCACGGCAAGATCGTCAGCGTCTCGCCCGATTCCGTCTCCCGCGACAAGGCGCGGGATTCCGCCCGCGAGCCCAATGGCGCAGCGACGGAGGGGAGCAGCAGCGAGCCAAAGGGACAGGGGCCGGTCTATATCGCGCATGTCTCGATCGACCGGACCAAGATGGTCGTCGATGACAAGGAGATCAATCTTTCGCCGGGAATGACCGTCACCGTCGAAATCAGGACGGGCGCCCGCAGCATCATGAGCTATTTGCTGTCGCCGATCGTGCGCTACCGGCAGGATGCTCTGCGAGAGCGGTGATGGAGTGCAGCAAGTCAGGCAGTCACGACGTGGTTCGGGCTTCCACGTGGCTCAGGCTTGGATCGGATTCATGGATCGCAAGGCAGTTTTGGCCGGCGTCGTATGTCCGGTATCCTTGATCGTTCAGCTTGTGAACGAGTGCGGCCTTGTCGGTCTTGATGAATTCCGCATGAATGATGGGGTGATGCTGCCGGATCGTGACGCTGGCCCCCTCCAGCACCTTCAACTCCATCCCTTCGACGTCGATCTTGATCAGGTCACAGCGGCTCAAATTCAGGGAGTCCAGGGTGACCATCGCCGTTTCGGTGCCGCTGGCCGCTGAATAATCGATCTTCTGACCGATCTGCTCCGTGGCGGAGCGTTGCGTTATCTCCAGGCTGCCGAAACTGGCGGGCTCTTGATGACTGAGAGTCGGCACCCAAGTTTTCCCGGTTTCCGACGAAATCACCGCGTGCATCGCCCGCGCATTGAAGCAGTTGTTGACGGCGATATTGCCGGCAAGCGCGTAGTAGACCCGTTCCTGCGCCTCGATGGCAACGACCGAGCCCCAGCCGTCCATGTGCTTGGACCATTCGATGGTGTGAACACCGATGTTCGCCCCGCAGTCGATCGCGACCACGCCATCGCCCCGGTAGGTTCTTCGCAGTGCAAGAAGACCCTTCGTCAGCTCGATTTCAGTGACGTCGAACGCGCCATGCTCGAGAATCTGAATCCCGACTCCAAAAGTGTGGCCGCCCGCCGTGTGATAGTCCAGCCGGTTGACGATCAGCGGGCCATGCGCCGATGCTGCGATCACAAACGGGATCTTGCTGGGAGTGCGGCTCATCGTGGTGTGTTTCTTTGTGTATGCCGTTAAGGAACGGCTGCGAAGGGGTACCCGCTAAGGTTTTCGTCCGTTGACGCGGTTGTCAATCTCGCTTACCTTCCATGCACTTTTTAAGAGGCTGTTTATTATTTCAGGGCAGGGGATATTTCGTGAATGCCATTGCCGTTGCGCCGGCGATTGGGCTGAAGCGCTCGATTGACGATGTCACCGACCAACCCAAAATAATCGTCGATCGTTCGACGAGCGCTATATCGGGCAAGTCGGAAGCCGTTTCGTCGGGTGCCGACGCGCCGAAGCCTGCCTATCCCCCTGCAGCCGAACAGCCGACCCAATTGGGTCCGAAGGGGCTGCGCTTCGACTTCAACGACGGCGCCCGGGTGTTTTGTCCCCAGGGAGAAATCCCATGGCGCGTGCGGCTCTGGGACGCCGAGACCGGCAACCTTCTCTTCGAGACGCAGTTCGCGGGCGGTCGCGTCAACAGCTCAAAGCGCTACTACATTCGCTTCCGCATCGAAGTCTTGCAGGGCGATGATGTCGTCTTCTCGCACGAGTACAACGCGACGGATCGTCACGTTTTGATCCAGCTTCCGATCGGGACGCTGGGAGATACGATCGGCTGGTTTCCCTATGTGGCGAAGTTCAGGGAAGCTCACAATTGCAGGCTGACCTGTGCAATGGCGGAAAAGTTGATTCCGCTGTTTCGGGATGCGTACCCCGACATCAACTTCGTCACGCACGAGGAGATTCAAACCGACCGCTACTACGCCACCTACAGCGTCGGATTGTTTTTCGACGACAAGAACTTCGTCTATCAACCATGCGACTTCCGCTTTGTCGGACTGCACCGGACCGCCGGATATATCCTCGGCGTCGATCCGACTGAAGTCGCGCCGCGCATCTCGCTGGCCGATGACCAAAGGCCGATCCCCGAGCCTTACGTCTGCATCGCGGTACAGAGTACCACGCAATGCAAGTACTGGAATAACCCCAACGGCTGGCGTGAGCTGACCAGTTTTCTCAAAGAGGCCGGCTATCGCGTGATCTGCATCGATCAGAAGCCGACGCACGGTCACGAACTGGTATGGAATCACATTCCGAACGGCGCGGAGGACTGGACCGGTGACCGGCCGATTCAGGAGCGCGCGAATCTCATCAAGCACGCGGAATTTTTTGTCGGTCTATCGAGCGGACTTGCGTGGCTGGCCTGGGCGGTCGGCACGCCGGTGGTCATGATCTCGGGCTTCACGCATCCGACAAACGAATTTGCTACGCCCTATCGCGTCGTCAACTATCACGCCTGCAACAGCTGCTGGAACGATCCGGCAGTTCGCTTCGACCACAAGGATTTCTTCTGGTGTCCCCGCCACAAGGGGACGCCGCGTCAGTTCGAGTGCACAAGGCTGATCACGGTGGATCACGTCAAATCGGTGATCAGGACTATTCCCGGATTCAAGCTCTAGCCGATTTTTTCAAGAACTGACTAGCCTTTTTCATTGGGGGGGCGCGCTGCCATGAGCACCACTTTCGTAAGCTCGGGTGTTACCAGCTCAGGTTTGATCGAAACGGGCGGCAACACGCTCGAAGTCCTCAACGGAGGCTCGGCGGTCTCGACGACGCTGAGCAGCGGTGGTCAGCTCCTGGTCGATTCCGGCGGCTACGCAGCCGCGACCACGATTTCGAGCGGCGGCAGCGCGACGATCAGCGCCGGCGGCGCGATGAGCGGCACCGGCAGCGGCAGCACAGGCGTTTTCAACAGCGACAACGGCACTGTCAACGTGCTGGCCGGCGGCGTGGTGGATCATATCCGCGTCGGCGGCGGCGGCGTGCTGAACATATCGTCGGGCGGCTCTACCAGCGGTGGTATCGGTTCGGGCACCGGCGTTTTTTCAGGTGGCGTGGAGAACGTCCTGGCCGGTGGTTCCGCGGCTTTTATCGCGGTCTATGGCGGCGGTGTCCTGAACGTCGCCGGCGAAACGCTGAGCACCGTCGGTATTTCGGGAGGCGTCGAGAACGTCCTTTCGGGCGGCTTCATCAGTGGCGCCCCGCATTCGGGCACGGGGGTTTATGCGGGAGGCACCCTGAACATCTCTGCCGGCGGGTCGGGAGCCTTTGTGGGCGTGAACAGCGGCGGCACGGCGAATGTGGCCGGCGTCATTCTCAGCAATAGTGTGATCTCGAGCGGTGGCGTCGAGAACGTGTTGTCGGGCGGCTTGATCTCAGGGTCGGGCGGCACGTTCACGGGCGATTACGGTACGCTCAATCTCCAGGCAGGCGGCTCGGCGACGCGTTTCGATGTATTTTCCGGTGGCATCGCCAATGTTGCCGGATCGGCGGGCAGCATCGGCGTCTGGGGCGGCACGGTCGAGCTCCAGGTTGGCGGCTCCGCCGGCGAGTTTGACTTCTCCGGGCCTGGCGTTTCCGGTGGGACCGGGTTCTCGGGCAATGGCGGCAAGCTGGAGATTGATGGCACCACGATGCCCGGAGCCACCATCTCCGGCTTCGTCGTCGGCGACACGATCAACCTTACCAGCGAGAGCGCTTCGCACGTCACCAGCGTGGGCCTCGGCGCGAACAACGTTCTTCAGATAGCGACCACCGATAACGGCACGCTGACGCTTCAGCTGGACCCGAGCCAGACCTTTACCAATCCGTTCGGCCGCGCGGGCGATGCCACCGGCACCGACATCTTCCTCTTCACCAGCAGCGGTGGCAGCGGCAACATCACCGTGAGCAGCGGCCAGACCGACGTGGGGCTGGTCATCAGCAGCGGTCAGACGCTCAACGTCCTGTCCGGCGGAACGACGGTCGGCACCGTACTCAGTGGTGGCACCGAGAATGTCTTCGGAGCCGAGCAAAACGCCGTTGTCAGCAACGGCGGTGTGCTCAACGTCTCCGCCGGCGGTACGGCGCACGCCGTCCTGGTGTCGAGCGGCGGCACCTTGAATGTCGCGGGCATGATGACCAGCAACACGGCGGTCTTCGGCGGCGGTGTCGAGAACGTCCTGTCCGGCGGATTCATCTCGGGCACGTTCGGCTCCGGAACGGGAATTTCGGGCGGCACTGTCAATGTGTCGGCGGGCGGTTCGGCCGCTTTCATCAAGGCGTATAGTGGCGGCACCCTGAACGTCGCGGGCACGGTCGTCAGCGAGGGCGGCGTCGCCAGCGGCGGTGTCGAGAACGTGCTGTCAGGCGGGCTGATTTCCGGAGCCACGAGTTCCGGAACCGGCGTCTCCGCCGGAGGCGTGTTGAACTTGCTGGCCGGCGGTTCGGCTACGCATGTTGGTGTGTCGAGCGGCGGCACATTCAACGTCTTCGGCAATGTGCTGAGTAATGCCGCCGTTTACAGCGGCGGCGTCGAGAACGTGTCGTCAGGCGGATCTATCTCCGGGGCGATCGGGTCTGGAACGGGAGTTTCGGGCGGTACGCTCAACGTGTTGGCCGGCGGCTCGGCGGCATTCGTCGGCGTGTCTAGCGGCGGCATCTTCAACGTTGCGGGCACGGTGCTCAGCAATGTGAGCGTCGTTAGCGGCGGTGTTGAGAATGTCCTCTCCGGTGGTGTTGTTACTGGCGTGCCCGGCTCTGGGACAGGTGTGTCCGGCGGCACCGTCAATGTGTTTGCGGGCGGAGCACTGGATCATCTGACCGTTTCGAGCGGCACGATGAATGTGTCCGCCGGGGGCACGGCGCACAACGTGGTGGTGTCGAGCGGCACGCTCAACGTTGCCGGCACCATGACCAGCAACGTGACGGTCTCGAGCGGCGGTGTCGAGAACGTGCTGTCCGGTGGATTGATCTCCGGCACGTTCGGCTCGGGGACTCTCATTTCCGCTGCCGGCACCGTGAATGTTCTGGCCGGTGGTACCGGGGCCTTCCTGACCGTTTCGAGCGGCGGCACGTTCAACGTGGCGGGCACCGTGCTCAGCAACGTGACCGTATCTTCCGGCGCCATCGAGAACGTCCTCGCGGGTGGCGTTGTCGGAGGCGCGTCGGGCTCGGGGACCGCCATTTCCGGCGGCACACTCAACGTGTCGTCAGGCGGTTCGCTTGCTTACGTGACGGCCTGGAACGGTGGCGTTCTGAACGTCTCCGCCGGTGGTACGGCGCACAACATTACGGTGTCGAGTGGCGTCACCATGAATGTTGCAGGCACGATCACCAGCAACACGTACGTCACGGACACCGGCGTCGAGAACGTCCTGTCCGGCGGACTGATCTCCGGTGTCACGAGCTCGGGAACCGGAGTTGCCTCCGGAGGCATCCTGAACGTTTCGGCCGGCGGGTCGGCTGTTCACATCGGTGTGTCGAGCGGCGGCACCTTCAATGTTGCAGGCCAGGTGCTCAGCAACACAGCCGTCTACAGCGGCGGCATCGAGAACGTGTTGTCGGGCGGATCGATTTCCGGCGCGAGCGGTTCCGGCACCGGCATTTCGGGCGGTACGGTCAACGTATCGGCAGGCGGTTCGGCCAGCTATGTCGGCGTGTCGAGCGGCGGCATCTTCAACGTGGCCGGCACGACGCTCAGCATGGTCGGGGTCCGCGCCGGCGGCGTCGAGAACGTGCTGTCGGGCGGTCTCATTTCCGGCGCGATCGGCTCGGGCACCGGCGTCTCCGCCGGCGGTATCTTGAACGTTCTGGCCGGTGGTTCAGCGGCGTTCGTCGGTGTTTCGAGCGGCGGTGTGCTCAATGTTGCCGGCGCGGTGACGAACAACATCGGGGTGTTCGCCGGAGGTATCGAGCTGGTATCGTCGGGCGGCTCCACGGGGCCTGTCACGATTGCCGGCGGCCAGGTTGAATTGCAGGCGGGAAGCGTCGCGAGCGGCGGCATCACCTTCAGCGGTTCCGGCGGGCAGCTCAAGATTGACGGCACGTCGATGCCGACCACTACGATCAGCGGGCTGGTGCTGGGCGACAGCATCGATCTGGCCGGCGTCACTTTCTCTTCCGGCGGCTCGGCGACCTTGCTCCCGGGCAATGTCCTGCGGGTCACGGAGGGTGGTTCTTCCTACAGTCTGCAGCTCGATCAGACACCCGCTGTGCGGTTCAGCGTCAGCGTGGACACGGGCGGTACCGGCACTCTGGTCACGACGCATGCAGATAACCCGCCGGTTACGACGGCAGCCAATGTCACGGCAATCCTTGGTGAGAGCTCCGTGCTGTCCTCCGCCCTCTTCAGCGTCTCGGACGCCGATGGCGATGTCATCACCCAATATGCGTTCTGGGACACGCAAGGTAACGGACACTGGGCTATCAACGGCGTCACCCAGGCTACCAACCAGGAGATCGATGTTCCCGCGGCGAACCTGTCGCAGGTGAGCTACGTGTTCGGTCCGAGCGGTTCGACCGATACGCTGTTCGTACGGGCCAATGACGGCACGGCCTGGGGCGGCTGGACTCAATTCACGGCCAAGGCGTTTGTCGATACGCCGCCGACCGTGATCGCCAACAACAGCAACGTCACTGCGGCGCACGGCCAAACGTCGGTTGCGGCATCGACCCTGTTCACAGTGACCGATCCGGATGTTGGGCAATCGATCACCCAGTTCGCGTTCTGGGACACGGGCGGTAACGGCCACTGGGTGGTGAACGGCATCACCGAGCTGGCAAACACCGAGATCGATGTGTTGGCGGCGAACCTGTCGCAGGTGAGCTATGTCTTCGGGCCGACAGGGTCGGCGCCCGATACGCTGTACATAAGAGCGAACGACGGAATGCTGTGGGGCGCCTGGACCGGATTCACGGCGACGCCGGGGCCTGACCAGGCTCCGGTTGTGACGGCGCCGAACGTGACAGCAATCCATGGAGAGGCATCGGCGCTCGCCACGAGCCTGTTCACAGCCACGGATGCCGACCACGACGCCATCACCACGTACGCGTTCTGGGACACCGGCGGCAATGGCCACTGGACGGTGAATGGTGTTGCGCAGGCAGCGAACACCGAGATCGATGTGTCGGCGGCGAACCTGTCGCAGTTGAGCTACGTGTTCGGACCAACAGGCTCGGCACCCGATACGCTGTATATCAGGGCCAACGATGGATTCTTGTGGGGCGCCTGGACGGCGTTCACGGCAACACCGGGGCCTGACCAGGCGCCGGTTGTGACGGCGCCGAACGTGACGGTAACCCAGGGAGAGACGACAGTACTCGCCTCGAACCTGTTCACGACCACGGACGCCGACCACGACGCGATCACCCAGTACGGGTTCTGGGACACCGGCGGCAATGGCCACTGGGTGGTGAATGGTGTCGCGCAGGCGGCCAACACCGAGATCGATGTGTCGGCGGCGAACCTGTCGCAGGTGAGCTATGTGTTCGGTGCGCCCGGCTCGATGCCCGATACGCTGTACGTCAGGGCCAATGATGGCTACCTGTGGGGCGCCTGGACGGCGTTCACGGCGCCACCGGGGGCCGACACTCCGCCGGTGGTTACGGCGCAGAACGTGACCGCGATCCATGGAGAGACGTCAGCGCTCGCCACGAGCCTGTTCTCGGCCACGGGCAACGCCATCACCCAGTACGCGTTCTGGGACACCGGCGGCAATGGCCACTGGGTGGTGAATGGTGTCGCGCAGGCAGCCAACACCGAGATCGATGTGTCGGCGGCGAACCTGTCGCAGGTGAGCTATGTGTTCGGACCGACAGGGTCGACACCCGATACGCTGTACGTTAGGGCCAACGATGGCTTCTTGTGGGGCGCCTGGACGGCGTTCACGGCAACACCGGGGCCTGATCAGGCGCCGGTTGTAACGGCGCCGAACGTGACCGTAACCGCAGGAGAGACGTCAGTACTCGCCTCGAACCTGTTCTCGGTGACGGACGCCGATCACGACGCCATCACCCAGTACGCGTTCTGGGACACCGGCGGCAATGGCCATTGGGTCGTGAATGGTGTCGCGCAGGCGGCCAGCACCGAGATCGATGTGTCGGCGGCGAACCTGTCGCAGGTGAGCTACGTATTCGGGCCGTCGGGGGCGCCATCCGATACCTTGTACATCAGGGCCAACGATGGCTACTTGTGGGGCGCCTGGACGGCGTTCACGGCACCGTCAGGGTCCGATCATCCGCCGGTCGTGACGGCGCCGAACGTGGCAGCAGTCCACGGAGAGACGTCAGCGCTTGCCACGAGCCTGTTCACGGCCACGGATGCCGACCACAACGCCATTACCCAGTACGCGTTCTGGGACACCGGCGGCAACGGCCACTGGGCAGTGAATGGTGTCGCGCAGGCAGCCAACACCGAGATCGACGTGTCGGCGGCGAACCTGTCGCAGGTGAGCTACGTGTTCGGGCCGACCGGCACCCCGCCCGACCTCCTATACGTCAGGGCCAACGATGGCCTTTTGTGGGGCAGCTGGACGGCGTTCACGGCAACACCGGGGCCCGACCAGGCTCCGGTCGTGACGGCGTCGAGCGCGACCGGGATTCACGACCATTCGGTCGCGGCTACCAGCCTGTTCACGGCCACGGACGCCGACAACGACGCGATCGCCAAGTATGCGTTCTGGGACACCGGCGGCAACGGTCACTGGGTGGTGAATGGTGTCGCGCAGGCGGCCAACACCGAGATCGATGTGTCGGCGGCGAACCTGTCGCAGGTGAGCTACGTGTTCGGCCCCGGCGGTTCGCCGGCGGATCTGCTCTACGTGCGCGCCAATGACGGCATGTTGTGGGGGAACTGGACGGCGTTCTCGGCGACCGCAACCAACCAGGCGCCGACGGTGTCGGCCTCGAACGTGGTGACGGTCTCCGGCCAGACCTTCGCCGCATCGAGCCTGTTCAGCGCGACCGACGCGGATGGCGATACCATAACGAAATATGCGTTGTGGGATTCCAACACGAACGGAGCGTGGATCGTCAACAACGCGACGCAGCCGGCGAACACCGAGATCGACCTCACCGCGGCACAACTTGCCACGGCGACCTATCTGGCCGGCTCGGGCACCGATCAGCTCTGGATCCGGGCCAATGACGGCATCGCGTGGGGGGCCTGGCAGCCATTCAACGTGACGGGGGAGAGCTCCAGCAATGCGACCATCGCATCGGGTGCCACGCTGGAATTGCCGGGGGCTTCGAACGCCACCGTGTTGTTCCAGAGCTCGACAGGAACGCTGAAGCTCGACAATTCCGCGAGCTTTAACGGCACCGTCGCCGGCATGATGGGTTCGGACGCGATCGATTTCGCGAACATCAGTTTTGCGAATGTTCACACGCCGACCTTCAGCGGAAACACCACGCGAGGAACGCTCACGGTGACGGACGGCACCGTCACGGCAAGTGTTGCGCTGCTGGGCAACTACATGGCCTCGACATTCACGGCCTCGAGTGATGGCCATGGCGGCACCCTGGTTGTCGATCCGCCGGCGACGCAGGTCAGTCAGCTGGCGCAGCCACAGCACGCGTGAAGGTTTGAAGGATAGGCATGCGGGGCCGCCACCAAGGTAGGTGGTTCCGCCCGTCGGCAGAGACAAAAGGCCCACCACTCGGTGGGCCTTTTCGTTTCATGTTCGTCTCATGCCGTGCTTCCGGGGTACGCACCGTGCCCGGCGGCGCGCGGCTCACCGTTCGATCACAGCGGCGAGCTGGCCGCCTCCGTTGCCACGTCGTCGGCGTTCGGGTCGGCGGCCGCGGTCGCCCAGGCCAGTTCCACCAGCGTCACGATCCGCCTTCCGGCGCCGTCGAGCTGGCAGACGATCAGGCCCTGCTCTTCGATATAGGTCAGAAGATGCCGCGCGCGGCGCAGCGAGTGCGTGCCGTAGGCGCGGGCGATCGCGGCATCGCTCGGGCAGGGCCAGCCTTCCTTCGCAGCGCGCGCGATCATCATGAAGACGCCCTGCATGTCCTCGGGCAGGATCGCGGCGCGCAGCTGCACATCCTGCCAGGCGTCGTCTTCCGCCATCTCGGTGCCAAGTCCGGCGCGGGCGCGCGTCAGCATGCGGCGGAAATCGGTCAGCTCCGGCACCACGGCTCCGAGACCCTCGATCCGGCAGCGCACCACGAACTCCTGATAGAGCACGCCGATGGCGCGGAAGCCGGCATCGGGCTCGGCGAGAATGGCGCGCAGGATACGATCCAGCCGCTCACGCCGCTCGGCCAGTTGCTCGGCGCTCGGCGACGGCTCCGCGGCCTCGGGATCGAACTCCGGCACCGCCGGCCTGGCGGCCATCAGCTGGCTGAGCAGGTCGGGTGCCGGCGCCCGGCGCGGCGGCCTGGCGGTCGTTTCGGGCGGCGGGGCCGCGAGGATGATGGCGCGCGCGTCCTCCAGTGTCGCTTCAGGCAGCGGCATCAGGCGCGGGGCCGCATTGCGCGGCTGTGTGTCGGTCGGACCGATGCGCAGGCCGAGCGGTCGGCGCGAAAGCGCCGGTCCCAGCGCCATGAATTGTCCGCGCTCGAGATCGCGGAAGGCTTCCGCCTGCCGCCGCTCCATGCCGAGCAGATCGGCGGCGCGCGCCATGTCGATATCCAGGAAGGTCCGGCCCATCAGGAAGTTCGAGGCCTCGGCCGCGACGTTCTTGGCGAGCTTCGCCAGCCGCTGGGTCGCGATGATCCCGGCAAGCCCGCGCTTGCGGCCGCGGCACATCAAATTGGTCATCGCACCAAGCGACAGCTTGCGCGCCTCGTCGGACACCTCGCCTGCGATCGCGGGCGCGAACAGCTGCGCCTCGTCCACCACCACGAGCATCGGATACCAGTGGTCGCGGGCAACGTCGAACAAGCCGCCGAGGAAGGCCGCAGCGCGCCGCATCTGATTCTCGGCGTCGAGCCCCTCGAGATTGAGTACCGTGGAGACGCGATGGATGCGTACCCGTTCGCCGGCGACCTGCAGGCTGCGCTCGGTGTGATCCTCGGCGTCGATCACGAGGTGACCGAATCGCTCAGCCAGGGTCACGAAGTCGCCCTCGGGATCGATGATGGTCTGCTGCACCCAGGGCGCGCTCTGCTCCAGCAGACGGCGCAACAGATGGGACTTGCCGGAACCCGAATTGCCCTGCACCAGCAGGCGCGTGGCCAATAGCTCCTCGAGGTCGATGGCCGCCGCGGCGCCGGCCGTCGTTTGTCCCATCTCGATCGCTACGGTCATGTCCTCGACTCAAATCATCCTTGCGAAGACGCGACTTAACAAGCCGATCGCGCCCCGTCGAGCACCCGCTCGCAACGCCGTCCCCAGGCACGACCAGGACGTTGGTGGCGTAAGGGTTGCTCGGTGCAAGGCTTGCCGGGGCCGGTCAGACCGCGAGCTTGATCCTGCGGTTCTGGCGGCCCTTGTTGTCGATCTTGACGATACGCGCAGGGCGCGATTGCCCGGTCGAGGCCAGATGGGTGCCGCCGCAGGCCTGCCGGTCGAGACCGAGGATCTCGACGATCCGGACGAGGCCGTCTTCGCCGACCGGCGGCGCGACGGCCTTGCTGCGGAACAATCCGGGGATGGCTTGCGCCTCGGTATGCGCCATGAAGGCGGCACTGACCGGAAGGTCCTGCCGGATGATGTCGTTCAGCGGCGCCTCGAGCGCCCGCAGGCCTTCATTGTCGGCGCCGGGCAGGTCGAAATCGACCCGGAAGGTGCCGTCGGCATTGAGTTGCGCCCCGGTCAGAAGCGCGCCGCCGAACCGCGTGTAGACCAGCGCGTTGATGACATGGGCGAGCGTGTGCAGCTCGCACATCAACGCGCGAAATGTCGGCTCGATCTCGAGCATGACCTTGCCGAAGATCAGGCGATCATCCTCCACCATGTGCCAGAGGCCGCGTTCGTCACGCGCGAGCCCGGTCACCAACAGCTCGCCGCCCGACCATCTCAGAACCCGCGGTCGGCGAGTTGGCCGCCACCGCCCGGAAAGAACGGCGAGTGTTCGACCAGGATTGCGCCGGGCCGTGCGTCGAGCACGTCGGCTTCGAGTTGCAGGATGTCGGGATGGTCGTGAACAAAGGCGCGGGACATCCCACCACTCTAGCGCATCGAGAGCGCCGCTGGCCACCCGCGCCGGCCTTGAGAGGCCTGCCGGCTATTCCGCCGGATTTGCGGCCGCCGGCGCCTGCGCAGCCACTTGCTTCTTCGCGGGCGCCTTGTCGACCTTCTTCGACCAGGAGCGGTAATAAGCGAGCACGGTCATCAGCACGATGCCGACAATGCTCACCACGATCTGCATCCAGAGGCTGCCGGACACCTCGACCAGCACCACATGCGCGACCACCGCGAGGAAGACGCCGGTGCAGAACACTTCGAGCGACTGCTGACCGCATTTGATGATCGGCTGCATGATCGGCCATTCGTAGCCCGGCCATTCGCGCGGCAGGAAGCGCGTGACGAAGAAGGCGAGCACCACGAAGTGCAGCACGCGATAGGGGGCGAGGTTGGTCTTGTCGTTCGGGTTGAACGCATCATAGAGCCAGGGCGGCATCGCCTGGCCGAGTTCGGGGAAGCGGCCCGCCAGGGTCATGACCAGTGCGAACAGCAGATAGGCGCCGCCGAGCCACAGGAAGGCGCGCGAGCGGATGAAATTGATCGATTCGCTGGCGCCGCCGAGCGCGAACCAGCCGCCGAACACGAACAGGAACTGCCAGCAGAACGGGTTGAAGTACCATGTGCCGGACGGATAGGCCGGCAGGTTCCAGCCGAAATGGCGTGCGGCGAGATAGAGCAGGAACGAGGCTGCCAGCGTCAGATTGAGCTTCCGCAGCATTGCCCACAGCACCAGCGGATAGACCAGCATCAGCGCGATATAGAGCGGCAGCACGTCCATGTTGACCGGCTTGAACGCCAGGATCAGGCCCTGATAGAGCGTCTCGGCCGGATTCTGCATGAAGCCCGCGACGTTGAATTCGTTCTCCAGATTGGGGTCGTGGTAGCGCTGCGCGAGGTAGCCGATCTCGGCGATGTAGATCACGAACAGCAGGACGTGCGCGACATAGATCTGCCAGGCCCGCTTGATCAGTCGGGTGGCGCCGATCACCGTCCCGCGTTCGAGCATCATGCGCGCGTAGACGAAGGATGCGGTGTAGCCGGAGATGAACACGAACAGATCGGCCGCGTCGCTGAAGCCGAAGTTCTTCTGCGTGATCCAGTTCACCGCGTTGTTCGGGATGTGATCGAGATAGATCGCCCAATTGGCGAAGCCGCGCAGAAGATCGAGCCGATAGTCGCGGCCTCGCGGCGGCAGAACAGCCTTGACGTCCATCGGTTCGCTCCCATCCCCGGTGCCCGCGCGTCCGGCCGCGGGGCGTCGCCGTGTCACACTAGAACATGATCGGCAAGACTGTGTAACGATTTTCTGCAACGATCGCTTGTACCAAACCGTCGTCATTTGCACGGCCGGCGCGTCGAGGGCACGCCTAAAGCATGACCCGGAAAAGTGCGAAGCGGTTTTCCGAAAAGATCATGCTCAAGCAACGAACCAAAGCGCGATGACGATTCAACCCAACCTCTCGCGCTTTAGTGCTGAACGAACCCGTTGTGCAGGGTGGTGAACAGCGTCCCGCCCTTCTTCACCAGGTCGTATTTGCGGCCGTGATGCGAAGCTGCTCGACCGGGTCGCCGCCCTTCACCAGCAGCGGCTCGGTCTTCTGATACAGCGCTTCGTAATTGCCTTCGGGCACGTCGAGCACCAGCGCGCGCTTGTCCTCGAAATAGTCGTAGATGCTGGAGAGCGGTACTTTCGCCACCCCAGCGACGTCGGTGAGCGAGGTGCCGTCGATACCCCACTGGCCGAACAGCTTGGTCGCCGAGATGCAGATGGAACTGGGGCGCCGGCATTGAACGTCTTCCGCTGCTGACGTACAGCAGGCGTACGGCTTCACCCCAACGCGTGTGCTCTCATGCCTCTCTGGACCTGCGAACAATGCGGCGCCCAATTTCCCGAAACCGCGGCGCCGCCGCCGTGCTGCCCGATCTGCGAGGACGAGCGGCAATATGTCAACTGGAACGGGCAGGCGTGGCTGACTCGCGAGCAGCTCGCAGGCCGGCACAAGCTCGTCTGGCGCGACGATCTCGGCCTCGTCGGGTTGGCGCTCGAGCCGTCATTTGCGATCGGGCAGCGCGCGCTGCTGGTGCCGGATCGCGGCGGCTGCGTGATGTGGGACTGCGTGCCGCTGGCGACAGCCGAGGCGATCGCACATGTCAGATCGCTCGGCGGGCTGAAGGCGATCGCGATCTCGCATCCGCATTATTATGGTGCGGTCGCCGACTGGAGCGCCGCGTTCGACGACGCGCCGGTCTATCTGCACGGCGACGACGCGCAATGGGTGACGCGGCCCTATCGGTCGATCGTACCGTGGCAGGGTGACAGCCATCGCATCTCCGACGACATCGTGCTGGTGCGGGCCGGGGGGCATTTCGCCGGCGCCACCATGCTGCATTGGCGCAGGGGCGCCGACGGGCGCGGTGCGCTGCTCACCGGCGACATTGCGATGGTGGCGATGGACCGCCGCTCGGTCAGTTTCATGTATTCCTATCCGAACTACATCCCGCTCAATGCGTCAGCGGTCCGCCGCGTCGCGCGCGCGGTCGAGCTGTTGGCGTATGATCGCATCTACGGCGCCTGGTGGGGCAAGAACATCGCCTCCGATGCCAAGGCAGCGTTCGACCGATCGGTGCAGCGCTATCTCTCCGCGATATCGGATTGACGGTTCCCTCGGCTCGCAAATCTTGCCACGGGGCGCGATCGCGCTATATCAGGGCTTTCCGCCACCTCACGTTTGTCCGAGTTTCCCGCATGACCACAACTGCCGCCGCTGAATCCCAGCCGTTCCAGGCCGAGGTTGCCGAATTGCTGCACCTGATGGTGCATTCGGTCTATTCCGAGACCGACATCTTCCTGCGCGAATTGATCTCGAACGCGTCTGATGCCTGCGACAAGCTGCGCTATGAGGCGATTGCCAATCCCGGCCTGATCACCGATGGCACGCCGCCGGAGATCAGGATCATCCCGAACAAGGCGGCCGACACGCTGTCCGTGGTCGATACCGGCATCGGCATGGAGCGGGCGGAGCTGATCGACAATCTCGGTACCATCGCGCGCTCCGGCACCAAATCGTTCCTGTCGAAGCTGACCGAAGCCAAGGACGGCGCCAATCTGATCGGCCAGTTCGGCGTCGGCTTCTATGCCGCCTTCATGGTCGCCGACAAAATCATCGTCACCAGCCGCCGCGCCGGCTCCGACGAGGTCTGGGTGTGGACGTCGGAAGGCGGCAGCGGTTTCGAGATCGCGCCGGCCAGCGAGGAGGCAGCCCAGCGCGTCGCGCGCGGCACCGAGATCGTGCTGCATCTGAAGAAGGACGCCGCCAAATATCTCGAGGCTTACGAGATCGAGCGCATCGTCCGCGAATATTCCGACAACATCCAGTTTCCGATCCTGCTGGTGCCGGAGGAGGGCGAGCCGCGCCAGATCAATTCGGCGAGCGCGCTGTGGCAGCGCTCGAAATCCGAGCTGAAGCCGGAGGATTATGCGCAGGCCTACAAGCAGATCGCGGGCGCGTTCGACGAGCCGGCGATGACGCTGCATTACCGCGCCGAGGGCCGCCAGTCCTACGCGGTGCTGCTGTTCGCGCCGTCGCAAAAGCCGTTCGACCTGTTCCAGGTCGAGCGCAAGGGCAAGGTCAAGCTCTATGTCCGCCGCGTCTTCATCGCCGACGACGCCGAGCTGCTGCCGGCCTACCTGCGCTTCATCCGCGGCGTGATCGACAGCGAGGATCTGCCGCTCAACATCTCGCGCGAGATGCTGCAGAACAATCCGCAACTCGCGCAGATCCGCAAGGCGGTCACCAGCCGCGTCGTCGGCGAGCTGGAGACGCTCAGCGAGAAGGAGCCCGAGAGCTTCGGCAAGATCTGGGATGCGTTCGGCCCTGTCATCAAGGAAGGCCTGTGGGAGGATTTCGAGCGCCGCGAGAAGCTGCTGGCGCTTTCGCGCTTCACCACGACGTCGGGCGAGAACCGCTCGCTGAAGCAGATTGTCGACGACTTCAAGCCGAACCAGACTGAGATCTATTACCTGGTCGGCGACAGCGTCGAGCGGCTGAAATCGAACCCGAAGCTGGAATCGGCGCGCGCCCGCGGCATCGAAGTGCTGCTGCTGACCGATCCCGTCGATGCGTTCTGGACCTCGGCGCCGATCGATTTCGGCGGCAAGCCGCTGAAGTCGCTGAGCCAGGGCGATGTCGATTTCGGCCTGATTCCGCTCGCCGACGACAAGCAGGACAAGACGGACGAGCCCGCGGCCGATGCCGCGACCACGATCGCCGTGATCAAGGATGCGCTCGGCGAGCGCGTCTCTGACGTGCGCGCCTCGCAGCGGCTGACTGCGAGCGCGTCGTGCCTCGTCGCCGGTGGCGATGCGCGCGACCGCGCGCTCGAGCGGCTGCTGGCGCAGCAAAACCGCGGCGAGATCACCAAACCGATCCTCGAGATCAATCTGCGCCACCCGCTGGTCGCAGCGCTCGCGACCGACACGGCACAGGCAAAGGACCTCGCGCTGTTGCTGTTCGAGCAGGCGCAGATCCTCGACGGTGAGATGCCTGCCGACCCCGCCGCGTTCGCCAGCCGTATGAACCAGCTAGTGCTGCGCGGCTTGGGGAAGGGGTAGCCCTGTTCAGCCGATCGTGGTTGCGTCCGGCTGCGGATTGCCGAGATCGTCGGTCGGTACCAACTGCTGGGTGAAGGCGGAGAAATAGGCCGCCCATTCCGGCTCGCCGAGATCGACCATGACGGCGCCGTCCTGCCAGATGTCGTTGTGGTCGTTGGAGTCATCGCCCGGGCGATGGATGAAACCCTTGCTCGAGCCCTGGTTGAGATGGACGTCGTGCAGGCCGTCGCCCTGCGCGTAGAAGCGGCCGAAGATGTAGACGTCGCGGCTCTCCCGATGCGCGCGCGACAGCAGCCGCTTCAGCGTCGCCGCCGGCTCGGTGTCGTCGGAGCCGTCCATCACGTCGCTGTCGCGCCATTTGCCGGTGTTGTCGAGCAGGTTGCTGCGCAGGAAATCGAGCGCCGGCAATTTCCTTTGCCCGGTTAGATCCTGCGAACCGCCGGCCGCAGCCGCAAGCGTCTGGATGACCGGATGGCGGAAGTCGAACACCAGCTTGTATTTCAGCAGATCGTCCGCGTCATTGGTGCCGACATTGATTGCAACGTCCCATTGCTCGCCGTCGACATCGAGATTGCAGTGCAGGTGATATTGCGTCTCGTGCCCGTGGCGTGACGGCTTCAGCGTGGGCTCGGAGGTCACCTTGGTCTTGACGAATCCGTAGGCGAGGGTCACGGCGTGTTCCTTTCGGGTTCAGGCGGGCATTCTTCCAAACCTACAACCTGAGATGAGACGCGCGCGTGAAGCGGCCCACATTTGAGTGGATGCTTTTCGCGACGGGGCCGGTGCGCGCATTCGACAAGCCGCCGTCTCCGCTGAAGGCAGCTTCCATCTTGACAAGGCCGTGGACTATTGTTGTTATGTTATAACATTACATCTAGTGAATGCCGCATGTCCCGCCGCCGCCTGTCCCTCCAGCAACTGTTTGATCTCGATGCAAAAACTCCCCGTCACCATCTTGTCCGGCTTCCTCGGGGCTGGAAAGACCACTTTGCTGAACCACGTCCTGAACAACCGCCGCGGCCTGAAGGTTGCGGTGATTGTGAACGACATGAGCGAGGTGAACATCGACGCCGACCTCGTTCGCGATGGCGGTGCGAACCTGTCCCGGACTGACGAGAAACTGGTCGAGATGAGCAACGGCTGCATCTGCTGCACCCTGCGCGACGATCTCCTGAAGGAGGTGCGCGCGCTCGCCGAGAGCGGCCGGTTCGACTATCTGCTGATCGAGTCCACCGGGATCTCCGAGCCGCTGCCGGTCGCTGCGACCTTCGAGTTTCGCGACGAGGATGGGCAGAGCCTGTCCGACGTCGCGCGGCTCGACACCATGGTCACGGTGGTCGACGCCGCCAACCTGCTGAAGGACTATGCCTCGACCGATTTCCTCAGCCAGCGCGGCGAGGCGCTCGACGGCGACAAGCGCACGCTGGTCGACCTGCTGGTCGAGCAGATCGAGTTCGCCGACGTCATCGTGCTGAACAAGATCGATGCGGCAACCCCGGCGCAGCGCGAGGCCGCGGCTACGATCGTGCGCGCGCTCAACCCGGATGCCGACATTGTCGAGGCGAGCTTCGCGAACATCCCGTTCGACCGTGTGCTCGACACCGGCCGCTTCGACCATGAGCGCGCGCAGCAGCACCCGCTCTGGCACAAGGAGCTTTATGGGTTCGCCGGGCATGTGCCGGAGACCGAGGAATACGGCATCACAAGCTTCGTCTATCGCGCGCGGCGGCCGTTCGATCCGGTGCGTTTCCATGCCTTCCTGCGCGAAAGCTGGCAGGGCGTGATCCGCGCCAAGGGCCATTTCTGGATCGCGACCCGCCCGGACTGGTGCGGCGAGATGAGCCAGGCCGGCGCGATCGTGCGTACCGAAGGCCTCGGCTCGTGGTGGGCCGCGATCCCGCGCGAGCGCTGGCCGGATCAGCCGGATTGGCGGCTGATGATGCAGCGGAGCTGGAACGATCTCTATGGCGACCGCCGCCAGGAGCTGGTCTTCATCGGCTCCGGGATGAGCGAAGACGACATTCGCCGCCGGCTCGATGCCTGCCTCGTCACCGGCAAGCCCGGCATGGACCCGCAGGCATGGCAGAAGCTGCGCGATCCGTTTCCGCCGTGGCGGCGGGCGGGCGAGGCGGCGTGACGCCACCAAATTCATCGACATGGTCGGATGCCTTGTCCCGCGGATGGTGCAAGTCCCGTCATCCTGAGGCGCGAGCCTTGCGGGCACTTGCGCCGCTGGACGAGCCTCGAAGGATGAATCGGCCCGGCTGGTGGCTGTCGATCCTTCGAGACGCCGCTTCGCGGCTCCTCCAGCGACAAAGGCGAAGCCTTTGCGCGGGGATGACGGGACCGGGCTACGCGGCAAAACCCCGCCCCAATTCCCCGCGTATCTGCTAGAGAGTCTGCTCTGGGCAAGGAAACAACACGGCGTTGCGATGGCGGGCGGCAGCGAGGTCTTCTACAGCGGCATTCCGGTGTTTCGCGGCTTCGCGCGCCTGATGGATCCGGCGCTGTATGCGCCGCTGCCCGGTGACTGGACGGTCGGCGTCGCCGACATCGTGGAATCGACCAAGGCGATCGCAGCGCAGCGCTACAAGGCGGTCAACATGGCCGGTGCCGCGGTGGTCGCTTCCGTCACCAATGCGCTGGAGGGTCGCGATTTTCCGTTCGTGTTCGGTGGCGACGGTGCGAGCTTCGCGGTTGCGCCCGCCGATCTCGAGCGAGCGCGCGAAGCGCTGGCCGCGACCGCGCGCTGGGTGCGCGACGACCTCGACCTGGTGCTGCGGGTGGCGCTGGTGCCGATGTCCGCGATCCGCGCCGCGGGCTTCGATGTGCGCGTCGCGCGGTTCGGGCCGTCGGCCAATCTCTCCTATGCGATGTTCTCCGGCGGCGGTCTGGCTTACGCCGATGCCGCGATGAAGCGCGGTGAGTTCGCGGTCGATCCGGCGCCGCCCGGTACGCAGCCCGATCTGTCGGGCCTGTCCTGCCGTTTCGAGGTGATGCCCTCGGCGCGTGGTGTCATCCTCTCGGTACTGGTGCTGCCGGCGAAGGGTGCCGATCCGGATTCCTTCCGCAGGGTGATCGAGGACATCGTCGGGCGCGTCGAGAAAAGTCCCGATGCCGGACGGCCGGTGCCCGCCAATGGCCCGCCGCTGCGCTGGCCGCCGCAAGGGCTGGAATACGAAGCGCGTGCGCGGCGCGGTGGCTCGCTCGCGCTGCGGCGTGCGGTCGTGCTCGCTTTCACGCTGTGGGCGTACACGTTGATGCGGTTCAACATCCCGGTCGGCAAATTTGTGCCGAAGGCCTATGTGCGGCAGCTGGTCGAGAATTCCGACTTCCGCAAGTTTGACGACGGCCTGCGCATGATCCTGGACTGCACGGCGGAGCTCGCCGCGGAGCTCGAGCAGCGCCTCGTCGCCGCAGCCGCGCAGGGCGTCGTGCGCTACGGCCTGCACGAACAGGATGCGGCGATGATGACCTGCTTTACGCCGTCGGTGATGCGCGCCGACCACGTTCACTTCATCGACGGCGCCCGCGGCGGTTATGCCTCCGCCGCTACCGTGCTGAAGGCACGCGCGATTTAGTTTCGATTGATGCCGCAAACTCGACGCACCTCCCCCGCAAGCGGGAGAGGGAGCGCACCTTCTTCGCGGTCCTAGCCAGAAATCACCGTCCCACCCGCGTCCAGGTCTCGCCGCCGCACAGGGCCCCGACGCAGCCTTCGACGCGCAGCGTGCTCTCGCTGGTGACCGAGACGCTGCTCGCATAGGTGCCGCCATCGTCGGCATTGTAGATCTGGCCGGACCATTTGCCCGCGGCGACCGGCTGCATGGCGGAGAACAACGACAGTCCGATGATCGGCCGGTTGGCCAGCGACGGGTTGGGATTCTTGTTGTCGACCTGCGGCTTGCCGGTCATCGGATCGATCGGGTCACGCAGGCTCACCACCACGCCGCAGATGCCGCCGCCGCATTTGCTGATCTTGACGCGGGCGTCGCCCGCCTGGGTCTGCCAGACGCCGAAAGGTTCAGGCGCGCCCTGTGCATGCGCGACAGGTACGGCAAGCGCCGTTGCGATGATTGCGATCACGAATCCGAGTTTGCAGGTCATGGCAATTCCCCAAAAGGTCGGCCTGCATAACAAGTCGAAAGATTTCTGCAATGTCATATTCGCGCGATCAGGCGCGTATGATCCAAAAAATTCTGTAGATAGTTTCCGCGGCCGCCATGCTCAGGTAAGGCGATGCTATTCCCAGCGGGTTAGCCGAATCGATATGATGGTAGCGAGGCCGAATGCCATCATCGCCGCCCCGACCAGCGCAAACAGCGTCCAAGCCGGGGCGCTCGCGGTTGCGAGCCACCAGCCGCCGATGCCGACCATGAACAGACGGATGGTGCCGGCCAGCACGGGCCCGCCGACCTTGGCCGCGCCTTGTGAGGAGAAATAAAGACAAACGCCGACGCCGAAGAAGCCGAAGCCCGGTCCGGCCAGCGCGAAGTACGACGAAGCCGCGGCCGTCACGCCGGGATCGGTGGTGAACAGCGCGATCCACAGCGTCGGCTTGAGGGCGACCACAAGCCCGACCAATCCGACGACAAGTCCGGCGACCGTGCCGGCGGTCCACGCCACCTTGCGGGCCCGCGTGACAAGTCCGGCGCCGATCGCCATGCCGACCATCGGCACGGAGGCGACGCCGACCGCGAATGCGATCGGGATCAACAGAAATTCAAGCCGGGAGCCCATGCCGTATCCGGCCAGCGTCTCGGTGCCGAAGCCCGCCAGGATCTTGGTGAAGATCAGGATGGTCAGCACGCTCTGCAGCGGCGACAGACAGGAGATCGCGCCGACCTTGAGGATGTCGAGAAACATCGCGCGCTGGAATCTGAAGGCGGCGATGTCGAGCTTCAGGCGGCTGCGGCCAGAGGCGAGATACCAGGCCAGGAAGATCGCGCCACACGTGAAGGCGGTGAGCTGGCCGGCAGCGACGCCGCGCATACCGAAGCTCGGCACGCCGAACAGCCCGAGCCCGAGCACACCGCCGACCGCGATCTGGACCATCGAAACCGTGATCAGCGTCATCGAGGGAATTCGCATGTCGCCGGTGCCGCGTACGACGGAGGCCAGCGTGTTGACCAGCCAGATCGAGATCGCGCCGGAGAACAGCACCTGCGAGTAATGCAAGGACTGTTCGAGCACGCCGCCGCGTCCGCCGAGCAGCGCGTAGAAGTTGCTGCCGAAGCCCAGCATCATCACGGTGAAGAACAGGCCGAGGCCAACCCCGATGATCGCCGCATGCAGCGCCAGGTCGGCCGCGCGGTCACGGTCGCCGGCGCCGAGCGCGCGGCTGATCGCCGAGGAGACGCCGCCGCCCATCGCGCCTGCCGACATCATCTGGTTCAGCATCGCGAACGGAAACACCAGCGCGATGCCGGCCAGCGGCTCGGTGCCGAGCCGGCCGATATAGGAGGTCTCGGCGACCGCAACCAGCGTCGAGCCGAACATCGCGATGGTGTTGGGGACCGCGAGCCTTAGAAGCGTCGGCAGGATCGGTGCGGTGAGCAGGTGATCGACCGCTACCGCAGGCGCGGCCGCGGCGGAACGTGCATCGTCGATCGAGGCTTCAATGGTCATGCGTCGGCGACCCGCGGGAGAGGGGGCATGTTGCCGATGCGGGCGCTGTTCGACGTCAATCGATCATCTCGGAATCAATAAATGATGATCGACATGTTACGGTGCGCGGCCTCCGCGAACCACCCGCGCGCGTGCAGGGGTCACCACGGCAGGCCGCATAGGTCGATCCTGCCCTGGCGCGGGGCGCGGACGATGTCGTTGACGAACGGCGCCATTGCCTCGAACCGAATCTGCCCAGAGGGCTGTTCGCAAGTGACTTCGCCGCTGAAGGGATGCCAGCCGCGCGCCTCGTAGAACGCGAAATTGTGCGGCTCGCAGAATAAGATTGCAAATTTCACCGCGTCATTGGCACGAATGGTGTGTACGGCGGCGTCGAGCGCGAGCGACGCATAGCCGCGTCGTCGGCAGTCCTCGCGGGTCGCAACTCCGCCGATGCCGCCGACATGCACCTTGTGGCCATTCCAGGTGATGGTCCGGAAATAGATACCGACATGGCAGGCCAGCCCGCTGTCGTCGGGCGCATCGAGCAGCACGCGCAAATCCGCGTGAGCCCATCTGATATCGGCCCAGCTCTTATTCCGCATGACTTCCGGGCTCCAGACCGCCCGAAGCAGCGGCTCGGCGCGCTGCCATGACGCATCTCCGTTGAGAATGTCGATTTCGATGCTCATCGTCGCCGTCCTGGGTGTGGTCTCGGGCTCTGCCGGCCAGTCATACACGATCTGAAAATGCGGTGTTTCTCCGCCGTGGAACCTTCTATAAGGGGGACCCGTTAAGTGTAGTCTCCCACCCTCTGTTGGACATTACCCCATGACCTTCACGCTACCCGATCTGCCCTACGCCCACGACGCCCTTGCGCCCTACATGTCCAAGGAAACGCTGGAGTTTCACCACGACAAGCATCACCAGGCCTACGTCACCAACGGCAACAACGCGATCAAGGGGACCGAATTCGAAGGCAAGTCCCTCGAGGAGATCGTGAAGGGCTCGTTCGGCAAGAACGCGGCCGTCTTCAACAATGCCGGTCAGCACTACAACCACATCCATTTCTGGAAGTGGATGAAGCCGAATGGCGGCGGCAGCAAGCTGCCCGGCCGGCTCGAGAAGAAGATCAACGAAGACCTCGGCGGCTTCGAGAAGTTCAAGACCGACTTCGCCGCCGCCGGCGTCGGCCAGTTCGGCTCCGGCTGGGCCTGGCTGCAGGTCAAGGGCGGCAAGCTCGAGATCGCCAAGACCCCGAACGGCGAGAACCCGCTGGTCCACGGCGCGGTGCCGATCCTCGGCGTCGACGTCTGGGAGCACTCCTACTACATCGACTACCGCAACCGCCGTCCGGACTATCTGAAGGCGTTCGTCGACAGCCTCGTCAACTGGGACTACGTCGACGAGCTGTTCGGCAAGGCCGGCTAAACACATCGGCTGTCATTCCGGGTTCGGTCCTGCGGACCGCCCTCAGGTGCGCAATTGCGCACCGGGGAATGACGACGAGATTTTTTGGAAGAGGGCGGCATCATCGATTGCCGCCCTTTTTGTTTTCTTGCGACATCGGCCGCCATGCGGCACAAAGCCCTCATGGGGCAACTGACAAGCTATCTCCTCGTCTTCTTCGGCGGCGGTCTCGGCGCGACGTTGCGTCATCTGGTCAACGTCACCTGTGCGCGCTCCATCGGCACCGCATTTCCTTGGGGCACCTTCATCATCAACATCACCGGCTCGACCGTGATGGGCCTGATCGCCGGCTATCTCGCCTTCAGGGGCGAGGCCTCGCAGCCCTGGCGGCTGTTCCTGATGACCGGCATCCTCGGCGGCTACACCACCTTCTCCGCCTTCTCGCTCGACACCGCACTGCTCTATGAGCGCGGCGAGCTGGGGCTGGCGGCGCTGTATGTCGTGGGCTCGGTGGCGCTGTCGATCATGGGGCTGTTTGCCGGATTGGCGATTGTGCGGCATTTGACCTGAGCCGAGGTTAGCGAGGCGATCACCATTCCGTCGTCGTTCCGGGGCTTGCGAAGCGAGAGCCCGGAATCGATCAGGCGGCGCATCGGATGGATGAATGGATTCCGGGACACCGGTGGTGTGGCAGTGGGATCGCGACCATTCCACCACCGTCGTCCTGGCGAAAGCCAGGACCCATTACCCAAATCTCAATTGCTGCGCGATGCCGGGTCCACGATCCCGTCCGTTACCGAATGCGGTGGTTATGGGTCCTGGCTTTCGCCAGGACGACGGGGAGCCACCCCGCCACCCGGCGGCAAACCGTTCATCCCGGGAACTCGCCAACGCCCTCCGCCGGCGGCGTTTCCCGCCTCCAAATTTCCCTTTGGTAACCTCGCCTTAACCATGATTAGCGTCTGGTTAGGGTCGGAATGACGCGTGAAAAGCCCTCGTTTTGACATGTTGGCAGGGGAAGCAAGGCCCGGCTTTGGACGGGCCCCCCATGCGACAGATGTAAGAGGCTCTCGCGCAGTTTTGCCGCGCCGGGCGCGTGGCCGTGGAAGGGGCGCCGATTGGCGGCCCGCCGAATTGGGACACTTGCGTTGAGAGGATATTGCCGATGAATCCCGCCGATGTGGCTCAGTCAACTCTGCCACTGGCATCGAGCGATGTGTCGCTCATCGCGTTGTTTTGGCAGGCCCATTGGGTCGTCAAATGCGTGATGCTGGGACTTCTGTCCTGCTCGGTGTGGGTTTGGGCGATCGCGATCGACAAGATCCTGCTCTACGCCCGCACCAAGCGGGCGATGGACAAGTTCGAGCAGGCGTTCTGGTCCGGCCAGTCGATCGAGGAACTCTACCGGGCGCTCTCGGCCAAGCCGACCCAGTCGATGGCGGCCTGTTTCGTGGCCGCAATGCGCGAATGGAAGCGCTCCTTCGAGAGCCAGTCGCGGTCGTTTGCCGGCCTGCAGGCCAGAATCGAGAAGGTCATGAACGTCTCGATCGCCCGCGAGGTGGAGCGGCTGGAACGCCGGCTCCTGGTGCTCGCTACCGTCGGCTCGGCCGGCCCCTTCGTTGGCCTGTTCGGCACCGTCTGGGGCATCATGTCGAGCTTCCAGTCGATCGCGGCCTCGAAAAATACCTCTTTGGCGGTGGTGGCGCCCGGCATCGCCGAGGCGCTGTTTGCGACCGCAATCGGCCTGATTGCCGCAATTCCGGCGACTATTTTCTACAATAAGTTCACCTCGGAGGTGAACCGGCAGGCCGCGCGCCTGGAGGGGTTCGCCGACGAGTTCTCGGCCATCCTGTCGCGTCAGATCGACGAGCGGGGCTGAGACCAATGATGGTCACTGTTGTGAGCGCACGATCATGGCGATGAGCATGGCAGGGTCCGGCGGTGGCGGCAGGCGCCGCCGCGGGCGCAAGCCGGTGATGGCCGAGATCAACGTCACGCCGATGGTCGACGTGATGCTGGTGCTCTTGATCATCTTCATGGTGGCGGCGCCGCTGATGACGTCGAACATCGACATCGACCTGCCGGTCGCGAGCGGCGGCAAGTCGATCTCGTCGAACCAGCCGCCGCTGACATTGTCGGTCAAGCGGACCGGCGGCGGCTGCAACTCGAATGTCGAGCTGTATCTCGGCGACGCGCCGGTCACGGCAGTCGATTTCCCGGCCAAGATCAAGGCGATCGGAGACGCCCGGTCGGACGCTGAAAAAGTGGTCTATCTGCGCGGCGACAAGGACGTCTGTTACACGGATATGATGAAACTGCTCGGGGAAGTCCGGGCCGCGGGATTCAAGGCGAACATCGTCATCATCCCGGAAGGCGGATAACCACCATGTGCGACAAGGCACGGGGAAGCCTGATTTGAAGGTCAAGGTCGACAAGACTCTGGCGGCATCGATTGTCCTGCACGTCCTCGTGATCGGGTGGGGCTTGGTGTCGTTTTCGACCAGGGCCTTCGTCATGCCGGAAGAGGACGCGGTCGCGGTCGACGTGATCGACGCCAGCCAGCTCTCCAAAGCCATGGCCGGCCAAAAGGACGGCAAGAAGGAAAATCCCAAGCCGTTGGTCGAGAAGGTCGCCGAAGCCAAGCCGGTTGACGATGCCGTCGGCAAGATCGAGGACAAGAAGCCGCCGGTGGTGACCGATATGGCCCCGGCGCCGACACCGAAGGTGGAGAAGCCGGAAGACAGGAAGCCGGATCCGCCGAAGAAGGTCGAGAACAAGCCGAAGGAAGAGCCGAAGCCGGTCGAGAAGAAGCCCGATCCGGTGAAGCCAGATCCGATCGCGGAAGCGATCAAGAAGGAAGAGAAGAAGCCGCCGCCTAAGCCGGTCCAGCAGGCCGCCAAGCCGCCACAGGAGCAGAAGCCGAAGGATCGCGTGTTCGACCAGAGCAAGATCGCGGCTCTACTCGACAAGCGCGATCCGACACGCGCGTCGATCACCGGTGACACAATGAACGCCAACGCGGCGCTCGGTACGGCAAAGGGCAAGTCCGCCGACAATTCCGCCAGCTGGGGCGCGATGTTCAGGCAGCAGGTCGAACGCTGCTGGAAAAACAAACCTTACGGCAGTCTCGAGGAGCAGCGGACCCAGGTGGTGTTCGATATCGATCTGAAGCGCGACGGCACGCTCGCACGCATGCCGGTAGCAGTAGACACGCCGGCGACGCCCTATATGCGCGTTTATCAGGAAAGCGCCATGCGCGCGATTATCGCCTGCCAGCCGTACAATCTGCCCGCGGGCTGGTACGACGAATGGAAGGCATTCGCACCAGTGTTCAAAGAGAATAATACGTGAGATTAGCGGCGATGCTTTTGCCAACATCAACCAAAGTCTACCGACGATGACAGACAAGAATAATTGGTGCGCGATGAGAGATCGCCTCAACCGCCGACAGATGATTTCCGGCATGGCCGCGCTTGGAGCGCTGGCTGGCGGCCCCTTCCGTCAAGCCATCGGACAGGAGGGTGGGCGCAAGCAGATTCAGATTCCAGGAGGCGAGTTTGCCCCGGTGCCGATCGCAATTCCGAATTTCGCTGCCGGCACGCCCGGCGATGCCGAAGTCGGCGTCGGCGTCACGCAGGTGATCACCAACAATCTGAAACGCAGCGGATTGTTCGCGCCGATCGATCAGGCCGCCTATCTCGAGAAGCAGATCAACATCGACGCGGCGCCGAACTTCAACAATTGGAAGAGCATCAACGCGCAGGCGCTGGTGACCGGCCGGATGACGCGCCAGGGCAGCGGCCGCGTGAAGGCGGAATTCCGGCTCTGGGACGTCAACACCGGCCAGCAGCTGGCCGGCCAGCAGTATGACACCTCGGCCGAATACTGGCGCCGCATCGCGCACATCATCTCCGACCAGATCTACGAGCGCATGACCGGCGAGAAGGGTTATTTCGATACCCGCGTCGTGTTCGTCGACGAGAGCGGCGCGGCGGATCGCCGCGTCAAGCGGCTCGCGCTGATGGACCAGGACGGCGCCAATGTGCGCTATCTCACTCGCGGCTCGGATCTCGTGCTGACGCCGCGCTTCTCGCCGTCGACCCAGGAAATCACCTATATGGAGTTCGGGCAGGGCGACCCGCGCGTCTATCTGCTCAACATCGAGACCGGCCAGCGCGAGATCGTCGGCAACTTCCCGGGCATGTCGTTCTCGCCGCGCTTCTCGCCCGACGGCCAGCGCGTCATCATGAGCCTGCAGCAGGGCGGCAACTCCAATTTGTTCGTGATGGATCTGCGCTCGAAGTCGATGACGCGGCTGACCGACACGCCGGCGATCGACACTTCGCCGTCCTACGCACCCGACGGCACCCGGCTGTGCTTCGAGTCCGATCGCGGCGGCAAGCCGCAGATCTATGTGATGGCGGCAACCGGCGGCCAGGCGCAGCGCATCTCGTTCGGCGACGGCACCTATTCGACGCCGGTGTGGTCGCCGCGCGGCGACTACATCGCCTTCACCAAGCAGGGCGGCGGGCAGTTCGCGATCGGCATCATGAAGCCGGACGGCTCGGGCGAGCGCATCCTGACCTCGGGCTTCCACAATGAGGGTCCGACGTTTGCGCCGAACGGGCGCGTCGTGATGTTCTTCCGCGATCCGGGCGGTAACAGCGGACCGTCGCTGTTCACCATCGACGTCTCCGGGCGCAACGAGCTGCGGGTGCCGACCCCGGGTTTTGCCTCCGATCCCGCCTGGTCGCCGCTGTTGTCATGAGCTTTCGTCGACGGCCACGGGGAACCACGGTAGCCGTCGGCGCTTATCATCTAGCGCACTGAATTTAATGGTGTATTCCGGCCTTTGGCGGTCCATTGCAAGGACTCGCTAACGATATTCCCTCAGAAAGACTTCACCAGCGACCAGTAAGAGTGCGAGCTGAAAAGGACATGCGCTCTCACAATGCAGTTTGCAAGTCAGACGGGAGAACCGGACCAGTCGATGTCGCCGACGATCTCCGCGGCGCTGGTCGATTCCCTGTTCATGAACCCTGCGCCCATGATCTTCGGCGCTTTCGGCCCTGCGATCGCGGGCGCCGTGATTGCGTTCGTCACCGGAAATCTGTTGTCCTGGCTGTGCGTGCCGCTGTTCATCGTGGTCGGTCTGGCGCGCGCGTGGCAGATGTACCGCTACCAGCAGCGCAATTCCCGGCTCACCGTCGAAGAATCCGTGACGTGGGAGAAGCGCTACCGGATCGGCAGCCTCGCCTACGGCATTGCGCTCGGCCTGTGGGGCGCTGCCGTCTTGGTCACTACCAACGATGCCGCAGCCCATATGCTCTGCGTGACCACGGTGGTCGCTTATACCTCGGCGGGGGTCGGACGGACCTTCGGCCGGCCGCAGATTTTCCATCTGCATCTGTTGATGTCGATCGGTCCCCTGATCGCCGCGCTGATGTATGTCGGCGGTCCCTATCACATCGCGCTTGCGCTGCTCAGCCTGGTATTCTTCAGCGCCATCCGCCACCTCACCACGAGCCTGCAGCGCATCTACGTCAATGCCTGGATCGCCAAGGAGCGCGAGGCGGCGCTGGCGCATCAATTTGATACCGCGCTGAACAACATGCCGCACGGCTTGTGCATGTTCCGCGCCGACGGACGCCTTGCGGTGATGAACCACCGCTTCATCGAGATGATGGAGCTGTCCGACGACTTCGTGCAGCGCGGCGCCAGCGCAACCGACATCTGCAATGCGTGCGTGCTGTCCGGCGTGATCTCGGTCGCGGCCGCGCAACAGATTCTCTACGAGATCGAGAGTTCGCAGCGCGGCGACATCGTCACCAGCGATCCCGATCCGGCCCAGAACCGCTCGCTCGACTGGACGTTCCAGCCGATGGTCGGCGGCGGCATGGTGGTGCTGGTCGAGGACATCACCGAGCGCAAGGACGCCGAGGCGAGGATCAGCCACCTCGCACGTTACGACGAACTGACTGCGCTGCCCAACCGCGTCAATTTCCGCGACGAGATCGGCCGGCTGCTCGCCATGCAGCGCGGCGACCACCGCTCCGCCTTGCTGTTCGTCGACCTCGACCAGTTCAAGCAGGTCAACGATACGCTCGGCCATCCCTGCGGCGACCAGCTGCTCTGCGCGGTCGCCGAGCGGCTGCGCGAGATGCTGCGTCCGGAGGATTTCGTGGCGCGGTTCGGCGGCGACGAGTTCGTCGTGTTCCAGCAGAACATCCAATCGCACGAGGACGCCGCCGCACTGGCGCGGCGCATCGTCGACCGCCTCAGCGAGCGCTACAAGATCGACAACCACCTGGTCGAGATCGGCGCCAGCGTCGGCATCGCGATGACTGCGCCTGGTGTCAGCGCCGACACGTTGCTGAAGAACGCCGACATGGCGCTCTACCGCGCCAAGGCCGACGGCCGCGGCACCTTCTGCTTCTTCCGCGACGAGATGGCGCAAACCGTCGAGGCCCGCCGCATCCTCGAGCTCGACCTGCGCAAGGCGCTGGCCAACGAGGAATTCGAGCTGTTTTATCAGCCGCTGATCAATCTGAAGTCCGGCAAGGTGAGCACCTGCGAGGCGCTGCTGCGCTGGAACCATCCAGCGCGCGGCACCGTCTCTCCGGTCGACATCATTCCGGTCGCTGAGGACATGGGCCTGATCGTCGATCTCGGCCGCTGGATCCTGCGCAAGGCCTGCATGGAATGCATGAAGTGGCCGGAGGCGGTCAGCGTCGCGGTCAATTTCTCGCCGCAGCAGTTCCACCAGCGCGACGTGCTGAGCGAGGTTCGCTACGCGCTCGAGGTCTCCGGCCTGCCGGCGCACCGGCTCGAGATCGAGATCACCGAATCCTCGCTGCTGCACAACACCGAGCTGACCCACGACGTGCTGTCGCAACTGCGCTCGCTCGGCGTGCGGATTTCGCTGGACGATTTCGGCACCGGCTACTCGTCGCTCAGCTACCTGCACAATTTCCCGTTGCAGAAGGTCAAGATCGACCGTTCCTTCCTCGAAGGCATCGACAGCGATCGGCCGCTGACCCTGCTGCGCGGCGTGGCGCGGCTGTCGGCGGACCTCGGCATGTCGGTCGTGGTCGAGGGCATCGAGACCAACGAGCAGCTCGAACTGATCAGCGCCGACGGCGCGGTGACCGAAGCCCAGGGATACCTGTTCAGCCGGCCGGTTCCCGCGGTCCGCATCCGCCAGCTGCTCAATGCGTCGCATGGCCGGCGGACCGATGAGCAGCTGCAAGTGGTTCCCTCGCGCTCAATTGCTTGATCCAGCGCAATAGGCTCAATCGATAGTTGTGGGAACATTCGACCGCACGATTTGAAATGCAGCCTTGCGGTCGGAAGTTAACCGTATTGCCTCGATTGCTTTGACGAAAATTAAGAAGCTGTTAATCTTTTTGGCACGCGCGTTGAAGTTGTTGGGTTGTTAGGGGAGTACCGCATGAGGTCCGCGGCCGAAGCCATTAAGCCCGCGACAGGAAGGCTTGCGGACCCTCTCGATCAAGTCGACTACCGCCTCGCTCAGACCCCGGAACAGAAAGACGAGATCTACCGGCTGCGTTACCGCGCCTATCTGCGCGAGGGCGCGATCCGGCCCTCGGCAGATGAGCGTGTGGTCGATGCGTTCGATGATGCGCCGAATGCCTGGGTGTTCGGCGTCTATCTGCAAGGTGAGCTCTGCAGTTCGATCCGCATCACGGTGGTGACACCGGAGTGGCGCTCCTCGCCGACGCTCGACGTGTTCGGCGATGTGCTGCTGCCGAAACTCGATCAGGGGCTGGTCTTCATCGATTCGACGCGCTTCGTCGCGGACCCCGAGAAGGCGCGGAACAATCCGGAACTGCCCTATGTCACGGTGCGGCTCGGCTCGACCGCGGGCGTGCATTTCAATGCCGATTACGGCCTGGCGCCGGTCCGGCCCGAGCACATGGCGTTCTACCGGCGCGTGTTCCTGCACGAGACCTGGTCGGAGCCGCGCCTCTACCCGGGGCTCGTGAAGCCGGTCGGGTTAATGGCGTCGCATCTGCCGACGGTGCGGGAACGCGTGCTGGCCCGCTATCCGTTCCTGCGCTCGAGTGCCTTCGAGCGCCGGATGCTGTTCGATCGGGAAGGCCAATTGCAGCCCGATGGTATGGTCCGGCCGTTCGAGCGCGCGTCGATCGTGCCGAATCCCTGAGAAAACCGGCATTCGCATCGATCTGACGTTGGCCGGCTGTTGCCCGCGGACCAAATTGTCTTGCAAAAGCGGCCGGTTCCCGCGAACCTTGCCTTCCCTTCACCATCGCGCCACATTTGCCACCCATTAACCATCGGGGGCGCTTTCCGGCATTGCCTGGCATTTGATGGGGTCCAGCAAGGTCTCGTCAAGGTTGACGGAACGTTCGCTTAACCATCGCCCTGTAGACCGATTGGGTAGTACGAAGAGCGTGAGCGTGGAGGCTCCGGGAATGAAATATCTCCAGGGTATGAAGCTGGTTGCGGTTCTGGCGGTGGCGCTGTCGATGGGTGCCTGCGCCAACAAGAACCCGTTGGACGCCAATGGTGCGATTGGGGGCGCCGCGACCCCGGGCAGCCAGCAGGACTTCGTGGTCAATGTCGGCGACCGCGTGTTCTTCGAGAGCGATCAGACCGATCTCAGCCCGCAGGCGACCGCGACCCTCGACAAGCAGGCGCAGTGGCTGCAGACCTACAACCGCTATTCCTTCACCATCGAAGGCCATGCCGACGAGCGCGGCACGCGCGAGTACAACATCGCGCTCGGTGCGCGCCGCGCGCAGTCGGTTCGCGCCTATCTCGCCTCGCGCGGTATCGATCCGAGCCGCATGCGCACCATCTCCTACGGCAAGGAGCGGCCGGTCGCGGTCTGCAACGACATTTCCTGCTGGTCGCAGAACCGTCGCGCCGTCACCGTGCTGAACGCCAGCTCCTGACGCGATCCTGGATGGGTTTTCCAAGCCGGCGCCTTCGGGCGC
Organism: Bradyrhizobium sp. WCU1; assembly: GCF_053474805.1. Classification (NCBI taxonomy): domain Bacteria; kingdom Pseudomonadati; phylum Pseudomonadota; class Alphaproteobacteria; order Hyphomicrobiales; family Nitrobacteraceae; genus Bradyrhizobium; species Bradyrhizobium sp. WCU1. The sequence goes on from NZ_CM130280.1 coordinate 4,542,507, forward strand.
CGGTTTTGTTTTGGCCGCGCGAAGGCACAAACCGGCTTTCATCAAGATGGACGAGGCTGCGTGCAATTGGCCGCTTGCTTGTTCCAGCGTCCGTACTAAACCGGTGTCAGCGACGCTGTCTTGAGACGCTATCCCGGATTTGAACTGCCAGTCACAATTCCGGCGTACTCCGTCCCTCAATGTCGCTCGCTTTTCACGTCGATCTCGTCGTCAGGGCAAAATGTCATCCAGGTTTCATTTTCTTTCCTCCGCCGCGGCGATCGCGGCGCTGTTCGCCGTTTCTGCACCAGTGTTTGCCCAATCCGACGATTCCGATGCCGAGATGCGGATCGAGCGGCTTGAAAACCAGCTGCGGCAGCTGACCGGTCAGAACGAGGAGTTGCAGTACCGCAACCGCCAGCTCGAGGAGCGGCTGCGCCAGCTCGGCGGCCAGCCGGGCGGCGCTCCTGGACAGGCTCCGGCCGGCCAACCCAATGTCGCGGCGGTGCCTCCGGCACAGCAGCCGCAGGCTTACCCGCAAGTCCAGCCGGGCTACGCCCAGCCGCAACAGGGATACGGGCAGCCCCAGCAAGGCTATGGCCGGCAACCGCAAGGTGGCTATGACCAGCAGCAGATCGCTGCGCCCCAGCCGATCGTACAGGAGCCGCCACCGGCAGCGGCTCCAGGCCGCCGTGGACGCGGCGACGCCTTCGATCCGACCCAGAACCCGAATGCCCCCGGCGCCCCGCGTGTGCTCGGTGGCGGCGGCCAGATGCCGATGCAGAATGAGGCGGCGGTCGGTGCGCCCGGCGGCCGCGGGGCCGGCGAGCCGCTCGAGCTTGGCAACACCAGCCCGCAGCGCGCCCCCGGCGCGAGCGCGGCGCTGACCACCTTGCCGCCGTCGGCGACACCGAAGGACGAATTCGACCTCGGCATCGGCTACATGCAGCGCAAGGACTACGCGCTCGCCGAAGAGACGATGAAGAACTTCGCCGTGAAATATCCGACCGATCCACTGGTGGCCGACTCGCAATACTGGCTCGGCGAGAGCTATTTCCAGCGCCAGCAATATCGCGACGCTGCGGAAACCTTCCTCGGCGTGACCACCAAGTTCGACAAGTCCGCGAAGGCGCCCGACGCGCTGTTGCGGCTCGGCCAGTCGCTGGCGGCGCTGAAGGAAAAGGAAGCCGCCTGCGCCGCGTTCGGCGAGATCGCCCGGAAGTACCCGCGCGCCTCCGGCGGGGTCAAGGCTGCGGTTGACCGCGAGCAGAAGCGCGTGAAGTGCTAAACCAGCAGGGAGGCCGCTTCCGGCCTTCCCGCGATCCGCTGGTTCTGCGATGCCTGACGACCAATCCGCCATCCCGGCAAGGGACGCCAAGCGCCTGTTCGCAGGCCTCGTGCGCGCGCCGGCGATCGTGCTCGCGGTGTCGGGCGGTCCCGATTCAGTCGCGCTGATGTGGCTCGCCGCGCGCTGGCGCCGCGCTCTCGCGCAAGGACCGCGGCTGGTGGCGGTCACCGTCGATCATGGTCTGCGTCCTGAAGCGGCCCGCGAGGCGCGCGACGTCAAGCGGCTGGCGCGAAGCCTGGACCTGCCGCATCAGACGCTGCGCTGGAGCGGACCGAAACCCGGGGCCGGCGTGCCGGCAGCCGCGCGCGCGGCCCGCTACCGCCTGCTCGCGCAAGCCGCGCGCAAGTACGGCGCCACCCATATCCTGACCGCGCACACCCGTGACGATCAAGCCGAGACGCTGTTGATGCGGATGCTGCGCGGCAGCGGCGTCGCGGGCCTCTCGGCGATGGCGCGCGAGACCGAGCGCGACGGCATTCGACTGATCCGACCGCTGCTCGATATTTCCAAGGCACAGCTGATCGCGACGCTGCAGAAGGCGCGCATCGGCTTTGCCGACGATCCGACCAATCGCGATCCGTCCTTCACGCGCCCACGGCTGCGCGCGCTGATGCCGCTGCTGGCCGAGGAAGGCGGCGACGCGCGGAACCTGGCGCGGCTCGCCGCGCGGATCGCGCGCGCCAACGCCGCGCTGGAGGTGCTGGTCGATGGCGCCGAGCGCTATCTTGCGTTGAAAAGCGAGGATAACCCCGACGCGGGCTTCGACGCCGCATTGTTCGCAGTGATGCCGGACGAGATCCGCCTCCGTCTGCTCAAGCGCGCCATCGACCGCGCGGGACACGAAGGGCCGGCCGAACTCGGCAAGGTCGAAGCCCTGCTCGCCGCGGTCGATCAGGCCCTGGATGGGGCCTTGGGACCACGCGAATCCAAGCTGAAACAGACGCTTGCCGGAGCCGTGATCAGCGTCGCTTCCGGCCGCATCAGGATCAGCCCGGCGCCGCCCCGCCGGGCACGTTCCCGCTGAGCCGGGTTCGATTGTTTCAACCGTTGTCATAATCCGGCAAGGCGGCTTAACCACCCCGGAAAAACACCGGATTCTGCGTCATTTTTTGACCGGGAATCGCGCTAGGATGCGGTAAATAGTCGTGCGTGGTTCCCTTGGCATCGACCCCAGCGGCACCTAGATTGTAGGGCATCGACGGGATGGATTCCCTGGGGATTCCCACAGACCCTGCCCAAGGATAGAGAGAGGCCGCGATCCGCGCGACCACCGAAGGAAGACCATGAACGCCAATCTGCGGAATTTCGCCCTCTGGGTCATTATTGTCCTGCTGTTGCTGGCGTTGTTCACGCTTTTCCAGAATCCTGGCCAACGCTCGTCGTCATCGGACATCTCCTTCTCGCAGCTTCTCACTGAGGTCGATCAGGGCCATGTCCGCGACGTCGTGATTCAGGGGCCCGAGATTCACGGCACCTTCAACAACGGCACGAGCTTCCAGACCTACGCGCCGAGCGATCCGACGCTCGTGAAGCGGCTCTATGACGCCAAGGTGCAGATCACCGCGAAGGCGCCCGGCGACAACGTGCCGTGGTTCGTCTCGCTGCTGGTCTCCTGGTTGCCGTTCATCGCGCTGATCGGCGTCTGGATCTTCCTGTCGCGGCAGATGCAGGGCGGCGCCGGCAAGGCGATGGGCTTCGGCAAGTCGCGCGCCAAGATGCTGACCGAGGCGCACGGCCGCGTCACTTTCGAGGACGTTGCCGGCGTCGACGAAGCCAAGCTCGATCTGCAGGAGATCGTCGAATTCCTCCGCGACCCCGGCAAATTCCAGCGGCTCGGCGGACGCATTCCGCGCGGCGTGCTGCTGGTCGGCCCTCCCGGCACCGGCAAGACGCTGATCGCGCGTGCGGTCGCGGGCGAAGCCAATGTGCCATTCTTCACTATCTCCGGTTCGGACTTCGTTGAAATGTTCGTCGGCGTCGGCGCAAGCCGCGTCCGCGACATGTTCGAGCAGGCCAAGAAGAATGCGCCGTGCATCATCTTCATCGACGAAATCGACGCGGTCGGCCGTCATCGCGGCGCCGGTCTCGGCGGTGGCAATGACGAGCGCGAGCAGACGCTGAACCAGTTGCTGGTCGAGATGGACGGCTTCGAGGCCAATGAAGGCGTGATCCTGATCGCAGCGACCAACCGTCCCGACGTGCTCGATCCCGCGCTGCTGCGTCCCGGCCGCTTCGACCGTCAGGTCGTGGTGCCGAACCCGGATGTCGGTGGTCGCGAGCAGATACTGAAGGTTCACGTCCGCAAGGTGCCGCTGGCACCGGATATCAACCTCAAGACCATCGCGCGCGGCACCCCGGGCTTCTCCGGCGCCGACCTGATGAACCTCGTCAACGAGGCGGCGCTGACTGCCGCGCGTCGCAACAAGCGGATGGTGACGCAGGCCGAGTTCGAAGAGGCCAAGGACAAGGTGATGATGGGTGCCGAGCGCAAGTCGCTCGTCATGAGTGAGGAAGAGAAGATGCTCACGGCCTATCATGAGGCCGGTCATGCGATCGTCGGCCTCAACGTCCCGGCCGGCATTCCGGTCCACAAGGCGACGATCATTCCTCGCGGCCGTGCGATGGGCATGGTCAAGTTCCTGCCTGAGGGTGATCGTTATTCGATGAAGTACAAGGAGTTCACCTCCCAGCTCGCGGTCGCCATGGGCGGGCGCGTCGCCGAGGAGATTACCTTCGGCAAGGACAACATCACGTCCGGCGCGTCGAGCGATATCCAGCAGGCGACCAAGATGGCCAAGGCCATGGTCACGCAGCTCGGTTACTCCGACCAACTCGGTACCGTCGCCTATGGCGACAATCAGGAAGAGGTGTTCCTCGGCATGTCGATGGGACGCCAGCAGAGTATCTCGGAAGCGACGGCTCAGAAGATCGATGCCGAAGTCAGGCGTCTGGTTGAAGAAGGCTACGAGACTGCGCGGCGTATCCTGACGGAGAAGAAGGTCGATTTCGAAACCTTGGCAAAGGCGTTGCTGGAGTTCGAAACGCTGTCCGGCGATGAAATCAAGGACCTGCTGAACGGCAAGAAGCCGAGCCGCGAGTCGGTCCTGGAGCCGATCGGTCCGCGCGCGTCCGCGGTGCCGCCGGCCGGCAAGCCGCGTCCGCGTCCCGATCCGGACACCGGGATGGAACCGCAGCCGCAGGCATAAGCCTCGCCATGGCCGGCACGTCCGGCAAACCGATTGTGCAAAAGCTCGGCCTCAAGCCGGGCTTTTGCATTTTTGTCGACGGGCTGTCCGTTCCTTACCGCGACATCGTCGGCGAGCTGCCGGCCGACCTGCGGATCGCGAAGACCGCGCGGGCGCCACTCGATGCCGTGCATCTTTTCGCTGCCGAGGCCAGGGGGCTCTCGGCCAGGCTGCGGCGCTACCGGGAGGCGATCGCGCCTGACGGCATGATCTGGGTGTCGTGGCCGAAGAAGAGCTCAGGCGTCGCGACCGATCTCACCGATGTGGTGGTTCGCGAAACCGGGCTTGCGAGCGGCTTGATCGACGTCAAGGTCTGCGCCGTCGACGCGGTCTGGTCGGGCCTGAAATTCGTGATCCCGGTCAAGGAACGCGGCCAGCGCTGAGATCGCCGCGGCGAATGTGCTTGGCCTCCATTGGGGCGCCGTGGCATCTTCATGCCAAGTCGTCAAACGGCACGGCCGCGTCGTCCGAGAAGCGCGGCAAGGAAGAGGGGGAGGCCGATGCGCAAGGCATTCGGCGCGCTTGGCGCCATTTCGTTCCTGCTGCTGCCTGCCGTTTCATTCCCCGCTGAGATGCGTGGCATCACATCAACCGAAATCAGGATCGGCCAGACCATGCCCTATAGCGGGCCGGTGTCTGCGTTCGGCGCGCTGGGCAAGGGCGAGGCCGGCTATTTCAGGATGCTCAACGAGCACGGCGGCATCAACGGCCGCAAGATCAACTTCATCTCGCTGGACGATTCCTATGCTCCGCCGAAGACGGTGGAGCAGACGCGCCGCCTCGTCGAGAGCGACGAGGTCGCGCTGATCTTCTCTTCGATCGGAACCGCGCACAACACGGCGATCGCAAAGTATCTGCAGGGCAAGAACATCCCGCAGCTGTTCTTGGCCTCCGGCGCCTCGAAGTTCGGCGACATTGCGCAATTCCCGCAGGCGACGATGGGCGTGCAGGCGCCGTTCCGCTACGAAGCGCGGCTCTACGCGCGCTATGCGCTGGCGAAGAATCCGAACGCGCGATTTGCGGTGATCTCGCAGAACGACGATTACGGCCGCGACTATCTTGCAGGTATCAAGGATGTGCTAGGCGACAAGTATGATTCTCTCGTCACCGTTGCGACCTATGAGATATCGGACCCGACGATCGACTCGCAGATCGTCAAGCTGAAGGCCACCAATGCCGACGTCTTTGTGATCGCGGCGACGCCGAAATTCGCCGCGCAGTCGATCCGCAAAGCCTTCGAGATCGGCTGGCGGCCGATGACTTTCCTGTCCAACACTGCGGTATGGATCTCGACCGTGATGCAGCCGGCTGGCGTCGAAGCCGGCACCGGCATCATCTCAACGGCTTATGTGAAGGATCCGGACGATCCGGTCTGGAAGGATGATCCCGGCATGAAGGGCTGGCGCGACTTCATGACCAGATACCTGCCTGAAGGCGATCAGCACGACACCAACTACGTCAACGCTTATAACAGCGCGATGGCGTTGGAGGCGGTGCTGAAGGCCTGCGGCGACGATCTCTCGACCGAGAACATTCTGCGGCAGGCGTTCGCGATCAGGGATCTGGAATTGCCGATGCTGCTGCCGGGCATCAAGGTCAACACGTCCTCGGTCGACCATGTGCCGGTCGACCAGATGCAGCTGATGCGCTTCAACGGCAAGACCTGGGATCGCTTCGGGGAGCTTCAGACGGGGAACTGAGAGGCCCGCCGCTCGTCTCTCGGCGTCATTGCGGGGAGCGAAGCGACGAAGCAATCCATCGTTCCGCGTATGCGGTCCGATGGATTGCTTCGCTTAGCTCGCAATGACGGAAGAATGACATGGCGCGCGCGCCTTCTATCATCAGTCTAGTTCGAGCTCCCGGCCGCCGGCGCCGCGGCGGCCTTGTCGTCCGACCGCACATGGATGACGGCGACGTCGTCCTTGTAGAGCCGCTTCCAGCCCTTGAGGTGGTCGAGCACGTTTCCGGCCGGAGAGCCCGAGCTCAGCAGCGTGGCGTCGATCCGGTATCTGTCGAGCAGGTCCAGCAGCTGGCCGGTGTCGCGGGCGTCGAGCGCGGCGTAATAGTCGAGCACGAATTGCTCGCCATACAACTCGGCGCGACCGTCGATGAACACCTTGATGTCGCGGCTCACCAGATAGCCGCCGAACGGCGCGGTATTGAACACGCGCTGCGCCTTGTGCTGCTGGAGCACGTCGACCGCCGCAGCGGGCCAGAATGCCGGAAGGAATTTGAACTCATGCTGCGCGACGAAAGTCGTCGTCGTCACCCACGCCCCGATCACCATCGCGACGGCAGCCAGCATCGTGACGACGGGGAGGGAGCGGCGTTCCTCGAAGCGGGCGGCGGTGACGACCGCCATCCCCCATTGTTCTGACATCGGCTTCGCGAGCACCAGCGGCGCGATGAACGCGAACACCTCGATGTTGCGGATATGGCTCAGCGCCATCCAGACCAGCCCGAGCAGCAGCAGGATCCGCGGCACCGACAGGGTCAGCCCGCGATAGCAGATGAGGCCGATCAGGCCGAGCAGGGTGGCTTCGAAGAAGCTCGGCTTGCTGAAATCCGCGGGCATCCATTCGCCGATCAGCGTCAGCAGCTTGCCGAGGCTGAGGATCTTGGTCGCGCCGAGCAGGCTGTTCCAGCCGTAGGGCGTCACGCAGCTCGCGGCCAGCGCGGCGATGCCGAACAATCCCCATCGCACGACGAGCTGACGGCGGCGGCCGGGCTCCGCGCTCCACACCGCCTCAAGTCCGATCGGACCGATCAGCGTCAGGCCGAGAACGAAGCCGCCATGCAGATTGGCCCACAGCGTCATCAGCGGCAGCAGCCACCATGATGGATAAGTGCGGCGATCCGCTGACGCCATCAAGCCACCGATGAACGCCAGCAACACCGGCAGCGCCAACACATGCGGCCGCGCGAAGAAGTGGATCGTCGATAGAACCAGCGCCAGCGCCGCGATCAGGAATGCGCGCGCGGGATCGAAATACGGGCTGAGCAGATGCAGGAAGATCGCAACCGTCGCGCCGATCGCGATCGAGGTCAGGATCACCGCCCCGGCCCAATCGCCGCCATAGACGAGGGCGTACGCCACCTGCGACAGCCACGAGCTCGAGATCCATGGCTCGCCGAAACGAGTGAAGGAGAACACGTCCGATGTCGGCAGCGCGCCGTGTTCGAGGATCCACTGTCCGACCTTGATCTGCCACTCCGTGTCGGAATCGCGCAGCAGGATTTCGCCTGCGGACAGATAGAACAGATAGGCCCCCACGGCGGCACACAGCGGCACTAATCCTCGCGCGGCGCTACGGCTGCTCGCGTTGCTGGTGACGGACAGTGACATGCGCTTTCTTGGCTCGGCCGGGGACATCAAGGCAACGCCACAGGCGACGTTCGGCGCACTCGACCACGGCTTCCGATAAATTCCGGTAAATGCCGCCCCATCTCGCGGCTCCGGGCGAGACCAGATGTCTCGATTGCGAGCGACCACGTTAGCTCGCCATTGACCATCGGAAGGCCCGATCGGAACGCGTGAGATGCCGGCAGCTGGCGAGATGTCACCGAATTCCGCTCCGCCCCACGCGTCCATGGGCCGGAGCAGCCGCCGCGCAACCGAGGTGGCATCCGGCTGTCGCAAAATCCTTACAATTCCAGCTTGTCATTCGGTCTGAATAGTTGTTCACTTCTTCAGGCGATTGCGGGATCAATCGTTCAAAACATTGAAGACGCGTGTGTTCTGCCGGTGGGCGCCGGGCCCGGGCACACGGTGGGGGACGGAACGCCATGGTCTACCGGCGAACACATCAGGTCGTGAAACGGCTGGCTGCCCGGCGCAGCGCCATCCTGTCGGCAGCGCGCGATGCTGCGGCGGCGGGCGGCATGGCGGCGGTCCAGATCGCACCCGTCGCGGTGCGGGCCAATGTCGCGGCCGGCACTGTCTATCGCTATTTCCCGTCCAAGGCCGAGCTGATCTCGGAATTGATCACGGAAGTCTCGCGTGACGAGCTGTCCGCAATCCGGCGTGCCGCCGACGCAGCGCCTGGACCATCCTCGGCGCTCGCTGCCGCGGTGACGACGATTGCGGTCCATGTATTGTCGCAGCGCAAGCTCGCCTGGGGCATCCTCGCCGAGCCGGTCGATGTCGACGTCACGGCGTCTCGCCTCGCCAGCCGCCGCGATATTTCCGGCGAGCTCGCCATGCGCATCGATGCGGCCGTGCGCGCCGGCCATCTGCCGGCGCAGGACACGGCGCTGGCCGCCACTGCCTTGCTCGGCGCGCTGCACGAGGCGCTGGTCGGCCCGCTGGCGCCAAGCAATCTCGACGATCCGATCAAGCTGCGTGATGCGGTGCAGACCGTGACGCTGCTCGCGCTGCGCGCGGTCGGCGTGATGGATGCGCGCGCCCGTGGTCTTGTGGTGCAGGCGACGACGCCGGCGAAGGCGCTGGTCGGCGCTTAACGTCCGAGCGCGGCGAACACTTCCGTCGCATTGGCGTTGTAGGCTCGTGGCCCGGTTCAACCAAGCTCAGGGAGCAACGCATGACGACGACCCATGGTTCGGCCAAATGGCAGGGCGGCATCAAGGACGGCAAGGGCGCGATTTCGACCAAGAGCGGCGCGCTCGCCGATTACCCCTACGGCTTCGCCAGCCGCTTCGAGGGCAAACCTGGCTCGAACCCCGAAGAACTGATCGGCGCGGCGCATGCCGCCTGCTTCACGATGGCGCTGTCGCTGATCCTCGGCGAAGCCAAGCTTACCGCCGAGCATATGGAAACCAGGGCCGACGTGACGCTTGAGAAGGTCGCCGACGGCTTTGCCATCACCGCGGTGCACCTGACGCTGTCAGCCAAGATCCCGGGCGCCGACAACGCGACGTTCCAGGAACTGGCGGGCAAGGCCAAGGCCGGATGCCCGGTGTCGAAGCTGCTCAACACCAAGATCACGCTCGAGGCATCGTTGCAGGGCTGATCGCGAAGACGCCTGTTACAGCTGCGCGTCGCCGTTCGGCCCGACCGAGGCGATGCGCAGCATGTTGGTGGTGCCGGGGGCGCGGAGCGGCACGCCAGCGACGATGATGACGCGCTGGCCGGCCTTGGCAAAACCGTCGCGGAATGCGATCGAGCCGGCGCGGTCGACCATGTCGTCGAGATCGTGCGCATCCTCGGCGACCACGCAATGCACGCCCCACACCACCGACAGCTTGCGGCCGGTGACGAGGTTCGGCGTGATCGCGACCACCGGCACCTTGGGCCGCTCGCGCGCCACGCGGATGCCGGTCGAACCTGAGGAGGTCCAGCAGATGATCGCCGACAGGTCGAGCGTCTCGGCGATCTGCCGCGCGGCATCGGCAATGGCGTCGCCCACCGTCGCCTCGGGATCGACGCGCTGCGCATTGATCACGCTGCGATAGGTCGGATCGCGCTCCACCTCTTCGCCGATGCGGTTCATGGTCGAGACCGCTTCGACCGGGAATTTGCCGGCGGCGGACTCCGCCGACAGCATGATGGCGTCGGCGCCTTCGTAGACCGCGGTGGCGACGTCGGAGACTTCGGCGCGGGTCGGCACCGGCGCCTGGATCATCGACTCCAGCATCTGGGTTGCGACCACCACCGGCCTGCCGGCGCGGCGTGCCATCCGGATCATCTGCTTCTGCAGGCTCGGCACCCGTTCCAGCGGCAGCTCGACGCCGAGATCGCCGCGCGCCACCATCAGCGCGTCCGCCGCATCGATGATGTCGGCGAGCCGGTCGATCGCCTGAGGCTTCTCGATCTTGGCCATCACGGCAGCGCGGCCGCGGATCATCTTCTTGGCCTCGATCACGTCCTCGGCCCGCTGTACGAAGGACAGCGCCACCCAGTCGATTCCCTCCGGCAGCGCAGCTTCGAGGTCGGCACGGTCCTTCGGCGTCATCGCGGACACGGGAAGATCGGTGTCGGGCAGGCTGACGCCTTTGCGGTCCGACATCTTGCCGCCGATCACGACGCGCGTCACGGCGCGCTCGGGCGAGGTCTCCTCGGCGATCAGCCGCACCTTGCCGTCGTCGAGCAGCAGCGCGTGGCCGGGGCGGAGCGCGGCGAGGATTTCCGGATGCGGAAGCTGGACGCGGCTGTTGTCGCCCGGCGTCTTGTCGGAATCCAGGATGAAGCTCTGGCCGTTCTTGAGCTGGGTCGATCCTTCCGCGAACGAGCCGAGCCGCAGCTTCGGCCCCTGCAGGTCGACCAGGATGCCGATCGGCCGGCCGTAGCTCGATTCGACGTTGCGGATGGTCTTCACCAGCTCCCGCATCTTGTCATGCGGGGTATGGCTCATGTTGATGCGGAACACGTCGGCGCCCGCCTCGAACAGCTTGCGGATCATCGCGCTGTCTGAGGAGGCCGGGCCGAGCGTTGCGAGGATCTTGATTCGACGCAGTCGTCTCATTGTTTGTTTCCGGGCGGCGTTGCGGCTGGCGGCAGACCCGGCGCGCCCGGCGGCGTTGCGCCCGGCGGCGGGTTTGGCAGGCCCGGCATCGCCCCGGGGCTTCCCGGGGCCACGCCGCCCGGCATTCCCGGTACTTTCTGCGGCTGTTGTTCGTTGGCTTCGGTCAGCTGGACGGTCCATGCACGCTGCTCGCCGGTGTCGACCTCGAAGAAGCCGGTGCGGTCAAAGCCCCGCGCCAGGCAATTCTCGGTCCCCTTGATGGTGAATTCCTTGTCGCGCGAGCACATGAAGGCCTGGCCGGACCATTCGCCGCCGCGATCGTAGTCGAGAGCGTAGATGTAGTAGTAGCGCGCTACAAGATTGCCGCGGAGCAAGGTCTCGCAGGTCCGCGACGATACGTTCCACCAGCCTTCGGTGGTCCAGCCCTCGGCATCCTTGTAGCCGAGCGCGATCCCGACGCGGCTTGAGGTGTTGTTGCAGAGCCGGAAATCGGCGGCCGCCGGGCTCGTCCACAGGCAGGCCGCGACAAGCCCCAGCACCGGCGGGAGACCGGCCATGATCAGGCGGATGATGCGGGGAGCTGAGGCGAGAGAATCTGTTGGGCTCATGCGGCGAAGCTATATCAAATCATTGAGGATTTCGCGTGCCCGGCAGGCACTGTCAACGGGCGGGTGCCCGTCTCCCGCGCTGTGGGATCGCGGCAAGTGTGGCCGGACAGGTCCGTATTGCGCGTCGATGTGGCAAAATCTGTGACAATTCCCACCTGATATCAATATGGTGAGCGTCACACACCGGGATCACGATCATGAGCATTGACGACAAAACGAGAACGGAACTTGAGGCTGCGGTGTTTCGGCGTCTCGTCAGTCATCTGCGCAACCGGACCGACGTGCAGAACATCGACCTGATGAACCTTGCCGGCTTCTGCCGCAATTGCCTGTCCAACTGGATGAAGGAAGAGGCCGACGCCAAGGGCCTTGCGGTGAGCAAGGACGAGAGCCGTGAGGCGGTCTACGGCATGCCCTATGAGGAGTGGAAGGCGAAGTATCAGGGCAGCGCGACGCCGGACCAGCTCGCGGCGATGAAGAAGGCCCAAAGCGGGCACTAATTCCCGATCTGTGTGACGTCAGTTCCATCGGCGCTCGCATCTCTTGTGGGCGCGCTGTGGATGAGCGCGATGTTTCCTTGACGGAGCCGGCTCCAAAATCGAGGGTCGCCCGCAGCAAGCGGTGCGCGTGGCGCGTATTCGCGCGACATTTCATTGCCATTTCAGGAGTACGCGATGGCCACCACGTCTGCCGCCGTTCAGGAAGAGCCCGCAACGCGATTTGCCAAGGACCAGCTCAGGTCCATCATCGAGCGCATCGAGCGGCTGGAAGAGGAAAAGAAGACCATTTCGGACGACATCCGCGACGTCTACGCCGAGGCCAAGGGCAACGGCTTCGACGTCAAGGCGCTGCGGACCATCGTGCGTCTGCGCAAGCAGGATGCCAACGAGCGCCAGGAGCAGGAGACCATCCTGGAGACCTATATGCAGGCGCTCGGGATGCTCTGAGGCGGCCGGCGGGGCGGCCTGACGCCGTCAGGCCGCCCCGCCAAGGTACTCCCGATGGCTCCAGCGGAGCCGCTGCGGCGGCTCGGGCGACGTCGTGGGATTTGCTGGGTGCCAGTGAGGCAACCGGGCAGATCGTTCGGATGGACGTGCCAGGACCAGTACGCCGGCTCGCTGCGATCCTCGCCGCCGACATGGTCGGCTTCAGCCGCCTCATCAAGACCACTGGCGACGACATGCTGGAAGACCACTGGCGACGACATGCTGGTCGAGTTTCATGGCGTCGTCGATGCGGCGCTGTGCGCAGCCGTGGTCCGATGCAAGCCGAGAAAGTCCGCCTGGCTTGATCTGGCGCAATGAACGGCAGCGAAAGTGCGCGTCAGATGATGCGCATCCTTGCAGGCCGAACACGCATGTCCTTCAGGCTGGATCGTGTCCCTGGGCTGCGTTGGACGAAGCGCGGTCCTTGACGAATCGCCCGTCAGCAGGTCCGCCCTTTCTTGGCTAACCCTAATGCCGAAGACTGGGATTGATATGAGAAAAGACTATTCCAACATCTGCAAGCATATTTCCGGCAATCTCGGCGATCTGCGCCGCGATATTCCTGAGGCCATGCGAGCTTTCTCGGCCCTAGCGCAGGCGGCAACGAAAAGCGGTGCCCTGGACACCAGGACCAAGGAATTGATCGCGCTTGCTCTCGGCGTCGCCGCCCGCTGCGACGGCTGTATCGGTTTCCATGTTGAGGCGCTGGTCAAGCTCGGCGTTGATCGCCGGGCGGTCGCGGAGGCCCTTGGCATGGCCATCTACATGGGCGGTGGACCTTCCTTGATGTATGCCGCCGACGCGCTGGAGGCATACGACCAATTCCAGCAACGCGCTGTGGTCTCCGAGCCGGCGATGGACTGATCTGCATGGCTTGTGGGCCCGTGCTGCTGCGGGATAGCTATCAATTCGGAGGTTGTCGTGAAGCGCTCGGAACATACGAAGCGGCGTCGGTCGAAGCGATGCGGGCGCGAGGCTGCTGCGGACCCACAGCCGTCGGGCAAACCGGCGGAGGAGGCCGCCGGGGCAGTGCAAAGGAAACCGCCCGTCAGAGGGCCGCAGGACGACGCGGCCTACTGGGAGTCCCGCGCCGAGCGGACGAGGCGTCAGGCGGGACGATATCAGGATCAGGCCACTCGCGAGCACTTCATGAAGATCGCGGCCGGATATGAGGCGTTGGCGGCGTCCGCTCGCAGCGTGGGGCGAGGAGCGGAGTAGGCGCTGATAACGGACGAATCGGGGCACCGCCGCAGGCCTGATCTGGCGGCGGCATGATGCGCCGCGCCCGCGTGTGCCGACTCAAAACGTTGTGCGCTCGCGTTCTCACGAGGTCGCATCTTGCTTCAGCGCGTGCGGCTGTTGCCAGCCTGAAACCTCGGCCAGTTCAGCTTCGGGCCGGCGCGTGACGATGTCGCCGCGGCCCAGATAAACGCAGCCCTCGTTGGCATCAACCGTGACCCAGTCGCCTGCTGCAATGACGGCTTGTCCGATCTGCGCGCGCTGGGCGCCGGTGTCGATGCGAAGCTCACGGCACCCGACCAGGCACGGCTTGCCCATCTGGCGTGCAACCAGCGAGGCATGCGCGGTGCGGCCGCCAGCCGCCGTCACGATGCCGGCCGCGGCAGCGAAGCCGGCAATATCGGCGGTGCTGGTGTCGGGCCGCATCAAGATGACGGGATCGCCGGTGGCAGCGAGGCGTTGTGCCGTACCGGAGTCGAAGGTCGCTCGTCCAACGGCAATTCCGCCGGAAGCACCGATCCCCGCCGTGATGGCGGGTTGTGCTGGAAGCAGCGATGTTTCGACGAGCGTAGCGAGATCGATGCCTGCGATCGTCTCCCGCGCCTGTTCGCGGGTGATCAGTCCCTCGTGCACGAGATCAATCGCGATTCGCAACGCCGCGCGGGGCGTCCGCTTGGCCGAGCGGGTCTGAAGGATCCACAGTTTACCGTTCTCGATGGTGAATTCGACGTCCTGCACCTCACGGAACTCCTGTTCCAGCCGTTTCAGGATGGAACGAAGTTCGTCCGCGATGGCGGGAAGCACGCGAGCCAGTGCAGCCTCCGTATCGGGGGTACGACGGCCCGACACGACGTCCTCGCCCTGGGCGTCAAACAGCACATCGATCACGGCTGCTGGCGCGCCGGTCGAAGGATCGCGCGAGAATGCCACGCCGGCACCCGACGACGGACTGCCATTGCCGAATACCATCGCCTGCACGGTAACGGCGGTTCCATGGAGGTGCCCCAGTCGTTCGAGCTGGCGGTAGGTCTGCGCCCGCTCGCTCATCCATGAGCGATAGACGGCGCGGGCCGAACGCTCGAGCTGAGTGCCGGCATCCTCGAGCCAGCCATCATCGTCGTCTTCCAGCACCTTTCGTTCATCAGACGCCAGTCGCTCCAGCGCTTCGCTGTCGAGATCGCGGTCGCTCTCGACGCCCTCCGCGGCGATCAATTCGTTCAGCCGGGCCTCGAACGGAGCAGGGTCGAGCCCTGCCACCGTTTCGGCATAGCACTCCAAGAAGCGTCGGCGGCAATCCCACGCAAGGTGAGGCCGACCGGTCCCACGGATCAAGCCGCGCACGGCTGTCGATGTGCAGCCGACGTTCAGCACGGTGTCCAGCATGCCCGGCATCGACCGTGCGGCCCCGGATCGCACCGAGACCAGCAATGGCTTGCGGGAATCTCCGAACGACTTTCCGGTCGCCTGCTCGAGGAAAGCGATGCCTTCCGCCAATCCGTCGCGCAGATTGCGGGTCGCATGGGCCTTGCCGGCAACGACGTCCGCGCAAAGCCTGACGGGTAGCACGAAGGCGGGTGGGACCGGCAGGCCGAGCGCCGCCATACGTGCGAGGTTTGTCGCCTTCGCGCCGACTTCTTCCGCAGACGGCAGCTCACGCGATTGACCGCCAATTCTTACGATCTTCATGGCAGTTCGTCCTCAGATCGAGAGATCATTCATCGTGTAGCGCCGCAGGATGTGTGCGAAGCTCGCGAGCCGATCGGTGGATCGTTCGATGGCGCGGGCCAACTCCAGTGCGGCAAGCGACGCGGCCACGTCGAGACCGCCGGCAAGGACGCGCGCGGTAATGTCACGCTCCTGGGCATCGGCCGCATGCTCGGCGTCGATCAGGCGGGCCACTGCAGCAAGCGCATCATCGGAATCGGCGCGCCGGCCTTCCTGCACCTCCGCTGCTGCGGCAAGTCCGGACGCCGCCACCTCGGTCGCAGTCACCGAGATCGACGACAGCGCGACCAGCGCCGATTGCAGCGCGGTGTCGGCGGCTTCCCGTGTCAGCGAGGCGATGAAAGGCAGCCTGCTCGAGCTCGTCGATGGCTTGCTCGACGCAATCGACCAGCTCGCCAATGAGTGGCCGGGCATTGAGGCGCGCGATCTCTCCGCGCGCCTCAATCGCAATCCGGTCGGCCTTCTGTTCAATTCGACCGGCCCGGAGAGCAAGCTGCTTTCCGGCGTGCGTATCGGCCTTCGTATCGCCGATGTGGCGCGACACGGCGACGGCAAGGTCCTGGGCCAATCCGATCTGGCGCAGCACCACCGCGAGCAGCGTGCGGTCGACACGCTCGAGATGCTGGACGACTTCCGCGCCGACACGGTCGCGCGCCAGTCTGAAGGATTGCCCGGCGAGCAGCACGTCGGCCGAAACCCGCAACGTCGCCTTCAGCAGGTCGATCGCCGCATCTCGACCGAGCACCTGGTCCAGTCGCTCGCCGAAGCCTATCCGGGCTGGGGCCGCGTTGCGTACGGCGGCGCCGAGCAGCTCACCGCCGCCGAGCTCCAGGAACGCGCGGTGGCCGATCCTGTGCCGGGCGGCCCATTCGAGTATGCGGGCAGCATCATCCCTCGAGACCCAGTTGCGCAGCAGCTTTCGCGCCTTGTTCCAGTCGATCAAGAAGACCAGCGACCCGCCAATCGCTGTCAGGAAGGCGTCGCGATCCGCTGCAGAGGGTGCTTCAAGCAGCCCGGTGACCAGGAAGAACGCGCTCTCCTCCTCCAGACCTGCGGCGGAGTGCCGGTCCAGACCGCTCCATTTGAGCGAAAACCCGTCGAACAGCGACACGAAGAACTTGGCGCGCGACCGGTGCACGTCGGTGTAGGTGACCGTCACCGCATTGCCCCTGATCGCGATGACGACAACATGTGCGTCAGTGGTGCCGATGTCATTCTGGATCACAAGGCGATCGCCCGAGCGGACCGCTGTGGCCTCGAGGCCGGGGTGGTTGAACTTCAGGGCACGGGTCTCATTGACGCCGCGCATGAAGCTTTCGACCGGTGCACGATCCTCCTTCTGGAGCCCGAAGACACGGGCGCCCGCTACGATCTCCTCGGAGCGACTTGCGGCGAGCTGGTTCAGGGCCTTATGCAGGTCCATGACGAGCCGATGAAGGCCGTCCGCGTCGTCCTGCGTGACGCCGGTAAGGCGCCCGATGCGGGCAATTTCGATTTCGGTCGACGCTTCGAGATGACCGGCCGCTCGAATGGTGCCGAGCCGTATCCTGAACTTCTCGCCCTCGGTCGGATCACCGGCGGTGACCGCGCGGATCATGGTTTCTGCGTCGCCTTCGATGCTCTTGAGCAACGGCGCGAGGCCGGGAGCGACAATCTTGCTGCCCCCTGCCAGATGAGCGCCGCCGATCAGCGTTGCCAGCATGGCTGGCGCAAGTCCCGCTGCCCGGCTTTCGATCGTGAGATCGGCGACGGCGCGATGTGGAGCCCTGGCATGCTGAACGGCAGCCTGAAGGGCACTCAAGCGGAGCTTGATGCGATCGTTCGCGGCCAGCCCTTCCGCAACCAGCGACGGCAACAGAATGTCGGGCTGTCCGAGTTCTCTGACGATTGTTGCTTTCATGGTGGCGCATTCTAGGCAGGCACGAGCCGGATATCCTTGCGCTAGATCATTCATGAGATCGTCATATGAACGGTGCGGTCCACGCAGGTGCCGACACATCGACGACGCCAGATCGATCTCGATGGTTGTGACGGCCGCACTGTGCAATTGACCATGATCAAGGCAGCGCGTTGGAGCGTGTTCAGTATGCGGCCGGAACGAGGAGGCACATTGCCATGACACCTAATGTCGGACGCATTGATCAGTATTTCCGGATCATCATCGGTTTGGCTTTGATCGCCTATATCGTGAAGGACGGCGCGCTTGGGGCAGGTTGGCTGGTCGCCGGGTCCCTCGCGCTCGTCCTGACTGCTACGTCATTCTTCTCGTACCGCCCGCTCTATACATTGTTGGGCATAGGCACCCTTCAGAAGTCCAGCGCAGTCTGAAGATGCGGCGGCGCTGATGGGCGTAGACCTTACTCTTGCCGAGTTGCGATCACGGCTCAACCGCCTCGGCGCGGGCGCCATTCTGAGGATCTCCGAGTCCGATTATGAACGGTTGTTTGGAATCAACGAGGTGGCTGCTGCCGCCGTCGCGGAGTTTGCAAAGAGATATCATTGCGTGAGCATCCCAGGAGCGGACGCGCTGTATTTCCGGAAATGGGACGCGAACAGGCACCATTCGACAGAGCTGTCTCAAGACGACAGCACAATGTCCTGCTGAGGCAAAATCCGATCGACGGACTTCAGTCCAGCGTGACGATGGTCAGAAGCAGTCGGAGTATCTCCCAGCCGGCTGCCAGCAGCAACGTGCTGACAATCAGCAGGCGGCCGTACCAGGAGACGGTTGGGCCGTCTCGGTGGCGTGGGCGCGGCGCGGGATGTTCGAGGGTCTGCATCGATGATGCGATCGTCATGGCGGGAGCACCGGTGCCGCCCATCTTGTCGAACGTCGGTCCGTTTCGTTGCCGCGATCGGTCCATCTGTCGTCACCATGCACCAAGCCACGCTAGGATCGCATTCGGGTGGATGGTCGAGCTTGATTCGGATCAACCCGCGATCGGGGCGCCGCGCGTAGTCCACCTTACCGCCCGCCGCTATCGCGGATTATCCCTTAACTCGGTCTCGTTCAGCTTCTGCTTCCAGCTCCAATCGCAGAATATGCGCCCGCAAGGTAGCGAAGGTCTCTTCGGCGGCGTCACTGAAGAGCGGA
Source organism: Bradyrhizobium sp. WCU1 (assembly GCF_053474805.1). Taxonomy (NCBI): domain Bacteria; kingdom Pseudomonadati; phylum Pseudomonadota; class Alphaproteobacteria; order Hyphomicrobiales; family Nitrobacteraceae; genus Bradyrhizobium; species Bradyrhizobium sp. WCU1. Next base: position 4,561,153 of record NZ_CM130280.1, read on the forward strand.
TCGCTATGATCGGTCAGGGCCGAGCTAACCTCCTCCCAATCCTGCGGCAATAGAGCCTTTACGGCTGCGGGGAAGAAATCGCGCTCCTCCATCATCATGTGCTGCCGCTCGCGCACGATAAAATCTCGCACGATGTTGCCGACCTCCTGTCGAGGAATCTCACGACCTGCAAGCACGCTGTCGATTGCCCGGGCGAAGCGATGCAAGCGGTCGGCCCCATCCGTGTGCTCACGTGCGAGATCACCGACCTTTGCGGCCGCATCCGGATCGCGAAGCCTTAGCTTGGAGAAGATCAGGTCTTCCTGGGGATGATGGTATACCTCGGGGTAGACTTCGAAATAGCTGATGATCGCCCGAATAACCTCATAATTGGGGCGATGCCCGCGCTCAAAAAGCGCCAGTTCACGCTCGAGGACGGTGAGGAGCAGATCAATGTTGCGGTGTTCACGGCGCAGAAGATCGATGATCACGGCGGCGCCTCTCCTCGGAGGAAGTATCCAGGATAGAGCCGAAGGCCGTCTTGCTGCTTGCGCGAGATCAAATCTGAACCGCCGCGCGGCGTTCCAAGCCACGAGGCGTCAGCGCTTGAGCCGGGCGTGTCGCTCCGAGTCCCGCCGGGACGGCCTGCGACACCCTTAGCCCACCAATATCCGATTGCAGGTCGCGCGCCTGCGCAGTTCGACCCGGCGCGAGGTCGGAAGGGAAATTGCGCCGTTCTGCTCGAGTTGCGTAAAGGTGCGCGATACCGTTTCGATCGTCAGACCTAGATAGTCGGCAATGTCCTGCCGCGACATCGGAAGCTCGATGGCGGCATTCTTGACAGTGCGGCGCGCCATCTCGTGCAGGAACCCCACGACCCGCTCCTCGGCACTGCAGATCAGGAGCATCAGGTGCTCCTGAAACCGGCGCAATTCCTGGGCCGTCGCGTCCCAAAGCTGGCGTGCCAGATCCTTTTCGTGGTCGGCACGGACCATGAGCGCGGAGCGCTTGACCACGATGACCCGCGTCTCGCAGATCGCCTCGGCCGAGGAGATATGGGTTTCGCCGGCCTCGAAGCCGAAGATATCACCGGGCAGATAGAACGCGCCGATCTGGCGACGTCCGTCGTCAAGAATCTTGTAGGTCCGGACGGCGCCGGAAACGACCTGATAAAGATATTCCGCGGCCTCGTCCTCGCCGTAGATCTCGCTATTGCGGGTAAACCGCATCGGTGTCCCGATCATCCCGAACGGCCCTTCGGCACGTGACCGCCGGTCAAGGATGTTGCTCGGGTGGCGGCTGATATCGGAAGAAACGGCGGTCTGGGTCTGCACGGCGACGCTCCATTGGGAAGATCGATGGAGCCACATTGACCGCATCCAACAGGCGGGGAAATTTGGATGTTTCACCTAAGTAGAAACCACTTACGTATTTGTACGTAGGGCCTGACCATTGGAAGCAAGCAAGATCCCGCGCGCCGCTCGACGTCAGTCCTGCGGCGCGCTTGTTGGGACGGATCAGGCGATGTGCTTGCCAGGAAAAGAGGCGCGTATGCTGGATCGATCCTCGTCCTTCTCCAGACGCTGCCAGCGCGTCGTGCTGTGATCGGCCAAGGCGAGCACTAGCGCAAAAGACGAGAAGACGAGGCCGACGACCGAGACGACCAACAGCGTATCCATGGCCATGTTAGTCTCCTCAGATCCGATCAGCTGGCCGCCTTGATGTCCTCCGGCGATTCGACGTAGTAGCCGGAGTAGCCGTCGACGAAGCAGAGATGATCGTGAACTTCCTTGACGCCCGAGGTGTTTTCCGCGAGCACGATCGCGGCCTGGCGGGCACGCTCGTCGAAGATCAGGCCATGCAGGTGTACGGCGCCGTTGCGGACCCAGACCTGGAAGCCGGCCGGTCGCCAGCCGGTCGCGTTGATCTCGCGCAGGATCCGTTCACGGATGTGAGCATCATCGGCCGTTGGGTCCGGAACCTCGCGGGCCAGCGACGCGACCGCCTGCAAGATGTCTGCCCGGGTGACGATTCCGACCATGGTCTTTCCGTTCACAACCGGCACCCGCTTCACGCCATGCTTGTGCATCAGGTGGACGATCTCATCGAGCGGCGTCTGCTCTTCGACGGTGATCGGGTTCGTGGTCATGACGTCCTCGACCTTGCGGCCGCGCTCGTGCACGAAATCGGTCGCGGCGCCACCGACGCCCGTGAACAGTTCCAGCCAGGTCGATCGCTTGTGACCTGTTCCGATCTCGACACGCCGCAGGAAATCTCCCTCCGACACCATCCCCTTGAGCGTGCCATCTTCGTCCATGACCGGCAGGCCGCTGAGGTGGCATCGCAGCATGATGTTGGCAGCATCTATGATCTTCGTATGCGGGCTGACCGCGATGATATGCTTGGTCATGACCTGATGCGCGCGCATGTGGACCTCCAGGTTGAAAGTTGAATTCTAAGACCTTTGCTCGCAGGTCATGTTGACCTGCCTCAACGGTTGGCCGCACCGGACTCCAGCGATTTCAGGAACAGGATGAAGTCGTTGACTTGGTCCGGTTCGAAGCTGAACTCGGGCATGGTCGGATGCCCGGTCACGATTCCCTCCGCCAGCGCTTCCTGCAGCATCTCGACCGGATATCGCTCGTGCAGGGTTCGGAACGGCGGCGCAATCTTCAGCGGGCTTGGGCTGACCCGGTCGATTGCGTGGCACCGGGCGCAGTAGAGCTGAGCAAGGCGCCGACCCTGCGCCTGATCGGCTACGGCCGGAGCCGGCAGGGCGCAGATCGTGCTGATGGCGACGACGCCGCTACCGACGAAATGGAGCAGTGTCCTGGCACGATGTCTCACGGGGCCGACTCGCGTTCAATGGGACATCAGGACCGGAATGGTCATCGCGCGAAGCATGTCGCGCGTCACACCGCCGAGCAGGCTCTCCTGCAGCCGGGAGTGGCCGTATCCACCCATCACCAGAAGGTCGAGGCTCTCATCTGCCGCGATCGACAGCAGGACCGACTGGATTTCGGTTCGGGATGCGGGCAGCGACGTGACCTTGGCCGGGAGACTTGCCTTGGCGAGGTATCGCACCAGATGGTTCGTGGAACTCTCCGCGGGCATCGGGTCTGGACCGTCGATGGTGACGATGGTGAGGGCGTCAGCCTTGTGCAGCAGCGGCATCGCGTCATGCAACGCCCGGGCGGCAAGCCGGCTGCCATCCCAGCAGATTCCGATGCGCTTGGCGGAGAATGCGCCGTGGAATGTGTAGGGCATGAACAGGACGGGCCCTCCGGCTTCAAACAGGAGCTCCCGCGGGATGACGTTGTCGTAGCTGTCGTGCTGATGCTGCGGCTGGGCTACCACAGTCAGGTCATGTAGTCGCGCGCTCGCACAGACGATCTCGCGAGCATCGATCGGAACGGCAGCCGCGGCGCGTGTCGTGTATGAAATTCCGGCATTCCGGGCCTCTATGTCGAAGACGCGCAGCGCTGCCTCGGCGCGTTCGAGCGCCTGGGCATGCTCCACCTCGAAGAGGGAGGCGACGGCCACACCGCCTTCGATGACGAACGGGACGTTGGCGGTCTCGTATCCGATCGCAACTGCATCGAGATGCGCGCCCGTACTGAGCGCAAGCGAAACCGATCCGTCGACCGCGGGACGCGGCGACAGTTCCGTGGGAATGTGGACCAGGATGTTCCTGAACATGGGTCGTTCTCCTGAAGCGTGGAAGAGACAAACCCATCAAAGCACAGGCCCGCGTAGCACAATTTGATCTGCCTCATACATGCGAGTTGTCGTCGTTTGAGCGAGATCAATCCGCGGGATGCGAATTTCGCCCATTTGTCCTGCCGAGAGATTGGAGAAGCAGGCATGGCACGCGTCGCATTGGTAACGGGCGGAAGTCGGGGAATCGGCGCCGCGATTTCGCGGGCTCTCGCCGGGGCGGGGTATCAGGTGGCGGCCAGCTATGCAGGGAATACCGAGGCCGCGCGCCGGTTTCACGACCAGACCGGAATCGGCGTCTTCCAGTGGGATGTCGCGAACTTCGAAGCCTGCGCGGCCGGTGTCCGCAAGGTGGAAGCGGCGGTTGGGCCGATCGACATCCTGGTCAACAACGCCGGTATCGTGCGCGACGCCACGCTGCATCGAATGACCAAGCCGCAATGGGACGCGGTGATCCGCACCGATCTCGATTCGTTGTTCAATATGTGCAGGCCGCTCATCGAGGGCATGCGGGCTCGCAAGTTCGGGCGGATCATCAACATTTCGTCCATCAACGGACAGAAGGGCCAGATCGGGCAGACGAATTATGCCGCGGCGAAAGCCGCCGAGCTCGGCTTCACCCGTGCTCTCGCCCTCGAAAGTGCGCGGTCGGGGATTACCGTCAACGCGATCTGCCCGGGCTACATCAACACCGAGATGCTGGCTGCCGTGCCGACGGACGTCATGCAGAGCGCGATCCTTCCGCAGATCCCGGTCGGGCGGCTGGGCGAGCCGGAGGAGATCGCCCGAGCCGTGATCTTTCTTGCCGCAGATGAGGCGGGTTTCATCACCGGATCGACGCTGTCGATCAATGGCGGCCAGCATATGAGCTGAATGGGAGGAGCGACAATGCTTGCAACCGATGTGATGCGCAGTTCGTTCGCGACGATCAAGCCGACTGCCAACGTGCTCGATGCCGTCCAGCTGTTGCTCGAAACCGATCAGCGCGGGCTGCCGGTCATCAACGATGACGGCGATCTCGTCGGCATGATTTCGGAGGGCGATTTCCTTCACCGCGACGAGCTCGGCGTCAACCCACCGTTCGGAAACTGGTTGGAATCGCTGCTGGGAATCGCGGAGAACACGCCGGAACGCGAACGTATGCGCTCGTTGCGTGTCGCGACGCTCATGAGTTCTGCACCGATCACCGTCGATGTAGAGGCCTCGATCGGTGACGTTGTCGCGCAGATGGATGTTTACGACGTGTCACAGGTTCCGGTGATCTGCGCCGGAGCTGTCGTCGGTATCGTCAGCCGCAGGGAGCTGCTTGCGGCTCTGGCATTGCGATTGAGAGAGAATGCAGAAAAAGCAGGCACTGGAGATCATTCATGAGCGAGATCACGGTTCAACCGCATGCACGCGCGGTCGTCTGGATCGATCATTTCGTGGCGAAGATATTCGGTGTTGGGCTGACGGGTGTCAGCGCGGCCGCCGTCCATGCTCACTTGCCGTCCCAGCATCTTCACCACAAGGCGAATACGATCGGCGACGGTCGCGTCCAGGGCGACCCGACCTTTCTCGCCAGGGTCGGAGAAGCCTTAAGCAGTTGCACCGATCTGCTGGTCATCGGCCCGGGCATCGAGAAGACGGAGTTGGTGCACTATCTGAAAGCGGAACGGCCCGATCTCAATCTGCATGTCGAGGCGAGCGATCATCCGACCGATCGTGAGATCGTGGCCTTGGGTCGGCAGCGGTTCCAGCTCGACTGAGCGGGCGGCATTTGGTGCCGAGCAGCATGAGGCTCGTGCTCGTCGGGCGCGGGCAAGGAGGCGAGCGGTGACAGTCAATGCAATTCTCGACCAAGCAGCGTCCCCTGCCAATGACGATTCGGTTGCGGCCGGAGCGCCTGCTCCTGTGCCGTCTGAACGGGAGGCATTGAGCGGCGCCGAATCGATGGACCATCTGGTCCACGCGGCGATTGCGCAGTGGACCGGCGGGCTCTCACCCGCGGGCCTTGCGCTTGCCTTCGCCGATTGGCAGCTGCATCTCGCCGCGTCGCCCGGCAAGCGGCTTGAGCTTGCCCTGAAGGCATTGGGCGACGGTTCACGTTTCGCGCGCATGGTATTGACGCCGCATGCTGCCTGGCAGCCCTGGTTCATGGTCAAGCCGCAACCTAGCGACCACCGATTCTCAGGCGCGGATTGGACGTTGCCGGCCTTCAATATCGTGGCCCAGGCGTTTCTGCTCGGCGAGCAGTGGTGGCATTCGGCGGCAAGCGGATTGCATGGCGTTTCGAAGGGAAATGCCGCGATCGTGGATTTCGTGATCCGACAATGCCTCGACGCCGCAGCTCCGTCCAACTTCGCGCTCAGCAACCCCGAAGTTCTGCGCCAGATGATGGATTCGGGCGGCGGCAACTTCGTTTCGGGCTGGCACAATTGGCTGGATGATTGCAGAAAGCGGTTCGGAAGCCAGTCATCCGAGCCTGCCCGGTTCGTGGTCGGCAAGGACGTTGCGGCGACCGAGGGTAAGGTCGTCTACCGCAACGAGCTGATCGAGCTGATCCAATACGCGCCCGTGACCGCGGATGTCTGCCCGGAGCCGTTGCTGATCATACCGGCCTGGATCATGAAATATTACATTCTCGATCTCTCCCCGCAGAATTCCCTGATCCGCTTCCTGGTTGAACGCGGCTTCACTGTGTTTGCGATCTCATGGCGCAACCCGGGGCCGGCCGACCGTGATCTTGGCCTCGATCATTATCGCAGGCTCGGGGTCGAAGCCGCAATCGACGCGATCAATCAGATCGCTCCCGGACGCGCGATCCACGCCACGGGCTACTGCCTCGGCGGTACATTGCTCGCGATCGCCGCGGCCCGTCTGCAGAAGGAGCGGCCCGGTTGCCTGCGATCGGTGACGCTGCTGGCGGCCCAGGTCGATTTCACCGAGGCGGGTGAGCTGACCCTGTTCATCAACGAGAGCCAGGTTGCGTTTCTCGAAGATATGATGTGGCGGCGCGGCGTGCTCGATGCGCCGCAGATGGCCGGTGCGTTCCAGCTGCTACGATCGAACGACTTGATCTGGTCGCGTCTGGTGCGCGACTATCTGATCGGCCAACGGGACGCTCCAAGCGATCTGATGTCGTGGAATGCCGACGCCACGCGGATGCCTTACCGGATGCATGCGGATTATCTGCGCAAGCTGTTTCTCGACAATGACCTCGCCGAGGGCCGGTACGTGGTGGACGGGCAGCCGGTCGCGCTGTCCGACCTCCGTGTTCCGATGTTCGTCGTCGGCACAATGCGTGACCATGTGGCGCCGTGGCGGTCGGTACACAAGATCCATCTGCTCGCTGAGGCCGATATTACGTTCGCGCTGGCGAGCGGCGGTCACAATGCCGGCATAGTGGCCCCGCCTTCGGAGGACGGTCACACCTATCAGGTGCTGGAGAAGAAGAAGGATCAACCCTATGTCGGACCCGACGAGTGGCTGCAGAAGGCGCCGCATCGCGAGGGATCCTGGTGGCTGGAGTGGGTTCGCTTCCTCACGGCGCATTCAGATGCCTGGGTAGCGGCGCAGCCGTCGCTTCATACGCCCGAGGGTGGACCGCCGCTCGAGGATGCACCTGGGCAGTATGTTCTGGAGCATTGATCCGGCAAGGTGCGCCGCGGGCGGAGTTGATCCGTCGCAATTGCTCGCTGGCGAGAACCACTACGGTATTACGAGATGGGCTTGCAGCGTCATGGTTGTCGGCGCCAGGCCCTTGCGGCTCCAGGAGGAAGTCATGAGCCTGATCCTTCGTATCTTCCTTGCCATAGCGGGATTCATCACCGCGTTGTTTGTCGCTCGTGACTCCCTGAAGTTCGACATCATGCAAATGTTCGTGGTTATCTTGCTCGTGACCGGGGTCTTGCTCGTCGGCAGTCTCTGGAGCCTGTGGCGGCGACAAGCCTGACAACCCACGGCTTCGGGAGGCCTGGCTGATGCGCCGTTCACCATGGCGGACGGCGGATGGAGGCCTCGCATTGCACGAGTAGCTTTCGCGACGATCCAACGGCCGAAGGCCGGCTCTAAGCCGGCCTTCGGAGAGTCGATTGCGAATGCCGAGAACGCTTCGAAAGGAATCGTCTAGCGTCCCTCGAGCTTGTTTGGGCGCTTGGTGACGTTCATTAACATCAGTGCTACTGCACATGACGCAGCGACAAATGCCGCGGTCCACCTGACCGTGGATACGGCAAAAGCCGCGTCAAGCCGCCAGCCATGGGGCGCCGGCTCGGTCGTGGCAAGCGGCACCACGTCCGGGAAGTACCAGTTGCAGAACAAAGCGAGTGCGACCGCGAGGATCGCGCTACCGACGAAGATAAAGCTCAATCGGCGTTTCATGGAGGTCCTCCTGTTGGCGGAGGGATGGTGCCAGACCCGACAGCATCAACCAATTCAGGAGTTTCCCTTAAGGTGATCTACCGCCTGCGAAGCCGTTCGCAGACAAGATGTGCTGCGTTCAAGCGTGATCGCCGGTGTGCCGGACGCGTCTACGACGCTCCAACCAATCGTTCCGGTCTCGATGTTCTCCTGAAGCCGGACCACGTCGGCGGTCGCATCCGACGCGTCGTGTCGCCGCGATGCCACGCGATGCAGCCGCATTGCGCGATCTGCGGTCAGGAAGATGCCGCGAAATTCAACTCGGGCGCTCCGGGCGATGACCTCTGCGGCATCGCGCTCGGTCAATCTCAGGAATGCCGCATCGAGTGTCACCGAGACCCCCTGGGCCAGGGTTCGCGCGGCTTGCTCCAGCATTGCCTGATAGACGCGATCGGAAGCCTTCAGGGTATACGCCGCTGCGGGCAGGGCCGTGTGCTCGCTCATGTTATGAAGTCGCTTGCGAATGACGTCTGATCGCAGGATCAGCGCGCCGGGTGGCGGTCCGATCAAGGGAGCGATGTCACGGGCCAGCACACTTTTGCCAGTACCTGATTTTCCGCCGATCGCAAGAAGGATGGGGTGCTCGGGGGTGATCAGCCGCAGTGCGAGGTCGAAGTATCTGTTCGCAATCGTGGCGATCGTTCGATCGTGCGGATGTTGCCGCTGTTTAGTGAACAGCACGTTGGCGCGAATTGCCGCGCGAACAGAGAGAAACAGCGGCAGCAGGCAGAGCGCAGCCGACTGTTCGGCCCAGGCGGCCTGCATGTAGCTGTTGAATAGTCTGTTGGCGACGGCATCGCTTCCAAACGCCAACAGATCCATCAGAGGGAACGCGAAATCGTACAGCACATCCGTTGTCGCGATATCAGGATCAAATTCGATCGCGTCGAACAGGACCGGCTTGCCGTCAATCATGACGATGTTGCCGAGGTGTGCGTCGCCGTGGCAGTGCCGCACCTGCCCCGACGCAGCGCGGGCACGCAGGAGCTCGCGATTTCGTGCTATTTCGCGATGGCTCAACTGGTGCAGTTTGTCGATCCGGTCGCGGGCAAGGTCTGGTATGCTGCGAAACTGTTCCGTGTTGCGACCTACGATCACGGGTAGCGAGGCAAGCCAGTTCGATCCCTCGCTGATGACAGCAACCCGATGAGAATCGAGCAGGACGGCGGCCAAATCGTCGCCAAGTTCTGGTTCAAGGACGCCCGATGCAAGGCGGTCGAGAGTCTCGCTTTCGTCGAAGCGAACCATTTCAACGGCCCACTCAACGACGGGGCCGACGCCTCCGATCGCCAAGCCGTCGCGTTCACGCGTGATCGGGACCACCCCACGATAGATTGAAGGCGCATGGCGCTTGTTGACGGTGATCTCATCTTCACAAGCACGACGGCGCTTCTCCAATGTCGAGAAGTCCAGATATGGGAGCTTGACCGCGCGCTTGACTTTCAAGGCGCGCGATGGCTCGAGGAAAATGATCGAACAATGGGTGTCGATCCGTTGTACGGCCAAGTTCGGCCGACCTCCAGCCAGGAACGACAACACGGCGGTCTGGCTGACGTCACCCGCGCTCGCGTCGGTTGATGACGCCGGCGTCGTCATGGCTTCAGAACGGCTGCGCCGACAAGCCTGCCGTCACGCAGGCGAGAGAGCGCTTCGTTCGCCTGATCGAGCGGGAAAACCGTGACACGTGTTCGAACGCCGGCCTTCGCTGCACTCTTGAGAAAATCATTGCCGTCCTGTCGCGTGAGATTGGCGACCGACACGAGCTGTCGCTCGCCCCAGAGAATGTTGTAGGGAAAGCTTGGAATGTCCGACATGTGGATGCCGGCACAGACCACGCGTCCGCCCTTACGCAATGCGCGCAGGGCAAGCGGGACAAGAGGCCCGGCCGGCGCGTAGATGATTGCGGCGTCAAGCTCGGCGGGCGGCCTGTCCTCGGAGGCTCCAGCCCAGCATGCGCCGAGCGACAATGCCAAACGTTGAGCCTCGACGTCACCTGGGCGAGTGAAGGCGTAGACATCCCGTCCTTGCCAGCGAGCCATCTGCGCTGCGATGTGTCCCGCCGCGCCGAAGCCGTAAATGCCGAGCTTGCGGCCGTGACCGGCCATCACAAGCGAGCGCCAGCCGATCAGGCCTGCGCACAGCAGGGGCGCCAGTTCGACATCCTCGCCGTGCTCGCCGAGTGGAAAGCAGTAGCGCGCGTCCGCTACCAGGTGGGTGGCAAAGCCGCCGTCCCGCGTGTATCCGGTGAAAACGGGATTGTCGCAGAGATTTTCCTTGCCCTCCCGGCAGTATGGACAGTGCCCGCAGGTTGAGCCGAGCCAGGGAACGCCGACGCGCGCACCGAGAAGCCCGGCGCTTACGCCGCGACCCAAGGCATCGATGCGACCGACCACCTCGTGGCCGGGAACGATCGGATAGATGATGTTTGGCAGTTCCCCATCGACCACATGAAGGTCGGTGCGGCAAACGCCACAAGCGCTGATCCTGACGCGCACTTCGCCGGGGCCGGGAACAGGATCCGGCCGTTCCACATACTGCAGCCTTGCGCCGCGTGCGGGCAGGGTCATCGCGTGCATGACGGGATTCTCTGAGGTTCGTAACCTCTCTTTGATCACGTGACATCAGCCCTGTTTTGATCCTGGTCAACGCCGATCGGCCGTTCCTGATTAGGTTCGCCCGGTATCGCGGACGCGCTGTTCGTCTGGCCGCCAAGCGCCCACGGACAGCCGCCCACCCGAAGGGATCAACCATGTACGAATTCCTGCAGGAGACCGTTGCGAACAACATGACGAGGTCAGTGCGAAGCGTCGCTCCCGAAATGACCGTGGGTGACCTGTATCGGCTGTTCGCAAAGGAAGATCATGATGCCTACCCCGTCTTGCGTGACGATACCGTGGTCGGGTTCGTCACCAAGCTCGATGCGCTAAAGGTGTTCACCTGCACGACTGATCACATACTGCCGCATTACGACGATCGTATGGGAACCACGGTCGACGAGATCATGTCGTGCGACGTGATTTCAGTCCAACCGGACACCAACCTCCAGCGCGTTCTGCAGCTGATGGTGACCCATCGGCTCAAAAGTCTTCCCGTGATTGACAAGTATCACCACCTGCTCGGCATTATTGCTCGCGAGGATGTCATGCGAGCCCTGGCGCGCTGCACGAAGCGGCAGACGCCTCCGCTCGTTCCCTGCGAGACTGTCCGATGTCTACGTTTGGTCTAGAGCGGGTTTTCTCGCCTCGGACTGTCGCGGTGGTTGGTGGCAGTTCGCGTCCATCGTCACTTGGCTTGGCTGTTCTGATGAACCTCAAGGCGAGTGGCTTCGCCGGCCGAATCGCGGTGGTCAATCCAAATTACGCCGTGGTCGACGGCGCGGAGACCGTTCCAAACCTGAAGTCGCTCCCGTTCGTTCCGGATCTTGTCGTCATCACGGCGCCTGCTGTTGCGATCCCCGGGATCATCGCGGATGCCGCCGCGGTTGGCGTTGCCGGCGCGGTGATCCTGTCGGCCGGTCTCGGCCACGGCGCGGGCTCGCTTGCCGAGACGGCCGCGCGGACCGCGCGCATGCACGGGATACGTCTGATCGGACCCAATTGCATCGGCGTGATGATACCCCGCGCCAATCTCAATGCGAGCTTTGCTGCGCACCGCCCATCCGATGGACGCGTGGCGCTGATCTCGCAATCCGGCGCTATTGCGGCGGCGATGATCGAGTGGGCGGCCGAACGGCGGCTTGGCTTTTCGGGCATCGTATCGGTCGGCGACCAGCTCGATGTCGACGTTGCCGACTTGCTCGACTATTTCGCGCAGGACGACCATACCAACGCAATCCTGCTCTACATCGAGAGCGTCACGGATGCCCGCAAGTTCATGTCGGCGGCGCGCGCCGCTGCGCGACTGAAGCCGGTGATCGTCGTCAAATCGGGGCGAATGGCGGTGGGTGCCAAGGCGGCGGCCACCCACACCGGCGCGCTGGCCGGATCGGATGCTGTCTATGACGCCGCCTTTCGTCGCGCCGGCATGCTTCGCGTGTACGACTTGCGTCAGTTGTTCGATTGTGCCGAGCTCCTCGGCCGCGGCTTTGTCCCGCGCGGCAACCGCCTCGCGCTTCTGACCAATGGCGGCGGGATCGGCGTCCTTGCGATCGACCGGCTCGCGGAATTGGGCGGTGCGGCCGCCAACTTGTCCGCCGATACGGTCGCGTCGCTCGACAAGGTTCTGCCGCCCAATTGGTCGCATGGCAATCCCGTCGACATTTCCGGCGATGCGGATGCTGCACGTTACATATCCGCACTTGACGCCCTGCTCGAGGACGCCAATAGCGACGCTGTTCTGGTTATGAATGTGGAAACGGCCGTGGCGCCGGCTGAGGGCATCGCCGAAGCCGTGGCACGGCGTGTCGGCGACTTCCGCGCCAAAAGGAGTGTGGTAGCTCCGCTGGTGCTTGCAGCGTGGGCGGGCACTGACGAACGCACGAGTGCGACCTTCGAGGCCGCCGGCATCCCGCATTTTCCGACTGAGGACGACGCGGTGCGCGCCTTTATGTACCTGGTACGGTATCGCGAGGCGTCGCTCGCGCTTTCCGCCACTCCGCCAAGCATCGCCTCGACGTTTACGCCCGAGATTACGGCGGCGCGGCGCGTGATCGCGCAGGTGCTATCGGAGGAGCGCCAGTGGCTCGATCCGGTCGAGATCGTCGCGCTGTTCGAGGCCTATGGCATCCCGGTTGTTCCGACGGTCGCCGCCCGCGACGCCGACGATGCCGCAGACAAGGCTGGGCCGTTCCTGACCAAGGGGCTCGCGGTCGCCGTCAAGCTGTTCTCGCGCGACATCACGCACAAGTCGGATGTCGGCGGGGTCATCCTCGGTCTGCGGACCCGCGAAAGCGTCGCCGAGGCAGCGAGGACGGTGTTGGCGCGCGCCCGGAGCGCTCGCCCGGATGCCTGCCTGCAGGGGGTGACGATCCAGCCGATGATCGTGCGGCGTGCTGCTCGGGAACTGATCGTCGGAATTGCCGATGATCCGACCTTCGGCCCGGTGATCGTGTTCGGTCGCGGCGGGACGGCGGTCGAGGTGATCAACGACAAGGCGCTGGCGCTGCCGCCGCTCGACATGAATCTGGCCCGTGACCTGGTCGGGCGCACGCGGGTCTCGCGATTGCTTGCAGCCTACCGCGATGTGCCGGCAGTTCCTGCCGACGTCGTGCCGCTTACGCTCGTCAAGCTGGCGCAGATGGCGGCCGATATTCCCGAAATCGCCGAGCTCGACATCAATCCGCTGTTGGCGGACGAAACCGGCGTGCTGGCGCTCGACGCGCGCGTGGCGGTCCGCAAGCCGGCGCGGCTGTTTGCCGGTCAGACCCGGCTCGCCGTGCGGCCCTACCCATCGCAATGGGAAGGTCAGCTCAGCTTGCGAGATGGTTTCCGGGTCGCGGTCCGGCCGATGCGGCCGGAAGACGAGCCCATGGTCGAGGCCTTCTTCAAACGCGTGACCATCGAGGACCTCAGGCTGCGCTTCTTCCACGCGGTGAAGCAGTTCTCTCACTCGTTCATCGCGCGCCTGACCCAGCTCGACTATGCCCGCGCGATGGCCTTCGTCGCGCTGGATCCGCAGACCGGCGAGATCCTGGGTGCAGTCCAGCTTCACTCGGATTCACTCTACCAGACCGCGGAGTACGCCATCCTGCTACAGTCCGACCTCAAGGGAAAAGGCCTTGGATGGGCGTTGATGCAGCTCCTGATCCGCTACGCGAGGTCGGAGGGACTGAAACGCCTGTCCGGCGAGGTGTTGATCGAGAACACAACCATGCTGAGCATGTGTCATGAGCTCGGATTCACCGCCACGAAAGAACCGACCGACCACCGGGTCGTCAATGTCGTCCTCGACCTTTCCCTTCCGGTGGCGGATGCCGTAGGGACCGACATCCTGATCAGACCGGAACCGATCAAAGCGGTGTGACGGCGACGACGCGATAGGGATGCATGCCGTCCGCTTCGCGGACAGAGACATATTCGCCGAGCGTGAAGCGCTCGTCCCCGAAATGATGCCCGGCCTCGTCGGCGGCCGTGCCGGCCACGTCATAATGGAAACGCCAGCTGCCGCCCGGACCATGTACGAGGTGGCCGAGCTGATCGTCCTCGGCGGGCCGCTGGCGAACGACGCGGCAGGCCTCGCGATGGGTCTTCCAGGTTTCGACATCGATCCGCGACGCTGCGTCTAGCGGAGCAACAATGATATAGCCGATCGCAGGTGCGCCCTCGGGGTGGTCATGTTCGCGAGCGCGTCCGAGGCGGATCACCCTGAACGAGTGCGGCAACGCTGTATTCTGCAGAGGCCTGAAGGCTGGACGGTTCATTGAAATCTCCCTAACGGGCCCTTGCTGCCGGGCCAATCCGCCAGAACGTAATCTTCTGGCTCGCCAAGCGGTTGATTTTCGTCAAGAACAGCTCCAAGCCGTGAACCAGTTGCGTTGGGTCAAACACTGCCGACCTCGGCTTCCTATACTTGGCTTTCCAAGTTGGAGTCGGCCTATTGCTCAACTCTCCGGTCCTGAAAGCGAATGAGGACGATCCGCGCGTGCTTGCGGCAGGCGGGGCGTGGAACGTTGCGAACGTCGAGGTGTTGGAACGGCTATGCGAGCGCGCGGCGGACGCGGATATCGGAGCGATCGATCTACGCTGCGTCACTACGCTCGACACCGTCGGGGCCTGGCTGCTTGAAAGATTGGCCCGTGGCGGTCCAACCAGAGCGGCGCTGACCGGCGTGGACGGCCCGTATGGCGATTTGTTGGAAGAAGTGCGGGGGCTGAACCGTGCCGAGCGCGGTGAACGCAAATCCATAAACCCCCTGCTGGAGAAACTCGACCAGGTCGGTCGTGGCAGCAGGCGGCTGGTATCCGATTCCGGGGCCTTCCTGCATATGCTCGGCGCTTTCAGCGCAGCGCTGTTCGCGGTGCTCAGGCATCCGCGGTCGTTTCGGCTGACGTCGACCTTCTATCAGCTCGGCCGGGTGGGCTGGCAAGCGGTGCCGATCATGGCGCTGATTACCTTCTTGATCGGGGCCATCATCGCTCAGCAGGGGATCTTCCATTTCCGTCGCTTCGGCGCCGAGTCCTATGTCGTCGACATGGTCGGCATCCTTGTGCTGCGCGAGATCGGCGTGCTGATCGTCGCCATCATGGTGGCTGGACGATCGGGCAGTGCCTATACGGCCGAGATCGGTGCCATGAAGATGCGCGAGGAGATCGACGCGCTCAGTACCATGGGGCTCGATCCGGTCGCGGTGCTGATCTTGCCGCGGGTGCTGGCGCTCGTGGTGGCGCTGCCGATCCTTGCCTTTCTCGGATCGCTCGCCGCGCTCTATGGCGGCGGGCTAATCGCCTGGCTCTATGGTGGCATGAGTCCGGCAATCTTCATCGCGCGCCTGCATGACGCGGTCTCCATCACGCATTTTGAAGTCGGTATCATCAAGGCGCCATTCATGGCGCTCGTGATCGGACTTGTCGCCGCGGTGGAGGGACTGAGTGTCAAAGGCAGCGCAGAGTCGTTGGGACAGCAGACGACTGCGTCGGTCGTGAAATCGATCTTCCTGGTCATCGTGCTCGACGGACTGTTCGCCGTCTTCTTCGCCTCGATTGGGATGTAGCATGGGCTCGACGGCTATCCATATCCGCAATCTGGTGGTTGGCTTCGGCAGCAAGACGATCCTCAACCATCTCAATCTTGACGTGAGGCAGGGCGAGATCCTAGGTCTCGTCGGTGCGTCAGGCGGCGGAAAATCAGTGCTGATGCGAGCCTTGGTCGGCCTGCTGCCGAAACGTGGCGGGCAAATCGACTATGTCGACCACGGGAAAGGTGAGCGGAACTGGGGTATCCTGTTCCAACAAGGCGCGCTGTTCTCGGCTTTGACGGCGCGGCAGAATGTTCAATTTCCGCTCCGCGAGAATGCGCATCTCTCGCCGCGGCTCCTCGATGAGATCGCGGATGCCAAGCTGGAGATGGTGGGTCTCTCCCGCGCGGACGGCGACAAGTTTCCTTCCGAGCTCTCGGGCGGCATGACCAAGCGGGTCGCGCTGGCCCGCGCACTCGCATTGGATCCCGCCCTGCTGTTTCTGGACGAGCCGACCTCCGGCCTCGATCCGATCGCGGCGGGCGAGTTTGATGCCCTGATCAGAACGCTGCACCGGACGCTTCGCTTCACAGTGTTCATGGTGACGCACGACCTCAACAGCTTGCAGGCGATTTGCGACCGGGTCGCCGCACTCGCCGAGGGGCGAATCGTAACGGTGGGGCCGCTGTCATCCGTGCTCGAATCCGACCATCCCTGGGTCAAGGCTTACTTTCACGGTGCGCGGGCCCAGACGCTTGGTTTTGGCACCTAGGCAGGGGAGATGGATATGGAAATTCGCGCGCCCTATGTTGTCGTCGGTGCATTCGTATTGTCGGCGATCGTCGCCGTGTTCGGCTTTGTCTACTGGCTGGACAATGTCGGCGGCATCGGCAAGCGAGAGAGCTACCAACTCGTGTTCACGGATCCCGTGCCGGGGCTCCTCGTTGGTGCGGGCGTGCTCTTCAACGGCATTCGCGTCGGCGAGGTGACCGCGCTCGAACTGGTGCCGGAGCGCCCTCGCGAGGTTCACGCCACGATCGCCGTCGCCGAGCGCACGCCGGTGCATAGCGACACGCGTGTCGGCGTTGATTTCCAGGGCCTGACCGGCGTCCCGGTGATCGCGCTAGAGGGGGGCGATGATCCCGCAGCGCCGCCGGCGCGCGCGCCGCTGGTCGCCGAAAAGGGCGCCGGGCGGAGCCTGACGCAAGCTGCCCGCGATGCGCTGCGCAGGGTCGATGCCGTCCTGTCGGAGAATTCCGCGCCGCTGCACAGCACGATTGAGAACCTCGGCACCTTTGCCGAGGGGCTGGCACGCAACACGCCGAAGCTCGACGGCATCGTGGCGGGGCTGGAGCGCATGACGGGTGGAGCTCCTGCGCCCCGCAAGGTTGTCTACGATCTTCACGCCGTTGCGGAATTCGGCCCGCAGCACGGCGGATCGTTGCCTTCCCCCATGGTGATGGCGGAGCCGACCGCGATCGCGCGTCTGCAAACGCAGCGTTTCCTGTTTACGCCTGACGAGGACGTCGCCGGCTTCGCGGACGCACAATGGGGCGACAGCTTGCCGGTGCTGCTGCAAGCGCGCCTTCAGCAGAGCTTTGAAAACTATGACATTTCTCACGCGCCGTTGCGTGCCGACAGCTCCGTTGAGGGCGTCCCGCGCCTGCTGATCGATTTGCGGCGCTTCGAGATCGCGCTTGGGCCGCAGCCGAAGGCGGTCATGGCGCTGTCGGCGAAGATCGTGGGCTCCGATGGGCAGATCAAGGCTGCACAATTGTTCGAGGAAACTGCCCCCCTCGCGGCTCTCTCGCCCGACAATGCCGCAACCGCCTTCGACAATGCCTTCGGTGCATTGGCGCGCAAGCTCGTCACGTGGACATCATCGGGGGCATGAGTGCCGAGGTCCTGAGCGGGAACTAAGTACTTCCCCTTAAGTGATTGACGCATTCGGCTGCGCTACGCAGGCGCCAGCGCCGGTGCATCGCGATGGCACTTGCCGGCGGCCGATAGCCGGGACGCTCCGGCCCGATTTTGCCGAGGGGAGCAATGGCACAGAATGACCGGGACAATCTGAGACAAGTTAACGAGCAAATCCAACTGCGGGAGCAGATCGCGGACATCCTTGAAACTTTCTCGGTCGACGAGCTTCGCCAGCTCCTCGCCGAGATTGAACGCATCATGCAGGAATCCGGAATCTGAGTGAGCGGAAGCCGGCGGACGTGGCGGCGCGGCGGCAAGCCGGGAGCGAGGCTAGGGGCCAGCAACGAGCAATCGGCGGCAGTGTCGAGCAATACTCATCTCCTCGTTGGTCGGAACGACCAACACGTCCACCAGGCTGCCTGGAGCTGCAATGCGCGCCGCCCCCTTCGCATTTGCCGCCGGATCGAGCCGGACACCGAGCCAGGCAAGCCGGTCGCAGATTTGCTGCCTGATTTCGGCGGCATGCTCGCCGATGCCGCCGGTGAATATCAAGCCGTCGAGGCCGGCCATCGTGTTCGCCATCACGGCGACTTCAGCGGCAACGCGGAAAGTGAAGAGCTCGATGGCTTCGCGCGCGGCAGGCTCGCGGCTTGTCAGCAGGGTGCGCATGTCGGCTGACACGCCGGAGACACCGAGCAGGCCCGAACCGTCGTACAACAGGTGCTGCACCTCGTCGACCGTCATCTTCTCTTCCTGCATCAGATAAAGCAGAATCCCAGGATCAATCGTCCCACAGCGCGTCCCCATCACAAGGCCGTCGAGTGGAGTCAGACCCATTGTGGTGTCGGCGCTCTTGCCGTTCTGCAGGGCGCAGAGGCTGGCGCCGTTGCCGAGATGCGCGATCACCATACGTGTCTGCGTCGGGGCGAGCGTTGTGAGGCGGTCTGCGACATATTCGAAGGAAAGTCCGTGGAATCCGTAGCGGCGGATACCGCGCTCTTCAAGGCTCCGGGGAATGGCGAACCGGCTGGCAGGCGGCGTCAGGCCGTGATGAAAGGCGGTGTCAAAGCAGGCGATTTGCGCTAGTCCGGGCCGCAGCGATTGCACTGCCCGGACCGGGGCGAGACAGCGTGGCTGATGCAGCGGCGCCAGCGGCGTCAGCGCGTCGAGCGCCGTGATGGTTCGTTCATCAAGCGCGATGGGGCTGGAAAAGTCCCGTCCGCCGTGGACGACACGATGGCCAACCGCGACGAGCGGGTCGGCCTCGAGATAATCGTCGACCCAGCTGAAGATATCGGCGAGCAGACCGTGATCGGTCGTTTCGTCGCAGGAGCGGCGTTTCTCGAACAGCTGCTTGCCCGATGGGTCGGTCACCACGATGCGCGGCGCCTTCTCCTGTTCGTCGAGCACGCCCTTGCATCTCAGCTCCGGCTCGGCCGGTCCGATGTCGAACAGGCCGAACTTGATGCTGGAAGAACCGGCGTTGAGCACCAGGACATTGTCCGACATTGGCGGCTTCCCCGCTCAGAGCGATTTGACGCCATCTGCGCGGTCGCGCCAAGCCCAGTCGCGGATTTCCGGCATGTCCTCGCCGTGCTCGCGCACGTAGCGAGAGTGCTCGATGAGCTTGTCTCGGAATTGTTGCTTGATGTGAGCGGCAGCGATGTCGAGGCCCGGCACGCGCTCGATCGCTTCGACCGCGAGATGGAAACGATCAAGCTGATTTAGGACGACCATGTCGAACGGCGTCGTGGTGGTGCCCTCCTCGGCGAAACCACGCACATGCAGGCCGGCATGGTTGGTGCGGTTGTAGGTCAGGCGATGGATCAGATAGGGATAGCCGTGATAGGCGAAAATCACCGGTTTGTCCCGCGTGAACAGGCTGTCGAAGTCGCGGTCGGACAGGCCGTGAGGGTGCTGCTCCCTTGGCTGCAGCGTCATCAGGTCAACGACATTGACCACGCGGATTTTGAGATCCGGCAACGCCTCACGCAAGAGATCGACAGCGGCGAGCGTTTCCAGTGTCGGAACGTCGCCGGCGCAGGCCATCACCACGTCGGGCTCGCCATTCGGCGCCTCGGTGCCGGCCCACTTCCAGATCCCGATGCCCGCCTCGCAATGGGTGATCGCCTCGCGCATCGGCAGCCATTGCGGAGCAGGCTGCTTGCCGGCGACGATTACATTGATGCGGTCATAGGTGCGTAGGCAGTGATCGGCCACCCAAAGCAGAGTATTGGCATCTGGCGGGAAGTAGACGCGCACGATGTCGGCTTTCTTGTTGATGACGAGATCGACGAAGCCGGGATCCTGATGGCTGAAACCGTTGTGATCCTGGCGCCAGACATGCGAGGTGAGGAGATAGTTCAGCGAGGCGATCGGGCGCCGCCATGGCAGCGCGCGCGAGACCTTCAGCCATTTGGCGTGCTGGTTGAACATCGAATCCACGATGTGGATGAAGGCTTCGTAGCAGGAGAAGAAGCCGTGGCGGCCGGTGAGCAGATAGCCTTCGAGCCAGCCCTGGCAAAGGTGCTCGCTCAATACCTCCATTACGCGGCCGTCACGGGCGAGGTGGACGTCGTAGGGCTCGATGCCTTCCATCCAGACCCGGTCGGTGACCTCGAACACCGCGTCGAGCCGGTTGGATGCGGTCTCGTCTGGCCCCATGATGCGGAAATTGCGCGCGACTGCGTTGAGCTTGACGACCTCGCGCAAGAACTTGCCGAGCTCGCGGGTGGCTTCGGCGACGACACCGCCGGGACGAGGGATGTCGACGGCATAGGCGCGGAAATCCGGCAGTTTGAGCTCGCGCTTGAGCAGCCCGCCATTGGCGTGCGGATTGGCTCCCATCCGGCGATCGCCCCGCGGCGCGAGTTGCTGCAACTCCGCTACAAGCCGCCCGTCGGCGTCGAATAATTTGTCGGGCTCGTAGCTCTTCATCCAGTGTTCGAGCAGTTTCAAGTGTTCGGGAATTCCACGCGGATTGGCGATCGGCACCTGGTGGGCCCGCCAGAATCCCTCGACCTTCAATCCGTCCACTTCTTTCGGTCCGGTCCATCCCTTCGGGCTTCGCAGCACGATCACCGGCCATACCGGTCGCTTGAAACCCGACGCCTGCTGGCGCGCGCCTTGCTGGATGGAGCGGATACTCGCGAGCGCGGTGTCGAGCGTGTCGGCCATCAGCCGGTGCATCGTGCGCGGATCGTCGCCTTCGACAAACAAGGCCTCGTAGCCATAGCCTGCGAAGAGATGGCGGACTTCCTCGTCCGTCATCCGGCCCAGCACCGTTGGATTGGCGATCTTGTAGCCGTTGAGGTGGAGGATCGGCAGCACCGCGCCGTCATGCGCCGGATTGAGGAACTTGTTGGAATGCCAGGACGCGGCCAGCGGGCCGGTCTCAGCCTCGCCGTCGCCGACCACGCAAGCGACAACCAGGTCGGGATTGTCGAGCGCCGCGCCGTAAGCGTGGACGAGTGCATAGCCGAGCTCGCCGCCTTCGTGGATCGACCCGGGCGTTTCCGGCGCCGCATGGCTCGGAATGCCGCCGGGGAAGGAAAACTGGCGGAACAGCTTTCGCAAGCCTTCAGCGTCGCGCGTCACCTCGGGATAGATTTCCGTGTAGGTGCCCTCGAGATAGGTGTTGGCGACCATGCCGGGGCCGCCATGGCCGGGGCCGCAGATGTAGATGACGTCGAGATCGGAGGTGCGGATCACACGATTGAGGTGCGCATAGATGAAGTTGAGGCCCGGCGTGGTGCCCCAATGCCCAAGCAGCCGAGGCTTGATGTGCTCGGGCTTCAGCGGTTCTCTCAGGAGCGGGTTCGCGAGCAGGTAGATCTGACCAACGGAAAGGTAGTTGGCGGCTCGCCAGTAGCGATCGAGCAACTCGAGATGATCCGTACGTGCTTGTTCGTTTGAAGTCGTCGTCAATTGCATGTCGTTCTCCCGAAGCAGGATTCAGGGATGATCTCGAACGCGTCCATCGGTTCCATGTTAGAGGGCCAATATGACCGGAATGGCTTGAGCCAGCGCAAACATGCGTGTCAATCCGCGCCACCGGGCTAGATTGCCTCGAAGTGGAACCTGATACTGCGAGACCCCGGTCGCGGCCACTTCCCGGAAGGGCACGTCGTGTCATGCCTGCGAATTGACGATGCTCAATGCACCGGTGCGGGTCATTGCAGATGTTGGCAGGTGTTCTCTCATTCTGACGAGCGTTGCCATGACCCACCCGGTGAAACTCCCTATCGTGCAGCCAGCGTCACGCCACGAGGACACCGCGAATGTCCGTTGCGAAGATTCCGCCGATCGCCGATGGTTCCTGGATGTTGTTGAAGACGATGATGTTCGCGAAGCCCTGGGGATACGAGCTGCACGCGCTTCTCACGCCACAACACGGAGCGGAGCTCGGGCGAAGAGCAGGACATAAGGGTACCGCGAAGCCGTCACCCATCGGCCGCCAGACCCGCAGAGGGTGTACCCACGTTCGGCCGTAGCAGCTACATGGTTGCGGGAAACATTGCTTCCCGATGGCTCCGGCGCCGCTCTTGCGCCAACTCGCGCGGAGGCAAAAAAGAGCCGGCCGAAGCGGCCGGGCATTGAGTATCGAGACAACCTCCAGGGAGAATGAGCTGCTCGTGCCAGTGAGGTCTTCAAGCATGTCACGCTTCGCCGCGATCTGAGCCAGCGCAACTTCTTCGCCGGAAATCTGTCGATCGTCCTGGAGCGTGGTCAGACAGCCCGGCTGTGAGTTGCTACCGAACGCGCGAGGTGGGCGTCGAATGCGGCGGCGACGCTGCGAACCAGGAATTCCGCTCCGTGGCTTACGAAGACCCGGCCGTCGTCCACGGTTATCGCGCCGTCTGCGATCAAGCTCTCGAGCCGTCGTCGATCGACGATCGCGGTCTGCGGATCCCGGCCGTGAGACAGGGCGATTTGCGAGAGGTCGACAGCCATGTCGCACATGACCCGCTCGATGATGTCGGCTCTGAAGCGGTCGTCATCGGTGAATGCATAGCCCTTCACGATTGCGAGTCGGTCTTCGGCGACGCAGGCCAGATAATCGCGGATCGCGACGGCGTTCTGCACGAACCCATGCGGCGTGCGTCCGATGGCGCTGGCGCCGAGGCCAATCAGCGTTTCCGCGCAATCGTCCGTGTAACCCTGGAAGTTCCGGCGCAGCCGGCCGTCCTGTTTCGCCACCGCGAGACCATCCTCCGGCAGAGCGAAGTGATCGAAGCCGATGCGCACGTAGCCGGCGCCGACGAGGGCATCTGCAATCGCTTCCGATTGCAGATGGCGGTCTGCGCTGCCGGGAAGCATGCTTTCATCGATCGCACGCTGGTGCTTCTTGAACGACGGAATGTGCGCGTAGCCGAACACCGAGAAGCGGTCGGGACGGAGCTCGATGCATTTGGCGACCGTATCCAGGCACGAATCCACGGTCTGGAGCGGCAGCCCATAGAGGAGATCGAAGTTGAGCTTGTCGATGCCGGCCCGCCGCAAACGTTCGACGCATGTTGCCGTCTGCTCGAAACTCTGCATGCGGTTGATGGCGCGTTGGACATCGGGATCGAAGCTCTGTACGCCGAGGCTTGTGCGGTTGACGCCGCTGAAGCCGAGAGCCTCGGCCATCGGCTCCGTGAGGGTGCGCGGATCGATCTCGACCGCGATCTCAGCATCAGGCAGCACGAAGTAGGAATAGCGCAGCGCGCCGACGAGGTCGGCGAACGCCTCCGGCGCCATGATCGTCGGCGTACCGCCGCCGAAGTGGATGTGTGAGACCGGGAGGCGCTGGCCGATGGTTTCGGCGACAAGATGCGCCTCGGTGCGCAAGCCAGAGGTGTAAAGGGCAATTGGTTCGTCTCGCCTCATCACCGAGGTGTGGCAGCCGCAGTACCAGCACATGGATCGGCAGAAAGGTACATGCAGGTAGATCGAGGCGGGGCGCCGTGTGGGAATGGATCTGAGCCATCTCCGATAATCTGCAACACCGATCGCGGGGCCGAAGTGCGGCGCAGTCGGATAGCTCGTATAGCGGGGAAGCCGATCCTGTCCGTATTGTCGTGCGAGATCCGAGCGCATGTCTGCCCTTTCTTTCCATGGAAAATGCAGGATCCAGCGTGTGCGAACCTTGCGTCAGGTCAATTCGACTTGACGGGATACCGCCGGCGGCGAAACCTCGTCATGCGGACGTGTTTCGCGCGAACAAGTCGTCCGTGTCAGCTCGCGACCCGCCGAGGCTCCTGCTCCAGGTCGTGTGGCACCATGCCGTAGGTCCTCAGCACCATGGTTCTGGTTTCTGGATGGCCGGTACGGACAATCGCGGCAGCCCCGGCATGACCGAATGTCTTCCACAAGTGCTTGGCGTGCTCTATCGCCGAACTGGGGTTAGCGCATTTGATCTGCTGACCTGAAACGAGCTCACGGTCGGCCCGGTCATATGGCACTGCAATGAAATGCGTGATCTCTTCCATCGATCCCTCCCTCGGATCCACTGCTCCGGTAATAGCGTGCGTTTCCTCGTATTGGCGTTCTTGATGTCGCGGCCCGGTGAGACCGGGACGCTGTGCATCAGTGCATGACACCGCAGCTGCTCCTTTGATCTAGCTCATCTGCAACGGGACGTTCGTTTTGACCTGGATCAATGCGGACTTTCTGCTTCCAGACAAAATGTCTGGTTCAAGGGAGGGGATGCCAGAATGCATTCTTCCCCCATCGTTGGATTGGAGATGGTAGTGGGAAAAGTTGTACGCTTTCCGGGATCAAGCCAGCAGCAGCATTGGGAGAGGCGGCCAGCCATGGACGCTTACCACTCCATCCAAAAGATCATGCGGATGCTCGAGCTGCAGATCGTTCAGGTCGGCGAACTCGTCGCTGCGTGCCCGGCGGGATGTGCCCGTGCGACGCTGAAGCAGCAGCATGATCAACTGCTCAAGCAGTTTGCCGTCGCGCAGGAACACTGCTTGATGATCGAGGTCGGTTCGATACCGCTCCCGACCAACGCTTGTCACCGGCCGCCGACCGGTCATCCGTCGTCCGGTTGGTGATAGCCCGGATTTGGATGCGGCTTCTTGCCGTGTCCAATCAATAAATTATCGGTCCGTTGCTGAATTCCGATAGTGCGCTTTACGTGAACTAAGTAGTGCGGCTCAATAGTCCTCATCAGTTCGGACGGGCCTTTGGCTGGTGACAAGAAAATGAAACTCAGAATCTCTCTGGCGCAGCGCATCTACGCAATCATCGGGCTCAGCCTTTGCGGACTTACCGGCCTTGCCGTTGTGCAGACGAGCTCTCTCGCAGACGCCTTGCGCGGCCAGCGGCAGAGCGAGCTGAGGCACCTTATTCAATTGGCTCTGAACATCGCGCAGGAGGAGCACGCTGCTGTCGCGGGCAGGGGAGTTGCCGACGAAACTGCTCGCCGCAATGCAGCGGCCAGGATCGGCGCGCTACGGTTCGGGAACGGAGACTATTTCTGGATAAACGATCTAGGACCCACGATGATCAAGCATCCGATCAAGCCGGAGCTCGACGGCACGGATTTGCGTGACATCAAGGATCCGACAGGCAAGCGGCTGTTTGTCGAATTTGCCGAGATCGTGAAACGGCAAGGCGAGGGGTTTGTCGACTATCAATGGCCAAAGCCGGGGCTGGATGCGCCGCAGCCGAAGCTGTCGTTTGTCGCAGGCTTTCGACCGTGGAATTGGGTGATCGGAACGGGCGTGTACATCGACGATCTTCAGGCCCAGCTCTGGGAGCAGGCCAGAAGCGTCATCATGGTCGCTGCGGCGATCGTGCTGTCCGTTGGACTGACAACCCTGCTGCTTGCCCGGCGGGTATCCGCGTCCCTTGCCACCATGACGGGCGCCCTCAACCGTTTGAGTAGGGGGGATTTCGACATGGTGCTCCCGGGACTCGAGCGGCGCGACGAGCTGGGCGACATGGCCCGCTCGATCGAACGGTTCAGGATCAAGGCTGCCGAAAAGGTGCGCGACGAGGCGAAGCAGGACGAAGAGAGGCGGCGCGCGGCCGAGGAAGCCAGGGCATCGGCGCTGCGGAAGATGGCCGAGAACGTCGAGAATGCCACCAAAGCCGCTGTCGGCGAGGTTGCGTCCGGTACGGATCGGATGGCCAGAAACGCGTCGATGATGAAGGATACGGCGCTCACGCTGGAGAGGAACAGCAGCAGTGTCGCGGCCGCAGCCGAAGAGGCGCTCACCAACGCGCAGACCGTCGCAAAGGCATCCTCACAGCTCGCCGCATCGATCTCGCGGATCGCCGATCAGGTGGGGACATCGCGTTCGTTGACGCTGGAGGCCGTGACGGCATCGACGCAAGCCCAGGCCACGATCGCCAAGCTGTCGGAAGCTGCCTCGAAAGTGGGAACGGTAACGAGCCTGATCAGCGAAATTGCCGGCCAGACAAACCTCCTGGCATTGAACGCCACGATCGAGGCCGCGCGTGCCGGAACTGCCGGCCGCGGTTTCGCGGTCGTTGCGGCTGAAGTGAAGTCGCTCGCCGAACAGACGGCGAAGGCAACGAGTGAGATTGCTCAGCAGATCGCGGAGATCCAGGAGGCGACGCATGCCTCGGTTGCATCCATGACCACCATTGGCGAGATGATCCGCAGCGTCGAATCCGTGTCGGCTGCGATCTCCGTCGCGGTCGAAGAGCAAAACATGGTCACGGCCGATATCTCGCGGACGGTCGAAGAGACCTCGCACGCTGCCCGCGAGGTCGCATCCCAGATTGCATCGGTCTCGGCAGAAGCGGTGGAAACCGGACGGCGGGCATCGGAAATACACGACGGATCGGCGGCAATCGCGGAGAATGTAACCGAGCTGCGCACGACGCTTATTCGTGTCATCCGTACCTCGACGACAGATGTCGACCGCCGGGCCGGGTCGCGTGTTGTCTTCCAGCGGGCCGGCACGCTGGCGCGTCGCGGCGAGACGAGGCGCATTGAAGTTCGTGATGTGTCGTTGGGGGCGGTGTCGATTGAGTGCGAACTGCCGGACGCAATGATCGGCGAGCCTGTCGAACTGGCGATCGACGGACTTTCATTCCGGCTTGGCGGTGTCGTGGCGCGTATGGATCGTGGCTCGGTGTTGATCAGTTTGAATCTGACAGCCGAGATCGAGCAGGAACTGACTGCGATACTCGCGGCTGAGCGAGCTCGGCCCGCCGCCGCCTAGCGGCGGCACCTCGATGTGCGAGGCTGCTCGCAAAGCCGTGCTTGCCTTGCGACCGATCTCTACAGCCCAGCTGCGATCGCGATCCGCATGAGTTCCGACATGCTGCGGACACTGGTCTTGGCCATCAGGTTTGCGCGGTAGACTTCGACCGTCCGCGGACTAATGCCGAGGTCGTGGGCGATCACCTTGTTGATCTTTCCCGCCAACAGGCCTCTCAGAACGTCGCGCTCGCGGGGTGTCAGGTCCGCGAGACGTGTCTCCGCCTGGCGCTTGGCGGTGTCGTCTGCCGGTTTGGCTGGCTGCGAGTCCAGGGCATCGCGGATTGCGTGCAGAAGCACCTCGTCCTCGAACGGCTTTTCGATAAAGTCGATCGCACCTGCCTTCATGGCCTCGACGGCGAGTGCGACATCGCCATGTCCTGTCATCAGGATGACCGGACATGCCACTGCATCGGCCTTAAGCTTGCGGACCAGGTCGAGGCCGGTCATGCCGGGCATGCGGATATCGGATACGACGCAATCGACGTTGCTTCTCCCGAAATGATCGAGGAAATCGGCGGCTGTCTCATGAGTCGTTACGGAAAAGCCGTTGACATCGAGCAGAAAGGCGAGCGAATCCCGCATCGCGGGGTCATCGTCGATAACAAGGATCGTGCGGCGCGTCGTCATGCTTCTTCTCCGTCCTCCGCAAACGGGAGGGTAAATTGAAAAACCGTACCTCCGCCGGCGTTTGGCAACGCAACGATGCGCCCACCATGGGATTCGACGATCGTCCTGCAGATCGAGAGGCCCACGCCCATCCCGTTTTCTTTCGTCGTGATGAAGGGTTGGAACAAGCGGTCAGCAACATCGGGGCTGATCCCGGGCCCGGTGTCGGCCACAATGAATGTCGCCACGCCATCCGTCTTGGTGACTCCCACCGTCAGTTCGCGGCGCGGACTGGAAGCCATCGCCTCGATCGCATTACGAACCAGGTTCAGCACCACCTGCTGGATCTGGATCTTGTCGACGATGATCGAGGGTATGTCGCGGTCGCTGCGGATCGCCACCCGAACCCCTTGCTCCTTGGCACCGAGCAGCGCCAGCGCGACGGCCTCCTCGAGCAGCGTGACCGGGCTCTCCACGGAGTGCTGGGTTTCGCCCTTGGCAACGAACTCGCGCAGGCGCTTGATGATGTTGCCGGCCCGCAATGCTTGCTGCGCGGCACGCTCGAGCGCGTCTCGAATGCGCATCGCGTCCGGCATCTCCGGGACCAACAGTGCCTTCGCGCCGCGCATGTAGTTGGTGATGGCCGATAGCGGCTGGTTGATCTCATGGGCGATGGACGATGCCATTTCGCCCATTGCGGTCAATCGGGACACATGGACCAGCTCCGATTGCAGTTCCTGAAGCCGCCGCTCCTGCGCACGACGTTCGGTGAGATCCCGGATAAAGCCGGTGAAGAAGCGCTCACCGCGTACCTTGGCTTCGCCGACGGCAAGCTCCATCGGAAAGGTCGAGCCGTCACTCCGCTCTCCGACCACGATGCGGCCGATGCCGATGATGCGTCGCTCGCCAGTTGTGAGATAGCGTTCGAGATACCGGTCGTGCTCGCCGCGATAAGGTTGCGGCATCAGGCTCGAAATGTTCTTTCCGATGACCTGGTCCGTTTTCCAGCCAAACAGGCGCTCGGCCGCCGCGCTGAACGAACGAATGCTGCCATGGTCGTCGATCACGATCATCGCGTCCGGGACGGTATCCAGGATCGACTGCAGATGGGCCTGGCGATTTCGGGCTTGATCGCTCTCCCTCAGCAGGCGGTCACCCATGAAGCCAAGGATCGGACCAAGGATCGTAAAGCACCCGATATCGATCAGATTTCCGGGCTCAGTGACCAGACTTCTGCCCAGGAACTTGGCGCTGATGAGAAGACAAAGAAGCGTGGTAAGGATCGCCGGACCGCGGCCACCGGCGAAAGCGGCAAACAGCACGGCGGGAACATAGATGATCGTGAAGGAGCGATCCTCGAAATAGTTGTCCATGCCCGCGCGCACTGCAAATACGAGGGCGACCGCTGCCGCGGCAGTGCCATAGCGGTACCAGATGCTGTCGGACATATTCCCCCGGGCAAAGCCCTCGAACCATCCAACATTACAACGTTCGAGCGCTGGAAGCCACTGGCCGCCTAATGCGGCAGGTGACGTAACCTACTTGGCCCAAGAGCGCCAGTGCGTCGGCTGCACCACGATACGCTCGACGGTCCCTGACTTCACCCAGCCACCTAGAGTCCGACGGCAGGGAAAGACGAGCTTGTGAATGGCGTTACCTTCGATGACGGCGAGCTCGAGGTCTCGATCGAAGGGGGCGGTGGCGACCCCCTCCCATGTCTCGCTGGCGCGGGCCTCCGGGCGCTCTGGAGCATCGTGTGCTGGCACGTCAGGCAGCCTCCTGAGCCGCCCGGTCGGCGCCACCGGTCCGTCGCCCAAACAGGTTGAGCTCGATGAAACCGAGCGAGCGCGCGATCTCGATCGCGTACGTTGCATCCTGCGCGGTGCGCGCCGTGACGCCCTTGGTCCAGTCCTGCAGAGCGGTGATCTTCTCTGCCACGGAGGCAGTGGAGTTGAACTTGCGGAACAGCTCCCAGGCTTCGTTTGATTCGATCTGGATCTGCTCGAACCAATGCTGATTCGCCTCGATCAGCTTCTCCGAAAATTCCGATTGTACGGCCATCGCCCGTTTCGCGGTGCTCTGGATGGCGTCGGCGATGGGAGGGGTTTCGCTGCGGTCTGTCATGTTCGACATCCTTCGTTGAGGGAGGTTCTGCTTCCCATGCTGACGGCGCTTGTATGTTGATATGTGTCAACTCGATGGCATCCGGCCCGTAGCGGCTGGCCGACAACCTAAGCGCGTTCAGACCCGATAACCGCACCGGTTCTCAGGTTGATGAAATGGACGCCGTCGCACGCTGCGCAGGAAATCGTATGCAAATCGTCTGCCACAGGTTCGGATGTGTCGCCGGGAAGCAAGCCCTGAACTCGATCACCGGTATTTGGACACAAGAATAGAATGGGGCGCCAAGCCCTTACGTCTGCCATTTGCACGATCCCGACGGATGACAACTTTCTAGCGGCGGCGCACAGCTCCGCATTGACGCAGGTCAAAGATTTCGCATGAGCGAACCAATCGGCGCGCGCGGGCTAAAGCGGTCCGCGGTTGGCAGGTTGCCAGTTCCTGCAGGCTGCCTGAGTAAGGGACGCCCTGCCGACAGGAGGATCCGGGCCAGGATCACGACAGCGATCGCGAGAACTCCGATCGAGGCGAGCAGGTTCTGCAGCGTGGTTCTCTTCTCTCGACGGGACGCCCGTATCTCCGATCAGGGGCTGCCGCGCCTCGATCCCCGTCAACAGCGGACGTTGAGAAAGATCAAAGCGAATAGACCGATTTGATGTGAGGGTTTGCTGCCAAGCCTTGAAGGGAGAACGGCAGTGCGCGCACATCAGATCATGGCGGGACATGTCATCACGGTCGGAACCGAGGCCTCCATTCTCGATGCCGCCAAGTTGATGTTGGATCATCACATCAGCGGCTTGCCGGTGGTCGATGCGGCCGGAAGGTTGGTCGGCATCCTGTCGGAAAGCGATTTCTTGCGCCGAAGCGAGATCGGCACGCAGCGCCGCCGCCCTCGCTGGCTTCGATTCCTTCTCGGCTCGGGCAGCGCGGCGACGGACTTCGTCCACGAGCGCGGACGGAGGGTCGGAGAGATCATGTCGTATGATCCCGTCACCGTGACCGAAGAAGCGCCTTTGTCAGAGCTGGTTGGGCTGATGGAGAAGAAGAGCATCAAGCGGCTGCCGGTGATGCGCGACGGGCGGCTCGTAGGCATTGTTACACGATCCGATCTGTTGCGGGCAGTAGCGTCCATCGCTCACGAGATTCCCGACCCCACGGCGGACGACAAGCACATCTACGACCGCATCGTGCGCGCGCTCGATTCTGCGAATTGGTGTCCGCTCGGTCTGCAGGTCTCGGTCCACAACGGCGTGGTGCACCTCCGGGGCGTCATCATGGACGAACGGGCCAGGCAGGCCGCTATCGTCGCCGCGGAGAATACTGCCGGCGTCAAGGAAGTGCACGATCATCTGTGCTACGTCGACACCTATTCCGGGTTCTATATCCAGTCCGCGGAAGACGAGCGGGTGGCTGCCGCCCGAGCAACGCACGGGATGGCAGGTTGACCGTCCGACTCGCAAACATGCTGATTCCATTGGCTGTGATCGCGACGATCGGTGCGGATACCTTGGGGGTGGCTGCAACACTGCTGATAATCTGCGCGATCGTGGGCTTTGCAGTCGCAGCGTCGGCATGGACCGTGAGCGGTGGCGCGGCGTCGCCACCGTCGACCCGAGCGCCGTCCCCGGACGAGGAGTCTCTCCGCAAGTAGAGCGATCTGGCCTTCGTGCCCGTCGATCTTGCCCGCCTCCATCGCATTGCAGCTGTCGTGGCGCATATGGACGGAAGCTCGCGGCGGAAGGCGCATGATTTCGATGCGTCTCTCACGATACGAAATCTGCATTTGGATCGCATTCCGTTGCGGCAGATCAAAGCGGGATACTCACTTCGATAGCAGCATCGGCAACCAAAGAATCAGCCCACATGCGAGGGTGCCATGCCGTCCTTTGATATTCGTTTCATCAAGACCGTTTGCGACGACACCGGCCACGAACACCGTGCCTGTCAGGCGGCGTTCAAGGTCGATGCCACCACGCTCTCCGCCGCCGCGCAGCTCGCCGAGGCCGACTTCTGCAGACAGAAGGGCGTTCGCGACTGGACGATCTTTGCGGATTCGATGGAGCTTCGAATGCCGTCGGCGTTGCCGTCCGCATGGGGTGGGTAGTGACCTCGGGTAGCATTCAAAGCTCAGCGAGCGTGATGGCGCGTGGTTGACTCACATCAAATCGGAATCCGAGCCATCCGCTAAGGCTGGAACGAAGGGGTGCAAAAAATGGCCGATCGACCAGTTAGCAATAGCTCGCCGCAATTCGAGAGTCTCGTCGCGCGCTTGCGAGCATTTCTCGCCCGCCGCCACGAATTCGATCTGATGACCGCTCGGGAGGTCGATGAGATTGCCCACGAGCTCAATCTTCCGGCATCGGATCTTCGAGCCTTGGCGCGCGGCCGTGGCTCGCCGGAATTGCTGTACAAGCGCCTCAAGCATGCAGGCCTGTCAGAACAAGCGCTCGCTTCGTCTCATAGTGATGTGCTGCGCGATCTGCAGCGTGTTTGTGGGCTGTGCCGTGAGACGGCGCGCTGTGCCGGCGACCTAGCGCGGGAGAGGCGCGCCAGTCCGGCAAAGTATTGTCCGAACGAATTCACCCTGACCGCGCTGAGCCGCGTTGCCAGTGCAGAGCGGCGTAGCGTCGGAATTGATGCCGATCAAGCGGATGCCGGCGAGATTGTGGTTCCCATGACGTCATCGCAGCCAAGGAAAGCCTCCACATGACCAGTCCGTCTTCTGTTGCAAAGTCGATGACGATGGGCGAAGCCGGCTTGGTATCGGGGCTGGCAGTTTTTGCGTTTGCTTGTCTCCTCGGTGCGGCGATGGGGCACGATGCAGCGTTCAGCTTTCACGCGGCGCTTGGCTGCGCTGCCAGCCTGATATCCGTGATCGTGATCGGCAACCGCTACCTTGATCGTCCGGCCGAACCGCCGCCGGCTGAGATCGGTGGGCGCCCCAATTACAATCTCGGGCCGATCAAGTTTGCTTCCGCGATGGCGATGTTCTGGGGGATCGCGGGCTTCACTGTGGGTCTGATCATCGCGATGCAGCTGGCGTGGCCGGCGCTTAATCTCGATCTGCCCTGGACGACATTCGGCCGATTGCGGCCGCTGCATACGTCTGCCGTGATCTTCGCATTCGGCGGCAATGTCCTGATCGCAACGTCTTTCTATGTCGTGCAGAAGACCTGCCGCACGCGCCTTGCCGGCGACCTGTCGCCCTGGTTCGTCGTGGTCGGCTACAACTTCTTCATCTTGATCGCCGGCACGGGCTACCTGCTCGGCGTGACTCAGTCGAAGGAATATGCCGAGCCGGAATGGTATGCCGATCTTTGGCTGACGATCGTCTGGGTGACCTATCTGCTCGTGTTCCTGATGACGCTGGTGAAGCGCAAGGAGCCGCACATCTTCGTCGCGAACTGGTTCTACCTTGCGTTCATCATCACGATTGCGGTGCTCCATCTCGGAAACAATCCCGCATTGCCGGTCTCCTTCCTCGGCTCGAAATCCTACATCGCCTGGGGCGGCGTGCAGGATGCGATGTTCCAGTGGTGGTACGGCCACAACGCGGTCGGCTTCTTTCTGACCGCCGGCTTCCTCGCGATCATGTACTACTTCATCCCGAAGCGGGCGGAGCGTCCGGTCTATTCCTACCGGCTGTCGATCATCCATTTCTGGGCGCTGATCTTCCTCTACATCTGGGCCGGTCCGCATCACCTGCACTACACGGCGCTACCGGACTGGGCGCAGACGCTCGGCATGACCTTCTCGATCATGCTCTGGATGCCGTCCTGGGGCGGCATGATCAACGGCCTGATGACGCTGTCGGGAGCCTGGGACAAGCTGCGTACCGATCCCGTGCTGCGTATGATGGTGGTGTCGGTCGCGTTCTACGGCATGTCGACCTTCGAAGGTCCGATGATGTCGATCAAGGTGGTCAACTCGCTGAGCCACTACACCGACTGGACGATCGGGCACGTGCATTCGGGTGCGCTTGGTTGGGTCGGCTTCGTCTCGTTCGGCGCGCTCTACTGCCTGGTGCCCTGGCTGTGGAACCGCCAGCTCTACAGCCTGAAGCTCGTCAACTGGCATTTCTGGATCTCGACCATCGGCATCGTGCTTTACATCTCCGCGATGTGGGTGTCGGGGATCCTGCAGGGCCTGATGTGGCGCGCCTATACGTCGCTTGGCTTCCTCGAATATTCCTTCATCGAATCCGTCGAGGCCATGCACCCCTTCTACATCATCCGTGCCGCCGGCGGCGCGCTGTTCCTGGTGGGCGCCCTGATCATGGCTTTCAATCTCTGGATGACGGTCAATGCCGGCCAAGCCAGCGAAACCGAGGGGGCCGGTGCCCTCCAGCCCGCCGAATAGGTCGCGCAATGTCTCTCTGGAACCGACACAAGATCTTTGAGAAGAACTCGATCATCCTGATCGCCGGCATTCTCGCCGTCATTGCCATCGGCGGGCTCGTCGAGATCGCGCCGCTGTTCTACCTGAAGAGCACGATCGAGGTAGTTGACGGCGTGCGCCCCTATACGCCGCTCGAGCTCGCCGGTCGCAACATCTATGTCCGCGAGGGCTGCTATCTCTGTCACTCGCAGATGATCCGGCCGCTGCGCGACGAGGTCGAGCGTTACGGCCACTATTCGCTCGCTGCGGAAAGCATGTACGACCATCCGTTCCAGTGGGGCTCCAAGCGAACCGGGCCGGACCTCGCACGCGTCGGCGGCAAGTATTCTGACGATTGGCACGTCACGCATCTGATCAATCCGCGGTCGATCGTCCCGCAATCGGTGATGCCCGGATATCCTTCGCTCGCAAGGACGGAACTCGATCTGTCCGACATCGCGGCCCATCTGCGGACGAGCCGCGCGATCGGCGTACCCTATACCGAAGAGCAGATCGCCAATGCGGCCGCCGATCTGAAGGCGCAGACCGATCCCGACGGCCCGGGCTCCGACGCGTTCCAGAAGCGTTATCCGAAGGCCCTGGTCCGCAACTTCGACGGCAAGGCCGGCAATCCGACCGAACTCGACGCGCTGATCGCCTATCTGCAGATGCTCGGCACGCTCGTCGACTTCAAGCTCTACAACGAAAAAGCCAACCTGCGCTGAGGGGCGAGCATGAAAGCGATCATTCAAATCGAGAGCCTGGCGTCGAACCTGATCAGCACGCTTTGGACGCCCGTCTTCGTTGGAATCTTCATCGCCATCGTCGCCTACGCGCTTTGGCCCCGCAACAAGGCCCAATTCGACGCCGCAGCCCGCATGCCGCTGCGTGAGGACTGACCGATCATGAGCGAGCACGACGAGATTGACCGCGTTTCCGGCCGCAGCACCACCGGTCATGAATGGGATGGCATCAAGGAGCTCAATACGCCGCTGCCGCGGTGGTGGGTCCTGACATTCTATGCGACGATCATCTGGGCGATCGGCTACTGGATCGTCTACCCGGCCTGGCCGCTGGTCTCGGGCTACACCACGGGGCTGTTCCAGTATTCGACGCGCGCGAGTGTCGCGACCGACCTTGCCGATCTGGAGAAACTGCGCGGCGAGAAGATGGCGGTTCTCGGCAGCGCGTCGCTCGCCGACATCGAGAAGGATCCGGCCCTGCTGGCGCTGGCTCGTGCACGCGGCAAGACCGTGTTTGCCGACAACTGCGCGCCTTGCCATGGCAGCGGGGGTGCCGGTGCAAAGGGATATCCCAACCTGAACGACGACGACTGGCTGTGGGGCGGCACGCTCGATCAGATCATGCAGACGATCCAGTTCGGCGCACGCTCGGGGAACCCCAAGGCGCATGAGGGGCAGATGCTCGCGTTTGGCCGCGACGGGGTTCTCAAGAAGGACGAAATCGTCACGGTGGCCAACTACGTGCGTTCGCTGTCCGGCCTTTCCACGGCGCCCAAGTTCGACGCGGCGGCGGGCAAGAAGATCTTCGCCGAGAACTGCACGAGCTGCCACGGTGAAGACGGCAAAGGCAACCAGGAGGTCGGCGCGCCGAACTTGACCGACAAGATCTGGCTCTACGGCTCCGACGAGGACACGCTGGTCGAAACCATCACCAACGGCCGTGCCGGCGTCATGCCAGCCTGGGTGGGTCGTCTGGACCCGGTCACCGTCAAAGCGATGGCGGTCTACGTGCACTCCCTGGGTGGCGGCAAGTAGCCGCCTCCCGCGCCGATCCGGGGGCCGTTGATCGAGGTCAATTGGCACCCGGCGCAGGAATGTAGGCTGCAATCGAAGCCTCGTTCGAGCAGACCGATGAACAAGCCCGTGTCGCCTGATGAACTCATAACCGACGAAGACGGGCCGCTCTACGCGCCCCGCAAGAAAGTGTACCCGCAGAGCGTGTCGGGCCGGTTCCGCTCGATCAAATGGCGGCTGATGGCCGTCTGTCTCGGCATTTACTACCTGCTGCCTTTCGTACGCTGGAATCGAGGCCTCGGCGCGCCTGACCAGGCGGTGTTGATCGATTTTCCAAACCGCCGTTTCTATTTCTTCTTCATCGAGCTGTGGCCGCAGGAGGTTTACTACTTCACCGGCCTGTTGGTGCTGGCTGCGCTGACCCTGTTCTTGATGAATGCCCTGGGCGGTCGAATCTGGTGCGGTTATCTGTGTCCGCAGACGGTCTGGACCGATCTGTTCTATGCGGTCGAGCGCCTGGTCGAAGGCGACCGTCGCGCGCAGATGAAGGCCGATTCCGGACCGATGACCGCGCGTCGCGCCGGTCGCCGGGTGCTGAAGCACGCGATCTGGCTGATGATCGCCTGGTGGACCGGCGGCGCCTGGGTGCTCTATTTCGACGATGCGCCGACGCTGGTGCGCAATCTGGCGACGTTTCAGGCTCCGGCGATTGCCTATGTCTGGATCGCGATCCTGACTGCATCGACCTATTTGCTGGCGGGCTACATGCGCGAGCAGGTCTGCGTCTATATGTGCCCGTGGCCGCGCATTCAGGCCGCCCTGACCGACGAATGGGCGCTCAACGTCACCTACAAGTATGATCGCGGCGAGCCGCGCTGCTCGGTGAAGAAGGCGTTCGACATCCGTGCGCTCGGCGACAAGGCAGGCGATTGCATCGATTGCAACCAGTGCGTTGCCGTATGTCCGACCGGCATCGATATCCGTGATGGCGCACAGCTGGGCTGCATCCAGTGCGGCCTGTGCATCGATGCCTGCGACGCCGTCATGACCAAGGTGAGCCGCAAGACCGGCCTGATCGGATACGACAACGACATCAATGTGCAGCGCCGTATCGGCGGCATGCAGGAGGTGTTCAAGCCGGTGCGGGCGCGAACCGTCGTTTACGCCGGCCTGATCACCGTGGTCTGCGCCGTCATGCTCTACGCCTTGATGTCGCGGACGCTGCTCGACGTCAACGTGCTGCACGACCGCAATCCGATCGCCGTGCGGCTCAGCGATGGGGCGACCCGCAACGGTTACACCTTGCGGTTCCTCAACAAGCGCGGTTTCGATCGCGTGATCGCGATCGATGTCGACGGCCCGGCCGAGGCCAAGCTTCACGTCATCGGCGCAGATTCCGTCACGCCAGACCGGCCGATGATCATCCTCGGCCGCGACGCCACCACCGAACTCCGTGTGCTGGTGACGGCGCCGTTCGATGAAAAGGCCGAAAAGTCCGTGCCGGTCACCTTCCGCGTCACAGATATCGGTCTTGGAGAAGTGGCGTCCGCAACCGACCATTTCGTTCTCCCATAACGGCGGAATTCAATCATGGCAGCCACAAGCTCAACCGCGCGACCCATCACCGGACGCTTCGTCCTGATCACGACGGTCGCGTTCTTCGCAGTCGTCATCAGCGTCAACATGGTCATGATGCGGTTCGCCATCACGACGCTGCCGGGCACCGAGGTCGACAGCGCCTACAGCGCCAGCCTCGCCTATCAGCGCGAGATCTTGGCAGCGCGGCAGCAGAACGAGCGCGGCTGGCAAGTCCAGGCGCATATCGAGCGGCGGCCCGACGGCGCTGCCGCAGTCGCAATCGAAGCGCGCGACCATGCCGGCGCGCCACTGGCTGGACTGAACTTTCTCGCCCGTCTCCAACGCCCTACCGATCGGCGTGCTGACCGGGCGATCGAGGTCACCGAAGCGGGCTCGGGAAGTTTTCATGGCCGCGCAGAAGGCATCAGCGCGGGGCAGTGGGACCTCGTGATCGAGGGCGATGCCGAAGGCCGGCGCATGTTCCTGTCGAAGAACCGCGTCGTCCTGAATTGAGGGTGGCCCCATGCAGGCGGAGATCGATTTTTCACATTACCTGAAGAGCGCGGGCGGCGGGCTCATTCATCTCGATCTCGCGGTCGAAGGCATCAACTGCGCGGGCTGCATGGCCAAGATCGAGCGCAACCTGTCGACCATTCCGGACGTCACTTCCGCCCGCGTCAACCTGACCGACAGTCGTCTGGCGCTGGAATGGAAAGCGGGCGCGCTCGATCCGGCACTGTTCGTGAACAGGCTCGCCGAACTCGGCTACAAGGCCTATCCGTTCCAACGCGATGATGCCGAAACATTGGAAGCGCAGCGCGCGCAGGGCTTGTTGCGCCGGTTGGGTGTCGCCGCCTTCGCGGCAATGAACGTGATGATGCTGTCGATCCCGGTGTGGTCCGGCAACGTTTCGGACATGTTGCCGGAGCAGCGCGACTTCTTCCACTGGCTGTCGGCGCTGATCGTGCTGCCGGCGGTGGCCTATTCGGCTCAGCCCTTTTTCACCTCGGCACTGTCAGCGCTGCGGGCGCGCGGCGTCAACATGGACGTGCCGATCAGCATCGGCATCGTATTGGCGTTGGCGACCTCGGTGATCGAGACCATCAATCATGCCGAGCATGCCTACTTCGATGCGGCGATCATGCTGGTCGCGTTCCTGCTCGCCGGTCGCTATCTCGATCAGAACATGCGGCGGCGCACTCGCGCGTTTGCCGGTAACCTCGCGGCCTTGAAGGCGGAGACGGCGACGAAGTTCATCAGCCCAACCGAAATCAGCACGGTTCCGGCGGCCGCGATCCGGCCGGGCGACATCGTGCTGTTGCGGCCCGGCGAGCGCTGCGCGGTCGACGGTAATGTGATCGAAGGGCGATCGGAGGTCGATCAGAGCCTGATTACGGGCGAAACCTTGCCGTCAATGGTCGCGCCCGGCAGCGCGGTGTTCGCTGGTACGCTGATCCGCTCCGGCACGTTGCGCGTCCGGGCGTCCGCGGCCTCCGGCGGCACGCTGCTCGATGAAATATCCCGGCTGCTCGATCGCGCGCTGCAGGCGCGTTCGCGCTATCTGCGGCTCGCGGAGCGGGCATCGAGGCTGTATGCCCCCGTCGTGCACGCGACCGCATTGCTCACGATGCTGGGTTGGCTGGCCTACGGCGCGAGCTTTCATGACTCGATCGTGACGGCGATCGCAGTCCTGATCATCACCTGTCCTTGCGCGCTGGGCCTTGCCATTCCGACGGTGCAGACCGTTGCGTCAGGCGCGCTGTTTGGTTCCGGGGTGCTGCTCAATGCCGGCGATGCGATCGAGCGCATCGCCGAGATCGACCGGGTGATCTTCGACAAGACCGGAACCCTGACCCTGCCGGAGCTCGATGTTGCCAATCTCGCTGAGATTCCCGAGGACGTCGTGCGGCTCGCTGGACGTCTGGCGCTGTCGAGCCGCCACCCCGTTGCCGCCGCAGTCGCGCGCCACGCCGGAGCGGCGGCGCCGCTGCCGGACATCCAGGAAGAGCCGGGCCAGGGTGTTCACGGCCTTCATGACGGACGTCCGATCCGGCTGGGTCGTCCGTCATTCTGTGGCGCCGGCGAACTCGCCAACGAGATTCTGTGCAACGACCCGGAAGCCTCAGTCGTCGCGTTCAGCTATGGCGAGAGCAGATACGCCTTCGCGGTTCGACAACGGCTGCGGCCAGACGCGGCCGAGGTCGTGGCTGGGTTGGTCCGCATGGGCATCGCCGTTGAGATCGTGTCAGGGGACCGCGAGCCTGCGGTCCAGCTCGCGGCCAAGATGCTCGGCGTGCACGAATGGCGTGCCGGGGTCTCCCCGGTCGACAAGATCAGTCGGATCGAGCAGTTGGTGGGTCAGGGCTGTAGGGTGCTGATGGTCGGCGACGGTCTGAACGATGCGCCGGCATTGGCTGCGGCACACGCCTCGATGTCGCCGGTTACGGCCACGCATATGA
Source organism: Bradyrhizobium sp. WCU1 (assembly GCF_053474805.1). Taxonomy (NCBI): domain Bacteria; kingdom Pseudomonadati; phylum Pseudomonadota; class Alphaproteobacteria; order Hyphomicrobiales; family Nitrobacteraceae; genus Bradyrhizobium; species Bradyrhizobium sp. WCU1. The sequence continues at coordinate 4,600,911 of NZ_CM130280.1, forward strand.
GCCAGGCGGTGGCTGATGCGGTGTTTCTCGGCGATCGTCTCGCGCCGGTGCTGGCGGCGGTCAAGGTGTCTCGCAGGGCGCTCCGGTTGATGCGACAGAACCTCTCGCTTGCCGTCGTCTACAACGTTCTGGCGGTACCGATCGCGATCGCCGGGCTGGTCACACCTCTGATCGCCGCGGCGGCGATGTCGGGCTCGTCGGTCATCGTGATGCTCAATGCGCTGAGGGCGCGTGCGAGGGAGGTGGTCTGATGGAAGTTCTGATTATCCTGGTGCCGCTTGCTCTTGCGTTGGGCTTTGTCGGCCTGCTCGGCTTCCTCTGGTCGCTGAAGAGCGGACAGTATGACGACCTTGACGGCGCGGCCTGGCGAGCCATCGCTGACGACGAGCCGGCGAGCGATCACGGCCGATCCAGATAGTGAAAATACACCAGTGAGGCTGCAGCTGCGATGGTCAGCGCCGTGCAGGCGAGCGCCAGCAGCAGCGTCCAGTTGGTCCGTCGACCGGATTGTGCGGCTCGTTGCCGCAAGAGCAGAACGGAAGCCAACCTGCCGATGGAGGCGAGCCGGGCCACGGTCAGCAACAGCACATCGGCAGCACGTCGGCCTGCCAATAGCGCCAGTGCGTCGGCGACGTCGACACGGCCTGCATTGTGCTTAGATTGAACAATCCGTCCACGCGCCGGATGCAGGGGAAGCCCAACGGATGTCGCTTGTCGTCGATCACGGCGAGCTCGATCACGCAGTCGAACGGGGCGGACGCAATGTCCTGCCATCCCAAAACACTGAACCAGCGTTGGACCGAGCTGAAGAGGTGCTGCATGTCCCGGGCTTCCTCTGAACAACAACCCGAACTTTGGCATGACTGATCATCCGGGGCGTTGATCTGGCGCAATCCGGATGGCGGCGCTTGACGCGGCTCAATTCCTCTCCCGGTGCGGCAAGCTATAGAAGCAGCGAAAGCTGGGAGCAGGCATGCAGCGTGTACGACGACGTGCCGACAGGCTAGGGATCATCGACGCAAGCAGGCCGAAGTTGCCCGCGCGGCGTGGCACTATCGCAAACCTGTCCGACGTCCTCCAGTCTGGCCGCGCGCGCCTCAAGGCCCATCCGCTGGCGCGGCTGGGTCCGGGGCTGATCACCGGCGTCGCTGACGACGATCCCAGCGGTATCGCCACCTACTCCCAGGCGGGAGCGCAATTCGGCACGGGCATGCTGTGGACGATGCCGCTGGCGTTTCCGCTCATGGCGGCGATTCAATCCATGTGCGGGCGGATCGGCAGGGTCACGGGCCGGGGCCTGGCCGCAAACATCAAGGCCGAGTTCCCGCCGGTCGTTCTCAAGGGCGTCGTTCTCCTTCTATTGATCGCAAACACCATCAATATCGGGGCCGACGTCGCGGCCATGGGCGAGGTCGGCGAGCTCGTGAGCGGGCTCAATGCGCATGCGATGGCCGTGGCCTTTGTCGTCACGACACTCCTGCTTCAGGTCTTCGTTCCGTATCATCGCTACGTCTTCTTCCTGAAATGGCTAACCCTTTCGCTCCTTGCCTATGCGGGCGTTCTGCTCACCGTTCACGTGCCCTGGGGACAGGTGCTCCGAGATACCGTATGGCCGAGGTTGCCATTCACGGCGGACAGCGCGGCTGTCGTCGTCGGCGTCTTCGGGACGACCATCAGTCCGTACCTGTTCTTCTGGCAGGCTTCCGAGGAAGTGGAAGATATGCTGGCGCAAGGCAAGGCGGGGCTCGTGTCCGATTCTTCTGCTGCATCGAAAGAGTTACGGCGCATCCAGTGGGACACCTGGAGCGGCATGTTCTATTCCGACATCACCGCTTACTTCATCATTCTGGCGACCGCCGTGACGCTGCATGTGGCGGGAATCACGAACATCGAGACCGCGGCGCAGGCGGCGAGCGCGTTGCGGCCGCTGGCCGGAGATTTCGCCTTCATCCTGTTCGCAATGGGCATCGTCGGCGTCGGCCTGATCGGCGTGCCGGTCCTTGCAGGATCTTCGGCATACGCGCTCGCGGAAGCGATGGGGTGGAATGAAGGCCTCGAGAAGGAGGTGCGGGACGCGCGGGCCTTCTACGGCGTGATCGCGTTCAGCGTCATCGCCGGATTGCTCATTCAGTATTCGCCGGTCAGCCCGATGAAAGCGTTGTTCTGGAGCGCCGTGATTAACGGTGTTGTCGCCGTGCCGCTGATGGCCGTCATCATCCTGTTGGCATCGAAGCGTTCGGTGATGGGACCGTATGTCTCAGGTTGGGTAACGGTGCTGCTCGGCTGGATCGCAACCGTCGTGATGGGGGTGGCGGCCGTCCTGATGTTCGTGCTCCGTTGATCGAACCGATGGCCGCTATCGCATCGTCGATCTATCCGGCGGTGGGGCCGCTCGGTGATCGCCGGTCGCCTCCGCTGCCGCTCGTGGCGGCACCGCATCAGATATCGCCGAGTCTACACCAGGCGAGGTCGATCAAGGTGCTTACCCGCGCAGATTGGGATTGCAGCTTTTCCCGGCTCTCTTCGTCCTCGATCTTCTCGATCATGATCGACGTTCGCGCGTGGCTTATCTGAAGGGCAAAAATTGCTTCCTGAAGCGCTTCCCGCGCCTTCTGTCGCCGGGCACTCCAGAGCTCGGATGCGTCGACAGGCTTTGCGCAGTGCGTCAGTGGTCGTTCGGGCAGCTGCCGCTTGCGTCGATCAAGTCTCACGATGTCCGGCATTTGGGTTTCTCCCCTGGCACGCATTCGGTGCTGACCTCGTTGCAGGGGGATATTGAGCGAGCTGTCTTAATCGGCCAATCAATCAGATTATCGGAATCCGGCAAGATCATGGAATCTTGTGCTTAACCATTTAAAAACGGCATATGCATATAAATTCAAGGTATATGCCTATAAAAGGATTCTTGATGACGCACGACATCTCGCCGACGCCTGAGGAACTCGCCGCTGTCGGCAGTTGTTGCGCCGCATTCAATGTCCGGAAGGCGAGCCGTGTGATCACCCGGCTCTATGCCGAGGCCTTCGCGCCGGTCGGGCTGGAGCCGACGCAATTCATGCTGCTCGTAGCCTGTGCGCGGCAGGCGACCGTGACCATGGGGGCTCTTGCGGGGAGGATGTCGATGGATCCGAGCGCGCTCGCTCGCAACGTCACGATCCTCGAGCGCCGCGGTCTGGTCAGGATCGTGCCGGGAGCAGACCGCCGCGTGCGCGACATCTCGATCTCAGCCAAGGGCCGGAAAACCTTGTCCCGCGCGCTGCCGCGCTGGAGGGATGTGCAGGCGAAACTGGCCGGACAGGTCGGCGAGGACAGCTTCCGGTCGGCGGTCGAACTGATGAAGGGAATTGTACGCTCGAGCGAGGCGTTGCTCGACCACCCGATTTCGTAGGAGCCCACGATGCCTGTCCGTTGGATCGATCCTTCGCCGGTGCTGCGTGTCGAACGCTTCAACAGCTTCGATGAGTTTCGTCCCAATGATGTCATCGGCGGAATGAGAAGCACGCCGCTGGATTCGTCGCCTATCTCGGCTTCGCGGAGTATCCTTGCGCTTCCTGACTGCCTTCTCGTGCTGCAGCGATCGTTCGCCCGGCGGATGGAGGGAGATCTCGGAGCAAATCGCGGGGTTGGGCTCGTCATTCCTCTCGCCTTCCATGCAACGATGAACGGCAACGCGGTTGGCGATTCCACGATCGGGGTCATCCGTGGTCGGGTGCCCGTCGACGTCGTCGAACGGCATGCGAACACCTATCTCATGCTGCGATTCGGTTCCGACATGAGCAATCGCGGATGGGCCGAGTTCGATGGGGGAATCGAGCTGTTCAGGCTGGCGCCGGCGAAGATGCTGGCGCTGCGATCGGCGATCCTGGACATGTTTTGCCTGGCTTCCGGCTGCAGGGATCTCAGGGAATTCGAGTTGTTGAGCGGGCAACTGCAGGAAACGCTCATCGCCGGGCTCGACAACGCCTTGGTCCAGGATAGCGTCAAGCGGGTGCTTCCCGGTTCGTTCGACCGGCATCGGAAGCTCGTCGAGCGCCTGGATGAACTGGTGGCGGCTGTCGGGGAAGCCGACCTCTACAGCACCGGTCTCGCACAGACGCTCGGCGTTTCCGTTCGGACGCTCCAGACTGCCGTGCAGCACATTTGCGGCGTCAGCCTGCATCAGCACCTTCGGTCGAAGCGGATGTGGTCGGTCCGCAAGCTCCTCGTCAAAGGAAGTCCGCTCCTGACCGTGACCGCGGCCGCGCGTGCCAACGGCTTCTGGCATCTGAGCGACTTCGCCAGATGTTATAGCCGCGCATATGGCGAGATGCCCTCGGAAACCCTCACACGGGCGCGCGGGGCCTGAGGCGGCAGGCGGGCGGGCCTGACGCCGTCAGGCCGCTCGTCCAAGGTACTCCCGATGGCATCTGCGGAGCCGCTATGGCGGCTTGGGCGACATCCCCTGATTTGCTAGACTGGCGGTAAGGCAACCGGGCAGATCGTTCAGATGGACGTGCCAGGACCAGAGCGCCGGCTCGCTGCGGTCCTCGCCGCCGACATGGTCGGCTTTAGCCGCTTCATGGAGGCTGACGAGACGGGCACCCTTGCGCGCCTGAAGACCCATCGAATCGAGCTGATCGATCCGGCCATCGCCAAGAATCGCGGCCGCATCATCAAGACCACCGGCGACGGCATGCTGGTCGAATTTCACAGCGTCGTCGATGCGGTGCTGTGCGCGGTCGAGGTGCAGCGCCGGATGGCCAAACGCAATACCGACGTCGCGCCGGCGCGGTGGATGCAGTTTCGCATCGGCATCAATCTCGGCGATGTGATCGTCGACGGCGCATCACGCGGCCCGACCACACCCATCACGCGTTCCTCGCCGCAACCCTGGCGCAGATGGGCAACTCGGTGGCGGCGACAGCCCATGCGGCCGAGGTGATGAAGCGCGAGCCCGACCGGGCGCGCTACGAGGCCGGCCTGCGTAAGGCAGGATTACCGGCTTGATCAAACGGCTTTCGGGATGAGCTAAAGCATGATCCGGAAAAGTGCGAAGCGGTTTTCCGAAAAGATCATGCTCAAACAAAGGTCAAAAGCGCGATGATGATTCAACCAAATCTTATCGCGCTTTAGCGCAGCGAGGCGGTGCGCAGCACGAAGGACTGGGTGGTCAGGGGGGTGGTCGCGGAGCCCGAGAAGTGATCGCAGGTCATACCCATCATCGGATCTTCCGAGAAAGTCATGGCGACGGTGGCCTGCGGCTTCACGAAGTGAGCCCGCATCGTGCTCATGTCGGTGTCGCCAAGCACCGTGGTCAGCATGGCATTGCTCGCGCTCGGCGCCAGCATCACCACGCGCATCCAGACATCGTTACCCTTGGCGGCCGAGATCCGCGCCGACGTTGTGATGACGCCCTGGCCGGGCGCGCCCTTCGCGACGACGGTGTTGATTTCGGTGCTAGGCGCCGCAGCATTGCGTGCCGGACGCACGTTGCGTGGGATCGGTGCGGTCGCTGCGACGATGTTGGCGCGATCGACCGGCGACGACGTGGCGGGCGCATAGGCGAGCGCCTTGTTGAAGTTCTCGGTCGCGCTGGCCGTGGTCTGCGGATCGGCGCCGCCGACCGCCTCACGGGCCTTCAGCGCGGCGATCTGTGCGGCCGACGCCTGCTTCGGCGCGGCCGTTTCGTCGCCCCAGAAGCCGCGGGCATTGATGATGTCGGCGGGCGATTGCGGCGCGGTGTTCTCGGCGGTCTGCACCACCTGCATCGCCGGCTTGGCCTTTGGCGTCGGAACGAGCTGCGCGTCGGCGGCGGCGAGCTGGATCGCGGCGGCGAATTGCGGCTTGGCGCGCGGCAGCGGAATCGGATCGGCGGATTTGGTATCCGCAGGCTTGGCGGGAGCCGCGGCCGCAACCACCGTGTTGGCGGCGGGCTTGTCGTTCACGCTGGCCCCGCCTTCGTCCTCATCGTCACCCGACTTGCCGCCCCCGAACAGCTTTGCGAACAGGGTCGGCTTGCTGATGATGGCGGCATCGTCGCCATTGCCACGGCGTTCGATGTCAGCCTTGGCGAGCTCGTAGCCCTTCAGCGGCGTGCCGTCGGTCGGGACATGGACGGTGCGGCCGTCGGGGAACACCTTGACCAGCTGCTCGCGGGTCATTCGCGGCCAGTGGCGGATGCCGCCGGTGTCGAGATGCACGAACGGCGAGCCGGAGGTCGGGTAGAAGCCGACGCCGCCGCGCTGCAGGCGCAGGCCGGCGTAGCGGATCTGCTCCAGCGGCACGCCCGGAATGAAGAAGTCCATCGCGTGCCCCAGCATGTGCTGGCTGTGCCGCGCGACGCCCGAGGAGCGGCGGCGCAGCATGGCGTTGGTGGCAGGGGCGCGATAGGCCGAGATGATCTGGATCGGCTGCTTGCCGCCGACGTCGCCGTAGACTTCCCAGAGGATGTCGAACAGATGACGGTCCATCACCGTCTCATCCTGGGAGCGCCAGTCGCGCAGGAAGTGATTGAGCTGCTTCAGCGCGGCTTCGTCGTAGCGGCCGTCGCGCTTGAAGGTGACGGTGAGGTCTTCGCCGGAATGGGTGTGGTGGAACGAGAGCGTGCGGGTCTGGTTCAGCGCCGTCGCGTCGTGCACCGATCCCGCGCCGGCCAAAAGCAACAGCGCGGTCAGGCCAGCTTGGTACCCGGCCTTAGGCAGCAACAGCGGTTTGAAGCGGCGTGCGAAGACAGCCAGCACTATGAGCCCACCCAGTCGACGAGCGTTCGCTCGGCATCCTCGCAGACCCCCTGCGGAAGACGGTGAACGCTTTCTTAAAGCGGGAGGGTTAACCGAGGTTTACCGACCCGCCCCCAAGTTAGGCTTAACTAACTGGGCGAGTGTGGCAAAAGATAGCCCAGTTCCCCGGCCGACACCGGAAATGGTTAACGTAAACGATCTCGTTTTTTGAACGAGATCGTTGATTTTGCAGCAATATTTATCCGAATCGCGCCGGTGCTCGGATCAGCGGGTGATCACCCGGCGCTGCTGCTGGGCCTGACCGCGGCGGGCCGGCTGCGGCTCCGGCTGTCCGAAGCCGCCGAACAGGCGCTCGAAGAAGTTCGGTCCGGAGGAGCCGAACCCGCTGTTGTCGCCGGCGACGTTGACGCCTGCGGGCAGGCTGCTGCTCGGCGGCCGCGCGTAGCTCGGCTGGGCGTGCGCCACCACCGTTTCAAGATCCTTGCCGCGGCTGTTCTTGAGCAGCGACAGCATGGTGGCGTCGCGGCCGTAGATGTCCCGGCGGATTTGCAGCTTGCCGGCATCGTCCACGAAGGCGGTCTGGTAGGTGATGTTGACCGGGATCGGCGTCGGGAATTTCAGATCGACTTCGCTCGAGCCGTACATGCTGCGGATCCGCTCCGGCGTGTAGTGCTGGTTCGGCTCGGTGATGTTGAGCAGCACGGATGCGTACTGATCCGGGTTCTGCACGCGCATGCAGCCATGGCTGAAGGCGCGCTCGTCCTTCGCGAACAGGTACTTGTCCGGCGTGTCGTGCTGATAGACCAGGAACTTGTTCGGGAAGTTGAAGCGGATGCGGCCGAGCGCATTGGCTTCACCGGGCGGCTGCGAGACATGGATCGAGCCGTCGCGGTTGCGCTCGAGCTTCAGGCCCATGCGCTGCAGCACCGTCGGGTCCTGCTGCAGGGCCGGCAGATATTCGTTGTAGATGATCGACGGCGGCACATTCCAGGTCGGGTTGACCGTGATGTACTTCATCGTCTCGGTCAGCAGCGGCGTGGCATGCTGGCCGGGCTTGCCGGTCACCACGCGCGTGGTCCAGACCTGCGCGCCGTTCTGCATCACCTTCAGCGTATAGTCCGGGATGTTGAGGATCACATAGGCATTGCCGACATTGGCGGCGCCGAGCTGGCGCGGCAGCCAGCGCCAGCGTTCCATGTTGACGAGCACGGTGTCGATCTGACGGTCGCGCTTCGGATTGTTCAGCGCCTTCACCGTGCGCTCGTCGAGCACGCCGGTCGCCTTGAGATCAACGCTGCTCTGGAACTTCTCGACCGCTTTCGCGACCTGCGCGTCATACTTCGTGCTGTCGGCATTCTCGGTGATGCCGAGCTTGCCCCGCAGGTCCGGCACGCGCGGATCGTCCATCTCGACCGCGGCCTGCTTCTTGCGCGCCGGCACATATCTCAACGCCGGACCGTCCGCGATCGTGATGACCGGGCCGTCGCCCTGGCCGCGCAGCTCGGCGAGCTTCTTCTTCAGCTCCTTGTAGAGCTTCTGCGGCGGGTTGTAGCTGTCGAGTGCGGCCGAGGCGTCCTTGGCCGAGGTCACATTGGCGAACACTTCCGCCGGATCGATCGGGTGCTCCGGATAGAGGATGTCAGCCGACACCTGCGACCAATGCATGCGGCCGCTCTGGGCCTGGCGCGCATAGTCCAGCATGCTGGCCGCGAGCTTCAGCTCGGCGTCGGCCAGCGCATCGGGGGTCGACGCTGCGGCGAAATCCGGCACCGGATAATCTGCTGCATCGAGGCCGTCGGCAGCCGCGTCTTTCAGGCGGGCGATGACGCCCTTGCCGGCGTCGGTCAGCTGGCCGGCCTTAGTGAAGACAGGCGCATAGTCGCGGGCCGAATAGAATTTCTCTGCGGCCGCGCGCTCGTTCTTGCGATCGAAGGTGCGCAGAGTCTTGCTGGCGAGCAGTTCGCGCACCTTGCCGGCGACCGGTTGATCCTCGACGGCAACATTGCTCGCGGCCTTCGCCGGTTCAATCGCAGGGGCCGCGGCCGTCGCGGGAGCCGGAGCTGCGGCGGGCGCCGTTGCGGTGGCAGGCGCGGGTGCCGCTGCAGGCGGCGCAACAGCGGTGTCGGTCTTCGGTGCATCGGCCTTCGGCGCGTCAGCGGGCTCCACGGCCTTTGCGGTCGCGCTCGGCTCCGCCGGCTTTGCGTCAACCGGTTTGGCTTCGGTGGCCTGCACATCGGTGGGCTTCGCGTCGGCCGGCTTGGCCGCGTCGGGCAGCGCGGCGGTGGTGTCGGCCTTGAAATCGCTCGCGGTGGGCGGCGGGACGTTGGCCGGTTCGGGGCGCGGGATCGCGGCGTCGATCGCAAGTTCCGAGGCGCTCGAGCGGGGCGTGTCTTGTGCGAAAGCCGTGGTCGCGGACACCGTGAGGAAGGTTGCCGCGACGGCCATCAAGACGCGGTCAAATCCTCGACGGTTGTTCGAACAGTCACGCATTTTCGCACCCCCTGGGTGGAACTGCTCCCAGATTCTGGAACAGTTCAAATCAGTATTGGTTTCATAGCTTGCGCGAAAGCGCCGGCCTCTTGATCGACTCGTATGCCTGCACGCAACAAACGCAGACGATACATTTGCCCCTCTTGTGCAGCCAGCGCCATGCGGGGCAACTCACGACAAACTGACCTCGAAGCGGCTGATTTCGCTCGGGCTGTGCGTTTTTGCCACGCGGCACAGCCTTTGTCTGTCACCGGAGGGACACGGTTCAAAAGGTTCCCTGGTATCGCCTCATCGGCCTCGGGGCTTAGCCGGCGTCGTTGCTGCGCGCGCCGGCCGCGGCTTCGTCGAGCTTGCGGTAGAGGGTCGAGCGGCCGATCTTGAGGCGGCGCGCGACCTCCGACATCTGGCCGCGATAATGCGAAATCGCAAAGCGGATGATCTCGTTCTCGAGATCTTCTAGCGGGCGCACCTCGCCCGCAGCAGTGAGCATCGAGAGGCCGCCGGCAGTGGGGAGGGCAGTCGACGTCGGTATTTCATTACCGGGAATCATGGCGGGCGCGGTGGAGGGCGACACCACCAGCGGCTCGCCCTGAAAGGACTTTCCTTCCGGCGCCGGATGCGCCGAGCTTTGCGGGAAGTCGGCGAGCCCGAGCTGGTCGCCGTCGCTCATGACAACGGCGCGATACACCGTGTTCTCGAGCTGACGGATGTTGCCGGGCCAATCGAGCTGCGCCAGATGCGCCATCGCATCACCGCTGATGCCGGTGATGTTGCGGTTCTCCTCGGCGCAGAACCGCGCCAGGAAATGCCGCAGCAGATGCGGGATGTCCTCGCGCCGCTGCCGCAGCGCCGGAATGGTCAGCGGCAGCACGTGCAGGCGGTAGAACAGGTCCTCGCGGAACTCGCCGGCCTTCACGAGGTCGAGCAGCTTGCGGTTGGTCGCCGAGATGATGCGGACGTCGACCTTGACCGGCTTGCGTCCGCCCACCGCCTCGACGGTACCTTCCTGCAGCGCGCGCAGCAGCTTGACCTGCGTCGCCAGCGGCAATTCGCCGACCTCGTCGAGGAACAGGGTGCCGCCATGAGCCTCGACGAACTTGCCCTGGTGGCGTTCGGTGGCGCCGGTGAAGGCGCCCTTCTCATGGCCGAACAGGATCGATTCGACGAGATTGTCCGGAATCGCGCCGCAGTTCACCGCGACGAACGGCTTGGCCTTGCGCTCGCTGCTGCCGTGGATGGCGCGCGCGAACAGTTCCTTGCCGACGCCGGATTCGCCCTCGATCAGCACGGGAATCGTCGAGGATGCGGCTTTCTGCGCCGTGCGCAGCACCCCGGCCATCGCCTCGCTGCGGGTGATGATGTCGGAGAAGGTCAGCCGGCCCTCGCGGCTGTGGCGGATGCGCTGCAATTCGCCTTTCAGCGCCGACGCGTTGAGGGCGTTGCGCAGGGAGACCTGCAACCGCTCGAAGCCGACCGGCTTGACGACGAAGTCCTGGGCACCGGCGCGCATCGCCGACACCACATTGTCGATGCCGCCATGCGCGGTCTGCACGATGACCGGGACGTTCAAACCAGCTTCACGAATCTTTGCGAGGACTCCGAGGCCGTCGAGGCCCGGCATCACGAGGTCGAGCACGACGGCATCGATCGCCTGCGTCTCGGATGCGGTCAGGGCCGCAATCGCCGCATCGCCACTGTCGACGACGAGGGGCTCATAGCCGCACTTCTGCACCATGTTTTCAACCAAACGACGCTGTACTGCGTCGTCATCGGCGATCAAAATGGTGGCAGCCATGGTTTTCCCCGCACGCTACGATTATTTGTCTCGAATCGGGGCAATGTCGCCGATGCCGATTAACGCACTCTTAAACGTTGCAAACCCGCCCTTATTCCGCCGCCGCCGACATCTTTCCGATTGAACTAAGGTTTCGAACAAGATGACCTCGCGCTCCAAAACTGCCCCGAACAAGTCTGCTCCCAGCAAGGCCGCTCTCCGCAAGGAAGCCGCCATGCGCAAGACCGGCGCCCAACGCAAACCCTCCGCAGGCGGACCGGCGGCAAAAACGGCCGCCGGCAAGACCGGCAAGCTTCCGGAATGGAATCTGGCGGATCTCTACTCCGGTATCGACGCGCCGGAAGTCGGGCGCGACCTGCAGAAAATGGATGCAGATTGCGTCGCGTTTGAGACCGACTACAAGGGTAAGCTTGCTGAAAATACCGCTCGCGAAGGCGGCGGAAAGTGGCTCGCCGAGGCGGTCAGGCGTTACGAGGCGATCGACGACCTGGCCGGTCGTCTCGGCTCCTATGCCGGCCTGGTCCATGCCGGCGACAGCGTCGACCCGGCGATCTCGAAATTCTATGGCGATGTCTCCGAACGGTTGACGGCGGCGTCGGTGCATCTCTTGTTCTTCTCGCTCGAGCTCAATCGCGTCGACGATGACGTGATCGAGCGCGCGATGGCCGAACCGGCGCTCGGCCATTACCGGCCGTGGATCGAGGATCTGCGCAAGGACAAGCCGTACCAGCTCGAGGATCGCGTCGAGCAGCTGTTCCACGAAAAGGCGCAAAGCGGCTATGCCGCCTGGAACCGGCTGTTCGACCAGACCATCTCCGGCCTGCGCTTCAAGGTCTCGGGCAAGGAGCTTGCCATCGAGCCGACGCTGAACCTGTTGCAGGACAAGGCCGGCGACAAGCGCAAGGCGGCGGCACAGGCGCTCGCCAAGACCTTCAAGGACAATGAGCGCACTTTCGCGCTGATCACCAACACGCTCGCCAAGGACAAGGAAATCTCCGACCGCTGGCGCGGCTTCCAGGACGTCGCCGACTCCCGCCATCTCAACAACCGCGTCGAGCGCGAAGTGGTCGATGCGCTGGTCGCCTCGGTGCGCGCGGCCTATCCGAAGCTGTCGCATCGCTACTACGCGTTGAAGGCCGGCTGGTTCAAGAAGAAGAAGCTCCCGCATTGGGACCGCAACGCGCCGCTGCCGTTCGCGGCGACCGGCACCATCGCCTGGCCCGAGGCGCGCAACATGGTGCTGTCGGCCTATAACGGTTTCTCGCCGAGGATGGCCGAGATCGCGGAGCGCTTCTTCGACGATCGCTGGATCGATGCGCCGGTCCGTCCCGGCAAGGCGCCGGGCGCGTTCTCGCATCCGACCACGCCGTCGGCGCATCCTTACGTGCTGATGAATTACCAGGGCAAGCCGCGTGACGTGATGACGCTGGCGCATGAGCTCGGTCATGGCGTGCATCAGGTGCTGGCGGCGAAGAACGGCGCGCTGATGGCGCCGACGCCGTTGACGCTGGCGGAAACCGCGAGCGTGTTCGGCGAGATGCTGACCTTCAAGCGGCTGCTCTCCCAGACCAGGAACGCCAAGCAGCGCCAGGCGCTGCTCGCGGGCAAGGTCGAGGACATGATCAACACCGTGGTGCGGCAGATCGCGTTCTATTCATTCGAGCGCGCGGTTCACACCGAGCGCAAGAACGGTGAGCTCACCGCCGAGCGGATCGGCCAGCTCTGGCTCAGCGTGCAGGGCGAGAGCCTCGGGCCTGCGATCGAGATCAAGCCGGGCTACGAGACGTTCTGGATGTACATCCCGCATTTCATCCACTCGCCGTTCTACGTCTACGCCTACGCGTTCGGCGACTGCCTGGTGAACTCGCTCTATGCGGTCTACGAGCATGCGTCCGAGGGTTTCGCCGAGCGCTATCTCGACATGCTCGCCGCCGGCGGCACCAAGCATTACTCCGAACTGCTGCGGCCGTTCGGCCTCGACGCCAAGGACCCGAAATTCTGGGACGGCGGCCTGTCCGTGATCGCCGGCATGATCGACGAGCTGGAGGCGATGGGCTGAGGCCCATCAGCCTTCCGGCCCGTCCGGATCAGATTCGTTCGGCGCTTTTTGCGCCTCGCGGCATGACCATCCCATGACACCTGCGTTCGGCAGATCGATCCTGCCCGAGCGGCGGCCGCAAGGCCGGCACTTAAGGGGTGAATCGGGGACGATTTGCGCTCCAAATCACCCGATAGGGAGCGCGCCGTTGCCCTGCCAATCCGTTTGCGGTAATGGCTCGCAGAACGCGAATTTCTGACTGGGGACAGCAATGGCAGACCATAGCGAAGTGGCCTATACGACCGCCGACGGCAATGACTACGTGGCACATGAGCAGACCTATGAAGGGTTTCTCATGCTGGTCAAATGGGGCACGATCAGCGTCGCCATCCTCCTCGCTCTGATGGCCTATTTCCTGGTCTGATCCTTACGGTCGGCTAGCGGCATCGCCGTCCCGCGGCGGTGCCGGCATTCCTGTTCAACCCGGCTGTAAAAACCGGGGTATCCAATCTGGCGAAAATAACGCTAGTTTTAAGACGCGTGCGCCGCTCGCGCCGCCGGAGGGCCCATGAAGATCGCCGTTGCCAAGGAAATCGATCCGTCCGAGCCGCGGGTTGCGGTTTCGCCGGACACCATCAAGAAGTTCAAGGCGCTCGGTGCCGAGGTCGCGGTCGAGCCGGGCGCGGGTGTCAAGTCGGGCCTGCCTGATTCGGAGCTCACCGCGGCGGGCGCCACCGTCAGCGCCGATGCGCTCAAGGATGCCGACATCATCATCAAAGTGAAGCGGCCCGAGGCCTCCGAACTCTCCAAATACAAGCGCGGTGCGCTGGTCATCGCGATCATGGACCCCTACGGCAACGAGGCCGCGCTGAAGACGATGGCCGATGCCGGCGTGTCGGCGTTTGCGATGGAATTGATGCCGCGCATCACCCGCGCCCAGGTGATGGACGTGCTGTCGTCGCAGGCCAATCTGGCCGGCTACCGCGCCGTGATCGAGGGCGCCGAAGCGTTCGGCCGCGCCTTCCCGATGATGATGACCGCCGCCGGCACCGTTCCGGCGGCCAAGGTGTTCGTGATGGGCGTCGGCGTCGCCGGCCTGCAGGCGATCGCGACCGCGCGGCGGCTGGGTGCCGTCGTCACCGCGACCGACGTGCGGCCCGCCACCAAGGAGCAGGTGGAATCCCTCGGTGCGAAATTCCTCGCGGTCGAGGACGAGGAGTTCAAGAACGCGCAGACCGCCGGCGGCTACGCCAAGGAGATGTCCAAGGAGTACCAGGCCAAGCAGGCCGCGCTGACCGCCGAGCACATCAAGAAGCAGGACATCGTGATCACGACCGCGCTGATTCCGGGCCGTCCGGCGCCGAAACTCGTCTCCGGCGAGATGGTGAAGTCGATGAAGCCCGGCTCGGTGCTGGTCGATCTCGCCGTCGAGCGCGGCGGCAATGTCGAGGGCGCCAGGCCCGGCGAGGTCGTCGAGACCGACGGCGTCAAGATCGTCGGCTACACCAATGTCGCCGGCCGCGTCGCCGCTTCGGCCTCCAGCCTCTATGCGCGCAACCTGTTCTCGTTCATCGAGACGATGGTCGACAAGGCCAACAAGGCACTCGCGGTCAATTGGGACGACGAACTGGTGAAGGCCACCGCGCTGACCAAGGACGGCGCCGTCATCCATCCCAACTTCCAGCCGAAGTAAGGAGAGAAGCCATGGAGCATCTCGCGCAGGCCGTTGATCCCTTCGTGTTCCGGCTGTCGATTTTCGTCCTCGCCGTGTTCGTCGGCTATTTCGTGGTGTGGTCGGTGACCCCCGCGCTGCACACGCCGCTGATGAGCGTGACCAACGCGATCTCCTCGGTGATCGTGGTCGGTGCGCTGCTCGCGGTCGGCGTCGGCATGGTGTCGAGCGGCTCGGGCTGGGCCCGCGGCTTCGGCTTCGTCGCGCTGATCTTCGCCTGCGTGAACATCTTCGGCGGCTTCCTGGTCACCCAGCGCATGCTGGCGATGTACAAGAAGAAAGCCAAGTAACGGCAACCACCTCGGGGTGAGTTAAGAATTTGGGGGGACCTGAGATGAGCGCCAATCTCTCTGCACTGTTGTACCTCGTGGCGGGGGTGCTGTTCATCCTGTCGCTGCGCGGCCTGTCGAGCCCGGCGTCGTCGCGCCAGGGCAACATGTTCGGCATGATCGGCATGGCGATCGCGGTCGCCACCACGCTGGCGAGCCATCCGCCGGCCGACGGCGTGGCCTGGCTGCTGGTGATTGTCGCGGTCGCGATCGGCGGCGGCATCGGCGCCGTGATCGCACGCCGGGTGCCGATGACCTCGATGCCCGAGCTGGTCGCCGCGTTCCACTCGCTGGTCGGCATGGCCGCGGTGCTGGTCGCCGCCGGCGCGTTCTACGCGCCCGAGGCCTTCGATATCGGTACGCCCGGCAACATCCATCCGCAGAGCCTGGTCGAGATGTCGCTCGGCGTCGCGATCGGCGCGCTGACCTTCACCGGCTCGGTGATCGCGTTCCTGAAGCTGTCGGCGCGGATGAGCGGCGCGCCGATCATCCTGCCGTTCCGCCACGTCATCAACATCGTGCTGGCGCTGGCGCTGGTGTTCTTCATCGTCGGCCTCGTGCTTTCGGGCAGCGCGTTCGACTTCTGGATGATCACGATCCTGGCGCTGGCGCTCGGCGTCTTGATGATCATCCCGATCGGCGGCGCCGACATGCCGGTCGTGATCTCGATGCTGAACTCCTATTCCGGCTGGGCCGCGGCCGGCATCGGCTTCACGCTCGGCAATTCGGCGCTGATCATCACCGGCGCGCTGGTCGGCTCGTCGGGCGCGATCCTGTCCTACATCATGTGCCACGCGATGAACCGCTCGTTCATTTCGGTGATCCTCGGCGGCTTCGGCGGTGAGACCGCGGCGGCCGGCGGCGGCTCGGGCGAGCAGAAGCCCGCCAAGCTCGGCTCGGCTGACGATGCCGCCTTCATCATGAAGAACGCCTCCAAGGTCATCATCGTACCGGGCTACGGCATGGCGGTGGCGCAGGCCCAGCACGCGCTGCGCGAGATGGCCGACCTCCTGAAGAAGGAAGGCGTCGAGGTGAAATACGCCATCCACCCGGTGGCGGGCCGCATGCCCGGCCACATGAACGTGCTGCTCGCCGAAGCCAACGTGCCCTATGACGAGGTGTTCGAGCTCGAGGACATCAACTCGGAGTTCGCCCAGGCCGACATCGCCTTCGTGATCGGCGCCAACGACGTCACCAACCCGGCGGCGGAGGAGGACAAGACCTCGCCGATCTACGGCATGCCGGTGCTGCAGGTCTGGAAGGCCGGCACCGTGATGTTCATCAAGCGCTCGCTGGCGTCAGGCTATGCCGGCATCGACAATCCGCTGTTCTACCGCGACAACACCATGATGCTGCTCGGCGACGCCAAGAAGGTCACCGAGAACATCGTCAAGGCGATGTAGGCGGGCGGCGAGTGGCACTGAACCGGGAGTGGCATCGAGACCATCGCATGCCGCCCCGGGCGACGCGCGAGCAGCGCATCAGGTGGCATGTGGCGCATGCGAATGTTTGCGCGTGCCGGCCCGTTCCGGACAGCGTCAGGCTCGAGGTCGAAAAGCTGCTCGTTTCCAGGCGCAGGCCTGTCTCGCCGACCACCAAGAATCAGGGGCGGGACGAAAAACCGCGAAAACAACCCCATGCAAAGTAGCGATGGGGGCTCGCATCATCCGACACACCAAATCTAGAGCGGCAGGCGGGATTTGCGCGTGGTGCTGACGATCATGAAATGGCTGCTGATCGTCGCCGCGGTCGTCTATCTCGGGGGCCTTGCGGTGCTGTACGTCAAGCAGCGCGAGATGCTGTTTCCGATTCCGCCGGTGGGACGGACGGCGCCCGCGGCCGCCGGCCTTCCCGAGGCCGAAGAGCATGTCCTGACCACGGATGACGGCGAGAAGGTCATCGTCTGGCACGTGGCGGCGAAGCCCGGCCGGCCCGTCGTGCTCTTCTTTCCTGGCAATGGCGATTTCCTTGCCGGGCGGGTCGCGCGCTTCAAGGCGATCACCGCCGACGGCACCGGGCTGGTGGCGCTGTCCTATCGCGGCTATGCCGGCTCGAGCGGATCTCCGAGCGAGCAGGGCCTGCTGCGTGACGCTGCGGCAGCCTACGCGTTCACCACTGCGCGCTACCGTCCCGCTGAGATCGTGGCCTGGGGATTCTCGCTCGGCACCGGCGTTGCGGTCGCGCTTGCCGCCGAGCATCCGGTCGGCCGGCTGATCCTGGAAGCGCCCTACACGTCGACGGCCGACGTCGCCGGCGCGATTTTCTGGTTTGTGCCGGTCAGCCTGCTGATGCGGGATCAATTCCATTCAGACCAGCGAATCACTGGGGTCACGGTGCCGCTCCTGATCATGCATGGCACCGACGACCCGGCGATCCCGATCCGTTTCGGCGAGCGCCTGTTCGGCCTCGCTCACGAGCCCAAGCAGTTCGTGCGGCTGCCCGGCGGCGGGCACGACAATCTCGACGAATTCGGTGCGATGGGGACGGTGAGGCCGTTCATCGACGCCGCAAGAGGCTGACGGCGGCGCTTGTCTATCGCATAATCGCGGCAGTCGAATTGAGAGGTCTGACGATATGAGCGCACACGGACCGATGCCACGGTCGGCCTGGCTGTATCCCGTTCTGGCGGTGCTGTTGTTTGCCGCGGTCTCGGCCACCGGCTACAGTTTCGCGCCGTCGGCGGCCGGCTGGGTGTTCGCGGCCGTGCTGCTGGTGATCCTGTTCGGCACCGTGTTCGCGGCCGTGCATCACGCCGAGATGATCGCCGAGCGGATCGGCGAGCCGTTCGGCACGCTGCTCCTGACGCTGGCCGTGACCATCATCGAGGTGGCGCTGATCTCGACCATCATGCTCGGCGATACGCCGGCCCCGACGCTGGCGCGCGACACCGTGTTTGCGGTGGTGATGATCGTCTGCAACGGCCTGGTCGGGCTCTGCATCTTCATCGGCGGCATCCGCTACCGCGAGCAGGATTTCCAGATCACCGGCGCGAATCTTTACCTCAGCGTGCTGTTCGTGCTCGCGACCATCACGCTGGACATGCCGAATTTCACGCTGACCGCGCCCGGCCCGATCTATTCCACGGCCCAGCTCGCCGTGATCAGCGTCGTGACCCTGCTGCTCTATGCGGTGTTCCTCTACACCCAGACCATCCGCCACCGCGATTACTTCGTCAGCGGCGCCAACGAGGCGGCGGCGCATGGCGAGGTGATGTCGGACCGTGAGACCGCGATCAGCGTCGTCCTGCTGCTGGTGTCGCTGCTGGCGGTGGTGCTGCTGGCCAAGAAATTCTCGCTGGTGGTCGATGTCGTCACCGTCAAGATCGGTGCGCCGCCGGCCTTTGCCGGCCTGGTGGTGGCGGCCCTGATCCTGCTGCCGGAGAGCGTCGCCGCCGTGGCGGCGGCGCGCAAGAACGACCTGCAGAAGAGCATCAACCTCGCGCTCGGCTCCTCGATCGCGACGATCGGGCTCACGGTTCCCGCGGTGGCCCTCGCCGCCTATGTGCTCGACAAGCAGCTGGTGCTCGGGCTCAGCAACCAGCATATGCTGATCCTGCTGCTGACCTTCATGGTCAGCATGCTGACCTTCGGAACCGGCCGCACCAACATCCTGTTCGGGCTCGTTCACATGGTGGTGTTCGCGGTGTTCGTGTTCATGGTTTTCGTGCCGTAGGGCATGATTCGCTCAAGCAAGAAACTCGGAGAAAATGACGATGCTCAGCGCCAAATCGGAGGTGCAGGTGGATACGGCGGAGGTTCGCGTCACCGAATGGCGGCTCGCGCCGGGCAGCGCCACCGGCCACCACACCCATGAGATGGACTACGTCATCGTACCGATCACGGCCGGGGAGATGACCATCGTGGCGCCGAATGGCGAGCGCTCGAAGGCGCAGCTTGGGGCCGGCAAGTCCTACTTCCGCAAGGCCGGGGTTCAGCACGACGTGCTGAACGAGACGGCCAGCGAGATCGTGTTCCTGGAGGTTGAACTCAAGCCCTGACGCCGTGCTTAACCCTGCGCGCGCCGAATGGCAGGTCCGAGCCGGCGCGGCTGTGGAAATTCATAACCCGTTAACGGCTGCACGATGAATTGAGAGGTGGATGCGGCCTACGCAGGGGGCGCCTCCGCTGAAACCAAAGTGACACCAAAGGTGACGTCGGAACGGGGGTTTGCCACCGATCCGTCGCAGTTGATCCCTGAATGTGCCTCAAAGTTCCAGCATGAAATAACGGGGTGGGGAGTGGCAGGTCATGCTGAGTTACCTGAAGAAATTCGTGATGGACATCTTACCCTCGGTGGCAGCGACCATCATCGGGGCGTACATCGTCAATCACTACATCGTGTCCAAGCCGGAGGCGCCCGCCGCCGCAGCCGTGACCACGGCCGTCGATCCGAAAGCCGCCGCCAAGCCCGCCACCGTGGTCAGCAGCCTTCCCGAAGCCGGTGTGAAGGCCAAGGGCATGTCCGAGCGCACGCTGATCGAGCGGTCGGCGTCCGAGAAGGCGACCGTCACCGAGAAATCCGCCGACCAGAAGCCTGACGCGCCGGCTGATACCGCCAGCATTCCCGCCGACGCCCGTCATCATCCGGCTGCGCCGAAGGCGGTCGCAAAGGTGACGCCCGCCGCGCCGCAGCCGGCCGCGCCTGCTACCACGGCTGCACCGGTCGAGGCCGCCGCCACGCCGGAGGAAAACCGCGACGCCAACGATCTGGCGCGCGCTGCCATCGAGCGGCTGCGCAAGGAACGCCCGCAGGAAGCGGCGCGCTCCCAGGACGCCGCGCGCTCCCAGGATGCGCCGCGCACCGATCTTGCCCGTCTGCCTGACGCGCAGCGCCCCACTGCTTCGTCGGCGATCCGGCCGTTGCCGCCGCCGATCATGGTGTCGAACCCGTCCAGCGACAATGCCGATCAATCCTCGCAGCCGCGTCCGCCCTACGCCGCCAGCGCGCAGGATTCGAACCGGCTGACCCCGCCGGCCGACATTCCGGTCCCGGTGATCCAGGCGCCGCTCGACCTGCGGGCCGACGCGACGATGGCTGCGCCGAAGAATGAGCACAGCTCGGTGACCGACGACATGTTCTCCGGCATGAGGTCGATGTTCCACGCCGTCCTGCCGAAGTAAGCGTCCTGCCGAAAGCAGCCTGAGACTAAAGCGAGTTTGATTGAATCGGCTTTGCGCGGTCTTGGTTCACCTCTCCCCGCCGGGGAGAGGTCGGATTGCGCCTGGTGATGCGAAGCATCGTCCAGTGCAATCCGGGTGAGGGCTCTTGCTCTCTCGATCGACCGTCACCCCTCACCCGATTTGCTGCGCAAATCGACCTCTCCCAAGGGAGAGGTGAACTTTCGACGCCGTTACAGCTCAACCGAATCTCATCAGGCCTTATCCGCCCGTGCGCACCAGCCCGCTGCGCGCGTTGCCGTCGCCGGGCCGTAGCGCCAGCGCGCGGTTGTAGGACGCTGCCGCCTTGGCCTTGTCGCCGAGCCGCTCATAGGCTTGGCCGCGGGCGCTCCACGCCGCAACATTGTTGGGATCGGCCTGCACCGCCTCATCGAGGTCGGTGGCGGCCTGCTTGGCCTTGTCGAGCGCAAGGTAACTGGTGGCGCGGCCGACCAGGGGTTCGGCCCTCTGCGGCGACAGCCCGCTGGCCGCCGTGAAATCGTCGATCGCCTGCTGATGCTGTCCGCGGCCCTGGTAGATCAGGCCACGGCCGTACAGCGCCTGGATGTTGTAGGGGTCGGCGGTCAGCGCTTGCTCGAACTCCGCCTGCGCCTCGTCGATCTTGCCGGAACGCGCCAGCACCTGGCCGCGCGTGACGTGATCCCTGGCGCTGCTGATGTCCTGTGGCGTGATGGTGTCGGCAGCCGGCTTGCCGGCGGCGGCAGCAGCCGGTTTCGGCTTGTCGTCCAAGCCCCATGAGCCGAGGTCGAAAGAGCAGCCCCCGAGCGGCAGGCCGAGAACCATTGCGATGATGATGGATTGCGCCGCGCGACTGCGGTCGAATGGTGCGGGAAAGCCAGTGCGGGGTGCCCGAGCATCCGTCATGCAAAATGCTCTTGCCGGTAATCTTGCATGGGTGCCCCGGAACGCGGCTTTGCATCAAAACGACAACGCGGGCCCATGGCCCGCGCTGTTAGACTTCCAGATCGGCAAAACGGTTCAGCGGGGGCCGCGGCCAGCGCCAGCGCCACCGGGACGGCCGCCGCGGTCGCCACCGGGACCAGCGCCGAACACCGGCTTCGGCTTCATTGGCAGCAGGCCTTCGCGCTGCAGCTTCTTGCGCGCCAGCTTGCGAGCGCGGCGCACGGCTTCGGCCTTTTCGCGGGCCTTCTTCTCAGAGGGCTTTTCGTAGTGACCGCGGAGCTTCATCTCGCGGAAAATGCCCTCGCGCTGCATCTTCTTCTTCAGCGCCTTCAGGGCTTGGTCGACATTGTTATCGCGGACGAGAACCTGCACGCGGCATCCTCTTTTGAATTGATCGGTTCGGAATTCTGGCGGGGTAAAGGGGCGGCAAAAGGCCTGCTTCTTAACCCTAGGCGCGCGCATGTATCAGACAAACGCGCAGATGTCCACCGGTCGAGTGACTTTCGGGCCTAGTAAAGCCACGAAATGGGGCGAAAATGCCTTTGTGCGGCCCTGATTTGGGTGGTTTGGCGCCAGGATCGAGGCCGTTCCCGGAGTTTTGGATAACCCGGACATTGGAAATAGGGGAGATGCCACATGGATATGAAGAAATACGCGGCCGAGCTGATCGGTACGTTCTGGCTCACATTCGCTGGCTGCGGCAGCGCTGTCATTGCGGCCGGCTTTCCGCAGGTCGGGATCGGCCTGGTCGGCGTGTCATTGGCCTTCGGGTTGAGCGTGGTGACCATGGCGTACGCGATCGGCCACATCTCCGGTTGCCACCTCAATCCGGCGGTGACGGTCGGGCTCGCCGCAGGCGGGCGTTTCCCCGGCGGCCAGGTGCTGCCCTACATCATCGCGCAGGTCATCGGCGCGATCGTCGCGGCCTGGCTGCTCTATGTGATCGCCAGCGGTGCGCCCGGCTTCGATGTCAGCAAGGGCTTCGCCTCCAACGGCTATGACGCGCATTCACCCGGCCAGTACAGCATGGTGGTCTGCTTCATCATGGAGGTCGTGATGACCATGATGTTCCTGTTCATCATCATGGGATCGACCCACGGCAAGGCGCCTGCCGGCTTCGCGCCGCTCGCCATCGGCCTCGCGCTGGTGATGATCCATCTCGTCAGCATTCCCGTCACCAACACCTCGGTGAACCCGGCGCGCAGCACCGGTCCGGCATTGTTCGTCGGCGGCTGGGCGCTGGGGCAGCTCTGGCTGTTCTGGGTCGCGCCTTTGATCGGCGGTGCGCTCGGCGGCGTGATCTATCGCTGGCTCAGCGACGAGCCGACCGGCGTCGTCGCCGGCGTCAAGACTGCGTGATGTGATTGGCGAATGGGATCGTGAGCCTCACGATCCCATTTTCGTGCAGAGCGTGATGCGATTAGGTTGGTGTAGAGCGGCAGCCGAGTCCACCTCTCCCTTGGGAGAGGTCGGCGCGTAGCGCCGGGTGAGGGATTACGGTCTCTCGTTAGAGCTGCGGCCCCTCACCCGATTTGCTGCGCAAATCGACCTCTCCCCGTCGGGGAGAGGTGAACCGCAGCCGTGGTCAAACCAGTTCAACTTAAATGATGCGAACGTGGGATTCGGGACACCAGCAGGTCTCAATCGGCTATGACTTGCGCGGCGGCGTCACTTCGGTGACGTGGCCCATCTTGCGTCCCGGGCGCGGCGTGCCTTTGCCGTACAGATGCACGGTCGCGCCGGGAACGGTGAGCCACTGCTCGTAGCTCAGAATGTCGTCGCCGATCAGGTTGGTCATGGTGACCTCCCCATGGCGCACCGGCTTGCCGAGCGGCCAGCCCGCGATCGCGCGGATGTGCTGCTCGAATTGTGAAATCGAGGCGCCGTCGAGCGTCCAGTGGCCGGAATTGTGCACGCGCGGCGCGATCTCGTTGACCAGCACCGTCGCTTTGCTGCCATTGCCGGGCACCACGAACAATTCCACCGCAAGCACGCCGACATAGTCGAGTGCGGATGCGATCTTTTCGGCGATCGCGCGCGCCTGCGCGGCAAGCTCCTCGGGGATCGCGGCCGGCACCCGTGAAAATTTCAGAATGTGATCGCGATGCTCGTTCTCGGTGACGTCGAAGCACTCGACCTCGCCGGACGCGGAGCGGGCCGCGATCACCGAGATCTCGCGCTCGAACGGCACGAAGGCTTCGAGAATGGCCGACTTGGTGCCGAGGTCGTCCCAGACCTGTTCGATGTCGTCGCCGGCGCGGATGATGGCCTGGCCCTTGCCATCATAGCCGAAGCGGCGGGTCTTGATCACGGCCGGCAGGCCGATCCGCTCGATCGCGGCGCGCAGCGTGGCGACAGAGGAGACGTCGGCATAATCGGCGGTGCCAATGCCGAGCTTGCTGACGAAATCCTTCTCGATAAGGCGGTCCTGCGTGGTCTCGAGGATCTTGTATGCCGGCAGCACCGGGCGGCGCGCGGCAAGCACCATTGCGGTCGCGGCCGGCACGTTCTCGAATTCATAGGTGACGACGTCGACGTCGTTGGCGAACAGCTCGAGCGCCTCGACGTCGGCATATTCCGCGCAGGTGGCGTGCTGCACCACGTCGAAGGCCGGCGAGTCCGGATCCGGCGAGAACACCTGGCAGCGCAGCCCGAGGCGCGCTGCGGCCATCGCCAGCATGCGGCCCAATTGTCCGCCGCCGAGGATTCCGATGGTGTCGCCCGGCTTCAGCTTCACAGGGTTCGAAGCCGTCACGCCGAGGCCTCCGGGTGTTCCTTGACCGCATCGGTCTGCGCCTTGCGCCATACTGCAAGGCGGGCCGCGAGTGCAGGATCATTGAGCGCGAGCACGCTCGCCGCGAGCAGCGCGGCATTGATCGCACCCGCCTTGCCGATTGCCAGCGTCCCGACCGGGATGCCGGCCGGCATCTGCACGATCGAGTACAGCGAATCGACGCCGGACAGCGCTTTCGACTCCACGGGAACCCCGAACACCGGAAGCTCCGTCAGCGCGGCCGTCATGCCCGGCAGGTGGGCGGCGCCGCCGGCGCCGGCAATGATCACCTTGTGACCGGCCGCCTTGGCGCCCTTGGCAAAGGCAAAGAGCCGATCCGGGGTGCGGTGCGCCGAAACGATGCGCGTTTCGCAGGCAACACCCAGCGCGGCCAGGGTCTCGGCGGCATGGCGCATGGTTTCCCAGTCGGACTGGCTTCCCATGATGATGGCGATCGGAGCGGTCATCTCTTCAATTCTGTGCAGGAATCCAAAAGCATAGGCCGATTATAGGGACGGCCCGGTTCTCATCCAAGGCGTGGCAAGGGAGTCAGAATGGACTATCCTGTCTTGGTGAATCCCGGCAAGCCTTCATAAGCAGGCCTCAACAAGGATGCGCATGAAGAAAAAGACCACGGCGGCCGCCTCAGGGGCCGCAAAGCGACGAAAAAGCGCGCCCGCCGCGCGCAACCCGGGGCCGGGCAGAACTGGAACCAAGGCGACTGGAACCAAGGCGGCTGGAACCGAAGCCTCCACGCGAGGCGCGGTGGCCTCCAGCGATAAATCCACCATCCGCAGGTTGCGGACGCAGCTGGCGCGGGCCCAGGCCCGGATCGAGGAGCTGCAGACCTCGGCCGAGACCGACTTCCTGCTCGACATCTTCAATCGTCGCGGCTTCGAGCGCGAGCTCGCCCGGTCGCTCTCCTTCATCAAGCGCTATCAGGCGTCCGGCGCGCTGATCGTGCTCGACGTCGACCGCCTCAAGCCGATCAACGATGCCTTCGGGCACGCGGCCGGCGACGAGGTGCTGAAGACGATCGTTGCCGCGATATCGGACCAGATACGTGCCTCCGACGTGATCGGCCGCCTCGGCGGCGACGAGTTCGCGGTGCTGCTGTGGAATCTCAGTGAGACTGACGCGCGTGCCAAGGCGGCTGCGCTGGAAGACGCGATCGATCGCCTGAGCTTCGTGTTCCGTGGCAGCCGCGTCTCCGCGGGCGCCTCCGCAGGCGTTGCGATCATCACCGCGCATTCCGATGTCGACCGCGTTCTCGATGAGGCCGACCGTGCGATGTATGTCCGCAAGGCGCAGCGGCGCCATGAGTCCTAAGAGAATCCCAGAGCAGGATGAGTTTTGGTTGAATCGGCCTGGCGCGGTCTCGGTTCACCTCGACCTCTCCCAAGGGAGAGGTGAACTCTCGAGGCCGTCATCCCCAGCGGTTACAGCGCGCTGAGATCTTCAGGCACGTTGCCGTAGGCGCGCAGCAGCTTGGCATCGCCGAATTCGCCGATCGCGGGATCGCCGGTGCGGCTGAACGCGACGGCGCCGATGCTGCCGGGCATCCGCGACATCGTTTCCGCCCGGCGCATGGCGATCGCCGAACTCTGGCATTCCTCGCCGCTGCCGGCGACCGGCGTGCCGTCCTCGTCCTGCATGAAGGGCAGTGCCACGTAATAGGTCACGTCAGCCATTGCCGTACTCCCGGAGATCAGGCGGCGTCGCTTGCCGCGTCGCTCGCCAACTGGGTTCGCGCCGGCACGCAGCCGGCCGTGATCGCGGCCTGCAATTCCTCGAGCTCGGCTTCCAGATATTCGTTGGCCATGATCAGCGCCTTGATGGTGCTGCGCAGGTTGCCGTCGCACATCGCGATCGCCTGGTCGCAGGCCTTCTCGTAGTGGGTGTGCTCGGGCAGGGAAGGCGGTGCGGACATGGCGAAACTCCCTCTGATGGCTGGCTGGAGGCTGCGTCAGTATGTTCTTATTTTGTTCTTTTGGAGTCAAGCGCCGAAAACCGCGCCCGCGTCCGTTGCCGCGAACGTGAAGCCGGCCGGGTGCTGTGGATGACGGGGAAAACCCCCGACCGACCTGAACCGGCGGGCCGCCGAACCCGGCTGGCGCGCCTCAGGCGATGATGTCGGGCGTGATCTGGTCTTCGATGAAGGCGATGCGGTCGCGCAATTGCAGCTTCCGCTTCTTCAAGCGCTGCAGCATCAGGAGATCCGGCGCTGGCGACTGATGCAGCGCGTCGATCGCGGCATCGAGGTCGCGGTGCTCTTGTTGCAGACGCGCAAGCTCGGAGAGGAGTTCGCGCTCATCCTGATCGTTCATGGTTGCGTATTGACTGGTAAGCACGACGAGGTTGTTGCGGCCGAAGCAGCCGCTCGCCGGAATATCCTCCCTGCGGGCGCGCTGCGCAAGCCGGACCGGTTCCATAGTCACGATTGGTTACAGATAAACCGAAATGCGTGCGTGCGGCATTTCGCGTCCCCCATCGACAGCGCCGCCCACTTGTGTACACTCAGGAGTCCGGATCGAACCTGAGGTTTAACGCACCGAGGAGTGTTCGCAATGGCAATACAGGCCCATCTCGTTGAGCTGGAGCGTAAGCACAAAATACTCGAGAACGAACTGCACGAAGCGCTCGTTCACCCCTCCGTAGACGACCTGCACATTTGCGAGCTGAAGCGCCGCAAGCTCATGGTCAAGGACCAGATCGAACGGTTGAGACTCTCCACCGACGACACGGTCCACTAAGTCACCGTCCCCGCAAACTAGCGAATAATCTGGCCTTTCACCGAGGGATGAGCGCGGAAGCGCGTCTCCCTCGGGAGGGTTTGCTGCATTTGCTCAGAGCCCTGCCAGCTCGCCGACGTGGTCGGCGACCGCGAGCGACGACGTCAGCCCGGGCGATTCAATCCCAAACAGGTTGATCAGGCCGGCGACGCCGTGATCGGTCGGCCCCTGGATCAGGAAATCCTGGGTCGCCACCGCCGGCGGCACGATCTTGGGCCGGATTCCCGAATAGCTCGGCATCAGCGCGCCATCCGGCAGGGTCGGCCAGTATTTTCGGATCGCCGGATAGAACCGCTCGGCGCGAGCCGGGTCGACCGCATAATCGATGCGATCGATCCACTCGACGTCGGGGCCGAACCGTGCCTGTCCGGCCATGTCGAGCGTCAGGTGCACGCCGAGCCCGCCGGGCTCCGGCACCGGATAGATCAGGTGCGAGAACGGCGCCCTGGCGCTGCAACTGAAATAATTGCCCTTGGCCAGATAAGCCGTTGGAATCAAATCGATCGGCATGCCCTCGACATTGCGCGCGATCGCCGTCGCGCCGAGGCCGGCGGCATTGACCAGGAGATCGCAGGCGAGCGTCATCGGCGCTGCGCCGCCGGCTTCGACCTCGAACCCGTTGGCCGTCGCCCGCGCGTGCAGCAGCGGGGTATGGAAGGCGAACGCCGCCCCGGCCGCCTCGGCGTCGCCGCGCAGCGCCAGCATGTAAGCATGGCTGTCGATAATCCCGGTCGAGGGCGACAGCAGCGCCGCGTCGCAATTCAGCGCCGGCTCCAGCTCACGCGCCGCCGCGCCGGACAACAGCTGCATGTCGTCGACCCCGTTGGCCGCGGCATGAGCCCGGATCGATTGCAATTTCTCGGTCTCCGCCGCTGTTGTGGCGACGATCAGCTTGCCGCAATTCTTGTGCGGGATGCCGTGCTCGGCGCAGTAGCGGTACAGCGCCCGCTTGCCGCTGACGCACATCCGCGCCATCAGGCTGCCGGCCTTGTAGTAGATGCCGGCGTGGATCACCTCGCTGTTGCGCGACGAGGTCACCGTGCCGATCGCTTCGGCCTCCTCGATCACAATCACTTCGCGGCCGGCCTGTGCCAGCCGGCGCGCCACCGCGAGGCCGATCACCCCCGCACCGACGATCACGCAATCAACCCTGTCCATCTTGTCCTTCAGGTCCGAATATTTCCGCGCAGCCATGCCCTGGCCGTTGCCGCCAACATCGTTCTGCCGATCCGATCGCATTCGGCAAGTGTTTGCGCCATCTCAATTAGTTGGGGAGCCATGCCCTGTTAGTGGAGCATTAATCATGTCAGGGCAATTGCCGTATATTAAGCGGCATTTCCCGGTTGCAGCCCTACGCGTTTACCCGATCCAAACCGCCGGAACCGGACACTCGCCCCGGAAATCCGCGGGTGATCGATGGCTGGCAGGAAGTGGCAGGCGGGCGGGAAGAATTGGATTCCGGCAAGGGCCGTCCTTTGCCTGGTCGCCGCCGTCGTGCCGTTCGGTGCAGCCCGGGCCGCCTCCGCCGCCTTTGCGCCCTCGACCTATCTCGGTGACCTCGATCCCGGCGTGGTCTGGGAGCTCCTGATCGGCAGCGTGGTGGTTGCCTCGTTCCTCGGTGCGATCGGGCTCTGGGTGCTCTCCGCCCTGCGCAAGGCCAAGCGCGCGCAATTGCGGCGCAACGCCTTTGTCTCGTCGGCCCTCAACCATCTGAACCAGGGCGTGGTGATGACCGATGCGCGAGAGCGGATCGTGTTCTGCAACGACCGCTATCTCGATATCTACGGCCTGTCGCGGGCCGACATCCGGCGCCACATGACCGGCACCGAACTGCTGGAGCTGCGCCGCGACCGCGGCGTGCTCGACGTCAGCGCCGAGGATTTCTTTGCGCGGGCCGCGACGCCCGAGGGGATGGTCACCGAGCTGCCCGGCGGCCGATCGGTGCTGGTGCGATATTTTCCGCTGCCGAACGGCGGCTCGGTCGCGACCCATCTCGACTGCACCGACCAGCGCAAGCTGTCGCGCAAGCTCGCCTCGACCACCCAGTTCCTCGAATCCGTGCTCGACAACGTGCCGGTCTGCGTCGCGGCCAAGAACATCGAGGACGGCCGCTACATCTTCGCCAACCGCGCGTTCGAGCGCTTCTCGCGCTTCTCGCGCGATCACATCGTGGGCAAGCGCGCCGACGAGATCTTCCGCCCCGAGACCGCCGTCAGCATCGACACGGCCGACCGCGCGGCGCTGAACGCACCGGAAGGCTATCATCGCAGCGAGTTCTCCGTCGAACGCGGTGCGGAGAAGCGCATCCTGGCGTCGAACCGGGTGATCGCCCGCAACGAAGCCGGCGAGCCGGAGTTCTTGATCGCGCTGTTCGAGGACGTCACCGACCGCCGCTCGCTGTCGCGCGAGCTCGAGAACAACAAGAAATTCCTCGAGCTCGTGGTCGACAACATCCCGGTCTCGCTGATCGTGCAGCGGGTCAGCGACGGCCGCTACCTCTTGGCCAACCGCAGCGCCGAAACGATCCTCAACCGCCGCCGCGAGGATGCCGCGGGCCTCACCGCGTCCGACATCTTCAACGCGCGCGAAGCCAAGCTGATCGTCGCCCGTGACGAGGCCGCGATCAGGAAGCGCAGCATGATCGCCGAGGAGCACCCGATCTCGACCAAGGACGGCCTGCGGCTGTTCCTGACCCGCCGCATGACCGTGCTCGATGATAGCGGCGAGCCGCAATATCTGATCAAGACCCACGAGGACGTCACCGACCGGCGCCAGACCGAGTCGCGGATGGCGCACATGGCCTATCATGACGGCCTGACCGATCTGCCGAACCGCTCAGCCTTCCTGCAGGCGCTGACCCAGATGATCGAGGCCTGCGACGGCACCGACGAGGAGTTCGCCGTGCTCTGCGTCGATCTCGACGGGCTGAAGGAGATCAACGACGTCTACGGCCATGCGATGGGCGACAAGGTGCTGATCGAGGTCGCGCAGCGTTTGCAGGCCGTGGCACGCGGCGGCGTGGTCGCGCGGCTGTCCGGCGACGAATTCGGCCTCATCATCGACGGCCGGCAGCCGGTCGCCGGCATCGCGCTGGCCGAGCAGGCCGGCGAGGCGCTCGGGCAGGATTTCCTGATCGACGGCAAATCGGTGCGCACCGGGCTCACCACCGGCATCGCTGTGTTCCCGCACAATGGATCCGACGCCGCCTCGCTGCTGGCCAATTCGGGCGCGGCGCTGTTCCGCGCCAAGGCGAAGTCGCGCGGCACGATCTCGATCTTCGAGCCCGAGATGGACCAGCAGATCCGCGATCGCCGGGTGCTGCATCAGGAATTGTCGGTCGCGATCAAGAACGGCGAGTTGTCGCTCTACTACCAGCCGCAGGCGGTCGCTGGCGCGAGCGTTGCGGGCAGCCAGATCATCGGTTTCGAGGCGCTGGCGCGCTGGCACCATCCGGTGCGCGGCTTCGTGCCGCCCAGTGACTTCATCCCGCTCGCGGAGGAGAGCGGCCTGATCGTCGAGATGGGCGAATGGATCCTTCGCGAAGCCTGCCGCGAGGCGGCCTCCTGGACGGTTCCGATGCAGGTCGCGGTGAACCTGTCGCCGGCGCAATTCACCCATGGCGACCTCGTCGGCTTGGTCCATTCGATCCTGCTCGAGACCGGGCTGACGCCCGATCGCCTCGAGCTCGAAATCACCGAGGGTGTGCTGATCGAGGATTTCGACCGCGGCCTGTCGCTGCTGCGCCGGCTGAAGGCGCTCGGCGTGCGCATCTCGATGGATGATTTCGGCAGCGGCTATTCCTCGCTGAGCTATCTGCAGGCGTTTCCGTTCGACAAGATCAAGATCGACCGCGCCTTCGTCATCAATCTCGGCCGCAATCCGCAATCGGCCGCGATCGTGCGCGCGGTGATCGATCTCGGCCACGGCCTTGAAATGTCGATCGTCGCCGAAGGCGTCGAGACCGAGGCCCAACTCGCCTTCCTTGCCGAGGAAGGCTGCGACGCGGTGCAGGGCTATCTGATCGGCCGGCCGGCTCCGATCGGTCAATTTGCCGCGCTGGTCGGCGGCGACCGGTTGGCCGAAACCGTGCGCAAAGCCGGGTAAATCCGCCTGACCCGTCAGGCCGGCCCCGCCGGCTGCGCTTGCCATCGGTTGCGCGTCCGGATAAATCTCGGCGCACCACAACTTTTTTGCCGAGAAAGGAGGGCTGCGTCGTGGCGAGATTCACTGATCCCCACCTCAAGCGTGGCCCCGTCAACGCCCTGCAGATGCGTTTGCAGGGCTGACCGGAAACTCGACTAAAATCTCTTCCTGGTCTGCCCTTCGTGGCCGTGCGGCGTCGAACTTGAGAGTTCGTGTCGCATTTGAATTCCTCGCCGCGCTCCGACACGCACATCCGATGGCTGGATGCCCGGATGCCGTGTTCGCCGGCAAGACCAGAGAATTGACCGTGTCCCTCATCAACATACGCAATCTCGGCGTGACGCTGAACGCGCCGCTGTTCTCCGAACTGAATTTCGCCGTCAATGCCGGCGACCGGATCGGCCTCGTGGCCGCCAACGGCCGGGGCAAATCCACGCTGCTGCGCTGTATCGCAGGCGCGATGGAGCCCAATGAAGGCGACATCACCCGCGCGCGCGGCCTGACCGTCGGCCACGTCGAGCAGGATGCGCCACTGAGCCTGCTGGACAGGGCGTTCCATGCCGCCGTCCTCGACGCGCTGCTCGCCGAGCAACGCGGCAGCGAAGGCTGGCGGGTCGACGTCGCCCTGCAATCGCTCGAGGTGCCCGAGGAACTGTGGGCAAGACCGCTCAAGCAATTGAGCGGCGGCTGGCTGCGCTTCGCCATGCTGGCGCGCACGCTGGTGACCGAGCCGGACCTGCTGCTGCTCGACGAACCGACCAACCATCTCGACCTCGCCAAGATTGGCCGGCTCGAGAGTTGGCTGAACACGCTGCCGCGTGAAATGCCGGTGGTGATCGCAAGCCACGATCGCGCTTTTCTCGATGCGACCACCAACCGGACGCTGTTCCTGCGTCCGGAGCGGTCGCAGCTGTTCTCGTTGCCCTACACCGCGGCGCGCGCTGCGCTCGACGAATTCGATGCCTCCGACGAGCGGCGCTATCAGCGCGACATGAAGGCGGTCCGGCAGCTTCGGCAGCAGGCCGCGAAGCTCAACAATCTCGGCATCAATTCCGGCAGCGACCTTCTGTTGTCGAAGACCAAGCAATTGAAGCAGCGCGCCGAGAAATTGGAGGAGACGGCGAAGCCGGCGCATATGGAGCGATCCGCTGGGACGATCCGGCTCGCCAACCGCGACACCCATGCCAAGGTTCTGATCAGGCTGAACAACGCTGAAGTCGCCACTCCCGACGGCAGGCCGCTGTTCAGGACCGGCCAGCAGTTCATCTGCAGGGGCGACCGGATCGCGCTGCTCGGGCCGAACGGCGCCGGCAAGACCCGGTTCGTCGCGGCGCTGCGGCTCGCGATCGGGACCCCCGAGGCGGCCGTCGCGGCGATCCGGGCCACCGAGTCCTTGGTGCTGGGCTATTGCGACCAGGGGCTGGCCGATCTCAGGGATGGCGACACGCCGATGCGCATGCTGACGCGGCGCTTCGAGGTCGGCGATCAGCGGGCCCGCGGCCTGCTCGCCGGCGCAGGCCTCTCGATCGAGATGCAGGGCCGTCCGATCGGGCGGTTGTCGGGCGGGCAGAAGGCGCGTCTCGGCATGCTGGTGCTGCGGCTGACCCAGCCGAACTTCTATCTGCTCGACGAGCCGACCAACCACCTCGATATCGAGGGCCAGGAGGCGCTGGAGGAGGAACTGATGGAGTGGCAGGCCAGCTGCCTCCTGGTGTCGCACGACCGCCAGTTCGTGCGGACGGTGGCCAACCGGTTCTGGGTGATCGAAGGCAAGAAGCTGATCGAGGTCGATGGGCCGGAACAGTTCTTTGCTTCGATTGGGGCTGCGCCGTGACGCATTTTTTGTGCGAACACGTATTTCGTTCGCATTGAAATGCGATAGCCGTTGGCATGGCGGACTATGACGTCGCGATCATCGGCGGTGGCCTGAACGGCACGAGCGTGGCTCGTGATGCGGCCGGCCGCGGCCTGCGCGTGATCCTGCTGGAGCAGGGCGATCTCGGCTCCGGCGCGTCGCAGGCCTCGCCGCGGCTGGTCCACGGCGACCTGGCCGGCCTGGAACGGCGGGAGTTCTTCCGCGTCCGGCGCGCGCTGAGGGAACGTGACGTCTTGCTGCGGATCGCGCCGCATCTGGTGCGGCCGGCGCGCTTCGTGATCCCGGCGCATGCCGAGGAACGGCCGCCCTGGCAATTGCGGTCGTTGCTGCTGCTCTACGAGCGGCTGGCTTCGCGCAGCGGCCTGCCGCGCTCGACAACCCTCGACGTCACCCACCATCCGGTCGGCCATGCGCTGAAACGGCCGTTCGGAACTGCGTTCGAATATTCCGACTGCGTCGCCGACGATTCCCGGCTGGTGGTGCTCACCGCCGTCGACGCGGCGGCGCGCGGCGCCGAGATCCGCACCGGTGCGCGCGTGACCCGGGCCGAGCGCGGCGAGACCTGGCGGCTGGTCGCGATCGATCGCGGCTATCGGCGGGTGATCACGGCGCGATCGCTGGTCAACGCCACCGGCGCATGGACCGCCTCCGTTGCCGACACCGTGCTGCGCGTGCCGGCGCCGCCGCTCGCGACCGTCCAGATCAGCCAGATCGTGGTGCGCCGCCTGTTCGATTGCGACAATGTCTATGCGTTCCAGAACCCCGACGGGCAGCTGATTTTCGCCAGTCCCTATGAGCGCGACTTCACCCTGATCGGTAGCATCACGCATGCCTTCAAGGGCGATCCCGCCATTGT
This sequence comes from Bradyrhizobium sp. WCU1, assembly GCF_053474805.1. NCBI lineage: Bacteria > Pseudomonadati > Pseudomonadota > Alphaproteobacteria > Hyphomicrobiales > Nitrobacteraceae > Bradyrhizobium > Bradyrhizobium sp. WCU1. Next base: position 4,634,534 of record NZ_CM130280.1, read on the forward strand.
CGCGATGGGCGTGCGGGAAGTGGCCTATCTCTGCGACGCCGCCAATCGTTATTTTCGCGAGCAGATCGCCCCGGTCGATGTGCTGCGGACGATCTCCGCCGCCAATTCCGTTATTGCGCCCGCGCGCCGGCACAGAAGCGATGGCGCTGCGTCGCTCGATTTCGGGCGCGGCAAGGCGCCGCTGCTCACGATGTTCGGCGGCGACGTGACAACCGCGCGGTGGCGTGCCGAGCGGGCGGTGTCGAAGTTCACGCGGTTCCATCCGATGACGCCGCGCTGGACCGCGACCGCGCCATTGCCGGGCGGCGAATTCGCCTGGCAACGGTTCGAGACCGAGGTCGACATCGCGCGCGACCACTGGCGCTTCCTCAGCGAGGCGCAGGCGCGCCGGCTGGTGGCCGCCTATGGGTTGAACGTGAAGGACGTTTTGGGGGACGCCAAAGCGAAGGCCGATCTTGGTCCCGCCTTTGGTGCTGAACTGACCGGTGCCGAGGTGCGTTACCTCATGCAGAAGGAATGGGCCCGCTTTCCCGATGATATACTGTGGCGCCGCTCCAAGCTCGGGTTGACCATGCCGCAAGCCGACCGCGACGCGCTCGCCGCGTTCATGACGAAGCCGGATTGAGGATCGGCTATTGCCTCGCGGCCTCCTGCGACCAGGCGAGGTCGCGCCGGGACGGACGGCGATGTAGCCGGTTCGAGATCAGCCTCGCCGCCTGCCGGCCCTGGCCGGCGCGCAGGCATGCGACGATGAAGGTGTCCTCCCACAATTCGCGTTGCGCGTGGCTGCCGCCGATCCGCACCAGTTCGGGCATCAGCGGCGCCAGGATGCGCACGGCTTTGTCATGGTCGCCGGCCGCGAAGGCCGCAACGCCCCGGCCGAGCCCGATCGCGGCGGGGCCGGGCGCCAGCTTGCCGTCGGCATCGCGCGCCGCCATCTCGGAGAGCCGCGCCTCGAGCGCATCCTTGTTGGTCGTGGCTGCGACCAGCGCGTGATGCACGTCGGCGAAATGCGCGCCGGCCTTCGGGAAATAGCCGTCGCCATAGGCGGCGACATCCTTCCAATGCGGTTCGAGGCCGGTCTTGCCGGCGACCGTGAGCCGCCACAGCAGCGAGGCCGTGTCGGTATAGATATTGAGCGGCGGATAGGGCCGGCCCGCCGGCTTGATGTGCTGCTCGTAGATGGCAAGCGCACTGTCGGCGTCGCCTTCCTCGATAGCGATCAAGGCGAGGTGCCAGGCGAGGTGGCCTTGCAGGAAGCTGGCGCGGTCGTTCGCCGGCAGCCAGGCGGAGAGGAAGCTGCGGCCTTCGGCGCCGTCACCCTGCTCGAACAGCGCATGCGCGAGCGCGTGCGCGGCACCGGCGTTCTCCGGCTTTAGCGCATAGCCGCGCTCGGTGATGGCGCGGCCCGAGACGACATCGCCGGCCTCGGTCTTCGACCAGCCGAGATAGGTGAGGAACCACCAATCGTCGCCATAGTCCTTCGCGTAACGTTCGGTGATCGCGAGCCGCGCCGCGTCATGGTCGGGCCGGCCGGAAAAAGCATAGAGGCCGAACGCGCCGAGCAGCAGCGAGAGTATCTGCGCATCGCGCGGATAGTCGCTGAGATGCTGTTCGGCCGCCGTCGTCGCCATCTTGCCCTGGCCCTCGATCACGGATGCGATGATCTCGATGTGTTGGCGCTCGCGTGGGGTGGCAGCCGCCACGAGCTGCCGGGCGTCGGCAGCCTTGGCGCGGGCCGCGGCACCCTCCATGTTGAGCTGGTGGACGCGGGCACGGCCGAGATGGGCCAACGCAAAGTCGGGATCCTCGGCGATCGCCGCCTCGAACGCTGCGTCGGCGCCGTGCAGTGCCGCCAGCATCCGATCGACGCCGTCGACATAATACGCGGCGGCGCGGTCCGAGGTGGTCGTCAGCGGCAGGCCGTAGCGGTCGCAAATCATCGGTTGTCCTCCCGCGTTTGGCCGTGAAGTTTAGGGCATGTCCTCATAAAGGCAACGAGCCGCTTCGGGGTTTACGCCTGCTTGGCCCTCAACAGCATCGCAAAAGCTGATATCGCTGGATGGTCCGAGCTGGGCCAACAGGAGACGTCCTATGAGAACGCGTTGGCGGGACTCCAAAAGAAAATACTTCAATAAGCGTTCCGCCAAGCTTCCGTTAATGAGTATTGTGCTGCGATCAGATCAAGCTCGCAGCGCGTGGGATCCAATGTATATCCGCCAGATCGTTTTCGCCGTCGTGCTGGTCGGCACTCTGGTTCGGTTCGGGCCTGCCACAGCTGGAGATGGCTTTCCAGCAGCGGAGTGGGAGCGCGTCACCCCTGCAGAATTGGGCTGGTCAGAGACCGAATTGGCCCAAGCGCGATCCTTTTCGGATCAGATTCGCTCGAGCGCGGTTGTGATCGTTCAGCACGGAAAGGTCGTGGCCGAGTGGGGCAATACGACGAAGCCAATGGAGCTCGCTTCCATCCGCAAGAGCGTGCTCAGCGCCCTGATCGGCATCGCCGTGTCGGATCACCTGATCAACCCCAACAGCACCCTTGGCGAACTCGGCATCGACGATAATCCGCCTGGTTTAACGGAAATCGAGAAGGGCGCGACGGTGCGCGAGCTCCTCGAAGCGCGTTCCGGGGTCTACCACCCGGCGCTCTATGAGACGCCGGACATGGCCAGGAGGAGACCGCCGCGCGGCAGCCACCCGCCCGGTACCTTCTGGTTTTACAACAATTGGGACTTCAACGCGCTAGGCACGATCTACGAGCACGCAACCGGCACCGGCCTCTTCGAGGCACTCGACCAGAGGATCGCAAAGCCGATCGGCATGCAAGACTACCGCCCACAGGACGGCAGCTACGTTCGCGGCGAAGCGTCCATCCACCCTGCCTATGAGACCCGCATGAGTGCACGGGACCTGGCGCGCTTTGCCCTACTCTATCTGCGCAAAGGCAATTGGGCCGGTCACCAAGTCGTGCCGCAGACGTGGGTGGAAGATAGCACGCGCAGCTATTCGAGAGCGGATCTCGGGATGGGCTATGGCTATCTCTGGTGGATCGGTTTTATGGGCGGTGACGTTGCGCCCACGGTGATTTTGCCCGCGGGCAGCTATTTGGCCCAAGGCCAGGGTGGCCAATACGCCCTAATCGTGCCCGCGCTCGACCTCGTCGTGGTGCATCGTGTCGACCGCGACGCGCCGTACGTCGAACCTTCTTTCCGGAGTATGGCCAGGCTCTTCTGGCTGATCTTGAAGGCCTCGGGCTATGATCCGGGGCCCGATGCCTCGCTCACCGCGGCAAGCGGCGAAAGACCGACAGGTGAGACCCTGGCCGCAAAATTCAAGGGCAAGACGATCAGCTTTGGTCCGAAGCTCAAGAATGGTCCGTTATCTATGCGATTCGAGCCCGACGGCAGGATGACTTATCCGCACTGGGACGAGTCCTTTGGACCTGCAACCGGGACATGGGCAGTTGCGGAGGATAAGCTCTGTATCTTGATCTCGTCTGCTAGACGTCGTTGCTACATTCCAGTGCTGAACGGTGAGCAGATTGAGTTGTTCGACCAGCTTGGCGTCATGCAAATCGACGGGGTGGCGCTGCCTCAGTGATCTGCATGCAGCAATCGGCGCGCGATGCCGTTCAGGGTCACAAGCAGTAAGGTTCGGACTGTGCAATGCCTTCCGGTTTGTGCCTCAAAGCCGACGCAACGCATTGAGAGCCCGCCCCTGCAGAGGCGCAGACGCCGACAATATTGCGGGAGATGTCCGTGAGGCGGTTGAGCCGGTGGCGATCCGCCGCTAGCTTGCCGCCAGGATTGGACCTTATGGGGAATCGGGGCTGACGGACGTGATAGCAGGCGAAGCGACTGCGGAGGCGGCGAGGCCGTTGCCTGAACCGGCCGTCCCGGACATGCCGCTGCTGCGGATCGAGGGCGTCGCCAAGTCGTTCGGGAATTTCCGCGCGGTCGACCAGCTCTCGCTCGACATCCGCGCCGGCGAGTTCTTCGCGCTGCTCGGGCCGAGCGGCTGCGGCAAGACCACGCTGCTGCGCATGCTCGCCGGCTTCGAGACGCCGGATGAGGGCCGCATCCTGCTCGGCGGCAGCGACATCGCCCAGGTGCTGCCGCACGAGCGCCCCGTCAACATGATGTTCCAAAACTACGCGCTGTTTCCGCATCTCGCGGTGCGCGACAACATCGCATTCGGCTTGAAGCGCGCCGGCATGACGCGCAAGGATATCGCCACCCGCGTTGCGGAGATGGTGGCGCTGGTCAAGCTCGAAGGGCTCGAGAAGCGCAAGCCGGATCAGCTCTCCGGCGGACAGCGGCAGCGCGTTGCGCTGGCGCGCTCGCTGGCGCGCCGGCCGCAGGTGCTGCTGCTCGACGAGCCGCTCGCCGCGCTCGACAAGAAGCTGCGCGAGAGCACGCAAGGCGAGCTGATGGAGCTGCAGCGCCGGCTCGGTATGACCTTCATCATCGTCACCCACGACCAGGAGGAGGCGATGACGATGGCCGGCCGGATCGGCGTGATGGATGCCGGCCGGCTGGTGCAGGTCGCGACCCCGCGCAATCTCTACGAGGCGCCGGCCTCGCGCTGGATCGCCGAATTCGTCGGCGACATCAATCTGTTCAACGGCCAGGTTGCCGGCCGCGACCACGGCCGCCTGACGGTTTCGACCGCGGAAGCGGGCACGCTCGCGGTCAGCGAGTTGTGGCCGCCGGTGACCAAGGAGGTCGTCAGTGTCGCGATCCGCCCCGAGAAGGTGAAGCTGTCGCGTCGTGCGCCGGCCTTGGATGACGGCGGCTCGCATGTGATCAACCGGCTGGAGGGCGTCGTTGCCGACGTCAATTATCTCGGCGGCGTGACCAGCTACCGTGTCAAGCTGGAAACCGGCGCGGTGCTGCGCGCGTCGATGGCCAACACCGCGCGGCTCGATGTCGACGCCTACCTCGCCGGCCAGCGGGTGGTGGCGTGGTTCACCGCCGACGATTGCCTGGTGCTGGAGCAATGAGCGCGCGCCGCATCTTCGCCCGCCCGGCACGGCTCGCCGCGATCGCGCCCTATCTCTGGATGGTGCTGTTCTTCCTGGTGCCGTTCGGTTTCGTGCTGAAGATCAGCCTGTCGCAGACCGCGATCGCGCAGCCGCCCTATACGCCGGTGTTCGACTTCGCCGAGGGCCGGGCGGCATTGGCTGCCGCGTTTGCGCAGCTGTCGTTCGACAATTTCCGCCTGCTGCTGCAGGACAATCTCTACATCCTGTCCTATCTGCGCAGCCTCGTCGTGGCGGTGACCTCGACCTTGATCCTGCTGCTGATCGGCTATCCCATTGCCTACGGCATGGCACGGCTGCCGCAGCGCTGGCGGGGTGTGGCGATGATGCTGGTAATCGTGCCGTTCTGGACCTCGTTTTTGATCCGCATCTATGCCTGGATCAACATCCTGCAGCATGACGGCCTGCTCAACCAGGTGCTGCTCGCGCTGCACATTGTTTCCGCGCGGGTGGTCTGGCTGTCGACCGACAGCGCGATGTATCTCGGCATCGTCTATTCCTATCTGCCCTTCATGATCCTGCCGCTCTATGCGACGCTGTCGAAGATGGATTCCTCGCTGCTCGAGGCGGCGGGCGATCTCGGCGCCTCGCCACGGCAGGCGTTCTGGCTGGTGACGTTCCCGCTGTCGCTGCCCGGCGTCGGTGCCGGCGCGCTGCTCTGCTTCATTCCGATCGTCGGCGAGTTCGTGATCCCCGACCTGCTCGCCGGCTCCAACTCGCTGATGATCGGGCAGACGCTGTGGCTCGAATTCTTCACCAACAAGGATTGGCCGGTGGCGTCGGCCGCAGCGGTCGCGCTGTTGCTGCTGCTGGTGCCGCCGCTCGTGCTCTATGACCGCCTGCAACGTCGCCAACTCGAGGCTGGCAGCTGATGGCGCGGGCTGCGACCAGACTGACACGCTTCAACATGACCTCGCTGGCGCTTGGGATGGCGTTCCTCTATCTGCCGATCGTCATCCTGGTGATCTACTCGTTCAACGCCTCGCGGCTGGTGACGGTGTGGGGCGGCTGGTCGCTGCGCTGGTACCGAGAGTTCTTCAATGACCGCGCCATGCTGGAGGCGGCGTGGATGAGCCTGTCGGTTGCGGCGGTCTCGGCGACGCTGGCGACCCTGCTGGGCACGCTGGCGGCGGTCGGGCTGGCGCGGGGCGAGCGGTTCCGCGGGCGGGCGCTGTTCTCCGGCATGCTGTATTCGCCGCTGGTCATGCCCGAGGTGATCTCCGGCCTGTCGCTGCTGCTGCTGTTCGTGGCGCTCAATGCCGAGCGCGGCTTCTGGACGGTGACGATCGCGCACACCACGCTGACGATGTGCTTCGTCACCGTCGTGGTGCAGTCGCGCCTCTCGGCGCTCGACCGCAGCCTGGAGGAGGCCGCCATGGACCTCGGCTGCGATCCGGTGCGCGCGTTCGTTTTGGTGACGCTGCCGTTGATCGTGCCTGCGATCGTGGCGGGGTGGATGCTCGCCTTCACGCTGTCGCTCGACGACGTCGTGATCGCGAGCTTCACCACCGGCCCCGGCTCGGCGACCTTGCCGATCCGGATCTACTCGGAAGTGCGGCTCGGCGTGAAGCCCGAGATCAACGCGATCTGCACGCTGGTGATCGCGCTGATCGCCGCGATCATCGTACTCGCCTCGTTCGCCTCGAAACTGTCGAGCGCGCGCGGCGAGAGCGCCGCGCCGCTTTGAGGGATTACGACTTGGGCCTCAGGACTTGACCGCTCCTGCCGTCAGCCCGCCGACCATGTAGCGCTTGAAGGCGTAATAGACCGCGGCCGGCGGCAATGCGTAGATGAAGCCGGTGGTCATCAAGAGCTCCCACGGCGAATCGTCGGCGGCGAGGAAGTTGCCGAGCGCGACCGGCAGCGTGATGTCGGTGTCCTTCGAGAGCAGCAGAAACGCGTAGAGATATTCGTTCCAGGCGAGCAGGATCGCATAGGTGCCGACCGCGACCAGCGAGGGCATCATCAGCGGCACATAGACCAGGCGGAACAGCTGCAGCGTGGTGGCGCCGTCCATCGTCGCGGCTTCATCCAGTTCGACCGGCAGCTTGTCGGAGGCCTGCTTCAGCACCCAGATCGCGTAGGGCGCGGCGATCGTCACCATCGCCAGGATCAGCGACCAGTGATTGTTCAAGAGGCCATAGGTGCCCATGGTGCGGTACATCGGCACGGCAAGGAATGCCGCCGGGATGAAGTAGGTGAACAGCGCCATGTTCATCACGGCGCGGCCGCCCGGCACCCGCAGCCGCGAGATCGAGAACGCGGCTGCGGTCGCGACGAACAGCGTCAGCGCGCCGACCGCGAGCGCGATCACGGTCGAATTCCAGAACTGGATCCAGAAGTCGCGCAGGAAGTAATGCTGCTGGTGGAACACGATCGAGAAATTATGCAGCGTCGGATGATCAGGCCACAGCTTGCCGGTGAACGCGTCCTCCTTCGGCGAGATCGCGAACACGAACATGTGGTAGATCGGGATCATGGTCCAGATGAAGACCGGGATGCCGATCAGCAGCAGCTTGGCCTCGGTGCCGACTTCGCGGAGGGTGGGCAGCTTCATCGCGACAACCGTTTCATCATGTAATAGACCAGCGGCAGCACGAACGGCATGGCGCAGACGATCGAGGCCATCGCCAGCGACAGCTGGTCGAGCCTGAGATAGCGGATGCCGAGCGTCGACAGCACATGGGTGAGGTCGGCCGGCCCGCCGCCGGTGAGCAGATAGACGCTGTTGAAGTCGCCGAGCGTCCAGATCATCGAGAGCAGCGTGCAGGTGATGTAGAGCGTCTGCATCGACGGCCAGGTGATGTAGCGGAATTTCTGCCACCAATTGGCGCCGTCGACGTCGGAGGCCTCATACAGGTCGTGCGAGATGGCGAGCCGCCCGGTCAAAAGGATCAACGTCCAGAACGGCAGCGACTTCCAGATGTGGACGCCGATCGCCATCGCCAGCGCGACCGCAGGATCGTTCAGCCAGTTTGGACCGTCGTCGCCGGTGAATTTGAAGATCAGCTGGTTGACCACGCCCCATTCCGGATTGAGCATGAAGCGTACCGAGAGAATGGTCGGGATCGACGGCACCGCCCAGGGCAGGATGAAGATCACCGACAGCCACCTGATCCACGGCCGCTGCTGGGCGAAGAAGCCGGACAGGAACAGCGCGATCAGCATCTTGATGTTGATGCCGATGACCAGGAAGATCAGCGTGTTGACCGCGGCGCGGGCGAAGATCGGGTCATGATACAGCGCGACGTAGCTCGACGGATGCCGTGCCAGCCACAGGCCGTAGCCGACCGGATAAACCACGAAGGCGAGGAAGACGAGAAGATAGGGCGCGAGCAGCGCGATGCCCCAGACCTGCGGCGGCGACAGCCGCGCCGACAGCGGCGGCGAGGGGGCATCGGATGCGGAGAGTGTGATCGCCATTCGGTTACTCTTGGAGCAGGATGCCGCCTACGTCGTCCCGGCGAAGGCCGGGACCCATCACCACCGGCCGTCGTTGTTGCACGAAAGCCGATGACCAACTCGCTCTCAAATGACTGCCGCGGCGTATGGGTCCCGGCTTTCGCCGGGACGACGCGGAGCAAGTATCGGCAGTGCTGGTCATCGTTTGCATCATCCCGCCACTTGCTTGATGCGGGCGATCAGTTCGTCGACGGCCTTGTCCACCGGCACCTTCTCGCTGACGACGCGGTTCATGGCCTTGGCCCAGACGTTCTCGTTGTTCAGGATGGTGAACTTCCAGTTCTTGGTGAAGTCGAACGGCGTGGTGCCGCCGGTGAACTGGTTCCACACCGCCTTGCGGTGCCGGTCGGCCTGCCAGAACGGGCTCGCCTGGCTCGCCTTGGTTACCGGGAACCAGCGGCCGAGCGCGCCCTCGACATAGGGCCGCACATTGTCTTCCTGCATCAGGAAGGCGATGAACTGCTTGCCTTCGGCCTTGTTCTTGGCGTTGGCGAAGATCAGCCCGGTCTTGACGTCGGAACGGTACTTGATGGTCGAGCCGTCCGGCGCCTTGGGGAAGGACGCCGTGATGATGTCCTGCTCATAGGCCTGCTTGCCTGCGGCGCGCTGCGCGTCGGTCAGCGCCGGGTTGGTGGAATCCTCGAACCACTTCGCCGCGATCGAGATCGTGAAATTGTGGGTCATCACGATCGTCTTGTTGTGGAAGGCGACGTTGTTGTCCGGATCCTTCCAGGTCGTCGAGGACGGCGGCGTGCAGCCCTTGATGTAGGTGTCGGTGTAGTCCTTCAGCGCGTGGATCAAGCCGTCGCGCACCTTGGGATCGTCGACCAGGAGCTTGCCGTCGTCGTCGACCAGCTTGACGTGGTAGGCGTCCATGAAGGTGTAGAACGACTGGAACGAGTCGGTGGATTCCACGCCCATCGGCTGGCCGACGCCGTAGATGCGCTGGCCGGTCGCCTTGCGGATCGCCGGCTGCACCTTGTCGCACCAGAACGTCCAGTAATCTTCCCACTTGGTCGGGATGTCGGCGGCCTTGAAGCCGGCTTTCTCCAGCATGTCGCCCCAGATCTGGACGTGCATGCTCTGCTGCTTCAGCGGGAAGCCGTAATAGGACTTCTTCTTGGCGACGTCGTTGTAGAGCAGCGCCGCTTCCAGCGTGTTCGGCGCGAAGGCGTCCTTCATCGGCAGCATGATGTCGGAGAGATCCTCGAGCTTGCCCTCATAGGCCCACTTGCCCTGGGCCTGCACGTCGTAGGTGTCGGAATAGGCGACGTCGGGCACGGTGCCGGAATCCAGCGCGGCGACCGTCTTCGGAATCATGTCCTGGATCGCGTATTGCGACAGTTCGACCTTGATGCCGGTCTTGGCTTCGAATTTCTTGATCGTCTCGAGCAGCGCGTCGTCTTCGGATTTGTAAAATCCCTTGCCCCACCAGACGGTGATCGTATTGCCCTGGGCCAGAGCGGGTGCAGTTGCGGCAAACAGGCCGACCGCAGCGACCGCAATCGATAGCGCACCGATAACCTTGGATCTCACGTTGTTCTCCCTCTTGCGGCCGGTTTTTTTAACCGGTTGGAGAAAACACTAGCGCATGCCCGTGACCCGATAAAGATGCCGGATCGACGACTTCTGTAGGGGTGCACGATGAAGGCTAAGGATCAGTCCCGGTGCATCCATGCGGAAAGTGAATGGATCGATCAGTTCGGCTTCTCAGTTCGGCCAGTCAGTTCGACTTGGCGTTCTCGGCCGCCGTCGCCGCTCCGTTGCCGGGCGCGCCGGCAGCCGCATCGGGCGCGGCGGCGGGCCGCGCGGCTCCGCCGGTGAAGCGCTCGATCACGGAGCGCACCGCATCGCGCGTCTTGCGATCCTTGACCGCGTCGAGCAGCGGGGCGGATGCCGGCGAGCGGCGGATCAGGCTTTCCGGATCGGGGAAGATCAAGGGATCGTCCCATGGGCCCTGGATCACGAAGGGCAGATCGAACGCATTGCCGCCGGCTGCCGCCGAGGTCAGGCTGGCGACGCCCTTGAGATCGTACTCGCGCGACGGCACCGAGGCGGTGCCGGTCAGCGTGATCTTCGCCGCGGGACTCTCGACATGGATGTCGTCGGCGGTGGCAACGCCGTCGGCGAATTTCACCGAGATGTTGAGATTGTCGTAGGGCGTCGAGCCGGAGCGGAAATTGCCGCCGCCGGACAGCGGGCGCTTCTCCAGCCGCCGCAACAGCTGCTCGACATTGAAGCCCGCGATCGCGCCGTCATGCCCGTTCAGCGTGGCGGTGCCGTCCAGCGACGATGCGAGCCCGAACGGGCTGGAGCCCGAGGCCGTCAGCGAGACGTTGAGGTTGCCGCGTCCGGAGAGCTTGCTGATGCCGAACAGCTCGCTGGCGCAGGCCTGCAAATCGACATCAGTGAACTGGAATTGCGCCCTGACGTCGGCGACCGCATCGGAGCGCGCGATCGCGAACGAACCCTTGGCGATGCCGCCATACATCTGCGCCTCGCCGACGCTGAGCGCGAGCGCGCCGCCGCGCAGATTGGCGCCGAACGCGGTGCGGCCGAGCTTCGACGGGCCGACCGTGACCTTGGCCGCCGACAGGCGCATGTCGAGATCGGTCGACGACAGCGAGGACAGGTCGAACAGCTGCCTGTTCCAGTCGCGCTGACCGCTGGCGAGCAGGCGGAAGGTCGAGATGTAGGGCGTGAAATCGAGATTGCCGGCGGCAAGCGTCGCCTGCAGCGTCTGCCGGCCGTTATTGGCGTAGGTCATCACGCCCTCGGCGACATTGCCGTCGAGCTCGACGTTGACGTTGGTGAGCGCGACCGAGCCGCCGACCACGTTGGCGCGGGCCTTCAGCGCGAAGCGGCCGAAGCCGCCACCGCCGCCGGGCGGCGCCTGTCCCATCCAGCGCAGCGCGTTGCGCAGCGACGGTGAGTCCATGGTGGCGGTGCCTTCCATCATCAGGCTGGTGCGGTTGGCGACGGTTCCGTCGAACGCAACCTTGAGCGGCGCGCTGGCCAGCCGGGCCTTGAGGCCGGAACGGTCGCCCGACAGCAGCGCGACGAAATCGCTGGCGCTGATCGAGCCGTCGACGCGCTCGCCGCGCCAGTCGAACTGGCCGGTTGCGGCAAAGGAGCGCGAGATCGACGGCCAGGCCAGCGACAGGTCGATATCGCCGAGCTGTTCGGAGATGCTGTTGGTGCCGTCCTCGTAATTCAGCTCGCCGTCCTGGATCCGGATTTCCGAGAATGACACCTGGTTTTCGGCCCCTGGTGTCATCGCCTTGGCGATGGTCTCGACGAAGGGGGTCCAGTTGCTGTCGCCGGCCGCGTCGCGGACCACACGGATATGCGGGCGGAGCATCATGACGTCGGCGATTTCGAACCGCCGCAGCAACAGCGGCAGCAGCCGCAGATTGGCGGTCAGCACGTCGACCTGCAAAGCGGGACCGGCGGTATCGGCGCCCTTCAGCCCGACATTGTGAAAGGAGACGTAGCTGCCCGGAAACACCGAAACATCGATCGGCCCGTTGACGACGAGCTCGAGCCCGGTCACGGCACGAATCTGCGCCTCGACCGCGCGCTGCAGCGCGTCCCGGTTGAGGAACCACGACGTTCCGACCAGCCCGACCAGCGCCAGGCCGAGAAGCGCCGCGATCGGCATCCCCAGGCGCTTAATTCCTTGGGCCATCGTCAATGACATATCCGGGTCGGGTTGAGGTTTGTCGGGTCGTTGTCGAACACAGCGGGCGCTCGCCGGAGGCCCCTGCCAACCCACGCAACTTGAAGGGTTTTCTTGACGCTTTCAAGGCCATGTTGCCGCCGCAGGCTGCCGCCCGTCGCCGCACGGGGCCGTGATTGACGCATTGCGAAGATTTCGCCTAATAATCCGCTTTGCCAAAGCCGTTCCGCGCCCTCCATCAGGTATTCGCTGCATGAACAAAGTTTATCCCGACGCCAAATCGGCACTCGATGGTCTCCTCAAGGACGGCATCATGATCATGTCGGGAGGCTTTGGCCTTTGCGGCATCGCCGAGACCCTGTCGGACGCGATCCGCGATTCCGGCGTCAAGGGCCTGACGGTCGTGTCAAACAATGCCGGCGTCGACGGCATCGGCCTCAGCCGACTGCTGGAGACGCGCCAGATCAAGAAGATGATCTCGTCCTATGTCGGCGAGAACAAGCTGTTCGCCCAGCAATATCTCGCCGGCGAGCTGGAGCTCGAGTTCAACCCGCAGGGCACGCTGGCAGAGCGCATCCGCGCCGGCGGCGCCGGAATTCCGGCCTTCTACACCAAGACCGGCGTCGGCACGCTGATCGCCGAAGGCAAGGAAGTGAAGGAATTCGACGGCGAGAAGTACATCATGGAGCGCGGCCTGTTCGCCGACGTCGCCATCGTCCATGCCTGGAAGGGCGACACCGCCGGCAACCTGGTCTACCGCAAGACCGCGCGCAACTTTAACCCGATGATGGCGACCGCCGCGAAGGTCACCGTCGCCGAGGTCGAGCATCTGGTGCCGGCCGGCGAGATCGACCCGGACCACATCCACACGCCCGGCATCTTCGTCAAACGCATCATCGAGGTCGGCACGGGCAAGAAGCGGATCGAATTCCGCAACACCCGTCCGCGGCCCGCCGCCTAAATCAGACCTTTTCAGGAGAGCCTCATGGCCTGGACCCGTGAACAGATGGCCGCCCGCGCCGCCAAGGAGCTGCGCGACGGCTATTACGTCAATCTCGGCATCGGCATCCCGACGCTGGTCTCGAACTACATCCCCGACGGCGTCGACGTGAACCTGCAGAGCGAGAACGGCATGCTTGGCATGGGTCCGTTCCCTTACGAGGACGAGGTCGATGCCGACCTCATCAACGCCGGCAAGCAGACCGTGAGCGAGCTGCCCTCGACCAGCTATTTCTCCTCGGCCGAGTCGTTCGGCATGGTGCGCGGCGGCCATATCGACCTGTCGATCCTCGGCGCCATGCAGGTGGCGCAGAACGGCGACCTCGCCAACTGGATGATCCCCGGCAAGATGGTGAAGGGCATGGGTGGCGCCATGGACCTCGTCGCCGGCGTCAAGCGCGTCGTCGTCGTGATGGAGCATTCCGCGAAGGACGGCCCCAAGCTGCTCAAGCAGTGCAATCTGCCGCTGACCGGCGAGCGCGTGGTCGACATGGTCGTGACCGACCTCGCGGTGTTCACCATCGACAAGCACGGCAAGGATGGCATGGCGCTGATCGAGCTCGCCGACGGCGTCACGCTCGACGAGGTCAAGGCCAAGACCGAGGCGGAATTCCGCGTCGCGCTGAAGAACACCTGAGATGAGCGGCGCGGGACGATCCTCGATCCGTCCCGCACGCTCCGACGATGCCGGCTTCATCGCCCGTGTCGTGCTGGCCGCGCAGCGCGGCCCGGTGCCGCGCGGCTGGTTCGACATCGCGCTCGATCGGCCGGAGGGAGAGTGCCTGGCGTTCATGACGCGGCTCGCCGTTGCGCGCGCGAGATCATGGTACCACGTCGCCCATTTCCTGATTGCTGAGGTCGATGGCGTCCCCGCTGCCGCGCTGTGCGCGATGCCTGCGTCCGGGACGGTCGTCGCAGCCCGCGCGGCGATCGAGGAAGTCGCGGCAGAGACCGGCATGGATGCCGATGCCATCGTCGCGCGCGGCGGCTATGCCCGTAACTGCTGGGTGCAGGGCGGCGAGGGTGACTGGCTGATCGAGCATGTCGCCAGGCAAGCGTCGCAACACAGCCGTGGTCTGGTGCAGGAGCTGATCGGCCGCGCGCTCGCCGACGGCAAGGCGGCAGGTTTCGCGCGGGCGTCGATCTCGTTCCTGATCGGCAACGACGCGGCCGAACGCTGCTACACCAAGGCGGGTTTCGCCTTCGCCGAAGAGAAGCGCGACGCCGCCTTCGAAGCGCTGACCGGCGCACCGGGCTTTCGCAGGTTTGCGCGGGCGATTTGAGTGGGGGCGGCTAACGCGCCACACATCCAAGCCGTGGTTGTTGATGGTGTGGTACGCCTGTGCCCAATGGTGCTGTCGTCCCGGCGAAGGCCCTAGGGCATGCACAGATCTCTGAGGGACCATCCAGCGGCTGCGGCGTGGAAGTATTGCAGGCCGTGTTTCATAGTGATGGGGCCCGGCGGTTTGGACGATGGATAGCCGTCCCAGCCGCCGAGCCGGCCGATAATCCAGGCGGCCCAAGCGAGGCTGTCAGGCGGGTGCGGGTTTCTCAGCCGCTTGCTTTGGGCTTCGAGGTTGCGATTGAGGGCGGCAAGTGTAGCGACTTCCCCAGCATTGAAGGCAATTCGGACAGACTGGTTGTCGCGACCATCGCGCGCCTGCACAAGCTGAAGGGAGATGACTGCCGCCTTGGCCGCGATCGCGACCAGCTTGAGAAGCCGCTCGGCGGTCCCGATCTGACTGTCTTCGAGCTTGAGGCCTTGTGTCTTCAAGATGCGGAAGAACTGCTCGATCAGCCACCGCCGCTTGTACCATTCGATAATGCGCCAGGCCTCTTCTGCATTCGTCACCGGATGCGTGGTGAGCAGCCGCCAGTGCAGCGGCTCGATCCCGGCCTGCGGCTCGATCTCGCGCACATCGACCAGGATCAAGGGTAGGCTTTTCGGCAGATGGCGCAGGAACTTGGTTTGCGGTCGGGCCAGTTCGACGGCGCCGAAGCGCAGATCGAGAAGCGCAGCCCGCTCAGGCCGTTGTGCTCGCGCAGGCAATACGATGGTCCGTTGTTCGATGCTGGTCATGGCCTCGCTGGCCGCATACAGGCCACAGCCATCCGCCAGCTTGCGATCATGCATGCTCCGGGCAATGACGTGGAACTGGTGTTCTGCGGCGCAGGCGTAGAGCGCGAAGATGTCGCTCTCGCGGTCGCCCAGCATGGTCACCATCGCAGCCTTCGCCAACAGCGGCTTGGCTGCCAGAGCGGTCGCGATCCAGCGTTGCGATTCTTTGTCCTTCAGATCGCGATTGTCGTGCGAGACGGTGCGGCGGCCCTGGCGGGTCCAGATCTCGCCGTGCAACAGGCCAAGGCAGCAGCCGCTTTCCGCGTCTGCGGCCAGCATCGGGTGCAGCAACACCCCGCGGGTGTTGCCATGACCGATCTCGCCCAAGCCACGCCGGTTTTGTGCCTTGGTGGCAAAATTGATCTCGCTGGTATCCTGGATCGCCAGCACATGGCGGCCTTCGGCCGCCATTACCGTACCATCGCTCCAGCTTTCGATTATCCGCGTCGTCGTCACCTTGGCATTGCCGAGAAAGCGGTTGAAGCGCACCTCCCGGGCACGCATGCCTCCTGCCAGCCGTCGCAGGCAGACATCCTTGCCCGCGACCATGCATTCGACGAGCGCCGCCCCCCTTTATCGAGGCGGAGATCCCCGAACCGACCTAATGACCAGTCAATTTGCGCCAGCATGTCGACACCTCCGCCAAAGCCGAAGTGCCGCAATATGAATCACACGAAATACCGATTCGGGAATCCCCACCCAACTAGATGTGTGCATGCCCTAGGGCGAAGGCCGGGACCCATAACCACAGGGTAGCGTTGTTGAAACACAGGCTGCGGCCCCAGCGACGCGCAACAATCGAGATTTGGGGTAAAGGGTCCCGGCCTTCGCCGGGACGACGATGAAGATAGTTCTTGCTTCAAGCTATCGCACCTGCGGAAGCAATCCAATTGTCATCCGTGTGTCGCGTCAGGCCAAACGCGTGTCGCTATAGTCCAAGTGTCCGGACGCGAGTTGCGCTATCTCAACCCCTTCAGGCGCCCGGTTGCTCGCGCATCGAAATCGCGTGGATTAAGTACACCAGCCGTCAAAAGACAAAATCCAAAACAAGGGGACTGCTGAAGTTGCACGCGGGTGATCCTTCGACACTCCGTGCCACCGCAGCCGTCTCCGCCCTCCGATTGTCTCCATCATCGAGGATCGATCCGTGATCAAGATTCTTCGCCGCTCGTTCGTTGCCGGTATGCTGTCGCTTGGCCTGGCGTTGCTGTCACTTCACGGCGCCGAGGCGCAGGCACAGGGCACCGACACCATTCTCGTGCTCGATGCATCCGGCTCGATGTGGGGCCTGGTCGACGGGCAGAGCAAGATCTCCGCTGCGCGCCAGGCGGTCGATGCGATCCTGTCGAAATGGAATCCGGCCGATCGTCTCGGCGTCATGGTCTACGGCCATCGCTCGAAGGGCGACTGCAAGGACATCGAGCTGATGGTGCCGGTCAGCACGTTCGATCCGGTGAGGATCAAGGCTGCGATCGACGGCGTCAACCCGAAAGGCAAGACCCCGATCTCGGATTCACTGCGTGCGGCCGCAGAGGCGCTGCACTCGACCGAGAACAAGGCCAACGTGATCCTGGTCTCCGACGGGATCGAGACCTGCGCGCCCGATCCGT
This sequence comes from Bradyrhizobium sp. WCU1, assembly GCF_053474805.1. Taxonomy (NCBI): domain Bacteria; kingdom Pseudomonadati; phylum Pseudomonadota; class Alphaproteobacteria; order Hyphomicrobiales; family Nitrobacteraceae; genus Bradyrhizobium; species Bradyrhizobium sp. WCU1. Next base: position 4,651,444 of record NZ_CM130280.1, read on the forward strand.
GCGCGGCGGCTGCCGAGTTGAAGAAGGCCGGCATCGGCTTCACCGCCCATGTGATCGGCCTTGACGTCGCCGATCCCGCGGCGAAGAGCCAGTTGCAATGCATCGCGCGCGCGACCGGCGGGGTCTATCTCGATGCCGGCAACGCCGCGAGCCTGACCGGCGCGCTGACCAAGGCGGTGGCGGCGACGCAAGGCACCAGGGTCGCCAGCGAGGCGCCGCCGAAGCCGGCGGCGGCCGATCCCTATCTCGGCAAGAACCTTCGCGGCGTCGCGCGGCTCGCCGAAGGGCTCGATCCGATCAGCGACGAGGACGTCAATTGGGGCATCTTCAAGCGCGCCGGCGACGAGAAGGGCGAGCACGTCAACACCTTCTACGGTGCGCCGTTCGCCGACAATATCGCGCCCGGCGATTACATCGTCGAGGTGACCTACCGGCAGCTCAAGCGCGAGTTTCCGCTCAAGGTCGAGAAGGGCAAACCGGCTGCGCTCGACGTCATCCTCGATGCCGGCTACGTCACCAGCGAAGGCGCGATGGCCGGCGGTGTGGGCAAGGTCGACGACGTGGTCTGGCAGGTCACCGACAAGGGCGGCAAGGTGGTTGCGCAGGAGTACGACGCGGTGCCGCGCTTCGTGCTCGCCGCCGGCAATTACACGCTGACGCTGACCAAGGGCCAGTCGAAGACCAGCAAGCCGTTCACGGTCGCCGCCGGCGATTCCAGCAACGTGCAGCTGACGATCGATGTCGGCAAGCTGATCGTCACCACCACCTATGCGGAAGGCGGGCCCAAGGTCGAGAAGGACCTCGTGGTCGCGGTCCACCAGCCTGCGAAGCCCGACGGCGACGAGGGCGACAAGGTCGCGCAGGAGTACGATCCCGAATCGAAGTTCGATCTGCCCGGCGGCAGCTACGAGGTGAAGGTGACGGTCGGCGAGGCGAGGGGCACCGCGAGCACGGAAGTGAAGTCCGGCGCGCCGACCCGGGTCACGGTCAATCTCAATGCCGGCGTGGTCGGGATCAAGACCGACAGTGCCCAGCAGATCGACATCTACAGCGCCGAGCGCGACCTCAACGACGAGCGCAAGCACGTCGCGGTGAACTATGAGGCGACCTACAACGTCGCGCTCAACGCCGGCGACTATGTCGCGGTCGCGACCTATGCCGACGGCCAGAAGGTCGAAAAGCCGTTCACCATCGCCGCCGGCAAGCGCCAGACGGTGGAGATCAAGCAGCCGTAAGGCGCGGCGCGTCGGCGTCGTGCATGTGAGGTGAGCACCCTCTTCAGGCTCCCTCCCCCCTTGCGGGTAGGGCTATCGCATATGGGCCAGGACGGTGAGAAGGAAGTCGTTGCTCCATCTTGCCTGGAGCATTTTGTGGCTGGTCCGCGCTGGACCTGGCGTGGCTTGCAGGGCGTTGATGGCGAGCTTGCGGATGACGGCAAGGTTCTCCGGGGCGTGGTCCTTGCGGCTGCGGCAAGCGTCCTCGTCGAACAGAACGTCGAGAACCCAGTGCAGGTTGTTCTCGATGCTCCAGTGGGCGCGGACGACGTCGAGCAGCTTCTTGGCTGGCAGCCGCCGCGAAGCCAGAAAGTATCGGGCCGTCCGCTTGGCAGGCTTGCCGGCAGTTGCGCGCCAGCTGTCGATGCGGCCGACCGCGACGATAGCGGGGAAGCCATGTTGCTTCGCCAATTGCGGTGCCGGCACGATGATGGCTTGCCGGCGCTCGATGCGATCGTGGGCGGCGGTTCTTCGCTGGCTTGCTCGCGCAGGCCGTCGGGCGGTGTCGAGCAACGCCTTGGCGGCCTTGAAGAGCCGGCCGCGATTGCTCTTGATGGCCAGAACGTAGTGGCCCTTCCGGTCGCGGATGGCTTGCGCGACATCGGGCCGGCAATGCAAGGCGTCGGCAGTGACAAGAGCGCCGTCCAGATCGAGCGAGGCGAGGACTTCGAGAACGCCGGCAACCTCGTTGCGATTGGGGGCCTTCCTTTGAGCCAGCGCCATGCGTGTGCCTGCCGCCCAGACATTGACCATATGCAGCGGTGTGGATTGCCGCCCACGCATGAAGGCGCCGCGCAACGCCTTGCCGTCGATGCTGACCACGCCCTTGATGCCGAAGCCCTTGCTGAGCTTGCGCAAAATCGCTTCCAACCCCTTCGGGTCCAGAGCACGGAAGACGTTGCTGAACGTATCGTGGCTGGGGATGCCGGATCTGAGCTCCAGGAACCGCTGCAACAGCTCCTCTCGGCCTTTGCCGAAGAACTCGAACTCGGTGCAGGTCTTGGCGCCGGCCAGTGTCGCCGCCAAGGCGATGACGATGATCTCCACCAGATCGTGCCGCACGTTGCTGGCGCGGGGGTCCTTGAGTGGTCGAAGCAGGCGCTTGAGTTGGCGCATTCTGGTCTCCCTCGGGAAGCGAGAGACACCCAAAGAATCCAGTTCCAACCGCTTGGCAACACCCCTCCATCGCCATATGCGATTCCCCTACCCTTGCGGGGGAGGGTGGGGAGAGGGGTGCGCCCCGGGCGAGATGATCGTCGTGAGCGTCGCTTTCGCAACCATGCGCCGCGGGCGTTGAAGCTTGTTGAATGAAGAGGCCGTGCCGTGTGGCTACCCCTCTCCCCAACCCTCCCCCGCAAGGGGGGAGGGAGCCCTTCCGCCAGTGCGTCCCTTACGCGGAACGTCGCATAGCGTATTCCTCACGCCGTCGCGGCGGCGTGGGCGAAGGTCACCTCGATCAGGGTGCCGGTGCGGCCGCCGGTCCTGATCTGGAATTTGGCGCGGTTGGCTTCGACCAGCGCCTTGGTCAGCGACAGGCTGACGCCGCCGGAGCCGGCCTGGTCGGACGGCGTCGGCGCGCGGAACGGTTCCAGCGCCGCGGCGACCTCGTTGTCGTTGAGGCTCTGGCCGGTGTCGCGCACCCGCAGCATCACCTCGCCGAAATCCGACAGCGCGGTCGAGACGATCACCTGGCCGCCGGCATTGGCGAGATGGATCGAGTTGCCGATCAGGTTCAGCGTGATCTGGCGCAACGCGCGGGCATCGGCGACGACCGGCGGCAGGGTGTGCGCGAGCGAGGTGCGGATGATGATGCGCTCGCGGTTGGCCTGCGGCTGCATCACCGCGACGCAGCTCTCCACCATCTCGTTGAGGTTCTGGCTGGTGAAGGCGAGGTCGAGCTTGCCGGTCTCGATCCGCGACAGATCCAGCAGGTCGTTGACGATGGCGATCACCCGCTCGCCGGAGGCGCGGATGTCCTTCATGTATTCGACATAGCGCTCGTTGCCGAGCGTGCCGAAGCGTTCGCCGATCATCACCTCGGCGAAGCCGATAATGGCGTTGAGCGGCGTGCGCAGCTCGTGGCTGATCCGCGCCAGCATGTCGGTCTTGGCGTTGGCCGCACGTTCGGCGAGCCGCCGCGCCTCGCGCAGTTCGCTCTCGTTCTTCCTGGTCTGTGACAGGTCGCGGAACACGGCAAAGAAGTTCGGGCCGTCGGCGCGGGTACGGCCCATCGTCACCGACAGCGGGATGATGCCGCCCTGGCGGACGCGGCCGAGCGTCTCGCGCCCATGGTCGAGCAGGCTGGCGACGCCGGAAGATTTCACGCTCGCGAGATAGTCGAAGATGCCGTGCCGGCTCTCCGGTGCGAACAGGTCGGCGAGATTGTGCATGACGAGCTCGTCGCCGTCATAGCCGAACAGCGCCTCGGCGCTACGGTTGCAGGAATGGATCTGGCCCTCGGCATCGAACATGATGATACCCTCGGCCGCGGTGTCGAGGATGGCGCCGAGCTCCTCAGCGTCGGCGTGGCCGGCCTGCGGCGGCGCCGGCGCGAGCACAGGCTCCGCGGCCGCTGCCTCCGGCTCCGGATCAGATGACGCGGCCGCGACCGCGGTGTCCTCGTCGAGCGTGCGCGAGAAGATCAGCGCCAGTGCCGAATCGTCGTCCCAGGTGATGGTGTGCAGCCGCGCCTCCGCGGACACCTGCTCGGTGTCGCCGTTCTGGTTGGCGGAGATCGTCACCGGCGTGCCGGTGCCGGAGGTGCTGCTCGCCTGCGAGACGCCGGGCTCGACATAGAGCGCGTCGAGTCCGCCGGCGGCTTCCAGGGCGTGCAGGCTGTCATGGCCCATGCGCGCGAGGAACGCGTGGTTGGCATAGAGCAGGCGGTCGAGCCGGTAGATCAGGATGCCGACCGGCAGCAAATCGAGCAGCGCGCGGTCGCGGCGGGAATAGGCGCTCGGCGCGGGCCCGGCGGCGGCGAGCCAGCCGGCCTTCGGCGTGTCGGCCGGCGTCTCCGGTTGCGCGACCGTCTCCGGCTGCACGTCGGCCTGCTGCAGCGCTTCGAGCGCGGGCGGCGCTTCGGCAACCGGCGCGATCGGGGCGCTCTCGTTCGTCGTCGCGGTGAGGCCGGCCTCGCTCTCGAGCCGCGCCGACAATTGCCGCGCGAGCTCGTTGAAGGCGTTGTTCTCGACCGGCGTCAGCGACGGCGGCCTGGTGTCGCCGGCGGGGCGGAACGGCACCACATTCGGTGGCGGGTCGTGACGCACGTCGTGCGTTTCCTCGTTCGTTTCCACGGCGTGATCCGGATCGGCTTGGTGTGAAGGCTCTGTTGCGACTGGTTCGGTCAATTCCTCGGGTGGTGCACTCGCGGTCGTATCGGGCGGCGGCTCCGCGTGCGGCGGAGGATTTTCGGGCGGCAACGCGGCGGGCCCGGGCGGCGCATCGACGCGTGGCGCCGGCGTGACACCGGCGGACAGCGATCGCGGCGCGATCGAGCCGCTGAAGAACTCATAGCGGCGCAATGCAGCGAGTCGCGCAAGGCCGTCGAGGTCGCGACACACACCAAAGCCGCGATAGCCGGCGAAATTCCGGTTCCTGTCGAACACCGGCAAGCCGGACAATTCGACCGGCAGCCGGCCGCCGCCATCGACCGGCCAGTGCAGCGTGATGCCGCTCCAGGTGTCGTGGCTGGCGAACGCCTTGAGGACGCGGCCCTCCGGATCGAGGCCGAAGGCCTCGGCGATATCGCTCCAGAGCCGGCCGAAGCCTGCCGCGGTGTGCAGGCCGATCAGGCGGGTGAATTCGTCGGAGCCGAGCGAGAAGCGGGCCTCGTGGTCCATCTGCCACATGAAGCGCAGCGGATGTCGCCGCACCGGCAAGGGCTCGTCGAGCCAGGATGGCGGCGGCACCGGCGCCTGCGACGCGGGCTCCGGTTCGGCGGCGGGCGGCGCAGCGGGCGCATCCGCGATCGCATAGGGCGAGGGCGCGGCATCGGCCGGCGGCGCCGATGGTTCCGGAGCCGGCGCGCTTGCCGTCCGTTCGAGATCGGGCGCGGTCTCCGGATGCGTTTCGGCTGGCTCCTCGATGAGCGCTTCCGACAGCGGCTCCTCGACGGCGGGGCTCTCGTCGGGCGTGGTATCGAACGGCGTGGTCTCGGCGGACACTGTCTCGACGTGCGTCGGTTCCGCCGGCGCGTGAGATGCCGCAACGTCCGAGGTCCCGGATGCAGCCGCGCTGATCACCGGCTCGACTGCGGTGGTTTCTTCCGCCGGCGGGTCCAGCGCATCGAACAGCGTGAAGCTCGCGGGCGCCGCATCGATCTCTGCAGGAGTCTCGTGATGCGTTGCCTCGTGATGCGCCACTCGCGGTTCGACCATGGCAGGTGCCGGCGCCACGGCCGCAGCCTCCTGCGGCGTGGCTGCGGCGGCTTCCGTTGCAGCCACCTCCGGCGCAACCGGCTCAGGCATGATCGGCGCCGCGGGTTTGGCCGCGACAGCGGGCGCCGGCTTGATCAACGCGATCAGCGCGCGATCGGCGCCGTGGCCGATCCGCTGCAGCACGACGCGGCCGATCGCGACGCTCGCCGCCGCGCGGCCCTGCGCCAGTGCCTCGCCGCGCGCCGCATCGAGGCCGGCTTCGCTGAGATCGTGCAGGCCGGGCAGCGAACGCGCCGCCTCATTGGCTGCGATCAACAATCCGTCGCCGGTGAAGGCGGCGGCCGGACGCTCCAGTCCCTGCACCAGCCGCTGCAAGCGCTCGGCGAGCGGCATGCCGCGGCCGCCAGCATTGAACGCGGTCATCAGGATGCCGTGGCTGCCGTCGGATAGCTCGATGCGCCTGCAGCCGCAGGTCGCCAGCATGCCGGGCGGCGCGCCGAAGCCGCGCAGCCGCTCCAGCCGCACCGCGCCGCCCGCGCCAAGATTGGAGCCGAGCCGCGCGACCTGGCGGCGATGCGGATCGGCCGGACCGAAAGTGCGCTTCGCCAATTCGGCGCCGTTGGCGGCACCGAATACCTGCGCGCCGACCGGATTGGCCCAGCGGATCCGTGCGCCGTCGGCCGACCACAGCCATGCCGGCAGGGCTGCCGTCGCATGGTCCGCCAGCCTCACATCGCCGAGCGCCTGGATCTGGAATTCAGCGTCACTCATCACGCAAGATTTGACCGCATAGGTTTGGCTTTCTTCCTCGCATTGCCGAAGGCCGGCAGCCGCAGGACGACAGCCTTAACAGAAGGTTAGTATCGCAAGCGGGGAGCGGCAGGTCCATGTCCGCCGCGAGAGTGCCCCCGCCAAAGGCTGGATAACGTTAACTTGGCTGAACGATCCACAGCCGTTTCGCGTTGTCCCGCAGAACCTGCTGTGACAGCGTGAAGCGGAACCAGGGCGGTGCCGCGTCACACCTGCTATCGCAGTGTACCGATATAAGCTGCCGGGCGCCTGCGGGGCCAACCGGCGGGCCGATCACCAAGCGAGGGAGAGCGACCATGAGCGACAACGGGCGTGACCATTTCGAGATCCCCAAATTCGAGATTCCCAAGGACATGCGGTCGATGGCGGAGGCGAGCTTCGATCAGGCGCGCAAGGCGTTCGAGCAGTTCGTGACCAACGCGCGGGATACCGCCGGCAAGATCGAGGAGCGCAACGCCACGATGCGCGCCGGCGCCAAGGACGTCTCCGCCAAGGCGCTGTCCTATGCCGAAAAGAACGTGCAGTCGTCGCTCAACTACGCCCAGTCGCTGCTCAAGGCCAAGGACCTCACCGAGGTGATGCGGCTGCACAGCGAATATGTGCAGGGCCAGATGCGCGCGCTCGCCGAGCAGGCCAGCGAAATGGGCCAGGCGGTCAGCCGTGCCGCGATGGATGCGGTGAAGCCCAAGAGCTGAGCTGAAGAGAGCTGACCGGGCCGCCGATCCGGGGCGGCCGCGGCAGGCCCAACCCGGGTCGGGCGCGGTAACCCTATATTCCGCCTTATAAAAAATGTGGCGCCGCACGCGATCTTACGTTGCGTTGCACAAAATTGACATGATATGGGTGTTTATTAGGCGCGCCCGACGAAGGGCACTCCCGTGAATCAAGGCAGCGTGATCCATTTCAACGCTCCCGGCCTGCTGGCTCCGGGACGTCCGCAATGGTCACATCTAGTTCCATCTAGTCACCCGTTGCGAAGGATTACACGTATGACCAACCCGTCCGATCCGTTTTCCGCCTCGATCATCCCGTTCGAGGTTCCCGAGCAGGTTCGCGCGTTCGCCGAGAAGGGCGTGCTGCAGGCTCGCGACAGCTACGCCAAGTTCAAGGACGCTGCCGAGACCCACAACTCGACCGTCGAGGCCGTCTTCACCTCGATCAACAAGGGAGCCACTGCGTATTCGGCCAAGCTGATCGAGTTCTTCAAGGCCAACACCACCTCCTCGCTCGACTTCGCCCAGGAGCTGTTCACCGTGAAGTCGCCGACCGAAGCCGTCGAGCTGTGGACCTCGCACGCCCGCAAGCAGTTCGAGACCTACACCGCGCAGGCCAAGGAACTGGCCGAACTCGGCCAGAAGGTCGCCAGCGAGACCGCCGAGCCGATCAAGGCCAGCGCCGCGAAGTTCACCCAGCAGCCGGCCGCCTGATCTTTGGCCCGCAGGACTTGAGCGAAGGCCCGGGCCGAAGCGGTCCGGGCCTTTTTGCTGGACGAGGGCCGTCGAACGGCCCGAGATAAGAGCGGAAATCAGCGTGTTACGGCCTTGCCAAAGCGCGGCGTTGCACCTAGTTTCCGCCGAAATCGCCGCCCCCCTTTTTGCGGGGCCGCGCGCCAGGATGCAGTTGTAGCTCAGTTGGTTAGAGCGCCTGTCTGTGGAACAGGAGGTCGGTGGTTCGAGCCCACCCAACTGTACCAATCGGATCAATCGCCAGGACCCGATCGTCTCTCTGTTGCCCGTCTCGATCAGCGACGCCGCTTCCCTTTCGCTGCACGTTTGGCGGTCTTGGCTCGCCGCTTGGCAGCGCCCGGCTTCGCCGCTGCGGCCGGTGGCTCGCTTCCCGCGTGCAACCTCAGTTCAGCGAGGAGCCGGTCGGCGGCAGTCTTCTCGTTCTGCCCCGCAGACCCGACGTATCTGGCGAGCACGAATTCAGTGTTGTCGAGGACGGAACCCCACATCGTGGGGTTGCTGACGCGGGCGTAGTGTTTCCGGAAGTCCTCGATCAGGCGGTCGACGTCCGGCGCAAGACTGCCGGCTGCGACCGACTCGAACAGGTCGAGTTCGGTCTGTCCGACGACCGACCAGAAGTCCGGCGCGACGGATGACATCGATTGGCGCACCTCCGTGATGTCATTGGTCTTGAGCGGCCTCGCGAGCACCAATTGCGCTGCGATCCGGTTCATCGCCGGGTAAAAGAACGGACGCGTCTTGGTGTCGCGGGCAATCGTCTCCGCGGCGCTGTAGTGCTGCCACATCCGATTGATCGCCTGCATTTCGGCGGAGTGATCGCCGGCCAGGGCTTCGAGCATCGCCAGTCGCTTGAACCCGGAGCCGTAAAGGCTTTCCCGCTCGTAGGTCCGCGCCAAGGTCAGCAGCGTGTCGAGCAGCGCCATCGCATCCTTGATGGCCGCGCGCGCCTCGCTAAAGGCCGTCGCCGACGGGGCGGCATTGTTCTTGATGTTGTTCAAGGCCTGGCGGCTCTTCGCATTGGCCAGTTGCTCGATCGCGATCAGGGACGCCGCTCCATCCTGTGCCGCCCTCGCGCGCTCGTACCATTCGATCGCCTCCGCAAAGCGGCGCGATTTCATCCACGCGTTTCCGAACGCCTCGGCGACGTCCCCGCGGTCTCGATACTGGCCGAAGGTTGCTTCCAGATAGCGCAGGCGTCCGGCCTGAATGTCAGGAGACTTGCGCTGGTACTCGCTTTCCACCCCGATCTGCTCGAGCGCGAAGATCAGCGATGGGGCAGAGGCAATGCTGGAAAATTCCTGCCCCGGAGCAGTCGGGCGTTGTGCATCGCCGGTTGCAGGCCGGAATCGCCAGTCGGGGTCACCGTAGCACTGATAGGCCGCCCAAGTGTTGCCGCCGCGGGCATAGGCACCTTCCCTGGCAGATGCGACCGCGTCGATGAAGCGCTTGCCTCCGAGCAGCGCGTGATAGAACTCCTTGGCAAATACGCTTGCAGCCTCATCGTCCACCGCCCAGCCGGCGGCGATCACGCATCGGACGCCACTCTTGATAAGGGCCTGGGCGACACCCGACGCAAATTGCGCGCGATTGTAGTTGGTAGGCCCGAGCAGATCGTTCGGCGCGCTGGTCCCGAGATGGCAGCAATTCACGAACACAAGCTCGGGTTGGACCCGTAACGCCTGGATTTCATTGGCTCCCAGGAACGAACCGCCCGAGAGCACCACGCCCCTTGTCTCGAAGCCCTTGTCGGTCTCCGTCGGCGGTTCGCCATGGCCCGCGACATGGATGATCCGCCAGGATTTCTTGCAGGCCGCATTGAGCACGGCGGTAGCGTCGGGTTCGGGATCACTTGGGTTGGGACCGCTGATCACGGATGTCACCCGTGCTGCGGCGGACGTCCGGCTATCGGGAGATGTCGTGGCCGCGGTCAGGAACGTCGCGACCTCGAGGGCTTCGCGCCTGGCGCCCAGCAGGATCGGATAGTTCGCTCGATCGCAGGCAGGGTCGCCGATCACAAGAATGTCGTCATCGGCCGTGGCGCTGTTCACCGCGATGTCGGGCGTCGTCATCCGCAGCTTGCGCAACAGCTTGGTCCGGATCGACCATGGCTTCTGCCGGTTCGAAGCCGTCGGCGACTCCAGGGCCTCCCAGGGTATCGGGGCCGTTCCTTGGTCAAGCTCCAGCACCGTCGCCGTGCTGCCGCCCAGGAACGACTCGAGATCGCGGGGCAGGAGCAGGGTGAACAAGGTTCGGCCGATCTGCGTGTCGGTGTTGGTGTTGTTGGAGGCGGTGGTCACCAGGTTCTTGATGAGCCGCACTTGCATCGGCTGGGGGCGCACGTCGTTGCGCGCCCGTTTCGAGTTGATGGTGTAAGCGATCTCCTGGCTGTCGCCTTCGGTCTTCAGGACGAGCGCACTGATGAAGTCGTAGTCGGCACCGCGATATCCGGCCTCCGGCGGCCGGCGCAGTGCGCCGGCTTCGCCTGCAATGGTCGGGGCGACGGTGTAGGCGCCGGGTGCCGAGATCGCGAGGGTCTGCAGCGCATTCCAGGCGTCGCTCGCGCGGTCGAGATAGAGTTCGATGATCTTGAGCCGGTCGACACGCGGCCACTGCGCGTTTGCAGGGCCCTTTTCCGCGATCTGCTCATTGGCCTCACGGACGCCCTGGGCGATCAGCTGGGCGGCCTGCCCGGGCGTGATGCCGCTGCCGCCGCTGCCCAGCAGCGTGGTCGCCAGCGTAAATCCGGTGGCGATCGGACTGCGTTCAGTGAGACGCTGCGACCATCCGATCACGGCCTGCCGGACCGTGTCGACGAGATCCGAGCCGCGCAATTCGCCTTCGGGGCCGAGACCTGCGACGATCACTGCTGCCGGCAGCGGCATCAGCTTGACGGGATCGCGGCTGAGATTCAGGAAGATCTGAAATGTTCCCGGACCGGTGGCGTACAGACCGCGCTGCAACGATGCGCTCATCGCACCATTGAGGACACGATCGATCGCCGCTTCCGCGCCGGTGAGGCTCGACGACCGGTAGTGGCCGATCAGCAAGGGTTCGGCGATAAAGGTGAGATCGCCGTTGACGACGTCGATACGCAGGGATGTCGAAGCTGGTGCGGCTTGCGGCGCGCGCGCTGCCGCCGAGGACAGCACGTCGAGCTCGCTTTGCGGCGGCGATTGCCGCATCCGCAGTCGGGCAGGACGGGCTCGCGCGACCGGTCCGACGGTGTCAGCGGTCTTTTGCCGGGCGGTGCCGGTCGCGGAGACCCGGGCGAGCCGCGTCGTGCTGCCGGTGTTCAGAAGCTCGCGATAGGCTTCGAATGCAACCTTGTACCGCGGCAGCGAACCGTGATCGGAATCCGCAAGCCAGGTCGCTACTCCCGGAAGCTCCGCGCTTTCCAGCGTGACCCGGCCATCGCCGTCGCCGACGTCGAGATAGGCGAGCCCTCGGTCGCCGTCGCTCGAGCTCTCGTAGCCGGCCGGCGTGCTCGGCGCCTTGCCGACCACCAGCAGCAGCCGGTCGGCCCAGGCGACGAGGTCCTCGTCGCGCTGCTTGTCGAGCCTGCGACGGAGCTCGGCGGCATCATCAAGCACGGCTTGCGGCGGAATACCCCATTGGAATTGAGCCAGCTGAAGTGCCAGATTATGCCACGTGCTGCGCGCGCGGATGGCATCGAGATCGGATTTTGCGAGATCTCTCCAGGCGCTCTCCTTGTCGAGCCCGTCCAACAGGCCGGCCTGGAGCTGAATGAATCCCGGGAAATCGGCGATCAACTGACGCGTCTCGTTGCTGGAGAACGGCGCGCCGACATTGATGAGGAGATTGCCGAAGCTGTCGTCGCCCGACAGCACCTGCATTGGCGTCCAGGATCCGCCGTTCGGCGTTCCGAGCATGAGAATCCGCGCTCCGTCGGATTGTATCATCCGATTCCAGGTCGTGGGATCGACGAGCTGCATGGCGCGCGCAAGCAGTCCGCCCATCGAATGGGCGATGATCCGCACTGGCTGCCGCGATGTCTTGCGCGCGTCGAGCGCAGCCGCGATCGCCTCCGCGAGCCGTTTTGCTTCGGCCACAATCGGCAGGCGCCAGTCGAATGCGAATGGCTTGACGTCATGATCGCTGAACATCGCGGTCGCGAGATCGTCGTAATAGATCCCGATCGGGTCATCGGGTTCAACACCGTCCTTCTTGCCGGGTTCGTAGGTGAGCCGCTTGAGACCGTTGACGAGGCGCCACCCCAACCAGATCCGCTCGTCGTCGATCTTGAGATTGCTGCCGAGAATTCCGGGCAGGACGAACAGCGCCGGCAGTTCGGCCGCTTTGCTGGCGGGACGTACGGGCAGTCGCGCACGAGCTCCGCTCGATGATTGTCCGGCCCAGGAGAGCGGGCCGATCACGCTGAACCCGTCGGGCGACGTGCTGCCCGTCCTGGTCAGGGCGTCGACCACCGCCGATGCCGTCTGGGTGTTGCTGAAATAGTTGAAGTGCGAGACCTTGCCGCCCTGATCAAGAACGAATGTCGAGTCCCTCTCCCGGGGTGAGCCGCCATACATCGATCGCGTCTGCACCACCAGATCGTTGTCGGTCCAGAAGAAGGCGTCCGACAGCAACGCCTTGACCCAGGACACCACCGAGTCGCCCTGGAGATCGCCGGCGACCACGCGCAGATCGCCGCTGATCGGGCTCGTTGCCGAGTGGAGCCAGCGGATCAGCGGAGAGTCCGGAATCTGTGCCGCAAGACCGGGCACCTCGTCGGGGTTCGCGCGGCGACGGGCGACCTCACCGAGAAAGTCGACGAGTTGCGGCGCAATCGGAATCTGGGCGAGCTCGAGCGCCCATTTCAGCACCGACACATAGGCATCAAGCCGCTTGGAGGCGAGCAACGTGCCGCGCGCCGGGCATGCGACGCGGACCACGCGCTCGATTGAAATCTTCTTGTCCGAGACGATCTCGGCGAGCCTCTTGAGCTCAGCTGCGCTCGAACCATCCTCCTTGAACAGGTCCAGATCGGACAGCCGCGGATTGGCGCAGACGCGTGCCAGCACCTCGGCGACCAGTCCGCCGCGCGAATGCGTCAGGAGGTGAAGTCGTGCTTTCCTGGGCGCCGCTTCGGCGAGCGTGATGGCATTGGCGATCGGGCTGGCCCCGAGCGTCGGATGGTCGAGGGCATAGACCCTGTTGTCATAGGACTTGAACAGCGCAGCCACCAGCTCCGGGTGCTCGGTCCAGAGCTTGCCGAACGTGCCGGTCGTCTGGCTGAAGGTTCCGTGGATCAGAACCAGCGACGCCCCGTCGTCAGCGGCGATCGCGGACGTGTCGCGCCCCTTGAGCGGCTCGAGCTTGTCAGGCTGCAGCCGATAGACGCCGGGGTCGACCTGTGAATCAAACGACTTGACGACCTTCGAGGCGACGAAGGCGGCCGCCTTGTCCTCGACGATCCCGCTGACGATATGGAGCGCTCCCACCTGCACGTCGCCGAAGATGCCGCGCGACAGCGGTGCCGTGTCCTCAAGGCGCCACTGCAGCCGGCCGGGCACGCGCACCTCTCCCGGACCGAGCGCGCTTCCCTCGCGTGCGAGCGGATCATGCTGCGATTGCAGCAGATCCCGCGCGGATTCGGGATGAAGCCACAGCGAAGGCCCACCTGCGATATCGATGACGACGATATCCTCTCCGGGAAGGGCAGCTTTGGTCTTGATGGTCGCGTCACCGGCGCCGCGTTGCGCCGTCACAATCACGGAGTCTTTCAGATGCTCCGTTGCGGTCGGGGCTGGAGCGCGAGCGCCGCGGGTCGTTCCGTCCGGGCGGACGCCGGTCATCACGAATGCGATTGGTTCGGACAATGTGACGCTCCTGCAATGGCCGGGCCACCATGCAAGAACCAGGCGCGAGCGGAACAAGCCACCGCGGCCGGGCAGGTTGCCACTGAATTATGGTATCTGCGAGCAATGAAGACACGATACTCGCTTTAATAGAATTGACAAGCGTGGCGCCGGCTCGTGTCGGCGACCGACTTGGGAGGAAGCGATACCAGTCAGCCACAACGGCGCCGTGAATTGGCAATTTCTGTCAGCAACTTGCAATGGTCGCGAAAATCCAACCGGCCGCAGCGTGTCACCACGCCTGCTTGCGCTTCTGCGTTTCTTCACTCACACTCTCGGAAACGCCACCTTTTGTATACGCTTGGTGCTGCCTTGGGGGGATGCATGGGGATCGCCGGTTCAAGGAGTTTTTCGTTTGCGTTGATGCTCGTGGTCGCCGTTGCGGCGCTGCTGCTGCCGGGCCGGGGCGAGGCCTACACCCCCGACCAGCAGGAGGCCTGTACGCCGGATGCGTTCCGGCTTTGTGGTCCCGAGATTCCCGACGTCGACCGCATCACGGCCTGCATGATCAGGAATAGGGCGCAGCTCTCGCCCGCCTGCCGCGTCTTCTTCCGCGGTGGTCCCGAGCCGCGTGAGGCGAGCGAGCGCGAGGAGCGGCGGCCTGCCAAGCGCAAGGTCTCCAGATCGCACAAGGCGAAGAAGTCCACCTACTGATCTGGTTCCCGTCGCGCGCACGCAAGCGTCCCCGAAGCGCGACGCGACTTCGCGCGATCGCGCAGCTGCGTTTTTCAAGACCGTCATGCGCGACAGACTGACGCCTTGTGACGCTGTCACGCAGCATCATCTCTGGGACTGGTGTTGCTTGCAGGATCCGTTCCGGAACGGATGGAGTGAGGCGCGTGAGCGAATTTGACAGACAGGAGATCGATCGGCACTTCGCCTGGTTCGAGGCCAAGCTTCCGGAGAAGCCGGCACGCTTCGTCGCGTGGCTGCGCAAACCGTCGTCACGCCATGTGCGGATTCCGCTCGCGATCCTCTTGATCATCGGCGGCATCTTCAGCTTCCTGCCGGTGCTCGGACTCTGGATGCTGCCGCTCGGACTCCTTTTGTTCGCGCAGGACGTTCCGTTGCTGCAGAGGCCCACCGCGCAACTGCTTGGCTGGATCGAACGCAAATGGATCGCGCGCGAGCGCGCCAAAACTGCCGAAAAATGCCAGCCCTGAGTCAAATCAAGCGCTTAGCTTCCATTTTCGGTTGTGTCATAATTACAGTGTGACTCAAAAAGCAGAATGCACCGGTAATCTTGGCCGCTTTGCGGATTGCAAGAAGTTTTTTCTTTCGCGAATCAGCGTGCTGATTCATTTTCGCCTCCTGGGGTCAATCTGGAGGCCAACGTATGAACGTGATTGTTTTCGCTTCGCGTAAGGGGGGCTCGGGAAAAAGTACCCTGGCTGCTCACCTCGCCGCGCAAGTGCACAAGGCGACGAAGCCCTGTCTGCTGATCGACGCCGATCCGCAGGGTTCGCTCACTCTCTGGCACAAGCTGCGCGGCACCAACGAACCCGCGATCAAGACGGCGGTGAATTCGGTCAGCGGGATCATCGCGCAGGCCAAGCGCGACGGCATCGAGTGGGTGTTCATCGACACGCCGCCGAACCTGTCGGCCGTGGTCGACGACTCGATCAAGAACGCCACCATGGTGATCATTCCGGCGCGTCCCGGCGTGTTCGACGTCAATGCGGTGCAGGAAACCATCCAGACCTGCCGCTCGATGCGCAAGCCCTATGCCGTCGTGATCAACGGCGCGCCCGCGCAGCGTGACGGTGCCGAAAGCCGCATCGTCGCGATCGCGCGCGAGGCGCTGGCGAAGTTCCGCGCACCGGTGTGGAGCGGCCAGATCACCAACCGCGCCGATCTGCTGATGGCGCTCGGCCAGGGTGAAGGCGCTCGCGAATATTACGCGGAAGGCCGCGCCGCTGCCGAAATCAACCGGCTGTGGGCCGCGATCGAACGTTCGATCAAGGCGATCCGCGGTACGGCGTCGGCGTCGGGCGCAATGCACAAGCAGGCGGCGTAACAACGCCGCTCTGGTTCGAACTGGAAAGAACGCGCGGTACCCGCGCGTTTTTTGCGTGATTGTCATTGCGAGCCATTGTCATTGCGAACCAACGGGTCGCGCGAACGCGCGCCCGATGACAGGCTCCGCGAAGCAATCCTTTTGTCCACGCGTACCGACCGATGGATTGCTTCGTCGCTTCGGCGCAAAATTGCTTTGCAATTTTGTCGCGCGCTCCTCGCAATGACGCGATGGATGGCGTTACGCCACCATCAACAGATAGAACACGATCACCGGCGCCAGGGTCAGGATCACCGACCAGATGCCGACAGCCCACAGAATATCCTCAGTCGTGAAGCCCGGCGCTGTGCCCGGCCTCCCGGCAATAAAACCAGTCCTGGAAGTCACGACGCCCCCGCATTGGTCTCGGCAATGCAGGGGTGATACGCGAGCGGCTTTAATATCCTGGCCGGAATTTCGCTGGCATTTGCGCGCGCCGACTACTTCGGATTAACCACGGCTCGGCCAGAGGCCGGACGGCTCAGTGCATGCCGCCGTCGCGGTCGCGGATCGCGCCGAGATGTTCGTTGATCCGGAACACGATCAGGATGAACTCGGCGATAATGCGCGAGAACACGATGCCGACGAACATGCTGGCGATCGACGCAAGCAGCTGAATGAAGCCGACGAACGGGCTGATTGCCATTGCCGTGAGGCTCCACAGGACGCCGGAGATTCCGAACAGCACGATGACTGCGATCACCAGCCAGTAGAACGTCTTGATGATCGTGGGCGTGATGAAGCGGTCCCACTGAAACAGATCCTGGAAATCGAACATCATGGTTCTCCCGGCCAGCCGACATATGATTCGCGTCTCGTTCATCCTACTGCGTCACCCCCGGCGTGATCACTTCATCCCAGGCGCCTGCGCGGAGGCGGCAATAGGGGACGAAGCGTTCGCCGGGCCAATGGTCCAGGACCGCGCCAAGGCGCTTCCGCACCACGGGGATCGCTACCGCAGGAGCCCAATCGGTCTCGCCAGAGGCCAGCCCCGGACCGGGCGCCGGCAGTCCAGGGTCGAGCTATGCGAGTGGGCCAGTTGTGATTGCTGCAAATAACGGCCACAATCGGGCTTCCCTCCGGCATATCCTCATCTCATGACCACGCTGACCTTCGAAGACTTCAAGCCCGGCCGTTTCGGCACGTTCGGCCCTCGCCATGTGTCGCGCGAGGAAATCCTCGCCTTCGCCGCCGAATTCGACCCGCAGCCGATGCATCTCGACGAGGAGGCGGCGAAGAAATCCATGCTCCGCGGCCTGTCGGGCTCCGGCTGGCATCTCGGCTCGCTGATGATGCGGATGCTGTTCGACGGCTTCATCGGCCGCACCGCCTCGCTCGGCTCGCCCGGGGTCAACGAGATGCGCTGGGTGGCGCCGCTGCGTCCGGGTGACGATTTGACGCTGGACGTCGGCGTCGTCGAGGCGCGGGTTTCGAAGAGCCGCCCGGAAACCGGCATCGTCACCTTCAAGGGCACGATGCGCAACGCGCGTGGCGAGATTCTGTGCGAGATGGAGTCGCCGATCATCGTCAGCCGCCGGCAAGGCGCGGGTAACTAAGATGCGTTTCTTCGAAGACATCGAGATCGGCGACCAGCGCGCGATCGGTTCATTCACCTTCACCGCCGAGGACATCAAGCGCTTTGCCGCGCAGTTCGATCCGCAGCGCTTCCACCTCGACGAGGAGGCGGGGCGCAACTCGCTGTTCGGTGGGCTCGCGGCATCGGGCTGGCACGTCGCCAGCGTCTGCATGAAGCTGCTGGTCGCCGACGGCAAGCAACTCGCCGCGCAAGCCGCTGCGCGCGGTGAGAAGGTCGCGGTCTGGGGACCCTCGCCGGGCTTCCGCGAGCTGCGCTGGATCCGCCCGGTGCTGGCGGGCGATACCATCAGCTACTCCAACCAGGTCGAGACCAAGCGCACGTCCGGGAAGCGGCCCGAATGGGGCATCCTTCAGGCCCGCAACACCGGCGTCAATCAGCGCAATGAGGTGGTGTTCTCGTTCCTCGCGACCGCCTTCGTGCCGCGCCGCAATCCCGGTTCCTGATGTTGCCCCCACGCCTCTGATGTTGCCCGGACGCCATGGTGGCAGACTAAGTCTGCTGCCTACGCAGTTGTGCGTTGCGCGGAACTCATTTTTTGCTAACGCATTTTGAACCTTTGTCCCTGCTCTATGGTTTGAGGGCACGGACATCCGGGCAGGCACCACTGGGGATACCATGGCAGATCGCAGCGCGCTGAAACTCGTCGGAATTATCTTCGCGACGGTAACGGTTGTCGTGATGCTGGCGACCGGAATGGTCGTGAAGGGGTTTGCCGACGGCAACTATTCCTTCGAGACCACCGCGAGTATCGATCGCTGATCGACCCTCTGTAACCGCGGGCTCTCGGCGAGCGCCCCGGGATGTGCGTTTGCGTGTTTCAATGTGATCCGTCGGCAGGCTGCGTCACATTCTACCGGTTAACCTGTTCAACGATTCCAGATCAGCACCATCACGACGGTCGCGGCGGCCAGGATGCCGATAAACCGGAGCATGATCGTGCCGATGCCCTGCTGCGGCTGGCGCAGCGGAATAGGATCGGCGTTATCAGGCCGGACGCTCTGCATGAATTCTCTCCAAAATGGATGCCCGCCAGCGCGCGGTCCGGACCCGATTTCCGGATCGGACGCCCGCTCGGCATCGAACTTTCAAATCGGCTTCCGCAAGAATTGACGTCGCGGAGCTTACACCGCGCAGAATAACGAATCGTTCAACGCCGCAGCGGGCATGCAAAACGAAGCCGCCGCCCCCCTTGTCGGGAGACGGCGGCTGCTGGCCCTAGAACGGATCGCGATCAGCTGTTGCGCAGGCCGTCGGCGGCGCGCTTCCACTGCGAGACGTTGTCGGCGATCATGCGTGTCGACTTCATCGCGGCCTGGCTGAGTTGGGCATAGCCGGAGATCTCGCGCTGGACGCGCTGGCCCTCGGCATGCAGCAGGTCGCGCAGGCTCTCGAGCTCGCCGATCAGCTTCTCGATCTCGGCGAGCGAGGTGCCGGCGACGCGCTGGATCAGCGAGTTGACGTTGCTGACCGTGGCGTCGGTGTTGGTGTCGGTCGGCGCGGTCTCCGGGCTCGCCACGGGGCGGCGCAGATAGGCGATGTCGTTGCGCACGAAGTCGCGGATGCCGGCTTCGACTTCCGAGACCGCAGCGAGGTTGGTGTCGACCTCGGACGTCGCCTCTGTGGCTTCCTCGGTACGGTTGGTGGCGTTCATCGGCTTTCCCCTGGGTTCGCAATAGCGAAGCGCGGCTGTCCCCCGCACGACGAATTGATGAAGTTACGGACCTATCAGTGCCGCCGAATTTGACCGCATCTGGGCCAAGTTGGGGCAATGGTTGATCATTAGCGCGACAGGGATAACAGATCGTTCACCATGAGCGCTTGTAGCCGGCGCCGATGCTCTTGTTGATCGTGCCCTGGGGGGTCTCGCCGACTGAGCCGGAGACGGTGACGCCGTCGAACAGCTTCTGCTCGGCGCCGATCTTGCGCAGCCATTTGTCGTCGGAGGTCGAGGACAGCGTCTGGCCCGCGGTGATGCTGGTGCCGGTGTCGGTAACGGACAGCCGTGCTGACTGGCCGGTGTCGTAGCTGTGCGAGGGGGCGCCGGTGATGCCGGGCACCGGGACCACGCCCTGCTGGATCAAATTATAGCCGCCCTGCAGCGTCAGCGAATACTGCTCCGACAGCGGCACCGACTTGCTCAGGGAGGTGCCGATCTTGCTCTGGTCGGCGCCGGGGTCGACCCGCGCCTCGACCGAGGTCTTGTCCCAGATCGATGCCACGCCGGGCGCGGACATCGTGGCCCAGGCCGAGCCGCCGGATTGCGGCAGGCTGCCGCCATTGGCCAGCCGTTCCGACAATTGCTCCGACGCCGTCGTCGTGGCCGGTTTGGCGACCGTCATGTCGGCGCCGATGCGGGTGTCGAGGAACGGCGAGATCGACTGCTTGACCGACACGGCCGAGGAGCCGTTGGCGTTGTTGTTGGTGGTCCAGGACGGATCGTTGCCGGCGACGCTGCCGCGCTTGGCCGCGCCCTTCGGCGCCAGCGTGGGCAGGCTGGTGGAATCGGTGTCGAGCTGGCTCCAGTCGAGCTTGCTCTGGTCGATGTCCTTCAGGATGTCGGCGTCATTGGCGTCGGCCGCCGGCGGCGCCTCGCCGGCCGCGGCCTCGGCGTCGTCCGCCGGGGTGTCCTTCGCTGCGCTGTCCTTGGCCGTATTTTGGACGGCGGGAGCGATCTGCCACGGTGAACTCTGGGCGCCGGCCGAAAACGTGAGCGCCACGCTGAAGCCGGCCGCCAGCACTGGCAGCCTCGCCCAGCCAAATCGCAATGTGGAAGTCATTCCCAGCCCGCAAATTCCAGAGCGGCAGTGTGCGTTTGCCGTGGCGCAAAATTGTGGCAACGGAACCGCGAAAGCAAATGATCAACGCGTGATCTGTCTACCGCCGGGGCGGGCGCCTCAACGCGAAGACGGGCTTCGCGCTTGAGATGCCCCGGACATGACGAAGCCGTGAAATCGGGGGGCCGTCAGACCGCGATGCGCGGCAGATGGATCGGGTAGCCGACGGTCTGCTCGACCAGATCGAAACTGTCGACCAGCACGCGGAAGCTCGTCAGCTTGCCGGCCCTGAACTGCGCGAAATGCGCGATCCTGAGCGAGATCGGCTTGTTGGAGTCCAGTGCCGTCAGCGAATAGCGCAGCATCGAGGCCGCGGAATCCGCACCCAGCATGATGGACTCGCGGTCGAAGCGGTGAACCCGCAGGTTCTCGCCGATCTGCCGGATCACCTCGAGCACTGCGGCCTTGCCGCGGCGCGAGCCGAAGAAGGAAAACAGGTCGATCGGTCCGTAGATGGCCCATTCGACTTCGTCATCGAGCATCAGCTCGACGTCTGTAAGCTGGCGTTCGTTGATCGCGCGATGCAATGCGCGCGAAAAACGCCAGAGGCTATGCTCTGTCATTTTGGTCTGGTCCTGAAACTGGATTTTCAAAGCAAGCGAATGGCAGGCGGTCAGCGCCGACGCCCTGCCAGGTTGCTGCACATCGCTATTGTCGCCTCAGATAGTGCGGAATAGCCAAAACGCAAATGACTTTTTTGCAATGCACAATTGCGCCGGATCCGACCGGAGTGTGACGCTCGAAAGCGTTCCGGTCACACAATTCAGCGGTCGCGTTGCCGCGCCGGCTGCCGTTCGATCACGATCTCGGCGTCGCGGATCGCCACCACTGCGAACAGCAGCGCACCGCCGATGCCGCCGATCGCGGCGCCGAGCGGCATGAAGGTGAAGAACACCAGCGTTCCGCTGTCGAGGCCCGAGGTTCTGGCCATTCCGATCCAGGTGAGCCCGGCTCCGATGCCGAGAGCGGCGCCGCCGAGGGCGCCCAGTGCAAGGCCAAGCACAGCGAGCAATGCGACTTTCATGGTAATTTCAGCCCCGACCGCAACAAGCCCAGTGATAGGTCCGCGGCGGGCCTTCGAGGTTCAACACCGTTGTTGCGAATTTGCGGGGCGTGACGCGTTTGCGGGAAGCTAAAGCCTGATGAGATTAGGTCGAGCTGGAACGGCATCGAAAGTTCACCTCTCCCTTGGGAGAGGCCGATTTGCGCAGCAAATCGGGTGAGGGGTTGCGGTCTATCGAGAGAGCAAGAGCCCTCACCCGGATTGCTTCGCAATCCGACCTCTCCCCACCGGGGAGAGGTGAAGCAAGACGGCGCCAAGTCGATTCAACCAAAACTCATCTCGCTTTAGTCCGCGTTCTGCCCGGTCAGCGCTGCCGCGATGTCACGCTCCAGCACCTGCTGGACGAGGTCGAAGGTGTCGATGATCTCGCGGATCTCGGTGATCAGGCCGTCGCGCAGCGTGTAGAACACCGCGACGTCGAACTGCACCATGCGGCGATTGTTGCGCTTGCGGAAGAACACGCGGAGCTGTGCTGCGACCTTGTCGCCTTCGGTCACCACGATCGGCGCCTCGTAGCGCATGTCGGAGTAACGCTCGTGGATCGTGGTCCACATCTGACGCAGCGCGGGTTTGCCGCGGTGCTGGCCCATATGCGGGAGAATGTCGATCGGGGCGTTGGCGAGAAACGCGACGTCGTCGCTGCAGCGCTCGAGCGCGCCCTCGATGCCGCCCGCGTAATAGACGTCGAGGAAGTTCAAGACGCGTTGCCGGTTCAAATCCTCGCCCATGATCGACTCCGCCGGTTCCATCCGACTTGCCCCGGTTCCACACTCTGAACCCGTGCGTTCCACTATCAAACACATGTTTGACGTGCGAAAGCGGATTAGGTTCGGCAACCACCACGTATTGTGGCACAAAGTGCACATGATCCGGCAGCCGGCCGGTGAGATCGCGCCGGCTCGCTGTCGCGGCGCGCTCATCCGCCGGTGCGGCCGTTAACTCGCTGGCGCGGCCTTAATTCGCCGGCGCGGCCTTGCCGGTCACGAGGTCGATGATAAACCGCGTCTTCCTTTCCGAACCCTCCGGCACAAAGGCCTCGCCGGCCTGGAGGTCGTAGTAGAGCTCCTTCGACTTCGGAAAGCCCGCGCCGCAGGCGGTGCGGATGATCTCGTCGTCGGCGTAGTCGATGTCGACCGCAACCGTGTTGCGGCGCGGGCCGGCGGCGAGGTTGGATAGACCGAAATACTTCGGCCCCTCGTTGCACTTCACGACGTTGGCGCCGTAGGCGCTGACCGCATCCTCGGCCCGGAGCAGGAAGTCGGGTGTGATCTCGATCCGCTTGCCGGGCTTGCTGGAAAACTCCATCCGCGCCACCGCGCTCTCGACGATGCCCTGGCCCATGTGGCCAACCGTGCAGACCAACTCATCCTGCTGCTCATCCTTGGATAGCACGATGCAGTCATGGCCCTGCGCGCCCGCCAGGAAGCGCACGAAGCGGGTGGCCTTGCCGTTCTGCTCGAACAGCGCGACGCCGCCGAAATCGGTCGCGTGCGGCTCGCATTCGCTTTCATAATTGACGACAAGCAATGTGCTGTCCGGAGCGAGGAAGCGTCCGGCGTAGCGCTCCTTGGTCAGCTTGACGTCGCAGGCCCGGCCGCCGGGATAGGATTTCGCCCGCGTGCAGGTCGACCCCTTGATATTGGCGCCGGTGCAGAAAGTCGCAAGCAGCGCACGGTCGCCATCCTCCGCGTGGGCAGGGCTGGAGATGAAATGGCTGGCGACGACCAGGATCGCCGCGGCAAGCGCCCGCGCGAGGAAGGCAATATGTAATGTCTGCACGATCTTCAAAACACGGTCCGCAATGCGGCGGCATTTAGAGCATGATCGCGGCCTGTGCGCAGCGAATTTCTGGCGCGAAGCGGCGGGAACCGGCAGGGTGGCTTGGCCGTTGATGCCGGACAATTCCATTGGAGCCGCATCATGAAATCCATTCTTGTCGCAACCATTATTGCCGTCACTGCGCTTGCCGCAACTTCGCCCGCCGACGCCAAGGGCTGCATCAAGGGCGCGGTCGTCGGCGGTGTCGCCGGCCATTATGCCGGTCATCATGGCGTGCTCGGCGCGGCCGCCGGATGCCTCTACGGCCGCCATCACGCAAAGGAGCAGGAACGTCAGCGCCAGCAGCAGCAGGCTCAGCCTTCGCAGCAGGAGAAGCTGTAGGGCCCGGCCTGTTGTGAAGCCGCGTTTCCGGAACGCCGCCCGCAGGGGCGGCGTTGTCTCGTTGCGTAACGGAGACGATGATGACGAAACCAAAGACAAAGACCATCCAGCCCGTTCCCGACGACAACAAGAGCCACAAGGGCCCCGGCAGCGCTCCCAGCGTTCCCCTCGACACCACCAAGGGCCATCGCGACGACGAGAAGCACAACATCCGCGAGCAGGCCGCGCACGGCAATCTGACCCAGAACACCAGCAACCGGCGGTCGGGGTAGGGCGTAGCTCCACATCCTCGGCGTCGTCCTGGCGAAAGCCAGGACCCATAACCACCGCTATTTGTTGCGAGCCGGACCGCGGCCCCAGCCTCGTCCGGCAATGCACATCTGGGGTAATGGGTCCTGGCCTTCGCCAGGACGACGGTGGAAATCCGATTCACCTGTCAAACAGCGTGCTCAGCGTCATCACCCGCGCATGCGGCTGATCCAGTATTCCAGAGGCCGCGGTGCTTGAATCGAGAGGCCGCGGCGTACTGGATCGCCCGGCCCGTCTTCGCCAAGGCTTCGACGAGGCCATGAGTCACTGGCGCGCCGAAGCTTTAGCGAAGGCGGCGAGCCGGGCGATGACGGCTGGGAATGGTGACGCAGCTTCGCATTCTCGCGGCGCGTTTCGCCCGAGCTTTGCATTTCGTTTGCCCTCCGTCTGAACAGAGGGCGCAGGGAAGACCGGGTGCCGATCGCACCCATGGGCCCCGTGCAATGGGTAGAAAGCACGGGGGTAGGACCACAGGTGTAACCGGAAACAACCCGGCCTTCCCTGCGCGATGGTAGTGCGGCTTACTTCGTGCTCTCCCCGGCGAGACTGGGCTTTGTTGTCACCGTCTCCGCAACGCGCACCGCGCAATTCGAGAGACACCTACCATGAGGGCGTCAGGACCACACGACTTCACCGTCCGCTTCACGCGCATTCGTCGACTGCGCATTCCGCGTCCACCGCATCTCACACCGCGTTCGTGACGATCGCGACCCGCCCCTCGTGTCGGGTGAGACGCGCACATTGAACATCTGAGTTGGGTCCCGCGTCAAGTTAAATTCCGAAAATCGGAATAAATCTGCCGGGGCCCGCTGCCGGCGTGACGCGCATCACGTCGCAGACGGGCACGCGCGGCTAGATTGGCGGCATCGGATCACCCGACTGCCGAGGAAACGCCGCCATGAACGCCATCGCCGCACCGAAGTCATCCGCGCGGAACCGGCTCGAAGGCTTTGCGCTCACCGCCATCCTGCAGGGGATGCCGACCTTCGCCGCCGCCGTGCTGGCGCTGAAGATGATCGGTGCCCCGGAAATCGTCGGCGATCGCTACGGCGCCGCGATCTACGTCGTGCTCGCCTCGCTGGTCTACGCCGCGATCACGCCGCTGCTCGCCGCAAGATTCCCGAAACGTTTCGCCGGCGCCTACGCGCCGATGTTCTCCGACGCCGGCCTGTCGTTTTCCGAGAAGATCGCGCAGTGGCGGAGCCAGCCCACGGTCTCGCTGCAACTCATGACCACGATGATCATGATGTCGCTGCTGGCGGTCGCGGTGGTCAGCGTTCGGTGAAGAATACCTTAGAGCTACGAGCGTTACCGATGGATATCGGCCAAAGATTAGTCTAACTCGGTCGAGACCAAAAATTCCTCCGCCTTTGCGCGCGTAGGGAAGCGTCCGACTTCTTCATAGTCGGGATCATGTTCTGCCGTGTCGGGCGAGCGCATTACGACGAATTCACTGCCTTCCTGCTCGATAAGATCAGTAAGGTCTTCGCTCCTGATCGGCGTCATGTCGCGTGCGCCACAGTGTGGGCATTCATTGTCACACATGCAGGACCATTCATCTGTCCAGCGGCGGCGGCAACTTTCACATCTATAGAAATTGAGAAACCAAGCCATGTCGACCTCTCAAGATTTCAATCGGTAATTGCCTCGAGCCAGGAACTCGATAAACCCACGATCGCGCAAGAATTGAAGCTGCTGGCGAATCTTCGGCCGGACGTTCTGGTTGCCCGGATACAGATCGCCAAGATGCCGTTCAAAGGCATAGACTTCTTCAAGGGTAAAGTCGCGCTTGCCCAGCGCTTCGACGCATTTCATCACGTCGAGCAGCCAACCCCGCGCCTCCAGCGATTGATCGCGGAGAAAGAGTGTCTTCTGCCATTCCGCAAGAACCAGCTCCTTGTCGCGAATGACGCCGTTTTGAACGATGTGGATTTTTCCCCATTCCGGGACCTTGCCAAGGAGGATATTGGACCCGATCCAGCCGGCGCGCCGGGCCGTGGCGGCCAACGGCTTCCGTTCCTCGATGATGTCATGGACGAAGAAGTGCTTGGGAACGATCAGCAGATTGACGACTGCAAGCGGCTTCAGATCGTAGTTCATCAGGAGAAGGTTGGGATTGTTGCTCGCCGCGAGCCGCTCACACTTCGTCTTGTAGGCGCCGTCAGCAACCTTAGGGCCGAACTTCCCCTTCTGGCTCTTGAGCTCGAACTCCTCGCTGCACGATCCGCACAGGAAATCCGCCACCGGACTGTTGTTCGGGAACTGCGACATCTTTGCAGTGCCGCAGTGCGGACAATAGGCCCAAGCCTTGACCCAGGCCTCCGTCCAGGCACGAGCGCTTTGGGAGCCGCTGGTGTAAGAGGTTTGCGATTCTTCGAAGCCGAGTTTCATGAAGCCAGCGTAGCGAAACCGAACCAAATTTCCAGCGCTACACGTCTACGCCAGTTTGATCTCAGCAACCCGCTCCGGCACCGCGCCAAAATCGCTGAACCGCACCCAGCGGGGCCGCACGCGGACATAGCCGATGTTCGGCCATGCCTCGCGCTCCGGGCCGTCGGGCCACGCCGCGAAATACACCTGTTTGCAGGCGGTGAGTTCCGCGCCGGTTGGAAAGTCGGCGACGCCCTCAAGCTGCGCGGTCTGCTCGGCGTCCCAGCCGATCACAAGTGCTACGCGGGGATCGGCGCGGACGTTCTGGTATTTGCGCGAGGTGGTCAGCGTATCGAAGATGATCTCGAGATCGTCGCCGACCGCGATGCCGACGACGGCGGCCTGCGGTGCGCCATCGTGCACTGTGCTGACCACAGCGAGCCGGTGCATCCGCAGGAAGGCGAGAAGCTCGGCGCGCGTCATACTCTACCGCTTCTTCCACCCACCACGCTTCCCCGGCGCACCACCGCTGCTCCGCGGCGACGGGCCGAACTCCGGCCCCGACTGCCTTGAATCCGTCGGCTGGATGATGCGGCTCGTGGTGCCGAACGGTTTTGCCGGCAGTGCGCCGCCCGGGCGGAACGGCAGCGATTCCGGGCCGTGCATTTCGTCGAGGTCGGGCTTGTGGACGCGGGAGCCGGACTTGCCGCCGCGGCTGGCCTTCAGCGAGGTCTGCGCGGTCTTGTTCTTCAGCGCGGCGACCGGCAAATTGGCGGCGTCGCCGTATTTCCTGGTGCCGGCATAGGCGCCGGCCTGCTTCTGAACGTTGCGCTGCTTGGCGGTGGGGTCGTCGACCACGGCCATCTCGGTGGCGCGCAGCCGCTTGACCTCGTCGCGCAACCGCGCGGCTTCCTCGAAGTTCAAATCGGCGGCGGCCCCGCGCATCCTGGTTTCGAGATCGCTCAGCACGGCCTCGAAATTGTGCCCGATGCTGATGACGTCGTCGGCCATGCCGCCATCGCCGATCTCGACCAGCACGTGGTCGCGCTCGTAGACCGAGTTGAGGATGTCGCCGATCGACTTCTTGACGCTCTCCGGCGTGATGCCGTGGGCCTCGTTGTACTCGACCTGCTTCTCGCGGCGCCGATTGGTCTCCGCGATCGCGCGCTCCATCGAGCCGGTCATGCCGTCGGCATAGAGGATCACCTTGCCGTCGACGTTGCGCGCGGCGCGGCCGATGGTCTGGATCAGAGAGGTCTCGCTGCGCAGGAAACCTTCCTTGTCGGCGTCGAGGATCGCGACCAGCGCGCATTCGGGAATGTCGAGGCCCTCGCGCAACAGGTTGATGCCGACCAGCGCGTCGAACGCGCCGAGGCGGAGATCCCTGATGATCTCGATGCGCTCGATGGTGTCGATATCGCTGTGCATGTAGCGGACGCGGATGCCCTGCTCGTGCAGATATTCGGTCAGGTCCTCCGCCATGCGTTTTGTCAGAACCGTGATCAGCGAGCGATAGCCGGCAGCGGCCGTCGCGCGCACCTCGCCGACGAGATCGTCGACCTGGGTGCGGGCGGGGCGAATATGCACGGGCGGATCAATCAGGCCGGTCGGGCGGATCACCTGCTCGACGAACACGCCGCCGGCCTCGTTGATCTCCCAGCCGCTCGGCGTCGCCGACACCGCGACCGTCTGCGGCCGCATCATGTCCCATTCCTCGAAGCGCAGCGGGCGGTTGTCCATGCAGGAGGGCAGGCGGAAGCCGTATTCGGCCAAGGTCGCCTTGCGGCGGAAGTCGCCGCGGAACATGCCGCCGATCTGCGGCACGGTGACGTGGCTTTCGTCGGCGAACACCAGCGCGTTGTCGGGCACGTATTCGAACAGCGTCGGCGGCGGTTCGCCGGGGCGGCGGCCGGTGAGGTAGCGCGAATAGTTCTCGATGCCTGCGCAGCTGCCGGTCGCTTCCATCATCTCGAGGTCGAAGGTGGTGCGCTGCTCGAGCCGCTGCGCCTCCAAGAGCCGGCCTTGGTCGTTGAGCTGGTCGAGCCGCATCTTCAATTCCGATTTGATCGACTTGATCGCCTGCACCAAAGTCGGGCGCGGCGTCACATAGTGCGAATTGGCGTACATCTTGATGAATTCGAGCTCGTCCTGCTTGTGGCCGGTGAGCGGGTCGAACTCCTCGATGGTCTCGATGGTGTCGCCGAACAGGTTCACGCGCCAGGCGCGGTCCTCGTAGTGCGCCGGGAATATGTCGATGACGTCGCCGCGGACGCGGAAGGTGCCGCGGGTGAAGTCGGCCTGGGTGCGCTTGTATTGCAGCGCGACCAGGTCGGCGATCAATTGCCGCTGGTCGATGCGCTCGCCTTTCTTCAGCGCGAAGGTCATTGCGGTGTAGGTCTCGACCGAGCCGATACCGTAGATGCAGGACACGGAAGCCACGATGATGACGTCGTCGCGCTCCAACAGCGCGCGCGTCGCCGAGTGGCGCATGCGGTCGATCTGCTCGTTGATCGAGGAGTCCTTCTCGATATAGGTGTCGGTGCGCGGGACGTAGGCTTCCGGCTGGTAGTAGTCGTAATACGAGACGAAATACTCGACCGCGTTGTCGGGGAAGAAGCTCTTGAACTCGCCGTAGAGCTGCGCGGCCAGCGTCTTGTTCGGCGCCAGGATCAGCGCCGGGCGCTGCGTCGCCTCGATCACCTTGGCCATGGTGTAGGTCTTGCCCGAGCCGGTGACGCCGAGCAGCACCTGGGTGCGGTCGTTACGCTGGATGCCCTCGACCAGTTCGGCGATCGCGGTCGGCTGGTCGCCCTTCGGCTCGTAGGACGACTTGATCTCGAACCGCACGCCGCCTTCGGATTTCTCCGGGCGCGGCGGCCGGTGCGGGGTCCATACCCGCATCGAGCCGTCGTCCTTGCGGAACTCCGGGCGGCCGTCGCGGATCAGGTTTTCCAGCGCGTCGGCGGTGGCCTTGACGCCGAGCGCCTCCATCTTGCTGCGCGGCGGACGGGCCAACGCCTCGTCGTCATCCTCGGCGGTCGGCAGGCCGAGCTGCCGCGCCAGTTCCGGATCGAGCGTCGGGATGGTGGCCGAGGTGCCGTAATTGGCCTGCGGGGCCTCCTCGAGCCCTTCGGGCCTGGTTCGTGCGCCCGGCGGTTGCGGATTCTGTCGCAACGGCATCGGATAAGGATCGGCGGAACTCTGAGGGAAGTTCTTCGGCGTCGACGCCCGCGCGCGATGCGCCGCGGCCTCGCCGCCGGCGCGGCGGTCCCAGGAATTGTCCGGCGGCGGCTGCAAGCCGGTGCCCGAGCCCATGCCGGCATCGCCGCGATTGATCGCGGGATTGAGCAATTCCGCGAGCGCCGGTCCGATCGGCTGGACCTCGGGCCGGTGTGCCTTGGATTTGGGGGATTTGCCGGGCTTTTTCGGAGTGTTCGGTGTCTTCGCCATGGCCGGAATATGGGATGAGTCCGGCAGCGAGGAAAGGGCAAATGGCGTCCTGATCCGAGTGCGGGCGATGCTGCTGACAGCAGGGTGTCAGCAGAGCCGGGCGGCATTGGCAGAGGGCGGCTGCATCGAGGACGCGTGGGCCCGACTGCGCGCGCTGACGGGAACCGAAGCTTGTGGAAAATCCAAAGGTAGCCGCCGGTTTTGCTCACAACCAGCTCGCGAATCGCCCTCGCGCATGACGTGATCCGCCTGTTTGATTTCTTTCATTACGCCATTTCGGGGGCCGCGATGTTTTTGAGGGCTGCAAGCCGCGTCGTCGCGGCTGTCGTCGCGTTATCGATGTTGATCGGCTGCGCGGAAATCGATCGCAGGGGAGGAACGGTCGCGGAAATCGAGGACTACGTCCTGTTCGCCGCGCATACCAAGAGTCACCGTCTGTTCCGTTCATATCTGCTGATCGGCGTTCTGCTGGCGGCGGCCAGGCAGGGCGGTCACAACGAGGCCGATGTCGCTGCGATCGAAGGCAATTTGAAGTCCGCGCTTGCCGTGGCGTTTGAAGCCTATGAGTGCCTCTATCAGGACCCCGCCGGCGCGCCGCCAAACTGGTTGAAGATCGCGACCCAGGTCGACACCGCCAGTGCGATCGGCACCTTCGAGGCGGTCAACTTCGCAAACCCCACCATTTGCCAGTTCTTTGATGAGAAGATGGCGCGACTTGACTACGCGCTGTACCGCCTCGCGCTGAGCTCGCTCTTCAACGAGAAAACGAGCGTGCAGCTCGCGTCGATCCGCGACAAGCTGATCGGTGAGGTCCCGGTGCTGTCCGCGTCGGCGAAGGCCGCAATCTTCGGAGTGAGGGCAATCAATCAGACGACCACGATCGTCGACGACCTGCTGAATCTCAGCTTCTCAAGCCTGGGGCCGGTGCTGACGCTGCTGCCGCTCTATCGCGACTCCCTTGAAATGAACATGTGGATCATCGCCGACACGCTCACCCGAACATGCGCGGACCCCAATCCGCTGCCGCGCGACACCATGCTGCTCAAGGATGGAACGCCCGCACCGAGCTTTGCGCTCGATTGCCAGACCAAGGCGTACGCCTTCTACATCCTGAACTACGGCAACGGCGATTTGCGTGCCTGGCGCAACTTCGCATTTCAGATGAACTATGTGGGCATGGGGATCGAAGCCTATGCGCCGCACTTCGTGCTGGTTTCGCGGTTGATCTGGCGGTCCTGCAGCAATCTTCTCAAGCAGGCGGATTGCACCGACGTGCTGACCAAGGCGATTGCGCAGGCTTCCGGAGAATCGATCCTCGTGAAGGTGCACGAGGGAAATCGCGTCTACAGCGCATCGGTGGGCACCCGCTCGCGGTATGCGCGGCGGCCTGCGGCGCCGACCGAGACGTCAGGATCTCCGAAGGCGATCGCTGCTCCACAGCGCGAGCCGGAATCGACCGGTTCGGTTGGGCAGCCGAATGCCGCGGGGGGTGTTGCGCCGGCGCGCTAGTCTAGCGAGCGAAGCCCGCTTCAGGCGCGCGGCAGGTCGACGATGTCGAGATGGATCCCGCCGCAGCCGTCGCAGCGCAGGGTCCAGTATTCGGCGGCACGGCCGGGAATCACGCGCAGCAGCGAGAGCCGGGCGGCGCATTCCGGGCAGCTGGTCCTGACCTGCGCCGGCCAGACCGGATCCGGCTCGCATTGCGGGACCACGGCGAGCACCACGTTGCCGGTCACGCCGACGCTCCGGTTGCCGGCATCGTTATGCCATAGCGCTGTGGGAACCGGTCGATAGTTTTCTTCGCGTCGGCGATCGCCGCATCCGGATCGGACCACGCAAAGCCGATGTCGAGCGTCGGAAACGGCATGCCATCGATGACGACCGGCCTTTGATCGACCCGTTGAATCCTGGCGTGCCATTGCCCTTTCCCCACTTCGAACGACTTGATCTCAAAACCGCTGTAAATCATTCGCGACCTCGGGATGCCCTTCTCAAGGGAAGCACGGGCGCGCGGCGCCTTATGTGAACCAGATCACAAATCGCGCGGTTTATTTCCGCATTGCAAACCAGCTCCGGCTTTTTGTTTTGCCGCTGTTTCCTAGGGCGAACCGCGCGAAAACGGCTAGCCGCGGGCTGCGATGTGATCGGCGAGGGCCGCGGCGTCGTCGCCGACGCCGGACAGGAACGAGGATTTCATCTTCGACAGCCATTGCAGGCCGAGGAAATACAGGCCCGGCACCTCGGAGACGCCGTGATGGTGTCGCGGTACGCCATTGGCGTCGAGCACCGGTATGTCGATCCAGTTCAGATCGAGGCCATAGCCGGTGGCCCAGATCACGCCGGTGATCCGCTCGGCGCGCAGGTCGATCGTATCCAGCGGCGCAGTGAGGCACGGCGGATCGGGCAGGCGGAGGCGCGCCAGGGGATCGGCGGGCTGATCGAGGCCGCGTGCGGCGATGAAGTCGTCGACGATCCCGAGGAACGTCGCGTAGTAGGCGTCGCCATTGGCGATGTTGCTGGTGAGATCGGGTGCGATCGCGAGCACGCCGTTGCGCGCTGCGGTCACGCGGCCGAGCAGCGTCACGCCATCGGCGGCGAAGCGGCGGAAATCGATGGTGCGGCCGCCATGGGCGCCCGAGATCACCGGCAGCAGGCGCGACGGGCCGCGCTGCTCGACCCGCGTTTCGTCAACGCCCATCTCGGCCAGCCACCAGAACAGATCGCGGCCGCGATAGCGGCGCGGCAGACGGTTGTGACGTCCGACCGACAGGAAGACGCGGCGGCCGGCGCGCATCAGCTCTTCGGTGATCTGCGCGCCCGAGGCGCCGGCGCCAACCACCAGCACCGCGCCGTCAGGCAATTGCGCTGGATTCTTGTAGCTGCTGGCATGGACCTGAAACAGGCCGGGATGATCGTCCAGCAGCGCCGGCCGCAGCGGCCGCTGATACGGGCCGGTGGCCACGACGACGCTGCGGGCGGCGATGCTGCCGCCGGCAAGATCGGCAACGAAGCCGCCGGCATCGCGGCGCAGCTTTGTCACCTCGACGCCGCAGCGGATCGGCGGCGTGACGAATGTAGCGTAGTCTTCGATGAAGGCGATGATGGCAGCGGTGTCGGAGAAGCCGTCGGCATCGGCGTGCGGAAACGCGAAGTCCGGCAGCCGCACCGACCAGTTCGGAAACTGGAACATCAGTCCGTCCCAGCGTTCACTGCGCCAGCGCTCGGCGATCCGCCCCCGCTCCAGCACCAGATGGCCGATGCCGCGCTGCTTGAGCCGATGGCTCATCGTGAGTCCGGCCTGGCCGCCGCCGATCACCAGCGTGTCAACGGTCTCGTCAGCCATTGCGCGCTCCCTTGCGGTGCGCGGCCGGTTCCGCCGCGGCGCGGATGATCCAGCGCCGGAACGCGGCGAAGTCGCGCTGCTCGGCGTGGAAGCCGCGATAGACCAGATACCAGCGCATCCCCTTCGGCACGCTGAGCGCAAACGGCGCCACCAGCCGACCGGCGGCGAGATCGTCGTCGATGTAGGGCCGGATGCCCATCGCGATTCCGAGCCCGTCGCTGGCTGCCTGCAACGCCTGGCCGTAGAACTGGAACTCCGGGCCGCGCGCGGTGACACGCGTCACGCCGGCGGCCTTCAGCCAGGACGGCCAGTCGTCCGGCGAATGCGCGACGCGGATCAGGCTCGGTCCCCTGAGGTCGCCGGGCCGCTTCAGGGCGTTGGCGAGCCGCGCCGCGCACACCGGCATCAGGTCGGCGGCGAACAATGGTTCGGCGACGAGGCCCGGCCATTGGCCGTCGCCGAGCTGGATGCCGCAGCTCCAGTCGTCGGCGAACGGCACCGCCATGCCGCCGGTCGTGATCCGCACCTCGATGTCGGGCTCCGCTTTGCGAAACTCGGCGAGGTGCGGGATCATCCATTTCATCGCAAAGGTCGGCCCGACGCCGACGGTCAGCACGCGCGCACTCGCCGACGCCGTGACCTGCGCGGTGAGGCTCGCCAGCGCGTCGAAGATCGGGGTCAGGCCGCCCTGATAGGCGCGGCCGGCCGGCGTGGTGATGAGGCGGTTCGCCTTGCGCTCGAACAGCGTGACACCGAGTCGCTCTTCCAGCAGATGCACCATGCGGCTGATTGCGGCGGCCGAGACGTTGAGCTCATGGCCTGCCGCCGCGAAGCTGCCGGTCCGCGCTGCGGCCTCGAACGCCTTGATGCCGTTGAGAAAGAGCAGCCGCCGCATGAACCCTCAGGAAAGCTGATGCAAGGGCAAGATAACTCAGTTTGCGGGACGAGGCCAAGCGGCGCAGACATAGCGGACGATGAATCCCTGCTGACCCGGCGAGGACCAAATGACTGAGACCACGGACGCCCTGGTGCTCGATCTCGTCGAATGGGTCGCGCGCGAGCCGCGGCCTTATACCGAAGTGCTCGAGGTCTGGCGCACCTCATGCCCGCGGCTGACGATCTGGGAGGACGCCGTCGACCGCGGTTACGTCGCGCGCCGTCCCTCGATCGAGGGCATGCGGGTGATGGTGACGGCGAGTGGCGAGACGTTTCTGCGCGCGCACGGGCGGATGCATTGAGATCTCGATGGCACCGCGTTCCTCACCTCTTCCACAAGGGGAGAGGTGGACCTCCGATGCAGCGATAGTTGACGATCTTGTCAGCGCGCCGGCGCGACGAGCCTCGGCCGGATGATCTCGACCATGCGGTCGGCCGAGGTGCCCGGCGGGAAGAAGCCGAGATAATTGCCGTCGCGGTCCATCAGATAGATGTAGGCGGTGTGATCGACGGTGTAGTCGCCGGCGTCCTGCGGCACCCTTGCGTAATAGACCTTGTAGGCATCGGCGACCTTGCGGATCGCATCGGCGCTGCCGGTCAGCCCGATCAGGCGCGGATGAAACATCGGCACATAGTCTGCGAGATGGCTTGCGGTGTCGCGCTCGGGATCGACCGTGATGAAGATCGGCTGCACCTGGTCGCCGTCGGGGCCGAGCCTGTCGAGCGCCAGCCCGATCGCCTGCAGATCGGTCGGGCAGACGTCCGGGCAAAAGGTGAAGCCGAAATAGACCAGCATCAGCCTGCCGCGGAAGTCCCTGTCGGTGCGCGCATGGCCGGCCTGATCGGTCAGTGCGAACGGGCCGCCGACCGGCTCCCTGTTCCACATCAGGATGTCCATGATCTCGGCGGCCGAGCGTGCCGATTGCGCTGGCGCGTCGCCGGCCAGCGCCGGCGCCAGCGTCAGCCATAGGCCGGCGCCCACCCAAGCGAAACCGCGCAGGATGGGTCGGATCATATGCCGAACGAAAGGCGGCTGCCGGTGGTCGTGACCAGCACCTTGTCGCCCATCTGTGCGGTCGCCTCCTGCACGAAGTTGAGCCCGGAGCAGTGCATCGGGACCACTACGTCGGGGTCGAGCTTCTTGATCTCGGCGACGACCTCGGTGAGGTAATCCTTCGGCGCCGGCCCGAGATGGAAGCCGCCGACGATCGCGTGCACCTTCTGGATGCCCGAGACCTCCTGCGCCTGCTTGACCGAATTGACGATGCCGACATGGCCGCAGGACGAGATCACGACGAGGCCGAAGTCGCGCACGTTGAAGCAGGTCGCATGCTCATGGATGTGCTCGTCGGGCACGATCTTGCCGTCCAGCTCGGCCGGCAGATAGTGGCTGGCGTTGCAGCCGAGCCCGTCCTTGATGCCGAACTCGACCCAGGTGTTGGGCAGCACGCGCTCGACGCTGCGACGGTTGATCTTGCCGGTCGTGAAGGCGTGGCCCGCGATCACGGTCGGGGTCTCGCACAGCACGGTAGTGACGCGTTGCGCGGCGAGCTGGCGGCGGTCCAGCGTGCCGAAATCGGTGAACTGGCCCTTGGTCGGGGTGGCGCTGACGCGGTGGCAGAAATTGTCCTCGCCGCCCGCGTAGAGCTTGACGTCGGCCGGAAGCTTGTCGCGGAATTTATCGAGGAAGCCGTTGAGGCCGCCGAAATGGTCGTAATGCCCGTGGCTCACGATCAGCGCGTCGAGCTTCGACGGATCGACGCCGACCAGCGCCATGTTGTTGAGCAGGACTTCCGGCGTATAGCCGTAGTCGAGCATCAGCGTGCGCTGCGCGCCCTTGGTCTCCGACTCCAGCCACAGCGACAGGCCCCATTCGTTGTGCAGCGACTTCTGGTAGTCGGCTCCACGCGGCGGCGGCGCGATCGTGACGCCGCCCGACTGTTTCGGTTTGAAGAACAGGTCGTAGCTGGAATCGACCAGCACGCGGATCGAGAGCTTGTCGACGGTCGGCACCTCGATCGGCGCGGCACTCGCGATCTCGACGCATGAAAATGCATTCGCCGCTGCCGCGCCGGCCAGCGCCGCGGATGCCTTCAGAAAGTCGCGTCGTGCCAGATCCCTGATCATCGCAATTCCTCCCGCTGCAAATATCGTCATTGAAACAAACAAACTGTCGGCGGAGCCTAGGCCCAATCGCGCATCCGCTCAATCGGCTCATCACAATTGCGCGCGAATGGCAGTCTGCACCATTGACTTGGCATCCGGATTATTCAAATTCATGCAAACGCATGTTTCGCTTCCGACAACAGGATCACCCCCATGATCGATCTCCACTACTGGTCCACGCCGAATGGTCACAAGATCACGATCTTCCTCGAAGAGACCGGATTGGAGTACAAAATTTTCCCGGTGAACATCGGCAAGGGCGATCAGTTCAAGCCGGATTTCCTGCAGGTCGCGCCGAACAACCGCATTCCGGCCATCGTCGATCACGCGCCGAAGGGCGGCGGCAAGCCGATCTCCTTGTTCGAATCCGGCGCGATCCTGCTTTACCTCGCCGAGAAGACCGGACAATTCCTGCCCCAGGATCTCTACGGCCGCTACGACGCGATCCAGTGGACGTTCTGGCAGATGGGCGGGCTCGGGCCGATGGCCGGGCAGAACCATCACTTCCGCAACTACGCGGTCGAGAAGCTGCCTTACGCGATCGACCGCTATGTCAACGAGACCAACCGGCTTTACGGCGTGCTCAACAAGCGGCTCGCCGATCGCGAATTCATTGCCGGCGCCTACTCGATCGCCGACATGGCGAGCTATCCCTGGGTCGTGCCCTACAAGAACCAGGGCCAGGAGATCGACGACTTCCCGCATCTGAAGCGCTGGCTGGAGACGATCGGCAAGCGCCCGGCGACCGAGCGCGCCTATGCCAAGGCCAAGGAGGTCAACCCGAATTTCGGCCAGCCCGCGATCCGCACCGAGGAAGAGCGGAAATTGCTGTTCGGGCAGACCGCGGCGGTGGTGCGGTAGGGCCCGACTCTCTCTACGTCATTGCGAGGAGCGAAGCGACGAAGCAACCCATTTTTCCGCGCATGCGGTTCTATAGATTGCTTTGCTTTGCTCGCAATGACGAGGGCGGGACGCCGACTACGCCCCGACATACTTCGCCGGTCGCCGTTCCTTCCACGCCGCCAACCCCTCGGCGAGATCGCGGCTCGGCACCAGCGCGGCGAACTGCTCGCTCTCGACCAGCAAGCCCTCGGCAATCGGCATGTTCAGCCCGCGCGTCACCGCAGTGATGGTGCCGGCAACGCTGCCCGGCGAGTGCCTGGTGATGCGGCCGGCGAGCTCGCGCGCCGCATTCAGCAATTGGTCGTGCGGCACGATCTGGTTGATCAGCCCGATCTCGCGCGCGTGCTCGGGCGGGAACGGATCGCCTGGCAGCAGCAGCTCCAGTCCGCGCTTGCGTCCGGCCAGCCGCGGCAGCCGCTGCGTGCCGCCGAAGGTCGGGGGCATGCCGAGCTTGATCTCGGGTTTTGCAAACAGCGCACGGTCGCTGGCGATGGCGAGATGCACGGCTTCGGTGATCTCGCAGCCACCGCCGAAGGCGAGCCCGTTGACCGCGGCAATCACAGGCTTCTTGAACGCCTCGAGCCGTGCGGTCATCGCCTGACCGCGGCGGACGAAGTCGCGCACCGCGACGGCCGCGCCCTGTTGGACGCTGCCAGAGAATTCCTTGATGTCGGCGCCGGCCGAGAACGCGCGCTCGCCGGCGCCGGTCACGATCACGGCGCGCACCGCGGCCTCGCCCTCGATGCGGTCGAGCGCCGCCATCAGCTGGTCGATCAGCGCGTAGTTCAGCGCGTTGAGCTGCGCCGGGCGGTTCAGCGTGATCAGGGCGATCCCATCTTGGGTCTCGAGCAGGATAGGTTCGGACATGATGCGGTCTCCGGCATTCGTGTGTGTCGGAGTTGAATGTAGGGTGAGCCGCGATTTGTGTATATTCACTGGTTAGTATACATACGACGGATGCCCCGCCCCTCCGAGCCGACCCGCGCGCGCATCGTCCAGGCGGCGAGCGCGCTGTTCTACAATGAAGGCATCCGCCGCGTCAGCGTCGACGAGGTCGCCGCCAAGGCCGGCCTCACCAAGCGCACGCTGTATTATCACTTCAAGAGCAAGGACGACCTGGTCGCCGCCTATCTCGCCGCGCGCGACCAACCCAACCTCGCGCTGTTCCGGAAATGGTTCGCGGAGGCCGA
Source organism: Bradyrhizobium sp. WCU1 (assembly GCF_053474805.1). Classification (NCBI taxonomy): domain Bacteria; kingdom Pseudomonadati; phylum Pseudomonadota; class Alphaproteobacteria; order Hyphomicrobiales; family Nitrobacteraceae; genus Bradyrhizobium; species Bradyrhizobium sp. WCU1. Next base: position 4,689,626 of record NZ_CM130280.1, read on the forward strand.
CGGTGGCTTGCCGGCGAAGGTCGAGGCGATCTTCAAGAACCTCGCGCGCTCGGCGCGGCACCCGAAATGGAAGGGCTGCGGCTTCCTGCGCACCTCGGCCGAGCTTGCCAACATGCCCGGCCATCCCGCGATCAGGATCGGCGCCGCGCACAAGAAGAAGTTCGAGGACTGGCTGCGCGCGACCTTCTTGGAGCAGCGGATTGCCGATCCGCAAAAGCTGGCGCGGCAGATCCTGCTGCTGCTGGACGGATCATTCGCGGTGGTGCTGCTGCATCGCGACGCCAGCTACATGGAGACGGCCGGCGAGGCCGCGCGCACGCTGATCGAGACGGCGCTGGCGATGAAGGGGCCAAAACGGAGGCAGGCTACGAGTTGCATTCGGGCAACATCGTCCGGAAAGATGAGGCGTTAACCTTCATTCGCCATTGCGCGACCACGCCCCGAGCGGATGATCGCATCGTCACATGCTGCAATCTGGCTCCCGAGGGAGCCCGTGGAGGCTGGGATGGTGAACTCGCGGCGGGTGCGGGCGGCGGCGTTGGGCGGGACGGTCGTTCTGTCGAGCTGCATTGTCTCGTGGTTTGCGGCGTTCGGTTCGGCTGGTATCGAGAAAATCGATGCGTCGGTCGCCGATGCGGCAGCCGTCGTTGCATCGATTGATGGGGCCCGCGCACCTGCTGTCGCCGCCGATGCCGTCTCGGCGAGTTCGCCGGCGACTGCCATGTCGAACGCTGCCGTCGACGACCCTCGTGCACGGACCAAGAATGAACAGGAAGCAGTGACGACCGCCCATGCTGTGCCGACTGCGCACGAACCGGAACCGGTCGTCGAGGCCGCGTTGACCGATCCGGCACTGCCGCTGGATATTCAATCGCTGCAGGCGCCGGCAGCGAACACGCCGGATCCGGAGCCTCGCGCGGCCAGGCCGGCGGTGGACTCCGTCGAAATCCTCGACGAGTGCTGGGACGTCGACGCCTGCATCGATCGCTATCTGTGGGCGCTCTATCAAAGGACGCCCAAGGAAGACACCATCAAGGTGCCGGAGCAGAGGCAGGTGACGGTCAAGAGAAAGAAGAAGATGGTGACGGTCACCAGAACCTTCACCAGGCTCGTCGATGAGGATTTCGCCTGGAAGGACGCCAAGGCGGCAGAAAAAGCCGGCATGCCGATGATGGACTACGTCATGGGAGGCGTCGATCGGAGCTTCAAGCTGAAGCTCTTTCATGCGCTTCTCGCGGCGGAACAGGCCGGCCTGTCGCCCGGCATCACCAGCGCCTTCCGAGATGACTACCGCCAGTCGATTGCAAGCGGGCTGAAGGCGGCCAGCAACAAGTCGTATCACGGCGGCAGCTTCCGTGGCGGTTACGGTCATGGGCTCGCAGCCGACATCGTCAGCATCGACGGCGCGACCCGCGACGACCGTTGGAGATCGTCGGAAAGGCTCTGGAAATGGGTCGACGCGCACGGCAAGGAGTTTGGCGTCGCGCGCCCCTATCTCGGTTTTGACCCGCCCCATCTGGCGCCGATCGATGGCAAGGAATATGCCGCGCACCGCGGTGGCGGCGAAACCCGACAGGCGGCGCTGGACACGAAGACGCGCAGCCGCCATGCGGCGCGCGATAGTCACGTCGCGGCGAAACGCGCAAAGACCGCGAAGTCATCGAAGGTGCGAACGATCTGAGCGGGATCGCGATGGCGCTTAAAGCGCGCCGCGCTCCTGCAGCAGCGCCAGCACCGCGTTGAGGTCCGGCAACACAGCCGCGCATTTTGCCCGCGTCTCCTCGGTCGGCGGCGCCATGTCCGGGACCATCAGCGTGATCGCGCCGGCGGCATGCGCGGCGGCGACGCCGTGGTTGGAGTCCTCGACCGCGATGCAGGCCGCAGGTCGCACGCCGAGCTGCGCGGCGGCCTTGAGATAGAGCGCCGGGTCGGGCTTGCCATGCGTCACGTCGTCGAGCGTCAGCAGCGTTTCGAAACGATCGCGGATGCCGGCGAGGCTGAGGTTGCGCTCGGCCGAGCGGCGCGAGGACGAGGTCACGATCGCCATCGGGCGTTCCGCGGCGGCGATGGCGTCGAGCAGGTCGAGCGTGCCTGATTTGAGCGGCAGGCCCGCGCGCATCATCCGGTCGCGATGTTCGAGGAATGCAAGGTTGACGGCATCGAGCGGAAACGCCGCGCCGTAATGATCGCGCAGCATCGCTTCGCAGACCGGGCCGGGAAGCCCGACCATGGAATGGCACAGCGCGACGACATCGTCGGTGTAACCGCATGCATTGAGCGCCGCGACCAGGCTCTCGAAGTAGACCTTCTCGGTGTCGAGCAGCGTGCCGTCCATGTCGAGCAGGATAGCGTCGACGGTCCAGGGCGTGTTCACTTGTATGTTCACTTGCCGCGCGCCGCCGCTTGCTGGTCCGCCAGTTTCCGCAGGCATGCGGGGCACAGGCAGTCCGCGCCGTCGGTTGGCATCGGCAGGCGAAAGCTCTCGTCGAAGCACCAGCACGATCCCGTGAGCGAGCAGGAGAACTCGCTGCCGCATGCCGCGCAGGCGAGCCGACGTGGTGAAGCTCGTTCGGAACGATCGCTTGACGAGAGGTCCATTTCTAACCGCGATTTAATGCACGAATTAATCTCGGGTTCATCCCGGACCGCGCTATGATGCCGGCAACCGATATAGCCGGGATCGGCCGTTAAGGGAATTCCGATGGCCCGTGATTCGCAAGCGGCGCTGATTGCGCTCAACCGGTTTGGATTCGGCGCCCGCGGCGGCGCAGCCGGCGACTTCATCAACGCGGCCTCCGATCCGCGCGGTTTCGTGCTGACGGAACTTGCGCGTCCGAACGGTGCGCTGCTCGAAGTGCCGGGCCTGCTCTCGACGCCAGAGCTCGGCAAGCAGGTGTTCGACTATCAGTTCGAGATCCAGCAGGAGCGCAACGCCGCCAAAGCCGCGCAGCAAGGTGCGAGCGAGATGCCACCGCAGGGCTCGGACGCGAAGCCGCAGCCGCGGCGCAATCTGTCGCTGTCGTCGGCGGCGAAGGAGATCGCGGCGAAGGATCCGGCGATGCAGTCGGCCGACAATGCCAATGCGGCGATGACGCTGCCGGCCGCGATGCAGCCTCCGACGATGCAGACGATGGCTAATCCACCGAAGCCGCCGACCGAGCCGCCCAACATCATCCAGAAGACGTTCCGCGCCGAGGCCTTGGCGCGGCTGCAGCGCGGCGTGATCGCCGATTGCGGTTTCGCCGAGCGGCTCGTGGTGTTCTGGTCCAACCACTTCTGCATCTCGGCCAACAAGGGCGCGCTGGCGCGGATGTGGGCCGGCTCGTTCGAGCGCGAGGCGATCCGCCCGCACGTGCTCGGCCGCTTCGCCGATATGCTGAAGGCGGTCGAGCAGCATCCGGCGATGCTGTTCTTCCTCGACAACCAGCAATCGCTCGGCCCGGAGTCGCGCGCCGGCATCAATCGCCACCGCGGCCTGAACGAGAATCTCGCCCGCGAGATCATGGAGCTGCATACGCTCGGCGTCGGCGGCGGCTACACCCAGGACGACGTGACGTCGCTGGCGCGCGTCATCACCGGCTGGACATTCGCCGGACGGCAGGGCCAGCTCGGCGCGCCCGGCAGCTTCGTGTTCAACGCCAACGCCCACCAGCCCGGTCCGCAGCAGGTGCTGGGCAAGACCTATGCGCAGGCCGGCATCGCGCAGGGCGAGGCAGTGCTGTCGGACATCGCGCGGCATCCCTCGACCGCAAAGTTCATCGCGACCAAGTTCGCGCGTCACTTCGTTGCCGACGATCCGCCGCCGGCACTGGTGGCGAGGCTGCAAGACACTTTCAGCAAGACCGACGGCGATCTCAGGGCGCTCGCCACCGCGCTCGTTGGATCCAACGAGGCGTGGCAGGCGCCATTGACAAAAATGCGTTCGCCTTACGAATTCCTGGTCGCGTCGGGCCGGCTGTTGGCGCGCAATCCCGAGGACCCGGGCCGCTATCTCAACGGCCTCAATGTGCTCGGCCAGCCGCTGTGGTCGCCGGCCGGGCCGAACGGTTTTCCGGACACCGCTGCCGCCTGGGCGGCGCCTGAAGGCCTCAAGCTCAGGCTCGACATCTCGGCGCAGCTCGCCTCACAGCTCGCCGACAAGTTCGATCCGCGCGACCTGCTCGAGCTGATTGCGGCAGATGCCGCATCGCCGGAGACGCGGCGCACGATCGAGCGCGCGGAATCGCGGCAGCAGGCGCTGGCGCTGCTGCTGATGTCGCCGGAATTCCAGAGGAGATGACGATGGATTGCTCCGAGAGCCTGATGATGCAGGCGACGTCGCGGCGCGCGCTGCTGCTCGGCGGCGCCTCGTTTGCCGCCTGGGCCTATCTGCCGAAATTCGCGCGTGCCGCCGATGGCCGCGATCCACGCTTCGTCACCATCATCCTGCGCGGCGCGCTCGACGGTCTTGCGACCGTCGCGCCGATCGGCGATCCCGATTATGCCGGCCTGCATGGTGCGATCGCGCTGAGGGCGGATGGGCCGAACGCGGCCGTGATGCTCGACCCCTTCTTCGGGCTGCATCCGGCGATGCCGGAATTCGCGCGGATGTATCGTGCCAAGCAGGCCGCGGTGGTGCATGCGGTTGCGACCTCCTATCGCGATCGCTCGCATTTCGACGGCCAGGACGTGTTGGAGAGCGGCTTTCCCGGTCCCGGCCGCGTGCAGTCCGGCTGGCTCAACCGCGCGCTCGAAGCCTTGCCGAAGGGCGAGCGGGTGACGAGCGCGCTCGCGGTCGGCCCGACCACGCCTCTGGTGTTGCGCGGCGCCGCGCCGACCGTCGGCTGGGCGCCGACCGCGCTGCCGCAGGCCGCCGACGACACCGCGATGCGGCTGCTCGATCTCTATCAGCATCGCGATCCGACGCTGGCGAGCGCGCTGACGCAAGGCTTGCAACTCGAGAAGCAGGCGCAGGGCGACGAGATGAAGCCGAAGCCCGGCGGCGGCGGCGTGGCGGCGATGCGTCTGGTGGCGCGCGGCGCCGCCAAGCTGATGGCGGCGGATGACGGTCCGCGGATCGGTGCGCTCGCCTTCGACGGCTGGGATACCCATGCCAACGAGGGCGGGCCGGTCGGCCGGCTCGCGCAACTGCTCGGCGGTCTCGACGGCGCGCTGGCGGAATTCCAGAGCGGCCTCGGCGCGCGCTGGCGCGACACCGTGATCGTGGTCGCCACCGAGTTCGGCCGCACCGCGCGCATCAACGGCACCGAAGGTACCGACCACGGCACCGGTACCATCGCGCTGCTCGCCGGCGGTGCGGTGAATGGCGGCCGCATGATTACCGACTGGCCGGGCCTGAAGCCCGCCAACCTCTACCAGGCCCGCGACCTCGCTGCGACCACCGACCTGCGCGCCGTGATCAAGGGCGTGCTGCATGACCAGTTCGGAATTGGCGAGCGCGTGCTGGCGGATGCGGTGTTTCCGGACAGCGCGCCCGCGAAGCCGATGAAGGGGTTGGTGGTGTAGTACTCGCTACAACGACGGCGTCGTCCCGGCGAAGGCCGGGACCCATCACCACCGAACTCGATTGTTGAAAAACGTTCGAGCCACAGCACGCTATCACCCCGCGGATTTGTGATTGTGGGTCCCGACCTTCGCCGGGACGACGCAAGCAAGGTGCCGTTCTACCGCCGATCGCGCAGGGCAGTGTCACAGACGCAATGTCATGAAAGCAGTGCGGCAAAAAAAGCGGTCCCGGTCAGACGCGGCGACTGACGGGGACCGCTTGGGGCGAAGATCTGAGACGGGGGGCCTGATCTTACGCAGGGCGAAGCCTAGCCCGGCTTTGTAACGTGCCGGTGACATCTCTATCCGACCACAGGCGGCGAATGCCCGCTCAGACAATCTTGCGATAGATGACGAAGCCGGGCCGGTCCGCGACCTTGTCATAAAGCTGCATTGCGGTGTGATTGGTCTCATGCGTCTGCCAGTAGACGCGTGGCGATCCGACAAGCTTGGCCTGCGCATAGACGCCGTTGATCAACGCGCGGCCGACGCCCTTGCCGCGCGCCGCCTGGCTGGTGAAGAGATCCTGCAAATAACAGGTCGGCGCGATCGCGGTGGTCGAGCGGTGAAACAGATAGTGCGTCAGGCCGAGCAGTTCGCCGCCGGCGTCGGCGACCAGCGCATGCATCGGCTCATATGCATCGAAGAAGCGCTGCCACGTCATCGCGGTGATCTCGGGCGCGAGCGCGGTCGGTCCCGACCGCTCATAGAAGGCGTTGTAGCCGTCCCACAGAGGAAGCCATTGGGCGTAATCGTCGCGGGTGACAAAGCGGATGGTGACGTCGTCGGACATGAGCGATCCTGCGTTGCGCGATGCCTGCGCATCGCATGCAACCTTCTATCGGTGCGGTGATGCTGGATCAATTGCGAACGAGGCCGTGCCTCACTCGGCGGCGCGCAGCAGCCTTGCGAGATGGCGTTCGCGCCCGGCGCGCTGCGCCCGGTATTCGTCGGCGCGGGCCGGATCGTCGGTGTGGCGCACGAGGTCGGTAACCGGCGTATAGCTCAGCATGCGACCGCCGTCGGGCAGCGCCGTGCAGCTGAAGCGCAGCACCTGGCCGTCGGCGAGATTGAGGTTGATCGGCGTGGAATCGCCTGCGCGCATCATCTCGATGCGCTTGGCGACGAACGCGCTCAGCTCGTCTTCGGGCAATTGATAGGCGCCGGTGTCGCGGCCATGATACATCAGCGCGACGAAGGGCGGCTTGCTGTCGGCCTGGGCGTCGGACAGCGCGAAATAATCCCGGAAGGCGCGGTTGATGAACTCGGCGCGGGTATCGGCGTCGAGCAGCACGATGCCGATGTCGACCTGGTCGAGCGCGGCAGCGAGCCGCGCCGCGGTGGCGTGGTGCTGCTGCTCCGCGGCAAAGGCATCGATCCATTTCTGCCGCAGCATTCCTGTGATCAGGGCGGTGCCGGCCGCGGTCGCCGCCAGCATCAGCATCCGCGCGAGGTCGGCTATGTCGTAGCCGGGCAGGGCGCGATGATCGAGGAAGAACAGCGCCGAGGCGGCCACCGCGATCGCGGCGGAGATCAGCCCGGAAGTGATGCCGCTGATCGAGCTCGCGAGCGCCACGATGCAGACGAACAGCGGCGCAGGGTTGGGAACGGCGATCATGAGGCGATCGATCAGGAAGGCGGCGAGCCCCGTGATCGCCGCCAGGGCCGGACCTGAAATTGCACGCCAATCAAGCCGCATGCGCGTTCTCGCTATCCATCGGACAAACGATAAAGCCGCAGTTTGACGACAGGGCCGCAACGGCGCCGGGATTTCCGTGCCGACCGTTAAGCGACCCTTGCGCGGGCCGAGCGAGCTTTCGTTGCTTTCAAATCAAATGATATGCAGGTCGGATGGAACCCGGTTCCGGGCCCGCGGGTTACCGCGTGCTTTGCTCGAAGAGGATATCGATGCCCGCCATTTCTCCGTCGCTGCTGCCGATCCTGATGCTGTTCGCCTCGAACGTCTTCATGACCTTCGCCTGGTACGGGCATCTCAAGTTCAAGGATCACTCGCTCCCCATCGTCATTCTGGTGAGCTGGGGCATCGCCTTCTTCGAATACTGGCTGGCGGTGCCGGCCAATCGCTGGGGCAGCGAGGTCTATAGCGCGGCACAGCTCAAGACCATGCAGGAGGTGATCACGCTGGTCGTGTTCGCAGCCTTCTCGGTCTTGTACCTGAAGGAGCCGCTGGGCTGGAATCACGCGCTCGGATTTGCCTTCATCGCCGCCGGCGCGTTCTTCATCTTCCACAGATGGAGCTAGCGCATTTGCGCTAGTCTAGCGGTGCTGGGCCGGTTTGGCGGCAGGCGTCGTCACCTGCGGGGGGTGCGCGCGGTCTTCGCCCTGCGTGCCGGTCACGATCAGGAGCGATGCCGCCAGCAGGATCGCCGCCGACAGCGTCACGGTCACAAGTCCCACGGGGGTCTTCATCATGTCGTGCCGCTGTCTCTCCCGCGCCTCGCCGCGGATCAGGTGCCAATCGGAAACTGCTTGATTATGCCGGGATCGGTGTTGCCAGGATGATGTTGCCCGACAGCACCGTCACGGCGACGACCAGGCACAGCGTCAATGCGCCAAGCGCGAGCGACGCGGCGATCGCGTTGGTCAGCCGGGATGATGCCACCGGGGCAGGGCGGCCATGGAAGCCTGCCGTGCCGGACCACCGTTTCATGGTCTAAATCCCTCAGGTCGCGAGCGAATCACTCACGACATCCGAGCGAATCTGCCGCCCGTGACCGGCAACATTGCGGCGGCGGAGCCCACTGAAAGCGGCGAAAATGCGGCCCATGCGGAGGTTTTGCCCGCAATTTGGGCAATTTCCCCGCTATTCTCGGAATTCAGACGCCGGCGACGAGGCGAGCCTGGAGCTCCGCCTCGGGACCCGGCTGCCAATCCATCGAGACAAATCCGGGGGTCTGCTCGACCCGTTTCAACCAGGCCCGGATCGACGGAAAGGTCGCCAGGTCGAAGTCGCAGCGGTCGGCGACGTGGGTGTAGCCGTAGAGCGCGATGTCGGCGACGGTGAACTGCTCGGCGGCGAAGAACGTGTGGTTCTTGAGATGATTTTCCATCACCTGCAACGCCGCATAGCCGCGCTCCATCCAGTCTTCCAGCGCGTGGGTCTGCAGGTCGCGCCCGCCCTTGACCAGCGACAGCCAGAAATAGGCGGCGCCGATATTCGGCTCCAGCGCGTGCTGCTCGAAGAACATCCACTGCAGCGCCTCGGCGCGCTCGATCCGCGACTCCGGCGCCAGCGGCGTGCCGATCGCGACGTACCAGAGGATGGCATTGGACTCGGCGAGGTGGCGGCCTTCGGCGACCTCGAGCAACGGCACCTGGCCGCTCGGATTCTTGGCCAGGAATTCCGGGGTCCGGCTCTCGCCGCGCAGGATGTCGATCTCGATCGCCTCGTACGGCGTGTTCAGCACGGCAAGCGCAAGCCGAACCTTGTAGCTGTTGCCGGAGCGCTGCATCGAATAGAGCTTGTACATTGCGTCGGGGTTCACTCAGGTCAGGGAGACGGTACGCTTCAAAGTTGCGCGGCCTGTCACACCGCAACGCCGCTAAACAATGATGCTGACAGGGGTGCGTCGCAAGCCCTGCAATGTGGAAAAAGTCGAAACGTCTACCGCACTGCACGCGTGCAGAACGATTCCATCAACACAGCAGAACAATTCGGATCACGCCTGCGCGACGCTGTGCATGGTGCCGGTCGATGCCATCGATGGCGGTGGCCGATGTGCTGCAATTCAGAAACGTCAACGTGGCAGCCGCATCGCGGGATGTGCTGCCGGCTGCGCCGGACGGCCTGCCGTCGGCAGCTTCAGGCAGGCGCCGCACGGCACATTGTCCTCGGAGCAATCCGCGGCGGCGGACGCAGCCGCGGGCCTTGCCGGCAAGGCCGGAGCGGCCATGACAGGTCTTGCCGGATATGAGTCATTTGGGGCTGGAACTTGCGGAATATTGCGCATGTCGCGCGCCATGCGCGAAAGTTTTCGTGCTTTATCGCCAAGCTTCTTGCGATGCAGCGGCGACAGGCCTAGGGTGCCGCAATCCCATTCAAATCAAGTCGTGGCCCAACGGCTCACGACGTTTGCCAGGAGATGATAATGGCCTTCCTGTCCGCTGCGCTCGACCGTGTGAAGCCGTCCGCGACGATCGCGGTCACGGACAAAGCACGCGCGCTGAAAGCCGCGGGCCGCAACGTCATCGGCCTCGGGGCCGGCGAGCCTGACTTCGACACGCCCGCCAACATCAAGCTGGCGGCGATCCACGCGATCGAGGCCGGCAAGACCAAGTACACCGACGTCGGCGGCATACCGGAGCTCAAGGAAGCCATCATCAACAAGTTCTCGCGCGAGAATGGCCTGAGCTATAAGCCGAACCAGATCATCGTCGGCACCGGCGGCAAGCAGGTGCTCTACAACGCGCTGATGGCGACCATCAATCCCGGCGACGAGGTGATCATCCCGGCGCCGTATTGGGTCAGCTATCCCGAGATGGTCGCGCTCGCCGGCGGCGAGTCGGTCCCGGTGGTGTGCCCCGCGTCGACCGGCTTCAAGCTGCGTCCGGAAGATCTCGAAAAGGCGATCACGCCGAAGACCAAGTGGGTGATCCTGTGCTCGCCGTCGAACCCGACCGGCTCGGCCTATACCAGGAGCGAGCTCAAGGCGATCACCGACGTGCTGGTCAAGCATCCGCATGTCTGGGTGATGACCGACGACATGTATGAGCACCTCGTCTATGACGACTTCGTCTTCACCACCGCAGCGCAGGTCGAGCCGAGCCTCTACGATCGCACGCTGACCGTGAACGGCGTGTCGAAGGCCTATTGCATGACCGGGTGGCGCATCGGCTATGCCGGCGGTCCGGCGCAGCTGATCAAGGCGATGGCGACGATCCAGTCGCAATCGACCTCGAACCCGTCGTCGATCGCGCAGTGGGCCTCGGTCGAGGCGCTCAACGGTCCGCAGGACTTCATCGCCGCGAACAACAAGGTGTTCAAGGAGCGCCGCGACCTCGTGGTCTCGATGCTCAACCAGGCGAGCGGCATCGAGTGCCCGCGGCCGGAAGGCGCGTTCTACGTCTATCCGTCCTGCGCCGGCACGATCGGCAAGACGGCCCCCTCGGGCAAGGTGATCGACAATGACGAGGCGTTCGTCACCGAGCTGCTCGAGAGCGAAGGCGTCGCCGTCGTGCAGGGCTCGGCGTTCGGCCTTGGCCCTGCATTCCGCATTTCCTACGCCACCAGGACCTCGGATCTCGAGGATGCCTGCAAGCGCATCCAGCGCTTCTGCGGCAATCTGCGATAGTTAATTCCGAACCAAGAGACTAAAAAACGCTCCCGCACCTGGTGCGGGGGCGTTTTCGTTTATCCTGCGACATCGCGCGCCGGTAAAATCGCAGAGTCAATTCACAACCTGCTCACCTCACGCGCGTGTGCGCGAACATCGATGCCACACGCGGGAAGTTTTTGCGACCCCTTTGCGATCTGCCTTGTTTTGGACACGACCCTTGCTTTCTGTCCGCCGCGCAAATTGCAATTTCAGTTCACCTTGCGGAGACAGATCCATGCGACTTTCGACTCTCACCCTTGCAGCGCTTGCGTTGCTGGCGCCGTTCGCCACTGCCAACGCGGCGCCCCAGCAGGTTCAGGCCGGGGTTCTGCAATGCCAGGGCGGCGAGAACGTCGGCTTCGTCGTCGGCTCCGTTGCCCGCCTCGAATGCGTGTTCCAGAGCGGCGGCCGTCGGCCCGAGCCGTATCTTGCGACCGTGAAGCGGATCGGCGTCGACCTCGGCTTCACCGGGCAGACCCAGCTCGCCTGGGCCGTCAGTGCACCGACCACGGTGGTGCCGCGCGGTGCGCTCGCCGGCAGCTACGGCGGCGTCGGCGTCAACGCCTCGGTCGGCCTCGGCGCCGGCGGTAACTTCCTGTTCGGTGGCCCGAACAACGCCTATGCGCTGCAGCCGATCAGCCTGCAGGGCCAGACCGGCCTCAACGTCGCGGCCGGTATCGCCGGGATCGATCTCGAGCCGGTCCGCACCAGCGGTCCGCGCCGGCATCATCGCCACCACCGTCATCACCACCACCACTAAGCCGGTCGGTGTCTGATCAAGGGGCCCGCGAAAGCGGGCCTCTTTTTTGTCTGTTGCTTGCTGTCCATTGCGGCGGCCCCGAAGGAACATCGCAACACCGCCACATCCGGCAACAATCGGTGGCCGGGCACCGCAAATTCTGGCTGACCATTCGGTGTTATGGCATAGGATGCAACCGCGCCGCGGACACGGCGCCGTTCAGTTCTCTGCTCGCGTCATGCCTCTCAGCCGGAGATTCCCCAACATGCGTCGCTTCACTCTCCTCGCCGCTGCCGCCATCACCACGCTGGCCGCAATCGGCGGCGCCAACGCCCAACAGCCGAGCCAGCGCGTACAGGTCGGCGTCCTGGAATGCCGCGGCGGCGCGAGCGTCGGCTTCATCGTCGGTTCCGTGACCCATCTCGGCTGCGTGCTGCGCGCCAATGGCCTGCCCGAGGACCGCTACATCGCGACCATCCAGAAGGTCGGGATCGATCTCGGCATTACCCAGGAATCGGCGCTGGCCTGGGGCGTCTACGCACCGGTGGAGCGGCTCGGGCCTGGGGCACTCTCGGGCAACTATGCCGGCGCGCAGGGCAGCGCGACGCTCGGCGTCGGCGTCGGCGGCAATGTGCTGGTCGGTGGCTCCGACAACACGATCGCTCTGCAGCCGCTCAGCGTGCAGGGCCAGGTCGGCGTCAACATCGCCGCCGGCCTCGAGAGCCTGGAGCTGCGACCGGGTCGCTAAAGCGCGCGCGTAGCCTGGCGGCAGAGATTGCCGAGGCGTTGCGGCGGCGCCGGATCGACGTCGGCTTCGCGCGCCCGGCGCTACCAGCCGAAGCCGGGCTCGCGCAGCGCCTGATCCTCGATGAGCCCCATGTCGCGGCGTTGCCGCGCGCACATCCGCTTGCCGAGAAGGATGCCATTGCGCGCGCCGAATTGTCCGACGATGCTTTCGTGCTGCATCCGGCGCGGCCGGAGCCTTCGGTCACGGGCCTGATCGTGAATGCGTTGGCGCGGCGCCGCGCCAAGGAGCCGGCGCATCGGGCACATCCGTTCGGAGAGCGGCGTTGCCCAGCCCCGTTATCGTGAACGTTCGCGCCGCCGCACCGCAGCGACGTTTTCCCGCTTGCCAAACGCCAAGCGCAGGCAGAGCATGAACGGTCGCCGACCCAATCTTGGGCCGAGCTCCAACACGAGGAGGCGGCAATGGGACAAGACGTCAGAAGTCCCCGAGGTCCACGGTGCATCGCGCTGGTGGGCCCTTTCCAAAGCGGTAAAACCACACTTCTGGAAGCGATCCTGGCGCGAACGGGCGCCATCAAGACTGCCGGCAGCGTCGATGCCGGAACCTCTGTCGGCGATGCCAGCCCCGAGGCGCGTCAACACAAGATGGGCGTCGGCCTGACCGCCGCTACCACCACCTTCATGGGGGACAGCTACACCTTTATCGATTGCCCCGGCTCGATCGAATTCGCGCACGACATGCGTGCCGCGTTGCCCGCGGTCGATGCTGCGGTCGTGGTCTGCGAGGCTGACGAGAAGAAGCTGCCGCAGCTGCAGATCATCCTGCGCGAGCTCGAGGAGCTCGGCATTCCCCGTTTCCTGTTCCTGAACAAGATCGACCGCGCCAACAAGCGCGTCCGCGAAACGCTCGCGACGCTGCAGCCGGCCTCGCGCGTGCCGCTGGTGCTGCGCCAGATCCCGATCTGGAACGGCGATCTGATCGAGGGCTTCGTCGATCTCGCGCTGGAGCGCGCCTTCGTCTATCGCGAGCACAAGCCGTCGGAGGTGATGGCGCTCGAGGGCGGCAATCTCGATCGCGAGAAGGAAGCGCGCTTCTCGATGCTGGAGAAGCTCGCCGATCACGACGACGCGCTGATGGAGCAATTGCTGGAGGACATCCAGCCGCCGCGCGATGCCGTGTTCGACGATCTCGCCCGCGAATTGCGCGAGGGGTTGATCTGTCCGGTGCTGCTCGGCGCTGCGAGCCGCGAGAACGGCGTGCTCCGTTTGATGAAGGCGCTGCGCCACGAGTCGCCGGGCGTCACCGAGACCGCCAAACGGCTCGGCATCAAGGATCAGAAGGATGCGCTGGCCTTTGTGTTCAAGACCGTGCATTTGCAGCATGGCGGCAAGCTGTCGCTGACGCGCGTGCTGACCGGCCGCCTCGATGACGGCGCGACGCTGCAATCCTCAAGCGGCGACAGCGGGCGCGTTTCCGGCATCCTCGCGGTCTCGGGCGCGCATGACAGCAAGCGGCCGCAGGCCGAGGCCGGCGATACCGTCGCGCTCGGCAAGCTCGACGCGATCAAGACCGGCGATACGGTCTCGAGCGGCAAGACGGCCCCGGCCTCGCTGGTCAAGGTCGAGCCGGCGGCTCCGGTGCTGTCGATCTCGATCGCCGCGACCGACCGCAAGGATGACGTCAAGCTCGGCCAGGCGCTGCTGCGGCTGAACGAGGAGGATCCGTCGCTGACCATGATCCAGAACCCGCGCACCCACGACACCGTGCTGTGGGGGCAGGGCGAGATGCATCTGCGCGTCGCCCAGGAGCGGCTGAAGGACCGCTACGGCGTCAACGTCAAATCGCATCCGCCGGCGATCGGCTACCAGGAGACCATCCGTAAAGCCATCACGCAGCGCGGCCGGCACAAGAAGCAGTCCGGTGGCCATGGCCAGTTCGGTGACGTCGTGCTCGACATCAAGCCGAAGCCGCGCGGATCGGGCTTCGAATTCCACGAGAAGGTGGTCGGCGGCGCGGTGCCGCGCAACTATATCGGCGCGGTGGAGGAGGGCGTCGTCGACGCGCTGGCGCGGGGACCGCTCGGCTTCCCGGTGATCGACGTCGACGTCACGCTGACCGACGGCTCCTATCACAGCGTCGATTCCTCCGACCTCGCGTTCCGCACCGCGGCGCGGATCGGGGTCAGTGAGGGGTTGCCGCAGTGCCAGCCGGTGCTGCTGGAGCCGATCCATATGGTCGAGATCGTGTGTCCGACCGAGGCGACCGCCAAGATCAATGCGATCCTGTCGGCGCGCCGCGGCCAGATCCTCGGCTTCGACACCCGCGAGGGCTGGAGCGGCTGGGACTGCGTTCGCGCCACGATGCCGGAATCCGAGATCGGCGACCTCATCGTGGAGCTGCGCTCGGCCACCGCCGGCGCCGGCACCTTCACCCGCCAGTTCGACCGCATGGCCGAAGTGACGGGCCGCGCCGCCGACCAGATCATCGCCGCGCATCGCGACGCGGCGTGACGCTGGCGCTGCGATCACGCACTGCGGGCGTGATCGTTGGCAGGATGGCCGCGGCCAGCTAGCTTGCGTCCCCATGGGGGCGCAAGGTCATCATGCTGGAATCCCGCCGTAACCTGGCGCTGGCCTGCGCGCTCAGCGCGCTGGCCGGTTATGTCGATGCCATCGGCTATCTGCAGCTCGGCGGACTGTTCGTCTCTTTCATGAGCGGCAATTCGACGCGACTTGGCGTCACGCTGGCCGAGGGGCATTGGCAGCACGCGCTGGAGGCGCTGGCGCTGATCGTGCTGTTCGTTGTGGGTGCCGCGGCCGGCAGCCTGATCGTGCTCAGCCGCTTCGCGCATCGCCAGCCACTGATCCTGCTGGTCGAGGCGCTGCTGCTCGCGGCAGCGGCACTGGCCTATGCCAATGGTCTGCCGAACACCGCCGTCGCCGCCATCGTGCTGGCGATGGGGCTCGAGAACGCGGTGTTCCAGCTTGCAGGCGGGGCCGGGCTTGGCCTGACCTATGTCACCGGGGCGCTGGTCAAGGCCGGGCAATTGATTGCCGCCGCGCTGACCGGCGGCGCAGGCTGGGCCTGGCTACCGAATCTGATGCTATGGGCGGCGTTGGTCGCGGGCGCGCTGGCCGGCGCCATCGCCTACCACTGGATCAATCTCGCCGCGATCTGGTTCGCCGCCGGCACCGCCTTCATCCTCAGCGCGCTGGTTTTCGGGAACACGAAGCGGACGGATTGACAGCGCACGTGCCTTGGCCGATGTCACGGTCATGACATCCTCAAGCATGCCATCCCAAGGCAAAACCCGCGCCGCGTGCCTGATCGGCTGGCCGGCGGCGCATTCCCGCTCGCCGCTGATCCATCATTACTGGCTGCGCACCCTCGGCATCGAGGGCGGCTACGTGATCGAGGCGGTGCCGCCGGAGGATTTCAAGGATTTCCTGTTCCGCCTGTCGCTGCGCGGCTTCGTCGGCGCCAACGTCACCCGTCCGCACAAGGAGCACGCGCTGGCGCTGTCGGCGCCGGATGAGCGCGCCCGCGCCGTCGGCGCTGCCAACACGCTGTGGTTCGCCGATGGCGAGTTGCGCTCGACCAACACCGACGTCGAGGGCTTCATCAACAATCTCGACGCCTGCGCGCCCGGCTGGGACAAGACCGATGACGCGCTGGTGCTCGGCGCCGGCGGCGCAGCGCGCGCGGTGGTGTTCGGCCTGATCGAGCGCGGGATTGCGCGCGTGCACCTGGTCAATCGAACGATCGACCGCGCCCGCGCGCTTGCCGCCCTGTACGGCGCAGGTGTGCATCCTGCGACCTGGGACACGGTCGGCGAGTTGTTGCCGCGCGCGGGGCTGCTGGTGAACACGACGTCGCTCGGCCAGCACGGCCAGCCTCCGTTGGAGATCGATATCGGCCTGTTGCCGGAGGGCGCGGTTGTTTCCGACATTGTCTACGTGCCGCTGGTGACGCCGTTGCTTGCGGCGGCAACGGCGCGGGGGCTGAGGACCGCCGACGGGCTCGGCATGCTGCTGCATCAGGCGGTGCGCGGTTTCGAGCTTTGGTTCGGGCAGCGCCCGCAGGTAACGGCGGAGCTGCGTGCGATCGTCGAGGCCGATCTCACAAAGACTTGAGCCTTGGAATAGCGTCTCCGGAGCGGGGTCTCGTGTTAGTCCCCCCGCGTTCCCTCCCGGAGATCAACCATGCTTGCCCGCCGCTCCCATCTCGTTCGTCCGTTCATTGCGCTTGCGATGGTGACGGCATCCACGCTCTACGCGCTTGCGCAGCAGCCGCCGACCCCGACCCGGGTGCGCGGAACCGTCGAGAGCGTCGATGGCGATACGCTGGCGGTGAAGTCGCGCAGCGGCGAAGAGGTCAAGCTGCACATGGCAGGGAATATGCTGGTGCTTGGCCTCACCAAGATCGGCCTGTCCGACATCAAGGTCGGTTCCTTCATCGGCACGACCACGGTGCCCGGCCCCGATGGCACGCCGAAGGCGGTCGAGGTGCATGTGTTCCCCGAAAACATGCGCGGCACCGGTGAAGGTTCGCGGCCTTACGATCTGAAGCCGAACAGCAGCATGACCAACGCGACCGTCGCGGAATCCGTGGTCAGCAATGACGGCCATACCTTGCTGGTCAAGTACAAGGACGGCGAGAAGAAAGTGCAGGTCGGGCCGGAAACGCCGGTCGTGACCTATGTTCCCGGCGACAAGGCGGACCTGAAGGCCGGCGCCAAGGTCATCGCCTTCATGAAGAAGCTGCCCGACGGCTCGTTCGAGACCGACCGCATCAGCGTCGGCCGCGACGGGCTGACACCGCCGATGTGACGCGAGGCGTAGCTCTCTCAACACGTCGTCCCGGGTCGCGATTCGCTTGCCCGGGACGACGAAGACTATCCGGGCTACGATCGCCGTGCAGCGCTCAAGCGCATCACCTGTCCGTGACTGCAGTAACAGTCCCTCATCCGGTGCGTAAATGTCGTGCAAGCCGTCACTCCCGCGAGGAGTTGTGGCTTGCACGGAATACCACCAATTCCCCGGTGTTCCCCAATCGCCAGCCAAACCCATGAGGGACACCATGCCGAAGTCACCATTCCTTGCCGCATTGCTTCTCGTTGCCGTTGCCTCGACCGCGTCGGCGCAGCAGCCGCCGACCGTGCGCATTCGCGGCACCATCGAGGCCGTCGACGGCGCAATGCTGTCGATCAAGTCGCGCGACGGCGCCGACATGAAGGTGCGGACGACCGATAACGTCGCGGTGTTCGGTGTCGCCAAGACCGATCTGTCCGAGATCAAGTCCGGTTCCTACATCGGCGTCACCGCGATGCCCGAGCCGGACGGGACGCAGAGGGCGATCGCGGTTCACATCTTCCCGGAAAATCAGCGCGGCGCCGCCGAAGGTTTTCGTCCCTGGGACCTGCGCGCCAACTCGACCATGACCAATGCCACCGTCGCCGAGACGGTGCAGGGCACCGACGGCCAGAACATCACGGTGAAATACAAGGACGGTGAGAAGAAGGTCTTGGTGCCGCCCGGCACCCCGGTCGTGACCTTTGTCTCCGGCGACAAGTCGGAGCTGAAGCCGGGCGCCAAGATCATCATCTTCGGCGCGGTCAAGAAGGACGACGGCACGCTCGAAGCCAACCGCGTCAATGTCGGCCGCGACGGCATCGCGCCGCCGATGTGACACGAAGTGTCATTCCGGGGCGATGCGTAGCATCGAACCTCAGATGCGCAATTGCGCATCGGGGGATCTCGATCCGCAGGCTCCGCTGTCGTCCCGGCGAAGGCCGGGATCCATAACCACCGATGACGATTGTTGAGAAAGGCTGTGGCCACAGCCGCGTTCAAATCTCGCGCGGCTGTGGTGATGGTCCCGGCCTTCGCCGGGACGACGACGAGTTTGTGGCTACGATCGCCTCAAACCGCCAGCACCTTGTCGTCGATCTCGGCGATGGTGTTGACGCCACACAGCCCCATGGTGGTGGTGAGCTCCTTGCCCAAAATGTCGAGCGCCTTGGCGACGCCGGCCTGGCCGCCGGCGCCGAGGCCGTAGGCATAGGCGCGGCCGATCATGCAGGACTTCGCGCCGAGCGCGAGCGCGCGCATGATGTCCATGCCGGTGCGGATGCCGCCGTCGAACATGATCTCGAGCTGTGATCCGACCTCGTCGACGATCTCCGGCAGCACCTCGATCGAGGACGGTGCGCCGTCGAGCTGGCGGCCGCCATGGTTGGAGACCACGATCGCCTGCGCGCCGGTCTTGGCGGCGAGCTCGGCGTCCTCGACATCGAGAATCCCTTTGAGGATCAGCTTACCCGGCCAGATGCTGCGGATCCAGTCGATGTCCTTCCAGCTCAACGAGGTGTCGAACTGCGAGGCGGTCCATTCCGATAGCTTGGTGAGATCCTCCGTGCCTTTGACGTGACCGGCGATGTTGCCGAAGGTGCGGCGCTTGCCTTGCAGCACGCCCGACACCCAGGCGGGCTTGGTTGCGAAGTCGATCAGCTTCGACAGCGACCATTCCGGCGGCACCGTCATGCCGTTCTTGATGTCCTGGTGGCGCTGGCCGATCACCTGCAGGTCGACGGTCAACACCAGCGCCGAGCATTTCGCCGCGATCGCGCGCTCGATCAGCGATTTGATGAAGCCGCGGTCCTTCATGACGTAGAGCTGGAACCAGAACGGCTTGTCGACGCTAGCGGCGATGTCTTCGATCGAGCAGATCGACATCGTGCTCTGGGTGAACGGGATGCCGGCCGCCTGCGCCGCGCGGCAGGCGTAGATCTCGCCGTCACCATGCTGCATGCCGAGCAGGCCGACAGGGGCCAGGATCAGCGGCATCGCGGCCGGTTCGCCCAGGATCGTGGTCGCGAGGCTGCGCTTGGACACATCGACCAGGATGCGCTGGCGGAACTTGATCTGCTGCAGGTCCTCGGAGTTGGCGCGCAGCGTGTCCTCGGTATAGGAGCCGCGGTCCGCATAATCGAAAAACGCCTTCGGCACCCGGCGCTTGTGCAGCTGGCGCAGGTCTTCGATGCAGGTAATGTGCTTCATGGACGTTTCCGGCCTTCTTCTATGTCGCAAGTTCTGAGATAGCGAGTTCTTGCAGATGTTCGGTCTTGCCGTCATCTAGCATGGTTGAAGGGCCCGCCAAATCGAAGACGGATGGGAGAGCACGATGACGCAATCAGGCTCCAAGCCGAAGCCGGACGACAATACCGAAAAGCGCCGGCTCGACGAGGCCCTGGAAGAGGGCCTGGAGGAGACGTTTCCCGGTTCCGATCCCGTCAATGTCACCCAGCCGGCCCCCACCAAGGGCGACCAGCACGTCAAGCGCAACGGCAAAGGGTAGGGGACAGCGCGCGTCCCCGGGGATTGTCTTAACGACAGGAATGTTATATTTTTCAGCGTCTTAAGGCTGAAGAATGTGGTTCGGCCATGGTAATGATTCATCATATTTTTTGAAGTCATCTTAGCGCCTGACAGTCTATAAGGCCGATGCACGCTAGACTGGTGGGCGTTCGGGGCTCTCTCGCCGGATGGTTCGAGGGGTCCGTGTTGGGGGTTACATGAGCCGCAAATATTTCGGGACCGATGGGATTCGGGGCCGCGCCAATGGACTGATCACGCCGGAGCTCGCGCTCAAGGTGGGGCAGGCCGCAGGATTGGTATTTCAGCGTGGCGACCATCGCCATCGCGTCGTGATCGGCAAGGACACGCGGCTGTCCGGCTACATGATCGAATACGCCATGGTCGCGGGCTTTACCTCGGTCGGTATGGACGTGCTGCTGGTCGGCCCGATGCCGACGCCGGCGATCGCGATGCTCACCAAGTCGATGCGCGCCGATCTCGGCGTGATGATCTCGGCGTCGCACAATCTTTTCGAGGACAACGGCATCAAGCTGTTCGGCCCGCAGGGCTTCAAGCTGTCCGACGACGTCGAGAAGCAGATCGAGCAGTTGCTGGATGAATCGCTCGACCGCCGCCTGGCGCAGAGCGCGAGCCTCGGCCGCGCCCGCCGCATCGATGGCGTCCACGACCGCTACATCGAATTCGCCAAGCGCACTTTGCCGCGCGACCTCTCGCTCGACGGCTTGCGCGTCGTGGTCGATTGCGCCAACGGCGCCGCCTACAAGGTGGTGCCGGAAGCGCTGTGGGAGCTCGGCGCCGACGTGGTGCCGATCGGGGTCGAGCCCGACGGCTTCAACATCAACAAGGAATGCGGCTCGACCTCGCCGGAGGCGCTGTCGAGGAAGGTGCGCGAGATGCGCGCCGATATCGGCATCGCGCTCGATGGCGATGCCGATCGCGTCATCCTGGTGGACGAGCGTGGCCACATCGTCGACGGCGACCAGCTGCTCGCGGTGATCGCGCAGAGCTGGAAGGAAGAGGGGCGCCTCGCCAAGCCCGGCATCGTCACGACAGTGATGTCCAATCTCGGGCTGGAGCGCTTCCTGCAGGGCCACGGGCTTTCGATGGTCCGCACCCCGGTCGGCGACCGCTATGTGCTCGAGCAGATGCTGAGCGGCGGCTACAATCTCGGCGGCGAGCCGTCGGGCCATATCATCATGTCGGACTATTCGACCACCGGCGACGGCTTCGTCGCCGCGCTGCAGGTGCTGGCCGTGGTGCAGAAGCTGCGCCGCCCGGTGTCGGAGATCTGCCGGCGCTTTGATCCATTGCCCCAAATTCTGAAGAACGTGCGCTATCGCAGCGGCAAGCCGCTCGACGACGCCGAGGTCAAGTCCGCGATCACCGACGGCGAGAAGCGCCTCAACGGTCATGGCCGCCTGCTGATCCGCCCCTCCGGCACCGAGCCGGTGATCCGTGTGATGGGCGAGGGCGATGACCGCATCCTGGTGGAAGAGGTCGTCGACAACATCGTCAGCGCACTCGGCCACGCGGCGGCGGCTTAAGGGCAGCTAATTCTCCCATATAGAGGCTTGCCGATCCGTCATCCTGAGCAGCGCGCTTTGGCGCGCGTCTCGAAGGATGCACGGCCCGGCAGGTGGCCGATTCATCCTTCGAGACGCCTGCTGCGCAGGCTCCTCACGATGACGGGCTGAGAGTTCGATCGCCGGGCAGCTACTACACGGCGCATCGCTGCCATCGGCTAGCGCAACTGGTCCCGGCTGCCTCCGCGTCGTACGACGCGGAGGTATTTTTTGCGAAACTATCCGGGAATGCTGCAGTGAACAAACCCGTCGTGAGCGAACAGACGCTGGGTGAACCGGTGCAGGTCGCCGAGCTGGGCTCAGCGCAGGCCGCGAAGGCGGCCGCCGCTGCGGGGCCGGCCTATGTCGTGCTCGCAGGCATCAGCTTCTCGCACTTCCTCAACGACACGATGCAGTCGCTGATCGCGTCGGTCTATCCGATCCTGAAGGACAATTACGCGCTCGACTTCGCGCAGATCGGCATGATCACGCTGGCGTTCCAGTTCACCGCCTCGCTGCTGTAGCCGCTGGTCGGGCACTTCACCGACAAGAAGGCGCAGCCGTTTTCGCTTTCGATCGGCATGGGCTTCACCTTTTTCGGGCTGCTGCTGCTCAGTGTCGCGCACTCCTACGGGATGATCCTGATCGCGGCTTCGCTGGTCGGGCTCGGGTCTGCGGTGTTCCATCCGGAATCCTCCCGCATCGCGCGGCTGGCGTCAGGCGGGCGCTACGGTTTCGCGCAATCGGTGTTTCAACTCGGCGGCAGTTTCGGCACCTCGATGGGACCGGTGCTCGCTGCCCTGATCGTGGTGCCGTTCGGTCAGCCCTCGATCGCCTGGTTCTCCTCGATCGCCTTCCTCGCCATCGTGATCCTCTGGCGCATCGGCGTCTGGTACAAGCCGCAGATTGCCGGCAAGAAGGCCGCCGCCATCGAGCGGCATCCGGACCATCCGGACCGGCGGCGCGTGATGACCGCACTTGTCGTGCTGGTCGCGCTGCTGTTCTCCAAACAGCTCTATGTCTCGAGCCTGTCGAGCTATTACATCTTCTATCTGATCGACCGGTTCGGCGTCTCGACGCAGGCGGCACAGCTCTATCTGTTCATCTTCCTTGCCGCGAACGCTGCCGGCGCGTTCATCGGTGGCCCGCTCGGCGATCGCTTCGGCCGCAAATACGTGATCTGGTTCTCGATCCTCGGCGCGCTGCCGTTCACGCTGGCGCTGCCCTATGCCGGGCTGTTCGCCAGCGCGGTGCTGACGGTCGTGATCGGCCTGATCATCTCGTCGGCGACGTCGGCGATCATCGTGTTCGCGCAGGAATTGATGCCGCATCGCTTCGGCATGATCTCCGGCGTGTTCTTCGGCGTCGCGTTCGGCATCGGCGGGCTGGGCGCCGCGGTGCTTGGCAAGCTTGCCGACCACACCTCGATCGCCTTCGTCTATCAGCTCTGCGCATTCCTGCCGGCGATCGGCCTGCTCGCGGTGTTCCTGCCGAAGATGCCGAAGGCCGTTCGCTGAGCTCTCGCCGTACGGCGCGTCTTCATTGGGCCTTCGCTAACAGGCGCAGCTTGCGTGCGCTGCAAATGGCGCGCCTGCGTCAACGCTTCATTAGCACCTGTGGCGCAATCGCCATCTTTCGCTGCCGCATGCGCGTATTTATGGACCCATAAGCAACAGGAGCAGAAATAGGTGACAGAAAATCAACCTTAAAAATTAGGGTTAAGTGCCGCTTAAACATTTGCTGGCATCGTCCGCCCGTGAGTTTCAGACGTGGGGCTTTGTGTCGCCTCACTGGCCCAAAAGGACGAAGCCAATGCGTAGCGTAAAGACCCTGATTGCCGCAGGCGCGGCATCTCTGCTGTCCTCGGCGGCGTTCGCTGCCGACATGCCGATCATGCCGCCGCCCCCGATGGCGTATGCACCCCCGCCGGTCCAGGATTTCGGCGGCTGGTATCTGCGCGGCGACATCGGCATGACCAACACCCAGGCCAAGCTGCACGTCAACGCCTACGACAGGCTGCCGGCCGGCACGGCCTTCAACCAGTATGGCCACGGTTTTGACGGCGGCATGCTCTACGGCATCGGCGTCGGCTATCAATTCAACAGCTGGTTCCGCGCCGACGTCACCGGTGAGTATCGCTCGAAGGTGAGCTTCAACGGCACCGACTTCTTCACGTTCCCCGGGCCGAGCTCGCTGGGCGATACCTATCATGGCGGCATTCAGAGCTGGGTCGGCCTCGTCAACGTCTACGCCGATCTCGGCACCTGGGGTTGCTTGACCCCGTTCATCGGTGCCGGTGTCGGTGCCGCTGTGATCAAGACCGCGGCCTTCTCCGACAATGCGACGTTCCCGAGCGGATCGGGCCTGACCAGCTCCTTCATCGCCGACGGCGCCACCAAGACCAACTTCGCCTGGGCACTGCACGCCGGTGTCGCCTACAAGGTCACCAACAACTTCACGGTCGAACTGGCCTATCGCTATCTCGACATGGGCACCGCCGGCCAGGGCCAGGGTCACTTCTTCGACAACACGCCGGCCGGTCCCTCGAGCTTCCAGTACCGCGACATCACCTCGCAGGATGTGAAGCTAGGCGTGCGTTTCAACCTGCCGTGCTGCGACGTGCCGCCCCCGCCGCCGCCGCCCCCGCTGATCCGCAAGGGCTAATAAGGGTTAATTTCGAGCCTTCACGGTTAACGATTGAAAACGGCGCGGGATCGTCCCGCGCCGTTTTGCTTTGCCGCGTGATGTCGCGAGCTTCTTGCAACTTGCATGCTCGAAAGCCGCCGGCGAAACGATTGGTTAAGGTTAACAGGCGATGATCAACGCGCATTCGATGAGTGGGATGGAGCGTTGCGATGCGTAGGTTCTTGCTGGCGGCGATGATGTTCGGGGCGGTGACCGGCGCGCAGGCGGCCGACATGCCTGATTTCCTTCGCGGCAGTCTGCCCGCTTCCAGCGCACCAACCAGAAACTGGGACGGCTGGTATGTCGGCGGCCAGGTCGGCCAGTCATGGATCAACACCGACTTTGGCGGTAGCGTTGCATCCCTGACCAATTCGATATTCCGCAACACCACGCTGCAGGGACCGACATCCCAGTTCAATCTGCTGGGTCGGGTCAATGCGCAAAGCTCGGGCTTCGGAGCGTTTGTCGGGCGCAACTGGCAGTATGACGACGTCGTGGTCGGTGTCGAAGCAAACTATACCTATTGGTCCGGGCTTACCACAACGACGACCGGAAGTTTGGGTCCGATTCAAGTCGCACAACCGACCCTGGTCCTGCCGGTCGGCGCCACTGCCGCCGACAGCGTGACGTTGAATGGAAGCGCTTCGATGAAGCTCAAGGACGAGATGACGTTCCGCGGCCGGGCGGGTTGGGCAACCGGTGACTTCCTGCCTTACATCTTCGGCGGCCTTGCGGTCGGCCGAATGGATGTTTCGCGCACGGTCACGAGCTCCGTGAACAGAACGATCAACTTTGCCGATGGAAGTTCGACCAACTTTGCACTTCCGCAGTTTGCGCAAACCGCGACGGATGCGAAAACGGACGCTTACGTTGCCGGCTGGACCGCTGGTCTCGGCCTGGAATACATGCTGTGGAACTGTGTTTTCCTGCGCGGCGAGTGGGAATACGTCAAGTTCATGCCGGTCAAGAACACGTCGGTCACACAGAACAGCGTGCGTGCGGCCATCGGCTACAAGTTCTGACCAGCGCAGCGTCGCTTGACACCGCAATGTGCGGCTGATCCGATGTTGCTCCGCAAGCGGAGCGACCTCACATGAAAATCCACGGCGACGCCAATTCAGGCAATTGCCTGAAGGTGAAATGGGTCTGCGACAAGCTGGCGCTGCCCTACACATGGGTCGAGATCGACACCATGAAGGGCGGCAGCCGGACGGCGGACTTCCTCAAGCTGAACGGCTGGGGCCAGGTGCCGACGGTCGAGCTGGATGACGGCCGCACGCTCGCGCAATCCAACGCCATCATCCGCTACCTCGCGCGCGGCAGCGACCTGATTCCCGGCGATCCCTATCGCGCGGCGCAGATGGATGCCTGGATGTTCTGGGAGCAGAACAGCCATGAGCCATATGTCGCCGTCTGCCGCTTCCAGACCGTGTATCTCGGCAAGGCGGTTTCCGAGATCGATCCGAACCTGATCAAGCGCGGCTATGTCGCGCTCGATCACCTGGAGCGGCACCTGGCAGGCACGCAATTCCTGGTCGGCGATGCATTCTCGCTCGCCGACGTGTCGTTGCTCGCCTATACGCGCATGGCGGAGGACGGCGGCCTCGCACTCGCGCGCTATCCGATGATCCGCCGCTGGATCGCCGATGCCGAGCACGTGCTCGCGCTGCCGCCGGTCCGCTGACCTCGGGTGAACGCCGCCATGACTGAAGCCTCACGCATCACGATCCGTCGCGCGCGGCGCGAGGATGTCGCCGCCATCGTCGGCATGCTGGCGGACGATCCACTCGGCAGCGCGCGCGAGCGGATCGAAGATCCGTTGCCGCAGAGCTATTACGAAGCCTTCGCGCGGGTCGAGCGTGATGCGAACCTGCAGCTCGTGGTGGCCGTCGACGGCGAGGGCGCCGTCGTCGGCTGCCTGCAACTCGCGGTGCTGCCGGGGATCAGCTCGCAGGGCTCTTCGCGTGGCCTGCTTGAGGACGTCCGCGTTGCAAAGTATTGCCGCAGCCGCGGCATCGGCGAGCTGTTGGTGCAGTGGGCGGTGACCGAGGCGCGCGCGCAAGGCTGCACGCTGGTCGAGCTGCTGACGCATCACACCCGTGTCGACGCGCAGCGCTTCTATGAACGGCTTGGATTCGCGCGCAGTCATCTCGGCATGACGCTCCGCTTTTGAGCTACGCGATCGAAGTTGTGCCGCACGCAGGGCAATGCCTGCGGTAGCCGCTGCTCGGCTATCCGGTTAACAGCCAATAAACTAAGCCGGCCTCGGTGATTTTACGGGTCGGAACGAGTCCGGTATGTCCGGCGTCTCCCACGGGGCGGCGGGCAACTGGGGATTGGGATGTCGGATTATTCGATCGTGCGGGTCGGCAACGAGTACATCGTGCAGGCCGGCGACAAGAGCATTTTGAAAATATCGAGCCGGCGCAAGGCAGTTAAGATCATGACTCTGGCGGCAGATCTGCTCGATCAGGAGACGTTGCAGCAGGTCGAGGACGCCCCATCAATCAGCCGTGATCTCCCGATTGTTCCGGAAAAGTCTGAACTTCCTTGACGTTTGGGCACCCTTCCACTATCTCCGACCGCGGGAAACCTCTCCCCACCGAGAGGCAGCTATCTGGAAGGGTAGATTATGACTGCAGCGAAGCCCGCTTCGCGGCCCAACGTGCCGCATTTCTCCTCCGGCCCCTGCGCCAAGCGCCCCGGCTGGAACCCCGACAATCTCAAGGACGCCGCCCTCGGCCGCTCGCATCGTGCGAAGGTCGGCAAGGCCAAGCTCAAGCTCGCGATCGAACTGACGCGCGAAGTGCTTGAGGTGCCCGCGGACTACAAGATCGGCATCGTGCCGGCGTCGGACACCGGCGCGGTCGAGATGGCGCTGTGGTCGCTGCTCGGTGCGCGGCCGGTCACCACGCTCGCCTGGGAATCCTTCGGCGAGGGCTGGGTCAGCGACATCGTCAAGGAATTGAAGCTGAAGGACGTCACCAAGCTGAACGCGGCTTACGGTGAAATCCCCGATCTCTCCAAGGTCGATCCGGCGTCGGACGTCGTCTTCACCTGGAACGGCACCACCTCGGGCGTGCGCGTGCCGAACGCCGACTGGATCAGCGCAACCCGTGAAGGCCTCACGATCTGCGACGCGACCTCGGCCGCCTTCGCGCAGCCGCTCGATTTCGCCAAGCTCGACGTCGTCACCTTCTCCTGGCAGAAGGCGCTCGGCGGTGAAGCGGCGCACGGCATGCTGATCCTGTCGCCGCGCGCGGTCGAACGGCTCGAGACCTACAAGCCGGCCTGGCCGCTGCCGAAGATCTTCCGCCTCACCAAGGGCGGCAAGCTCAATCAGGGCATCTTCGAGGGCGAGACCATCAACACGCCGTCGATGCTCTGCGTCGAGGATTATCTCGACGCGCTGCATTGGGCGAAGTCGATCGGCGGCCTGAAGGCCCTGATCGCGCGCGCCGACGCCAACACCAAGGCGCTCGCCGACTGGAAGGCGCGGACGCCCTGGATCGACTTCCTGGCCAAGGATCCCGCGATCCGCTCCAACACCTCGGTGTGCCTGAAGTTCACCGATCCCGCGATTACCTCGCTTCCCGCTGACGCGCAGGCCGACTTCTGCAAGAAGCTGGTCGCGCTGGTGGAGAAGGAGAACGCCGGCTTCGACTTCGCGTACTACCGCGATGCGCCGGCGGGCCTGCGGATCTGGTGCGGCGCCACCGTCGAGGCCAAGGATGTCGAGTTGCTGACGCAGTGGATCGACTGGGCCTTCGCCGAGACCAAGGCAGCGCTGCCCAAGGCTGCATAACAAGGCTGCCTAAAGAGGCGGCCCAAGCCGCTTCGCGTAACTCATCATCGTTATGGCCGGGCTCCACCCGGCCATCTATCGCGCAGAGTGGCCGGGCGGGCTTCGTGCCCGCGGCCGTCGTGTATTCAAACGCATCGTTCAGCAACGGATCATTCCGATGACAAAACCCAAAGTTCTGATTTCCGACGCGCTGTCGCCCGCCGCCGTGCAGATCTTCAAGGATCGCGGCGTCGAGGTCGACTTCCAGCCCAACCTCGGCAAGGACAAGGACAAGCTCGCCGAGATCATCGGCAATTATGATGGCCTCGCGATCCGCTCGGCCACCAAGGCGACCGCCAAGATCATCGAGAAGGCGACGAAGCTGAAGGTGATCGGCCGCGCCGGCATCGGCGTCGACAATGTCGAGATTCCCGCGGCGACCGCCAAGGGCATCATCGTGATGAACACGCCGTTCGGCAATTCGATCACGACCGCCGAACATGCGATCACGCTGATGCTGGCGCTGGCGCGCGAGATCCCGCAGGCCGACGCCTCGACCCAGGCCGGCAAGTGGGAGAAGAACCGCTTCATGGGCGTCGAGATCACCGCCAAGACGCTGGGCGTGATCGGCTGCGGAAATATCGGCTCGATCGTCGCCGACCGCGCGCTCGGCCTGCGCATGAAGGTGATCGCGTTCGATCCGTTCCTGTCGCCGGAGCGCGCCAAGGACATCGGCGTAGAGAAGGTCGAGCTGGATGACCTGCTCAAGCGCGCCGACTTCATCACGCTGCACACGCCGCTGACCGAGAAGACCCGCAACCTGATCGACGCGGCTGCGATCGCCAAGATGAAGAAGGGCGTCCGCATCATCAACTGCGCCCGCGGCGGCCTAGTCGACGAGCAGGCGCTGGTCGATGCGCTGAATTCCAAGCATGTCGCGGGCGCCGCGTTCGACGTGTTTGTCGAGGAGCCGGCGACGACGAACGTCTTGTTCGGTCATCCCAACGTGATCTGCACCCCGCATCTCGGCGCCTCCACCACCGAGGCGCAGGAGAACGTCGCGCTGCAGGTCGCCGAGCAGATGTCGGATTATCTGCTGTCGGGCGCGATCTCGAACGCGGTCAACTTCCCCTCGATCACGGCGGAAGAGGCGCCGAAGCTGAAGCCATTCATCGAGCTCGCCGAGAAGCTCGGTTCGTTCGCCGGCCAGCTCACCGAGAGCGGCATCCTCAAGACCACGATCACCTATGAGGGCCACGTCGCCGAGATGAAGATCAAGGCGATCACCTCGGCGGTGTTGTCGGGCCTGCTGCGCCCGATGCTGGGCGAGGTCAACGTGGTGTCCGCCCCTGTCGTCGCCAAGGAGCGCGGCATGGTGGTGGACGAGGTGGTCCGCGCAGCGCAGAGCGACTATGAGAGCCTGATCACGGTCACAGTCGCGACCGAGCGCCAGGAGCGTTCTGTGTCGGGTACCGTCTATGCCGACGGCAAGCCGCGCCTCGTCGACATCAAGGGCATCCGCGTCGACGCCGAATTCGGCAAGTCGATGATCTACGTGACCAACGAGGACAAGCCGGGCTTCATCGGCGCGTTCGCGAGCCTCTTGGGTGATGCGAAAATCAATATCGCGACCTTCCATCTCGGCCGCGTCAAGCAGGGCGGCGACGCCATTGCGCTGGTCGAGGTCGACGGCGCGGTGCCGGCGGAGCTGCTCGCCAAGGTGCAGGCGCTGCCGCAGGTGAAGCAGGCCAAAGCGCTCACGTTTTAAACGCTGTTTGAGCGGCCCTTCGTCGTCCGGGACGTGCCGGGCATGACGAGGGAAGTTGCCGTTCAAATGCATTCAAATTCCGATCTGCGGAACATGACGCCGTCTCCGGCCCCGGAGGCGGCGTTTGGCGTTCCGGGGCCTCCGGTATTGCTGTTGCGCCCGCCGAAAAATGTGTACGAACGGGCCACGACACGCCACAATGACCGTCATCTCAGAGGGAGAAAACAATGCGTGAAGCCGTAATCGTTTCCTATGCGCGCACCGGCCTGGCGAAGTCCGGCCGTGGCGGATTCAACATCACCCCGCCGATGTCACTCGCCGCGCACGCCATCAAGCACGCGGTCGACCGCGCCGGCGTCGACAAGGAATATGTCGAGGACTGCTATCTCGGCAATTGCGCGCATGGCGCGCCGAACATCGGCCGCCAGGCCGCGCTGCTCGCCGGCCTGCCGAAGTCGACCGCCGGCGTCTCGGTGAACCGCTTCTGCTCGTCGGGCCTGCAGACCATCGCGATGGCCGCGAACTCGATTCGTTCAGATGGTTCTGATTGCATCGTCGCCGGTGGCGTCGAGAGCATCTCGATTCCCGGCGGCGGCTCGCCGAAGGAATCGATCGATCCGGACCTGCTCAAGACCGCGCCCGACATCTTCATGGCGATGATCGATACCGCCGACATCGTCGCCGAGCGCTACAAGCTCAGCCGCGAATACCAGGACGAGTATTCGCTGGAGTCGCAGCGCCGCATGGCCGCCGCGCAGCAGGCCAACAAGTTCAAGGACGAAATCGTCCCGATGAAGACCAAGATGAAGGTGGTCGACAAGGCGACCAAGGCCGAGACGATCGTCGACTACGTGGTCGATCGTGACGAATGCAATCGCCCCGAGACCACGCTGGAAGGTCTTGCCAAGCTCGAGCCGGTCAAGGGCCCGGGCAAGTTCGTCACCGCCGGCAATGCCAGCCAGCTCTCGGACGGCGCCGCTGCCGTGGTGCTGATGGAGGCCAAGGACGCAGAGAAGCGCGGCCTCAATCCGCTCGGTCGCTTCGTGGCATGGGCCTCGGCCGGCTGCGAACCCGACGAGATGGGCATCGGCCCAGTGTTCGCGGTGCCGAAGCTGTTGAAGCGTCACGGCCTGAAGATCGACGACATCGATCTCTGGGAGCTCAACGAGGCGTTCGCCAGCCAGTGCCTTTACTCGCGCGACCAACTCGGCATCGATCCCGAGAAGTACAATGTCAACGGCGGCTCGATCGCGATCGGCCATCCGTTCGGCATGACCGGCGCCCGGCTCACCGGCCACCTCTTGCAGGAAGGCCGCCGCCGCAAGGCCAAGTGGGGCGTCGTGACCATGTGCATCGGCGGTGGTCAGGGCGGCGCCGGCCTGTTCGAGATCTATAGCTGAGCGCGATCAATACTGATTGCATGAGAACGAGCGGTCCGGCGGTAACGCCGGGCCGCTTTTCACTTGAAGTCGATCAAGCCGCCGGCAGATCCGCCGCGCGCTCACCGAATTCGAGCGCAGCGACCAGTTCGAGCGTCTGCCTGAGATCTGCGGCCTGCCCGGCGCCAAACGCCGTCTCGAAGCGCTCCTGCGCCTCGAGCCAGGCGGACCGCGACTCATCGAGCCGCGCTTCGCCGCGTTTGGTCAGCCGCACCAGCCGGCTGCGGCGGTCATTCTTGTCGACGGTGATGGTCAAAAGGCCGTCGCGCTCCAGCGGCTTGAGGTTGTGATTGAGCGCGGTGCGATCAAGCACCAGCGCTGCGGCGAGTTCCCCCATCGTCGGCGAGCCCGAGCGTTTGACATAGGCCAGAATGGCCCGTTGCGTGCCGCGCAGCCCTGACGTCGCAAGGATCTGATCGTAAAGCTGCGACACCCGCCGCGTCGCCTTGCGCAATGCCGTGAGATTACACCGACTGGTTTCGATCTTCGCCATCACCGCCTCCAATACGCTTGACATATACATGCATATGCACCTAATAGCAATAGATGCATATGCACTTATACGGGGGATGCGATGTCGGAGATCGAGGCGGAGACGATCGGGCCGGCTACCGCAACTGACGCGCGGCCGCGGGTTCGGGTTGCAACGGCCTCACCGCGTCTGGTCCTCGCGATCGTATCGGTCGGCATCTGCCTCGCAAATCTCGATTTGTTCATCGTCAATGTCGGGCTGCCGATCATCGCGCAGGAATTCCGCGGCGCCTCGCTCGAGGATCTGTCCTGGATCCTCAACGGCTATGCGATCGTCTATGCGGCGCTCCTGGTGTTTTTCGGCCGTCTGGCGGAGCGCCACAGCCGCAATCTGAGCTTTCTGCTCGGCGTTGCGCTGTTCACGGCGGCGTCGGCGGCCTGTGCGCTCGCGCTTAACGTCGAATTGCTGGTCGTTGCCCGCGTCGCGCAGGCCGCCGGTGCCGCGTTGATGACTCCGACCTCGATCGGCCTGCTCCTGGCGTCGTTTCCGCCCGACCAGCGGGCAGGTGCGGTGCGGACCTGGACCGCGATCGGCGGACTTGCGGCCGCGCTCGGGCCGCTGGCAGGCGGCGTGCTGGTCACCTTCGACTGGCGCTGGATCTTCATCGTCAATGTTCCGATCGGCGTCGTCGCACTGATCATCGGCTGGCTCAAACTGCCCGAAGTGCCCGGCCACGACGTGCCGCGTCCGAGCTGGTGGGCGGCGCTGCTGGTGACCTCCGGCATCGGCGCGCTGACATTCGCCATCGTGAAGGCGAATGACTGGGGATGGAGCTCGCGAGGCGTCGTGCTCGGCTTTGCCGTCGCGGGCCTCTCGCTCGCCGCGTTCGCGTGGCACTGTCTCCGTTCGAAGAACCCGTTCGTCGATCCCGCACTGTTTACGGTCAGGCCGTTCACCGGTGCGACGCTGGTCATGGCGCCTTACTCCGCGGCATTCGGCGCGATGCTGTTGTCGGTGGCGCTGTGGGAGCAAACCGTGTGGGGGTGGTCGGCGCTCAAGACCGGCCTTGCGATCGCGCCGGGTCCGCTGCTTGTTCCGTTCACGTCTCTGTTGTTCGCCGGTCGCCTGATCGCGCGATTTGGTGCGGCCGCCGTCGTGTCGGTCGGCATCATGTCGTTCGCGGCCGGCCTTATGATCTGGGCAACGTGGCTTGGTGCAGACCCCGACATGCCTGCTTTTGTGGCGGGTATGATGCTCACGGGTGTCGGCGTCGGGCTGACCTTTCCGACCCTGATGGGCGTCGGCGCCGGCTCGCTGCCGCCGTCGTCGTTCGCGACCGGCTCCGGCGTCATCAACATGATCCGGCAGGCTATGCTTGCGATCGGCGTCGCGATCTTTGTCGCGATCCTGGCTACGCCGGCCACGATGGCTGACAGGATCGCGGCATTCCAGCGCGGCTGGTGGATCATGATCGCGATCACCATTGCCGGCTTCGTGCCGAATTACCTGTTCATTAGGCGCAGATCGGATCACTAGCGCCCGAAAACATCGCCGCGCCATCTGGCAGCCGCGGCGGCGCCATGCTCGCGCCGCACGGAAACCTCAATCGAACCAGTCTCTTCCTTGTTGCGTCTCACCACGAGAAGCGGCGCGCCTTCGCGTTTGGCGCACCGTTCATCTCACGCGATGCGGCGTTTTCCCGGAGGGATGTGATGCGAAGGACTGCGAATTGTCTTGTGACCACCAGCCTGGTGCTGGCGGGCGCGCTGGTTGTCGGGCCGCTCCACGCGGCCGATCTCGATACAGCGTCGCAGGTCGACGCCGTCACCGTCTATCCGGATGGCGCGAGCGTTACCCGCGTCATCACGCTGGATCTGCCAGCCGGAGACAACACGCTCATCGCGAAGGATTTCCCGATGGGGCTCGATCCATCCTCGCTCCGGGTCGAGGGCGATGCCGGCGCCAAGCTGACGATCGGTGCCATCGACGCGCGGCCGCCGCACCTGGTGCCGCCGGTCAACCTGCCCGACATCGACAAGCGGATCGAGGCGCTGAGGGATCAGCGCGAGGATTTGCAGGGGATCATCAGCTCGGCCGAGGCGCGGCGCAAATTCGCCGAGCACTTCGCCGAGGCCGCGCCGGTCGGGATCGGCGAGAAGGGCGAGGCACGCCCGGTCAGCGAATGGCGGGCGGCGTTCTCTGCGGTGGCGGATGAAGTCGCAACCGCCGACAGCGCGATCCGCGACGCCACGCGCAAGCAGCGCGACATCGACCGCGAACTGGCGCGCCTGGAAGCCGACCGCGGTGCCAAGCCGCCGAGCCACCTCGAGGTACGGATCGAGCTTGCCTCCGCCGCTGCTACCAAGGCTACCCTGCGGGTGACCTATGCGGTGCGGAATGCGCGCTGGATGCCGATTTACGACGCCCGTCTCGATACCGGCACCAAGGACCGCAAGCCTGCGATCGAGCTGGTGCGTCGCGCCGAGATCACCCAGTCGACCGGCGAGGACTGGTCGAATGTGGCGCTTGCGGTCTCCACCGTGCGGGTTGCGCGGGGCGGCAACGCGCCCGAGCTCAATTCACTGCTCGTGCAATACCCGCAGCCGCCGCGGCCGCTGCCGTCGGCCAGCATACGGTCGCGTGAGGCCGTGGCGCCTGCGCCGCAGGCCGATATGGTCCAGCAATTCCGCTTCAATGGCGGGTCGACCTTTGGGGAACAAGAGGCGACGGCGGAAATCGGCGCCTTCCAGGCCTCCTTCAAGATCCCCGGCCGCGTCAGCGTTTCAGCCAATGAAGGCGCCAAGAGCCTGCGCATCGCGACGGCGACGATCACCCCCGATCTCGCGGTCCGCGCCGTCCCCGTGCTCGATCCGACCGCGTTCCTGGAAGCGAGCTTCGTGCAGGCCGACGACGCGCCTCTGCTGCCGGGGCAGGTCTCGATCTACCGCGACGGCATCTTCGTCGGCCGCAGCCGGATGGTGACGGCCGCCAAGGACGAGACCGTGCGGCTCGGCTTCGGCGCCGACGACAAGGTCAAGATCGAGCGCACGGTGGTGAAGCGCAACGAAGGCTCGGCCGGCCTGATCGTGACCACGTCGAAGACCGACGAGCGTGCGTTCAAGACCACGGTGCGCAACGGCCACGACTTCCCGATCAAGGTCGCGATCCAGGATCAGCTCCCGGTCAGCGAGAACGACGACATCGTGGTCGAGATGCTGCCCTCCTCGACGCCTGCGACCACCACCAATCTGCGCGACAGGCGCGGCGTGCTGGAATGGGCGTTCGAGGCCAAGCCCGGCGAGATCAAAGACATCAATTTCGCCTGGCGGATGCGCTGGCCGAAGGACAAGGGCGTCGTGATGGTGCCGGCGGGCTGACCTGCGTCGGCCGCCGCTGATTGCCGCCGATGCGTGCGAGAGCGCCGGTTAGAAGCCGGCGCTCTCCTCGAGCCATTGCTGATCGTTCCAGCGCGCGCGACGGTCGAGGGCATGTGCGCGAACATCGTCCATGAAGCGCACCTTGCTGGCGAGTGCTGCGAGGAAAGCTACGATCGCCGCGATCCACGGCCACAGATACATCAGCAGCGAGGCGGGTATCTGGTTGGCGAATCCCGCTTGCAGCGCCCCCGTTGCGAAATAGGCCAGTACGGCCCAAGCAAGGGCCAGCATCGTGGCCACGACCTGATAGGTGTTCTGATGAAGCCGCACCAACCATCGCATCAGGCACAAATAGGCAAGGTAAACGATCACGCCGAGCATCAAGGCGACGCATGGCGGGGGCAGGCCCCAGCTTTGGTCCCAGGCCAGGTATGCAATGAAGCCCGCGGCGATCAGCGCCTCAATGTACGTCAAAATGGATTTTTCGCCCATGATTTGCCCCGCAGCGATTCAGTATCGGCGAAGGCTATCATCATCTAGCGCGTTGCTAGAAGTGCAATTGTGAGACAACCTTCGGATTGGTTTGGTCTGACGGCTCGCGCGGCCACCGGCGCAGGAGGACCGGACCAGCCTTCGCATACGCACTGTCATGCCCCGCCTTGAGCGGGGCATCCAGTACGCCGCGGCCTATCAGTTGAACTCGAACGCCTCTGGAATACTGGGTCGCCCGGGCGAGCCGGGCGACGACAGGCGTGTATGCGGCGAGTGTGACCGCCTCACTTCGCCTTCAGGAAGTCGCCGACCTCGAGCAGCACGAACTCGTCGTCATCGGCCTTGTTCGGATCGCGGCTCGAGGAGAACGGCAGGTTGTTGTCGTTGCCGACGATGATGTGGGTGTCGTCGACCCGATCGACGTTCTCGATGGTGAAGAACGGGAAAGTGTAGACGCCGTCGTTGAGCGGCTTGCGGGCCTTCTTGTTCGGATCGCGGATCTTCATCAGGTCGATATAGGCGACCTTGCGCACCGGCTTGCCGATATTGGCATCCGACAGCTCGATCTTGTAGACGCGCTTGAACCTGGCGAGATCGGGGAAGCAGTTCTCGCCGCGCTGGCCTTGCGGGCAGGCCTTGTCGGCGGTGCCTTCGCCATTGTCGCGCTCGATCACGAGGCCCTGGGTCGGGTCGATCATGTTGAAGTCGCCGATCGCATTGCCGTTCTGCTCGAACACATATTGCCAGTAGCGCCCGGTGAACTTCTCCGCCGCGACGTCGAATTCGAGGATGCGCGAGGCTTCCTTGCCGTCGACCTTCTCCCAATCCTTCTTGTCGGCATCCCACAGCGGTCCTTCGAGCAGGCCGTACAGGAACTTGCCGTCCTTGGAAGAGGCAAAGCCCTCAAAACCCTTGGAGCGGCGCAGATTGACGTTGGTGTAGGTGGCGCCGGGCGCGCCGGGCGACTGCACCGCCCAGTGATCCGGCGAGCGCACCGGCTTGCCGTCGGCGACGGTCTCGAACACGGCGAGGATCTTGCCGGTCTTGTCGGCCTTGAGGATGTAGGGCCCGAACTCGTCGCCGATCCAGAACGTGTCGTTGATGATCTGGAAGCCCTCGGTGTCGAAGTCGGCGCCGGTGAGATAACGCTTGGCAGTGTCCTCATGCACGATGCGGAACGGCACCTTCTTGTCGGGATCGTGCAGGAACACGGTCTCCTGCCGCTCGATCTTGCCGCCGGCCCAGTCCATCTTGTAGCGGTTCAGATACAGCATCGAGTCCGCCGAGTTGTAGCGCGAGCCCATGCCGTTGTCGGTGATCACCCAGAACGTGCCGTCGGGCATTGCCTTGATGCCGGAATGGCCCTGCAGCGGCTGGCCCTTGAACGGCAGCGACACGCCGGTCGGCCGCTCGTAGGACTTGCCCATCACAGTGCCGATGGCGTCGACGCGCTTGCCGGTGGTGTATTTGCCCGAGGTCTTCAGATCGGCCGGCGCATCGGCGGGGGCGTCGATGAAGCTCTCGGCCGGCATCACGGCGTGACCCGCCAGCGTCGCCGGGAATTCGCCTTCGCCCTGCGCGAACGCCGGTGCGGCGAGCAGGATCGAGGCGACGGAACAGAGCAGTGACAGGCGCATGGTTGATCTCCCAAAGGACAAACGATGCGGTGTTCTCCGGGGCGCCTGTTACAGCCCGCTGACAGTTTTGTGAATCGCCGATGTTGCGACGGGATAAGCCTTGCGGCCTTACGTCGCCTTGCTCGCCGGCCGCATGGTTTGCGGCAGCAGGAACGGCACGCCGCTTGCGGTGTGGTCGATCGCGGCGTCGATTTCGAAGATCTGCCGGAGCGTGTCGGTCCGCATGGCGGCGGCGCGGTCGCCGTCGACGGCAAGCCGCCCGCGATGCAGCAGCAGGATACGGTCGGCGAACCGCATCGCAAGGTTGAGGTCGTGCAGGATCGCGATCACGGCGGTGCCGCGCGCGGCGCGCCGCCGCGCGGTCTCGACCAGGTCGATCTGATGCCGCAGATCGAGGCTCGATGTCGGTTCGTCGAGCAGCAACAGCCCCGGCCCATGCAGCGCCTCGCCGCAGGCGAGTTGGACCAGCACGCGGGCGAAATGCGCACGCTGCTGCTCGCCCCCGGACAGCGTCGGCAATTGCCTGGAACGGAAATGCGCCAGCCCGACCTCGTCCAGCGCCGCCCTGACCAGGCCACGCGCCGCCGTGCGCGGGCTCTCGCCGGCGCCCATGCTGACGATTTCCTCGACCGTGAACGGGAAGGTGACGTTGACGTGCTGCGACAGCATCGCGCGGTGCTGCGCCAGCTCGCGCGGACCGTAGCCGTGCAGGTCGCGCTCTTTGAGCCTGGTCGTCCCGCGGGATGGCTTTAGATCGCCCGACAGCATCCGCAACAGGGTCGACTTGCCGGCGCCGTTGGGGCCGACGATCGCCACCATCTCGCCGGCGCCGATCCGGAGCGATATCGCGTCGACCAGGGTCGTACCGCCGACGGTCATGGACACTGACTGGGCCTCGAGCAGCGCCGTCATAGCGACACCAGCCCGCGCTGGCGCAGCAGCATGGCGAGGAAGAAGGGCGCGCCGATCGCCGCGGTCAGGATGCCGATCGGCATTTCCGCCGGCGCCACGATGGTGCGTGCCACCGTGTCGGCGCCGACCAGCAGGATGGCGCCGAGCAGCGCCGACGCCGGCAGCAGCAGGCGATGCGAGGGGCCGATCACCAGCCGCAAGAGATGCGGCACGACGATGCCGACGAAGCCGACCACGCCGCAGACCGAGACCGCGACGCCGGTCATCGCCGACACCAGCACGATCGAGATCCGCTTCAGCCGTTCGACGTCGACGCCGCTGTGGAATGCCTCGGCCTCGCCGAGCACCAGCACGTCGAGCCCGCGCGCGATCGAGAGGCAGGCGATCAGCGCAACGCCCAGCACTGGCGCCAGCGTCGTGAGCTTGCTCCAGGTCGCGCCGCTGAGCGAACCCAGCAGCCAGAAAGTGATATCGCGAAGCTGGCGGTCGTCGGCGACGAACACCAGAAGCCCGATGCCGGCATTGGCGATCGCGGCAATCGCGAGCCCGGCGAGCAGGAAGATCGCAATCGACGTGCGGCCGCCGCGGCTGGCGATGGCATAGAGCACGATGGTCGTGAGCAGCGAGCCGGCAAAGGCCGCGATCGGCAACAGCTGGTGCTGCAGGAAGCGCAGGCTCTCGCCGAGCTGGCTGTCGGTGAACACGATCGCGGCCGCGGCTGCAAACGCACCGCCGGAGGAGACGCCGACCAGCGCGGGGTCGGCGAGGGGGTTGCGGAACAGGCCCTGCATGATCGTGCCTGATACGGCAAGGAGCCCGCCGACCATCGCGGCTGCCGCGATGCGCGGGATCCGGATCGACCACACCACAAGCTGGTCGCGCGCGAGCAGCGGGTTGGCCGTGCCGTCCGCCCATAGCCCGAGCGCGGCCGGAAGCCGTGCCATCGGAATGCCGGCAGCCCCGACCGTCAGGGCGGCCAGCGCGGTCCCTGTGAGCACTGCAAGCAGGCAGAGCAAAGTGAGTGTCGCCGCAGGCCGCGGCGACATACCGGTGCGGCGTTGTTTCGCCCGCGCGCCGCGCCCGGCCAGCACGCTCATTGCCGGCAGTTCGCGGTCAGCGCCGCCGGCTTGAAGTTGCCGGCCTCCGGCGCCAGCGCCGGGTAGAGCTTGACCGAGAGATCGCGGGCTGCAGTCGCGGTGCGCGGTCCGAAACCGAGGAGATAGAGTCCTTCCATCGAGATGAAGGCCTTGTTGGCGGCGACCGGTGTCAGCGCGAAGGCCGGATGCGCGAACACCGCCTCCGAAGTCAGCGAATCCTTGCCGCGATCGATCGACAACACAACATCCGGCTTCGCCGCCACGATCGCCTCGTCATTGACGGGCTTGTAGCCATCGTAGCCGTCGATCGCGTTGACGCCCCCGGCGAGCTGGATGATCTCGTCGGCGGCGGTCTTGCGGCCCGCGGCCAGCGCCCGGCCGTTCAACATCGACATCACGAACATCACGCGCACCGGCTTCGTCACCTTGGCGCGCAGCGTGCGCAGTTGCGCGAGATCGTTTTCGACTGCGGTGGCCAGGCAGGCAGCACGTGGTTCAGCGCCCATGGCGTGACCGACCAGCCTGATCTTCTCGACCAGCCCGGCCTCCGAGAAGGTTTCCGGCACCAGCACCAGCGGCACCTTCGCCGCCTCCAGCACGTCCATGGTTTCCTTCGGCCCGGAGCCCTGCACCGCGAGCACCAGCGACGGATGCAGGCCGAGCACGCCCTCGGGCGACAGCTGGCGCATATAGCCGACATCGGGCTTTTCGCGCAGCGCTGCCGGTGGATAGAGGCTGGTGGCATCGACGCCGGCGATGCGATCCTCGAAGCCGAGCGCATAGAGGATCTCGGTGATCGCGCCGCCGATCGAGACGATCCGCGAGGGATCGTCGATCACGACGTCGCGGTCGCGTGCGTCATGCACGGTGATGCCCTCGGCGGTCGCCGTGCCGATCTGCAGCAGACAGGAGAGCGCGAGCAAAGCGAGCGTGCGGCAAATTGTCATCGGGGGCATCATTTCGTCAGGATCAGCTTGTTCTGCGAGGTCAGCCGCAAGCGGTAATGCTCTTCGCCATGCACGATGATGATCTCGCGTTCGGTCGAGAACAGGTCGCGGCTGTCGAGGCGATTTCCGCGCATCACGAGTGTTTTCGCGGCGTCGGACGCGGGTTCGGCCTGCTTTTCGGCCGCGCCGATGTTGTCTCCGGAAGTTGCCGACATCTCGTGGTGCTGCGCCTTCGAAATCTTCAAATGGTGTCTGCTTGTACAAGGGGGCGAAGGCGCATTCCAACGGCCGCACTTTACAATCGATATAAACAGCGGCGCCGCATTCTTGACCGTTTTGTTGCCGGCCCGTAACCAATCATCACGCGATGCAGGCGGGTGGCTTGCGTTGCAACGTAGCCAGCAAGCCGCTCTCCGGAGCGCACGCCAGCCAATCCAGAAATACGATGATCAGGCTGGGGCTGGAATGGCTGACGGGGCTGGGGTTTCGCGCGCCTTGATATTGGGTGCGTCGGTGTTTTCATTTGCGGCGGCATTGCCGCAGAGCGGTTTGGCGCAAACGTCTGACGCTTCGGCGGCGCGTCCCGCGACTGAGCGGCCGAAGCAGGCCAAACGCAAGCCGAAGCCTGCGGCCGAGCAGCAAGCGGCGGCGCAGCCTGTGGCGAATGCGCGCGCGCAGATCGGCGCGGTGCCGGTGCAATCGCTCGACACCATCACCGCCGTGGCATCCAAGACCGAGGAGCGCGCGATCGATGCGCTGGCGCCGGTCAGCTCGGTCACCCTGGAGAAAGTTCAGGGCCTGCAGCCCAACCGGCTGTCCGATATCTTCTACAACGTGCCCGGAGTCTCGTTCCAGGAGCGCGGCGACGATCCGGCGACCGTCGTCAATGTCCGTGGCCTGCAGGATTTCGGCCGCGTCGCGGTCGTCGTCGACGGCGCGCGGCAGAACTATCAACGTACGGGCCACAATGCCAACGGCTCGTTCTTCCTCGATCCGGAACTGATCGGCGGCGTCGACGTGGTGCGCGGCCCGACCGCGAACATCTACGGCTCCGGCGCGATCGGCGGCGTGGTCTCGTTCCGCAGCAAGGACATCGACGACGTGCTGCGTCCCGGCGAGCGCTGGGGCGTCGACATGTCGGGCTCTTATGGCTCCAACAAGGACCGTGGCATGGGTTCGGTGTTCGGCGGCGTTCGCGCCGACCCGAATGTCGACGTGTTCGGCGGCGCGGTCTATCGCACCCAGAGCAATTACAAGGACGGCGCCGGCACCGAGATCGGCAACACCGGCAACGACATCGCGGCCGGACTGATGAAGGTGACGATCCGCCCGGCCGAAGGCCACGAGTTCAAGATCGGCGGCATCTTCCAGGACTACCAGTACAATATCGGGCAGCCGAACCGCGGCCCGACCACGACGGCGGCGCCGCTGGCGGCGATCGCGGGCTCCTCGGTCTACGCCTCCGATGCCAGGAACTACACGGGCACGCTGAGCTGGAAATACTCCAAGCCCGACGACATGCTGTTCGACTGGAATATCTCGGTCTATGGCAACCGCACCGACAACGATCAGGTCAAGACCTACAACAACCGCATCACCACGGGTGGCGGCGTCTGCGCGCTCGCCAATCCCGGCAACAACATCTCCGGCTGCGTCGGCGACAAGCGCGGCTACTCGCTCGACACCGTCGGCCTCGACGTCAACAACACCACGCGCTTCAATTTCGGCGACTGGCGCAACGCCGTGACCTACGGTTTCGACGCCTTCCGCGATGATGTCGAGACTTTCGATTCCCGCGGCAATTCCAATATCACGACGCCGGGCGGCCAACGGACGGTGTCCGGCGGCTTCGTGCAGCTAAAACAGAATTATTCGACCTGGCTCGAGCTGGTCAGCGCCGTTCGCTACGATCGTTACGAACTCAACTCGCTCAACACGACGACCAGCGGCGACCGGCTGTCGCCGAAGATCACGCTCGGCGTCACGCCGGTAACCGGCTTCACGCCCTATGTGAGCTACGCCGAAGGCTATCGCGCGCCGTCGATCACGGAGACGCTGATCTCGGGCGGTCATGCCACCGGCGGCGGACCGGCGCTGTTCAACTGCCCCGACGGCACCAGCGGCCTGTTCTGCTTCCTGCCGAACGCGGCGCTGCGGCCCGAGGTCGGCAAGAACAAGGAAGCCGGCATCAACCTCAAGTATGACGGCATCTTCACCGCGAACGACTCGTTCCGCGGCAAGATCAATGTGTTCCACAACGACGTCGACGGCTATATCGACCTCGTCGCGTCGAGGCCGACCACGACGCCGTTTGGTCGCTTCAGCCAGTTCTATCAGTATCAGAACATCGCCCACGCCCGCATCGAAGGCTTCGAGCTCGAGACGATGTATGACGCGGGTGACTGGTTCGTGGGCGTCGCCGGCCATCTGATGCGCGGCCGCAACACGGCGACCAATGTCGGGCTCGCGACCATCACGCCGCGCAAGGTGACGACGACGGGCGGCGTCCGTCTGCTCGACCGCTCGCTGATCATTGCCGCGCAATGGTCCTCTTTCGGCGCCAACAACGATCTGCCGGCGGGCTATCTGCCCTCGACCGGTTACGAGTTGGTCAATCTCTACCTGACCTGGAACGCCACCAAGGACATCACCTTCACGGCGTCGGTCGACAACCTCTTGAACCAGTACTACCGGCCCTACGCGATCCCGGGCTCCTCGACCGACGGCACGACGCAGAACGACGTGCTGTTCTCGAGCCCCGGTCCGGGCACCGTCTACAAGGCCGGGCTCAAGATTCACCTTGGTGGAGCGTAACGCGACGAGCCGGTCATTCCATCCAGGTTGCTCCGGCCGCGCTGGTGCCCCCAGCGCGGCTTTGGCGCATTCATGATATCAACGAGATCAACCGGCAGGATCAGTCCGCCGACAAGCAGGAGAAGGCTTTCATGTTCATCGCAATGAACCGGTTTCAGGTGATCAAGGGCAAGGAGCAGGCGTTCGAGACGGTCTGGAAGACGCGCGAGTCCTATCTCGGCGATCTGCCGGGCTTCATCGAGTTTCATCTGGTGAAGGGTCCCGAAGCCGAGGACCACACGCTCTATGCGACCCACACCGTATGGGCAAGCAAGGCGGCGTTCGAGGATTGGACCAAGTCGGATGCGTTCCGCCGCGCCCATTCCCGCGCCGGCAACGAGACCGGCGGCAGCCTCTATCTCGGCCATCCCAAATTCGAGGGCTTTGAGGTGCTGATCACCGAACGCGCGAAGAGCCCGGCGTGACGGAGGCAGCCGTGCAGGACGCGGAGCTTGCCGGGTTGAAGGCCTACATGGCCGACAATCCCGGCGCTGTCATCGAGGATGTCGCGCGCGAGCGCAAGGTGACGCCGCGCGCGGTGCTCGAGGCGCTGCCCGCGGGCATGGTGCGGATCGGCGCCGGCGAATTCGCCGGCGCGATGCAGGACATCGCGGAGTGGGGCGAGGTGACGCTGATCGTGCATACCGACGACGCGATCTTCGAGTTCACCGGCGCCATTCCGAAAGGCGAGGTCGGCCGCGGCTATTTCAACCTGATGCAGCCGAAGGGGCTGCATGGCCATCTCAGGCATGAGCGCTGCGCGGCGATCGCGTTCGTCGAGCGCCCGTTCATGGGCAAGGTGTCGGCCTTCATCGCTTTCATCAACCGCGACGGCGGCATCATGTTCAAGGTGTTCGTCGGCCGCGACGAGGCGCGCGCGCTGCGCGGCGATCAGCTGGCGCGTTTCCACGCACTGGCGGACCGTCTCGCGCCGCAGGCGGGCTGATGCAAAACGGGGACGGGAGGCGACCATGTCGCAGCGCTGGCTTGTGCGAAGCATCTGCATAACGGCGTGTGCCGCGCTCGGCATGCCGCCGGACGTCGCACTTGCTGCATCCGACGCCGCGCTGCTACCGCGCAACCTCTCGCCCTGGGGCATGTTCGAGAGCGCCGACATCGTCGTGAAGGCCGTGATGATCGGGCTCGCCTTCGCCTCGCTGGCGACCTGGACGATCTGGCTCGCCAAGACCGTCGAGATCCGCCGCAAGACCGTGCTGGCCCGGCAGCGGATCGGCCAGCTCGAGCGCGACACCCAGCTCGCCGAGGTCGAGCAGGCGAGCCGCGACGGCAACGATGCGGTGGCGCAAATCATCCAGTCGGCGTCGCGTGAGGCCACGCTCTCCCGCGGCATGTTCGACGACGGCTTCAAGGAACGCATCGCGCTGCGGCTCGAGCGGGTCGAAGCGGCGATGTCGCGGCAGATCGCGCGCGGCACCGGCGTGCTCGCAACCATCGGCGCCACCGCGCCGTTCGTCGGCCTGTTCGGCACGGTGTGGGGCATCATGAACGC
This sequence comes from Bradyrhizobium sp. WCU1, assembly GCF_053474805.1. NCBI lineage: Bacteria > Pseudomonadati > Pseudomonadota > Alphaproteobacteria > Hyphomicrobiales > Nitrobacteraceae > Bradyrhizobium > Bradyrhizobium sp. WCU1. The sequence goes on from NZ_CM130280.1 coordinate 4,733,904, forward strand.
CTTCATCGGCATTTCCGAGGCCCACACCACCAATCTCGCGGTTGTTGCGCCTGGAATCGCCGAGGCGCTGCTCGCAACCGCGCTCGGGCTCGTCGCCGCGATCCCGGCGGTCGTGATCTACAATCACTTGACCCGTTCGATCGCGGGCTACCGCGCGCTGCTCGGCGACGCCTCCGTCATGGTGATGCTGCTGGTGAGCCGCGAGGGCGACCGCAGCCTGTTCCGGCTGGCGCGCGCCGCGGAGTGAGCGATGGGCGTCAAGCTTGGCACTGGCGGTGCGTTCGGTGGCCGGCGTCGCGGTGACGACGACCTTGTCGAGGCGCATGAGATCAATGTCACGCCGTTCATCGACGTGATGCTGGTGCTGCTGATCATCTTCATGGTGGCGGCGCCGCTCGCCACCGTCGATCTCGGCGTCGATCTGCCGGCCTCGACAGCCGAGCCGCAGCCGCGGCCGGACAGACCGGTGTTCGTCACGGTGAAGCCGGATCTGTCGGTCGCGGTCGGCGAGGAGGTGATCGCGCGCGATACGCTGACGTCGGCTCTCGACGGCGCCACGCAAGGCAAGAAGGACGAACGCATCTTCCTGCGTGCCGACAAGGCGGTCAGTTACGGCGACCTGATGGAGGTGATGAACCTGCTGCGCAATGCCGGTTACCTCAAGGTCGCGCTGGTCGGCCTCGACGGACGAAGCTAGTTCGATGAACGCCTATGCGCTGCATGATTCCGGCGGTGACATCTGTCTGAGACGCTGGGGTCTGTCGGCGGCCGCGATCCTGGCAGCGCACGCTGCGATGATCGGGCTCGGCATGAGCTGGGTCTCGTTGCCGCCGCCGGGTGTCGCGGTGCCGGCGGTGCTGGTCGACCTGACGCCGATCACCTCAGCGCCGGAGATTTCAGAGACCGAACTGCCGCCGGGTCCGGCGATGCAGGAGGCCGATGCCGCGCCGCCCGAGCCGGCCGCCGCGCAGGCCGTGCACGAGGAGCTCGCGCCGACGCCGTTGCAGGAGAAGCCCGAGGTCGCCGCGCCGCCGGAGCAGAAGCCGCAGGTCACGCCGCCGAAACCCGAGCCCACGAAGGTTGTTCCGGAGCACAAGACTGAACCCGTCAAGCCTAAGGTCGTGCGCCGGGATGCGAAGAAGCCGTCCGAGGCGACGCCGGCGCCGCGCACCAGTGCGCCGAGCCGCGCCGAACGCCGGGCTCCGGCGGCGTCCGCGATCAGCGCGGGGGCGGCGGCATCGGCGATCGCAGCCTACAACGCGCGTGTCCGCGCGCATCTGCTGCGCTTCCATTCCTATCCGGCCGGCGGCAACGGCCAGCGCGGCGTGGTCCGCCTGGTGTTCACGCTCGGCCGCGGTGGGCAGGTGCTGTCGAGCCATCTTGGCGGCTCCTCCGGCAATCCGACCTTCGACGCGCGGGCGCTGGCGATGGTGCGCCAGGCCCAGCCGTTCCCGGCGTTTCCGGCTGATATTACGCAGGGCTCGATGGGTTTTTCCGTGCCGGTCGCGTTCGTGCCGCGGTAACATCCCAGCTCATTCTAATCGGGCTAGCGGGTTCTATATTCCGTCATGCTTCGAGGCTCGCTCCGCTCGCACCTCAGCATGACGGGGATAGATTGGGTTCGCTTCAACCGCTCGCGGCCCGGAGCTCTGCTACTCCTTCACCGCGCCGGTCAGCGACGACACGTAGTAGTCGACGAACAGCGAGTAGAATAGCGCGACCGGCAGCGAGCCGAGCAGGGAGCCGGCCATCAGCGCACCCCACTGGTAGACGTCGCCGGTGACGAGCTCGGTCAGGATCGCGACCGGCACCGTCTTGTTGGCGCCGCTCTGGATGAAGGCGAGCGCGTAGATGAACTCGTTCCAGGACAGCGTGAAGGAGAAGATGCCGGCCGAGATCAGGCCGGGCACCGCAAGCGGCAAGGTGATCCGCCACAGGATCTGCAGCCGCGTCGCGCCGTCGACCAGCGCACATTCCTCGAGCTCATAGGGGATCGACTTGAAATAGCCGATCAGCAGCCAGGTGCAGAACGGCACCAGGAAGGTCGGATAGACCAGGATCAGCGCCAGCGGCGAATCGAACAGGCCGAACTGCACGATCACGGTGGCGAGCGGAATGAACAGGATCGACGGCGGCACCAGATAGGCGAGGTAGATGCCGAGCCCGACATAAGGACTGCCGCGGAAGCGCAGCCGCTCGATCGCGTAGGCGGCGAGCGTCGAGGCGAACAGCGACAGGAAGGTCGAGCCGATCGCGACCAGCATGGTGGTCTTCAGCCAGCGTGGATACGAGGTGTCGAACAAGAGGTGCTTGACATGCGCGAGCGTCGGCGAGGTGATCCAGAACGGATTGTGCGCCTTGTGGTTCAAGAGCTCCGCGTTCGGCTTGAACGACGTGACCGCCATCCAGTAGAACGGGAACAGCAGGATCAGGATGAAGCAGGCGAGCGGCAGATAGATCATCACCACGCGCCGGGCGCGGCTATCCCACGCCATCGTGTCGGGGGTGGCGCTGGCGACGTTGGATTGGGCCGCAACGTCAGTCATTGGCTTCTCCCTGCTGCCATTTGCGGCGGGCGAGGCCGAAGTAGCTGAACAACGTCGCGAACACCAGGAACGGGATCATCGAGACCGCGATCGCGGCGCCCTCGCCGAGCTCGCCGCCGGCGATGCCGCGCTGGAACGCCAGTGTCGCGAGCAGATGGGTCGAGTTGACCGGGCCGCCGCGGGTGATGGCGTAGACCAGCTGGAAGTCGGTGAAGGTGAAGATGATCGAGAATGTCATCACGATCGCCAGGATCGGCATCATCATCGGGAAAGTGATGTAGCGGAAGCGCTGCCAGGAGGTGGCGCCGTCGAGCATCGCCGCCTCATAGAGCGAGGGCGAGATGGTCTGCAGCCCGGCCAGCAGCGAGATCGCGACGAACGGGATACCGCGCCAGATATTGGCCGCGATCAGCGAGAACCGCGCTGGCCAGGGCGACCCGAGGAAGTCGACATTGCTGTCGCGCAGGTGCAGCACGTCGACCAGCAGATAGGAGATGATCGAGAACTGCGGATCGTAGATCCACCAGAACGCCAGCGCGGACAGCACCGTCGGCACGATCCACGGCAGCAGCACGATGGCGCGGATCAGGCTCTTGAACGGGAAATGGTTGTTGAGCAGGAGCGCCAGCCAGAAGCCGAGCGCGAACTTTCCGAAGGTTGCGACCGCGGTGTAGAAGACCGAGTAGAACACCGCGTTCCACCACAGGGGATCCTTGAGCAGATACTGGAAGTTCTCGAGCCCGACATAGATGCCGCGCTGGCCGATCGTGGTGTCGGTGAAGGCGAGCCAGATGCCTAGGCCGAGCGGATAGGTGAGGAACACCAGCAGCAGGCCGATCGCGGGCGCCAGGCACATCACGATCAGGAACGGCTTGTAGTCGAACAGGCGCGCGAGCCAGCCGGGCTGGCGAAGTGCCGCGCCGCGTGAAGGGAAGGTGGTTACGGACATTGAATGCTCGTCTTGTCGTCATTGCGAAGAGCGAAGCGACGGCGCAATCCATTTCTCCCTGGTGGCGCGATGGATTACTTCGCTTCGCTCGCAATGACGGTTGATTGAGTTTCGCAGTTCAATGGCCGCCGCTACCGGCCCTGCCGCCGGAAGTACCGCTTGGCGCGCTGCTCGGCCTCCGCGGCGGCGGCCTCCGGCTTTGCCGCATCGGTCGCAACGGAGGCGCACATCTGCACCAGCACGTAGTCGGCGTTGACCGCGCCAGTCGCGGTCGAGATCGGTCCCTTGTAGCCGTTGTAATAGGGGCTCCTCATGGTGTCCTTGAAGATCGCGACCTTGGGGTCGCTCGACCACACCGCGGCATTGGCGTAGGCGGCGAGCGGCTGCGACCAGTAGCCGGAGTTGGCATTGAGCCAGGGCTCGTACTGCTCCTTCTCCAGCATGAACTGCAGGAGCGCCTTTGCCGCATTGGGATACGGACTGTGCTTGAACACCATCGCATTCAGGGTCAGGCCCGACATCGGCGAGGTCGATGCCAGCCCCTTGGGCAGAAACTGATGCTCGGTGTCGTCGGCCACTGCCTTGGTGGCGGGATCGTTCTTCAGCGAGAAGTACAGCGAGACGCCGTTGGCGGTCAGGCCGATTTCCTGCGACGAGTAGGCGCGGTTGTTGGAGACGTCGTTCCAGGACGGCGTGCCGGCGATGAAGGTCGGATAGAGTTCCTTCAGGTATTTCAACGCGGCGATCGTTTCCCTGCTGTTGATGATGATGTTGCCTTCCTCGTCCAGCAGCGCGGCATTATGCGACCATAGCAGCCAGTTGGCGAAGCCGTTGCCGTCGCCGACGGCATTGCCGAGCGCGAAGCCCGCCGGCTTGCCGGCCGCCTTCAGCTTCTTGCAGAGCTCGAGGTAGCCGGCGTGGTCTTCCGGCACCTTGTCGAAGCCGGCCGCATTGACCAGCGACTTGCGATAGACCAGCGGACCGCCCGAGGCGCCGAACGGCAGGCCGATCCAGCTTTGCGACTTCGAGCGCATGCCATAGCGTTTTGCGAGCGCAAGCCAGCCGCCGTAACGCTTGTCGAGATAATCGGCGACGTCGGTCAGTTCGATCAGCTTGTCGACATAGATGTGCGGCGCATCGCCGAAGCCGATGATGATATCGGGACCGGCGCCGGAGTTCGAGGTCACCGCAGTCTGCTGGTTGATGTCCTCCCAGCCGACGAAGTCGACCTTGATCTCGACGCCGGTCTTGTCGGTGAACTTCTTGGCGTTGGCGCGGAACACGTCCTCGTCGGCTTGAACGAAGCGCACCGGCCGCAGCATGCGCAGGGTCGCGCCGTTCTCGATCGGCAGCGACGGCGCCGCCACGTCCGCAGCCTGGACCTTCGATGCGTCCTGCGCCGAAGCACCGGTGATGGCCAGTGCCGCCGCGGAAGCTCCCAGCGCCAGCGCGTCGCGACGCGTGACCTCGTACGTCATGTCGTTTGCACTCCCTGCCTGTTTTTTTGCTTCCTTCCCGGCGTTGGCCGCCGGCGAAGGGCCTTGTCGTCTCGGTGCGCTCGCCGCGCGAAGGACCGATCTCGTAAGACGAGCCTTCGCGTGAAGCGCGCGTTCCGCCTAACTGTTCGGACCGCGATCCATGCTGACGGGCTGCCAGCGGCGCAGCGCGGTGTTTTGCAGCACCGACGGGTTGACGCAGCTTACCGGCCACATGCCTTGCAGCACTAGTGACAATTCGTAGCCCACCCGGCGCTTGCGCGCCTCGTCAAAACGTGCCGATGCCGAGGCGACGTGGGCGGTCAAGGTAACATTGTCCATCCCGAGCATCGGATTGTTGTGCGACGGCGGCTCCTTCTCCAGCACATCGAGCGCGGCGTGGGTGATCCAGCCCTCCTGCAGCGCCTTGATCAGCGCCTCCTCGTCGACGGTCGCGCCGCGGCCGGTGTTGATGAAGACGGCTGACTTTTTCATCTGGCGAAAATGCTTCTCGGTCAGCATGTGGTGCACTTCGGGACGCGCCGGGGCGTGCATCGAGACGAAATCCGATTGCGACAGTACCTCCGACAGCGTCGAGGGGATCACGCCGTGGTCGTACATCAGCGTTTCCTGGATGAACGGATCATAAGCCATCATCCTGAGACCGAACGGCGCCGCGCGCTTGGCCACCGCGCGGGCGACGCGGCCGAACGAGATGAAGCCGAGGGTCTGGCCCATCAGCCGCGGAATCTTCAAGAGCGCCGGGCGGCCCTCGGCCCAGCGGCCGCTGCGGACCATCTTGTCCTGCTCGATCAGGCGGCGGAAGCCTGCGAGCAGCAGCATCATGGCGTGGTCGGCGACCTCCTCGATGAAGGTGTCGGGGATGTTGGTGACCGGGATGCCGCGCGCGGTCGCGGCCTTGACGTCGACGGAATCGACGCCGACGCTGCCGAGCGTGATCACCTTGCAGTTCTCGAGCGCGTCGATCACCGCTTTGGTGATCGGCATGCCCTTGGCATAGATCGCATCCGCGGTCTTTGCCGCGGCGATGAACTCGGCCTCGTTGGCCGGCGCCTCGACGATCTCGGCGCCGATCGGATCGAGCGCCTCGCGCTCATAATCATAGCCGCCGCCGGCGACCGTGAAGCTTGCGCCCTTCGGCGTCACCACCCTGAATTTCGACATTGTCTGCTCCCGATGTGAGGTCTTCTGTTCTTGATTGTTGCTTCTTGCTGGGTTCGCTTCTTGGTCTTCTTGCTTCTCCGAGCGCTGCTCGCTTCGCCGCTTTCGCCTACTTGTACGCGAGCGGGGTGGTCCTCTCCACAATTGCCGGTTGGTCCGCCGCCCGATTCTCCGGGCTACTACGGGGAACCAGCGTAACCATCAGGTAAAGGGTCTCACATTACGGTGAGCGGAATCAATCCGCCAATCGCGTCGCGTTCCCCGCCTCTCCTGGAGATCCCCGTGAAGCTGTCAAATCTGAAGATCACCCCCAAGCTCGGCATTCTGGTGGGGGTGACCCTCCTTGGTCTGTGCACGGCCGGCATTCTCGCCGGACACTTGATGCAGCGTGAGATGACAAATGCTCGCATCGACCAGGCCAAGGCCATCGTCGAGATGGCGAAGAACATGGCGGCAGGCCTGAAGAAGGAAGTCGACGCCGGAAAGATGACCAAGGAAGCGGCAATCGCAGAGCTGGGCAAGCACGGCAACGCGATGACCTACGATAACGGCGCCGGCTATCTGTTCGGCACCGACTACAACGGCATCACGGTGCTGGCGCCCGATCCGAAGCAGGTCGGAACCAACCGCATGGAGGTCGTGACCAATGGCCGCAAGCTGTCGTGGGAGCTGATGAACGGCGTCAAGGCCAATGGCGATATCCTGCTGTTCTATGATTATGTGAAGCCCGGCCAGGAGACCCCGATCCGCAAGCTCGGCTACGCCGTCGCGGTCCCCGGCTTCGACATGTATATCGGCACCGGCGCCTATCTCGACGACATCGACGCCAAGATGCGCCCGATTGCCTGGTTGCTTGGGCTCGCGATCATCGGCATCGGCGTCATCTCGAGTTCGGTCGCCTGGCTGATCGGCCGCAGCATCTCCGGTCCGCTGAATCTGCTCGGCAGCCGCATGCGCGACATTGCCGACGGCAAGCTCGACGGCGACATCCCTGGTGTCGGCCGCGGCGATGAGGTCGGCGGGATGGCTGCGACCGTGCAGATCTTCAAGGACAATGCGATCCGGATCCGCGGCCTCGAGCAGGCCGAAGCCGAAGCGCAGGCGCGCGCCACGGCCGAGCGCCGCAGCACGATGCAGAACCTGGCGAGCGATTTCGAGCGCAGCGTGAACGGCATCGTCCGTACGGTGGCCTCCGCCGCCGCCGGCATGCAGACCACGGCGCAGTCGATGACCGCGACCGCCAGCGACGCCAGCGCGCGGGCGGCGACGGTCGGCGCCGCATCCGACAGCGCCTCCAACAATGTCGGCACCGTCGCCGCGGCGGCCGAGGAGCTCTCCAGCTCGGTTGCGGAAATCTCCCGCCAGGTGGCGCGTTCCAGCGAGGTCGCAAGCCAGGCAGTCGCCGATGCCGAGCGCACCAATGCGACCGTGCAGGCGCTGTCCACCGGCGCCGAGAAGATCGGCGAGGTGGTCAAGCTGATCCATTCGATCGCCGCCCAGACCAATCTGCTCGCGCTCAACGCCACCATCGAGGCGGCGCGCGCAGGCGAATCCGGCCGTGGTTTCGCGGTGGTCGCCTCGGAAGTGAAGGCGCTGGCCAACCAGACCGCGAAGGCGACCGAGGAGATCTCGGCGCAGGTCGCCGCGATGCAGGCCTCCACCGGCGAGGCGGTGACCTCGATCGGCGGCATCACCGCGACGATCGCGCAGATGAGCGAGATCACGGCGTCGATCTCGACCGCGATCGACCAGCAGGGCGATGCGACGCGCGAGATCGCGCGCAACATCCAGCAGGTCGCGGCCGGCTCGAGCGAGATCTCCGCCCATATCGGCGGCGTCACCACCGCGGCCGCCGCCACCGGCACCGCGGCGGGCGACGTGCTGTCGAATGCGCGCGAACTCGACACCCAGTCCGGCATGCTGCGCAGCGCGGTCGACGAGTTCCTGCAGAAGGTGCGCGCGGCGTAAGGCCGGCGCGATCAATCGACATCGTTACGATGCCCGGGCCTTGCCCGGGCATTCGTGTTTGGAGCGGCCTGCTGCTTCCCGATCCCGGCGCCGGCGATCAGCCTCTCGCACAGCACCAGCCGATCAGGGAGGCGCTGCCAAAATATCGAAAACAACCCCATGCAAAGGCAGGGTGACGGCGGGCCTACGACCAGCCGACTTGACATGTCGGGCAAATCAGTGTCATATTTCTAATATTCCGAAATTGACTGCGGGGGGCGTTACGAGCCCTCCGGAAACACCTGCGCGACGTGAAAAGCCTTGGTGGTGATCAGCCACCTGCCGTCGATGCGATGAAACACCAGATGGTCGATGAAGCCGGTCTGGCCGGCCCTGACGCGCACCTTGGCGATGGCCAGATCGGGCGAGGTCTGGTCGATGCTGATGATGGCCTCCTCGCGCGGCGATTTCATCGACGCCGGCGACGGACGGCTCCGGATGAAGTCGCGGAATTCTGCCGCCGACCGCACCGTGTGCTTGCCGTCCCGGATGCCGTGCACGATGGCGGCATCGGCGAACACGTCGCGGAAACGGCTGTCGTCGACGTCATACATCAGATCGAAATATCCATCGATCGCGGATGCGATGGCCTGGATGTCGCTCATTGCAAATCTCCTCAGTTGATGAGGGGGCGGTGACCTCATCTGCGCCGACAGTGGCCGATATGGTGGCGGAGTGCTACGACTGGACGGTCATCTCTTGGATGACTGAGAGGCATCGGCATGGACGAAGTTGACGGTCGGCTGGTTGGCGGCCTGGTGGTCCTCGCGGCGCTGGCGGATGCGCGCAGTTTTGGCCGCGCCGCCGAACGGCTCGGCATGACGCAATCCGGGGTCAGCAAGGCGATCGCCAAGCTCGAGGCGCGCCTCGACACGCGGCTGGTTCACCGCACGAGCCGTGCCGTCGAGCTCACCGAGGAGGGACGCGCGCTGGTCGAACGGGTTGCCGCGCATCTGGCCGGGATCGGCGAGGCGGCGGCGGCGACCTCGAAATCGCGCGATGCGGTCCGCGGCAGGCTGCGGGTCAATGTCGATCCGCTGTTCTCCCGCATGGTGCTGTCGCCGAAGCTGAGCGAGTTCCTGCTGCAAAATCCGGGCATGGAGCTGCGGATCGAGACCCGCGACCGGATCGCGGACCTGGTCAGCGACGGTTTCGACCTGGCGGTGCGTTTCGGCGAGCCGGCGCCGTCGGCGCTGATTGCGCGCCGCGTGCTCGATGCGCGCGTGCTCACCGTGGCCTCGCCGATCTATCTCGAACGACACGGCCGGCCGCGTGATCCGCGGGAGCTCGCGAGCCGCGATCATCAGTGCATCCACGCGATCGACGCGGCAACCGGACGCCCCTTCGATTGGGAGTTCTGGCGCGGCGGCAAGGTCGTGCCGGTCGTGGTCAACGGGCGGCTCACCGTGACCGATTCAGGAACCAAGCTCGGCGCTTGCCTGGCCGGCTTCGGAATCGCGCAGGTGATTGATCTCGGCATCGACGATCACTTGAGGAGCGGCGCGCTGATCGAGCTGTTTCCGGACTGGCCGGACGAGCGTTTTCCGCTCTACGTCTATTACGCCTCGCGCAACCACGTGCCGGCCAAGGTAAGGCGATTCATCGACTTCATCACGGACACGCTGGCGGCAAAGCCGCGTTCGCCACGCAAATCCGCCGGCTTGCGCAAGGTGAGCTAGCCATACCTGTGGCTAGTGCTTCGCCGAGCCCTGCCGTGAGGCGATGATGACGCCGGCGAGCACCAGGGCGTAGCCGATCAGATGAAACGGCGCCAGCGTTTCGCCGAGCAGCAGGATCGCCATCGCCGAGCCGAACACCGGCACCAGATGGAAGAACGGCGCCGCGCGGTTCGGGCCGATCAATGCGACGCCGCGGTTGAAGAACAGATAGGCGAGCGTGGACGGGAAGATCAGCGTGTAGCCCAGCGTGGCAAAGGTCAGGACGTCGAGCTTCAGCGTCACGCCGTTGGCGAATTCCCAGACGGCCACCGGCAGCAGCATCAGCGCACCACAGCAGGTGGTGAACGAGATCAGCGAGAGCTGATGGATCTTGGGCCGCCGCGGGATCAGCGCCGAGTAGAGGCCGAACGACACCAGCGAGGCGCCGAACATGATGTCGCCGCGGTTGAAGGAGATATTGGCGAGCGCCGAGAAGTCGCCGCGCAGGATGATGGTCAGCACGCCGGCGAGCGAGATCGCAATGCCGGCAAGCTGCGCCGGCGTCAGCCGTACGCCGAACAGGACCAGCGACCACAGCGCCACGAACAGGGGCCCTGCCGACTGAATCAGCAGGGCATTCAGCGCCTCGGTGTATTGCATCGCCCAGTAGGAGATCGCGTTGTTGAACGCGAAGCCGACCGCGGACAACAGCAGCATCAGCGGCAGCGCTTTGCGCAGCTTCGGCCAGTCCTCCTTCAGATGCGGCCAGGCGAACGGCAACAGGATCAGGAACACGCCGAACCAGCGGATCGTGGTCAGGGTGACCGGCGGCACATGGCTGCCGACATGCCGCGCCAGCACGATATTGGCTGCCCAGAACAGCGACGTCAGGCTGAGCAGCAGATAGGGCTGGTTGTTGAGCCAGTGCAGCGGAGTGCGGCGCGGGGTTGTGGCAGGTGCGGGCAAGGTGGTCATTGTTCGGTGGAGTTGTGCCCGAATCCGCTGCTGCGACAAGACGAAAGTGCGGATTGGAGCCATGCGCCGCCGAACTCGACAGCACTCGCGGCAGCACGAGAACGGGATTCCGTCATCCTGAGGAGCGCGTAGCGCGTCTCGAAGGATGCACGGCCCGGCTGGTGGCCGTCGACCCTTCGAGACGGCCGCGGTGCGGCCTCCTCAGGATGTCGGGACTAGCTCTTCCACGTGTCTCGAAGGCCCCGCCTATTTCTGCGGTCCCGACAGCGAGATGTCGCGCTCGGCGCGAAACACGTTGCTGTAGAGATTGGCGATCCATTGCCGCCCGCTTGAGGTGATGTTGAGGTGGCGGATCGCCCTCTGCACATGCGGCGCGACGCTGTCCCAGTAGAAGCGCGGATAGAGGTCGACGAGATCGGCCGGCGAATCGTAACCGAGCTGGCGGTTCAATCCGGCCTCCTCGAATTCGATGTAGAGCGCGTTGGCCTTGCGGATGTAGTGCGGATCGCCGAGCTGGCCGATCAGATCGGCGGCGCGCAGCAAGATGGCCTCGTCGCCGAAGTCCTCATCGCCGTTCGGGGTGCTCTGCGGAAAACGGGTGCCCTCGATTGCGCGCGCAATGCGCTCCTTGTCGAGCAGCGCGACGCCCTTGAGCCGCTCCATCACGAAGATCTTGGAGCGGTCGACGTGATAGGACATCAGCGCCGCATCCGACGAGCCGCGCGGCAGGATCACCTTGCGGCCATCGGCCGCGACCAGATAGCCGTTCTGGTCGTCGGCATCGAACAGCCCGCGCACGTAACCGATGTCATGGGTCAGGCAGGCGATGATGACATGTGCATAATCCTCGGCGCTCATATGCGCGTGCAGCGCGCGGCCGCGCAGGATGTCGTGGCCGGCGAGCGTCACCAGCATGGTGTGCTCGACATTGTGATAGAGCGCGTCGCTGTTGCCGATGCATTCGATGGCGATCCGCGCGATCGAGGGCACCATCTCCACGAGCTCGGTCTGCGAAGAGCCGAAGCGGCGCTGCATGTATTCGCCGAGGAATTTGCCGAGTGCGTCGGCCGCAAGTTCGGGAAGGGTCATCACGGCATTGACCTCCGAGATCGGGTGGCGAGCTTACGGCCTGCCAGCATTTCAGGGTAGTCCCGCGATGTGACATAATCGTTGCGGCCGGACCGAAGCGGCTGGACCGTAGTGACCCGTAATAATGCGGTGTGGGGTGGGAGCTGGTGGATGGGTGTCGATCTCTTGAACGTCAAAGGCTTGAGCGAGCTGGATCAAACGGCCCCGGTCGTGATGGTCAATCTGATGCGATTTCGCCAGCGGTCGCTCGACGGCGACGGTTCGGGTTGGGATGCCTATCTGCGCTACAGCGCGCTCACTGTCCCCATGATCAAGGCGCGCGGCGGCACGCTGCTCTGGACCGGCAACGCCGAGACGGTCGCGCTCGGCGAGCCGGACGGCCAGCGTTGGGATTACCTCGCGCTGGTCTATTATCCGAGCGTCGCGGCCTTTACCGACATGATGACATCGGCCGACTACGAGACCAGCTGCGACCCACACCGCCGCAACGGCTGCGAGGCGCACGTCATCATCGCGACGCGCGAGGCCTACAGCAAATTCAAGGCGGGGTGAGGCATTGCTCTCTTCCCGTCACCCCGAGGAGGGCGAAGCGCGTCTCGAAGGGTCGACGGCCCGACCGTGGCCGATTCATCCTTCGAGGCTCGCCTCAGGATGACGGGTTGGAGAGCGGCGCAAGCGCCGCGTGACAGGCCCTCTGCACCACCCGGCAGACCTCGTCCCTCGACCGCCCGGCGGCGCTCAGCGAGGCGAAGGTCGGGTAGCTCGTCAGCGCGAAGATCAGGTCGACGGCATCCTTGCGGGCCTGTGGCGACGCTTGCTTGCCCGCGATGCGGTCGACCAATCCGGTGACACCGCGACGGCGGCGCTCGTTGCGCTCGCGCACGGCTTCGGCGAATTCGGGATCGGTCGCCATTGCGTCATGCAGCCGTCCGACCGCGGAATCGCGGCTCCAGAAGCCGCAGAAGATCTCGACCATGCGGTCGAGGCCGGCGCGCGGATCGGCCGTCGTCATGGCGTCGGCGAGCTGATGCAGGCCGCCGTGGCGCGCGATCTCGTCGAACACGGCCTCGAGCAGCCCGCGCCGCGAGCCGAACTGGTTGTAGACCGTCAGCCGCGTCACGCCGGCCACCTTCGCCACCGTATCCAGCGAGAACCGCGCAATGCTCTCGCCTTCGCGCAGCGTACGCGAGGCGGCCTCGATCACGCGCTCGCGGGTCTCGGCGGCGGCGGCGCTGCGCGCCGGGCTCACATAGCTGCGCGGCGGCATCGGCTTGCCTTGGTTTCGTCGGATTGACTATACATTATGTATATCTAATTTCCAATGCCCAGTTGGAGCAACGTCATGCAGACAGTCCTCATCATAGCCCTGCCCCTTCACGTTCTGTCATCGGTGTTTTGGGCCGGCTCCAGCTTTACCTTGGCGCGCACTGGCGGTCTCGGCGGCGAGAAACTGCTGGGTCCGCAGATCGGCGCGGCGACGGTTGCGATCGTGACCGGCGCCACGCTGTGGCGCCTGGTCCATGAAGGCTCGTTCGCACTGTCGGAGCAGATCCTGGCGGGTGGCGCGACCGCGGCATTGGCTGCGATCGCCGTGCAGATCATCGTCGGCGGCGGCGCTGTCAGGCAGCTGCGCAATGGCACGGCCGAACAGTCGGCCGCACGTTCACGGCTCGCCGTCGCGCAGCGCATCGCGGCCGGGCTGCTCGCGATCACCGCAATCTGCATGGGCGCCGCGCGTTATGCATGACGGTTTCCGGAGCATCACGGCCGGGTTCAACGCTTCATCTGCGTGAACCACAATATGATCAGCAAGAGCGAGGTCATCATCGGAGCGGCAGCGCAAAGCGAAATCGCCGCCCACTGAACGCTCACATTGATCTGCAGCGGAAGCGGAAATGGCGGCCGTTCGACGGTCCGTCGCTTTACCGTGTCCATGGTCGATGCGAGATTACGCCAGAACAACAGCATCCAGAGCGGAAACATCGTGAAGATGGCCCCGACCAGCAGCGGGGCGATATTGCGGTATATCGCTGTCGCGATGGCGACAACCACGCAATTGCACACCATTGCGACGAAGCACCAGCCACTGACGGCGGGCGGTATGGACTTCGGTACGGGCAACAGCATGTCGTCATAGTCGGAAATGAACGGCTCGTCCGGTATCAGGGTTCTCCAGAAGCGCATGGCGTGCCGACCTTCCACTAGGCCACAAGAATCCGGGCGGTGCGGTCACCGCTTCAATATTTCCGAACCAGGTCCGGGGTGATTTCCTTCAGGCTGCGGATGCCGAGCAGCGCGAGGTCGCGGTCGATCTCGGCGTGCAGCAGCGAGATCGCGCGCGCTACGCCGGCTTCGCCCGCGACCACGGCGCCGTAGAGGAACGGACGGCCGATCCAGACGAAATCCGCGCCGAGCGCCAGCGCCTTGATGACGTCGGTGCCGCGGCGGATGCCGCCGTCCATCATCACCGTCATGTTGCCCTTCTCCGCGGCGATCTCCGGCAGCGTGCGCAGTGCGGAGACGGTGTAGTCGAGCTGGCGGCCGCCATGGTTGGAGACCATCACGCCGTCGCAGCCGTGCTCGCGCGCCAGCCGGGCGTCTTCCGGCGCGATCAGCCCCTTGACCACGAGCTTGCCGGGCCAGCGCTTGCGGATCAGCTCGACATGCTTCCAGGCGAGCTGGTCGCGGCTGCCGATGTTGCGCATCAGATTCCTGGACAGCACCGGCGGGCCCTGCTTGGCGTCCATGTTCTCGAAATGCGGCATGCCGTGATTGAACACGGTGCGCGCCCAGGTGTTCAGCAGCCAGTCCGGATGGGTGATGGTGTCCCAGAACACCCGCGGCGTGATCTCGAGCGGCACCTGGAAGCCGTTGCGGATGTTGTTCTCGCGATTGGGCGGCACCGGCACGTCGGCGGTGACGACGAAGGTGTCGTAGCCGGCGGCCGCGACGCGATCGACCAGCGGCTCGATCCGCTCGGGGAGGCCAGCGAGATAGGCCTGGTACCAGGCCTGTTGATTGGCGGCGCGGACGTCCTCCAGCGTAATCAGCGAGGAGGCCGAGAGGATCATCGGGACGTTGGCGGCGGCCGCGGCGCGCGCCAGCACGATGTCGCCACGATAGGCGCACAGCGCGGACGAGCCCATCGGCGGAATCCCGAACGGCGAGGCGTAGGTCTTGCCGAACAGCGTCGTGGTCTGGTCGCGGCCGGAGACGTCCTTCAGCACCCGCGGCACGAAGCCGTATTCGTCGAATGCCCGGCGATTGTCTGATCGCGCCGCGTCGGTCTCGGCGCCGCCGGAGATGTAGCCGTAGAGGAATTTCGGCAGCAGCTGCCGCGCCCGCGGCTCGAAATCGTCGAGCGTGAGGTAGCGCCGCAAATGCCGGGGCACGGCGCTCGCGGCGCGGTTGACGGTTGCGGGAGGCGGGGAGGGCGCTGCGGTCCGGTCGTGCACGTCGGTCGTTTCCGTTGTTCTTGGTTCTTGGTCGGCGCCTGACGTTAGCGCCTGCCGCCGCGCCCGGCAATTTTCTCGTTGAACGCGTTGACGGACTGGCTGACGTCGCTGAGCGTCTTGCGCGTCTCGGCGATCATCGCGCCGGACTTCTTGTCGAAGCTCTGGATCAGCTCGCGCAGCGAGATCACGGTCGGCAGCAGCTCGCCGCCATATTTGTCGCTGCCGAAGCTCTTCAGGAACTTGTCGGCCGAGGCCAGCTTGGCGTCGACCGTGCTGATGCCGTCGTCGGCGGCGTCGATGAAGCCGGCGATCAGCTCGCCATTGCCCGACAGCGAGTTGGTGAAGTTCTCGAGCCCGAGCAGCGAGTCCTTGATGCCGGCCTCGTTCTCGGTGATGACGCGGTCGACATTGCGCAGCGCGACGCGCAGCTTCTCCTGGATTCCCATCGTGCCTTCGGGATCGGCGGTCAGCTCGGGAATGCCGTCGGCACCGAGCGGCGGCGGCGGCGCATCGTCGGTGCCGCCGGTGAAGGAGATCGCGGCGATCCCGGTGAGGCCCTGGAATTCGAGGCCGACCTGGGTGTCCTTCCTGATCGGGGCGTTGCCCTCGATCCGCGTCATCGCCACCACGCGGTGGCGGTCGAGCCTGATCGAGACCACCTCGCCGATCCGCACGCCTGCGAAGTTGACGCTGCCGCCGCGACGCAGGCCGGACGCCGAGCCCTCGAACACGACGCGGAACGGCACCATCCGCTTGATGCCGGCATAGCGCTGATAGCCGAGCCAGCCGCCGAGCGAGCCGGCGACGAGGGCCAGCGTCAGGGTGCCGATCACGAGATTGCTGGCGCGCGCCATGCGTTTGGGACCTGTCCGCGAAGCAGAGCTCAAGAGATAGCGGATTTGCCGCCGATAGTCACCGCGCCCTGGGGAGCGATCAGGCCGCCGACTGCTTCCGCGACGCCGCGAAGACGCCGGCCAGCACCAGCGCGAAGCCGATGAAATGGAAGGCCTGCGGATGCTCGCCGATGAACACGATCGACATGATGGTGCCGAACACCGGAACCATGTGGAAGAACGGCGCAGCGCGGTTGGCGCCGATCAGCTGCACACCGCGGTTGAAGCACAGATAGGCCAGCGTCGAGGGGAACACCGCGACATAGAACAGCGACAGCAGGTTGTTGGTCGTGAGCTGCATCACCGGCCGCGCGCCAAGCTCCCAGATGAAGAACGGGATCAGCAACGCCGCGCCGCAGCCGAAGGTGAAGGCCGCCACCGACAGCCCGTGGATCTTGGGCCGTTTCAGCGTCAGCACCGAATACAGCGCGAAGATCACCAGTGCGACGATGAAGATCAGATCGCCCTTGTTGAACTCGATCTTCGACAGCGTCGTGAGATCGCCGTGCAGCAGGATCACCAGCACGCCGGCAAGCGACAGCAGCACGCCGCAGAGCTGCGCCAGCGTCAGCCGCGTGCCGAGCAGGATCAGCGACCACAGCGCGACCACCAGCGGCGCCGCCGATTGCAGCAGCAGCGTGTTGAGCGCCTGGGTGTGCTCGAGCGCCCAGTATTGCAGCGTGTTGAAGGCGCTGATGCCGGTGAGCGACAGCAGCATCATGATGCCGAGATTGTTGCGGATCACGGGCCAGTCGCGGGCAAGGTGCTTCCAGGCGAACGGCAGGATGATCAGGAACGCCGCCGACCAGCGCAGGAACGACAGCGTCACCGGCGGAATATGGCCGGCGGCGAGCCGGCCGACGATCGCATTGCCGGCCCAGCACATCGCGGTGATGCAGAGCAGCAGGTAGGGCTGATTGGCGATCCAGGAGCCGGACGCAGGCGTTGCGGTGGAATCGGAGGCAGACATGCGATGAGGCCCGGGTTCACGACGCCGCGGCCTGCCCGGCAGGCGTCGCCGGGCCGGTATGGATTTCCCCGGCCCATGTCACAGACACGGATTCCGCCGTTCCATCAATGGGGATGGACGCATCGCGACCATGCGCGAAGGCCCCTTACGGAGCGCCGCGACGGCGTCCTGCTAAAGCATGATCCGGAAAAGTGCGAAGCGGTTTTCCGAAAAGATCATGCTTAAACAAGAATCTAAAGCGCGATGACGATTCAACCTGATCTCATCGCGCTTTAGCCGGTTTCCGGCGGCATGGCCTGGCGCTTGACGATCTGCTCGGCGAGCTCGATCAGGATTCGCCTGGTGTCGGGGTCCCGCACGTCGCGGAACACCCGCAGCATGCGCAGCTCGAGCAGGGACTGCAGCGATTCTGCCGCCTGGCCGCCTTGTGGCTGCGCCGTCGCGGCCGGCCGCCGATTGAGCATGTCGGCGGCGATTCCGAGCATCTCTGCAACGGTCGCCAAGCGGCCGCTATCCACCTTCACGGCGCCGTCCACGCCGTTCTTCTGCAGGGAGGCCCCCGAGCACAGGATCTCGGCGAGATCTGCCTGCGACAATCCGATTGCGCGCCAGCGCGCCTGCACCAGTTGATCGATCTGGTCGTCCTGCGATGTGCTCATGGTGCGCTTCGGCGATCTCCAGCTACGTCGGTTGGCGGCATGTCCCCGACCAAGATTGGTAGCAAATGGAACTGCGGTTCGTCGCGACGGGACTTCTACGGATGATCCGGATCGACGATTGGTCCGGCCGCACCGTCCGACATGCGGGAATATCCGCGCCTCCACGACAACCGGGCCGTCGCGCCGGGTGGACAGTGCGATGCGCACCCATGGTCCGCGACGCTCGCATTCGCATCACCCGGTCCCTGACCTTATTATCAAGACTGCAGACGAATGCAACTTGCGAGCGACGGGTGTGATGAATCCAACCCGGATGTGTGACCTCGCCACATGTCGCGGTGTTTCCGCCTGACGCGCGCCAGCAATCCCGAGTCCGCCGCGATCGCTGCGCGGCGCCGCTCACAAGTCGATGATCCCGAGCGCGATGCTCTTCGCCACCCCGTGCGTCTTGTTCGATGCCTCGAGCTTGCGCAGCGCCTGCTTGATGAAGCCTTCCACCGTCTCCGGCGAAATACCGAGGATCTGCGCGGTGTCGGCCACGGTCTTGCCGCGCGCCGCCCAGGCGATCACTTCTTTTTCCCGCCCCGTGAGCTTGATGGTTTCGGCGGCGTCGGCCGGCTTCAGGATGGACGGCGCATTGCGCTGGTCGCGGTTGACGATGTCCATCGCCCGCTGCACCCAGTAGATCATCAACAGATGCAGTTCATGCCGGTGGCAGATGAACAGCTTGTCGAAGTCGCGCGGCTGGTCTTCCCAGAAGAACACCGTCGAACTCGAATGCACGGCGCCGAGCCGGTCGCGATAGTGGAAGGGCACGACGAAGCCCTGGCGAAATCCCTGATCGCGCGCGGCCTCCATCATCCTCAGCTCCGGTGGACGCTTGCGGCCTTGCCGCTCCGGCAGCTTCAGCTCGCCCCAGTGAAACGGCGTGTTGGTTCGCCGGACTCGCGTCAACGCCGGATCGCAATGGACGAAGTCGTTCTGGATGTAGGCGCGCTCCCAGGCCGGGTTGTAGGTGCCGGTGTGGTAGGGCAGGTCGAGCTCGGGCCGGCCGGCATCGATGAAGGCGAAGCTGGCGAAGCCGTAGTCCTGGATGACCTTGTGCAGCGACAGCCGAAGCTCGTCGATCGTGCCCGACGCCTCGATGCTCGAAATCGCTTCTGCCAGGACCATTGAGTAAAACCCCCGGTTTCCGGGGGTACCACAATTAAGCCTTTTTGTCCCAGATGCCGGCGATATCTGGAGGCGGAGGGAATGTCGCACCTTTGGGGGGAATACCATGCGCTCGTCACGACCGAGGAGCGCTATCCGGCACATGTTCAGGCGATGCTCAGGCTGCGCAAGCAGCTGTTCGTCGATCATTGCGGCTGGCTTCTGACCACGACCGGCGACGTCGAGCGCGACCAGTTCGACGTCTGGTATACCGAACATTGCCTGCTGTTTCTCGGCTCGGAACTGATCGGCGGCTTCCGCGCCATCCGCACCGACTACCCCTATCTCACCAAGTCGGTCTTCCCGCAGTTGGCACAGCGCCGCTTTCCGAGTCGCCGCGACGCCTGGGAAATCAGCCGCTTCGGTGTGCTGCCGGGTGCGGCCACCGCATCCGCAGCGCGCGCCAACTATGCGCTGATGTTTCGCTTCGCCGAGTTGCGCGGCGCAGCGGCGCTGGTGGCGATGGCCGACCTCACCTATGAGCGCTTCCTGATGCGGATGGGCATCCGCACCCAGCGCTACGGTCCGCCGCAGGTGATCGGCAACGACCGCTATGGCCGACCGCTGACGGCGCTCGCCGGCGAGATCCCGCTCGATATCGCCGGCAATCCCGGCCTCACCAAATTCCTCGACCTTGGACGGCAATTGGAGATCCACGATGCCACACATGTTCTCGGACGTTCGAGCGTTTCGGAGCGACCCGCTCAAATTCCTGCTTGAGCGCGGCAACGCCGCGCCGCTCGGGCTGGTGCCGCTCCATCTCGGGCCTGCGCCGGTGTTACTGGTGAATGATCCCGATCTGATCCGCCCGATCCTGAAGGCGCCGGAAACCGAAATCGGCAAGGGCCGGCTGATCAAGAAGCTTTCGCCGGTGCTGGGCCAGAGCTCGCTGATGCTGCATGGCGACGAGCACAAGCGGCGGCGTGCGGTGCTGCACAAGCACATGGCAAAGGGCAGCGTCGAAAAATACCTGCCGCAGATGTGCGCCGAGATCCGCGCGGTCGGCGCGCGGCTGGCGCGGCTCGGCGCGTTCGATCCGCATCGCTTCACGGCGACGCTGGCGCTGCGCACGATCTGCATCGCCGTGTTCGGCGCCCAGGTCATCTCGTCCGGCGACGAGGAGGCCCTGGTGCAGGCGGTCGGCACCATCGAGGATGATCTCGCCGACGAGATGTTCCGTGTGCTGCCGCTTGGACCGGTGTCTTGGTATCGCAGGCGGCAGAACCGGATCTGCGCCAAGCTTGCGATGTCGACCGTGGTGCAGCGGCTGCGCAGCAGCGCCGGCTCGACCAGCGCGCTGCGCGATCTCGAGGCGCTCGGCCTCAGCGATCGCGACCTGCACGACGAAATCCTCACGCTGCTGCTGGCCGGCCACCACACCACCGGATCGACCGCCGCCTGGGTGCTCTATCACATGGCGGCCGATCCCGCGCTGATGGACGAGATCGCGGACGAGGCCGCCGATTGCATCGGTGACGACGGCGAATTGCGCGTCGATGCGGTCAGGCGTGCCGACGTCAGCGCGACCCTGGTCAAGGAGGTCTGCCGGCTCTATCCCAGCGCCTGGTGGTTCTCCCGCGAGGTGATGCAGCCGGTGACGATCGGCGGGCGCGACCTCAAGGTCGGCACCTCGCTGTTGCTCTGCCCCTGGCAATTGCAGCGCGATCCCAGGCATTTCGAGCAGCCCGACCGCTTCCTGATGACGCGGCGCTACAACACCGACGCCTACATCCCGTTCGGGGCCGGACCGCGCGCCTGCGCCGGCATGGGCGTTGCGATGCTCGAACTGCAATTGCTCGCGCTCGAGATCGCCGCGGCCTATCGCTTTACCGCCGTCAGTCCGAATCCGGCGCCGTGGCCGAAAGCCTCGGTGACGCTGGTGCCGCCCCCAATGACCATCGACATCGAAGTCCGTGAGGTCCGCTCGCGCATCCCGCAGCTCGGCGGGGAGGCCGCGCGGCTGCCGTACATTCCACCCGTCGGCGCGGCGTCCATCAGCACACTGCAACCGGTTTCCCCATGACAACACACATCACGACGGCCAGCATCGGGCAAAGGGCCATGGATCAAGTGCAATTGCGGAGCTTGCGCGACGTCATCGCGGTGTTGGTCGAACAGCGCAGCATCGTGACGGCGGCCGGCGCAACCTTTGCCGCACATCTGCTCGACCTGGCGATCATGCAGCTCAGGCTCAACGTCAACGATATTTCGGCAGAGGAATTGAGCGGCCTGTCCGATTACGTTGGCGCGGAGTTTGTCCGGGACAAATCCTCGCACTGATCGCCACGATCAATCCTGCGTCGCCACCAGCGCCTTCATCGAGGCGCCGGCGGCGAGCGCGGCGTCGTTCGGATCGATCTCGATCTGCAGGCCGCGCTGGCCGCCATTGACGAACACCGTGACATGGCTGAGCGCGGTCTCGTCGATCGCGGTCGGTACCTTCTTTTTCTGGCCGAACGGGCTGATGCCGCCGACATGGTAGCCGGTCAGCCGCTCGGCATCGGCCGGGCGCATCATCCTGGCCGACTTGCCGCCCAGCGCCGCGGCAAGCTTCTTCATGCTGACCTCGCAGTCGGACGGCACCACGGCGCAGACCGGCTTGCCGTCGACCTCCGCCATCAGCGTCTTGAGCATGCGGTTCGGGTCGACGCCGAGCGCCTCGGCCGCCTGCAGCCCGATGCTCTCGGCGTTGGAATCGTAGACATAGGTGTGCAGCTTGAAGGCAATGCCTAGCTTGCGCAGCGCCATCGTCGCCTGGGTCGAATTGGGCATGGATCCGGCCGGTTGTTACGGCGGAATGATCGCCGCAATGGGCTCGCCGATCAATCGCCCGGACGGGCTGCCCCGGGCCGCGCCAACATTAAATTCCCGCCAGGGTGGCGCGGCGCGGCGCCGTATGGAATTTTCAGGGGATATCAAAGGGTTGTAGCTTGTCCAAAAGGCGCAAACGGCCCCCTTCTTGCTTGCGCAGCCGACCCGCTTCCGTTATCCGGTAGGCGCCTTGCGTGCGCGCGGCCGGGCGCCGCGGTTTGGGCTGGGCATATCAACGCATGATCGCTGTGGCGGACGCGTTTTCGCCGCGATCATGGTCATGGTCTGAAACACCTGAAGGGAACATCTTCGCAATGGCCAATGTTGTCGTCGTCGGCGCCCAATGGGGCGACGAGGGGAAGGGCAAGATCGTCGACTGGCTGTCGGAACAAGCCGACATCGTCGTGCGCTTCCAGGGCGGCCACAATGCCGGCCATACGCTGGTGATCAACGGCGAGACCTACAAGTTGGCGCTGCTGCCGTCGGGCGTGCTGCGCCCGAACAAGCTGGCGGTGATCGGCAATGGCGTGGTGTTCGATCCGCAGGCCTTCCTCGACGAGGTCGCCAAGCTGAAGGGGCAGGGCGTTGCGGTCGGGCCTGACAATCTGCGCATCGCCGAGAACGTCACGCTGATCCTGCCGCTGCATCGCGAGCTGGATTCCTTGCGCGAATCCTCCAACGCCATCACTTCGATCGGCACCACCCGCCGCGGCATCGGCCCGGCCTATGAGGACAAGGTGGGCCGCCGCGCCATCCGCCTGATGGACCTCGCCGACCTCGACACGCTGCCGCACAAGATCGACCGCCTGCTGGCGCATCACAACGCGCTGCGCCGCGGCAACAATCTGCCGGAGATCGAGGGCCAGAGCATCCTGGCCGAGCTGTCGGCGCTGGCGCCGAAGCTGTTGCCCTATGCCGAGACGGTGTGGCGGCTGCTCGATCTCAAGCGCCGCGAGGGCAAGCGCATCCTGTTCGAGGGCGCGCAGGGCGCGCTGCTCGACGTCGACCACGGCACCTATCCCTATGTGACGTCGTCCAACACGGTGGCGGCGCAGGCCGCGACCGGCACCGGCATGGGCCCTGGCGCCGTCGGCTATGTGCTCGGCATCTGCAAGGCCTACACCACCCGGGTCGGCCAAGGTCCGTTCCCGACCGAGCTGAACGACGAGATCGGCGAGGAAATCGGCCGCCGCGGCAAGGAGTTCGGCGTCAACACCGGGCGCAAGCGCCGGGTCGGCTGGTTCGACGCGATGCTGGTGCGGCAGACGGTCCGGACCTGCGGAATTGCCGGGCTGGCGCTGACCAAGCTCGATATTCTCGACGGGTTCGACAGCATCAGGGTCTGCATCGGCTACAAGCTCGACGGCAAGGAAATCGACCATCTGCCGGCGGGCGAGGGCGCGCAGGCCCGCGTGGAGCCGATCTACGAGATCATCGAGGGCTGGAAGCAGCCGACGGCCAATGCGCGGTCCTGGGCGGACCTGCCGGCCCAGGCCATCAAGTATGTTCGGCGGGTCGAGGAGCTGGTGGGGTGTCCGATCGCCCTGCTGTCCACCAGTCCGGAACGTGAAGATACTATTCTGGTACAGAATCCGTTCGAGGCTTAACGGGATATTACCTATATCCCACCAATTGTGTGGAAATGGCTGACTACTACCCGCTGATCGCCCGTGCCATCGCCGGACTGGACCCCAACGCTCCCGGCGAAGCCCGCCGCGCGCTGTATGCGCGGGCGCGGACGGCGTTGATCCAGCAACTTCGCGGCGTGCAGCCGCCGCTCTCGGAGTCCGAGATCACCCGCGAACGGCTGTCGCTGGAAGAGGCGGTGCGCAAGGTCGAGTCCGAGGCCGCGCAACGCGCCCGTGAAGCCTCACGGCCCGGCGGCGCCGCCCGCAGCAGCACCGACCCGTTGCGCCGTGCCAATCCGAAGCCGCCGGAGGCCAATGCACGGCCGCCGGAGGCGAATGCTGCCGACACTGCCGCGCGCCCGCGACCGCCGGCCGAACCGCGTCCGCCGCGCAATTTGCGCCCCGATGTGCCGCCGCCGGCCCCGCCTCGGCCGCAGAATCCGCAAAACCCGCCCGGCCTCGATACCCAGGCACGGCCGCCTTCGCCGCGCCGCGCCGGCGAAGCCGCGCCGCCGCCGGTGCCGCCGGCCGCGCCCGGCGTGCGCGGCTTCCGCGACATCACCGCAGACGCCGACGATCTCGGTCGTGCCGCGGCGCAGGCCAGCCGCAACGCGCGCAAGACCTACGCCAACGTGCCGTCGCCCTCGCCGGAATTCGACCGGCTCGAGCCGAGCCTGGAGAACCGCGGCGGCGATCCCGAGGCGCCGTACTCCTACGACGAGTCGATCGAGGAGGCGGAGCGCTACACCCCGCAGCAACCGCCACAGGCGCCGCCGCCACGGTCGCGGGTCAGCAATGCCGAGCGCGAGCCGAAGCGGCCGCGCGTCGGTTCGATTTTCCCGTTCAAGACCGCGATCGTGATCGGCATCCTGCTGATCCTGGTCGGCGCCGGCATTCTCTGGGGCAAGCCGGCCCTGACCTATGTCAGCACCCTGTTCAATTCCTCTGCGCCGGTCGAGGCGCCGAAGGACGCCGCGGCGACGCCGTCGAGCAAGAAGATCACCGATCGGGTCGGCCAGCCGTCGTCGTCGGGCGAGCCGGTCGCTCCGGTGGCGCAGCGCGTCGTGCTCTATGACGAGGACCCGTCGGATCCGAAGGGCAAGCAATATGTCGGTTCGGTGGTCTGGCGCACCGAGCAGGTCAAGGGATCGGGCAACCAGAAGCCCGACATCGCCGTGCGCGCCGACATCGACATCCCCGATCGCAAGTTCAAGATGACGATGTCGTTCCGCCGCAACACCGATTCATCGCTGCCGGCGAGCCACACCGCGGAATTGACCTTCATCCTGCCGCAGGACTTCGCCAATGGCGGCGTCGGCAACGTGCCGGGCATCCTGATGAAGTCCAACGAGCAGGCGCGCGGCACGCCGCTGGCCGGCCTCGCGGTCAAGGTCACCGACGGCTTCTTCCTGGTCGGCCTCTCCAACGTCGATGCCGACCGCTCGCGCAACCTGCAGCTCCTCAAGGAGCGCTCCTGGTTCGACGTGCCGCTGGTCTACACCAACCAGCGCCGCGCCATCATCGCGATCGAGAAGGGTGCCCCCGGCGAGCGTGCATTCAACGACGCGTTCGCGGCGTGGGGTGAGTAGCGGCCTCCGCACTCACCTCGGTGGGTGAGATGTCATCGCCCGGCTGTGTCCGGGCGATTCCGTATCGCAGCAACCTCTGGCTGTTGCACCGCATTCACCGCGCAGCGCCCGGAACATTCCGGGCGCTTTCGATTTTCTCTAGAACCATCGTGCGACTGCGTTACACTTGGCCGACGTCGGGCAAGGGCACGCCATGAAACGCTATCTGATCTTCGCAGCCATCGGGCCGTTCATCGGCGGCTTCCTGCTGCTGCTGATGACCACCTATCAGTCCGGCTACTGGACCGAGACCAATGGCGGCGAAGTGGCGAAGCTGCTCGTCGTGTTCGTGAAGTCGCTGCAATACAATTATCTGTTCGGCATCGTGCCGTCGCTGATGTTCGGCGCGATCGACGACATCCTGATGCATATGCGGCGGATCGCGCCGACGGTGCGGATGCTGATCGTCGGTCTCGTGGCGTTCCTCGGCGCGGCGCTGACCTACGCCTCGCACGGCTCCGAAAGCGGGCCGGTGCAGTTCATCCTCTACGGGCTGGTCGGCTTCATCCCGGGCGTGATCACGTCCTGGCTGGCGCACAAATACGCCGAAGAGCTGCATGCGCCGGCGCAGCCGGTATCGCAGCACTAGGACATGTATTCGTAGGCTTCCCGTGGAAGGCGTCAGCTCGTTGTTTGTGACAAGTTGGTGACATTGGGCGCCGCGATCCCTGTGCGATCGCAAGCTCAGGTGACTCCAGTTCAGTGTGGGCTGTGCGCCGGAATGGCTGAGCCGGTTGTTGCTGCGCAGCCACAATCGCGGATGATCTGCAAATTCGGCAATCCTGTCGCTTCAGTCCACATTGCGTCTAACGCGGCAATCTCCTTTAAGTTGCGACCCGGGGCGTTGGTGCTTTCTAATCTGATTGCCCGACGGGAAGGCTGGGAATGCGCAAGTTTGGAATTCGGGATTGCGGCGGCGCTCTGCGTCGCTTGACACTGGCTACAGGACTGCTGACAGCGTGTGCGTTGTGGATGGACGAGCCGGCTTATGCCGCCTGCACGCCTGCGTCCGCCAGCGGAGTGACGGTGTCGTGCACGGGCACGACAACCAATCAGGGCGGCGGCGCGCCCGGCACCAGTGGTCCAAGCACGATTGGGTACGGGACCGGCACTGAGAGTGGTATCACCATCAACATTGGCGCCGGGAGCACGCTCACCGGCAGTTCAATCGGCATTACCATTCACGACGGAACGGTGATCAATGGATCCGGATCCACAATCTCGGGACCAAACAACGCCATCGTAGCTGTCGGCAATCTGTCGCTGACCAACGAGGCGGGTGGTGTCATCAACACCTCGAATGGCGCGACCGCCATCTCCGTCAGCGGCGCAGCCAACATCAGCAATTCGGGGGTGATTTCAGGGAACTTCTATGCGGCCATCTATGCCGCAAGCGGGTCTGTGGTGAACACCACTGGCGGACAAATCACCGGCACCGGCGTCGGGATGTACGGCGGGCCGGGTCTCATCATCGCCAACCAAGGCAGCATCAGCGGCGCCATTACTTCAGGCCTGTCGCTCGATGGCCATTCGGTCGTGATCAACGCCGCGGGCGGCAGCATCGGTGGTGCAGTTTACGGAATTTTCGGCGCCGAAGAGGAGACCATCATTAATGCCGGCTCCATTGCAGCCACTTTTCAAGCAATCCGCATAGGTGGTGGGGCCTCGATCTTCAATGCCGGCACTATCTCCGGTGGTTCTGCCGCAATTGTTTTTATCGGTGCGAATAACGTGCTGACGCTTGCACCTGGCTCATCCATCCAAGGCCTGGTGTTCGGGTCTGGCAACGACACTATCCAGCTCGGCGGCATCGGCGGCAACGCCGTGTTCGACCTGAGCTCGATCGGTGCCGCCAAGCAATACCGGGGCTTTTCGGCCTTCGACGTGGTTGGTGCGACCTGGACGGTCACCGGCACCTACGGACAGACCAATTCATGGGCGGTGAATGCAGGCACGCTCAATGTCAGCGGCGACCTGTCTGCGGCAGCCAATCTCAGTGTGGCGAGCGGCGGCACGCTGATGGGTGCAGGCACGGTCGGAACGACGCGCGTCAGCTCCGGCGGCGTCTTCGCGCCGGGCAACGGCGCGCCAGGCACGTCGATGACAGTATCGGGCAATCTGCTGCTGGATCCGGGTGCGATCTATCAGGTGCAGGTCAATCCGTCGGCCGCATCCTCCGCCACCGTCAGCGGCACGGCGACGATCGGCGGCGCCATCGTGAACGCGGTCTATGTCCCTGGCCGGTATATCAGCAAGCAATACACGATATTGAGCGCAACAGGTGGCGTGTCCGGTACATTCGGCTCGTCTGTCGACACCAACCTGCCGGCGAATTTCCACTCGGTATTGAGCTACGACGCCAACGACGCCTATCTCAACCTAGTCCTGAACTTTGCGAATCCTGGCAATTTCAGCGGCAACCAGCAGGCGGTCAGCAATGCGTTGACCAGTTTCTTCAACAACAACGGCGGCATTCCGCTGCTCTACGGCTCCCTCACTGCCGGCGGCCTGGCGCAGGTCTCCGGCGAGACCGCCACGGGCTCGCAGCAGACCACATTCGATGCGATGCACCAGTTCATGGGCGTGCTCGCCGATCCATTCGCGGGCAGGGGCAGCGGCCTTGGCGGATCGTCGGCAGCGACCGGTTACGCGGAGGAGGCCGATCAGACGAGCGCCTATGCGGCACGTCGGGGCGGTGATGCGTTTGCGATGTTCACCAAGGCACCGCCGGCGGCGTTCGTGCCGCGCTGGAACGTTTGGGTGGCGGGGTTTGGCGGCTCGCAATCGACGAGCGGCAATGCCGCCGTCGGCTCGAATGACACGACGAGCCGCATTGCGGGCACGGCCGTCGGCGCCGACTATCTGTTCTCGCCGAACACGCTCGCGGGCTTCGCGCTGGCCGGCGGCGGCACCAGCTTCAGTCTCAACACGCTCGGCGGTGGCCGCTCCGATCTGTTCCAGGCTGGTGCGTACATCCGCCACTTCAATGGCCCGGCCTACATCACTGCCGCGCTCGCCTATGGCTGGCAGGACATCACTACGAACCGCACGGTGACGGCCGCCGGCATCGACCAGCTTCGCGCCGAGTTCAGCGCCAACGCCTATTCCGGCAGGATCGAGGGCGGTTATCGTTTCGTCGCGCCGTGGACTGGCGGCGTCGGCGTGACGCCTTACGCCGCGGCCGAGTTCACGACCTTCGATCTGCCGGCCTATGCCGAGCAGGCGACCTCCGGTCTGCCGAGCTTTGCGCTTCAATATGGCGCCCAGAGCGTGACCGACATCCGCAGCGAAGTCGGCCTGCGCAGCGACAAGTCTTTCCTGGTGCAGGACGGCATCCTGACATTGCGCACGCGCTTCGCTTGGGCGCACGACTACAATCCAAGCCGCGTGGCTGCTGCCACCTTCCAGGCGCTGCCGGGCGCCAGCTTTGTCGTCAGCGGCGCGGCGCAAGCAAGCGAGTCCGCGTTGACGACGGCATCGGTTGAAATGAAATGGCGAAACGGCTGGTCGGCGGCCGCGACGTTCGAGGGCGAGTTCTCCGGCGTCACCGCAAGCTACGCCGGCAAGGGTGTGGTGCGCTACGTATGGTGATGCGCCTACTCGGGCGAAATGAGCATATTGCAGTCGGGTTAGAAGCCAAGGCCAGGCAAATGCATGCAAACGAGCAGACCATTATATTAAATTTATTAATGCATTAGGTCCGGGGCCGCAAGCCGGGCAAAATACTCTTCATGCAATCGTCACATGATTGTCATGTAAATGTAGTCCCAATGTCACATGGCCGCTTTTGTCCTCCCGTGGCCGTGAGGGGCGATCCATGAGTGATGTGGCGTTACCTGGTTCGATCGAGCCTGCGCGGCGTGGCGGTCCCGATCTCGAGAAGGGCTTTCATCCCCTCACCGGCATCATCTATCTCGGCGTGATCGGCGCCGCGCTGCTGTTCGTGGCCTACAGCATCTACGCGGATGTCGGCGCCACGGGCGCCGGCAAGACCTCCTATGCCGCGTTCCTGCTGCTGTTCGTCGCGCTGTTGATCTCGCTCGGTTTCGAGTTCGTCAACGGCTTCCACGACACCGCAAACGCCGTCGCAACCGTGATCTACACACGTTCGATGCCGGCCCATATTGCCGTGGTCTGGTCAGGCTTCTTCAACCTCATCGGCGTCCTGCTCTCCAGCGGCGCGGTTGCTTTCGGCATCGTTTCCCTGCTGCCGGTCGAACTGATCCTGCAGGTCGGCAGCAGCGCCGGGTTCGCCATGGTGTTCGCGCTGCTGATCGCGGCGATCATCTGGAATGTCGGCACGTGGTATTTCGGACTGCCGGCCTCAAGCTCGCACACCCTGATCGGGTCGATCATGGGCGTCGGCATTGCGAACGCGCTGATGCACGGACGGGAAGGAACGTCCGGCGTGGACTGGTCGCAGGCCGCCAACACCGGCAAGGCGCTGCTGCTGTCGCCGCTGTTCGGATTTCTGCTTGCTGCGATCCTGCTCTACGGTTTGAAGACGGCGCTGCTGCGCGCAACGCCGGCGCTGTTCGGCGAGCCGCAAGGCGACCAGCCGCCCCCGTGGTGGATTCGCGGCATCCTGATCCTGACCTGTACCCTGGTCAGTTTCTTTCACGGATCGAATGACGGCCAAAAGGGTATGGGCCTCATCATGCTGATCCTGATCGGCGTGGTCCCGACCGCTTACGCCCTCAACCGCGCGATGCCTGCCGGTCAGATCGAGGCGTTCACCGCGAATTCGGCCGCGGCGAGCAAGGTCGTCGAGGACAGGGGCGCCGATCGCAAGGTGACCGGCGACCCGCGCCCGGCGGTGACGAACTACATCGCGTTTCGCCGACTCACCGACGACACCTATCCGTCACTCGCCGTCCTGGTCCGCGAAATCAGCGACCAGGTCACCCAGTACGGATCGCTGGCCAAATTCCCGGCCGAGACCGTCCGCAACACGCGCAACGACATGTATCTGGTGTCGGAAGCGCTCCGCCTGCTCATGAAGAGCAGCGACAACGGGCTGAGCGATGCCGATGTTGCGACGCTCAACCGCTACAAGGGCTCGCTCGATGCCGCCACCAAATTCATCCCGTCCTGGGTGAAGATCGCGGTCGCCATCGCGCTCGGCCTCGGCACCATGGTCGGCTGGAAACGGATCGTCGTGACGGTCGGTGAAAAAATCGGCAAGACCCACCTGACCTACGCGCAAGGGGCTTGCGCCGAGATCACGGCGGCCGCGACCATCGCTGCGGCGGACGGATACGGCTTGCCGGTGTCGACGACGCACGTGCTGTCGTCCGGCATCGCGGGCACCATGACCGCGAACGGGTCAGGCCTGCAATGGTCGACGATCCGCAACATCGCGATGGCCTGGGTTCTGACGTTGCCGGTGGCGATGCTGATCTCGGGCATTCTCTACTTCGTTTTCGCGCATTTGTTTTAGCAGTACCGCAGAAAGGGATTTCGAGTGGCAGATGCAAGCTTCAGCCTTCTGACGGGCAACAGTATCGAAACGCGCCTGGTCCGGGCCGGCGGCGTCATTTTTCGCGAAGGCGAACAGGCTGATGAGCTCTTCGTCATCAAGAGCGGCTATGTGCGCATCCAGGTCGGCAACAAGACCATCGCGGACCTCGCGCCCGACACGATCTTCGGCGAGATGGCATTGATCGACAACGAGCCGAGGAGCGCGACCGCCACGGCGCTGACGGATGTCGAGCTCGTCCCGGTCTCGGAAAAGCAGTTTCTCTTCCTCGTCAGCCAGACGCCGCATTTTGCGTTGAAGGTAATGCGGACGCTGGCGCAGCGGCTCAGAAGCATGAACAAGGGCGTGTTCTAAAGCGCGATGAGACCGGGTTGAATCGTCATCGCGCTTTAGCCCCCTGTTTGAGCATGATCTTTTCGGAAAACCGCTTCGCACTTTTCCGGATCGTGCTTTAGGCGGCCGCGAAGGCAACGGGCCTTGAACGTGACACAGTGGTAATGTGAAGCAGCTTGAACCGCCTGCTTGCGTTACCATGTGATGGCCATGCCCGAGGACGACATCTTCACGCCCTATGCCACGCGATCGCGGCCGCCCTTCGGCGGCGCGCAGGCGCGCGGCAAGGTGATCGATCAGGACGGACGCGAGCTCGGCGGTGATCCGCTGCATCCCCCGTTCCAAGGTTTTCAGGAAGGCTTCCGCTTCGACTTCCGCAACTCGAGCGCCAATCCGTTCGGCAATCTGACCCGCGAGCAGCGGCTGGAGCGGCTCGAGATGATCGCAAAGCTGCTCGACGTCGCCTTCGTCTTGCCGGGCACCAATGTCCGCTACGGCATCGACGGGCTGATCGGCCTGATCCCCGTGGTCGGCGATCTCATCACGACTGCGATCTCGTTGTGGCTGGTGCGCGAGGCGCGGCTGTTGGGCGCGCCCTGGCACATCACCGCGCGGATGCTCGCCAATGTCGCCGTCGATGGCGTGGTCGGCATGGTGCCGGTGGCGGGCGATGCCTTCGATGTCATGTTCCGCGCCAACATCCGCAACGTGCGGATGCTGCGCCGCTGGCTCGACAAGCAGCCGCGATAGGCGCATGACCCGGAAAAGGGGGCGGCGGTTTTCCGATCAGGTCATGCGCAGGAAGAGTTCTTCGCCAAAAACAAAAGCCCCCGGACAATCCGAGGGCTTTTCGTTGAGGGAGGAGCAGAAAGCTTATGCGGCGTCGGCGTCGGTCTGGCTGGCGGCGGGGCGCGGACGGCGCGGCAGCGGGAATGCCTCGCTCTCATAGAGCGAGCGGATGCCGTTCTGATCGAAACGGGCTTCCTCGACCTGAAGATAGGCTCCGTTCAGCGAATCCGCCGGCAGCTGCTCCATCGCGAACTGCACGGCTTCGGCAGCGGTGCCGAAACGGCGGTACGCGAAGCCCGCCCGCTTCTTCTTGCGGATCGCGGCAGGAAACAGTTCGGCAGACGTATTGTAGTTGAACGGACGCAGGGGACGCATGGTCGACGACCTCTTGTGCTCTTGTCAGTTGGCGTGGCGAAAGGGATTTTTGGGGACGACGGCCTACAATCGGCAGCGCGCCGTACATGTCATTTCGATCCCTAATATAGGCCTCTTTGACAAAAATGCGACCCCAGAAGCGCCCCCGGCAGGGCACATGCTGAATCCGCGCATGGCATGAGGTCCGGTCAAATAAGTCTATTTATTTCAATGACTTATGACTCTCAGATCTTGTCGAGCCAGGCCAGGATCACGACCACGATCAAAATCACCCCGAAAAGGCCCATTCCGGAGTGGCCGAGACCGTAGCCATAGCCGCGGATCCGGCCGCTATAGCCGCCCAACAGGATAACCAGCAGGAGGATGATGAGGATCAATCCGAGCGACATGGCGCCCTCCTCAGAACAGGCGGCAGCCGCACGGCGAGACGCCGACGGCCCCGCGGATTCCAAGCAAAGCACATTCCGGGCCGCGAGTCGTTAATCGCTCGGGCCGATCACGAGGATATTGTTGGGCCCTCGAGGCAAAGCAAAGCCCCGCGCGACCGGTTGGTGGTCGCGCGGGGCTTGGGTAGTGGCCGCCTACTTCGTCTCGTTCAGCTTCAGCGCCGCCGAGTTGATGCAGTAGCGCAGGCCGGTCGGGCCGGGGCCGTCGTTGAAGACGTGGCCGAGATGGCCGTCGCATTTCGAGCACAGCACCTCGGTGCGGATCATGCCGTGGCTCACATCGCGCTCCTCGTCGACGTGGCTCTCGATCGCGGGCTTGGAGAAGCTCGGCCAGCCGCAGCCGGAATCGAACTTCTGGTCGGACTCGAACAGCGTCTGGCCGCAGCCGGCGCAGACATAGGTGCCCTTGCGCGGGTCATGTTCGTATTCGCCGGTGAACGGCCGCTCGGTCGCCTTCTCCCGCAGCACGGCGTACTGCATCGGCGTCAATTCCTTGCGCCACTCGGCCTCGCTCTTGCGGACCTTGCCGTCGGTCTTGGTATCGGACATTCAACCTCCTTTGCGAGCTGCTCAGTTGGTGACCTTGGTGCTGCTCACCAGCGTCGGCTTCTCGACGTAGTTCTCCGCGAAGATCTTCTTCAGGTTCTCGACCTTCGGGATGTCGTTATACGCGATATAGGGCTGGTTCGGGTGCAGCGTCAGATAGTCCTGGTGGTAGCCCTCGGCCGGATAGAACGCCTCGAGCGTTCCGACCTTGGTCAC
The DNA here is from genome assembly GCF_053474805.1 of Bradyrhizobium sp. WCU1. NCBI lineage: Bacteria > Pseudomonadati > Pseudomonadota > Alphaproteobacteria > Hyphomicrobiales > Nitrobacteraceae > Bradyrhizobium > Bradyrhizobium sp. WCU1. The sequence continues at coordinate 4,767,225 of NZ_CM130280.1, forward strand.
GATCGGCTTCTTGTAGACCTTGGCCGCGTTGAGCTGGGCGATATAGGCGTCCGCCACCTTCTTCTGCTCCTCGCTGGTGGTGAAGATCGCCGAGCGATATTGCGTGCCGGAATCGGGGCCTTGGCGATTCAGCTGGGTCGGGTCATGCACGACGGAGAAGAAGATCTGCAGGATCTTGCCGTAGGAGATCTTCTGCGGGTCGTACTTGATTTCGACGGACTCGGCGTGGCCGGTGGTGCCGGTCGAGACCTTCTCGTAGTCGGCATTCGCCTTGCTGCCGCCGGAGTAGCCGGACACCGCGCTGGTGACGCCGGCGGTGTGCTGGAACACGCCCTGGACGCCCCAGAAGCAACCGCCCGACAGGACGGCTGTCTTGATGCCGCTCTCATGTGCGTCCGCCGCCGGCGGCGGGATGATCACGGCGTCCTCGGCGGCAAGCGAGGGCGCGATTGCAAAGGCGGCCACGGCCAGCGCGCCGATCGCGGCGGCGCAAAGCGAGAGGCGGCTGAGGGAGCTCTTGGGCATGGGTTCCTCGTGGGATCGCAATTTAAGGGCCAGTCTAGAGCGGGCGCCGGCATTGGCAAACCGGGCCGGCTGCTCCGACGCTTCAAAATACGGGCGAGGGGCCGTTTTGTTACGGCACGGGCCACACGGTTTCGTGAGGGAAATCAGCGAGGTTCAGGGATGACGGTGATGGATTTTTGCCCGCGGGCCCCTCCACGCACGTCGTCCTGGCGAAAGCCAGGACCCATAACCACCAAATGTAACTGTCGGCGGGATCGTGGCCCCAGAGCGTCCCGCAGCAACAAGCAGCCGGGGTAACGGGTCCTGGCTTTCGCCAGGACGACGCTGAATGTTGGTGTCACGCACTCATCTGCTGTCAGGATGACGTCGGCGCCTGCGGGGCCATCACACCACCACGCTCAGCCGCTTCGCCGCCCGCGTGATGCCCGTGTACAGCCACCGCGCGCGCGAGTCCTGGAACGCAAAGCTTTCGTCGAACAGCACGACGTCGTCCCATTGCGAGCCCTGCGACTTGTGCACGGTCAGCACGTAGCCGAAGTCGAATTCGTCATAGGGCTTGCGCTGCTCCCACGGCACGCCCTCGACGCCGCCGTCGAAGCATTCGCCGCGCACCGAGACTTTGGTGACCTTGTAGCCGAAATCCTCGTCCGGCATCACGCGCATGGTGATGATCTTGGATTTCGACTGCGCGCGCGCCTTGACCCGCCACAGCCCGCCGTTGAACAGGCCCTTCTTGCGGTTGTTGCGCAGGCAGACCAGCTTGTCGCCGGCGACGGGGAGGGGATCCTCGATGTTCAGCCGCTGCCGCACCCGCATGTTGTAGGCGCGGCGGGTGTTGTTGCGCCCGACCAGCACCTGGTCGGCGCTCATCACGCGGTCCGGATCGAGCTCCTTGCGCGACACCACCTCGCTCTCGCCGTGGCGGCCGATCTCGAGCTCGCGGCCTTCGCGGATATCCATCGACATCCGCACGATCGGATCGTCCTGCGCCTGGCGATGCACCTCGGTCAGCATCGCGTCCGGCTCGGCGTCGGTGAAGAAGCCGCCGCCCTGGATCGGCGGCAATTGCGCGGGATCGCCGAGCACCAGCAGCGGGCAATCGAACGACATCAGATCGCGGCCGAGCTCGGCATCGACCATCGAGCATTCGTCGATCACGATCAGCTTGGCCTTCGATGCCGGCGCGTCGTCCCAGAGTTCGAAGCTCGGCTGCTCGACGCCGGACTCGCGGGCGCGGTAGATCAGCGAATGGATCGTGGACGCGCTGTCGCACCCCTTGTTGCGCATCACCAGCGCCGCCTTGCCGGTGAAGGCAGCGAACTTCACCTCGCCGTCGACGCCCTCGGCGATGTGCTGGGCGAGCGTGGTCTTGCCGGTTCCGGCATAGCCGAACAGGCGGAACACCGGCGGCGTCCCGTTCTGACCGGGCTTGGCTTTCAGCCAGTCGGCGACGGCTTTCAGCGCGGAATCCTGATGCGGCGTAAAGGTGGTCATGAGCTTTCGGAAGGGTGAGCGCGCGATCAATAACGCCGCGACTCAGCTCCTTACAAGCTAACCATTCGTGCGTTCCGATCAAGCCGGCTTCCGCTGCGCGGAATTGGCGTTTCACTCCCGAGGCTAGACTTGGTCCGGAGCAGCACTAGACTGCCTGAAAACAACAAGTGGTCGGGCCACGATAGATGGACCCGACCTTGGGAGTGACGCCATGAAATTCGGCATCTTCTACGAGCTGCAACTGCCGCGCCCCTGGAATGACGGCGACGAGCTCAGGCTCTACCAGAATGCGCTGACACAATTGGAGACCGCCGACCGGCTCGCTTACGATTACGCCTGGGTCGTCGAGCATCACTTCCTCGAGGAATATTCGCACTCGCCGGCGCCGGAATCCTTCCTTGCGGCCGCGAGCCAGCGCACCAGGAATATCCGGCTCGGCCACGGCATCTTCCAGCTCACCACCAATCATCCGGCGCGGGTCGCCGAGCGGGTTGCGGTGCTCGATCTCCTGAGCAACGGCCGCTGCGAATTCGGCATGGGCGAGAGCGCCTCGATCACCGAGCTGACGCCGTTCGGCCGCGACATGGAGACCAAGCGCGAGGTGTTCGAGGAAGCGGTGCAGGCGATCTTCCCGATGTTCACCAAGACCGGCACCGAGCATCACGGCAAATATTTCGACATCCCGTTGCGCAATGTGGTGCCGAAGCCGGTGCAGAAGCCGCATCCGCCGCTCTGGATGGCCTGCTCGCAGCTGCCGACCATCGAACGCGCCGGGCAGAACGGATTCGGCGCACTCGGCTTCCAGTTCGTCAGCGCCGAGGCGGCGCATGCCTGGGTGCACGCCTATTACAATGCGATCACCAAGCGGCTGAAGAAGCTCGCCGACTACGAGATCAATCCCAACATGGCGCTGGTTTCGTTCTTCATGTGCGCGGAGACCGACGAGGAGGCACGTCGGCGCGCCGACGGCGCGACCTTCTTCCAGTTCGCGCTGCGCTATTACGGCCAGGCGCAGAACCGGCAACGCCCGGCGCCCGGCACCGTCAACATGTGGGACGAGTACAACAAGTGGAAGCGCGACAATCCGGAGGCGCAGGAGGCCGCGTTGCGCGGCGGCCTGATCGGGTCGCCGGAAACACTGCGCAAGAAGCTGCGGCGTTTCCGCGCCTCGCATATCGACCAGGTGATCCTGCTCAACCAGGCGGGCAAGAACACCCATGAGCACATCTGTGAATCGCTCGAGTTGTTCGGGAAAGAGGTGATGCCCGAGTTCCAGCACGATCCCGAGCACGAGGCCTGGAAGAGGGGGGTGCTTGACGGCTCGATCCAGCTCGAGGAGATCGACACCCAGGCGTTCTCGGACCGTTATGGTAAGCTCGCGGTCAATGTCGGCCCGAAGACCGCAGCCGCAGGCCTGATGAATTAATGTGCAGCGACCTCGCAATCGCGTGAAGAAAATAATTCGCTACGTGCGACCTGTGCCTTGAACGAAACGGCACGCGCGATGCCTGCACCGAAGTGCAGGCATCGCTATTTTTGTGCGGTGCTCGACAGCTTCATTCGCGCGCCCCATCATCCTGACATCGCATGATCGCGCGCCCGGTAGCGCGTTTGATCGTCAGGAGATTCTTGGAATGAAGCGTCGTGAGTTCCTCCAGCTGTCGCTCGCCACAGCCGCATCAGCCGCGCTGTCCCGTGGCGCGCAGGCGCAGGCGGACTCGAAGGAAATTCGTATCGGCTACCAGAAGAACGGCGTGCTGGTTATCACGCGGCAGCGCGAGTCCTTGGAAAATCATTTCAAGCCACAGGGCGTCAGTGTGAAATGGGTCGAATTCTCGTCGGGCCCGCCGATGATGGAGGCGATGAATGTCGGCAGCGTCGATTACGGCGCAGTCGGCGATTCCCCGCCGATTTTCGCCCAGGCCGCGGGTGCGGCGATCGTCTATGCCGCGGCCCAGCCCATCATCAACGGATCGGGCATCCTGGTGCCGCAGAACTCGGCAATCAAGACCATTGCCGACCTCAAGGGCAAGCGCGTCGGCTTCACCAAGGGATCCAGCGCGCATAACGTCGTGATCCAGACCCTGGAGAAGGCCGGGCTGACCTATAATGACATCACACCGGTCTATCTGACGCCGCCGGACGCCGGCCCCGCCTTCGCCAATGGCGGCATCGATGCCTGGGCGATCTGGGATCCGTATTTCGCGATCGCCGAGACCAAGCAGAACGGCCGCATTCTGATCAATACAAGCGACGTCACCAAGACCAACGCGTTCTACATCGCCAACCGCGACTTCGCGAACAAGCACGGCGCATTGCTGCAGCAGATCGTCGACGTCACGACGTCGAGCGCGAAGTGGGCGGAGGCGCATCCCGACGAGGTCGCGAAATCGCTGGCTGCCGTCACCGGCGTGCCGCTCGATATCCAGACCATCGCGGCGCGGCGGGCCGGCTTCTCGGTCGGCCCCGTGACCGATGACGTGGTTGCAACCCAGCAGGGTGTTGCCGATCGCTTTTTCAAGCTGGGCCTGATCCCGAAGCAGATCGCGATCCGCGACATCGTCTGGCGCAATACCCAGACCTGATCGGCGTGTGATTGGTCATTGCAATGCAGAGGAATTTCCCATGACGCGTTTGTTCCGGCGCTGGGTCGCCCGCGCGGTGATATCGGTCAGCATCGTCGCGGCGACGGTCGGCGCGTCCTACGGTCAGGACAAGGTGGTCCGCATCGGCTTCCAGAAATACGGCAAGCTGGTTTTGCTCAAGAGCAAGGGCTCGCTCGAGCAGAAGCTGAAGTCGGTCGGCTACTCGGTCGTCTGGACCGAGTTTCCGTCCGGGCCGCCGCTGCTCGAGGCGCTCAATGTCGGCGCGATCGATTTCGGCAACACCGGCGAGGCGCCGCCGATCTTCGCGCAGGCCGCGGGCGCGCCGATCCAGTATGTCGCCTACGAGCCACCGGCGCCGAAAGGCGAGGCGATCCTGGTGCCGAAGGACAGCCCGATCAAGTCGGTCACTGACCTCAAGGGCAAGAAAGTCGCGCTCAACAAGGGCTCCAACGTCCACTATCTGCTGGTGAAGGCGCTGGAGAAGGCCGGCGTCAAATATTCCGAGATCGAGCCGGTGTTCCTGGCGCCGGCTGATGCACGCGCGGCGTTCGAGCGTGGTGCGGTCGATGCCTGGGTGATCTGGGATCCGTTCCAGGCCGCGGCAGAAGCTGCGACCGGTGCGCGCACGGTTGCCGACGGCACCGGCGTCGTCGCCAACTACCAGTTCTACTTCGCCTCGAAGAAGTTCTTGCAGGCCGATGCGAAGATCGTCGAGCTGGTGCTGGCGCAGCTCAGCGAAGTCGATGACTGGGCCAAGAGCGATATCCACGCCGTCGCCGAACAGCTGGCGCCAAACATCGGCCTGTCGGTGCCGGTGGTGGAGGTCGCGCTGAAGCGGCAGGCCTACGGCATCAAGCCGGTCACCGATGCCGTCATCGCGGATCAGCAACAGGTTGCCGACACGTTCTTCGCGCTCGGCCTGATCCCCAAACAAATCAAGATTTCCGACGTCGCATGGAGGCCGGGCACGTGAGCACCCCAACCAACGCCAACATCCTCTGGTTCCTGCCGACCCATGGCGACAGCCGCTATCTCGGCACGTCGATCGGCGGCCGCGAGGTGAACTTCAACTATCTGCGCCAGATCGCGCAGGCCGCCGACCAGCTCGGCTATTACGGCGTGCTGCTGCCGACCGGGCGGAGTTGCGAGGACTCCTGGGTGGTGGCCTCGGCCGTCGCGCCCTGGACCGAGCGGCTGCGTTACCTCGTGGCGGTCAGGCCCGGCCTGCAGTCGCCGAGCGTCGCCGCCCGCATGACCGCGACCTTGGACCGGCTGTCGAACGGCCGCCTGCTGATCAACGTCGTCACCGGCGGCGATCCGATCGAGAACAAGGGCGACGGCATCTTCCTCGACCACGACGAGCGCTATGCGGTGACCCGCGAGTTTCTCAACGTCTACAGCGATCTGCTCGCGGGCAAGACGGTCAACGTCGAGGGCCAGCACATAAGGATCGAGGACGGCCGTCTGCTGTTCAATCCGGTGCAGTCGCCGCGGCCGCCGCTGTATTTCGGCGGCTCGTCGGATGCCGGCATCGACGTCGCGGTCGACACCGTCGACAAGTACCTGACCTGGGGTGAGCCGCCGGCGCAGGTCGCCGAGAAGATCGCCAAGGTGAAGGCGGTTGCCGCGCAGCGCGGCCGCAAGCTCTCGTTCGGCATCCGCCTGCACGTGATCGTGCGCGAGACCAATGCCGAGGCGTGGAAGGCGGCCGACGAGCTGATCCAGTACGTCACCGACGACACCATCGCTACCGCGCAAAAGATCTTCTCGCGGATGGATTCGGTCGGCCAGCAGCGGATGGCGCAGCTGCATGGCGGCCGGCGCGACCAGCTCGAGATCAGCCCGAACCTGTGGGCCGGCGTCGGCCTGGTGCGCGGCGGTGCCGGCACCGCGCTGGTCGGCGATCCCGAGACCGTCGCAGCGCGGATCAAGGAGTATCAGGAGATCGGCGTCGATACGTTCATCATGTCGGGTTACCCGCATCTGGAGGAAGCCTATCGCTTCGCCGAGCTGGTGTTCCCGCTGCTGTCGCTTGCGCACGGCAACAACGTGACGTCGATCAGGGTCAACACCGGGCCGTTCGGTGAGACCATCGGCAACGAATATCGGCCGCAGAAACAGGCGTCGCAATCATGAGCTTGATCGATTCACTCCCGCGCCGCAAAGCGTTTTCGAGCGAGGTGGGTGCCGGTTCGCGTGAAGAAAACACGTCAAACCAAAAATCTGAAGCTCCGATCCGATCCGATCGGAACGGAAGCAGCTCCAGCGTTCTCAAATTGCCCAGGGTCGACGGCCTGATCCCGTGGATCGTGCCGCTCGCGATCGTTCTGATCTGGCAGCTTGCCTGCGTCACCGGCTACGTGCCGTCACGCGTGCTCCCGGCGCCGACCGATGTCGCGCTTGCGGGGTGGAAGCTGCTGCTCTCGGGCGAGCTGGTCCGCAACATCTGGGTCAGCTTCTGGCGCGCCTCGATCGGCTTTGTGATCGGCGGCGGCATCGGCTTCGCCTTCGGCCTCGCCAACGGGTTGTCGCAACTATCGGCGAAGCTCACCGACACCACGCTGCAAATGGTGCGCAACATCCCGCATCTGGCCTTGATCCCGCTCGTCATCCTCTGGTTCGGCATCGACGAGTCGGCCAAGCTCTTTCTCGTGGCGCTCGGCGTGTTCTTCCCGATCTATCTCAACACGCTGCACGGCATCCGTACCGTCGATCCGCAGCTGATCGAGATGGGCCGGATCTACGGCATGACCGACGGCGAGCTGTTCCGCCGGGTGATCTTCCCCGGCGCGTTGCCCTCGATCTTCGTCGGCCTGCGCTTTGCGCTCGGCATCATGTGGCTGACCTTGATCGTCGCGGAGACCATCGCGGCCTCGTCGGGGCTCGGATACATGGCGATGCAGGCCCGCGAGTTCATGCTGATCGATGTCGTCGTGCTCTCGATCCTGATCTACGCCTTGCTCGGCAAGCTCGCCGACAGCGCCTCGCGGGCGCTGGAGCGGCTGACCTTGTCATGGCATCCCGCCTTCCAGAAGAAGTGAGAATGAGAATGCAAGAAGCGCTTCGTTTCCAGGCGGTGGACGGCGAGCCGGTCGACCGCGCCGACATTGTCGTGCAGGCGCGGCAGCTGCGGCGAGCGCCCGAAGCCGCGGCGCGCGGCCTGTCGCTGACCATCCGCGGCCTGCGCAAGGCGTTCGGCGACAATGAGGTGCTGCGCGGCATCGACCTGCACATCCCGGCCGGCCAGTTCGTCGCGATCGTCGGCCGTAGCGGCTGCGGCAAGAGCACGCTGCTGCGCCTGATCGCGGGACTCGACGCGCCGACCGCGGGCAGCATCGCTTTCGGCGAACAGCCGCGGGCTCAGGATGTCCGCGTCATGTTCCAGGAGCCGCGGTTGCTGCCCTGGGCGCGGGTGCTCTCCAATGTCGAGGTCGGGCTGGGGCGCGAGCGTTCCTCGGCCGATGCGCAGGCGCGCGCCGAGCGCGCGCTGGTCGAGGTCGGCCTCGGCGACAAGCGCGGCCAGTGGCCGGCGGTGCTCTCCGGCGGCCAGAAGCAGCGCGTCGCACTGGCGCGGGCGCTGGTCAGCCAGCCGCGTGTGCTGGCGTTCGACGAGCCGCTCGGCGCGCTCGACGCGCTGACCCGGATCTCGATGCAGCAATTGCTGGAGCGGGTCTGGCGCGACCAGGACTTTACCGCGATCCTGGTGACGCACGACGTCGCCGAGGCGGTCGCGCTCGCCGACCGCGTGCTGGTCATCGAGGACGGCCGGATCGCCGAGGATGTCACGATCGACCTGCGGCGGCCGCGCCGGCGCGGTTCGGCCGAGCTCGCCGCGCTGGAAGGCGAGATCCTGAAGCACCTGCTCGAGGGCAGTGAAGACACATCCGGTCTGTGAGGTCGCCATGAACTCCGTCGTGCGCAATGTTTCGATCGAACCCGCGGTCAGCGCCGCCGACTTTCGCGGCGCGATGCGCCATCTCACCGGCGGCGTCAGCATCATCACGGCCGGTAAGGGCAAGGACATCTCGGGGATGACGGTGACCTCGGTGTCGTCGCTGTCGGTCGAGCCGCCGTCGCTGATCGTCAGCATCAACCGCGCCGCCTCTTCCTGGCCGCTGATCGCGCGTCACGGCGCGTTCGGCGTCAACATTCTGAACGCAGATCAGCTCGAGATCGCCGAGCGTTTCACCGGCAAGGGCGGCCTGAAGGGCGCCGAGCGGTTCGAAGGTGCCGAATGGGCGACGCGCGCGACGGGTGTTCCGTTGCTGGTCGGCGCGCTGGCGGCGATCGACTGCGAGGTCGAGGAGATCATCGAGCGGCATTCTCATGCAATCGTCATCGGCCGCGTGCTCGATGTGATCGCATCGGAACGCACCGCCGCGCTGGCGTATTGGCACGGCGAATACGTCGCGATCGACCGCGACGAGGACGCCGCCAGGCTGGCCGAGGTCAGCCTGCCATCACGGCACGTCCACGCCCGGGACGTGGGTTAGGCTCTGATCCGCGCAGCCGCGCCGCCCGTCCGGATCTGCCTTTAAAGCGCGATGATATTTGGTTGAATCGTCATCGCGCTTTAGCTCTTGTTTGAGCATGATCTTTTCGGAAAACCGCTTCGCACTTTTCCGGATCATGCTTCAGAGGACCGCGCTCAGCGTCGCCGGGCTGTCGATGATCACGGTGCTGCCGCGGACGCCGTACCAGACCGCCTGAACGGACTGGGCCGCGTTGGCGAGCGGGATGCCGACGACCAGCGTGGTCGGGATGCGGCCCGAACTGATCGGCACCGGCTCATTGTAGGTGAAGCTCGCCACGACTGGCGAAATCGCGCCGTTGACGCTGACACCGAATGTGCCGCCTGGATTTTCGTTGCCGGTGGCATAGGGCATCGGAACGTTGAGGGTGATGACGGCCGTGGTGCCGACGCCTTCGGGAATCGTCAGAGCGAGGCCGGGAATCGGCGTCCAGGTGGGGGCATTCGTCGAATGGTTGCCGCTGGTCTGCGCGTAAAGAGCCATATCACTCTCCAGTTGTCTAAAAGTAAAATCACAATAGGAGATTGAATACGGCAACCGGCCGCAAGATTCAAGGGATCAACGGCAGGGAGGCCGGCGCAGCATGTTGGCCGTGGCGGTTTTCCGGCAAGCGCACTAAAAGCCGCGGATATTTCGGAGACGTGACGGTTCGATGAAGCGCCTGGGAGCCTGGCTGTTCTATCTCGTGGGTGCGATCGCCGTCGCCTATCTCGCGCTCTATGCCTATGTGACCTTCACCGGCCGCGACATCACGCCGGGCGATCCGATCCGGATCTTTCGCAAGCCTGATGCGCCGAACTATTCGTGAGGCAAGGCACGCAGCGGGATTTCCCCGCCGCTTGCTTGCTCAGCCGGCGTTGGCCATGCGCTGATAGTCGGGCGCGCCGTTGCCGGCCGGGGTGATCGGGATGCCGCCGTCGGCATATTCGTTCAGCTTGTTGCGCAGCGTCCGGATCGAGATGCCGAGGATGTTGGCCGCATGGGTGCGGTTGCCGAGGCAGTGCTTCAAAGTTTCCAGGATCAGATCGCGTTCGACGTCGGCGACGGTGCGGCCGACCAGCGCGCGGGTGACCTGCTCGGCGGCCAGCGTCGCATGCGCCACCGCGGGCGCGGTCTTGGCAAGGTCGAGGCGGTCGCCGTCGGGGGTCAGGATCGCATCGGGGCCGATCTCGTCGCCTTGCGCCATCAGCACCGAGCGATGGATGGTGTTCTCGAGCTCGCGGACGTTGCCCTGCCAGCGGTTCGCGGTCAGGACGCGGCGGGCCTCGGCGGAGATCGGACGGACCGGAAGGCCGTTGGCTTCGGCATATTTCTTGGCGAAATGCTGCGCCAGTTCGAGGATGTCGGCCGGACGATCGCGCAGCGGCGGGATCTTCAGATTGACGACGTTGAGGCGGAACAGCAGGTCCTCGCGGAAGCTGCCTTCGCGCACCGCCTCGGACAGATTGCGGTTCGAGGTCGCGATGATGCGGATGTCGACCGGAACCGGCCTGGTGCCGCCGACGCGGTCGATCACCCGCTCCTGAATCGCGCGCAACAGCTTTGATTGCAGGCGGACGTCCATCTCGGAGATTTCGTCGAGCAGCAGCGTGCCGCCGGTCGCTTCCTCGAACTTGCCGATCCGGCGGGCCACCGCGCCGGTGAAGGCGCCCTTCTCGTGGCCGAACAGCTCGGATTCCAGTAGGTGCTCGGGGATCGCCGCGCAGTTGATCGAGATGAACGGCCGCTTGGCGCGGGCCGAGCGCGAGTGGACATAGCGCGCCAGCACTTCCTTGCCGGTGCCGGACTCGCCGGTGATCATGACCGAGGCGTCGGAGCCCGCGATCTGCTGCGCCAGCTTGATCACCCGGCCCATCGCCTCGTCGCGCCAGATCAGGTCGCGCGCGTCGTTGGCGACCGCGGCGAGCACGGCTGCGATCAGCTCGGGGTCGGGCGGCAGCGGGATGTATTCCTTGGCGCCGGCGTGAATCGCGGCGACCGCGGCGCGGGCGTCGTTGGAGATGCCGCAGGCGACGATCGGCACGTGGATGTGCTCGGCCTCGAGCCGCATCACGAGATCGCGGATGTCGAGGCCGACATCGACCAGCAGCAGGTCGGCGCCCTTGCCGCCGCGCAGCACGTTCATCGCCTGTTCGGCGGCCTCGGCGTGGGTCACCGAGGCGCCGTTGTCCATCGCGATCTTGGTCGCGGTCGTGAGCTGGCCCTTCAGGGTGCCAACGATGAGAAGCCGCATGATGATCTCCTGTTCGTCTGGTCGCGCAGGTTCCGCGCGCTACCGTTGCATTCGTTTAAGAGCGTTCTGCCTTGATGATTTCGGTCATGGTCACGCCGAGCTTGTCTTCCACCAGCACCACTTCACCACGCGCCACCAGGCGGTTGTTGACATAGATGTCGATCGCCTCGCCGACCCGGCGGTCGAGTTCGAGCACGGTGCCCGGCCCGAGCTTCAGGAGGTCGCCGACGTCCATCTTGGAGCGGCCGAGCACCGCCGAAACCTGCACCGGCACGTCGAACACGGCCTCGAGGTCGGCCGCGATGCGCGCGGCATTTTCGTCCTCGTTGTAGCCGATGTCGTCGATCCCGGGCGCATCGGCGGCGTTGAGATCGGGAAGCGGGACGTGGGTGTCGGTGTCGCTCATGGTTCAGCCCTCAATCGCCTTCAGCCGGCCTGGCCGCGGGACGCCAGATAGCGCCCGACGAGTTCGTTGATCTTGCCTTCGATCGCGGCGCGCTCCAGCACGACGCCGCCGTCAGCCCATTCGATCCGGCAGTCGCCGGTCGCGATGGTCGGCTCGGCCAGGATCACCAGCCGGCCCTGGAAGCCCGAATGCGCCGCCATCTGCTCGATGTTGTGATGCGCCGCCTCATACAGCGCGTCGTTGATGCGGACCACGAGATGCGGCGTCGCCACCAGATGCGAGAAGCAGTCGCTGACCAAGGCGGTGATCTCGCCGAGCGGCTCGCGCGCGACCAGCTCATTGCAGAGCTTGCGGGCGACCGCGACGGCGACGTCGACCGCCTCGGTCTCCATCCGCGTCTCGATGCCGGCAAAGCGCGCCGCAATGCCCTTGATCGCGGTGCCGATCTCTTCGAGTGCCTGCGCGGCGCGGCGGTCGCTCTCGACCTTGGCCTCGCGCAGCGCGGCCTCGTAGCCGGCGCGATAGGCCCGGGCCTCGGCGTCGGCGACCTTCTGGGCGACCTCGGCGGGTGTCGGCGCGCGCTCGCGGGCGCGGTCCGGGGCCGAGAAGTCGGTGTCGAACAGGAATTTTGCAGGTGCGGCCATCAGTACACCAGCTCGTCGTCGGCGCGGTTCTTGGTCAGCGTGATCTCGCCGCGGGCGGCGAGATCCTTGGCGAGGTTGACCAAGAGCGCCTGCGCCTCGTCGACGTCGCGCAGCCGCACCGGGCCCATCGCCGCCATGTCGTCCATCAGCATCTTGCCGGCGCGCGAGGACATGTTGCCGAGGAAGAAGCTGCGCACCTCCTCATTGGCGCTCTTCAGCGCGACGCCGAGCTTGTCCTTGTCGATGTTGCGCATCAGGGTCTGGGCCGAGGCGGAGTCGAGCTTGATCAGGTCGTCGAAGGTGAACATCAGCGCCTTGATGCGCTCGGCGGATTCACGGTTCTCTTCTTCCAGCGAGGTGATGAAGCGGGTCTCGGTCTGGCGGTCGAAATTGTTGAAGATCTCGGCCATCACCTCATGGGCATCGCGGCGGCGGGTCTGCGACAGGTTCGACATGAACTCGGTGCGCAGCGTCTGCTCGACGCGCTCGATCACTTCCTTCTGCACCGCCTCCATCCGGAGCATGCGGCCGACCACGTCGAGCGCGATGTCTTCGGGCAGGATTGCGAGCACCCGCGCGGCGTGCTCCGGCTTCAGCTTCGACAGCACCACGGCGATGGTCTGCGGGTACTCGTTCTTGAGGTAGTTGGCGAGCACCTCTTCCTGCACGTTGGAGAGCTTCTCCCACATGTTGCGGCCGGCGGGGCCGCGGATCTCGTCCATGATGCCGGTGACGCGCTCGGCCGGCAGATATTGCTGCAGCAGCCGTTCGGTGGCGTCGAAATTGCCCATCAGCGCGCCGGAGGCCGACATCCGCGAGACGAATTCCAGCATCAGGTCCTCGACCACGTCGGCCTCGACGGTGCCGAGCGTCGACATGTGGACCGACAGCTCGCGGACCTCCTCGTCGTCGAGCATCGACCAGATCTTGCCGCCATATTGTTCGCCGAGCGCGAGCATCAGGATCGCGGCGCGCTTCGGGCCGGGCAGCGGCTTGCCTTTGGGCCGGGCGCTCTGCCGGTTCGCCAGCGTCGACAGGACGGTGGCGATATCGTTGGCGTTGGTGGTCTGGGGTACGGCGGCCATGTCAGTTCTCTACCGGCTCGCTCAGCCATTGACGGACGATGGAGACGGTCTCGTTCGGATTGCGCTCGGCGAGCTCGCCGACCCGGTGCACGGCCTGGGCGTGCACCTGGCCCTGGATCTGGGCCACGTCGATCAACTGCGCCGTGCCGCTGCCGCTCGGGATCAGCGCCTGGCCGGTCGCCCCGGCGCTCTCGGCATGGGCTTCGGCGAGCGCAGGCAGGCCGCCGCCGGCGAGCGACGGAATGGCGTCGGCCGCGACGATGCGCTTGACCAGCGGACGCACCACCATGAACAGCACCACCAGGCCCAGCATCATCATGACGCCGAGCTCGATGACGTACATCACGTCATCCTTGGTGAATTGCAGCATGCCGAGCAGGCCGGTCGGCTCGCTGATCGGCTGCGAGGCGGGCGGCTCGGCGAAGCGGAGGTTGACGACCTCGACCTGGTCGCCGCGCTTCTGGTCGAAGCCGATCGCGGAACGGACCAGGGCGGCGATGCGGTCGAGCTGCTCCTTGGTGCGGTCCTGGTAGACCATCTCGCCTTTTTCGTTCTTGGCGTAGGCGCCGTCGACCAGCACCGCGACCGAGATGCGGTTGACGCGGCCGGCCTCGGTCACCTCGGTCTTGGTGGTGCGGGAGATCTCGTAATTGTTGGTCTCCTCGCTCTTCTTGCTCTGGTCGCGGGCGCGGGCGGCGTTGTCCTGGTTCTGGCTGCCCGGCAGCTCGTTGGCGACGGTGACCTGGCCGGAATTGTCGGCGGTGAGGCTCGATTCCTCGCGGGTCTGGGTCGAGCGCAGCACGCGGCCTTCGGGGTCGAACTTGTCCGAGGTCTGGGTGATCTTGTTGTAGTCGAAGTCGGCGGAGAGCTGGACGCGGGCGCGGCCGGCGCCGACCACCGAGGAGACGATGTCCTCGACCTGCTTGCGCATCCGCTTCTCGAAGGCGGCGCGGCGCTCGTCGCCAACAGCGGCATCGGCGTCGGATTGGGCGCCGTCGGCGAGCAGCTGGCCGGCTTCGTCGACGATCGAGACCCGTTGCGGCTTCAGCCCGTTGACCGCGGAGGCGACGACATGGCGGATCGCGCGGATCTGCTGCTGCTCCAGCGCGCCGCGCACCCGCAGCACGATCGAGGCCGAGGGCTCCGGCGTCTCGCGCGAGAACAGCGGCTTTTCCGGCAGCACGAGGTGGACGCGCGCGGCCTGGACGCGGTCGATGGCGCGGATGGTGCGGGCGAGCTCGCCCTCCAGCGCGCGCAGATGATTGATGTTCTGGACGAAGCTCGTGGTGCCCAGCGCGTCCGACTTGTCGAAGATCTCGTAGCCGACGCCGCCGCCCTTGGGCATGCCGCCCTCGGCGAGCTTCATCCTGAGCCGCGTCACCTTGTCCTTCGGCACCATGATCGCGGCGCCGTCATTGCGCAGTTCGAACGGGATCGCCTGGCGCTCCAGCTCCTTGATGATGGCCGAGGAATCCTCGGTCGACAGGTCGGTGAACAGGGTGGTCATCTGCGGCGTGGTGACGCGCATGATGACGAACGCGAAGAAGCCGATCAGGGCCGCAGTGACCGCAACCATGGCCGCGAGGCGGGCCGCACCAAGACCTCTCAGGAAAGCAACCAGACTTTGCACCAACGGCCCCCAGGGATTCGGCCCGCGTGGGTCCGACTGGGCAAATATTGCCTAGGGTATGGTTTCCATATGGTTAACGAAGGTTAAGAACCGCGGCAAAAACGCGGACATGAAAAAAACCGGCTTCGCAGAGCGAGGCCGGTTTTCGTCAAATGCCACGGATATTGGCAGGGTTACTGCCGGTATTGCTGGATACGTGTGGTGCGCAGTCCGGCCAGACCATGCTGGTCGATCGAGAACTGCCAGGAAAGGAATTCATCGACGGTCAGCGTATAGCGGCTGCAGGCCTCCTCGAGGGAGAGCAGGCCGCCGCGGACCGCAGCGACGACTTCGGCCTTGCGGCGGATGACCCACCGTTTGGTACCGGGGGCCGGCAAATCCGCAATCGTTAACGGGCTGCCGTCAGGCCCGATGACGTATTTCACCCTCGGGCGATGGGGTTCTGTCATGGTGTACTCACAAACTCTCAACCACTGAACTCGCGATTGGTAACCTACGCCTCCCGGTTTAAAATTTGCCTAAGCCCAAGCGTTCAATACGAATCTCGTTGGAACGGCCGGGAACAGGTGGCCGGGAAGGGGACGGCGAGGGAGCGGATCGGCTGCTGGACAGGCGGCTTCGCAGGGTTTCGTCGGGCAACGGAGCAAGCGGTACCCCTCTCCCTAACCCTCCCCCGCAAGGGGGGAGGGAACCCGCCCGCCGGTACGTCCCTCACAAATCTGACGTGTAATGACTCGCGCCAAGTGAGGTGAGCACACCAGTCAGGCTCACTCCCCCCTTGCGGGGGAGGGTTGGGGAGAGGGGTGGCCCCGGGCGAGATGCTCGATCGGAAGCTCGCTTCCACAATCTCGCCCCGCCGAACGTGAACGATCGTCGTGGTTCCCGCCTCTTCAACTATCCTTGATCTCCGCACTCGGAGCGACGCCGCGCGTAACCGCGCGCGGTTGCCTGCGTAGGAATGATTGTCTGCTCGCCGCAGATCGGCGCGCATCGCCAATCCTCCCATTCGGGTCCTTGTCATGATGATGAACAGACGCGCTTTCTCGACCGCCCTGCTTGCCGGTGCGGCAGCTTCACTGGTGTCCTCGCGCGGTTTTGCCGCACCCACGCTGCCGGTGCAGGCGCGCAATGTCGTGCTGGTGCACGGCCTGTTCGCCGACGGCTCGTGCTGGTCCGAGGTCATTCCGCGCCTGCAGGCCGCCGGGCTCAACGTGACGTCCGTGCAGAATCCGTTGACCACGCTGCCGGAGGCGGTCGCCTCGGCGCAGCACGTGCTCGATCGCCAGGATGGCCCGACCGTTCTGGTCGGCCATTCCTTCTCCGGCATGATCGTCACCGAAGCCGGTGTGCATCCGAACGTTTCGGCGCTGGTCTATGTCGCCGCGCGCGCGCCCGATGCGGATGAGGACTACACCGCATTGGCGAAAACCTATCCGACGCCGCCGGCGAGCGCCGGCATCGTGTTCGACGGCGACGAGGGCCGGTTGAGCGAAGCCGCGTTCCTGCGCGATTTCGCCGGCGACCTGCCGGAAGCCAAGGCGAAGGTGCTCTACGCCGTGCAGCAGCCGTTCCACAAGCAACTGCTTACTGGCAGGACCAGCCAAGCGGCCTGGCGCAGCAAGCCGAGCTATTACGCGGTCTCGACCGAGGACCGCACCATCAATCCGGATCTCGAACGCTTCATGGCGAAGCGGATGGGCGCCACCACGATCGAGCTGAAGGCCAGTCACCTCGCGCTGATCTCGCAGCCCGACCCGATCGCGCGGCTGATCCTCGACGCCGCAGGACGGCCGGAGTGAGTGCCAGCTCCCTCCACGCATCAATAACACAGCGGCCCTGGCAACGCTGAGCGTTCCCAGGGCCGCTTGGCATGCGCTCTATAAGATATGCGCACCATGGCTGTTGAGAATGCCGTGGTCACCCGTGAGCGGGATCAGGTCATGGACGACCGCATCGACATCGACCGGCGCGTTCGCGGTATTGCCGGAGGCAACGTTGCCGGCCAGCGCATGGCTGAGATTGAGTCCGCCGAGCAGGTTGCCGACCAACCCGTCCGCGCCGGCTCCGCCGAGCGATGGAATGCTGAGCGGACCATTCGTGCCGGTCAGCGCGCCGAGATCGAGCAGATGCGGTCCGTTCGCACCGACATCGACGGCGTTGACCTCGACGGTGTGATGATCGCCTGAGGTCGGCGCGGCAAGGATATCGATCGCCTGTCCGTTCGGTTGCGTCGGACCGACGTCGAGAGTGACGAGATGGCCGCTGTTCGGGTTGCCGAGGCTGCCGACGATTCCGCCGAGCAGTCCGCCGTCGCCGGCATTGTTCCCGCCATTCGCCGTCACCAGCGGCAGGCTCTGCAGGTCGTGGCCGACAGCCTGGATCAGATTGTCGACGGGATTGGTCGGGTCGTCCTTTCCACTGACAACACCGGTCAACAAATTGGCCGGCACGGCATCGACTGCGTGCACGGTATCGGTGAGATCGGCGCCGAGATGCGTCACCGCATCGGTCGCATGGCCTGCGAGGACGTCGCCGGGCGTGTTGAGCAGATCGGTCAAGAGATTGCTGTGCCCGTCGGCAGCGGGCGGAGCGCCGAGTTGTCCGAGCCCGACCGTGCCGGCGAGATTGGTGACGGCGTGAACCGCGTTGTCGAGGCCCGCCTCATGCCCGATCGTCGTGAGAAGACCGCTTGCGTCGGACGCGCCGGCGTTGACCGCGTTCAGCACCGGTTGCAGCAATCCGTGCTGTCCGGCGAGCACCAGGCCGTTGCCTTGGCCGAGACCGGCCGGCAGCGCGCCGATCGCATTCACGGTATCGGTGAGGTCGGCGCCCAGATTCGTCACGGCGTCGGAGGTGTGACCTGCCAGGACGTCGCCGGGCGTGTTGAGCAGGTCGGTCAGGAGATTGGAATGGCCGTCGGCAGCGGGGGTGGCGCCGAGCTGTCCGAGTCCGACCGTGCCGGCGAGGCCGGTGATGGCGTGGCCCGTGCCGTCCAGTCCCGCCTGCTGCCCGATCGTGGTGAGCAGACCGGCTGCGTTGGACGCGGCCGCGTTGACCGGGTTCAGCACCGGCTGGAGCAGCCCGTGCTGTCCGGCGAGCATCAGGCCATTGCCGGGGCCCGGTGATCCGCCGCTTCCGGAACCTCCGCCGCTGGAGCTGCCGCCGCCTGAAGAGGTGTTGCCGCCACCCGAGCCGCTACCGCCCGAAGCGCCACCGCCCGACGAGCCGCCGCCTGAGCTGCCGCCACCAGAACTTCCCCCGCTTGAAGTGCCGCCACCTGAGCTACCCGAGCCTGAAGCTCCCGCACCCGAGGAGCCTCCGCCCGAGGCGCCGGAACCCGGTGATCCCGTCATGCCGCCCGACGCCGAGCCACCGCCTCCTGCATCCGCGCCGCCGCCGTCTGCCGATTGTCCTGATGATCCGGAGCTGCCTGATCCGGACGAGGAGTCTCCGGGAGCCGTGCCCTGTCCCATGGCCAAATATTGATCAGCATACGCATTCGGGTCGCTCATGTGGTTTGCCTCCGTGTTGCGTCTAACCGGAGCAAAAACCGTGGTTTGAACGGATTGGTTGCGTCGCGCGCGCGCTTGTGCCCGAACGTGGCAAACAGCCGATGTGCGGCACGATTCAAATTTTCATCAAGCGAGCAGATGATGACGGTGGGCCTCGATGCGCGCGGCCCCGCGGGTGACCAATCCGGGATGGGTCGCTAGGCGCCGGGGTGTGGTTCGTCGTGCCGGATCACTTGCCGCTCAGCGCCAAGCAGATAAACACCGATCCCGACGAGGAACGCGAGCGACCAGACTTCCCAAACGGCGAATTTCAAATGGATGGCGATTGGAAGCGATGCAGCCGCCATGCAAATACTACCCAATATCCGAGGAAACATGGTGTGGCTCTAACAGGTTTCTGAAACTGCGATGGAGGTATCGAGCTCCGGATGGTACGGACGCTCACTTACGCACAGCTGACACGGCGACGCCGCCCGCTCGTTGCGGCCGGTTTCTCCGCAGAGATGCTTACTGTTTCCTGAAGCCGCCAGGCATGGACGCCGAACCGGCCGGCCTTGCGATCAGCGCTGCCGGCAGTTCGGGATGCAAATTTCTCTTGGCTGGCGGTCAGGGCATCCGCTCTGCCCAAACGAGATGAATGTGCAACCAGATTACGGATCGCTGCAAATTGTCGGGATACGCATCGGGCGGCTGCCCCGAAATCCCGGCTGCGCTCTTACTCGCCGGCGGCCGGCGGCAGCCGCTCCCGGAGCGCCGCGATCTCGAGCATGACGTTGATGGCGATTGTCTTGAGGCGCGCATTCTCGGCCATCGTCTCGGCGAGCTGAGGATGGATCGCTGCCGCGGGCTGGCGGGAGCCCTGGGCGAGTTCTGGTGGGGTGGGGCGTGTCGGGGTCACGAGCTTACTCTTGCCGGTGGTCGAGGGGACCAGCCTGTAGCTGCTGCGAAGTTTAGGGGCAGAATCGACGCTCAAGCGCGGTACACAAAAGATAACGCCGGCTTGCTTACAGGCAGCTTACATGGAATTAATTTTGTTGCTGATTGTGTCTGTTGACTGCTTGGGCAGATGCCGGGTTCAACGAGCCGTGGCACTGATTTGCCCGAAATCTATTTCTCTTTATCAGAAATCGAGCGCGATGTGTGGTTGCTCCGTCTCACCCGAGGGGTGCTGCGCATCGTCAGGAGTGTTGCGGTGAGATGGTGAGATGCGGTGGACGCCGATTGCGCAACTGACGAGTGCGCATGCGGCGGACGGTGAAGTCGTGTGCTTCCGCAGGGACGACAGCGATGTATGTGGCGTACGCGACGCTCAAGGCGCGCGTGCAGCTTTCGCGAAACTCAGGGTCCGATCGGCAGGATGCAGCGAAGCCTTGACTTCTTAGCTACCGCTGCCGCCGGTCGTGCCGCGCACCACGCGCTTGACCTTGTCGGTGGTGTAGGTCTGGCCGCCGATCGAGAGCAGCGGCGGGGAGGCGGTGAGATCGACGGAGTCGACCATCCCCTGAATCTCGGTCGAGATGGCCAGGTCGTTGCCCTTGGAATCCTTGCCGGTCGCGGTCAGCGTGTAGGTGCCGGCCGGCCATTGCGTGCCGTCATTGCCCTTGCCGTCCCAGACGAAGCTGGCGTTGCCCTGCTTCAGGTTGAAATTGCCGGAATAGGCGGTCTGGCCGGTCGCGCTCGTGATCGTGATGGTGGCGCTGGTGGCTTGCGGCGACACCAGATTCCAGGTCGCTGATTTGTTGAACTGCGTCTTGCTGCCGTCGACCGCCACCGTGTTGCCGACATAGACCAGCGCCTGGGTCGACTGCGCGCTCTTCTCGATCGCGATCAGCTGCTTGAGCTGATCGTTGGACTTCAACTGCTGCTCGACACCGGCGAACTGCACGAGCTGCTGGGTGAACTGGTTGGTGTCGAGCGGATCGAGCGGGTTCTGGTGCTGCAACTGTGTGGTCAGCAGCGTCAGGAAGGTCTGGAAGTTGTCGGCGATACCCTGCGACGAGGTCGTCATGCCGGTGCCGGTGCCGCTGCTTCCGGAGCTCGCGCCACTGTTGTTGGCCTTTCCGGAGACGACCGGTGTCGGCATGGTTGCATCGACTGCCATGGTGAACTCCTTACACTCTGATATCGACGCCGCCGAGGGCGCCGGTTGCGCGGCCGTAGGAACGGCCGGCCGCTGCGGCGGGGACGCTGTCCTCCTCGGCGACGATCAAACGATGGGCGTTCGGATTGGACTGGCCGTTGTTGTTCTGGCCCGACTGCGACTGGTCGCGCAGGCTGAACTGCAATCCACCATTGCCGGTCGACAGGCCGGCATTGTCGAGCGCGCGCTGCAGCTGGTTGGCGTCCTGGCGCAGCATCGACAGCGTTTCCGGGCGCTCGACGGTGAGATGCGAGGTCACCTGGCCATTGCGGTCGACATCGATGCGGACATCGATGCGGCCGAGCTCGGCGGGGTCGAGCCGGATCTCGAAGCGGCTCTTGCCGCTCTTGGCGGAGGCGGCGATCTGCATCGCAAGCCCGCTGAGCGGCACCGTGGCGTTTTGCGCGGCGTTGGTGACGGTCAATTGCGCGGTCGCCGACGGCGTCGTCTGGGTGGCGAGTTGTGGCTGGAGTGTGTTCGCCGCCTGCGCGCCGGGATCGGGCGTCGTGGGCTGGGCCTGCGCGGTGGCCTGGCCGCCGGCCGCCGGCGCGGCCTTGCCGTCGCCGCCCGCGTCGGCCTTGATGGCGTCGGCTGCGCCGTCCGCGTCGGCCTTCGCCTTGCCGGCAACCGCAGCCGGCTGCGTGACGGCGGGAACGATGTTGGTCGGCGCTGCCTGCGCCGTGCCGTTGCCGCCCTGGGCTGCGGCGTCCTGGCCGGCAGGTGCCGTCGCGACCGCGTCCTTCGTGGTCAGCTGCACCTTGGCTTGCGGTGTCGTCTTGGTCGCAGGCGTGCCCGCCGCGACCGTGGCGGCGAGTGTCGCGTCGCCGGTCGCGGTCGCTGCGCCCGCAGCCGTTGCCGCATCGGCGATGGCGACCTGTCCCTCGGTCTTGACGCCGGCCGCCTTGGCGACCTTGTCGGCATTCGCCGCGGTGGTCGCCGCGGTTGCGGTGCCGGCACCGGCCGGCGTTCCGACGCCGGCGGTGGTGGTGGTACCGGTGATCGCCGCGCTTGCCGCGATGGCCGCAGCCGCGATCGCGAGAGGTGCGGCCGGCTGGCTGGATGGCGCAGCCGCCGTCGCGGTCGGGTCGGTCGCCGTTGCCGCGGCAACGGGAACGGCAAGCGCGGCGCCGGCGGTTGCCGTGTTGGATGCATCCGGCTGCGGCACGGCTTGCGTCGTAGCCTTGTCGCCGGCGGGTTGCGTATCGCTGCTCGACTTCTGATCGTCCGCTTTCGATTTCGACTTGGTCTTGCGCGGTGCGTCGCTGTTGCTGTCGACCTTGTTGTCGTCGCGCGAATTGCCGGAATCCCGTGACGTTGGGTCCGGAGCCTTGCTGTTGTCACGCGAGCGCGCGTCGGTCGTCGAAGACGAATCGTCAGACCTGCGTGCGGGCGCCGGCTGGGAGTCGTGGCGGCTGTTGTCGCTCGTGGACGCAGTGTTGCTGTCGACCAGCGCGGCAAAGCCGTCATTCCCCGCCTGCGAGGCGGGATCGGGCCGCGCCGACCGCTGCGCCGAACCCTGAAAGGACCGGCCTGCCAATGCTTCCGACGTCACGCTGACCACTGCCAACCCTCGCAAATGAGACTTCCAGCGTTTTGTCAGCAAGGAGCGGGCCAACGGGGTGACGCCATAAATACCGAGTTATTTCAGATGGTTATTGGCAGCGATGGCGGGCTGGAACCGGTTCCCGGCGAGTCTCCTTTTTGCCTGGCGGCAAGATTTGCCGTCCGCACGCGGCCAGCTACGGTTTTCGCCGGATTGCCTCCCCGGAGTACGGCCTATATTAAGAGTGGCCTCCGACGCGTCCCGAACCAACCGACCCGGCCTTGGATGTGCTCTAAGGCTTTCTGGACAAAAGGCTTTTTCCAATTTCGTCACGGAGCGCATCAGCTCGCCGCGACGGTGACCAATGACCGCTTAGAGATGCTCAACAGTCTGGATCTTGAAGGCCGCCCTGAAGACACACGGATCGTCGTTGCGATGTCCGGTGGCGTCGACTCGTCGGTGACGGCTGCGCTGTTGAAGTCGCAGGGTTACGACGTGGTTGGGATCACGCTGCAGCTCTACGACCATGGCGCCGCGACCCATCGCAAGGGCGCCTGCTGCGCCGGCCGCGACATCCATGATGCGCGCAATGTTGCCGAGCGGATCGGCATCCCGCATTACGTGCTCGACTATGAAAGCCGCTTCAAGCAATCGGTGATCGACAATTTCGCCGACAGCTACGCGCTCGGCGAGACGCCGGTGCCGTGCATCGAGTGCAACCGCTCGGTCAAGTTCCGCGATCTCCTCGCGACCGCGCGCGAGCTCGGCGCGCAGGCGCTCGCCACCGGGCACTATGTCGCCTCGCGCCGGCTTGCCGACGGGGCGCGCTCGCTGGTCTGTGCGGCGGATGCCGACCGCGACCAGAGCTATTTCCTGTTCGCCACCACGCGCGAGCAGCTCAACTTCCTGCGCTTTCCGCTCGGCGACATGACCAAACCGCAGACCCGCGAGCTGGCGCGGCGCTTCGAGCTCGAGGTCGCCGACAAGCAGGACAGCCAGGACATCTGCTTCGTGCCGACCGGCCGCTACACCGACATCATCGGACGGCTGAAGCCGAATGCGATTGCACCGGGCGACATCGTCGACCTCGCCGGCAACGTCGTCGGCCAGCACCAGGGCATCGTTCATTTCACCGTCGGCCAGCGCAAGGGCCTCGGCATCGCCTCCGGCCACCCGCTCTATGTGGTCAAGCTCGACGCGGCGACGCGTCGTGTGGTGGTCGGGCCGCGTGAGGCGTTGCGGATGGATCGCATCGCACTGCGCGACGTCAACTGGATCGGCGACGGCGCGCTGGATCGCGTGATCGGCGAGGGCATCGAGATCTATGTCCGCGTGCGTTCGACGCGCGCGCCGCAGCCGGCATGGCTGCGCGCCACCGATGGCGGCTACGAGGTCGAGCTCGTCGCGGGCGAGGAGGGTGTCTCGCCCGGCCAGGCCTGCGTGTTCTACGATGCGCCGTCCGGTCAGGCGCGGGTGCTGGGCGGCGGCTTCATCAGAAGCGCGAGCGCGAGCCGCGCGGTGCGGGCCGCGACGCAGGAAACGATGGCGCAGCTCGCGGAAGCAGTTCGCGGATAGAGAAATACGAGGCGTCGGGGCAGGGAATGGCTGGGGATATCGACCGCGAAGGGGTCGAAAAGGCGTATGGCCGCTGGGCACCGATCTACGATCTCGTGTTCGGCAAGGTGTTCGATCAGGGCCGTCAGTCGACCATCGCGGAAGCCGACCGGATCGGCGGACGCGTGCTCGACGTCGGCGTCGGCACCGGATTGTCGCTGTCGGAATATGCGCGCACCACGAAACTGTGCGGTGTCGATATTTCCGAACCGATGCTGCGGCGGGCGCTCAAGCGCGTGCGCGCGCTGGGCCTCAGCAACGTCGAGACGCTGGCGGTGATGGACGCCAAGAACCTGGCGTTCCCGGATTCGTTCTTCGACGCGGTGGTCGCGCAATACGTCATCACCGCCGTGCCCGATCCCGAGGCGACGCTCGACGATTTCGTTCGCGTGCTGAAGCCGGGCGGAGAGCTGATCCTAGTCAACCACATCGGCGCCGAGAGCGGGGCGCGCCGCGTCTTCGAGCTCGCCTTCGCACCGCTGGCGCGGCGGCTCGGCTGGCGTCCGGAGTTCCCGTGGGCGCGGCTGACCAACTGGGCGGCAAGGCATGGCGGCGTTAGCCTCGCCGAACGCAGGCCGATGCCGCCGATGGGGCATTTTTCGCTGATCCGCTTCCGCAAATCGTGAGGCTTGCGCAATCTTGACCGGGAACATCGGCGCGCCGTTCCGGTTCTCTCATCATGAGGATCAACTGGACACGCGGCAGTCGGACACTTGCATTGTCTTTTGCTTTGTCCTGTGCGTTGACGTTGGCGCCCTTCGTCGCCACGGCGCAGGCGCCGCCCGCACTTGCCACACCGCCGGCGCATACCGCGCCAGAGGCGTCGGCACGCATCGCCCAGAATCGGAACTGCGCGCCCCCGCAGCCGTCGCATCCCGATGCGGCGGTTCCGGAGGGAACCACCACCGGGCAGGTGGCCTCCTCGCTGGGCGATAAACTCGCCAGATCCGACGGCGTGCTGTGCCCGCCGGCCGGTGTCGATCCCGAAATGCGCGCGCCGACCCTGCCAAGCGGCAATACGCCGGTGATTCCACCGCCCGGCAGCCCCGGTGGCGACCCATCGGTCAGGCCGAAATAGCCTCTGGCTGCAATAGTTTGCAGCCCCGCCCGCGTTTGCTTGACAGGTACGCGTGCCACTCTTTATATGCCGCGCGTTCGCAAGCAGCGGCTCCACGCCGCCGATCGCGAGCCCATGGCGGGGTAGCTCAGCTGGTTAGAGCACGGGAATCATAATCCTGGGGTCGGGGGTTCAAGTCCCTCTCCCGCTACCATGTTTTTCAAGCACTTACCCTGTCTCCCATACCCATCCCGGAAGGCTGGACAGCGGAAGTTCTGGACGTTCAATTGACGGGCAGCCAGCAACGAATGTTGCCGGAGTTCGTGTTGGCATTGGTCAT
Organism: Bradyrhizobium sp. WCU1; assembly: GCF_053474805.1. NCBI lineage: Bacteria > Pseudomonadati > Pseudomonadota > Alphaproteobacteria > Hyphomicrobiales > Nitrobacteraceae > Bradyrhizobium > Bradyrhizobium sp. WCU1. Next base: position 4,792,586 of record NZ_CM130280.1, read on the forward strand.
TTGTTGCCTCCCTTTACGCTCCTTTCGTGGGACGGTGTTGCAGATCGATGAGCCGGCGGCTGACGCCGCCGGCTGTAATCGTACCTATTGGGCCTTGATGGCGATGCGCTTGACGCCCGCTCTCGGGTTCTCCGCTTTCGGAAGCAAGATCGTCAGGACGCCGTTCCTGAACGAGGCCTCCGCTTTATCCTCTTCGACGTCTTCCAGCGCGATCTGCCGCTCGAAGGCACCGTAGGTGCGCTCGGTGAAGTGCTTGCCTTCGCTGCTGCGCTCGTCCTTTTTCTCGCCGCGAATGGTCAGAATGCCATTCGCGATTTCGATCTGCACGTCCTTCTCCGTCATGCCGGGAAGTTCGGCCGAGATCATCACCGCCTTGTCGGTGTCGCTGACCTCGAGCTTCGGCCAGCCGAACCGCCCTTCCATCAAGGGGACCAGGCTTGGCGTGCCGAAGCCGCGGAATGCGTCGTCGAACAGACGGTTCATCTCGCGGTGAAGCGTGATGAATGGGTCGTAATTGCCGCGCGAAGGCGCGAGCTCCTGATTTCTCGACCAGGGAACGAGATCACGGATTGCCATGTTTTTCTCCTTCATGCGTGGGACGAGGAGCGCGTCTTGTGCGTCGGCGCGCCGCGTCCTGTGATCATCAACCTCGATCGAGCGGTCAGGCTGCCTGTTTCTGCTCGATCTGCGAGGGGGAAGATGCGCCGCTCGCGATTTCGATCCGGCGCGGCTTCATGGCCTCCGGGACCTCGCGGACCAAGTCGATGATCAAGAGCCCATCCTTGAAAGAGGCCTGCTTGACCTGGACATGCTCTGCCAGGTTGAACACGCGCCGGAACGGACGCGCCGCAATGCCCTGGTACAGATATTCGCCGGGGGTCTTCTCGGGCTTCCTGCCCTCGATGGTGAGCGCGTTCTGCTCGGCTGTGACGTTGATGTCGTCGGCGCCAAAGCCTGCGACCGCCAGCGAGATCCGGTAGTGATTTTCGCCGGAACGCTCGATGTTGTAGGGCGGGTAGTTGTCCTCGCTCGTGTGGCGCAGCGCGCCGTCGACGAGACCGGCCAGGTGATCGAAGCCGATGGTGGAGCGCCACAGGGGCGCGAAGTCGAAGGTGGTCCTCATACCAAGTCCTCCAAAGAGCAAGATGGTTACGAAGGAACGCTAGACGACAGGTCCGAAAACCGGACGCCCGGCGCCCGCACCGGACCCATGACGGCGTCCGATACACCGCTCTCGCGGCAGAAAACGAGTTAGAAAAACGACAAGCCGATTCAAGAGGGACAGCGAAAATTTTTCGACGCCCTAGATGCCGCGCCGCATCATGGAGCTCGCGCAACGCAGGGACGTTAAGGGTTGCTTGCAAGGCAGGCGGCCGCCGCTTGACAGCGGGAGCGCCCTGAATATTTTTTCTCCACCGGGAATTCATTCCCGTTTCTCGAAGCAGAAAAGGACAACAACGACCGTCTGGAGCGGCGACAATGTTCAATGAAGATATTGCCCGTATCCGCGCCCGCCGCGGTAACACTCGCAGGTATGGACATCTGCTGAAGACCAGGCTTTCGGACCTCGCGCGTCAGTATATCGAAGGTCGATTGTCAGAGGAGCGGGCCGCCTCGCGGCACTGGTCCGAAGCGTTCCCCGTCTCGTTTACCATGCCGAAACATCTCGGCGCACCCTCGAGCGCGGAGGCGTCGTTATGACCAACTTCCCCTCTCGAACCGGAGACGACCGCTTCGCGGCATTCGACATCGTGCTGAAGAGACGCGGCCGCGGCAGGTGGAAATGGTCCGTCTGTGCGGCCGGAGGAGAGACCGTCCTATGCGGGTCGGAATCCAGTCGCCCGTCCGCGCGGTACAAGGCACAAAGTGCGCTCTTTCTCCTGCTGTGCGCCAGTGCCTCGCGTATTCCCGCGTTGCGGCCGGCGACAGCATCGGAGATCTCCGGCGCGAGCGCTCGCAGGCCGCAGAGCCGGATCACGATCGAAGGACTACGCCAGCAGAGAAAGTCCTCGGAAAATATCGTAAGGCCCCGCTCGGCCCATGCGGCCACCGCTGCATCCAAGGCGATGGCTCGGCGCCTTGTGCGTCGTCCCCCTCGCTCATCCGGAGGCATGGGCGCATCCGAGCTCTAGGAATTGCCGGATTGATGGCAGGATCCTCTGGACGAATCCATGAAGCTTGCCCGGGTCGGCGCCCAACTTCACGCGTCGGTCCTCAGGCACGCCTTGCACTTGTGCGGAAAGCTTCCTGAGCTTCTCAAGCCGGGCAAGCCGACCCCCGGACTACATGGAATGACGGTCGTTTACAGTTTGCACGAACCTGCGGCAGCGGTGAGGCGTCGCGAAGCGTCGAAGGTCGCCATCGATAGTAGTTTAGCAGTCGACCAAATGGACCGCCGAAATTTTTTGACCGACCTCTTGAAGCCCCCTGCCACAAACCTAATTCCTTTCCCGCCGGGGGCCGGTTCCGGCCCCGGTCTATGACATCGCTATACCCAATCAAGGAGGATGTGCATGCATTTCCGTCCATTGCACGACCGCGTGCTCGTGCGCCGCATCGACGCCGAGGAAAAGACCGCCGGCGGCATCATCATTCCCGACACAGCAAAGGAGAAGCCGCAAGAAGGCGAGGTCATCGCCGCGGGTCCCGGCGGGCGAAACGAGCAAGGCCAGTTGGTCCCGCTCGACGTCAAGGCCGGAGATCGAGTCCTGTTCGGCAAGTGGTCAGGCACCGAGGTGAAGATCGATGGCCAGGATCTGCTGATCGTGAAGGAGAGTGATCTTCTCGGCGTCGTCGAACACCACGACAAGCTGAAGAAGGCGGCCTAAGGGCGCAAAAGAGGCTGACAGTCATCGAATAGAAAGGAGATCAGGATCATGGCTGCCAAGGAAGTCAAATTTTCAACCGAGGCCCGCGAGCGCATGCTGCGGGGCGTGGACACGCTGGCAAATGCGGTGAAAGTCACGCTCGGTCCGAAGGGGCGCAACGTGGTGATCGAGAAGTCATTTGGCGCGCCGCGCATTACCAAGGATGGCGTTACTGTCGCCAAGGAGATCGAGCTCGAAGACAAGTTCGAGAACATGGGCGCCCAGATGGTGCGCGAGGTTGCTTCGAAGACCAACGACCTCGCCGGTGATGGCACGACCACGGCGACTGTTCTGGCGCAGGCCATCGTCAAGGAAGGCGCGAAATCGGTTGCGGCCGGGATGAACCCGATGGATCTCAAGCGAGGCATCGATCTCGCGGTCGACGCCATCGTCAACGACCTCAAGACCCACGCGAAGAAAGTCACGTCTAATGACGAGATCGCCCAGGTCGGCACTATCTCCGCCAATGGTGACAGCGAGATCGGTCGTTTCCTGGCCGATGCGATGCAGAAGGTGGGCAATGAAGGCGTGATTACGGTCGAGGAGGCAAAGCACCTCAATACCGAGCTCGAGGTGGTCGAGGGCATGCAGTTCGACCGCGGTTATGTCTCGCCCTATTTTGTTACCAACACCGAGAAAATGCGTGTCGAGCTCGAAGATCCCTACGTCCTGATCCACGAGAAGAAATTGTCCGGGCTGCAGTCGATGCTGCCGCTGCTCGAAGGGGTGGTCCAATCCGGCAAGCCGCTCCTCATCGTGGCCGAGGACGTTGAAGGCGAAGCCCTTGCGACGCTTGTCGTCAACCGCCTGCGTGGCGGACTTAAGGTCGCGGCCGTGAAGGCGCCCGGCTTCGGCGATCGTCGCAAAGCGATGCTTGAGGATATCGCAATCCTCACCGGCGGCACCGCAATCTCCGAGGACCTTGGCATCAAGCTCGAGAACGTAAAGCTCAACATGCTCGGCCGCGCGAAGAAGGTTGTGATCGACAAGGAGAACACGACCATCGTCAACGGTGCCGGCGCCAAGAAGGACATCGAGGCGCGAGTCGCGCAGATCAAGGCCCAGATCGAGGATACCACTTCCGACTACGATCGCGAGAAGCTGCAGGAGCGGCTCGCGAAGCTGGCGGGCGGTGTGGCGGTCATCCGCGTCGGCGGCGCAACCGAAGTCGAGGTCAAGGAGCGCAAGGATCGTGTCGACGATGCCCTTCACGCGACACGTGCTGCTGTTGAGGAAGGCATCCTTCCCGGTGGCGGCGTGGCATTGCTGCGTGCGCTCAAGGCGCTCGATGGTGTCAAAACGGCGAATCCCGACCAGAAGGCGGGCGTCGACATCGTTCGCCGCGCCATCCAGGTCCCGGCCAGGCAGATCATCCAGAATGCGGGTGAGGACGGCTCGCTCGTCGTCGGCAAGCTCCTCGAAAGCAGCAGCTATAGCTGGGGCTTCAATGCGGCGACCGGCGAATATCAGGACCTGGTGAAAGCCGGCGTGATCGATCCGGCCAAGGTCGTGCGAACCGCCCTGCAGGATGCGGCTTCGGTGGCCTCGCTGTTGATCACTACCGAAGCGCTGGTGGCCGACAGGCCCAAGAAAGCTGAGCTTGCTTCAACGGCCGCGCCACCAATGGACTTCTGACAGATGCCGCGCCCGGCCGCTTGCGTGGCGGCCGGGCGCGATTTTTGCCGGTCAAGGAGACCGCAGACAGATAGGAGCGCATACAGACGCCGCCGCTCGCACGCGGTCTCAAGCTTCGTAACCATCGCATGGGTCAATATTAACGACAGGAGGATGAGATGATCATGGATCACACCATTGGCTCCGCTCGTGCGGAGAAGCGCAAGAACTCCACACAGCGCCTATGGCGCCGTCTTCTGACGGCGTCGCTGGCATCGGCGCTGGCGATGCCATCTCTGGCTGCTTGGGGGTTGAATAGTCCGCCCAGAACGACCGCAATACCCGCTGACGTTCGGCCATCGCCGCCGATTGCGCACCTCGAGTCGATGCGCTGGATGCAGTGGAAAGCGGAAGCTCCAAGGCTGAGGATCGACATACTGATGTCGCCCAACGTGACGCCGTGGGGCATCCTGCAACCTGGTCAGGATCGGACCCAACGCTGTCCGACGCTTAGCTGACCGTTGCTCGAGTGGGAAGTAGCGCAGGGACTTTGCAGGCAAAGACCCTGTGCTATTAACCTGTGGTGATGCCGACAGTAGTCGCGTGCCTCTTGAAGCAGGCCAAAGAGCTTCGGCGATACGCCTCGCGATTTATGGCTTCGCGCGATCGCGTCTGCGCGCATGATCGCCTCCAACCCCTTCGCTTGGTCATGCCGGTCTCTGCGGCACGCCGGAGGTGGCTTGCGACGAGGCGGTATGTTTCTTCTCGGTCGCCATGATCGCGCCGGCTCCCAGCGCAAGCGAGCACCTCTGAAGCGTCGAGAAGGGAAGTTTTCAGCTCTCAGCAAGGCATCGATCGGATGTCAGGAAGGGGCGGCATCCATGCGGCCTATACATCGCAGCAGATCTGGCGCGGCAAGGTTTCTGGAGCGTCCAACGGAATCATCATGAGGGGCCGGCGAGGACCGCAAGTTTTTTTCTGAGTGGCTCTTGACGCGATCAATCTGCTGCCTAATTTTTGCCGCGCCACCCCAACTTAACGGGGCGGTGTTTGGGTGCCAATCCGGACCCAGACCAGACGGGCACCGGTCGTGTCCCGGTGCCGTTCATATCCATCTTGCTCCCTGGAGGATTTGGCTATGCGCACATACGACTTCTCTCCTCTCTTCCGGTCAACCATCGGCTTCGACCGTCTTTTCGATCTCGCCGAGATGGCCAATCGGTCGGGCGAGGAGGACAACTATCCCCCCTACAACATCGAACGGCTGGCGGAAGACCGCTATCAGATTGCACTCGCAGTCGCAGGCTTCTCGTCCGACGAGATTTCGGTGACGGCCGAGCAGAACGTACTTACCGTCGAAGGAAACAAGGTCGAAAAGCCCGAGCGCGAATACCTCTACCGTGGCATCTCTACCCGGAGGTTCAAGCGGCAGTTCAGCCTGGCCGATTACGTCCAGGTCAAAGGCGCCGCATTCGACAACGGGCTCCTCAAGATTGAGCTTGCGCGCGAAATCCCCGAGGCGATGAGGCCGCGGCGGATTGCGATCAACGCGGCGCAGACGGGGCCGCTGCGACAGCTCGAATCTGCGGCCTGACCCGGCCCGAGCTGCGTGCCGGAAATCGGCACGCAGCCTTCACATCGATATCGTCTACAGAACGGAGGCAGCCATGCGGCCGACGACCGCGCTTACCTGTCTGAATGATCTGAAGCCATCATTCCAGAACCCACGAAAGTTCGAGTATCCGCTGCGTGGTAAGCACCTCGCATGCGCTCGACAAATGCGTCGCCTTGCAGCCTAGGAGCCTGCCATGACCGATATCAGGCTGCCAAAGCAAGTCGTGGACAGGATTGAAGCCCGGTGGTCGTCAAGGTATTGCTCGAAGGAGACGCAACATTCCGGATTGATCGACCGGCGCCTTGAACAACTGCGAGCGCACCGAAACAACATCCGCCGCTATCGCTGGCTTATGGGTACGCAGCTCTCCGACTTGGAGCGTCAGTTCATCGAGCGGCGTCTCGCCGAGGAGCTTGATGCCATGCAACGTGAGGCATCTAGCGTCCCGCCTCTCGGCGCACGCCCGACGTCGATCCCGGCCGCCGGAACATCGGGAGAAAACCACCCATGATCGACCTTCGGGCAATACTCATTCGCGGTAGCGAGAAGATCATCGGTCATTACCAGTATCTCCTTGATACCGCGACCTCGGAACTGGAGCGCGAGCGTTTTCGTCAACGCATCCACGAAGAGCAGCAACTGCTGGACAAGCTTCGCCAGCCTGAGCTGCGCGCCCGCGCGGCGTGATGTGCCACCTCCGGCGGGTCTGTCACTGGCAGGCCAGCGTGTGCGCGCCAGGACGCGACGTCTCGCCGACCCGAGTGGAGGCGTCGGGTAGCTGCGATGGGCAGACTTGGACTGGCGCAACTATTATCGCCCTGCCGCCGCCTGTCGGAACGCAGGATCTTCGACCGGCTCCACAACGAACATCATGACCACGAGGGCGATAAAGGACGAGGCGGCCAGGAAAAGGAAGACAGAATCCCAGCTATATGCGTCGAGGATCACACCGGTCAGGAACGGGAACAAGGCGCCGCCAGCCTGGCCACCGGTGTTTACGACGGAGACCGCGAGCGGATAAGCCTCCTTGGTGGTCAACCCTGCCGGATAGACCGTGAACGATGAATATCCCAAATTTAGAAGTAGCCCCGCCACGAGAAGTGCTCCTCCGAGAAGGAGCGGATCGCTCGGCGCATGAATGAGGGCGTACATCATGAATACGCTGGACAGAGCCGTGATGACGATGGTGGGTTTGCGGCGCTTGTCGAACACGCGGTCGGAGAGCAGACCGCCAAGTAGGTTTCCGAGCACCCCACCCACGAAAGGAGCCGCTGCCACGAAGCCTACGTTCAGAATCGAGAATTTCTTCTCGGTCGTCAGATAGGTCGGAAGCCAAGCGAGGATGACATTGATGATGCCCGTCATCATCAAATATCCGATGGCCAGTCCCCAGATATTGGGGGAGCGGAAAGTCTCCGAGACTGTGGCGATTGGTCGGACTGTCCTGGCACGAATAAGCCTGTCCATCCCACCGAAGTTACGCCTCCTGTTCCCAGCCACCAAGGGAATCCCGCCGGCCGCATCCGAAGGGGCGGGCGGCGAGTCGCATTGGATGTGCTCAACTTCCGTGCTCGACGTAAAGGGACTTTGCGCCGGATCGTTGGTGACGAGAAAGTACCAAAGTACAGAGAAGATGACTCCGGGAACAGCGCAAATATAGAAGATATATTGCCAGCCCAAGGAGGCGATCACGATGGCACCGATCGGAGGCACCAGGACCGGTCCGAACTTTGCAGCCGCAAGGAAGATGCCGACCGCTGTTCCTTTTTCTTTTGGCGGAAACCAGTGGTTCATGGTCGAGAGCATCGCGACAGGCAGCGGAGCCTCAGCCAGCCCGAGCGCCAGCCGGTTGAATTTCATTTGCAGAGCCGACGTCGCCGTGCCCAGTAGTCCCGTAAAGACCGACGTCAAAATCATGAAGAGCGGGAAGATCATCCGCACGCCAAAACGCTTCACCACGAACCCGGCCGGAATCTGGGCGACGGAATAGCCGATGAAGAAGAGACTGACGATCGCACCGGCCTCGGTGTTCGTCATGTTGAATTCGCTCTTCACGAACGGCAGCACGATGCCGATGTTCGCGCGGTCTGCGGCGGCCATCGTGTAAACGAAGAAGATCAGGGTCATCACGACCCATCGATAGTTCGATTTTGCAGAAGCCTTGTTCTCGGCGTTTGCCCCCAGCACTTGCGACATCGTCGGACCTTCCTTTTGTCGACCTTCATCCCTGTCATCGCGATCTTCAGGGACATGCGATCCCGTCGCCGGCGAGCGGCTCAGAACCCGTAGAGGGCCGTTGCATTGTCCACGAGGGCCTTGCGAAGCCGGACGTCATTGCCCAGGCATGATACCAGGAACTCGGCGAGGGGCCCGGGAGCCGGCGGATTGTCGGCTTCGGTCACGTGCGGCCAATCAGAGCCCCATAGAACGCGATCTTCGTTGGTGTCGGCGAAAAGCTGCGCGATCGCGACGGCATCGTCGTAGTACGGTGCTCCGGATCTCGTGTTGAGGTAAGGAGCCGAGAGCTTGATCCAGGTCCGTCCGCCCTCGAGAAGGCGCAGCAACGTATCAAGGCCTGTGCGGGCTGGATCGCCGGGCTCAACCCGTCCGCAATGGTCGATGACCAGTGGCACCGGCAAATCGCTGAGCATCGCCTCGTGCCGCGCGAGTTCGCTCGCCTTCATGTGCAACTGGAGGTGCCATCCGAGGTCTGCGATCGACCGTGCGACGTTCGGCATCATATCCATGGTGGTGCTGCCGACCTGGACTTGATTGAACCGAGCGCCCCGCGCACCTTGCACATGCAGTTCGAAAATTTGATCATGCGCGAGACGATCGTTGATTACCACCACTGCGCGGTAACCGGAGCCTAGCGCAGCGGCGGCGCCCAGCGTGTGCCGGTTGTCCGTACCGTAGAGAGACGGCTGCACCACGACGCCGCGCGTTGTGCCTCTCTCGGCCGCAAATACGCGATACTGGTCTACGGATGCGGTCATGTTGCTGACGACTGCATTCGGCACGGTGGGAAAGGCTGCGTCCATAATGTGGAAGTGGCAATCGGCCGCGCCGGCAAAACTTGCCATGATACGAGCGTTCGGACTTTCCTTCATTGAGGCCTCAGCGCCCGAACACGTGCAGCAGCGCGAGCGAGAAGATCGGGAACGCCGCTACGGACAGGATGCCCAGAAGGAGGGCGAGGATGTAGGGGGCGATTGCCTTCGAGGCGTCCTCCACGCTCGTACCCATGACAGAACAGGCCACGTAAAAGCCAATCCCAAGCGGCGGCATGAAGATGCCGACACCCATCGAGAGCAGGAGCACCATCGCGTAATGGACACCGTCGATGCCGAGCTGGGTCGCCATCGGGTACAGGATAGGGCCGAGAATGATGAGCGCGGGCAGCCCTTCGAGGAGGGAGCCTACGACCACCAGGATGACGATGGAGCCGGCGAAGAAGAGATAGCGGTTGTCGCCGACCGCATGGAGCATCGAGGCCAGGTATTGCGGGAGATTTCCCGCTGCCATGATCCACGCAAATGAGCCGGCCGCTGCAATGATGAAGAGGACCATTCCGGACATCACCGCGCACTCGGTCGCGACGGTCACGAAGGTCCGCCAGCCGATGGAGCGGTAAACCAGCATGCAGAGTAGAATGCCGTACAGGACGGCTACGGACGAAACTTCGGTAGGTGTCGCCACGCCGAATTTGATGCCAAGGACGAGAATGGCTGGCATCATCAACGGGAGCACGGCTCCGCGGGCCGATTGGCCGATCTCCTTGCGCGTGGCTTGTCGAACACTCGCCGTCGGATTGCGCACCGACATGACATACACAAGTATCATCAGGATCGCGGCCAGGACCGCGGCCGGAAGGAGCCCGGCGATGAACATCGCGCCAATCGAGACCGGCACGACAGATCCGAGGACAAGCATGGCGATGCTGGGGGGAATCGTCTCCGACATCGCGGCGGAGGCTGATAGCACCGCCGCTCCATCCCTCAGGCGGTAACCTTTGCGTTCGAGCTCCTCTCGCATGACCGAACCGACCGCGACCACGTCTGCGATCTTTGATCCGGAGACTCCCGAAACGAGATAGGTCGTCATTACGACAACCTGCAGCAGGCCGCCGCGGAAATGGCCGACCAGGGCCATTGCGAGCGCCACGAGCCGCCGGCTAATGCCGCCTTTTTCCATGACCATTCCGGCCCAGATGAAGAACGGCAGTGTGAGGAGGATGAAATGGCCCGAGCCATCGATGGTGTTCTGGGCAATAGCGACAATGGGGGCGAGATCGGTCGCGAGCAAGAACAGGATCGATCCGGCGAGCATCGAGAACGAGACTGGCAAGCCGAAGAGGATCGCCCCGAAGAAAAAGAGCAGCATCAGCACGAGGCCGGATCCGGTCCCCAGTTGCATCCCGGGCACAACGCGGATGGTAGACACGAGCGCTCCGACGACGCCAAGAATGAGGCAGCCGTGGAGGATCGGGAGCACCCTGTGGACTTTCAGGAGGCGTTCGACAGCGAAAAGGCTTACGAGGACCATCCCCGCAATGAACGGCACGACCGTGAGACCGAGGTTCCACTGCAACATTGGCATGATCGACTGCGCATCGATCTCAAGCAGGTCGATGGCAGCGAGGAACGAGACCACCGCAACGACGAGAATGGTGACGTCGATGGTTGCCAGGACTGCGCGCCGGGCGGCGAGTGGTAGCATGTCAGTCACGAGCGCTACGGCCGTGTGGTGGCGGCCGCGATAGGCCAGGGCGCCGCCGACGAACGCAATGGTCAGAAGGGCGAGGCGCGAGACCTCCTCGGCCCACAGGAACGAGTGACCGCTCAGCCCTCTTTGGGCGACCTCCACCAAGATGAGCCCGAGTTCGCCGACCAATACGAAGAACAGCCCCACGCGCGCCGCTGTGTCGATCGCGGACATCATTTGACCGTACACGCGCACGAACGCGCCGCGCTCTGGCGGAGAATCGACCGGCGGCTTCAACCCGAGATGAACCTCGTCGGCCAACTCAATGCCGCTCGCTTCCGACATGAACTGCCCCTCAACCGGCCTGGCTCAGGACGGCGTCCATCAGTTCCGCTCCGATAGTCGGCCGGAACTGGTCGTAAACGGGCTGCAGGGCCGTGCGGTAGGCTGTGCGATCGGCGCCTTGGATCTTGATCCCCTGCTTGACAAACCGCGCCTCGGTCTCCTCGCTGGCTCTTGCGATGGTGGCGCGCGCATCCGCTCTCAGGTCGTGCGCCGCCTCGCGTATGGCCTGCTGGTACTTCGTGGCAAGGCCGTCGAGCTTGCGCTTGCTCGCCATCATCACGCCCGGGTTGTAGACGTGGTCAGTCTTCGTGATGACTTTGATGACCTCATCGTGCTTCGATGCAGCCATTGAGATCATGGGCGTTTCGATGGCTTCGATGGCACCTTGGGAGAGCGCAAGGTACACCTCAGAGAGGTCAACCTGGACGGGGTTGGCGCCGAGCCTATTGAACATCGCGGCATAGATCGCGCCGGGCTGAACGCGGATTTTCATTCCTTTCGCCTCGGCAGGCGTCGCCAGAGAGCGACCTGTCGTCGATGTCACGCGCCAGCCGAAATGTGCATATGAAAGGCCATAGATGCCCTTTGCAGGCAGTTCCTCCAGCAACTTGGGACCGATCTCCCCGTCAAGCATTCGCTCAGCTGACGCCGCGTCCTTGAACAGGAACGGGAGGTCGACGACCATGAACTTCGGGTAGAGCGTCTGGATGAAGCCCGACGTGTGACAGCAGAGGTCGACAATGCCGGTCTGCATGCCGGTCAACATGTTGACCTGCGACCCCAGTTGTCCGGTCGTATAGACTTGAATCTCGACGCCCCCATCCGTCTTTTCCTTGACCTTGTCGGCGAAGCGCAGCGCAACTCCCATGAACGGGTGCGACGGCGTGTCGGGATAGACCATCTTCAATGTGTGCTGTGCCGCGCTCGCGAAATTCGAACGGACGATAAGCGGCGCGGACAACCCGGCTGCGAGCAAATGGCGTCTCGATAGCGTCATGATGTATCTCTCCCTGGACTTGAACTCTTGTTTTTTTGGACGGGCCGGCCCTGCTGGCCGGCGTTCAATGTGGCGGCAGCCTCGCAAGCATGGCGTCAATTGCCACCTTGTGGTCGGCGGGCTCGACGCCCTGAAAATGCTCCTTGAGCCCCAATCCCTGCTTCCAACGAAGGCGGGCGACGATAGCGCGCGCCATAACGGGTTCGATACCAGCGTCCGCGATCGCTTCCGCCGACATCTCCAGTTCCTCAGCGCGGCGTTTCGCGTGGATCACGCCCGACGGGACCAGACTCTCGACGGTGTCCATCCAAGGGCGCGCTAACGTCTTGCAGGCCGAAGCGAGCACCACCTCATCCACACCGTAATGGCGGGCAGCCAGCATCATCTCGTCGGTCAGCGCCTCGATCCCCTTGAGCAAGACGGAGCGCAGGATCTTGATCCCCGACGCCCGCCCAAGTTCGCGACCTACGAACGTGATGTTCATGCCCCAGGGATTAAGCAGATCCCGGACGCGCTCGCCGGCCGGCCCGCTCGACAGGATAGGCATTGCGTAGCCGTTCTTGGGCGTCCCCTCGATGGACGCATCCGCAAGCAGCGCTCCACTTGATGCTAGAGTATCTGCGACCGATACCTTGATCTTCGGCGTCGCCGAAGCGAAGTCGACGAAGGTATGTTGCGCGCCTAGGCAGCCCACGAAGGCCGCAGCACTTTCAAGCGAAGCCGATCCGGGCGTCACGCTGATGATGAGGTCCGCCGACTCGCTGAGTTCACGATTCGAGCGGACGAGCGTAACGCCGGCTTCGGCGGCGCGGCGCTGGATCAGGGAGGCAAACGGGCCATCGAACGCATACTTGTCGTAGGCATGAACGACTTGAAGCCCGGCATTACGCAGACCCGCCCCGAGCGTGCTGCCGATCTCACCATATCCCACGAGGCCAAGCCTGACTTGAACCTTGCCCAACAGATCATCCTCCTCGATCTAAAATCTTCTGAGGCGCTACTTCGCGTACGCTCCCTTGTACGTGCCATCGCGGACGCTCTTCAGAATCGCATCTTCCTTGGCCTCCTGCTCTTTGACGGAGCGGATGAGGTCCTCGGCGATTGAGGGCGGGAATGCGACGACGCCGTCTTCGTCACCGACGACGATGTCGCCGGGTTGCACGACCATGCCACCGATCGAGACCGCTACATTCGTCTGGCCGGGCCCATTCTTGTAGGGACCACGATGAATCGCGGCGCGCGCAAAAACGGGGAAATCCGAACGCCCGAGCGCCCCAGCGTCACGGATCGCGCCATCGACCACGATGCCCGCTGCACCACGACGTGCCGCGATTTCGGCAATAATCTCGCCGACCAGAGCGCGGCTTGTGTCGCCCCCGCCGTCGATCACGAGGACGTCCCCCTGGCGAAACAATTCGAGGGCCTGATGAATGGCGCGATTGTCGCCGGCGGCAGTTCTGATCGTGAAAGCAAGGCCGACCATGGATCCGCCTCGGTGAAAGGGGCGCAACCCAGTTGCGCCCGGCATGCGCTCAAGATTGTCGCTGATAACCGCGGTCGCCACGTCCTTGAATATCAGCGCCGGAAGCCCGCTCACATTCTTAAGTTCGGTCATGCCGTCCTCCCCATCCTGTTTTGTTGCTTAAAAACAAAAAAAATACAAAATGTCAATTATTCTCACGACACTCAGCCAATAAGATTGAAAATAGTACACTATTTGTACAATTGCGAGCAATCCCCATTGCCTTGCGAATTCCCTTGGGACTAAGCTGCGAGTTCTCGTTTAGGGGGAGGCAATGGCGGGTGGACAGGACCGGGCTTACAGCGTTCTACGATTGAGGGTTGTCGGCGGGCATTATCCGCCCGGTTTCCACCTTCGGGAAGAACCGCTGGCGAGAGAGCTGGGTCTTAGCCGCACGCCGGTGCGGGCAGCCCTGAGAAGGCTGGTTGAGGACGGACTCGCGACGACGGACGCCGGCCAAGGCATTCACGTAACGGAATGGAGCGAGGCCGACATTGAGGAGACGTTCCGCCTCCGCATCTTGCTCGAAGCGCATGCCACCGAACGCGCAGTGGCGCGAGGTGACGAGGAGCTTGCCAAGCGCCTGGAGGCAAGCAACCAGATCATGGCATCTGCCATCGCAAAAGGCGACGACGAGTCGATCTCGGTCATTCAAGCGACCAACAGGGAGTTTCATCGCACCCTACTCGAGTTCGCCGGCTCGCCTCGGCTCCGTGCGATCCTCGAGCCAATGATCGACATGCCGATCGTGGTGCGGTCGTTTTTTCTGTACTCACCGGCAGAACTCGCTCAGAGCCTTCACCATCACGAGGACATCACGATCGCAGCACGCCTGCGCGATGGACAGCTCGGGCGACGCGCGATGCAGCTCCATCTTACGATGTCATACGCCCGTGTCCTTCAGCACCGCGAGAATTGGCGCGAGAAACGGCCAATCGCCCCCTCCGATACTCAGTAAGGAGCGAGCGGCTCTGTCACGGCGTACTTGCCGTCGGTTGTGCGTTTTTTGGTTTCTTAGCTGCGCTTCACCGCTCATAGCCGGTAGGATCTGAACTGTCCGACGGGCTCGCGAACGCCTTACGCAGAACTGTCCAAGGAAATCGGGGTTACGACAACTTCTAACCGCGCGAAGGCCGAATCGTGGTTGGCCCGCGGCCTTATCTTGCTCCAGAACGCGGAGTGGTGGCGCGCGGCACATCCGCACACCGTCGGCGACGATGATGTATTGGGGCAACCACGCCAAGACGCGCGAGGCCTTCCAGGGCGGCTTGACCAAGAGCGGCAACAAGTGCGTTCGCAATGCCGGTGGAACGTATACCTATGCGGGCCGCAGCGATGACATGCTCCCATGCCAAACTTGCTCAGAGCGCCTTTCAAAGCAACAGTCTTCGCAAGCAAGCCAATTCAACTGCACGGACCGGACAATCGATACCAACGTCAGTATGCGTTGTTGCTCGACGTGCTGCGGATGGACGTCTCGGAGGACCTGCTCCCCTAGATGACGAAGGGGGAACGATGTCTCTTTCTTGCGTTTGGCAACGTCAGGTGAGCCCGTACTTCGTCATCTTGGTATGCAGCAGCTGGCGGTGTATCCCGAGCTTTCGGGCGGCCTCTGTTCGATTGCCGCCGCTTTGGGCGAGGGCAGTGGTGATCATTTTGCGCTCGAGTTGCTCGAGCGCTGCCGGCAGGTCCTCCGCGACGATGCCTTGCGTTTCCGCGCCGGCCGACGACGAGAGGAAGTCCAAATCGTCGACGTCCAGCGTCGTGCTGCGGCTAAAGATGGCGGCGCGTTCCATGGCATTGCGCAGTTCGCGGACGTTGCCTGGCCAGTCGTGAGAGCTGAGTCGTTTGGCGGCTTCGGCGGAGAGTTCGGTCGATCGATTGCCCGCCGCATTCAGGAAGTGTCGAGCGAGTGGAATGATATCTTCGCTTCGATCCCGCAAAGGCTGCAGCGCGATCGGCACGACGTTGAGGCGGTAGAAGAGATCCTCCCTGAATTTTCCTTGCCTCACCCAAGTCGCGAGATCCCGATGGGTCGCCGCTATGATGCGAACGTCGAGCGGCTGAGACCGTCCGCCGACGGGCGTCACGACGCGTTCCTGGATGGCTCGCAGGATTTTTGCCTGCATCACGAGATCCATGTCCCCGATCTCGTCGAGAAAGAGCGTGCCTCCGTCCGCATCCCGGAACGCTCCCTTGCGCTCCGCTACGGCGCCCGTGAATGCGCCTTTGACGTGTCCGAACAACTCGCTTTCGAGCAGATCGGTCGGAATGGCTGCGCAATTGAGAGCGACGAAAGGACCAACCGACCGCGCCCCGGCGCGATGAATGGTGCGCGCCACGACTTCCTTGCCCGTGCCGGTCTCGCCGGTGATCAGCACCGTCGTGTCGGTGTCGGCGACAAGGCCGATGGTCTTCTGAACGATGCGCATGCCCGCGCTCGAGCCGATGAGATCATCGCCCGGCGTGTCTTCGTCCTCCGGCCGCCCGGCCTCGCGGCTCGCGACGCGCGGCCTCGTCATCCGGCGCAGCAGCGATGAGAGATCGTCCCGTCCCACCGGTTTTGTGAGATGGTCGAATGCCCCGAGCCTCATCGCCTCGATCGTGTTGGCTGCGCTGGCGAAGGCCGTCATTATCGCGACTGGCGGCCGCTTGTCGCCCATCTCGCGATAATGACGAAGCACGTCGAGGCCGTTCATATCGGGCATACGAAGATCCAGCAGTACGGCGTCGGGCCTGTGAGCGTCGGCCGCGCGGATCGCTTCTTTCCCGTTCGAAGCCATGCTTGTCTCATATCCGAGGTCGCGCACCGTCTCGCATATCGCGTCGCGCAGCACCTTGTCGTCGTCGACGATCAGTACGCGGGTCATGTCGGCGCTCCGCATGGCAGATCGATCGTGAAGGTCGTGCCGTCGTCTCGATGCTCCAGCAGGACTTGGCCGCCGTGAGCCTCCGCGATTTCCCGCACGATAGCGAGGCCGAGACCAGTGCCTTCGGCGCGTCCGGTCGCAAAGGGCTCGAAGAGGTGATCTCGAACGTCGTCCGGAACGCCAAAGCCGTGGTCTTCGACGGCGATCGCAACGCGATCGTCCGTCGCCCTCGCCCGGACAGCGATGGTCGTGCCGTCGGCGGAGTTTTGGATCGCATTGAGGAGCAGATTGTCAACCGCGCGGCCGATCTGCGACGCATCCAGGAACAAAGGGCAGGGCAGTTCGGCGGGGGCTTCGAGCGTGATCTTCCTCTTGCCCGCTTGCTCGGCGAAGAGCGAAATGCGCTGAGAAAGGAAATCCCGGATTGCGGACACTTCCTGTCGATCGACTTTCGAACTCTGAACGGAGCGCAACAGGTTCTGCAGCAGCTGCTCCATCCGGGCGACCTGATCGACCACGACGCTCAGGGCATTTCTCGCACGCGATGGGTCTCCAGGTTCCGCGAGTGCGTTCTCGGCCTTCAACCTCATGGCCGTGATCGGGTTCCGTATTTCGTGCGCCACGCCGGCGGCGACCCGTCCGAGCGCAGCAAGGCGCTCTGCGGCGGCGACCTGCTTCTGAAGACGCTCGGAACTTCGACGTGCGTCGGAGGCGGCCGCACCGGCACCGTTGATCGCATGGACGATCCGGTCCAGGTCGCGCTGTCCGGTGACCGCCAGCAAGGGTAGATCCTGGGACCCGGCCGCGAGAGCTTTTTCGATCGCTCGCAAGCGCAGCGACCACCGCCACAAGACCCGGCCCAGGAGTGCGGCAGAGCCGAGAAGCACGACGAGCAATAGCGAGAGACCGGTCGCGACGAGAAGGAACGGCCGCTCCGCTACGTTGACGACGCGCATCATCGTCCAAGCCGCGCGTCCGGACTTGTCGGCGAACGGGCAACCCTGGATCAAAAGTATCTGCGACGTGCCCTCGCGCTTCCAGGCCACAGGCCTGTTGCTCGATACCGTGGTTTCAGCGACCTGGCGGATCGTAGGCTCCTCCGCTTGCGGGAGGTCCGTCTTGACCCCGCTGCCTTCGTAGCTTGGGAACGCATAAGCGAGGGAACCGGTTCCAGCCTGCCACACGCCGCCTTCGACGCCTTTGAAAGCTTCCAACGCTTGCGCGACGCCGCTGCCTTCTCGGGCTACCGGCAGGCGTGCGCTTTCATTCAAAATCGCGTCGCATGACAAAACCAACGTCGTCTGCGCGCGCTCGATGCGCTGGCTCGTCGTCTCTTTGTAGAGGGCAACGAGCATGATCCCAACGATGATCGCAGCGATCAAAAACAATCCCCAGCAGAGGGCGAACCAACCGACTATCGAGCGTGGAAACAATTCGCCGAACCTCGTTCCGAAACCGTCATCCGAGTATGCACGGAACCCACAGCCCGCGCCATGCCGGCTTATTCCATCCGGGCCCGCCGATCATGGCATTGGCAGCCGCTGCGTCGCGCGTGCCATCGGCGGGCGTCGTGATTGCGGACGCGGTGTCTTCAAAGCCGACGGCCAGCGAACCGCAACGCTCCAATTAACGACGTGATTTCAACGCCTCCGGCGTTGGCACGGCGCTTGCGATGTCCTGCACGACAACATCGATAGCAAGGAGCGTCGTATGCACTGGATCGATCCCGATCATCTGCCGGAAGTCGGCGGCACCGTCGAGCTATTCCTGATGAACAAGCACGGCGAAGCCGATGGCTTCCTCATGACGGACGGTCGCGAAGTCCACGTGCCGCCGCACCTGTCGCTGCGCCTGCTGCGCGAGGTCTGCCCAGGCAGCAAGGTGCGCGTGCGTGGCGTGCGTCCTCGCGCCGTCGACATGATCGCAGCCGTCGCCATCGAGACGCCCAAAGGCCGCCTGCTGGACGAGGGGCCGGATCAGCGGCCCGACGACGAATTCGAGGAAGCCAAGCACGGGCCGATGACGGTGCAGGGCATCGTCCGCCAGCCGATCCACGGACCGAAGGGCGAGACCCGAGGGGCCGTTCTCGAGGACGGGCGCATCATCCGCTTGCCGCCGCACGAAGCCGAACGCTTCTCCGATCTGTTCGTCGCCGGTCGCAAGATCGCGGCGAAAGGCGAGGGAGCGACCACTTCCTTCGGGACCATGGTCGAAGCCAAGCAGATCGGTCCTTCCTCGGACGAGCTCAAAGCCGTCGGAGGTCCGAAGAAGCACAAGCACGGGCCCGATCACAAGAAGCCCAAGCATCACGAAAAGCACCATCGTCCTGGCCATCACGGTTGAGTGCCGACAATGGCGCGCGTCCCGAACTCCCGACCGCTGCACTTCGTGCAGATCGGCGATCTGCACGTCACCGATAATGGCCTGCAGAACCATCGCGATTTTCTTCGGATCGTCGAAGAGCTCAACGGAAATGTCGGTGACAAGGTCGATTTCGTCTATCTGCCGGGCGACAATGCCGACGACGGTACCGATGAACAATTCGCGATCGTGCGCGACGGCCTCAAGAGGCTCCAACTCCCTTGGCGCGCGATCCCCGGCGATCACGACTTCAAGCCGAGATCCTTGACCAGCTTCTACGACGGTCTGTATGTCCCGAAGCTGCCCCACGCGCAGGAGGTCAACGGCTGCGTCTGTCTATTCCTCGACGTGGTCTCGCAAGGAACCGGCGGTCCCGATTTCAAGCTCGGTGGACAGCAGTTCGACTGGCTCAAGCTGAGGCTCGGAGCTGCCAAGGAAGAAGGAAAGACGTGTGTCGTGTTCATGCACGCTTATCCCGCGGATCTCGGGGACGAAGCGGAAGCACTGACGCAGCTTCTCGACGAGAGCAGTACGCTGCTCGTCGCCATGGGTCATACCCATTACAACGAAATCTCGCACGACGGTCGCACCGTCTATGCAGCGACAAGGTCGACGGGGCAGATCGAAGAAGGCCCTGTCGGCTTCGCATTCATGGCGGTCGACGGCAACGCCGTCAGCTGGCGCTTCAAGCCGCTCGAATCTTCGTGGCCTTTCGTGATGATCACCTCGCCGGCCGATCGGCGGCTATCGTTCGAAGGTGATGCCGACGGCCGCCCGACCGAAGTGCGCGCCACGGCGTGGGGCGCGGCTCCGACGGCACACGCGGATCTGCGAGTCGATGACGGACCGTGGCTTCGGATGTCGAGCATCGAGGGAGGCCGGTTCAGCGCACCTTTCCGTTCAGACAAGGCCCATCGCCTCGAGGTTCGGGTGACCGACCAGAACGGCTCGCAGGACATCGACGCGATCGAGTGGGATCCGGACGGAAAATGTGGTCGCAAGTCGAGCGGCAGCGACACGAATTCGATCGGTGCGTGGCCCGAGCGCCATCTGTTCGGAACGCAACTTGGTCCCAATCGAAACGGGCGGAAGTGGTGATCGCCCATAATTCATTTTGCGGAATTGACGACATGCAGAACATCAGTCCGGTCTGGCTTTATCCGATCATCCTCGTGTGCGGCGCGCTGCAGGCTTGGGGCCCGCCGATGAACAACGCCTTGCGGAACTCGATGGAGAACCCCTGGCTGTCGAGCATCATCTCCTTCCTGCCGGTCGTCGCGTTCCTCTCCGTCGTGTGGGTCTGTCAGCCTCATCCGTTCCCGACCCGGGAAAGCATCGCTGCGATGCCGTGGTGGGCCCCGCTCGGAGGGCTGATCGGCGCGTTCGCGGTGGTCGCGGGCCTCATCTTCGTCGGCCAGGTCGGCGCCGGAACGTTCGGCGGCCTGACCATCACGGCGAACATCCTGATGTCGCTGATCATCGACAAGTACGGATTGTTCGGGATGACGGTCCGCGAGCTCAGCTTGGGTCGCATTGCTGGCGCCATCCTCATGGTGGCCGGTATCGCTCTCATCTCGAAGTTCTGAGGGGAGGTCCGCATGACGCTCGCGCAATCCCAGCAACGAGCCCTCGCACCCCTGCTCGCCTTGAACTTCTTCATGGCGGACATGCAGGCGGGCATCGGCCCGTTCCTCGGCGTCTTCCTCCTCGCCCACGGCTGGCAGAGCGGCTGGATCGGCACGGTGATGACCGCGGGCGGCGTCGCCGGCATGCTGATGACCACGCCAGCGGGAGCGTTGATCGACTCGACGCGCAGCAAGCGCCTGTACGTGATCATTCCAGGCGTCTGCACCGTCATCGCATCCGGTATCGTGCTGCTGTCGCAGGAATTCTGGCTGGTGGCGGCATCCCAAGTGGCGACCGCGATCGCCGGCGCTGCGATCGGGCCCGCGGTGGCCGGCATCACGCTCGGTATCGTGCGCCAAGCCGGCTTCAACCGTCAGAACGGAAAGAACCAGGCCTACAATCACGCGGGCAACATGGTCGGCGCGGCGTTGTCCGGGCTGCTCGGATGGCTCTACGGGTTCACGGCCGTGTTCTGGCTCGCCGCGGCGTTCGGCGTGCTCTCGATATTATCCGTGCTGATGATCCCGGGCGATGCCATCGACGATGACGCCGCGCGCGGTCTCGAGCAGAAGGACAGCCAGCAAGGCCATGTCAGCGGGCTGCAGGTCCTCGTCGAATCCAAACCGTTGTTGATCCTTTCGGCCGCGTTGCTGTTCTTCCACCTCGGCAACGCGGCGATGCTGCCCCTCTACGGGCTGGCGGTGGTCGCCGACAAGCAGGCGGATCCGGCAAGTTTCGTCGCGATGACGATCGTGATCGCCCAGGGCGTGATGATCCTGACCTCATTGGCCGCGATGCGGATGGCCGAGAAGGAAGGCTACTGGCTGGTGTTGCTGGTCTCCTTCGTCGCTCTCCCGATCCGAGGCGTCATCGCGGCCTGGCTGCTGAACAAATGGGGCGTCTACCCCGTGCAGATCCTCGACGGCATCGGAGCCGGTCTGCAGAGCGTCGCCGTTCCCGGATTGGTGGCTCGGATTCTCGACGGTACCGGCCGCGTCAACGTCGGCCAAGGAGCGGTCATGACCGTCCAGGGCATCGGAGCCTCGATCAGCCCGGCCATCGGCGGCTGGATCGCGCAGGTGATGGGCTACGGACTGATGTTCCTCATTCTGGGCTCGTTCGCGGCGGTGTCGGTCGGGCTCTGGCTGGCGTTCGCTTCCTTGCTCAAGCCGGCCTGCGCCGGCAGACCGAGCCGTTCCGCGCCTGAATTTGCCGTCGCAGGAGCGGGCTGATGTTCAGCGCGGCCACCGCGACATGGGGCATTGCAGGCCTCGCCACCCTCGGCGTGGTCGCGCGGCCGTGGAATCTGCCGGAGTTCATCTGGGCCGCAATCGGTGCGGTGCTGCTCGTCGCCTTCGACCTGCTGCCGTGGCGCGAGGCTTTGACGGCCGCCGGCAAAGGCGTCGACGTCTACTTCTTCCTGATCGGAATGATGCTGCTCGCCGAGGTCGCGCGCAAGGAAGGCTTGTTCGACTGGCTCGCGGTGCAGGCCGTGCGGCAATCCCGCCGGTCGGCTTCACGGTTGTTCGCGATCGTATATGCGGTCGGCACGGTGGTTACGATCTTCCTGTCGAACGACGCCACTGCCGTGGTTCTGACGCCGGCGGTCTACGCGGCGACCCGCGCGGCCAAGGTGGAACCGCTGCCTTACCTGTTCGTCTGCGCTTTCATTGCCAACGCGGCGAGCTTCGTTCTGCCGATCTCGAACCCGGCCAATCTCGTCGTTTTCGGCGAGCGGATGCCGACGTTGCTCGAATGGCTGCGCTACTTCGCGCTGCCGTCGGTGATCGCGATCGTGGCGACGTTCGTCCTGCTCCGCTTCAGCCAGCGCGAAAGCCTTCAAGGTGACGTGGAGAGCGAAGAGAAGGGCATCGCGTTGACGCGTGGCGCCGCGATCGTTGCCTTCGGCATCGGCGCGACGGCAGTCGCGCTGCTGGCTGCATCAGCGCTCGGTCGCGATATCGGTCTTCCGACATTCGTTTGCGGCGCGATCGTCACGGCGATCGTTCTGGTGCTCGGGCGGAAGTCTCCGCTGCCGGTCCTTCGGGACGTCGCCTGGTCGGTGCTGCCGCTGGTCGCCGGCCTCTTCATTCTCGTCGAAGGGCTGAACCATACCGGCGTGCTTCCGGCTCTTGCCGACGTCTTGAAGCGGGCCGCCGCCGATGCGCCGAAAGCCACGGCATGGGGAGCCGGCATCGTCACCGCGTTTGCTTCGAACCTCATCAACAACCTTCCCATGGGTCTCATTGCGGCGACCACGTCTCACGCCGCCCAAGCGTCGCATGAAATAACGGGCGCGATCCTGATCGGCGTGGACCTCGGTCCGAACCTCTCGGTGACAGGTTCGCTCGCGACGATCCTCTGGCTGATCGCCATTCGTCGCGAGGGTGAGGACGTCGGCGCCACTCGCTTCCTGAAGCTCGGCCTCCTGGTGATGCCGCCGAGCCTTCTTCTTTCGCTTCTCTCGCTTTCGCTGGTGGCGCCTCGATGACGCGCCGGCAAAACCCGTTCTCGTTCGTCCGAGCGAGAACCAGCAACCGGAGCCGATCGGCCGATCGGCGTGAATGGAGGAAGACATGACCAATGAAGCAGATCGCGACCGCCGGACCGACCTGTCTCGGCGCACCCTCGCTCTGGCTACCGGCGTCGCGGCGCTAGGCGTCGCGCTCGGCATGCGCTCGACCGCGTTCGCGCAAGGCAAGGCCGATGCCAAGGGGGAAGGCAAGGCGGACTCGAAGATCGAAGGCAAGGCGGACGCAAAGGGAGAAGGTAAAGGCGAGGGCAAGGCCGAGGCCAAGGGCGAAGGCAAAGGAGAAGGCAAAGGTGAGGGAAAAGGCGAGGGGAAGGGTGAAGGAAAAGGCGAAGGAAAGATCGAAGGCAAGGGTGAAGGAAAGGGCGAAGGCAAGTTCGGCGGCAAGGAAGGACGCTGGGATGGCAAGGCCGGCCGCATCAAGGTCGATGTCGCAAGTGACGGCGCGACAGCCATCGACGTGCGGTGCGCCGCCGACGAACCCATGCGGACCTGCGCCGACATCACGCGCGACATCGTCGATCGGATCAGGGCACCAAAGTAGTTCGAGGAGCGCGACATGGCTTACGGCGACCTCGTCGGGCGTGTCGATTTCGATATGACCCGCGCGTCTCCCTTTTCCTACACCTGTCACGCCTGCAAGCGCTGCTGCAGGAACAAGGCGATCCGCGTCAATCCATATGAGGTCCTGCGGCTGGCGCGGCGCTTGGGGCTCTCGACGACCGAGTTCATCGAAAGCAAGACGGAAGCCGGCGGCACCGTCTTGCGCTCAGCGGAAGACGGCAATTGCGTCTTCCTGAACGATCGAGGTTGCTCCGTGCATCCGGACCGTCCACTCGCGTGCCGCATCTACCCATTAGCCCGCTGGGTGTCGGCCGAGGGCGAAGAGTCATTCGGAGGACTTGCTCCGCACCCGCAGACGGAGGGCGTGTACGGCAACGCAGGCACGGTCCAGGACTACCTCGACCAGCAGGGCGCCGAACCGTACTTCCGAAACTCGGACCGCTACGGCGTGCTTTACGACAAGATGCTCGCCATCCTGGAGAAGGCGGCCCCGGGCGAACTCGATCGGCGGCAGGAGCGGCGCGAGGAGATCGATGAACTTCCGTCGGGCTCGATCGGTTCCGCCTTCATGGACATCGACGCCATGCTCGGGGCTTGCATGCAAGACGGTCCGGACGAGATCGTCGAGCGCCACATCCGAGCGGTCGAAAATTGGCTGGACTCCATCGACGGAGAAATCCTCGCCAAGGCGCCTCAAAGCCCCGGACTTCAAGAGGGCGATCGCCGCAGGCGGTCGATTTTTCTCGATCGCAAAGGCACATGAAATTTGGAGCGCACGATGGAGCTTGCTCATCGTGCGCTGGTTGTCGTCCAGGCGGCCGGCTGCTTAGCGAAATCCTTCGCGCCATCCCCGAACTTCGCGGGCTGTGCTGTCCGAGCGTGTCCAGAAGTTTGCCCTGGCCGGCGTCGCTGCACGTTTGAATGGTCCAAGACAAACATCGCGACGATTATGGGGGCGGAGCGGGTAGTCTTGAGATGGTACATGCGGGGAGCGCGGCACTGGCAGGTTTCGGCCCATGGCGCGTTGTTCCTAGGAGCAAGGCTGGTTACCGAAAGCAGTTGGTGCTAGATGAACTCGCTGCTTTGGCTCATTGACGTGGCTGCTTGATGAGTTGATTCCACTCTAAATGATCGGCTCTCGTTCGATAGCAGTTCTGACGACTGGCTGGTCGACGTAGCAGGCGAGTTGCTCAGAAGCCTGTTGTACATTGGCGAACTCGCGGAGTTCACGGAACACGAGGAGTCAGGCGGCTATGGACACTTGGCGTGGGGCTCACGTACGGCGCTTGCGCAGCTTGCTCAGAATAAAGCAAGATCATCTCGCCACACTGATGAATGTTACGCAGACTACAGTATCTCGATGGGAGAGCGGCGCGATCCGGATGTCTGAAAGGCAATATGAAGTTGCCTTAAGTGTACTAGGAGCGCGGTCCCCTGGCGCGGACCGCGCAATTCGGCGGCTCGTCGAGGGGTCGTCGTTGAGCATCCATCTC
Organism: Bradyrhizobium sp. WCU1; assembly: GCF_053474805.1. Classification (NCBI taxonomy): domain Bacteria; kingdom Pseudomonadati; phylum Pseudomonadota; class Alphaproteobacteria; order Hyphomicrobiales; family Nitrobacteraceae; genus Bradyrhizobium; species Bradyrhizobium sp. WCU1. Next base: position 4,817,694 of record NZ_CM130280.1, read on the forward strand.
ATTTGTGACTGGACACACAGGCTCTTAGCCGCCTCGCCATCGCGGTACGGCGAGTGGCGTCTCTCTCCTGGGGATGTCATAGGTCGATCTCTGCTCCGATATGCGTCTACGGAGATTCTTTCAGCTGACGAAGGACTGCGCGAGAAAGGGTGGTATGACGCTCCGTCTAGCGCGGTGTCTATCGAGACCGGCTCGAACTTTAGGCTGGACGTGCCGATTCCGCCCAGCACGGTGCTCTGGGAACGGCTTTGGCTTGCCGACGGCAGTGCGGTCCGCCTGGTTTCGACAATTCAGCACGAGCACGTCCGCGCATAATTTATGCGCTATGTTCACTCGCGACAACGATACAATGGATGTTGAGGTGTGTATGACTGCCGAGCCGTGGCTTCTACCGGAAGCTGCGGACCTTTAAAGCGGGCGATGTAAGCGATGGCGGTTCTAGTAACGGGAAGCGCGGGGCATCTTGGTGAAGCTTTAATGCGCATTTTGCGGGAATCAGGTCGGCCCGCCATTGGCGTCGATATGAAGCCGTCACCTTATACCGACGATGTGGGATCGTTAACCGACAGGGATTTCTTGCACGCTCTCTTCCGCAGAGGAGTTCGGTGGGTCATCCATGCTGCGGCATTGCACAAGCCGCATATCGTGACGCATTCTTATCAGGATTTCGTGGACACCAATGTGACCGGAACGCTCAATTTGCTCGAAGGTGCGAGCGAGACGGGCGTCGAGAGTTTCGTATTCACAAGCACCACAAGCGCCTTCGGATCAGCGTTGACACCGTCCCCAGGCATGCCTGCATCCTGGATAACTGAAGAGGTTGTTCCCATACCAAAGAATATTTATGGCGCGACGAAACTTAGTGCCGAGCACCTCTGCGAGGTGTTCGCGTCTAGGCGGAAGTTGCCAACGATCATTCTAAGAACGTCGCGATTCTTTCCCGAGGACGATGATTCTCCTTCTGTCCGCAACCACTTTAGCCGCGACAATGCGCAATTGAACGAATTGCTCTATCGCCGCGTCGATCTAGACGACGTCGTGCAGGCTCATCTGCGGGCTTTAGAACTGGCGCCGCAACATAGTTTTGGCCGGTTCATCGTCTCCGCGCCGACACCCTTTAGCAAGGGCGATCTTGACGAGTTACGGCGCAACCCTGGTGCCGTGGTTCGCAGACTGTTCCCCGAAGCTGAACGGGTCTACGCCGCAAGGGGTTGGTCGATGTTCGACGAGATCGATCGCGTCTACGTGAGCGACCTCGCGGCCGAGAGGTTGAAGTGGACGCCGCGATGGGACTTCAACCGAGCATTGAAACTTCTGCAGAACGGCGAAGACTTTCGCAGTCCTCTGGCCCGTACCGTCGGCAGCAAAGGCTATCATGACAGGGAGTTCCAAGAGGGACCCTATCCTGTTGGGCCTCAGTAGCAATTTCAGCATACTTGGTCCACTTGATACACGGGAGGCACGCCGGTTTGAGCAATGGCTTTTGCCTCCACGGGAGAAGAAGTAATATCTCTCTGCGATGACGCATCGCCGGGCTTTTGAAAAAGTGATTCACTTCTCTCATCATGTACTCGATCTCAGCATCGGAGATGGCGACATCTTCCGGTCTTCCGTTCCACGGCTCGTCTGTTGTGCCGATGACGGTGTAATCGTCTTCGTATGGAAAGCATTCCATCAGGCGACCGTCGCTGGTCTGAAGCGGCACGACACCTAGCGTATCCGAAGAAATCCACTGCGAGCAGCTGGTGTGCCGGCCTCAGCGAGGCCGCATGGTTTGTCATGGCCAATTGAAGGAAGCGAAGCGATGGGATTTGGAATGAAGTTGATTGCGTCGACGACGATGTGTCTTCTGCTTGGTGCCGCGCACGCATCGGCATCCGAGAAACTCAAGGCGGTCGACCTCGCGGCCGGCAAGAGAGGCGATCGAACCCAGTTTCGTGACATCAGGGATTTCTGCGGCACGAAACCGATGAGGACAAGCCGGTGGTGGCTTTCAAGATCGGCCGCTCCGAGGCCGGCGCCAAGGCGGCAGTGTCGCACACCGGCGCGCTGGCCGGCTCGGATCGGATGTACATGCCTCGTGGACCGCACGCGCTGCTTGCCGGATTTCCACCTACCTTGTTGCAGGTGAGTGCGATCGAGACGCTCGCCTATGACAGCCGGAATTTCGCAGCGCGGCTCGTGGACGCCGGCGTTCGGGTCAATCTGAGCATCTGGCCGGAGCTTCCCCACGTCTGGCACGCTTTTCTCGGCTTGTTTCCCGAGGCGATCGAGGCGTTGCAGGAGATTGCAGCGTTCGTGAACGGGGGCATCGATCGCTGAACGGTTGCGCGCCCGTCTGGCCGTTCCCACCGTCGGATCTCTGGCGGATCGCGTGGGGGTCGACTAACAAGGCATCTGTCGAACGATGCAGGACAGCTGCCATGTTTGAAGGATTCGAGCGTCACGATGTCGAGACCGAAGGTGCGACGATCGCCTCGTTCGTAGGCGGGAGCGGTCCTCCCTTGCTTCTGCTCCATGGATACCCGCAGACCCACGTCGCCTGGCATCGTATCGCCCCGGTCCTGGCGCGCGACTACACCGTGGTCGCCACCGATCTGCGGGGATATGGCGACAGCCGCGGTCCGCAGCATGTCGATGCATCGGCTTACTCCAAGCGGACGATGGCGCGCGATCAGCTCGCGGTGATGAAGCAGTTCGGTTTCGATCGCTTCGCCGTCATCGGGCATGACCGCGGCGCGCGGGTCGGGTACCGGTTGGCGCTGGACCATCCCGGAGCGGTGCAGGCTTTCGTATCGCTGACAGTGATCCCGACCAGCGAGGTCTGGGCGCGCGCCGGCAGGGATTTTGCGCTCGGCGCCTATCACTGGCTGCTGTTCGCGCAGCCCTATGACCTGCCCGAACGGCTGTTGAGCGGCGATCCGGATTTCTTCCTGGACTGGACGTTGCGAAGAATGGCCAAGGATCTCGTTGCCCTGTCGGATGAGGCCCGCGCCGCCTATCGCGAAGCATTTCGCCGGCCCGAGGTACGACACGCGATGATGCAGGACTATCGCTCCGGCGCGAGCCTCGACCATGAGCATGATCTTGCCGATCGCGCCGCCGGGCGAATGCTCGATTGTCCTGTGCTGGTGCTGTGGGAGCAGGGCCGCTTTGGTGAGACGGATACTCCGCTCCAGATCTGGAGGAGCTGGGCTGTCGATGTCGATGGTCGGGCTATTCCGGGCGGCCATCTTCAACCGGAAGAGCAGCCTGAGGCCGTGCTCGACGCCGTCAGTTCATTTTTCGCACGCAAGCTCGGGTGACCAAGCGAAGGCGGTGATCGAGGCGTCGGGATCACCGGTCGAGCCAGGCGTCGGAAAAATCCCCCGCGGTCAGGTCGACGCTGTTGTAAAGATTGCGCACGCGCGCATTGCTGACGAGGGTTGTCTCCAGCGCTACCAGTGGCAAGGCTGGCAGATCGTCACTGGCGATCTTCTGGATCTGCCGGAATTGATCCGCGCGCCGCGCTTCGTCGCGCTCCGTGGCTGCCTGCCGGAACAGCTCATCAACCGCCGGGTTATTGTAGTGGGCCGCGTTGACATAGGGCAGCGGGTGCTTGATTCCGTCCGACCAGTAGATCCGCTGCACGCCGACCGTCGGGTCGAACAGCAGGCCGAGCCCGTTGAGGTTGATGTCGAAATCACGGTCGTAATAGACCCGCTTGATGAAGGTGCCGAGATCGCCGTCGAGGATGTCGACGCGGATGCCGGCACGGCCGAGGGCGGACCGCAGGTAGCCGGCAGTCGCCTTGAATGCGGCCCCCGGAATGAAGGTCAGCCTCAGTGCAAACCGGATGCCGCCGCTTCCGCGCTTCAATCCCGCCTCATCGAGAAGGCGATTGGCCTCGTCGAGATTGAAGGGATGGTCGAAGCTCGTCGGGTCGAAGTAGGATGAAAGCACTTCGGGAATCGGCGAGCGGATCCGGCTGGCATAGCCGTAATAAATCCACTGCCGGATGAAATCGCGATCAATCGTGCGCGCGATGGCGTGCCGCACGGCGCGTTGGGCGAGGTATTGGTTGTCGAGGCTGAACTCCAGCACGGCGGCGTTGTTGAGATAGGCGTCTCGCTGAGACGAGACGACAAGCTTCCCGCCCTCTGCCAGCCGTTTCACATCGCCGAGCGAAATGCTGCCGCTGGTGTCGGCTTCTCCCGTCTCAAGCGCCGTGGAGGCCGCGGCCGGATCACCAACGAACTTGACCACCACCCGATCCAGAAAGGGCCGCTCGGGCCGCCAATATTGTGGGTTCCGGCGCAGGCTGACGTGGCTGCCACGTTTCCATTCCTCGAAGATGAATGGACCGGTTCCGATCGGCGCGTTGTTGTTGGCGCTGCCGTCGAGATTATCGGGCTGATAGGCGTGACGCGGAACGATCGGCGATTCCGCAGCCGCGAGCGCCTTCAGGAAGTAGGGTGTCGGCTTCGACAGCTTCACCACGGCGGTCAGCGCATCGGGCGTTTCGACACGATCGAGATTGGCGAAGCTGATCCGGCCACGCGGCCCGGCCTTTTGCAGCGCTTGCAGCGAAAACTGGACGTCGGCGGACGTGAAGTCGGCGCCATCGTGCCATTTGACGCCGGGACGCAAGGTGAAGTTATATTCGAGTCCGTCTGCACTCGACTTCCAGGCCGTCGCCAGAAGTGGACGTGGTATGAAATCTGCATCGTAAGCCAGCAGACCCTCGGTGATTTTGGTGCTGATATTGCGGGTCTGTGTGTTGGTGTCGAGCAAGGGAACGAGCGTTCGCGGTTCCCCCTGTGTGACGACAGTCAGCGTCCCGCCACGCCGCGCTTCGGCCGCGAGCGCAGGCGAGCCGGCGAGCGGAAGCGCGAGCACACCGGCCCCCGCCTTCAGGACACTTCGCCGATCAATAAGACCGCGGATACGATCGTCAGTCGTCACCATGTGCCAAGCTTTCCATTGTTGCGTGTTGAAGGCGTGCGGCCTGTTTGCGCAGCGTCGCCAGGATCGATCGTTTCAGCTCACCGAACGAGCGCATCGCGATGATTTCCTGATAGGCGCGTGGACGGGGATAGGGGACGATGATCTCTTCGACGATCCGGCCAGGACGGCCGCTCATGATGGCGATGCGGTCCGACAGGAACAGCGCCTCCTCGATGTCGTGCGTGACGAACAGGACGGTGGAGCGGCGCTGCTCGCGTGCGGCCAACAGCAGCTCTTGCATTGCGAGTCGAGTCTGGGCATCAAGCGCCCCGAATGGCTCGTCCATCAAGAGGAGCAGCGGCTGCGATATCCAGGCGCGGGCGATCGCGACGCGCTGGCGCATTCCACCGGACAGCTCATAGACGGCATGATGCTCGAAGCCGCGCAGGCCCATCATCTCGATCAGCTCCTGCGCCCGTGGCCGATATTCGGACGCCGGGCGCCCGGCCAGACGCGATGCGAAGGTGATGTTGTCGATGACGGACAACCATGGGAACAACGTCGCTTCCTGAAACACGATGCCGCGATCGGGGGACGGGCGTCCGACCGGCTTGCCATCGATCGTCACGCGGCCGCGCGTGGGTTGTTCGAAACCCGCCAGCAGGTCGAGCACGGTTGATTTGCCGCATCCGCTGGGTCCCAGCAGGCACACGAATTCGCCTTCCGCAACGCCAAGCGAAAGTCCGTCGAGCGCGACGGTCTTGTGTCGGCCGCGCCGGTCTTCAAAGCGCTTCTCGACGTCTTCAAGCACGATCAGTGGAGAGGTCGTCATCTCAGGCGCGCCCTGACCAAGGGGCCACCCAGCGCTGCAGCCCCACCAGCGCCAGGTCCAGCGCGTAGCCTGTGCCGCCGAGCATGACGATGCCGAGCATGACGACGTCAGTGCGCAGATAGGAGCCGGCGTTGACGACCATCCAGCCGATCCCGGCGTCGGAGGCGATCATCTCGGCCGCGATCAGGGTCGTCCAGCCTATCCCGAAGGACAGGCGCAGCGTCACGAACAGCTCGGGCAGGATGTGGGGCAGGATCACGTAGCGAAACAACGCCAGGCCGTGAGCGCCTAGCGCCCGGCCGGCGCGGATCCGTTGTCTCTGTACGGTGCTGACCGCAGCTGCCGTTCCGACAATGATGCTGAGCGCGGCCGAGATGAAGATCAAAAGAACCTTCGAGGTTTCGCCGATGCCGAACCAGAGGATCACGAGCGGGATCAGTGCGAGCTTCGGGAGCGGCCGCAGGAATTGGACGAAAGGATCGAGCACGGCGCCAAAGCCCGGCGCTGCTCCCATGGCGAGCCCGAGCGGCACACCGACCAGCGTCGCCGCGGCAAACGCGCCCAGAGCGCGGGCGAGACTGAGCGCCAGGTGTTGCCAGAGCGGGGTGCCACGATAGCCGTCCCGCGCCAGATCGATCGCGGTCGTCACGATCTCGGATGGCGGCGGAAGCAACAACGGTTCGACCAGATGAGTCCGCCCGGCGATCTCCCACGCCAGCGTGACGCCGGCGACCGCGGCAAGGCCGATCAGGAAACGACGGCTGGCGTTCAAGACGGGAACGCGCGCCGCAGCAATGCGTAGTTCACCGCAGGGACGAACGAGGCGGGGACGTCGTCGCGTTTGATCTCGCCCGTCTCGGCAAGGAAGGCAGCGGCATCGCCGAGCGCCTTGATGAGCGGTGCATCCTTTGCTGCGGCCGGTCCATCGCCCCAATATTTCGGACCGAGCTGATCCTGGAAGGTGGGATAGCGCAGCCCGGCCAGGGTGTCGCGCACGGCTTCGAACGGTGCGCCGAAATCCTTTGCCAGAATCCGCGACACGCCCTCCGGATCGGACCGGTATCGGTCGAACTGCGCCTGAACGGTCTGCAGCCAGGCCACCACTGTCTCGGGGAATCGCTCGGCGAATTCGCTCCGCACCACGGCGCTGTTCCAGACAAAGACGCCTGAGGGCTGCAATTGTTCGGAGACCAGCAATTGCCGGCCGCCGTCGGCCAGGAGCTCTGCCCAGAACGGGCCATTGATATAGGTCGCGTCGATGTCGCCGCGCTTCCAGGCGGCGATCGTGTCCGGCTGGCTCAGGGGCAGGCGCTTGATCTTGCCGGCGTCGAGCTTGTTGATACGGATCACGGCCTCAAGCGCGAAGGCCATCGTGGAGGAGGGGGCAACCGCGATGCGCTTGCCCTCGAGATCCCTGAGCGTGGTGATGCCCGCCTTGGCGACGAGCCGCTCGCTGGTGGCGACGATCTCCGGCGAGCCCAGAATTTGAATGGGCAGTTTGCGCGAAAGCCCGGCCACGATCGGCGTGTTACCGAAGATCGCGAAATCGATCTGCTTGGCGGCAAGCAGCGACAGCGCCGGTCCGCCCGATGGGAACGGTACCCACTCGACCTTGACACCAAGCGCCTTGTCGAAACTGCCGTCGGTCTTGCCGACCACCCAGGCCCGCGCCGCCGTCAGATAGCCGATGCGAACGACATCGGGCTTCGCCGTGGTCTGTGCGCGGCTGCGTGCTGCCGTCAGTGACAGCAGGCCCGCGCCGAGGCCCAGTCGCAGCACGTCGCGTCGTCCCGGCCTGCTCGCGCGGATATATGTCGTCATGGTACACCTTCATGCATGAGGCGTGCAGATCGTCATCGCGACGGCGGCGAGTCAATCGCGGCCGAAAAATAAGATATTCGTTTCAGCGTGCCGCGGACGAACGCAATGAATTGCGCTTCCGTCGCACGTGATGAATGAGATTCATTCTTCGGGAAGACGCTGAAGGCAGCGTTGATGAAGTTCGTCGTCTGCGGGCGGAGCAGAGCTGAATCATTCTCAGTTCGCGAACCCATTTGGAATTGACGGCGACAAGCGCGAACGCCCAAATGCGTAAACGCTCGGCGTCACAAAATTCAACTGAAATCCGTTACTCCTCGAAGAAAGTTAACATGAAGCGCTTGTTGTCGTCGCTGCTGGTATCGCTCTCGGCTGCGTGGTTGCGGGCTTCGGCGAAAGAACCGCGCCCGTGCGCCACTTGATCGAGATTCCGCGCGCCACGCATTTCGTCGAAGTCGAGACGGGGCGCGATGTGCTGTTCCGTGAGGTGCAGAGCTTTCTTGACCGCAATTGACCGGTCTTGGGTGACCGATGGCACCGGCTGCGTTCACCGCGTGGAACGTTATCGGTGCGGATGAAAGCATGTCGCCGCGGCGCAATGCGCGAAGTATGGTTTTTCCATTCCGGCGCCCATCTTTGGTTTAGAGTTTCATTGAGTGCGCGCGGAGTTTTTTGCACTATGCGCTACCCCATTCAACAAAGCTGCAAGATCGCACGACAATGAAACATCGCCTGCTCGCACTTATTGCCGTAGTCACGCTCCTTACCGCGCCTGCTTTTGCGGATCAGAAGATCAAGGTCGGAATATCCGGAGGTGATTCCGAGATCGTCTGGGGGAAGGTGAAGGAGATCGCAGCCAAGGACGGACTCGACGTTCAGGTGGTGGTATTCAGCGACTACCTGCTGCCGAATGCCGCACTCGATGCCGGTGATCTCGACGCCAATGCGTTCCAGCACAAGCCGTTCCTCGACAATCAGATCAAGACAAGAGGCTACAAGATCACTCCGGTGGGGGAGACCATCGTTGCGCCGATCGGCCTCTACTCCAAAAAGGTAAAATCGGTCTCCGAGATCGAGGATGGATCATCGATCGGCATTCCGAACGATCCCTCCAACGGCGGCCGCGCGCTGCTGCTGTTGCAGGCTCAGAATCTGATCAAGCTCAAGGATGGGGTCGGCATCCTGCCGACCGTGCTGGACATTATCGACAATCCGAGGAAGCTCAAGATTCGCGAGATCGATGCGGCGCAGCTGCCGCGCAGCCTTGACGACGTCGACGCGGCGGTGATCAACACCAACTATGCCGTAGCGGCCGGGCTGATCCCAGGCAAGGATTCCATCGCGATCGAATCCTCCGTCGACAATCCGTACAATAATTTCATCGCCGTCCGCGAGCGCGACAAGAATGCCCCTTGGGTCGCCAAGCTGGTGCAGGCCTATCAGAACGACACCATCCGACAACTCATCAAGGATAAGTTGCCCGGACAGATCCCCGCGTTTTGAGGCACGAGACGGGCGGATGGATTCATCAATTGGGCGTTTGGCGTTGGCCGTAGGCATAGTGCTCGCCAAGCGGAAGCCCTAAGGCACTGGGTTTCGCGTTCCTGCCGCTTATCGGAAACGTGATGTCGGTTGTTGGCCCCCTTGATGGAGGGCAAGACAACATGTGACGCGAGTGTCGCGTCGACGCTCGCTGAGACACCTGATGGCCCTTGCTTCGTAACTTCGAAGGTCGTGCTCGGCCCCGAGGTCGGCGGACCGAGGGCCCATTCCATTCATCATGGCAAATTTGACATGCAAACGAGCATCTCTTTGCAACACTCTTTCATCGCGAGACTGAAGGACGAAAGCCTTTTTTCGATGCGGCTGATTACAAAGAAGTTCCGTTCGCGCACGGTCGGCTATCGAGCGCGCTTCCCGTAGCCCCCACCCGCGAGCCGAGGAACGGCAATGTCCACGTCCCGACGTCAGATCATCACCAGCGGCCTCGGTCTCCTTGGTACGGCCTTGCTTTCGCCGCGCGTCAGTATCGCCGCGCCGGGCGGCGACGTGCCGAAGGAGTTCAAGGTCGGTTTCCAGAAGGGCGCAGCCATTTTGGTTCTGGGGCGCGAGCAGCAAGTGATTGAAAAGCGGCTGAAGCCATTGGGTGTGGACGCCGTCCAATGGGTGGAATTTCAGTTCGGTCCCCCCATGCTGGAAGCTCTTGGCGCGGGGGCTATCGACATCGGCTCGGTGGGCGACACGCCGCCCATCTTCGCGCAAGCCGCCGGCTCCCCGTTGGTATATGTGGCGTCTACGCCGTCCGCCGAGCACGCCGTGCTGGTGCAACACGATTCGCCTATCGAGACCCTGGCAGAACTCAAGGGCAAGCGTGTCGCCTTCGCCCGAGGTTCCAGCGCCCATAACGTAGCGGTCAAGGCGCTGGCGCTGGCCGGCCTGGGCCTCAAGGATATCGTGCCGACCTATTTGGCGCCGGCGGACGCCACGGCCGCCTTTAACGGCGGTACCATTGATGCCTGGGTGGTGTGGGATCCGTTCTACGCGATCGCTCAGGAGCGCTACAATGCGCGCATTATTGCCGACACCTCCGACAAGCGGCTGGCCAGTTCGTCGTACTACCTGTCGAGCCGTGACTTCGCCGACAAATCTCCCGCTGTGCTGTCGGCTGCGCTGGACGAGATCGGCAAGCTGACGGAGTGGTCCGGCCAGCATCGTGAAGAACTGGCCAAACTGGCCGCTGCCGCCACCAGCATCGACGAGAGATCATGGCGCGCTGCCTTCGCGCGGGCAAGCTTTACCTTCGGTGAGGTGACTTCAGCGCAGGTCGCTCAGCAGCAGCAACTGGCTGACACCTTTTATGAACTTGGCATCGTGCCCAAGAAGGTCACGGTTTCCGACATCGTTTGGCATCAACCCAGGAGCTGACGTCGCCGCGGCGTATCGGCGATGAAATCGGGTGCATCCCTCAGGTGTCCTTCAGGAACATGGGATCGATCTCCATGGACGGAGGTTGAGCGGCACTCATGAATACCGGCTGGATTGTGTGTGATTTGAACTGCCACGAATTGCTGTCGTTCAGCACGCACTCATTGATCAAATCCGCCACCATCATTGGAGGATTTGACTGACGCGTGGATGGATAGGTCAGACCGCCGTAGAACACGATGATGCCTACCACTGTCGCGGAGCGTTCGCTGCTCGACGTGACGTGCAGATTGGTGATCAGGTGCCGCACGGCTTTCACGCCACTGATCGCCAGTCGATCCGCTGCGTTCTCGCCGATTTGACGCGCGCGCCACTCATAAAATGCGCGGATCGCTTCACGTCCCTCAAACCGGTTGTGACCCACGATCTTCACGCCGTCCGGCGTGAAGAAGTCATGGGCCGTGCGCCCGTCGTTGAAGTCGACGTCATGCCAATATGTCACCTCGAGACGATGAAGGGCATGCCAGAGAAGCAGGTCGTCGTGGGGTGTCATCGGCATCCAGGCTACTCCGGAGAGCTGGCGGCTCCGCTGCCGACCTTCATCCGCGAGCGGAACCGATGGAACGCTAGTGCACCGTTGCGAAGGTCGCGAGATCCGTCTCGCCATCGCCCTATGCCCCGACGATAGCATCATGCAGGTGTTCTGCCCGACGTGTCAAACAGCTTGATCCGACACGTTTCCGCGCGCACATGGCTGTTCGTGCAAGCCCTTGATCTGGCTCGGCTCGGTTACTGTGCATGGGGTTGTTTTCGCCGTTTTGGCGAGAAGTCGATTTGCGCCCAGCGCCGCTGCTGCACCGGCGGTCGAAACGGCTCGGCACTGGATCAAGCCCGGGCCTTTCGGCCGCGACACGCACTCGCTCAAGGTGCTGCCCGGCGTCGTTCGCTCGGGCTGCTCCGACCGGCAAGTTGATTGATACGGCGACGTTGGCTGATCCTGCAGAGTGCACCCCGAAGACCGGCGCAGGCTTTCGCTGTTCGACCGCCGTTTCGTGTCACGTCGGCGCAGCATCGGATTGTCGGCTTCGCATCGTGTTGGATCGATTTTATCCATCAACGATGCGGCATCGCGAATTATTTTTCAAACTTCGCCTGCGGACAATGTGTCGATCGTTTGCATGTTGCGCTCACGCGCAGCCACGACTTAGATCGCACTGCAACAGAAGAGACGCCTGCAAGAAATGGCTGATGCGCTGACGTTCGCCATCTTCCCGATGGGGAATGTTCGATGCGCCGGCGATGCAGGTACTGGAACATAAGTGCAGGTGATGCGAATGAAGAACAATAGTTTGCTCGTAAGCGGGATTGCCGTTGCGTTGCTGGGGATAGGCGCGGCGCAGGCCGCAGATCAGCCGGTCTCCGGTGGGGCGTTGACATGGGGTGTCACGACCGAGCCATCCTGCTTCGATCCCCACCGCTCATCGCAGCAAGCGGCGTTCTTCGTCGCGCGCAACTATATCGACTCGCTGATCGCGAAGAAGACCGACGGCACTTTCGCGCCATGGCTCGCCACGGAGTGGTCGATTTCAGCGGACGGCAAGGAATATACCTACAAGCTCCGCGAGGACGTCGTTTTCCACGACGGTGAGAAATTCGATGCCGCGGCGGTCAAGGCGAATTTCGACTTCATCTTCAAGCCGGAGAATGCGGCGACCGCGGTCTCTCTTCTGCAGACTTTCGATCACGCCGAGGTGGTCTCGCCCTACGTCGTGAAACTCGTCTTGTCCAAGCCGGACTCGAGCTTCCTGGAATCGACATCGAACGTGAAGCTGGGACTGATTTCGCCGAAGGCGCTGGAGAAGGGTGATTTGTGCGGCGGCGGGCGCGCATTGGCGGGCACTGGTCCGTTCATCTTCGAGGGCTACACGCGCGGTCAATCCGCGGTGTTCGTTCGCAATCCAGCCTACAAATGGGGACCGGGGAACGCGGCCCATGACGGCCCGGCCTATCTGGATCGCGTGACGTTTCGATTCCTGCCCGAATATGCCGTGCGCACCGGCGCTTTGACGTCCGGGCAAGTTGACCTGATCGAGGGCGTGCAGCCGACCGATGCGCCGCTGTTTGCAGAGCAGCCGGACTTCAAGCTGCTGACCGGGCCATCCGGCGCCAGCACCTCCTTCACCTTCAACATTAATTATACGCGTCCGCCGGCCGACGATGTCCGCGTGCGTCGGGCGTTGCGCGACGGCTTCGATCTCGAGCCGATCGTCAAGCAGGTCTACCTGGGAACGGTGCCGCGTGCCTGGTCGATCATCGGGCCTGCCAATCCTGCATACAACAAGGCGCTCGTCGGCTCTTGGGGCAACGACATCGCGGGAGCCAACAAGCTGCTCGATGAAGCCGGCTGGACCGGCCGCGACTCCGAAGGGTTTCGAACCAAGGACGGCAAGCGGCTGTCGATCGAGGTCGGCTATCCCCAACCTTATGTGCGGGACAATCGTGACATCCTGATTCAGGGCGTTCAAGCGTCGCTCCGCAAGAATGTGGGCCTCGATCTGAATTTGCGGCTCATCACGGCCGGCGAGTATGCCAAGAACAACGCCAACGGCACCTGGACGATCTACCCGAACACGGACAATCCCTCTGATCCGGCGCGCGAACTCTGGGACATGCTCGGCTCGAAGGGATTCCTGTATGCCAACATCTCCAATCCGGATCCCGAGATCACCCGCCAGATCGATGAAGCGCTTGCGTCGACTGATCCGGTACGCAAACGGGAGCTGACGGATGCGGTCCAGAAGCGTGGCGTCGATCAGGCCTTTATCGTGCCGCTGTTTGCGCCAAGCTGGTTCCTGGCGGCCAAGAGCACCGTCAACGGTTTGAGCTTCGAGGCTGGCCTCGACTCGCCGTCCAGTGCTTACGACTTCTGGATCGCAAAGAAGTAGGGCAGACGGATGTGGTCTCGTATCATCTCCAGGCTGTTCACCAGCCTGGTGGTCGCCTGGGCGAGCGTGACCGCGACATTCGTCGCGCTCCACGCTCTGCCGGGGCGCATCCAGGATATTCTTGCCGGAGACCTCGAATATCCCGGCCTGCGCGAAGCGATCGCCGCCGAATGGGGGCTGAACCGTACGCTGCCTGAGCAATATCTCGATTTCCTGTTGCGTATCTTTCGCGGCGATTTCGGCACCTCCTACGTGCTACGGCAGCCCGTGATCGAGGTGGTTGGTTCGCAGCTGCTGCCGACGGTCGAGCTGGCCCTGACCGCAGGCGTGCTCGCGGTCGTGATCGCAGGCGGCATCGCGCTCCTGACCGCCGGCCGCGGCAATTTCTCGCGAGAGGTTGCATCACTCGTCGAACTGGTGTTCGCCTCGACGCCGGTATTCTGGCTCGGCATTCTGCTGCTGATGGCATTCTCCTTCAACCTGCGCTGGTTCCCCGTATCGGGCGCCGAGGGGTGGAAGTCGATCGTCCTGCCGTCGATCACCCTGGCGCTGCCGACGGCGGGTCTGCTGACGCAGGTCCTGCGCGAGGCCATGGAGAAGACGCTCGACCAGCCGTTCGTGACGACGGTGCGGGCGCGCGGCGTCGGCGAGTTCATCATCCGGTGGCGACACGTGCTGCGGCATGCCTTGCTGCCGGCAGTGACGTTGGGTGGCTGGTTGATCGGCGGCCTGCTCGGCGGCGCGGTGATCACCGAGAAGGTTTTCGGCCGGCCGGGTCTCGGCACGGTGACGCTCGGAGCCGTGCTTACGCATGATGTGCCCGTGGTGCTGACCGTGGTGCTGCTCGCTGCATTCATTCACGTCGCCGCCTCGACCCTGCTCGACATTCTTTATGTGCTGATCGACCCGAGATTGAGGGCTCAATGACCGCGCCGTCGCACCGCTCATTCGAGCAAGCCGTCCCGCTCGATCGACCTGAGGACCTCGTCGGGTTCGAAACTTCGCTTCCAGTGCCCGCGGTTCGGCGTCGTCCGCCCCTCGCGTTTGTGGTGGCCGTGGCATTCGTGCTGCTCCTGATCGCTGCGGCGACGGCGCCGTCGCTGTTCACCCATTTCGATCCGCTCGTCGGCGATTTCACCGAGGGGCTGAAGCCGCCAGGCTGGGCCCATCTGTTCGGCACTGATCGCCTTGGCCGCGACGTCTTTGCGCGAACCATCTATGGCACCCGGTACTCGCTTCTGATCGGCTTCGGCGGCGTTGCCGTCGGGCTCGGTCTGGGTGTGATTCTCGGGATCATCGCCGGCCAGCGCAATCGGATCCTCGATGAATCCGTGTCGCGTCTGTTCGACATGCTGTCGTCCTTTCCGGGTGTGTTGCTTGCGATGTTGATCGTCACCTTCCTCGGCCAGGGCATGCTTAATATCGCGATCGCAGTCGGGATCGCCGGCATTCCCAAGTTCGGCCGCGTGGTCCGGGCGCAGACCCAATTGGTGCGCGACGCGGATTACGTGACACAGGCAACAATCTATGGATTGAGCCAACGGCAGGTGTTTCTGCGCCACGTATTGCCCAATGTGCTGGTCGCCATTCCGATCATCGCGACCGTCTATATCGGCAGCACCATCCTGATCGTGTCGGGCCTGAGCTTCCTGGGTCTCGGCCCGCAGCCGCCGACGCCGGAATGGGGCGTCATGCTGGCGGAGAGCCGCGACGTGCTGCGGGTCGCGTGGTGGCCGGGCGTGTTCCCGGGCCTTGCGATCACGGCCACGGTGATCGCCTTCAGTGTGGTCGGCAACTTCCTGCAGAAGAAATTCGAGGGGCGGATGGCATGAGCACCGGTCAATCCGCGCCCGAGCTAAAGGCTCCGCTGGTCGAGATCCTGGGCCTGAATGTGGGCTTTGCCGGCGCAAATGCCGACAGGCCGATCGTGATCGACGTCGATCTGACGATCCGGCCCGGCGAGTGCGTCGCACTGGTCGGTGAGTCCGGCTCAGGCAAGAGCGTGACCGCGCGAAGCCTGTTGAACCTCGCTGGAGAGGGGGCCACGACAACCGCCCGTCGCTTCGAGATCAAGGGCCGCGATGTGCGCGGCTATCGGGAGGCCGACTGGCGCAAGCTGCGTGGAACGGTCACCGGTCTCGTCATGCAGGATGCGCTGGTCTCGCTCGACCCGTTGCGCACGATCGGACAGGAGGTCGCCGAAGTGATCTCCAGTCACGGGATTCTGACCGATCCCGGATCGATCCGGGAGCGAACGCTGGACACGCTGCGCAGGGTCGGCATTCCCAATCCGGCGGATCGCGCCATGCAGTATGCGCATCAACTTTCGGGCGGATTGCGCCAACGTGCGCTGATCGCATCGGCAATCGCCGCCAATCCCGATCTGATCATTGCAGACGAGCCGACCACGTCTCTCGACGTCACCGTGCAAGCGCAAGTCCTGCAAGTGCTCGCGGAACGAATCCGCGACGGTGCGGGCGTATTGCTGATCAGTCACGATCTCGCCGTCGTCGCCGGAATCGCGGACCGGGTGATAGTGATGCGTGACGGCAGGGTCGTCGACAGAGGACCGACCCACGACGTGCTGACCCGGCCACGACACTCCTATACGCGGCAGTTGATCGCGGCCGTTCCGTCGGTCCGCTCACGCGGAGCGCGGCTCGCGTCGGCGCGAATTGAGCTCGCGGCAGTGAACGCCGGAAACGGAGATACCGTTACGATCACGCGTGAGCCGTTGCCGTCCCGCCGCGAGGCCGGCGAGGTGGTTCTGGAGGTCGAGATGATTTCCAAGAGCTACATTTCGCCCAAGGCGACGGGGCGTGTCCGTTCGACTGTGCTGCAGGACGTCAGCTTCGACGTCAGGGCGGGCGAGGTCGTCGGCATCGTCGGCGAGTCGGGTTCGGGCAAATCGACCTGCGCCAAGATCGTTCTCGGCCTGCTTTCACCCGATCAGGGAGAGGTGCGGTTGCTCGGTCGCCCCTGGTCGACTGTCTCGGAAGCAGGGCGGCGGCCGCTTCGGCGTAAGCTGCAATATATTCCGCAGGATGCGCTCAGCAGTTTCGATCCCCGCTATCGCGTTCAGGACATCATCGCTGAAAATCTCGCGGGCCTGCCGGAGCGCAAGCAGCAGCGTGAACGCATCGTTTCGCTGCTTGAGCTCGTCGGTCTGAGTGCCGAATACCTCGAACGCCGGCCGAGGTCGCTGTCCGGCGGCCAGCGTCAGCGGGTCTCGATCGCGAGGGCATTGGCGGCCGAACCCGCCCTGATCGTCTGCGACGAGCCGGTGTCGGCGCTCGATATCTGCATCCAGGCTCAGGTGCTGGACCTGCTTGCGGAGTTGCAGTCGAAGCTTGGCATGGCGCTGCTCTTCATCTCGCATGATCTCGGCGTGATCGAACATCTGGCCGATCGGGTGCTCGTTTTCCACGACGGTCGCGTGGTTGAGCAGGGCACCGTCGAGGCGGTGCTCGGACATCCGCAACAGCCCTACACGCGGGCGCTGCTCGCCGCAGTCCCGGATATCCAGCGTGGATTGACCGCCCGGGCGCAAGTTGCCGGCGCAATCGTCGCCGGTCCTGCTCAAGGGACAGAAGCCGCAACAGGAGGATAGCGATGACGCAGATCGATCAAGCCTGGGGCAGTGGCCCGTCGTCACGATATGAAGACCTTGCCGAACCCTTTCGGCCGTTGTTCCGCTCGATCAAGGACACCGCCGTCGCGCGCGATCTTGAGCGGCGCCTGCCCTATGACGAGATCAAGGCGTTGCGCGCGGCTGGCTTCACGACCGTGCGGGTGCCGGACGAGTTTGGCGGTGCCGGCGCGACGCTGCCGGAGCTGTTCAACCTGCTGATCGAACTGTCGGAGGCCGACTCGAACGTCACCAATTCGCTCCGCTCGCATTTTGGCTTCACGGAGGACGTGCTCAACTCGGCCGATCCAAAGCGCCGCGAACTGTGGCTGCGCCGCATCGGCGAGAAGACCCTGTTCGGCAATGGGCACAGTGAGGTCGGCGACAACAAGCTGCAGGCGTTCTCGACCACTGTTTCCAGCAAGGACGGGCAGCTGGTGCTCAACGGCCGCAAATACTACACGACCGGCACGCTGTTCGCCGACTGGATCAACATCGCGGCCCAGCATGAGAATGGCGAGCCGGTCGGTGTCGTCGTTTCCCGCCATTCGCCCGGGGTCGAGGTGCTCGACGATTGGGACGGCTTTGGCCAGGCGCTCACGGCGAGCGGCACGACGATCTTCAAGGATGTTCCGGTCGAGGGTAACCAGGTCATTCCGGTGACCGCACGGTTCAAATATTCCAATCCATTCTACCAACTGGTGCACCTTGCAACACTCGCGGGCATTGGGCGTGCCGCGGCCAATGACGTTGCGCATCTGGTCAAGCAGCGGACGCGGGTTTTCAGCCACGGCAACGCCGATCGCGTAGCGGCGGACCCGCAGATACTTCAGGTGGTGGGCAGGGTACGCGGCAACGCTTATGCGGCCGGGGCAATCGTGCTCAAGGTCGCCGAGGCCTTGCAGCGCGCCCATGAATCGCAGCTCTCTCAGGATGAGGATCGAATTGCCGCTGCTGTCGCCATTGCCGAGCTCGAGCTCGATCAGGCCGTCACGGTTGTCTCAAGCCTGATCCTGGAGGCGACCACGATCTTCTTCGATGCCTTGGGTGCATCATCGGCAGCGCGCAATCTGGCGCTTGATCGCTACTGGCGCAATGCACGGACCATCACCAACCATAACCCTCGCGTTTATCGGGATCGCATCGTCGGTGATTTCGCGGTCAACGGAACACCTCCGCCGGGCCAGTACCGGATCGGCACGGCGTAAGACGGCGGCTGGCTGCATCGCCTGCCGAACGACGCGCCTGCGACCGCGACGGTTTTCCTTCACACTGGTCGAGCCGTGGAACGAATGTGTTGGCGATCCGACCTGCGAGGCTCTGTTCATCGTTTTTGTCGCGGCTCGATTGATAAGCAGGTTGTGCGGGCTCACAATTTCGCCGTCGTAGCTTACTCAAGCGAAGGGACTTGCGATGAGCTTCAAGTTCAAGGACGTGTTCACCGGAACCCAGGCTGCATTGGGCGTAGACCCGGCGCAGGCTCAGGCCGCGTTCCATGCGCAGTCGCGCCTCGGTGATGGTGTCAATAGCGCCGTTTCAATCCGCCAGTTTCATGTCGCGGTGGACGAGCCTCCGGGCCTTGGCGGGAATGACACCGCGCCGAACCCGGTCGAATACGTCCTGGCTGCATTGGGGTCCTGCCAGGAGATCACCTACCGGCTCTATGCGGACGCGCTCGGCATTCCGCTTGATGGTGTCTCGGTTCGTCTCACCGGGACAATTGATTTGCGCGGCTTCTTCAACGTGCAACCCGACATCAGAGCGGGCTTTCAGGGGATCGAAGCCGAGGTGATCCTCGACAGCTCAGCCCCGCAGGCGGAGCTGGAGCGTCTCAAGCAGGTCGTCGACGCCCATTGTCCGGTGCTCGATATCCTTCGCAATCCGACGCCTGTGCAGCTTTCGCTGCGGCAGGGTTCGTTGAGCGCGGCCGCCGAGTGATTGGACCGCGAGGTTTCGAGCATGACGTTACCCCTGCGATTTGGCGTATGGGCGCTCACCCATGGCAGCTGGGCCTCCCGACATCATCCCAGCGATCCGCCCGATGCGTCATGGAAACGCGTTCGTGCCCAGATCTTGCAGGCCGAAGCGCTTGGGTATGAATCCACGCTGCTTGCGCAGCACATCATCCATCCGAGCGGTGACGACCAGGATCTGCTCGAAACCTGGACCGGCGCGGCCGCCCTTGCCGCGCTGACCGGCCGGATCGAGCTGATTGCCGCGATCAAGCCCTTGCTGGTGCACCCGGTCGTGCTCGCGAAGATGGCGCTGCAGATCGAGAATATCAGTGAGGGGCGGTTCGGCATCAATCTGGTCAATGCGTGGTACCGTCCGGAACTGGAGCGCTCGGGAATTGGCTTTCCCGATCATGACGATCGCTACGCCTATGGGCGGGAGTGGGTCGAGATTTTCGAGCGGCTGACATCCGGCCATCGCGTGGATTTCCGGGGGCAGCACTTCAGCATCGAGGCCTATCAATTGCGTCCGCGCGACGAGTTCCGGCCACGACCGGCGATCTATCTTGGCGGCGAGTCGGAAGCGGCACGGGCGCTCGCGGCTCACGCCGCGGATGTCTATTTCATGAATGGGCAGCCGCTTCAGGATATTCGCGCCCTGATCCAGGATGTCGCCCACAGGCCGCGTATTGGAGCGCCGATCCGCTTCGGGATGTCCGCCTTCGTTATCGCCCGCGAGACGGATGCCGAAGCGGAGGCCGAGCTGACGAAGTTGTTTGCCATCGCGGAGCAAGACAAGCCGGCGCGCGCCCGGTTGGTGGCGAATGCGGATCCCGAAGCGCAGATGTTCAAGACCGCGGCCAAGGAGGCAAGAGTCGGGACCAATGGCGGCACCTCGGCGCGGCTGGTCGGCAGCTATGACACGGTCGCCAGGCGTATCGTCGAGTTCAATGCGATTGGTGTCGAACTCTTCATGCTGCAATTCCAGCCGGTCGACGAGAACATGGCGCGCTTCGCCGAACACGTGATTCCCCGCGTGCGGCACTTGCAGGGCAGGGCCGCAGCTTAGCGGCGTGACACCCTGCGGGTCTCGCCATCGAGGACTTGCAGGGTGTCATTGCATTTCACCGACCGAAACGTTTTCCGCGTCGCGCTGCATCGGCAGCAATCGTCTATTTCGGTAGCGCAATTTGATATGGACACGAAATCATCGCGACCATAACGTTTTGAAGACATCAAAGGCGAAATTGCGCCGTTGATGCGCGAACTTGAACTCAGAAATTTTCGAAGGTAGTCCCGATGAGCTTTCGTCCGTTGCATGATCGTGTGGTGATCCGCCGCATCGAGGAGACCAACAAGACCAAGGGTGGAATCATCATTCCCGACACCGCGAAGGAGAAACCTCAGGAAGGAGAAGTCGTCGCCGTCGGCGGCGGGGCGCGGGATGAAACCGGCAAGCTGCATCCACTCGACGTGAAGAAAGGCGATCGGGTCCTGTTCGGAAAATGGTCCGGAACAGAGGTCAAGATCAATGGCGAAGATCTGCTGATCGCCAAGGAATCCGACATTCTCGGCGTGATCGCCTAGGCCTCGTCATCAACAACACCTCAACGATGTCCAACCGCGCAGTCTTGTGCGCGGCAGGGACAGTCTTGCTCGAAGGACAGTGCATATGGCTGCAAAGGATGTGAAATTCTCGACCGATGCCCGCGATCGCCTCTTGCGCGGCGTGGACACGCTTGCCAACGCCGTCAAGGTGACGCTCGGCCCCAAAGGGCGCAATGTCGTCATTGAAAAGGCGTTCGGGGCTCCGCGGATCACCAAGGACGGCGTGACCGTTGCCAAGGAGATCGAGCTCGAGGACAGGTACGAGAACATCGGTGCGCAGCTTCTGCGCGAGGTCGCTTCCAAGACCAACGACCTCGCCGGCGACGGCACCACGACCGCCACCGTGCTGGCGCAAGCCATTGTTCGGGAGGGCGCAAAGGCCGTCGCAGCAAGCCTCAATCCCCTCGACCTCAAGCGCGGTATCGATCTGGCCGTCGCCGAAGCGATCAAGGACATCGAGAAGCGGGCGCGAAAGGTCCAGTCCTCCGAAGAAGTCGCCCAGGTCGGCACGATCTCGGCGAACGGCGATGTCGCAGTCGGAAAGATCATCGCCAACGCCGTCAAGAAGGTCGGCAATGACGGCGTCATCACCGTCGAGGAGGCAAAGAGCCTCGACACCGAGCTCGATGTCGTGGAAGGCCTCCAGTTCGACCGTGGTTATCTGTCGCCCTATTTCGTCACGAATGCGGAGAAATTGCTGGTCGAGTTCGAGGATCCCTATCTTCTGATCCACGAAGCCAAGCTGAATTCGCTGCATCCCTTGCTGCCGGTACTTGAGGCGGTCGCGCAGTCCGGCAAGCCCCTGCTGATTGTCGCCGAGGACGTCGAGGGCGAGGCGCTCGCGACCCTGGTCGTCAACAGGCTCCGCGGCGGACTGAAAGTGGCTGCCGTGAAGGCGCCGGGGTTCGGCGATCGGCGAAAGGCGCAGCTTGAGGATATCGCGGTCCTGACCGGGGGGCAGACGATCTCGGATGAACTCGGGATCAAGCTCGAGAATGTGACACTGTCGCAACTTGGCCGTGCCAAGCGGGTTCGGATCGACAAGGAGAACACGACGATCGTCGGCGGCGCCGGCAAGCGCAAGGATATCGACAGCCGGATCGCCCAGATCAGGGCGCAGGTCGAGGAGACCACTTCGGAGTATGACCGCGAGAAGCTGCAGGAGCGGCTTGCCAAGCTCTCGGGCGGCGTTGCGGTGATCCGCGTCGGTGGCGCGACCGAGGTCGAGGTCAAGGAGAAGAAGGACCGCGTCGACGACGCGCTCAATGCGACGCGCGCGGCAATCGCCGAAGGCATCGTGCCGGGCGGTGGCGTTGCGCTGTTGCGGGCGAAGGCCGCCATCGGCCGGCTGAGCCATGGCAATCCCGACGTGCAGGCGGGGATCAACATCGTGCTCAAGGCGCTGGAAAGTCCGATCCGGCAGATCGCCGAGAATGCCGGCGTTGAGGGGTCCATCGTAGTCGGCAAGATCCTGGAGCAGCGATCGCCGACCTACGGCTTCAACGCGCAGACCGAGGAGTATGTCGACCTGATCGAGGCTGGGATCGTCGACCCGGCGAAGGTGGTGCGAACCGCGTTGCAGGATGCGGCCTCGGTCGCCTCATTGATCGTGACCACGGAAGCGCTGGTCGCCGAACTGCCAAAGGACAAGCCAGCAATCGCAGCTCCCGGGGCGGGGGGAGAGTTCTGAGCAGCCGGCCGTCTCGCCGGTCGATTGATCAGAACGGGACTGTCGCGAGGAGAAACGACCAAACGGCGGCTTTGGTCGGGTCTCCCGCGACAGTCGGCTCCGCCACCAAGGGACCAGCCTTCCTGGCCGCAGCAAGAAGGGAAGACAGTGTCACAGGAGAGCCTGTATCGTTCGTCCAAACTGGGCCGGACATGGCGAGATTTCGCGATTGGCCTGGCGCTCTTCGGGTTGCTTGCCAGAGTATCGCTGGTTTCGGCCGATGAAAGACCGCTCAGGATCGGTCTTGCGACCAGCATATCGAACCAGGCCGCCGAGATTGCGGCGCGCGAAGCCAAGGCGCAGGGCCTGAACGTTGAACTGATCGAGTTCAACGACTGGAATACGCCAAATCGCGCGGTCGCCGAAAAGGAGATCGACGCGAATCTGTTCCAGCACGTTCCATTCCTTGAATTCAGCATCAAGAATGCAGGCTACAAGCTCGTTCCCGTCGCGCCGGCTTTCAGCACTCCATTCGGACTCTATTCCAAGAAATACAAGTCAATCCCGGATCTCCCGGACAATGCCCGGATCGCGATCTCAAGTGATGCCGTGAACACCGGTCGAGCGCTGCTGCTCCTGCAGCGAGCCGGCCTGATCGAGCTCAAGCCGGGGGCCGATCATCGTGCAAAGATCGAGGACATCGTCGCATACCGCAAGCCATTGAAGCTGGTCCAACTCGAAGGGCCGCAGATTGCGCGTTCCCTTGATGACGTTGACGCCGCGGCAACCTATCCGACGTTTGCGAGGCTTGCGGGGCTCGATCCGTCCTCGGGCCTGATCTTCGAGAATGAACCGATTTATGCCTTTCAGTTCGTGACGCGGCCAGAATTGAAGGACGACGCGCGCCTGAGCCGTTTCATCGCGGTCTATCGCGACTCCGAGGCTGTGCATGCCAAGTTGCGCGAGCTTTACGGATCGCTCGTGACCTTCCCGGGGTCGTAGGCAAGCAAAATGGTCTCGATTTCCCGACGAACGTTCGTCACGGCAAGCGTGGCTGCCCTCGCGGCGCCGGCTGGCGGTGCGCGGGCGCAGGAGGGCAGTCCCCGCGCCGGCGGGCGGCTATCCTTCGTGATCCAACCCGAACCGACCACGCTGGTGTGCTTCAACACGACGGAGGGGCCGGCTATCCAGGCCAGCACCAAGGTGGTCGAGGGGCTGCTGACCTACGACTTCGAGCTCAATCCCAGACCGCAACTCGCAACGGCCTGGAGCGTCAGCGAAGACGGGTTGCAATATCGTTTCGAGTTGCGGCGGAACGTTAAATGGCATGACGGCCAGCCGTTTACGGCCGCGGACGTCGTTTATTCCATCGGTCTTCTCAAATCCGCGCATCCACGTGGTCGTACGACCTTTGCCAACCTGCTCGAATCCGGTGCGGTCGACGAGCATACGGTCGTGCTTAAACTGTCGAAGCCAGCGCCGTATCTGCTCTACGCGCTGGCGGCGGGCGAGTCTCCGATCGTCCCGCGTCACATTTACGACGGCAAGGGCGATCCGCTGCAGAACCCGAACAATCGTGCGCCAGTTGGGACCGGGCCCTTCGTCTTCAAGGAATGGGTGCTCGGCAACTATGTCGGTTATGTCCGCAATCCGAACTACTGGGACAGCCCGAAGCCATATCTTGACGCCTTGCTGGTCCGCGTAATTCCTGACGGGGCTGCGCGCGCCGTCGCATTTGAAACCGGTGAGCTCGACCTCGGCGGATCGACGCCCGTTTCGCCGCTGGATCTCGAGCGCTTCCGCTCCCTTCCGCATCTGGGCCAGGAGACGCGTGGTTACGAATACTCTCCGACGCTGTACGGCCTGGAGTTCAATCTGGATCATCCGATCCTGAAGAGCCCGCAAGTTCGGAAGGCGATCGCGCATGCGGTCGACCCCGCCGTGGTGCTCAACGTGGCCTGGTACGGACTGGGAGAACGGACGGTCAGCATCGTCAGTCCGACCTTGAAGCGGTTCTACAACGACAAGGTCCCGACATACCCTTATGATCCGAAGGCAGCGGCCAGGCTCCTGGACGAAGCCGGCTTCCCCCTGAGAGGCCGTTGGCGGTTTGCGCTGACGCATGACTTCCAACCCTTTGGCGAGAACTTCAAGCGCAGCGGCGAAGCCCTGAAGAGCGCGTTGGCCGCCGTTGGCATCGACGTGACCGTTCGCGGGCAGGATTTTCCAAGCTATCTGAAGCGGGTCTATACCGACCGCGACTACGACTTCACCTTTCACCCCTTCACCAACATGTTCGATCCGACGGTCGGCCTGCAGCGGTTCTTCACCAGCGACAACTATCGGAAGGGTGTGGCCTTCACCAATGCGAGCCATTACTCCAATCCGGAGGTCGATCAGCTCTTTGCCCAGATTGCCGTCGAATCCGACACGACCAGGCGCAGGGCGCTGATTGATCGCTTTCAGGAGGTTGTCGCGGATGAGCTTCCGGTGCTCCCCTTGATGCTGAGCAAACCGGTGACTGTCTACAACCGGAAGGTCATCGGCCACACCGTCGATAGTGCCGGTGTTCAGGGCAATTTTGCGGGCGTTTGGCTGCGCGGTTAGGTCGGGCCCGATACTGCAATTATCTCGGCGTGATGGCATGCAACCCGCTGGCCGGAGCGCGCGCTGCGCAGCTCAGGAGACTGCTGTTTGCAGAGCTCCGTTGCTAGCGGACAGCGTGGTTGGAAGCGACAGCCCTTGGTCGCGTTGCGTGGGTCCGGCAGGTCGCCTGGCAGGGGTGCTGCGTAGCGCCGCCGGGCGGGGTCCGGGACAGCGTCGATCAGCGCGCGGGTGTAGGGATGCAGCGGGCTCTTCCAGATTTGCTCATGGCTGCCGGCTTCGACGATGCGCCCGAGATACATCACCAGCACCCGATCCGACAGATAACGCACCACCGAGAGGTCGTGGGATATGAAGAGCAGCGACAGCTTCAAGTCGCGCTTGATGTCGGCGAGCAGGTTGAGGATCTGGGCTTGCACGGATAGATCCAGCGCGGACACCGGCTCGTCGCAGATGATCAGGTCCGGTCCCAGGACCAGCGCTCGTGCGATTCCGATGCGCTGACGCTGGCCGCCCGAAAATTCATGCGGATAGCGTGCAATCGCGTCCTCCGGCAAGCCGACCTGGGACAGGATTGCACTGACCCGCTGGCGTCGGTCGGCGCGAGAGCCGACGCGATGGACGTCGAGCGGTGCGAGCAGGATATCGCCGATGGTCTGGCGTGGATTGAGCGAGGCGAACGGGTCCTGGAACACCATCTGCAGCCTGCGCCGGTAGGCCCGCAGTCGCTGCTGCGGCAGCGTGGTGAGATCCACGCCGTCGAACGCGATACGGCCGGCCGACGGTTCAACGAGCCGCAGGATCGTCTTGCCGAGGGTCGACTTTCCGCAGCCGGACTCTCCAACGAGACCGACAGTCTCGCCCGGCGCGATGTCGAGCGATACGCCATCCACCGCGTGGACCGGGGCGGTACCGACGCGAT
The DNA here is from genome assembly GCF_053474805.1 of Bradyrhizobium sp. WCU1. Lineage (NCBI taxonomy): Bacteria > Pseudomonadati > Pseudomonadota > Alphaproteobacteria > Hyphomicrobiales > Nitrobacteraceae > Bradyrhizobium > Bradyrhizobium sp. WCU1. The sequence goes on from NZ_CM130280.1 coordinate 4,843,523, forward strand.
AGGTGGTCTTGAGATCAGTAACTGACAGCAGCGTCATGGGGCAGACCGCGAGATGGTTCGGTGAGATCGACGTGGCAGGCAACGCGCCGTCCAATTGCCGCGTCGCGTTCGTGCGGGACATTGGTCCGGCACAGCGCCAACCGGTGCGGACACCGCGGTGCAAAGGGACAACCTGCCTGGGTGGTGGCAGAAGCGATGTTGCCGGGGATTTCGGACAGCCTGGCGCTTCGGTAGTGCAGCTTCTCGTGCAATCGCGGGGATGCCGCGAGAAGGCCCTGCGTATAGGGATGCAGGGGACGCTCGAACAAGACGCCAGGCGGCGCTTCCTCGACCTTTCGCCCCGCGTACATGACGACGACACGGTCAGCCCATTGGCCCACCAGGCCGAGATCATGGGTGATCAGCAGGAGTGAAAGCGACAGTTCGCGACGCAGGCGGTCGAGCAGTTCCAGCACCTGAGCCTGGATGGTCACGTCGAGCGCAGTGGTCGGCTCGTCCGCAATCAGGATCTTCGGACGGCACGCCGCCGCGATCGCGATCATGACGCGCTGGCGCATGCCACCCGACAGTCGGTGCGGATGGTCGTCCAGGCACCGCTCAGGGTTGGGAATGCGCACCAGATCGAGCAGTTCAGCGGCTTCACGGCGCGCCTGCGCCTTTGAGAGGCCGCGATGCACTTGCAGAACCTCGGTGATCTGCCGGCCGATGGTCAGCACCGGGTTGAGCGACGTCATCGGTTCCTGGAAGATCATTGCGATATCGCGACCGCGCCGGCGGCGCATCTCGATCTCCGGGAGCACGAGCAACTCGTCATCCCGGAGGCGAACCCGACCAGAGACAATACGCGCGGTGCCGGGAAGCAGGCGCATCAGCGCCAACGCCGTCAGGGATTTTCCCGAGCCGGATTCGCCGACGATGGCAAGCGTTTCCGCTGGAGCGAGGCTGAAGCTGAGGTTTCGCACCGGCGTTGCGCTTGGAAAGGCGATGGTGAGATCGCGGACGTCGAGCAGGGGTGCCATCCTATCGCTCCCTGCTGAGACGTGGATTGAGCACATCCGTCAGTCCGTCGCCGATCAGGTTCAGTGAAAGCACAGTCAGAACGATAACCAGGCCAGGCAATGCGGTGAGATACCAGGCCGTTCTGATCAATTCGCGCCCGGAGCCGATCATGCTGCCCCAGCTCACGACATTCGGGTCCCCCAGTCCGAGGAATGACAGTGCGGCTTCCATCAGGATTGCGGTTGCGACCATCACCGATGTGGTGACGATAATGGCCGGGAGAGCATTCGGCAGGATCTCACGAATGACGATGCGGGTGTCGCTGAAGCCGAGCGAGCGCGCCGCCATGACGAATTCCTTCTCACGCAGCACCCGAAACTCGGCGCGGACCAGCCGTGCGATGGTTGGCCATGTGACGAGCCCGATAGCCCAGGTTACCGTTGCTATCGAGGGCTGCGCGATCGCGACGAGTACGACGAGCAGGATAAAGCTCGGAACGGTCTGGAACAGCTCGATGATCCGGACCAGGATGTCGTCGACGAGGCCGCCTCGATAACCGGCGACGGCGCCCACTGCGATGCCGATCGTAACACCAATCGTCGTGGCGACAAAGCCGATCAGGAGCGAAATTCGCGCGCCATGCATGAGGCCGGCGGCGACGTCGCGGCCCAGAGAGTCGGTTCCAAGAGGGTACCCAAGATCCTGTCCGGGCCACAACAGCGGTCGGGCCACCATCGAGAGGGGATCGCCGGGATAAAGAAGCGGCGCTAGCACAGCCGCGGCGATGATCACCAGCAACAGCGTAGCGCCGGCGACGAGAGACGGATTTCGCCTGATGCGACCGAACAATTGCGATCGCGATTGGCTCGCGTCGGTAGCGATCACATGCGTGTCCGGTGCGTGAACGTTCGGCCATTCCGAGCGCTCCGGCGCAGTTCGTGGCCGGTCATCAGCGGTCCGTTCGGTCGAATGTGTGGAGTCGAGGGCGGCGTCGGTCATGGTCAGCGGGTCTCGATGCGAGGGTCGAGCCAGGCCTGCACGAGATCAACCGTCATGTTGGCGATGATCACGAGCAGGGAGGAGAGCAGGAGGATCCCGAGGAGCACGCTGAAGTCGCGGCTCATCACGGCCTCGAAGGCGAGGCGGCCGAGGCCGGGCCAGCTGTACACGGTTTCGACCACCACTGCGCCGCCTAGCAGGCCACCGAAGTGCATGCCGGCGACCGTGGTCACCGGCAACAAGGCGTTGCGCAGTACATGGCGCACCGTGATCGTGAGTGGAGAGAGCCCTTTCGCAGCGGCCGTGCGCACATAGTCCTGAGCCTGAGCCTCCAGCATGGCGGCGCGGGCAAGTCGGGAATAGATTGCGATGTAGAACAGCGAGAGCGAGAGGGCGGGAAGAACCATGTAGCGGGCACGGTCGATCAGCAGATCGAAGCCGCTGAGGTTCGCGCCGATCGTGGCAGCGCCGCCGCTCGGCAACCAGCCCAGCTTGACGGAAAACAGCAGGATCAGCATCAGGCCGATCCAGAAGCCCGGTATCGAGTAGAGCAGCGTGACCACGATCGAGATCAGACGATCCGGCCATCGGCCGGCGAATGTCGCCATCACGATGCCAAGCGCGATGCCGCCGGCAAGGGCGATGACGAGCGCGGTTGCCATCAGGGCCACCGTGCCGGGCAGTCGCTGACCGATGATATCGGCGACCGGAAGATTGTAGCGCGGTGAGTAGCCAAGGCTCAAATGGGCGAGATTATCGAGGTAAGCTGCAAGCTGCAGCAGGATCGGCTGATCGAGGCCGAAACGGCTGCGCAGCGCCGCCACCGTTTCCATCGTCGCCGATCCGGACTCGCCGGCAAGGACGTCGGCGGCATCTCCCGGCGCGAGCTGCAGCAGAAAAAAATTGATGACGACGATTCCGATCACCGTCGGGATCGCCTGCCAGATCGTCCGGCGAAAAGTCTTTCCAATGCGCTGGATGCTCGACATGTTTCTTCTAACTTCCATGACGTGTCGAAAAGATGCATTTGCTCATGCTGTCATTCCTCGCACGGTCGGCACGCGGAGATACGCCACGACGAGAGAGGAGACGCCGTTGACAATGCCGATGCGCGTCGCCAACGTCGACGCATTCGCGTGCGATCGTATCGATGTTGCGGATGCTCCACGGACGGCACGTATCACCACGACGGACATGAATATGACCATAGTGCACAAGCCGGGCGACATCGTTGGCTGGCCAGTCTTTTCGAGCCCCAGCCAGTTTCCGGAAAGTCCTTTGTCGAAAGCGCTGCAACAGCCGCTGCTGCTTGGCTTGTTCCTGCCGATCCAGGCTGGTGGCTGGAGCGCGTCGACCCTGTCGCGCTCGACGACGTGGACGTTCGACTACAATCGCGATCTCACGCTCAGCGCCGAACAGTTCGGCTTCGATCTCGTGTTCGCGCTGTCGCAGTGGCTGCCGAAGGGCGGCTACGGCGGCGTCTTTACGGGCGAAGCGCTCGATTCGTTCATCACGACCGCTTCGCTTGCCGCTGTCACGTCGCGGATCATGCTGATCTCGACGATCCACGTGCTCTACGGGCCGATCCATCCCCTGCATCTCGCCAAATACGGTGCCACGCTGGATCATATTTCGGGAGGGCGCTGGGGGATCAATGTCGTGACCGGCCACCGCGCCATCGAGCATGAGGCATTCGGCTGGAACCAGATCGAGCATGACCGCCGCTACGAGCTGGCGGCCGAGTTCATCGAGGTGCTGCAGCGGCTGTGGGGCGACAAGGAGAACTTCTCCTTCAAAGGACAATCTCCCTGGCGCCTGAGCAATGCGTTCGTGACGCCCAAGCCGCGGTTCGGACGGCCTATCCTTGTCAACGCCACCGGATCGGACGCCGGCATCGCGTTCGCGGGCCGCTATTCCGACATCGTGTTCGTTACCAGCCCGGCGGGCTCGTCCTTTGCGAGTGCGATCGAAGCCCTGCCGGCGCATGTCCAGCGCGTGAAGCAGTCCGCTATCGACGTCGGACGTGAAGTGCGGACGCTGCTCAATCCGATGGTCGTCTGCCGGGAAACCGAGCGCGAGACCTGGCAGTATCACGACGCGATCGTCGATCACATCGATCCCGTCGCCAGCATGCAGAACTTTGCGAGCGATGCGCATGCCTGGAAGGGACGTGTCGGTGTCGATGCGCCGAAGCGTCGCGCCATCGGTGGCAATATCGAGGTGATCGGGACACCCGAGCAGGTGGTGGAGCAGTTCGTGCAACTCAAGAAGGCCGGGATCGACGGCCTTCAGCTCAGCTTCTTCGATTTCAAGCCTGATCTCGATTTCTTCGGCCGCCGCGTGCTGCCATTGATGGAGCAGGCCGGGCTGCGCCATGCCGTGCCGAAGCTCGAGATTGGTTGACCGGTTTTCCATGCGGGTCAGGCGGAGGCAGCTTTAGGCGTCCGCCCCGCTGCGGACGGCCGGAATCTGGCGGCAGGATGCGACGAGGGCAGGCGTGCCCGACCGGTTCCGAACACCTTTTCCCGCAACGTGCCCGGAGCGTATTCGGTCTTGTAGACGCCGCGGCGCTGCAATTCCGGCACGACGAGCTCGGCGAAATCCCGATACCCGCCCGGCGTCACGGCGTAGCTGAGGTTGAAGCCGTCGATATCGGTCTCGTTGACCCAGGCCTGCAGTTCGTCGGCGACCTCGGCGGGTGAGCCAACGATGACCGGACCGCGGCCGCCGATGCCGTTGTGTTCGATGATCTCGCGGATGGTCCAGGGGCGCTCGCTCCTGGAGAAGGAATCGATCATCGAAGTGACCGCGTTGTCCTTCTTCACGGTCGGAAACGGGTCGTCCAGGCTATAGCGGGACAGGTCGATCCCGGTCCAGCCCGACAGCAATGCGAGCGAGCCCTTGGGGTCAATATAGCGCTGATAGTCGCGGTATTTGGCTTCGGCGGCGACACGGGTCTCGGCGACAATCACGGTCGTCAGCGCATAGAAGCGGATGTCGTGCTCGTCGCGGCCGAATGCCCGCGCGCGTGCCCGCGTCTCGGCGACATTGGCCGATGTGCGCGCCTTGGAGTGCTCCCCAAGGAAAACCGCTTCGGCATGCCGGGCGGCGAAATCCTTGCCGCGATTGGAGGCGCCTGCCTGGAACAGGAATGGCGTCCGTTGCGGAGAGGGGTGGGCGAGATGGATGGCGTCGACCTTGAAATGCGCACCGTGGTGATGAACTTTGCGGATGTGGTGCGGATCCGCGATCACGCCCTTGATGGGGTCGACGACAATGGCCTCGTCGTCCCAGCTGCCTTCCCAAAGTGCATAGACCGCATCGAGGAATTCGTCGGCAAGATCGTAGCGGGGGTCGTGCGGCATGATGTTGTCGCGACCGACCGCACGTGACGCCGCGTTGGAGTAGCCGGTCACGATGTTCCAGGCGACGCGCCCCTTGGTCAGATGATCGAGGGTCGAGAAGCGGCGGGCGAGCGTGAAGGGCGGCTCATACGATACGGGGGCCGTGACGCCGATGCCGAGATGCTCGGTGACATGCGCCATGGCCGAGACCAACAGCATCGGATCGAGCTTCGGAATCTGTGCCCCGCTGCTCAGCGCCGCGTCGGCCGTTCCGGCATAAACGTCGTGAATACCGATGCCGTCGGCGATGAAGATCGAGTCGAACTTGCCGGCCTCGAGAATGCGCGCCACGTCCGTCCAGTAATCAAGCGTATCGAAGTCCAGCGAGCGGTCCTCCGGATGGCGCCATAGCCCCGGAGAAAGGTGAACCGGGCTGAAGATGGCGAAGCCGTTGACCTGGATTTGCTTGGGCACGAGGGGCTTTCTCAGCTACTGGAATGCGGACGGCTCGGGATGGACGCCAGTCAGAAACCAGTTCCCGACATTGCGGGTCTTGTATTCGGCGGGATTGTGCAGCGTGTGGATGCGTACATTGCGCCAGAAGCGGTCATAGCCATTGGCAATGGTGGCGGAGCGTGCACCCATCACCTCGAAGATGCGGCTGGTGACATCAAGCGCGACCTCGCCGGCATGAGCATTGGCGCCGGCAATCACGACCGCGGCCTCGCCGCGCTCCTGGGGCGTCAGATCGCGGCCGCGCGACCAGACCCGATCGAGCGTCGCGGCCGCCTCATCCGCGAGCAGCGTAGCCGCTTTCACCCGCGTATAAAGCTCGCCATAGACCCTTCTGACCCAGGGATCATCGGTGTGCTTTTCAACGCCCGAATGAAGCCAGGGGCGGGACGTTTCCCGCGTATAGTCGCGCGCAGTGATCAGGGCGCCCTGCGCACTGCCGATGAAGACGTTCAGCAGGGTGCTCTGCTGCAGGAAGGGCGTTACGGTCTGATAGGGACGCCCGCCGTCAGGCTTGTGGTCGAATACCTCGTTTCGATGAATCCGGACCCCGGTGTAGGTGACGCGCCCGCTTCCGGTTTGGCGCTGGCCGAAGCCGTCCCAATCGTTCTCGATCCGGATACCGTCCCGGTTTGCCGGAATGGCCGCGAAGCTCCGTGCATTGGTATCGCGGTCTTCCCAGGCGACCTGCAGGTAGTCCGCGATATGCGATCCTGACGTGAACGGGCGAAACCCGTCCAATACAAACCCATCGGCATCTCGGCGACCGAACAGGCTCTTCGAGAAGCTGTTTGCGGTATTGCCCCAGAACCAGTTGCCGGCAGCAGACCGCCGGAAGATATCAGCAGCTTGCTCGGCCGTGCCGCGCAGATGGGCAGCGTGCTGGGAGCCGAAGTGGTAGCCGTAGAGGTGTCCCAGGGCACCGTCCACCTTGGCAAACTCACGGGCGATCTTCAGCGCGGTCGACCAGCGTTCGCCGGCACCGCCGAATTCCGTCGGTATCAACAGGTTGAGAAGGCCGCTCTCCTTCAGCAAGGCCAACTGCTCGAGCGGTTTGCCGCCGGCACGGTCGCGCTCGGCGGCGTCGCGCGCGAAGATCTCGCGCAACCGCACGGCCTTGGCAAAATGGGGATTTGATGTATCGAGATCGAAACTCATGAGGATATCCCGTGCGAGATCAGCTTTGCAGCCAGACGTCGGCAAAGTTGGCGGACGGCCCGTCGATCGTCGTGGTGTGATCGCGGACCTTGCGGTTGACGATGGTCAGGTTTGGTCCCGTCACCAGATTGATGTCGGGCAGGTCGGTCGCGACGATGACCTGGAAGGCATAGAACAGCTCACGGCGCTTTGCCGGATCGCTTTCGACGGCGGCCGCCTCCAGCAGCCGGTCGACCTCAGGGTTGCTGTAGCCCGATCCGTTTGAGAAGGGCACGCCGGGCTTGAAGTTCTTCGACCAGTACAGCCGCTGCACGCCGACCGTCGGATCGAACGAATGGCTCATGCCGTTGCTCATGAAGTCGAAGTCGCGGTTTGTGTAGGTCCGCTTGAACCAGGTCGGAACGTCTTGCGCGCGCAGCGTCACGCCGATGCCGATCGTGGAAAGCGCCTGGCGCGTGTAGGCGCCAAGTTGCTGATAGGTCTCGCCATACGGCATGTAGTCGTGGAAAACCTTGAAGCGCGTACCGTCCGGCCCGCGCGGCAAGCCTGCGGCATCGAGCAACGCTTCGGCCTTCTTCGGCGCGAATTCGTAGCGCGGAATCCCGGGATTGTGGAATTGCTTCAGCGCCGGGCTGATCGCGGCTGGTGCGCTCTGTGTCCATCCGTAGAAAACGATGCGGTTGATCGCGTCGCGGTCCACCGCGTGCGCGACGGCACGCCGGACCTCCGGCTTGGCGAAGTAGGGGTTGGCGAGGTTGAACTCGAGCCGGTACACGATGGGCTGATAGTCATAGCCGTGTGTTTCGATCAGGAGGTTTGGGTTGGCCTTGAGCGTCTCGATCTGCCCGAGCGGCACCGGCGTATCAGGCGCGTAGTGGATCTCTCCGGTCTCGAGCGCAACCGCGCGGGCGTTGGCGTCGGCGATGAAGCGGATGACGATGCGGTCGAGATAGGGTTTGCCCGGATCCCAGTAGTTGGGATTGCGCTCCAGCACGATGTGGCTGCCCTGTTTCCATTCCTTGAAAACGAAGGGACCAGTTCCAATCGGCGCGCGTCCGTTGGGATTGGCCAGGGGATCGGTCCCCTCATAGATGTGTCGCGGCACGATCGGCGATTCTGAGGCCGTGAGGGCGGCGAGCAGGTATGGTGCGGGCTTGTCGAGCACGATTTCCGCAACGTGCGGATCGGGCGTGCGCACCTCGCGAACCGAGGCGAGCGTGCCGCGGCCGCGCGGATGATGCTGCTTGAGAAGCTCGATGGAGTGCGCGACGTCTGCCGACGTGAAGTCGCGGCCGTCATGCCACTTTACTCCGCGCCGGAGCTCGAACCGATAGCTGAGCCCGTCTTCGCTCTTCTGCCAGCTGGTCGCAAGCTGGGGACGGGGATTGAAGTCCAGATCGAAGGTGACGAGCCCCTCGGTCACCTTTCCGCTCACGCGGGTGGTCGGGCCCGCGGTGTGCGTCAGGCTGACGAGGATGGGAGGTTCGGGCTGAATCACCACGTTCAGCGTTCCGCCATGCTTTCCTTCATCAGCGGCGCGCACTGGCCCCGCCACTGAGCTGCTCACAAGAGCGCCAGAGCTCCACAGCAGAGCTTTTGTAATTTGCCGGCGCGTAAGCCAGTTCATTGCCGATCGCACGTCAGTTGTGAACACCGCGTCGCAATAATTCACCTCGAGGTCAGACAATCAATCCTGCGGAGCGCTTCTGCGCATAATGAAAATTTTGCTGCTGCATGCGTGGCACGTCGCGCTCATGAACGCGCGCCGGTGCTGTGAACAACAAAAGCAAATTCTCTGCGAAACGTGATCAAGATTGAGGCGGTACGACTTGCGCGGCGGATCCGGCGAGATGCTCTCTCCGTGCGTCGCGGCTTGACGCGGAGGCGCGATGTCGCTGGATCGACGGACCTTTAATCGCGGGCTTCTGGCCTCCGGCGCCGCCGGCCTGCTCGGTCCATCACGAGCGATGGCTGCCGAGGCGAAACCCGTGCCCGGCGGCACCTTGAATTGGGTGTACTACCCCGACCCTTCCGCGATCATCGCGATCAACACGTCGTCGGGAACCGGGCAGACGATCGGCACCAAGATCAACGAAGGGCTCCTTGCGTACGACTACGATCTCAATCCGAGGCCGGTGCTGGCGACGGCCTGGACCATCAGCGACGATGGCAGGCGCTACACGTTCCGGCTGAGACCGAACGTGAAATGGTCTGATGGAAGGGAGTTCACGTCGGCCGACGTCGCATTTTCCATCGAGCGGCTGAAGGTCGCTCATCCGCGCGGACGCATCACGTTCGCGAATGTCGAGGCGGTCGAAACGCCGGACCGTCTGACGGCCGTGATCGTGCTGTCAAAACCGGCCCCCTTCCTGATTTCAGCACTGGCCGGTGCCGAATCTCCGATCGTGCCCAAGCACATCTACGAGGCTCTCAAGCCCGAGGAGCAGCCCCGGCTCGAGCAGACGATCGGGACCGGTCCGTTCCTTCTCAGGGAATGGGTTCCCGGCAGTCATCTTCTGTTCGTTCGTAATCCGAACTATTGGGATGCCCCGAAGCCTTATGTCGACCGTCTGGTGCTGAAGGTCGTGCTGGATCCGGCCGCGCGTGCCGCGGCGCTTGAGGCGGGAGAGGTCGATATCGGGGCGACGCCGGTGCCATATGGCGATATCGAGCGTTTCAAGCTCGACAAGCGGTTCGTGGTCGATACCACGACCTACGCCTATTCGGGCCCACAGCAGCAGCTGTTCTTCAATTTCGATACGCAGATCCTGCAGGATCGCCGAGTCCGCAAGGCGATCGCCCATGCAATTGATCACCGGGCTTTGGTCAACGTCGTGTTCTTCGGCTACGGCCTGATCTCTCCGTCGCCGGTCAGCACGGCCCTGCCCAAGTTCTACGATCCGAAGATCCAGGCGTGGTCGTTTGATCCGAAGGCGGGAGATCAATTGCTGGATGAGGCCGGCCTCAAGCGAGGCGCGGGCGGCATCAGGGCTAAGCTCAGGCTCACGCAAAATCCATTCCTGCCCGCGAGCTTCGCCGACTTCCTGCGCAATTCCCTGCGCCGAATTGGCCTGGACATCGAGATTCTGCGGTACGATCTCGCAACCTACCTGAATGTCGTCTATCGGGATCGGGCATTTGACCTGACGATCGAAAGCCTCTCCAACACGTTCGATCCGACGCTCGGCGTGCAACGCGCTTACTGGTCGAAGAATTTCCGCATCGGCCTGCCGTTCTCGAACGCGGCGCATTACAGCAATCCCGAGGTCGACCAGCTTCTGGAGGCGGCTGCGATCGAGCCGGATGCCGAGAAGCGGCGCGCGATCTGGTCCAAGTTCCAATCGATCGTCCACGAGGAGGTGGCCTCCGTCGACATCGTCGCGGCGGGCGGCGTGATCATTGCCAACAGGAAGGTTCGAAACTTCGCTCCCGGCGCCGAGGGATTGAACGGCAGCTTCGCCGATCTCTGGATCGACCCGTCCGTATAGGCCGTGACATCACATTCTTTTCCTTTCGCCTGCCTGCGCAGAAGAAAAATAGCGCATTGCGCGTCAAGAATAAAAATCTGTGAGATTGCGCAGGGCGATCATGGATCGTCATACTCTGACGATGAGGCCGGGCGGGTGATGGTGCGGCGAGGAACGTGTTGATGATCGCAAAACGCAAACTCTTCAGTCTCCTGCTTGCAGGGATCGGTCTACTGTTCGGTTCGAGCTCGGGGCTTGCCGCCGAACCGCTCACGGTGCGGATCGGATTTGCTTCCGTCGGTGCCGACAATCGCCAGTTCTCCGGCGGCTCGTCCGCGGCGGTTGCCCATTCCGAGCATTATCTCGATCAGGCGTTGCATGACCGGCCGGACGTGAAGGTCGAATGGTATTTCTTCAAGGGAGCGGGCCCCGCCGTCAATGAGGCTTTCGCCAACAACCAGCTCGACTTCGCAATCCAGGGTGATCTGCCCGAGATCATCGGCCGTGCAAATGGTCTAAAGACCAGGATATTGCTCGCATCCGGTGCCCATGCGCCGATCTATCTTGCGGTTCCATTCGGCTCGGCGATCCGCAAGGTCGCCGATCTCCGTGGCCGCAAGGTCTCTATTTTCCGCGGAACCAACAATCATCTCGCCGCCGTCAAGGTGTTGGCCGGGAACGGTCTCCAGGAGCGGGACGTTCAGATCATCAATATGGATACGGCGACCACGAATGCGGCGCTGACTTCAAAGGATATCGACGCTGCGTTCGGCAACTTCCCGCTGGCCAGCCTCGCCGAGAAGAATATCGCGGAGATCATCTACACCACCAAAGGCGACAATCCGGCCTATGAACGGCATTCGACGCTGATCGGGCAGGACGCTTTCATCAAGGCGCATCCCGACATCACGCAGAAGATCGTCTCGGCGATCGTCCGTGCTGCGCGCTGGGCGTCGGACGAAGCCAACCGGGAGGCGTTCTTTGAGATATCGGCCCGAACAGGCTTCCCGGCGTCAGGATATCGCTTTGACTTCTCCAACCAGGAGCTGAAATATCGCAACACCCCGATCATCGATGCATCGATCATCGAGAGCTATCGCGTGCAGGCCAGGCAGGCGAGGGAGTTCGGTCTGCTTCGCCGCGACGTCGACCTCAATGGCTGGTTCGACCGCTCATTCCTGGATATTGCGCTCAAGGAGCAGGGTCTTGTCGGCTACTGGCAGGAATATGATGCGAGCGGAAGGCCGCAGGCGGCGGGACAATGAACGTCGCCGTGCAACTGCGGACAACGGCATTCCCTGACCAGGGACAGGGGCGGCTGGAGGTGCGCAACGTCTCCAAGTCGTTTGTCGTGAATGGCGCGCCCGTTGAGGCGCTGCGGGACGTGTCGCTCGACGTGGCAGCCGGCGAGTTCGTCGTTCTGCTGGGGCCGAGCGGCTGCGGGAAGTCGACGCTGTTGCGGCTGATCGCCGGGCTCGAGCCGGAATTTCGTGGCAGCATCAACCAGGATGGCAATGCGATCGCGGGGACGAGCCTGGATCGCGGCATCGTCTTCCAGGAGCCGCGACTGTTCCCCTGGGCGACGGTTTCCCAGAACATCGCCCTCGGTCTCAAGAATGCGCCGCTCAGCGAGCGGGCCAAACGGGAGGCCGTTGCCGCGCATATCACGTTGGTCGGACTTGATGGATTCGCGCAAGCATATCCGCACCAGCTCTCCGGTGGCATGGCCCAGCGTGCGGCGATTGCGCGGGGCCTCGTCAATCGCCCCCGGCTGCTGCTGCTGGACGAGCCCTTTGGTGCGCTCGACGCGCTGACGCGGGCACGGCTCCAGGTCGAGCTACAGCGAATCTGGGCGCACGAGAGGATCACGATGGTCCTGGTCACCCATGATGTCGACGAGGCGGTACTGCTCGGCGACCGAGTCATCGTGCTCGCGCCCCGGCCCGGTCGTGTGTCGCGGATTTTCGCGATTTCCATGCCGAGGCCGAGGTCGCGAACCGATGATGATCTGGTCCGAATTCGAAATGATGTATTGCGCGCGCTCGGCGATGGTGAAGAGGACGGCGCCCGGGGCGCGCCGATCGGCGACCCGGCATGAGTGATGCAGCTCTTCGCACGACACTTGAGCCTCGCACCACCGCGGCGGCGGGTTTTCGACGTATCTCCGGTCGCGTCAGTGAAGTGGTGCCTCGTCAGCTCGTGAAGCTTGGCTGGTTGCTCATCCTGCCGGCCATCACCCTCCCGATCTGGATCGTCGGCACCGACCGTGGCTGGCTTCCGGAGCAGATCCTGCCGCGCCCCGGCGATGTGTTGCACACGTTGCGGGACATGATCGCAAGCGGCGAGCTTGCCCAGCATGCGGGCTACAGTTTACGGCGCGTCGCGTTGGGCTTCGCGATCGGTGCGGCTGCTGGCCTGGTCGTCGGCTCCGCCATGGGGCTGTCGCGGCGCGTAGACGATTATGTCCGTCCGCTGTTCACGGCGATCGCCCAAGTGCCGGCGCTGGCCTGGATTCCACTCGCGATGCTGCTGCTCGGCATCGGGGAGGGGCTCAAGATCGTCGTGATCGCGAAGGCGGCATTTGTGCCAGTGGTCATGAACACCAGCGCGGGCATTGCGAACGTGCCTAGGGCGTTCGTCGAGGTGGGAGAAACATTCCGCTTCACGCCCCTGCAGATGCTGCGCCATGTCGTCCTCCCGGGAGCGATACCGCCGATCTTCACGGGCCTGCGCTACGGGTTGACCCACGCCTGGATTGCGCTGGTCAGCGTCGAGCTGCTGGCCTCGTCGGAGGGACTCGGCTACCTCCTGGTCTGGGGCCGTCAGATGTTCTGGCTCGATACCGTGCTGGTCGCCATGATCGTGATCGGCGTGATCGGCTTTGTGAGCGACAAGATCCTCGCCGTGATCGAAACCGGCCTGCAACGCTGGCGGATTGACGGTGTCCAGTAGCGCCGCTCTCGGATCACTCGGTCGCGGGCTGGTCTTGCCGATCGGCCTGCTGCTCACCTGGGAGGTCGCCAGCCATTCGGGCCTGGTCAACCGCCAGTTCCTGCCGCCGCTCGAGCATGTGGGCGCCACCGCGTGGCAGGAGTTGGCGAGCGGTGAGCTCCTTGAAGCGCTTGCCGCCAGCCTGCGCCGTGATCTCCTCGGATTTGTGTTCGGCTCCGGCGCCGGGGTGTTGATCGGGCTGTTGCTCGGCCTCTCCACAATCGCGGACCGCGTCGTCATGACCTGGTTCAATGGGCTGAAGCAGATCGCGCTCCTGGCATGGATTCCCCTGATCTCGCTCTGGTTCGGGTTCGATGAGATGGCCAAGATCGTCTTCATCGGGCTCGCGGCGGCGATCCCCGTCATTCTCAACCTGGTCGAGGGTATTCACGCAACATCCCGCAAGCTCGTCGAAGTGGGTGAGGTGTTTCGCTTCAACCGCGTGCAATTCATCCTTTATGTCTATCTTCCAGCGGCGATGCCGTCGCTGCTGACCGGGCTGCATCTTGCGTTGATCTATGCATGGCTCGCGACCATCGGTGCCGAATACTTCATGGCTGCCGGCCCTGGCATCGGCGGCCTCATTATTGCCGGCCGCGAACGCTTCGACATGGATCTCGTGATGCTCGGAATTCTCGTCGTCGGCTCGGTTGGTTTTCTGGTCGATCGTGGCGCGAGTTGGCTGGAGCGGCGGTTGATACCTTGGCGAGCTGCGTCGGCGCGAGCCTGAGCTACGATCATCAAGTCCAAAGGAACCCGGCCAAGCTCACCAACGTGTCCTCGAGAAGTACGCATTCGGCGCTCTTGTCGAAAGCTGAGGAGTTTTCATGTGTCGGCTCTTCGTCCTCGTCGGCGCGTACTCGCCCGGTAGCGCCAGGTAACTGTGGTCAAAAATCCTGGGAACTGCCGAGAAAATTATACACGTGTCGATGCCCGGTCCATGGCAACGCAACCCAACTTTATTGCGCACTTTGGAATAGGCTGAACTGCAATCTTTGGGTCGAGTTTAAATGGCGGCTCACGTATCGCCGTTGGTTCCGCGCCTCCTTCCTGAACTCGAGCGTACCCTTCGGCCCCGGTCCCCAGACTGGGGCCGTACCTTTTGTGGCTAACGAGAGTTGTTGCCGCGAGCTGAAAGCCGGCAAGACGGCAACGCTTTTTTTCTGATCACCGATGCCGGATCGGCGCGGGTTTTGATGTTTGAAAATCCGGTAGATATCAACGTGGCGCCGCTGCCATTCCAAAATTCGGCTGCAAGGGGCAACATTTCGCCTGCTGTACCGAGTGATCGCAGGCAAATCCTGCAGAGAGCTCGCGCGGACAGTCGCTTCATCGCGGCAAGGAGGCCAAAGTCGGGAATCCTGTTTCCTGGTTCGCGGCTTGAGCAGGCGATGTATTCTCGCGAGCAACGCGCGACTAAGGAATGCCGGCTCTGCAATGCAACGCCACTTTGATCGTTCGATCATTCGGTAAATCATTCCGTTGACCCGATCCGAAGCGGGCGACAAGGTCGCTGTCCGTCTTCGGATGCGCGCAGTCATGCTTTCCGCGCCCCTGGAATCCCCCGTCCTGCTTGGCCGAAATGGAAATTCGATGTCGTCGCTTGAGCTTGAACACGTTCGGAGTGATCGGGTCACGAGCGGGATTTCGGCAATTCGCCCACCCGGTGACCGGCCTCACCCCGTCGTCAACGAGCCGGACACCGTGTCCTGGTTCGAGCGTCACGATGGGCCCACCTTCCTTGTGGCCGGAGGCGTTTACGGCAGCTGGCTGCTCCTACTTCTGCTGCACCGCCAGGTCCCCTGGTACGTCATGGCGCCGGTCGCCGGTTATGTCATTCAATGGCATTTCTCATTGCAGCACGAAGCGATCCACGGCATGCGGGGCGTGCCGAAATGGCTCCGCCGAGCACTGGTCTGGCCCCCGATCGGGATCTGGTTTCCGTTCGAGTTATATCGGCGTCTGCACTCGCAGCACCATCGCAACGGCTATCTCACCTATCCTGGTGAGGACACCGAATCGTACTATCACGATGCGGAGGATTGGGAAGACTTCGGCGATCTCTCCCGGTGGCTGCTGACGATCAACCAGACCTTCCTCGGCCGGATCTGCATCGGTCCGATCTTGTGCACGCCAAGGCTTTTCATCAAGGAGATGGCGAGGCTGGTCGCCGGCGAGACCGCCAACGCCGGCATCTGGTGCCGGCATCTGATCGGCGTCGTGCTCGTGCTGCTGGTGGTCGAAGCCTTCGGCGTGAGCGTTCTGCAGTATCTGGCGGTGTTTGTTTATCCCGGCCTGATGTTCGGCATGATGCGCGGCTTTGTCGAGCATCGGTGGGGTGAGCGGCCCGAGGAGCGAACCGCGGTCGTCGAGTCGAATTGGATTTTCGGCATGCTGTTTCTGTGGAACAACCTCCACGCCGTCCACCATACTTTTCCGACACTCCAGTGGTGGAAGGTGCCCCGGGTGTGGCGGCAGCATCGCGAATACATCAAGGCACGTAACGGAGGATTCGTATTCCGGGGTTACGGCGAGATCGCGCGGCGCTGGCTGGTCAAGCCCGTATTCGTTCCGGTTCACCCGCATCGCTTCGCGCCAGGCTCGGTTCGTCACCCCGACGCATCGATGCGCCAGCCCCCCGCAACGTTTTGAGGTCCACCGGTATGCGCGGCCGCACTGAACCGGAGACACTGAGCTGGGCTGGTCGCGTCCTGAATCTGCCGATGTACGAGCTTCCCGAGATGGCGGCCGCCAATGGCGCGTTCCTGGCCGAGCTGGAGCATCGGCTCGATAGCAAGGGAGTGAGGGCGGCCGGCCGCATTGCTGGCGAGGCGGCGGACACTCAACCGCATGTTCTCTTCACGCAGGTCTGCGGCTATCCGCTGTTGAAGTATCATGGCGATGAATACCGCGTCCTGGCGACCCCGCATTATGCAATGCCCGGATGCGCAGGCTCGCATCACCGTGCCTTCGTCATGGTTCGCGCCGACGACGCCGCCGCATCGCTCGCGGACCTGCGCGGGCGAGTATTCGGCTGCAACAGCCTGTTCTCGAATACCGGAATGAACCTCCCCCGTCTGTCGTTTGCGCGGATCGCCGGCGGCAAGCCGTTCTTTTCCTCTGTCCTAGTGACGGGGGCTCATGTCGCAAGTCTTCAAAGGCTCGACGAGGCCACGATCGACGCCTGTTCGATCGACAGCGTGACGTGGGGGTATTTTCGACAGTTTCGGCCTATGGCCGCCAAACGATACCGGATCCTCGCAGAGACGCTGCCGAGCCCGTCGTTGCCGTTCGTGACGTCGGCGGTCACAACCGAGGCTGATGCCGCGGTGCTCGCAGAGACGCTGCGCGAGATGACGCGTGATCCGGGGCTCGGCCATATCCGTGAGCCGCTGCATCTGACCGACGTCTCCGCGCCGGACCTGGCCGCTTACGGGCGACTGATCGCGTACGAGGCGGAAGCGGCAGAGCTGGGTTACCCCGAATTGGCCTAGAGCTCACCGTTTTCATGAGTGAGCGTCAACCCGATCGAACCACCATCAACGAACCGTTCGGCGCGAGGCGCAAGTCATTTGTTAAAGGCGCCTTTTTCGAAGCATTCATCTACGTGTGGCGCGGAATTTGACATGGACAGCCGGTTGGACCGCTCTACGATCGTTGGTTACTGCAATTCGTCATTTTTCAGAGAGAGGCGCACAGGTCGCCTCACGATAGACCGTTGTCGATTGATCCGGAGGCCGTGGTGGGAGGCTCCCAAACTTGGGTGAATGTTGGCGCAGTGGTGGCCGCCCTCGCGGGCCTGTCGGCCATTGTGACCGTCAATCTTCCGGAAAAGGACGACCGCCAAATCGTGAATGTCTCCTATGATCCGACTCGCGAACTGTACCAGGCCATCAATCCCCTGTTCGACGCCGCCTATGCCCGGGAGACGAGACGCCATTTACGTGTGGTGCAATCGCATGGCGGATCTTCGCGTCAGGCGCACAAGGTGGCCAATGGCGAGCAGCCGGCCGACGTCGTGACGCTGGGGTTGGCCTCTGATATCGAGACGTTGCGCAAGCGGGGCCTTGTCGAGCCGGGTTGGGTTGATCAGTTTCCCAATCATGCGGTGCCCTATACGTCGACCATCGTCTTCGTCGTCAGGCACGGTAATCCACATCAAATCAGGGACTGGCCGGATCTGCTCGCCCCACAGCTGGAAGTCGTGATGCCCAACCCTCGGACGTCGGGGAACGGCAAGCTCGCGTCGCTGGCGGCCTGGGCTGCGACCGTCACACGAGGCGGGACGCAGGACGATGCGGTCGCTTTCCTCCGTGCACTTTTCCGACAGGTCCCTGTGTTCGACGAGGGCGCGCGGGGTGCAGCGTTGCGCTTTGCGAATCCAGATGGCGGCGACGTGCATCTCACCTGGGAAAACGAGGCGATCCGCGAGGTCGCGGCTTCAAACGGTGCTCTCGAGATCGTCTATCCCCCGGTCAGCATTCTCGCCGAACCGTCCGTTGCCGTGATAAGCAACGATACGGTGCGCAAGGCAAGTCTCGCCGACGCCCGGGCCTATCTGTCGTTCCTGTTCAGCGATGCCGGGCAGGAGACGATCGCACGGCTCGGATACCGGCCCTACAAGACAGAGATCGCGCAGAAGATCGGCGTGGTCTTCCCCTCCATCAAGCTCATACCAGTCAGTTCCATTGGCAAGGACTGGAGCGACCTGCAGGACAGGTTCTTCGCGGAAGACGGCGTCGTGGAAGCCGCCTTTGCATTGCGGAACAAATGATGGGCGGGATCAGCTACAGCCCGCAGACGTTGCGACGCGACGTGATCGCCGGCCTCACCGTCGCCGCGATCTCACTGCCGCAAGCAATGGCTTATGCGCTTCTGGCGGGCGTTGACCCCCGTTATGGCCTTTATTCCGCGATCCTGATCACAGCTGTCGCCTCGGTATTTGGATCGTCGTCGCACCTCATCAACGGTCCGACCAGTGCAATCTCGCTGGTCGTGTTCAGCGCGCTCTCGATCTTCGACGCCGATCAAAGGATCGAGGCAGCAGAGGCCATGTTCCTGCTTGCAGCCTTGGTCGGCACGATCCAGATCGCTATCGCCGTTTTGCGGCTCGGGGATCTCACGCGCTACATTTCGGAATCGGTCATCCTCGGTTTCATGAGCGCCGCCGCGCTGCTGCTGGCCTTGGGCCAGATCAGCAATGCGCTGGGCGTACGCGACAAGGGGACGGGTGCCCAGCACATCTTGTCTCGGCTCTGGTTGACGCTCGCGACCGGCGATACCATTAACATGAAGGCCGTCGTTGTAACGCTGGTGACGCTCGTGCTGGCGGTGTCGCTTCGGCATGTCGTGCGGCGCAATCGATGGCCGCAGTTCGACATGCTGGCCGTTCTGGTGATCGTCGCGACCGGAGCCTATTTTGCCGGCTGGACCGTGCCCGGTGGCGATGGCAAGACGGCAATCGGAATCGCCGGCGCGGTGCCGGCCGACCTGCCATCCTTCCATATTCCGAAAGTGCAGTTGAGGTGGGCGCTCGATCTTTTCTCCGACAGCGTGGCGATCGCGTTCCTGGGGCTGCTGGAGGCGCTGGCCATCGCCAAGTCGATCGCCCATCAGACGCGACAGCCGTTGGACTTCAACCGGCAGTGTCTTGCCGAGGGACTTGCCAATCTGTCGGGAGGTTTTTTTCAGTGCCTGCCCGGATCAGGTTCGCTGTCTCGCTCGGCGATCAATTTCCAGGCGGGAGCCGCGACGCGCTTTTCGGGTATGTTGACCGCGACGTTCGTTGCGATCGCCGTCATCGCATTCGCGCCGCTTGCGCGCTACGTGCCGAAGCCTGCGCTCGCCGCGCTCTTGTTGTTGACCGCGTCGCGCCTGGTTGACTTCAAGCGCATCTCGTACGCCTTGCGCGCGTCGCGTGTGGATGCCGGCGTCATCGTGATAACTGCCTTGTCGGCGATAGCATTCGGTCTCGATCTCGCGATCATCATCGGCGTCGTGCTGTCGATCGCGTTATTCGTGCCGCGCGCAGCGAAGATCAGGGCCGCAGAGCTCGTTGTCGACGAGGACGATGTGGTGCGGGAGCGGTTGCCATCCGAGCCTTCAAATCGCGGGTTTCTGTTCTACGATCTCGAAGGCGAACTGTTCTTCGGCGCCGGCCCGGAATTGCACAAGGTGCTCGATCTGATCCTGCACCAAGCCTCGGGCGAAAAAGCCAGGCACATCTTGTTGCGTCTCAAGCGCGTGCGCAATCCGGATGTCGTCAGCCTCGAACATCTCGAGCAATTTCTCAAGGAATCGCGCAACGCCGGCATCGAGGTCTGGCTCGCCGGTCTTCGTCCCGATTTGCTGGCGGCATTCGACCGCCTGGGCTTCGCAGACTGGATCAAGCCCGATCACATCTTTGCGCAGGGCGCGGACGAGGACTCGGCCACATTGGCGGCCGTGAGGCAGATCAGGTCAGAGCTGCAAGAGCAGGCGGCGAACGTCCGATCGCGCTTGTATTATCGCGTATGATCGCGGTTGATCGCTGCGAACGTCTCAGGGCTGCGTTATCGTTCGTGGATCCATCCGACGTTGCAAGGATGCCGCCGTTTGAAGCGCTCGCGAAACACGATTCCTTCTATCGTCGCAGTCAACTTTGGTTTGACGTTTTATTGCGCATAGAAACGTTTTTCCTCAATATCCGAGCGTTCCTCGACGGTGCAAGGAGGTCTCTACAATGAATCTGGCGACGCTTGCGGGTCGTGCTCTTCGTGCCTTTGCCCTGTCGCGAACGTGGGGGCGCGCGGCCGCGCTTGCTGTTTCCGCCGCCGCACTCGTCGCGGCCCCGGCGTTCTCCGCGACGGCTTTACAGAACATCGCGGTTCGTTCGCGGTGCAGCGGGCGCACGGTCTGATGGGCAAGACCTATCTCGGGGTACGAGGTGAGCAACATGAGCAAGGATCAGCTATTCCTTCTGAAGCCGGGATTCGAAGACCCGGCGCAGGCCGGCAAGTTCTTCGTCTGTCCGCACTGCAATGCGATCGAAGGTCTCCTCGCATCATTTCCGGGTCTGGCCACGCAGATCGAGGTTCAGCGCTTGCCGTTCGCGCGACCGCGAGGTCCGATCGTCGAAATTCTCGGTGATTTGCATCAATCGTTGCCCGTGCTGGTTTTCGACCAAAGTGGGCCGGTGCCCGAGGACGCTGGTGTTGTCAACGGCCGGCGGTTCATCGATTCGTCAGAGCGCATCCTTCGATATCTGGCCGAACGTTACTCCTTTCCATATATCCATCAGTGAAGCGGGGCGAGGCGCGCTCGGCCTCGAATGTGGCGCACCGCCTTCACACCGCTGACCGCCAGTCGATCCACTGCGTTATCGCCGATTTGGTGGGGACCCCGGTTACGCCGGGCGCTGATGTTGCGGCGGCGTATCTGACCGGCGCCGCGGCGACATTTTCGGCGACGATAAGCAACGCTGTTTTCATTGCTCGTCGCAAAGCGACATGAACTCTCTCTGTTTGAAGCAAACTTTGCGATCGACGCAATCGGATGCCGGACCTAGCATTTCGGACAGGATGTCGTGCCTTGATGAGCGCTCTGTTGAACACGACAGGTGCTCTGTGCCGCGCAGGCAGGCTGGGCATATGCGACTACAGTGCAAAGCAGGAATGCGCATCATGACGATAGACCAACATCAGCCATTCTCGCCGTCGCGGCGTGCCCTTCTCGGTCTCGCCGGCCTGGCGGGCATCGCCGCGCCATTCGGCGTCATGGGCGCCGCGCGCGCCTTTCCGGCGTTGGGTCTTGGTCCGGCGGCTGATCCCCTGAGCGCAGCGCCGATCTGTCGGGTAGCGAATTCCGACGAGGCCCCGAAGGGGCCGGCTCGTCACATCCGCTTTGCCTACAATGGCACGGGCATCTGCACGGCGGCGGTGCCCGTCGCCCTGCACCGAGGCCATTTCGCACGTCACAATCTGGATGTGGAGTTCCTGCAGCTCGCAGGCAGCACCGACCAGATGTTGCAGTCGCTGGCGACCGACAAGGCAGATGCCGGCTCGAGCATGCTGCTCAACTGGCTGAAGCCGCTGGAACAGGGCATCGATGTCAAGCTGACCACCGGCCTGCATGGCGGCTG
The DNA here is from genome assembly GCF_053474805.1 of Bradyrhizobium sp. WCU1. Classification (NCBI taxonomy): domain Bacteria; kingdom Pseudomonadati; phylum Pseudomonadota; class Alphaproteobacteria; order Hyphomicrobiales; family Nitrobacteraceae; genus Bradyrhizobium; species Bradyrhizobium sp. WCU1. Next base: position 4,865,113 of record NZ_CM130280.1, read on the forward strand.
CACCCGGCTGTTCGTGCGCAAGGAGTCCGGATTCAAGGATATCACCGATCTCAAGGGCAAGACGATCGGCGTCTCCAGCATTTCCGGGCCTCCGCGCAACTTCTTCGCCATTCTGCTGTCGGACAACGGGCTCGATCCGCAGAGCGATGTGCAATGGCGGGAATTTCCGGCCGATCTGCAGCTCACCGCCCTGCAGCGCGGCGAGATACAGGCGATCGCCGACTCCGACCCGAATGCCTGGTTGACGGAGCGGCGCGCCAATGGCGATCTCGTCGAGATCGCATCGAACCTGAGCGGGGATTACGCCAACCTGTCGTGCTGCACGCTCGGCGTGCGGAGTTCGCTCTGGGCGTCGGATCCCGCTGCGGTGAAGGCGCTAACCCTCGCCGTCCGCGAAGCTGCGCATCACGTGGCCGAACATCCAGATGACGCTGCCGAGATATTTTCCAAGTACACCCCGAAGGTAGCGGTCGCCGATCTGGCGACGATGCTGCGCAGCCACACGCACGGCCATCATCCGGCAGGTGCAGACCTGCGTCGCGAGGTCGTGAAGATCACGAGCGATCTGAAACGTGCCACGATCATCAAGCCGAATACGGATCCGGCCAAGCTTGCCAATCGCGTCGTGGTCGACATTGACGTCTAGGCAATTTCCCGGAGGATCGCGTTGATGAGCAACACGAGAAGCAAGGCCGCCTCGACTGTGGTGCCCGGCCCGTCGGGGATTGATGATGCCGCTTCGGCGGCGTTGCACTCCCGTTACGGCAAGGATTTGCCTCTGATCGGCGAGGCTTGGAACGGGGTGCTCGACAATCTCCTTGCCCACCGTTCTGTGCGAGCCTATCGGCCGGATCCGGTGCCGCGCGGTACCGTGGAGACGCTGGTTGCGGCAGCGCAGTCGGCCTCATCGTCCTCCAACCTCCAGACCTGGAGTGTCGTGGTGGTCGAGGATGAGGCGCGCAAGGCGCGCCTCGCCGAGTTCGCCGGCGGGCAGAAGCATATCGTCGAGGCGCCGCTTTTCCTGGTTTGGCTCGCGGATTTGTCGCGGGCAGAGCGCCTGGCAAGGAGTGCGAACCATCCCAAGGATGGACTGCCCTTCCTCGAGACGTTCATCGTGGCCGTGGTCGACGCGGCGTTGGCCGCCCAGAACGCGGTCGTTGCTGCGGAGGCGCTTGGGCTCGGATCGGTCTATATCGGCGCCATCCGCAACAAGCCGCAGGCGGTAGCCGAGGAATTGCGATTGCCGCCGCAGGCCGCTGCGGTGTTCGGGCTGTGCATCGGCTATCCCGATCCGACGCGGCCCGCCCGGGTCAAGCCGCGCCTGCGCCAGGACGTCGTCATCCATCGCGAGCGCTACACGACGGCTGACGATGATGCCGGAATCGCCGCCTACGACGCCACCTTGCGCGATTTTCAGACCGCCGAGGGATTGCCTGCGATCGGCTGGACCCAAGCCGTGCTCAACCGGCTTGGATCGGTCCGGTCGCTGAATGGACGGGACCGCCTGGTCGAGGAGCTGCGGGGCCTGGGCTTTCCACTCAAATGAGGTGCAAGTCGCGCATGCGGCCTGGAGTGCGATGAGGGTCTTGCTTTAGGTTCGCTCCTGTCCCCAGCGCTGCACGGTGATCCGTGTCAGGCTCCGGAACACAACGCTCTCCACGAGGAGGCCGATCAGGATCACGGTGAGCAGTCCGGCAAAGACGCTTGCGGTCTCCAATTGGGCGCGGCTGGTGTAGATGAACCAGCCAATTCCGCCGGAGCGCGCGCTGACGCCGAAGACCAGCTCGGCTGCAATCAGCGTACGCCACGCGAACGCCCAGCCGATCCGCAAGCCTGACAATATCTGGGGAAATGCCGCCGGTACCAAAATCTCGGCAACGAAACGGCCGCCCGACAAGCCGAGGTTACGGCCGGCCATCAGCAGCGTTGGTGGGATGGCGCGAAAGCCGGCATGGCAGGCCAGCGCAACCGGCCACAGGACCGAGTGGACAATCACGAAAACGAGGCTCGGCGTGCCAACGCCGAACCACAGCAGCGCAATTGGAAGCAGCGCGATCGCCGGAAGCGGATTGAACATCGAGGTCAGCAGGCCAAGGGCCTCATTGCCCCAGCGCGACAACGTCGCCAGTGCCGTAAACACCGCGGCGACGCCGACGCCCAGTGCATAGCCTGTGACCAGAACGCGCAGCGAGGTGAGCGTCCGATTTGGCAACTCGCCCGACAGGATCGCCGACCAGAGTGCCGACAGCGTCGCCCCCAGGGTCGGGAGCAGCAGTGCGTTGTCAAGCCAGCGCGCGTAGAGTTCCCAGGCGAGCGCAAGGGCGGCAAGGATCACAAAGCGCCGCCAGGGCGTTTGCTCGATCGCGCGGCGCAGTGCCGGTGCGTGAGGAAGCTTCGGGGCCGTGACCTCAGCCATGATCGATTTCCGGATCGGCAAAGACGGCTTGCTGAATCCGCTGTTCCAGCCCGGTGAATCCCGCCGTGCCGCGGATACGGCTTTCCGGCGGGACATCAAATGTCGCGGCCAGCCGACCAGGGTGGGGTGTGAGGGCGAGGATGCGGGTCCCGACCCGGATCGCCTCGTCGATGCCGTGCGTCACAAACAATGCCGTACTGCCGGTCTCTTCGCATAGCTTGAGCAACTCGTCCTGCATCTGACGCCGCGTCAGGGCATCCAGCGCGGCGAAAGGTTCATCCATCAGCAGCAGCGCCGGCTCCAGTGCGAAGGCGCGCGCGATTGCGACGCGCTGCTTCATGCCGCCAGACAGAGTGTGCGGAAAAGTATCGACGAATTTGCTTAACCCAACCCGTTCGAGCCAGCCCCGAGCAACGGTCTCGGCCTCGCGGCGCGGCAGCGACTTGCCGCGCTCCAGGGCATAGCGGACGTTGCCCAGCACGGTGCGCCACGGCAGCAGCTGGTCAAATTCCTGAAACACCGTCATCCGCTCGGGGCCCGGCGCTCCGATCGGCCGCCCATCCATCCGAATCTCTCCAGAGCTCGGCTTGAGAAAGCCGCCGACTGCTCGGAGCAGCGTGGACTTGCCGCAGCCGGACGGACCCAGCAGAACAAGCCGCTCGCCTGCCGAAAGAGCGAAGCTGACATCTTCGACTGCAGTCAGGATGCCGTCGCGCGTCGGATAGCTGATGCTGACGCGGTCAAGCGTGAGCAAGGACGGAGACGCGGCATCGCCGACAAGGTCGACCGGTCGGGGAGCGAGGTTCATGTCAGCTTCCCGGCTTGTCTCCGAGCCCGGACCAGAACAAGTCCCGCCACGACGCCGGCGCCTGCTTGATCAAGCCGACCTTGGCCTCGAAATCTGCGAACTTCTGCGCGCCTTCCGGAGCGGTTGTGAAGTTGACGTCCTTGTCGCGGATGATGCTTTCGACGAAGTCGGGAGCGAGCTTAGAGCCTTCGGCCTTGATATAGAGCGCGGCCGCGTCTTTCGGATTGGCCTTGATCCATTCATTGGCGCGATCGAGACCGCGAACGAAAGCCTGAATCGTCTTCGGATTGTCGTTGACGAACTTCGTGGTGGAGTAAACCACGTTGAAGGTGTGCGGACCGCCGAGAACATCGTAGCTGTTGAGGACCTGATGCACCTTGCCGCTTGCCAGCTGCTGCTGCGAAAACGGCGGTGAGGTGAAGTGTGCTGTGATCTCGGAACGTCCCGACAGGATTTGGGCCGTGGCGTCCGGATGCGGCATGCTGACGGTGAGTTCGTCGAGCTTGTCGTATTTGCCGAAAGCCTTGTCGGCGGCCATCTGGAGAACGATCGGCTGGAAGCCGACCTTGACCGACGGGAGCGCAATCCGGTCTTTCTCGGTGAAGTCCGCAATCGTCTTGATGCTCGGATTGTTGGTGGTCAGGATGTTGGCCATTGAGCCCAGGGCGGCCACGCCGATGATCTTGGCGGTTGTGCGCGTCTTGTCCCAGGTCAGGATCATCGGCGTGATACCCGCCGTCGCGAAATCAAGCCCGCCGGAAATAAGTGCCTCGTTCATCGCCGCTGCACCGGACAGCCGAAGCCATTCGATCTTCGGCGGCGCGATGCCGAGTGCTTTCGCTTCCTGCTCGATCAGTCCCTTTTCGCTGGCGACAATGAGCGGAAGATAGGCAATCCCGAATTGCTGCGCGATGCGAAGTTGATCGGTTTCCGCGCGGACGCCATTGGCGCCGCTTGCGAGCGCGATCAACGCGAGGGCGGCAGCACGTAGAAGCATCGATGTATTCATTCTGTGGTCTTCTGAGTTCCAGTTGGTCCAAGCGGCACGTCGCGCTTTTGCAGGCCCTTTTGGCCACACTTCAGGAAATGCTGCAATTGGTCCAATGGATTGGACCAATTGCGGTACCTCCAGGATTTCTTCGTTGAAATGCCAACGGGCGAGATTGTTGTTCTCCAATTCGTCTGCAATGGAGAAATCGGTTCTTTGTGTGGGGTGGCGCCCTTTGATGACGGTGTCCAAGTCGCGGGCGGCGTGGTCGGAACGTCGCAATCAAAGGTCTCCTGCCCCATCGGCGTTCGCCGGCTCAATTGCCAGTGTGCCGGTTGCAGCGCGTTTCGAGCGAAAGGAGCCGGTTGCTATTGGAAGCGCGGACGCGAGAAGTCTTTGCTACCTGATCGAACTTTACAGAGCGCGTGTTGTTTTGTTCGACAACAGCTTGTCGGGAGCCGGGGTCCAACTAGGATATCGAGGACGGCAATCGAACGCGGGCACAGCAGGTGACAGAAGCCTTGAATTCAGCGCGGATCATTGATCTGGACGCCTATCGATCAATGCGGCGGAGGCAGCAGCCGGCGACATCCGCCGGACAGTGGCAAAACGCCACCTTCGGTCCTTCCTTTGGCGCGATGCAGCTTTTCTGGCTCTGGCCCGCCTGGGTGTGGGTGCCGATGGCGGTACCGGCGACATCCGCTGCGCACTGGGATGCTTTATGAGCGACGGTAACGTCGCTTCTTCATTAGACGCCAACCCGTCACCCGACGCGGAGCAGGATCTGCCTGCGGTCCTCGGACGCAATCTGCGACGGCTGCGAACGAGCCGCGGCCACTCGCTGGAACGGTTGGCGAAGCAGTCCGGCGTCAGCCGTGCGATGCTTGGACAGATCGAGACCGGAAAGAGCGTTCCGACCATCGCGCTGCTGTGGAAGGTCGCGAACGCACTGCACGTTCCGTTCGCCAATCTGTTGCAGGCGGATGTCGCGCGAGGCCCGGTCGTGCTCCGCCAAAGTGACGCCAAGCTGCTCTCATCGAGCCAAGGGCAGTTCACGTCTCGCGCGCTGTTTCCGTTCGATGGCAGCCATCAGGTCGAATTCTACGAGCTCAGAATAGGTCCGCTGCATCGCGAGAACGCCGAAGCGCATGCGCCCGGCACCCGTGAAAACCTGTTCGTGGCGAAGGGCGTCGTGGAGATCGCTGCCGGCTCCGACAAGCCGCAGACATTGACGGAAGGCGACGCGATCGTCTTCGAGGCCGATGTTCCGCATGTATATAAGAATCTGGTAGCCAGCGAGGCAGTGCTCTACCTCGTCATGACCTATGCCGACGACGCGACCTGAAACGAAAAGAGGGCCGGCAGTGCCGGCCCCCTGGGAAGGCAGCGCGAGCCGGTCGAGGTCCTAGGCCTTCATCGGCATGCACATCATCATCATGCCGCCGCAGCCCATCATCATGGGCATGCCCATCTGCATCATGTTCATCATGCTCTCGCAGCACTTCATGAACATGTCCTTCATTGCCGGATCCATCGGCATCATCTCGCAGGTCATGCCGGTGGGGGTCATGGTGCACTTCATCTGACAGGCCATCATCGGCATGCCCATCATGGGCATGTTCATCATCGGCATCATGCCGCCGGCCATAGAGGGGTTCATCATGCCGCCCATCATCATTGGCATGGGCATCATCTGCATCGCGGTGTTCATCGTCGTTCTCCAGGGGTAGAGCAGGGCGTGCTCAATTTCGTCACTGTCGTAGATAGAGTGCGGTGCGATACTGGAGAATAGGGAAAGTTTCATCTCATTCGCTTTCGTCTGAGAAAATGGAAGCGGAGCGAGATGCTGCGGCGAGACTTCCAATATAACAGATTTCCATCCGGCAAATTGGAGGTGCTTGGACTGAGCCGGATGCCGCGACGCGGTTGAAGTCATCCACGCCGATAGTCTGATTCTGTCGAGAACGCGGTCGATTCGCCGCGAGGCTGCAGATCACGGCATGTGATGCTCTTTCTCGTCCCGGCGTGGTTCAGTGCAGACGCCATCCACGTTGCGTGCGATCGCGGATGAAACTCAGAGAGGCGATTTCATTTGCATCGTCTCGACGCGTTACCCGGTTGTTGCAGAGCCTTAGGCATCTTTGAAAAGACTATCTTGCCGCCGGCGCCTAGCATGTCACGAGTTTGCAATCATGAGTGCACGCCATGAACACGCCTCGTATCGACAGCGGTCGCGCCTCCACCGGCGTGCGTTCGCCGATCATCATCAACCAGCTTGGAGCCGAAGTTCGCGCGTCGCTGATCGACCACTGGTCCCGCCCGCTGATCATTGACCATCCCGCCGAGCGTCCGGCCTGGGACATCGCGCCGGAAGCCGACGTGTTGCTGACCCGTCCGGCCGCAGGCTGGAGCAAGGCGCCGGGGGAGAAGCCGAGGGGGTGGCCATACGGCCTGCGCTGGATCCAGACCGCGTCGACGGGCGTCGACTTCTTTCCGGAATGGCTGCTCGATGGTCCGGTGGTTACGGTTGGGCGCGGCATCTCGGCCGATGCTATTTCTGAATATGTCCTGGCAGCGATCCTGGGCTTTGCCAAACGGCTCCAAGACGTGCGTCCACGCAGTCGAGCGGAGTGGAAGATCACGCCGCTCGGTTCGCTTGCCGGAAAAACGGTTGGAATCGCGGGATTTGGCGCGATCGGCCATGCCGTCGCCGAGCGGTTGAAGCCGTTCGGTGTTCAGATCAAGGTGTTGCGACGCTCATCGTGGCAATATGCCGTTCCGGGTATCCTCCCGGTCGACAGCATCGAAGCGCTGGTGGCGGCCTCCGACCATCTCGTGATCGCACTGCCGGCAACGCCGCAGACAGTGCATTTGATCAACGCCGAGGTCCTGACGCATGCGAAGGAATCGTTGCACGTGATCAACGTGGCGCGGGGCCGGATCATCGATCAGCAAGCCTTGCTGCGTGCGCTCGACAACGGGCAACTGGCGGGCGCCACGCTCGATGTCACGGATCCGGAGCCGCCGCCGGAGGGGGATCCGATCTACCTTCACCCGAAGGTCGTCCTGACCCCGCACGTGTCCTGGACCGGAGCAGACGATATCAAGCGGCTGACCGACAAGACGCTGGTCAACCTCGACGCCTACGCGCATGGCGCGCCGTTGGCCGATGTTTTTGACAAGAAGCTGGGATACTAAGCAAGGAGCCCCGAGAATGAACCAGATCGTCGAGAAGCCGAAGAAATACTCCCTGGTCGAGCGCGTGCCGGCAGCTTCGTTCGAGGAGGAGAGGCTGCATCGCAAGCAGCGTCTCGCGGCAACCTTCCGGCTGTTTTCCCGCTATGGGTTCGACCAGGGCCTGGCCGGGCACGTCACCGTGCGTGACCCGGAGTTTCCGGATCGCTTCTGGATCAATCCGCTGTCGAAGCATTTTGGTCAGATCAAGGTCTCCGACCTGCAACTGGTGGATCATGACGGTAACATTCTGATTGGCGACAAGCCGATCAACCAGGCGGGTTTCGTGATTCATTCGGCGATCCACGCTGCGCATCCGGAGGTCATCGCGGCGGCCCATACGCACTCGACTTACGGCAAGGCATGGTCGGCGCTCGGCCGGTTGCTCGATCCGCTTACCCAGGACTCCTGCGCGTTCTATCAAGATCACGCGCTGTTCGATCCGTTCTCCGGTGTCGTGCTTGAGGCGGAAGAAGGCCGGAAGATCGCGGAGGCGCTCGGATCGAACAAGGCCGTGATCCTGCAGAACCACGGTCTGTTGACGGTCGGCCCCACGATCGAGGCGACCGCTTGGTGGTACATCGCGATGGATAACGCCGCTCGCGCGCAATTGCTCGCCGAAGCGGCCGGCACGCCAAAGCCGATTCCGCATGACGTGGCGAAGCTGACTGCCAGTCAGGTCGGCACGCATAAGGGAGGCTATTTCAGCTTCCAGCCGCTATGGGACTGGATCACCGAGGCCGAGCCGGATCTCTTCAACTAGGGCGTACGGTTCACGCCGGGAGGCTGCGGCGAGTTCGCCGCGGCACCGGCCGGCATGGAGATTCTGGTCGTCAAGGCGAGGGGGCAGCATTGGGATCGCGACCGGAAATAGCCGCCGGAGATCAATCCCGGCCGGGCAGTGATCGCCCCTGGACGGCAGCCGAAAAATACAAGCTTAGAGGCTTGGCAAAGGCGAATATGCCCGTCGAGAAGATCGCGCGAAGCTTGAACCGAAATGTCGCGTCGACAGTTGCGGCTGCAGTGAGGCTTGGCGTCACGTTGAGCGATTGACGCATGGGTTTCACCCCACGGTCCGGCAATCGACCGGGCCTTGTTGGCCGGTGGCTTGCGCATCAGCAGGCATGAGCTGCGCGATGACCGGTATGGTTCTGACTGAAAGCGCTTCCATTCGCGACATGACTTCATCGTGCTCGCACGAACTTCGAAATTCCATTTCCTTGACGTGCGAGCCTCGCGCTGATTCCATCTGACAGTTGACCGTGCTTTCATAACCGAAGGATGTCACGCCATGTCGACGCCCAGCGCCACGTTACAGGAAGTCATTTCGGCCAACGGCAAATACGCTGCCGAATTCGGTGACAAGGAAAAGCTGGCATTGCCGCCTGCGCGACGCTTTGCGATCCTGACCTGCATGGACGCGCGGCTTGACCCGGCAAAGTATGCTGGACTTGCCGAGGGCGATGCTCACGTGATCCGTAATGCGGGAGGACGCGCGTCCGATGACGCGATCCGCTCGCTCGTGATCTCTCACAAGCTGCTCGGAACGAATGAATGGTTCGTCGTCCATCATAGCGATTGCGGGATGCAATTGTTCACCAACGAGGTCATCAGCGACCTCCTGGCGGACGATCTGGGCACCGCGCAGTTCGATGGCAAGACATGGTCGAATCCAAAACACGAAGGCGGTTCGGTCGCGGGCAAGTTCGTCCACTGGCATACGTTTGAGGACAATGCCAAGAGTGTGCTCGAGGATGTGCAGCGGATCAGAAGCCATCCCCTGGTGCCGAAGCAAATTCCGATCTACGGCTTCATTTACGACGTGAAGACCGGCCGCCTCAACGAGGTGGTCGAGGCGACGGCAGCCGGTCGGCCTGCCGTTTAGGCGCAGCGAGTATCTGCTGCAATGCCCGTTACCCAACGCCTTTCTGTAGGCGGCCTGCCGCGCCATCTTGCGCCGGACCTCGGCGTGTTCGTGATCGAGACGGAGGGGGCGCGAAGGCTGGCATTCGAGGCGGGGAGCCGTGAGGACGCGGAAGCAATGACGCGGGCAAACTGGTTCGCCGTGGCGCTTGGCAGCTTTTGCTCACGGCGACGTCATGCGGAGAATGCCGAAAGCCGTTTGCGGGTTGCGACGGATCCGGAGATTGTGATCTTTCGGGAGTGGGCGACAGAGTTTGCCGGCGAGGCGGCCGACGTCTTTGTTGCCTGTCTTGATTGAGCGCGGCGAGACTTGCTTCGCGGGACGTCAAGCGCGCTCCGGCTGCAAAGAGAAGCAATTGCCCTCTGCGTGTCGAGTTTTGGTGCTTCACATGCGCGGACGAGAGATCTTTGGTGAATGGCGACGCTGACGTTCGTGCGCCGTGGCGATAGTATCGCAACCAGAAAGCTGTCGCGGTATCTCCCGCGAGCCAACGTGGAGTAGCGATCATGGCGCTCGACGGACCCATCTTTCCTCGCAATCTCACCGCGAAACTGCACTACCTCAAGCGCGGCGACGAGAAGCCGACCTTTTACCGTATCGAGCCACCCCCTGGCGTACCGCAATGGAATGGTATCGACGATGAGCGTGAGGTGACGATCGAGGACGTGCGGGGGCGTGAGTCGGAATTCTCGCTCGATCGTAATGGTTTCTCGCTGGTCAACGCGCCTACCGCCGTTGCCAATTTTTACGACTCGGAAGAAATCAAGCGCGTCTATTACCCGGAAGTTGAGCAATTGCTGCGCGACGCCGTCGGCGCCAGCCGCGTATACATCTTCGATCACAACGTACGCAATGCGAGCGTTCCCGGTCTCGCACCGCCATCCCGGCAGGTCCACAACGATCACACCGTCAACTCTGCGCCGCGGAGGGTCCGCGATCACCTCGGAGCTGAGGCGGACGAATTGCTGAAGCATCGATTTGGGATCGTCAACGTATGGCGTCCGCTGCGCGGTCCGGTATTGGATTCACCGCTGGCGCTGTGCGACGCGCGATCATTCACGGACGATGATCTGATTCCCAGCGATCTCGTTTACGCTCATGTTCGTGGCGAAACGTCTCGAGTGGAATACAAACCGAACCATCGCTGGTACTATTTTTCCGAGATGCAGACTGACGAGGCGCTATTGATCCGGATTCATGACAGCGCCAATGACGGTCGTGCGCGGCTATCGTTCCACACCTCGTTCGAAAATCCGCTCGCACCCGGCGCGCCGCCGCGTGAGAGCATAGAGGTTCGCGCCCTGGTCTTTTTTGGATAGCAGTTCGAGAAGCGATCTCGGCGGCGCAGGAAGCCGGCGTTACCTTCAAACGTAGGCTCGCGTCCATCGCCGAAATACGTTCGAGAAGGCGAGTGGTCTCCCGCCGGCACCGTACCATCATCGGCGGCGCCGTCGCTGCGGCGATCTCCGGCGCGATGTCCAGGAAACCCTGGCCTACTCCGCGGACAAGGTGAACGACCCGACGGCGACCACGACGGACCCCTACAGTTATTGGATGAGCCACAGCGCGGCCAACTGGAACGGCACGGGCCTCCACTACAGCCAGGATTACGGCTTGGGCGAAGCCGACGCCCAGGCGGCCCGTCCGGTTGGCCGAGACATGGCAGGCCCAGCAGACCTACGCCAATCTTGTGCAATCGGCCGTCGAAACGCCGACCGTCGAATAGCTGCCGACCTCGGTCTCTCTGGTGCTGAGGACCAATCCGGATGGAACCATCGGGTTCGATCACTACAACTATCAATATGGCTACTACTCAGTGGCGTGCCGCCGAACTGGTCGATCCACGAGGTACGCGGTTTCACGCCGCGGCCAGCATCGGTTGCGCCGGCCGCCGTGTGATCATGAGCGACAGCACGGCCGCGATGATGCCGGTTGCGCCCGCGATCATGAAGGCCTGCAGGTAATCGCCCTGCGCCGAGCGCATGAAGCCGGCGAAGAACGCGGCGCAGGCGGCGCCCAACTGATGGCCTGCCACCACCCAGCCGAACACCAGCGGCGCGTTCTTGTCGCCGAACGCCTCGTTGGCGATGCGCACGGTCGGCGGCACGGTCGCGATCCAGTCGAGGCCGTAGAACACCGCGAATACCGACAGGCTCGCAAGCGAGAAATCCGAGTAGGGCAGGTAGATCAGCGACAGGCCGCGCAGCCCGTAATACAGGAACAGCAGTTTGCGCGGATCGAACCGGTCGGTGAGCCAGCCCGACAGCGTGGTGCCGAACAGGTCGAAGAACCCCATCAGCGCGAGCAGGCCTGCGGCCTGCACCTCGACGATCCCATGGTCGCCGCAGAACGCGATCAGATGGGTGCCGACGAGGCCATTGGTGGTGAAGCCGCAGATGAAGAAGGTCGCGAACAGGAACCAGAACGCCCGCGTCCTGGCGGCGCGCACCAGGTTGCTGATCGCGGCGGTGAACGGATTGCCCGCAGCGGGCGGCGCGGGCTGATCGTCATGCGTGCTGCCGTATGAGCGCAGGCCGACCGCGGCGGGCCGCTCCGGCACCAGAAAATACACCAGCGGGATCAGCGCCGCGCAGCATGCGGCGACCGTCAGCACCACCGGCTTCCAGCCGCCCCACGCCACCAGCGCCGCGAGGCCCGGCATGAAGATCAGCGTGCCGGTCGCGGTCGACGCGGTCAGAAGCCCCATGACGAGGCCGCGATTGGTGGTGAACCAGCGATTGACGACGGTGGCGCCGAGCACGTTGGCGACCGCGCCCGAGCCGATGCCGGACAACAGCCCCCAGCTCATGAACAATTGCCACGGCGCGGTCATGAAATAGCTCATGCCGGTCGAGACCGACATCAGCGCGAGTGCGCCGAGCACCGTGCGGCGGATGCCGAAGCGCTGCATCACGGCGGCGGCGAACGGGCCGGCGAGGCCGTAGAGGAAGATGCCGACCGCAGCCGACGAGGAGATCACGCCGACGTCCCAGCCGAACGCTGATTGCAGCGGCAGCATCAGGACGCCCGGCGTCGCGCGCAGGCCGGCGGAGGCGAGCAGCGCGAGGAAGATCACGGCGACGACGACGAACGCGTAGTTCTGGCCGAACGGCCGCCGCGACACGGGGGCGGCTTGAAGCGCTGTTGAGGGCATGTTACTTACCGGTACGTATTGTGATGCGGCGTGTATACGTACCGGTCAGTAACATTGTCAAGAGGGCCGGGCAGATCCGGAGACCCGTCATGAAGAAATCCGTCGATGCGTCAGCCGAGCGCCCGGCCAAGGCGTTTCCGGGCGAAGCGGCTGCCGGTTCGCGTCGAGAAAACGCGTCAAAACAGGAGTCCGGAGCCCCGCTCCGATCCCATCGGGACGGAAAAGGCGTCAGGGCCGCCGACCGGATCCGCGCCTCCGCGAGCGAGCTATTCTATCGCGAGGGCATCCGCGCGGTCGGCGTCGACGAGGTGGTCGAGCGCGCCGGCGTCACCAAGCCGAGCCTCTATCGCAGCTTCGCCTCCAAGGACGATCTCGCCGCCGCCTATATGCGCGACTACGACCTCGATTTCTGGGAGAAGTTCGAGAACCCCGGCGGCAAGTCGTACAGCGACCCACGGGAGCACGTGCTCGCCTATATCCGCGTGCTGTCGACCCGCGCGGTGCGCGAGGGCTATCGCGGCTGCGGCCTCAGCAACGCCACCGTGGAATATCCGTCGCGCGACAATCCGGCCCGGCAGGTCGCCGAAGCGCACAAGAAGGTGTTCCGCAAGCGCCTGCGCGAGCTCGCGGCCGGCATGGGTGCGCGTCAGCCCGCGGTGCTCGGCGATGCGCTGTTGCTGCTGATCGAGGGCATCTACAGCACCGGCCAGCAGTCGGAAGAGGGGCCGGCGCAGTCGGCGCTCGCGGTCGCGAAGCTGTTGATCGATGCGAGCGTGACGAAGGGGTGAGGGGACGCCGCGCCGATCACGCCGGGACGTCGATATGATCGGGCGCAAGGCCCGCTTGGTGGCGCCGATACATCGCGGTGTAGGCGGCCTCGATATGACGGGTGAAGCGCTTGGTGTCGAACAGCGGCGCCGTCGGCCGATTGGCTGCCAGTCTCGCTTTGAGCGCCGCGAGCCTCGATGGATCGGTGGCAAGATCGACCGCCATCTGCTCGTAAGCCTCCGGCGATTCCGCAATCAGCTCGGGCAGGCCGACCGCATGGAGCAGGCTCGCCGCGACCCGGCCGACAAACGTGTCGCCGAGAATGGTCAGCACCGGCAGGCCAGCCCACAGCGCATCGCTGGCGGTGGTGTGGGCGTTGACGGGAATGTTGTCGAGGAACAGGTCGGCGAGGCGATGGCGCGCGAGATGGTCGGGCAGCGACGCCCGCTGTGCGAACACCAGGCGCTCCGCAGCGATGCCGCGCGCGACCGCCTCCTTGCGCAGATTTGCGCCAGACTCGGCGTGGGCTTCGAGCAGCCACAGCATGCTGCCCTCGACGCGGCCGAGGATCCTCATCCACCGGTCGAACATGCCGGGCGTGATCTTGTAGTTGTTGTTGAAGCAGCAGAACACGAAGCCCGTCGGAGCCAGCCCCACCTCGCTGCGCGCAAACACGCGATCGGTGATGACGCGCTTGTCGTCATTGGCCTGATAGCTGTCGGGCAGAGCCACCACCTTCTCGCTGTAGAATTCGCGATGGTGGTGCGGGATTACGGTCCGATCGGCGATGATGTAGTCGATGAACGGGGCACCGAGCGTTCCCGGGTAACCCAGATAATTGACCTGGATGGGGGCAGGCCGGCGGCCGAGGACCCGGGTGCGGGATCCCCCGGTAAAGCCCTTCAAATCGACCAGGATGTCGATTTCCAATCGTCGGATCAGGTCGGCGACCGCATCGTCGTTCATGTCCCCGACCTCGACAAACCGATCGAACGATGCCTCCAGCCGTCGCCGCATCTTCGGGTCGTTGTTCGGCGACCATGAGATCGCCGCCGTCTCGAATGTCGATCGATCGTGACACTCGAGCATCCCGGCCATCAAATGCGCTGTCGCGTGGCTGCAGAAATCCGACGAGAAATAGCCGATGCGAATCCGGTCGTGATGGTAGCGCTCGCCGCGCCAGCGCTGGTTTTCGGACGGCGGATGGTTCTTCGCGGTCCATCGCGTGGCGCACAGCAGCTGGTCGGCGGCCGATGACGGAACGCTGCAAAACAGGAATGGCGCCGTCGTCGCGTTCCGGTTCCTGATCGTCTCGATCAGCTGGGCGCAATCGGCGTCGAAGTTGGCCCAGTCGCAGATTTGAGATTTGGCGTGCAGGCGATAGCCTTCGATGTCGGCCTGGTCCGGCTTGAGCGCGATCGCCCTGTCGTAGGCAGCGAGAGCCTCGTGGTAGCACTCCAGCATGGATAGCACCTTGCCGCGGTTGGCGTGGGCCGCTGCATCGTCGCCCTTGTACTGGATCGCCTTGTCGATGCTGGCGAGCGCCGCATCGGGCTGCCTGAGCCTGAGCAGCGCCATGCCGCGGTTGTTGTAGGCCTCGCCATAGTCGGGCCGCAGCGCGATCGCCTGGTCGAAACTCGCGACTGCTTCTTCGAGACGGTCCAGCCTGGTCAGCACGTTGCCGCGGTTGTAGCAGGCGCCGGCAATGCCCGGCGCTCGGTCGTAGCTCGCCAGCGCCTCATCGAACCTTTCGAGGTCGTTGAGCACGTTGCCGCGATCGTTGTGCGCACCGGCATCGTTGGGCCTGAGCGCGATCGCCCGGTCGAGGCACGCCAGCGCCTCGTCGAGCCGCCCGAGCTTTCTCAGCGCGGCGCCCCTGTTTCGATGGGCATCGGCATGGCCCGGCACCAGCGCGATCACGCGATCGTAGCTGGCGAGCGCCTCCTCGTGGCGGCCGAGGTCTGCGAGCGTCAATCCGCGATTGAAGAGCGCCGGCGCAAGGTCGTGCCTCAGCGCGGTCGCCCGCTCGAAGCTCGCGAGCGCCTCGTCGAAGCGGCGCAGATCGCGCAGCGCGTTGCCCAGATTGTTGTGCGCATCCGCGACGTTGCCGTTCAGCCTGATCGCGCGCCGGATCAGGTCGACGCCGCGCTCGCTGCGGCCGGTCTGCGCGGAAATCAGGCCGAGCAGATGCAGCGCATCGAAATTGCCGGGCTGCCGGCGGAGAATGTCTTCATAGATCTTCTCCGCCGCCGCCAGCTGCCCCCGCTGATGCAGCGCGATCGCCTGCGCAAAGGCGGGCTGAACGGCGGCCGGACTGGATTTCTGAGGCTCACCTGTTTCCGCCATCCGACGCCTTCGCGCGCTCCGTGTCCGATCCGGGTTTCAAAAGGCCGTTGCAACGAGCGGGTCAAATAGCATCGGGCCTTGGCCGTCACGCCAGCAGACATGACCGATGCGGCGCCATCGCCCGTCCATCAAAGGTTGAAAACTGGCAGATCGCCCTCGATTGCGCAACATCCGATCACGAGGGCAGGGCGTTGGTGAGAACGCTGCAGCACGGATAGCCCCGATGAGCGCGGTGACATCCGCGGAATCGTTCGTCGCCGCCTGTCGCTGCGCCCGTGCGGCCTGCTTGTTTCACCTCTCCCCATTTGGGAGAGGTCGATTTGCGAAGCAAATCGGGTGAGGGGCCGCAGCGCCAACGAGGGACCGGAATCCCTCACCCGGCGCGGAGCCTGTGCTCGGACGGCGCAAAGCGCCGATCCGAGTGCGCCGACCTCTCCCAACGGAGAGGTGAACCTCCAACCGGCCGTTTCAGGCCCAGCGTCGAAACACGAGGCTGGCGTTGACGCCGCCGAATCCGAAACCGTTCGAGATCGCGTGCTCGATGGCCATCGGCCGCGCGACGTTCGCAACGAGGTCGATACCCCCGGCGGCCGGATCGGCGTTCTCCAGGTTGAGCGTCGGCGGCGCGACTTGGTCGCGCAGCGCCAGGATCGTGAAGACCGCCTCGACGCCGCCGGCAGCTCCCAGCAGATGCCCGGTCGCCGATTTGGTCGCGCTGACGGCGATCCCGCCGTCGCGTCCGAACACGCGCTTGATCGCCTCGAGTTCGCCGAGATCGCCGACCGGCGTCGATGTCGAATGCGCGTTGAGATGCTGGATCTCGCTCGCGCGCAGGCCGGCCTGCGCCAGCGCCATCTCCATGGCGCGGCGGGCGCCGTCGCCGTCTTCGGGGCCTGCGGTGATGTGATAGGCGTCCGCCGTCGTGCCGTAGCCGAGGATCTCGGCGACCGGCGTCGCGCCGCGCTGAAGCGCGTGCTCGAGCTCCTCGATCACGAGCACGCCTGCGCCTTCGCCCATCACGAAACCGTCGCGGTCGCGGTCGAACGGCCGCGACGCTCGGGCGGGCTCATCATTGAAGGACGTCGAAAGCGCCCGCGCCGCGGCAAAGCCGCCGAGGCTCACCGGATCGATGCAGGCCTCCGCCCCGCCGCAGATCGCAACGTCGGCCTCATCGGACCTGATCAGCCGCGCGGCATCGCCGATCGCCTGAACGCTCGCCGCGCATGCGGTCACCGGCGCACCGATCGCGCCTTTGTAGCCATAGCGGATGCTGATGTGCCCGGCCGCGAGATTGGCCAGGAAGGCGGGCACGGTGAACGGCGACAGCCGGCGCGCGCCGCTTGTCGCCACCGTGCGCACCGCATCCGCGATCGCGGGAAACCCGCCGATCCCGGTTGCGATCACGGTCGCGGTCCGCTGCTGCGCCCGCGCCTCGGCCGGCATCCAGCCGGCTTGAGCTGTGGCCTCCGCCGCCGCCAGCAGCGCGAACAGGATGAACCGGTCCATCTTCTTCTGGTCCTTGCGCGGCGCCGCCAGATCAGGATCGAACCCGCCCTCGGCATCGGAGGCCTTGTCAGGCACCCGGCCTGCGACGCGCGCCGGCAGGCTCGCTGCCCATTCCGGCAATGCCCGAAGCCCGGACCGCCCCGCCAGCAGCCGCGACCAGACCAGTTCGGTGCCACAGCCCAGCGGGGACACCGTCCCGAGGCCCGTTACGACAATTCGACGCATGGTGCTCCTGTTGGGCTTTTACCGGTGTGGCCGGAACTCGAACTGCTGGGTTTTTATATATGATTATCATCATCTATTACCTTGACCAACTGGACGTCAAGCCGCGATGCCACGTCGCGCGCGTGTTGCGTTCCGGCGCCTCCGCGGTGCTTGACTTAAGAGTATTTTGTAACTACAAAATAAATCATGAAGATCATTTGGGACGAACCGAAGCGGCTCGCCAATCTCGACAAGCACGGGATGGATTTCGGTGATCTCAACGAGCGGTTCTTCGACACGGCTCTGGTTCGCAAGGCCAGGCTCAATCGATATCAAGCGATCGGTGTCAACATGCGCGGCGTGATTTCGGTGGTCTTCGCGGTCTACGGCGCGGAAGCCGTCAGCATCATCAGCATGCGGGCCGCCAGCAAGTCAGAAGGGGACCTCTATGAAGAAAACCGTCGCTAAGAAAGCCTACACGAAGGCGGACATGCGCGCTGTGAGCGACAATCCGGAATGGACCAAGGCTGACTTCGCGAAGGCCGTTCCCTTTGACGAACTCCTGCCCAAGCTCAGGAAGGGCCGCGGACCCAACAAGGCGCCGACCAAAAAGCAGGTCACGCTGCGGCTCAGCCCTGTTGTCCTCGAGCATTTCAAGGCAAAGGGCAAAGGGTGGCAGAGCCAGATCGACGAGGCCTTGGTGAAGATCGTCAAGCGAAAGGCTGGCTAGGCATCCCTGAGCCTTCCCGCAATTTGGTGAGTTTCGGCGACAGGGAAGTTTCGGTGGGCAGTGCACTTAATTTGGTGATTTAGTGCACCGCAATTGCTGTCACTACAATTGCCCGATCAATGCCCGGGCGAACAGCCGATAGGCTGGCACGGATGGCCCGGAATACAGATGCAAATGGTGCTGCCACCGGGAGGCGGGGGCGGTGGGTCCAGGTTGACCGGCGGGATCGGTGGCGGGGAAATCGGCAGCGCATCTCCGTCGAAGGCGCAGGTGTCGGTATCCCCCAACATGATGACGTGCGGCTTGCCGTCACTTTGCAGCCAGGTCTTGTTCGGCGATGACGCCGACTGCTGGTAAACGTCCAGTCTCGAGTACAAGGTGACGGTGGTCTTGGGCGTGCCGCTCGCCGCGTAGCAAACCGTCGTGCAGTTTCTGGCGGGGCAACTGATCGATTCCTGCAGCGTGCCTTCGAGGGCATGCGCCTGGTTTGCAGCGAATAGTAGAAGCACGGTACCGACCACCCATCGCATCGCTCGCCCCCTGAAAAAAATGTAAGTAAGCTGGATGACGCTGACAATGCACTCAATTGATGCCTGATACCACTACTTGCATCATACTTGTCCCGCATCCTCCGCGCCGTCATCGCTCGACCAGCCGCAGCAAGCGTAGCCAGGATGAGCGTAGCGACATCCGGGAAATGGTCCCGTTCCCGCATGTCGCTGCGCTCATGCGGGCTACTTGCTTGTGCAGTGTGATTTGGCGCAAAGGCGGATGGGTTGGCGTCAAGTTCGTCACTGAGTGAATGAACAAGCGTAGCCCGGATGAGTGCGGTGATATCCGGGGGATGGTCCATCCCGCGTGTCGCTTCGCTCATGCGGGCTTCTTGCTAGGCGGCTGAATCTTTACGCTGGATTCAAGCTCTCGCATGGAACTTGCCATCCGCTTCGCGGCGTTGAATTCGTAGCACGCTCGGACGACAGAGCGAGCACGATTAGGGCCGCAACCAAGTCTGGGGCACAAACTTGATCCCGTCTCGCCAGCGCTGGACGATGCAATCGTGGAACCATGGCTCAAGCAGCTCAACATGATCAGTTACAATTATTTGGGTGCGAGGACCTTGGCCGCTCATTGAGTAATTCCACAAGAGCTCAAACAGCTCATGCACAGCAGCCTGATCTTCATCTGCCAGTCCGTCGACGCGCCCATTTTCGTCACGCTCGGGTGGATAGTGCGCTTGCGAAGGTTGGTCCAACATAAGGAATGCAGGCACTGGACGCCTTCGGAGGAAGAACAATCTGTGAAGACTGAGGTGCGCTGCAACGTGATACCCGACCCAGTTTTCGCCGCTGCCCATTTGGCTAAGCGAAAGCGGTCCGTCGACCGTATCGGCAACTACCGTGAGGGACTTCATATCCAGCCTCAATGGATTGTTGCCGTGTTCCAAGCCAAGCTGTCGAGCGTATGTCGTGAGGTCCCGGTTCACAAGACTCAGGGCCGTGTCGAGCCGGCTTTGGGAGGTGTCATCCTCCAATGCTTGCTCCAGTTCAGCAATCTCGGCGCGAAGGCGCTCTATCGCTTGCGGAAGGTGGCTGTCGGTGGCCGTCGCTTTAACGTTCTCCAGATAGTACGCAATACGACCGGAGACGCGGGCCTGTTCTGTAAAGGACTCCTGTTGAATCCGTAGCCGCTCGTTATCTTGAATACGGGCAGCCAAGTCTCGTTGAACCGCGCGAAGTTGCTCTTCAATGCTGGCGCGTTGGGCTTCAAGCGAAGCGAGGCGAGCCTGAAGCCGAGGAGAATCGCGGTGAACAGATGTAAGCTGCTGCTCTATTCCAACCAGGGATTCCCTTAGCTCTGTAACTGATGGAACAGGGATGGCGAGGTGGCTGTCACACAGCGGGCAAATGTCAGTGTGCCCGTCAACCGCTCTAATAAGACTAATAGAAGCGAGTCTGGCCTCCTGTTCTTTTGCCTCCGTGGCAAACTCGGAAGCTTCGCGGCCAAGTCGTTCTACATCTGCGATTTCCTCGCGCATCTCCTGGAGCTCGCCTCGAAGTCTGCGACGCCGATCTTCAAGTTCGCTAAGATCGGCTTCAGGCTCCTCTATTGAGGTTATATCGATAGGACGAGGTGCAGAAGCCTGTCGCAACAGCTCCATCGCACTTTCCGCGTTGGAAGCAGTTGCATCTGGTGGTATTAGTCGGACGCGTCGAGCCTCTTGCAGAAGAGCCTGTGCACTTGTCGACACTTCACGCGTCACCGCGCTTGCGTCTGCATATTCCCGTTCAAGCTTTCTTAATCTCGCTCGGACCTCATTGTAGCGCATCAGCGTCAGGAAGTGATTTTCGTCAATCGCGCCAAGGAAATACGGCAGGCTGTCTCTGATCGCCGCGGGCATGAATTGCTCGCCCTGCCTATGAAATAGCAAGCGCCTGTTTGCGATCTCGTCTTGGCCTTGCAAGGAGAACAAAATCGCGTGCCGGGATGACGCTTCCAATGGAAGCCTGGTTGAGCCCTGCTCCGGGACATGCAGATTCTCGGATATTCCGAGGATTGTGGATAGCTGGGTCTTCAAACCCTCCGCCGTAATGTTCTTCTGGAATTCGGCCGAGGTGGCGGGGAGGATCTCAACACCACGAGCAAAAAAGGTGTCGTCGCTTGCGCGTCCTGCCGGACCAGGATTGCGGCGTGCAAGAAGGATTCCTTCTCCGTCGTGATCAAGATGGAGAGCAAACCAAGACACGCTCTTGCGTATTTCCCCTTCGGCGACAGTGCACTCTGCGCGCCCCCAACAATAATCGACAATATCCAGAAGAGAAGACTTACCCGTCTTTGAAGCGCCGGTAACGATGTTCAGGCTACTTAGTTTGAATTCGACGTCGCGCCGTTCACCTTCATGCGAATAGATAGAAATTGAACGCAATTGAAGACTCATGGCGATACTCCCAATCCCTGCATAATAGATGAAGCGCTCCCCTGGTTTGCAAACCACCTTCCAAGCAGGGCGGCTGCACTGCGGGCTTCACTCACATCATCCGTGACCAGCAATGGCCGCGCCGAACGACCAATGGACTTGGTACCTGGCCTTAGCCCCCCTCCGTTGAATGCAAGTACCTTGTGTTGAATGAGAAAGAGCAGCGCCTCACGAGTTACCGGCACTAGTCGCTGAGCCCTGTCCGGAAATTCAGCGAGAATCGGATTGTGATCCGCGGTCCATCCGGCGAATGCGGTCGATGAATTGCCGGGAAGCTGGCCTCGTGTCGCCGGATGCAATACGAGGGGAAGCACAACGAACGAGAGCGCGAAGCTAAACGGTTGCTTTCTCAATCTAAAAAATTCAGCGACGGTTCGAAAAATTAGCTCGCCGCAGAAAGCCGGGTTCAAATTGCGCGCTTCCTCAGAAGGCCTGTCTGACCACCGCAAATCCCATTGGGTCTTATGCATCTTCCGGCTCCTCTATTGAGGAAAAGAGAGATGCATAGTTGCGATGCCAACCGATCCTGAGATCATTGGCTAAGATATGGTAGGAACCTACATTGAGAAATCTTGCAGTTACCGTTCTAAAGGGAAACCGGGCCTCGGCCTCTACCCAATGATACAGTTGCTGACCTGCCTGCCGAGCTGTCGCATCATCGGCTGCATCGCTGAGACCATCACACATAGTCTCAAATCGAGGCTGCCATTCTTCTGTAAGCGTTTTTTCGAATCTTGCCACCTCTCCATCAAACAGGAGATTTTGCCGAGTCCACAGAGACCGCTGCGTGAAGGCGCGGTAATAATCCCGCTTCGCGTACTGGACCCTTGTGTTTCCAACCCCGACGCTTCGCAGCTGCCGGACAAATGTCATTTCATTTAGTGCGTCGAGTTCGGACTGCGGGGGGTCGACATGCTCCATATCTGTCGGGAGAGCGTCACGCCTCATGGCGTCGCGGATGTCATCGAGCTTTCCCTCGAGCTCAAGAATTGAGATCACGCCTCCCTCCTGAAGCGCGACGCATATGCGGGGCCACCACCACCCTTCAAGCATTTGGCGCGCGACAGAGGCCTTGCCCCGCGGAGCGATCAACTTCAGACGCTCTTCTATGGCCGTTTCAAGCTCGGTGATTACAGGGCTTTGATCTAACACCTCCACTGCGTTGAGGAGTGAATTACGCATCTGTGGCGTCAGCTTTTGAAAGGCGGCGAAAGCATCCTTCAATGTTTTGTTTTCGGACGACTCGGCTGCGGACACGAGTAGCTTTTCAGCCTGAGTGATGTCGCGGTGGGCGTCGGGGCGCAAGAAGGAGGCTGCGGAGTGGGGTGGTGCATGGCCAGTAGTTATGAGAACGAACCGACTCCGGCCAGGGAGCGCCGGATTCTCTCTCGTCGCTTCGCACCAAATCCTAAGAGTCTTCCAAAGATCGACGCTCGTATCTGTCAGATCTCCCACCTTGCTTATGTGATGTTTCGTTTGCAGCAGCTCGATGGGCTCTCCGTCTTTCTCGAACGAGACGTCGTCGAAGCGTTCTATCGCAACATCAATGCTGAATTCACCGTATGCAAGGCGAAGGCTCTCAAATAGAGCAAGCCGAGCCTGATAATAGTAGCCCGCAGCCGAACTCGCCGCTGTAAAAGTCTGCTTCTTCGTAGTCACGCCTGCCCCGGCTCTCACCTAGCCCCTTCCATACAACGAATGCGTGCACGGCCGCCGACATACGTCAAGCCAAGAGCCCAAGTAAAGAAAAGTTATGCAGAAGAGCCACAACGTCTCCGGGCGTCGCCACAAAGGGATTGAGTCAAAACAAGCGTCTGCATGCTCTCATCCGCGGACGGAGAGAAAGGACTCGTTCCGTCAAAGCCAAATGCTCGCAATGTAAACAATTTTCTATAGCAATATCAATTGTATAGCGGCCTGCAGGTTTTATTCTGAACGGCGCGCCAGACGGCTCTTTGCAAGAGCGATCACTTCATCCCCTCCAGCACCTTCCTTGCCTCCCCCAACAACGCCCGTACCTCCCACCGCTCTTCGATCGCCTCCCTGGTAAACAGGCCGTGCTTGCGCGCGTTCCGGTTTGCCCTTGGCGCGCCAGATCCCTTTGCGCCGCCGTGCATGCGGCAACGCCTATTGCCGCGCACCGCCGGCGCGCGGCACGCGCCGCCGCAAGGGGTCTTAACGCGGCAACGCGGGCTCGCCAGCTTTGCCCCGGTCGTTCCGATATGACCGCTCAAGCCTTGGCGTTCTGCCTGGCATCGGCGGCATCATGCGTTCGCCTGCCGCGCGCGGCCTTCGGCGCCCGCGCCGCGGATGCCGGTGGCGCTGGTGGATCGGCTGTCGAGGCGAAGACGACGCGACTGTTGGTGCTCGCCCAGAGCGAAGTCGCCACACCGAATATCGTGGCGCGACGACTTCGCCATGGTGGACCCGGATCGAGGGCAATATCCGGTACGCTGATGTTTGATCGGCGCCCGCGTCAAAGCAAACGAACTCGCGCGTTAAGCTCGATGCTGCGCGATCAGGTCAATTCGGGAACTCCGGCCGTCGCATCATCCATTCCGGTTCAGGTCGACTCCGCGGCGTCATTGATCGCGGTCGGAGCACTTGATCCATTGCGCAGATTGTCGGGCGGCAAGGTCGAAATTTGACCGGCTGTTAACCGGCCTCGCCGAGACTATTTCTGCCAGACCGGAGACGTGGAAGTGTCCTTCCAACTGACCGTCTTGAAAGTGCTGGCCGGCCAGTCCGCCGGGCGTGCCTCCGTTGCCGAAATCCGGCACGCCGTCGAAATCCTCATGAACAGCGGCAAAGACTGGACCGATCGCATGAAGCGCTTGGCTCAGCATGCCCCCGATCTAAATATCTTCACGGCCAGATACATTCTCCGCGATGACAAAGGCTGGGAAATCACCGATGAGGGACGGCAATTCCTCGCCGCGCTCGAGGCGGCGGTTGCCAATCGGATAGAGCCACCGCCTCGAACAATCGTCGATCTGCCATCCAGCGTACCCGCAGCGAAGCCAGTGGCAGAGGTCGCAAGATCGCTTGATCCTCCCCAAAGACGCCGCGACAGGCCGCGACGCCGGCGGGGGAAGGATCGATCCAATCGGCGCAGGGCCTGAATTGGTTTGTTGGGCTTTGGAGCGCGGGGTCGCATCAAGCCTTCGTTAGTGGAAACGCAATCTTTCTGACGGAGCATCGATCAGATTTGCATCATTTATTGATTGGCCACGGAATGGTTGTCCTTCCCGACAGACGAAAGTCTGCGCGCAATCCGTCTTTGGATGATGCCCTCATCAGGTTTGACGACCTGTCGCTGTGCTGTACCGTGCGGGACATCACGGAGGATGGCGCCGCTGTGTGGGCAGACCAGAATTTCGAACTGCCCGATCAGTTCACCCTCATCATTCCGCCGAGCAAGACCTGGTTGTGCCATGTGATTTGGCGCAAAGGCGGATGGATCGGCGTCAAGTTCCACACTGAGTGAAACGCGTGCTTGCGCCACGCTGAACGCGACGCCCACGGCCGTATGTCGTGCGCATGCGCGGGATTTTGCAATCGACGCGCGCTGACTGCACCGGGAAGGTATGGGAAATGATCCCGCCGCGGCAGCAGGCCCGTGCCTGTCGTGGCCGTGCCGCGCCGGCGTCGTAGCCGGCTGTTCGAGGGATTGCTCGCTCAGCCCTGAGGGAAGTGTGTCGCCCTCGCAACGTTGCAATTGTTCCGCTGGGGACCGGGCGTGTTTGCTCTTCACCGGAGCGCCGATTCATTCTCTAATGATGACGGACCTTCGGCGGCGATTGTATTTCCAAGATGTTCATTTGAGATCGGGTCCAAGAGGTCGCTGTCAGCGCCAGCGACCTCTTCGTTTTGCTTCATTTCGTTTTGCTGCATTCATTTGCGGAGGGATCCTCCAATGCCGATACAGGTGTGGGCCATTGCAGCTTCGATCGGCTGGACAGCCGTTGTCGGGACGACGCTGCTCTACATGATTTTTGGACCCGGCTAGGTCGACGCCAACCCATCAGGTGGACGACGCGGTCATGGTCGAAATCTCATTCCCTTCAGCATCTTCCGCGCTTCCCCCAACAACGCCCGTATCTCCCTCCGCTCGGCGATCGCATCCCTGGTGAAAAGCCCGTGCTTGCGGGCATTCCGGTTTGCTCTCGGCGCGCCGGATCCCTTGGCACCGCCGTGCATGCGGCAGCGCCTCTTGCCGCGCACTGCCGGCGCGCGGCACGCGCCGCCCGAGCGGGTTCTGGCGCCGCAGCGCGCGCTCGCCAGCATTGGGCCGGTGGTGCTGGTGTGATTGCTCATGCCTGGGCGTTCTGCCCAGCGTCGGCGGCATCATGCGCGCGCCTGGCGCTCACGGCCTTCGGCGTCCGCGTCTTGGGTGCCGGCATCTTGTCGGAGACGATCACGTTCGCATGCTGGGTGACGTTGCCGACGATGGCGTTGCCGCCGTCTTCCACTTTCACGTTCTGCACGGTGATGGCGGGTTCGCCATGGCTGCGGTAGCGGTTCAGCGCCTCGATCTGGGCGGGAAAGGTGCGGGCGAGCCGGCCGAGGGCGCGCGCCGCGCTGTCGTGCTGGGCGAGGTCGTCGGCATGCGCGAGGTGCTGGGCACAGCGCATCGCCATCACATGCACCGAGACCATCTGCGCCACCAGCATGGCCTCGACGGCATCGCGCGGGCGAATGCTCTTCACCATCGATAGCATGAAAGCGAGGTTGACCTCGCTGGGCCTGCCGCCGCTCACGCTGGCCCTGACCAATTGCCTGAGGATGCCGTCCATCGCGTCGCGATCGGCGACCCCGAGCGCGTTCGCCATCAGCTGCTCGCCGAGCTTCCGGTCGGGGTGATCGATCGCGTAGCCGCGCCGCGAGAGTTTGATGCGCGGCAGTGCGGCTGCTTGCGGCTCGGCGGGTAGGGCGGCCGGCGTCGGCACGGTGAGATCGGGGGCAGTGGTCATGTCGATAGTCCCTGGAATGCGCCGCGCGCGCAGGCGATCGCTCGCTGCGGGCGGCGGGTGCGATGTCGATTGAGGGTTTAAGGATGTCCGGCCGCGATCGCAGCCGGCGAGCCCGCGCTTGCGGGCGAGGGGGCGCCTGCAGGGGCGCTTGCATGATTTCGGAATATTGGAAATATGCCCCTGATTTGCCCGACGTGTCAAGCCGCCGTGTCAGGCGCTGGCGGCGGGCCTGCGCCTTTGCATGGGGTTGTTTTCGCGTTTTTCGCCGCGCGCATTGATTGCGGCGAGTTCCGCCACCGTCGTCAGCGATGATCCCGGCGAGACACGGTGCGACATCCGCGCTCGCGGATGCCCTGCGCGGGGCCGCCTGCGCATCCCGCAACCCTCAATCCGAAGACATCGGGGCGCGGATCGTTATACTGCCGACAGCTTTGCGACCGGGCTCGAGGCCCGCATCTGAGGACACTGCTGAAATGAGCGAGACCATTGGCCACCCCGATCCCGGCCTCGATCTGTCCGATGGTTTCAAGCCGCACACCTCGCATTGGGGCGTGTTCTCGGCGCGGCTCGGCCAAGCCGGCCTCGAAGTCCGGCCCTATGCCGGAGATCCCGATCCGAACGGCATCATCAACAACTTCCCCGGCGCGCTGCGCCACCAGGCGCGCATCGCGAGGCCCGCGATCCGCCGTGGCTGGCTGGAGCGCGGCCCCGGGCCCGACGACCGCCGCGGCCGCGACGAATTCGTCCCGGTCAGCTGGGAGAAGGCGCTCGATCTGCTCGGCGGTGAGCTCGGGCGCGTTCGCGACACGATCGGCCCCGGCGCGGTGTTCGGCGGCTCCTATGGCTGGTCGAGCGCGGGCCGCTTCCATCACGCGCAGAGCCAGGTGCATCGCTTCCTCAACATCGCGATGGGCGGCTATGTCCGGTCGGTGAACTCCTATTCCTCCGGCGCGTCCTCGGTGCTGCTGCCGCAGATTTTGACCGGCTACGAGGACATCACCAAGCGCAACGTCACCTGGGAGCAGATCGCTGATAAGACCGACATCGTGCTGGCGTTCGGCGGCATGGCGCTGAAGAACTCGATGGTGGCCGGCGGCTCGATCAGCAAGCATGTCGAGCGCGGCGCGATGCAGGCCGCGCACCGCCGCGGCTGCGAGTTCGTGCTGGTCAGCCCGCTGCGTGACGATCTCCCGGTCGAGGCCGGCGCCGAATGGCTGACCGCGACACCGGGCACCGACACCGCGCTGATGCTCGGCATCGTCCACACTTTGGTCAGCGAAGGCCTGCACGACCAGGCCTTCCTCGATCGCTACACCGAGGGCTGGCCGGTGTTTTTGCGCTATCTCACAGGCGAGACCGACGGCGTGTCGAAGAGCGCCGATTGGGCCGCGTCGATCTGCGGCATCGACGCCGGCACGATCAGGACGCTGGCGCGGCGGCTTGCCGGGCGGCGCGCGCTGATCACCGTCTCGCATTCGCTGCAGCGCGCCGAGCATGGCGAGCAGCCGGTGTGGATGGGCATGGTGCTGGCGGCGGCGCTCGGCCAGATCGGCCTGCCCGGCGGCGGCTACGCCTATTCGCTCGGCGCGATCGGCTATTACGGGCGCCGCGTCAACGCCGTGCCCGGACCGACGCTCGGCCAGGGCCGCAACGGCGTCGCCGACTTCATTCCGGTGGCGCGCATCGCCGACATGCTGCTCAATCCCGGCACGACCTATCGCTACAATGGCGAGACGCGGACCTATCCGGATATCCGCCTGGTCTACTGGGCCGGCGGCAATCCGTTCCATCACCACCAGGACCTCAATCGCCTGCGCAAGGCGTTTGCGCGGCTCGATACGCTCGTGGTGCACGAGCTCGCCTGGACCGCGACCGCGCGCCACGCCGACATCGTGCTGCCCGCGACCATGACGCTGGAGCGCGAGGACATCGGCTATTCCACCAACGATCCCCTGATGGTCGCGATGCACCGGATCGCCGAGCCGTTCGGCCTCGCCCGCGACGACTACGACATCTTCGCAGATCTCGCCGAGCGGCTCGGGGCCCGCGAGCCCTTCACCGAGGGGCGCACTTCGCGCGAATGGCTGCAACATCTCTACGAGCCGACCCGCAAGGCGCTCGCCGCGCGCGGGCTGGAGGCGCCCGGCTTCGATGAGTTCTGGGCGCGCGGCAGTCTGGTCGTGCCGCAGCATCTCGACGATGGCGGCGCGCTGCGCCGCTTCCGCGAGGACCCGGTCGCGCGTCCGCTGCCGACACCGAGCGGCCGCATCGAGATCTTCTCGCAGAAGATCGCCGGTCATGGCGATGCGGATTGCCCGGGCCATCCGGTCTGGCTCGCGAAGACGGACACGCCGACACCTGATACGCCGTGCTTCCTGGTCGCCAACCAGCCGGTGACGCGGCTGCACAGCCAGCTCGATTTCGGCGGCCATTCGGTTGAGGCCAAGCATCGCGGCCGCGAGGTCGCGCGCATGAATCCGCGCGACGCTGCGGCGCGCGGGATCGCCGACGGCGACATCATCCGCATCTTCAACGCGCGCGGCGCCTGCCTTGCCGCGGTGCATGTCACCGACGGCATCGCCCCCGGCGTGGTGCAACTGCCGACCGGCGCCTGGTACGATCCGATGGACCCCGAGGACGAGGCGCCGCTCTGCGTTCACGGCAATCCCAACGTGCTGACGCGCGATATCGGCACGTCCTCCTTCGCGCAGGGCTGCACCGGGCAGCTGACGACGGTTCAGGTCGAGCGCTTCAACGGCAATCTGCCGCCGATCCGGGCGTTCGATCCGGCGTAATTTTACGCCGATCACGAACAAATCATCCATCGGCGCTGGAAGGCGCCGATGCGTTCGGCTACGGCATCACGAGATCGCCCCTAATTGCTGGATCGTCTGAGATGCACATGAAAACCCTGTCTTATCTTGTCGTCGCCGCGACCGTCGCGTTCGGTGCCTCGAACGCGCTGGCGCAGTCGGCCGCCGAGCCGGCCTACGGACCGGAACTGCAGGGTTTCGACTATCCCTATCCGGTCGAGCATTATCGTTTCAGCTCGCAGGGGCAGGAGCTCGACATGGCCTATCTCGACGTCAAGCCTTCGACGCCGAACGGCCAGACCGCGGTGCTGCTGCACGGCAAGAATTTCTGCGCCGCGACCTGGGACGGCACCATCAAGGCGCTCAGCGGCGCCGGCTATCGCGTGATCGCGCCGGACCAGATCGGCTTCTGCAAATCCAGTAAGCCGGAACGCTACCAGTTCACCTTCCAGCAACTCGCCAGCAACAGCCGCGCGCTGCTCGCCTCGCTCGGGATCGAGCATTCGATCATGGTCGGCCACTCGACCGGCGGCATGCTCGCGATCCGCTACGCGCTGATGTATCCGGACGCCACCGACCGCCTGGTGCTGGTCGATCCGATCGGCCTCGAAGACTGGAAGGTCAAGGGCGTGCCGTGGCTCAGCCTCGACGGCTGGATGCAGCGCGAGACCCGCGTCACCGCCGACAGCATCCGCGCCTATGAGCGCGCGACCTACTATGCCGACACCTGGGATCCGTCCTACGAGGTGTGGGTGCAGATGCTGGCGGGCATGTATCGCGGCGAGGGCCGCGCCGCCGTGGCGTCGAGCTCGGCGCGGCTCTACGACATGATTGCGACCCAGCCGGTGTTCTACGAATTCGAGCGGATCGCGCCGCCGACGCTGCTCGTGATCGGCGACAAGGACACCACAGCGATCGCCAAGGACACCGCGCCGCCGGAGATCCGCAAGACGCTCGGCAATTATCCGGTGCTCGGCAAGGAAGCCGCGAAGCGGATCCCGCATATCCAGCTGATCGAATTCCCGGATCTCGGCCATTCGCCGCAGATCCAGGCGCCCGCGCGCTTCCACGCGGCGCTGCTCGGCTGGCTGCAGCATCCGGAGACCGGCGCGACGCTGGTCAAGTAAGGGACGACAGGATTTAAGTCGATTCAGCGCCTCGCTTGGCGCGCTCCTGCGCCCTCGCATGCACCGGTGACGACCGCCGCGCGCCGGGGCCCGGATGCACATGGACGCTCTTCGCGCTCAGCGGCTCGCCGCATTCCGAGCAGACCATGACCGGATCGAACATCTTCTTGCAGCTCTTGTGTTCGTGCAGCATCGGCCGGCCGCGCGCGTCGACCATGTGGACGTTGCCCCAGTGCACGATCGACATGATGATCGGATAGAGATCGAGCCCCTTCTGCGTCAGGATGTACTCGTAGCGCTTCGGCGCCTCGGAATAGGGAATCTTGCGCAGCACGCCGAACCGCACCAGCTTCTTCAGCCGGTCGGCGAGCAGATGCCGGGTGATCCCGAGCGAGGCCTGGAAGTCATCGAACCTGCGGATGCGCAGGAAACATTCGCGCAGGATCAGCAGGCTCCAGCGGTCGCCGATCACGGCGACCGTGCGGGCAAGCGAGCATGGCTCCTCCTCGAGTGCATCCCATTTCATCGGCGTCTCCTGCACACTGCAACGATATCGCAAACCAAATTCTAAAACAGAACTGACGTTGTTTCAATAGGATGCTTCCAAAGTGGCCGCCTGTCGCGCATTGGATGACAAATATCATATTGACAGTTCTAAAATAGAACTTATGGTTCGGGCCACGATCAACCGGTGGCGACGGACGAGCGCTGCGCATCGAAGGGAAGGGCGTTCCATGGCTGCTCCGCTCAAGGTCGAATTCCACTTCGATTTCGGAAGTCCGAACGCCTATCTCGCCGAGCTTGCGCTGCCTGGGATCGAGAAGCGCACCGGCGTCAAGTTCGACTATGTCCCGGTGCTGCTCGGCGGCGTCTACAAGGCGACCGGCAACATGTCGCCCGGCGAGTCCCTGCGCGGCATCAAGAACAAGCCCGAATACAACGCGCTCGAAACCGAGCGCTTCCTGCGCCGCCACAACATCACGACGTTCAAGTCGAACCCGTTCTTCCCGGTCAACACGCTGATGCTGATGCGCGGCGTCGTCGCCGCCGATTTCGAGGGCCTGTTCGAGCCTTATTTCCGCGCTGCCTATCACCACATGTGGTCCGAGCCCAAGAAGATGGACGATCCGCAGGTGTTCCGCGAAGCGTTCCTGTCCTCGGGCCTCGACATCGATCGCATCATCGCCCGCGCGCAGCAGGACGAGGTGAAGAAGAAGCTGATCGAGAACACCAGCAATGCCGTGGCTCGCGGCTCGTTCGGGTCACCGACCTTCTTTGTCGGCGACGAGATATTCTTCGGCAAGGACCGTTTGCGCGAGGTCGAGGACGAGATCGTGGCGCAGCTGGCTGCCGGGCGGCGCAGGACCGCCTGAGCAGGAAATTCCTCAACACAACAAATCAAGCCCGAAGGGCTGCGACAGGGAGGTTTCAGTGCCGGCGTCGATCCAGATTGTCGAAGGAAGTGTGGAAGGCCTGCCGAACCGGATCCATGAGGTGATCGATTATCACGTCGCGGCGACGCCGGATCACCCGGCGCTGATCGACGACAGTACGCGCCTGACCTATCGCGAGCTCGATGGGGCAGTCAGTCGCGTCGCCGACGCCTTGCAGGCGCTGGGTATCCGCCCCGGCGACCGCATGATGATCGTGAGCGAGAATTCGATCCCGCTCGCCTGCCTGCTGCTGGCGGCGAGCCGGCTCGATGTCTGGTCGATCGTGGTCAATCCCCGACTGTCGCCCCGTGAGCTCGACCAGATCAGGGATCACAGCGGCGCCCGCCGCGTGTTGCTGACCGCCGAGGTGTCGCAGGAAGCTGCCGCCCATGCCGCGCGCTATGAGGCTGTCGTGCAGGATGTCGGCCCGCTCCACGGCGTCGCCGTCACCAGCTTGAACCTGGCAACGATTGCCGAGCCGGTCGAGGCCGATGGCGCCGACCAGGTCGCGGTCCTCATCTATACGTCCGGCACCACGGGCACGCCAAAAGGCGTGATGCTGACGCACCGCAATCTCCTGTTCAGCGCCCGGGGCACCGCGGGCTTCCGCAAGATGACGGCCGATGACGTGCAGTATTGCGTGCTGCCGATCTCGCATATCGTCGGCATCTCGCTGCTGACGATGACCTTGATGGTCGGCGCCACCGTGCGCCTGGTCGCCAAATACGATCCGGCGGCGCTGGTCAAGGCGATGACTGAAGAGGGCATCACGATCCTGAATGGCGTGCCAGCGACCTATCAGCGCCTGCTCGAATATCGCCGCAACGCGGGTCTGCCGAAGCTCGATCGCGGCCGGTTGCGCGTGATCTCGGTGGCCGGCGCGCCGCTCGACCTCGAGCTCAAGACCCGGGTCGAGCAGGAGCTCGGCCTGCCGTTGCTCAACGGCTATGGCATCACCGAATGCTCGCCCGGCATCTCCGGCGTCCGGCCCGACAATCCGCGCTCCGACCACGCCGTCGGCGCAGTCATGCCGGGCCTCGAAGCAAAGCTGGTCGACCGCGATCTCAAGCCGGTCGCTGACGGGGAGGTCGGCGAGCTCCACGTCCGCGGACCGAACGTGATGCGTGGCTATTACCGTGCGCCCGATCTGACCGCCAAGGCGATCGACCCCGACGGCTGGTTCAATACCGGCGATCTGGCCCGCTTCCAGGATGGCGTCCTCTACATCGTCGGGCGCACCAAGGAGATGATCATCCGTTCCGGGTTCAACGTCTATCCGGCCGAGATCGAGGCGGTGCTGAGCACGCATGACGCTGTTGTGCAGTGCGCCGTGGTCGGCCGGCCGGTCGAGGGCAATGAGGAGGTCGTCGCCTTCGTGCAGCTGATCAAGGGCTCGACGGCAACTGTGGCGGACCTGATGGCCCATGTTGCCCCGCAACTCACCTCGTACAAGCGCCCGTCGGAGATTATCCTGATGGACGCGCTGCCCGCGACATCGACGGGCAAGCTGTTGAAGCACAAGCTGGCGGAATCGCTGCGCAGCTGAGGCTGCCGGCGTCGGAGCAAGACAGTTCACACAAACAGAACCGGAGTACACCATGCAGAAGAGAAACAAGACGGTTGCCGTCATTGGTGCCGGTGATTTCATCGGCGGCGAGATCGCCAAGAAGTTCGCTTCCGAGGGCTTCACGATCTTCGCCGGCCGCCGCAACGGCGACAAGCTCGCGCCGCTGGTCAAGGAGATCGAGGCGGCCGGCGGCGAGATCCATGCGCGCTCGCTCGATGCGCGCAAGGAGGAAGAGATCACCGCCTTCCTCAACGACGCCGACAAGCATGCGCCGCTCGAGGTCTGCATCTTCAACATCGGCGCCAACGTCAATTTCCCGATCCTCGAGACCACGGAGCGCGTGTTCCGCAAGGTTTGGGAAATGGCCTGCTACTCTGGCTTCCTGGCCGGGCGCGAGGCGGCGCGGCTGATGACGGCGCGCGGCGAGGGCAACATCTTTTTCACCGGCGCCACCGCCTCGCTGCGCGGGAGCAGCGGCTATGCCGCCTTTGCCAGCGCCAAGTTCGGCCTGCGTGCGGTGGCGCAGGCGATGGCGCGCGAGCTCGGACCGAAGAACATCCATGTCGCGCATCTGATCATCGATTCCGGCGTCGATACCGAATGGGTGCGGCAGCGCCGCATCGAGGCGCTCGGTCCGAACGCGCTCGACAATCCCGATCTGCTGATGCCGCCGGCCTCGGTCGCCGCGTCATATTGGCAGCTCTACCAGCAGCCGAAGAGCGCCTGGACCTTCGAACTCGAAATCCGGCCCTTCGGCGAGAAGTGGTAAGGAGCAGGTCCGATGGAGCTCGCGCTATCCCCTGAAGATGCGGCGTTTCGCGACGAGGTTCGCGCCTTCATCAAGGACAATTATCCGGCGGAGATGCGCGTCGCCAATCCGGAGACCG
Organism: Bradyrhizobium sp. WCU1; assembly: GCF_053474805.1. NCBI lineage: Bacteria > Pseudomonadati > Pseudomonadota > Alphaproteobacteria > Hyphomicrobiales > Nitrobacteraceae > Bradyrhizobium > Bradyrhizobium sp. WCU1. Next base: position 4,898,965 of record NZ_CM130280.1, read on the forward strand.
ATCTCTCCAAGGAGCAGATGTTGTTGTGGCATCGCATCCTGCACAAGAAGGGCTGGATCGCGCCGCTCTGGCCGAAGGAATATGGCGGGCCGGGTTGGTCGATCACCCGCCGTTTCATCTTCGAGCAGGAGACGACACGCGCCGGCACCATGCCGCCGCTGGCATTCAGCGTCACCATGGTCGGCCCGGTCATCTACACTTTCGGCAATGCGACGCAGAAGGCGAAGTTCCTGCCGCGGATTCTCTCCGGCGAGGACTGGTGGTGCCAGGGCTATTCGGAGCCGGGCTCCGGCTCCGATCTCGCCACCGTTCGCACCAAAGCGGTGCGCGATGGCGACCACTACATCGTCAACGGCCACAAGACCTGGACCACGCTGGCGCAGCACGCCGACTGGATCTTCTGCCTGGTCCGGACCGATCCCGCCGCCAAGCCGCAATCCGGCATCTCGTTCCTGCTGATCGACATGAAATCGCCGGGCGTCACCGTGCGTCCGATCATCACCATCGACGGCTCGCACGAGGTCAACGACGTTTTCCTGGAGAACGTCCGGGTCCCCGCCGAGAACCTGATCGGCGAGGAGAATAAGGGCTGGACCTACGCCAAGTTCCTGCTCGGCAATGAGCGCACCAGCATGGCCGGCATCGGCCGCTCGACGCGGTATCTCAACCTGCTGAAGACAATCGTGAAGGCCGAGATCCCGGAAGACGATCCGGCGCATCTGGAATTCATCCGGGACATCGCCCGCGTCGAGCTCGACGTGCTGGCGCTCGAGGCGACCGAGCTTCGCGTCGTCGCCCAGATGGCCCGCGGCATCGATCCGGGGCCTGCGGCCTCGCTGTTCAAGATCCGCGGCACCGAGATCTTCCAGAATATCACCGAGCTCACGCATCGGGCGATCGGCAATTACGGGCTTGCGATCCGCGAGCATCCGGTCAGCGCCAATCACTTCATGCCAGGCCCGGACTACGGCCATACGGCGTCGGAGAAATATCTCAACTCGCGCAAGCTTTCGATCTACGGCGGATCGAACGAGATCCAGCGCAACATCATCGCCAAGGCGGTGCTTGGTCTCTAGCTACAAGGCAACGAGGATCGGATGGATATACAGTTCACGGAAGAGCAGGAATTGTTGCGGTCCAGCGTGCAGCGGATGCTACGCGACCAGTATGATTTCGACGCCCGCCGCAAGATCGTTGCGAGCGAGGAGGGGCTTGGCCGCAGGCAATGGGATGAATTCGCCGAGCTCGGCCTGCTCGCCGCGCCGTTCTCGGAAGCCGTCGGCGGGCTCAGCGGCGGGCCGCTGTCGACCATGATCATCATGCACGAGTTCGGCCGGCATCTCGTGGTCGAACCGTTCGTCGAGACGGTCGTGGTGGCCGGCAGCCTGATCGAGCGGGCGGGTTCCGAGGCGCAGAAGCAGGCCTACATCGCCGATATCATTGCGGGATCGAAGCTCTGGACGCTGGCCTGGACCGAGAAGGGCTCGCGCTTCGATCTCGCGACCGTCACCACGACCGCGCGACGGTATGGCGACGACTATGTGCTCACCGGGGAGAAGACGGCGGTCGTGGCTGCGCCATGGGCGGATCATCTCGTCGTTTCTGCCCGCACCTCGGGCCATCGTCATGATCGCGGCGGCGTCAGCCTGTTCGTGGTCGATCGCCGTGCCGCCAATCTCGATCTAACCAGCTTCAAGACGATCGACGGACGCCGTGCCGCCGAGATCAGCCTGCGCGGCGTGCGTGGAGAATTGCTCGGCAAGGAAGGCGAGGGCGTCGCCGCGCTGGAAGCCTGCCGCAACCGCGCGATCGGTGCGCTCTGTGCCGAGGCGGTCGGCGCGATCGGCGAGCTGAACGACGCGACACTGGAATATTCCAAGACGCGCAAGCAGTTCGGCGTCACGATCGGCAGCTTCCAGGTGCTGCAGCACCGGATGGTCGACATGTTCATCGCGCATCAGGAGGCGCTGTCGCTGATGCAGCATCTGTCGCTCAGCCTCAGCGAGGGTGAGGCCGGCCTCTCGCGGCTGGCTTCGGGCGCCAAGTCCAAGATCGGCTATGCCGGCAAGTTCGTGGCAGATCAGGCGGTGCAACTGCACGGCGGCATGGGCATGACCGACGAGCTGAACGTCGGTCATTATTTCAAGCGGATTTCCTCCATCAACATCCAGTTCGGCGATCCCGCCTATCACGTGCTGCGCTATGCGCAGCTCGACGCGGCCGCTTAAAGCCAGAGAGGCAAGCATGTCACAAGATGCAGTCATCGTTTCCACCGCGCGTACCGGCGTCGGCAAGGCCTATCGGGGCGCGCTCAACAACACCGACGGCCCGACCCTGGCCGGCCATGTGATGGCGGAAGCGGTGAAGCGCGCCGGCATAGCGCCCGGCGAGGTCGAGGACGTGGTGATGGGCTGCGCCATGCAGCAGGGCACCATGGTGATGAACGTCGCGCGCAAGGGCGCGATCCGCGCCGGACTTCCAGTCACCGTCGCCGGCACCACGATCGACCGGCAATGCGCTTCCGGCCTGCAGGCGATCGCGGTTGCGGCGCGCTCGGTGATGCTTGACGGCGTCGAGATCGCGATCGGCGGCGGCATCGAGTCGATCAGTCTGGTGCAGAACGAGCACATGAACCGGTTCCACGCCGTCGACGACGAGCTGATGGCGATGAAGCCCGAGATGTACATGTCGATGCTGGAGACGGCGGAGGTCGTCGCCGAGCGTTACGGGATCGGCCGCGACAAGCAGGACGAGTACAGCCTGGAATGCCAGCGGCGGGTCGGCGCCGCGCTGCAGGGCGGCCGCTTCAACGACGAGATCGTGCCGATCACAACCAGAATGGCCGTGGTCAACAAGGACACCAAGGAAGTCAGCTATCAGCAGGTGACTCTGGCCAAGGATGAAGGTCCACGTCCGGACACCACCGCGGACGGCCTGGCAAAAATCAAGCCGGTGTTCGAGGGCAAGACCATCAGCGCCGGCAATGCCAGCCAGCTCTCCGACGGTGCCTCGGCCTGCGTGATCATGAGCGACAGGATCGCTGCGCAGAAAGGGCTGAAGCCGCTCGGCATCTTCCGTGGTTTCGTTGCCGCCGGCGTCGAGCCGGACGAGATGGGCGTCGGCCCGGTTGCCGCGATCCCGCGGCTGTTGAAGCGGCATAATCTGAAGATCGACGACATCGATCTCTGGGAGCTCAACGAGGCCTATGCGGTGCAGGTGATCTATTGCCGCGACAAGCTCGGCATCGATCCTGAGAAGCTGAACGTCAACGGCGGCTCGATTGCGATCGGCCATCCCTACGGCATGACTGGCGCTCGGCTCACCGGTCACCTGCTGATCGAGGGCCGCCGGCGCAAGGCCAAATACGGTGTCGTGACCATGTGCATCGGCGGCGGCATGGGCGCGGCCGGTCTGTTCGAGATCGTCCACTGATCGGAAACGCGGGAGAGACTTGTGAAGACAGCAATCACTGAACTATTCGGTATCCAGCATCCGATCATCCAGGGCGGCATGCATTATGTCGGCTTCGCCGAGATGGCGGCCGCGGTGTCCAACGCCGGCGGCCTCGGCATCATCACCGGCCTGACCCAGCGGACGCCGGAGCTGCTGGCCAAGGAGATCGCGCGCTGCCGCGACATGACTGACAAGCCGATCGGCGTCAACCTGACCTTCCTGCCGAGCTTCACCGCGCCGCCCTATCCGGAATATATCGCGGCGATCCGCGAGGGGGGCGTCAAGGCGGTGGAGACCGCGGGCCGCAGCCCGGAGCAGTACATGCCGGCGCTGAAGGCGGCGGGCATCAAGGTGATCCACAAATGCACCTCGGTGCGGCACTCGCTGAAGGCCGAGAAGATCGGCTGCGATGCGGTCAGCGTCGACGGCTTCGAGTGCGGCGGCCATCCCGGCGAGGACGACATCCCGAACATGATCCTGCTGCCGCGCGCGGCTGACGAGCTGAAGATCCCGTTCGTGGCTTCGGGCGGCATGGCGGATGCGCGCAGCCTCGTTGCCGCGCTGTCGATGGGGGCGTCCGGCATGAACATGGGCACGCGCTTCATTGCGACCAAGGAAGCGCCTGTTCATCCCAACGTGAAGCAGGCGCTGCTCGATGCAGACGAGCTCGACACGCGGCTTGTGATGCGCGCGCTACGCAACACCGAGCGGGTGCTGAAGAACAAGGGCGTCGATGAGCTGCTCGAGATCGAGCGCGAGAAGGGCGCCAGGCTCAAGATCGAGGACATCCACGAGCAGGTCGCCGGCGTCTACCCGAAGGTGATGATCGACGGCGAGATGGATGCGGGGGCCTGGAGCTGCGGCATGGTGGTCGGCCTGATCCACGACATCCCGACCGTCAAGGAGCTGATCGATCGCATCATGACAGAGGCCGAGCAGATCATCCGGCAGCGCCTGACCGGCTTCCTCGACGGCAAGTTCGAAACCAAGCCGGCGCGCGCGGTCGCCTGAAGGAGAGTGCCATGACGGAGCATGTCAAGGTTGAGATCGCCGCGGGCGTGATGACGCTGACGCTGCAGCGGCCGGAGAAGAAGAACGCGCTCACCGGCGGCATGTATGACGCGATGTCGAACGCGTTGAAGCAGGCCGAGGCGGATCCGTCGGTCCGCGTCATCCTGTTCCAGGGCGACGGCGACAGCTTCACCGCCGGCAACGACCTTGCGGATTTCGCCAGCCAGGCCCGCGGCGAGAGCGCTGTCGATAGCCCGGCGCACCGCTTCATCGACACCATCAGCAAGGCCGGCAAGCCGATTGTCGCGGCCGTGCAGGGCAATGCCGTCGGCGTCGGCACCACCATGCTGCTGCATTGCGACCTGGTCTATCTCGCCGAGACCGCACGGCTGATCACGCCGTTCGTCAATCTCGCGCTGGTGCCCGAGGCGGCGTCGAGCTGGCTGCTGCCGCTCAGGATCGGGCACGCGCGTGCCTATGCGATGTTCGCGCTCGGCGAGCCGATGGACGCGCAGGGCGCGCAGGCATCGGGCCTTGCCAATGCCGTGGTGCCGCAGGCTGATCTGCGCAAGAAAGCCCATGATGCGGCGATCGCGCTGACCAAGCGGCCGGCCGGCTCGCTCAGCATGACCAAGGCGCTGATGCGCGAGCAGCAGCGGATCGCGGCGCAGATCGCCGAGGAAGGCGTGCTGTTCAAGCAGCGGCTGACGACGCCCGAGGCCCGCGAGGCCTTTGCCGCCTTCGCCGAACGGCGTCAGCCTGACTTCAGCAAGCTGTCGGCCTGAAGCCGTCAGGAGTTCACGGGTAGATCGAGGGAGCGGCAAGCATGCAAATCGTCGGCAGCCATCAATATCCCACCATGGAAACCGTGATCTACGGCAAACCGGCAGCCGAGGCGCTGCGCGAGGAGGCCGAGCGGCTCGGCGCCAAGCGCGTCTACCTGATCGCCAGCCGGACGCTGAACACCACCACCGACGAGATCGAGAAGATCCGCAACGGACTCGGCGATCGCCATGCGGCGACCTTCGACGGCGTGCCGCAGCACACTACGCGGGACGTGGTGACGCTGATCGCGCGGCAGGCCAGCGAAGCCAGGGCCGATTTGGTCGTCGCGATCGGCGGCGGCTCGGTGGTCGATGCGGCGAAGATCGTGCTGATGTGCATCGAGCATGAGATCTTCGAGCCGGCGGGGCTCGACGGCTTCGAGACCACGCCGGATCGCCGCTTCGGGGCGTTCCGCAACCCGAAGGTCCGGATGATCGCGATCCCCAGCACGCTGTCGGGCGGCGAGTACAATTCAGGTGCGCTGGTCACCGACACCAGCCGCAAGCTGAAGCAGATATTCAACCATCCGATGATGATGCCGCGCAGCATCATCCTCGATCCGGCGATGACGCGATATACGCCGGAGAAGCTCTGGCTCGGTTCGGGCACCCGCGCGATGGATCACGGCATCGAGGCGATCTGCTCGAGCCGGCCCAACGTGCTGGTCGATGCGGTGTGCCAGCAGGGCCTGCGCTATCTGCATCATGGCTTGCTGCGCACCAAGTCCAATCCCGACGACGAGGCGGCGCGGCTGAGCTGCCAGCTGGGCTCGTGGTTGTCGGCGTTCGGATTGCAGTCGCGGGTGCCGATGGGCGCCAGCCACGCCATCGGCCATGTGCTCGGCGGCACTTGCGACGTCCCGCATTACTTCTGCACGGCTGTCATGATGCCGAGCGTGCTGCGCTACAACCGTCCCGCGACGGAAACAGCCCAGCAGGCGATCGCCGCCGCGCTCGGTGCGCCGGGGCGCGACGCGAGCGAGGCGTTCGCCGGCTTCATCGCGGAGCTCGGCCTGCCGCGGCGGCTCGCCGATGTCGGTGTCGGTGAAGACCGCTTCGAACTGATCGGCCGGAACGCGATGCTGTCGATCTTCACCCGCGCCAACCCGCAGCCGATCCGCGAGCCCGCCGACGTCGTCAAGATCCTGAAGCTCGCCGCCTGAGGCGAGAGCACCTGGAGCAGCCGCCATGGCCGCCTTGCGCATCTTCTCCTATCTGCCGAACCCGCGGGTTTGGAAGGCAACCATCGCGGCGCGGTTCTGCGGCGTCGACGTCGAGGTCAGGGGCGCCTCCGGCAAGGAGTTGCGGGACTGGCTGTGGGACTACGATGCGCATCCCCTGACCGAGCAGGAGCGCACCGCGATGTCGGCGCTCGCGCGGACCGGGAAGGTCGGGCTGACTGGCGCGCAGCTGTTCAAGACCGATGCGTTCATGGCGGCGCAGCCGTTCGGCAATGTGCCGGCCGCGTTCGGACCTGACGGCAAGGTCGGGATCTTCGAATCCAACAGCATCATGCGGGCGGTGGCGCGGCTCGGCGAAGCCAAGTTCCCGCTCTACGGGCGCGACGCCTATGAGGCGTCGAGGATCGACAGCTTCCTCGATGTCAGCCTGGTGTTTGCGCGGGATTCGCAGATCTATCTGCTCGCGCTGTCCGGCGGCACGGTCGACGCGGCGATTCATGCCCGCGCCAGGGATGCGTTCGCGATTTATGCTTCGGGGATCGAGCAGGCCCTGTCACCACGGCGCGAGACGCTGGTCGGGGACGGCATCTCGCTTGCCGACATCTGCTTTGCCGCCGAGCTCGCGCTGTTCATGAACGAGTACGGGCGGAGCGAGCAATTGGACAGGCAGGGATTGACCAGGATCCTGCATCCCGGGGTGCAGGATGGGTATCCGCTGATGTTCGCTCACTTTGCCCGGCTGGTGGAACACGCGTATTTTGCGCCGGACCTCAAGCCCTATGTCGAGAAGCTGCGGTCGAAGGCCGCTGCCTGACCATGAAACCTTTGGCCGCGAGCGCGGAGGGATGATCGCATGACCGCACCCGTCTGTCTGATATCAGGCGTTGGGCCCGGCACCGGCTCGGCGCTCGCCAGAAGGTTCGCCGCGGGCGGCTACCGCGTCGCGCTCCTCGCCAGGAATGAAACGCGCCTTGCCGCCCTCGAGCAGCAGTTGCCGGGCGCAAAAGCCTATCGATGCGATGTCTCCGACCCCACGCAGGTCGAGACGGTGGCCTCGGCCGTGGAGCACGATCTCGGCAGCCCCACTGTCGTGATCCACAATGCCGTCGGCGGCGCGTTCGGCACGTTCCGCGAGATCGATCCGGACATCCTCAATCGCAACTTCCAGGTCAACACGATGGGCCTGCTGTATCTGGCGAGGCGGTTCGCCCCGGCGATGGTCGACGCCGGCAAGGGTGCAATCGTCGCAACCGGCAACACGTCGGCATTGCGTGGCAAGGCCGGCTTTGCGGGGTTCGCGCCGACCAAGGCGGCGCAGCGGATTCTCGCCGAGGCGATGGCGCGCGATCTGGGGCCGCGGGGCGTCCACGTCGCCTATCTGGTGATCGATGCGGTGATCGACCTCGAATGGACGCGGAAGCGCTGGCCGGAGCGACCGGACGACTTCTTCATCAAGCCGCAGGCGATTGCGGAGGAGGTCTGGCACGTCGCCCATCAGGACCGCAGTGCGTGGTCGTTCAACGTCGAGATCAGGCCGTTCGGCGAAGCCTGGTAGGCGCAGCGGTCAATTCATGAGAGCCAAAGGGGAATTCGATGTCGCTCAGGAAGCTCATGGTCTCCGTTGCAATGCTCGCGGCGCTTGCCGCGGCTCCGGCCCGCGCCCAAACCCCGGGCATTTCGGAATCGGAGATCAAGGTCGGGGCGACATTCCCGTTCAGCGGCCCGGCATCTCCGCTCAGCAATGTCGGCAAGGGTCTCGTCGCCTACGTCCACTCCGTCAACGATCGCGGCGGCGTCAACGGCCGCAGGATCAATCTCATCACCTATGATGATGCCTATACGCCACCCAAGGCGGTGGAGCAGACCCGGAAGCTGATCGAGAGCGACGAGGTGGCGTTCCTGTTCAGCCCGCTCGGGACGCCCGGGATCGGCGCGACCATCAAATACGTGACCGCGAAGAAGGTGCCGCATCTCTTCGTCGTCAGCGGCGCGACCAAGTTCACGAACTTCACCGAGTTTCCGCTGACCACCACGGGCTTGCCGAGCTACAACACCGAAGGAAAGATCTACGCCAAATACATCGCGCAGACGGCGCCCGCTGCGAAGATCGCGATCCTCTACCAGAACGATGACCTCGGCCGCGATTTCGTGGCCGCATTCAAGGAAGCCTTGAAGGCCGATTTCGACAAGAAGGTGGTGACATCTCCCTATGAAGTCACCGAGCCAACCATCGAGTCCCACGTCGTATCGCTGAAGGCGTCGGGCGCGCAGGCATTCCTGATCGCCGGCACCCCGAAATTCGCGGCGCAGGCGATCAAGAAGGCGAGCGAGATCGGCTGGATGCCGCTCACCATCGTCAACTACGTGTCGAGCTCGATCTCCGCGACCATCGTGCCGGCCGGAGTGGACAAGGCGGTGGGCGTCGTCGTGGCGACGATCGTCAAGGATCCGAATGACAAGAAGTGGGCCGACGATCCCGGCATCAAATGGTATCGCGCTCACTTCGAAAAATATCTTGCGGGGGCCGACATCGGCGACAGCAACTATATGTTCGGCACCCAGCAGGGCCAGATTCTGGAGCAGGTGCTGAAGCAGTGCGGCGACGATCTGTCGCGCGAGAACATCGTGAAGCAGGCGCGCAACCTCAAGGGGCTCGCGCTGCCGACCCTGATGCCGGGCATCACGATCAACACCGGCCCCGACAACAGCATGGCCTATACCCAGCTTCAGCTGCAGCGCTGGACTGGAAGCTCCTGGGAACAGTTCGGCGGCGTGCAGAGCGCCGGCGCGAACTGAGCTGTTGCATTGCCTGTGCGCCAGAGCACGATCCGGAAAAGCGCGAAGCGGTTTTCCGGAAGATCATGCTCAAACAACGAGCTGACGCGCCATGACCATTCAACCCAATCTCATCGCGCTTTAGTGGAGCCGTCGTGCGATCGGCTTTGCCAGCGCGCTGTGCCAGTCCCATTGCGACGACTGGTCGCTCGACCGCAGGCTTGCCAGAAACGCCGTGGTCTTCGGCTGCACCCGCGAGCCGTCGATCACCTCGAGCTGGCCGCACCGGTTGAGCGTGTGCAGCTTGCGCCCAGTCCATAGCGGTCCGGGCTTGAGCACGTGTCGAACTGCCTGCCGGTACGTCGCAGGCGACAGTTCGAGCACTTCCGCAAGTCCGAGCGCCGCGCCATAGCCGTTGCTGCAGTCCTGCACCGGCCGCCACAACTTTCCATTGACGGTCACGAAGTTGCCGGCCGGCCGCGTGGTGGCGCGATCCATCAGGATCGGGTTGGCCGCATGCGGCTGCCAGGGGCCGAGCAATTGCTCGGCGTGATAGATCGCAAGCGTGTCGGAATATCCGCCGCTGCCGTCACGCCAGGCCCCGAACATGTAGTGGCGGCCGTCATGCCGGGTGATGGTCACGTCGGCGAGCTCGAGCCCGGACAGCAGCGTCGAGTGGCGCTCCCACTTGTCCGGAAAGCGGATGCATTTGTAGAGCGGAACGTCCCGATGCGCGGTGCTTTCCGGGATCATCCAGAGCTCGCCATCGTTCTCGATCAGGAAAGGGTACGACAGGTGCCAAGGCTCTTCCAGCACCGGCATCACCTTGCCGACCGGTCCGTTGCCGTCGAACTCGATCGCGGAGATGATGCCCTTGCCGGTCCGGTGGTCAAGGTCTTCGAAGAACACGAAGGTCCTGCCCTGCCATTTCACCGGGAAGGGATCGGCATAGCAGCGGTTGCCAGGATCGGCGAGCACGTTCCAGGCAGGTCCCGACAGTTCGCCGGTGCGCCAGATATCCGTGGTCCCGGCGAAGCGCCAACCGACATGCCAGTGCGGCGCGTAGCAGCACAGACGATAGATCTCCTTGGCGATCGAGGTCGCCACGCCGCGCACCACAAAGGGTGCGGGATTTCGCGGCGCGCCGCCATTCGCTGGAGCCGGCAAGTGCGGTACCAGGCGCGGAGCTCCCGACAGGATCGGCGGCAGCATCGCCAGTGTGCGTGCCATCACCGTTTCGAGCCCGCCGCTCAGGCCGGCGGCGATTTCCGCGGAGGGATGGCCGCGGTCCAGCACCGCGCCGTCGCACTCATTGACGATTTCGATCACGGGCAGATCGCCGGCGAGAATGGCCGCCAATGCGGCACTTTCTCCCGCGTGTCCGTTGAACCGCGGACGGAGATACAGTCCGGCGGAACAATTCGGATCCCGCTCGGCGCTGGTGAAGTCGATCACCACGTCGGGGCGACCCGCGCGCGGCCGCTGCGGGATCGGCTTCACCCGGTCGGCGCCGCCGGCCTTGCCCTTGCGCAGGACGATGCGTTCGAGCTCGAACAGCATGTCGAGGCCGGCGGGTTGCGGTGCCGGCGTCGTGGTCCAGGCGATTTGAACGGGAATATCCTGATCGTTGACGCGCAGTGAATCACGGCACATCCAGAGCCGCGCCTGCTCTCGATCGCAGCGAAACTCGATAATCATGTCCAGCCCAACTTCCTAGTATGCGTCCACTCCCACGGCATTGCCGAGAATGCGGACGTATTCCTCGATCATGGCATCCAACGAATAGCGCGACTTCAGGCCCACGGCGCTTTGCCGCAGCTGGTCGCTCAACGAACGATCCGTCAGGACCTTCGACACGGCGGCCGAGAATTCGGCCTCGTCGGCAGCATCGACGAACACTGCCGCGGGCTGCCCCTGATAGGACAGCACTTCGCGCAGCACGGGGAGGTCGTTGACGACGCAGGGAATGCCGGCGCTCGCGGCTTCGACCGCGGCGAGGCCGAAGGTTTCGGCCTGCGTCGGAAAGACGAAGACGTCGAGGCAGGCCAGGAAATCGGCCATCTGGCGCGGTGGAATCTCGCCTATGAAGTGGAGCCGGTCCGAGACATCAAGCTCGTCCGCGAGAGCCCGGAGCCGCCCTTCGTCGGCGCCCTGGCCGGCTAGGGCAAGCTGCCAGGACGGATCGGCAGCGAGCAGGCGAATTGCCGCATCGAGCCGCTTGTGCGGATGCAGCCTTGCTGCACAGCCGAGCAAGGTGCGGTCGGCCGGCAGCTTGAATTGCTGCCGCGCGACATCTTTCGGCAGGCTGTGCGACTTGTCGTCGAAGCCATGCGGCACATGCTTCATGCGTGACCGGTAGGGAGCGGGATAGCGCGCGTATTCACGCTCCATGTCGCGCGAGTTCAGCGTGATGCACTGGAAGAAGCCGGTCGTGCCCATGATGATGTCGGCAGCGCGCACGGGCATGCTCATCGACAGCGCCGAAGATACCTGGTTGGCGATCACCGGGGCGCGGCTGACGAGCCGCGACACGCCGCCGCCGATCACATTGCCGAAGTGCTGGAATGTCAGCACGACGTCCGGATTGATGGTCCTGAGATGACCGGCGAGCATCCACAGCATGCGCAGCAGCGCCAGGGGATTTCCGGGCCGGGTTTGCGCGCAATAGAACGTGTTGGGCGGCTCGTCGAAGCAGTCGGATTTGCGGAAGAAGAACAGGTTGGCGACGTCATAGCCACGCGCGGTGAGGCCGGCGCCGAGCAGCCGCGAGATCTCCTGCGCGCCGGCGTTCTCGGCCTGGGTCTGCACCAGGACGACACGGAGCTTCGGCTTGCTCTCGTTCGGTCGACCGCCTGATGCGCTCGATGCCTCGCGCAATTCTGTGCTTGGCGTGTATTGGAGCACGGATTCCTCACCCGTCGAGGGCGTGGATTCGTCTCCCCCATTCGTGCGCGCGTAACTATCACGCGAAGCGTGCGCGTGCACCGAATAGCGCGTTTTGAGGTTACTGCTCATTTAGCAATCAGACATGTGTCAGCAATCGAGAGCCATGGTCCCACACAGGATACAGCCGGCTCGTTAACTAATTGGTTACGGCAGCGCAGAGATGGGTAACCGGCGATTAACCATAGATATCCACGTTGGTGCAGCACAGAGCAGTGCTGTCAGTTGAATTCGAGTCGGAGCCCATGAAGTTCGGTAGCCGCGCAGGCCCGAGACGTTCCGAAGTCATGGAACCCGCAGCGTCGTGGGAAACTGCCGACGCTCAGTCTTAGTCGTTACGGTCCGCAACGCGGACGGCGTAGGTGTTGCCTTTCGACGACGATGGATGCGACAGCACCAGAACGGACGGATCGACGCCGGTCCGCCGGCGGCACAGCACGTTGAGCGCGATGGTGGCGAGCACCAGCGAGGCCGTCGCCGAGATCGCGGCACCGAGCACGCCGAGCCAGGGGATCAGCACGACAAATCCCACCAGCCGCAATGCGACGTTGGCGGCGACCACCGGCACGTAATCGCGCTCATGCCCGGTCAGTTGCAGGACCGCGGCCGACGGACCGCCTGCCGCCTGGAACGCCGTCCCGATCGCGAGCACGATCAACACCCACTGCTGCGCGGCGAAATGCGGCCCGAACAGGCCGAGAAGGTGGGGCGCAGCGACCCAGACGATGACGAGCCCGCTGAGCACGCAGAGCGCGGTGACCTCGGCCATCAGCTTCAGCGTATGTTCGAGCTCGCGGTGATTCTTGCTGAAATACAGCGACGGCAGCCGGCGCGCGCCGAATGTGTAGAGCGCAGCCGACAGCATGGCGAAGATGTTCGCCAGGCGCGAGGCGGCGAAATAGACGCCAGCAGTCGCCGGATCCAGCATCCAGTAGACCAGGATGACGTCGAAATACTGGTTCGCCGCTTCGAGAATGGATGCGAGCCAGAACCGGAACGCACTGCGATTCCAACGCGAGCTCTCGAAGCGCGCCGTGACCGTGCGCAGGTTCGGCAGCACGCGCATGATCGACACGATCTGCACGATCAGCCCGATGGCCATCGCGACGGTCATCGCCGTGAACAGTTCGACGGGGCTGAGCTGCCGGTGACCGAACAGCGCCGCGATCAGGACCAGGACGACGGCAACCCGCCAGAAGAACTCGCGATTGCCTTCGCCCATCAGAATGCTGACCAGGGATCGCGCGATCTGGCTGCCGAGCATGAGCCCGGCATTGACGGCGGTGAACGCCGAGACCGAGAGGATCAGCAACCACCATTCGCCGCGAACGGTTGCCACCGCGGCGATCGCGGCGATCGAGATCAGCATCCCGATCGCCGAGTTCTTCAGGCTCGACAGCAGCACACCCTTGGTGAGCTCGGTCTGGCCGCGCACCTCATATTCATTGAGGAAGCGAACCAGCAGCAGCTCCTGGCCGACCAGTCCCGCGACCGAGGCGATCTGGGCGATCGAGAGCAAGGTTGCGAAGTCCCCGAACGCGTCGGGTGTCATCGTCCGCGCGGCCAGCGAGAACAAGGCGAACGCGAGCCCGCCGCTGCCGACCTTGAGCAGGATGGTCCCGGCAACGCCGCGCGTGACATCGCGCCGTAGCATTTGGAGCACAGAGGCAATCACCAGAGACGTCTCAATATCCTGTCAGGCCGCTGACCGTAGCAATCGGTGAGGTCAGGAGTGTTAATGTTCTCTTGCTAAAATTCCGTTCCTCTCGACGGCCCGCGTTCCAGGCAGTCCTGAACCGGGCCAATATGTCGCGCTGCTCCATTCTGGAACGTCGCTGTTCTTCGCCGTCCCCAAACGGCGCAGGTCGGATCGGGATCCGCAGCAGGTCCTGCCGCGCGCGCGGCGCGGATCGAAGCCGCGCTGGTGCGTCAACGGCACCCGTCGAAGCTCCACGGCCAGGCAATTGTCCCGCCAGCGCGCAGCGGAGCCTCCAAAGGGTCGGTTTCATGATCACTCTCGGTGCAAGCTATGTGCCGCGACCTCGTTGATCGCAATCCGGTCTTTTCGTTAACCTCAACAACAGAACGCATCATGCTCGACCGGTGGTGTGGCATGGCAGGCAAGGAAGTTGCAGTTCCATGGCCTATTAGCCGTCGGAGCGGACAAAGATGATTGCCGAGGAAGGCACCAACCAGCCGATCGCGGCCTGCGAGGCTGAAATGAACGAAACGGACGTTGCCATTGTTGGTGCCGGTTTGGCGGGCTCGCTGGCGCGGGCTGTCCTCTCGAGGGCCGGGTATCGGGTCGTCCTGATCGACAAGCGCTCGATCCCGCCGGACGAATTCCGTGTCGAGAAGGTCGCGGGACGGCAGATCGATATCTTCCGCCGCCTGGGCTTCCTGGGCGATGTCGAGGCCGTCGCCTCGTCCTATGACCGGGTGCTCAACATCAGGGGCGGCCGACTGGTCGATGTCGGTGTCGGGCGCTCCTACGGGGTTTCCTATGCCGACCTCGTCAACATGGCGCGCGGCCTGACGCCGGAGCCGTCCACCTTCCTGCTTGACCAGGTGACCGACGTCAGCTGTAGCGAGGATCGCCAGCAGCTGACGCTGGCCTCCGGAAAGCGCGTGGTCTCGCGGCTGGTCGTTCTGGCGACCGGCATGGCCGGCGTGCTTGGCTACAACCTCGGAATGCGCCGCCGAATGATTGCCGCGCGTCATTCCGTCACCTTCGGCTTCACCATCGCGCGGCCGGATAACGCGCCGTTCGGCTTCGATGCGCTGACCTGCTACGGCAAGGAGGCGGCCGACGGCGTCGACTATCTCAGCCTGTTTCCGATGTCGGGCGGGATGCGGGCGAACCTGTTCATGTTCCGCGATCCGACTGATCCGATCATGCGCGAGCTGCGCCGCGACACCGCGCGGACGCTGCTTCGCCTGATGCCGGGATTGCAGCGCTATCTCGGCGATTTCAAGATCCGCGGTTCGGTGCACAACTGGGTCATGGACCTGTCAGTGACCGAGGGGCATCTGCAGCCGGGCATCGTGCTGATCGGCGATGCCTTCCAGACCAACTGTCCGGCGGCCGGAACCGGCGTCAGCCGCCTGCTGGTCGATGTCGAGCGTCTCTGCAACGAATATGTGCCGCGCTGGCTCGAGACCGACGGCATGGGCACGGAAAAGATCGCGCAGTTCTATGCCGATCGGGACAAGCTCGCCGCCGACCGGCACTCGCTGCAGCTGGCGCGCTTTCGCGAGGCCTTGACCTCGAACACCGATGTGCGCTGGACCATGCAGCGGAAGCTGCACTTCCTGCGCCGCATGATCACCCATCGGGTGGACCGGATTCATCCGGGATGGGTGATGCGCGTGCGCAGCGCGCTGCATTAAAGCGTGATCCGGAAAAGTGCGAAGCGGTTTTCCGAAAGATCACGCTTAAACAAGAATCTAAAGCGCGATGACGACCAACATGATCGCATCGCGCTTTAGGGCGGCGCGCGCGTCTCTATTCAGAACCGAAATGCGTTAGCGCGTGCCGGTCGAGGTGCGGATCGGCCGGAGATCGGTCACGCGCTTGGCGGCCTGCTTGATCCAGGGCGCCTGCTTCAGGGCGAACAACGCCAGCGAGCCGGCCGCGCTGCCGGCCTGTGTCACACTCGACATCGGCGTCGGCTGGCCTCCGAGCTGCATCTTGTAGGGTTCGTCGCCGATGGTGAAATCCAGCACCCGGTCTCCGCGCTCAATGCAATCCTTGGCGACACGTTCGAAGGTCAGCGCGCCGATCGACTGGCTCTTGTATCGCTCGATGTCGAACGCCGTCATGACGACGAGGAGGCTGCCGCGGTGGACCAGTCCGAGGGCGGTGGCGATGACGTTGCCGTCCATTTTCATGGCATAGAGCCGCGTAAACGAGCCCATGCCGCGAAGCGCCACGCTCGAGTAGAATTCGAAATACTCCGGTCGCTGCAGCAGGTCGCCGTCACCGCGGGCCCGAAACCGCGGACCGCGAAACTTCCGCATGACGTCCATGGCCTCGCCGATTGAGGCGCTGTCGTCGCAGCATGTGAAGGTGACCGTGCCCTTCTTGTGGATCTGGCGCCACTTCTTGGCCAGCTCCTTTTGATAGGGCTTTCCCAACGCATTGATCTGCCATTGCTCGAACGGGGCGACCAGAACCGTCGCATAGGCGTTCGTATCCATCAGGCTGCGGTGAGGCGCTCCGAGCAAATTCTCGATCGGCATTCGGGCATCGAGCAGCTTGGGTATGCGGAGCAGGTCGAACGGCCGGACCAGCTTGCGGAGCGTCTCGCAGGCCTGCCGGTCCTGCAGCAGATCGGTGAATGTCTTGGTGGCGCAGACTGGAGACAGATAGTCCGACACGCGAAGGTCCGCGAACTCGATCGTGCGCATCGGCCCGCGCCGCACCCGCAGCAACGGCAGCACGGCTGCGAGCGCCTTGCTGGCGCGATGACGGACGACGACGACCAGCGGCTTCGCTGCCGCGGCGGGAGCTAGCTTGCGGTAGAGGCTGTCCAACCAAAGCGGATGCTGGAAGGCGGTCGCGTCCGAGCCTTCAAACAATGTCGCGTATTCTTCAGACAGGAAGTCGAATGCGTCGTCGATGCAGACATCGAACGCGTCATCATTCTTGTTCATGTGAAACCAGTAAACGGCACCTTAAAAAGCGCCGGTCAAGCCGGCGCACCGCCATCATAGCAAAGGCCGATGACCTCGGGCACCGGTAGAATATGATTTGTATTAATGCAGTGCCTCGACCTTTGCTTGTTGTTGCTGGTCGGGCGTCGCTGGCCTCGCGGAAGCATCAAGTGTGATGTCGCCGCCGCCGAGCCCGGCGGCCTGCATCGTTAACAATCCGTTTACGGTCCGTCCTGAATCAATCTGCCGCGGGATATCATGCGTCGTCTGGACCGGATATTGCAGTTGGGGGCGCGTAAGTCCTCGAGCCACTGGTGAAATGTTGAGTCACTGCCAAAAAGCGCGCGTTTCCTGCGCCATCCCGCCCTCGCATGCCGATCGCGAGCCGGCTCGGCGCCCCGATTCGGACATGGCTGCTTCGGCTGTCCCGATTTGCAACACTTCGCGCAGCGAACAACCGGTATCTGCGGCGGGTGTGCCAGCCGGATCTGCGACGCCGAACAGCATGCTGGAGCGTCGCACCAATCCCGTCGGCCGGGCTGCGACCGCCGGCGTTCCGCGGGCAACCGTCGGCGGGCTGCGTCTTGCCGTGCTCGATCGCGAGCAGACTGCGGACTTCATGATCGAGGCGGTGTATCCGAACCGGCGGATCGACCGCCCGCTGTACCTGACCTCGGCCAATGGCGAGGTGCTGTCGCGCTGCTCGACCGAGCCGATGACCGACCGCCTGTTCCGTGCCGCCGACCTGATCAATGCCGATGGCCAGCCGCTGGTCATGGTGTCGAAGCTGCGGTCGCCAAACCCGCTTCCCGAGCGCGTCGCGACCACGGATCTGTTCCACGACGTCGCGCGCAAGGCGGAAGAGCTCGGGCTGACCTTCTATCTGTTCGGGGCGAATGACGCCGAAAACAAATCGGCGATCGCCAATGTCCGCCGCGCCTATCCGGCCCTCAAGATCGTCGGCCATTCCCACGGCTATCTGCGCGGCGATGCGCTGCGGGCCAAGGTGGACGAAATCAACGCGCTGGCGCCGGACTTCCTCTGGGTCGCGCTCGGCGTGCCCTATGAACAGGCCTTCGTCGACGAGTTCATGCCGCGGCTTGGCAATGTCGGCGTCATCAAGACCTCGGGCGGATTGTTCAACTTCCTGTCCGGATCGCGACCCCGCGCGCCGAGATGGATGCAGATCGTCGGTCTCGAATGGGCCTGGCGTCTTTGGCTCGAGCCGCGCCGGCTGTTCTGGCGCTATCTGACCACAAATCCCCACGCTCTCTATCTTCTTTTCAACCGCACCCGGTCCTCGTCGACCAGGGACTGAAACACATACCGCGTGCATTCTGCGCTCCGGCCCGATCCACCCCCCAGCGCAAGCCCGTCCGATGAGCGGAGTGCAACCGACGGGCCGCGGCCTCGAAGCGCGGAACGAAACGGCCGGGCGTGGGTCTTTTGGCAATTCGACCACCGGCAGCGCTGGAAGGAAGACATCCTCTGCGCGATCACTCCACCGGTCCGCCAGGCCCTTTCGCTCGCGACGCATGCAGATCGCGCTGCGCGCCAGTCTTGTCTGAGCCCTGCCTTGCCTGACATGATCGGAGGAATAATAGTTCCTCCGCACGGGCAAACAAGGAACCGACGGCGTTGCCGGACATTGCAAGCAAAGACGAGTTCGATGTCACGCGTGCAGCCTTTGCCGCGACCATCGGCAACATGCTGGAGTTCTACGACTTCATCACCTACAGTTTCTTTGCGACCGAGATCGGGCACACGTTCTTTCCCGCGCAAAGTGAGTATGGCAGCCTGATGCTGTCGCTTGCGACCTTCGGCGCCGGTTTCCTGACGCGGCCGATCGGCGGCATCGTGCTCGGCGTCTTCTCCGACCGGGTCGGCCGACGGCCGGCGATGTTGCTGAGTTTCGCCTTGATGGGCGGAGCGATCCTGACCATCGCGCTGACGCCGTCCTATGCCGCGATCGGCATCGTGGCGCCGATCATCGTGATCCTGGCGCGGATGGTGCAGGGGTTCGCGCTCGGCGGCGAGGTCGGACCGACCACGGCCTATCTCATCGAGATCGCAGCGCCGAGGAATCGCGGCCTGGTGGTGGCATGGCAGCCCGCGAGCCAGGAGGTCGCGGCGACGATCGGCGCTCTTGTCGGTGTCATCCTGAGCAGCACGATGGCGCCCGACGCGCTGCAGGCTTACGGATGGCGGGTCGCATTCCTGCTCGGGGCGGTCTGCCTGCCGTTCGGCATCTGGATGCGCCGTACGCTGCCGGAAACGGTTCCCCACGGCGAGCGCGCCGGCGCTGATGTCGAGAGCTCGAACCATGTCGCGTTGGCGCGCCGGCACTTTCGCGTGATCGTGCTGGCGCTGATGATCCTCGCCAGCGGCACGATCTCGACCTACGTGACGCAGTACATGACGACCTACGCCAAGAACACGCTGCATGTGCCGCCGTCGCTGGCGTTCACCGTGTCGCTGGTGAGCAACGGACTTCAGATCATCGGTGCGGTGCTCGGCGGCTGGCTCGCGGACCGGCTGGGGCGCAAGCCGATCATGATCTGGCCGCAACTGGTCGTGCTGGTGCTGACCTATCCGGCCTTCCTGTGGATCGTCCGGGATCCCGGCGCGGGGTCGCTGCTGTTCGGCTTCGGCCTCCTATCGTTCATCGGATCGCTGCCGTTCACGGCGTTCTATGCCGCCTTCACCGAAGCGCTGCCGCAGAACATTCGCGGCGGCGTGTTCGCCACGATCTACGCGGTCGCGATCGCGACGTTCGGCGGTACCGCGCAGCTCGTGGTCACGTGGCTGCTGCACGTAACCGGCGATCCCTTGGCGCCGTCCTGGTATCTCTTGCTCGCGGCTGCGGTCGGCATCGTGGCGATGAGCCTGATGCCCGAGACCGCGCCGGTAAAGGTCGGCGACAAGTAATGCCGGGTTGATCTAGTCCATGTCGCGGAAGGCGTGGCCTTTGGCCTCGATCTCCTTCACGAGCTGCGCCGGCAGATTGGCCTGCCCGAAGCTGCCGTCGAAAACCCAGTCCTTGGCATCACCGAGATCAGGAAGGCCGGCGCCCTTGCGGACGTAGAGACCGACCGATGCCTTCTTCGGATTGATGTAGAGATCGTAGTCCATTGCGCGCCTCCTCTCCGTTGAAGTTCAACGGAAGTTCCAGCGGCAGCCGGAGCTTCCTGGAGTGAACGCCGACAAGGCTAGGCGGGTTTCTTCGCCTCCGGCGCCAGCACCACCGACGCTTCGCTCGTCAGCATCAGGAACGTGATGGTCTCCTGGAAATAGAGCTGGACCGCGGTCGCTGAGTGGCTGAGATAGCCGATCGACAGGTCCTGGCCGATCGAGAGCTGGAAATCGCCGCCGCGGGTGGTGAGCAGGACACCGCCCTCGATCGCGGGCGCCCAGATGATCTTGCCGTCGACCAGCCGCTGGATGTGCTGCAGCACCGGATAGCCGTCGTCGGTGGCGCCGCCGATCGCGGTATAGGGCTCGGTGCCGAGCAGCAGCGTGTAGGGGCCGTTGACGCCGGCGAGCCGCAACTGGCTCACCGCCTGCGCGACCACATTGGGGTAGTTCTTGACGCTCGCCGGCAGCGTCAGCACCGGGTTGCTGGTGCCCTGGCGGATGCCCTGGATGCCGGCGGCGGCGTAGCCGTCGAACACCGCGCGATCTTCGGCGAAGGCGATCTTGCGTGCCGCTTGCTTCAGCGGGTCCCAGTCGGAATCATTCGCGCCGCGCTCGACATCATCGATCGCCTGGCGTGACAGCTCGAAAGGCACGCGCAGCTCGACCAGCGCGCGGACCTCGCGCTGCGTCGCCTCGACCCCGTCGCCGGGCGTCGCAATCTTCTTGAGATGGCCGGTGCCGACCGCGGAGAAATCCGTCCCCTTCGGACCGTCGACGTCGACGACACGGCGCGCCGCCAGGTGGCGCTTCAACGTGCGCGAGGCTTCCTCTTCGATCTGGGCCCATGCCGCGTCGGAGATGGGGGCCAGTCCCCGATGAAGATTATTCATGTCCAGCGTCTCCTTTCAGTGAGCCGATGCCGAGCGAGCCGTCGGCCGGCGTTATTCTTGGTGCAGGCGCCTCGTCGGCCCCGGCGTCGTCCAGCGATGGTTCAGCGGCGGCAGGCGCGTCGACGGTGACATCCTCCAGGAAGGTCGCCGACGGGACGAAGTACAGCGTGCCGGTAACGGCACGGCTGAAGTCGAGCAGGCGGTCGTAATTGCCCGGCGGCTTGCCGACGAACATGTTCTCCAGCATCTGCTCGATCCGGTGCGGGGACTTGGCGTAGCCGATGAAATAGGTGCCGAACTCGCCCTCGCTGACATTGCCGAACGGCATGTTGTCGCGCACGATGTCGAGCTCCTCGCCGTTCTCGACGATCGTCGTCAGCGCATTGTGGGCATAGCTCGGCTTCACCGCATCGTCGAGCTCGATATCGGACAGCTTGGTGCGGCCGATGATCTTCTCCTGCATCTCGACCGGCAGTTCGTTCCACTTCTTCAGGTCGTGCAGGTATTTTTGCACGATCACATAGCTGCCGCCGGCGAACGCCGCGTCCTCGTCGCCGATGATGGTGGCGTCGGTGGCTGCCTGATCTTCGGGGTTCTCGGTGCCGTCGACAAAGCCGAGCAGGTCGCGCTCGTCGAAATATTTGAAGCCGTGCACCTCGTCCGACGTGGCGACGGCATCGCCGAGCCGTGACATGATTTGTGTCGCGAGCTCGAAGCACAGATCCATCGGCACGGCGCGGATGTGAAACAGCAAATCGCCGGGCGTTGCGACGGCGTGGTGGACGCCGTTGATCTCGCGGAACGGATGCAGACCTTTCGGCTTCGGCGCGCCGAACAACCGGTCCCATGCATCGGAGCCGATCCCCATGACGCAGGACAGCCGGCCCTCGAGATCGCGGAAGCCGACCGCGCGCACCAGCGCGGCCACATCGGCGCACAGCGACCGTACCACCGCATCATATTCCGGATCGGGCTTGATCGTGACCGCAAGGAAGATGGCCGCGCGCGTCAGCTTCGCAGCGACCGGTTGCGGAACGGCTGATGGCACGCAAGTCTCCTCAACTAGAACGGCACGTCACGGCGACGAAAGGCGGGCCGGACGCCCGATCGGCGTCCAGATACATGGCAGAGGAGCATGCCATCGGAACCTTTACAAGAGCCCGATTGCTAGGCTTCCGCGGATGGACCAACCGGCTTGCCGGACTTCTCTTCCTCGAGGGTCACTGCAATGGCGGCATTGGCCGAGAGCCGCACCTTGGAGCCTTCGACACCGGCGACGAAGCCGAGCTCGATATAGTGGTGATGACCCTTGTGGAAACCGTCGCTCTCGCTCTTCTTGAGCTTGATGCGGTTGCCTTCGACGCGATCGACGGTACCGACATGCACGCCATCGGCGCCGATGACCTCCATGTTGTCCTTGATGTTCTGCGTCATGGCGCTCTCCCTGGTTGAAGCTCAGTCTGCATATGATGCGCCCAGACGACGCGGCGATGACAGCGCGTCGTCGGCAATCCGGGCCTGCTTCACACCGGCTCGAATTCGTCGGCCGCCGCGTTCTCTGGCTTCCTGCCGTTGAAGGTGAGGCCGGCCTTGGTGGCGGAAAGCTTGACCTGCGAGCCGTCGCGCACGTCGCCGGCGAGGATCATCTCGGCGAGCGGATCCTGCACGCTGCGCTGGATCACCCGCTTCAGTGGGCGGGCACCATAGGCAGGATCCCAGCCTTTCT
Organism: Bradyrhizobium sp. WCU1; assembly: GCF_053474805.1. Taxonomy (NCBI): domain Bacteria; kingdom Pseudomonadati; phylum Pseudomonadota; class Alphaproteobacteria; order Hyphomicrobiales; family Nitrobacteraceae; genus Bradyrhizobium; species Bradyrhizobium sp. WCU1. The sequence continues at coordinate 4,921,559 of NZ_CM130280.1, forward strand.
CCGCCAGCCAGTCGCGGGCCTTCGGGTCGAGTTCGAGGTCGATCTTGCGATCCTCCAGCAGCTTGCGCAGGCGCGCAAACTGGATCTCGACGATGCGGCCCATGTCGCTCTTCTGCAGCCGGTGGAACAGGATGATCTCGTCGATGCGGTTGAGGAATTCGGGGCGGAAATGCGCCCGCACCATGTTCATCACCTGCTCGCGCACCGCGCCGGTGCCCTGGCCTTCCGGCTGGTTGACGAGGTATTCGGCGCCGATATTCGAGGTCATGATGATCAGCGTGTTGCGGAAATCGACGGTGCGGCCCTGGCCGTCGGTCAGACGCCCGTCGTCAAGCACCTGCAGCAGCACATTGAAGACATCCGGATGCGCCTTCTCGATCTCGTCGAACAGCACCACCTGGTAGGGCCGCCGCCGCACGGCTTCGGTCAGGGCGCCACCCTCGTCGTAGCCGACATAGCCGGGCGGGGCGCCGATCAGCCGCGAGACCGAGTGTTTCTCCATGTATTCGGACATGTCGAGGCGGATCATCGCGGTCTCGTCGTCGAACAGATATTCGGCGAGCGCCTTTGCAAGCTCGGTCTTGCCGACGCCGGTTGGGCCTAAGAACATGAACGAGCCGATCGGCCGGTTCGGGTCCTGCAATCCGGCGCGCGCGCGGCGCACCGCGGTCGACACCGCACGCACCGCCTCGGCCTGGCCGACGACGCGCTTGCCGAGCATCTCCTCCATGCGCAGCAGCTTGTCCTTCTCGCCTTCCAGCATCTTATCGACCGGAACGCCGGTCCAGCGCGACACCACAGCCGCGATATTGTCCGCGGTCACGGTTTCGCTGGCGGACGAGGTCTCGCTGGCCTCGACCGCCGCGAGCTTCTTCTCAAGCTCGGGAATGCGGCCATAGGCCAGCTCGCCCGCCTTCTGGAATTCGCCCTTGCGCTGCGCGTTGGCGAGCTCGGTACGCAGCTGCTCGAGCTCACCCTTCATCTTCTGCGCATCGGAGAGCTTGCTCTTCTCCAAGCGCCATCGCGACGTCATGTCCGCCGATTTCTTCTCGAGGTCCACGAGATCCTTCTCGAGCGTCTGCAGCCGGCTCCTGGAGCCGAGATCGGTCTCCTTCTTGAGCGCCTCCTGCTCGATCTTGAGCCGGATGATCTCGCGGTCGAGCGAGTCGAGTTCCTCGGGCTTGGAATCGACCTGCATCTTCAGCCGTGCCGCGGCCTCGTCCATCAGGTCGATCGCCTTGTCGGGCAGGAAACGGTCGGTGATGTAGCGGTTCGACAGCGTGGCGGCGGCGACCAGCGCAGAGTCAGCAATGCGGACGCCGTGATGCTGCTCGTATTTGTCCTTGAGGCCGCGCAGGATCGAGATGGTGTCCTCGACCGTCGGCTCCGACACGAACACCGGCTGGAATCGCCGCGCCAGCGCCGGGTCCTTCTCGACATGCTTGCGATATTCGTCGAGCGTGGTGGCGCCGACGCAATGCAGCTCACCGCGCGCCAGCGCCGGCTTCAGCAGGTTCGAGGCGTCCATCGCGCCGTCACCCTTGCCGGCGCCGATCAGCGTGTGCATCTCGTCGATGAACAAGATGATGCCACCCTCGGCTGATGTCACCTCCTGCAGCACCGCCTTGAGCCGTTCCTCGAACTCGCCGCGGTACTTCGCGCCGGCGATCAGCGCGCCGAGGTCGAGCGCGAGCAGCGCCTTGTCCTGCAGGCTTTCCGGCACGTCGCCATTGACGATGCGCAGCGCAAGGCCCTCGACGATCGCGGTCTTGCCGACGCCGGGCTCGCCGATCAGGACGGGATTGTTCTTGGTGCGGCGCGACAGCACCTGGATGGTGCGGCGAATTTCCTCGTCGCGGCCGATCACCGGGTCGAGCTTGCCGTCGCGTGCCGCCTGGGTGAGGTCGCGGGCGTATTTCTTCAGCGCGTCATAGGCGTTCTCGGCGGACGCGCTGTCGGCGGTGCGGCCCTTGCGTAGCGCGTTGATCGCTGCATTCAGGTTCTGCGGATTGACGCCGCCCTTGGCGAGCAGCTTGCCGGCGTCGCTGTCCTTGTCGGCCGCAAGGGCCTGCAGCAGCCGTTCGACCGACACAAAACTGTCGCCGGCCTTGTCGGCGGCCTGTTCCGCCGCGGCGAAGCCGCGCGCGGTCTCCGGCGCCAGATAGATCTGTCCGGAGCCGGCGCCGCTGACCTTCGGCACCTTCGCCAGCGCGTCCTCGGTCGCCTTGAGGATCGCGCGCGAATTGCCGCCGGCCCGGTCGATCAGGCCGGCCGCGAGGCCTTCGGGGTCGTCGAGCAGGACTTTCAGGATGTGCAGCGTCGAGAACTGCTGATGCCCCTCGCGCGTCGCAAGCGATTGCGCCGACTGAATGAAGCCGCGGACCCGATCGGTATATTTTTCAATGTTCATCGTGGCACCTCAAGGCAGCACAAGCTCGTCGCGATCGGTATGCCATGCATTGCCGCCGGCGACAGATGGCGGAACGATGACATCCATCATGCGGCAGCTCAGTGCATGTGCGCCGGCGGAAAACCGCGCGCCCGACGCTGCCGCGGGTCGTATCGTGTGGTCGATTCAGAGGTGTGTCAATCGCCGAGCGCGCCGCCGGCACTCGTCCGGAGGCAGTGCTGGAGCGATCGCGGTGCTCTGCAAGGCGCGCAACCCGGCGAGCCCGGATCGTTACAATCGTGCGACAGCCAAGATCGGATTCGCGCTTTCGGAAACGATCACCTCGCTCGCCACGAAGTGTACCTGTTGATGCTGGTGAACATCGCGCGCGATGTTCCACTGAATCACGCGATGCTGCATCACCGCGTACTCTGAACCGTCGATGAATGGCAGCGCGCGTGCGTTTCCAATCGCGTCGATGCGTTTCAGGCTCGTGTAAGGTCAAGCAGCTAGCGATGAAGTATGTCGGTGCGTTGCCGATGCGCGGAACTTTTGTTCCGGCTGTTACGTTAACGGGCTCGTGCTCATCGAAGAGGCTCCCAATGACCACTCGTCTCCTTTCGACCGTGTCGTGTGCAGCGATTGCCACGGCGCTGTTCTATGTCTCCGCCGTGCCGGCAATCGCGCAGGACGCGGCATGTGCGCCGGTCTCCGCGGTCGACACCGCGCCGCCGCCGCTGCCGACCTACGATCAGCCGCCGGTTCCCGGGCCCGGCTACATGTGGTCGCCAGGCAATTGGTCGTGGGACGAGGATCGCGGCGATTACTACTGGGTCCCGGGCACCTGGGTGCAGCCGCCGCGGGTCGGACTGTTGTGGACCCCCGGTTATTGGGGCGCGTTCGGCGGCGGCTTCATTTTCCACCAGGGCTATTGGGGCGAGCGCGTCGGATTCTACGGTGGCATCAATTACGGCTTCGGCTACGGCGGTTCGGGCTACGAAGGCGGCCGCTGGGATCACGGCAACTTCTTCTACAATCGCACCGTGAACAATCTGCAGGGCGCGCAGATCACCAACGTCTACGAGAAGAACGTCACGATCAACCAGACCACCGTCAACAACGTCAGCTACAATGGTGGCCGCGGTGGCATTGAAGTGCGGCCGACGCCTGCCGAGCGCGCGGTCGCCAACGAACAGCATTTCGCGCCGACACCGTTGCAACGCAAGCAGGTCGAGACCGCGAGCCAGGATCCGAGCCTGTTCAAGCGCGCCAACAACGGCGTGCCCGCCGTCGCGGCGACGGCGCGTCCCGGCGAGTTGAAGGGACCGGGCGTGGTCCATGCGCGGCCGGCCGGCGAGGCGGTGCCCGCCACCGCTGCAAAGCCGGCAGCGGGGGAACCGGCACGGCCGGGGGCTGCAGCCGCCGCGCCGGCGGAGTCCCATGCGCTCCCGGTCCCGGGGAAGGAGATTCCTCCCGCCCAGCAGAACAAGCCCGCGGCCGAGGAGAGACGCGCAACCACTGCTCCGGAGACCAAGCTTGAGCCGCATCCGGCAGCGCCTGCGCCTGCCGGGTCTCATGCGCTTCCGGCACCTGAGAAGGGCGTCGCGGGGCATCCACCGGCCGAGGCGAACAAGCCTGCGGTCGAAGAGAAGCGCGCGGCGCCCGCCGCCGAGCCCAAGGTCGAGCCGCGTCCCGCAACGGAAGCTGCGCATCCCGCCGTGCAGGAGAAGCGACCCGAGGAAGTGCGCCGGGAAGAGCCGCGGCCCGAGCCGGCCGCGAAGCCCGTCGCGCGGCCGGAGCAGGCAGCAAGGCCCGAACCGCGGCCGGAGCCTGCGGCGCGGCCCGAGGCACATCCGCAGCAGGCGGCCCGGCCAGAGCCGCACGTCCAGGCCCCGCCCCATGTTCAGGCGCCGCCGCGTCCCGCGCCCGCAGGTCATCCTGCGGAGGAGAAGCGGCCGGAGCAACACTGAGCCATGATCGCGCTCCGCCGGCTCGTTCCGGCGGAGCGCGATATCTGTTTTGCCCGCGCGCAAGCAATCATCACTGGAGATCGGTCATGGCACAGAGTCACGGTGGCGACGGACAGCTCGACGACGGCAAGCCCCGCCTCAGCGAGGACGATATGCAGCGGGCCCTGCTCGGGCCGAGAGGCGTGCCGGGCAAGCCGGACACCGCCAAGATGACGCCGCAGCAGGAAAAGAACATGCCGAAATATCTGGATCCCGGGCATACCTCGTAGCGGCTGCGATCTGAGTACATGCCGCGTCGCCTGTTGCGGAGCGACGAGCGAGCGCACTTGCAAATCGCCCGCTTTTGCGCCCTCATGATCGCAGGTGCACTCACGGTGTTGCGGAGCTGGTTGTGAGAAATCCGTACGAGGTCCTTGGCGTTGCCCCGACGGCGTCTGCGGCCGACATCCAGAAAGCCTATCGCAAGCTGGCCAAGAAGCTGCACCCGGATCTCAATCCGGGCGACAAGGCTGCCGAGGACAAGTTCAAGGAAGTCGCCGCTGCGAACGATCTGCTCGGCGATGCCGACAAGCGCAGGCGCTTCGACGCCGGCGAGATCGACGAAAGCGGCGCCGAGCGGCCGCAGCACCGCTACTACCGGGATTTCGCCACCGCGGATGCGGGGCATCCTTATGCCGACAGCTCCGGCTATGCCGACTACATGGACCAGGACGACGCCTTCGCCGAGTTGCTCCGGCGCACCGAGCAGGCGCGCGCCAATCGGCGTGGCCACGACCTGCACTACAGCCTCGTGATCGACTTCGCCGAATCGATCGCCGGTGCGAGCAAGCGGCTGACATTGCCCGACGGCGGCACGCTCGATGTGACGATCCCGCCGGGCCTCATCGACGGCCAGGTCATCCGCCTGCGCGGCAAGGGCATGCCCGGCAGCGGCAAGGGTGGCCCCGGCGATGCGCTGATCGAAGTCGATGTCCGCCCCGATCCGCGCTTCACCCGCGACGGCGACGACATCTCGCTGGAATTGCCGATCTCGCTGTCGGAAGCCGTGCTCGGCGGCAAGGTCAACGTTCCGACGCCGACCGGCGCCGTGACCATGACGGTTCCAAAGGGCTCGAACACCGGCACGACCATGCGGTTGCGCGGCAAGGGCGCGCCCAAGGTCGGCGGCGGCCACGGCGATGAACTCGTCAAGCTCAAGGTGGTCCTGCCCAAGGGACCCGATCCCGCGCTCGAGGCGTTCGTATCGAACTGGGATCGCAAGGGCTTCAATCCGCGCGAGGACGGTGCACCATGAACAAGCAGCAATTCCTCATCGATGCGGGTCTCGAGGTGCAGACCCTGGAATTCTGGATCGAGCAGCAATGGCTGGTTCCGGAGCAGTCCGCTCACGACGTCAGCTTCTCCGACACCGATGTGGCGCGCGCGCATCTGATCAGGGACCTCAAGGGCGATTTCGGCGTCAACGACGAGGGCGTCGACGTCATCCTGCATCTGGTCGATCAGCTGCATGGCTTGCGCCGTGCGTTCGAAGAATTGCACAAGGATATCGCGTCATCGCCGCGCTAGTCCATGATCCGGAAAGTGCGAAGCGGCTTTCCGAAAAGATCATGCTCAAACAACAAGCTCGTCTGAGTCGAACGTCAGACCCGGGAGACGATCATGACGGACAAGCCGACGCCGCTGGCCCATGGCGAGATCGACGTTCTCATCCTGCAGGCATTGGTGCGCAAGCTGATCGCAAAGGGCGTGCTGACGCCGGACGACGTCCGCGCGATGCTGTTCGAGGCGGCGAAGAATCTGGACCTCGTCGGCAGCGAGCTGACCACGGAAGCCGCCAACATCATCGTGCAGGAAGATCTGGCGCCGGCGTTTCTTGGCGGTTGAGCCGTCAGGTCTGGCCGCTGCGGCTGGAGACCAGCCGGATCCTTGTGACCTGGCCGGCATTGCCGGCGAGATAGGCCTGTGCGTCGCGGACCAGCCGCTCCACCCCGGCCGCATCATAGCTCGGATGACGCGTGTTCAGATGCAGGTCGGTCTCGATCTGCATGACGTTCGTCGTCGCCTGCGCGTCGATCTCGATCGAGAACGACACCAGCGAAACGTGCGGGCTCTTGAACGCCATCTGTGATCTCCATTTGTCGTGTTATCGCGCGCAAGGCCTCGGCATCACCGCGTGCGCCGTGACCTCAGGCTGCGGAATCTTCCCTGGCGGCCGGCGCATGTTGCGTGCCCACGGCTGCGTGTCCCCGGTCGAGCTCCTCGATCATACCACGGGCGATCTCGCGCTCGCCCATGATCACGATGTCGGCCCCGAGCCCCTTCAGATGATCGACCTCGGCGTCGGAATGCGCCCGCGCGATGATCTGGATGCCGGCATTCGCTGCGCGTGCCTGCTCGACGATCTGTCCGGCCTCGAACGCCTCGGGAATGGCGATGACCAGCGACCGGGCGCCGGCCGGATTGGTTGCACGCAGCACGCTGGCGCGGGCGGCGTTGCCCATCAGGGCCTCGATGCCGCGCTGCTTGAGCTTTGCCACCATGTCGTCGGACGCCTCGACCGCGAGGAACGGCGCGTTGCGCTGGTGCAGGGCGTCGCCGACGATGCTGCCGACCCGGCCGTAGCCGACCAGGATGGTGTGGTCCTGCAAGTCCGTGACCGGGATCGGCTCCGCGGTTGCGGCCGTCGGCGAGGCGGTCTGCGGCATCTCGAGCCGGGCCGTCAGCCAATCGACCACCGCGAACACCAGCGGGTTGAGCATGATCGAAAAGATCGCGCCGGCCAGGATCAGGTCGCGGCCGGCCTTCGGCAGCAGGTTGAGCGCGACGCCGAGCTCGGCGAGGATGAAGGAGAATTCGCCGATCTGGGCGAGGCTCGCCGAGATCATCAGTGCGGTCGCCATCGGATGACGGAACAATACGACGATCAGCAGCGCGGCGAGCGACTTGCCGACCACGATGACGAACAGGGTCGCTGCGAACGGCCAGGGCTCGCGCACCACGCTGAGCGGATCGAACAGCATGCCGACCGAGACGAAGAACAGCACCGCGAAGGCGTCGCGCAGCGGCAGCGTCTCCTGCGCGGCGCGCTGGCTGAGCGGCGATTCCCGCAGCATCATCCCGGCGAAGAAGGCGCCGAGCGCCAGCGAAACCCCGAACAGCTTGGTCGCGCCGAACGCGATGCAGAGCGCGATCGCGAGCACGGTCAGGCGGAACAGCTCGCGCGAGCCGGTGTGCGCGATGTAATGCAGCACCCATGGGATCAGCCGGCGTCCGACCACAAGCATCAGCGCGATGAACACCGCGATCTTGACGAGAGTGAGCGCAACCACGCCGGGCAGCCCGAGGCCGAAGCGGGTGGCAAGCGGATCGGAGGCGAGCGCCACGCCTTCGCCGCTCTGGAAGCTCGCCACCGCCGGGAACAGCACCAGCGCCAGCACCATGGCGAGGTCTTCGACGATCAGCCAGCCGACCGCGATCTTGCCGCGTTCGGTGTCCATCAGGCGGCGCTCCTGCAGCGCGCGCAACAAGACGACGGTACTTGCGACTGACAATGCCAGTCCGAACACCAGGCCCGCGCCGACGGTCCAGCCCATCAGGAGCGCCAGGCCGAGCCCCAGCAGCGTGGCGACCGCAATCTGCGCGATCGCGCCAGGCACCGCGATCGCGCGTACCGACAGCAGGTCGTTCAGCGAGAAATGCAGGCCGACGCCGAACATCAGCAGGATGATACCGAGCTCGGCGAGCTCGGTGGCGAGCGCCTGATCGGCAACGAAGCCGGGTGTGAAGGGACCGACGGCGACGCCCGCGAGCAGGTAGCCGACCAGTGGCGGAACCCGAAAGCGCTGGGCGATGGTTCCGAAGACGAAGGCGAGGCCAAGGCCCGCGACGACGGTCGCGATCAGAGGTGTGTCATGCGGCATTTCGCCTTGTCGCACAGCATCCTCGGCGGTGCACCGCGACCATTTGAGGCGCGGCATTCCGCGCGGGAATCGTGATCTATTGCTCATCATGTGAGCATATGATCTCATGGCGGAATGGATCCGCGGCTTCCCGAGACCGATCTGGTCATCTTCGACTGCGACGGTGTGCTCGTCGACAGCGAGGCGTTGAGTTGCCGCTGCCTCGCCGAGGCGATGGTCCGGGCCGGCATCGAGATCAGCACGGAGCAGGTGCTAGAACTCTTCCTCGGGCGCAGCACCGCGGCCCTGGTCGACTATTGCCGGGGCGTGGGAAAGCCATTGCCCGCGACGTTCCTGCCTGAACTGGCGCTGGATGTGCGCGAGACCTTCCGCGCCCGGCTCAAGCCGATTGCCGGCATCGCGGCGGTGCTTGCGGAGTTGCGGCTGCCATATTGCGTTGCTTCGTCGAGCGATCTCGAGCGGGTCAAATTCTCGCTGGAGCTGACCGGCCTTGCGCCGAGCTTCGGGCAACGGCTCTACACCGCGCAAATGGTCAAGCAGGGCAAGCCGGCGCCGGATCTGTTCCTGCATGCGGCAAGCGCGATGGCAGCCGACCCGCGCCGCACGCTGGTGATCGAGGACAGCGTCAGCGGGGTGACGGCCGCGAAGGCCGCGGGCATGAAAGTGTGGGGATTTGTCGGCGGCGCCCACTACCGCTTGGCGGACGGCAGTGCTCTGCTGCGACAGGCGGGAGCGGATCGAATCTTCGCCGCGATGGCTGATTTCTGGATGGAAGGCTGACACGGCACGATGGTTGCGCCCGACAACGAAAAGTCCCGCCTCGACGATGCGGCGCGCGCCGGCTGGCTGTACTTCATCGCCGGGCACACCCAGGATGAAATTGCAAAAATGCTGCAGGTGTCGCGGGCTTCGGCGCAGCGCCTTGTGTCGCTCTGCCTGGCGGAGCGGCTGATCACGTTTCGTCTCGAACACCCCATTGCGGCCTGCATGGAGCTCGCCTCCCGTCTGAAGGCGCGGTTCGATCTGGTGCATTGCGACGTCGTGCCGACTGATCCAGCGGCGCCGCTGTCGAATGCCGGAATTGCCGAGCGCAGCGCCAATCTGCTGGAGATGACGCTGCGCTCGGAAACGCCGGTCATCGTCGCGCTCGGCACCGGCCGGGCGGTACGCGCGGCGGTCGAGCGCGTCTCGCCGATCGAGCGGCCCGATCACCAGATCGTCTCGCTGGTCGGCAACATCTCCGCCGACGGCTCGGCGAGCTTCTACGACACGGTGGGCCGGCTCGCCGACCGCACCGGTGCGCGTCACTACCCGATGCCGCTGCCGTTTTTGATGTCGAGCGAGGACGAGCGCAACCGCATGGTCCGCATCGATCCGATCGCGCGGGTGAGGGCGGTCGCCGCCAAGGCCGATCTGCGGCTGATCGGCATCGGCCAGATGGACCAGAAGGCCCAGGTTCATGTCGACGGCTTCGTCACCCGCGAGGAGCTGCTGGAGATGATGCGGCTCGGTGCGGTCGGCGAGGTGACCGGCTGGGCCTACGACGCCAAGGGCCGCCTGATCAAGGGCGGCACCAACAAGCGCCTGACCAGCATCCCGCCGCAGATCCCCGCGGTCTCGACCACGATCGCGGCCGCCGTCGGCGTCGCCAAGGTGCCGTCGATCAAGGCGGCATTGGCGGGACGGGTGATCAACGGCCTGATCACCGACGAGGCGACGGCGCGCGCCGTGCTGGATCGCTAAGAGGTAGATAATCGAATCGGGCCATGCACTGCACTTTACCTCGCCCCGCTTGCGGGGAGAGGTCCGGAATGCATCATCAGATGCATTCCGGGTGAGGGGGAGCCTCCACGCATTCCTCTGGCTCCGTATGCGCCGAGAGAGCCCCTCACCCCAACCCTCTCCCCGTAAGAACGGGGCGAGGGAGCGCGGTCCCGCTGCGGCGCAATTAGCCCTAGCTTCCTGGCGCTCAACGCCCCGTTCGCTTCCGCAACAACTCCATTGCAGCGTGCAATGGAACTCGCCATCGCGCGGGACGGCGCACCCGCGCGCTTGACAAATTTTAACGACGGGATGAACATACGCTCAACACGTGGGCATATGCTCAACGTGACATAAGGGAGGTTACCTTGAAAAACGTCCTTTGCGCCGTTGCGGGCGCGGCTGCGCTTTTGATCTCTGCCCCCTCGATCGCCCAGACCACGCTGACGGTGGCGACCGTCAACAACGGCGACATGATCCGCATGCAGGGGCTCACCAGCGAATTCACCGCGAAGAATCCGGACATCACTGTCAAATGGGTGACGCTCGAGGAGAACGTGCTGCGCCAGCGCGTGACGACCGACATCGCGACCAAGGGCGGTCAGTTCGACGTGCTGACCATCGGCACCTATGAGGTGCCGATCTGGGCCAAGAAGAGCTGGCTGGTGCCGCTCGACAAGCTCGGCGCCGATTACGACGTCAATGACCTCTTGCCCAAGATCCGCGACGCGGTCTCGGTCGACGGCAAGCTCTACGCCGCGCCGTTCTACGGCGAGAGCTCGATGGTGATGTACCGCACCGACCTGTTCGACAAGGCCGGCCTGAAGATGCCGGACAGCCCGACCTGGGATTTCGTGGTCGATGCGGCGAAGAAGCTGACCGACAAGTCGGCCGGCGTCTATGGCATCTGCCTGCGCGGCAAGGCCGGCTGGGGTGAGAACATGGCGTTCCTGACCGCGATGTCGAATTCGTTCGGCGCGCGCTGGTTCGACGAGAAGTGGGAGCCGCAGTTCAACTCGCCGGAATGGAAGAAGACGTTGACGACCTATGTCGACCTGATGAAGCAGGCCGGCCCTCCCGGTGCGTCTTCCAACGGCTTCAACGAGAACCTTGCTCTGTTCAACGCCGGCAAATGCGCGATGTGGATCGACGCCACGGTGGCGGCATCGTTCGTGACCAACCCGGCGCAATCCACGGTCGCCGGCAAGGTCGGCTTCGCGCTGGCGCCGAACACCGGCCTCGGCAAGAACGCCAACTGGCTGTGGGCATGGAGTCTCGCCATTCCCGCCGGCTCGAAGAAGGTCGATGCGGCGGAGAAGTTCATCGCCTGGGCGACCAGCAAGGATTACTCCAAGCTCGTCGCGTCGAAGGAAGGCTGGTCCAACGTGCCTCCGGGAACGCGGACCTCGCTGTATCAGAACCCCGAATATCTGAAGGCGGCGCCGTTCGCCAAGATGACCCTGGCCTCGATCGATGCGGCTGATCCGAGCCACCCGACCGTGAAGCCGGTGCCGTATGTCGGTGTGCAGTATGCGGCGATTCCGGAGTTCCAGGGCATCGGCACCGCGGTGGGCCAGCAATTCTCGGCCGCGCTCTCGGGCTCGAGCACCGTCGACGCAGCGCTCGCTGCGGCCCAATCCTCGACCGAGCGCGAAATGAAGCGGGCGGGCTACATCAAGTAGCGCAAACAGATAGCCTCGACGCGATCTGATCGGCGTCGCGGCCCTTCGACCAGCTCAAGACCTCCCGAGCTGGACCACTCGCGACCATCCTGTCCCGCAGCGGGATGGTCGCTCCTTTCCCTAAAGCATGATCCGGAAAAGTGCGAAGCGGTTTTCCGAAAAGATCATGCTCAAACAAAGAGCCAAAGCGCGATGACGATTCAACCAAATATCATCGCGCTTTAGAGAAGGAGGCGGGGATGGCGACCCAGCAGACCCAACTGCTCGCACGCACGCTGCTCACGCCGGCCGTGGCGCTGCTGTTCATCTGGATGATCGTGCCGCTGGCGCTCACGATCTACTTTGCGACGCTGCACTACAATCTGCTCGATCCCGGCTCCGAATCGTTCGTTGGCTTAGAGAACTTCCGCTACTTCCTCACCGATCCGGCCTTCCTCGCCTCGCTGCAGAATACCTTGGTGCTGGTCGGCTCGGTGCTCGCGATCACGATCATCCTCGGTGTGCCGCTGGCGCTGTTGCTCGACCAGCAGGTGGTCGGGCTCTCGATCGTCCGCCTGATGGTAATCGCGCCATTCTTCGTGATGCCGACGGTGAGCGCGCTGGTCTGGAAGAACCTGTTGATGCATCCGGTGTCAGGCCTGTTCGCCTGGATCGCGCATCTATTCGGTCTGCCGGCGATCGACTGGTTCAACGATGCGCCGCTGTTCGCGGTGATCCTGATCATCTCCTGGCAGTGGCTGCCGTTCGCGACCCTGATCCTGCTCACCGCGCTGCAATCGCTCGACGAGGAGCAGAAGGAGGCGGCCGAGATGGACGGCGCGAGCGCGATCTCGACCTTCATCTACATCACGCTGCCGCACCTGGCGCGCCCGATCACGGTGGTGATCCTGATCGAGACCATCTTCCTGCTCACGGTATTCGCAGAGATTTTCGTCACGACAGGCGGCGGGCCCGGCCTGCAGACCACCAACATCGCCTTCCTGATCTATTCGCAGGCGCTGATCCAGTACGACGTCGGCAGCGCCTCGGCGGGCGGCCTGGTCGCGGTGGTGCTCGCCAACATCGTCGCGTTCTTCCTCGTTCGCATCGTCGGCCGCAATCTGGAGGCGTAACGTCATGGCGCGGATGGTCACGACACGGCGCAAGGTGATCTCGACGGCAGCCGCCTGGCTGGTCGGCTTCCTGATCTTCTTCCCGATCCTGTGGATGGTGCTGGCGAGCTTCAAGACCGAACTCGAGGCGTTCGCGATTCCGCCATCGTTCCTGTTCTTCCACTGGACCACGGAGAACTACGTCACGGTGCAGGAGCGCAGCGATTATTTACACCATGCGCTCAACTCGATCATCATTGCAGGGGGATCGACCCTGATCGCGATGCTGATCGCGATCCCGGCGGCATGGTCGATGGCGTTCTCGCCGACCAAGCGCACCAAGGACGTGCTGCTCTGGATGCTGTCGACCAAGATGATGCCGCCGGTCGGCGTGCTGGTGCCGATCTACCTGATCTTCCGGACCGTCGGCCTGCTCGACACCCGGACCGGCCTGGTCTTCATCCTGTGCCTCGGCAATCTGCCGATCGTGATCTGGATGCTGTTCACCTATTTCAAGGAGATCCCGAAGGACATCCTGGAGGCGGCGCGGATGGACGGCGCCACGATCGGCCGCGAGCTGATCTACGTGCTGACGCCGATGGCGGTGCCGGGGCTCGCCTCGACCCTGCTGCTCAACCTGATCCTGGCGTGGAACGAGGCATTCTGGACGCTCAATCTGTCGACGCTGGAGGCCGCGCCGCTCACCGTGTTCATCGCATCCTATTCCAGCCCGGAAGGCTTGTTCTGGGCAAAATTGTCGGCGGCGTCGACGCTCGCGATCGCGCCCATTCTCGTGCTCGGCTGGTTCAGTCAGCGGCAGCTGGTTCGCGGCCTGACCTTCGGCGCGGTCAAGTAGCAGAAAGGCTTTTTCATGGGTCAGATTACGCTGCAGGGTGTGCAAAAATCGTTCGGGCCGGTCCACATCATCAAGGGCGCCGACCTCGATATCGCGGACGGCTCCTTCGTCGTGTTCGTCGGCCCATCCGGCTGCGGCAAGACCACGCTGCTGCGGCTGATCGCGGGGCTCGAGGACGTGACCGGCGGCGCCATCCTGATCGACGGCCGCAACGTGGTCGACGTGCCACCGGCCAAGCGCGGGCTGTCGATGGTGTTCCAGTCCTACGCGCTCTATCCGCATATGAGCGTGCGCGGCAACATCGCGTTCGGCCTGAAGATGGCCGGCATGGCCAAGGACGAGATCAACCGCAAGGTCGAGGCCGCCGCAGCGACCCTCAACCTGACGCCCTATCTCGACCGCAAGCCGCGCGAGCTCTCCGGCGGCCAGCGCCAGCGCGTTGCGATCGGGCGCGCCATCGTGCGCGAGCCGAAGGCGTTCCTGTTCGACGAGCCGCTGTCGAACCTCGATGCCGCGCTGCGGGTGCAGATGCGCCTCGAAGTGACGCGCCTGCAGAAGCAGCTCGGCACCACCGCGATCTACGTCACCCACGACCAGGTCGAGGCGATGACGATGGCCGACAAGATCGTGGTGCTGAACGGCGGCAAGATCGAGCAATACGGCTCGCCGCTCGAGCTCTACGAGAAGCCGGCAAACCTGTTCGTCGCCGGCTTCATCGGCTCGCCGAAGATGAACTTCGTCACCGGCGAGCTGGCAAAGCAGCAGGGCGCCGCCACCATCGGCGTGCGGCCCGAGCATTTGAAGGTCGAGCGCGACGGGCAGGGCGGCTGGCACGGCACGGTCGCCGTCGCCGAACATCTCGGCAGCGATACGTTCCTCTATGTCGATGCGGGGCCGCAGGGGATGCTGACCGCGCGCTATATCGGCGAGCTCGATTTGCATCCGGGCGACAAGGTGTCGCTGATCCCGGATCCGGCGCGCATCCATCGTTTCGACGACAGCGGCAAATCGATCCACGCGTAAGGAAGAAGAAAATGTATCTGGAAAAATTCAAGCTGGGCGGCAAGACCGCCATCATCACCGGCGCCGGGCAGGGCATCGGGCTCGCCTGCGCCGAGGCGCTGGCCGAAGCCGGCGCCAAGGTTGTCATCGGTGATCGCGACGCCAAGGCGGCCCACGACGCGCAGGCGGAGTTGAAGGCCAAGGGCTATGATGCGGATATCGCGCTGATGGACGTGACCGATTCCGGCCGCGTCTCGGCGGTCGCCGACGAGCTGGTGCGCAAGTACGGCAAGGTCGACATCCTGGTCAACAATGCCGGCATCGCCCGCAGCGAGACCCCGGCCGAGACCGTCACCGACGAGCATTGGCTCAACGTCATCGACGTCAATCTGAACGGCACCTTCTGGTGCTGCCGTGCCTTCGGCAATCACATGCTGAAGGCCAAGTCCGGCACCATCGTCAATGTCGGCTCGATGTCCGGCTTCATCGTCAACAAGCCGCAGGAACAGTGCTTCTACAACGCCTCCAAGGCCGCCGTGCACCATTTGACCAAATCGCTCGCGGCCGAATGGGCCGCGCGCGGGGTTCGCGTCAACGCGGTGGCGCCGACCTATATCGAGACGCCGCTGAATGCCTTCGTCAAGAACAGCCCCAGAATGTACGATGCCTGGATCGGCGGAACCCCGATGGCCCGGATGGGGCAGGTCGACGAGATCGCTTCCGTCGTCTTGTTCCTGGCCTCCGAGGCCGCGAGCCTGATGACCGGAAGCATCGTTCTGGTCGATGGCGGCTACACTTGCTGGTAAGCTCGCGCCGAAAATAACGGAGCGGCCATGCGGCAAGCCTATATCGGGGTGGACGTCGGGAGCACCAGCGCCCGGGCGGGGGTATTCGACGAGGCGGGCAAGCTGCTGGGTTCGGCCCGGCATCCGATCCGGGTCTGGCATGAGCCGGGCGATATCGTCGAGCAATCCTCCGACGACATCTGGGCGGCGTGCGTCGCGTCCGTGCGCCATGCGATGCGCGAGGCGGCGGTTGCGGCCGAGCAGGTCAAGGGCATCGGCTTCGATGCGACCTGCTCGCTGGTCGTGCTCAACAAGGCTGGCCGGCCGCTCACCGTCAGCCCGTCCGGCGATTCCGCGCGCAATGTCGTGGTCTGGATGGATCACCGCGCGATGGTTGAGACCGAATTCGTCAACGCGACCGGCGACCGGGTGCTGCGCTATGTCGGCGGCGCCATTTCGCCGGAGATGGAGATCCCGAAAATCCTCTGGCTGAAGCGGTATCTGCCGGCGACCTTCGAGGCCGCCGGGCATTTCTTCGATCTCGCCGACTATCTCTCGTTCCGCGCCACCGGCTCGCTGGCGCGCTCGACCTGCACGGTGACCTGCAAATGGACTTATGTTGCGGGCGAAGGCGGCTGGAGTGAGTCCTTCCTCAAGCGCGTCGGACTGGAGGCGCTCGCGGCCGATCGCTTTGGGCGCATCGGCACCGAGATCGTGCCGCCCGGTTCGCCGCTTGGCCGCGGACTGTCGGCGGATGCGGCGCGCGATCTCGGCCTGCTGCCGGGAACCGCGGTCGGCGCCTCGCTGATCGATGCCCATGCCGGCGGCGTCGGCGCGATCGGCGGCCGCGATGGCTCCGGCGCCGAGGTCGATGTCTGCCAGCGATTGGCCTACATCATGGGGACGTCGGCGTGCATCATGGCAACGACGGTCGATCCCTGCTTTGTGCCTGGCGTCTGGGGCCCGTATTTCGAAGGCATGGTGCCGGGCTTCTGGCTCAACGAAGGCGGGCAGTCGGCGGCCGGCGCCGCGATCGACCATCTGCTGAAGTCGCATCCGGCCCATGCTGAAGTCCAGGCCGCTGCGAAGCGCGACGGCGTCGATGTCATCGAGTATCTCGAGAAGCGCATCCTGACGCGCAGCGGCAATGCCGGTGCGGCTGCGCTGCTCGCGCGCAACGTTCATGTTCTGCCGGAATTCCTCGGCAATCGTTCGCCCTATGCCGATCCCGGCTCGCGCGCGGTGATCGCGGGGCTCGATCTCGACACCGATGTGTCGGCGTTGGAGCGGCTGTTCATCGCCGGCCTTTGCGGACTGGCCTATGGCCTCGCCGACGTCATCGAGGCGCTACAGGCCCATGGCGTCAGCGGCAAGACCATCGTGATCGGCGGCGGCGCCAGCCGCAGCCCGCTGGTGCGCCAGATCATGGCCGACACGACAGGCTATGCGGTGGCGCTGCCGCAGACGCAAGAACCCGTATTGCTGGGCGCCGCGATGCTGGGCGCCGTCGCCAGCGGCGCGCATCATTCGATCAATGCGGCGATGGCGGGCATGTCGGCGCTCGGGCGGCTGAGCGAGCCGACCGCGCCGGAGCTGGCTGATTTCCATCGCCGGAAGCGCGGCGTGCACAAGATGCTGCGGGCGCTCGATCGCGACAGCCGCGAGGCGATGAAGCGGGCGCCCGGCGAGGCGCCGGTTTAAGGTGTTGGCATGCTGCTGAGTTGCGGAGATGCGTTGATCGATTTCCTGCCGTCGCGGACGGCGGATGGGCGCGAGGCCCTGACACCGGCGGTCGGCGGCTCCTGCCTCAACATCGCGATCGGCAGCGCGCGGCTCGATGTGCCCACCGGCTTTGTCGGCGGCATCGCGACCGACACCTTCGGCAAGATGATCGCCGATCACGCCGCAGCTTCGGGCGTCGATCTCAGCCGCGCGACGCGCAGCGACGACCAGGCCACGCTGGCCTTTGCGCGCGTCACCGGCACCGAGACGGAGTACGCCTTCTATGACGCTGACACCGCAGCGCGGAACTGGACCTACCGGCGCGGCGCGATCGCGCTCAACGGGGTCACCTGCGTTCATATCGGCTCAACTACGTTGGTCCATGACAAGGGCGCGGCTGAGACGCTCGCCTTCATCGAGGATATCAGGGCGAACGTGACGATCGCGCTCGACCCGAATTGCCGGCCGAACCTGGTCAAGGACAGGGACGCCTATCGCGCACGCATGCTGGCGTTCTCCGGCAAGGCCGACATCGTGAAAATGTCCGACGTCGACTTCGCCTATCTGTTCGGCGACGAGGCCTATGCCAACAGGGCCGAGGCGCTGCTGTCGGGCGGTGCATCGCTCGTCGTCATCACGCGCGGCAATGACGGCGCCTCCGCCTGGCATCAAAAGGCCGGACCGATCGAGGTCAAGGCGCCGGTGGTGAACGTGGTGGATACGATCGGCGCCGGCGACAGCTTTCAGGCGGCGCTGCTGGCCGCATTGCATCGGCTGGACCGGATCGCGCGGCAGCGGCTCGCCGACATCTCTGCCGCCGAGCTCACGCGCGCGCTGGCCTTTGCCTGCAAATGCGCCGCCTTCACCTGCACCCGCGCGGGCGCTGATCCGCCGCGGAGCCAAGAGCTGCCTGCCGATTATTGGTAAGCCATGCGCCCGAGGTGATGGACTTGCCGCACCGGGCGCGGCACGATGCCGTCATCGAAGACCGATGCGAGCGCGTTCCCGAATGAGCGACGATCTGTGCCTGCTGTCAGCCACTGACCTTCGCGCGCGCATCGCCGCCAGGGACGTGTCTCCGGTCGAGGTCACGGCGGCTGTAATCGCCCGCGCCGAGCGGCTGCAGCCGGAACTGAACTGCTTCATCACGCTGTGCGGCGAGGAGGCGATGGCGCAGGCGAAGGCCGCGGAGCGGCAGCTGATGGCCGACGAGCCGCTCGGTCTGCTGCACGGCATCCCCTTCACCGTGAAGGATATCGTCAGCACCAAGGGCGTGCGCACGACCTTCGGCGCGGTGCCTTACAAGAACAATGTGCCCGACCACGATGCCGTGGCGGTGGCCCGGCTCCATGCGCAGGGCGGAATATTGCTCGGCAAGACCACGACGCCGGAGTTTGGCAGCAAGTGCCTGACCGACTCGCCGCTGTTCGGCCGCACCCGCAACGCGTGGAGTGCCGAGCGCTCCAGCGGCGGCTCCAGCGGCGGCGCCGCGGTGGCGGTCGCGAGCGGCATCGCGCCGCTGGCGGTTGCGACCGACGGTGGCGGCTCGACCCGGATTCCCGCGGCCTGCAACGGCGTGGTCGGGATCAAGCAGAGCAACGGCGTGATCCCGCACAGCCAGGTGCAGGACGCCTTCGGTAACCAGACCTATGTCACGCCGACCACGCGCACCGTGGCGGATACCGCGCTGATGATGCAGGCGATGGCCGGCGAGGATCCGTCCGATCCCTGGTCGATCGGTGTGCCGGTGCCCGACTATCTCGACCATGCCGCGCCGCGCGGCGATCTCAGGGGCAGGCGCGTGCTGTTCTGCCTGTCGCCGCCGGGCCGCCCGGTGACATCAGACGTCGCCGCTGCCTTCAAGGCGAGCCTCGACCGGCTGGCCAGCCTCGGCGCCGAGCTCGAGGAGTTCTCCGGCGATGGCTTTGACATCGAGCCAATCTGGCGCGCCATCAATCACACGGTCTGGCGCACCCGCTTCGACAAGCTCGCGGCCGATCATCCCGATGACCTCAGCCCGACCTTCCTGAAGCAGCTCGCGCGCGCCGCTGATGTGAGCGGCGTCGACTACCAGCAGGCGATGTTCGACCGCACCGCGCTATTCCGCCGCGTGCAGTCGCTGCTCGCGCGCGGCGACCTCCTGGCGATGCCGACCCTGACCCGCACGGCACTGCCGATCGATCAGGATCTGTTCGGCACCATCGAGATCGACGGCCGGAGCTTCGACAGCGTGCGGCCGCACTGGTTTCCCTGGACCATGCTGTTCAACATGACCGGGCATCCCGCGATCAGCATCCCCGCAGGTTTCGGCCGCGATGGCCTGCCGATCGGCCTGCATCTGGCCGGCCGCTTCCGGGCCGACGCGGAACTGTTGCGCGTCGCGGCGCTGTTCGAAGCGGCGAGCGATCTGCTCGGGCGCTGGCCGGCCTTGCCCTGACGGTCCGAACTGCGCGATGCTTGCATTCGGCTGCGAACTTGTTGAAACGTGACCGTGAACATCAGGGGTGATGAAGGTTGATTGAATCGGTTCGACCGCGGGCTCGGTCTACCTCTCCCCAGCGGGGAGAGGTCGATTTGCGCAGCAAATCGGGTGAGGGGGTGCTGCTCCAACGAGAGACCGCAACCCCTCACCCGGCGCTACGCGCCGACCTCTCCCAAGGGAGAGGTGAACCGCCGTTGCGGTACCGGCTTGGCACAGCCACACCCTGCACGTGTTGCTGGCGGGCATGAGCGTATTCTTTCTGCGGCGGATCCTGACCCTGCTGGCGACGCTGGTCGCGGCCTCGCTGATCATTTTCCTGGTGCTCGACGCGCTGCCCGGCAATGCCGCCCAGATGCTGATGGGCGCCGATGCCTCGCCCGATGCGGTGCGCGCGCTCACCGTCAAGCTCGGCCTCGATCAGCCGCTCACCATACGCTACCTGCTCTGGCTCAAGGGCATGGCGGTCGGCGACCTCGGCAACAGCTACGTCTATGGCACGCCGGTGGCCGGACTGATCGCGGAGCGGCTGGTGCTGACCATCCCGCTCGCGATCATGTCGATGCTGATCACCGTGGTGCTGGCGCTCGCCGCCGGCATCTACACTGCGGCAAATCACAACAAGCTCGGCGATGTCGGCGTGATGTCGCTGACCCAAATCGGCATCGCGCTGCCGAATTTCTGGTTCGCGATCCTCCTGATCCTGCTGTTCTCGGTGAAGCTGCAACTGTTGTCCGCCGGCGGCTTTGCCGGCTGGGATGACGGCATCTGGCCGGGAATCCGCTCGCTGTTGCTGCCGTCGATCTCGCTCGCGGTGGTGCAGGCCGCGATCCTCGCCCGCGTCACCCGCTCGGCCGTGCTGGAGGTGCTGCGCGAGGACTTTGTCCGCACCGCGCGCGCGAAAGGGCTCGGCAGGCGCGAGGTGCTGTGGCGCCATGTGCTGCGCAACGCCATGATCCCGGTGATGACCGTCATGGGCCTGCAATTCGCCAATCTGCTGGCCGGCACCATCGTGATCGAGAACGTGTTCTATCTGCCGGGCCTGGGACGGCTGATCTTCCAGTCGATCGCCAATCGCGACCTGATCGTGGTGCGCAATTGCGTGATGCTGCTGGCCGCGATGGTCGTGATCGTCAATTTCGTGGTCGATGTGCTCTATGCCTTCATCGACCCGCGCATCAAGGTCGCCAACCTGTGAGCACGCCGCTGACCGCAGCCGCCGGCACCGCGGCAATCGCACCGGGCGCGCGGCCTGTGACCGGCTTCTGGCGCCGCGCGCTGCGCCATCGCAGCTTCGTGCTCGGGGCGGTGCTCAGCCTGTTCGTGCTCGGCGCCGCGCTGCTGTCGCTGCTCTGGACGCCGTGGTCGGCTACCGACATCGATGTCGCGTCGAAACTGCAGCCGCCGACGGCGGCGCACTGGCTCGGCACCGACGTGCTCGGCCGCGACATCGTCTCGCTGCTGCTGGTCGGCGCGCGCTCCACCATCATGGTCGGCGTCATTGCGGTGGGGATCGGCCTGAGCTTCGGCGTTGGCCTCGGCCTGGTCGCCGCCGCGCGCAAGGGCTGGACCGAGGAGCTCATCATGCGGATGAGCGACTTCACTTTCGCTTTCCCAGCGGTGCTGTCGGCGATCATGCTCGCCGCGGTCGCCGGCCCCGGCATGGTGACGTCGATCACCGCGATCGGCATCTTCCAGATCCCGACCTTCGTCCGCGTCACCCGCGGCTCGGCCAATGCGATCTGGGCCCGTGAATTCGTGCTGGCCGCGCGCGCCGCGGGCAAGGGCTCATTCCGCATCACGATCGAGCATGTGCTGCCGAACATCCTCTCGATCCTGATCGTGCAGGCGACGATCCAGTTCGCGCTCGCGATCCTCGCCGAGGCCGCACTGTCCTATCTCGGGCTCGGCACCCAGCCGCCGCAGCCGTCCTGGGGGCGCATGCTCAACGATGCGCAGACCCTGCTGTTCCAGTCGCCGATGCTCGCGGTCTATCCGGGCGCCGCGATCGCGATCGCGGTGCTCGGGCTCAATCTGCTCGGCGACGGCCTGCGCGATCTGCTCGATCCCCGTCTGGCGCAGGAGCGGTGAGCATGGCCAAGGAAGACGCGCCGCTGATCGAAGTGAAGGACCTTGGCGTCAGGCTCAACACCAGCCGCGGCCCGGCGCAGGCGGTGCGCGGCGTCAGCTTTGCGCTTCGCCGCGGCGAGACGCTCGGCCTGGTCGGCGAATCCGGTTGCGGCAAGTCGGTCACGGCGCTGGCCCTGATGGGGCTGTTGCCGGACAGCGCCGTGATCAGCGGCAGCATTCGGCTCGAAGGCGCGGAGCTGGTCGGGCTGCCTGATGCGGCCTATTGCAGGCTGCGCGGCAACCGCATCAGCATGATCTTCCAGGAGCCGATGACCGCGCTCAATCCGATGCACACGATCGGGCACCAGGTCGCCGAGCCCTTGCTGCGCCACACCGGCGTCTCGGCGGCGCAGGCGCGGCAGGAGGCCATCGCCTTGCTCGATCGTGTCGGGCTGCCCGATGCGGCGAAGCGCGTCGATGCCTATCCGCACCAATTCTCAGGCGGCCAGCGCCAGCGCATCACGATCGCGATGGCGCTGGCCTGCCAGCCCGACGTCCTGATCGCCGACGAGCCGACCACCGCGCTCGACGTCACCATCCAGGGCCAGATCCTCGATCTGATCGCCGGCCTCGTGGCGGAGCGCGGCATGTCGATGATCCTGATCTCGCACGATCTCGGCGTGATCGCCGAGAATGTCGAGCGCATGATGGTGATGTATGGCGGCACCGTCGTCGAAAGCGGCGAGACCAATGCCGTGTTCACGCGGATGGGTCATCCCTACACCCAGGGCCTGTTCCGCGCCCGCCCGCGGCTCGGCGCGCGCAAGGGGACGCGGCTCAAGACCATCGCCGGCACGGTGCCGGAGCTGGCCGACCTGCCCGCGGGCTGCACCTTTGCCGATCGCTGCACGATCGCCGAGGCGCGCTGCCGCGCGGCGCTGCCGGTCGTGGTCGATGTCGGCGCCGCGCATGGCGTGCGTTGCATCAGGACCGACGTCTCGATGGCTGCTGGGAGCGTCGGCGCATGACGATGCCGGACCAGCCTTCACCCGGAACGCCGCTGCTCGCGGTGAAGGACCTCGCGCAGCGCTACACGCTGCCGCGCGATAGCCTGTTCAAGCCGGCGGCGCAGGTGCACGCGCTCAACGGCGTGACGGCGCAGGTCATGCCGGGCAGGAGCCTCGGCGTGGTCGGCGAATCCGGTTCGGGCAAATCGACCTTTGCGCGGCTGGTGATGGCGCTGGAGCGGCCGTCGGCGGGCACGGTCTCGCTGCTCGGCCGCGACCTCAACCGGATCCCGCCGGATGAATTGCGCCGCGCCCGCCGGGATTTCCAGATGGTGTTCCAGGATCCCTATGGTTCGCTCGATCCGCGGCAGACCATCGCGCGCATCGTCGCCGAGCCGCTGACCGCGCTCGGCCGCATCGATCGCGGGACCTTGCGCGACCGCGTCGCCACGGTGCTGCGGCAGGTGGGCCTGCGCGATGCCGACATGGACAAGTTTCCGCACGAATTCTCCGGTGGCCAGCGCCAGCGCATCGCGATCGCGCGCGCGCTGATCACCCAGCCGAAGCTGATCGTCGCCGACGAGCCGGTCTCGGCGCTCGACGTCTCGGTGCAGGCGCAGGTGCTCAATCTGATGCAGGACCTGCAGGACGAGTTCGGCCTGAGCTACATCCTGATCAGCCATGACCTCGCGGTGGTCGATCTCATCTGCGACGAGATCGCGGTGATGTATCTCGGGCGGATCGTCGAGCAGGGGCGGCCCGCCGATCTGTTCGCGCACTCTGCCCATCCCTATACGCGTGCGCTGCTCGATGCGGTTCCGCGGGCGCGCGCCGGGGGCGTCCGGCGGCGCCGCGGCGCGCAGCCGGTCGGCTCGCAGGCCTCGGCCGCGGTCGGATGCCCCTACGCGCCGCGCTGTCCGCTGGCCGACCAGCATTGTCGCGCGACCGCGCCTGCGCTACGCAATGTCGGAGACGCCCATCTGGCGGCCTGCCATCACACTGATGCCGTGATGGCGCTGCCGCCGGTGGTCGCCGAGGCCGGTTAGTCTTTTGTGAAGGGTTAGCCTAACGCTTGATGAGATTAGGTTGATCTGGAGCAGCAGTGGGAATTCACCTCTCCCCGCTGGGGAGAGGTGAACGAACCTTGCGAGTCTAACTGACTCGACCAAAACTCATCATGCTCTAGGCTGACAAGAGCATACGTCCGGGGAGCAGACCAATGTTGAGGAAATTGTGCGTCATCGCGGCGGCTGCCGCACTCGTTGCCGCGCCGCTGCCGAGCCTCGCGCAGGGCAAGAAGGACAGCGTCGTGATGGGCATGACGCTGGAGCCGCCGGGGCTGGATCCCACCAACGCGGCAGCGGCGGCGATTGCCGAAGTCACGCTCTATAACGTCTATGAGACCCTGACCAAGATCAACGAGGACGGCTCGGTGTCGCCGCTGCTCGCCGAGAGCTGGCAGGCCTCGCCCGATCTCAAGACCTATACTTTCAAGCTCCGCAAGGGCATCAAATTCCATAATGGCGAGCCGTTCGATTCCGCCGCGGTGAAGTTCTCGTTCGACCGCGCCGCGGCGCCGACCTCGACCAACAAGGACAAGAGCCTGTACCAGGCCTTCGCATCGGTGACGGCGCCTGATCCGGAGACCGTCGTCGTCGCATTGAAATATTCCGAGCCGAACCTGCCGTTCCTGCTCGGCCAGGCGACGGGCTCGATCGTCGAGCCGAAGAGCGCGCCGACCGATGCGACGCAGCCGGTCGGCACCGGCCCCTACACGCTCGGCAGCTGGGCCAAGGGTTCGTCGATCACGCTGGTGAAATGGCCTGACTATCGCAACGCCGCGGCGATCAAGCTCGCCAAGGTGACGATCCGTTTCATCGGCGATCCCGCAGCCCAGGTCGCGGCGCTGCTGTCGGGCGACGTCGACGCCTTTCCGCGGGTTGCGGCGGCGCGCAGCCTGGCGCAATTCAAGGCCGATCCGCGCTTCAATGTGCTGATCGGCGGCTCGCGAACAAAAACCATCGTCGGTATCAACGAGCGCAAGAAGCCGCTCGACGACGTCAGGGTTCGCCGCGCCATCCTGGCTGCGATCGATCGCAAGGCGATGATCGGCGGCGCGGTCGACGGCTTCGGCACGCCGATCGGCAGCTTCTATACGCCAGGCTCGCTCGGCTATGTCGATACCACCGGCATCAACCCCTACGATCCGGAGTTGGCCAGGAAGCTGTTGGCCGAGGCCGGCGTCAAGACGCCGCTCGAGCTCAGCCTCAGGCTGCCGCCACCGTCCTACGCTCGGCAGGGCGGCGAAATCCTCGCAGCCCAGCTCGCCAAGGTCGGCATTATTGCCAAGATCGAGAACGTGGAATGGGCGCAGTGGCTGTCCCAGGTCTTCACCGGGCCGCACAATTACGACCTCACCATCGTCGCGCATGTCGAGCCGTTCGACCTCGTGAAGCTCACCGAGCCGGATTACTATCTCGGCTACAAGTCCGAGGCGTTCAACGCGCTTTACCAGCAGATCATGGCGACGCCGGATCAGGCCGTCCGGGCCAAGCTGCTCGGCGACGCCCAGCGCATGCTGGCGACCGATGCCGTGGCCGGCTTCCTGTTCCAGCCGCAACTGATCACGATCGCCAGCAAGAAGCTGAAGGGCGTGTGGAAGGAAGCCCCGCAGTTCGAGAATGATTTCTCGGCCTGGTCCTGGGAGTAGGCGCGCGCCGGCGGAGATCGATGGCCTCAGCCGGCGCGGCTTCTCGCGCGATGGCGCCGCTTGACGCCTAGTCTCATTTTGCGTGCTGCGCTTGCGAAGGCGTCGGCGTCGAGCGATGCGCGCAGGCGCCGCAAGTCATCGATATCGCTCGGCTTGATGCCTGCCCGGCAGCATAGCGTTTCGCTGGCGCGAACGCGGCCTGTTCCGGCTTCGCATTGAGCGCATCGATTGTCTTTGTGAAGGACAGCGCTAACATGGAACCGTCCATCGATACCTGTCGTTGTCATTTTGATTATCTATTGCAGCGCAACCGGATCACGCGACGATGTGCGCTTGCTAGGGCGGCCAGGCCTCGAAGGGGAAGTAGCAAACACCATCCCTAATATTCCAACCAAGAAATACCGGGGGAAAATATGCATCTGAAAGGGCTTGCGGCATTCGCCGCAGCGGTCGGCGTTGGCCTGTTGTCCGGCGCGGCGATCGGACAGGAAGTCAAGCAGGAGAAACAGTCGGTCGCCGGCAACGCCAATGTCTCGCCGGTGACCCAGGAGCAGCTCAACGCAGCCGACAAGAACGCGAAAGACTTCCTGCTGACCAACGGCAATTACGCCCAGACCCGGTTTTATCCGGGCAAGCAGATCAGCCGCGACAATGTGAAGAACCTGCACGTCGCCTGGATCTTCCAGACCGACGTCAAGGAGTCGCTCGAGACGTCGCCGATCGTCGTCGACGGCGTGATGTATGTCACGACGTCGTTCAGCCATGTCTATGCGCTCGACGCCAAGACCGGCCAGCAGCTCTGGCACTATGCCCACAAGATGGGCCCGATCACGGTCTATTGCTGCGGTCCCAACAATCGCGGCGTCCAGGTGCTCGGCGACCGGGTCTATCTGGCAACGCTGGATTCCAAGCTGATGGCGCTCAATGCCAAGACCGGCGAGGTGGTGTGGACCACCAACATCGCCGATCCCGAGCTCGGCTACAGCGAGACGATGGCGCCGACCGTGGTCAAGGACAAGGTCCTGATCGGCACCAATGGCGGCGAATACGGCATCCGCGGCTTCGTGCGCGCCTATGACGCCAAGACCGGCAAGCAGCTCTGGAATTTCAATACCATTCCGGAGAACTCGGTCGGCGTCTGGGCGACCAAGGACGCCACCGGCCGCGACATGCATCGCAACATCCAGGCTGAGAAGGACATGCTCGCCAAGATCGGCGATCCCTATGCCAAGCTCGGCGGCGGTGTGTGGCAGAATCCGTCGGTCGATCTCGCGACCAACCGGATCTACTTCGTGGTCGGCAACCCGTCGCCCGACCTCGACGGCTCCAACCGGCCCGGCGACAACCTCTACACCAACTCGCTGGTGTCGCTCGATCTCGACACCGGCAAGTATGTCTGCCACTTCCAGTACATCGCCCATGACGTGTGGGACCTCGACGCGGTCAGCCCGACGGTGCTGGTCAATGTCAAGGACAAGGACGGCAAGACCATTCCCGGCGTCATCCATGCCGGCAAGACCGGGCACATCTATGTGCACGATCGCAAGGACTGTAGCCTGATCCGCTTCTCCGAGGCGATGGTGCCGCAGGAGAACATGTGGGTGCTGCCGACCAAGGAAGGCGCGCGCATGCTGCCCGGCGCCAATGGCGGCGTCGAATGGTCGCCGATCGCGACCGATCCGGGACAGGAGCTGGCCTACGCCATCAACCTGCACCAGCCGATGACCTACCATGTCGAGAGCTCGGCCTATCCGAACGGCAAGCTGTGGCTCGGCGGCGCCTTCAAGGTGATCCCGAGCGAGAAGCAGTCGGGTAACATCACGGCGGTGAACTACAACACCGGCAAGATCAAGTGGCAGGTCAAGACGCCGGAGCCGATGATCGGCGGCATCCTCGCCACGGCCGGCGGCCTGGTGTTCACCGGCGAAGGCAACGGCAAGTTCGCGGCGTACAACTCCTCGAACGGCAAGGAGCTGTGGAGCTTCCGCGCCGGCGCGGGCGTCAATGCGCCGCCGTCGAGCTACGTGATCGGCGGCAAGCAATATGTCGTGGTCGGCGCTGGCGGCAACACCCAGCTCGACTACAAGCGCGGCAACAACATCATCGCTTTCACGCTCGACTGAGCCGGGGCGGGATGCATAATCAACGTCTAAATATTGACGGCGAGGCGGGACCCGGTCGGTCCCGCCTCTCTTTGTTCGGATGAGCCCATGTTCGGTAAGCTAGTGATGTGCTGTGCCGTGCTGCTGCTGATGGCAGCCCAGGCGCGCGCGGAGACGATCGAGGACAAGGTCGCAGTCTGCGCCGGCTGCCACGGCGAGGCCGGCAAGCCGGTCGACAAGACCATTCCGACGATCTGGGGCCAGCAGGCCGGCTATCTCTATATCCAGCTGCGCGACTTCAAGCGCGGCGATCGCAAGAGCGAGATCATGCAGCCGATCGCGGCGCAATTCGAGCGCGACGACATGCTGGCGATCGCGGAATACCTCTCGCAGAAGCCGTGGCCCGACCTCGGCCAGCCGCGCGCGGCCAAGGACGTCGCGGCGAAGGCGCAAAGTGCCAGCGCATCGGTCGGCTGTCCGGCCTGCCATCTCGATCGCTTCCAGGGCGACGGCACGGTGCCGCGGCTCGCCGGAATGGGACGGGACTACCTCGCCAAGACCATCGCCGACTTCCGCACCCGCGCACGCGGCAACAATCCCGGCATGTCCGACCTGATGCTGGCAACCTCGCCCGACGACCTCGCGGCGCTGGTGGAGTATCTCGCGGGGCTGTAAGCGGTACGAAGGTCGCGCGGCGTTCCGGTTGCATCTCCCCGGCTTGCGGGCAGGCCAATAGCATATGGCAAAAAAACTTCGTCGTCCCGGACAAGCGCAGCGAAGCGGAGCGCAGATCCGGGACGCATAACCACAGGATTTGGTTTGGCGAAGACTCGTGGTCGTTTGCCCGCGCCGCAACCGCTCCCTGGGGTTGGGTCCCGGCTCCGTGCGCAAGCGCGCACTCGGCCGGGACGACACCGAGATTTTCATATGCGATTGCCTTGCTGCAAGCGGGAGAGGGGGCGCACTGCCTTCAGGATGCTGATATCCGGCCGCTTATGTCTCAACGCGGCGTCAGCTCCGCGCGCAGCGCCGACAGGATGGTGAGATCGGCGGCGTGCTTGCCGGCCTTGTCGGCCAGCGCGGCATCGGCGCCGTGAGCCAGCAGCGCTTTCGCGATCGCGGGATGATTGCCTTCGGCGGCGATCATCAGCGCCGTGCGTCCGCGCGCATCGCGCTCGTCGACCCTGGCGCCCGCGTCCAGGAGATACGAGACCACCTCGAGCGCCTGCGCTTCCGCCACGGCCTCGTCAGGCCCGGCGGCCCACATCAGCAGCGTCAGATCATTGGCGTAGCGGGCGTTGACGTCGATATCGAGCGCAAGCAACTGCTTGACGATGCCGAGCTGACCGCCGGCCGCCGCATAGACCACCGGCGGCTTGCCGGTGTCGTCGGCCTTGCGGCCGTCGGCGCCGTGTGCCAGCAGCATGCGCACCACCATGTCCCTGCCGGCATAGGCCGCCGCCGCGACCGGGGAGGCGCCGCTGCGCCCGGCGAGATTGACGTCGGCGCCGTGGTCGATCAGCCGCTGCACGATCGCGGCGTGGCCGCGCTCGGCGGCGAAGTAGAGCGCGGTCGAACCCGCGAGGTTGCGGGCATCGACCGGCGCGCCGCGCGCCAGCAGCAGGTCGACCATGTCGAGATGGCCGGAGCGGGCCGCGTGGCTCAGCGGCCTTGCGCCCAGTCGGTCCCGCGCGTCCACCGAGGCGCCGCCGTCGAGCAGTGTGGTGGCAAGGTTGATGCAGTCGGCATTGGCGGCAGCGAACAGCGCCAGCGAGATTTCGACCGCGCTGAGCTGGGCCTTGTCGGTCTCGTATTTGCGGGTCTGCTCGCGGCACCGGGCCGGATCGGCCGCAGCAAAGCCGGCGTGGATGTGGCCGACGACAAACAGCACGGCGAGGGCGATGCGGCGATACAAGACGTGTCCTCCGTATAGCCCTGCTGAGCGCAGCGCCATTGGGATCGAACGTCGCATGATCCTCGGTTGCTGCCAAGCCGCGCAGCGATGCCAAGCCGCGCAGCGATGTTGTGCCGCGCAGCGATGTTGTACTGCGCGGTGGTGCTCTGCCGCGCTAGCCGCTCTGCCCGGCGCTCGCATTCGCGACGGCGCGCGCGACATTGGCGATCACCTCGTTGCACTTGTCCATGGGCGCGCTGGCTCCGGTCAGGTAGACCGTCACCACGATCGGCTTGCGGCCGGGCGGCCAGAACACGCCGATGTCGTTGTAAGTACCGCGCTCGCCGGTGCCGGTCTTGTCGCCGACCCGCCAGTCGCGCGGCACGCCGGCGCGCAGCCTCGCGTCGCCGGTCTTGTTGGCGACCATCCAGTCCACCAGCTTCTGGCGCGAGGCGGCCTGCAGGACATCGCCGAGCACGACGCGCTGCAGATTCTTCAGCATCGCGACCGGGCTCGTGGTGTCGCGCGGATCGCCGGGTACGGCCTCGTTCAGTTCCACCTCCCAGCGGTCGAGCCGGCTGACATTGTCGCCAATGGTGCGGAAGAAGCTGGTCAAGCCGGCAGGCCCGCCGATCTCGCGCAGCAGCAGGTTGGCCGCGGTATTGTCGCTGAGCGTGATCGCAGCCTCGCAGAGTTCGGCCAGCGTCATGCCCGACCCGACGTGTTGCTTGGCGACGGGCGCGTAGGCCAAGATATCCTTGGCCTCGACCTGCATCCGTTGATCAAGGCTGGATTCGCCGCGATCGACCCGGTGCAGCACGGCGGCCGACAGCATCGCCTTGAAGGTGCTGCACATCGGGAACCGCTCGTCACCGCGCCGGTTCGCGCGCAATCCCGTCTCCATGTCGAGCGCGGCGACGCCGAGCCGGCCGCTGGTCGCCAGCTCGATGCGTGCAAACTCCTCCTGCAGCCGTTGCGCCGGCGCGCCCGGTGCCGCCGCTGCACTCTGTCCCGCCGCTGCACTTTGCCGCAGCAGGGTCCAGGAGGCCGCAAGGCCCAGTGCGCGCAATCCCAATGTCCGTCTCGTCAGCATGTCCCGTCTCCGTTGGCGGCGCGAACCTGCCGAACGGCGTGACGGCGCACAAACGATCATTTATACAACGAGGCATGAGAAAAACTTGGTCATGACGCCATGCGCCGGCACCTCCCACTGAACGCTTTGCGCGCCTTCGAGGCCTCGGCGCGGCTGTTGAGCTTCACCCGCGCGGGGATGGAGCTGCGCGTGACGCAGACCGCGATCAGCCATCAGGTCAAGCAGTTGGAGGATCTGCTCGGCGCGAGCCTGTTCCGCCGCCTGCCGCGCGGGCTGGTGCTCACCGACGAGGGGCTGGCGCTGCTGCCGGTGCTGTCGGACACGTTCGACCGGATCGGCGCTGCGATCGACCGCATCGAGGCCAAGGGCACGCGCGAGGTCGTCACCGTCGGCTGCGTCACGACGTTCGCGACCGGATGGCTGCTGCAACGGATCGACCGCTTCAAGCGCGCACATCCCTATATCGACCTGCGCCTGCTCACCAACAACAACCGCGTCGACATCGCGGGCGACGGGCTCGATCTCGCGCTGCGCTTCGGCGACGGCTCGTGGCACGGCACCGAGGCGATCCACCTGCTGTCGGCGCCGCTGTCGCCGGTATGCTGTCCCGATGCGGCGGCGCGGCTGCGCAAGCCGTCGGATCTCGCGCAGGAATTTTTGCTGCGCTCCTACCGCGCCGAGGAATGGCCGTTGTGGTTTGCAGTCGCCGGTGCGCCGTGCCCGAAGATCCAGGGGCCGATCTTCGACAGCTCGGTCGGCATGGCCGAGGCCGCCGCGCGCGGCGTCGGCGTCGGGCTGGTGCCGATCGCGATGTTTGAAAACGAGCTGGCGTCCGGCCGGCTCAAGCGGCCGTTCGCGGCCGAGGTCCCGGCAGGGTCGTACTGGCTGACCTGGCTGAAGTCGCGCGTGGTGACGCCCGGCATGCGCGCCTTCCGCGACTGGCTGCTCGATACGCTGCGAGCGGAAGTGGATGAGAGCGAGAACGGTGCATCGGCTCCGCGGCCAAAGGCGAGGGGCAAGGCAAAGCGCAAGCCGGTAAAGCCCGCATCGAAGAAGCGCCGTCGCTAGCGGACGAGGCGCAAGCTGCCCGGGCCAGCGGTGCTGATACAATTTTCGGAATATTAGAAATCTATCCCTGATTTGCCCGACGTGTCAAGCCGCCCGGTCGGACGCCGGCAGCGGCCACTCCTTTGCATGGGGTTGTTTTCGATATTTTTGTCCCGCGCAAGCCGAGCAAGTCGAAGCCGCCTGACGCCTAAGCCAGATGGCACGCCACAAAGTGCCCATTGCTGCCTTCGCGCAATTCCGGCGCCTCCTGGCGGCAGCGCTCTTCGGCGATCGGGCAGCGGGTGTGGAAGTGGCAGCCCTTCGGCGGGTTCATCGGGCTCGGCACGTCGCCCTTCAGGCGGATGCGGTCGCGCTTCGCCTTGGGATCGGCCACCGGCACCGCCGAGAGCAGCGCCTTGGTATAGGGATGCTGCGGGTTGCGGTAGAGGTCGCTGGCCTTGGCGAGCTCGACGATGCGGCCGAGATACATCACCGCGACGCGGTCCGAGATGTGCTCGACGACGGAGAGATCGTGGGCCACGAACAGATAGGTCAGGTTCAGCTCGGCCTGCAGGTCCTCGAGCAGGTTGATGACCTGGGCCTGGATCGAGACGTCGAGCGCCGAGACCGGCTCGTCGCACACGATCAGCTTCGGCTCCAGGGTCAGCGCGCGGGCGATCGCGATGCGCTGGCGCTGGCCGCCGGAGAATTCATGCGGGTAGCGCTGCATGTGCTCGGCCTTCAGTCCGACCTTGACCAGGAGGCTTGCGACGCGGTCCTCGCGTTCGCTGGCTGACGTGACGAGGTTATGGATGATGAAGGGCTCGCCGAGGATCGCGCCGACGGTCATGCGCGGATTGAGCGAGGCGAACGGGTCCTGGAATACGAGCTGCATGTTGCGCCGCATGGCGCGCAGGTCGCCGCCGCCCAAACCCGTCACGCTCTGGCCGTCGAACACGATCTCGCCCGAGGTCGGCTCGATCAGCCGCAGCACGCAGCGGCCGGTGGTCGACTTGCCGCAGCCGGATTCGCCGACCAGTCCCAGCGTCTCGCCGCGGTCGACAGCAAACGACACGCCGTCGACCGCATAGACCTGGCCGACCTCGCGCGACAGCAGGCCGCCGAGCACCGGAAAGTGCTTCTTCAGATTGGATACGCGCAGCAGCGGTTCGCTCATGACGCGTCTCCGAGGTGGCAGGCCATGCGATGGCCGGGCGCGATCTCGCGCAGGCGCGGCTCCTGTTCGGTGCAGATGCTCATGGCGTGCTTGCAGCGGGGCGCAAACCGGCAGCCGGGCGGCGGGTTGATCAGGATCGGCACCGAGCCGCCGATCGCCTCCAGCCGCGTCTTGTGCTCGGCGTCGAGGTCGATGCGCGGGATCGAGCGGATCAGGCCCTGGGTGTAGGGGTGACGCGGATCGCCGAACAGCTCCTCGACCGGCGCTTCCTCAACCACCTTGCCGGCATACATCACGACGACGCGCTGCGCGGTCTCCGCGACCACGCCCATGGCGTGGGTGATCAGCATCACCGCCATGCCGAAGCGCTCCTTCATGTCCTGCAGCAGGTCGAGGATCTGCGCCTGGATGGTGACGTCGAGCGCGGTGGTCGGTTCGTCGGCAATGACGAGCTTGGGCCGGCAGGCCAGCGCCATCGCGATCATCACGCGCTGGCGCATGCCGCCGGAGAACTGGTGCGGATAGTGATGCACGCGGCCCGCGGCATTGGGGATCTGCACCAGCTTCAGCATCTCGATGGTGCGCTCGAGCGCCTGCTTCCTGGTCACCGCCTCATGGCGGCGCAGGCTCTCGGCGATCTGCTCGCCGATCGTCAGCACCGGATTGAGCGAGGTCATCGGCTCCTGGAAGATGAAGCCGATCTCCTTGGCCCTGATGTCGTCGAGCTCGTGGCTGGTCAGCGGCACCAGGTCGCGGCCCTCGAACATGATCTCGCCTTCGACGATCTTGCCCGGCGGCATCGCGATCAGTTTCAGGATCGACATCGCGGTGACGGTCTTGCCGCAGCCGGATTCGCCGACCACGCAGAGCGTTTCGCCACGGTTGATCGAGATGTCGACGCCGTCGACCGCCTGCAACACGCCGGCGTCGGTGTTGAAATGGGTTTTCAGGCCCTTGATGTCGAGCAGCGCCATCAGATCACCTTGCGGGCGTCGAGCGCATCGCGCAGCCCGTCACCGATGAAGTTGATGGCGACCACCGCGATGAAGATCGCGCCGCCCGGAAACAGCGCCCAATGCGGGCCGATGTCGAGAAAATCCTTGGCGTCATAGAGGATGCGGCCCCAGGTCGGAGTGTCAGGCGGAAAGCCGAGGCCGAGAAACGACAGCGTCGATTCGGCAATGATCGCGGCGGCGACGTCGATCGTGCCGGCGATGATCACGGGTCCGAGCGCATTTGGCAGGATGTGGCGCACCACCTGGCGCACCGGGCTTGCGCCGAGTGCACGCGCGGCCTCGACGAACTCCTTCTCGCGCAGCGAGAGAAACTGGGCACGCACCAGGCGGGCGACCGGCATCCAGCGCAAGCCGCCGATCACAAGCACGATCAGGATGAAGATGCCGCCCTCCGGGCCGAACATCGCCTTGAGCCCGTCGCGGAACAAATAGATCAGCATCAGGAGCAGCGGCAGCTGCGGCAGCGACAGGAACAGGTCGGTCAGCCACATCAGCGCATAGCCGAGCGCGCCGCGCGACATGCCGGCGAGCGCGCCGATCAGCGTGCCGACGAACACCGAGACCAGCATCGCGGCGAGGCCGACCGCGAGCGAGATGCGTCCGCCATAGATCATGCGGGCGAGCAGGTCCTGGCCGAGATCGTCGGTGCCGAACGGATGCGCCAGCGAGGGCCCTTGCAGGCCCGCCACCACGTCGATGTCGCTGATCGAGACGCGCCAGACGAACGGACCGACCACCACGGCCGCGATCAGCAGCAGCAGCAGCGCGGCGCTGATCACGGCCGGCCTGTGCCGGCGGTAGCGCCGCCAGGTTTCGCGCCAGGGCGAATAGCCGCGCCGTTCAGCGGAAGGAGATGCGAGGGTCAAGCCAGCCATAGAGGACATCTGCGATCAGGTTGAACAGCACCACGAGACACGCGAAGACGAAGGTCACGGCCATCACGACCGGCGTATCGTTGGCGAGGATGGATGAAATCAGCAATGAGCCGATGCCGGGAATCCGGAAGATCTGCTCGGTGACGATGGCGCCACCGAACACCGCGGGCATCTGCAGCGCGATCAGCGTGACGACCGGGATCATCGCGTTGCGCATCACATGCTTGACGATCACCTTGGCCTGCCCGAGGCCCTTGGCGCGCGCCGTGGTGACATAGTCGAGCCGGATCACGTCGAGCATCGCCGAGCGCACGAAGCGGGTCATCGAGGCCGCCTGGAACAGGCCGAGCACCATCACCGGCATGATGGCCTGCCGGATCATCTCCAGCACCCAGGGGATGCCGCTCCCCGGCACGCTGGTGTAGACGAAGGGCAGCCAGTCCAGCTTCACCGAGAACACCAGGATGAACAGGATGCCGGTAAAGAAGGTGGGCAGCGAGAAGCCGATGAAGGCGAAGGTGTTGGCGAGCTGGTCGAACAGCGAATAGGGCCGCGTGGCGGCATAGACGCCGACCGGGATCGCGATCAGGAGCGCCAGCAGCTGCGACGAGCCGACCACGTAAAGCGTGGTCGGCAGCCGCTGCAGGATCAGCGTGTCGACATCGACCCTGCTGACGAACGAGAAGCCCCAATCGCCGTGGGCCATTGCCACGATCCAGTGCAGGTAGCGCAGATAGATCGGGTCATCGAGGCCGAACTTGGCACGCAGCGCGGCCTGCACCTCGGGCGGCACGTTCGGATTGGTCGCGAGCTCGCTGAATGGATCGCCCGGCGCGAGCGCCAGCACGACGAACAGGACGACCGAAATCCCGAGCAGGCTCGGGATCGCGATCATCAGGCGGCGCAGGATGTATTGACTCATGAACGGATCATCTGACTTACGCTTGCACCTTGAGCAGGTTGATTTCGCTGTCCAGTCGATAGGCGAGCTTTACCTCGCCCCGCGCGGGGAGAGGTCGGAATTCAAGCCAACGGGTCGGCGCGAAGCGCCGCCCGATGACAGGCTCCGCTTGAATTCCGGGTGAGGGGACTCTCCGCGAACTCACCTCTCAACGCAGTTGCGAATAAAGCCCCTCACTCCAGCCCTCTCCCCCCAAGAACGGGGAGAGGGAGGAGCACATCTCGAGCCCCCAGCGGCTCAGCTTTCACGATACCAGTCTTGCAGATTGTCGGTCTGGTTGGCCCAGCCCGAGAGCGCGGGCCGCAGCGTGTTGGAGGAGGCTTCGACCGCGAGCCGATGCATCACGGGGATCATCACATTGTCCTGCCACATCAGGTCATTGCCCTTGATGTAGAGGTCGGCCCGCTTGATCGGATCGGTCTCGGTATCGGCCGCATCGATCGCGGCATCGAATTCCTTGTTGGCCCAGCGCGGGAAGTTCGGCCCCTGCCACTTGTTCTCCTTGGTGGCGACGTTGCGCGAATGATAGCGGCGCATGTGCAAGGCGGGATCGGGCTGCGTCATCGGGATCTGGAACATCTCGATGTCGGCGTAGAAATGGGCGTAGGTGTCGGGATTGGCGACGTCGGAGGAGAAGAACACCGAGGCCACCACCGATTTCAGCTCGACGTCGATGCCGGCCTTCTGGCAGGCCTGCTTGACGATCGCCTGGGTCTTCTGCCGCGGACCGTTGATCGAGGTTTGGTACAACAGCTTGAGTTTCTTGCCGTCCTTCTCGCGGATGCCGTCGGAGCCTGCCTTCCAGCCGGCCTGATCGAGCAGCGCGGCTGCCTTCTCGATCGAGAACTCCCATTTGGTGTTCTTGGAGACGAACTCCTCGGGGCCGTTGAGATAATTCGCCGTGGCGCGGCCGGCACGGCCGTAGATCGCCTTCTTGATGGATTCGCGGTCGACCAGGAGCGCCAGCGCCTGGCGCACGCGCGGGTCGGAGAGGATCGGATGCTTGGTCTTGATCGACGAGCGCTCGCCGTCGATTTCGGTGTTCGGATCGGTGAAGTTGATCGCAATGAACTCGATGTCGCCGCCGACCGCGAACAGCGCCTTGCCCTTGCCGCCCTTTTCCAGGCGCTGCAGAACCTCGTCTTCGACCTGGATGTTCCAGGCGAAATCATATTCGCCGGTCTGGATCACCGCGCGCGCCGCGGAGACGGCATCGCCGCCTCCCTTCATCTCGATCGTGTCGAAGAATGGACGGTTGGCCATGTGGTAGTCGGGGTTGAGCTCGCCACGGATCAGATCGCCCGGTTTGAACTCGACGAATTTGTAGGGGCCGGTACCGACGGGTTTCAGATTGTTGGGCGCCTCGCGGGACTTGCCGCCCTTGTAGTCCGCGAACAGATGCTTCGGAATGATGCTGCCATAGCCCCCGACAAAGGCATTGGCCCAGAACGGTGTCGGCTTCTTGAAGTTGATGCGGATCGTGAGGTCGTCGATCTTCTCGACGGTCAGGCCGCTGTAGGTTTCAATCGATACCGCCGCGGTCGCGGGGTCGCTGGCATATTCCCACGTGAAGACGACGTCGTCGGCGCTGAGCGGCTTTCCGTCATGCCATTTGACGCCGGGCTTGAGTTTCCAGGTCACCGATTTGGCGTCGGCGGAGAGTCCGCCATTCTGGATCGAGGGGATCTCGGCGGCGAGGATCGGGTTGAGATGGCCGTCGACGTCCCAGCTTGCCAGCGGTTCGTAGAAGATGCGCGAGCCGTCCTGGTCCTTGGTGCCGGTGGCGAAATGCGGGTTGAGCAGGGTCGGCCCCTGCCACCACAACAACTTGAGCGGACCGCCGCCGCCGCGCTTGGTCGGCTTGTAGGGGTTGGGGCTCTGCGCCATCGCGACGCCGCCGAGGCTGAGGATCTGGTTCGCCATCGGCGCGGTAAGGCCGACGGCAATCATTCGCTTGACGAAAGCCCGGCGGTCCAGCCGTCCGTCCTTCACGTCGTCGATCATGCCTCGCAGATTATTGTCGAACATAGTCCCCTCGGTCAGGCTCACGTGTGATTGCGGCGGGCCTTGGAAGCGGCCGCCGTTCTGGCGGCAGATGGCACACCGAATGACCGCCAAGGTCAACGTCCGGTGTGACCTCACTCATAGATCTTTTGGCTACGACTTGTGCAGAACCGCTCCGTGCCGCACATCGTTTCGGCATTTCGGCGCCAAAACTACGCTTATCCGCAGCTCGCAGCTGCGGAAAATTTGTTCGTTATTCTTTGTTCCGAGATGCTTTTTTGCCACAAGCGAACGTTCGCAAGCGTAGCGGCTGCCGGTTCGCGCCAACAAGCCGCGTTAACGTGGCTTTGGCCGGACCTTGCAGAAAGATGCAGGTCCGGCTCGCAAACCTGGCTCGTCAGGCGACCGACATGTCCAACGGCGGTGCAACATGCGCCGGCAGCGGACTGACATAGGGCGTTCGCGTGGTCCGCTTCTTGAGATCGGCCTTGGCGGCGGCAATCAGTTCCGGCTCCAGCAGCGCCTTGACGCCGAGACCGGCCATCGCCTTGGCCGCCTGCACCATCGCCTTGTGCGCGGCCGGGGTCTTGCCCTGCGCCACCACCTGCCAGGTGTGGAACGGGGTGCCGATTGCAACCGTCGGTGCATGGACCTGCACCGTCGGCACCACCCAGCTGACGTCGCCGACATCGGTCGAGCCGATCAGCGGATTGCGTTTGGCGTCGATCGGCACCAGGAAATCGGCGAGCGGCCGGTCGGTCGGCTCCATGCCGATGGCGTAGTAGACCGAGGCGATGTCCTTGTCGGTCAGCGTCGCACGAATCTTGCCGGCGAACTCCTTGTCGGCATCGTCGAAATGCGGCGGGCCGAGATCCTCCATGATCCGGTGCAGCGTCTGTTCCAGCGGGGTGTTGGGCAGGATGTTGGAGACCGCGGAGATGATCTTCATCTCGACCTTGGTCTCGGTCATCAGGGCGGCGCCCTGCGCGATCTTGTGCACACGCTCCACCAGCTCGTTCATGCCGGGGAGGTCGCGGGCGCGGATCGAATAGCGGACCCGGGCATGGGCCTGCACCACATTGGGGGCAATGCCGCCGGTGTCGAGCAGCGCGTAATGCACGCGGGCATCGCTCGGCATGTGCTCACGCATGTAGTTGACGCCGACATTCATCAGTTCCACCGCATCGAGCGCGCTGCGGCCGAGATGCGGCGAGGCTGCGGCATGCGAGGTGCGCCCGGTGAAGATGAAATCGGCACGGGTGTTGGCGAGCGACGGCGTCACCGCGACTTCCCAGAAACTGTGCGGATGCCAGGTGATGGCGATGTCGGCGTCCTCGAACGCGCCACAGCGCACCATGAAGGCCTTTGCGGCGCCGCCTTCCTCGGCGGGACAGCCGTAATAGCGCACCCGGCCCGGCACCTTGTTGGCGGCAAGCCAGTCCTTCACCGCGGTCGCGGCGAGCAGCGCGGAGGAGCCGAGCAGATTGTGGCCGCAGCCATGGCCGTGGCCGCCGGTCTCGACCGGACGATGCTCGGCGACGCCGGCCTCTTGGCTGAGGCCGGGCAGGGCGTCATATTCGCCGAGGAAGGCGATCACCGGGCCGCCCTCACCCCATTCGCCCATCACCGCGGTTGGAATGTCGGCGAGGTTCTCGGTGATGCGGAAACCCTGGTGGCGCAGTTCGGCCAGATGTTCGGCGGAGGAGCGCGCCTCGGTGTAGCAGACCTCGGGCATCGCCCAGACCCGGTCGCTCAATTCGATGAAACGCGGCTTGATCGTGTCGACGCCGCGCCAAACATCACTACGGTTGTCCATTTGCTCCGATCCTCGAGTAAGGCAATCTGAAGCGCAAAAGGCTAGCAGCTTGGCGCGCCGCCGCCTAGCACACGGCGGCAAACCAGCTTTTCCGAAAGTCACGTCTTGGTGTGGTTTGCTCCCGATCATGGCATGATCGTCGCATGACGCGCTCCCTCCCGATACGGTCCAGCCATGCAAGATGCAATTCCGTCACTGTTGCCGAGAACTTCGGGCCACCAGTTCGTGATCTATGCCGACGCCTGCTCCGGCGTTCCCGGCGCGCTGCATGAGCGCACTTTCGCATCGGTCAACGATGTGGTCCGCCGGCTGCATCCGCAGCCCGAATTCATCCTTTTCCCCGGCGACGAGATCATCGGCCTCACCGCCGATGCGGATGCGCTGCGCGCGCAATGGCGGTACTGGCTCGATATCGAAATGGGCTGGCTGGACCGGCGCGCGGTGCCGCTGTGGCACACGACCGGCAACCACACCACCTATGACGCGATGAGCGAGGCGGTGTTCCGCGAGACGCTGAAGCTGCCGCGCAATGGTCCGCCCGGCCAGGAGGGGCTGTCCTACTGGGTCCGCCGCGACGATCTCGTGATGGTGTTCGTGCACACGCTGTGGAGCGGGCTCGGCGGCGAGGGGCATGTCGAGACCGGCTGGCTGGAAACGGTCCTCCAGCAGCACAAGGACGCGAGATACAAACTGGTGCTGGGTCACCATCCCGTCTACCCAATCAATGGCTACAGCGGCAGCTATCAGCGCGAGATCGGCCACGAATACAGTGCGCACTTCTGGGATATCCTGGTGCGCGCCGGCGTGACCGCCTATCTCTGCAGCCACATCCTCGCATTCGACGTCCAGGTCCATCGCGGTGTGCTGCAGATCTGCACAGCGGGTGCGGGCACCGCGCACCGGATGCCCGAAGGCGTCGAGTACCTGCATTGCGTGCAGGCGGCGCTCGATCAGGACGGTCTCCGCTATCAGGTGCTCGACACCGAAGGTGTCGTGCGCGAGCAATTCGCATGGCCGCTGCCATCGCTCGACCGGGCCGCGTGGTCGCCATTGCCGCACGGGGTCAGCGCTGCGCCGCTGTCGGGGATGCCGGCGCCCGGAACGGTCGTCGCCCTCAAATTGTCGGGCCGCAGCGCCGCGGCATGCGCCGCGCCGCAAACGCTGCTCTGCACGCCGGTGCCGGACATGATCGCGCCGCTCTGGCTCGGCCTGCGCGGGCCGAACCAGACCCTCACCTTGATCCTCGGACGTGAGCAAGGGCGTAGTCCGCACTACTGGGTCGGTCCGGATCTCGGCGGTGAGCGGGA
The DNA here is from genome assembly GCF_053474805.1 of Bradyrhizobium sp. WCU1. Taxonomy (NCBI): domain Bacteria; kingdom Pseudomonadati; phylum Pseudomonadota; class Alphaproteobacteria; order Hyphomicrobiales; family Nitrobacteraceae; genus Bradyrhizobium; species Bradyrhizobium sp. WCU1. The sequence goes on from NZ_CM130280.1 coordinate 4,962,295, forward strand.
TTTCGATCTCGACATCGCCTTCTATCCGGACATGGGACCGGGCGGCGTGCTGTGGCGATGGCGTGGTGACATCAACTGGACGTCGTGCGCGGCGATCTCGGCGACCGGGCTCGAGCGGTTCTCGTGGCCCGCGCTCTGGAGCGTCGGGTGCGGACAGCATGGACCGGACGACAGGCGCTATGCCGGGCCGCGGCTCGAGATCGCTGCGACCGTTCTCGCGCTGTCATGAGGCCAAGGCGACGGTGGATCGCTCCGGCGGACGAACGGAGCATGGAGCGATGGGCTAGTCAGCTCGTTTCGGCTTCCCGCGTTCCACGCTCTTCAATTCGCGATCGATCAACATACAGACGCGGCGCTGCGCCAGCAGGCCGAGGCGCGCGCGCGTGGTGCCGCGCTTGGTCGTGCCGTTGATTTCGAATTTCCAGCTCCAGAGGTCGGGTTCGATGTTGCTGAGTGTGTATTCAATGTCCCGGTGGCGATAGATCAGCTTCTTCATGCCGTTTCTTTTTGTTGGCGGAAGCTTGCATATCGAGATCGCGAAGATGTCTGTATCCGGACGACTACTTACACAATTGGTCTAAGCGTCCGCGTGGTGGAATTTTCGCAATCACTGAGTTGGGGTCGTTGTCCCGGGGCTATGACTCACAAACCGTGCCGCACACTTGCTGTCGTCCCGGCGAAGGCCGGGACCCATTGCCACGCATGCGAATTGTTGTGCGACGCCGGGGCCGCGATCCCGCTCATCACCGAGCGCGGTGGTTATGGGTCCCGGCCTTCGCCGGGACGACGCGCGGAAGGAGCCGTGTGCTCAACACTCTCCGGTGTCACCGCCCGGCGATGACATCGGAGATGAGTGGCGCGGGACAGCGAATAGCGGGTTCACAAATTGATCACCCCGCGCCGTGCAGCGTGCGCGACGGCGTCGGTGCGGCCGGTGGCGTCGAGCTTGTCGAGCAGGGAGCCGACATGAAATTTTGCGGTGTGGACGGAGATCCCGAGCCGCTGCGCGATCATCTTGTTGGACGCGCCCTCGGCCAGCAGCGCCAGCACGTCGAGCTCGCGCGGCGTCAGCTCGAAGTCGCCGCCCGCTGCCTCGCGGTTGCGTGCGACGATCGTAGCCGTTGCCTGCTCGCCCGGCGCGGCAAGGCGCAGGCCGGCGACGCTGCCGAGCAACGTCGCCAGCCGGTCGGCGAGCACGGGGTCGTCGATCTCGAGCGCAATGACGATGTCGGAGGCAGGCTCACTGTTCACGTCTCGGGCCTTTCGCCGACCTTCACCTTGAAGCTCATCGGCTCGCCGCCGCGATGCACGGTGAGCTCGACGACGCTGCCGACGCTCTGCGGTCCGAGGCCGCGCGACAGCGCCCGCACGCCCGACAGCTTCTCCCCATTGACCGCAACGATCACGTCGCCCTGGCGGATGCCGGCGGCAGCCGATGGGCCGGCCTTGTCGATATTCATCACCATCGCGCCGAGGCCATCTTCGAGACGGACTGGCTGCAGCCCGAGGCCGAGATATCCGCGCGCGATGCGGCCGCTTGTCTCGAGTTGGGTTGCGATCCGCTCGATGGTCACAGCCGGGATCGTCAGCACGCGGCGCGGACCCAGCACCGCCATGCCGAACGGCATGCCGCTCGCGTCAAGCGCCAGCCCGCCCTGCTGGCTGTGCCGCAGCCGGATGTCGAGCTCGATCCGGGCGTCGATCTCGCCTCCGCGCAGGCTGCGCCAGGCGGCGCCTGACCGCGAGACCATGCCGAGCCGCGCGACCGGTGCGCCGCGGTCGGCGGCGACCAGCACCGCGAGCGCTCCGAGTGCCGGGATGTCGGTCGACAGCTTGATCGGCGCGACGTCGCCATTGACGCGCAGCAGGGCGATGTCGGTGGTGTGGTCGCGTCCGGCGACGGCTGCTGGCCTGCGGCTGCCGTCGGCGAACTGGATCTCGATCTCGCCCTCGTCGGCCAGCGCTTCGTCGGCGGTGACGATCAGGCCCGCTTTCCAGACAAAGCCGGAGGCGCGCGCGCGATGCGAATGCACGGAGACGACCGATGGCGCGGCGCGCGCGATGGTCGCCGATAGGGCTGGTGACAGCGAGGCAAGGATGTTCGGTTCGGTCATGGGAAACTCCGTTGGCTTCCCGCAATCTGGGATGTTGCGGCCGGCGGCGAAACTGGCCGGATGGGCAGGGCCGCAGGGCGCCCTGGGTGCCCGACCCGGTCAGCCCCGGTCGCGAGTCCTCAAGCCAAGCAGGGCGAAGCCCGCGATCAGCGCGACCACGATCAGCATCCAGATCTGGCCCTCGAAGCCGAGGAAGTGAAACGGTTGAATCAGGAACTGCACCGCGTGCCCCTTTTCGGGGCACGCTAAGGCTTTCTCGGTCAGAAATATATTATTTTTGTATATATGCCGGCCGGCGGCCGGCCGGATGCTCAATCGGCAACGCTGGTCTCCAGCCGGTTCTCCAGCCGATAGCCAACCCCGGACTCGGTGACGAGCAGGCGGGGCTGGTTCGGGTCGGTTTCGATCTTCTGGCGCAGCTTGCGCACCAGGATGCGGAGATACTGGATGTTGTCGCGCTGATTGCCGGTCCAGATCTCCTTCAGCAGCTGATCGTGCGTGACCACCAGGCCGACATGGACCGCCAGCACGTGCAGCAGGCGATATTCCTTCCGCGTCAGTTTGATCCTGGTCTGGTTCAGCAAAACGGCCCGGCTGACGAGATCGACGGAGAGCGGACCGACCACGACCACCGGATTCTCGGTGCTGCTCTTGAAATAGCGGCGCAACGCGGCGTCGCTGCGCGCCAGCAGCTCGGCCATGCCGAACGGTTTCACGACATAGTCGTCGGCCCCTGCCTGCAACAGGCGAACCTTCTCGTCCTCGTCGGATTCGACTGAGAGCACGATCACCGGAACATTGGACCAGGAGCGCAGCCGCTCCAGCGCCTCGCTGCCGTGCAGGTCGGGCAGACCGAGATCGAGGATGACCAGATCGGGGGCATTGAAGGTCGCGATCTTCAAGCCGTCAGCGGCGTTCTCGGCCTCGACGACGGAGAAGCCGTGGATTTCGAAGCCTGCGTGCAGGAAACGCCGGATCTTCGGCTCGTCGTCGATCAGCAGGACAAGGTTACGCGGCTTACTCATCGTCGGAGGTCACCAATTCCGGATCCAGGGCGTGCTGGACCGGTAGCAAGATCGATGCCGTTGTCCCGAGGCCCTGGCCGCGGCTGGCGATCTCCACGGTGCCGTCATGCGCCCTGATGAAGGTCGATGCGATCCAGAAGCCGAGCCCGGAGCCGGGGACGCTTGCCTGATGGCGCGGGCTGCGGAATGACTTGCGGCCGAGGTGGCGCTGCTCGTCCGGTGTGACGCCGACCCCTTGGTCGATGATCGACATCACGACGTGCCCGCGGTCATAACGGGTCTGCACTGATATCGTCGACCCGGACGGGGAGTATTTGGCGGCGTTTTCCAGCAGCTGGCCGCAGGCCTCCTCGATCAACCCGGAATCGACTTTGAGCAGCGGAAGGTCGTCGTCAAATCCGATCTCGAGATGATGCGCCGCCAGCCGCCGCGCACGGGCCTTGATCGCGGCGTTGACGATGTCGCGCGGGTCGGACCATTCGAGGCGGGGCGTCAGCCCGCCGGCCGTCACGCGCGTCGCGTTCAGAAGGTTGCGGATGTGGCCGTCGAGCCGAATCACTTCATCCCTGACCGCTTCGACCAGCGAGCGCAACCGGTCATCGGTCGCGACAGCTGGCATCTCCCGCATGACGCTCACCGATCCCTGGATCGCGGCGAGTGGCGAGCGCAGTTCGTGCGAGAGCGTGCCGTGGAAGGCGTCCCGCAACAGCTCGGCCTGCAGATGCAGTCTCGCGTCGTCCATCGCCTTGCCGATATCGAGCCGTTGCAGGGTCAACGAGACCTCTTCGAGCACCGCTTCGACCCGGCGCGCGCGCAATTTGATCGCATCATGGGTGCCGCGACCGACATTGATGGCGATGACCCCGTGCACCACGCTTTTCGATCCGATGGCGCGGAGCAGCCACACCTCCTGGGTCTGTTCATCGACGACACTGCGATCTGTCGCGCCGACGGCGACGGCCATCGCCGCAACGCTTTCCTGGACGGCGGGCGGAGCCGCACCCGATCCAGGCGAAGATTCGAAATGACCTCCCGCGGACGCGACGAACAGCGCCGCGCGCTGGCCGAGCGTATGCGCCAGATAATGCCTGATGGCATCGATCAGGTCGGAGATGGTGAAGCAGGCGGCCAGGCGTTTGGAGAGCTCATAGAGATGCTGAATCTCCCGCTCGCGCCGACGCAGCCTTTCGGTTTCCTGTTGCAGGCGCGATGCCAGATTGCTGCTCACCAGCGCGACGACGAGGAAGACGAGGAGGTCGATGGCTTCCTGCGGGCTATCGACCCGGAGGCTGTAGAGCGGCGTGAAAAAGAAGAAGTCGGCTGCGGCGATTGCGGTCAGCGAGGCCAGCGTGCCCGACCAGATGCCCCATCTCGTGGCTGCAAAGATCACCGGGATCAGATAGGCGATCGGCACCAGATTCGCGGCGATCGGCTCGTCGAGCACCAACAGGACCGCCGTGATGATTGCGACTGATCCGACCGACCACAGCAGGGGCAGGACGTCGGCCCACACCGCCAGCCTTGGCTTCGCGTCGAAGCCCGGCGCGAACACATGCTCCGCTTCCGAGCGGCGCGCGCGGACATGCGCGAGCCGTTGAAACAGGGGCAGGGAGTAGATCAATGATTTCGCCTTCGTAGACAAAGACACCGGAAGATCCCCGTCACGGCCATCCCGGCCAGCACGAAATCCGTCCCTGCAACATCCGATGGGAACGCTGACGACGCGAGGTTCAGCGCCGTCAGAACGGCGTATGCCCTCGCCAATGATTCAACGTTCGACCGTCGGGTGCTGCTCCGATGTCACCAACTACCCAGCGAGCCGAGCATTCCCCAGGAACGGATAGAAAATCCATGTTGTTGAGGCGGACGAGAAATATAAAATAAATAGTCGCGGTGCGAGACCGGCGGCCGAGGGGTCGATCGCGCGCCGGTGAGGCACCACGGTGCCATGCGTCCTCAGCGCCGCTCGAGCAGAGCGGCATCATCCGACTTCTGCAGCAGCTCACCGACATAGCTGAGCGCCAGCCGTTCGCCGGCAAGCTCCGGCCTCGACGCGCGGTAGAGGCTGAACTCGCCGGTCTGGCTCGCCCGCGGCGGCGTCAGCTTGGCAATCGCGGTCGCGCTGAAATACTTCGGCGGGTAGAGATAGAAGTCCATCAGCGGCGTCTGCGAGCCGCCGGGTTGCCGCTTCAGCACCGCAAGCGCGCGCACGCCGGCCTCCGGATAGAGCGCGGTCCAGCCCGCAAAGCTGCTCGCCAATATCTCCAGCGACAGGATCGCCGTCGCGATCTCCACAAAACCCTGGTTGGACTTCTTGGCGCTTCGGGTCGTCGAGGCCTTGCGCAGCCGCTGCCTGAATTCGTGATGCCGTTCGATGAACGGCCCGAGCCGCGCCCGCCACAGCATGTCGGGCAGGCAGGCATAGCCATGGATGTCGTGATAGCTCTCGATCAAGTTGCGGCATTGCGCCGTGAGATCGGCCGGCAGGAAATTCAGATCGATGTCGCCGATCTCTTCGCTCGCACTGTTGATCACGTTGGCCACGATGCGCGGCGCTCCGTTGCACCTGCGGCGAGGATTCGCCGGATGAAGTCAGCCTAGCCGCTGCGCGCGTATATCTTCGATGCGGTTTCACGACGATCTGCGTAGCAATAAAATAGCGCGCGCGTTGATGAGGGACGCTGCACCAATCGAGCTATGGCGGAAATGGCACAGGTCGCGTGGATTCTCTCGCACCGCAACGCGCGGCTGTCACAAAACCTTACGATTCTTGCCGAGTTCTTCAGCAATCGCTGATGCAAATGACGCGTATCTGCGCAGGCGGGGCGAAGCCCGTCGTTCCGGATATTTTATCTTAATGAAACCGCGGCGAGACCCGTATCGCCTTTTTCTCAAGCCCCCACGAAAGATTACACAGACGTTAATCGCGAGAGCGCTCGAAGCGTCGGTAGCAATATCCTGGGGCATAATCATGAAGAGACTTGTTTTGGCGGGCGTATCGTTGACGGCGCTGAGCCTGTTCAACGCGGCACACGCAGCCGACGCCAATCCGCCTTTGTTGAAGGCGCCGTCATCGACGTGCGATCCTTACAAGAATTACTCCTGCCTCGATAGCTATCTCGGCAGTGACTTCTTCACGCGGTTCGTCAACTATTACCGGCTCGAATGGGGCCACGATTCTGCACCGTCGGATCCGAAAGCGCCGCCGTCCCGCCGCGACTATTGGCCGGCGACGCCGCAAAGCACGCCGCCGATGCCGTTCACGGAATGGCCGTATGGCGGCACGACCAGCATTGGCGTGACGCGGCCGAGCTCGGTCGACAGCCCGTTGATGGCGGCGCTCGGCACGACGCCCGCGGGACAGTGGATGAACGACGCGCATATTCAGGTCTACGGCTGGATCAATGCCGGCGGCAATCTGAGCTCCAACACGGTGCGCGGCGGCAACGCGCCGGCCGCGTACGATTACAATCCGAATACGGTCCAGCTCGACCAGGCGGTGCTCTACATCGAGCGCCTGCCCGACACGGTCCAGAAGGACCACGTCGACTGGGGCTTCCGCATCGCTCCGATCTACGGCGAGAACTATCGCTACACGACCGCGTACGGCCTGTGGAGCAATCAGCTGCTGAACCAGAACAAGAACTATGGCTACGACCTGCCGATGGCTTACGGCGAGGTCTTCATTCCGCAGATCGCCGAAGGCCTGCTGCTGCGCTTCGGACGCTTCATCTCGATCCCCGACATCGAGGCCCAGCTCGCGCCGAACAACTACATGTACACGCACTCGATGACGTACACGTTCGACAACTACACCAACACCGGTCTTCAGAGCACGCTGGCGGTCACCAAGAACTGGATGCTGCAGCTGGGCGTTTCGGTCGGCAGCGACACCATGCCGTGGAATGCCAACGCGAAGATCGCCAACCCGTCCCCCAACCCGCTGTTCCCCGGCACCACCATGTTGAAGGATCCGGGTGCGGTGCCGAGCATCACCGGTGGCGTGCGCTGGACCAGCGATTCCGGCAACGACAGCGTCTATGTCGTCGCCGACGCGATCAACAGCGGCACATGGGGTTACAACAACCTGCAATGGTACGGCCTGACGGCGTACCACAAGTTCAACGAGCAGTGGCATATCTCGTTCGAGACCTACAATCTGCACCAGAACAATGTGCTGAACGCCAACAATCCCGCTGCAATGGCTGCTTTCAATGCTGGTGGGACGCCGTTCTCGCCGCAATACCTGCCGTTCAACGCGCCGGGCCTCGCCCAGTGCAGCAGCGCTGCGGTGTTCGCCTGCACGGCGTCGGTGCAGACCTATCTCGCCTACCTGAACTACAAGGCGTCGCCGCTCGACAACATTTCGTATCGGATCGAGTTCTACGACGACAAGCAAGGTCAGCGCACGGGCGTGAAGACGCGCTACGTCGAGACCGGCATCGGCTGGCAGCACTGGTTCTCACCGCAGATCGAGATCCGGCCCGAGGTCTCTTACTACAAGTCGCTGGATGCGAATGCGTTCAACGGCAACTCCAACCTCGGCATCGCCCCGACCAAGAACTTCGCTCTGATCGGTTCGGCGGACATCATCATTCATTTCTGACCGCGAGCGCGCCCGGCATGCCCGCCGGGCATTTCGTCAGAACAAGGGACAGGGGAAAAACATGAAGCGAATTCTTCTCACATCCGCAGCGCTCACGCTGCTGGCTGCCGCCTCGCCGGTGCTCGGCGCCGACCTTCCGATGTACACCAAGGCGCCCGCGATCGCGGCGCCGGCTTACGACTGGTCGGGCTTCTATGTCGGCGTGTTCGGTGGCGGCGGCTACGGCAACCACAATCTCAACAACGCGCTCGGCCCGGCCGGCTTCGCCAACTACACCATCAACTACTCCTCCACTGGCGGAATCGCGGGCGGCGAGCTCGGCTACAACGTGCAGAGCGGCAACATCGTGGTCGGCGTCGAAGCCGACGGTTTCTGGTCCGGCATCAAGGGTAGCGATGTCGATCAATTCAACGCCGGCACCTTGCCGATCGGCTCGGTTGACGCGACCAGCCTTCGCGACGGCTTCACGCTTCGCGCCCGCGGCGGTATCGCCGTCGACCGCTTGCTTCTGTTCTTCACCGGCGGCTGGGCCTATGGCGAATTCCAGCACACCAACACCGATCCGGTGTTCGGCGTCGATCGGTTCAGCGCCAACAGGAGCGGCCTGACCGCAGGCGGCGGCATCGCCTATGCGATCACCAACAATCTGATCGGCAAGTTCGAGTATCGCTACTACGACTTCGGCCGATACGAGCGCGCGGCGCCGCTGAACGCGCAGATCCCCTACACCGTCGACAACACCTACTCGGTCGTGACGCTTGGCCTCGACTACAAGTTCGGCGGTCCGGTGGTCGCGAAATACTGAACGGGCAGGAGGAAGGCATGACAGTCGCGACGTTGAAGCAGGCGTTGTTGCGCTGCATCGTGGTTGCCGGTCTTTGCGCCACGGTTGCCGGCTGCGCCAGTGAGGTGACAATCCCGGCGGCCGATGGCTCCGCCGGCAATCACATGCGCTACTATGGCGGACCGAAATCGCCGATGTGGTCGGGCCAATAGGTGTTCCGAATTGTACTTGGTCGGATTCAGCCGGGTGCCGCTTTCTTGATCGACGCAATAGGTTGTCCAAAAAATCGGCAGCTGATGATTTTTGTTGCGGTTCGGCGGATTTGAGATCAGCATCGCTCCTCATTAACGAGGCGCCGAGCAGAGGCGTCGTCTAGGAAACGCCCGTTGCTATTCGGTGTCTCAGCCTCCTGGAGGGTGCGATGCTGAAGTCTGTTGTCACTCTGATCGGCATTCTTGCGATGACCGGGTTGCTGGCGCCGGTCGCTCACGCCGGTGCTTCCGCCAGTGCGCCGTCGAAATACGCACAGCGTTCGCAGCAGACGACGCGCGTGCATATGGTCAAGCAGACCAGGCGGATCGACGCGCCGATCACCGATTTTTCGGCGCAGGCAAGGACGGCGTCGTTTCACCGCTAGGCCGCTCAGCTCAGCCGCTGCAGGGTCGCCTTCGGGCTCTCGCCGAACTTGGCGCGGTAGGCGCTTGCCATCCGGCTCAGATGGGTAAAGCCGAGGTCGAATGCAATGTCGACGATGCGTTCGCCCGGCCGCGCCGTCTTGAGGCGGGCATTGAGATGCGCGAGGCGGATGTCGAGCAGCATTTCGGACACGGTGGTGCCGAAGTGGCGGCGGAAGCCGAGTTGCAGCGCGCGGACGCCGGTGCCGGCGATCTCCGCGAGCTCGGCGAGATCCAGCGGCTCGGTCGCGCGGGTTTCCAGATAGGCCCGCACCCGCTTCAGCGCCGCCGGCTGCGCCTCGGTGCGGCCGTTGAAGACATCGATCGCCGAGCTCAGGCTGTGCCGCTGGTCGTTGAGCAGGACGTTGAGCAATTGTTCGCGCCAATCGGCCGCCGCGACCGCCGACAGCGATTTGCGCGGCCCGAGCCGCTCGGCCGTCGTCACGAGCTGCTCGATCCTGGCCGAGAGCGCCTGCCCGAGCGGCCCGCTCAGTTCAACCGCCGGATCGAATTCGACCGGCCGCACCGTCGCGCCGCCAAGCGCAGCAGCACGATGCTCGACCAGCTTGCGGTCGAGCAGCAGGATCAGCTGGGCGCAGTCGCCGCGCCAGGTCATTTCGGTTGGAATGGTCGGCGATAGCAGCGATGCGCAGTGTCGCGGTCCGGTGGTGAGCTCGCGCGCGGCGGTCCGCACCGCGGCCGAGCCGGACAGCGGCATCTGCAGCAGGAAGAAGCGGTCGAGGCAGCCCGGATTGATCGCGACCGATCCGCCATAGGCGACATAGTTGACCGAGAAGCCGTCGAAGTCTGCGCAATTGTGATGCGCGGAGAAATCGCGCTCGGAATGATCGACCGGTGTCAGGTCGTGCGGACAGAAGATGCGGCCGATCGCTTCGGCTGCGTCGTCGACGCGGGCGGTGGCGACGCGCGCGAAATCCTTCAGCCTTGCCCTCGCGGGATCTGCTCTTGTTGAAACCTCGTCGCCAACAACAGTCACGCCGGCCGTCCGGAGTTGTTTGAGGTCTAAAATATCACGCAGCCTAGTCCATTCGCCGGCAGAGGGGAACGCCGTTTCGTCGCGCAATCTGCCCGATCGGCGCGCACACAGCTGCAGCGGCGTCGGGCAGGAACGACGGGCTCGATGCTCCCGCACTGCAGCATGGTCGCACTGCTTGCGGATTCGTTTATCGGCTAGACAGCCCCACCGGCCGGCGACAGGCTCCGTGTCCGTAATACGCAGCAAACTGGAGAGGCTGACATGGGCACGCTCGAAAAAGGCATTACCCGCACCGGCACCGGCTACGGCGGCAAGACCTGGAATATCCTCGGCCAGGTCTATTATCCGAAAGCGGTCACCGACTCGACCTTCGCGTTCGAGACCAACAGCGATCCCGGCCAGTTCGTGCCGGTACACATCCACCCGACCCAGGACGAATTCATCCTGGTGCAGGAGGGCGTGCTCGACCTCAAGCTCGACGGCGTCTGGGTGCAGGCGAAGGCCGGCGACCTCGTGCGCATGCCGCGCGGCATTCCGCACGGCTATTTCAACAAGTCGGACAAGCCGGCGCGGGCGCTGTTCTGGGTGTCGCCGATGCAGAAGCTCGAGGCGCTGTTCGAGAAGCTGCACAATCTGCAGGACCCCGTCGAAGTGGTGCGTATTTCCGCCGAGCACGAGGTGGACTTCCTGCCGCCGGAAGCCAACGACTAGGCCGGCTGCCAAACAGACGATGCACACGAGGCGGCAATCGCCGGAGCTGGCTCCGGCGATGTCGAGGATGTGCGCGCTGACGAATTTTGCGTCTGTTCATTCATATGGGAGCGGTTTCATGGTCAAGCAGAAGCATGTGTGCGTCATCGGCGCCGGCATTTCCGGGCTCGCCGCCGCCAAGGCCTTCGCCGGGCGCGGCCACAAGGTGACCATCATCGAGCGCAGTGGCGATCTCGGCGGAGTCTGGGAGCCGGTGCGTTCTTATCCCGACGTGCAGACCCAGAGTCCGAAGGAGCTCTATCGCTACACCGACAAGGCGATGCCGGAGTCCTATCCGGAATGGCCGAAGGGCCCGCAGGTCCACGCCTATCTGCGCGACTACGCGCGCAGCCATGGGCTCGACGGCGCAATGCGGTTCAACACCAGGGTCGAGGGCATGAAGCGGCGCGCCGACGGCAGGCCGGGCTGGACGCTCGCGCTGCGCTCCACTGACGGCGCCACCGGCCATGAGGATTTCGACTTCGTCGCGGTCTGCACCGGGCAGTTCAACGAACCGCAGTCACTGCCGCTGCCCGGCGAGGACGGCTTCAAGGCACAGGGCGGCCAGATCCTGCATTCGTCGCAATACGCCGATCCTGATCTCGCCAAGGGCCGCAAGGTGGTCGTGCTCGGCGGCTCCAAATCCGCGACCGACATCGCGGTGAACGCGGTCAATTCCGGCGCCAGCGAGGTCACCATCGTGTTTCGCGAGCCGGTGTGGCGGATTCCCTATTTCATCGGCGGCCTCGTCAACTTCAAGCGCATCCTCTACATCCGCGCGCAGGAGCAGATGTTCGCGAGCTGGGGCATCGGTCCGATGGGCCGCCTCGCGCATGCCGTGGCAAAGCCGTTCGTCTGGGCGAACTGGCGCGGGCTCGAGAGCATGCTGAAGATGCAGCTCAAGCTGAAGCAGTGCGGCATGGTGCCGAAGGAGCGGATAGAGGACGGCGTCAACTGCTCGGTGCCGATCGCAACCCCGGGCTTCTATCCGATGGTCGCCGACGGCCGCATCAAGGCGGTGCAGGGCACCTTCGATCATTATGAGGGCAAGACCATCGTTATGAGCGGCGGCCAGCATGTCGCCGCCGACGTCGCGGTGCTCGCGATCGGCTACAAGCTCGGCGTGCCGTTCCTGCCCGAGGAGTACCAGAAGAAGCTGGTGGAAGCCGATGGGCAATACCGGCTCTACCGGCTGATCGCCAATCCCGATCTGCCGGACATGGGCTTCGTCGGCTTCAATTCGAGCTTCTGCACCGTGCTGTGCGCGGACCTCGCCGCGAACTGGCTGGTGCGCTATGCCGACGGGCAGCTCGCACGGCAGCCGAGCGCGGCCGAGATGCGCGACAACATCGAAATGATGCTGAACTTCAAGCGCGTCGGGCGTCCCGCCGCCGGCGTCTATGGAGGGCTATGCGTCGCGCCCTATCACTTCAAGCATTTCGACGAGCTGCTCGCGGACATCGGCACCAAGGCCTCGCGCCGCAACCCGCTCGTCGAAAAGTTCACGCCGCCGGACGCGGACGCCTATGCGCGCTTCCTTGCGACCGCGCCGGTGTACAAGGCAGTCGCGTAACGCATGATCCGGAAAAGTGCGAAGCGGTTTTCCGAAGAGATCATGCGACTCAAAAGTCAGTCGCGGCCGGCATCCATGAAGGCCTGCGCGAGGCGTTCGGGATTGGAGAAGCACAGCTCGTGGCTGCCCGGCACCTGGACCAGGCGGAACAGCCCGAGCTTCTCCGACAGCCGCGGATGCCAGGGCAGGCCGTGCGGCATCGCGGTGTCCTCCGTGCAGTTGACGTAGGATTTCGCGATCGGCATCCCGGCCGGATTGGTCCGCAGGACGATCTTGTCCTGGAAGGTCTTCAGCGGGTGCGGGTTGAGCTTGTCGTAGGCGCGCTGCGCGAGCTCGACATCGGCGTCGTTGATGAAGGCCTCGCGCCAGACCGGGAAAGGCAGCACCACCGAGCCGTCGCCGCGCTCGGCATGGATGGCGTCGAACAGGCCGACATAGTGCGGCGGCACCATGTCGTTGAGGCACTCGCCATTGTTCGGCACGAACGCGTTCCAGTACACCAGCCGGCGGATGCGATTGGCGGTGGCGTCGGCAACGCCTGTTATGACCATGCCGCCATAGCTGTGACCGACCAGCACGATGTCGTTCAGATTGTGCTCAGCAAGATAGTCCACGATCGACTGGATCGCCTCGGCAAGCCCGGAGTCTTTCCTGTCGCCGGGCCGGTTACCCTTGATGGTCGGCGTGTGGACCACGTGGCCGGCCTTGCGGATAGTAGCCGCAACCGGCTCGAACTCGGCGCCGGTATGCCAGGCGCCATGGACGAGAACGTAAGTCGACATGTTGTACCTCCCTGCGTGGTTTGGTCAGATCAATCGCGGCGTCCGGGATGGCTCCGGAATGTGCGCGGGCTTCATGCGGCTCTCGACGGATATTGACCCGGACCCCGGGAACGCGCTTGGCTGTAACCGAACCGGACTGGGCTCGGAGTGAACTGATGCAGCAAATCGCGGCCGCGGATCGCTCGCGCGGGCTGAGCTGGAATACCGCGGACACCAGGCCGGGCGAGCAGTTCGCCTATTATCGCGAGGCGATCTGCCAGGCCTTCATGAACCTGACACCGGAGCAGCCGGCGACGCCCGGATTCCTGGCACGGGTCGAGACGGTCGGGCTCGGCAACGGCGCGATCAATCGGGTCAGCTTCCCCGAGCACGTGGTGCGGCGCTCGGCCGCCGACATCGCCGCATCCAGCCGGCGCTGCTACTATCTCAATCTCAAGCTCGCCGGCCGCTGCCGCATCCAGCAGGCGGGGCGCGAGATCAGCCTGTCGCCGGGCCAGGTCGGAATCTTCGACAGCGGACAGCGCTTCTCGCTGCTGCACGACCGCGGTCCCGTGCTGCAGGTCGCATCGTTCTGGGTGCCGGCCGAGGCGCTGGATGAACGGCTGCGGTCGGCACCGGCGGTGGCCCCGGCGCGGGTGTCGGATGATCCGTTTGTCGGTCACCTCATCGCCGAGACCGCGCAGGTGCTGAATTCGTCGGCGCTGCGCGCCTCGGACGCCGACAATGCGCGGCTGTTCGGCGTGTTGCTCGACCTCGTTGCACTTAGCCTCTCGCGCAGCAGTCGCACAGGCGTTGCCGAGAGCGCGGGCCTTGCGGAGGCGACGTGGCTCGCGCTGCGTCGTGCCGTGGACCGCAGGCTGCGTGAACCCGGCCTCGGCGTTGCCACCATCGCTGCCGCGATCGGCATCAGCGAGCGCTACGTCCATAAATTGTTCGAGCGGGCCGGCACCACATTCGCCAGCTATATGATGGATCGCCGCCTCGACGGTGCGGCGCGCGACCTGAAGGACCCGGCGATCGCCGGGCGCGCGATCGGCGACGTCGCGTTCGACTGGGGCTTCTCTGACCTGTCGCATTTCACCCGGCGGTTCAAGCATCGCTTCGGCTGCACGCCGCGCGACTGGCGTCGCGGCTGAGCAACGTTCGGAAACCGCCATGGCTCAATCATTCATCTATCAAGTCAGCCCGATGCGCGTCGTGTTCGGGACCGGCACGGTCGCGCAGCTGGCGGACGAACTCGATCGTCTCGGCATCGCCCGTGCGCTGGTGCTGGCGAGCCGGCGGCAGCAGGCCGAGCTCGGCGATCTCGCAAGCTTGACCGGCGGCCGCATGGCCGGCGTGTTCGACGGCGCGGTCGTGCACACGCCGGTCGTGGTTACCGAACGCGCCATGCAGTTGGTCCGCGAGTTGAAGCCCGACGGCGTGGTTGCGATCGGCGCCGGCGCCGCGACCGGCCTCAGCAAGGCGATCGCGCTGCGCACCGACCTGCCGCAATTGATCGTGCCGACCAGCTATGCCGGCTCCGAGATGACGCCGGTGCTCGGCGAGACCGTTGATGGCGTCAAGACCACGCAATCGTCGCCGAATATCCTGCCCGAGGCCGTGATCTACGACGTCAACCTGACCCTCTCGATGCCGGCAAAGTTCTCGGCGATATCCGGCCTCAACGCGATCGCCCATGCGGCGGAAGCGCTGTATGCGCGGGATGGCAATCCGATCACCTCGCTGATGGCGGAAGAGGCGATTGCGAAGCTCGCGTCGTCGCTGCCGGAGGTGATCGACCGGCCGCGTGATCTCGACGCGCGCTCGGATGCGCTGTATGGCGCGTGGCTGTGCGCGGTCTGTCTCGGCACTGTCGGCATGGCGCTGCATCACAAGCTCTGCCACACCGTCGGCGCGCTGTTCGACCTGCCGCATGCCGAGACCCACGCGGTGCTGCTGCCGCACACCATCGCCTACAACACGCCGGCCGCACCTGATGCGATCGGCCACGCTGCGAGGGCGCTTGGCGCGGCTGACGCGGCCGATGGTCTGTTCGATCTCTCCGCAAAACTCGGTGCGCCGCGTTCGCTCGCCGAGATAGGCATGCCCGAGGACGGCATTGCCAAGGCCGCCGCGCTTGCTACCAGGAATCCCTACTGGAATCCGCGGCCGATCGAAGAGCGTGGCATCGCCGATCTATTGAAGCGCGCATGGTCCGGCGCGCGGCCGCACGCGGGATGATCAGACGCCGATCGCGTTGCGCGCGATCACGTCGCGATAGAATGCCGCGCTCAGTTTCGGCAGGCGCGCCTGACTCTCGAAATCCACGCGATAGAGGCCGAAGCGTTTCTTGTAGCCGAAGATCCACTCGAAATTGTCCATCAGGCTCCACAGGAAATAGCCTTGGACCGGGACGCCGTCGGCGGTCGCGCGCTGCAACTGGGCGAGGTAGTTGCGCAGGAACATGATGCGGTCGAGGTCGTAGACCTGCCCGTCCGGCTCCACCTTGTCCTCGCCGGACGTGCCGTTCTCGCTGATATAGATGCTCTTGATGTTCCAGAGCTTGGCCGCGATCCGCGGCGCCCAGTAGATCGTCTCTGGCGCGATCCGCAGCCAATCGGAATTCATATGCGGGAACGAGGCCGGCATCGGCAGCGGCTTCCAGCCGGGCGCGCTGTCGGTGGCGAGGACATAGCAGTGCGGCGCGTAGATGTTGAGCCCGACGAAATCGTTGGGCTGCGCGATGATCTTCAGGTCCTCGGCGGTGAATTTGGGCGCATCAGTGCCGGCATATTGCAGGAAGGCCTCGGTGTACTTGCCTTCGAGCAGAACGCCGAGAAAGCCCGCGTTCAACTCGCGCGTGGCGATCTCGGTGGCGCGGATGTGCTCCGGCGTGTTGATCGCCGGCACGCAGGCGGTGATGTTCTCGGCCGGTCCGACCCGCGTGCCGGCGCGGCCCTTGGCGCGGATCGCCTGCACCGCGAGGCCATGCGCCAGCGCGACGTGGTGGCGCGCCTGGTTCACCTCGGCCGGCGGCAGCGTCAGCCCCGGCGCGTCGACGCCGAGCGCATAGCCGAAGGGGAGGAAACGCCCGACCTCGTTGAGGGTGAAGATGTTCTTGACCCGGTCGGTCAGGCGCTGCGCGACATAGCCGGCATAGTCGCCGAATGCCTTCGAGGTGTCGCGCGAGCGCCAGCCGCCGACACGGTCCTGCAACGCCTGCGGCAGGTCCCAGTGATAGAGCGTGGCATAGGGCTCGATGCCGTTGGCGAGCAGTTCGTCGACCAGGCGGTTGTAGAAGTCGAGGCCCCTCGGGTTCGGTGGGCCGTCTCCGTCGGGAAACACCCGCGGCCAGGCGATCGAGAACCGGTAGGCTTTGGCGCCGAGTTCCTTGATGAGGCGGACATCCTCCTTGTAGCGGTGATAATGGTCGTTGGCGCGGTCGCCGGTCGAGCCGTCCTCGATCTTGCCTGATCTATGGGTGAATGTGTCCCAGATCGACGGGCCGCGGCCGTCCTCGTTGACCGCGCCCTCGACCTGGTAGGACGAGGTCGCGGTGCCCCAGACGAACCCCGGTGGAAAGTTCGCGCCGTCAGGCCGTGGGGCGTGGTTCGCCGCCTCACCGGGGGCCGACAGGCCGAGCGCCGAGAGGCCTGCTAGGCCCGCGAATTGCCGGCGCGAGAATTTTTCGAACATTGTTGTCTCCGGTCGCCGGCCGTCGCGGCTGGATGCCGACGACAAGTTAACCTTCCCCGCCGTCGCGCAACAAGGGCCGATTGGCCGGAGTGGCGCAGCGATTGTCCGCCGGTCAATCGGGACCTTTGCGATCTCAATGTCGCGGAGTTGTCAGTTTTGCGGCAACATTTTCTCTACTAGATTGGTTGCTACGTCCCTCCGCAATGACCTCCGAGAATCCCCGAGGTTCCTCATGAGCCGCGCGCGATGAACAAGCTTGCAACCGATGTCCGAACCGCTCTGCTGCGTCGTCTTGCCACGGCGATCGGCTTGCTGCTGGTCACATTTGCCGGCGCACAGGCCGAGCAGACGTTCTCGTTCGACAGCACGCCCGGAAAGTTGCCGAAGACGGTCGTCCCGTTGCGTTACTCGATCCGGCTTTCGCCTGACTTCACCACCCTGGCATTGCACGGCAACGAGATCATCGACATTGAGGTGGGGGCGCCGACTGCGCAGCTGACGCTGAATGCAATCAACACCACATTCGAAGTCGTCAGCGTCGATGGGACCCAGACTGCTGACGTCGCGACCGATGCGGCCGCGCAGACGGCGACGTTCAGCTTCGCCGAGCCGCTCGCTGCGGGGCGGCACAGGCTCGCCATCGCGTTCACGGCGCAGATCAACAGGTTTGGCACGGGATTGTTTGTGGTCGACTATCCGACCAAGGCCGGCACCAAGCGGCTGATCTCGAGCAAGCTGGAGCCCGCTGACGCGCGGCGAATCTTTCCCTGCTGGGATGAACCGGCATTCAAGGCGAGCTTTGAGCTGGCCGTCATAATTCCAAAGAACCTACTGGCGGTTGGTAACATGCCCGTTGCCGAAGAGCAGCCGCTCGCCGACAATTCCAAGATCGTCGCGTTCGCGCCGACGCCGAAGATGTCGAGCTATCTGTTCGTGCTCACGATCGGCGAGCTTGAACGTGTCACCGCTGATGCCGGCGGCGTCACGGTTGGCGTGGTGACGACGGCGGGCAAGAGCGGGCAGGGCCAGTTTGCGCTCGACAGCGCGGTGAAACTGCTCGGCTACTACAACGACTATTTCGGCGTGAAATATCCGCTGCCGAAGCTCGATTTGATCGCCGTTCCCGGCGGGTTCGGCGGCGCGATGGAGAATTGGGGCGGCATCACCTTCTTCGAGAGCCGGCTGCTGTTCGATCCCGCGACCAATGCGGAGACCGCCAAGCGCGGCATCTTCGGCATTATCGCGCACGAGATGGCGCATATGTGGTTCGGCGATCTCGTCACCATGGCGTGGTGGGACAATCTCTGGCTCAACGAAGGCTTTGCCAGCTGGATGGCGACCAAGGCCTCGGAGCAGTTCTATCCACAATGGCAGAGCTGGCTGAACGGCTATGGCGCCAAGCAGTTCGCCATGGCGCTCGATGCGCGCCGCACCTCGCATCCGGTGCAGCAGCCGATCGCCGATCACAGTGAGGCGGTCACGGCGTTCGATGCCATCACCTACAACAAGGGGCAGGCGCTGATCCGGATGCTGGAGAATTATCTCGGCGAGCAACCGTTCCGCGACGGCATCCGCAAATACATGGCCGCGCACGCCTACAGCAATTCCACCACGGCCGATCTCTGGCAGGCGCTCGAACAATCCGGCGGCAAACCGATCACCGGCATCGCCGCCTCCTTCACCGAACAGGACGGCGTGCCGCTGGTCGTGGCCGAGACCGCCTGCGATGGCGACGCGCAGCGCCTGACGTTGCGGCAGGACCGCTTCGCGATCGCGGCGGCCAACGATCCGCCGCTGCCGGCTCACAGCTGGCAGATCCCGGTTGCGGCCGGCCCGGTGCACGGCAGGGCCCTTGACGAGATCCTGCTGAAAGGCAGCGCCGATATTGCGGCCGGCGCTTGCGGCGATGCGATCAAGGTCAATCTCGGGGACGTCGGCTACTACAGGGTCGAATACGGGCCGAAGAACCGCGCGGCATTGCTGAACGCATTCCCGCAAATGCAGGTCGATGACCGGCTCAATGTCGTCACCGACAGCTGGGCACTGGTGCAGGCCGGCCGCGCCGAGCCGCCATCCTACCTCGCGCTGCTCGACGCGCTCGATGCCGGCGACCGTCGTGCGGTGTGGGACCAGGCGATCTCGTCGCTTCTCACGCTCAACCGCCTGTCGCGCGACCGCGCCGAGCGGCCGGTGATCCAGGCCTATGCCCGAGCGAAGCTGCGCCCGGTGTTCGATCGGATCGGATCGGACGGCCACGGAGCGGGCGACGACGACACCGCGCTGCTGCGTGCGAGCCTGATCTCGGCGCTTGGCGATCTCGGTGACGCCGCCGTGGTGGCCGAGGCGAAGCGTCGCTTCGCGGCATTCCTCGATGATTCCAACGCGCTGCCGACCACGCTGCGCGATGCCGTCACCCATGTCGTCGGCATCACCGCCGATCGGACCACCTATGACAGACTGCTGACCCTGGCGCGCAACAGTACGGTCACCAATGAGCGGCTGCGCTATTACTTCGCCGCCGCCGGCGCCCGCGATGCCGAACTGGCGCACGCAACGCTCGCGTTGACACTGACCAACGAACTGCCGGATACGATCGTTGCCGGAATGATCGGCGCCGTTGCATCCGCGGGCGAGCAGCCGCAGCTTGCGTGGGACTTCGTCCAGGCCAATTTCGA
The DNA here is from genome assembly GCF_053474805.1 of Bradyrhizobium sp. WCU1. NCBI lineage: Bacteria > Pseudomonadati > Pseudomonadota > Alphaproteobacteria > Hyphomicrobiales > Nitrobacteraceae > Bradyrhizobium > Bradyrhizobium sp. WCU1. The sequence continues at coordinate 4,981,953 of NZ_CM130280.1, forward strand.
CGCACTACTCGCCAAGCAGGGGCCGAACTTCCGCGACCAGTTCGTGCCGAACTTCATGACCAATTTTACCGATCAGGCCCATGCTGTGGAGCTTGCCGCCTTCGCCCCGTCGCAATCGACCAGCGGTGGCCGGGTGATGGTGGCGCGCGCTTTGCAGGCGATCGCGATCTCGGCCGATCTCTCCCAGCGGGTGCTCCCTGCCGCCGACGCCTGGATCAGGGCGCACAAGCCGTGAGATCGCGAGGGAGTTTCCGGCGGCGCGCGATGCGGCTATGCTCGGTGCGCGGCATGCAATCAACAATGTGAGGCTGAGATGGTCAAAGGTTCCGATTTGCTGGTCGCGGCGCTCGAGAACGAGGGCGTGGAGCGGGTGTTCGGGGTTCCCGGCGAGGAGAATCTCGACGTCGTCGAGAGCCTGCGCAAATCCTCGATCAAGCTGATCGTGACCCGCCACGAGCAGGCGGCCGCCTTCATGGCCGCGACCTACGGCCGGCTGACCGGAAAGCCCGGCGTCTGCATCACGACGCTCGGCCCGGGCGCGCTCAATTTGACCACCGGCGCGGCCTACGCGCTGCTCGGCGCGATGCCGATGGTGATGCTCACCGGGCAGAAGGGCATCTTGAGCAGCCGGCAGGCCAAGTTCCAGATCGTCGACATCGTCAACACGTTCCGACCGCTGACCAAGCTGTCGCTGCAGATCGTCAGCGGCGCGACGATTCCGACGCTGGTCCGCGACGCGTTCCGGATCGCGACGCAGGAACGGCCGGGGCCGGTGCTGCTCGAACTGCCGGAGGACATCGCGGGCGAGGAGACCGCACCGGTCGAGCTGGTGCATCCGCATCCGATTGAAATTCCGATCGCGCACGCCGCCGCGCTCGACCGCGCCGCCGACATGATCCTGAAGGCGCAGCGTCCGCTGATCATGCTCGGTGCTGCGGCATCGCGCCCGCGCTCGACCGCGGGCATCGGCGACTTCGTGCGGCGGACCAAGATCCCGTTCTTCACCACCCAGATGGGCAAGGGCACGGTGTCCGGCGGCACCAATCAATACATGGGGACCGCGGCGCTGAGCGAGCGCGACTATGTGCATGAGGCGATCGACCGCGCCGACCTGATCATCGCGATCGGTCATGACACGATCGAGAAGCCGCCCTTCATCATGGGGCCGAAGGGCCCCCAGGTGGTCCATGTCAGCTACATGCCGGCCAATGTCGAGCAGGTCTACTTCCCGCAATGCGAGGTGATCGGCGATGTCGGGCCGAGCCTCGAATTGCTGGCTGACCGGCTCGAGGGCAAGCTGCCTCATGCCAGCGCGCTGCTCAGCCTGCGCGAGAGCATTCTGGCCAAGATCACCGACCGCGCTACCGAGGGCCGCTGGCCGCCGACGCCGCAGCGTATCGTGCACGATGTGCGGCAGGTGATCCCGGAAGACGGCATCGTCGCGCTCGACAACGGCATGTACAAGATCTGGTTCGCGCGCAACTACCGCACGCTGCTGGCGAATTCGCTGCTGCTCGACAACGCGCTCGCCACCATGGGCGCCGGCCTGCCGTCGGCGATGATGGCGGCAATGCTGTATCCGAAGACCCGCGTGCTCGCAGTGTGCGGCGACGGCGGCTTCATGATGAATTCGCAGGAGCTGGAGACCGCGGTCCGCCTCAAGCTCAATCTGGTGATCCTGATCCTGGAAGACTCCGCCTACGGCATGATCCGCTGGAAGCAGGCGGTCGACAATTTCCCGGATTTCGGCCTCACCTTCGGCAATCCGGATTTTGTCAAATACGCCGAAAGCTACGGCGCCAAGGGCTCGCGGATCGAGAGCACCGAGGCGATCGTCCCGACGCTCGAGCGGGCGTTCTCCGGCGGCGGCGTGCACCTCGTCGTGGTGCCGATCGACTATACCGAGAACAAGCGGGTGCTGGTCGACGAGCTGCGCGAGAAGGTGCAGCAGATCGACGTCGAATAGCGGATTGCCGCTGACGGCAAGGAACGAAAAGCGCTCGGCTTGATTGAACGTTAGCCACCATGGTAGCACGCCGCAACATCACCCGTTGTGCTGATGTCCGGCGATACCAGATCTGAGAGGTCACGTGACTGCACCAAATCCTGCCGCCGGCAAACCCATCGATCCCTCAGCGCTCGCCAATGTGCCGCGGCTGGTCACGGCGTATTTCGCCGGAAAGCCGGACCCCAGCGATCCCACCCAGCGGGTTGCGTTCGGCACCTCGGGCCATCGCGGCTCGTCGCTGAAGAATTCGTTCAACGAGGACCACATCCTCGCCACCACGCAGGCGATCTGCGATTACCGCCGCGAGAAGGGCCTGACCGGGCCGCTGTTCATCGGCATCGACACCCATGCGCTGGCTGAGCCGGCGCTGGCCAGCGCGGTGGAAGTGTTCGCGGCCAACGGCGTCGAGATCATGATCGACGCGCAAGGCGGCTACACCCCGACGCCGGTGATCTCGCACGCCATCCTGAGCTACAACAGGGGACGCAGCACGGGTCTGGCTGACGGCGTCGTCATCACGCCGTCACATAACCCGCCGGAGGACGGCGGCTACAAATACAATCCTCCGCATGGCGGGCCGGCCGATACCGACGTCACCGGCGTGGTCGAGAAGAACGCCAACCGCTACATCGAGGCCGGGCTCAAGGGCGTCGCGCGGATGCCGTATGACCGCGCCCGCAAGGCCGCAACCACGCATCTGCACGACTACATCACGCCCTATGTCGCCGATCTCGGTAACACCGTCGATCTCGCGCTGATCAAGTCGGCCGGCGTCAGGATCGGCATCGATCCGCTCGGCGGCGCGGCGGTGCATTACTGGCAACCGATCATCGCGCGCTACGGCATCAACGCGTCAGTGGTCAACACTGCGGTCGATCCGACCTTCCGTTTCATGACCGCGGACTGGGACGGCAAGATCCGGATGGATTGCTCGTCGCCTTACGCGATGGCCAGCCTGATCGGGATGCGCGACCGCTTCGACGTCGCCTTCGCCAACGATACCGACGCCGACCGCCATGGCATCGTCACGCGCTCCAACGGGCTGATGAACCCGAACCATTTCCTCGCCACCGCGATCGCCTATCTGTTCGCGCACCGGCCGCAATGGAGCGGGGATGCCGCGATCGGCAAGACCATCGTGTCGAGCTCGATCATCGATCGCGTCGCCAAGAAGCTGGGCCGCAAGCTGGCCGAGACGCCGGTCGGCTTCAAATGGTTCGTCGACGGGCTCGGCAGCGGCGGCTTCGGCTTCGCCGGCGAGGAGAGCGCAGGCGCTTCGTTCCTGAAGCGCGACGGTTCGGCCTGGACCACCGACAAGGACGGCGTCATCCTCGGCCTGTTGGCGGCCGAGATCATCGCCAGGACCGGACGCGACCCCAGCGAATTGTTCAACGAGCTGACCGCCGAGCTCGGCGTGCCCTATTACGAGCGCATCGACGTCGCGGCGACGCCGAAGCAGAAGAGCGCCCTGAAAGCACTTGGCCCCGAGCAGCTCAACATGACCGAGCTCGCCGGCGATCCGGTGCGCGCGGTCCGCACCAGGGCGCCCGGCAACGACCAGCCGTTCGGCGGCATCAAGGTCGAGAGCGACGCCGGCTGGTTCGCCGCGCGTCCCTCCGGCACTGAAGATGTCTACAAGATCTACGCCGAAAGCTTCCGCGGGCCGGATCATCTGAACAAGATCCAGGGCGACGCGCAGGCCGCGATCGCCAAGGTGTTCTGAGGGCGCGCCGGCGCTGTTCGCGCGGCAGGGCTGGCAGCTGCCGAAATCGAGCGGCCGAATCTACGATGCCGGCAAGGCCGAACGGCTGCTCGGTTTCCGCGCGGTAACCGATTTTGCGGCGGTGCTCGGCGCCCTGCGCGGCGGCGAGCCGCTTCCCTTCGCGCACGATCCCGATTATGTCTCGCCCTCAGCGAGGCTCGCACATGGCTGATTTCCACGGCGTCTTTCCGTATCTGGTGTCCCCGGTCGATCCAGCCGGCCATGTCCGCACCGAGGTGCTGGGCCGGCTCTGCGACGATCTGATCAAGGCCGGCGTCCATGGGCTGACACCGCTCGGCTCGACCGGCGAGTTCGCCTATCTCAACAACGCCCAGCGCATGCAGGTGGTGGCGACCACGATCGAGGCCGCGCAGGGCCGTGTGCCTGTGGTTGCGGGCGTCGCCTCCACCGCGACGGCCGATGCGGTGGCGCAGGCCAAGGCCTATCAGAAGCGGGGCGCTGCCGGCATTCTCGCGATCCTGGAGGCGTATTTTCCGCTCAATGACGCCCAGGTGGAATCCTATTTCCGCGCCATTGCCGACGCCGTCGATATTCCGGTGGTGATCTACACCAATCCGAATTTCCAGCGCTCCGACCTCACGCTCGACGTCATTGCGCGCCTCGCCCAGCACCCGCGCATCGGCTACATCAAGGACGCCTCGACCAATACCGGCCGGCTGCTGTCGATCATGAACCGCTGCGGCGACAGCCTGAAGGTGTTCTCGGCGTCAGCCCATATTCCGGCCGCCGTGATGCTGATCGGCGGCCATGGCTGGATGGCGGGCCCGGCCTGCATCATCCCGCGGCAGAGCGTCGAGCTCTACAATCTCTGCCGCCGCGCCCGCTGGGACGAGGCGATGGTCCTGCAGCGCAAGCTGTGGCGTATCAACGAGGCGTTCGCCCGCTTCAACCTCGCCGCCTGCATCAAGGCCGGGCTCGCGAGCCAGGGCTACGATGTCGGCGACCCCGTGCCGCCGCAGGCGCCGCTGACGGCCGAGCAGTGCAAGGTGGTCGAGGCAGCCCTGCGCGATCTCGCCTGAAACTGGCTTGCGCGTTGCGGGCGCTCTCACCACTTCGTCGTTCCGGGGCGAGGCGAAGCCTCGAGCCCGGAATCCATTGGACCGTATGCTTCGTGGAGGAATGGATTCCGGGCTCGCGCCAAGGGGGCGCGCCCCGGAATGACGCTGGTGGTGGTTGTCTAAAGCCAGCAATCCGTTAAAACCCGCCGAAATTTCTGAACTCAAGGACCCTGCGATGAACATTCTTCCCGGCAATATGCGTTTCGGTGCGGGCCAGCCAGTCAAGCGTCTGGAAGACCAGCGGCTGGTCACCGGGAAGGGGCATTTCATCGACGACAAGCCGCAGGACGGCACGCTCTGGCTGCACGTACTGCGCTCGCCGCATGCCCACGCCAACATCAAGTCGATCGATGTCAAGGCGGCGCTGGAGATGCCGGGAGTCAAGGCGGTCTATACCGGTGCCGATCTCGTCAAGGACGATATCGGCACGCTGCCGACGCTCGCGATCTTCAAGCGGCCCGACGGTTCGCCGATGACCGTGCCGCCGCGGCGCCTGCTGGCGCACGAGGTGGTGCGCTACGCCGGCGAGGGCGTTGCGGCTGTTGTGGCGACCTCGCGGACGCTGGCGCAGACCGCCGCGGAAGCGATCGAGATCGATTACGAGGTGCTGCCCTCGGTGGTCGATCCGGTCGAGGCGGTCAAGCCTGGCGCGCCCGTGGTCTGGCCGGAGGCGCCCGACAACATCGTCGCTGCGATGAGCTATGGCGACGCCGCCAAGGTCGAGGCAGCTTTTGCCAGCGCCGCGCACAAGGTATCGCTCGACCTGATCAGCCAGCGCCTGGTGCCATCGGCGATGGAGCCGCGCTCGACCATCGCCGAGATCGAGAAGAAGACCGGACGGCTCATCCTCCACGTGCAATCGCAGACCCCGGGCTCGACCCGCGATCTCCTCGCGGAATCGATCCTGAAGCGGCCGAAGGACAGCGTGCGGGTGCTGGTCGGCGATATCGGCGGCGGCTTCGGCCAGAAGACCAGCCTCTATCCGGAAGACGGCATCGTCGCCTATGCCGCGACCAAGCTGAACGAGACGATCCGCTGGCGCGGCGACCGCACCGACGAGTTCGTCGGCGGCACCCACGGCCGCGACCTCACCTCGACCGGCGAGTTCGCGCTCGACGCCAAGGGCCGCGTGCTGGCCTACCGGGTGCGCTCGATCGGCGGCACCGGCGCCTATTCCTCGGGCACCGCCAACATCATTCCGCTGGTGCTCGGCCCGTTCGTGCAGACTGGCGTCTACGACCTGCCGCTGGTGCATTTCGAGGTGAAGTCGGTGATGACCCACACCGCGCCGGTCGGTGCCTATCGCGGCGCCGGCAGGCCCGAGGCCGTGTTCATCGTCGAGCGGCTGTTTGACGCCGCCGCGCGCCAGATCGGCATGGACCCGCGCACCATCCGCAAGGTCAACTACATCAAGCCGGCGCAGCTGCCCTACACCAATGCGGTCGGGCAGGTGTACGATTCCGGCGCGTTCGCCCACATGCTGGAGCGCGCGTCCGATCTCGCCGACTGGAACGGCTTTGCCGCGCGCAAGAAGGCGGCCAAGAAGAAGGGCCTGCTCTATGGCCGCGGCCTGACCAGCTACATCGAATGGACCGGCGGCCGCGCCCCCACCGAGAACGTCTCGCTGCATGCGACCGCCGAAGGCCGCATCGTGCTGCATTCCGGCACCATGGCGATGGGGCAGGGGCTCGCGACCACCTATACCCAGATGATTTCAGATGCGCTCGGCATCGGCATGGACAAGATCGACGTGATCCAGGGCGACACGGACCTTGCCACCGGCTTCGGCAGCGTCGGCTCGCGCTCGCTGTTCGTCGGCGGCACCGCGGTTGCGGTCTCCGCCAACGACATGATCAACAAGGCGCGCGACAAGGCCTCCCATTTGCTGGAGGCCTCGGTCGGCGACATCGAGTATCGCGACGGCTTCCTCACCGTGGTCGGCACCGACAGGCGCATCAGCCTGTTCGAGATCGCGAGGAAAGAAAGCGGCGCGAAACTCTCGGTCGAGAGTGAGGGCAATGTCGACGGCCCGAGCTGGCCGAACGGCACGCATATTTGCGAGGTCGAGATCGATCCCGAGACCGGCGTCACGCGCGTGGTGCGCTACACCACGGTCGACGACGTCGGCGTCGCGGTCAATCCGATGCTGGTGACCGGGCAGGTGCATGGCGGCGTCGTCCAGGGCATCGGCCAGGCGCTGTACGAAGGCGTGGCCTACAGCGAGGAGGGCCAACTTCTGACCGCAAGCTATCAGGACTATTGTATCCCGCGCGCCTCAGACGTTCCCCCGATGTCAGTGACGCTCGATCCCTCCGCGCCGTGCAAGACCAATCCGCTGGGCGCCAAGGGCTGCGGCGAGTCCGGCGCGATCGGCGGGCCGCCCTGCATCACCAACGGCGTGATGGATGCGCTGAGCGAGGTCGGGATCACCCAGCTCAACACGCCGCTGACGCCGGTGAAGATCTGGCAGGCGATCAGGGACGCGAAGGTTGGGGCGGCGTAAGGCCGTTCTCTGTCCACCCGTCATTCCGGGCGCGCGTAAGCGCGAGCCCGGAATCCATCGCGCCACACGCCATGCGGCCTGATGGATTCCGGGCTCATCGCTCCGCGATGCCCTCAGATGCGCAATTGCGCATCGGGGAATGACGAGGCAGAGTGCCTTACAATCCCAGCACCATCTTCGCGATGATGTCGCGCTGGATCTCCGACGAGCCGCCGAAGATCGTATACGCCCGCCCGTTGAGATATTCCGGGACCACCGGCAATAGCTCCTCGGGAATCGCCGGCTCGTGGTTGAGCCGGTAGAACGGCCGCGCCGGCTCGACGGCAAGGCCGTCCTGGCCGATCACGTCGACGCCGAGCCGCGTCACCGCCTGGCGGATCTCGCTGACGCGGAGCTTGATCAGCGACGATACCGCGCCGGGATTCTGCCCGGTCTGCAGCGCCGACAGCACCCTGAGCTCGGTCATCTCCAGCGCGTCGATATCGACCTCGACCTCCGACATCCGGATCGCGATGTCGGGGTCCTCGATGGCTCGGCCGGTGACATCGGAGCCTGCGAGATCGGAGATCGTCTTCAGCGCCTCGCGCAGTTTTGCAGATGCGATCCCGGAGCCGCGCTCGAACTCGAGCAGGTACTTGCCGTAGGTCCAGCCCTTGCCTTCCTCGCCGACGCGGTTGGCGACCGGCACCCGGACGTCGTCGAAGAACACCTGGTTGACCTCGTGGTCGCCGCCGATGGTCAGGATCGGGCGCGTGGTGATGCCCGGCGTCTTCATGTCGATCAGGATGAAGCTGATGCCATCCTGCTGCCGCTCGCCGTCGCTGGTGCGAACCAGCGCGAACATGCGGTTGGCGTGGTGCGCATGCGTGGTCCAGATCTTGGTGCCGTTGATGACGTAGTCGTCGCCGTCGCGCACTGCGCGGGTCTTCAGCGATGACAGGTCGGAGCCCGAGCCCGGCTCGGAATAGCCCTGGCACCAGTAATCCTCGCCGGAGAGAATCCGCGGCAGATAGAAGTTCTGCTGCTCCGGCGAGCCGAAACCGATGATGACGGGGCCGACCATCTTCACGCCCATCACGTTGACATTCGGCACGCCGGCGCGGGCGCATTCGGCCTCGAAGATCCAGCGCTGCGCCGGCGTCCAGTCCGGCCCGCCATGTTCCACCGGCCAGCCCGGCGCGCCCCAGCCCTTCTTGTGCAGCGCGCGTTGCCAGGCCATGCCGATATCGGGGTCGGAGAACACCGACGGAGTCAGCGCGGTGGCGCGCTTCATCTCCGGCGTCAGGCTACTGGCGATATAGTCGCGGACTTCCTGTTCGAAGGCGCGCTCTTCGGCGCTGAAGGTGAGATCCATGATGCGCTCTCCGTTACGCGTGGGCGCGGCCGCTCAGCGCGGCGTGGCGGCGATAATGATGGGCGCTGCCGCCGAACAGCGTGTCGAAGGCGAGCAGCCGCTTGAAATAGGCGCCGATGTCGAGCTCCTCGGTGACGCCCATGGCGCCGTGCAGCTGCACCGCCTGCTCGGCGACGAAACGCGCGCATTTGCCGATCTTCGCCTTGGCGCCGGAGGCGGCACGGCCGCGGGCCACGGGCTCGGCGTTGGCCATCAGCGCCGCGCGGAGCGCCATCGAGCGCGCCTCGTCGACCTGCATCGCCACGTCGGCAAGGCGATGGCGGATCACCTGGTTGGCCGACAGCGGACGGCCGAACTGTTTTCGAATCTTGGTGTATTCGAGCGTGGTGTCGAGCAGCGTCTGCATGATGCCGACCGCCTCCGCGCCGAGCGCCGCCATCGCATGGTCGACCACGGTTTCGATCGCGGGCAGCGCGTCGCTGCCGTCGCCGAGCAACGCATCGGCGGGCAGTTGCACGTCCCTGAGATCGAGATTGCAGCCGCGCCCGCCGCCGAGCCGCGCATAGTCGCGCAGAGTGAGGCCGGGCGCACCGGTCGGCACCAGGAACAGGGCGAGCTTGCCGGATGCGCCATTGGCGTTGGCAACGCGGGCGGACACGATGATCTGGCCGGCGGCCGCGCCGTCGAGCACGGCGATCTTGCTGCCGTTCAGCCGCCAGCCGCCGGCGGTCTTGGTGGCTGTCGTGTCGACATGGGCGAGGTCGAAGCGCGCAGCGCGTTCCGAATGTGCAAAGGCGAGCGTCAGCGCACCTTCGGCGACCCTGGGCAGGATCGCCTGCTGCTGTGCCTCGGTGCCGCATTCGGCGACCAGGGCTGCGCCGATCACCACCGTGGAGAGGAACGGCTCGGACACGAGCCCGCGGCCGAACGCTTCCATCAACAGCCCGATCTCGATCGCGCCGCCGCCGAGCCCGCCATGGGCCTCGCTGATCGGCAGCGCCAGCCAGCCGAGCTCGGCGAATTGCTTCCAGATGTCGGGCGAATAGCCCAGCGGATCGTTCACCGCCTTCTTGCGATGCTCCGATGTGAAGGTTTCCGCCACGAAGCGGTCGGCACTTTCGCGCAGCAGGCGCTGCTCGTCACTGAGGGTGAGGTCCATCTGGCTTTCTACACGTTGGCGGTTTTCTTGACGGAGGGATGCAGACCCGCGGGGTCTACCACCATGCCGAATTCCTGAAGGTTGTGGGCGTGGCAGAGCTGATGCAGCGCGAAGGCCTGATCGATCGCGGCCGGCTGCCCCATGATGTCGATCGAGCGGTTCACCGCCTCCTTGCTCAGCTTCAGCGCAAAAGCGGGTTTTGCGGCGATCCTGCGCGCCAGCGCCAGCGTGAACGACGAGAGATCGCCGCGCGGCACCACATGGTTGACCATGCCGAGGCGATGTGCCTCGTCGGCGCTCCAGACATCGGCAGTGAACAGCATCTCCTTGGCCTTGCGCGCACCGAGTTCCCAGGGATGCACGAACCATTCGACGCCGCAGACGCCCATCGTCACAACGGGATCGCAGAACTCGGCGTCATGGCTCGCGACGATCAGGTCGCAGGCCCAGGCCAGCATCAGCCCGCCGGCAATGCACTTGCCGTGGATTTCCGCGATCGTCGGTTTTGCCAAATTGCGCCAGCGCCGTGTGATCTGCAGGTAGATCTCCTGCTCGCGCGCGAAACGGCCGTGGGCATTGGGTTCGGCGAAGCCGCCCCAATTTCCGACTGGCGGGAAATCGACGCCCGCCTCGTTCTTGCCGGCCGGCCGCAGATCGTGACCGGCCGAGAAATGCGGGCCATTGCCGGCGAGGATGATGACCTTGACCGCATCGTCCTGCACCGCCTTGTCGAAGGCGGCGTTGAGGTCGTAGGTCATCTGCAGGTTCTGGGCGTTGCGCGCCTCAGGGCGGTTCATCACGATCCGCGTAACCGCAGGGTCGGGCCGCTCGACAACGATCGTCTCGAATTGTTCAGATACCAATGGATCCTCCCGGGATCGATTTTTCCGCCATGATGAACGGCGCGGGGAGGGATAGGCAAGGGCCATCATCCGCAAAACAAGGCGCGAAATCCGCACCACGGGATTATCGGGCGAAAATCTGTTACCGTGTTGGGGAATCCACCGGGAGGACCATCTTCATGCGCAAGCTTTGGACCGTGCTGGCAGCGCTGGCGACCTTGAGCCTGACCAACTGCGGCTACAACGCGATCCAGACCAATGACGAGCAGGTCAAGTCGAGCTGGTCGGAAGTGGTGAATCAGTACCAGCGGCGTGCCGACCTGGTGCCGAACCTGGTCAACTCGGTGAAGGGTTTTGCGCAGCAGGAGAAGGACGTGCTGCTCGGCGTCACCAACGCGCGCGCCAAGGTCGGCAGCATCCAGGCCACGCCCGAGGTGCTCAACGACCCCGCGGCATTCCAGAAGTTCACGCAGGCGCAGGGCGAATTGACCAGCGCGCTGTCGCGGCTGCTGGTCGTCACCGAGAATTACCCGCAGCTGAAATCGGATGCGCTGTTCCGCGACCTGATGGCGCAGCTCGAGGGCACCGAGAACCGCATCACGGTGGCGCGCAATCGCTATATCAAGGCGGTGCAGGACTATAACGTCGGCATCCGCACCTTCCCGAACAATCTGACGGCGATGGCGTTCGGCTACAAGGAGAAGCCGAACTTCTCGGTCGAGAATGAGAAGGAGATTTCGACCGCGCCGAAGGTCGATTTCAATCCGCCGCCATCTCCCGCGGCTGCGCCGTCGAAATAGCGCCGTCGGGCGCCCGTCGCGATGATCGCCGCACGCGTCATCCTGTTCGCCTTCCTGCTGGGCATCATCTGCCCGGCATGGGCCGAGGTCGCGGTGCCTCAGCTCACGGGCCGCGTCGTCGACCAGACCGGCACGCTATCTGCAGGCGATATCGCGTCACTGAACGACAAACTCAGGGATCTGGAGACCCGCAAGGGCAGCCAGATCGCAGTGCTGATCGTGCCGACGACGGCTGAGGAGACCATCGAGCAGTTCTCGATCCGCGTCGCCGAGGCCTGGAAGATCGGGCGCAAGAAGGTCGACGATGGCGCGCTGTTCGTCGTCGCCAAGAACGACCGGCATTTGCGCATCGAGGTCGGCTACGGCCTCGAAGGCGTGCTGAGCGACGTCGTCACCCACCGCATCATCGACGAGGACATCACGCCGAAATTCAAGGCCGGCGATTTCGCCGCGGGCATCTCGGCCGGCGTCGACCGGATGATCCGCCTCGTCAATGGCGAGCAATTGCCGGCGCCGGAGCCCGAGCATTGGCAGGGGCCCAATCTCGTCGATCTCGCCAATCCGGTGACGATCTTCATCGTCATCATCGTGGCCAGCGTACTGCGCGCGATACTGGGGCGGCTGTTGGGCTCGGTCGCGACCGGCGGCATCGTCGGCGCGTTCGCCTGGATGGTTGCCGGCTCGCTCGCCACCGCGGTCGTCGTCGGGCTGTTCGCCGCCGTCGCGGCGCTGATCTTCGGCGGCTTGAACTTCGGCGGCCCCGCGGCGGGCTCGGGACCCTACCGGCGCGGCGGCGGTTATTCCGGCGGCTGGTCCGGCGGCGGTGGCTGGGGTGGCGGCGGCTCGAGTTCGAGCGGCGGCTTCAGCGGCGGAGGCGGCGGCTTCGGTGGCGGCGGCGCCTCGGGGAGCTGGTAGGGATATGGGCATCAAGCGTATCGGCAAGCATCTGCTCGAACATCGTTGGCGCGTTCGGCGCGAGTTTCCACCGCGCGTGCTCGACGCCATCGAGCAGGCGATCAAGGCCGGCGAGGCCACCCATTCCGGGCAGATCCGCTTCGTCGTCGAGGGCGCGCTCGACGGTGTGCCGTTGTTCCGCGATCAGCCGGCGCGGGAGCGGGCGCTCGACGTGTTCTCGCATTTGCGGATCTGGGACACCCATCACAACAATGGTGTGCTGATCTATCTGTTGCTCGCCGACCGCGACGTCGAGATCGTTGCTGACCGCGGTATCGACGCCAAGGTCGGCCAGGCCGGTTGGAGCGCGATCTGCCGCGCGATGGAAGCCGATTTTCGCGCAGGCCGGTTCGAGCAGGGCGTGGTCAACGGCATCGCCGCGGTGTCGCGCGAGCTGGCTAAGTATTTCCCGCATGCGGAGGGCGGCCCGAACGAGCTGCCTGACAAGCCGGTGGTGATTTAGCGCACTGCTCCTCTGGAGGGGCAGGGCAATCGCAGATGCAAAGTTCAGTGTCGTCCCGGCGAAGGCCGGGACCCATAACCACAGGGCCTTGTTGTTGAACAAGGCTGTGGCTCCAGCTCGCTTTTATCACCACGCCGTGTGGTTATGCGTCCCGGATCTGCGCTCCGCTTGTCCGGGACGACGAAGTTCTTGTGCCATATGCGATTCCCCTGTCCTGGAGGAGGCGCGCCGCACGCAATTTCCGAATAATAGAATTATGCCGCTGAGTTGCCCGACATGTCAAGAACCCCGTGTCGAATGCCGGCACGCCGCCGGCTACTTTGCATGGGGTTGTTTTCGATGTTTTGTCAGCGCGCCCCTCCGGGAGGCGGGCTATATGCGATAACCCTGCCCCCAAGGGAGGGTGAAGCTCGACCTACGCCTTCACCGACGGCCGCTCGCCGACGCGATTGAACCAGGCGACGATGTTGGCGTTCGATTGATCCAGCGGCTGGCCGACCTGGTTGCCGAAATCGATCCAGCAGTAGAGCAGCATGTCGGCCAGCGTGAAGCGTTCGCCGCAGATGTATTTGCGGCCGTCGGCCATCTGGTCATCGAGCCATTTGATGCGGTTGGCGGCGATCATCTTCAAGCCCGGCGAGGCTTCGGGCGCCACCGGAATCCGCTTCTCGAAGAATTTCAGCGCCTCGCCGAAGCGGTAGCCGTTGGCGAGCGGCTCGGCGATGTTGAGATCGACGCGGCGCGTCCACATCCGGCACTCCGCGCGCTCTTCGGGCGTGGTGCCGATCATCGCAGGCGAGGGGTGCTTCTCCTCGAGATATTCGCAGATCGCGGTGATCTCCGAGAGGTAGTTGCCGCAATCGAGCTCGAGCGCCGGCATCTGGCCGTGCGGATTGCGCCTCAGATGCGCCTCCTCGCGGTTCTCGCCCTTGCGCAGGTCGACGGTCTGCTTGGGGATCTCGATGCCCTTCTCGGCCATGAACATGCGCACGATGCGCGGATTGGGCCCGATCGAGTCGTAAAGCTTCATGGTCCTCTCTCCCTGTCTTCTTGCTTTGTTGTGACTGTTGAACAGGCCGCGAATGGATTTGTCAAATGTACGGGAGGGCGAAGATCAATCGTCGAGCTTGTTGAGGTCGCGCACCGACTGCATGATCGGCTCGAAGTTCGAGCGGGCATCGAGTGCGTCGAACAGCTGCGCGGTGTCCTCGAGCAGGGCGTGCGAGCGTTGCAGCGCGATCCGCACGTCGTCTTGCGGCGTATCGGACAGGCGGCCATGACCCGACAGCAGGATCTTGGAATTGAGGCCCTTCAGCCGTTCCAGCGACTGGATGTAATCGGCGATCGAGCCGGAGCCGAACACGCCGCCCATCACGCCACCCGGCATCAACGTGTCGGCGGCGAACAACAGGCCCTTGTCCTGATCGAACAGCGAGATGCAGGCCGAGGTGTGACCCGGCGTATACATCACGTTGAGGCGGAAATTGCCGAGGTCGATCAGATTGCCTTCCTCGAGCCAGATGTCGACGTCGATCGGCGCGTTCGGTTCGTTGAACATCTTGCGCAGCATCGAGAAGTCGTCGCGCAGCATGATCTTGTTGGCGGCGAGCCGGTGTGCGGCGATGTAAGCTGAGCCGTGGAAATGATAGGCCGCTCCGATGTGGTCGAGATGCTCGTGGCTCAGCACCACCATGTCGATCATCGCGGGCGTCACCCCGAGATGGTCGAGACAGGCGACGAGCGAGGGATAATTGGTCGACAGCCCGACGTCGATCATGATGGTCCGCTTGCTGCCGCGCACCAGATAGGCGTTCGCCGCGCGGTTCTTGAAGCGGATCTGGTAGACGTCGTCGGCTGCCTGGATCAGGGTGGCGACGTCGGCCTCGAACAGCGTTCTGAACGGGCTTGGTTTGCGCTCACTCATGTGCGGCCGCCGCCCGGTAAGTGACGGCGTTGGACGCGCGCAGGCGTTTCGAGAGCGCATCCATCACCATCAGCGCGAAGGCCGGCTGCTGGCTGACCAGGTAGACGAAGCGGGCGTGGTTGATCCGCATCACGCGCGTCGCGGGCGCGGAGGCGATGGCGGTTGCCGAGCGCGCCGAGCCGTCGATCACGGCCATCTCGCCGAAGAACTCGCCTTTGCCGAGGCTGACGATGACGGTCTTGTTTCCGCCATCGATCTTGGCGATGTCGACCGTGCCGTCGAGCACGACGAACAACTCGCGGCCGGTCGAGCCTTCCTCAAAAATGACGTCATCGACATCAAATTCCTTGATGCACTTCTCGATCGTCATGGCACTCCCCTGCCTTCTGGCTGGAAGATGGCGGTATGTTAATTGGGAAAGCGCCGCGCGCAAACGGAGCTGACGCAGATTGCCGCAGCGCCGCATCGCCCAAATCCGGCCCGGAAAACTCCCTAAAATTTAGGTAATGGCGCGACGGGGTAACCATTTCGCAAGCAATAAAAGTTACCGAATTGTCAACCTAGCCTGGAGACTTTGAACGTGAGTGAGCAGCAGAGCAAGCCGGTCAGCGGTCAGACCGGCGCCGAAATGGCGGCGAAGAGCGAGCCCGCAATGGCCGCGGCCGGTGTCGAGGCTCCGAGGCTCGCGCCCGAGCAGGAAGAGACGTCGCCAAAGGCCGACGCGCCCAGGATGGACGCGCCGAAGGTTGAATCCCCCAAGGTTGAGCCGTCCCGGCTCGATCCCATGATCGAGGCCAAGATCGACGCCAAGCTCGATGCCAAGATCGAGCCGACCAATATGGATGTGCCCAAGGTCGAGACCGGCAAGCGAGCAGAGCCGCGTTTCCCGGGCAAGCTGATGATCATGGCGCCCGGTGACCGGACCTGGGATCATGAGGCGACCGCCTCCAAGCCGGGCGCCGAGCAGGCTGCCAAACCGGCCGGCACCCGTCGGTTCGGGGCGATGGCCGCGGTGATCGCGCTGGCGACTGTGGCAGGCGCCATCGGTGGCGCGCTCGCGACCGCGGGCCTCGGCCATCTCACCAGCCCAGCCGCTGCCTCCGCCAAGGATACGGCTGCCAAGGAGACGGCCGCCAAGGACGCGCTCGACGCCTCGATCGCCAGGATCGATGGCGAAATCGCTGCCCTGAAGTCCAGCATCGACCAGACCGCCAGGAACGGGACCGTTCAGTTCAGCAAGGCCAGCGAGCGGATCGAGAAGGTCGAGAAGGCCCAGGCCGAGCCGATCGCCAGGCTCAACAAGCTCAGCGAGACCGTCGACAAGCTCCGCGCCCCGCAGACGACCGTCGCGGCGGCGACGCCCGCCCGCGAGGTCACGGGCTCGGTCACCCCGGCGGCTGCCGCGGCTGCACCGGCCGCGCCGAGGCCGGAGGTCGGCCGCCTGCCGGTGGTCGACGGCTGGGCGCTGCGCGACGTCGGCAATGGTGGCGCGCTGATCGAGGGCCGCGGCGGCATCTACGAGGTCTATGCTGGCGATCCCGTCCCAGGCCTTGGCCGCGTCGACGCCATCCGCAAGCAGGACGGCCGCTGGGTGGTGGTCACCAGCAAGGGTCTGATCGTTTCGCGTTGATTGCGGAAAGACGACGATACCAAGGCGCTTCACCGCGATGTGAAGCGCCTTTTTTCTTGAATAGGGTTTGCCGCGCGGTGTTAGTGGAGGCATGGGCCGCGCGCTGAAATGCCTCCTGATAATGTCCGTTCTGCTCGGTGCCGCCGTGCCTGCACGCGCCGCAGAGGATCGCGCGCTCGAGCGTGGCGTGGCGGTGATCGATCCCGCGATTCTGCGCGAGCTCGATCACAGCCGCTTCAGCCTCGGCCGGATGCTCGCGCCGGATCGCTCCGCCGACACGCCGTTGTCCAATCGCGACCTGTTCGCCTTGCCCGCTCTGGTGCCGGTGCGCGAGGCGCTCGACCACGAATTCGATCGATATGTATCGAAGCATCAGGCAAGCCTGCCGAACGAGAGCATCGGCGTCGGCGACGCTTTTGCGTTTCAGCTGTTCGACCGTGCGCTGCTGGGGTCACCTGATGTCCGCTTCGTGCTGGCTGGCATCGTCAACCGCATGGACCGCGCCTATGTGGCGCCGAAGGACTGCGGCGAGATCCGGCTGATCTATCGACTGACGCGCACCGATGTGCCGCTGATCGGCGAGAACGCGGTCTCGCAGCGGCTGCCGATGACGCTGAACCTGGTGCTGAAGGCGAAGGGCGACGGCAATGACGCGTCGCTCAGCTGCCGCGAGATCGCGCGGCGCTGGCTCGCGACCGCTAGCGCGCCGCCTGCGATGGATAAATTGTTCGGCAAGGACGGGCCGCTCGATTTGATCGATGCCCGGAATATCGATCGCATCGAGACCAATCTGCAGATTGCGCACGCGCCGAAATCCGCGGTGCGCGATTTCCGCACCGACTATCTGCTCAAGGTGTTCGACTATGACGGCGCGGCAAAACGCTTTGCCGAGGCGCCGCTGGAGAACCAGATCGATCGCGACCGCATCCTGGCAGACGAGGCGCTCAAGCGCGACTTCAAGGCCTGGCTGCTCGATCCCAAACATTTTGTCGAACTCGATCGCGGCACCTTGCTGATCCCGGATCGCTTCCTCGCAATCTCGGCGGTGGCGCCCACTCCGATCGGTTTCGATGTCAGCAACCTCGAGCCCGAATTCGGCCTGGTGCAGGGCGAGGGGACGTCCGGCGACGCGGTGTTCTCGGACAGCGATGTCGTCGGTGCCTTGCAGAAGGCCGCGTCGGACGGAACGCGGCTGCAAATCATCCAGTCGCTGGCCGGCTTCGAACGACGCCTCAACGACGTCACCTGCGCCGGTTGCCACCAGACCCGCGGCATCGGCGGTTTTCATTTCCCGGGCGTCGACTGGATGGCAGCAAAGCCGTCGAACTCCACCGTGGTGCCGGCCTCGCCGCACTTCTTCGGCGACCAGCCTCGCCGCCGCGATATCCTCTCAAGCTTCCGCGACGGCAAGACGCCGGATTTTTCCCGCGGCTTCTCCAACCGGCCGCAGCTGCGGGCCAGCGCCGAGCTTGCCGGCACTGAGTACAGCGACGGCTGGGGCGCGCATTGCTATCTGCCGGGCACCAAGCCGGCCGAGGCCGACCGCAGTTTCCGCGGCTGGACCTGTGCCGAGGGGCTAGCGTGCCAGGTCGCGGGGAAGACCTCGCGGATGGGGATGTGCTTCGTAAAGGGGAGGTAACTCCTCACTGGAACCGAAGCGTCTCCGCGTCATTATTTGATGCTACACTCGAGCTTGCCAAAGACCTGAAGCTCTTGACCGGAGACCGGCCTGATGAGTGCTTCCGAGGACAACAAGCAACGCAACCGCGAGATCGCGGCCAACGAGGCCGAGCGTCAGGCGGTCAGTGCCGTCCGCGTCAGCAGCTGGGCGATCGGGCTCGCGGTCATCATCGGCATCATCGTGGTAGCCATCGTCTGGGCCTGGATGAAACGTTGATCCCGGATTTCGTTTCGCTCCATCCGGGCCACTCACGACGTGGTCGATGTGCTATGCCACCGCGCCGGACGCACGCAGCTTCCGGATCGTGGCCTCGTCGTAGCCGGCCTGGCGCAGGATCTCGTCGGAATGCTCGCCGACCTCGGGCGGCTTGCGCGGCTGCACCTTCTTGGCGCCGTCGATGAAGATCGGGCTGTTGACGGTCAGCATGGTGTCGTTCTCGAAGCGCACCAGCACCTCGTTCTCGATCATCTGCTTGTCGTTCGGGATGTCGTCGAGGATGCCGACGACGCCGAACACCAGGCCGTTGCCGTCGAGGATCTTGCGCCATTCTGCGAGATCCTTGCTCGCGAACACCTCGTCGAAGATCTTGATCAGCTCGACCGAGCGCGCATGGCGGTCAGCTTTGGTCGCGAAGCGGGCATCGGCGACGAGGTCCTCGCGGCCCATGCAGCGCGCCAGCGTCGGCCATTGCCGGTCTTCGTTGAGCAGCGACAGGATCAGCCAGCGGCCGTCCCTGCACTTGTAGTGGTTGGTGACGGCGTTGAGCGCCTCTTCGCGCGGCTTGCGCTTCTTGAACTTGGCGCCGGCGAGCTTGGCCTGCGCCAGCACGCCATTGGCCCAGACGCCGTTGGCCATCAGATTGGTCGAGACGTGCGAGCCCTTGCCGGTCTTCTCGCGCTGGAACAGCGCGGTGACGATCGCGCCGTAGAACGCCATCGCGCAGGGGTGATCGCCCATGCCGGCGACCGAACGCGCCGGCGTGGTGTCCTCGTCGGCGCGCACCAGATCCATCAGGCCGGAGCGGGCCCAATAGGCGTTGGAATCGAAGCCGGGCTTGTTGGCCTCTTCACCCTTCTCGCCATAGCCGGTGAAGGACGCGTAGATCAGCCGGTCGTTGAGATGGCCGAGATGGTCGTGGGTGATGCCGAGCTTTTCGCGCACTTGCGGCGGCATGTTGGTGATGAACACGTCGGCCTCGGCGACGAGCTTGTAGAGCACCTCGCGCGCCTCGGGCTTGGTCAGATCGAGCGCGAGGCTCTTCTTGTTGCGGGCCTCCAGCATCCACGCGAAATTATGCTCGCTTGCGGGATAGCCGGGCAGATTGGGCAGGTTGCGGTAGGGATCGCCGGCGCCGGGCGGCTCGATCTTGATGACGTCGGCGCCGAAGTCGGACAGCACGGTGGCGGCCGCGGGCGCCGCGATGAAGCTCGCGCAGTCCAGGACCTTGAGCCCGTCAAAAATGCCTTTTTCCATCGTGCCCTCGCTCCCGTGGCGCTTGTTGGTGTTTTTCCGGTAGCTGGAATTATCGCGTGCGATCATTCCGATCGGATCGCCATTTGACCCATCTCGGGGGCACGATGCAACGGGTTGTTGGGGCGTCATTGCGAAAGGAGCGAAGCAATCCATACCTGACCTCGGGGATGGATTGCTTCGTGGCTTCGCTCCTCGCAATGACGCGTCCGACTACTCGACCCCTGCCATCAGCGCGGCGTTGCCGCCGGCGGCGGCGGTGTTGATCGTGATCGTCTGCTCGGTGGCGAACCGCGCAAGATAGTGCGGGCCGCCGGCCTTGGGGCCGGTGCCCGAGAGGCCACTGCCGCCGAACGGCTGCACGCCGACGACCGCGCCGATCATGTTGCGGTTGACATAGATGTTGCCGACCTGAAGGCGCTCGATCACGTGTTCGATGGTGTCGTCGATGCGGGAATGGATGCCGAGCGTCAGTCCGAAGCCGGTTGCCTCGATCGCGGCGAGCACCTCACCGAGCCGCTCGGCGCGATAGCGCACGACGTGCAGGATCGGGCCGAACACCTCTTCGCTGAGCTGGCTTGCCGACGACAGCTCGAAGATATGCGGCGCGACGAAATTGCCTAATGGCGCCTCGCCGGCGAGATGCACCCGCGCCTGCTGTTTCATCCGCGCGATATGCGCGTCGAGTCGTTGCTTGGCCTCAGCATCGATCACCGGTCCGACATGCGTCGATGGCTCGGAGGGATCGCCGATCTTCAATTCGCGCGCGGCGCCCGCGATCATCTCGATCATGCGGTCGGCGACGTCGTCCTGCACGAACAACAGTCTGAGCGCCGAGCAGCGCTGGCCGGCGGAACGGAACGCCGAGGTCACGACATCGTCGGCGACCTGCTCGGGCAGCGCGGTGGCATCGACGATCATGGCATTGATGCCGCCGGTCTCGGCGATCAGCGGTACGATCGGGCCGTCCTTGGCCGCGAGCGTCCGGTTGATCGAGCGCGCCACCTCCGTCGAGCCGGTGAAGACCACGCCGGCGATGGCGGGATGATTGACCAGCGCCGCGCCGGCCGCGCCGTCGCCTTGAACCAGATGCAGCGCCGACGTCGGCACGCCCGCCTGATGCAGCAGGGCGACGGCCTCGGCCGCAATGCGCGGCGTTTGCTCGGCCGGCTTTGCGATCACTGCATTGCCGGCCATCAGTGCCGCCGTCACCTGGCCGAGGAAGATCGCGAGCGGGAAATTCCATGGCGAGATCGCGACGAACGCGCCGCGGCCGTGCAACTCCAGCACGTTGCTCTCGCCGGTCGGCCCCGGCATCGTCTCGCCTTGCTCGAACAGCGTCCGGCCTTGTGCCGCATAGTAGCGGCAGAAGTCGATCGCCTCGCGCACCTCGGAGAGTGCGTCGTCGAGCGTCTTGCCTCCTTCGCTCTGCAGCAGTGCGAGGAAGTGGGCACGGCGCTGCGCGAGCAGATCGGCAGCCTTGTCCAGCATGGCCGCGCGCCGTGTGGCCGGCGTCGCGTTCCAGGCCTTGAAGCCGCTGCGTGCGGCGGCGACGGCGGCATTCGCCTGTTCGTTCGTCGATGCCGCGACCGCACCAGACGCCGCCTTGGGTTCGACTGTTATCGCCGACGTCAACGCATCGAGCGCCTTTCGCTCGCCGAACTCGATGCCGTGCGAATTCTCGCGCTGCGGCCGGTAAAGATCGGCCGGCAGCGGAATTCCGGAATACGCCGCGTTGTCATCGGCGCCGATGATCTCGGCAGGGCGGCGCAACAGGTCCACGATGGAGACGCGATTGTCCGCGGCCAGCGCCACAAACGACGAATTGGCGCCGTTCTCGAGCAGGCGCCGCACCAGATAGGCGAGCAGGTCGCGGTGGCTGCCGACCGGCGCATAAGTGCGGTGGGCGATCTCAGGACGATCCTGGCCGAGCTGCGCGTAGAGCGCCTCGCCCATGCCATGCAGCCGCTGGAATTCGAAGCTTGAGGGATCGTCCGACAGTTCGAGGATGGTCGCGACGGTCAACGCGTTGTGGGTGGCAAATTGCGGAAACAGCTGCGGCCGCAGCGCCAGCAGCTTGCGCGCACAGGTGATGTAGTTCAGGTCGGTCATCGCCTTGCGGGTGAACACCGGATAGCCGTCGAGCCCACGCTCCTGCGCGCGCTTGATCTCGGTGTCCCAATAGGCGCCCTTGACGAGGCGCACCATCATCCTGCGGTCGAGTGCGCGCGTCAGCGCGTCGATATAGTCGATCACGTCGGTGGCGCGCTTCTGATAGGCCTGGATCGCAAGCCCGAAGCCGCTCCAGCCGGCGAGCGACGGATCGGCGAAGGCAGCCGCGATGACGTCGAGCGACAGCTCCAGCCGGTCGGCCTCCTCGGCATCGACGGTGAAGTTGAGGTCGTACGCCTTGGCGCGGCGCGCCAGGTCGATCAGCTGCGGCACCAGCTCGCCCATCACCCGCGCATGGCTCACCGCCTCGAACCGCGGATGCAGTGCGGACAGCTTGACCGAGATGCCGGGCCGATCGGGCAGGGCCTGATCGCCGGCCGCCTTGCCGATCGCCTCGATCGCGCGGGCGTAGGATTCGAAATAGCGGCTTGCGTCGTCGGCGGTGCGCGCGCCCTCGCCGAGCATGTCGAACGAATAGCGCGAGCCGCGCGCCGTGTGCGATTGCGCCCGCGCCAGCGCCGCCTCGATGGTTTCGCCGAGCACGAAATGGCTGCCCATCAGCCGCATCGCCTGCCGCGTCGCCGCGCGCACCGCCGGCGCGCCGAGCCGCTTGGTCAGCCGGCCGATCGTGCCCTGCGGCGTCTCGCCGGGCTGGATCACGCGCGCCGACATGCCGAGCGCCCAGGCCGAGGCGTTGACCAGGAATGCGCTGGATTTGGTCTCGTGGTTGACGAAGTCGCCCTGGCCGAGCTTGTCCTCGATGAACTGGTCGGCGGTGCGCGCGTCGGGCACGCGGAGCAGCGCCTCCGCCAGCACCATCAGCGCCAACCCCTCTTTGGTCGACAGCGCGAACTCCCGCAGCATGTCCTCGACCCCGCCGAGCGGATCGTCATTGGCCCTGATCGCTTCGATCAGGCGGGTCGCGCTGCGGTCGATCCTGGCCTCCTTGTCCGCGCCCAGCCCGGCGTTCTGACGCAGGCGGCTGGCGATCGCCGTGTCATCGGGGGCGTAGGGCGCGCTGAACGGGGGCGGGAGCTGGTCTGGCATGGCGGTTTCTCGGCGGTTCCTCGGGGTTGCACGGGAACACCTACGCGTCCGTGGACCGTAGTTCGATAGACAAATTAGCAGATTTGCCTTAGAAAATCTGGATAGTTGATGGTTTGGCCGTGGATATGACAGAAATCGACAAGACAGACCGCAAAATCCTCTCGATCCTGCAAGGGGATGGCCGGATTGCCAATGTGGAACTGGCCGAGAGGATCGGCCTGTCGCCGACCTCCGTCGGTGAACGGCTGAAGCGGCTGCAGCGCGACGGCTTCGTCGAGGGCTATGGCGCGCGACTCAATCCGCACCGGCTGGGCCTTGGCCTCCTGGTGTTCGTCGAGGTGCTGCTCGACAAGACCACGCCCGACGTGTTCGAGCGCTTCGCCAGGGCGGTGCAGACCGCGCCGGAAGTGCTGGAGTGTCACATGGTGGCCGGCGGCTTCGACTATCTGGTCAAGGCGCGCGTCGCCAACATGACCGCCTATCGCCGGTTTCTCGGCGAGACGCTGCTGGCGCTGCCGGGTGTGCGCGAGACGCGAACCTATGCGGTGATGGAGGAAGTCAAGCGCGACGCGCCGCTGCCGGTCGGCTGATCTGATCCACAGCCATGCGCCGGATACCTTGGCATCGCGCCGCACCCGCGATAATTCTCCCTCCAGTTGGGGGCCGCGACATGGACGATACCAATCAGCCGATACGTGCGAAGCGAACCGGGGTTGCCGGCGCGTTATGCGTCGCGACGTTGTCCCTGTTCGCGATGACGCCGGCCCCTGCGGCCGAGCTCAGCTCCGGCATCATGCAGCTCTACACATCGGTGTCGATCTATCCGCCGTCGGCCTCGGTGATGACGGTGTGCTACGGCTTCGTCTGCCGGCGCCGTGAGATGCTCGACTTCAGCGCGGCCGACAGAGCCGCGTTGACCCGGATCATGGCCACCGGCCGTGCCAACGCCGCCGCCGAACGCGCCGCCGTGCAAAAGGCCGTGATCTGGTTCGATCGCCGGATGGGGCCGATCCTCGGCACCAACAAGCGTGTCGCGAAAGCGGACTTCCGCGCCAACGATGATCAGCACAATTACGACTGCTGGGACACCACCCGCAACACGACCAGCCTGATGCTGGTGATGCAGACCTGGAACCTGTTCAAGTTCCACGATGTGGGGGATCCTCATTATCGCGGCTTTCAGTTGATGCAGACGCCGCACAATACCGCCGTGCTGGTGGAACGCGCCACCAAGGTGGAATGGGCCGTCGATCTCTGGCCCCGCGGTTATCTGCAACCGCCTGATGTCATGACCGTCGCCAAGTGGGTGACGGAAGACTGAACGGCTGAATGGAGGCCGGGTGGCGGCAGCAGCGTGATGAACTGGTCGCGATGATATCGCCAATAGCTGTCATGCCCCGGACGCCGCGCCCATTCGATCCATCGGCCGGATTCGGCGTCCCAGCTGTCGGCGAGATTCATGCGCGGCCCCTCGTCCCTGACGCCGTTGCGATGTTGAGCTGCGCAATCGGGTGGTCGCGCGATAGCGGATTGGCGCGTCGGCAATAGGGCGATGCCCCGATGTAACGGGCAAATGGCCAATAGCGGCACGTGGTCGATGACGGCTGGGAAAAATTCGATGCCGTGGCGCGCGGGCACCGTGCCCGCTCCGCCGAACGTCACGCGTGTGATGTTGGATTCGGCCCTCACTCCCGGATGGCGTCCGAGAGTGCGCCGCTCGATCTTGCGCGGTGCGCTAGACCTTGAGGTTCTCGGCTGACGTCTTGCCGCGATTTGCGATCTCTTCGTATTCAACCGATTGGCCTTCGTTCAGGGACTGCAGACCAGCCTTCTGAACCGCCGAAATATGCACGAAAATGTCCTTACCGCCCGTTGCGGGCTGGATGAATCCATAACCCTTGGTCGGGTTGAACCACTTCACTGTACCTTTGGGCATTCCAGTCGTCTCCGCGGAATCAATCGAAAACAGACCAGCTGGTCCCCGCACAAACCGGCTTGTCCGCACCGCACAGGATAGCAGTTTGGAAAAAGCTGGGTAGATCAAACCACGGTGTGTTTTTGCCCGGAAACAACCCGCTTTGTGGGGTTTTGGTGCCGGATTGCCTGTTTCGTGGTCAATTGATGCGCTGCAAAAACAGATCAGTTCCTCTGAGCCGAATTGGATAGGTCAACCCACGCGCGGCCTGTCGGCCAGCGCGCGGGGATGGATCGACCGCGTCTCAATAGGTCGCGGAAAGATACTCGACGATCTTGCCGACGTCGGCCTGATCGATCGGCGCACCGTAGACCTTGATCATCTTGGTCACCTCGGCCTGCCAGAAGTCTTTCTTGAACTTCTCGCCCTGCGGCTGGGTCTTGATGTAGTCCGCCGAGTGGCAGCCGGTGCAGTTGCTCTGGACCACGTCGAGGTTCGGACCCGGCTTGAACGAAGCGGTCTCCTCGGGAAGCGTGTAGTTGACGGGCGTGGCGATCGCAGCCCCGATCGAGAGGGCCGCGCCCGCGGCGAGGGAAGCAAGCAGCTTGCTGGTCATGATGCTTCTCCTCACGCCGCGGTGACGCGCACGGTTTCGACGACGTTGCGCAGATAGCCGGCGGGATTCCACAACGGATCCATCGGCTGGGTGTCGCCGGCATTGTTGGTGGCGCGCACCTTCAGCTCCGACGGGCCGGGGGGAAGCGTGACTTTCAGCTTCCATTCGCGGAAGGCGTATTTGCCGAGGTCCTTGCCGAGCTTGGCCGGTGTCCAGATCTTGCCGCCGTCGGTCGAGACCACGACCTCCTTGATGCCCTTGCCGCCGTCGAAGGCGATGCCGCGCAGCGTGGTGAGGCCGGCCTTCAGCCTGGCGCCGTCGGCAATGCTGGTCATGAACGAGCGTACCGTGAAGCGGTTGATCGGGATCGTCGCCTTCGGCGCGGTGCCGGGCTCGACCGCGTTGTTCGGCGTATCCGGAATCCGGTAGGCGGACTTCATCCAGAAGCCGTCGAACACGTTGTCGATCACCGTGATCTCGTTGAGGTGCTTCACCCAATAGGTGCCGTAATAGCCGGGCACCACGAGGCGGAGCGGAAATCCGTTGAGGAACGGCAGGTCCTCGCCGTTCATGCCCCAGGCCAGCATCACCTCGCCATCGCGCGCATGGTCGATGTCGAGCGCTTTCACGAAATCGGGCGTCGTCTCCATGACAGGGCCGTCCATGCCATTGAAGGTGACCTGCTTGGCGCCGGCCTGCACGCCGGCCATGTCGAGCACGGTCTTCAGCGGCACGCCGTGCCAGCGCGCACAGCCCATCGCGCCGTTGCCGAGCTGGCCGCCGGCGACGCGCGGATTGAAGAAGCCGCGGCTGTTGCCGGAGCACTGGTTGACGGCGACCAGCTCGATCGGCTTCAGCTTGCGGATATCCTTCAGCGACAGCCTCAGCGGCTTGTCGACCTTGCCCTTGATCTCGAGCGTGAACTTGTCCGGATCGAGGTCGTAGGGGATGCCGGCGAGGTGATAGCGGACGAAGAACGCGTTGTTCGGCGTCAGCGGACCGTCGTTGAAGATTGCAAACGGGGTTTCGAGCTGCGGCGGCCGGCTGGTCAGGCCGATCATCGGGCGCTTCTGGGGGTAGCGCACCAGCGGCCGTTCGCCGTTGTCGAAGGGCAGTGTCACGGTGTCGAGGGCGAGCGCGCCCCTTGATCCCAGCCCCGTCACCAAAGCCGCCAACCCGGCGCGCCTCATCAAGTCTCGTCGATCGAGCATTCCGCTTCCTCCGAAGCTGTTCTGTCGTGAGCTGGTCATCACCAGGCTCACCTTGGCCTGCGCGCCTTCGCATCATGGACTGCGCGCGGCGACAAATGTCGCATCGGGGAACCGCGAGTCAATTGAGCTTTCGCAGCGTTGCGTCGCAACAACGAGAAGCCCCGGTCGCGCGGGCGACCGGGGCATTTCCAGCGACGTCGAAGGTTCGATCAGTAGCAGACGTTGACGGTGCGATAGCGATAGCCGTAGGGCGTCATTACCAGGCGGGTGACGTAGCAGCCGGAGTCGACGAAGCCGACGGAGATGCCCGGGCCACCCCAGAAGTGATGGTGGTACGGATGCCAGAAGAACGGCTTGGCGGACGCCGAGGTCGGCGCCAGCGCGGCGGCGCCGAGGGTTGCGGCAGTAGCGAGAGCAAGCGTGACTTTGCGAAGCATGGTCGTCTCCTTCAGATGCGCGTTGAGCTCTGTCGCGGCGCGGTTGCAGTGTTACCCATCGCCAGTCAGTCGCATCCGGCACGGGACGCGTTCGAGCATCGCGGCTGAACGCTCCGCTGGATGTGCGGCAGGTCACACTCGGTGAAGGGGGATGAAGCGGTCAGGCCGCGACGGCGCGCCGGTCGTCGACCAGCGCGGACAGGATGCGCGTCGCCTCGACGGTGCGCACCGTCATCGGCTCGTTGCGGCCGCGGATCGCGACCTCCTGCGCCGGCAGGGCATCGTCGGCGAGGCCCGCGGTGACGCGCACCTCGTCGGAAATGACGGCCTCGCAGGCCAGCGCCTTGGTCATGTCCTGGAGCCGTGCGGCGACGTTGACGGCATCACCGAGCGCGGTGAACACCATATGGTCGCGATAGCCGATATCGCCGACGATCACCTCGCCGCCATGGATGCCGATGCCGAAGCGGATCGGCTCGCGCAGATCGTGGCTGAGAAATTGGTTCAGTTCGTCGATATTGGTTGCGATCAATGCCGCCGCGCGCAGCGCCTGGCGGCAGGCCTCGTGCCGGTCGGAGGAGAGCCCGAACAGCGCCAGCATGCCGTCGCCGATGAACTGGTTGGGCCGCCCGCCGGCTTCCAGCACCGCTTGCGATACAGCGCCGAGGAAGCGGTTGACGATGAACACGGTGTCGAACGGCAGCCGCTTCTCGGCCAGCTGAGTCGAGCCGCGCATGTCGACGAACATGCTGACGAGATAACGCTCCTGGCCGACCCGCGTCGGATTGCCGGCATGCGCGTTGGCCGACATCGTGCTCGGCAGGAACAGCTGGAAGAAGGTCAGGTCGCCGGTCGGCCGCAACTGGCAGGCCAGCCGGATCGACGGATCGTCGGTGCCGACCCGGTGCAGCACGAAGGCTTCGCGCGGCGAAGGCTCGGGCAGGGCGGCGTGATCGCCGATGACGCGGATGCGGCAGGTCGAGCAGCGTGCGCGGCCGCCGCAGACGCTCGCATGAGGCACGTTGTAGCGCAGGCTCGCTTCCAGCACGCTCAAGCCCTTCGGCACCCGCAGCGTGCGGCCGTTGCCGTAGGACAATGCGATCATGCCGCCGCGGCGTTCGAGCAGGGTCCGCGCGCCGCGCGCGAGCAGCACGAGGCCGAGCAGGCCGAGATAGCCGATCGTCAGGTCATCGGTGATCTTCTCGAGCATGGCCCCCTGCGCCGCCGTGCCGAGCTTCTGCACCGACAGCTCCTCGCGCCGCCAGTCGGGATCCTGGTAGTCGGCGATCGTGGCGCGGCCGGCCTGATAGATGCCGAGCATCGCCAGCGTCGGGATCAACACGGCTCCGGCGAGCAGGAACGGCGCCGCACGCTTGAAGAACGGGCGCATCCGCAGCCAGAAATACAGGCCGATGCAGCCATGCACCCAGGCGACCACCAGCACCGCCAGCATCTGCCACAGCCGGTTCGGCGACGCGATGAAGAACGTATACAGCTCCTGCGGATAGAGCTTCTCGTGCCCATACAGGGCTTGCCCGAGCCGGACGCCGACGACATGCACGATGACCAGCATCGGAACGCTGAGGCCGAGCGCAAGCTGCAGCGGCTCGATCGCCTTCCAGTGGAACTCGCGCCGCTCGAACAACGCCCAGATGCCTAGCGCGGTGTGCACCAGGCAGGCCGAGTAGAACACGATGGCGACCGGCAGGAACCGCCAGAATTCGGTGTGGTAGTACACCCCGATCGCGAGCGCCTCGGTCGAGATATTGCCCAGCGCATGGTTGAGGAAATGGCTGATCAGGTAGGCGAACATGATCGTCCCGGTCACCAGGCGGACCTGCCGCTGGCCGATGCCGCGGGCCATGTCCTGCAGGTGCTCGCGCGAGGGGGAGGTCATGTGATTCATGATCTGCAAGTCTAATGTTTAATTCCCGCGCTGAACACCACCACCGCGGGCCGGTTGGGCCGCGGCAGCCGGAGGTGCGTTGACACTCCGTTAAGAGTCGAACAAAAAGCCGCCGTGACGATAGCCCAAGCCGAACCTAAACCCGGAGCCGGTAGCATCAGCGTTAAGCCGGCCCGTTCGCGGGCGCCGGATTGGCGGGGCGTCATCGCCGCGATCGTTGCCATGACCGCGATGCGGCTGGTCTATGCCCATGCGCTCGATTTGCGCACCGACGAGGCCTATTACTGGACCTGGTCGAAGGAAAACGTGCTGTCGTTCCTCGACCATCCGCCGATGGTCGCCTGGTTCATCCGCTTCGGCACCGCTGTTCTCGGCGACACCAATCTCGGCGTCCGCCTCGGTGGCATTGTGGCGATGCTGGTGACCCAGCTGCTGCTCGCCGACATCGTCCGTCGCGTCACGTCAAACAATGTCCGCGCGGTTATGCTGGCGTTGCTGCTGCCGGAAGCCGCACTCTACTACGGGTTGTTGATGGCCAAGGTGGCGCCCGACACGGCGCTGATCCCGTTCTCGGTGGCGATGCTGTGGTCGCTGGTGCGGCTCGCGCAGAGCCATGATGGGCGCTGGTGGCTCGCCGCCGGGCTGTTCGCAGGGCTTGCGCTGCTGTCGAAATTCACCGCGATCATGTTCGCGCCGGCGGTGCTCGCCTTTGCGCTGGTGCCGGACTGGCGCTGGCGCTGGCTGCGCAGCCCGTATCCCTACCTCGCCGCGCTGATCGCGATCGTCGTGTTCTCGCCGGTGCTGATCTGGAATGCGGAGCATGACTGGGCCTCGTTTCGCTTCCAGGCGGTGCGCGCCACCGTCGAACGCGATCTGACGCTGCGCACCCTCGGCGAATTCATCGGCATGCAGTTCGGCCTGGTCGGTTTCGTGCTGCTGCCGGTGACGCTGTTCGCAACAGGGCTGACGGCCTGGCGCGGCTATCGCAAGCGCGAGCCGGTGGCGATCCTGCTGGCGACGGCGGTGCTGGTGCCGCTCGTCTATTTCCTCTGGAAGTCGCTGACCTTGCGGGTCGGCGACACCTGGCCGATGTTCTTGTGGCCGGCCGGCTTTGCTGCGGTCGCCATCAATCTGACGCGGATGCCGTTCGAGGGCTGGTCGACCGGTCTCGCCAAATCGACGATCTATTGGGCTCGGACCGCGATCTCGACAGGCATCGCCTTCGTCGTCTGCGTGTTCCTGTATTACATGTTCGCGCCGTGGAATCTGATCGGCCCTACCGATCCGATCGGCACCGAGGCAGGCTACGACGCGGTGGCCGCGCATACCCTGGCGCAGGTTGAGGCGACCGGCGCGACCTGGGTCGCGACCACGGACTACCGCACCTATGCGATGCTGAGGTGGATGCTGCGCGGTCGGGTGCCGGTGGTCGAGATCAACGAGCGCGGCCGCTTCCAGGGCTTTGCCGATCCCGGCATGGACAAGATCCGCGATCACACAGGCATCTACGTCGGGCGCGAACCCGAGAACAATCTGCCGCTGTGGAATGAAACCACTGCGGTGCGTCAGCCGCTGGAGCGCGTGACGCGAAGCTGGCGCGGCATGGTGATGGACACCTACGCGCTGGAGAAGATCTCAGGCTGGACGCCCGATCTGTCGCCGCCGCCGGACACCACATTCTTCCGCTGGCGCGTGCTGGCGATGCTCTCAGAGCCTTGCGAGATCACCTTCTCCCCTTGTGGGAGAAGGTGGCAGCCAAAGGCTGCCGGATGAGGGGCCCCTCTCCGCAGGCGCGGTGTGTAAGGATGGATACCCCTCACCCAAGCGAGCCTTTGACGGCTGCCTGAGCTGCCCTCTCCCACAAGGGAGAGGGCGCAGCGATGGGCGCCGTTCCGCGTCGAAACGACGAAGCGCTATTCCTCTTCGTCGCGCTTGCGGATCAAATCCTTCGCCAGATCGGTCAGCGCGGGGCGGGGCAAAGCGTTGAAGGGAAGCGGGCGGGTGACGTCGATCGCGGCGAGGCCGAGGCGGGCGGTCAACAGGCCGTTGAGCATGCCTTCGCCGAGCCGCTGCGAGAGTTTTGCCGCGATGCCGTGGCCGAGCATCTGCTGGATCAGGCTGTCGCTCGCGGCCATGCCGCCGGTGATCGCGAGATGCGCGATCACGTGGCGCAGCAGGCGGATCATGCCGAGCGCGCCGGGCCGGCCGCCATAGAGCCGCGCCAGCTGCCGGATCATCCGCAAGCTCGCCACGAACACGAACAGCACGTCGAACAGCGCGCGCGGGCTGACCGCGGTGACGACAGAGACGCGCTGCGCCGCCGACGACACCAGCCGCCGCGCCTCCTCGTCGAGCGGCGTCATCAATTCGCGCTCGGCGAGGCGGATCATGTCGGCACCGTCGATGATATCATCGGTGTGGCTCTGCAGCGCGCTGCGCGCGCGGGCGAGTTGCGGGGTGTGGTGCGCGAGTTTGAGCAGGTCGGCGACGACGGCCCGGCTCGCGGCGCGGTCGTCGCTGATCAGCACCTCGGCGGCGCGCAGATGCAGCTTCTCGATGGTCGCAAGCCGCGCCAGGCCGACCAGCTCGCGCATGGTGACGACCGCCAGCGCCACCGCAGCGACCACGGCGAGCGCCAGCCCGAGGAAGCCGAGGCCTTCGTTGCGCGCGAACAGATCCTCGATCAGGTTGAGGACGCCAAGCCCGCTGCCGAGCACGACGAGGCCCGCGACCGCGCTCCAGAACAGCGTGCCCCAGCGGAAGCCGCGGCGCGCGGGCAGCAGCGGCGTATCTGCCGGCACCGGCAGCTGTGCCGGCTCAGCCTCGGGCACGATCTGGATCGTGCCGCGCGTGAGACGGCCGCTATCCTCCGGATCCATCACGACCACGCCGGGATCGTCGAGCTTGAACGTCGCCGGCCGCCGCGGGGGCGTCTTCTCGTTCATTGCAGTTTGTCTCCGATCAGGAACTGGAGGGCGCGGTCAAGGCGGATGTGAGGCAGCGCCGGCTCCGCATCGCCGTTTCGTTCCAGCTTCGGCGGCCGGAAGCGCAGGAAACGATAATCGGCCGCCTCGGCGCCCGAGCTGGAGAGGCCGCGGAATCCTCCATTGAACAGCTCCTCCGGATTGTCGGGCAGGTCGCCCGGAAAGGTCGCGACCTCGGTCTCGCCATCCAGCGTCTCGCCGTTGGCGACCTCGCCCGGTGCCGGCGTGCCGAGGATCGACGGCAGTCTGTCCCGGCCGCGCTGGACCTGCGCCTCGCGGGTGGCGCGCACCGCGGCGAGCGCGACGACGTCGATTTCGGCGCCGGCATATTCGGCGCGCGCGGCGGCCCTGGCCACGATCCGCCGCAGCACGGCTTCGAGCCGGTCGTGGCTCTGGTGGTGCAGGTGGTCGGCCTTGGTCGCCGCGAACAGGATGCGGTCGATGCGCGGCCGGAACAGCGCGCTCAGGATCGTGCTGCGGCCGATCCGGAAGCAGTCGAGGATGCCGGCGAGCGCAGCCTCGAGGTCGTGCAAGGCCTCGGGGCCGGCATTGAACGCGGCGAGCGCATCGGCGAGCACGATCTGGCGATCGAGCCGCGCGAAATGGTCGCGGAAGAACGGCCGCACCACGACGTCCTTGTAGGCCTCGTATCGTCGCCGCATCATCGCCCATAGCGAGTGATCGGGCGCGCTGCCGTCCATGGGCACGTCGAGCGGCGCGAAGGTCAGCGCCGGCGTGTCGGCGAGATTGCCCGGCATCAGGAAGCGGCCCGGCGGCAGCAGGCTCATCGCGAAACGCTCGTCGCGGCAGGCGCGAAGATAATCGGTGAACAGGCGCGCCTCGGTGAGCGCGGCCTGCTCGTCCTCTCTCGCTTCGGGCTTCAGCGTGGCCAGATGGGCGTGCCAGGGCGCCGCGAGTTTCGCGCGCAGCGGCTCGCGCGACAACGCAAGGCTTTCCGCCGACCATTGCTCGTAGCTCTTGCTCAGCAGCGGCAGGTCGAGCAGCCATTCGCCGGGATAATCGACGATATCGAGGGTGAGCGTGCGGTCCGCGCCATTTTGCCGCTGATACTCGATCACGAGCCGGAGTTCGGAGATGTCGGTGGTCGAGCTCGGCCAAAGCCGTTCCTCGACCAATGTCCGGACATGGTTCTCATAGGCGAAGCGCGGCACCGCATCGTCGGGCTGCGGAGCGAGGTAGGCGCGCGCGATCCGTCCCGAGGCATAGGCCTCGAATACCGGGAAGCGGCCGCCGCGGGTCAGGCCGTGCACCAGCGCAGTGATGAACACGGTCTTGCCGGCGCGCGACAGGCCGGTGACGCCGAGCCGCACCGTCGGGTTGAACAAGCCCTCGCCATAGTCGAGCAGCGCCCGCGCCGAGAGACGGGCTTCCTCGACGATATCAGAGAAACTCGGGGGCATGGAGGGTTAACGACAAACCCGGCAGGAGGGACCAAAAGGGCGGGCGATCACCCGCAAGGTGGCGATTATCGGGCCAAAATCAAGCTTCACATTTCCGGCGCCTTTACAGGCGAGGGGAATTGAACGCATCACGCCACCCGCGTTACCCATATCCATCGGCCCACAGGAAAGCCTGCATGACGGTCTTCCGCCTGAAGCAACTCGCCTCGACCTCGATCCACGCGGCTGGTACCGCGCTGTGGGACTACGACCGGGCCGAGCTGATCGCCGACGGCGTCGTTCATCTGGTCGGCGTCGCTTTCGGGCTGGTTGCAGCCACCGCGCTGATCGTGCTGACCGCGGTCTATGCCGGCCCGTTCGATGTCGCCGTGGTGTCGGTCTATGTCGCGGGCCTGCTCGCGATGCTGACGCTGTCGGCGACCTATAATCTCTGGCCGGTGTCGCGCGCCAAATGGGTGCTGCGGCGCTTCGATCACTCCGCGATCTATCTGTTGATCGCCGCGACCTACACGCCGTTCATCGTGGAATTGAAGGACAGCTATTTTGCGATCGCGCTCCTGGTCGGCGTGTGGTGCGTGGCGATCGTCGGCATCTGGCTCAAGCTGCGTTATCCCGGCCGCTTCGACCGGCTCTCGGTCGGGCTCTATCTCGCGATGGGCTGGAGCGGCATCATGCTCTACGACCGCGTCGTCAAGGCGCTGCCGGCGATGGCGCTCGGCTTCGTGCTGGCGGGCGGCATTCTTTACAGCCTCGGCGTGATCTTCCACTCCTGGCGGCGGCTGCGCTTCCAGAATGCGATCTGGCACGGCTTCGTGCTGCTCGGAGCCGCCTGCCACTATACGGCGGTGTTCGACGTGGTGCTGGCGAGCTAGCGCGGACTTCAGAAGGCCGGGCCGGCCTCTCGAAAAGATCATGCATCGGCAAAAGATGCGCTATCATGGTCGCTCTTCGTTGAGCATGAGACCGGCTTCCGGATCATGCCCTGAAATCAAGATATCGGGAGGATGGCCATGCAGGTGGCAGGTAAGGTCGTGGTGGTCACCGGCGGTGGCAATGGCATCGGTAAGGCGCTGTGCGAGGCGTTCCACGCCGCCGGTGCCTCCAAGGTCGTGGTGGTCGATCTCGATCATGCGGCCGCCGAGAAGGTCGCCGCCTCGGTCGGCGGCGCCGCCTTCAAATGCGACGTCGGTCAGGAGAAGAACGTCCTGCATGTGATCGAGGAGACCGAGCGCATGTTCGGCCCGATCGCGCTGTTCTGCTCCAATGCCGGCATCGGCGGCGGCTTCGATCCGCTGTCGAAGAATGCCGGCGGCACCTCGGACGAGCCGTGGTCGCGGAGCTGGGCGATCCACGTGATGGCGCATGTCTATGCCGCGCGGCATCTGGTGCCGCGCATGAAGGCGCGCGGCGAGGGCTACTTTCTCAACACGATCTCGGCCGCGGGCCTCTTGTCCCAGGTCGGCAGTCCCGCTTACTCGACCACCAAGCACGCCGCGGTCGGCTTCGCCGAAAACCTCGCGATCTCGCACCGCGCCGACAACATCAAGGTCTCGATCCTCTGCCCGCAGGGCGTCGACACCAACATGCTGCGCTCGATCCCGAAGGGCCCGCAATCCGGCGACGGCGATCTCACGGCGGAGCAGGTCGCGCAGGACGCGCTGAGGGGTATCGAGCAGGAGACCTTCCTGATCCTGCCGCACCCGCAGGTGCTTGGCTACATGCGCAAGAAGACCGAGAACTACGACCGCTGGATCGGCGGCATGGCCAAGATCCAGGCCAAGATGCGCGAGAGCTACGGGACGTGACTCGCGGCGCGTGTGCCCAAGTCCGTCGCCGTGAGGTGAGCACCCTGGTCAGGCTCCCTCTCCTGCAAGGGGGAGGGAACTCTTCCGCCGGTGCCTTCCTGACGAGAGCGTAGAAATTGCGTCTGCCGCTCAGCCCTTCTGCGTGTAGAGCAGCGGCACCGCGGAATCGACCATCACCTCGATCAGGCTGGCGCCGGTTGCCGACAAGCCACGCTTGTAGGCGTCCGCGAGTTCGGCCGACTTCGTCACCCGCACCGCGTCGCAGCCCATGCCCTCGGCGAGCTTGACGAAATCGATGCCGGGCAGGTCGAGGCCCGGCACATTGCGCACCTGCATCACCTGGCTGAACGAGCGCATTGCGCCGTAGCCGGAATTGTTCATCACCACGACCGTCAGCGGCAGCTTGCGCTGCGCCGCAGTCCACAGCGCCTGGATCGAATACATCGCCGAGCCGTCGCCGATCAGGCAAACCGTGCGCCCCGTGCTGCGGCCGAGTGCCATGCCGACCGCGGCTGGCAGGCTGTAGCCAAGGCCGCCGCTCGCCATGGTGTAGAAACTGTCCTGGCCGCGCATCGGCATCGCCTTCTGCATCAGCGGGCGATGCGACGGCACCTCCTCGACCAGCGCATCGTGCGGCCCCATCGCCGCCGAGAGCGCGTGTAGCGCATATTCGGCGGGGATCGGGTCGCCGGCTGCGGGCGCTGGTGGCAGGATGCGGCCGGCCGGTGCCGCACGCTTCGTTTCGGGCAGCAACTCGAGCAGCGCCGACAGCGCCGGCTTCATGGTGGCGACGATGCTGTGGCCGGTCGGGGTCATCGCGGCGGCATCGGGATCGTCGGTGATCTGGAAGATCGTGGTCGCGCCGTCGAAGATCGCGGCATGGCCCTCGACGTGGAAGGTGAAGACGGGCGCGCCGACCACGACGACAAGATCGTGCTCGCGCAGCGCGTCGGAGAGCTGGCCCGGCGCTGCGTGAAGGAAGCCGGCAAATTGCGGATGCCGTTCGGGGAACGAGCAGCGCGCCGAGAACGGGCTCGCCCAGACCGTAGCCTTGGTCTTCTCGGCGACCTTCACCATGAGGTCGACCGCCTCGGCGCGATCGACGGCGGGGCCGACGACGAGGGCAGGGCGCTTGGCCTCGCCGAGCGCGGCCGCCAGCGCCTGCATCGCGGCCGCATCCGGGCCGATCTCGCGGCTGACCTGGCGCGCATCGAGCGGCTGCGTCGCATGCGCCCAATCGTCGATCGGGACCGAGACGAAGGTCGGCCCGCAGGGCGGCTGCATCGCGACATAATAGGCGCGCGCGATCGCGGCGGGTACGTCCTCGGCGCGCGCCGGTTCGACCGCGAATTTCACGTAAGGCCGCGGGAATTCGGAGGCGCGCTCGGCGTAGAGGAACGCCTGCAACGGCATGATCGAGCGCGCCTGCTGGCCGGCGGTGATCACCATCGGGGTCTGGTTACGATAGGCGTTGTAGATGTTGCCGAGCGCGTTGCCGACGCCGGCCGCCGAATGCAGATTGACGAAGCCGGCATTGCGGGTCGCCAGCGCATAGCCGTCGGCCATGCCGACCACTGAAGCCTCCTGCAGGCCGAGCACGTAGTCGATGTCGTCGGGCCAGTCGCTCAGGAAAGGCAGCTCGGTCGAACCGGGATTGCCGAAAACCTTCTTGATGCCCCACGCGCGCAGCAGGCCGAAGGTGGCGTCCTTGACGGTGACGGTCTTGCCTTTGCTGGCGGCGGGTTTGCGCGACGACATCGGGCGGCTCCCATTTCGTGTCTTGTTACGTTCCCGTCATTGCGCGCGGCAAAAGCGGAAAGGCAATCCACCTGTCGATGGATTGCCCGACGATGTCAAGCCGCGGCACCCATGGTTGCCGCGGCAACGGCTGAAAATTGAGCGCTAGTTGTCCTTCTGCAGCGCAGCGGTCTGCTTGGCGAGCTGCTTGTCGAAATCCTGCTCCAGCCCCGCCACATAGGTGGCGTTTTCGCCCGGCTTGACGAACGGGTTCGGCGCGCCATCCTTCATCTCGGCGCGCTTGGCCTGCATGTCGTAGACCTCCGGATGCGGCCCGAGCAGCACGTCGACCTTCATCGCCTTGACCTTGGCGAAGGTCGAACGGTAGTCGTCGACGATGCCGGGATAGGTCGGACGGCCGACCAGCCGGTTCAGGGCAACGGTTCCGCTGCAGAAGAACAGCACGTCGCGCTTCTCGGTGCCGTCCTTCACGGTCATCTCCCAGCTGGTGCAGCCCGGCGAATGGCCGGGCGTGGCGTGCGCGGTCAGCGTGGTGTCGCCGAGCGTGACCTTGTCGCCTTCCTTCACGGCGCGGTCGACCTTGACGGGCGTGAAGGCCAGATCGGCGTTGCTCTCGTCGCCCGGATAGTAGCCGCCCTCGAGCAGGGGCTTGTCGCGCTCGCCGGCGATCATTTGCGCGCCGGTCTCCTGCTTGATCTCGGCAAAGCCGCCGGTGTGATCGAGATGGGCGTGGCTGTTGAGGATGATCTTGATGTCGGCGACCTTGAAGCCGAGCTTCGTGATGTTGTCCTTGATCATGCCGGTCGATTGCTGCATCGCCGTGTCGATCAGGATCAGGCCTTGCGAGGTCTTGATGACGTAGACCGCGATCCCGTCGGTGCCGACATAGTAGATGTTGTCGATCAGCTGGTACGGCTCGAACGGTGCGGTCCATTTCTTCATGACCGTGGCCATGAAATCCTTCAGCGTCTGTGCCTGCGCACCGGTTGCGATCAGCGCAAGCGCGCACAGCGCGGCTGCGATCGTCCTCATGGTTGCCTCCCTGCTTGTTGTTCGTGCACGGGGCACACTATGCGTGCTGGCAACGGCCGCCGCAAGCGGCGGACGGCAGGCCGCCGGTCAGGGCGCCCCGCCGTCCCGCGCATGACTGTTCCGCTGATCAGCTCGCGTACTGCGCAATGCCGTGGCCGAACGACCAGTTCTCCTTGACGACCTCGACCAGGTTGATGACGACATCGTCGGGCCGTCCCTGCAACTGGCTCTGATAGTCGTCCACGATGCGCTTGTAGAACGCCTTCTTCATCTCGACCGTACGCCCGGCATTCATGGTGATCTGGATGAAGATCAGATCGTCGCTGTAGCTGTTGCCGAGATAGCTGTCGGCGTAGTTCAGGTCGCCGCGCTCATGCTCGGTGATGACCTGAAACTTGTCGTTCTCGGGCACGTTGATGGTCTCGCGCATCGCCTTGTAGACGATCTCGCCCAGCGTCTTGCGATACTCGGCGGACTTGCCGCGCTTCAGGTCGATACGAACGAATGGCATGGTGGTCTCCTGTGTTGCGCGGGGCCCGGCCATAAGAGACCCGCGTGGTCGAAATGATTCACTGGTCTGACGGCGATTGCGTTGTCCGCATCGTCGTTGGTCCCAAAGGGGTCAACGACTGGCCTTGAAGGCTTCCCATCGCGCGTTGCGCTCTTTTTGATATTTGGGCGTCCGCTCTCCAACCATGTCGTCGCGACGGACCGGCTCGCCGCAGGATTCGCAGACCGGGCCGAGCCCCGCCGGCTTGCCGCAGGTGACGTGCGTGTAATTCATGGCGCGGGCTTCCCTGGGTGACTTGCACCAGGTCTCGCCCCAGGCGCGCAGCGCCATCAGCACTGGAAAGAACGCCTCGCCCTTCTCGGTGAGATGATACTCGTGCCGGAGCGGACGCTTGTTGTAGACCTGCCGCGTCACCAGACCGTCCGCTTCCAGCTTCTTCAGCCGTGCGGTGATCATCTGCGGCGTGCCACCGGTCTGCGCCTGGATTTCCTCGAAGCGATAACTGCCCGCGAACAGTTCGCGCAAAACCAGTACAGTCCAGCGGTCGCCTACGACGGTTTCGGCGCGGGCGACAGGGCACAGCGTTTGGTCAGTCGTATTGTCCTTGATTTTCGTCATCACGATTTCTTCATCGGGCTTGTTACTATGATTTTCATAGCAATATGGCCCGGCATCGTCGCAAATGCAATGGGCCGCTTTGGGCCCAGGTCTTCATCGCCAGGGAGCCAGCCATGACCACCGAACAGGCGCCGGCAGCGGCCAAAGTCGATCTGAAGCTCGAGGTCGTCGTCATTCCCGTCGCCGACGTCGATCGCGCCAAGCGCTTCTACCAGGACCTCGGCTGGCGGCTCGATGCCGACTTCGTCAGGCCCGACGGTTCGCGCGCCGTGCAACTCACGCCGCCGGGTTCACCGACCTCGATCCATCTCGGCTCGGGAGCCGGGCTGCCGCGCTACCTGATCGTCAACGATATCGAAGCAGCACGCGCCGAGCTGATCGCGCGCGGCGCCGACGTCAGCGAGGTGTTTCATCGCGGCGCGGAAGGCCGCATCAAGGGACCGGATCCGGAGCGCCCGAGCTACGGTTCGCTCGCAACATTCAATGATCCCGACGGCAATGTCTGGCTGCTGCAGCAGGTCACGCAGCGGCTGCCGGGTCGCGTCGACGGCAACAGCACGAACTTCTCCTCGTCGGCTGATCTCGCCGCCGCGCTCCGCCGAGCGGCGATGGCTCATGGCGAGCATGAGAAGAGGACCGGTGGGCATGATGCGAACTGGCCGGACTGGTATGCCGAACACATCGCCCGCGAGCAGGCGGGCAAGCCGCTGCCCGAATAGTCGAAACCGCAACCCGTGCAACAGGCCGCTTGGCAGTCAAGGAGACAGTCGATGCCCGAGACCATTTATCCACGCGGAAGAACCGCGCTGCTGCTCGTTGATCCCTACAACGATTTTCTCTCCGAGCGTGGCAAGGTGTTTCCGCGCATCAAGCCGATCGTCGACGAGGTCGGCCTGCTCGACAATCTGCGCCGGCTCGATGGCGCGGTGCGCGCCGCGGGCATCCAGGTGGTGATCGTCCCGCACCGTCGCTGGGAGCCGGGCGACTATGAGGATTGGGATCACCCCAACCCGAGCCAGCGACTGATCATGCAGCGTCACAGCTTCGCGCGCGGCGAATGGGGCGGCGAATGGCATCCGGACTTCGCGCCGAAACCGGGCGATCTGATCGCCGGAGAGCATTGGGGGCAGAGCGGCTTTGCCGGCACTAATCTCGATTTCCTGCTCAAGCAAAAAGGGATCACGCATGTGATCGTGGTCGGTCTGCTGGCCAACACCTGCATCGAATCCACCGCCCGCTTCGCCATGGAGCTCGGTTACCACGTGACGCTGGTGCGTGATGCCACGGCCGCGTTCTCGCACGAGATGATGCATGCCGCCCACGAGCTGAACGGCCCGACTTACGCGCATTCCATCCAGACAACCGCCGAGGTGATCGCGGCATTGCCGGCGGCACCTCGTTCAAAGGAGCCAGTGCAATGACCAGGACATCGAAGACACTAGTTGCAATTGCCGCAAGCCAATCCAACCCGGAAGCCATCGACCAGGACAGACGCAGGCTGCTCACCGGCGCGGCGCTGGGCCTCGCTGCCGCGGGCGCCGCCAGCCTGTTTCCGGCGCGCCCGGTTGCGGCAGCCGCTGATGATGCGATCCGCCCGTTCCACATC
This sequence comes from Bradyrhizobium sp. WCU1, assembly GCF_053474805.1. NCBI lineage: Bacteria > Pseudomonadati > Pseudomonadota > Alphaproteobacteria > Hyphomicrobiales > Nitrobacteraceae > Bradyrhizobium > Bradyrhizobium sp. WCU1. Next base: position 5,022,621 of record NZ_CM130280.1, read on the forward strand.
GATATTCCCGAGGCAGACCTCGTTGACCTTCGCCGCCGCCTGGCCGCAACCCGATGGTCCGACAAGGAGACCGTCAACGACGACTCGCAGGGCGTTCCGCAGGCGATGCTGCGCGATCTCGTCCGCTACTGGCAGACGGACTACGACTGGCGCAAGGTCGAGGCGCGGCTCAACGCGCTGCCACAGTTCATCACCGAGATCGACGGGCTGGACATTCACTTCATCCACGTTCGCTCGAAGCACGGAGATGCACTGCCGATGATCGTCACACATGGCTGGCCGGGGTCGGTGATCGAGCAGATGAAGATCATCGAGCCTCTGACCAATCCCACCTCCCATGGCGGCAGTGCATCGGATGCGTTTCATCTCGTGATCCCGTCGATGCCGGGCTACGGCTTCTCCGGCAAGCCGACCACGGTCGGCTGGGATTCGCAGCGCATCGCGCGGGCCTGGGTCCAACTGATGAAGCGCCTCGGCTACAGCAAGTTCGTAGCGCAGGGCGGCGACTGGGGTTCGCCGGTCTCCAATGAAATGGCTAAGCTGGGTGCGCCGGAGCTGCTCGGCATCCACGTCAACCTGCCCGGCGTCGTTCCGCCCGAGGTGTTCAAGGCCGTCTCCTCCGGAGGTCCCGCGCCGGACGATCTGTCGGCGGAGGAGCAGCACGCCTTCGAGCAGATCAAGCTTCAATTCGCGAAGCGGCGTGCCTATGCGCAGATCATGGGCACACGCCCGCAGTCCCTTGCGGCGTTCGCGGATTCGCCGGCGGGCCTTGCCGCCTGGCTGCTCGATCACGGCGACGGCTACGCCCAGCCGGCCTCCGCGATGCAATCAGCCGTGCTCGGACGTGCCGTCAACGGCCATTCGGCCGGCGCGCTCACCCGCGATGACGTGCTCGACAACATCACGCTGTACTGGCTCACCAACAGCGCGATCTCCTCAGGCCGCCTGTACTGGGAAAACAAGACCAATCTCTATCTGCCCGCCAATGTCACGATCCCCGCCGCCGTCACCGCGTTCCCCGGCGAGAGTTTCGTGGCACCGCGGAGCTGGGTGGAAAAAGCCTATCACAAGCTGATCTACTTCCATCAGGCCGAGGCCGGCGGCCATTTCGCGGCATGGGAGCAGCCCGACATCTTCAGCAGGGAAGTTCGGGACGCGTTTCGGCCGCTCCGCAAGCTGATCTGAGAATTGAAAGGCACATCCGTCATGACCAAACTTGCCCTCATCGCCACCGTCGAGGTCGCGCCCGAGAAGCGGGACCAAGTGTTGTCGCAGCTCGCGGCGCATGGCGCCCGCTCGCTCAGGGATGAGCCGGGCACGTTGCATTTCGACATCCTGGTGCCGCGCGAGGACGCCTCGAAGCTGTTGATCTACGAAGTCTACCAGGATGACGCCGCGTTCGAGGCGCATCGCAATGCGCGCTCGATCGCACAGTTTCGCGAGGAGAGCGCAGGGCTCGGCATCAAGATTTCGGCAACGCGGTGCACGCCCGCCGCATAGAGCTCCGGCGGCGAGCGAAAGATCAGACGGTCTGACGCAGCAGGCCGATCAGGCGGCCGCATTCATCGTCCGTACCGACCGTGATGCGCAGGAAATCCTCGATCCGCGGTTTCTGGAAGTGCCGCACCAGGACGCCGCGCTCGCGCAGCTTCGCTGCGAGATCGGCGCCGCGATGGCCGGCATGGCGCGCGAACACGAAGTTCGCCAGCGACGGCAGCACGTCGAAGCCGAGCTCGGTGAGGCCGCGGACCAGCGCCTCGCGGCTCCTCATGATGCGCTGCCGGGTCTCCTCGAACCAGATGTCGTCCCCGATCGCGGCGACCGCGCCCGCGATCGCGAAGCAGTCGAGCGGATAGGAGTTGAAGCTGTCCTTGACGCGCTCCAGCGCCTCGATCAGCGGACGCTGGCCGATGGCGAAGCCGACCCGCAATCCCGCCAGCGCGCGCGACTTGGACAGGGTCTGGATCACCAGCAGATTGTCATGGCGCGCGACCAGCGGCACCGCGCTCTCGGCGCCGAAGTCGACATAGGCCTCGTCGACCACAACGAGACGGTCCGGGTGCCCGGTGACCAGCGCCTCGATCGCTGCACGCGGCAGCGCGACGCCGGTCGGCGCGTTTGGATTGCACAAGAGGATGGCGCTGCCCGGTCGCCGGTAGTCGGCAACATTGATCCGCATCGCGGCGTCGAGCGGCACCACCTCATAGCGGACGCCGTAGAGGCGACAGTAGACCGGGTAGAAGCTGTAGGTGATGTCGGGGAACAGCAGCGGCGCATCGTGCTTGAGCAGCGCCGGGAAGGCGTGGGCCAGCACCTCGTCCGAACCGTTGCCGACGAACACCTCATCTGATGAGACGCCATAGCGCGTTGCGATCGCCTCGCGCAAGGCGGTTGCGCGCGGATCCGGATAGAGCCGCAGCCGATCCGCGGTCGCCGCGATTGCGGCCAGCGCGCGCGGCGACGGCGGGTAGGGATTCTCGTTGGTGTTGAGCTTGATGAGGCCATCGATCTTCGGCTGCTCGCCGGGCACATATGGCGACAGATTGTGGACGACCGAACTCCAGAAGCGACTCATGATCCGTGATCCAGGGATTGATCTCATCACAGTAGGGGATGCCGCGCTTCGGTGGAAGCCGGCTCTTCACCTCGCCAGGATATCGAGAGGAGGCCGGCAGCGGCCGCCGGCGCAGCACCGCCGCGATCTGCTGACAGTGCAGGTCACGCGGCTCAGATTTCCGTCTGGCTGCCCAACTCGACCACGCGATTTGGCGGGATCCGGAAGAAGTCGGTCGCCGGCAGCGCATTGCGGTGCATGATCTCGAAAATTCTGGAGCGAAAGCGGCCGAACTTCGAGTGTTCCGCCGGCACGATCTTGACGCGACCGACGAAGAACGAAGTGTCCATCAAGTTGAATTCAAGCCCCATCGTACCGCACCGGTCGAGCAGCCGCGGCACGTTCGGATGCTGCATGAAGCCGTATTGGGCCACCAAGGTATGGAAATTGCCGTCGAGGTCCGTGCGGATGAGACGGTGATCAGATGCGACGCGGGGAATATTGAGCGTAGCCACGCGCAGCAGGACGATGCGTTCATGCAGCACCTTGTTGTGCTTCAGATTGTGAAGCAGCGGCACCGGCACCATGTCGAGCCGGCTCGTCACATAGACGGCGGTTCCCGGAACACGCGGCTTGTTCCGGACCTGCTGGATGAACTCGCTGAGTGGCAGCGTATCGCGCTCGAGCTGGGCTTCGAGCGCCCTGCGGCCGCGGCGCCAGGTCGACATCAGGAAAAACAGGATAGCTCCGACCGCAAGCGGGACCCAGCCACCCTCCATCACCTTCATCATGTTCGCGGCCACGAACGACAGGTCGACCAGGATGAACGCGCCGGCAACCAGCGCACTCGACCAGAAGGGCCAGCCCCAGACTTCGCGCATGGCAAGAAACATCAGCATCGACGTCAGGAGCATCGTCAATGCGACGGCGATGCCGAAGGCGGAAGCAAGATTGTCGGACGAGCGGAAGCTCAGGGTCAGCGCCAGTGTCAGCACCATCAGCGTCCAATTGACGAAGCCGACATAGATTTGCCCGTAACCCTCCGAGGAGGTCTGGGTGATGTTGAGGCGCGGGCATAGTCCAAGCTGAATGGCTTGCCGGGTCATCGAGAACGTGCCGGAGATGATCGCCTGGCTTGCAATGATGGTGGCAACGGTCGCGAGCGCGACCAGCGGCAGTTGCAGGCTGGACGGGCATAGCGCGAAGAACGGATTTGATCCGGCCGCCAGATCGCCTTGCACCAGCATCGCGGTCTGGCCGGCATAGTTCAGCAGCAGGGTCGGCAGCACCAGCCCGTACCAGGTCAGGCGGATCGGCCCGGCGCCGAAATGCCCCATGTCGGCGTACAGCGCCTCGGCGCCGGTGGCGCACAGGAACACGCCGCCGAGCACCAGGAAGCCGGTGAAGCCATGCCCGAAGAGGTAGCTGAGGCCGACGCGGGGATCGAGCGCAGCAAGCACGGCGGGATTTCGCAAGATACCGAGGATACCGAGCACGCCAATCGTCACGAACCAGACCGTCATGATCGGGCCGAACAGAGCGCCGATGCGGGCCGTGCCTTGCGGTTGAATCGCGAACACGGCGATCAGCACGAGCACGGAAAGGGGCAGCACGTACGGGCTGAAGGACGGCAGCGGATCCTTCAATCCCTCCAGCGCGCTCAACACGGAGATCGCGGGGGTGATGGCGCCATCGCCATAGAGCATTGCCGCCCCGATGATGCCGAGCGCGATCACGAATGGGCGATCGCCATGCTTGATTCCGATCAGCGACATCAGTGCAAGGATTCCGCCCTCGCCGTCGTTGTCCGCGCGCATGACGATTGCGACATATTTGATCGACGTGGTGATCAGCAGGGTCCACACCACGAGCGACAGGATGCCCAGTGCCACCTCCGGCGTCGCCTTTCCTCCCGCCCACTCGATCGCGGTCTTGAAGGTGTAGAGCGGACTGGTGCCGATATCGCCGTAAACGACGCCGAGGGCGCCGATCGCCATCGCGCCGATCGCGCCGTGCGCTGGAGGTGTCTCGGCCGGAATCGCTTCGGCGCTCGAGGTCAAGGTCTCGGGTTCGGCGGCAGTCATCGTCCGCTCCTGTCTGCAGGCGAATTGGCCGCTCGGGCGGCGGGCTATGCTCTAGCTTGCGATGGACTTTGACTTTGTCGAAGCCGCCGGAACCTTTGCCTCAAGACTATGACAGATTTTTTGAGGCACCGCTGCGATGAGCTGTCATTCGCCAGGGCAAACGTCAGGCTCATGTAAGGAATTCGCCAATCGGCACATGCAGGTCCAGGTAGGAACTGCGGAGCGCCGCCTACCAGGTCGCCGTGCCCTTCATGGTCGGCTGGCCTTCGGCGTTCGCTGTCCACAGCTCCATGCCGCCGTCCTTGTCGTTGGCATTGATCGAGAACTCGCTGCCTTCGAACAGCGGCTGCACGCCGCGATAGGACAGCTTCTTCGGCGGCTTGCCGCCGCGCAGCCTCGCGGCGAGTTCGACGATGAACGAGGCCTGCAGCGGGCCGTGGAAGATCAGGCCGGGATAGCCCTCGACCTTGGTGACATAGTCGCGATCGTAATGGATGCGATGGCCGTTGAAGGTCAGCGCCGAGTAACGGAACAGCAGCACGGGATCGGAGACATGGCTCTCGCGGTGCTGCGCGACCGGAGGCGGCGGCGCCTTGGCCGGCGCTGCGGCCAGGGTGGTCGTCATCTCGCGATAGACGATGTCCTGCCGCTCGCGAACCGCAAGACCGCGCGAGGTCGTCACCTCGTGATTGACCGAGACGAAGCACAGCGTGCCGGTCGAGCCAGATTTCACGGTGACGTCCGCAATCCTGGAAGCGCGCTTGGCCTCGTCGCCGATCCGCAGTGCATCGAAAAATTCGAGCTCGCCGCCGGCCCACATCCGGCGCGGCAGCGGCACCGGCGGCAGGAAGCCGCCGCGGGTCGGATGACCGTCCGGGCCGAGCTGCGACATCGGAAACACCGGCTGCGCCAGGCACCAATGCGTGGTCCACGGCGCGGCATCGCCCGTCTTCGGCTCGCCGATCTCCTGGAACAGCGTCGCGCGCAGCCCCATGACCAGGTATTTGGTGACGACGTCGGAAGCCTCGGCGGTCTTGCCGATCCACTGGCGGAGATGATCGAGGTCGAGTTTGTCGGTCATGACTGTCTTGCCCGGGCAGGAGGGATTTCAGGAACCTTTGGTGCGCTCGCCGATCGCCGGCACCTTGCCGTAGTGCCTGTCCTCGCCGACCACGATCGCGGCCGGCGCCGGATAGCTGACCTTGCCGTTCGGCGTGTCGACCTCGATGCGGCGCAGATGCGGATGCTTCGCAAGGTCATCCATGCTGTTGACCTCGGCGAAAGCGATGTCGGCCTCGGCGAGCTTGGCCAGCAATTCCTCGCGCGTGAGCTTGCCAAAACTGTCGCTGACGATCTGGTCGGTCACCGTGCGGTTACGGACGCGTTCGACCATGTTGGCAAAGCGCGGATCGTCGGGCAGGCCGGGCTGGCCCAGCACCTTGGCGCACAGCGTCTTCCACTCGCGCTCGCTCTGGATCGAGATCAGGATCTCCTTGCCGTCCTTCGAGCGGAACACGCCGTAGGGCGCGATCGAGGGATGGGCGAGGCCGATGCGTTTGGGCGACTTGCCGTCCTCGGCATTGAGCAGCGGCACGGTGAGCCAGTCGGCCATCACGTCGAACATCGAAATCCGGATGTCGGCGCCTTGGCCGGTGCGGCTGCGGCCGATCAGCGCTTCGAGAATGGACGCGTGCGCGGTGGCGCCGGTCGCGACGTCGACGATCGACATGCCGACGCGCGAGGCGCCCTCGGGTCCGCCGGTGATCGAGGCGAGGCCGCTCTCGGCCTGGATCAGCAGGTCATAGGCCTTGCGGTCGGCATAGGGGCCGGTGTCGCCATATCCGGTGATCGTGCACATGATCAACTTCGGATAGTCCTTGCGCAGCCGCTCGCGCGAGAAGCCGAGTTTGTCCATCGAGCCGGGCTTCAAATTCTGCAACAGAACGTCGGCGCCCGCGATCAGCCGTTCCAGCTCTGCGCGGCCGTCCTTGGTGGCGAGGTCGACCACGGCGGAATCCTTGCCGCGGTTGAGCCAGACGAAATAGCTGCTCTGGCCCTTTGCCGCGGCGTCGTAGCCACGGGCGAAATCGCCCTCGGGCCGCTCGATCTTGATGACATGGGCGCCCGCATCGGCCAGGCGTGACGAGCAGAACGGCGCGGCAACCGCCTGTTCGACGGCGATGACGGTCAATCCCTCAAGCGGCAACATGGTCAAGCAACTCAGTAGGAGCGGGGCATGCCGAGCACGTGCTCGGCGACGAAGGACAGGATCAGGTTGGTAGAGATCGGCGCCACCTGGTAGAGCCGGGTCTCGCGGAACTTACGCTCGACATCGTATTCCTCGGCGAAGCCGAAGCCGCCATGGGTCTGCACGCAGGCATTGGCCGCCTCCCAGGACGCATCGGCCGCCAGCATCTTGGCCATGTTGGCCTCGGCACCGCAGTCGAGCCCGGCCTCGTATTTGCGGGTAGCTTCCTTCACCATCAATTCCGCCGCGCGCATCGAGGCGTAGGCCTTTGCAATCGGAAACTGGATGCCCTGGTTCTGGCCGATCGGCCGACCGAACACGCTGCGCTCCTTGGCGTAGTTGGTGGCCTTGGCGATGAACCATTTGGCGTCACCGATGCATTCAGCGGCGATCAGGATGCGCTCGGCATTCATGCCGGAGAGAATGTAGCGGAAGCCCTTGCCTTCCTCGCCGATCAGGTTTTCCGCCGGCACTTTCATGTCAGTGAAGAACACTTCGGTGGTGGCGTGATTCATCATGGTTCTGATCGGGCGGATCTCCAGCCCCTTGCCCTTCACCTCACGCATGTCGACGATGAACACCGAAAGGCCGTCGGTGCGCTTCTTGGACTGCTCCTTCGGCGTGGTGCGTGCCAGCAGGACCATCAGGTCGGAATATTCGGCGCGACTGGTCCAGATCTTCTGGCCGTTGACGACGTAGTGATCGCCCTCGCGGCGCGCGAAGGTCTTCAGCGACGAGGTATCGGTGCCGCTGGTCGGCTCGGTGACGCCGAACGCCTGCAACCGCAATTCGCCGGTCGCGACCTTCGGCAGATACTTCGCCTTCTGCGCGTCGTTGCCGTGCCGCAGCACGGTGCCCATCGTGTACATCTGGGCGTGGCAACCGCCGCCGTTGCAGCCGGCGCGCTGGATCTCTTCCAGGATCGCCGCCGCGGCCGACAGCTTCAGCCCCGCGCCGCCATATTCCTCGGGGATCAGCACCGAGAGATAGCCGGCCTCCGTCAACGCATCGACGAACTCCTTCGGGTAGGCCATCTGGCGGTCGAGCTTGCGCCAGTATTCGCCGGGAAACTGTGCGCAGAGCTTTGCGACGGCGTCGCGGATGTCTGAGTGGTCGTCGGTGTGTTGTTCGTGTGCGGTCATTGTTTCGTCTTGCCGAGAGGTTGCACGTGATACGGGCAATGCGCCCGCTGTTGTGGGGTCCCGGTAAACTCCCTATGCTGTTTTGTTATAGCGTATGAACCTGCCTTCCAGGATTGGCAAGTATGGATTTCCGGCAGCTTAGGACCTTTGCGTGCGTCGCGGAACTCGGGAGTCTGAGCAAGGCATCCGATACCTTGCGGGTCGCGCAGCCGGCGCTGAGCCGGCAGATCAAGCTCCTGGAGCACGAGCTGCGCACCGAGTTGTTCACGCGCAATGGCCGCGGCATGGTGCTGACCGATGCCGGCCGGCTGCTGCTGGCGCGCACCAGCGGTATCGTGCGGCAGATCGACCAGATCCGCGACGACATCCAGTCCGCCGGCGGCGCACCGTCCGGCCGCGTCGTGCTCGGCCTCGTGCCGACGGTGAGCTGCGTGCTGTCGGCGCGGCTGGCGCGGCGCACGGTGGAGCGCTATCCCGGCATCTCGCTCTGCATCGTCGAGAGCTATAGCGGCCATTTGATCGAGTGGCTGCATCGCGGCGAGATGGACCTTGCGGTGATCTACGGCCCGTCGGTCGACCTGCATCTGGCGGTGCAGAGCCTCGGCCGCGACAGCATCGTCGCCGTCGGCCCGCGCGGCAGCGGGCTGAAGCAGAAGAAGCAGGTGGATTTCGGCTGGCTGATGCGCCAGCGCCTGGTGCTGCCCAGTCATTCGCACGGCCTCCGTGCGCTGCTCGAACATGCCGCGGCCAGAAAGAAGATCGATCTCGACGTCAAGCTCGAGGCGGATTCGTTCCGGGTGCTGACGAGCCTGGTCGAGGAGGGGCTCGGATACACCATGCTGCCGCCGTCCTCGGTGCGCAGCGAGGTCGCGGAGGGCCGGCTTGAGACCGCGCCGATCGCGCGGCCGGCGCCGCGGCGCGAGCTGACCTTGGCCTCGCCGGTCGAGCATCCCGGCTCCAATGCGATGACACTGATCGCAAAGCTGTTGCGCGATGAGGTCGCTGCGCTGCGCGCCGAGGGGCTCTGGGATATCCAGCTCGCCTGAGCGCGGCTTCGCATCACTTCACCACGAAGCCGAGATGGCCGCGGAAGCGGGTCTTGAGGTAGGTGCCGTCGCGCGGCGGCAGCGCGCGCTCGACTTCGCCGGACGCGATACGGATTCGTGCCAGCCGCGGGCCGCCGCCGAGATCGCGCAGGCTGTTGCGGAAATTCTCGATGCCGGCCATGTCCGCGATGTCGGAAACATTGCCGATGCCGGCGCCGCTCGCGATCACCTCGAGCTTCGCACCCAGGCCGGAGTGGCTGGGCTGCATGCCGGTCTCGCCGAAATGGCCGTTGTCGAGCACCGCAATCGAGAGATTACCGGGCTGCTTGGTGGCGATGGTCAGCAGGCTGCCGATCCCCATCAGCTGCTCGCCATCGCCGGTGACGACCAGCACCGGGCGCTTCGGCTGCGCCAGCGCCAGCCCGAGCCCGACCATCGCGGCGCCGCCCATGGCACCCCAAAGATAGAAATTGCCCGCATGGTCGCCGGCATCGAACACATCGTAGGACGAGGAGCCGAGCCCGGAGATCACCAGAAGGCCGCCGCGGTCGGCAAGCAGCGCCTTCACCGCGGCGCGGCGGTCGAGTGTGCCTGTTGCTGCCGACATCAGTGCGTCTCCTTGGTCCACTTCTTGCGGCCGATCATCCGCTGCGAGATCAGCACGGCGACCTGTTGGTCTCCGTCATAGGCGAGCGAGGCGGCGGCCGAGATGACTTCCTCGGCGTCGTCGGGGTTCTCGAGCCGCAGCACTGTCGTGCCCATGATCTCGAAGGCCTGCGGCGTCGCGCGGCCCATCGGGATCTGCCACGGATTGAACTCGGCCCATTCGCCGCGCATCGTCACCAGGGTCAGCAGCGGGAAGCGGCAGCTTGCCATCAGCGACAGCATGTTGACGCAATTGCCGACGCCGCTCGATTGCATCAACAGGACCGCGCGCTCGCCGCCGAGCCAGGCGCCGGCGGACAGCGCCACGCCTTCCTCCTCGGTGGTCAGAACCGTAGTCTTGATGCCGGTATCGGCGTGCGACAGCTTGATCAGCTTGGAATGTCCCGCATCGGGAACATAGGACACCTGCGCCACGCCAAAGCTCTTCAGCGTGCGGTAGATCGCAACTGGCCAGTCCTGGCTGGTCGCGCTGTCCTGGTGAACGGCAATCTGGTCCATCATGGCCTCGGCTAGGGCGCGCGTTGGAGCGCCGTCATGCCGGGAGGCTTAGGGCAGGCGAGAGCCTTATTCTCTTCGCATCTGGCTCGCCCAGCTATGCCGGAATTTTATAGGGGGCAGCGCGACCCTTTCCGGCCGGGCCGAAAGGAGGCCTCAGCGCGCGTCCTTCCTCACCATGAACACGTACATGTCCCAGAACGTCTCGGGGTGATCGACCTCGAAGCGGTGCCACTGATCGAGGTTGATCTCGTCGGCTGCGGCCGCAAACTGCTTGCGGAATTTTTCCAGCACCGCCGGATCGTCGAACGGCTCGAAGCCCTGAAACGACAGGTCATGTTCGTTCAGGAACGCCGCGATCTCGGGAATGGTGAGGCGGTGCTCCATGACGTTGAACAGCAGGTCGCGGCAGCCGCTCATGCTGTAGAAATCCTTGGCGCCGATCAGCGTCCGCCATTGGTCGGCCTCGCGGAAAATCTCCTGCCGGCACCGCCGGATGTCGTCGGCGGTGGCGCGATAGTTGCGCGCGGCGATGCGATCGCGGGCCTCGACGATGACGCGGCGCGCCAGCTCGCTGTACAGGCCGATGCGCATCGTGCCGCCCGGCCGCAGCAGCGAGACCAGCACGCGCCAGCCGGTCATCGGCTCGGCGAGATGGTGCAGGACCCCGACCGACTCGATGCTGTCGAAGCTGCGATCGATCGAGCCCAGCTCCAGGATATCCGCCTGCGCATACTCGACATTGCGCAAGCCGAGCTCGCGCGTCTTGCGGCGCGCATAGGCGAGGCTGGTCATGCTGATGTCGACCGCGAGCAGGCGGGCGTTCGGACAGACCTGCGCGATCTGGATCGCGTGCGAACCGGTGCCGCAACCGGCGATCAGGATATCCCGTTCGGCCTGCTGCTCCGCGGTCGCGGCCGTCTTTCCTCGCGCCCGATCGGCGACGAATGCCGTCAGCGGGTTCACGGTCCAGCGCGGATAGGGATTTTCCTCGTACTGACGCATCACCTCGACCGATACGTCGTTCCTGATCGGCGTGAGCGTCACAATGGCGCGGCGCTCTTCCATCTCTTCGCGCGGCTCGCGAAGCTGCACTCGCAACAGGCCGGCGACGGTTGGAGGCCATTCCCGGCGCAGCAGCGCGTCCGCCGCCGGCAGAGTATGAAGCGGGAAATACGCCGCGACGACGGCCAGCGTCAGCGGCGTGAACGCGGCGTTGGATGCCAGGTCGTGCAGCAATCGATCGCGCAGTGCAGCCGCCCGTTCGGCTTCCGCCTCGGTCTGTCCATAGACATATTCGTTGATGAAGCATTGCCGGGCGAGCGCGCAGGCAAAGGCAATGAGATCGTCGTCATCGCCATCCCTGCGTTGCTCGCCGGCGAGCCGCAGCAATTCGGCTCGCACGTGCCCGAGCAGCACTTCGAGCTGCATGCCCGCCAGCGTCGTCGCTTCCATCGCGCAGCGCAGGAACAGATCGCTGGCCAGCGCGGCAACGCCTTCGCCGCCGAACAAGTCCGCGCTCGTCACCGGCAGCGGCCACTTGCCGGCAATCCGCCCGACATAGCGGGTGACGGTCGGGCTCTGGAGGATGAAGCCCACGGCCTTCGCGTCCATGCCGAGCGCGAGCGCCTTGCTGAAATGCGCGGCGGCCTTGGCGCGATTGCCCAACGCCTGGTACGAATTGCCGGCATTGTAGTGACACGCGGCGTTCACGTCATCGGCAGCAATCGCTTTCGCGAACGCCTTCACCGCGGAGCGGTGATCGCCGGCCGCCTGCGCCATCAGGCCGAGAAGGTTCAGGCTCTGCGCATGGCTGGGCTCGCGCGCGAGAATGTGCCGGCAGACCTCCTGCGCCTCGTTGAAGCGGCGCATTCCGTAGAACCGGCTGGCCTCCGCGGCGAGGTCGGCAATGCTGATGCCCGCGGAGCCGAAGGCAGGTACGTTCTTGCCGGCCGCGTCCCGTCGCTTACCGGCCGCGCGCCGTTCTTTTCGGTTCATGATCCGTCAACTGGCCCAAGCTGCAAGACGCGGCGAGACATAGGGCCGAACGCAATTGCAGCCAAGGATTATTCAGCCCGGGATCCGCACCGGCAGGTTCTCGATGCCGCGGACGAAGCTGGAATAGACCCGCTTCGGCTCGCCGACCACCTCGATGCGGTCGAAACGCTTCAGCATCTCCTGCCACACGATCTTGAGCTGCAGTTCGGCGAGCCGCATGCCGACGCAGCGGTGGATGCCGAAGCCGAACGACAGATGGATCCGCGGCCGGGCGCGGTCGATGATGAACTCGTCGGGCCGGTCGATCACCTCGTCGTCGCGATTGCCGGAGACGTACCACATCACGACGCGGTCGCCCTTCCGGATGGTCTTGCCGCCGATCTCGGTGTCCTGCAGCGCGGTGCGCCGCATGTGAGCCAGCGGCGTCTGCCAGCGAATCACCTCCGGCACCATGGTGTCGATCAGGGCCGGGTTCTCCTTCAGTTTCTGGAACTGGTCGGGATGCTCGTGCAGCGCCAGCACCGAGCCGCTCATGGTGTTGCGGGTGGTGTCGTTGCCGCCGACGATCAGCAGGATGATGTTGCCCATCAGATTGTCGGGGTCCATGTGCCGCGTGGCGTCGCTATGCGCCATCATCGACAGCAGATCGTTGCGCGGGGCCAAGTTGACCCGCTCGTTCCAGAGTTTCGAGAAATAGCCATAGCACTCGTCCATCTCCCGCCGCCGCTCTTCCGGCGAGTTGACGATGCCACTCTTCGGCAGCGCGGTGGAGACGTCGGACCAGCGCGTCAGCTTGCGCCGTTCCTCCCAGGGGAAGTCGAACAGCGTCGCCAGCATCTGGGTGGTCAATTCGATCGAGACGCGCTCGACGAAATTGAACGTCTCGTTGCGCGGCAGGTTGTCGAGCACGCTGGCCGAGCGCTGGCGGATCAGCTTGGCCAGCTCGTCGAGATGATCAGGCGTGAACATCGGCGACACGGTCTTGCGCTGATGGGCGTGCTTCGGCTGATCCATCGCGATGAAGCTCGGATAGTCGTAGCCGGGCGGCACGTCGCGGATCGAGATGCCGCCGAGCGTGGAATCCGAGGAGAAGATGCCGTGGCTGGTGTCGACATGCATGATGTCGTTGTACTTGACCACGGACCAATAGGGCTCGATCGGCGCGTTGGTGCAGTAATGCACCGGCTCTTCCTTGCGCAGCCGCTCGAACCATGGCCACAGCGTGTCGTTCTGGAACAGTTTTGGCGCGCCGGGATGAAAATCCCTGAGCGGAGTCGCATAGGCTTCCTCACGCGCCTGGCGCTGTAGCTCGGCCCGGTCGGCACGGATGGCGGTCTGGACGTTCATGATCTCTCTCTGCACAATTTTCGAAGGCCGCACGGGAGGTGGTTGGGCTCTCTCCCCCCCTTGCGGGGGAGAGTTGGAGAGAGGGGTGAGCCGCGACCACCGCCCGTACGGCTTACCCCTCTCCCTAACCCTCCCCCGCAAGGGGGGAGGGAACCCATCCGCTGTGCCCGCCTAACTCAGGTCAAGCGACGCAAATGTTTCAACACGACTGCGGATGCAGCTTCACGCGGCGATACGCACGGGCAGCGTCTCGTAGCCCTTGATGAAGCTGGAATACACCCGCTGCGGCTCCTCCACCACCTCGATCGTGTCGAAGCGCTTGAGGATCTCCTCCCAGATGATCTTGAGTTGCAGCTCGGCAAGCCGCAGGCCCACGCAGCGGTGGATGCCGAAGCCGAACGAGATGTGGGTGCGCGGCCGGGCACGTTGGATGTCGAACACGTAAGGCCGCTCGATGGCCTCTTCGTCGCGGTTGCCCGAGACGTACCACATCACGACCTTGTCGCCCTTCTTGATCTGGCGGCCGCGGAATTCGAAGTCGGTGAGTGCGGTCCGCCGCATGTGGGCGAGCGGCGTCTGCCAACGGATCACCTCGGGCACGAAACTGTCGATCAGCGCCGGGTTCTCGCGCAGCTTGCGGTATTGCTCGGGATGCTTGCTCAGCGCATAGATGCTGCCGGACAGCGTGTTGCGCGTGGTGTCGTTGCCGCCGACGATCAACAGGATCAGATTGCCGAGGAAGTTCTTCGGATCCATGTTCCGCGTGGCGTCGCTGTGCGCCATCATCGAGAGCAGATCGCTCTTCGGCGGCTGGCTCGAGCGCTCCTTCCAGAGCCGGGCGAAATAACCGGCGCATTCCATCAGCTCGGCCTGCCGCTCGTCCTCGGTGGCGACGAGGCCGCCGGCGCCGGGCAGGGTGGTTGCGACGTCGGACCAGCGCGTCAGCTTGCGGCGGTCCTCCCAGGGGAAGTCGAACAGCACGGCTAGCATCTGCGTGGTCAGCTCGATCGAAACCTTGTCGACCCAGTCGAACACCTCGCCGCGCGGCAGATTGTCGAGGCACTCGGTCGAGCGCTTGCGGATGTTGATCGCGAGCTCGTCGAGATGGGTCGGCGTGAACATCGGCGCCACGGTCTTGCGTTGCGCCGAGTGGCGCGGCTGGTCCATCGCGATGAAGCTCTCGCGGCGCAGATCCGGCGGCACGTCGCGGATCGTGATGCCGCCGAGCGATGCGGCCGAGGAGAACACCGAATGGTTGGTCTCGATGTCCATGATGTCGTTGTAGCGGGTGACCGACCAGTACGGCCCGAACATCGAGTCCTTGCAGTAATGCACCGGATCCTCGCGGCGCAGCCGGTCGAAATACGGCCAGAAGGTATCGGTCTTGAACAGCTCGGGATGGCCGGGATCGTAGTCCGACAGCGCCAGTGTGTTGGCGCGTTCGCGTGCGGCGTCCAGATGGGCGGTGTCGACGAGATCGATGGTCCCGTGCATGAGCGGCTCCTCAACCGTTGCAGCAGCCGGGGCATCGCCGGCGCGCCATGTTTTACCGAATTACATTCTCATTCCGCGGTTTGCGCAAGAGCTGACAGCGCGCTTTTGGCCGCATTGGTAGCCGGCCAAAACGGCCGAATCCGGGCCTTTCCAACGACGGACCGGCGTCGGCGGCGACCACGCCCGTTTCAAACGGCGTTTGATTTGCTCAGGCGGCGCATGCGGGCGGTGCAGGGACTGTCTATCGGCTGGCCGGCTTTTCGCAGGGGTACGTGTCCTGCATGCCCCAGAGCAGCAGGAGGGCGACCATCATCTCGCCTTTCGCGGACCGCTTGTCGGCCGACTTGAGCATGATCTCTTCGGTTTGCTCGGTGGACAATACGAGGGTGTCGGGCATGCAGAACAGCAATTGGCCGCCGTGCCGTTTCAACCAGGCATTGGAAGCCATCAGGCCGCCCCTGACGCCGTCCAGATACATATGATTGAAGATGCGGAAGTTCTCGTTGGCCGGATTGCGATAGGATTCCAGGCGCACATCGGCGGCCCCAGCGGGAGCTGCGGCAAGCGCCAGCACGCACGCCGGCAATATCCACTTGTTCATTGCTCGGTTCCTTGCGGCCGCGCCCATTCGGTAAGTCCGTCGTTCCTTCCGCCGGGTTCGAAGCACGCGGGGCGGTGGACGGCGGCCGGTTTCCGGGGGGCCATTAAGGCATAGCCAACCGCACCCGCCGAATCCCGCGGCGGCACTCTCGACCGTGTATGAAACCTGGATCACACTCGCAGCGACAAACCTGTGCTTTTGATGCGCAGAGATTGTCCTGTCCTGGAGTTTTTCCGTGAACGACATGAGCTGGGCCCCGCCGGGGCCGCCGCCGCAACCGGTTCCGCCGCCGATGCCGGTGGCGTTTTCGGGGAGCCGGACGCAGTTCTTCCGTCTGGTCGCGCGCGGCGCCGGGCTCGAGCTCTTCACGGTCGGCTTCTACCGGTTCTGGCTCACCACCGACATCCGCCGTCACCTCTGGTCGAACACCCTGATCGACGGCGATGGGGCGGAATATACCGGCCGCGGCAAGGAGCTCCTGATCGGCTTTCTGGTCGCACTCGCGATCCTGGTTCCGGTCTATCTCGGCTACGCCCTGCTCGTGATCGAGGCCGAGCACGGCCAGACATTCTCCTCGTTGCCGATGGTCGCCTTCTTTTATGTGTTCGGCCAGTTCGCGATCTATCGCGCGCGGCGTTACCGGCTCACCCGCACGGTGTGGCGCGGCGTCCGCTTCTGGATGAGCGGCTCGGGCTGGATCTATGCGCTGAAGGCCTCGCTATGGGGCCTCCTGGTCGTGATCACGCTTGGCTTTGCGCTGTCATGGCGCGAGGCGGCGCTCGAACGCTACAAGATGCGGCATTCGTATTACGGCGATCTGCAGGGCTCCTTCGAAGGCCGCGGCTGGGATTTCTTCAAACGCGGCTGGTGGCTCTGGCTACTGATGCCGTTCGCGCTGGTGACGATCTTCGGCCCGTTCGCCTATGCCGCGTTCAAGGCGATCGAGTGGCGCTGGTGGCTGTCGGGCATCCGGTTCGGCGAGGTCAGACTGGAATCGACCATGAGTCGCGGCGCCCTGATCGGCCTGTACTGGAAGGTGATCGGCTGGGCCATGCTGCTCGGCACGGTGTTCCTGGCCTATCTCGTGCTCTGCATCTTCCTGGCGGCCAGCATCGACGGCTCCTCGATCGAGACCTTCTTCAAGACTGAGGCGTTCGCCAAGAGCATTCCGCTGATGGTCCTGCTCGGCATCGGCTATCTCGCCCTTGCGCTGGCGATGAACGTCGTGATGCGGGTCTATCTGATGCGCGATCTCTGGGTCCGGGTGCTGTCGTCGACCATCGTGCACAACATTGGGGCGGCCGCCAACGTCACCGCGCGCGGCGAGCTCGCCAATGCGCTCGGTGAAGGTTTTGCCGACGGCCTCGACGTCGCGGGGTTCTAAAGCATGATCCGGAAAAGTGCGAAGCGGTTTTCCGAAAAGATCATGCGCAAACAAGGAGCTAAAGCCCGATGACGATTCAACCCAATCTCATCGCGCTTTAGCGTCATGGAAGCCGATCTCAACCAGGCCAATGCCGCGGCGGCGCCGGTCCCGGGTGCGGTGTTCTTCGACGGCGCATCGAGCCGCCGGCGCGTCGTCGCGCTCAAGCTGTCCGACGCGCTGGAGATCAGGGAAGATGGCGAACGGCTGGCGCGCTGGGCGTTTGCTGACATCCGCCGTGCCGACAGTCCGTCCGGCCTGCTGCGGCTGAGCTGCCTGACTGCGCCGGCACTGGCGCGGCTCGAGGTCCGCGACGCCGGGCTGATCGCCGAGCTGGTCGCGCGCTGCGACAGGCTCGAGCAGGACCTGCCGAACCGCAAGGGCGTCGCCGGCATTGTCGGCTGGTCGCTCGCGGCCGCGGTATCGATCGTGCTGGTGGTGCTGTTCGGCGTGCCGCTCGCCGCCGAGCGGTTGACGCCGCTGGTGCCGGATTCCTTCGAGCGGCGCCTCGGCGACGTCGCGGAAGCGCAGGTCAGGGTGGTGTTCGACGGCAAGCCGTGCAGCAGTGCGGCCGGACAAGCGGCATTCGAGAAGCTGGTCGGCAAGCTGCGGGACACCGCAGGCCTCGACAATTCGGTGCAGTCGGGCGTGCTGGCGACGCCGGTGCCGAACGCCTTCGCGCTGCCGGGCGGCAAGGTCTATCTGTTCGACGGACTGCTGGAGAAAGCGGAAAGCCCCGACGAGATCGCAGGCGTCCTGGCCCATGAGCTCGGCCATCTCCGGCACCGCGACAGCATGCGCGAGCTGATCCACAATGGCGGCACCTCGTTCCTGATCGGGCTGTTGTTCGGCGACATCACCGGCTCCGGCGCGCTGATCTTCGCCTCGCGCTCGCTGGTGACGTCGTCCTATTCGCGCGACGCCGAGACCAATGCCGACACCTTTGCGATCGAGACCATGCACAAGCTTGGCCGTCCGGCGAAGCCGATGGGCGAACTGATGTTCCGCGTCACCGGCAAGGAAGGCGGCAACGGGCTCTCGCTCGTCGCCAGCCATCCACTGACCGAGGATCGCCTCGAACGGATGGCCAAGGCCGACGCCAGCAACAAGCTCGCGGGCAAGCCGCTGCTGTCGCCGGCCGAATGGCATGCGCTGAAGGGCATCTGCGGCAAGACGTGAGGCAAGCGGATTTCGGCACTGGAGCAATCCCATGCAGCGTAATGACAAATACTGGTTTCCCGCCAAGCGCTACGGCTGGGGCTGGGGACCGCCGAACAACTGGCAGGGCTGGGTGGTGCTCGCGGGCTTAGTGGCGCTGATTGCCGTCGGCGCAGCGATCAACCTCCCGCACTCCCCGGCGCGCTTCATCGGCTACGTGGCCGTGCTGAGCGTTCTGCTCACCGCCGTCTGCTGGTGGAAGGGCGAGCCGCCGCGCTGGCGCTGGGGCGGCGACTAGACCATTGCTGGGCGCCTACTTCACCAGCCTGAACTTGCCGCCCTCGACCTTGATCAGGAACGCCGAGCGCTCGTCATAGCCGTTATGGTCGGTCGGGCTCATGGTCGAGAGGCCGTTGTTCAGGTAGACGTCCTTGCCGCGCTCCAGTTCGTCGCGCAGCGCGGCGCGGAATTCCGGCGTGCCGGGCTTGGCGGTCTTCAGCGCAATCGCCGCCGCCCGCTTGAACAGCGTCACGGCGTCCCACAGATGCGCGCCGAAGATGTTCGGCTTTTGCCCGTTGGCCTTCTCGTAGGACGACACGAACTCGTCGCGCGCCTGGCGGAACGGATCGTCGGCCGGCAGATCGTCGGCGATGGTGAAAGCCTCGCCGGTGAAGATTGCGCCCTCGACATTGGCGCCGCCGAGCTTGATGAACTCCTCCGAGGCGACGCCGTGGGTCTGGAAGATCTTGCCGGCGTAACCGCGGCTGCGCAGCGCCTCCTGCGGCAGCACGGCCGGCGTGCCGGCCGAGGCGATGAACACCGCATCGGGGTTGGTCGCGATCACCTTCAGCGCCTGGCCGGTGGCGCTGGTGTCGGAGCGCGCGTAGACCTCATGCGTCGTCACGGTGAGGCCGAGCCCGGGGGCGAGCCGCGACACCTCCTTGTAATAGCCCTCGCCATAGCCGTCCGACACGCCGATATAGCCGAGCGTCTTGATGCCGGATTTCGCGATGTATTTCAGGATCGCCGTCGCCATCAGGTCGTCATTGGGCACCACCTTGAACGCCCAGCGGCGGTGCTCGTCCATCGGCTGCACGATCGCGGTCGCCGCGGCGAGCGAGATGATCGGGGTCTTGGCTTCGAAGGCGACGTCGAGCATCGGCATGGTCACCGGGGTGAGCGAGGAGCCGATCAGGATGTCGACGCCGTCCTGGATGACGAGGCGGCGGGCGTTCTGCGTGCCCTTGGTCGGATCGGACTCGTCGTCGAGCGCGATATAGACCACCTTCTCGCCGCCGATCTCCTTCGGCAGCGCCGCGATGGTGCGCATCTGCGGCTGGCCGAGCGCTGAGCCCGGCCCGGATCCCGACACCACGACGCCGACCTTGATGTCCGCCCGCACGTGCGGCGCAACCAGCGTCACGCCTGCGAGTACCCAGAGTCCGGCCACGGCCAGCTTCATCGCAAATCCTCCCAGCAGGTTCTTTTTATGCGCGGCCGATGATAGCCGGCCGGTGTCCGGTTTCGCATGATATCGATTTCGCCGCGGCGGTCTGTCCCCCTGATTGGGGACAGCCGGACGGACAGCACCGGCGTTTCCCCAGGCTGCCGTGAACCTCGCGTTTACCACTCCCCTAAAGGCCGCGGGAACCAGTTTCCCTAATCGGGCGGCAATCTCCGCCTGTTATCCAGGGATCGGAAAAGGGAGTACGAACCATGTTCAGCATTGTTCGGATCCTCGTCTTGATCGCATCTGCGTATGCGGGATCCGTGGTAGCGGAAGTGCAGTTTGGCGGCGCGCCGCCGTCGCAAGCGGTCGACGTCCATGAGTGAGCCTCATCCGATCGCGCCCGAGCACGTGCGCGCCATCTGCGACGAGATCGGCGAGAGACTGCGTTATGCCCTGCGCGGCGATTACGCCGATCTGCCGCCAAGGCTGCGCGAGCTCATGGACGAGCTCGTCTTGCAGGATTGCGAGGCGCCGTCGCTGGTGCCTGCGATGGCGGACATGACGCAGCCGCTGATCGTTGCTGCCTAGATCTTGGTGCAAAGCTTACGGGCGGTCAGCCAACGACCGCTCCGCGATAATCGGCCGCTCGTCGCCGTGATTGCTGTCGCCCGCTGCCTCAGATCCGAGCTATGCGAGACTGGGGCGGGAGAACGCCGTCGGGCATCAGCGCGCAGCGTCACACGTTCTTCGCGACCTTGCGCGTCCGCGTCGGTCCGGCGCCGGCGATCGCCGGCTTGATATTCCACACCGCGCGTACGGCCGCGAAGGCGTGGGCGATCACCGGCTCGTGGCGGCGGGCGGTGAGGCTGACGAAGGAGAGATCGCAGGTCAGCTTCACCTTGTCGGCCACCACGAACTGATGCGGGCGCGCCATCCGCGGCGCCAGCACATTGTCGCGCGCGAGGCTGAGACAGAGGCCGGATTCGACGAAGTCGATCATCGCCTCTTCCTGGTCGGTGTAGCCGACGCGCTTCGGCAGGGCGCCGAGCGGGCGGAAGATGTCGTCGAGCATCCGGCGGTGGCCCGAATGCGGCGGCGTTGCGAGCCAGGGCAGCTCGGCAAGCTCCGCCCAGCCTTTGCCGATCACCCGGTCCCGCCAGCCGATCGGCGCGATCACGCGGTAGTCGTAGCTGAGCAGTGGCGCCAGCTGGTAGCGGCCGTCGGCGATGGTCCGTTCGGTGAAGCTGTGATGGACCAGGTGCTCCTGCGGCGTGGCGTCGACGTAATAGCCGACGTCGAGCTCGCCCCGGCCGATCTGCGCCAGCACGTCGTCGCTGACGCCGTGGCGCAGGAAGACTTCGGTGCGTTGCGACGACATCGCAAGGCTGCGCACGAACGGTCCGAGCCGGGTGAATTCGGGGTCGAGGATGGTGCCGACGCGCAGCGTGCCGCGCTGCGCCTCGTTGAGCGAATCCGCCATCGCCTTGAAGTCGGATGCCGCCGCCACCGCCCGGTGCGCCAGCGGCAGCAGCGAGGCGCCGGCCTCGGTCAGCGTGAAGCCGCTGGGTGTGCGGTTGAACAGCTGCAACCCGGTGCTTTCCTCCAGCGCCTTGAGTTGCAAGCTGACCGCCGGCTGGGTCAGTTTCAGCATCGCTGCGGCGCGCGATACAGTGCCCTCACGGGCAACCGTGATGAAGCAACGCAAGGCCTGGGTACGGGGAAGCTCGGTCATCGCGTGTGCTTATAGCACACTTTTTCGAAGTGCATCCGACCTGCGTCGTGCATTGTCATATAATGATAATACAACCAATACGAGAAATCAGGATGGCAGCCAGGCCACCATGCCTTCAGTGCGCGTGCGCACCTCCGGAGAGGCGAGGCAGGTCGCAACCGCTTCATAGCCCACTGCGCCGGGAATCGGCCTGACGCAGATCGGCAGGCTGTGATTGGCAGGACACAGGATGATCGCTTCATCGTCGCCGACGGCATCGAGGTCGAGGATCGCGTTGGAGCGCGTGAGGAAGAACAGCGGCCGCGCCTCCGGTCCGCGACGGCGCAGATGCGCGATCACGGCCTCCTGGCTGGCCGCATCGAGCCCTTGTTCGAGCATGTCGATCACCGGGATCGCGCCGTCATCGGCCTCGAGAACTGCGAGCAGGGTGATGAGCGCGGGTGAGTCTACGGCGCCATCGGCCAGCAGGACGGCAAGGCTCGCCTCGACCCTCGCCTTGTGGGCGGGGTCGGCGTCGAGCCGCGCGCGAACGGCCGCGCCGCCGTCGGCTGCACGGTCCAGTCCGACAAAGCTGGCACCGGGCAGCGCTTCGGCAAGCCGCTGCGCGAGGCGCGTCTTGCCGCTGCCGAGCGGGCCGACGATGTAGTTCAGCGATTTGATATCGCGCAGTTCGAAGCGCTCGCCGCCCCACGGCCACGGCAGATCGAATGCGACGCCGATCGCCGGCCGCGCCCTGACCGCACCGATCAGGTCGTGCGTCGCGGGCATTTTGCCGCAGCCGAGGTCGTTGCGCAGCCGACGCACCCTGGCGATGCTGTCGGTGCATTGGCGGATGCGTGCTTCGAGCGTGGCCTCGTGCGCAGCCAGCACGCGGCCGAGGATGGCGGTGTCGCCGTTCAGGATCCGCGCCACTTCACCGACGCTGAGGCCGAGGGCGCGCAGCGCGACGATCTCGGCGCAGCGCGCCATCTCGACCGGGCCATAGGCGCGCCATCCCGCCGGCGTGCGGGCGGGCGCGACCAGGCCGCGCTCCTCGTAGAGGCGCAGCGCTTTCGCCGAGATGCCGAGCTGCCTTGCAGCTTCGGACGGGCTGAGGAAACGGGCAGCAGGAGCATTCATCGAATCACCTCGTGTCGTCTGACCGCATTTCTATGGAGGCGGCCGCTGGGGCCAGGTCAAGCGGGAGGTGCGGCACCAGCGTCTCCGGAATACTGGATCACCCGTTTGCGGGTGATGACATCCTGCTGTTTGACATCTTGAATCGAGTCATCTCCAGCGACGTCCTGGCTTGCGCCAGGACGTCGGCGGTGTTTCTGGCGAGCGCCGTGCACCGGTTGCACCCACCCTCACTCCAGATGGTTCACCTTCGCCACCCAGGCGCGGACGTCTCTGAGCACGTCGGGCAGCGCGGCCTTGACCTCCTGCACGGTCATGCCGGGCTTGATGCGCGGGTCGTAGAGCAGATTGAGCAGATACTGGTCGTAGACGTCGAAGAAACCCATCGAGACGCTGTCGTTGAACATCGTCCATGGCACGGTCGCGGTGTCGTTGATGGGGCCGAGCGATTGCAGCAGTTCCTCATAGGCGCAGTCGAGGAAGACGAAATCGCCATTGTCGACGGTGAGGATGACGTCGGAATGCTCGATCTCGTAGTTTTCGTTCTTGCGGAAGCCGGACAGGCATTGCGGGTCGAGCGAGGAGCGGATTTCCTTGGCGCGCTCCTGGCCGTAGAAGGTCGCGATCGTGCGGTAGAGCTCGCGGTCGCGCACCAGCTTGACCACGACATTGGCCGCGTCGTGGGTGTCGCTCATCGCGATGTCGAGATGCTGCACCTTGCCCCGGATGTCGGCGACGACCTTGGCCAGCTGCGCCTTGCGGTCGGCGCGGTTGCCGTCGGCGAACACGCGCACCGCCCGGTCGTATTTGCGGATGCGGTCGACCCTTCCGGCGAGATGAAATTCGGCGCCGAACGCGGTCTTCAGAAAACCTTCGACGATCTCGGCGTCGGTGAAGACCTTCTTCTCGTGACGCTGGCGCGCGATGATGGCCGGCACCTCGGCGGCGGCAGGCGCGGTGGCATCAGTGAGGCAAGCGGCGAGCGTTGCGGCGAGAAGGAGCAGGATCGAAGGACGGTGCTGGGACATCATGACAACGCTGCCGCAAGCTTTGCGGCAGCGCAAGACGGGATCGGCGAGCTTGCCGGATGGCGACGCCCGGTTCCGTTGAAATCGTCGCGATCAGTTCTTCACCACGACGGTGGCACCAACCGAGACGCGATCATAGAGGTCCTTGACGTCCTCATTGGTCATGCGGAAACAACCGGACGAGACCGCCTGGCCGATCGTCTCCGGCTCGTTGGAGCCGTGGATCCGGTACAGCGTCGAGCCGAGATACATCGCGCGAGCGCCGAGCGGGTTCTCGATGCCGCCGGCCATGTGACGCGGCAGATCGGGGCGGCGGCGCAGCATGTCCGAGGGCGGCGTCCAGGACGGCCATTCCTTCTTCGCGCTGATGCGGTGGACGCCGCTCCAGCGGAAGCCGTCGCGGCCGACGCCGATACCGTAGCGCAACGCCTGGCCGTTGCCCTGCACCAGATAGAGCCGGCGCTCGGCTGTGTTCACCACGATGGTGCCGGGGGCATAGTTGGTCGGGTAGTCGACGGTGGTGCGCGGGATCGGGCTTGCGCCGCCACCGCCAAAGAAACTCGGGGCTTCGGATTGGTAGCCCCGGGAGTCGAAGAACTGGGCTTGGGCCTGGCCGGCACCTGCCAGGATCGTGAGCGCGGCAAACATCAAGGCAAACGGGCGCATGGTCGTCGTCCTCGCGAACAATCAAATATATGCCCAGAGAGTCCACAATTGCCGGCGTTGCGCAAGCGACGAAGCGGTGACTTTAGGCACTTTCCGGCAACACGGTTTAAAAAAGCAACAGACCGCAGGCAATAGCTGCATTGTCCGGCCAAGCCTTTGACGAAGCGGATGAAGAATGGTTGATCTGGAGCGACCTCAAGAACATCTCGAAACGGGAGCGAGAGCATGAACGGTGCGGAAAGTCTGGTGCGGACATTGGTCGCGGGCGGCGTGGATGTCTGTTTTACCAACCCGGGCACCTCGGAGATGCATTTCGTGGCGGCGCTGGACAAGGTCCCGGGCATGCGCTGCGTGCTCGGCCTGTTCGAAGGCGTGGTGACGGGTGCTGCCGACGGCTATTTCCGCATGAAGGGAACACCGGCCTCGACCTTGCTGCATCTCGGGCCCGGCCTCGCCAACGGCCTTGCCAATCTGCACAACGCCAAGAAGGCGCATTCCGGCATCGTCAACATCGTCGGCCAGCACGCCACCTACCACATCGGCTACAACGCGCCGCTGACCTCCGATATCGAGGGCCTGGCGCGGCCGATGTCGTCCTGGGTGCGCACCTCGCCGGATGCCAAGTCGGTCGCCGCCGACGGTGCGGCTGCGATCGCCGCGGCAAAGAGCGCGCCGCCCCAGATCGCAACCCTGATCCTGCCGGCCGACACCGCCTGGAACGAGGCCGACGGCATCGCCGAGGTGCCGGTCGACACCCAGCGCCCGAGCTATTCGCCTCAGGCGGTCGACACCGCGGCGAAAATCCTGCACGGCGATGCCGCGCACACGCTGCTGCTGGTCACCGGCAGCGCGCTGACCGAGCACGGGCTGGCGCTCGCCGAGCGCATCGCCGGCAAGACCGGCTGCACGGTGATGGGCCAGACCTATCATCCGCGGATGGCGCGCGGCCGCGGCCGCTTCTCGATCAATCGCATTCCCTATGTGATCGAGCAGGCGCTGCCGATCCTGAAGAATTTTCGTCACATTGTCCTGGTCGAGGCCAACGATCCCGTCGCGTTCTTCGCCTATCCGAACAAGCCGAGTATGCTGAAGGCGGAAGGCTGCGAGGTGCATCGCATGACCGCCTGGGGCGAGAATTCGGTCGCAGCCCTCGAGGCGCTGGCCAATGCGCTGCATGCGACGGCGCAGGACGTCAAGCCGCAGCAGCATCCGGAACTGATCAAGCCGACCGGCGCCCTCAATCACGCATCGATCGCGCAGGCGATTGCGTGCGCGATCCCCGACAACGCCATCATGGTCGATGAATCCGTCACCACTGGCCGCGGCTTCTTTCCGCCGACGGCGGGCGCGGCGCCGCATGACTGGTTGCAGAACATGGGCGGCTCGATCGGCTTCTCGACGCCGGTGGCAACCGGTGCCGCGGTCGCCTGTCCGGACCGCAAGGTGATCTGCATGGTCGGCGACGGCAGCGCGATGTACACGATCCAGTCGCTGTGGACGCAGGCGCGCGAGGGGCTCAACGTCGTGACCATCGTGTTCGCCAACCGGATCTACCAGATCCTGCGCGGCGAGTTCGACGGCGTCGGCGCGGGCGAGCCGGGCAAGCGGGCGCAGGACATGCTGAAGATTGACCGGCCGACGCTCGATTTCGTCGCGCTGGCAAAGGGAATGGGCGTGCCGGCCGTGGCGGTCGCATCCGCGGATGAGTTCAACAAGGCGCTGGCGAATGCCGTTGCCGAACCGGGCCCGCGGCTGATCGAAGTGCAGATGTAGCGAGCATGATTTGAAATGGCCGCGGCGGCGGCCCCGAGCATGATCCCGACCGGAACGGCCGCGTTAGCGCAAAGTGCGACGCGGTTTTCCCTCGCGACAAACGCGAAGCGTTTGCGCGGAGATCATGCTCAAACAAGAAGCCAACGCGCGATGAAGCTCATCGCGCTTTTGTCCAGTCGGAGGCGCCCATGCAGACCGAGCTGAACAAGGTGATCGCCGCCGTGCAGGAGTTTTACGCGCAGGAGACGTTCCTGCTGGAGCGCGATCTCGGCGAGCGAACGCTTACTCACCGAATCGCGGTCTATGTCGAGCGGCAGTTCGCCGGCTGGCAGGTCGATTGCAACTACGATCGGCTCGGCGAGCGCACGCTGCGGCTGCCACGCGGCTCGGGTAGCTCGACCGATGACCATCTCGGCAAGTCGATCTATCCCGATATCGTCGTGCATCAGCGCGATATCCCGAACAATCTCCTGGCCATCGAGCTGCGCAAGGACAGCAATCACCAGCCGCTCGATCACGATCAGCGCAAGCTGGCCGCGCTGACCGATCCGAATGTCTGGTTTGCCTATGCGATGGGCGTGCTCGTGATCGTCGGACCGAACGGCGTGAGCTTTTCCGAAGTCTATGCCGGCGGCGCGATCGACCACGCCACGTCGCGCTGGTTTGCGGAGCGCGTGCAAGAGAGCGGGCTCGCGGGGCGCCACGACGATGGCCCTCAGCACCCAGCTGATCAATGAATCTTGTCACCGCATCGAGGTGATAGCCCGTTTGGATCATGCGTCGTCGCTGCACGCGCGGCACAACAAAAGGTGCGGGAGGTGGAGCAATTCCTGGAGCCGGTGGTCAATTTTCAGAACGATCCGATGGCGGTGCGGATTATCGGCTCTGCGCCTCTTTCGCTCCCTCTCCCGCACCTGAATTTCGTTGGTCCGGCGATCACCGGTCCAGCCGTTGCTGACATAGGATTCGAGGCCTCGCACGATCGGCGCAGTTGATCACGACGTGACGAGCCGAGGCAGCATCCGCACCGAGACAGCAAAAAGGCCGCCTTCGGGCGGCCTTTTCCGTTTCGTCTCTTCCGTGATCGCGGTGCGCGATTGTTTCTGATTATTGCTTGGTCGCATCGTCGCCGGTGGTGGCGGCGCCGCCGGACTTGGCCTTCGATTTCTTTGCCTTCTTGGCTTTCTTCTTCGGCGCCATCTTGGTCGCCTCGCCCTTGGCCGCTGTGTCGCCGCTTTGTGCTGCGGGGGCCGTGGTACCGCCTGCCTTGTCCTGCGCGAGTGCGGTGGACGAGACGAAGGCGAGGGCGGTGGCGGCGAGGATCAGTGTTCGCATCGGATGGTTCTCCCAAGTTGGTTTCCGGCGCCCCTCAACGGGACAGAATGTCGCAGGTTCCGCGTTGCCGATCAGCAGTCCGTGAGCTCAGCGTGAACGGCGCGGCCGCTGCGATCGAGGCGGAACCGGGAACCGCGAGCCGCGTTATGTCGCCGGGCAGGAGTTCCGAGGAGAGACGCCATGCGTTGGCGATCAGTGACGGAAACCACCAATACGGTGCTCGACACCGCCCCCGACGACACCTTCTACGCGGTGGGCTGGACCACCAGCGGACTGGCAACGCTGGCCACCATCGTCGCGGTCTGGATGTTCGGGATCTGAGGCGGTCGATCGGTGCAGGCGGCCGGCTTGCCGCCACAGTCGAGCAGGAGCGGTCCGCGCCGGGCGCGTTACTTGCGCAGGATGACCAGCGCTTCCCGATAGAGCTGCGAAAAGCTGACCAGGAGCCCGCTCGACAGCAGGAACATCGCGATGCTGTCGTAGTCGTCGGCCGTCGGCCAGGCGAATTCGAAATAGGGCGGCATGAACGCCCACCAGACGATCGGAACGGTGATGATCGTGGCGAAAGCGCCGGCCGGCGCGCCGCCCATCAGGCCGGCGACCAGGATCGCCGGCACGAAGCCAGCGAAATAGAGTTGCATGCCGAAGCTTGCGAACATCTCCTGGGTCGCGGTCGCCAGCACCACGACCAGCAGGGCGACGACGAAGGTCGACAGGGACCAAGGCCGCAGCTTCAGAATGTAGTCGTTGCCCTTGCGCATCGAGACTTCCCTGGCCCCCGCGAGTTCCGGGAAGGTAGCCGAGGAGGCCTGTAAACAAAACCCCGTAGGACTCCGTGGGAGGGGTGGTCGGCCGATCTTCCCCGGCGCGCTTGTTGCGCTGCGGTGGACCGGGTACGGGGACGGCATAACGCCCGGCCAAAGTCTGCGGTTGGGTGACAGGCGGGAAAGGAATGGTGGACGCACAAGGGATCGAACCTTGGACCTCTCCCGTGTGAAGGGCAAAAGTGAAGCGCGCTAAATATCTGACTTGTAAGTCTTATTTCCTTTGGCGAAATCGCACTTCACGGATTTTTCACTTTCCGACAATGGCGGGATCGCCGCCGCCGCGAATTGCGCCGGCGCGTCGTCTTTGCGCGGATCAACATAGTGCATCGGGCCGAGCGGCCCGAACGTGCGCCGCACCCATTCGTGGTACGGCATCGAAAGCACCGCGCGCATTTCCTCGACGAAAGCCGCGTGCAAGCGGTCGAGCGCCCGATATTCCTCGACCTGGCGCGCGGTGCGGATCACCGGGGGCACGTCGTCGCCGGTCATGGCTTTGCCCTCGGCATGCGCCCGGCCTCGATTGCGGCCTCTAGCGAGTTTTGTGAGTCGATCGCGTCGATTTCGTCGGCGCACTTGTGAAGTTTGGCCGCGACGCTACCGGGGATTTCGACCATGTTCGCGATCTCCCGCAAATCGCTGGCGATCTCGTCGAGGGTGCGCTCGTTCATGGCTCGGCCCTCTCGGCGATCATGGCGGCCTCGATCCGCTCCGCGAGGTCGAGGCATGCCTCGGGCGAGAGGTATGTCAGGTCGTGCGCGCGCTGCCATCCCGCGACGATCGCCCGCGCCTCGCCGAGCGTGGTGCCGTCGGCGGTTTCCTCTGGCATCGGCCTGATCACGGCGAGCACGCGCGCGCGCAAGTCGCGCGTCGAAAGCGACGCCGCGCACGCCGCCGGGTGCCTGAGATCGTCGCCGGAAAGGATCTCCGAAATTGGAGTCCGGTTCGTCATTTTCTTTCCCTCCTCTTGAGAATCACCGCGCGCAATTCGAGCGCGCCCAGGGCGACCAGTCCAGCGACCATGCCGGGCACGAATGGATCGACCTTGTCGGCATAGCCGAGGGCGAACGTGATCAACGTGCCGATCGCGACGGCGCCGGCGCTGACGGTGAGCTTTCCAAAATC
Source organism: Bradyrhizobium sp. WCU1 (assembly GCF_053474805.1). Classification (NCBI taxonomy): domain Bacteria; kingdom Pseudomonadati; phylum Pseudomonadota; class Alphaproteobacteria; order Hyphomicrobiales; family Nitrobacteraceae; genus Bradyrhizobium; species Bradyrhizobium sp. WCU1. The sequence goes on from NZ_CM130280.1 coordinate 5,051,926, forward strand.
CGAGATCATCGCGCCGCCGCCTCGCGCTCGGCCTCTGACGCGCCCGCGCTGGCCGTCCTGGGCGCCGCCGGCGGCGTGCCGCCGATCGTCGGCATAGCCGCGATCGAGGGCGCGCGGTGCTCGACGTTCACATGCGCATAGCGCAACACCATTGAGAGCGACGACCAGCCGCCGAGGTCTTTGAGCAAGTTGAGGTCGCGGTGCTGCTGATAGTGCCAGGTCGCCCAGGTGTGCCGGCAATCATGCGGTGAAAAATCGTCGATCTCGGCGCGCACGCATGCGGCCTTGAATCCTTTCTTGATCCGCGAGCCGGCCGACACGTCGCGATCGTCGTCGGGATCGAGCGGTGTGTAAGGATCGCCGAGCGCATACTCGCGCACGATCGGCTCGCCGCTGTTGCTGTTGCGCGGCATGAATCCGGTCGGCTTGATGAGGCGGCCTTGCTTGCGGAAAACGCAGCCGGTGCGATGCGGCAAGTTCGCCAGGATCGCGACCAGGGCGGGGTGCAACGGCACGCCGCGATCGGTGCCGTTCTTTGTGTCGAGAAATTGCACCTGGGCGCGCTTGAGGTCGACGAAACGCCAGTCGAGCCAAAGCGCCTCGCCGCACCTGGCGCCGGTGTAGAGCAGGAAGGCAACCAGGGGGTAGAGGTGCGGCGGCATCGCCGTCAACAGTCGGTCGGCCTCGACATGCGTGATCCAACGCACGCGGCCCTTTGGCATCTTGGGCCGCTCGAATTTCACCGGCGCGCAAAGCTTGCGCTTGGCGGCGGCGTTGATCATGGCGGTAAGCGGTGTGTAAACCTGGCGCACCAGTGTCGCCGGGCCGCAGTTCGGATAAAGCTTGCGGGCGCACGCGTCGGCCGCCGCCTGGTCGATCTTGGCGAGCGGCGTCGACTTGAAATGGTCGGTGATCGGTTTGGTGAAACGCGCCTCGCCGCCGTTTTCGAGGTAGACGAGCGCGGCGTCGATCAAGGTCGCGGTAGAGGCGGCGCCAAAAATACTACCTTGGAGGATTTCCCATTCTCTTTTCGCGCGGATGGTTTCCGCCGCTTCTGGGCTTGTAGTGCCGCAAGTCTCGTAAACTTTGACGCCTCGGAGCGTCCCTCTGAGGTAGAGGTTTGGACTTCCGGGGATACTAACGACTTTGATCGACATTCCATTTTCTCGGCTAGCGCGGCGATGTCCGCCTCGGTGAATAGTTTACGCTTGCCGATCTGTCGATAGAAAGGGTGCACCGCGACAAAATCCTCGAATGTCCGCCTTGACACGCGGAAAATCTCGGCGGTTTCGACGATAGTATAAAAGCGCGGCACACCCATTTCCGGCGGTCCTTTAGGCCTTGGCGGTTCCGGCCGGCGCCGAGGCGCCGCCGCCGATCAACTCGATTTCGCTGGTGATGTCGGCCTCGCGCCCGTCGAGCTTGACCCATTCCTTATCGGTCGAGCGAACGCCGATGCTCCGCCAGTAGTCGCGCTGGCGGCGCACCGCCCTGAGATCGTCGGCGAGCAACGCCAGGCGATCGGCGCGCGCCTGGCCGACGCGGTGCAAGGCCGTGATCGGAATCGAGATCGGCAGGCTCGGCAACTCGGCCTCAAGCTTGGCGGCCTCGCACAAAAGCCGCGTGATCTTGCGGTCGTCATTGTGGCGCGGCGCCAGGCCTGGCAGTTCGTTCGCGATGTGGCGGCGTCGGTGGTCAAAGAGGTTGTGAGGCCGATCGCCGATTTGACCGAGGAGGCGGCGAGCGAAGTTGTTCGCACCGTGCGCGATGTCGTCGACTGACACCGAGCCGACTCTCGATCTCGACGCCGGCCTATGGTTGCCGATCGCGGAAGTCGCCAGGATGAAAGGCAAGTCGCGCCAGGCGATCGCCAAGCGCGTCGCCAACCTGGTCGAGGCCGGCAAGCTGGAAACGCGCCCAGGTGAAGGCGGCACCAAACTCATTTGCCTCGCGCAGTTCGATCGCGCGGTCGGCGAGATCGGCGACGCTGCAAAGGAAGCGTCGGCCGAGCACGCCGCCGACGACGACGACGCCGAGGGCGGCGCGTCGCCGACATATCGCGATCACCAGGCGCGGGAAAAGCAATACGCCGCCGACCTCAAGTATCTTGAGCTTGAGGAAAGGCTCGGCAACCTGGTGCCGATCGGCGACCTGGCCGACGCGGCGAACAAATGCGCCGAGGCGTGCGTGCGGGCGATCGACCGCCTCACCAGCCATTCCGAGGCGATGGCGGCTGCAGTCGGCAAAGACGGCGCCGCCGGCGCCAGGGCGAAGTTTAAAGAGGTCGCGCGGGAATTGCGCAAGGCGATCGCCGCCGCGTTCGGCGAGCTAGCCGGATCGAGTGAACCGTTGCGGATCGCGACCGAGGAAAACGAATCGGATGCGTGATGCAATTCAAGCACACGGCGCTCGGCGTCATCGCTCGCGCTTGCAAGGCGCTGATCGAGCCGCCGGAAAAACTCACGCCGACACAGTGGGGAGCCTCTAACCTTATCGTGCCCGACGGGCCGCGATCCGGCGAGCTATGGGACCCGGATTTCACGCCGTACATTTGCGAACCGCTCGACAACATGGGGCCGGACTCGCCGGTCAACAAACAGTCGATCAAAAAGAGCGCGCAAACCGGGTTCACGGTTATGGCGATCGTTGGCGTCGGCCACTCGATCGACTGCGATCCGGCCGGCGGCATCATGCTTGTGCAGCCGACGCAAGACGCGCTCGACAAATTCATTCGCGACAAGTTCAACCCCGCGATCGAAAACACGAAGTCGCTCAAGCAAAAGGTCGCGCCGCAAGTCGCGCGATCGGGCGAAGGCTCGACGACTTACAATAAGCGCTATCCCGGCGGATCGCTGGCGATGGTGATCGCCAACTCGACCGCGAGTTTGCGCTCGATCACGAAAAAGCGCCGGATCAAAGACGAGGCGAGCGAGTACCCCGACGACCTCGACGGCCAGGGATCGCCGCACGCCATGATCGCGGCGCGCGGCATTTCCTTCCTCGCCGACGGCGACTGGAAGGAAACCAACATTTCAACGCCGACCGTCGTCGGCTCCTGCTACATCGACGCGCAGTTTAAGGCGGGCGATCAACGATATTGGCACGTCGACTGCCCAGGCTGTCGCGAGCCGTTCGTTTTCAAGTTCGGCGCGAATTTCAAGTTCAACGAGTCGTTTCCGTACCAGGCGCACTATGTGACGCCGTGTTGCGGCACGGTGATCGAGGGCCACGAAAAAAACGACCTGGTCCGCAAGGGAAGCAAGCACGCCGAGCCGCGTGCCGACGGTCGGCCGAATGGCTGGATTCCGACGGCGCCAGGCGCCGGCAAGGATCGGTCATATCACTTTGACGCGCTATCCTCGACGCTGGTGCCGTGGGATGAGATCGCGAAAGAGTGGATCGCGGCGCAAACGAATCCCTCGGCGCTCAAGGCGTTCTATAACCTCACGCTCGGCGAAGCGTATGAGGTGAAGGGCGACGCGCCCGATCATGTTCGCCTGATGGAGCGGCGCGAGGATTATCGCAAGGGGCACATCCCGCCGCGCGGCCTGATGCTGACGGCGGCGGCCGACGTGCAGATGCGCGGCATCTATGTCGAGGTCGTCGCCTGGGCGCCGAACCGCGAGTCGTGGGTTGTCTTTACCGATGTCTTGGAAGGCGACACGACCAACGCCAACGCCGGCGCATTCTTGAAGCTGGCCGAGCTTTACGACAAGCGCTGGCCGGATGCGTTCGGCGGCGCGCGCCAGGTCGACGCCTTCGCGGTCGACTCGGGGTTTCGCTCGCATATCGTCTATCAGTGGTGCCGCGATCGCATGCTCGCATTCGCGGTCGACGGTCGCGACGGTTGGAATAAGCCGCCGATCGGCACGCCGAGCCTGGTCGACATCGACCTCGACGGCAAAAAGATCGGCACCGGCAAAATCTGGCCGGTCGGCACCTGGTCGCTCAAAGGCCATTGGTATGAGGATTTGCGGCGCGAGGGCGCCGCCGCCGGGCATGAGGTCGATCCGCCTGGTTATTGCCATTTCGGCACCTGGCTCGACGAAATCTATTTCCGCCAGGTCACGGCGGAATACCTCGCCGAGAAAAACGTGCGCGGGCGCAAAACCAAAGCCTGGTTTCCGCGCGGCAAAGAGGAAAACCATTTCCTCGACTGTCGCGTTTACAACCTCGCCTTGGCCGAGCACCTGGGCGTTTCGTCGATGACCGAGGACGAATGGAAGATCCTCGCACGCGAGCGCGCGCCGACGATCACGCAAGGTGATTTCTTCGCTCCGAAGCCGCTGGCCGTGCAAGTCGCGCGTCCGGTCACGGCGGCGCCGGCGGTTGAGAACGAAGAACCTCAACCGCCGGCGGCACCGCCTCCGCGCCAGGAAGCGCAAGCCGAGTCGAATTGGCTCGGTCGCGACCTGGGCGGCTGGCTCAACCGCTAACAAAGGGAAATTTCGACCATGTCAAAGCCGATCGTCGTCATTATCGGCGGCAACAAAGGCGGCGTCGGCAAGACGACCGTCGCGCGCGCGTTTCTCGACTTTTTGATCGCGACCGGCGTCGATTTTCGCGCTTTCGACACCGAAAGCGCGGTCGAGGGCGGTGTGCTCAAGCGGTTTTTTCCGGACAAAACCGAGATCGTCGACCTCACCGACTCCGACGGCCAGATGCGTGTCTTCGATACGCTCGGCCAGGCGGTGACGGTGATCGACATTCGCGCCGGTTTGCTGTCGCCGACGCTCGATATGCTCGCGGCGATCGGTTTCCTCGATCCGGCGCGCTACTCGATCGCGGTGTTGCATGTCGTCGGCAACAATCAGGCCTCGATTGAGGAGATCAAGCCGGTTGCCGATCGCCTCGCCGGCATGCGTCACGTCGTCGTCGGCAATCGCGTCAACGCGACCAAGTTCGATTTCCCGCCTGGCGCGCTCGACGTGCCGATGCTGGTGCCGAAGGCCGCCGAGGCCGTCGACCAGGCCGCCGAGTCGTTCGGCGCTTTCCGCAAGGCGAACAAGTCGCCGGTGTTGAGCGGCATGGTTGGGCATTGGCTCGATCGCGTGCACGCGCAATTCGCCGGAATCAAGTTGCCGTAAAGGCGCTTGCGCAACGGGTGAGTTAAGCCGGCTTTCGTACCCGGTGGGGCGACTCCCAACTATCCCGTTAGCGCCGACCTGGGGCGACCAGGCGCAAGGCCGCTCGCTGTTTTCAGCCGGCCAAGTCGGCACCGCCTAAGAGGCGACGTTGCACGGCGACACAAGGCCGCTCGGTTTCATCCGAGCGGCCTTTTTCTTTTCGAGGAGGGCGATCGAGATGGCTTACACGCAAGACGACATCGACACGTTGCAAGCCGCGATCGCGACTGGCGCGCGCCGCGTCAAGTTCGGATCGGGACCCGACGCGCGCGAGGTCGAATATCGCTCGCTTGCCGATATGCAAGCGGTGCTCGCGCAAATGCTCGCCGTTGTGTCGCCGTCGGCGCGCAAGGTTTCAACGTCATTCGTCGCGCATTGCCGCGATTAAGGTCGACCGCAAATGAACATCCTCGATCGCGCGATCGCCTTTTTCGATCCGGCCGCCGGCGTGCGCCGTGCCTCGGCGCGCGTCACGCTCGACCAGGTGCGCCACTATGACGGCGCCAAGGTCGGCCGCCGCACCGCTGGCTGGCAAGCGACCAACGCCTCGGCAAACGTCACGATCAAGGGCGGCTTGCCGATGCTACGCGCCCGCTCGCGCGACATCACCCGAAACACATGGTGGGGCAATCGAATCCGCTCGGTGTTTGTGTCGCACTCGGTCGGCGCCGGCATCATGCCGAAGGTCAACACCGGCAACAAAAAACTCGACCGCAAGGCAAAAGCCGCCTGGAAAGCTTGGGGCAAGGTTTGCGACGGCGAGGGGCAACTCAACATCGACGGGTTGATCGCGCTCGCGACCGGATGCGTGATCGAGTCCGGCGAAGTGCTCGCGCACATGGTGCCGACCAAATTGAGCGCGCGGCCTGGCGTCGTGCCGCTCGAATTGCGGTTGCTTGAGCCGGATCACCTCGACGCCTCGCGCGATCGCGTGATGATGGTCACCCGGCCGCCGAATGCCGACATCAACGCCGAGGGCGTCGTCGTCGACCAGGGCGTCGAGTATTCGCTCGACGGCAAGCGCAAAGCATACTGGATTTATCCGGTGCACCCTGGCGCTCGCGGCCTGGTCATGCCCTCGGCATCCAAGCGCATTGACGCGCGCGACATGCTCCACGCCTACCGCAAGGATCGGATCGGCCAGGGTCGCGGCGTGCCGTGGGTCGCGCCGATCATGCTCAAAGGTCGCGACGTTGCCGATCTTGAGGAGGCCGTCGTCGTCAAGTCGCGGATCGAGGCGTGCCTCGCCGCATTCATCAAGACGAATGACACCTCGCGCACGCTTGCGCAGAAGGTGACCAACGAAAGGACACCGGACGGCGGCACCCGCCGGATCGAAACGCTTTCGCCTGGCATGATCCAGTATTTGGAGCAGGGCGAGGATTTGCAGACGGTTTCGCCGTCGTCGTCGATCCAGTTCGAGTCGGTCCTTATGTCGACCTGGCTCACGCTCGCCGCCGGCGCCGGCATCACTTACGACCAACTCACCGGCGACTTGCGGCGCGCGAATTTTTCGTCGCTGCGCGCCGGCAAGATCGAGTTTCGCCGCCTGGTCGAGCAATTCCAGTGGCACACGATCGTCGCCATGTTGCTCGATCCGCTGTGGACTCGCTGGTGCGAGGCCGCGATGGACGCCGGCATTCTGCCGCGTCGCGCCGGCGGCTATCCGGTTGAATGGATCATGCCGGCCAATGAGCCGATCGACCCGCTCAAAGACATGGAGGCCGACATTCTGGCCGTCCGATCGGGACGCATGACCTGGCCGCAATTCGTCGCCGCCTGGGGCATCGACCCCGACGTGCAACTCGACGAAATCGCCGAATGGTTTGCCGAGATCGACCGCCGAAAGATCGTTCTCGATACCGACCCGCGCCTCGCGCTCACGTCGACAAAGGGCGGCGCGAAAGACGAATCTAACACCGAGGTCAACAATGACACTTCCAAAAAGGGCAAATGATCCGCACGCGTTGCCGATGCAAACGCGTGCGGTGCCGGTCGGCTCGATCGACACCGAAAAGCGCACCGTTGAGGTGACGTTTACGACCGGCGCGACCGTGCGGCGCATGCGCTATTCGGGATGGGACACCGCCATTCCGTTCGATGAAACGCTTGAGGTGAGCGAGCGCGCGATCAACATGGATCGCCTCAATTCCGGCGCGCCGGCGTTGGACTCGCACTCCTCCTATTCGACATGGTCCCAGGTCGGCGCCGTCGAGCGCGCCTGGATCGAGGGCAAAGAGGGCCGCGCACTCATTCGCTTCCCGAGCAAGGGAGTCGACGAAAGCGCCGACCGCATGTTCGCCCTGGTCGCCGAGCGGATCATCACAAAGGTTTCGGTCGGTTACTCGATCGACGAGGTGCGCGTCGTCACGCCGGAAAAAGTCGGCGAGGTCGAGAAGCGCATTGTTACGCGCTGGACGCCTTACGAAATCTCTTTCGTGACCATTCCAGCCGACAACGGCGCGCAGACCCGCGCGACCGCTGATCAATACCCGGTCGTGATCGCGCGATCGGTCGACGGCTCGGCCGCCGCCGCACGCATGCGCATGCGGCAATCTTCAATCTGAATCGCCAAACGAAAGAAGGAAAGTTTTTCCATGACTCTTGAACAGTTGCGGGCGCACCTGGCCGCCCTGAAGCAGCGCGCGGCCGACAAGATCGCCGAAATGACCGACGGCCTGGCGCCCGAGGCCGTGCGCGCGATCGAGACCGATCACGCCGACCTGGTGCGCCAGGTCCGCGAGACCGAGGCCAAGATCGAGACCGCCGAGCGCGCCGCGCCGCCGGCTTCGCCGACCGCGATCGCCGTCGAGCGCGCCCGCGCCGCCGAGATCAACACGCTGGCGGTGCGCCATGCCATGCCGGCCGAGTTCGCCGCGCAGCATATCGCCGACGGCACCGCGATCGACCAGGTGCGCACTCTGGTGCTCGACGCCGTTGCCGAGCGTGCCGCCGGCAACGTCGCCAATCCGCGCGTGCAGATCATCAGCGATGAGGGCGACGTGATCCGCTCGGCGATCGAGAATGCGATCATGCACCGCGCTAATCCGGCCTCGGTCAAGCTGACCGATGAGGCGCGCGCCTGGCGCGGCATGTCGCTCATGGAAATGGGCCGCACGTTCGTCGAGGAAACCCAGGGCGTGAAGCTGCGCGGCCTCGGCCGCATGGAATTGGCCGGCGCGCTCCTCGGCCTGCCGAGCAACCTCCGCTCGGCCGGTGGTGCGATGACGACCTCGGATTTTCCGAACCTCCTCGCGAACGTGATTTCCAAGCGGCTGCGCTCGGCCTATGAGGTCGCGCCGCAGAATTGGAAAAAGCTGTCGCGCCAGAACAACGCGCCCGATTTCAAGGCGCGCGCGATCGTTCAGCTTTCCAACATGCCGAACCTCAAGCCGGTGAAGGAAGGCGGCGAGTTCACCCGCATGGCGCTGGCGGATAGCAAAGAGAGCTATTCGCTGTCGACGTTCGGCCGCGTGATCACGCTGTCGCGGCAGTCGCTGATCAATGACGACCTGTCGGCGTTCGATCGCATTCCGATGCTGTTCGGCCGCGCGGCTGCGGAAACCGAGGCCGCCCTGTTCTGGGCGATCATCACCTCGAATCCGAACATGGGCGACGGCGTCCAGTTGTTCCACGCCAATCACGGCAACCTGGCCGCCGCCGGCTCGGCGATCAACATCGCGTCGCTTTCCGCCGGCCGCAAGGCGATGCGAAAGCAGAAGGGCCTCGCCGCGAAGGCCTCCGACGCCGAACCGCTGAACCTGGCGCCGGCGTTTATCGTCGTGTCGCCCGACAAGGAAACCGAGGCGCAGCAGTTCCTCGCGACCACTCTCTATCCGCAGCAGAATGCCCAGGTGAACCCGTTCGCCGGCTCGATGTTGCAGATCACCGAGGCGCGCCTCACCGGCAACACCTGGTATCTGTTCGCCGACCCGGCGACCATTGACACGATCGAGTACGCCTATCTCGACGGCGAGGAAGGCCTCTACACCGAGAGCCGCCTCGGCTTCGATGTCGACGGCGTCGAGGTCAAGGGCCGGCTCGATTTCGCCGCGAAGGCGATCGACTGGCGCGGCATGTACCAGGACCCCGGCGCGTAAGGCGCGACGGGTTTCGTCGTTCTCCAGCGGCCGACGCAATCACGCGTCGGCCGTTTTCGTTTTCCTCTTAGTCTTGCAGGGCAAGCAACATGCGAAACTATTTGAATGAGGGTGCAAATCTCACCCTGGCGGCGACCGCCGCCGCGCTCACCGGCGGCCAGCCGCTCAAGGTCGGCTCGCTGTTCGGAATCGTTCTTTCCGATGCGGCGATCGGTGACGACTACGTGATCCGGCGCGAGGGCGTTTTCGAGGGCCAGCCGAAGGACACCGCCGCCGCCTGGGCGGCTGGCGACATTCTGTATTGGGATGATACCGCCAAGAAATTCACCAAGACCGCGACCAGCAATTTGCGCGTCGGCTATGCCGCCGTTGCCGCGTTGCAGGCCGACACCGTCGGCACCGTCGTTCTCGGCGTCGACACCGTCTAAGGCTCGATCGTCATGGCGTCGCCGTTCTCAAAAGCCTTTGCCGCTGCGGCGGCGACGCTCGACCAGCACGCGGCCGATCCTTTCGAGTATCGGCCGTGCAAGCTGGCGACGGATGTCAACGCGCCGACCGTCGCCGACCCGGATCGCGTCGTTAAGCGGATCGCCGGCACGTTCGGCGAATATGCCGCACGCGTCGGCGGCGGCCCGTTCAACCAGCCTGGCGTGCAACCCGAGCGACCTGGCGTCGCCAGTTCGCGGCCCTATCTCTCGATCCGCCTCGCGCAGTTGCCCTATCGGCCGCGCACCGGCGATCAAATCGCCGCGCTCGACGACAACGGCGCGCCGATCGCCGGCCAGCTATTCCGCGTCGCCGAAGTGCTGCCCTCGACGCCTGGTTACGCCAGGCTCGATCTCAACCGGATCAAATGACATGCTCGCGCGTGAGTTTTTGCGCCTTTGCGCGCTTGAAGCCTTGGCGCCGTCGGGCACGCCGGAATCCGGTCCCTGGCCGACCCTGGCCGGCAAGTATGTTTTCGACACGCGGCTCGATCCGATCGACGACCTGGCCGGGCCGTTGCCGGTGATCTCGGTCTATACCGAGAATGAGGAGCTAACCAAGATTAGCCAGGCCGGCCCGATCTTTCACAAGTCGCAAGTCGAGTTGTGTTTCGAGATCGCGGTGCTGGCGAAGCTTGCCGCCAGCGACTCCGACGACCTGGTCGTCGACTACGCCGACACCGACGCCGCGCTTGAGGCCGTGATCGGCTCAATCGACTGGCAGATTTACACCGCCTTGCACGGCGGCCCGACCGGCGACCTGTTTCGCAAGATCGCGAAAACGCCGGCGGTCCATTGGGAGTCGTCGACGAAGCGGTCGGGCGAGGAGGCCTATCGCCTCGCCAAGCGCACGATCACCGCCAAGGTGGATTTGCAGGAATTCGTCTACCAGGTGACGCCGACGCCGCCCTTGACCGGCCTCGGCCGCTTGCCGGTGCGACTGCAGCCGATCGCCGAGGCATTGAGCAATTCGACCTATCGCACCGCGCTGGTGCTCGGCATCGCCAAGGCCGCGCCGATCGGCCCGGATTTCGTGCCGCTGCAAACCGTCGGCGTGCAGGCGACTGCAGGCCAGGGCGGCGACAACCTGATCGCCGGCGAGGCGAACAACCTGAATCCGTAACACCTGGAAATCCGCAACATGGAAAACCGTTACCTCAAGCCGGCGCCTGGCGCGCTGGTGCGCGATCCTGTCACGTTGAAGCCGCTCGACGCCGAGGGCGAGTGGAAACCGATGCTGCCTTACTGGCATCGCCGCATTCGGCAACAGGATGTCACCGAGGCAACGCCGCCGGCCGCCCAGGCCGCGCCGGCGGCCCAGGAAGCGCCGGCCGCGTCGCCGTCGCCGATCTCCGCGCCCGAAGCGTCGGCCGACCAGGCGCCCGCGCCTGGCATCCTGGCGGCCTTGCAGCGCGACGCCGCCAGCTAACTCACCCGCACCCATTCCCGCAACACCCGCAACGCCGGCGGCGACCCGCTCGGCGAACAAGGAGTCATGACTTATGTCGGTCCCGTTCAACAATATTCCCGGCAACATCCTCACCCCGTTTTTCTTCGCCGAGATCAATTCTGGCGGCACGCCTTTCGAGGGCAACCCGCGCGTGCTGTTGCTCGGCCCGAAGCTGGCCGGCGGCACCGCGCCGGCGGCGGTGCCTTATGGCCCGATCCACTCGGCGGCCGAGGCCGACGCGCTGTTCGGCGTCGGTTCGGTGCTGTCGTTCATGTATCGGATCGCGCGCAATAATGCGCCGTTCCAGCCGATTTGGGCGCTGCCGCTCGCCGATCCTGCCGGCGCCGCTGCCGCCGGCTCCGTGACGTTCACCGCGCCTGGCGTGACCGGCGCCGGTATCTTCCACGTCCTGGGCCGCCGCGTCGTGTTCCAGATCAACTCGGCCGACACCGCCGCGACGATCTCGGCGAATTTCGTCGCCGCGCTCAACGGCATGGGCTTGCCGATCTCGGCCGCCGTCGACGGCACGACCGCCGCGAAATCGAATCTGACGTTCCGCCATGTCGGCGCGATCGGCAACGGCGTCGAGGTCGAGCTTGCGAAGGATGAGCCGAATGCGCTCGCCTCGGCCAATGCGACAATCGTCGGCCTCACCGGCGGCACCGGCGTTCCCGATGTCGCGGCGGCGCTGCCGAGCCTCGGCGACGACGAATTCGATTTCATCGCCGCGCCCTATGCCGACGCCAATTCGCTCAACGCTGTGCGCGATTTCATGAGCGACTCGGTTGGCCGCTGGTCGCCGACGCAACAGCTTTATGGTCACTACTTCACCGCCAATGTCGGCATTCTGTCCGCGCAGGTGACGCTTGGCACCAGCCGCAATGACCAGCACGTCTCGATCATGGCGGTGCCGGCCTCGCCGACTCCGGTGTGGGAGTGGGCGGCGGCGATCGCGGCGCTGGCCTCGGCGCACCTCGGCGACGCGCCGGAAGTCTCGCGCCCGCTGCAAACGCTGCAACTCAACGGCGTGTTGCCGCCGCGCGATCGCTCGACCTGGTGGGACATCGCCGACCGCCAGGCGCTCTATGCCGACGGCATGAGCGCATTCCGTGTCGGTACCGACGGCATTGTGCGGCTCGACCGCGTGACCACGACCTATCGGCAGACCGCCGCCGGCGTCACCGACCGCACGTTCCTGGACGTGGAAACCATGTTTCAGGCGATGTTTGTGAGCCGCTATTTCCGGACGGCGGTTTCCGACAAGCATTCGCGCCAGGCGCTCGCCGACGACAACCCGTTCAACCTGGGCGAAGTCGCGACGCCGTCCTCGGTGCGGGATACGTTCGTTCACGCCTATAACGACCTGGTCGCGCTCGGCGTCGCCGAGAAGGCCGACCTGTTCGCGAAATATGTCGTGGTCGAGCGCGATCCGAACAACGCGACGCGCCTCAACGTTTCCGCGCCGGTCGATGTCGTGAATCAACTGCGCATTGTCGCGACCAATATCACGATGTTCTTGCAGTATCAGACGCCGTCGGGCGCCTCGGCCGTCGTCTAATCGGCCTCACCGTCACCGCGCGCCAGGTCGTGAGCCTGGCGCGCTCAACCCGTTTCCATTTTCGCTAGAAGGTCAAAACCTATGGCTGACGATACCAATTTTGGCGGCATTATCTCGATCTCGATCGACGGTGTGCGCCTTCCGCCGACCGAGGCCGACATCACGATCGAGCCGACCAATATCGAGGTCGAGGCGAAGGCCAACCAAGACGGCTCGCCCTGCTATTCGAGCAAGCCGAAGCTTTACAAGATCGACGTGAAGTTTCGCGAAACGTCTAACATCGTGTGGCAGGAGGCTTTCCTTCGCTCCGCGATTGACGCGACGATCTCCGAGGAGACCAACGGGCGCACCCACATCATGACGAAGGGTCGTTTCACCGGAAAGCCGACCTCGAATCTGAGCGACGGCACGGTCGACGGCGTGACGATCGAGGGGCCGCGCTACCAGAAAATCTAACCGCCGGCGCCGGCGAGTGATCCGTCGCTCGCCGGCTTGAGGCATCCCAGGGAAAGCAGGGGAAATCAACGTGAGCAACACAATCGACGTGCCGCTTAAGAAGCCGTTTCCGGGCCACGACGGCCAGGTGACGAAGATCGTTCTTCGCGAGCCGACGGGAAGCGAATTCTTCATGCTCGGCGAGCCGCAAAGTTGGGTGCGCGCCGGCGGCGGCATGGCGCTTGTCGACGACGAAAAGGTGATCCGCGCCTATGTCGAGCGTTGCATTGTGCAGCCCGATCCGGTGCTCGCCTTTAGCCAGATGGGCGTGCTCGACGCCAAGGCTGTCAAAGAGGCGATGCTGAGTTTTTTTATCGACGCGGAGTCCTCGGCGCCCTCGCCGGCGACAAAGTCGAGCCAGTCGGAGACTTCGCAGACTACCTAGTTTTCGTCGAGCGCGTGATCGACGCGAAGGCGGTCGGCGATCTCCCGATTTCTGAATTGGCCTACTGGACATCGCGCGCGCTCGCGATGGCAAAACGACGGAAACGGAAATGAGCACGATTCTTGAAGCGTTGGCGGTCATTAAGGCCAAAGACGAAACCGGCAACGCGCTCGAATCTGTCACGCAAAAAGTAAACCGGATGTCGCGCGCCTGGTCGGCGCTGTCGCGCGATGTCGAAAAGCATATTTCCGCCGGCCAGCGCGCCGAAGCCCAGGCCTCGCGCCTGGCGCGCGCCGGCGAAAAAATTCACGCCGGCGTCAAGATGGCGAGCGCTGTCGGCGGCGCTTACGCCGGCTCGACCGCCGCGCGCGCGATCGCGACGCACCTGGCGAAGTCGGGTAGCGACCGCGCGCATGAGGAGGTGCGAATGCGCACCTCTGGCATGACCGAGCAAGAAATCAAAGAGGCCGAGGAGTTGGCGCGCGCGACCAGCGCGAAATATAAGTCGATTTCGACGACCGAGATCATGCACACCGCGCGCAACATTCGCGCCGTCGTCGGCACGTTTGAGGAAGCGACCAAGATCATTGACCCGTTGATGAAGTTGCGAGTCGTCGCCCAGGGCGCTCACCCGGACAAGGCCGAGGAGTTGGGCGAGGATTTCGACAAGCTGATCAAGGGTATGGAAATCAAGGGCGTCACCCAGGATCACGGCAAGTTCGAGCACTACATCGACGGCATGGCGAAGGCGCTCAACGTCTTTGGCGACACGCTGCGGCCGACCGACTACTATGAAATGTTCAAGTATGGACGCGCGGCGACCAACGCATTGAGCGACGACTTTATGCTCAAGACTGCGCCGACCCTGGCGCAAGAATTGGGCGGCTCCTCGGCCGGTAAGGCGCTGTCGAGCTTCCACACCCAATTCGTCGGCGGCAAGATGTCGAATAAAGCCGTCGAAATGCTCGACAAGTATGGAATGATCGACAAGTCGAAGGTCATCAAGACCAAGACCGGCAACGTTAAGGGCGTGCTGCCGGGCGGCGTCATTGGCGGCGAGTATTTGCGGCCAGGCCAAGAGGACCCTTATGCATGGGTCAACAAGGTTCTGTTGCCGCACCTCGCCGCGAAGGGCGTCACCGATCCGGCCGCGATTCAGGAAGCGATTGCCGCGATGGCATCGCAGACCACGACCGCGCAAATGATGGGAATTTTTGCCACTCAACAAAGGCGGATCGAGAAGGATTGGGACCTTAGCCACAAGGCGCACGGCATCACCGGCGCCGATGAAATCCAAAAGAGCGATCCGAAGGTCGCGCAACAGGCGATCCAAAAGCAACTCGACAACTATTTCGGCGACTCTGCAAAGCCGTTCATGCAAAGCGCGACGACGGGAATGAATTGGCTCGCGTCGGGCGCAAACTATATGTCGAACTATGCGCACGACAACCCCGAGCGCAACGCCGCCGGCCTTGGCTGGCTCGCGACGATCTCCTCGGCGATCTCTGCCGACCTGGCGTCGGGCGCTTACCAGAAATGGACCGGCGCCGGCGATTTTACGACGCAGTTTAAAACCGGCATGACGCGGTTGTCGCTGTTGCTAGCGCCGATCCTCGATATTGCGACGCGCAAGGATGTTTTGCCGGCGAATGCGACGGCGCACGGCGCGCGCTTGTCGCAAATGCTCGATCGCGACAAGCTTGATCGCTTGGCCGATCTCGACGCGGCCGACAAGGCCGCCGCGATCTATGGCGACAAGGATTTCGAGCGCGAGGCGATCGCCAGGAATCGACCCGAGCGCGATCGGATCGAGTCGGAGCTCGCCGACAAGGGATATGCGGCGCCCGGCACGCCTGGGCGCGGCATGATGGCGGGCAGTTACAACGTCGACGACTTGCAACGCGCGCTCGGTATCGGCGGCGCCGGAAATAACCAGCCGGTCAAGGCCGAGGTCGTCGGCGAGGCGACGCTCAAAACCGAAGTGTCGATTTCGCCGTCGCCCTCGTTCCTGGCGAGCGTTCGCCAGGAAGTGCAGAACGGAATTAACGCCTTCAAGAATTCGGGCGGCGGCGCGACCGGCACGACCGGATCGACCGGCCGAAGCATGCCGGAAGCGGGGCCGCCGCAGTAAAAAGGATCTCCGAAAATGTCCTCTGTTGCTGGCCGTGATTGGCTGTCGACGCTCTGGCCGGCATCCTTCAAGGGGGTGCCGTTTTTCTTTGAGCAAGACAAAGAGACCGGCGGGCGTGGGCTTGTGATCCACGAATTCCCGAATCGCGACGACCCTTTCGTCGAGGATTTGGGCGAGGCGCCGCGTTTCTTTTCCGGCTCGGCCTATGTGCACGGCGACAACGTCGACGCGCTTGCCAATGCGCTCAAAAGCGCGCTGGCATCGCGCGGCGCCGGCACGCTGGTCACGCCGTATTTCGGGCCGGTGACGGTGCATTGCCAGGAATTCGAGCGCTCTAACGAGCGCGAGAAACTTGGCTATATCGCTTTTGAGATCAAGCTTGTGCGCGCTGGCGCGCTCACAGCGTTGATCTCGGTACCGTTCCTGCAAAACGCCGGTTTCCTCGCGGCCGATAATGTCGCGGTGTTGCTCGGCTCGCTGTTCCCGCAGTCCGTCACGACATCAGGCCAGCCCGACTTTGTCGTCGCCGGCGTCACCGACACGCTCGCCGGCGCCGCCTCGGCGGTTGACGTGTTGCGGCAATCCTATCCGGTCGACCCGACGGCCTCGGCGCAAATCCGCGACCAGGTCGCGACGTTCATCGCCGACACGGTGCCGGCGATCGACGGCGAGGCCTCGGCGACGCTGGCCTCGGCCGCCGCGAGCCTGGTCGACCTGGTGCGCCAGGTCGCCGCCGCATTGCCGGCGGCCTCGGCGGTCCGCGCCTCGCTCGACCTAGCCGGTGCCTATAGCGCGACCGCGAGCGGCGTGCCGTATGTCTCGGACACGACCAGGCGCGCGGCCCAGAACGTCGACGCGACCGCGCGCCTGGTGCGGCTCGCGGCGCTCACCGCATACGCCGAGGCGACGATGAGGCGCACGTTTGCCGACCGGCCGGCAGGCATCACCGCGCGCGGCGAGGTCGCCGAGCGTTTCGAGGCCGAGCTTTACGACACGACCGGCGCCGCCCTGGCGCCGCTTTATGTCGCGATCGAGAATTTGCGCGGCGCCGTGATCGAATGGCTCACCGGAACGATCAACAATCTGGCGCCGGTGATCACGGTCGAGAGCGCGGTTATCAGGCCGTCGCTCGATCTCGCTTGGGTGCTCTATGCCGACCCGACGCGAGCCGTCGAGTTGGTCGCGCGCAACCAGGTGCGACACCCGTCATTCATGCCGCGCAAGATCGAGGCGCTGGCGAGGTAACCTGTCATGCAAGGCGAGTTCATCACCGTCGAGGCCGGCGGCGGTAGCTACACGGCATTTGAGCGCGTGATGGTGCGCGCGTCGTTTCAGGACGGCGCGCGTTCATTCGAGCTAAAGATCGCCGCCGAGAACGGCGGCACGGCGACGGCCTGGACGTTCAAGGCCGGCACGCCGATCAAGATCATGTCGAGTGGATCGCTACTGTGCGACGGGTTTGTCGACCGCTACCAGCCGAGGATTTCCGAGCACAAAGAGGCCTCGATCAATGTGTCGGGCCGCTCGCGCTCGCAAGACTACATCGACTCGGCGGCGGTGCACGATACCAACCAGTTCAAGGACAAGACGCCGGCCGAGATCGGCCAGGCGATCGACAAATTTGGCGTCGGCATTTCGACCGACCAGCAACTCGACAAGATCAAGGTTTATCGGATCACGCCCGGCGAAACCGCGTTTCGCTGCCTGGAAAAGCTTTGCCGCGAGCAAGGCGTTTTCCCGGTCGGCCAGGCCGACGGCTCGATCAAGATCACCAAGGCGGGCCAGCAACGGCACGCCGGCGTGATCAAAGAAGGCTGGAACATGAAGGCCGGCGACGCCGATCATAATTGGTCGGGCCGGCATAGCGACGTTGTCGTGCGCGGCCAGGCGCCCTACGGGCACGGTCCCGACGCACTTGAGATCGAGGGCCTGGCGCGCGACGCCGAGGTCGGCCGCTATCGGCCGGTGATCGTCATTCACGACGGCGATACCGACAAGACCCGCGCGAAGAAACGCGCCAAGTCGCGCCGCGATCGCGAGGCCGGCAATAGCCTAAAGGCCAATGTGACCGTCGTCGGACACCACGACGACGCCGGCACGGTTTGGACTCCTGGCTTCCTGGTCTTTGTCGATAGCGACTTTCTCAACGTCCACCAGGACATGGCGATTGAGACCGTCGAATTTTCGCAGGACCGAAAGGGCGGCACGGAGGCGATCCTGTCGCTGGTCGATCCGCGCGCGCTCGGCGGCAAGGGCGGCGGCGGCGGTGGCGCCGGCGATGGATGGGCGACCGACGCGGGCGAGGATTAGAGAATGTGGATTTGGTTTCCCGAGGGCAAAGAGGGCCTGATTGGATCGCTGCGGCGCGCGACGGTGACGAAAACCGACGACTCCGGAACGCAGCAAATCCTCAAGAAAATGACGGGCCTCAAGACCGAACAGTTTGAGGATGTCTATCGCCCGCAACCGCACGGCTTTTCATCGCATGCGCCGAGCGGCGCCGAGGGTCTTTATCTCGCGCTCGGCGGTCGCTCCGATCGCCTGGTCGCGCTCGGTTTCGAGCACAAGGATTATCGGCCGAAGAATACGCCGGAAGGCGGAACGATCATTTACGATCACACCGGCGACGCGATCCGCGTCGTCAAGGATAAGATCGACCTGGTGCACGCCGGCGAGATCAACCTCAAGATCGCCAAGGGCTACGACAAGGGCGACGCCGTCGATCAAACCGACGGCGCGGTGATCGCTGTCGTGATCAAAAAGGGCGATAGCCTCACGCTCACGTATGACGACACGTCGGTCAAGCTGCAGTCGGGCAAGGCGACCGTCACCTCGCCGCACGTCGTGGTGCAAAGCGATCATGTCGACCTCGGCGCCGAGGGCGGCCAGCCGGTCGCGCTGTGCGGCGGCGGATGCGCAACCAAAGTTTTCGCGGTGTAAGCAATGCCTGATGTCGTGATCCGCGTCGCCGAAGGATGCGACGGCGATAACAATGTGCTTTGGGATTCGGTGTGGAATCCCGTCGCCGGCTACGCCGATTGGGCGCTTGCCGGCAACGTGCCAGGCAACGCCGGCGGCCTCCGCGCCTCGGCGACGCTCGAAACATGCGTGACGCTGGCGCTGTTCACCGACAAGCGCGTCGACCCCGATCACCCGCTCGCCTTCCTGGCCGACGGCGAGGTGCGCGGTTATTTCGGCGACGGCGTCGACGTGCGCGACGATCTCGGCGAGGGGCCGCTCGGCTCGCACCTGTGGCTGTTGGAGCGCGCGCCGCTGACCATTCGCGGCCAGTCGGCCGCGCGTTGGGCCGAGCAATTCACGTATGAGGCGCTGGCGTGCCTCCTCGATCAAGGAATCGTCGTGCGGATCGAGGCCGAGGCGACCGCTAACGAAATCCAAAACCGGCTTGAGCTTGTCGTGCGCCTTTACGGGCGCGACGGCGCGAAAGTCTACGACCGCAAATTTGATGTTCTCTGGAATCAGGTAGCGCGCTGATGTTTGCAATCCCGTCACTTAAGGACCTGGTCGAGCGCGCGCGGCAGTCGTTCCGCGTCAATCTGCCTGGCTCCGACGCCTGGGCCTGGCCGAACAACGTCAACCCGACCGCCAAGGTGATCGGCGGCATGACGCATGAGATTTTTGGTTTCGCCGACTACATCCAGCGGCAGAAATTCGCGCTCACCGCCGATAGCGAAAACCTCGATTTGCACGGCGAGGAGCTTGGCCTTGCGCGCAAGCCGACGGCGCCGGCGCGCGGAAATGTCGTGGTGACGGCGCCGGCGGCGGCGATCGAGGTCGACACCGGCGCGTTGTTCGGTCGGGCCGACGGCGCGCAATATGTCGCGCTGGCCGGCGCGAGCATTCCTGGCGCCGGCACCGTCACCGTCGAATGCGTTTGCGTCACCGACGGCCAGTTGACGAATGCGATCGCTAACACGCCGCTCGAAATCATTTCCGGGGTCACCGGCGACGACCAGGCAACCGCCGCCGTCGATAGCCTCGGCCTCCTCGGCGGCGCCGATGTCGAGGACGACGAGTCGTTCCGCGCGCGCATTCTGTTCCGCAAGCGCAACCCGCCGCACGGCGGCGCGCCGGCCGACTATGTGCAATGGTGCGGCCAGATTGCCGGCGTGTCGTTTGACTCAGGTCGGCCGACCGTTTTCGTTGAGCGGCTTTGGCAGGGACCGGGCACGGTGCGCGTGTTCCCGCTGATGTTCGATCTTTACGCCGACGGCATTCCACAAGCCGCCGACCTGGTGCGCGTCGCCGACTTGCTGGCGACCGTGCAACCCGCCGGCGCAAAGGTGACGGTCGCGGCGCCGATCGCGGTGCCGGTCAATGTCACGATCGCGGGCCTCGTGCCGAACCGAACCGACGTGCAAGAGGCCGCACTCGCCGAATTGCGCGCGACGTTCCGGCGCCTCTCGCGCGTCGCCGGCGTCGACGCTCAACTCGGCGGAATGGATTATCTCGCCTATCCGACATCGTTCTCGCGATCCTGGTTGTGGCAGGCGGTTGCCAACGCGACCGGCGAGCAACGCCATGCGATCACCTCGCCGGCGGCCGACCAGGCGCTCAATCCCGGCGAAATGGCGACGCTCGGCGCCGTGTCATTCGTCTAACCACAAGGCCGCCATCATGAGTGAATGTGAAGTCGCGCGGCCGGCGCCGTTGCGCTGCCCGACGCTGGCCGAGGTGCTGGCGAGCGCGCTCAAGCTGTTGCCGAAAGGCCGCGCTTGGCAAACGCACGAAGGCGGCCCGGCGCCGCCGCTCGATCGCGGCTTTAACCCTGGCGCGTTCGATAATGATGCGTTCTCGACGCGTAGCAAGCCGGGCTCGACACTGTTCCGGTTTTGGAAGGCGGTCGCGGCGTGCTTCACGTTCGTCACGCAACGCCTTTGCGATTTGCGCCTCGAATTCTGGTGCGCGACGCACAAGGAAACCCATGACCTTTGGATGGCCGAATATGGCTTGCCTGACTTGTGCGATCCGTTCCCCGATCTCTGCACCAAGGTCGCAGCGATCGGCGGCACGCGCTGCGAATATTATGCGGCGATCGCGGCGCGCTCTGGCTGGTCGATCTCTTGCGTCGAGCAAATCGTAACGTGCGGCAGTCGCGCCGGTTTCTCGCGCGCCGGCCGCGCCAGGGCCGGCGGGACGCTCGGCCTGGCGACGCTTAAGATCATTGTCGACCTCAACCAAAGCCCGGCTTACGCGCCGACCGGCCGTTTCCTGGCCGCGCGCGCTGGCCGCATGCGCGCCGGCCGCCGGCAATCGTGCGGGCCTGATCTCTCGCCGCTGCAATGCATCCTCTCGCGGATCGTGCACGCGGAAATCCTGACAATCTACGAGGTGAGCGAATGAATATCGACCTTTTCGGCCCGGCATCCGCGCCGGGCGCCGTGACCGTGCGCCCGAGCGAAAGCCGTTCGTTTGGCGCGGCGGATACCTTCTTTAAGGATTGTTCGTCGCCCGATCTCGACGACGGCACCGAGTTTCAAGCGGCGACCTTCAACCAGTGGCTTGCCAACATGCGCGCGATCGTGCGCGCCAACGGCCAGACCGGCGCCGGCGCCGACGTTGTCACCTATGACAACGCCGACGATAACTTGTTGCTCAAGGCGATGCTGCAATTGATGCAGCGAAACCAGCCGAACTATGCGGCCGATACCGGCACCGCCGACGCGCTCGCCGTGGCGCCGTCGCCGGCGTTCGCCGAGTACAAAGCCGGCATGCGCTTGCTGGTGAAGAAATCGGCGGCCGACAACGCGACCACGGCGCCGGTGATCAACGTGAGCGGCCTCGGCAATATCCCGGTCGTCGATCGGCGCGGCAACGTGCTCGCGAAGGGCGATCTTCCCGCTAGCGCGATCCTCGATCTCGAATTTGACGGCACCTCGGCGCGCATGTTGGGCGTCGTGTCGGCCGACCTCGCGGCGCTGCGCTCGCTCACCAACGTCAAGCAATTCTCGACCTCGACGCGTGTTCACATGGCCGGCGCGGCGGGCAATGCATACACCGTCAACCCCTGGAATCCTGGCAACTACGTCAAGCAAAGCCCGACTAGCCTGCTGATGATTTGGGCGACGTTCCCGACGTTCACGGATAGCCCGACGGGATCGGCGCAAGGCACGCTGAATGTCGGCGGCACGCCGCTGGTGTTTATCCCGTCAAACAACAATTCCGCGTTGTCGTTCGGCCAGGGCGCAATCATTCAGACGCTGGCGGGCGTCGGCGCGGGATCGCTGGCGCTGTCTCTGACGTTCCAGCGCAACGACTCGACCGCTTGGACCGGCTCGTTTTGCTTCAATGGTAGCGACTCGGCGTCCTATCCGGCCGCGACGACCGCAACAATCATCATGGGCGAGCTTGGCGTTTAAAGCCGTCGCCGTCGAAAAGGAAAAGTCACAA
Source organism: Bradyrhizobium sp. WCU1 (assembly GCF_053474805.1). Classification (NCBI taxonomy): domain Bacteria; kingdom Pseudomonadati; phylum Pseudomonadota; class Alphaproteobacteria; order Hyphomicrobiales; family Nitrobacteraceae; genus Bradyrhizobium; species Bradyrhizobium sp. WCU1. Next base: position 5,074,067 of record NZ_CM130280.1, read on the forward strand.
TGCAACTCAATAAGCTTGATCCGACGGGCAAGCCCTGGAATGAGGCCGTGTTGCACGCGCTCGGCGCTGGCAGCATTGCCTATCCGACCGACGCCGCCGGCGCCGTCTCCGCCGTCATTGTCTCGCCCGACATCGACTTGTCGGGGTATGCGGCGGCGATCGCGGCTGAGAGCAAGCGCGAGCTTGCGGCGTATGCCTCGGCCGTTCGGTACGACAAGGAAGTCGGCGGCATCACTTACAACGGCTCGCCGATCGCGACTGACGATCGGTCAAAGCAAATGATCCTCGGCGCCCGGATGGCCGCCCAGGCCGACGCGACGTTCACCACGAAATGGGCCGCGACCGACGGCACGATCGTCGCGCTCGACGCGCCGGGCCTGGTCGCGCTGTCGAATGCGGTGCTTGCGCATGTCCAAGCCTGTTTCTTGCGCTTCGCGTCGGTCAAGGCCGACATCGACGCCGGCAACATCACCACGACCGCGCAAGTCGACGCGGCGTTTGCCGCGATCACCGTCTAAGAGTTGAGGGGTTTGGCGCAATGCCGATTAAACATTCATTCCAGTCGGCGCGTGCCGACAATGACGACGCCGGCGATATTCAGCCGTCGCAATGGAATGCCGATCACGTCTTGACCGGATTGCTTGCGCTGATTGACCAGGTCGCGCCGACGCCGAATAGCTTTTTCACGCTCGACGCCGGCGGCAATCCGCAACTCAAGCCGCTCGCGGATTTCATCGCGTCGTTGCTCGCCTCGCCGGCCTTCACCGGCAACCCGACGGCGCCGACGCCGGCGGCCGGCGACAACGACACGAGTCTCGCGACCACGGCGTTTGTGCAGAACGCGATTGCGGCACTGGTCGCCTCGGCGCCCGGCACGCTCGACACGCTCAACGAATTGGCGACCGCGCTCGGCGACGATCCGAATTTCGCAACTACGATGACCAACGCGCTGGCGGCCAAGGCGCCGCTTGCGTCGCCTGGTTTCAGCGGCACGCCGACGGCGCCGACGCCGGGGGCGGCCGACAACAGCACCAAGCTGGCGACGACGGCGTTTATCGTCACCGCGCTTGCGGCCTATGCCAAGATCGCCTCGCCGACGTTCACCGGCACGCCGGCGGCGCCGACGCCGACGGCCGGCGACAATAGCACCAAACTCGCGACGACGGCGTTCGTGCAGACGGCTGTTTCTGCTATCTCGGGGGCGTTCGGACAATGCCGGCTTGCCAAGAGTGGCGCCAACATCCTGTTGTCGCCGTTCCGGGGCAATCTGCTCACGATCGCGGGCGTTGCGTGCACGGTGCCCGACGCCGGCGTTTCGCTGGCGCCGACCGGCCTCACCGCCGGCACGCTGTATTATATCTATGCGACGCAGTCGGGTGGCGCCGTCAATGCGTTGGAAGCCTCGACGACCGCTTACGTGGTCGACACGACGGCGGGCAATAAGGGCGTTGCGATCAAGACCGGCGATAACACGCGCACCCTGGTCGGCATGGTGCGGCCGATCGCTGGGCCGGCGTTCGCGGACACGCTCGCGCAGCGTTTCGTCCGTTCGTGGTTTAATCGCCTCAAGCCGAACATGGTCGCGTCGTTCTCGGCAAATCGCACGACGACATCGACGGCGTTCGTCGAGTTGAATACCGAAATCAGAACGGAATTTCTGGTTTGGGCCGACGAAACGATTTCGTATGGCTTTAGCGGTTTCGGATTCCATAGCGCCGCCAATGACTATCTCGTTGTCGGCATCACGTTTGACGGCGGCACCACTCCAAACGCCTACGCCGCCACGTTCGGCTCAAACGGCTCCGCGATTCCTTGCTCCACGATGCTGGCAAGCTTCACCGAGGGTTATCACTTCGCGTCAATGGTCGGTCGCGTCGTCACGGGCGGGACCGGGATCGTTCAATTTTCGCCGGCCGGTGCGGCGACGCTCGCCGGCGCGATCATTTAGCGCTGCAACTCTCACAAACTGAAAACGCGCTTGTCGCGGCGATGGCGCTTGCCTTCGCCGCGCCAAGCGATCGCGCGCGCCTGGTGCGCACATGAAGGGGTTAAAGGATGTTCTCGCAATCAATCGTTAACGCGATCGGCGAGGCCGCCGACAAGGCCGGCATCGAGCGGGCGGCGTTGCTCGCGCTGGTCGAGGTCGAAACGTCGGGCAAGCCTTTCGAGGAGGATGGCCGCACGCCGGCCTTGCTCTATGAGCGACATATCGCCTGGCGCATGGCGGCGGCTGTCTCGAAGGCGCTGCAGTCCGCCTTCGCGCTCGCCGGCCTTGCCATCCCGAAATGGTCGCGCTCGACGCAGTACAAAGACCAGGGCACCTCGGCGAAGCGCCTGGCGCTGATCGCCAAGGCGCGCGCCATCAATGAGGAGGTCGCCAACCGCTCGGCCTCCTGGGGCCTCGGCCAAACGATGGGCTTTCTTTACAAAGAGCTTGGTTTCGCCTCGGCGTGCGACATGGTCGAGCACATGACCGGCAACATTGCCGGCCAGGTCGACTGCCTGATCGGCGAGGTGACGCGCGCCAAGCTGATCGCGCCGCTCAATGCGCACAATTGGCCGGTCGTCGCGCGCGGCTACAACGGCGCCGGCTACGCCGCCAACCGTTACGACGTGCGGCTTGCCGACGCCTGGAAACGCTGGTCGCGCAAGCTGGCCGCCGGCACCGCCGCCGCGCCCGATATGCCGGTCGCCGAGGTGAAGGCGCTGCAAACCAAACTGCGCGCGCTCAACATCACCAGCGTCGGCAAGCCCGACGGCGTGTTCGGCGCCAAGACGGTTGGTGCGCTGTCGCAGTTTCAGGCACACGAAGGCTTGCCCGTTACCGGCCGATATGACGATGCGACGCGCGAGGCGCTGAAAAACGCCGAGCCGGCCGAGTCCATGCCGGAACGCAAGCGCACCAGCGCGGCCGATCTCAAGGCCGCCGGCTCGCGCACGATCGCGACCGCCGACAAGATCGGTTTGGTTGGCAAGGCGAAGATCCTCGCCGGCACCGTTTTCGGCACCGGCGCGGTCGCGGAAAAGGCCGGCTTGCTCGACCAGGCGCAAGACGCGGTCGACAAGGTCAACCAGGCTAAAGGCCTGTGGGACTCCGTGCACGACCTGGCCGGCTCGCTGTTCGCCTCGCCGACCGTGATCGCTTGCGCGATCGCGCTTGTCGTCGCCGGCGTCGCCGTTTGGCTCCTCGCCGAGCGGATCAAGGCGCACCGCGTCGAGGATCACCGCACCGGCCGCAACGCCGGCCCGATCGAGGCTTGATCATGTTTGCATCATTGCTCTGGTGGATCGCCGGCCTCGCCGGCGCCGGCGGCGCCGCGTGGATCGCGGCGCTGTTCGTTCCCTCGGTCGCCGTCACGCTCAAGGCCGCCGTCGATTTCGTGCGCTCGCCGGTCGGCACGGTCGCTGCGGCGATCGTTAGCGGCCTGGTGCTGTACGGCGCCGGCTATGTGTCGGGCGACATGGAAGGCACCGACAAGACGCGCGCCGCCTGGCGCGCGGCCAACGTTGAGGCCGATCTCGCCGCCAAGCGGCGCGACGCGCTGATCAAAGCCAAGGTCGCGGCCGACGCCGACGCTGCGAGCGCGCGACTCGAGTCCGACGACAAGATCACCGATCAAGGGGTTTCCGAAAATGAAAAGCCGAATCCTGGCCGGCCTGAGTGTCGCGCTACTGGCGACGACATTAGGCGGCTGCTTTCGATCCGCTGAGATCGCCGAGGGGCGGCCCGGCATCAAGGTCGACGTGCCGCGCGAGTGCGCGCGCCTGGCGCGCCAGGTGCCCGATCCTGGCGCGAAGGAAGGCGACGACGGTTTCGCGATCGCCGGGCGCTATCGCGGCGCCTGGCTCAAGGCAAACCGCCGGATCGGCGAGCTTGCCGCGTGCGAAGGCGGCCAGGCCAACTACTACGCAAAGGCCAGGTGATGGCGAGCAAACCGAAAGCCACGCGGCGCACCCGCCAGGCGCCTCGGCCGCCGCGCCAGGCCGCTCCGCCGTCGACCGTGCCCTTGCCGGCCGACATCGTGTCGTCGCTCACGATGTTGGTCGGCGAAATGCGCGGCCAGTTGGTCGCGCATATCGAGGCGGTGCACCAGGACCGCGCCGAGCGCGACAACGATCGCCGCGACTCCGCGCAGTACCGCAAAGAAATGCGCGAAACGCTCGCCGGCCTCAATGAGAAGATCGACTCTAGCGCGGATCACGGCACCAGGATCAAAGCGCTGGAAAAAACCGCGCTCGATTACAAGACGTTCCGCAATAAGGCCGCCGGCGTCGTGCTTGCGGTCGGCTTTTTTTGGACGTTTGCCGGCTCGGCGATCGTCGACAAGGTCAAAAAGGTTTTCTTCTAAATGTCTGTTGAGTTGACTGACGACCAGTTGCGCCGTGTCGCCGAGGCCAAGACCGCGCATGGCTCGGAGCGCGCCGCCGCGCGCGCCCTGGAAATGTCGCGCACGACTTACCGTTACCAAATCAAGCGGGCCGCCGAGCGCGGCTTGCTCGGTTTCAAGCCGGTGTTGCCGGGCTATGAGCTAAAGCGATCCTCGGCGCAATTCGACAAGGCCGGCAAGGTCGAAAAGGAATGGGTGACGCAGCACAAGGCGAGCGGCCCGGCGTTCAAAATGCCGGCCGGTCAAATCCTCAAGGGCGTGTCGGCATTCATCGACGGTGAGGGGCATATCCGTCACCAGTGGATCAAGACCAAAAACGACTCGGTGACGCCTGACCTGGTCGAAGCGCTCAAGACCGAATTCGCGGCGTATAAGGGCCGCGCGCGCCTGGTGCCGGTGCCGCGCCGGATCGAGCGCGACCTCTTGAACGTCTACCCGATCGCCGATCCGCATATCGGCATGCTCGCGTGGAGACCGCAAACCGGCGCCGACAACGATCTCAAGATCATGAGCGGTCGGCTGTTGGCGACGGCGACGCGACTGGTTTCCGAGGCTCCGCGTGCGCGGCAAGGCCTGATCGTCAACCTGGGCGACTGGTATCACGCCAACGATCAACGCAACGTCACGCCGCGATCGCAACATCAACTCGATGTCGATGGCCGTTGGTTCAAGGTGCTTCGCGCCGGCGTGCAATTGTTTATCCGGATCATCGACCTGGCGCTCGCCAAGCATGAGCGCGTCGAGGTCGTGAACATTCCCGGCAACCACGACCCCGAGGCGGCTTGCGCGCTCGCGCTGGCGCTGTCGTGCTTCTATGCCCGAAACAAGCGCGTCACGATCGCTTTTCCGGCCGACATTTATTATCGCCAGTTCGGCAACACGTTGCTCGGCGCGGCGCACGGCGACAAGTTGCCGCCGGCGCGCATGGCGATGGCGATGGCGACCGACCAGCGCAAGGCCTGGGGCGATACCGCCTATCACTGGTTCATGTACGGGCACATTCACAAGGACAAGGCCGACACGCATGGCGACGTGCGCGTCGAGTCGTTCTCGACTATCGCCGACAAGGATAACCATGCCTTTGCCGGCGGCTGGCGCAATGCCCAGGCGTTGCGGGTGATCACGCTGCACAAGCGCGAAGGTGAGAAAGACCGGCGCACGATCAACATTCCGCCGCCTGAGATGAGGGCCGCCTAATGCCGAAAGCGAAATCCTACGTTCCGCCGTATCCCTTTATCGAGGTGGTTTGGGATGACGCGGCAAGCAACTCCTCGACATGGGTCACCATTGCCGAGGTCACCGGGCCGGAACAGGTCATCACGCGCGGCTGGCTGGTGAAGGAAACCGACACGTTCCTTTCGATCGCCTCCTCGGTCTCAAACGTCGAGATCGAGGAGGACACGGTCGGCAACACCATGACGATTCCCAAGGGCATGATCGTGTCGCGGCGCGCGCTGCGGCTGTCGACGGCCAAGACGAAGGCGAAGTGAATGGCGAGACAAGATCACGACGACTTGCGCAACCTGGCGGCCGACGCGAATGATCGCGGCCGGCGCGATTTTGCGACTTACACCGATCGCGACGGCGCGACGACGACGCGGCCGGTGCGCCGGGGCGACGTGATCGCCGAAGGCGCTGCGGCTATTCGCGAGCTTAAAGAGCGTGCCGACGGCGTCGTGCCGGCACCGAGCCGCAAGCGATTGATCGACGCTGACTCCGCGACGCGCAAACGCTATCCGATGGCGTCCGGTCTCCTCGACTATTTCCCCGACGCGCTCGCCGAGGTCGCCGGCGTGTCCTGGGCCGGCAATGAGAAGCACAATCCCGGCGAGGCGATGCACCACGCGCGCGGCAAGTCGATGGATCACCCCGACTGCATCATGCGGCACCTCACCGAGCGCGGCGGTTTCGACGTGATCGAGATCGCCGGCGTGCCGCACCGCGTGCGCCATAGCGCCGCCCTGGCCTGGCGCGCGCTCGCGTTGTTGCAGGAGGAGATTGAGGCCGAATTCAATTTGCCGCTGCCTCGCGGCGCCAGGGCGGCCGACCAGGTCGTCGACGGGAAAGGGAAGTGAGAATGGCAATCGAGCGATATGTGCACCACGACCGCGAGGTCGCGGTCGACTCCGACCTCAAAGGGAAGCACCGGGCGCATTGCCTTTGCTACGTGTGCGACCGCTTCAAGCCTGGCGCGGCCGATCAATGCCCGATCGCGGCCCAGGTTTACGCCAATTGCGTCGCGCACGGCATCGTGACGCCGGTTTGGGAATGTCCCGATTTCGCGATCGCCGGCTAAAAAGAAAAAGGCGCCTCGGCGTGGTTGCCGGGGCGCCTGGTGAGCCTGGGGCGCCTGGCCGGTGTTCCGGGCCAGGCGATCGGATTGAACGCACCAGCGGGCCGCGCTAGCGGTTCTCGTTAGTCGGTTCCGCCGCCGCCTGGGCCTCCTCGGCCAAAAGCGCCCGCACCTTGGCCGGCGTGAGCAAGGCGAGGGCGATCTCGACCGCGCGCGGGATTTCGCTGTCGCCGGCCAGGAAGCGCCGCACGGTGCGCGGGTTGAGGTGGAACAGGCGGGCCGCGCCTGGTTGCGAGAGGCCGAGGCGCGCCAGGTGGATGCGCGCCTCCTCGGTCGTCATGCGGGCGGCTGGCATCAGGCCGCCGCCGCCTGGTCGCCGGCCTCGATCACGACCGCGTCGGCGCCGGCGACGCGCATGCCCAGGTTAACGGCGTCGCCGACCTGGTTGCGGAATTGCTCGGCCAGCGCGGGGTGCTTCATTTCCTCGGCCGTCCTGGCGTCCTCGGCGAACCGCTTGGCCGCGATTTCGAGCGCGAGGCTGATCATGTTCCGGTCGCTTTCCGAAATCGTGCCCGTCACCGCCGGCGCGGCCCTGCCGAGCGCGCGCGTGGCCGAGTCCGCGATCGAGCCGAGCCGTTCCAAGGTGCGATTGAGTTGCGCGACCGTCGGCCTGGCTTTGGGGCCGTCGCCGGCGTTGAGGCCGAGATCGTCGCGTGCGTTCTCGGCCAGTGTCAGGATGAATTCGAGGGCGTGCTGTTGGCGGAGCATGGGGTTTCCTTTCGAGGGGGGTTAGGCAGTTACGCGGGTGATTTCGTTGTCGGGTAGGAGTCGGTCCCATTGCTCGGCCATCGCCCTCGCAATGCCAGGGAAAAACCGGGATCGCTCATGGCCGGTTTTGCTCTGGTGGAAATAGTAGTTATAGCGCTGGCCGGCGCGCGGGCCGACCTTGCGAACGCAAAATTTCGGCGCGGGAAGCTTTACGATTGCGGTCGGTTCAAGCGGCGATAGTCCCTTGAGCCAAAGGCAAACCTTTTTTTGCATGGGGTCGCCGAATTGCCAGGGCGCGATGATTTGCGACGGCGGCTTGTAACCTGGAATCCGTTGCCTCGCGTGCCGGTGCATGATCGGATTCTCGATCGCAATGCGCTCGATCGGCGCGTGCCAGAAGGCGGAAAATAGCGCGGCGGCGTCGTCGAGTTCCTGCCACACTTGATCGAGGGTTTTGCCTTTTGGCGCGCGGGTGAGCCAGGCGATTCCGCTGTTGCAAAGCCTGGTGCACGGCGGGTGTGCGACTATGAGCAAATCCCAACCGTCGTCGAGGTAGTTCCTGGCGTCGCCGACCAGGTGCTTGTTAGAGCGATCCTCCGCCGGCAACAGGTCGCACGACCAGGCGTCATGACCGCGCGCCGCGAAAGCGCGGCGCACGGTTCCGGAGTATTCGCAGGCGACCAGGACTCGCGCCATCCGCTCGGCTCCCTAGTAGGCCAGGGAGAGCAGGAAGGCGCGCCCGACGATGAGGGCGAGGCCGGCCATGATCGCGAGCGATAGAAGCGCGTCGGTGCGGTTGGCGGGCATTAGCGGGCGCCTCGCTCGATCAAGTCGACGACCAGCAAAACGCTACGCTCCGACCAGTCGGTATTGTCTTTGAGGAGGTCGCGGCGCTGGCCGGCCGTCAGGCGGCCGAGGGCGCGCTCGGCGCTGGCGATCATGTCCTTTGCGACGGAAACCCGCGACAAGGCCAGGTCGGCCATGACATCGCGAGGCGTGTCGGCCGCCGCCTCGCTCGGCCGCGACTGGTCGGCCGACACGGCGCAACTCACGATCCGGAACACGGCTACGCCGCGCGCCTCGGTCTCTTTGAGCGCGGCGAGCCGCATGCCGATCGCGAAGCGCGCGCGATCCTTGGCGCGGGCCTCGGCCGTCTCGGCGTCTCTCGCGAAAAGCCGGATATGGAAATCGGCGCCGGTGGCGATGCGGCGCACCGTCACCTCGAATGCCTGGTTGCGGGTTGTCTGAATGGACATGCTCGTTTGCCTTGTGCTCGCCTGGGCATGATCGCCCTCGGCGACTCGTTAGTTAGGGCATTATGCCCTAGCTTACAAGACAAAACTAACCTGATCGGTTAGCGCGCTTCACCGATTTTTCACGCGTGAATGCGTGAAAAGGCGTGAAATCTCCCAAAATTTGCGAAGTTGGCGCCGGACCTGAAAAGCAAAAAGCCCTGCAAATGCAGGGCTTTGGATGGTGGACGCAGTAGGGATTGAACCTACGACCTCTCCCGTGTGAAGGGAACGCTCTCCCGCTGAGCTATGCGTCCGGGATGTGACGTGCCAAAGGCCGCTGGTCGGCGGCCGGTCGATGAAGGCGCTTCGTCAGAGCGTGCGATTTACGAAGTGCCGGGTAGGGGTGTCAAGCCAAACCCTGCGTAAATCAGGCTCCCTGCTGGCGGGCGCGGGAGGCGTGTGACTGCAGCGCCCGGATGCGTTCGGCGAGCGTGCCGCCGCCTTCGGGCATCCCGCTGCCCGGCGAGACGCCGTTTGCTGCACCGTTGGCGGGCTTGGCGGCGGCCTTGGCCGGCACGGTCGGCTCCGCCGCCAGCATGGCCTCGATCGCCGAATTGGGGCCCTCGAGCTGGATTGCCAGCTTGGCCACCTCGGCCGCGATGTCGTTGATGCGCTCGCGCAGCAGCGCGTTCTCCATCCGCTCGGTTGCCCAGGAGCTTTCGGCCTGCTGCTGGATCGCGTTGATGTCGCGCTGCAGCTTGCCGCGCTCGTCGCGGGCTGTGCGTAGCTGCTCCTCGAGCGCGGCCTTCTCCTGGCGCAGCTTCTCGAGCGCGGACGATTTGCCGCCGCCGGTTGCGGCGATCTCCTCGCGCAATTCCTGCAGGGTCCGCTCGGCGGCAGCATTGGCCTGCTTGAGCTGGCCGTTCTCGAATTCGCGCTCGGCGAGCAGCTTGCCCTGGGTCGCAAGCCGTGTCTCGAGGTCGCTGACGCGATTGCCGAGCATCTCGGCTTCCTTGACCTGGACGATCAGCTGGCGGTCGAGATCGGTGACCCGCTGGCTCAGATTCTCGACCCGGCCGCGCGCATCGGTGAGATCGCGCGTTGCGGTTTCCGACTGGCTGCGCTCTTGGGCGAGGCGGGCTTCGGTCGCCGCGAATTCCCTGGCGGCGTCGCCGACGCGGGTCTTCAGTTCCTCGACCTGGGTCCGCACCGCGACCAGTTCGACCTGGCGGCTGTCGGCGGTCATCGAGCGGTCGTTGAGCTCGGCGTTGATCCTGCCGAGCTCGCCCTGCTTGTCGGTCAGCGCCTGCTCGGCGGTGCGCAGCAGCTCGGTCTTGGCGGCGAACTCTTCCTCGGTGGCGCGAAGCTGCTCCTTCATTGCCTTCTCGCGCGCTTCCAGCGCGAAGATCGCGGCGTTCTTCTCGCCGAGCTCGATCTTCATGCGGTTGATCGCATCGGTCTTCTTGCCGAGCTCGGCGAGCTGGCTCGTGGTCTTGCTCTTGAGCTGGTCGACGCTCATCTCGAGCCGGCGGGCCGACATGGCGAATTCGGCGCGGAGCTGGTCCTTGTCGGCCTGGATCTCGGCCATCGACAGCGGGGTGGCCGCCTCCATCCGGCGCGTGGTCAGCCGCACCGCCCGGTTATGCACCAGCGGCACGATCATCAGGCCACACAGCATCGAGATCAGGAAACCGATCGCCGCGTACATGATCGGCTCGATCATGAAAGATCACTCCAGGAGAGGAAGAAAGAATTTGTTAATCACAATGCCACGGCGGGCCAGCCGAAGGCCAGCCCGTTGCCGCGTTAAGGTGAATCGCTAACGGCGCCGACGCGCCCCGGCGGATTCAACCGACCGGGGCTTGCGGCCTAGAACGGGTTCCAGGTCGCGCGCGGGGTGTATTTGAGATAGCCGACGCTGGCGCCGAGCCTGAGGCCGATGCCCGAGCGAATCGGGACCAGCACGATGTTGTTGGCGGTGAGTGCCGTCATGCCGAAGCCGCCGACGATATAGGCGGAGCCGTCGATGCCGACGAAGCGCTGATAGATCGCCTGCGTCGAGGGCAGATTGTAGACCAGCGTCATGGTCCGGGCGCCGTCGCCGCCCCAGTCGAAGCCGACCGAGGGACCCTGCCAGTAGACCCTGAGGTCGCCGGCGTTCTTGGTGTAGAGCGTGCCTTCGCCATAGCGCAGTCCGGCCACGAACGCGCCGGAGCCTTCCTCGCCGAGCACATAACCGTTGGGCAGACCCCATTGGCTGACCGCGCGCTCGATCACCGAGGCGAGTCCGCGCGAAACGTTGCCGAAGAACTTGTGTCCGGCGCCGACCAGTTCGTCGGGCCCGTAAGTATACGGGGTCGGTTGACGCTGCGGCGGCGGATATTGCGGTGGTGGGGGCTGCTGCGCGGACGCCCCTGCGCTCCAGCACATCAGCGCGGCAAACGCGACCGCGGCAAGGCGTGATGCGAAAGTCATTAAGAACCCCTGCTATCGAAATCCGGGCGTTGCCCTTTAACCTGATGCCAACAGGCACGGCTCTAGGTTGCGCCCGGTGTCCCCTCGACTCGGATGTTATCGGTATCAACTATGACGGCACAACGGCAGGAAAGATATGGATCGTGCCGGGGCATGGCGTTTTTCGGCCTGTTGGCGGGCATTTTGGCGGCCATCTGGCCCGCTTTGCCGGTTCGGGCCACCACGAGCGAGCGCGTGGTGACGAACCGCTACTCCGGCCTTGCGATCGAGGGATTCGATCCGGTCGCCTATTTCACCGACGCCGCCGCCACCCAGGGGCGGCCGGAATTCGAGGCCGCCGGAAGCGGCGTGGTCTGGCGTTTCCGTAACGAAGGCAACCGTGCCTCATTCGTGGCACATCCGGAAATCTATGGCCCACAGTTCGGCGGCTACGACCCGACCGATCTGGTGCGGGGCGTCACCTGCGCGGGCAATCCGCGATTCTGGGTCGTGATCGGGAACAGGCTCTATCTGTTCAATCGGGAACACAGCCGCGATGCCTTTGCCGCCGATCCCGCGCGCTTCCTGACGGAAGCCGCGGCGCGCTGGCCGGAGCTGGAAGAAGGTCTCGCACAGTAATCGGCTCTTTTGTTTGAGCATGATCTTTTCGGAAAACCGCTTCGCACTTTTCCGGATCATGCTTTAGGCCGCGGCTGGGTCGCCCCATGCGATGAATTCCGGCACCAGAAAGTTTTCGCGGCCGAGCCCGAAATGCAAGGGATGCCCGTGCGAATCGGTCACCTTGCCGCCGGCCGCAACGATCACCGCATGACCGGCCGCCACATCCCATTCGGACGTCGGCGAGAGGCGGGGATAGATATCCACCTCGCCTTCGGCGACGCGGCCGAACTTGACGGCTGATCCCAGCACGGCGCGGACCGCACCGCCACGTTCGTCGATGAAGGATTCGGTCCGTGCATCGCCGTGCGAGCGGCTGACCGCGACGGTCCAGGGCGCGCCACGCGGCGGGCAGGGACGGGTCTTGATCGGCACCGCCTGCGACACCGCGTGGCCTTGCAAAGTCAATCGCTCCGCGCCCTTGCCGACGATGCCGCGCCAGATCAGCCCGAGCGCCGGCGCACCGACGATGCCGAGCAGCGGCACGCCATGCGTGACCAGCGCCACATTGACGGTGAACTCGTTGCGGCCGGCGACGAACTCCTTGGTGCCGTCGAGCGGGTCGATCAGGAAGAAACTGTCCTTGTAGGGCGGCGTCGCCAGATGGACGCGCTCCTCCGACAGCAGCGACACATGCGGCGCCAGCCGCGTCAGCCCCTCGACGATGATGTGATCGGCGGCAAGATCGGCCTCGGTGACCGGCGAGCCGTCACTCTTGCCGGTCACATGCATGGCGGAACGGTTGACCGCGAGAATCGCCTCGCCGGCCCGGATCACCAGCTCGGTCAGTGATTCGAGTAGCGTTGCGGCCTTGTCGCAGTCGACGGTGGCCGATTGTGCCTTATTCATGGGCGGGTCTCATATCCTGTTCGCCTTCCCCTGAGATCATGATGTCAGTCCCGCCGCAAGCTGGCAGCATCCGTCTGCCCGGTGTATCAAGCCGACAGGCATGCGTGATTCGCACTCCTCGGTCGGCGTGCGGCTTTCCAGGAAACAATTGATGTCTGGCACTTCGTCTCCCGGTCCCGCTCCCGATGCACTCGAGCTCGCAGCACTGCTGTGCTCGAAAGTCTGTCACGATCTCATCAGTCCGGTCGGCGCGATCGTCAATGGGCTTGAGGTCCTCGACGACAATCCGAAGCCCGAAGATCGCGACTTCGCGCTCGATCTGATCCGCAAGAGCGCGAAGACCGCATCGGCCCGGCTGCAATTCTGCCGGCTTGCATTCGGCGCCGCCGGTTCCTCCGGCGCGCAGATCGATCTCGGCGACGCCCAGAACATGGCGAAGGGGCACATCGAGGACGGCAAGGTGACGCTGACCTGGAATTTGCCGCGGCTGCTGCTGCCCAAGAACCGCGTCAAGCTGCTGCTGAACATGCTGGTGGTCGCGCAGCAGACGATCCCGCGCGGCGGCACGCTCACCGTCGATCCGGTCGGCGAGGGTGACGCGACGCTCTTCCGGATCACATCCGCAGGGCTCAATGCCCGCGTGCCGCAGAACATCGTCGATATCCTCAACGGGACGTCGGCGAACACGGTCGATGCGCATGCGGTTCAGCCATATTACACGCGCCTGCTGGCGGAAGCCTGCGGGCTGAAGGTGACGCTCACGCTCGACGGCGACAAGGTCATTGTCGCCGCAGCCTGAAGGCAGCCGCGCGAAGATCATTAATCAAAGGTTACGATGGGCCGCGCGATTCAATCGCGCGGCCTTATCTCTTTGTTGATCCCGTTCTTTTCCATTTGCTCAACCAAACTTAAACGCTTTGCGGAGAAGCTGACCCAAGTTCCGTCAGGCGCGTCGATCTCGCGCGCCGCTGCGTTTTCGGCGTTTTTCGAAGGTTGGTTTCATGGACGATCTGTTGCGCGAGTTCCTGACGGAGAGCAGCGAGAGCCTGGATACGGTCGACAACCAGCTGGTGCAGTTCGAGCAGGATCCGAACAACGCGAAGATCCTGGACAACATTTTCCGCCTTGTGCACACGATCAAGGGGACCTGCGGCTTCCTCGGGCTGCCGCGGCTGGAAGCGCTGGCGCATGCCGGCGAGACCTTGATGGGCAAATTCCGCGACGGCATGCCGGTGAGAGCGGAAGCCGTGACGCTGATCCTGTCCTCGATCGACCGCATCAAGGAGATATTGGCCGGCCTCGAGGCGGCCGAGGCCGAGCCCGAAGGCAACGACCGCGATCTGATCGATCAGCTGGAAGCGATGGTCGAGCGCGGCATGGCGGCAATGGCCGCCGGTGATGCCGCTGCCGAAGAAGATGTGCCGGTCGTCGAAGCGCCGTCGGTACAGGCGGATATGGCCGAAGGCACGCTGGTGGTGCAGACGCTGGAGCGCCCCTTGCGTCCGGGCGAGGTCTCGCTCGACGAGCTCGAGCGTGCCTTCCGCGAGACCGAGATCGAAGTGGCTGCACCTGCGCCGGCGCCTGCCGCGAAGCTCGTTGCCGCAGCCCCCGCCGCCGAGCCGGCTGAAGCTGCGAAGAAGCCGGCCCGCAAGGCCGCCGCCGAAGACGTCCAGGAAGGCGACAAGATCGCCAACCAGTCGATCCGGGTCAATGTCGATACCCTCGAGCACCTGATGACCATGGTCTCCGAGCTGGTGCTGACCCGCAATCAGCTCTTGGAGATCTCGCGCCGCAACGAGGACACCGAGTTCAAGGTGCCGTTGCAGCGGCTCTCCAACGTCACCGCCGAGCTGCAGGAAGGCGTCATGAAGACGCGGATGCAGCCCATCGGCAATGCCTGGCAGAAGCTGCCGCGCATCGTCCGCGACCTCTCCGGCGAACTCGGCAAGCAGATCGAGCTCGAGATGCACGGCGCCGACACCGAGCTCGACCGCCAGGTGCTCGACCTGATCAAGGATCCGCTGACGCACATGGTGCGCAACTCCGCCGATCACGGGCTGGAGACCACCGCCGAACGCCTCGCCGCCGGCAAGCCGGAGCAGGGCACCATCCGCCTCAGTGCCTATCACGAAGGCGGCCACATCATCATCTGCATCGCCGACAATGGCCGCGGGCTCAACACCGAGCGGATCAAGGCCAAGGCACTCCAGAACGGTCTCGTCACCGAGGCTGAATTGGAGAAGATGACCGAGGCCCAGATCCACAAGTTCATCTTCGCGCCGGGCTTCTCGACCGCAGCGCAGGTGACCTCGGTGTCCGGCCGCGGCGTCGGCATGGACGTGGTGCGAACCAATATCGACCAGATCGGCGGCACCATCGACATCAAGAGCGTGGCCGGCGAGGGCGCCAGTGTCACCATCAAGATCCCGCTGACCTTGGCGATCGTCTCGGCGCTGATCGTGGAAGCCGGCGGCGACCGTTTTGCCATTCCGCAACTGTCCGTGGTCGAGCTGGTGCGGGCCCGCGCCAACTCCGAGCACCGCATCGAGCGGATCAAGGACACCGCGGTCTTGCGGCTGCGCAACAAGCTGCTGCCGCTGATTCATCTCAAGAAGCTGCTGAGGATCGACGACGGCGCCACCACCACCAGCGATGCCGAGAACGGCTTCATCGTGGTGACGCAGGTCGGCAGCCAGACCTTCGGCATCGTGGTCGACGGCGTGTTCCACACCGAGGAGATCGTGGTCAAGCCGATGTCCACAAAACTGCGGCACATCGACATGTTCTCCGGCAACACCATTTTGGGCGATGGCGCCGTGATCATGATCATCGACCCCAACGGCATCGCCAAGGCGCTCGGCGCCTCCGGCTCCTCGGCCCATGACATGGCCGACGAAAATGCCTCAGCCCATGCCGCGAGCGGCGAGCAGCTGACCTCGCTGTTGGTGTTCCGCGCCGGCTCCTCGCAGCCCAAGGCGGTGCCGCTCGGCCTCGTCACGCGGCTGGAGGAGATCGCAACCGACAAGATCGAGCTCTCGAACGGCCGCTACATGGTGCAGTACCGCGAGCAGCTGATGCCGCTGGTGCAGATGGCCGGCGTCGAGGTGCAGGCGCAGGGGTCGCAGCCGATCCTGGTGTTCGCCGACGACGGCCGCTCGATGGGGCTCGTGGTCGACGAGATCATCGACATCGTCGAGGAAAAGCTCAACATCGAGGTCGCGGGCAGCCAGGACGGCATTCTGGGCTCGGCCGTGATCAAGGGCCAGGCCACCGAGGTGATCGACGTCGGCCACTTCCTCCCGATGGCGTTCGCCGACTGGTTCTCGCGCAAGGAGATGCGTCCGTCGGCCAGCGCGCAGTCGGTGCTGCTGGTCGACGACAGCGCGTTCTTCCGCAACATGCTGGCGCCGGTGCTGAAAGCCGCCGGCTACAAGGTGCGGACCGCGGGCGGCGCGCAGGAGGGGCTCGCCGCGCTGCGCTCGGGGCAGGCCTTCGACGTCGTGCTGACCGACATCGAGATGCCCGAGATGAACGGCTTCGAGTTCGCCGAGAACATCCGGTCTGACCACAATCTGAACCAGCTGCCGATCATCGCGCTGTCGGCGATGGTGTCGCCGGCGGCGATCGAGCGCGGCCGGCAGGCCGGCTTCCACGACTATGTCGCCAAGTTCGACCGTCCCGGGCTGATCGCGGCGCTGAAAGAGCAGACCGCAGAGTTGCGGCGCGCCGCTTGAAGGAAACAGCATTGATGACCAAGACCGAGACCAGTGAAGGCGCGATGGCCGAGTACGTCACCGCTGTGATCGGCGGGCAGCTGTTCGGGCTGCCGATCTCGCGGGTGCAGGATGTGTTCATGCCGGAGCGGCTGACGCGGGTGCCGCTGGCCTCCAGCGAGATCGCCGGCGTGCTCAATTTGCGCGGCCGCATCGTCACCGTGGTCGACATGCGCGCCCGGCTCGGGCTGCCGAAGGCCGACGACGGCAAGCCGATGGCGGTCGGCGTCGACCAGCGCGGCGAATCCTATGGCCTCCTGATCGACCAGATCGGCGAGGTGCTGCGGCTGCCCGACGACAGCCGCGAGGACAACCCGGTCAATCTCGATCTCCGCATGGCCAAGCTCGCCGGCGGCGTCCACCGGCTCGACGGCCAGCTCATGGTCGTCCTCGATGTCGATCGCGTGCTTGAACTGGTGCCTGATGCCAAGGCGGCCTGAGACGGGCCGACAGAATTGAAGAACTGAAACGTCCCCCCGGGGATGAGGAAGGTGAGGTCGCAGATGAGAACCTGTCTTGTTGTCGATGACTCAAGCGTCATTCGCAAGGTCGCCCGCCGTATCCTGGAAGGGCTCGATTTCACGATCGTCGAGGCTGAGGACGGCGCGAAAGCGCTCGAGGCGTGCAAGCGCGCGATGCCCGAGGCCGTGCTGCTCGACTGGAACATGCCCGTGATGGACGGCTACGAGTTTCTCGGCAATCTCCGCCGCATGCCCGGCGGCGATCAGCCCAAGGTCGTGTTCTGCACCACCGAGAATGACGTCGCGCATATCGCCCGCGCGCTGCATGCCGGTGCCAACGAATACATCATGAAGCCGTTCGACCGGGACATCGTCACCGCGAAGTTCCAGGAAGTCGGGCTTATCTAGGTTCACTGTTCGATCCGGCGGCAGAAGCCTTCGGCTCAACGGTTGTTGTGCGTCGTGTTGCGTCGCTGGTGAAGTCATGAGTGTTGCGTTGACAAGTTCTGCGGTCCCGACATCGACCCGAACCGACAAGGTGCGGGTGATGGTGGTCGACGATTCCGTGGTGATCCGCGGGATGATCTCGCGCTGGATCGGTGCCGAGCCCGACATGGAGGTCGTGGCTTCGCTGCGCACCGGCCTCGATGCCGTCAACCAGCTCGATCGCATCAATCCCGACGTCGCGGTGCTCGACATCGAGATGCCCGACCTCGATGGCATCTCGGCGCTGCCGCAGCTGCTGGCGAAGAAGCGCGATCTCATCGTGATCATGGCCTCCACGCTGACCCGCCGCAATGCCGAGATCAGCCTGAAGGCGCTGTCGCTCGGTGCGTCCGACTACATTCCGAAGCCGGAGAGCACGCGCGAGGCCACCGCGGCCGAAACCTTCCGCCACGATCTGATCCAGAAGATCCGTCATCTCGGCGCCAAGGCGCGGCGCAGCACCGTGCACACGACGGTAAGTCCGCCGCTGGCGCCCGGTCACGACAAATCGCGTCCGGCGGCTCCGGCTGCAGCGCCCACGGCGTCGGCCCCAATCGCGCGCCGTTCGTTCGGCCTGCTGCAGCCGAAGGTGCTGCTGATCGGCTCCTCCACCGGCGGCCCGCAGGCGCTGATGTCGCTGGTCGCGGAGATCGGTGCGGTGATCGATCGCGTCCCGGTGCTGATCACCCAGCACATGCCGCCGACCTTCACCACGATTCTCGCCGAGCACCTGGCGCGCGCCAGCAAGCGGCCGGCGCATGAGGGGATCGACGGTGAGAGCATCAAGCCGGGCCGGATCTATCTGGCGCCCGGAGCGCGCCACATGCGCATCGTCCGCCACGGCATCGACGCCACCATCGCGCTCGACGACGGGCCGCCGGTCAACTTCTGCAAGCCCGCGGTGGACCCGATGTTCACCTCCGCCATTGATGTCTGGCAGGGCAGCATCATGTCGGTGATCCTGACCGGCATGGGCTCCGACGGCATGCGCGGCGGCAAGGACATCGTCGCCGCCGGCGGCAGCGTGATCGCCCAGGATGAAGCCACCAGCGTGGTGTGGGGCATGCCTGGTGCTGCGGTCAATGCCGGGATCTGCGCCGCGGTGTTGCCGCTCAATCAGATCGCGTCGAAGCTTGTTCGCGTGTTTGCCGGAGACCGTTCGTGACGCCGCTGGACTACGAGTATCTGCGTAAGCTTCTGAAGGAACGTTCTGGGCTCGATCTGTCGAGCGATAAGCAATATCTGGTCGAGAGCCGCCTGCTGCCGCTGGCGCGCAGGTCGAACCTTGCCGGCATTCCCGAGCTGGTCCAGAAGATGAAGGGCGGCGCCGAGGCGCTGACCTCGGAGGTGGTCGAAGCGATGACCACCAACGAGACCTTCTTCTTCCGCGACAAGATCCCGTTCGATCATCTGAAGGACGCAGTGCTGCCGGCGCTGGCACAGGCGCGCGCGGCGCGCCGCAGCCTGCGGATCTGGTGCGCGGCATCGTCGACCGGGCAGGAGCCGTATTCGATCGCGATGCTGCTGAAGGAGATGACCGCGCTGTTCGCGGGCTGGCGCATCGAGATCGTCGCGACCGACCTGTCGCAGGCGGTGCTGGAAAAGTCCAAGGCCGGCCTGTTCAGCCAGTTCGAGGTGCAGCGCGGCCTGCCGATCCAGCTGCTGCTGAAGTATTTCAAGCAGCAGGGCGAGCTCTGGCAGCTCAACGCCGATATCCGCGGCATGGTGCAGCATCGCCAGCTCAACCTGCTGCAGGACATCTCGCATCTCGGCACCTTCGACGTGATCTTCTGCCGCAACGTGCTGATCTATTTCGATCAGCAGACCAAGGCGGGCATCTTCGGCAAGATCTCTCGGATGCTCGAGCCTGACGGCGTGCTGGCGCTAGGCGCGGCGGAATCCGTGGTCGGCATCACCAATTTGTTCCGGCCGTATCCCGACCGCCGCGGGCTCTATCAGCCCAGCACCGCCCCGGTCGCGCGCGCCGGAGCCGCGTTGCATGTGCTGAAGGCGGTCGCGTCCGCTGCGCGGTGACTTGACTGGATCTCTCTAGACCGGGAAGCGCAACTCTGCGCGTTCCGTGACCCTGAGGAGCCGCGAAGCGGCGTCTCGAAGGGTCGACGGCCACCAGCCGGGCCGTGCATCCTTCGAGGCTCGCTCCGCTCGCACCTCAAGGATGACGGGAAAGGATCGCGCTTGCTTCAACTGCTTCCGGCTACAAAATCGCGTGCGGCAGGAAGCGCGAGGTGTTGCCGGTGATCGGATTTTCATCTTCGCGGATCGAGAGCCCGCAGGGCGTGTGGTCGACCAGCCAGCTTCCGAGCACCGGATACTGGCCGGAGAAATTAGGCAGCGGCGCCAGCGCCTGGCGGATGAAGCCTTCGGCGCCGTAGGGGCCTTGCTCGGCGACCAGCGTGACGCCGGCGCTGACCAGTTCGACATTGGCGCCCTCGCGCGAATAGATCGGCTTGCGCACGAAGGAGGTGCCTAGCTGCGCGGCCTGCGGGTCGTCGTCGAACCAGGCCGGCAGCAAGTTGGGATGGCCCGGAAACATCTCCCACAACAGTGGCAAGATGCCCTTGTTGGACAGGATCGCCTTCCAAGGCGGCTCGATCCATTGCGTCGGCGCCGAGCTGAGGTTCTTGCCGAATGCGTCGTGAAACATCCACTCCCATGGATAGAGCTTGAAGGCGAGTGCGATCAGGCTTTCGTCGAGGTCGACGAACTGGCCGTCATCGCGCAGCCCGATCTCCTCGATGTCGAGCAGCGTGGTCTTCAGCCCGGCCTGCGCCGCGGTGTCCTCGAGATAAGCAAGCGTGCCGGCGTCCTCGGCATTGCCGGTCAATCCGGTGAGATGCAGCGGATGGTTGGCGCCGATGGTCTTCCAGGCTTCGATCAACCGCTCGTGGATCGAGTTGAACTGGTCGGCGCGTTTCGGGATGATGTTGCGCGCGATCGCCTGCTCGAGCCAGGTCCACTGAAACACCGCCGCCTCGAAGATCGAGGTCGGCGTGTCGGCATTGTATTCGAGCAGCTTGGCCGGGCTGCTGCCGTCGAAGCTGAGGTCGAGCCGGCCGTAGAGGCTTGGATCCCTGCGGCGCCAGCTCGCCGCGATCAGGTCCCAGAACGCCTCCGGAATCTTGAGCCGGCGCAGATAGCGCTCATCCCTGACCGCGCGTCCGGCGAGCTCGAGGCACATCGCATCGATCTCGCCGGTCGGCGCCTCGATCGAACGCTCGATCTCGTCGAGCGTGAAAGCGTAGTAGGCGCGCTCGTCCCAGTAGCGTTCGCCTTCGATGGTATGGAAGGTGAAGCCGACGCTCTCGGCGGTGGCCTGCCAGTCGTCGCGCTCGGGACATGCGATGCGTTGCATGAAGGGGACCTGATCGCTACTCAGCCTCGTATCAGCCGCCACCATGCGACGGATGGCCGAAATGGGCGAGGCCGCGCGGCGCGCCGCCGAAGCCGCCGGAGGGCGACACCGACACTTGCTCCGGATCGCGCTTCGTTTTGTGTCCGGCATGGTGATGACGGCTGCGGGCGTGAGCCGGCGTCAGCCCGATCGAAGCTGCGCCGATCGCGACGCTCCCCATCAGTTTCAGCCAGACCCGGCGTGAGCGCTTCATCGACGCGATCCCTACCTTCCGCCCTGCCATTTGCGGAGCCGCGCCGAGTTTCCATCAGCTCTGATTGCCGGGCAAGCGAAAGCACGCGACGACACGCCAATGTGCTCATCAGCCGCCGCCGAAGCCGAATGCATGCGCGAACGAGCCGAAGCCGCCGCGGCTCACTGACGAGCTTGACGACGAGCTTGACGAGGATGAAGAGCCGCCCGACGACGAGCTTCCGCTGTAGAAGCTGCTGCGCGAGCCGCCACCGCTGCCACCGCCGCCCGATCCGGACGACGAGCTGCGCTGCGTGCAATCGGCGCCGGGTTGCGGGACGGCCGGCGTGGTGACGCCCGGCGGCGTCGGCGGGATCGGCTGGCAATTCTGCCGCGGCATCAGCGCGTAGGCGCCACTGCCGACCGCGAGCGTGCCCATCATCAGCAGCGCGACATGATTGGACCGCTTGGAGGGCGGATCGGGCCGCGGCGGTACCGCCGGCACCACCGGCCGCCGTTTGCCGAATTCCGGGTTTGGTTTGCGCGCCATGGTTCGGCTCAATGGCTCAGTAGATCATGCAGGCCGCGTTCAGCGCACCTGCGGCGAGCGAGGACAGCCCGAGCCAGATCGCCGCCGCCATTTCGCCGGAGGCGATCCGCGCCGACAGGTTCGGCACCGGGATCTTCACGATGTAATAGACGATGATCTGCACGATCAGCGCGATGATGCTCCAGATCAGACAGTCGATCACATTGGCGGAATGGGCGATAGCGCTGACCACCGGCAGCACGAAGCCGAGCAGGCTGAGGCCGAGCGCAATCGCTGCCGCCGGATCGTTGTCGCGGATCAGCTGGAATTCGTCATGCGGCGTGACGCGCGTGTAGACGAACAGATAGGCGACCACGGCGATCAGCGCCGTGCAGAAATAGACCAGGAACGCCGGCAGGCCGGCGAGGGATTGCAGGATCATGTGATGCGCCCGAATTGCCCCAGATGGTCATCCTATAGCTGATTGGTCGCAATTCGCGAAGTTTGGGTTCGAAGGGTCCCCCGGCTTGTGGGCATCGGCGTGCGCGGACCGGTGGAAAAATTGCTGCGCGGCGGTGTGAGCCGCTTCACAGCGGCCTGTGCGATGGTCGTTTATACGATATGCAACCAGAAGTGCATGTCGCGAAGGGTTCGGTGATCCCGATGACGACCAGCTTTGGCAACGACATCCTGCCGATGTTTCGACCGGGCGACATCGCCTGCATGACGCCGAAGGGGGTTCGGCTCAGCGACGCCGACTGGATCTGCGACCCGGCCGGCAATGGTGATTTTGCCGATCATGCCAATGCACGCCGCGTCTTCGCCGCGCTGTCGTCCGGCTTCATGCCGCCCGGTCACCGCTGGTTGCAGGACCCGCTCGATCTCTATGCGCGCTGGATGGGGGACGGATTCCAACCTTGAACCCGATTTGGAGAGCAAAGATGAGAAGGTCGATCGACGCGCTGCTCCTTTGTAGTCTGTTTGCGCTTCCCGCCGTTCCGGCCGCGGCGCAATCGCCGTCGAATCCGGCCATGACCGCGCCGGATCAGGTCGCCTGGCAGCTCTTCATCCAGGCCAATACCCGCGCCGGCGGCAGCAATTCGACCTTCGAGACCTGGGCGAGCGATACCGACCTGTTCCAGCCCAATCCGCAGTTTCCCGCGGCCGCGACGCCGCCGGCGTTGCGCCCGCCGATCCTGCCGCAGGTGGCGCAAGAAGGCGTGCAGCAGAGCGGCGGATTGCTGCCGGCGCTGCCGCCGGGCGCCGGGCAGGGGCAGATGGAGGAAGCGCGGCACAACAAGCCGACGTTCGACTTCATCGTGCAGAACAATCTCTACAAGCGGTCGGGCCTCAAGGCCGCGTTCGGCAAGACGCTGTCGTTTCCGGTCGACTCCGTCGAGGTGAAGGGCAATTGGGTGCCGGTCAGTGGCATTCCGCAATTCACCCACAACAAGGTGACGGTGGCGCAGGTGCCGCAGCTTTATCACGTCAACAGCGCGGACGGCGTGCAATACGCCCTGGTCTCGATGCATGTGATCAGCAAGCAGGTCCCGAACTGGACCTGGGCGACGTTCGAGCACCGGTTCAATCCGAGCCGCTGCGACATCATCGGCTGCCGCGACAATTTCGGTGCGCAGACCGCGTTCGTGCCGTCCAACCGCACCGCCGGCCAGGGTTATCCGGATTGCGCGAAGACGCCCGCATTGGCGGCGATGCTATCGAGCGCCGACATCGATCCCGTCTACAGCAATTACTGCCTGAAGGGATCCCAAACCGATTTTACCGACAATGTCGGGCTCGACATCAGGGTCGGCAATTCCGTCACCGAGGATGGCTTCGTCGCGACCTCGTCCTGCATCACCTGCCACGGCCGCGCGGTCTTCAAGGCCGACGGCACGCCGTCGTCGCAGGCCGGATTCCTCTCGTTCGGCCCGAACGGTCCGATCGGCCCGCTCGGGCCGTTGTTGCCGGAATGGTACTGGAAGTTCTCAAGCCAGCCGCCGATCTTCGAGGGCAAGCCAGGTCTCACGCGCTTCACGACCTCGGCGGATTTTGTCTGGTCGATCCCGTTCTGCGCCTACGACGATACGCAGAATCCGGTGCAGCCGACACCATGCGGCGGCAAGTGAGACCGCATTGATGGCGGGCACCTCCGAGCGCAGGATTCCGCTGCCCGGCAGCAACCGCGCCGTGCCCGAAGGCGCGACGCTGGTCGGCGATGTCGATCCCGACGAGCGGATCACCGTCGTGGTCTATGTCAAGCGGCGCACCCCCGACGAGTTTACGCCGGGAAGCGCCGGCGATCTGGCCCGGCTCGCCAGACCGGTCACGCGGCGCCAGCTCGCAACGCAGCGCCACCGCAGCCATGCCAGCGCCGCCGCGCGGATCACGCGTCTGGCGGCGGAGCGCGGATTCACCGTCGTTGCCACCGATCTCGTCGCGCGTACGGTGGCGCTTGAGGGCACGGCGAGGCAGATGGCCGAGACCTTCGGCGCGACGCTTCGCACCTATCGTGATGGCGAGCGCGTGTTTCGCGCGCGGGTCGGCGGGCTGACGGTGCCGGCCGAGATCGCGCCATGGACCCGCGCCATTCTCGGCTTCGATCAGCGGCCGCTCCGGACCACGAGGCCGCTGCTGCGGGCCCGCGGCAGCGCGGGGAGCGACAGCGGGCTGTGGCCGACCGACATTGCGGCCCGCTACGGCATTCCGCTCGATCGCGACGTGTCGTCGATCTGTGTCGGCATCGTAGCCCTCGGCGGCGGCTATCTCGAGAGCGACCTCGCCATGGCGCTGGCCGGCATGAACCGGCAGCCGCCGGTCGTGATCAATGTCCCGCCGACCGGCAATGACAACGGCCTCGGCACCAGCGATGTCGCCGATCAGGAAATCGCGCTCGACCTCCAGGTGCTCGCCGGGCTGCTGCCGAAGAGCAAGATCGTGGTCTACTTTGCCGAGAACTCTGCCGCCGGTCTCACGGATGCGATCCATCAGGCGGTGTTCGATGAAGCGCATGCGCCCCAGGTGATCTCGGTCAGCTGGGGCAGCGCGGAGAAATTCTGGACCGGGCCCGGGCGCGACGCGATGCAGGCGGTCCTCGCCGATGCCGTGCGGCTGCGCGTCAGTGTGCTGTTCGCCTCCGGCGACCAGCTCGCAACCAGCGGCCTGACCGACGGCAAGGTCCATGTCTGGTTTCCGGCCTCGAGCCCCTATGCGACGAGCTGCGGCGGCACGCAGCCCGGGCCTGCTGCGGGCAATGGGGCGGCCGCGGCGGAGGCGGTCTGGAACGCCGGCACCATCGGCACCGGCGGCGGCATCAGCGATGCGTTTCCCGTCCCCGACTATCAGTCGCATCTGACGCTGCCGCAATCGCAGAACGACGGCGCGATCCGGCGCGGCGTCCCTGATGTCGCCTGCGCGGCCGCGGCAAGCCCGGGCTACCGTATCATCGTCAACGGGCAACCGATGGCGATGAGCGGGACCAGCGCCGCGACGCCGCTATGGGCCGCCCTGGTCGCGATTGCGATCGCCGCGCGCGGCGAGCAGATCGGCTTGCTCAATGCGGCGCTCTACGGCAATCCCGGCGCCTTCCGCGTAGTCCAGCAGGGCAACAACCGCGTCGGCGGCAAAGGCTACGATGCCGGCCCCGGCTGGAGCGCCTGCACCGGGCTCGGCGTTCCCAGGGGCGCGGATGTGCTCGCCGCCCTTGCCGCGGTCCCGGTGGCGTAGCGTCCCAAAAACAAAAACCCCGCCATTTGCGGCGGGGTTGAGGAGGTTTGCTATAGAAAGCGTCAGGCGGGAATGCGTTCGTCGGCCTCATGCGGCTCGCGCAGTACGTAGCCGCGGCCCCACACGGTCTCGATGAAGTTGCGGCCCTCGGAGGCGTTCGCGAGCTTCTTGCGCAGCTTGCAGATGAAGACGTCGATGATCTTCAGCTCCGGCTCGTCCATGCCGCCGTAGAGATGGTTGAGGAACATTTCCTTGGTGAGCGTGGTGCCCTTGCGGAGCGAGAGCAGCTCCAGCATCTGGTATTCCTTGCCGGTCAGGTGCACGCGCTGACCGCCGACCTCGACGGTCTTGGTGTCGAGATTGACCACGAGATCGCCGGTCTGGATGACCGACTGGGCGTGACCCTTGGAGCGGCGGACGATCGCGTGGATGCGGGCGACCAGCTCGTCCTTGTGGAAGGGTTTGGTCATGTAGTCGTCGGCGCCGACGCCGAGACCCTTGACCTTGTCCTCGATGCCGGCGAGGCCGGAGAGGATCAGAATGGGAGTCTTGATCTTCGAAACCCGGAGCTGCTTGAGCACGTCGTAGCCGGACATGTCGGGCAGGTTGAGGTCGAGCAGGATGATGTCGTAGTCGTAAAGCTTGCCGAGATCGACGCCTTCTTCACCGAGATCCGTCGTATAGACGTTGAAACTCTCGGATTTGAGCATCAATTCGATCGACTGCGCGACGGCGCTATCATCTTCAATTAGCAAAACGCGCATGCCAGTCCCCTATAGTCGCCGCTCCGGGCGTCAGGTCGGCCGCACTTGCGGCACTCACAAAACGCCTTTGAACAACTGATTCGGATCCTGACGAGATATGGTTAACAAAAACTGATTCCTCGACGCAAGCTCTAACCGTGCAATTTTTGTCGAATCGCCCTAAGATATTGCGTAGAAGAAGCTTTTCCTAACCGCGCTCGTTCAGTTTCCACATTAAGAATCGGGCCTAACCGACTCTCGCGACTCGCCCTTCTTCTGATGGGCGAGCGACCTCAGTCACCAAAGACAGTGACGCAATGATTAATGATGCGGGTAAACACGAAGTTAAGCGGCCGGCGCAAAATTGCGGAAACTTAAGGTTTTCGCAATGAAGGCGCTCGCGGAGCAGATCGGCGACATCGACGGCGTCAATATTTATGGCCGTGTCGTCGGCGTCCGCGGACTGATGGTCGAGATCGCAGGCCCCATTCACGCGATGTCGGTCGGTGCCCGCATCGTGATCGATGTCGGCGCCGGCCGCTTCATCCCGGCCGAGGTGATCGGCTTCTCCGGCGAGAATGCGGTGGTGATGCCGTTCGGCGGGCTCGAGGGCGTCAGGCGCGGCTGCCGCGCTGTGATCGCCAACGCGGCAAGCCAGGTGCGGCCGTCGCCGGCCTGGCTCGGCCGCGTCGTCAACGCGATGGGCGAGCCGATCGACGGCAAGGGGCCCTTGGTGCAGGGCGCCTCGCCGATGTCCTACCGCAACTCGCCGCCGCCGGCGCATTCGCGCAAGCGGGTCGGGCCGCCGCTCGACCTCGGCGTCCGCGGCCTTAACACTTTCCTGACCTGCTGCCGCGGCCAGCGGCTCGGCATCTTCGCCGGCTCGGGCGTCGGCAAGTCGGTGCTGCTGTCGATGCTGGCGCGCAACGTCGATGCTGCGATCTCGGTGATCGGGCTGATCGGCGAACGCGGCCGCGAGGTGCAGGAATTCCTCCAGGAGGATCTCGGCGAGGAGGGATTGGCGCGCTCGGTCGTGGTGGTCGCCACCTCGGACGAGCCGGCGCTGATGCGGCGCCAGGCGGCGTACCTCACGCTCGCGATCGCGGAATATTTCCGCGACGAGGACCAGGACGTGCTGTGCCTGATGGACTCGGTGACGCGCTTTGCGATGGCGCAGCGCGAGATCGGGCTCTCGGCGGGCGAGCCGCCGACCGCCAAGGGCTACACGCCGACCGTGTTCACCGAACTGCCGAAGCTGCTGGAGCGGGCAGGGCCGGGCACTGGCGCCGGCACCATCACCGCGATATTTACCGTGCTGGTCGACGGCGACGATCACAATGAGCCGATCGCCGACGCGGTGCGCGGCATCCTCGACGGTCACATCGTGATGCAGCGGGCGATCGCCGAGCGCGGCCGCTATCCCGCCGTCAACATTCTGAAGTCGGTCTCGCGCACCATGCCGAAGTCGGCTGACCCCAATTTCCTGCCCTTCATCAACAAGGCGCGGCAGGTGATGGCGACCTATGCCGACATGGAGGAACTGATCCGGCTCGGCGCCTACCGGCCGGGTTCCAGCCCCGAGGTCGACGAGGCGATCCGGTTGCACGAGCCGCTGGAGAGCTTCCTGCGCCAGGCCAAGGACGAGGCGACCAGCCTCGGCGATGGCTACCGGCAACTGGCTCAAATCCTGTCGGGTTTGGAAACGGAACGCTAACTTTGTCAGGCCATCATCGCCGGCACACCATAGCTATGCCGGCGGGGCCCAGCGGGGAGCCGGCTCTGTCCCGCGTTCGGATTGGGGACTTCTGGGGAGTATGAGTCGATGAAGTCACGTGAAACGCTGATCCGCCTGAAGAAATTTCAGGTCGATGAAAAGCGCCGTCGGGTTACCCAGATCGAAGGCATGATCGCCGACTTCCAGCGCATGTCCGTCGAGCTCGAGCGCGAGATCCAGACCGAGCAGGAGCGCGCCGGGATCAACGATCCCTCGCACTTCGCCTACCCTACCTATGCCAAGGCCGCGATCCAGCGCCGCGAGAACCTGACCCGCTCGGCCGACGAATTGCGCGCCCAGCTCGACGACGCCAAGGCGCTGCTGTCGGAAGCCTTCGAGGAATTGAAGAAGGTCGAACTGCTCGACGAGCGCGACCAGGCGCGCGAACGCGCGGAGGAGAGCGCCCGCGAGCAAGCCGACATGGATTCGATCGGCCTGATGCGGGCCCGTCTGGGCGTCATCGCCTGACCCCTCGCTCCCTCCGCAGACCACATTGAGAGCCGGGGCCGACCGCCCGGGCTTTTTGTTGGGCGCTGTCCACAAGCCGGCCTCTGCTCGGCCACTTGTCAGCCACTTGGCGGATGGTGCTGTCCCAAAATATGCTACCACCGGTCCGGAGCGGATAATCGGCAGCGCGGTGGCAATGAGGCGATGGGGGATGCAGGCTTGGAGGGCGCTGAATGCTGACGCCGGCTGAGCTGGTCTGGCTGATCGCCGCCGTCGCCAAGGGGGATGAGGCCGCCTTCGAGCGGCTGTACGCCGCGACCCGCGCGAAACTCTTCGGCGTCGTGCTCCGTATCTTGCGGCGTCAGGATCTCGCCGAGGAGGTCATTCAGGAGGCTTACGTCAAGATCTGGAACAGTGCCGGGCAGTTCAACCCGGCCCTGTCTTCCCCGATCACGTGGATGACGTCGATCGCGCGTAATCGCGCCATCGATGTGGTGCGCAAGCGTGGCGAGTCCTCATTGGAGGACGAGCCGGCTGCTATGGAGGTTGCCGCCGACTCGCCCGATCCGCTGGCGCGGCGGGAGATGACGGAAGAGTTGAAGCGGTTGCTGGAGTGCGTCGGTCGTTTGGAGCCAGATCGTCAGAAGCTCGTGCTGCTCGCCTATTACAACGGCTGGAGCCGCGAGCAGCTCGCCGCAAAGTTCGAGACACCGGTGAACACGGTGAAGACCTGGCTGCGCCGCAGCCTGATGGATATCCGGGAGTGTCTTGGACTCTGATTGATGGCCTATAGCGAAGACCATATCGCGCTCGCCGCGGAATATGCGCTCGGTACCCTCGATGCCGATGAGCGCACGCAGGTTGAGACCATGATGGCCGTCGACAGCGGGTTCGGCGCGCTGGTGCAGGCCTGGGAGTTCAGGCTCGGGCCGCTCAACCAGATGGTCGGTCTGGTCGAGCCGCGCCCGGTGGTCTGGGAGAACATCAAGGCGGCGATCGGCCATGCCAGCGCGCCGCAGGCGCCGCTGGTGCTGCCCGAGACGCCGGCCGCCACGGTGGCGCCGCCGCCACCGACGCCGATCGCAGACGATGTCGAGTTCGGCTCGGCGTTCGATCCGGAGCCTTCGCAGCCGGAAGGGATACGGCAGCCGGCCGAGATCCGGCGGCCATCGGTGCGGCCACGCCTTGGCGACGACAGCAACGTGGTCGCGCTGACCGGCCGCATGAAGCGCTGGCGCGGCATCGCGTCCGCTGCGACGGCGATCGCGGCCGCGCTGCTGGTGACGCTCGGCCTGCAGATCTACCGGCCCGATGCCTTGCCGAATGCGATCCGGCCGAAGCCGCGCATCCAGACCGTGGAAGTGAAGACGCCGGCGCCGGCACTCACGCCGTCGGCGCAATATGTCGCGCTGTTGCAGGGACCGAATGGCGGGCCGGCCTTCATCATGACCATCGACGGCGCGACCAAGAATTTCACCGTGCGCAAGGTCGGTGCCGCGTCGGAGCCCGGCAAGAGCTTCGAGCTCTGGCTGATCTCCGACAAGCTGCCGCAGCCGCGCTCGCTCGGCGTGATCGGCGCCGATGATTTCACCGCCCGTCCGGTGCTGTCGGGCTACGATCCCGACGTGATCAATGGCGCCACCTACGCGGTGACCGTCGAACAGGCCGGCGGTTCGCCGAACGGCCAGCCGACCTCGGCGCCGATCTTCACCGGCAAGCTGATAGAGACCGTGCCGCCCGGGTCACGATAGCGGCCGCACCCTATCGTGAGAGACTGTCGGCAGTGACGTGGAGACAGCCACACCCGCCGCACAAAAAGAAAACGCCCGTGGGGAGCGGGCGTTTTCGATAGTCAACTTGGGGGTAGTTGGGGGTCTTAAATATCCACGCAGCGACTTTGGGGGGCTGTAAAGAGCTACGTGAATTCCGTGAAACTCTCCTGTTAGCGGACCAGCGAATTGCTTGTGCTGGTGATCGCGACCGGCTTGCCGGCCTTCATGACACGAGCGGTCTGAGTGTAACCCTCGTCCGACGAATTGTGCGCCGAGATGCCGAAGCCAGCGACCAGGATACCGGCGACCAAAGCGACCACCACAATCTTCAGGTGCGTCGTACGATCAGCGCTGTAGATCGAGTGGTTCATGGAAGTCTCCTGCCGCCTTCCTGCTCTCTGTCAATCTGTCGGTTCGGCTTGGTGCCCGGTTCAACGTCTCGTGCCTCGCTAACGTAGGATTTGCCGATTCCGTTCCCCAGATGGCATCACAAGAGCGTGATCATACGTGATCGGTCGCGATCAAAAATGACCCTTTGGTAATCTCAGATCGCATTAAACCTTCGTAATATCAGTGCCTTGAGCTGACGCTGGAATGCTGCATTCCAGATGGGGCCGTTTCGGCCGGTTCCACATAAATCAGTTGCCTGTGGCGGGAAAACACGGGCGAAAACGTAAGTGATTTGCGGCCACTACAGCATTTTTCCCGCGAACTGACGCCCCGCCCGGCGTGACGAAAACCGTCAAACTACAACCCAGAGCTTCGGTTCCGCCGCGGTCGGAGCCGAAGCGCTAGACGCTGCCGACCGTCTTCAGACGGGCCCGGGGATGGATCTCGGCCTGCGACAAAACGGTGGTCTGCGAACGGAACCGTTCCACCAGCGAGCGAACGAACGGCCGGATCGCGGCCGACGTCACCAGCACCGGCGCCTCGCCTTCGCGCGCCGCCTGCTCGAAGGCGTTGCGCACGGCGGTCATGAATTCCGAGAGCTTCGAGGGCTGCATCGCGAGGCTCCGGTCGTCGCCGGTGCCGACGATCGACTCGGCGAACGCCTGTTCCCAGCGCGCCGACAGTGCGATCAGCGGCAGGTAGCCGTTCGGCGAGGTGTTCTGGGCGCAGATCTGCCGGGCGAGCCGGGCGCGGACGTGCTCGACCATGGTCGCCGGATTGCGCGAGAACGCCAATGCGTCGGCGATGCCTTCGAGGATGGTCGAGAGATCGCGGATCGAAACGCGCTCGGCGAGCAGCAATTGCAGCACGCGCTGGATGCCCGACACCGTGACCTGGCTCGGCACGATGTCCTTGATCAGCTCGCCCTGCTCCTTCGGCAGGTCCTTCAACAGCTTCTGCACCTCGCCGTAGGACAGCAGGTCCGACATGTTGGTCTTGAGCAGTTCGGTCAGGTGGGTCGACAGCACCGTGGCGGCGTCGACCACGGTGTAGCCTTTCAGCGCGGCCTCTTCCTTCAGGCCGGCATCGACCCAGGTCGCCGGCAGGCCGAAGGTCGGCTCGATGGTGTGGATGCCGGGCAGCTGCACCTGGTTGCCGGCGGGATCCATGACCATGAACTGGGCCGGCCAGATCTTGCCGGTGCCGGCGTCGACTTCCTTGATCTTGATGGCGTAGCTGTTGGCCTCGAGCTGGACGTTGTCGAGGATGCGCACCGCCGGCATCACGAAACCCATCTCGATCGCGAGCGAGCGGCGCAGCGCCTTGATCTGCTCGGTGAGGCGGTCGGTGCCGTCAGGCCCGTTGACCAGCGGCAGCAGCGCGTAGCCGAGCTCGATCTTGAGGTCGTCGATCTTCAGCGCGGCGGCGATCGGCTCTTCCGCGGCGGCAGCGGCGGCGGCCGCGGCTGCGGCGGGAGCGGCGGCTGCCGCGGTTTCGGCCGCCTTCGCCGCCCGCTTCTGCTTGCGCGCGTTCCAGGCGAGCATCGCGGCGCCGGAGCCCAGCGCCAGGAAGGGCAGGGTCGGAATGCCCGGCAGCAGCCCGAGCACCAGCATGACGCCGGCCGACATGCCGAGCGCCTGCGGATAGCCGGAGAGCTGGCGCATCAGCGCCTTGTCGGCGGCGCCGGTGATGCCGGCCTTGGAGACCAGCAGGCCGGCCGCGGTCGAGACGATCAACGCCGGCACCTGGGTGACGAGGCCGTCGCCGACTGTCAGCACGGTGTAGGTGCGGGCGGCTTCGCTGAAGGAGAGGCCCTGCTGGGCGACGCCGATGATGATACCGCCGACGATGTTGATGCCGACGATCAGGAGGCCGGCGATGGCATCACCGCGGACGAATTTCGAGGCACCGTCCATCGCGCCGAAGAAGCCGCTCTCGTCTTCCAGTGCCTTGCGGCGTTCCTTGGCGGCCTTCTCGTCGATCAGACCGGCGGACAGGTCGGCGTCGATCGCCATCTGCTTGCCGGGCATCGAGTCCAACTGGAAGCGTGCCGCGACCTCGGCGATACGGCCCGAACCCTTGGTGATGACCACGAAGTTCACGATCACCAGGATCGCGAACACGATGATGCCGATCACGAAGTTGCCGCCCATCACGAAGTTGCCGAAGGCCTCGATGACGTGGCCGGCGGCTGCCGTGCCCTCGTGGCCGTGGCTCAGGATCAGCCGGGTCGAGGCCATGTTCAGCGACAGCCGCAGCATGGTCGAGATCAGCAGGATGGTCGGGAACGACGAGAATTCCAGCGGCGCCTGGATGAACAGCGAGGTCATCAGGATCAGGATCGAGACCGTGATCGAGACCGCCAGGAAGAGGTCGAGCACGATCGAGGGCAGCGGCAGGATCAGCACCACCAGGATGGTGAGGACGCCGACCGCCAGCGCGATATCGCCGCGCTTGAGGATATCCCCGATCTCGCCGAGGCTCGGCAATCCGCTCTTGCCCGCCGTGCCCTGACCCGCCGTGATGTCGACCATGGTTGCCGCTCTCCCCCGCGACTGGCGGCCGCGGCCGCCAAGCGTCTGCGCGACGGCCGCAGGGCCGCCGTTCCGAAAGTGAGGCACCGCGCTGGCGTTCACGGGGATCTCCGCCCGTTAGACGCGTTCGACGACACTCGACTTCACTCGGCAATTCTTGCCGGGTGTATGGTTAGCAAAGGGTTAATAAGTGCCGTCGGAGGGCTGCGCCTGACGTCGCAGGCTTTTGGGCAGGCGATTCCGGGGCCGGAAAGGGCGGGGCGGACCGTCTGGCCGTTCCGGGGACGGGGTCGTTGCCCCTATCTCAGCACACCGAGCACGGCGCCCGATGCGGCGATGAGGCCGAGCGTGATGACGCTGGCGCGCCACAGCGATTGCTGCCGGGCGGCGCGCCGGGCGTGGAACGCCAGCCAGTCGTGGACAAAGCCGGCAGGGATGTCGAACACCACCGCCGTCTCGCCGCGGTAATGCGTCTCATGCTCGCAATACATCGTCCGGACCGTCGGCACGCCCGGCCGCTCGAGCTCGCAATGCCACTCCGAGGCATGCTCGCCGTTCGTCCAACGATTCTCGAAAGGGATCACGTGTGATTCCATGACGAGCCTCCTGGCCCACCCTTGAACCTCACGTGGCAAATCTAGCGCAATATCCGGGCAGGCGCTTTAGTTGGCGGACGGCATCCAGTTGCGCCAATGCGTCGGCTGGATGTCGAGATGCCTGCTGCTGAGATGCTCGACCCACTCGGCACCGTCCCGGTGGCACGGGAACATCAGCGCATGGACCATGCCGTCATAGTCGAGGATGCAAACCTCGAGTTCCCGGTCCGGCGGTGCTGACGCAACGGGTAACCATTCTGCTGACGATGAATGCATGATGGGCCTCCGACAGTGTGCGCTTCGATCCTCATACCTGCGAGCTGCGCGCCATCCGGCGGGATGATAGGTCCGGACGGCGAGCCGTCAGTGTGAACCGGCTCGCATTGTATCAGTTTTCTTCGTCAACATGGATCACGGTGCGATCGCCAATATTCCCGGTCGATCGGGTGCGGCTGTGATCCCTGCGGTGCACGAAGCGGATTTGAACTTTCGCGGCCTGGCCCTCGACGAAACGCGAGACACCAATCACCCCCGAGGATCCATGTCGAACCGGACGGGTCGAACCTTGATGGCGGCGCTTGCTGCCGCAATTGCGCTGCTGTCGGCGCCGGCCTTCGCCGCGACGCTGCCGGACGACCGGACCTGGTTGATCCGCATGGTCGCCTGCAAGGGCAACGGCGTGTTGATGGAGGTCTTTTTGCCGCAATCGGTGGTGTTGGCGCCGCATGGCGGCATGGCCGCGGGCGCGACGGCGGACGGCTACTACACGCTCGACCTGACCGAGCTCAACAAGGGCAAGGTCCTCGAGCCGGTGCATGTGACGATGAGCGCGGACAAGAAATTCGTGACCGTGGATCAGTACACGCGCGGCCTGCCGCCGACCCGCATTCCCCTCGGCGGCGGCACCGTCGATTTCGATCACCGGTTCGGGCTCGACGCCAAGTGCGGTCCGTTCCAGGCGCAGGACCCGAACTACGGCAAATGAGGCGCTTCACGCGCCGGTGAAGTTCGGCGCGTCCCCTTGCTGCTGCATGCCTAATCTCTCGGCAATGCGGCTTGACCTTGAGGCAATTGCCGACGAAGTTCCGCGGGCCGTGGTAATTTCTTCTGAATATTCCCCCGAAGCCGCAACGTTCATTCCCGACTCGCGCCGGGCATGGCTGCGTCTTGCCGTTGCCGTGGTGATCGGCTCGCTCGGCAGCGTCGGCATGTGGTCGGTCGTGGTGGCGCTGCCGGTGGTGCAGACCGACTTCGGTGCGACCCGCGGAACCGCCTCGCTCGCCTTCACGATGGTGATGCTCGGTTTCGGTCTCGGCCAGGTCGTGACCGGCAAGATCAGCGACCGCTACGGCATCGTTGCGGCGATCGGCGCCGGGATCGGCATCCTCGGCCTCGGCTATGTCGGCGCCGGCTACGCGCCGTCGGTCTGGGCCTTCATCCTGCTCCATTTCGCGATCGGCCTGTCGTCGGCCGCGACCTTCGGCCCCCTGATGGCGGAGGCCTCACACTGGTTCGAGCGCTACCGCGGTCTCGGGGTCGCGATTGCCGCCAGCGGCAATTATGTCGGCGGCACGGTGTGGCCGCCGCTGGTCAATTTCGGCATCCAGAGCCTCGGCTGGCGCGCCACCCATATCGCGATCGGGGTCTTCACCGCGGTCGCGATGGCGCTGGCGCTCGTGGTGCTGCGGCTGTTGATGGGCGCGGCGACCCGGCGCAGCCATGTCAATGCTGCGCCGCCGCGCGTCGATCTCAGGCTTTCCACCAACGCGCTGACCGCGATCCTGTCGCTGGCGTCGATTTCCTGCTGCGTCGCGATGTCGATGCCGCAGGTCCACATCGTCGCCTATTGCGGCGATCTCGGCTACGGCGTGGCGCGCGGCGCCGAGATGCTGTCGCTGATGCTTGGCTTCGGCATAATCAGCCGGATCGGCTCGGGCTTTCTCGCCGACAGGATCGGCGGCATCCGCACGCTCCTGATCGGCTCGATCGCGCAGGGCTCCGCGCTGCTGTTCTATCTGTTCTTCGACAGCCTGACCTCGCTCTACGTCATCTCCGCGATGTTCGGCCTGTTCCAGGGCGGCATCGTGCCGAGCTACGCCATCATCGTGCGCGAAGCGATGCCGGCATCGGAAGCGGCAACGCGGATCGGCATCGTGATCTTCGCCTCGGTGTTCGGGATGTCGTTTGGCGGCTGGATCTCGGGCGTGATCTTCGACGCCACCGGTTCCTATGCTGCGGCCTTCACCAATGGCCTCGCCTGGAACCTGCTCAATGTCAGCATTATCCTGCTGCTCCTGATGCGCTCGCGGCAGCGGCTGGCACTGGCATGATCCGGAAAAGCGCGAAGCGGTTTTCCGACGAGATCATGCCAAACAAGAATCTGATCGGGACTGCGGCTGATATCAGCGATCTTCCTAGAGATCGACCGAGATTCTGGCGATCGCTTTTTCCAGGCGGGTCTTGATGGAATCCATCTTGCCGGTCAGTTGCTGCAGCTCGCGCAGATCGAGCTCGGCATAGACGAACTCGTTCAACTCCCGGCGCTGCGCGGACAGGTTCGCCATCTGCTTCTTGGCGTGCTCGGTCAGCGACAGGTTCACGACCCGGGCATCCTCGGTCGAGCTCTTGCGGCGCAGCAGGTTCTTCTTTTCGAGCAGCTTCGACTGCGTGACCACGAAGGACTGGTCGACCCGCAGCGCCCTTGAGACCGCGCCGACGGGCAGGCCGACATTGCGGTCCTCGGCATTCGCCAGCACCGTCATGATCATCCATTGCGGGCCGGTGATACCGATCATCTTGGCCCAGATGCTGCGCAATTCGTCGAGGCGGATGCTGGTCGACACGATTTCCCAAGCCAGTCGCTCAGTCGCCTCCTGCAGTTTGTCGGTCGCTTTGCGCTCGGTCATGCCCTACCTTAACAAAAATTCATCTTCGAGCAATTTTTTGAAGCAGGCGCCGGACGAAAATGTTCGTGCGGCCGTTGCCTGAATGACACATGGCTGCGCAAACATAGAATGACTAACTAATATAAGTTGAATATGTGACCTCTCAATTGCATTGTTCCGCATCGTAGATGGGGGGCATCCACCATCTCACGCCTGCAGTGGCCGAGTTGACCACGCGCATCTTGAAAATGGCTGCGCCGCAGCGGTTTTCGGGAGGGGAACGTTTGTCGCTTTGCCGGCAGAGCAAGGCATCACTTGGAGGATAGCATGAAGATAGTTAAGGGCCTTTTGTTGGGCTCGGCGGCAGTTCTCGCCGCGAGCAGCGGAGCCATGGCGGCCGACCTTCCGGTCAAGGCCAAGGCAGTCGAGTACGTCAAGGTCTGCTCGCTCTATGGTCCGGGCTTCTACTTTATTCCGGGCACCGACACCTGCATCAAGCTGGGCGGCTATTTGCGCGTCGACGTTCTGGCGAACACCAACTCGGATCACACCGGCAACTACGCCGGCGCCGGCGGTGCGCAGAACCGCTTCACCAACGGCTACACCTGGCGTTCGCGTGAAGACCTGAACGTCGACACCCGCACCGCGACCGAATACGGCGTGGTTCGCACCTTCTTCGATGCGACCTTCAGCTGGACCTCGGACAGCTATGGCGCGGGCGCCGCGGCAGGCTCGACGGTCTACTCGCCGATCGGAACGTCTGCTGCTCCGAACAACGCCAGCTCGGGCGGTGTCGCCGCCGGCACGGTCGGCGTCTATTACGCCTTCATCCAGTTCGCCGGCTTCACCATGGGTAAGGCGGTCTCGCAGTTCTCGGCGCCGTGGGCCAACTATCCGGGCAACAATTTCGACGGCCTCGTCGGCGGCGGTGGCAC
This sequence comes from Bradyrhizobium sp. WCU1, assembly GCF_053474805.1. Lineage (NCBI taxonomy): Bacteria > Pseudomonadati > Pseudomonadota > Alphaproteobacteria > Hyphomicrobiales > Nitrobacteraceae > Bradyrhizobium > Bradyrhizobium sp. WCU1. The sequence continues at coordinate 5,111,387 of NZ_CM130280.1, forward strand.
GATCACCGGCGTCAACCAGTTCACCTACACCGCGCAGTTCGGCAACGGCGTGTCGCTGGCCTTGTCGGCCCAGGATCAGTCGGCCTACTATCAGGCCGGCGTGCAGAATCTCGGTGTGCAGGGTACCGGCGCTCTCGGTCCCTACGGCGCGAGCGACTATGCCGGCACGATTGCTCCGGATCTGGTCGCGTCGCTCCGCGTCGACCAAGCCTGGGGCCTGTTCCAGGCGTCGTTCGCGGCGCATAACAATCACGCGGCCTACTACGGCGGCACTGAAGTCACCGGTCATCCCGACGACAAGTGGGGCTGGGCGGGTCAGTTGGCCCTGTCGATCAAGAACATCCCGACCGGACCTGGCGATACCATCAACGTGCAGGGCGTCTATACCAACGGCGCAACGCGCTACAACATCCAGGATCTCTCGGGTGCCGGTGCGTTCACCTCGTTCGGCAACACCAGCGTTCCCGGTGCCTATCAGAGCATCGGCTTCGGCATTGCGCCGGACAGCGTGTTCGTCTCCGGCGGATCGCAGCAGCTGATCACGACGTACGGCGTGCGCGGCGCGTATGTCCACAACTGGAATCCCTATTGGAACACCAGCGTCTACGGTGCGTGGGCCCAGGTCAACTATAATGGCACCGCCAAGAGCTACATCTGCGGCCCCGGCGGGACCGGCGTGGGCGGATCGTTCGGTGTCCTGATCGGCGCCACCTCGAACCTGACCTCGTGCAACCCCGACTACAGCGTTGCCCAGATCGGTACGCAGACCCAGTGGACTCCGGTGAAGAACCTGACATTCTCGGCCGACTTCACCTACACCCATCTGGATCAGAACTACGCGGGCACGATCAGCTACCCGGGTAGTGCGGCGATCGGCAAGCCGGCCGCCGTCTACTCGCTCAGCAACCAGGATACCTACATGCTGCTGCTCCGCGCGCAGCGCAACTGGTAAGGCCCGGTTGATCGGGACTTGATTACGACCCAAAGCCTCGACGGGAAACTGTCGAGGCTTTGATTTTGAACGAAGAGCACATTGTATGATTTACTAACATTAGTCTATCATGTACAAACTTGGTGTCGGTTGCTCTGCCGACCATGATGAGGAGATATCAGACTTCTTCATGAACTAGCCTCCAAAACCTCCGGCAATGCCCTGCCGGAGGTTCTTCATTTGAAGACGGTAGGCTCGCGCCGACTCGCGTGCGCGATGCAGCCGAACATCAATGACGGCTGGCTGGATTGCATGAACGACGCTGCGTTCTCGATCTCGTCGCGATGCACTACCCGGTTAGGGACAGAGCCACAGCGCACCCGATTAGCGGTGCGGGGATATGCCTCGTGTTTGCTGGGTGTGCGCGCAGTCACGACTGAGTGAGTGACGGCGTATCGGTTCTCGCGATCCTGTGAGCAGACTTGCGCCGGCGGCAGGTTCGCAAGCGGAACATTACCGAGCGTTTGCTCGGCGACGATTGCTGCAGCAACGTTCGGTCCGCAGGCATAAGCGCAACGCATTCCTGCGCCGCCATATCAACATTTGCCGCTGCCGAATTACTTCAATTATATGAAGCGAATTTGGAATATTCCTTGGGAGAGCTGGGTGATTGGCGTTTGCGATTTCGGCGCCAGCGTCGCGCGGCTACCGAAGCGGCGGTTCGTCGACAACAACAAGCGGGCTCGTACCGATAACGCATACCGGCAGCGCAGCCGGGTGCGAACGAGTTGACGAAACATGCATGACCACTGTGGGACGCGCGGAGCCTCGTCAAGCAGCGTCGAATTCGATGACAAAGGTTGGCCTGCCTGGCCGGATCGAGAGGATCTGTCGGCCGAGTTCGTCAAGCTGCTGGCCGCCGCGCAGGAAGGCGGTTCGACGGTCTCCGAATGCTGGTTGACCTTGAGCAAGATCAACCTCGCGTCGGAGAGCTCGTGGTCCGAGCAGTGGATCAAGACCGCGGAACTGAACGAGGCGCGCGCCGAGCATTCGTTGCTGAACAACAATCTGGTCACCGCCCGTCGCAATTGGCTGCGGGCCACGAGCTACTTTCACGCCGCCGCAAGGCCTCCCGGATACGCCAACGAGTTGCTGACACGTGCCGTCGACGGCATGCGGCGATGTGCAACCAGCTTTTTGAAGACCCGGGTTCCGGCCGGCCAGGTGCTCTCGATTCCGTGGACCGAAGACCTGTCGCTTCAGGCCTATTACCTGCCGTCGGCGTTTCGCGACGATGGGCCCGTCATCGTCTGCATCGGCGAGCCGGGTTCCTACAAGGAAGAGTTGATCACCAAATACGCCGGTCATGCGAACGAGCGCGGCTTCTCGCTGCTCGCCATGGACCTGCTCGGAACGCAGGCGGCGCTGTCGCCGGAACGGCTCGACGGCCACAAGTTCGAAGCCGCCATGAGTCGTGTCCTGGACTTTCTTTCGGAGAAGCCCGGTGTCGACAGCACGCGGATCGCCATCGTGGCTGATGCGTGCAATTCCTCCCTGGTGGCCCGCGCGGCAGCAAGTGATGCCCGGTTTGCCGCCGCCGTTTGCGATGCCGGAATATGGGACTCGCACGAAAGAAGCTTCTTCTATCGGCAAGCAGGCGACAATGCGCAGACCGGATGGCTCGAGGAGGCCAATGCGATCTCGCGCAGCATCGAATGTCCGCTGCTCGTCACCGCGGGCGAAGCCGGCTGGCTGCTTCCAGGTGCGTTGACTGAATTCGGCAATCAATTGGGCAACAGTCATCGCGACGCCAGCCTGATCCTGTTCCGTCGTGCCGAAACCGCTGCCATGCAAGGACATATCGATAATCCCACTCTGGCCAATGAAGTCATCTTCGACTGGCTCGAAGACCGGCTTCGGCTGAGAAAGGGCTTGTCCTGAAGCTACAGCGGCGAGGGCCGATGCGCTCATACCGCCTGACCCGCCTTCAGCAATGAGCAGCCGGTGATCTTCAAGCTGCCGTCGGCCTGCCGCTCCAGCGTGTAAAGCGCCTCCCACGCCTCGCCATCGGCGTCGACGATATGAACGCGCTGGGCAATCCGGTCGCCCGCGCTCTGCGCTTCGCCGAACTCGAAGCTTCGGTGGCGATAGACCGGCGCGTATTGGCGCTGCACCATCGACATGAAGATCTCGGCCTGCGGAAAGATCTGCCGGATCGCAGGCGCGGCATAGGAATAGGCGCCAGCTGCGTCGTCGCGGCCGAACGCCTGCTCCTGGGCGCGGATCACGTCCTGCGCTGCCCTGACATCGTCGGCCGCGGCCGGCGAGGTGAGGGTGAACAGGATGGCGGCAATGAGGGCGATCGCGCGCATTGGTCTGCTCCCTGATCAATGACTGAGCATACGCAAAAGACGCCGCCGCGGTTTCATGCCCAGACGTTTTCGATCAAAATTGATCTGCCGCAAGGCCCCTTCCAGCCGGCGCATTAGCGTTCGGTCGTCAAGCTTGGAGGAACGCCATGACCTTGGATACCATTCTCGTCGTCATCGCCGTGACCATGATGTTCGCGACGGTCGCTTTCGTGATCGCCTACGGCGACAGGCAAACGCGCAACCTGTGACGGCGCAGCCGGACGGTCGCGCCGCTATCGAATCGAGCCCTTGAAATTGTCGATGTCGCGTGAAGGGCGGGCAGGAAACAGCCGTGCGGTCGAGGAGTTGTCGAGCCGGCGCCTGCATTTTGCTTCATCGCTGTCCTGGTCGGTGCGCTTTTTGGCAAAGACGTCGTCCTGCCGGTTGACGATCAGCATCGCATGGTCGCGCTCGAGTGTGTCCGGATTCTTGCGCCGCTCGTCGGAGCGGAACGCGCCGCCGGTGATCTTGCCCGTCATCTCGTAGTCGCAGCCGGCTTTCCAGTCGCCCTGGTCCCATTTCCATCCCTTGGCCGTCACGGCGCCGTTGCCGTCGGCGGTGACCTTGATGACGGCGTTGTAGGCGAGCCAGACCCCGGCAAGCCCGCTGCGCTTGTCGTCGAAGCCTTCGAGAAGCGCCAGGCGCTCGCGCTGCAGGCCGTCGACGTGATCGCGCGCATCGACGGTGAAATGCACCTGCGAGCTCTGCTTGTTCCAGGCCGGATGCAGGAATTCCGGATATTGCTCGGTCTGGCTCTTCACCCAGTTGCGCTGATCGTCGATCAGCGCGCGCCGCGTCGCTTCGTCGAGCCGCGGCTGCAACGCCTTCCATGCTCGGTTCAACCGCTGGTCGTTGCCGGCGAGATCAGGATCGGCGCAGATTTCTTCGTCGGTCGCGGTCTCGGGTTTGGTGCAGTCGAAGGTCGGTGTGACGAAGGTGGTGTCCGCCTTGTCGGATGCCGCATCCTTGCCGGCGGCAAAATAGCTGCCCGTGACCTGCCACATCGACGAGCAGTCGTTGAACCCGTCCCAGCCCTCGTCATCGATGGTCCCGACGATCCGCAAGGTCTCGCCCTGGCGGCGGAGCTTTAACGACGGCGGCTTGGCGGGAGCGGCGGCTGCGTCGGTCTTCGCCTTATTGGACGATGTATCCGCTTCGGTCACTACGGGACCGGCGAGCCAGCCGCCGCCTGCGGGTTTCAGATCGGCGGTCAGCTGGCAGGTGCGCCGGCGGTCGCCGCCATAGTCGCCGCGCAGATCGGCGGCGAGGCGATAGGCGCCGCTATCGGCCGGCGTCAGCGTGATGCTGCCGAAGGCGTTGACCCAGGTGCCGGCGATGCCGGGCCGGCCGGATGCGATTGCCTCGAGCGCGGCCGCGCGGCGGCGCAAGGTCTCGGCAAAAGCCTGCTTCAACTCGTCCGCGTCGGCATCGGTGAGCACCCCGGCGGCGTCGATGATCATCTCGTTGAACCAGGCCTGGTCGCGCTTCAGCAGCGGCTTGACGTTGGCCGGCATTTTGCCGAGCGCCGCGTCGAACGCCTTGTCGATCTGCGCCACCAGCCTGTCGGTGCCGGCCTTCTTGCAGGCGGCAGTCTTGATCGTGGCGTCGCCATTGTCGCCGCACAGCGTGATCGTGGTCGGCGCGCTGCTCGATGCGCGTAGGAAATCGTCCATCGCAACGGACGGAGCGGACGCAAGGACCGAGATGGCCGCGACGGCGGCGGCAAGCCGTGGGGAGCAAGGCATCGACGTCACCCGCAACGCCGCGACACGCGGCCCTTGCGGCTTGGGTCGCGCACCGCCTGCGCCGGGTTCAAAACGTCGGCGGGGTGCAGGCCGAAATCACCTCGCACGGCTTGGCGCCGATGCAGCGGAAGCGGTGCGGGCGGCGGCTTTCGAAGTAATAGGCGTCGCCGGCGTTGAGCACCCGCCGCTCGTCGTCGACCGTGACCTCGAGCCGGCCCGAGACCACGATGCCGCCTTCCTCGCCCTCATGCACCAGCGGCACCCGGCCGGTGTCGCTGCCGGGCTCGTAGCGCTCCTTCAGGATCTGCAACGCGCGTCCGAACAGGCTGTCGCCGATCTGCAGGTAGGAGATCGGCTTCTTGCCGATCTCGGTCAGCTCGTCGGCGCGGTAGAACGCCTTGCGCGGCCGCTCCGGCTCGATCGCGAAGAATTCCGCAAGTCCCATCGGAATGCCGTCAAGGATGCGTTTGAGCGCGCCGACCGACGGGTTCATCTGGTTGGATTCGATCAGCGAAATCGTCGAATTGGTCACGCCGGAGCGCTTGGCGAGTTCGCGCTGCGACAGCTTGTGCCGCGCGCGAATGAATCGAAGCCGACCGCCGATGTCGACGCTCATGACAGTCCCCTTGGTAAATCCCTGTTGCAGGTGTTGCGGATCGAACAAATCTTCGCAGACCGCCTCAACAAGATCAATGGCTTGCGCTGCGACAGAAAAGGACTTGTTGAGTGCCGTGAAGAGTGGTCCGACTACGCTAACCAACAATGGAGCGCCGCCGTGACCGTTCATCAGATTCCGAACACCATCAAGACCGATTCGTTCTGGATGCCCTTCACGGCCAACCGGCAGTTCAAGAAGGCGCCGCGGCTGTTCTCCTCCGCCAAGGGTATGTACTACACCTCGGTCGACGGCCGGCAGGTGATCGACGGCTCCGCCGGCCTGTGGTGCGTCAACGCCGGCCATGGCCGCCCGCAGATCGCGGCCGCGGTCGAGCGTCAGCTGTCGACGCTGGACTTCGCGCCGTCCTTCAACATGGGCCACCCGCTGGCGTTCGATTTCGCCGAGCGTCTCGCCGAGATCGCCCCGAAGGGGCTGGACCGGATCTTCTTCACCAATTCGGGCTCTGAGTCGGTCGATACCGCGCTGAAGATCGCGCTGGCCTATCACCGCGCCGCCGGTCAGCCGACCCGCACCCGCCTGATCGGCCGCGAGCGCGGCTATCACGGCGTCGGCTTCGGCGGCATGTCGGTCGGCGGCATGGTCGCCAACCGCCGCCAGTTCGCGACCCATCTGCCTGGTGTCGATCACATCCGTCATACCCATGATCTCGCCCGCAACGCCTTCGCCAAGGACCAGCCGGACCACGGCGCCGAGCTCGCCGACGACGTCGAGCGGATGGTCGCGCTGCATGGTGCCGACACCATCGCCGCCGTGATCGTCGAGCCCGTGCCGGGCTCGACCGCGGTACTGCCGGCGCCGAAGGGCTATCTGCAGCGGCTGCGCGAGCTCTGCACCAAGCACGGCATCCTGTTGATCTTCGACGAGGTCATCACCGGCTTCGGCCGTCTCGGCACCCCGTTCGCCGCCAACTTCTACGGCGTGACGCCGGACATGATGACCACCGCCAAGGGCATCACCAACGGCACCGTGCCGTGCGGCGCGGTGTTCGCCAGCCGCCAGGTCCATGACGGGCTGATGGTCGGCCCCGACAACGCCATGGAGCTGTTCCACGGCTACACCTATTCGGCGCATCCGGTGGCCTGCGCGGCGGGTCTTGCCACGCTCGACATCTACAAGGACGAGGGCCTGCTGACCCGCGGCGCCGCGATCGCCGACTACTGGCGCGATGCGCTGCATTCGCTGAAGGGCCTGCCGCATGTCGTCGACATCCGCAACCAGGGCCTGATGGGCGCGGTCGAGCTCTCGCCGCGTGACGGCGTCGTCGGCGCGCGCGGTTACGACGTGATGGTCGATTGCTTCAACACCGGCCTCTACTTCCGCATGAGCGGCGACTCGCTCGCGCTGTCGCCGCCCTTGATCGTCGAGAAGTCGCATATCGACGACATCGTCTCGATCCTGGGCGACTCGATCAAGCGCGTGGCCTGATAATTGCTAGCTAGATTCTAGCTGGCTCTACAAATTGCTGTCGCCGTTGCGAAGCAGAGTGGTTTCGCAGCGGCGATTGCGTTTTCGCTGCAGGATGTGAGGAAAAGTGAAGGTCCTGGTTCTCGGCAGTGGCGTGATCGGCGTCACCTCGGCCTATTATCTCGCGCGCGCCGGCCATGAGGTGACGGTGATCGACCGTCAGCCGAAGCCCGCGCTCGAAACCTCCTTTGCCAATGCCGGCGAAGTGTCGCCCGGATACTCGTCGCCATGGGCCGGCCCGGGCGTGCCGGTGAAGGCGGTGAAGTGGCTGCTGATGAAGCACGGCCCGCTGGTGATCCGCCCCAAGCTCGATCCGGTGATGTGGCTGTGGCTGCTCAAGATGCTGCGCAACTGCACCACGGCGCGCTACGCGGCGAACAAGGCCCGGATGATCCCGATCGCGGAGTACAGCCGCGACTGCCTGCAGGCGCTGCGCAACGAAATCGGCATCAAATACGACGAGCGCGCGCAAGGCACCTTGCAGCTGTTTCGCGAGCAGGCCCAGCTCGATCACACCGGCGGCGACATCGACGTGCTGAAGCAGTATGGCGTGCCGTTCGAGGTGCTCGATCGCGAGGGCTGCATCAAAGCCGAGCCGGCGCTGGCCGGCGTCAAGCAGAAATTCGCCGGCGGGCTGCGGCTGCCGCATGACGAGACCGGCGACTGCCACATGTTCACGCAGGCCCTGGCGCTGGAAGCCGAGAAGATCGGCGTGCGCTTCAACTTCAATGTCGGCATCGACGGGTTGAATGCGGACGCAACCCGCATCACCGTCGTTGCGACCAGCGCCGGGATGATGACCGCGGACGCCTACGTCCTCGCGCTCGGCAGCTATTCGCCGCATCTGGTGCGGCCGCTCGGCATCTCGCTGCCGGTCTATCCGGTGAAGGGTTATTCGATCACGGTGCCGATCAAGGACGCGTCCGGCGCGCCGGAATCGACCGTGATGGACGAGAGCTACAAGGTCGCGATCACTCGGCTCGGCGACCGCATCCGGGTCGGCGGCACCGCCGAGATCTCGGGCTATTCGACCAAGCTCTACGACGCGCGGCGCGCGACGCTGGACCATTCGCTGACCGATCTGTTTCCGCGCGGCGGCGCCCTTTCCAAGGCCACGTTCTGGTGCGGCCTGCGCCCGATGACGCCGGACGGCCCGCCGGTGATCGGCGCGACGCGCTATTCGAACCTGCACCTCAACACCGGCCACGGCACGCTCGGCTGGACCATGGCCTGCGGCTCCGGCCGGGTGCTGGCCGACATGCTCTCCGGCAAGACGCCCGAGATCGACACCAAGGAGCTGTCGATCAATCGCTACGATCACAGGTTCGGCTGAGGGCCGCTTCATCGCAGGAGGCGCGTGCATGCAGACGCAAGAGACCGTTGCCGGATACGAGATATCGACCGATGCACGCCGCCTGAACCTGGACGTGATTCACGCCTTCCTGGCGCAAGAAAGCTACTGGTCGCAGGGTGTCCCGAGATCGGTCGTGGAGCGGGCGATCGCCAATTCGCTGTGCTTCGGTGTGTATCACGGCGACGTACAAGTCGGCTTTGCGCGTGTCGTCACCGACAGGTCGACCTTCGCCCTGCTTGCCGATGTCTTCGTTCTCAAAGGACATCGCGGCAAGGGGCTATCCAAATGGCTGGTGCGCTGCGTCGTCGAGCACGAGGATCTGCAAGGCCTGAGGCGCTTCCTGCTCGCGACCTCGGATGCGCATGGGCTGTATCGCCAATTCGGATTCGACGCGCTCGGCAATCCATCGCGCTTCATGGAAGTCTTTCGCCCGGATATCTATCGCTCGCGTTGACGGGCTCTCCGGTTGTCTTCATTTGTGCGATCGGGACCGTCTGTGCAGTTTCGCACAACTGGCGTGACTGTGTTTCCTGATCGCCACGGGCACGATGACCCGTCCAGGCGAGCCTATGCCGCGCCTATGCGGCATGTCGCTCAGCGCTCTCGAATTCATATCCCGTCCTGAAGATATTGACCCCGAACGCTCCCGCATCGTGCAGGCCGGCCGACACGCGGCCGGTTGCGCGCGAGGGCGAACGCGAACAGGTGACATGATGTCTTCGATTGAATTGGCCGCCGGCGACCGGATTCTCGAGCCGATGATCGCGCTGGCAGGCTGCTCGACGCAGCAGCGCATCGTCGTGGCCGGCACGAGGAGCATCGAACTGATGCTCGAATTGCAGCGGCGCGGCTTCCTGCGAACCGCTTCGACTGCCAATTGCGGCCGTGCGGCCGCGCAATATGACGCCGCGCTGGTCGATTGGCGGCGGCGCACGCTTCACGCGCTCGAGCCGACGCTTGACTGGCTGACGAATTTCCTCACTGCACGCGCAGTGCTGGTGGTGTGGCTCGACGCGCAGAAGCCGGCGGCCAACCAGAGCCTGCGGACCGCGCTGGAGCGGCGCGGCTTTGTCGTCGAGCAAGGCATCGTGCACCAATGCGGTTGCGCGCTGTCGGCACGCAGGTCGCAGGCTGATCCGCTGCGCCTCGCGGCCTGATGCGAACGGGAGGAAATCCGGATGTCCAAGGTACGACGCACGGTCATTCGCGAGTGGATGACCCTCACGCGCGAGAAGCGGCAGTCCAGCGCGCAGGCATCGGCCTTCGCGACATCCGCGCTGCAGCGGCATCGCCTGCCGCGCAGCCGACGAACGCCACATGCGGTCATCATGACCTGGCTCTCGCCACGCACCGGCCGCCCTTGAAGCGCGCCTCGTTGGCTCATGCGGGCCATTTGGGACCGGTTAACGCGATGGCCTTCGAGTGGTCTTCTTCGCAGGCCTTGTCGTCAGCACCGGGTTCGCCGGCAGCACGCGCAAGCCGTCCACGAACACGTCCAGCAGCCTGAGCGCGGTGGTCTGCCAGCCCGGCTGGTCGTGCATGTAGCACATGCCGATCAGCGCGCGCAGCACGTCCTCGGCGCTGATGTCGTCGCGGATCGCGCCGGCCGCGACCGCGCGCGATAGGAGTGTGCCGATCGCCTTGGTCAGGCGATCGAACGAGTAGGCCTGCAGTTCGCTCGAGCCGGCCGCGACCAGCGCCAGCGCGGCCACCATGCCCTTCTTGGTCGCGACGAATTGGACATTGGCGCGCAGCCAGCGCCGCAACGCCTCGACGGGTTCGGGGGCGTTCTGCAGCTGTTCGGCCAGGTCGCCGAGCTGTTCGACCTCGCGGCGATAGACCGCCTCATACAGTGCTTCGCGGGTCGGGAAGTGGCGATACAGCGTGCCGATGCCGACGCCGGCCTGCCGCGCCACCGCCTCCAGGCTCGCTTCGCTGCCGCCGGCGGAGAACACGGCCTTGGCCGCTTCCAGCACGCGCTCGCGGTTGCGCACCGCATCGGCGCGCGGCTTGCGGACAATTTCTGGTGATGAGCCGGCCATTGCTTTTTCTTTTCACCCTCCCTTGTAAACGGAGGATGCCTCCGTATATGGCGACCAGCACCGGGCCTGACAAGGCGCGCCGACCCCCTGGATCGGCGGCCACGGGTCTGCGTTGCCTCGATTCAACCCGACCATACACGGATCGGAGCGCCTTGCATGAATCTCCCACTCAGTCTCACCATTAACGGGGTCCGCCGAGACATTGTCCTCGACGATCCCCGCGTCACGCTGCTCGACCTGCTGCGCGAGCGGCTCGACCTCACCGGAACCAAGAAGGGATGCGACCGCGGCCAGTGCGGCGCATGCACCATTTTGGTCGACGGCCGCCGCATCAATTCCTGCCTCGCGCTCGCCGTCAGCCATGACGGCGCCGAGATCACAACCATCGAAGGCGTCGGGCGCGGCGGCGAGCTGCACCCGGTGCAGGCCGCCTTCATCGCCCATGACGGCTTCCAGTGCGGCTTCTGCACGCCGGGCCAGATCATGAGCGGCATCGGCCTGATCCAGGAGGGCCAGGCCGGCGATGATCCGGAGCGCGTGCGCGAATGCATGAGCGGCAATCTGTGCCGATGCGGCGCCTATGCCGGGATCACCGAGGCCGTGCTCGAGGCACAATCCAACATGACCGCCACCAAGCAGAGGCGCTCCGCATGATGAATTTCGATTATGTCAGGCCGGCCAATGTCGCGGATGCGATCGCGGCAGCTTCCGAAAAGGGCGCGAGCTATCTGGCGTCCGGCACCAATCTGCTCGACCTGATGAAGGGCGGCGTCAGCCGGCCGAGCGTTCTCGTCGACGTCACGCGGCTGCCGGGGCTCGATCGTATCGAACGTCTCGCCGACGGTTCGCTCCGCATCGGCGCGCTGGTGCGCAATGCCGATCTCGCGCATGACGCTGACTTCGCGCGCAACTATCCCGCGGTCGCCGAGGCGCTGCTGTCGGGCGCATCGGCCCAGCTGCGCAACGCCGCGACCGTCGGCGGCAACCTGATGCAGCGGACCCGCTGTGCCTATTTCTACGACGCCGGCAGCGCCTGCAACCGGCGCTGGCCGGGCGCCGGCTGCGACGCGCTCAAAGGTGAGAACCGCCTGCACGCGGTGCTCGGCTGGAGCGAGGGTTGCATCGCGACCCATCCGTCGGACTTCTGCGTGCCGCTGGTCGCGCTCGATGCCGTCGTCGAGATCGAGGGCAAGGACGGCCGCCGTGAACTGCCGCTCGATGCGCTGCATCGTTTGCCCGGCGAGACGCCGGAGCGGGAGACCGCGCTGGAGCGCGGCGATCTGATCGTCGCGCTGCGGCTGCCTGGCGAGGCGAAAGACTTCGCCGGCCATGCCCGCTACATCAAGGTCCGCGAGCGCACGTCCTATGCGTTCGCGGTGGTCTCGTCCGTCGCTGCCTTGCGCATCGAGGACGGGAAAATCCGCGAAGCCCGGCTTGCGCTCGGCGGCGTCGCCGCAAAGCCGTGGCGGGCGCGCGAGGCCGAGCAGGTGCTGGCCGGTGCCACGCCCGATGCGGCCCGCTATCGCGAGGCGGCGCGGGCCGCACTCGCCGGTGCAAAGCCGTCCGGCGACAACGCCTTCAAGATCGAGCTTGCGCAGCGCATCATCGTGCGCGCGCTCACCCTTGCTGCCAGAGGCACGCCGGATCGTATTCCGGCGCTGCCGGGCTCTCCCTTCTCGTCCGTTGCAGGAGCGTGACGCATGACGCTTGAGATCAGTCTGACCCGCGACCCCGCCCATATCCGCCATGGCTCGAACATCGGCCAGCCGATGACCCGCACCGACGGCGTGCTCAAAGTCACCGGCAAGGCCCGCTATGCCGCCGACAATCATCCGCCCGGCATGCTCTATGCCGTGATCGCGAGCAGCTGCATCGCGCGCGGCCGCGTCAAATCGCTCGACGTCGCCGCTGCCAAGCGCCATCCCGGCGTGCTCGACGTGATGACGCCGGCGCACAAGCCGGAGCTTGCGGAAGACCCCGACGCCAAGGGCAATCCGTTCGCCTTCCGGATGGAGCTGTTGCAGAGCGACGAGGTGCGCTACGCCAATCAGGCGATCGCGGTCGTGATCGCCGAGACGCTGGAAGCAGCGACCGAAGGCGCCGCGCTGTTGTCGCCGCGTTACCAGGTCGAGATCGCGCGCGTCGGCCTCGACGCCACTGAGGCCTATGCGCCGCCGGTGGTCGGCATCGGCAATCCGGCCGAAGTCCGCCACGGCGATATCGATGCCGGAATGGCTGCCGCCTCGAAGCTGACCGACTCCACCTACGAGACCCCGGCGCAGTATCACAACGCGATGGAGCCGCACGCGATCGTCGCGGTGTGGGATGGCGACCGGCTGTTCATCGATACGCCGAGCCAGGGCATGGGGTTCGCGCAGATGCGCATCGCCGGGCTGTTCGGCATTTCGCCGGCGAATATCCATATCAACAGCCCGTTCCTGGGCGGCGGCTTCGGCTCCAAGGGGCTGATCTCCGGCCCGCAGGTGCTCGGCATCATGGCCGCGAAGCTGATTGGGCGTCCGGTCAAGCTGGTGCTGCGACGCAGTCAGATGTATGGCCCGGTCGGCCACCGTCCGCCGACCCGCCAGCGCATCCGGATCGGCACCGACGATGCCGGCGCGCTGACCGCGATCAACCATGAAGCGCGCGTCACGACGTCGAGCTTCGACGACTTCTACGAGCCCGCGGCCGACGCCTCGCACACGCTCTATGCCAGCCCGGCGATCCGCACCGCGCATGAGGCGGTCCGCGTCGACACCGGCACGCCGCTGTTCATGCGCGCGCCGGGCGAGGCCACCGGATCGATCGTGCTGGAAAGCGCGATCGACGAGGCGGCGTTCGCCTGCGGCATCGATCCGCTGGAGTTCCGGCTGAAGAACTATGCCGAGGTCGAGCCGACCACCGGCAAGCCGTTCTCCTCCAAGGCGCTGCGCCAGTGCTACGCCAGGGCGGCCGAGCGTTTCGGCTGGGCGGGACGTCCGCTGCAGCCGCGCCAGATGCGCGACGAGAACGGCTTCCTGGTCGGCTGGGGAGTCGGCACCGCGACGTTCCCGGCCATCATGTTCCAAGGCAATGCGCGCGCGGTGATCCGTGCCGACGGCAAGGGCGTGATGGAGACCGGTGCGCACGACATGGGGCAGGGCGCCTGGACCGCGCTGGCGCAGATCTCGGCCGACTCGCTCGGTCTCGATTTCGACCAGCTGACGTTCCGCTCCGGCAGCTCCGATCTGCCGGACGCCGGCATTGCCGGTGGTTCGGGGCATACCGCAACTGTCGGCGCAGCGATCCATAACGCAGGTGCTGCGGTGATCGCAAAACTCGCCGAGCTTGCGACCTCGGATGAGCGCTCGCCGCTGTTCGGCGCCGGCAATGCCGGCGTGGTGGCGCGCGGTGGACGCCTGCATCGCCGCGACGACGACGCACGCAGCGAAAGCTATGCCGAGATCCTGGCGCGCGCCGGCGTCGCCGAGGTTGAGGGCAGCGGCACTGGTGCGGCCGACGCAACGGCGCAATCGCAATATGCGATGCACGCGCATGGCGCCGTGTTCGCCGAGGTCAAGGTCGATCCGGAGCTCGGCCAGATCCGCGCCACGCGGATGGTTGGCGCCTTCGCCGCAGGCCGCATCATCAATCCGCTGATGGTGCGGAGCCAGCTCTACGGCGGCATGATCTGGGGCCTCTCATTCGCGCTGCACGAGGAGGCCGTGATGGACCATCGTTCGGGGCGCATCCTGAATGCGAACCTCGCCGAGTATCATGTGCCTGTTAATGCCGACGTGCCGCCGATGGAGGTCATCACGGTCGACGAGCACGATCCGCACGTCAATCCGCTCGGCATCAAGGGTGTCGGCGAGATCGGCATCACCGGTAGCGCCGGCGCCGTCGCCAACGCGGTCTTCCACGCCACCGGCATCCGGGTGCGCAATTTCCCGATCAAGATCGAGGACGTGGTGATGGGGCTGAGCGGCTAACGCTCTTCGTCATTGCGAGCGCAGCGAAGCAATCCATTCCTACGCGCATGCGGAGCCATGGATTGCGTCGTCGCTTCGCTCCTCGCAATTACGAATCGCGAACCCGCCATCGTCGTCGTCCCGGCGAAGGCCGGGACCATAACCACCAACGTGAGTTGTTGCGCGAAGCTGGGGCCGCAGCCTTCTTCAACAACACAGCCCTGTGGTAATGGGTCCCGGCCTTCGCCGGGACGACGCAGGATTGCCTTCGCCGGGACGACGGTGAGGGAGCGCAGGCTTACCCAGCCGCCGTCACGCAATTCACCCACAGCACCACGGCCTTCGCATCAGTGGCGGGATTGGAAAACCGGTGCGGGCGGCGGCTGGCAAAGCGAAAACTGTCACCCTGCTTCAGCGTCCAGGTCTCGGTGTCGACAGTCAGCGTCATCTCGCCTGATAGCACGAGGCCGGCCTCTTCACCGTCATGGGTGTAGAACTCGTCGCCGGTGTTGCCGCCGGGATCGAGATGCACCAGGAACAGGTTGAGCCGGCTCTCGCTGCCGGCAGGGCTCAGCAGCTGCTTTGAGATTCCGGTGCGCCACAGTTTCAGCTCGGCGCGCTGTACCTCGCGGGTCACGACGCCGCCGGTGCTGCCATCCTTCGGTGTTGCGCCGAACAGTGCAGCGATGCCGACGCCGAGCACGTCGGCCAGCGTCGCCAGCACGCGCAGCGAGGGCGACGACAGGCCGCGCTCGATCTGGCTGATGAAGCCGATCGACAGCTCGGTGCGCGCGGCCACCGTCTCCAGCGACATCGCCTTGACCCGGCGCAGGTCGCGGATCCGGCGTCCGACCGCGAGATCCATCGCGGGCTCGGCCGGCTTCTTTTCGAGTTTCTTTTCGAGTTTCTTCCCAGCTTTCTTGGCTGGCTTTCCGGCGGCGCGGCGTGCCGTTGCAGGCCTCATTGCCGCGCCTTTGCGCATTCTCTTGCCGCCGCTCACGTCAGTCCGCTTCCTTCATGTGCATGAAAACCGCTTGCATTGGCGGCGGTTTCGTGACCACAATTTCATATTGGTGAAAATAGGCCGGAACGGCGTCGCCCGCAACCAAAAGCGCTGACACAGCGGGCGCAGCGGCACCGGGGCCGGTTTTGGCGTCAGTCTCGGGAGGTGGTGCGATGTCCTTTCAGCGTTTCGTCCAGGCCGCGGTCGCGGCACTTGCCCTTGCCGTGAGCGCGCCGTCAGGGGCGCAGCAGGTGCTCAAGGTCGGCTCGACGCCGACCGGCATCCCCTTCACCTTCCTCGACACCAAGACCAATTCGATCCAGGGCATCATGGTCGATCTTGCCACCGAGATCGGCAAGGACGCCGGCTTTACCGTGCAGATCGAGCCGATGCAGTTCTCGGCACTGATCCCCTCGCTGACCGCAAACAAGATCGACATCATCGCCGCCGCGATGTTCGCCACCGCGGCGCGCAAGGAGGTGATCGACTTCTCCGAGCCGGTCTACACCTATGGTGAAGGCTTGGTGGTGCCGAAATCCGACACCAAGGCCTACGCCTCGCAGGAGGATCTGAAGGGCACGGTGGTCGGCGCCCAGGTCGGCACCGCGTTCGTCGATGCGTTGAAGAAGACCGGGCTGTTCAGCGAGGTCAAGGTCTACGACACCATTCCCGATATCCTGCGCGACGTGAATGCCGGCCGCCTCAAGGCCGGCTTCGCCGACTATCCGATCCTCGCCTACAATCTGCAGCAGGGCAATTTCGCCGACGTCCGCCTGGTCGACGGCTACAAGCCCGTCACCGTGGGCACCGTCGCGATCGGCGTCCGCAAGAGCGACACCGAACTGCTCGGCAAGATCAACGCCTCGCTGGCGAAGTTGAAGGCGAACGGCACGATCGCGAAGATCCTGGAGAAATGGGGCCAGAAGGCCAGCGGGTCGTGAGGGCCAGTGCTTCGACGGGATTTCAGGTGACCCGTCATCCTGAGGAGCGGCGTCTTCGCCGAGTCTCGAAGGATGCACGGCCCGGCCGGTGGGCCCCACGGCGTCGTCCTGGCGTAAGCCAGGACCCATAACCACCGAGTTCGATGCAGAGTGCGATCGTGGCCCCAGCGTCGCACAGCAGCAAGCGGTTGGGGTAATGGGTCCTGGCTTTCGCCAGGACGACGCTGAATACATTCACACTCTCTCAGGGTGACGGTAAAAGCACTCGAGCATGTGACGGGATTGGATACGGCTAGCCGATGCAAAAATTCTTCCACGACGCCGTCGAGTTCGTGCCGATCCTGTTGCAGGGTGTCTGGCTGACCATCGTCGTCACAATCGGCTCGCTCGCGCTGTCGACCGTGCTCGGGCTGGTGTGGGCATTGATGCGGGTGTCCGGCATCCGCATCCTCGTTTGGCTCAGCGCCGCGCTCATCAATCTGATCCGCGGCATCCCGATCATCGTGTTGCTGTTCTACATCTATTTCGTGATGCCCGATTTCGGCATCGCGCTGTCGGCGTTGCAGGCCGCGATCATCGGGCTCGGCATCGCCTATTCGGCCTATCAGGCGGAAAATTTCCGCGCCGGCATCGAGGCGATCGACAAGGGGCAGATCGAGGCGGCGCAGACCATCGGCATGGGCTGGTGGCTCACCATGCGCCGCGTGGTGCTGCCGCAGGCGGTCAGGATCATCCTGCCGCCCTACGGTAACGTCATGATCATGATGCTGAAGGATTCATCGCAGGCCTCCACCATCACGGTCGCCGAGCTGGCGCTGCAGGGCAAGCTGATCGCGTCCTCGACCTTCAAGAACACCAGCGTGTTCACGCTGGTGGCGCTGATGTACCTCACCATGAGCATTCCGCTCATCCTGCTGGTTCGGCACTTCGAGAACAAGGCGAACCGCAAATGATCGAGCTCCGCGACGTCCACAAGAGCTTCGGCAAGGTCGAGGTGCTGAAGGGCATCACCGCCTCGGTCGCCAAGAGCGAGGTGGTCTGCATCATCGGCCCCTCAGGCTCCGGCAAGTCGACCATCCTGCGCTGCATCAACGGGCTCGAGAGCTACGATCGCGGCGAGATCAGCGTCGAGGGCGCGCGTGTCGACAGCAATGACCGCTCGATCGTCGCGATCCGCACCCAGGTCTCGATGGTGTTCCAGCGCTTCAATCTGTTTCCGCATCGCACCGCGCTCGAGAACGTCATCGAGGGCCCGCTCTATGTGAAGAAAGAGCCGCGCGAGCAGGCGATCGCCCGCGGCCGCGCGCTGCTCGCCCAGGTCGGCCTCGCCGACAAGGCCGAGGTGCATCCGCCAAAGCTCTCCGGCGGCCAGCAGCAGCGCGTCGCGATCGCCCGCGCGCTGGCGATGCAGCCGAAGGCGATCCTGTTCGACGAGCCGACCTCGGCGCTCGATCCGGAGTTGGTCGGCGACGTCCTGTCGGTGATGCGCAAGCTCGCCGATGACGGCATGACCATGGTGGTCGTCACCCACGAGATGGGCTTTGCCCGCGACGTCGCCGACCGCGTGCTGTTCATCGACGGCGGCGTCATCGTCGAGCAGGGCGCCGCCAAATCCGTCCTCAACCAACCGCAGCACCCGCGCACCCAGGATTTCCTGCGCCGCGTGCTGCATCCGCTGTGATCGCTGATGGTTGACTTGAATAGAGACGTTGCCATGCCAACGGTCCACCTCTCCCCTTGTGGGAGAGGTCGGATCGCATCGTTAGATGCGATCCGGGTGAGGGGTGACGCTCTCTCGTGGGACCTGAACCCCTCACCCGGCGCTTCGCGCCGACCTCTCCCGATGGGAGAGGTGAAGCACGAGCTCCAATCATGACCACATCGGCTCGTCTGCCGCTGCCACCAAGCCTTTATGCCGACACCGCCGTCGAGGCGACGCCAACGCCGCCGCTGACGTCGGACAAGACCGTGCCGGTTGCGATCATCGGCGGCGGCTTCACCGGCCTGTCGACCGCGCTGTACCTCGCCGAGCAGGGCGTGCTCGCGACCGTGTTGGAGGCGCAGGAGCCGGGCTGGGGCGCGTCCGGCAACAATGGCGGGCAGACCAATCCCGGTTTGAAGCACGACCCCGATCAGATCGAGCAGGATTTCGGCGCCGATCTCGGCCGCCGCATGGTCGAATTCTCCTACGGCACCACCAACTTCACCCATGATCTGATCCGCCGCTACCAGATCCCCTGCGAGGCGCGGCAGAATGGTACGCTGCGCGCGGCCTACAACGAGGCCAGTGCCGCAGCGATTGAGACAACGGCCAAACAGTGCATCCAGCGCGGCATGCCGGTGAAGCTGCTCAACGCCGCCGAACTGCGCGCGATGACCGGCAGCGACCGTTACCTCTGCGCGTTGCTCGATGCGCGCGGCGGTGACCTGCATCCGCTGAGCTACGCCCGCGGCCTGGCGCGCGCCGCGATCGGGACCGGCGTTGCCGTCCATGGCGAGACGCCGGCGCTGCGGCTCCGCCGTGACGGCAGCCGCTGGCGGATCGAAACTCCGCGCGCCATCGTGCATGCCGACAAGGTGCTGCTCGCGACCAACGGCTTTACCGACGATCTCTGGCCCGCTCTTCGCCGCACCATCGTGCCGGTGTTCTCGTCGATCGCGGCGACCGCGCCGCTGCCCGACGAGGTCGCGCGTTCAATCATGCCGACGCGTCCGGTGCTCTACGAGAGCGGCCATATCACCGTCTACTACCGCATCGACCAGCACAACCGCCTGTTGATGGGCGGCCGTGGCCCGATGCGCTGGATCAGCAAGCCGACCGACGTCGCCTATCTGATCCGCTACGCCGAGCGGCTGTGGCCGCAGCTCAAGGGCACGAGCTGGACCCATGGCTGGAACAGCCGTCTTGCCATCACCGCCGACCACTACCCGCATGTCCATGAGCCCGCGGAGAATTTGCTGATCTCGCTCGGCTGCAACGGCCGCGGTGTCGCGCTCTCGACCGCGATGGGCGCGCAGCTCGCCCGCCGCCTGATCGGCGGTGCCAAGGCCGAGATCGACATGCCCGTGACCGGCATCAAGCCGATGCCGATGCACGCGTTCTGGCGGGTCGGCGTCACCGCCGCGGTGCTGACCGGGCGGGTGCGGGACAAGCTCGGGGTGTAACGCTATCGCGTCCCGGTCTCGGCAAGGTGCGTCCTGAAGAACGCGATGGCCGCGGCGTGAAAGCGCCGATGGAAGGCGACGCGATCGAAGCCCGGCGCGTCGGTACAAATGGCAGCCATCTTCGCTGTCTCCTCCGCCGTGCAAGTCGCGAGGAAAGAGAAGTGCTTCGCATCTTTCACCAGGTGAAAGTCCGGTTTGGACGGAAGCCGCTCGTTGATGGCGGCAGCACAGCATCCGGAGAGACCGTCGCCGTTCTGCGCGGGGTCCGAGCTCCACAATTGAACCGGAATCGCCACGGCTTTCAGATCCTCGGGCGCAAAGAACAGCACGGGAAAGGGATCGACGATGATGGCAGCCTTGATCCGCGGATCATGGATGATCGGTCCGCGCGGCTTCTCTCCGCTTTCGAGTTCCTTGCAGGCCCGCAAGCTCGACGTCTGGCAGTTCGGCAGGTCCTTGCGGAGATCGGGCTCACCACCAATCGCCGCGAGGGCAGTATAGCCGCCCCACGAGAAACCGTAGAGACCGATGCGTCCGGCGTCGATGCGAGCAGCATCAGGCCATCCTTGAAGTGCGTAGTCAATTGCGCGCTTGATGTCGGCGGGCCGTTCGACCGTCACGGCAAGACTGTCGGTGCCGCTGGTATCGCGTTCGGTGTCGGTCGGATGATTGAATGTCAGAACCATGAAGCCGGCATCCGCCAGCGCAGCGGCAGTGTCGTGATGACCGCCGAGCCATCCGCGTCGTCCATGCGAGATCACGATCAGCGGCAGCTTGTTTCCAATGATCGGGCAGTCGTTCACGCCGAAGAACGTTCGGCCGCCACGGGCATCGATCTCGTGCGGAGCTTCCGCGCAGGGATGCCAGATCACCCCTCGGATCGCGGGCCCGTCACTGCTCGCGGGCACGTTGAAAGCCCGCAGTCCAGCCGCCTGTGCAGCCGAGAGGCTGAGCGACACCAGAGCGGAGAACAGCAAGGGAGACCAACGCATAGGGCTATCGCTTGTCGAGAATTCGCAACTCGGCGGTGGCGGTGGCGACCGTCACGTTCTCCGCATCGATCAGGTCGGCCTCAACGATCATATCGCGCCCGGTCTGCGAGACGACCTTCGCCTTGGCCGTGATCGGACCCGCGCGCGCCGGTTTGAGAAGTCGCGTGGCGAGGGTTTTGGTGACCACCGTCTGTGTTGCGGGAAGTGCTGCAAGTGCGCCGAGGCCCGTGGCCGAATCCAGCATTGCGGCGAGGAAGCCGCCCTGGATCGTGCCGTGCCGGTTGGTGAACACGGGCTTCGCTTCGAAGCGGATCGAGGTGACCACGCCGTCGAAGCCCAGCCACTCGCGTCCGAGAAGTTGCGCGCCGGGCGGCAGGTCTGCACTTGCTTTGTCCGGGCCGGTCACTGTCATCAAGCCGCTTTCGGAAACAACGGCCGGAAGAACGACCGATCGTAGCGTGTGAAGCACCCCGTCTGCTTTGCGAAAGCGATCGCTTTCTGCACGTCCGGATCCGCGGCGGAATCCTTCCGATACTGCTCATAGGCCGCGAGGCTCGGAAAGCTGAACATCGCCAGCGCGACGTCGCTCGCGCCTTCGGACGGCAGGAAGTAGCCGTGATGGACACCGCCGAACCGCGGCAGCAGCTCAAGCCACATCGCAGCATAGGTTTCGAAGTCGGCGAGCTTGCCCAGCCTGATCTCATAACGCAGGTAGCAGGTAATCATTCTGCGGTGCTCCGAATGGTTGTTGAACAGGCGTCCGGACTATATCTCAGCGATCGAGTCGCGCCATATGTCGCAAGAACGCGAAGCTGCGTCTCCACCCACACGTCATCGCCCGGCTCGATGACCGGGCGATCCAGTACGCCGCGGCCCATCGATCCAACAACGCCTGTCTCTGGAATACTGGATCACCCGTTTTCGCGGGTGATGACACTGAACAAGCCTCGCAGGCGCGCCACATATTCGCAGTCGTCCCGGCGAAGGCCGGGACCCATAACCACCGATGCCTATTGTTGCGCGATGTTGCAACGACGAGTTCCGCCGACAACATCTGCCGCGGAGTATGGGTCCCCTGAGTTCACAAACGAAGTGCAACACTTCCAACTGGAGGTGTTGCCATGGGGCGGACTTACAAGCAGCTCT
This sequence comes from Bradyrhizobium sp. WCU1, assembly GCF_053474805.1. Classification (NCBI taxonomy): domain Bacteria; kingdom Pseudomonadati; phylum Pseudomonadota; class Alphaproteobacteria; order Hyphomicrobiales; family Nitrobacteraceae; genus Bradyrhizobium; species Bradyrhizobium sp. WCU1. The sequence continues at coordinate 5,133,210 of NZ_CM130280.1, forward strand.
CCCTGGAGGAGCGATGCGAGATTGCCAGGCTTTCGGCCGGTGGCAGCTCGATCCGGCAAATCGCGGCAGCTTTGGATCGCCCGCCATCAACGATCTCTCGGGAGCTGAACCGTAATTCTGGCGTTCAGGTCGGCTACAAGCCCAGCTATGCCCAGCAACAGATGCGAGCGCGGCGCTGGACGGGCTCTCGCCTCGAACGGGAGCCCGGCCTGCGCCGTGCGGTGTTGGAACGTCTTGGCCGGGGCTGGTCGCCCGAGCAGGTCGCCGGCCGGCTGGCTCGCGAGCACGGCCGCAAGGTGATCTCCTATGAGAGCATCTACCGCTTCATTTATGCCCAGCTCACCCGCACCTCGGACTTCAGCTGGCGGCGCTACCTGCCGCGCGGCAAGAGCAAGCGCGGTCGCCGCGGCAAGCGGGGCGGCAGTCCCGCAAGCTTCATCGAAGGCCGTGTTTCGCTGGATCTGCGCCCCGTCGAGGTCGCCGATCGCAAGACCCCGGGCCATTGGGAGGCCGACCTCATGATGTTCTCCAAATACGGTCAGCAGATCCTGGCCGTGCATGAGCGCACCTCCCGCCTGTTGCTCGGCGTCCCCCTCGCAAGCAAGCTCGCCTCCGGCGTCGCTCACCATCTCGTACGCCTGTTCGAGGTCCTGCCACAGCCGATCCGCCAGACCGTCACCTTCGACAACGGCACCGAGTTCGCATCTCACCTTGCCTTGCAAAGCCTCTTGATCAAGACGTACTTCTGCGATCCCCACGCCCCCTGGCAAAAAGGGGGCATCGAGAACGCCATCGGCCGCATGCGCCGCTTCATCCCGCGCAACACCGACCTCGAAAAGCTGCCAACCCGCCGCCTGCGCAAGTCCATCGCCGCCTACAACAACACCCCGCGCAAATGCCTTGACTTCAGGACCCCGGCAGAGGTCTTTGCTGCTCAAGTGTTGCACTTCGAGTGTGAATCCACCTCCCGGCTTTCGCCGGGACGACGGCTTTCCCGAGATGCTTGTTGTTGTGCGTGCCGCGTTCTTCTCACGCTTCCGCGATGGCATCGCTCCACGGATGGAACGGCTCGGTGGCGCCGCTGTTCGTCGTGCCGTCGCGCAGCACGATGCTGGGGCAGGCGAACTTCTTCGGCTGGGTCTGGATCCGCGCCTCCTCATAGTCGAAGCGGCCGCGCAGCGCCTCGCGCACGGCTTGCGGCAGGCGGACATCGCCGATCACGATGGCGCCTTCGCTGGCGTCGATGCGTGGCGCGTGGATCGCGGTGTCGAGATTCATTCCGAAGTCCATTACGAAGGAGACGAGCTGCGACACCGCGGGCAGGATGCGGCGGCCGCCGGACGCGCCGGCGGCGAAGCGGCGGCCGTCGGCCGCTTCCGCCACCACGGGCGTGTAGTTGGTCAGGCAGCGCTTGCCCGGCGCGAGCGAGTTCGGATTGCCCTGCACCGGATCGAACCACATGATGCCGTTGTTCATGGTCAGCCCGGTGTTCGGCGTCACGAATTTGGAGCCGAAGGTCGAGAGCAGCGTCTGCGTCACTGCGGCCATGTTGCCGTCGCGGTCGACTGCGGAGAAATGCGTGGTGCAGGATGGCGCCACCGCCTCGGCACCGAGCGCGCGGCGGCCATCGACGTCGCCCATGTCCTTCAACCGCTCGCGATAGGCGGCTTGCAGCGCTTCGGCATAGGCTGCATAGGCCACAGCATCCGGGCCGCCTTGCGCCGGTGCTAACGCCTTCTGCAACAGACCGAGCGTGCGTGCCATCGTGGGGCCCGCGGTCAGTTCCGGCGTCGCGTAGACCGTGCCGCCGCGATAGGGAATCCTGAGCGGCTCGCGCAGATGGGCGCGGAAGGCGGCGAGATCGCGCACCGACAGCGCGCCGCCGGCGGCCTGGATATCGTCGGCGATGCTGCGCGCCAGATCGCCCTCATAGAAATCGCGCGGGCCCGCCGCGGCGAGCTGCGCCATCGTCGCCTTCAGCGCGTCCTGCGGCATCCGGACCACCGAGCGGATGCCCCACTGCGCATTCGGCGGCAGGCCATCCAGCAGATAAGCCGCCGCGCTGGCGGGATAGCGCCGCAGATCGGCGGCGGAGCTTGCGATCATGTCGGTGGTCCACCAATCGACCAACAGGCCTTCGCCGGCGAGCTTGACGCTCGGCGCCAGCAGGTCCTTCCACGGCATCCTGGCGTGGCGGCGATGTGCCTCCTCCATGCCGGCGACGACGCCGGGCACGGCGATCGAGCCGGGGCCATGCAGGTTGCGATCGTCCTTCACGCGAGCCCAGGGGAACAGGTCGGAGGCCGCACCGCCGGTCAGCGGATAATCCTCCAGGCGCAGGCCGTCGGGTGCGCGCATGCCGTAGTCGATCACCTCGACGCGGTTCTCCTTGGCGCGATACAGCACCATCGCGCCGCCGCCGCCGGCGCCGCTCATCCACGGCTCCAGCACGCCAAGGGTAAAGGTGGTTGCAATCACGGCGTCGACGCAATCGCCGCCCGCCGCCAGGACCTCGGCGCCGACTTCGGCCGCCCGGCGCGACTGCGCCGCGACGATGCCGCCCTTGGTGCTGACGGCCGGCTTACGGATCACTTGCGAGTTGGAGAACTGATCGGACATGGCGTTGCTTTCGCTGTTCTTGTTGCGGGCGGGGCACGTTGGCGTAGCATGTCAGGCATGGCACTGTCAGTGCAACAACAAGAACCAGTTTCAGGGAGCGGAAAATGAGCAGCGTGAAGCGCGAACGGGACGGCAAGGTCGGCATCCTCACGCTGAATGATCCAGCCAGCCTGAACGCGATGACACCGGAACTGCTCGGCGATCTCGCGCGTGCGATCGGCGAGATGGGGGTCGAGCGGGGTATTCGCGCCCTGATCCTGACCGGGGAGGGGCGCGGCTTCTGCTCCGGGCAGAATCTCAAGGCGTTCAACTCGCTCGGCGACAACATCTATACCGGCGTGATGAAGCATTATTGGCCGGCGATGCAGGCCTTGCGCGAATGCCAGATGCCGGTGGTGGTCGCGGTCAACGGCGTCGCGGCCGGCGGCGGCTTCAGCCTTGCGATGTCCGGCGACATCATCCTGGCCGCGCGCTCGGCGAGCTTCATCCAAGTGTTTAGCCGAATCGGCCTGGTGCCCGATCTCGGCTCGACCTGGCTCTTGCCGCGCCTGATCGGGCGGCAGCGCGCGCTCGACCTGATGCTGCTGAACGAGCCGCTGTCGGCGGAGCGGGCCAAGGAGTGGGGATTGGTGCGCGAGGTCGTCGATGACGCAAAGTTGCTCGACGAGGCAAAAGTGCTCGCCGGCCGCCTCGCCGATGGCCCGACGCGGGCGCTGGTCGCGACACGGCAGCTCCTCGAGGAGAGCGAGCACGCGAGCTACGCCGAGCAGTTCCGCCGCGAGATCGAGCTGCAGTCAATCATCCGCGAAAGCGCCGACGCGCAGGAAGGCCGCAAGGCCTTCGTCGAGAAGCGCAAGGCCCAGTTCACGGGACGCTAGGCCTTGGCGCTCCAGGTGCTACCCGATAGCGATCGCGATCTTGCCGAAATGGGCACCGCTCGCCATGTGGGCGAACGCGTCCTTGACCTCGTCGAATGCGAACACCTTGTCGATAACAGGCTTGACGCCGTGCATGCTGATGCCGTCGCAGAGCGCCTGCAGATCCTCGATCGAGCCGACAGTGACGCCCTGCAGGCGCTGCTGCTGCATCACCATCAGCGGCAGCCGCGAGTCGGACGAGGCGGGACCTGCGAGCACGCCGATGAAGGCGATGGTGCCGCCGATCCTGGTGGCGCGGATCGACTCGTTCAGCGTGCCGACGCCGCCGACCTCGACCACCAGATCGACGCCGCGCCCGGTCAGCTCGCGCACCTTCTTGCCCCAGTCGGGCGTGGTCTTGTAGTTCAGCGTGACATCGGCACCGAGCTGTTTCAGCCGCGCGATCTTGGCGTCGCTGGAAGAGGTGGCGATGACGCGGGCGCCGCACATTTTGGCGAATTGCAACGCGAACAGCGAGACGCCGCCGGTGCCCTGGGTCAGCACCGTCTGTCCCGGCTTGATGTCGCCGAGCTTGACCACCGCGCTCCACGCCGTGAGGCCGGCGCATGGCAATGCCGCAGCCTCGATGTCGCTGAGATAGCCCGGCGTGCGCACCAGCGCCTGCGCCGGGAAGACCCGGTATTCGGTCAGCACGCCGTCGACGCTGCCGCCGAGCGCCGCACGCATCCGCGCCTCGCTCGGCTCGCCGCCGAGCCAGCTTTCGAAGAAGCTGCCGATCACGCGATCGCCGGCCGCGAAATGTTTGACGCCGGCGCCGACCGCCTCGACCACACCGGCGCCGTCGGAGGCCGGGACCAGCGGAAATTTCTGCCGCGAGCCGTAGCCGCCCTTGACCGTGAGCAGGTCGCGATAGTTCAGCGTCGCCGCCTTCAGCCGCACCAGCACTTCGCCGGTGCCTGCCTGCGGAACCGGCTTGTCGACCAGCGCAAGCGCGTCGACGCCGCCGGGGCCTTGCAACTCGTAGCATTTCACGGGACGCCTCCTGCTAGGTGTTCTCGTCGATATTCTCGTTTTGGGCCGCGCACCCGGCACCGCCGCGTATCCAGCGAGCATATGTCAGGCTTGCCGCGCATGGCCAGTGCGCGAGGTGCGGCCGATGGAATGGCGCCTATGCTGGAACAATTTGGTGCCGGCGGCACATGCCGCCAACCCATGCCGAACGATGAAATGATCTGGCGGAGGTGACCGTGGCTGCCGTGCTTGCGACGAGACGCGATCCAATCGTCACCTTCGCGCGCAGCGTGGTCCGCATGCTGCTTGCCGCTGCATTGATTTGCTGTGGTGTCGCGATCGCGGCGGCAGACGACAGCCTCTACCGCGCGCAGACCGTCGTCACCGGACAGGGCGAGCCGAACCGCATCATCGGCTTCGGCGCCTGTCTGGAGGACGTCCTGATCAAGGTCTCCGGCCAGCCGATGCTGGCAAGCGACCGCCGGCTCGCGGGCTATAAATCCAGGGCCAAGGAGTTCGTCAGCAGTTTCGACTATCACGACCAGTATGCCGGCAAGCCGCATCACGACGAGCAGGGCACCCGCGATCGGCCTTACGACCTCACCGTGGCCTTCGACCAGAGTAAGATCGACGGCATTCTCGCCGGACTTGGCCTCAAGCCGTGGCGATCGCAGCGGCCAGTGCTCGGCGTCTTCGTCGAGATGCTGCACGGCCCGAAGGACTATATCGTCACATCAGACGGCACGCAGTCGGATTTGCAGCGCGACGCGCTCGCGGCAGCGGCCGGCAAGCGCGGGATGCGTTTCGTGCTGCCGGATGCGTCCGCGCTGACCAATGCCGGCATCACCGCGGCCGAGCTCTTGAAGACGCAGCCGGCGAAGCTTGCCCCGATCGTGGCACCGCAGGGCGGCGGGGCCATCCTGGTCGGGCAACTGGTCTGGGACGACAAGGATCTGGGTTGGGCCACGCAATGGCGGATGGCCTGGCATGGCCGGGACTACAAATGGCAATTCCGCGGTGTCACCTTCGACGAAGCCTTTCGCCGCGGTATCGGCGGCGCCGCGCAGGTGCTGTCCGGCAATGGCGATCCGGGGCGATCGAAATGAGCCTGCGGGCTCTAAAGCATGATCCGGAAAAGTGCGAAGCGGTTTTCCGAAAAGATCATGCTCAAACAAAGAGCTAAAGCGCGATGACGATTCAACCAAATATCATCGCGCTTTAGCCGGCGTAGCCAAGCGTCTGCGACGGGTACTCCCCGAACATCGCGCGGTAGTATTGCGAGAAGCGTCCGAGCTCGATGAAGCCCTGTTCGATCGCGACCTTGGACACGGTGGTCTGCTCCGGCGTGCTTTCGCGCAGGATCGAACGGATCATGCAGAGCCGCTTGTAGCGCAGGAACGTCACCGGGCCGACGCCGAACACCTCGTGGAAGGCGCGGTGCAGGCTGCGCCGCGACAGCCGAAGCTCGGTGCAGATTTCCGAGACATGGACCGGGCGGGTGCCCGCGGTGCGCAGATAGTCCTCGACGTCGCGCACCAGCCTCATCGCCGAGGGCAGATATCTGGTGCCGTCCGGCGGCAGCGACGTGACGACCGTCGCGCTCACGCAGTCGACGATCGCGCGTTTCCAGAATTCGGCCGACGCCTCCGACAGCGCGTCCGGATACCGTGCAAGATGCGAGACGATCTGCGGCAGCCGGTCCGCGGCGCTCATGCCGATGGCGGGGTCGGCACGGAAGTGGTTCTTCGCTTGCCAGGTTTCGGCATCGGCGAGCCGCGGCTCGCCGCCGAACAGCTCGGGAAGATCGGTCATGTCGAAGCGAATCGCCGCATAGGACGAGGCCCGGTGGAACACGCCGTCATGCTCGACCGACGGAGGAATCACCAGCACGTCGGCCGGTTGCATGTCGAATGCCCAATGCGTGACGCGGTCCGTCGCATTGAGCAGCATGCCGATGATCAGCTTGTCGTCGGCGGAGGTGCGCTGGGTGCGGACCCCGACATTGAACGCGCCGATACTGAGCGAAAAGTCGCCGATCCCGACGTGGGACAACGTGCCGCGCAGCTTGCCGCGCTCGAGCTGCATGACTTCGACATGCGAACCTTTGACGGCGTCGTGGAGCCCCTCGAAGCCGTCAAGCTCGCCGGTGTGAATCGACAGGTCCTTGCCCATATCCACGCCCACAAGTGTAGCGCGACCAATCTGCCGATACCAAATGACGTGAAATCAGTACAAAATACAACCCGACACAACCCGCCCCGATGGGTTCGATTCGCACGACGAGACGGCGCGGATTCTTGCCGGTTTTGCCCGGGAAGGCAACGCGGGCGACGGCACGGGATTGGCGGTTTCGTTTCCAGACGGCACGGCCTGGGCGGGATTGGCACAAAGTGCACATCAGGCCCGCCGCCTGGGCGGCAATCGTTTGATCTCAAAGCGAAATGCGCAGCCGTCAGCTGCGCGTTGGCGATGGCTAGGCCGCCATCAGTTGCTCAAGCGCAACAGCCTGCTCGCGGGTCTGGAATGCGATGGCGGTGTGGGTAAAGCCCGACGAGGCCTGGGTCTGTGCGATGTGATTGAGGACTTCGTTGCCCTTGACCACGTGAAGGTCCATGCCGGGGCCTGCCGGGAAAATGCCGAGCACGACGTCGTAGGCGTCGACGATGGCCTTCAAGGCACCACCCTTGTCTTCCGATGCGTCGATGAAGATACGAACGTCCGCGGCGATACTACGAAGTTCGTCAAAGTCGATCACTGGAAGTCTCCCATACGCAAACGCAACGCACTGCTTGATCCTAGCTACAACTTGCTTACTGAAACATAAATCACGCCGGGTTCCGTAGCAGGCCGTTGCGGTGGCAAGAGCTGCTCAGGTCTTGCGCGCCGGCGCCGTCAGGATGATTCCTGCATCGATCAGGCCGCTGCAGATCGTCTTCAGCGCGGCGATTGCTTCACGCGTGGCGCGGCTGACCGGCCGGCCGCGCGGCAGCGCCAGCACGCGTTCGGCGCGCATCCACGGCAACAGCGCCGCCGACAGCGCGCCGGCCGCCACTTCCTGGTGAATTCCCGAGAACGGCAGCAAGGCATAGCCGAGGCCCAACGCCACCATGCGCTTCATCGGCGTGCTGTTGTCGACCCGTACCGCGGAGTGCGTCGTCGACGGGAACGGGTTGCGGCTCAGCGGAGCCACGGCGGACGGCAGGGCGTCGAACTCCTTGCGGCTCAGCCTGCCGCGCTTGAACAGCGGATCGCGCGGCGGTCCGATCAGGAACACCTGCTCGAACATCAACACCTCATAGTCGAGATGATCATTGGGAGGCGGCGTCGTCACGATCGCCAGGTCGAGCTCACCGCGCAGCAGGCGTTCGGACAGATTCTCGGTCAGCCCCTCGTTCAACTCGAGCCGCACACGCGGAAACTGCTTCACGAATGTCTGGGCCAGCGGCGCGTAGAGGACATCGCCGAGGCTCGGTGGCGCGCCGATCCGCACCGTGCCGCTCGGCTCGCGGTTCTCCGTGCGCACCTCGGCCTTGATGTCGTCGATTGTCCCAAGCAGCCAGCGCCCGCGCGCGAGCAGCACCTTGCCGGACTCCGTGACGGAGACGCCGCGCGCGCCGCGTTCGAGCAGGGCGCCGCCCAGTTCGTCTTCGAGTTCCTTGACGTGGCGGCTGAGCGCCGACTGGGCGATGTTGAGCGTGCTGGCTGCGGCGGCAAAGCCGCCACGCTCGGCGACGGAGACGAAATAGCGGATCTGCCGCAGGTCCATGACAGGCACTCCATCTCATATCGAGATGGATACCATATCAAACATATTCTTGTGAGATACCAAAAAGAGCGCAGTCTCTCCGCAACGATCAAACGGAGGAGAGACGAGGATGGGCATCGCGACCGATGAGGCACGCCGGACATCCGTATTCATCGCCGGCGGCGGGCCGGTGGGCCTGGCGATGTCGCTGCTGCTCGACCGCTTCGGCATCGACTGCGTGGTGGTCGAAAAGAGCACGACGACGACGGATCATCCGAAGTCGCGCGGCTGCTGGGTCCGCACCATGGAGATCTTCCGGCAGTGGGGCATCGAGCAGGCGATCCGCGAGCGCGGATTGCAAGACAACTCCGACATGTTCGTGTTCCTCGACAGCATCGCGGGTCACGAGTTCGGCCGCACCCGTCCCGAACCGAATGTCGGTCATACGCCTGCCTGGAAAAGCCTGGTCGCCCAGGATGCCGTTGAGGAAGAGATCCTGCGCGTGGTCGAGAAGTCAAAGCACGCGACGGTGCTGTTCAGCACGGAATGTGAATCGTTCGAGGAGACCAACAGCGGCGTCAACGTCACGACGCGCTGCCAGAAGACCGGCGAGGTCACACGTTGGACGGCGACCTATCTGATCGCCGCCGATGGCGCGGGCAGCCAGACGCGGCGCAGCGCCGGGATCGACATGGTCGGACCATCCACGCTGGCCGTGATGTCCAACGAATACTGGCGCGCCGACCTGTCGCGGCTGCCGATCGCGCGCGAGGCCGCCGGCTTCATCATCGTCCCGGACACGCCCGATCTGCCGCGCGCCGCCATCCTGAACACCAATGGCCGGGATCGCTGGCTGACCGTGACGCAGATCGGCCTGACCAAGGACGATCGTGAGAGGCCGTGGACCGACCAGGAGTTCATCGAGATCGCGCGCGGCCATGTCGGCATTCCCGATCTCGACGTCACGCTTCTGAATCGTTCGATCTGGCGCGTCAGCATGCAGGTCGCCGAGACCTTCCGAAAGGGCCGGGTGCTTCTCGTCGGCGACTGCGCCCACCGCTTTCCGCCGACCGGCGGGTTCGGCCTGAACTCTGGCGTTCAGGACGCGCATAATCTCGCCTGGAAGCTCGCATTCGTGCTGAAGGGCCTCGCGGACGAAAAGCTGCTCGACAGCTATTCCAGCGAGCGCCGTCCGATCGCGCAGTCCAACGCCAATTTCAGCTACGGCAATCGGCTGCGCTTTGGGCTGACTGATGACGCCGTTCGCTCGCGCAATCCGGACCGGATCAAATTCTGGATCAACGACATGGACAATCACCTGCACAGCATCGGGCAGAACCTCGGACACAATTACGAGGAGGGGGCGGTGATCCCCGATGGCACCGTCGCGAAGGCGATGAACTCCCGCTACTACACGCCGACCGACCGTCCCGGTGCGCGCTTTCCGCATATGTGGCTCGAGCCGTCGCGCAAGAAGTCGACACTCGACTGGTTCGACAAGGAATTCACCGTCGTCACCGGTCCGCTCGGCAGCGAGTGGCTGGAGGCGGGCAAGCAGGTATCGGAGAAGACCGGCATGCCGCTGTCGCTGAAGCAGTTGCCGTCGGCCGACCCGGCGGACGGCTTCCAGCTCGGCATGCGCGGCGCGGTGCTGGTGCGCCCGGATGGGCACGTGGCGTGGCGGATGCCGTGGCTGCCGTCGGATCCGGCGAAAGAGCTCGCCGGCGCGCTCTCGACCTTGCTGCATTAGGGAGGTCTCCGATGCAGTCGCTCGAAGCCAACGGCATCGTTACGGCATATGAGAAGACGGGACGCGGCGAACCGATCGTGTTGCTGCATGGCGGCGAGGCCGATCACTCGATGTTCGACGGCCTTGCGCCGGTGTTGGCGACGCGGTTCACCGTGATCGCCTACGACCAGCGCGATTCCGGCGCCACCAGGAATCCCCCGTCGTCCTATTCATTGGCCGATCTGGCCGACGATGCCGCGGCCTTGATCCGAGGGCTCGGCTACGATCGTGCCCATGTTTTCGGAACCTCGCTGGGTGGGCAGATCGCGCAAGTGCTGGCGGCGCGCCATCCCGGCAGCATCGACCGCCTGGTCCTGAGCAGCACCTGGAAGGTCAACAAAAGCCCGCTGGACGTCAACGCGGATGCCTTCCGTGCGCTCGCGTCGTACCGCAGTGACACCGCAGGCAACGCACCAAAAATCGCGGAATTCTTCTTCCCGCCGGACTACCTGCGCACGCGGCCCGAGCTGATTGAGATCTTCCGCGGCTCCAGCCGCGACGACGGCCAGAAAGCGCGACGCGGCGCCTTGCTCGCGCAGCCCGTCGCCGCCGATCTCGCCGGCTTCGATCGCCCGACGCTGCTGCTGGTCGGTGGCGACGACCGGCTGATCCCGAATGCGGAGACATTCGCGCTCGCCCGCGATCTTGCCCAGGTCGAAACCAGCACGATCGCAAACGCGGGCCACGTTGCCTCGATCCAGGTGCCCGAACGCGTGGCGGAAGCGGTGACGGCATTTCTGAGTTCAAAGAAGAAGGCGGCTTGACAACAACGACAGGGGGAGACCATGGAGCAGGCGAACGCAGTGCCGTTCGACGAAGCGCCGGTGACGACGCGCTATTGGCTATCGATCATCCTTTTCGCTATTTCCGGCGTGGTCGATTTCTTTGATTTCTTCGTGGTCGGGTTTCTGGTCTCGGTGCTGGCGCCGACATGGCACCTGACGTTCGGGCAGACCTCGATCATGCTGATGAGCGCCGGGATCGGGGCGATGCTCGGGGCGTTCGCCGCCGGGATCCTTGCCGATCGTTTCGGGCGCAAGCCGCTGGCGGTGGCGGGCGTCATGCTGTGCGGCCTGACCTCGGGCGCAATCGCGTTCATTCCGGAAGACGGCTGGATTGCGTTCGCGGTCCTGCGCTTCTTCGTGGGCTTCGGCCTCGCCGCGGGCGCGGCCGCGGCGGTTCCGGCCATCGTCGAATTCGCCCCGACCCGTCATCGCACGCTGGTCACGAGCCTCGTGGTCGTGCCGGTCGCCTTCGGCGTGCTGTCGGCGTCGGTGACGGCGAGCTTCCTGCTGCCGCTGGTCGGCTGGCGCGGATTGGCGGCGGTCGGCTTCCTGCCGATCATCCTCGGAATTCTCACCATGATCATCATGCCGGAATCGCCGCGCTGGCTGATCAGCAAGGGCCGCGTGCGCGAGGCGCAGGCGAGTATCCGGAAACTCTACCGGGTCGGTGGCGACACGTTCGCGTTGCCCACGCTGCAACAGGCGAGCTCCGCAACATTTGCCGATCTCTTCGCCGAGCAGCGGCGGTTCTGGCTGACCGTTCTGGTCTGGTTCGGCGCCAGCACGGCGAACTACGGCGTCTTCCTGTGGGGACCGACCATCGTGGCGCTGCTGCTCGGCGTTGCGCCGCAGGAGGCGGCCAAGATGTTCATCTATGTCAGCCTCGCCGGCGTCCTCGGTCGGACCGGCTTTGCCTTCCTGGCGCATCGGATCGGCCGCAAACCGTGCGGTCAGTTGATGGGCTACGGCACTGCGGTCACGCTGGCGCTCGCCGCCTATTTCCACAATGACTTTGCCGGTTCGGTGCCGCTGTTTCTGGTGTTCCTGATCATCGGCGCCGTGTTCTTCGACGGCGGGTTCTCGAACATCGGGCCCTATCCCGCGGAAATCTTCCCGGTCCAGCTTTCGGGGCGCGCGGTCGGCCTCGCCCAGCTCTCGAACGGGGTCGGCAAGATCGTCGGGCCGCTGTGTCTTGCGTTGATCGCGGGGGCCGACAATCTCGTGCATCCGAGCGCAACCGCCGCGGCGGTGATGCCGGCGTTCTGCTTTCTCGCCGGCGCAGGCCTTCTGATTGGGCTCGCCTTCACGTTCCTCGGCGTCGAGCCGCACGGTCGCCCGGTGGCTCTGTTCGGTGAGAATGCGGGCGCCGCACCGAAATCGCTGGCCGCGAAAACGGCAAGTTGAGAAGACGAAGGGTCATATCATGGACAATGCGCACGACACGATCGCAACCGCGGCGCCGTTCGACACCGCGAAGCTCGACCGGCTGATGGACGAGGCGGGGCTCGACATCCTGATCGCAACCTCGCGTCACAATGTGCAGTACCTGCTCGGCGGCTATCGCTTCTTCTTCTTCGAAGTCATGGAGGCGATCGGCACCAGCCGCTATCTGCCGGTGTTCGTCTATCAGAAGCGGCATCCGGAAAATGCGATCTACATCGGCAACCGCATGGAAAAGTTCGAGCACGATCTCGGACGGATATGGACACCGCTGGTCAAGACAGGCAGCTGGGGAACGATCGATGCGATGGGCCTCGCGATCGATCATGTGCGCAAGCTTGGGGCTCCGGCAAAGCGCGTCGGCATCGAGGCGAGCTTCCTGCCGGCCGATGCCAGGGATCATCTGCGGGCCGGGCTCGACGATGTCGAACTGCGCGAAGCTCATTTCACCCTCGAACGGCTTCGCGCCGTGAAATCTCCCGCCGAACTCGATCTCATCAGGGAAGCCTCTGAACGCGTCGTCGATGCGATGCTGGCGACGTTCAGGAACTGTGTGCCAGGCATGACCAAGAACGAGGTCGTCGCCCGCTTGCGGCATGAGGAACAGGCGCGCGATCTGGTGTTCGAATATTGCCTGATTGCCGCAGGCAACAGCCATAACCGCGCGCCCTCGAACCAGCGCCTCGCGGAAGGCGACGTGATCTCGATCGATTCCGGCGGAAACTACCGGGGCTATATCGGCGACCTCAGCCGCATGGGCATCCTGGGAGAGCCCGACAGCGAGCTTCGCGAATTGCTGCACGAAGTCGAGGACATTCAGCAGGCCGCCCGGCGCGTGATCCGGCCGGGCGCGATGGGCGGCGACATCATCGCGGCAGGTGAGGCTATGGTCAAATCGTCGCCGAACCGCGCCGTGCTCGACTTCACCGCCCACGGCATCGGGCTGGTCAGCCACGAGGCGCCGCGGCTGACCGCGACCGGTCCGGTCCCTTACACGCCATATGACGCCGACCGGCCGCTTGAGCCGGGAATGGTGATCTCGATCGAAACCGCGCTGCTGCATCCTGCGCGCGGTTACATCAAGCTCGAGGACACGCTGATCGTCACCGAAACGGGCTGGGAAGCCCCCGGTGACCATGGCCGGGAATGGAATTCGTCGCGTCTCATGGCGTGAGCCGATCAACGCCGGGGCGGCATGTTTGGATGGGGCACCGATTGAGCTGCGGTGCCGGAGGCGTTCGCCCGCATATTTCGGAATATTAGAAATATATCCCTGAGTTGCCCGACGTGTCAAGTTGCTGGCCGCCGCCGGCTCCTTTGCATGGGGTTGTTTTCGATATTTTGGCAGCGTCCGCCCGCCGGCGGTCTTTGCTTCACTCGCGCCTCCGGTCATGCGATGCTTCGGGCGGGATGCAGCGGCGGTCCCGTGCCGTCTGCTCGCCAGGTCGGCGCCGACGATGGGCAGGTGCAACCGATAAGGATTGCCTCCCATCGACAGAAGCGACCCGATGACCGCCAACGCACTCCGCGACTACGCCCAAAGCATCCTGACCGCACGGGTCTATGACGTGGCGGTCGAGACGCCGCTCGATCCGATGCCGCGGCTGTCAGAGCGCTTGTCGCGATCCGTGTTGCTGAAGCGGGAGGATTTTCAGCCGATCTTCTCGTTCAAGATCCGCGGCGCCTACAACAAGATCGTCAGGCTGCCGGACGCGCAGCGACGGATGGGCGTGATCTGCGCATCGGCGGGCAATCACGCCCAGGGCGTCGCGCTGTCGGCGCGCAAGCTCGGTATTCCCGCAACCATCGTGATGCCGCGGACGACGCCGGCCATCAAGGTCGAAGCCGTGCGGCGTCTGGGCGGCGATGTCGTCCTGCATGGCGACGCGTTCGACGACGCGCAAGCCAAGGCCAGGGAGATCGAGGTCGCGCGCGGCCTGACCTTCGTGCATCCGTTCGACGACCCCGATGTGATCGCCGGCCAGGGCACCGTCGGGATGGAGATCCTGCGCCAGCATCCCGATCCGATCGAGGCGATCTTCGTGCCGATCGGCGGGGGTGGGCTGGCGGCCGGCGTCGCCGCCTTCGTCAAGTTCCTCAACCCTTCGATCAAGGTCGTCGGCGTCGAGCCGGCGGATGCCGCGTCGATGGCGGCCGCGCTCGCCAAGGGCAACGTCGTCGCGCTTGATCAGGTCGGACTGTTCGCCGACGGTGTCGCGGTCCGCAAGGTCGGCACCGAGACGTTCCGGCTCTGCCGCGACCTGCTCGACGAGGTCGTCACCGTGGATACCGACGCGATGTGCGCGGCGATCAAGGACATCTTCGACGACGTGCGATCGGTTGCCGAGCCCTCCGGAGCATTGGCGCTCGCCGGGCTGAAAGCCTATGCCGAGCGCGGTGCGCTGAGCGACGGCAGCCTGATCGCCGTCAACAGCGGGGCCAATCTGAATTTCGACCGGCTCCGCACCATCGCCGATCGCGCCGAGGTCGGCGAGCATCGCGAGGCATTGCTTGCGGTCACCGTGCCGGAGAAGCCGGGCAGCTACCGGCACTTCATCCGCATTCTCGGCTCCCGCGCCATCACCGAGTTCAACTACCGCTTTGCCGAGACCACCGCGCCGGCGCAGCTTTTCGTCGGCATCGCGCTGAGCCGCGGTGAGGCCGAGAAGCGGGAGGTGATGGAGCTGCTTCGCCGCGAGGGCTATCCGATCCTGGACCTGAGCGAGAACGAAATGGCCAAGGACCATGTGCGCTACATGGTCGGCGGCCGCGCGCCGCTGCTCAGGGACGAGGTGATCTACCGCTTCGAGTTTCCCGAGCGTCCTGGTGCGCTACTGAAATTCCTCGAGAGCCTGGCGCCGGACTGGAACATCTCGCTGTTCCACTACCGCAATCACGGCGCCGACTATGGACGCATCCTGGCGGGGATCGAAGTCAAGCCGCAGGAGCGCGCCCGGTTCGTCCAAGCGCTGGATGCGCTCGGCTATCCCTACTGGAACGAGAGCGAGAATCCGGCCTATCGCCTGTTTCTCTCCGCCGAGCAGGGATGACGCGGCGGGGCGCCACCGAGATCGCGATCTGGCGGATCAGCGATCGGCGGTCAGTTGCCGGCGATATCGCTCGGCGTCCCAGTTGAGCAGCGCATGCTCATTCTCTGCCGTCAGATAGTTGACCCGTGCAGTCAGGGGCAGCCGGCTGGTAACCAGCGCGAGACAGCTCAACATGGCTTCGGCGCCGTCGCTGGCATCCTCGCGGATGAGGCTGCCGACATCGGGGACGAGAAGCGCAACCGGCGGCGGCAGGCCGATCGCGATGGTCTCTGCGGTCCTGACGTTCAGGCTCTCGTGAGGCTCCAGGACCGGCAGGCCCGGGCCAAGGAAGACGACGTGATCGGGATAGAGCGAGCCGGCGGTCGCGATCGCGCGGCTGTAGCGGTCGGTGGCAATGTCGTGGCCGCGCGGATCGCGCGGCAGGCGATAGATCGTGCCGGCGCAGATCCTCCGGAGCGCGTCATGATCCGCGGCCGGCGCGCGACGCTGCTCCAGCGCCAGGCGCTTTTCGACCTCGGCCACCAAGGCTTCCGCCGCGTCGCAGGTCGTGGCGCCAACCACCAGGCCGTGATTGCCGAGGATCAGCACGTCGATCGCATCCCGTGCGATCACCTCACCGACCGCGCGGGCCAGCGGCAGTCCCGGGTGGTGATAGTCGAGGTACCGCCAGGCCAGTCCGTCCAGACGCCGGGCAAACTCGTCACGGGCATCGCTGCGCACCGCCCACGCGATGGTGTTGACGGAATGAACATGCAGCACGATCCTGTGCGGCATCAGCGCATGCAGCGAGGTCTCGATCGAGGCGCGCAGCGTCGTTCCGGCGTCCGGCGCGAGCGGCACGCGTTCGTCGCCTTGCGCCAGGGCCGCGCGCGCGGCCGACAGGGCGACCGGCACGAAGATGTCCTTGTCCTCGGCGTCGGCGAGCCAGGTGCCTGACGCCTTGACCCACAGCACGTCGTCCTCCTTGACTGATGAATTGCCGCCGGCGCCTTGCACCAGCAGGATATTCCGGCCGACGCGTGCCGACATGCGGCACAGTTCGTTCAGCATTTGAGGCGGTCGCATCTCGGCTCTCACCAGGTCAGATGGTCCATGGTCCAGTGCGGCATCCGCGCCGCTGCGCCGGCCGCGGCCTTGATCGCCTGCGGCAGGTCGTGCGCCTGCGCAAGCGTCGCGCGATGGGCGCCGGAGCCGATCAGCAGGGTCAGCATGCCGGCCGTGCGGCCTCCGGCGATATCGTGATCGAGGGAGTCGCCGATGACGAGGATTCGCTCCGGCGCGGGACGTCCCAATTGATCGCGCGCGGCGGTAAACATCGGTGGATGCGGCTTGCCGACGAACAGCACGGTGCCGCCGAGCGATTGATAGAAGGCGGCGAGTGCGCCCGGTGCAGGGATCAGTCCCGCGACGCCGAACATCACGAGGTCGGGGTTGGCGCACAGCATCGTCAATTGCCGGGCAGCGGCCGCCGTCAGCAGCGAGCGCCAGCGTTCCGGCTCGGCCATATCATCGTCAAGGCCGCCGAGCAGGATGAAATCAGCCTCGTGTACGGTCGAAGCGACCGTGAGGCCGGTGTCGTCGACGATCGAGCGATCGCCGTCGCGCGAGATCAGAAAGCAGCTACGTCCGATTTCGGCAAAGGGCGCCTGGTCGCACGTGTGCAGGCCGCGCCAGGTGACCTCGCCCGACGACAGCACGCCGTCATAGGCCTCCGGCGGCAGGCCGAGTGCGGCAAGGCGCCGCTGGTTGCCGACGGCGCGCTTGCCGGAATTGGAGAGGATCAGGATGTGCTTGCCGGCCGTGCGCAGCCGCGCCACGCAATCCAGCGCTGCGGGGAACACCGCCAACCCCTCGTGCAGCGTGCCCCACTGGTCGAGCAGCACGTGATCGAAGCGGTCGGCGATGACATGAAGGCCGGCGATCGCGGTCGCATCGGCCTTCATGGCGGACCTCCGTTCAGCGCGAGCAGCGCGGCGCCGTAGCTTGCTTCGGTCTGTTCGGCGAGCGAGACCGGGACGCCGAGCACGCGGTGCCGGATCCTGGTCCATGCATCGTTCTTCGCGCCGCCGCCGATTCCGATGACGCGGCGCAGATGCGGTGCGCCGAGTCGCGCCAGCTGCCGGTAGGCGAGGGCTTCCACCGAGGCGATGCCCTCGAGCAGGCCCTGGAAAAAACGACAATCTTCGGCCGGTCGCGGCGTGATCCGCGCGGCCAGCGCCGGATCGGCGATCGGGAAGCGTTCGCCGGGTTTTGGCAGCGGGTAGTAGTCGAGCCCGGTCGGCTGGTCCGGCATCACCTGCGGCGTCAGCCGATCCATCTCGTCGGCGCTGAAATGCAGCAGCAGCGCGGCGCCGCCGGAGTTCGATGCGCCGCCGGCGAGCCAGCGCTCGCCGAGCCGGTGCGAATAGACACCCTGGTCGGCCGCGAAGATCGGCTGGGTCGTAAGCTGTTTCACCACCAGCGTGGTGCCGAGCGAGGTGACGGCATCGCCCGGCTGATCGGCACCGGTCGCGATGAAGGCCGCGACGCCGTCGGTGGTGCCGGCCGCGACGTGAGCTGTGGCGGGCAGCCCGAGTGAGCGCGCGACCTGCGGATCCATCTCGGAAAATGCCGTTCCCGGCACCAGCACCTCGGGAAGCAGATCGTCGCGCACGCCGAGCTGGTCGAGCCAGGACGGCCAGGCGCGCGCGACCGGGTCGTAGCCGAGTTTCAACGCGTTGTTCTCGTCGCTGATGGCATGGTGGTTTGCAAGCCGGCCAGCGATCCAGTCCGCTTGATGCACCGCGTGGCGCGCATCGCCGATGTAGCCGTCGTTCTGGAGATAAAGCAGCTTGGCGAGCGCGCTGCTCGCACCATGCGCGCCGCTCTCGCGCGGTGCGACTGCCGCCACGCGTGCGGCCTCGTGCGTGGCGCGCGCATCATTGTACATCAGCCCCGGCGAGCAGGGGCGGCCGGCCGCATCGACCAGCAGCAGCGTGCCCGATGTGCCGTCGACGACGATACGCGTGACGTCGCCAAGACCGACGGTCTCGCCGAGCTTGCGGATGGCTGCGGCCGCAGCCTGCCACCACAGCTCCGGGTTCTGGTCGATGGCGTTGCCGTCGACGCGCGGCGCAGGCAGCGCGATCGAAGCGAAGCCGCGGATGCCGCCCTGCGGATCGATCGCACAGGCGCGGACGCCGCCGGTTCCGACATCGATGCCGAGATACAAGCCTCCCATCCGACCTCACCGCTCTCTCGTGCCCGCGCTTCGACGTTGGTTGCGCTGCAGCACGTTTGGGGGATTGACGCCCCGTTCGGCCTCTGCAATTTTTTGCAGGACGTGAAGAAATTTGCAAGCGGACTTTTCCGGACATGGCCACACCGCCCGACAGGCTGCCGACGATCGACGGCGAGGCGTCGCTTGCGACGCGCGCGGCGTGGTTGTATTTCGCGGCCGGGCTGACCCAGTCGGAGGTCGCCGACCGCCTCAACATCCAGAGCACCAAGGCGCACCGCCTGATCGCGCGCGCCAGCCGCGAGGGCATGATCCGGGTCTTCGTCGAGGGGCCGGTCGCCGAATGCGTGGCGTTGGAGAACGATCTGACGCAGCGCTTCGGCCTATCGTTCTGCCGCGTCGCGCCCGATCTCGGCGAGAGCGATCTGCCGCTCAAGGCGCTGGCGCTGGAAGGCGCGAGCTTCCTGCGCCAGATCCTGGAGCGAGGCGACGACAAGGTGATCGGCGTCGGCCATGGCCGCACGCTCGCCGCCGTGGTCGAGCAGATGCCGCAGACCCCGGCGCGCGACGCGCAATTCGTGTCGTTGCTCGGCGGACTGACGCGGAAATTTGCCGCCAATCCGTTCGACGTGATTCATCGCCTCGCCGAACGTACCGGCGCGGAAGCATATCTGCTGCCGGTGCCGGTGTTCGCCAATTCGGTCGCCGATCGCGCCGTGCTGATGCAGCAATTCGGCATCGCCGACGTGTTCGCGCTGGCCCGCAAGGCCTCGCTGCTGTTCGTCGGCATCGGCCAGGTCAGCCATGACGGCTTTCTGGTGGCGAGCGGAATGATCAAGCCCGACGAGGTCGCCGAGCTGAAGCGCGTCGGCGCCTGCGCGGATCTGCTCGGCCATTTCTTCAGCGCCGACGGAGCGGTGCTGGACACCGATCTCTCGGCCCGCGCCACCTCCATGAGCATGGCCGATCTCAGAAAGCACCGCATCGTCGCCATCGCCGGCGGGCCGGCCAAGGTGACCGCGCTGCGCGGGGTGCTGCGCAGCGGCGTGCTGCACGGCCTCATCATCGACGAGGTGACTGCAAAGGCGCTCACAACAGACAAGCCGGAGACCACATCCGGCAAGACAAGAAGCAAGACCCGGAAGGACAAATAAAACAAGCGTCAACAAGGAGAGGAAATACATGTTCGATCGCGAGAAGAATCTGTTCGACTCCTACGCTGCCAAACGCATCAGCCGCCGCGATCTCCTCGACGGCGCCGCCAAGCTCGGCATCACCGGCCTTGCCGCCAACGCCGCCTTCGCCTCCTCGATGTCGAAGGCGATGGCCGCGGACTTCAACTGGAAGGCCCAAAGCGGCAAGAGCGTCAAGCTGTTGCTCAACAAGCACCCCTATGTCGATGCGATGATCGGCGACATCGAGGCGTTCAAGACGCTGACCGGCATGAACGTCACCTACGACATCTTTCCGGAGGACGTCTATTTCGACAAGGTGACGGCGGCGCTGTCGTCGAAATCCGACCAGTACGACGCCTTCATGACCGGCGCCTACATGACCTGGACCTACGGTCCGGCGGGCTGGATCGAGGACCTCAACACCTACATCAAGGATCCTACCAAGACCAACCCGGCCTTCGCCTGGGACGACGTGCTGCCGGGCCTGCGTGCTTCCACCGCATGGGACGGCGTCGCCGGCTCCGAGCTCGGCTCGGGCAAGGCCAAGCAATGGTGCATCCCGTGGGGCTATGAGCTCAACAACATCACCTACAACCGCAACGTCTTCGACAAGGTCGGCGTCAAGCCGCCGAAGAACCTCGACGAGATGCTGGAGGTCGCCGCCAAGATCACAAAGGACGCCGGCGGGCCCTACGGTGTCGGCGTGCGCGGCTCGCGCTCCTGGGCGACCATCCATCCGGGTTTCCTGTCGGCCTATTCGAATTTCGGCCAGAAGGACTTCGTGATGGAGGGCGGCAAGCTGAAGGCCGCGATGAACACCAAGGCCTCCAAGGAATTCCACGACAAATGGGTCAAGATGATCCAGACCTCGGGCCCGAAGAACTGGTCGACCTACACATGGTACCAGGTCGGCACCGATCTCGGCGCCGGCGCCTCCGGTATGATCTTCGACGCCGACATCCTCGGCTACTTCATGAATGGTGGCGACAACAAGGAAAAGGGGCATCTCGGTTACGCGCCGTTTGCCGCCAATCCGGCCGCCAAGGCGCCGACCCCGAACGTCTGGATCTGGTCGCTCGCGATGTCGACCTTCTCCAAGCAGAAGGACGCCGCATGGCTGTTCATGCAGTGGGCGGCTTCCGTCGAGCACGACCTGTTCGGCGCACGCAAGATGGACTTCGTCAATCCGGTGCGCGCCTCGGTGTGGAAGGACAGCGAGTTCCGCGACCGTATCGCGAAGTCCTATCCCGGCTATCTCGACCAGCACGACATGTCGTCGCCCGGCGCCAAGATCTACTTCACGGCGCAGCCGCTGTTCTTCGATCTCACGACGGAATGGGCGGCCTCGCTGCAGAAGATGGTGGCGAAGGAGGTCAGTGTCGACGAGGGGCTCGACAAGCTCGCCGACAGCATCAACCGCCAGCTCAAGCAGGCCGGTCTCGGCTGACGGGCCAACTGTGCGGTGCTTGATCCCCCGCACCGCACCCATCCGCCGGCTCGGAGCCTTGTCCCATTCCGAGCCGGCGGCGTTTTGCCAGCCAAACGCGATCTCATATCATCATGAGCATGGTCCAACTCCTCCAGACGAACGCGCAGGCAGCGCCGGCCAAACCAAGGCCGCGCGTGCGCCTCTTGCCCTATCTGCTGAGCCTGCCGGCGCTGCTCGTCTGCGTGGCGATCCTGGTTCCGTTCGTGACCGCGGCGGTCTATTCGCTGCAGCGTTACCGGCTGAACCTGCCTTATCTGCGCGGCTTCATCGGTGCCGGCAACTACATCGACTTCCTGTCCGATCCGGCGTTCTGGAATACGTTCCGGATATCGATCACCTACACCGCTGTGACGGTCGTGCTCGAGCTTTTGCTCGGCCTCGGCATCGCGCTGCTGCTGCGCCGGCCGACCCGCTTCCACAATGCGGTGTCGATCATGCTGCTGCTGCCGCTGATGACGGCGCCGGCGATCGCCGCGCTGATGTGGAAGCTGATGACCAATCCGAGCTTCGGCATCCTGTCCTACCTGGTCGGCCTGTTCGGCGTCACCGACTTCAAATGGGCCTCCGATCCGTCGAGCGCGCTGTTCACGGTCGTGCTGGTCGATGTCTGGGTCTACACGCCCTTCATCATGATCCTGCTGCTTGCGGGCCTGCGCTCGCTGCCGCGGCAGCCGTTCGAGGCCGCGGCGCTCGACGGTGTGCCGGCGAGCTTCGTCTTCTTCCGGATCACGCTGCCGATGCTCGCGCCTTACATCATCACGGCATCGCTGTTCCGCCTGCTCGATTCGATCCAGCAGTTCGACATCATCTATGCGATGACGCAGGGCGGACCGGGTGACCGGCTGATGGTGTTCCAGGTGCAGGCCTATCTGGAATTCTTCCAGTACACCAATGTCGGCAGGTCGGCGGCGCTGTTGATGATCCTCTGGCTCATCACCAACATCCTGTCCAACATCTTCATCAAGAACTGGCTGCGGTTGCGCGCGCGTGCGCACGGCCACGCGTGACGGGGAGAGGCGCGATGGAACATTCCAGCCTTGCCGGCCGCATCTTCCGCGGCGTGGCGCTCACGCTGATCCTGATCTTCTTCATGTTTCCGATCGTCTGGATCTTCCTGATGTCGTTCCAGAACAACGATCAGATCCTGAGAATTCCGCCTCGGATCCTGTTCGAGCCGACGCTTGCGAATTACGAGGCGCTGATCTCCGGCCAGCTGCGCACCGCGGCCGGCAATCTGCAGATCTCCTTCATGCGCAACCTGTTCAACAGCGTCGTGCTCTCGAGCGCGGCGGTGCTGCTGGCGCTGCTGCTCGGCGTGCCGGCGGCCTACGCCTTTGCGCGCTTCAAGTTCCGCCTCGGCGAGAGCATCGCCTTCACGCTGCTGTCGTTCCGCTTCGCGCCGCCGTTGCTCGTGCTGCTGCCGCTGTCGCTGTACTATCAGGAGCTCGGGCTCAACGACACTTACTTCGGCATCGTCTGGGTCTATCAGCTGATCGCGCTGCCGCTGATCCTGTGGATCGTGCGCGGCTATTTCGAGGATATCAGCCCCGATATCGAGCACGCCTACCGGCTCGCGGGGCATTCCTGGCGCGAGGCCTTCACCCGGATCGCGGTGCCGCTGGCAGGGCCGGGAATCGCCGCGGCGGGGCTGCTGTCGTTCATCTTCTGCTGGAACAATTTCGTGTTCGCCCTGATCCTGGCTTCCGCCGACAAGCAGCCGGTGACCGTCGGCGCGCTCGCCTTCGTCACCGCGTCCGGAATCCAGTACGGTCAGATCGCGGCGGCGATCGTGCTCTCGGTGACGCCGACCCTGTTGCTGGCGCTCTATGCGCAGCGCTATCTGGTCGAGGGGCTCTCGCTCGGCGCGGTGAAAGGCTGATCCGATGGCACGTCTCGAGATCAATGCGGTGAGCAAGGCGTTCGGTGTGGCGCGGCCCGCCGACGGATTGTCGCTCGCCGTCGAGCCTGGCGAAATCGTCGCGGTGTTCGGACCGTCCGGCAGCGGCAAGACCGTGCTGCTGCGGATGATCGCGGGCATGTTCGAGCCCGACGACGGTGACATCCTGATCGGCGGCCGCTCGGTGGTCGGCGCGCCGCCCGAGCGGCGTGGCATCGGCATGGCGTTCCAGAATTTTGCCCTGTTCCCGCACATGACCGCCCGCGACAATATCGCAAGCGGCTTGCGTGCCGGCGGCAACGAAGTTGCCGGTCGCGTTGCCGCGATCAGCAAGCTGCTCAAGATCGAGCACGTGCTGGGCCATACGCCGCGCGAATTGTCGAACGGACAGAAGCAGCGCACCGCGCTGGCGCGGGCGCTGATCGGCAATCCGGACGTGCTGCTGCTGGATGATCCCCTGCGCAACGTCGACGCCAAGCTGCGCTACGAGATGCGGCTCGAGCTGCCGAACCTGCTGCGGCGCGGGACCGCCGCCGTGCTCTATGTGACCCAGGACTATCGCGAGGCGATGGCGATCGCCGACCGCATCGCGGTCTTGATCGACGGCCGGCTCGCGCAGGTCGCGACACCGGCGGATATCTACGCCCAGCCCGGGTCGGTCGCGATCGCGCGGTTGTTCGGCGATCCGACCATCAACCTTGCCGAGGTTTCGCCGGTCGCCGAGCACGGCATGCTGTCGGCCGTGGTGGCCGGCGCCCGGATGCGGCTCGGCGCCGCCGATGGCGCAGCGCCTGCCGGTCCATGCTGGCTCGGCGTCCGACCGGAGGATATCGCGATCTCGTCGGCATCTGCGGACGACGCCATCCCGGCGCGCATTCTCGCGATCACCCCGATGCACGAGAGGGCGGTGTTGCTGCTCCGTCTTGCCGACGGAACGGAATGGCTGGCGGCGCTGCCGCCGGATGCGCCGCAAGGCGTGGCCGATGATAGCGTTTTCGTCCGCTTCGCGGCCGATGCAGCGATGCTGTTCGATCGCGCGACCGGGCTCCGGATCGCGCCATCGTGCCGGCTTAAGGCGGCATAGGAGCGGATGATCATGGACATGCTCGAACTTCGCGGCATCGACAAGCTCTATCGCAGCCGCGGCAAGGTGCCGGTGCACGCGGTGCGGGCGCTCGATATGGCGGTCGAGAAGGGCGAGATCGTCGCGCTGTTGGGATCGTCGGGCTGCGGCAAGACTTCGACCTTGCGCATGATCGCGGGTTTCGAGGACGTCTCGGCCGGATCGATCGCGCTGGGCGGGCGGCCGATCCACGTGCTGCCGCCGGCGCGCCGCAAGGTCGCGATGGCCTTCGAGGGCTACTCGCTCTATCCGCCGCTCACCGTCCGCGAAAACATCGCCTTCGCGCTGAAATCCGCCCAGCTGCCGCGCTCTGAGGTGACGCGTCGGGTCGACGAGATTGCCCGCCTGGTCGAGATCGAGGACATCCTCGACAAATATCCGCGTGCGATCTCCGGCGGGCAGCAGCAGCGCGTGTCGCTGGCGCGGGCGCTGGTGCGCGACGCCGATCTCTACCTGCTCGATGAGCCGATGGGCCAGCTCGAACCGCAGTTGCGCGCGGTGCTGCGTGGCCGGATCAAGAGCCTGCTCGCCGAGCGCGGCATGACCGCGATCTTCGTCACCCACGACCAGACCGAAGCCAGCGCGCTGGCCGATCGCATCGCGGTGATGGAAGGCGGCGTGCTGCAGCAATTCGCCAGCGAGAAGGAACTGAAGGGCCGGCCCGCCAATTTGTTCGTCGCGAGCTTCATCGGCGAGCCGCCGATGAACCTGTTCGATGCCGAGGTTGCGCGGTCGGACGGCGGCTTCCGCCTGTCGGCCGGAACCGACATGGCCTTCGATATCAATGGGCTTGACGGTGCGGCAGCTAAGGCGCTCGCCGGCACGCCGCAGGTGCGCATCGGCATTCGTCCGCAGAAGATCGCGGTCGGCGCCGGCGACATCAAGGTGAAGGTCGTCTCCAACCAATGGCTCGGCGATCAGTCGCATATCGCCGGTGATTGCGGCGGCCGCATGCTGATCGCGGTCACGCCGGGCCGCGTCGCGGCGCGGCCGGGCGAAATCGTTTCGTTCGCGCTGGAGCCGCGTCACCTGCACATCTTCGGCAGCGACGGAAGCTGCATCCGCCATGCGGAGGTGTCCCGACCATGACCGCGTCAGCACGCCGCGACGTCATCATCGGCATCGATGCCGGTACCTCGCTGATCAAGGCGGTGGCGTTCACGCTGGCCGGCGAGCAGCTTGCCGACGTCTCGCGGCCGAATGCGTACAGCAGCGCGCCCGGCGGCCACGTCGAGCAGGACATGGCGCGGACCTGGAGCGATACGATCGCAGTCATTCGCGCGCTCGCAACGTCAGTACCTGACTTGTCCGCACGCATTGCGGCGATCGCGGTGACCGGGCAGGGCGACGGCACCTGGCTGATCGACGATGATGGCCGGCCGGTTGCGCCGGCGCTGCTGTGGCTGGACTCGCGAGCCGGGCGGCTGGTCGAGGAGATCCGCTCAAGCGAGCGCAACGCACCGCTCTATCGCCGCACCGGCTCCGGGCTGAACGCCTGCCAGCAAGGACCACAGCTGGCGTGGCTGCAGGCGCACATGCCTGAGGCGATCGCCAGGGCGACGACGGCTTTTCATTGCAAGGACTGGCTCTATTTCCTGCTCACCGGCGAGCGCGCCACCGATCCGTCGGAAGCGACATTCTCCTGTGGCGATTTCCGCAAGCGCGGTTTCGACGCGGAGACCGCAGGGTTGATCGGGATCGCCGACCTGACGCGGCTGTTCCCGCCCGTCGTCGACGGTGCGGTCATGACGCATCCGCTCACCGCAGCGGCCGCGATCGAGATCGGCCTGCCGGCGGGCGTGCCGGTCTGCCTCGGCTATGTCGACGTGATCTGCAATGCGCTCGGCGCCGGCCTCTACGATCCGTCACCCGATGTCGGCTGCACCATCATCGGCTCGACCGGCATGCATATGCGGCTGGTGCCAAGTGCGGACGCGGTGACGCTGAACCGGGAGGCAACCGGCTACACCATGCCGTTTCCGGTGCCGGGGCACTATGCCCAGATGCAGTCCAACATGGCGGCGACATTGAACATCGACTGGATGCTCGATCTCGCCTGCGACTTGCTGGCGGCGGAGGGCGTGACGCGCACGCGCACCGAGCTGATCCTCCGGCTCGACGACCAGGTGCTGCGGGCCAGGCCCGGCGAGGTCCTTTTCCATCCGTTCATCTCCGATGCCGGCGAGCGCGGGCCGTTCGTCTCGCATGAGGCCAGCGCACAATTCTTCGGCCTGCGCTCGCGCCACCGCTATGGCGATCTGATGCGCGGCGTGATGGAGGGCCTCGCCTTCGCCGCGCGGGATTGCTACGCCGCGATAGGCGCGCTGCCCCGCGATGTCAGGATCACCGGTGGTGCCGCGAAGAGCCGCGCGCTCGGCGCCATTCTCGGGGCTGCACTGGATTGCGAGGTCCGGATCTGCAGCCGGGCCGAGGCCGGTGCGGCAGGCGCGGCGATGATCGCGGCGGTCGCGATCGATGCCCATCCCGACATGCGCGCCTGTGCGGAACAGTGGGTCACACCGCATCTGAGCGCGCCGCAATCGCCGGACGCCACGCTGGCAAAGCGCTACGCCAGCATCTTTCCAACCTATCTCGATGCAAGGCTGGCGTCGCGGCCGGTCTGGAAGCAACTCGCCGCGCTACGCGCCGGAGACGACCATGTCTAACTCCATCGCCATCGTCGGCGACCGTTTCATGCTGCCGTCGGTGTTTGCCGAGCATATCCGCATCGCTTGCGGCAACGGCGTCGATATCCGCACCCTGGAGCAGCCCTGGCCGGACGAGCCGATGGAGCATGGCTACGCCGGCTCGAAGCTCGACGGCCTGAAGGAATTCATGGGGCAGCCTGACGAGATCATCGACTTCATCGGCGATGCCGGGCTGCTGGTCACGCACCTCGCGCCGATCTCGCGGTCGATGCTGGCGCGGTTGCCGAAGCTCAAGTTCATCGCGGTGTCGCGGGGCGGCCCCGTCAACATCGACATGCAGGCGGCGCGCGACCACAACGTGCTGGTGGTGAATACGCCCGGCCGCAATGCGAGCGCGGTGGCGGAGTTCACCGTCGGCGCCATTCTCGCCGAGACCCGCCTGATCCGCAGCGGCCACGAGGCACTGCGCGGAGGCGAATGGCGCGGCGATCTCTATCGCGCCGACCGCACCGGGCGCGAGCTCGGCGAGATGACGGTCGGCATCGTCGGCTACGGCGCGATCGGCAGCCGCGTGGTCAAGCTGCTGAAGGCGTTCGGCTGCAGAATCCTGGTCGCCGATCCCTATGTCCAGCTCAGCGCCCAGGACCGCAATGACGGCGTCGAGCATGTCGCGCTGGGCGAGTTGCTCGGCCGCGCCGACATCGTCACGCTGCATGCGCGGGTCACGCCGGAGACCACCCGCTTCATCGGGCGCGACGCGCTGGCGCGAATCAAGCCGGGCGCATACCTGATCAACACCGCGCGCGGTCCGCTGGTCGACTACGACGCGCTGCATGATGCGCTGGCATCGGGGCATCTCGGCGGCGCCATGCTCGACACTTTCGCGGTCGAGCCCGTCCCGGCGGACTGGCCGCTGTTGCGGCTTCCCAACGTCACGCTGACGCCGCACATCGCCGGCGCCTCCGTGCGCACCGTCACCGTGGCCGCCGAGCAGGCGGCCGAAGAGGTTCGCCGTTTCCTGGCCGGCGAGCCGCCACGCAATCCATGCTGAAGAGAAAGGCAGTCCGAATGACCCGTGAGGAACGACAATTGCGCGAGGCTGTTATCGCCAAGTGCCGATGGATGAATGCGTCGGGACTCAACCAGGGGACATCAGGCAACATCTCCGCGCGCTACAAGGACCGGATGCTGATCACGCCATCGGCGACCCCCTATGATTCGATGAAGCCGGAGATGATCGCGTCGATGCCGCTCGAGGGTGACTATGGCGCGTGGGAAGGACCGCTGCAGCCGTCCACCGAATGGCGCTTCCATCTCGACATCACGCGCGCGCGGCCCGATGTCGGCGCCATCGTCCATACCCACTCGACCTATGCGACCGTGCTCGCGATCGCGCGCAAGCCGATCCCGGCCTGCCACTACATGATGGCGGCATTCGGCGGCACCGACATCCGCTGCGCCGGCTACGCGCGCTACGGCACCAAGGAGTTGTCCGACCACGCGATCGCGGCGCTGGAGGGCCGCAATGGCTGCCTGCTCGCCAACCACGGCATGATCGCGCTCGGCGCCAATCTCGACAAGGCGATGTGGCTCGCGGTCGAGCTCGAGACCATCGCGCGGCAGTACTATCTCTCGCTCGCGCTCGATTCGCGTATCATCCTGTCCGACGAGGAGATTGCCGACACCGCGAAGGGGTTCTCCACCTATGGCTTGCAGGCGCCGAAGCCGAGCAAGGCGCGTGCGACGGCAAAGGCGGCGCCACGCCGCGCCGAGAAACGGCGTAGCAACAAGCGATGAAGGGCACTGCGCCGGTCGCAGGCAGGGATCACGGGCTGGTCGATATCGCTGTTATCGGTGGCGGCATCAACGGCGCCGGCATCGCCCGCGACGCCGCCGGCCGTGGTCTGAAGGTCCTGCTCTGCGAGAAGGATGATTTCGCCGAGGGCACCTCGTCGCGCTCGGGCAAGCTGATCCATGGCGGCCTGCGCTATCTCGAATATTACGAATTCCGCCTGGTGCGCGAGGCGCTGATCGAGCGTGAAGTGCTGCTGGCTTCGGCGCCTCACATCATCTGGCCGATGCGCTTCGTGCTGCCGCATTCGCCGGAGCAGCGGCCGGCCTGGCTGGTCCGCACCGGGCTGTTGCTCTACGACCATCTCGGCGGCCGCAAGCAGCTGCCGGCGAGCCGCGGCCTGGATCTGTCGCAGGGTCCGGAGGGCGCACCGCTACGTCAAGAGTTCCGGCGTGGCTTTGAGTATTCGGATTGCTGGGTCGATGACAGCCGGCTGGTGATCCTCAATCTGATCGATGCAGCACGGAATGGCGCCTGCATCCTGTCGCGCACGCGAGCGCTGCGCGCGCGCCGGGACGGCGAGACCTGGCTGCTCGAGATGCAGGGCGATGACGGAACAGCGCAGGTCGTGCGGTCGCGAGCGCTGGTCAACGCCGCCGGGCCATGGGTGCAGGATGTCATCCAGGGCGTGACGGGACTGAACTCTGCCCAGAACGTGCGGCTGGTCAAGGGCAGCCACATCGTGGTGCCGAAATTCTGGAACGGGCCGCAAGCCTATCTGCTGCAGAACAGCGACCGCCGGGTGATTTTCGTCAATCCCTATGAGAATGATCTCGCGCTGATAGGCACCACCGACATTCCATATGATGGCCGTGCCGAGGAGGTTGCGATCGGCGCGGACGAGACCGACTACCTGTTTCAGGTGCTGCGCCGCTATTTCCGGATGCCGCCGCAGCCAAGCGAGATCGTGCACGCCTTCTCCGGCGTCCGCCCGCTCTACGACGACAATGCCGACAATCCATCGGCCGTGACGCGCGACTATGTGTTCGAGGTTCACGGCGCCGAGGGGGCGCCGCCGCTGCTCTCGATCTTCGGCGGCAAGATCACGACCTACCGGCGGCTGGCTGAGCAGGCGATGCAGCGCCTCGCGCCGTGGTTTGCGAAGCTGTCGCCGGCCTGGACCGCTGACAGGCCGTTGCCGGGCGGCGACATCGGCGGCAGTTTCGATGATTTTGCGCGCGCGCTGGCGCGCGACTATCGCGATCTACCGCAAAAGCTTGTCCATCATTATGCGCGGCTCTACGGGACGCGCGCGCGCGAACTGCTGGGTTCGGCCCGGGTCCTGGCCGACCTGGGCCGGCATTTCGGCGGCGATCTCTATGAATGCGAAGCGGCGTATCTGCGCGAGACGGAGTGGGCGAGGAGGCCTGCCGACTTCCTGGATCGGCGCACCAAGCATGGCCTGCATCTGACGCCGGCGCAGCGGTTGGCGTTCGAGAATTACATCCAAAGCGCGATGAGACCGGAGTGAAGCGTCATCGCGCTTTAGCTCCTTGTTTGAGCATGATCTTTTCGGAAAACCGCTTCGCACTTTTCCGGATCTAGGCTCCATCAGGCAATCATGGGGATGCGGAACCGCCGAGCCGAGAACGAACGTTGCTCCCGCGGGGCCAGCCTGATGCGGGATCGCAGCATCGGGATCAAACCCGCAGTGTTTCCCTCAGGATCCATTGGCGGAACGCATCAAGCGGTGCCAGGCTTCCGTTCTCCGGCCGATAGGTGAGATACCAGGCTGTTCCCCTCACCATCTTCGGCTCTTCCACCGGAGCGATAAGCCGGGCGTCCCGCAACTCATCTTCGATCAGGTTGACGTCTGCGAGTGCAAAGCCCAGTCCCTGCACCGCCGCCTGGATCGGGAGCGTTGAGTTGCCGAAATTGAGCCTTCGCCGAATGCCTGTCGATTGCTTGATACCAGCGTGAGCAAACCAGTCGTTCCAATCGTTCGGCGCAATGGCTGAAAACAACAGCGTCTCGGCGAGCAGGCTATGCGATGTCCGAACCGGCGGACGAGATGAAAGATAGCTCGGGCTGCACACGGGCAGAATGGCATCTCCGAACAGATGATCCGCGATCAGTCCCGGCCATTCGCCCCGTCCGTGCCGGATCGCCGCATCAAGCCCCTCCGCCTCCAGATCGACGGGTCGGCGTGCTGTCGAAAGCTGAAGCTCGATTTGCGGATTCTCAAGATGAAACCGCTGCAGGCGGGGCAGCATCCAGCCGATCGCGAATACCGCGGGCGCGGTCGCCGCGACGACGTGACGGCGTTGCGGATGCGCGACCCGTGCGGCCGCGATCCGCAAGGCATCGAATGTGGCAGTCACGTCCGGCAGGAAATCGCGGCCCTCGGTGGTCAGAACCAAAGCACGCGGTAGGCGCTCGAAGAGCAGCGTCCCGATGTGCTGCTCGAGTTTCTTCACCTGGTGGCTGATCGCGTTCGCCGTCACGCCCAACTCAGCTGCTGCGGCAGCAAAGCTCTGATGTCGGGCGGCAGCTTCAAAAGCTCGCAAGCTGTTGAGCGGAGGCAAGGTTTCACTCTTCATAATAGGCTCAATTTAACTTAGCCATAGGCGAAATAAAACTGGTTTGACGCATCTAATTCTATGCTTCAGCTTCTCCGCACCTGAAAAGAACACCTCAAATGATGTGGGAATATCTGTGAGCCGCGAAGCAGCACTGCGTGCCGCCCAGGAGCACTTTTCCGGCGGACAGTTCGTTGACGATCTTTGCCGTCGCGTGGCCTTTCCCACGGAGAGCTCGGTTCCGGAGCGGCAGTTCGTACTGCTCGATTATCTGAAACAGGAGATGGTCCCGACGCTGGAGCGGATGGGCTATGCGTGCCGCCTGGTCGACAATTCGGTGGCGAGCCGAGCGCCGTTCCTGATCGCGAGCCGGACCGAGGACAAGGGCTTGCCGACCGTACTCACCTATGGTCACGGCGACGTCGTGCAGGGGTTGCCCGATCTTTGGAGTGAGGGCCTATCGCCATGGAAACTGACCCGGATAGGTGACCGGTACTACGGCCGCGGGACTGCGGACAATAAGGCCCAACACAGCATCGTCATCGCTGCGCTTGAAACGGTGCTCAAGGTCCGCGGGAGGCACGGCTTCAATTCCAGAATCCTGATCGACATGGGCGAGGAAGTCGGGTCTCCCGGACTGGCTGAGGTGATCGGCAACCACGCCGACGAGCTTCAGGCGGACATCTTTCTCGCCTCGGACGGTCCGAGAATGAAGGTTGAGCGGCCGGATATCAAGCTGGGCAACCGGGGTGTGATGTCGTTCGACCTTGTGGTCCACCTGCGCGACGGCAGTCGCCATTCGGGCCATTGGGGCGGCGTTCTGGAGGATCCTGCGATCATCCTCGCGCATGCCTTGACCTGCATCACCACAACGCGCGGGCAGATCCTGGTGCCGGAATGGCGACCTGACGCGATCCCGCCGGCGGTTCGAGCCATGCTGCTGGATTGCGCGGTCGATCCAGGATTTGATTTCCCGCACATTGCCGATGATTGGGGAGAGCCTGGCCTGACACGTGCGGAGAAGATGTTCGGCTGGACGAGCTTCATCGTTCTCGCCGTCGTCGCCGGGCAACCCGATCGGCCGGTCAACGGCGTCCAGCCGTTTGCGCGCGCGACGTGCCAGTTGCGCTTCACGGCCGACGTGGACAGCGGAAAATTTCTCGACGGCCTGCGCGGCTTTCTCGATCAGAACGGCTTCCAGCAGGTCAAGATCGTCGCACGGGAAGGCGACTTTCATCCCGCCTCGCGTACCGATCCTGCCAGTCCCTGGGTGGATTGGGCGGTTCAGTCCATCGCGCGTACCGTCGGCGCTCCTCCGATTGTGGTGCCGAACGGAGCCGGCTCCTTGCCGAGCGACGCATTCGCCCGTCAGCTGCGCGTGCCGACGATCTGGGTGCCGCATTCCTACGCAGGGTGCAAGCAGCACGGTCCCGATGAGCATGTGTTGGGACCGCTGATACAAGAAGGCTTGCGGATCATGACCGGCCTGTTCTGGGATCTGACGCCGGCGGCGCACGATGGATAATATTGGACCGGTGCACTGACGATGGTGGCAGCCGCTCATCAGCAGACCATGGTGGAGACGGGAATTCGGAGGAGTTCGTCCCGCCACCCTGTCACGATCATGCTGTTCATGATTGTCCTCGCGGCCGGCCTGACGTTCGTTCTGCCGTCAGGGCTTTACAACCGCTCGCCGACGGGAGCAGTCGAACCGGGCAGCTTTCATTTCATCGCGAAAGACCGTCGCATTGGTGCGCTGTTCTCAGGCGAAGCAAGCAGTGTCGCGGTCGCTGCACCCGCCTCCGTGGTCACGACGCTCAAGGCGATACCAGCCGGCCTTACGGCGACGGCCTCCCTCATTTTCATGATCACGTTTATTGGCGGCGCCTTCGCGGTGTTCCGAAATACGGGAGCGCTGGATGCCGGGCTCGACCGTTTGCTTGCGTTGACTGGAGGGAGGGTGAGATTGCTCATTCCGCTCCTGATGCTGACCATCGCCTTCGGCGCATCTTTTGTCGGACTGATTTCGGAATACATCGCGTTCGTCCCCGTCGCGGTTGCGTTGGGAGAACGTCTCGGATTCAATCGTGTGCTCGCTGCCGCAATCGTGATCATACCGGCGAAAATCGGCTACCTCACGTCGGTTACGAATCCGATCGGCCTGGTTGTCGCTCAAACGGCCGTCGGTGTCCCCGTCTTCAGTGGTCTCGGCGTTCGACTGGCGGCGTTCGTCATTCTCCTGTCGGTCGGTGTTCTTTTCGTGCTGCATAAGACGGCGCGTCTGACGCTTGGCCAGCAACCAATCAGCGAGGCGTCGGCTCGGCGGCTTTCGCACCGGCATTTGGCCATTCTTCTCACGATTGCAGTGTTCGTCCTTTCCGTCGTCTACGGCGTGCGGTGGCATCATTGGGGACATGCAGACCTCGCTGCTGCCTACATCGGGCTCGCGACCGCTATCGCCCTGATTGCGCGGATCCGGCCGACGGAGGCATGCCAGCTATTTCTTGAAGGCATGAAGGCGATGCTGCTCGCCGGCGTACTTGTCGGACTCGCCAAGGCTGTGGAGCTCATTCTGCGAGACGCCATGGTGCTTGATCCGATCATCTTTGCGTTGACGAGCAGAATGGCGGATCTGGCGCCCCCGTCCGCAGCTGCTTGTCTGATGACGATTGAGATGATCGTCGATCTGTTGGTTCCATCCACTTCGGGAAGGGCGGCGCTGACGATGCCGCTGTTCGCACCTGTCGCCGCGCTTTCCGGTGTAAGTGGTCAATCGGTCGTCCTGGCGTTTCTCTTCGGGGGCGGGCTGCCGAACCTGATTTCACCGACCTCTCCCACCTTGCTCGCTTTTCTCTCCGTCGGGCGCGTGCGATTCGGTGAATGGGTCAGGTTCATTATCCCGCTGTTCGCGACGATGGTGACGCTGTGCCTGGCCATCCTGCTGCTCGCGGTCGAATATGGCTACCGCTGAATTTGATCTGGCGCGTCGATCAGCGTGTTGATCGGCGTCGGTGCCAACGGGCCTGACGTCGCCGATTTCATTTCGGCCCATCTCGATCCGGTCAATGCCGGCTCGGTGCTGCACAATCATCTCGGCGAGCTCACCGACGATATGCGCAAGCGCCTCGTCTGTGCCATGCCGGCCATCCGATCGTCCTGACATGAGACTGTTACACGGCCTGCCTATGGTCTCCGCCCGACCATGACAATCTTGTAACGCGAGGAGCCGAGTTGACCCCGGATGCGCCAGCGCAAGCCCGGAGCGCCCGGCTGTGCCGTGCGCTGATGTTCGGTGCCTGTCTTGCCTTGGCGGCGCCGGAAGCATCCGCAGAAGGGAAACAAATCGACTTTGATATCGCAGCTCAGCCGCTGGCGGCCGCGCTGGAGCAGTATGGTGACGTGGCTGGTCGGAGCGTGCTCTACAACAGCAACTTGACGGCCGGACGGCATTCCAGCGCCGTGCGGGGACCCATGACCGCGGGCATCGCGCTCGCGCGCCTGCTTGCAGGCACCGGCCTGTCGGCGCGCGTGCTTGGAGAGACGTCTTTCATCCTCTATCCGACACCGGCCATGGCGCAGGCGGCGCTGCCGGCGCCGGTGAATCATTATTATTCGCGACTACAGACCAGCCTTCGGGCCGCGCTGTGTGCGGAGGCCGATGCGCGGCCGGGCGGCTACCGGATCGCGTTGCAGTTCTGGATTGATCCGGCCGGCAAGGTCGAACGGTTCGAGCGACTGGGCTCGGCGGGCAGCGCCTCGCTCGATGCTGGTATTGATCATGCTCTGCGCCGGATGCAGGTCGATATGGCGCCGCCGGCAGGCCTTGCCCAGCCTGTGACCCTGGTGGTGGTCCCGCAGGGATCCGGCATCACGATGGGCTGTGACGGTTCTCCGGCACGCCATGACTGAAACGTCCCTTGCCGTGATAAGACGCCTGTTGGTGGAGCGCTATGATGAGCTCAAGCGCCGGCTGACACGACGGCTGGGATCGTCCGAACTCGCGGGTGAGGCGCTGCACGACGCCTGGCTCCGGATCGCCCAGGCGGATTCGGTTGGTGTGGTCGGCAATCCCGGCAATTACGTTTTTGGCGTCGCCATGAATGCGGCGCGCGATCGCCTACGTAACGCCGATAGCCGGATTCTGAGCGCCGCCGAAGTCGACGGGTTGCTCGAGATCGCCGATGGTGCGCCCGGTCCCGAGCACGTGGCACGCGCGCGGTCGGACCTGCGAGGGCTCGAGGCCATTCTGCACGAGCTGCCGGCGCGCCGCCGTGAGATTCTGCTCGCGTCACGCCTCGACCAGATGCCGCGGCAGGAAATAGCACGCCGCTTCGGCATTTCCCTGCGGCTGGTGGATCTGGAGCTGCAGCGGGCGCAGGAATATTGTTTGGCGCGGCGTGGTCGGAGCGACGGATAACATGCGGTTTCGCCCGGCAGGAAACGTCATTGTGAGGGGGGTGATGAGAATCGCCACGCCCCGGCGTAGGCAGGCACGAGGCGGACGCCAGCCATGAGCGCGACGGATAACGACGACATGAGATTTGATCCGCTCAAGCGGGACGCGGTCGGCTGGGTGCGGCATCTTACCTCCGGGCAGGCCACCGCGGCGGATGCCGAGGCGCTGCGGCGCTGGTGCGCCCAGAGCGCCGAGCATGCTGCCGCCTTCGCTGCAGCAAGCCGCCTGTGGCGCGACCTTGCACCGGCGGGCCGCAATGTGCGGGCGGCCGAGATGGCCAGACAATCGCGGAGCGCGGCGCACTTGAATCGCCGTGTGTTGCTCGGTGGTGGGCTCGCGACCGCGGCCTCCGCTGCGGGTGTCTATGCGCTGGCGCGTCCGCCGCTCGGCCTGTGGCCGTCCTGGTCGGATCTCGCGGCCGACTACCGCACCGGCACCGGCGAGCAGCGCAGCGTGGCGCTGCCCGGCGATGTTTCGATCCGGATGAACGTGCAGACCAGCATCGCGTTGCGGCCCGCCGATCCCGGTGCGGCGCGGATCGAGTTGCTTTCCGGCGAGGCTGCGTTCGCCACAGCCGGTCGCAGCTTTGGCGTCCGTGCGGCCGACCGCTGGATCTTGGCGAACAGGGCGCAGTTCGATGTGCGTTATATATCGGCTGGCGGCGAGCGGCCGGTTTGTGTGACCTGCCTCAACGGCGAGCTGCAGGTCGAGCGTGGGGCCGAGCTGATCGCCATGAAGGAAGGGCAGCAACTGCGCTACGACGCGCGGGGAGAGAGCCTTGCCGCTGCCGATATCGAGATTGCCTCCGCCTGGCAACGCGGCTTCCTGCTGTTCCGCTTCACGCCGCTGGCCGATGTGGTCGACGAGATCAACCGATACCGGCCTGGCCACATCTTCATTGTCAATGCCGAGATCGCGCGGCTGCCCGTCAGCGGTCGTTTCCGCATCGATCGCATGGATGAGATCCTGACCCAGATCCAGCAGGCGTTCGATGCGCGTGTGCGGTTGCTGCCTGGCGGAATCGTGCTGCTGAGCTGACTGGGTTCCCACATTCTCCCGGCCGCTCTGCGGTGACACGAAACTTTCACAAAAAACCCATGCAGTTTTGAGCGGGGCTTCCCGTCACGCTGGTGTGACCTCTGCGATGTTCGCTGGAAGGACGTGTCATGCCGGCTCGAGCTCAAACCACCCATCATCCCCGTGCACGCGGTGAATTGGCCGGCAGCGCGCTGTCGCGCCAGATGTCCCGCGCCGGGTTGATGGCCGGCACGAGCCTGGCGACATTGTTGCTCGCTGCGCATCCTGCGAATGCGAGGCCGTTTGGTGGCGCATGGACGGTCGCGGCGCCACAATACGCGGCCGATGCGGCGAGCACTGGGGCCCAGCAGGCAGCAGACGCGGCTGCGAGGAGCTCGGGAGCGCTGACCAGGGCGGCCCAGGCGATCCAGGCCATGCAAGCGGCGCAGGCGGCCGCGCGCAATGCCGCACAGGCGGCCGGCACGTCGCGGACGCTGCCGCAGTTGGCGGTGCCCGATGGTCTTGCGCCGGGTGGGCTGCAGGTTGCGCCCGGATCCGGCCTCTGGTCCGGTGCCAACCTTCCGACCCAAGCCAATGTGAACGGGCGCACCAGTGTCGGGATCACCCAGACCGCGCCGCAGGCAATCCTCAACTGGCAGAGCTTCAATGTCGGCGCCCAGACCGATGTCGTGTTCAACCAGCAGGGCAACAGCAGCTGGGTCGCGCTCAATCGCGTGACCGGCAATGTCGGGCCGAGCCAGATCCTTGGCAACATCAGGGCCGACGGCCAGGTGCTGCTGATCAACCAGAGCGGTATCATTTTCGGTGGTGCAAGCCAGGTCAATGTCGGGTCGCTGGTGGCCTCGACGCTCAATATCACCGATCAACAGTTCAAGACCGGCCTGCTCAATCGCTCGCCGTTTGACAATGCCGGCAATCTGAAGGCGCCGATCTTCGGCAACAGCAGCGGCCCAACCGGCAACGTCATCGTCGAGGCTGGTGCCGTGATCGTCACGGCGCCGCCCGCATCCGTCACCACGGGAGGCGGCAACGTATTCCTGCTCGGCGCCAATGTGCAGAACAGCGGCAGCATCGTGACGCCGGGTGGACAGGCCGCGCTCGCCGCCGGCACGTCGGTTTATGTCACGACGAGCGGCAGCACGAGCCAGCAGGGCCTGGTGTTGAACGTGCTCAATGGCGGCACGGTCAGCAACACCGGCCTGATCGCGGCGCCGACCGGAAACGTCACGCTGGTCGGTATGAACTTGCAGCAATCCGGTGTGCTGGTGGCGACCACCTCGGTCAATCAGGCCGGTTCGATCCTGTTGTCCGCGCAGCAGGGATTGCAGGGGGAGTTTGGCTACGACAGCTCCTCGCATTATGCGGTGTCGACGCAGACCGGTACGGTGCAGCTCGCGCGCGGCAGCGTCACCGCCGTGCTCCCCGAGGAGGATGGTCTCACTGCGAAGGACACGCAGCCGCAGGCGCAGTCGCAGATTTTGGTCGAAGGCGGCTTCGTCAACGTGCAGGCGGGAGCTGCGATCATCGCGCCGTCCGGGCGCGTGGCGCTCGAGGCATCGAGCTACGGAGACCAGCTCTATCTGCAAGACAATCCCGCTGCCAAGATCAACACGAACTCCAACCGCGATGGTGCGCGTGTTCTCGTCGACGCAGGGTCCCTGATCGACGTTTCAGGGTTGCAGGGCGTGCCGGTCGCGGCGTCGGGCGATGTGGTGCAGGTCAACGTGCGCGCCAACGAGCTGCGCGACTCGCCATTGCAACGCGGCGGCATCCTCTCCAGCAAGAACGTGTGGGTGAACGTCCACGAACTCAACCCGGTGGCTTCGGACCGGGTCTACACCGCGGGCGGCCTGCTGGAGGTGTCGGGCTGGCTCGGTCAGGTCGACCGGCCGATCGACCAGCGCCTGACCATGGGCGGCACGGTGGTCGTCTATTCCACTGGCGATGTCGTCCTGCGACCTGGTGCGTCGATCAATATTTCCGGCGGCTCGCTCGCGCACCAGGCCGGCTACGTGCCGGTCACCTGGCTGATCGGCTCGGATGGCAGAATCTACAGCGCCAACCAGGCCCCTGCCGATCTGACCTACATCTCGATCGGGGGCGGCTTTACGGTCAATCATGCCCACTGGGGTGTCACCGAGTATTATGCCAATCCATTTTTCTCCGATCAGCGATACCAGCCGGCCTATCTCGAAGGACGCGCCGCCGGCGCCCTGAGCGTGATTGCGAACGCTGCCGAGGTCGACGCCTCGGTTGTCGCGGCGACGGTCAACGGCCCGTATCAGCGGACCGCCAACACGCTTCCGGCCGGCGCGGCGTTCACCATCGGGGCATCCGATGCGAGCGTTGCCCCCTCCAGCGTGGTCGTCGCGCCGTCGGTGACGCCGCCGGATCTTCCGAGCGTGACGTCGCTGTTGCCGGCGTCCTGGCAGCAGACGGTTTATCTGCCGGCTGATCTGCTCGACAAGGCGAACTATGGCAGCATCACCATCAATGCGCGGGGCGGCGTGGCCGATCCGGTCAGCAAAGCCGTATCTCCGGCGATCAGCATCGTGGGCGGCGCCACGCTTCAGGTTGCCCCCGGCGGCTCGATCGCGCTGAATTCGTCTATCGCCCTGATCGGCGGGGGAATTTCGATCGACGGCCAACTGGTGGCGCGGGCCGGCTCGGTCACCGTCAACGCTGCGCAGAACGGATCGACGATCTGGACCGGCGACGTCGAACTGCACTCCGGCGGAGTGATCGATACGCGCGGCTTGTGGGTCAACGATTTCCTCAGCGGCAGCACCGCCACGCCTACGCTCTATGACGGCGGCAACGTCAGCCTGGCCGCCTATGGCAGCGTTCGGATCGATGCCGGGGCGATGATCGATGCGTCGAGCGGTGGCTGGATGCAGGGCAACGGCCGGATCAAGACCAGCAACGGCCTGCCGGTCGGAACCGGTGGCAACATCACGGTGATCAGCAACGGCTTCGGCGCGACGCTGCACAACTCGGCGACGATCGCGCAGAGCTATCCGGGGCGGGTCTATCTCGACGGCACGGTACGGTCCTATGGCTTCACCCGTGGCGGGGCGCTCAGCATCGCCACGCCTGCGATCCAGATCGGCGGAGATGCCATCCTTACGCTCCGCACGGTCAGCTCTATCAATGCCGAGGGGACCAGCAACCTCACGCCGGTCGATCCCGCGAGTGTGCTGCGGCTGTCGCCGGGCTTCTTCGCCGGCGGCGGCTTCAGCCAGTACGCGCTCTACAGCTATCAGAACCTGACGGTCGCTGCCGGCACCGATCTCGAGCTGCATGGGGTCAATCTGATTCCGAATCTGCAGGCCGTATCGGCGCCGAGCGGCAGCGATGTCGCTGATGTCGCGACGGCGAGGGCGCTGCCCTCGTATCAGCCGTCGGCGCCGGTGAACCTGGTCCTGAGCGCGATCGACGCCTTCAACGGCAATCTCAATGTTCAGCGGGGTGCCGCGATCAACGCCGATCCGCAGGCGACGATATCTCTGCACGCGCGCCGTCAACTCACGGTCGACGGCACGATCAACGCACCCGCCGGCACCATCAATCTCGATCTGACCGGCGTGCCCGGTCCCTGGGTTCCGATTGGATCAGCGGCTGGTACGCCGCCCTATAATGGGCCGTTCTATGCTGCGACGCAGACGCTCTGGATCGGAGCGGACGCCCGGTTGCTGGCGCCTGGGCTCGTGACCTCGACACTCGACCCGTTGGGGCGCCCGGTGAACACGGTGCTCGGCGGCGGACAGGTCAACATCAATCAGGACGCTCAGCCGTCGCTCTACTATCCCTATTCGGCCACCCAGCCTTATGGCGAGCAACCGCTCGGTGTCGTCGTGGCGCAAGCCGGGGCGATCATTGACGTGTCGGGGGCGTCGGGGACGATACGCCAGGCCGCGGGTCGATCCGGAACGACCCAGTCACCTATTGCGACCGCAGGCGGCAGCGTCGCGATCCGGGCATCGCTCGGTCTGCTGTTCGACGCCACCATGAAGGCGCAGGCGGGAGGGGCCGGGGTGGCGGGCGGCAGCCTGACGATCGATCAGACGATCGGGAGCTATGTCGCCGACAGCTCCGGGGTCTCGCAATACTTGCAGCCGATCTTCCAGACCATCGTGAGCCAGGCGCCGCCGCTGATGTCGGCGGGTCTGTCGCCGGGGCAGGCGATCCCGGGCAACCTGCTCGGGCAGCTCTACATTGGCGCCGACCAGATCTCCGGCGGCGGCTTCGCGTCGGTGTCGCTCGGCGCAGTCGATGCGTTGGTATTCAACGGCAGCGTCAATCTCGCCGCGACGCGCAGCCTGACCATCAACGCCACCAACATCAGCGCGACGCCGGACGCGAGCGTCCGGCTCAGCGCGCCCTATGTCGACATCGGCGGTGGACAGCGCAACATCAACGAATATTCCAGCTTCGTGCCACTGGGCAGCTATGGCGCAACGCCCTTGGCCGGCACCGCGCGTCTCGAGGTCGATGCCGGCCTGATCGACGTCGAGGGCGGGCTGCGCAGCGGCGCGAATTACAGCTATGTCACGAACTACCTCAATTTCTACACGCCGGTTCAGCGGGCGGTGTCGCTGCCCGGCTTCGCCAGCATGTCGTTCAACAGCCTGGGCGACATCCGCCTGGTGCCAACCTCCAAGAATGCGCCCCTTTACGGCAGCAAGACGACCACGCTGGCGACTGCCGGTGACGTGACGTTCACCGGGACGGAAATCTATCCGGTCAGCACCGGGCCGATCAACAACGGATCCTCGAGCGTATCCAGTGGTCAGTTCGTGATTCAGGCGACCGGACCGAACAGCGTGGTCAGCTTCATCGGCAACGGCCAGACGCCTTACATACCGCTGTCGGTGGGTGGATCGGTGCAGATCGTCGCGCCGACCATCAACCAGGGCGGCGTCCTGCTGGCGCCGCTCGGGCAGATCACCTTCGGAGACCCGAAGAATCCCTCCGGCACGCGCGCGATCAACCTGCTCCCGGGCAGCATCACCTCGGTGTCGGCGGGCGGCACGCTGATCCCGTATGGCGCACCGCTTGGCAACACCGACTGGATCTACGGCTACGACAACAGCGGCACGGCGAACACGATGAGCGCGCCGCCGGCCAAGACGATCTCATTTTATGGCCGGGCGCTGACGGTCGCGGGAGCGTCCGGTGGGGTGGGCTCCGCGCGCATCGACGAATCCGGCGGCGGCGACATGTACGGCGCGCAGTTCGTCAGCGGTGCTGGCGGCTCGGTCGATACGCTTGATGGCACCCAGACATTCGCGATCCTGCCGAGCCTCGGTAACCGCTATGCGCCGCGCGATCCGCAAATGCAGCTCAGCGATCCGACGCAGAGTGCGGCGGCGCCGGTTGCTTTGCAGGTCGGTCAGCAGGTCTATCTGAGTGGGGCTCCCGGGCTGCCGGCCGGCACCTACACCTTGCTGCCGGGGCACTACGCGTTGTTGCCCGGCGCCTTCAAGGTCACCGTCGCGGTGAATCAGACCTCCGCTACCGGGTTGTCGAATTTCGCGCAGCGTGACGGCTCTTACCGCATACTTGGCTACGGCGAGGTCGCCAATACGGGCTTCCACGATCCGCTTCCCTCGGTCTACATCGTCACGCCGGGCTCGGTCGTCCGACAGCAGTCGCAATATGCCGAAACCACGGCGAGCCAGTTCTATGCGTCCAAGGCGGCCGCAAGCGGCATCGCGGCTCCCTATCTGCCGATCGACGCGGGGCAACTCGTCATCAGTGCGACCAACAGCCTGTCGCTGCCGGCCACCGGCGGGTTCGGTGACTTCACGGCTCCGGCAGGCGGCCGGGGCGGGCAGGTCGATATCGTCGCGTCCAATCTCGAGATCCTCGCGCCGGGGAGCACCGCAGCGCCGGGCATGACCGGACTGCTGGCGAATGCGCTCGACAGCATTGGCGCCCAGAGCATTCTGATCGGCGGTACGCGCAGCCTGTACGGCAACGTGCTGACCATCACGCCGGCGGCGCAGCAGCTCCAGATCGACAGTGGAGCGGTGCTGACCGCGCCCGAAATCATGCTGACGGCGAGCACCGCGATCACGGTCGGCGCCGGTGCGCTGATCGACACGACGTCGTTCGGCGCGATCTCCACCTTGTTCCCAAACGATCCAAAGACCGGCAAGACCCTGGGATCGATTGCACTGGCGCGTGTCAGCGGAGGCGGGGCAGGCGCGTTCGTGCTGGCGTCCAACGCTCCGGTGTTGCCGGTCACGTTGCCGGCAGGGAGTGGAGCGAGCAAGCTGAGCATCGGTGCGGGTGCGCAAGTCCTCGGCGGCGGCGAGGTCGCGCTGAGCGCATCGAACACCATCAGCATGGATCCGTCCGCCCGCCTTGCGGCGCCGACCGTCATGGTCAGCGTGCCGGTGATCAATTTCGGCACCGGTGGCGCGTCAGGCTTCAACCTAAGCGCCAGCCTGCTCGCTCAGTTGTCCGAAGGTGACCCTCTGCGCAATCTGCCAGCGACCGGCAATTTGGTGCTGTCGGCGTCCACGGCGATCAACGTCTATGGCTCAGTCGATCTCGGTGATCTGGATCCGGTGACCGGTCAGCCACTGCTCGCCGCGCTGACGTTGAGCGCGTCGGCGATCAACGGCTTCGGTGCAGCCACCGACAGCGTCAAGCTCCGCGCCAACACGATCACGCTGAACGGCGGCGCAACCAGCGCCGCGGCGACAGGAACCGGGCAGGGCGCGTTCGAGATCGATGCGACGCAATTGACGCTTGGCGGCGGTGGCAGCCTTGCCTTCGGCGGTTTCAACACCGTGACGCTGGCGGCGTCCCGGCAGGTGATCGACGGCGTCTCCTATGCGGGCCCGCTCGCTGCGGGCGCGATGCAAAAGATCGGCACGGTCTCCTATGCTCCAGGCGAGGTGATGCCTGGCACCTTCAGCGTCAACGGAGGTTTGACGATCGCGACGCCGTTGGTGACGGCACAGGCGGGCGCGCTGACGCAGCTTGTCGCCAATGCCGGCACGGTCACCTTTGCCGCGCTGCCCGGCGGTACCGGCCAGCCGGTCGCCACCTCGAACGGCGCGACGCTCTCGGTCTCGGCGCAGAGCATTGTCCAGGGCACCACCATCAACCTGCCTTCCGGCGTGATCGCTTTCACCGCGCAGAACGGCATCACGCTGCAGGCCGGCTCGGTCACCAACGTCGCGGGGGCGGTGACGCCGTTCTTCGATGTGGTGCGGATTGCTCCGGCCGGCAGCGTCACACTGCAGACCGCAAACGGCGATGTCGCGGTCGCCTCCGGCGCGGTGGTCGATCTGCGTGGCGGCCGGCTCGGCTCGGTGACGATGCCTATGCTCGATGTCGTGGATTCCGACCAGGGCGGCAACGCCGGGACACTCACCGTCATCGCGCCGAACGGAACCGCCCATCTCGACGGACAGTTGCTGGCCAGCGCCGATCCGCGTTACATCGGCGGCAAGGCGATCGTCACAGTCAATTCGGGCAACGCGAGCGCGCTGCTCGGCAGCATCGCGGGTTTCTCCGGCGAGCAGGCGCTGACGCTGACGAACGGTGACATCAACGTCGGCAACATCACGGCCCGCGACGTCGAGCTGATCGCGAACGGCGGCAACATCACCGTCACCGGCCTGATCGATGCGAGCGGCGGTAGCAATGCGACCATCCGCCTGATCGCCGGCAACAATCTGGAGCTC
Organism: Bradyrhizobium sp. WCU1; assembly: GCF_053474805.1. Taxonomy (NCBI): domain Bacteria; kingdom Pseudomonadati; phylum Pseudomonadota; class Alphaproteobacteria; order Hyphomicrobiales; family Nitrobacteraceae; genus Bradyrhizobium; species Bradyrhizobium sp. WCU1. The sequence goes on from NZ_CM130280.1 coordinate 5,177,644, forward strand.
GGCGCGCATGCGGTGCTCAATGCCGGCACCACCGCGGCCAGGGGCGGTACGGTGACGCTCGGCCTCGCCGGTAACAGCTCGGGCATGTTGACGTTCGATGTCGACGCCGGCTCCGGCAGCACGCCGACGATCAACGTTGCCGGTGCCGATCCGAATATCGCGCAGAACGGTGGACAGCTCTGGCTGCGCGTGCCGCGGACGGTCAACGCCGACGGCACCACCGGTGTGCGCATCAGCAACAGCGGGGTCCATGTTGTCGGCGCGCGCGAGATCGATGTCGAGGCGGTCAAGGTCTACGACGTTACCGGCTCGCCCTATGTCGACGCCAGCCTGGCGATGGCAGATAGTGATGCGCGGGCCTATATCGCCGCAGCAAATATCAAGGCCGGGATCGGGTCGCTGACCGGCACCTCCGTTACCGCGTTCCACCTGATGCCCGGCATCGAGCTGGACAGTGGCGGCAACCTGCGACTGCTGCAAAATGCGTCCAGGACCAACTCGGGAATCGATCTGCATACCTACCGCTACAATGGCGAGCCGATGGTGCTGACGCTGCGCGCGGCCGGAAGCCTGCTGATCAATGGCAGCCTCAGCGACGGCTTTGCGGCGCCGGTCGGTTCGCCGGACGGCAACATCTTCGCGATCGCGGCGCCGTTGCCGGCGGGCTCGGGCTCCGCCACGTTCCGATTGGTGGCCGGCGCGGATCTCGCGGCGGCGGATCCGCTGGCCGTCGTGCCGACTGTGCTGCGCCCCGTCGCCACGATCGCCAATCCGGAGCCGGGCTCCATCATCTTTGCCGCCTCTTATCTGACCGACGCCAATGTCACCGTGCAGATTCCGAGCGTCGTGCGCACCGGAGCACGCGACCTCGACCTTGCTGCGGCGGGAAACATCGACATCCAGACCGCGTTCGGCATCTATACCGCAGGTGAGCAGGCGTCGCCGGATTTCGCTGTGCCGTCGCGCGCGCTGATCAAGTCGGCGTTCACGTACAAGTACGATACCTATCTCGGGTATGGCTATGACGCGCACCGTCATAAGGTGTCGTACGATTTGTCCTATCCGGTCCAGGCGTTCCATCCGAGTTATCAGACCGGCGGCGGCAATCTCACGGTCAAGGTGCATGGCAGCCTGATCGGCGCCGACACCAGCAGCAGCAAGAACTATGCAGCCTCCGCGCTCGATACCTACTGGCTGTGGACCGAGCCGTTCGCGGCCAGTCCAACCTGGTTCATCAATTTCGGGACTTACTATCAACCCTATCTCAAGGGTGGATACGATTCATTCCCGTCGGTGGCGGCGTTCAGGGGACTCGGTGCGCTGGGCGGAGGTAACGTCGGTGTCGCTGTCGACGGCGACCTCAGAAATGTCGACATCAGCGTGCCGACGACAGGCGGATTGACCGCAGCCGGCGCAGTGGCGGTGTATGGTGGTGGCAATCTCTCGCTGGCGGTGGGAGGCGGCATCAACTACGCCAATCTGCTGGTCGGGCGTGGCACGGCGGACATCCAGGCTGGCGAGATCGGGATGGCGCCACTGGCGGCCAGTTCCCTGTCGACCGCGCGGGTGGATCTGCTGATCGGCGACGCCCAGTTTAATGTGGTGTCTCGGCGCGGAATCAACGCGATCATCGGCGATCCGACGCGAGTAACGCAGCAGCCCGATCCATTGGGCCTTACCAGCTATCGCATCCCGGCCGGTCTGGAAGGCAATGGGCCGCCCTCATATCAGTACAACGTGCAGCGGCCCTACGGCTTCTTCACCAGCATGACGGCCAACAGCGCGTTGAGCGAACTCACGGAAGGTGGCGACATCATCGTGAATGGCGATTTCGTGCCGCCGATCTTCGAGCTGACGGCGGCCGGCGGGTCGATCCGGGCCGGCACCGTTGCGCAAAGCACCTTCGGCTACAATTATCTCGCGGCACTGGCCGCACCGACGGCCCGCCTCGATCTGTTGGCCCAGCAGGACATCGTCGGTTTTGGCGTCAGCATGACGGCGGCAGATCTGTCGGCCCAGGTCAATGGCGCCTCGGCGCCGTCAGGCAGTGACTATGCGAGTACATTCACCAACCCGTCGCCTTACGACACGTTCGGTGGCTCCCAGTCGCTGCCGTCGAACCTGGTGCAGTTCAACGATCCGCATACCGTCCATGCCTATGCGGTCCAGGGGAGCTTGACGAGGCTCGCGCTAGCGACGTCGGAGCGCGCGCAGGTGCGCGCCGGTCTCGATATCGTCCAGCCGATTATCAATATCGAGAATGCCGGCCCCGGTGACGCCTCGCTGGTGCAGGCCGGGCGCGACATCGTCAGCTGCCAGCCCTGCAGTCTGGCCTACCCGGATTTCTTCAACATTCGCGTCGAGGGTCCCGGCGCGCTGTCCGTCCTTGCAGGACGCAACATTTTCGCTCAGTTGGGTCAGTATAAGACGCAGGGCCTTGGCATCACGTCGGTCGGCAACGCGGACAATCCGCTGCTGCCGCCGACCGGCGCCTCGATCGGCGTCGCAGTCGGCACCGGCGCCAACGGCCCCGACAACGCGGACTTCATCAGCCTCTATCTCGATCCGCGCAACATGGATGCGACGACGCAAGGCTATCTCGCGCAGCTCACCAGCTACATGAGCCGGAACGAGGGCGTCACCCTCGGTCGCGACCAGGCGTTGGCCGATTTCCGCGCACTTGCGCCGGCCGCACAATTGCCGTTCATCGAGCAGGTGTATTTCGCCGAGCTCAAGGCGGGCGGCGAGGCAGCGGCAAACGGGAAAGGTGCCGGCGGCAAGGGTTACGATCGCGCCTACCGCGCGATCCAGACCCTGTTTCCGGGCAGCGTGATCGGCGGTACCACCACGGCCTATGCCGGCAACCTGTCGCTGTTCCAACTCGCGCGCATCCGCACCGAGCAGGGTGGCAGCATCAACATTCTGGCGCCCGGCGGCGGCGTGTCGCTCGGCATCGAGAACCAGACGCCCAACCTGACCGGGCAGACCGACACCGCGCGCCCCGGCCTGCTGACGCTCGAAGGCGGCGACGTCAACATCTTCACCGACCGGAGCGTGGTGGTGGCGCAGTCGCGCGTCTTCACCGAGCTCGGTGGCGACATCCTGATGTTCTCGACCAATGGCGACCTCAACGCCGGCAAGGGCAAGCAGACCTCGATCGTGACATCGCCGCCGCTGGTCGTCTACGACCAGTATGGCCGCGCCGCCAAGACGCCGAACACGCCGCAAACCGGTGCCGGCATCGCGACCCTGATCGGCGTTCCCGGTGTTCCCCCCGGCAACGTCGACCTGTTCGCGCCGCATGGCACGATCGATGCCGGCGAAGCGGGCATTCGCGTGTCGGGCAATCTCACCCTCGAAGCGCTTCGGGTGCTCAACGTCGCCAACATCCAGGTGCAGGGCACTTCGGTCGGTGTGCCGGTGGTGCAGGGGCCGCCGGTGGGCGCGTTGACTGCGGCGAACAACACCGCGGGTGCGGCCCAACAGCCAACGGCGGCGGCACCGGCCGCCAGCACTGGCCAGCCCTCGGTCATCATTGTCGAGGTGCTCGGCTATGGCGGCGGCGACGGCACGTCGGATCCGGGCGACGATGACGAGCGTCGCCGCCGCAACAAAGAGCGGCAGAGCTACGATCCGGACAGCATGTTTCGCGTGGTCGGGAGCGGCGACCTGACGGCGGAGCAGGCGCGCCAGCTGACGGATGAGGAAAGGCAGCGCCTGACGTCACGATAGTCGCACTGGATTCTTTGGTGGGCCCGGCAGGACTCGAACCTGCAACCAGACCGTTATGAGCGGCCGGAAAAGGGATGCGGCCGTTGATTTTTCGGCATTTTTTGTGATGTTTGGCCGCGTTTATCGCTCTTGGAGGGATCGTTTCTGGTGCGAAACTGGTGCGGCTGGCTTAGCCTGCGATCCCGACCGCTGAACGGCTTGGCTCGTGGGTTCGACTTCCACTCTCTCCGCCATTTCTACGCCACAGCTCTCCCCAGTATCCGATTGTTCGAATCTACCGCGAAATCACCGAAGAACTCCGCAATGTTGCGCTAATTCCTCGCGAAAGCCGTAGTTTTTTCGCCGCGGGTTCGGAGGAGGGTGCTTCCGCTACTACGCTCCCTCCTCTCTAACCCATTGTTCGAATTGAGCAGCAAAAACAAGGAGTGCGCGATAAAGGCCGTTGCGGCTAATTTGCGATGGTACCCCTAGTCGCCGCCCAAACCGTAGGTTTTGGCTGTGTGTTCGGAGGATGGATTTTTTGCGACTGGGACCAGCGGTCACACTGCTCTCGCTGCGTGTGACCATCGACGCGCGGCGTCGGCATGTTGCCGATCCGGAGGAGGTTCGAGCTGCTCACCCTATCCCCTTCCCACCCCCAGCTTTGTAGGAGGCTCTTAAATTGTCAGGGCATAGGCGGCTACGATACCTCAACCTCGGCGGCCCCTTCCGATCAAGGGAGCTAGGATCTTCAGGCTGCGATGGACCTTGATGCTTACTTTCGCTTCGATCCGCAGGCAATCGTGATTCGCCGCCGGACGTTCGCCATTGTCGATTGAGGTTTCGATCGCCTGCGCGCCTCTGCTGCGAAGGAAGCTAATCAACCTGTAGCGAGCAATCGCTTGCAGCCATGGCGTGAACAGCGCTCTGCAATCGTAGGTCTGACGCTTCTGATGAATCGCCAGCAACGTCTCTTGGACAAGATCCTCCACTTGGTCCGTGCTGTGTCCAAGTCTGATCAGCTCGCGCTCGTAGTAGCTGCGCAGCCGTGGTGCGAGGTTCGCAAGAAGCGCATGGTAGGCGATCGCGTCACCACACCGGCTTGCCAGCATCTGCGCCTTCAGTTCGGGTTCGTCAGCCGTCATTCACAATCAAGCGAGTCGCTGTTGGCTTTCGCCGGTCGCATACCTCGAACCAATCCGGCAGGTGGAATTGCGCGGCGTGCCGCGCTGCGCAAGTTCACGATCATGATCGATCGAGCGAGCGGGAGGGACATCGAGGTCATTGTTCTTCTGCCGGAGTTCAAGTTGCCCGGCACAACAGAGCCGTGACCGGATTGCGCTTGGTTACCGCATTAGATGATGCCGCCACAATTTAACTTTTCCACGAATGCTCGATAGTTTCTAAAATGCACGTCGTCGCTAGGCAGGTCGCCGTTTGAAGGCGTGCCCCGAGATCGGCGAATACGCCAATGGTCACGGGTGCAGTGCGACTTACTCTCCCGCGGTGACTTCATCGTTCCCCGCACGAAGGCCGCCCAACATGGCGCGGCCGACCAGTTCGCCCCGAGGACTTGGATGTGTTCTTGACCAAGCTGCTCGACGGGGCGAAGCAGGTCGCATCGGACTACGCCGGCTGGATCAACATGCCCGATGGCGCCAAGCGCGCTGCGGCTCGATCGAGGTCCTCAACTAGTCCTCGGCGGTAAGCTCAAGCGTAAATGGTAGCTCGCCTTCGAGCGCGGTTGAACGCAGGGGCGGCGCCATCCCCCATCCGGCCCGCGGCTGACGCGGTGCCCCCGTTTTGACCACGCCTGCGGCCTTGACCTCCATCATTATGCTTAGCGCGGTCGACGTCTTCATCTTCTCGTTCGGTACGTTTTACATCTATCGCCTCTTGCGCGCCGGACCCGCGAGGCGTGCTGTGCAACCACGTCACGGTGTCTTCCCCAAACGCCCGATGTCCCTGGTCGCACGTGAGTTCACCGAACCGCAGCCACACTAGCGAGGAATGTTGAGATGGTTTTATTTTGGTCGCGCTCCTAGCGGACAGCATCGTTCGGGAAGCCGTAAAGTGTTTCAACAAATGCAACATACGTTTCAACGACGGAGAGGCGCCCGGACGAGGATCGCGAAACGAACTTGGGAAACCGCACGACCCCTTCAAACCTGATGCGCCGCCGAATTGGTTAAATGTTCCTCTGGGAAATTCCGCTCAGGATCTTCGGGCCGCCGTCCTTGAGTTCGTCGAGCGCCATCAACATGACAAGCTCTTCCCTCATGTGCGGCGTGGAAACCGGGGCCTCGCCGCGGTCAGGTCAGAATTCCAGTGGCATGACTGTGCACAATGCCCTGCGATCAGACCGTCATGAGCGGCGGGATAGCGGCTGGCTTCATCTCTTTGTTTGAATTTGATCGCGTTCGTTGCGCCTCGACCCGGTCGTTTCTAGTGCGAAACTGGTGCAGTGACGCCTGCTCATGAAGATGAGCCGGAGCGACCTCCGCAAGGTAACGTTCACCGAACCTACGAACGTTGCGGTCGAGGGTATTCCCAGATCGGAGTTCCAGTTGCGCAAAAGCACGCTCGCTATCGTGCGTCTCTTGCGAGGATGCCTCATCGTGCGGATGGGCAATGTCGGCCGACTTCTTGAAAGATGCCTGCGCCGGCGGCGCCTAGGCTGATCTCCTGAGCGACTTACGACCGCACCCGGCTCGTCGACAAGGATCAGATCATGACAAATGCTTTGAATGTGAAGCCGGCGCTTGGAGCTGCAATCCACGCGATCGCGCCAAGGTGGGGCTGGTTCGTTGCCCTTGGCGTCGGTGAGTTGATCCTTGGCGGCGTCGCATCGACAAATCTGCTGGCGGCGAGTCTGGCGTCGGTGCTGGTGATCGGCGCAGCCATCGCAGTCGCCGGGCTGATCCAGATCTTTCACGCTTTCTCGGCGCGCGGACCGGGCGGCGTTCTGCTCTGGCTGCTTGCCGGAGTCGTCTATGCAACTGCCGGCGCAATCATCCTCTACGACCCGATCTTCGCGTCGTTGACGTCGTCTCTGACTGCGGGCGTTTTTATTACTATCTCCGGTATCATGAGGGTTTGGGCCGGTTTCCATGCGCGGCCCGCGGCGGGCTGGGCTGGCTCGTCGCCGCCGGAGCGCTCACCGTCTGCGTCGGCGCCGTGGTCGTTGCGGCATGGCCGGCCATTGGCCTCTTGCTCCTTGGCGTGATGCTGGTGGTAGACCTGATCTTCCAGGGCTGGGGCCTGATCCTGTTTGGCCTGGCACTGAGGGCGCGTGCGTCCCGCCGTTCAAACCAGCCTGCAACGGTGTGAGCCATGATAACGGGTTCGACATGCACGCCGCATGACGAGATCGCCTGGCGCGGGAACCATAGCCTGCACACGTCGCGGCTCGTTGCCGAAGAGACGGCCATTGCGCTGAGCTACGATGGATCAACGCATGCCGTGATGATGGCGACGCCGTCTGATCTAGAGGAGTTCGGCATCGGATTCACCCTCACCGAGGGCATCGTCGAGCACGTGAGCGAAATCGAAACCATCGAGGTGCGGGCTCCGCTTCAGAGTCTCAATCAGCAGACGCGATCCCTGCACGCGGCGGCGTTCTGGCATGCGGCGGCCGGATTCGCATTGGTCAGAGAGGATGTCGGCCGGCACAATGCGCTCGACAAACTCGCCGGGGCGGTTTCCGCCGATGGGCACTCGGCACCAGGCGGAGCTGTGCTGCTGACCAGCCGTGTCTCCGTCGAGAAGGTGCAGAAGACGGCGGTGATCGGCGTACCGTTCGTGATTGCCATGTCGCCCCCGACGACGCTGGCTATCGGGACGGCGGAAGGGGCGGGGATAACGCTGCTCGCGATGATGGATACGGCATATTCACGCACCCGCATCGCGTCGTTCTGGCCAGACGATCGCCGCGGCAAGCCGCTTGTCGATCGATGATTGCATGAGATAGCCATGGAAGCTCTCTCTCCGCACTCGGCTGCAAGGAAGCAGGTTGCAGCCTGCGTGCCGGAACAGTCGCTGCTGGTCGCGTGTCTGCTGAGTATGTCAGGCGGCTTCATCGACGCCTTCACGTGGCTCTCGCTCGGTGGCGTCTTTGCGAATTCGCAGACCGGAAATGTCGTCTTCCTCGGAGTGTATGCTGCGAGCGGACAGTGGTTCCAGGCGCTTCATCACGTTCCTCCGATCCTTGCCTTTGTCGCGGGCGCATGGGTGGCGACAACGGTCCGAGCGCCGCTGCTGTGTCTCGCGGGCGAGATCGTATCTCTGACCGTGGTCATGCTGTTGCTGCACCGGCTTGCCGAGCCGGTTGCAGTGATCGGAGTCGCCTTCGGGGTTGCGCTGCAGACAGCTAGCTTCAGGCTGGTCGAACGCTGGAAATACCTCTCGGTCACGGTGACCGGAAACACGCTCCGGGCCATCGATCTCCTAGTAACGGATCCCCGTCGCGAGGCTGTGCGCGGCGCGAAAGTCATACTCACGATCTGCCTGATGTTCCTGCTGGGCGCCGCGGCCGGAGCATTGGCAACGAAGCGGCTGGGCGCCGGCGGCCTGATTGTTCCGATCGCATTATTGACTTTCGCTCTCGCACTATGTGGTCGCCGCCACCGCTGGCAGGCCTGATGTCTTTCGAGACCATGCTTGTTGGCAAGCTGGCATTCGTTTGCGGTAGATGGTTGCGGTCTGTCCAAATAGCCGTGGGCTTACGCTGCGATCTTGGTACCGGCGCAGCTCTTGTTTGGGCAACCGGGATCTTCGGTTGCAACTGTACTCGGATCAGACGATTGTGATGGGATGGCGGCGCGGCCTCAGAGGCGCCAGGTCGCAAGCCGCCAAAAGAGAGGCGCTGGATTCGGGGCCTTTCTTGTCGTTCAGGTCTTTGGCATCACGCCGGGACTGGTGTCAGGCCATTGAGCAATCAGCTTCGCACCCAGATTGAGATGCTGGGCGACCAACTCCGGCGGAGTGTGCGTCAGCCAGTTGGACAGTGAAACCTCTTCGTAGCGCGGCGCACGGAATACGCCGACGAACTCCAGGTCGGTATCGCCGACGTTCTCGACATAGTGCCCGAGATTGCGCGGAACATAGCCGATGTCGCCTGCGGAAAAATCCGTCGTCATGGCATTCGGGCCCGTGTTGAATACCGTCATCCGCCCCTTCCCTTTAATGTAGTATTGCCACTCATCAGCGTTTGGGTGCCAGTGCATCTCGCGGATACCGCCGGGCCGCACCGTTACGAGCGCTGCCGCGACCGTCGTGGCAACCTTGAAGTTGCTGCTGTCGGCCACGCGGATAGTTCCACCGGCGTTTTCCTTGACCGGAGCCGAACTGCTAAGCGGGAAGATAAATGGATAGGGCGGCGCCTCGGCATGTTTTGCGATCGCTTCGCGATCAGCGGCGAGGGCGCCGGGCACCTTGCCTTGGAAGATCCAGAGATTGTGCAGCGGAATGTTCGCGAAGGTATCGGCCGAGACGCCGAAGTTCTTTGCCAGAACTTCCGGCGGCGTATGTATGAACCAATCCGTGACAAGCAGCGTATTGAATTCGTTGGCATGGCCGTCGTCGAAGCAGATCACGAACTCGCAGCCGTCGGGCCCGAGTCCCTGCAGCGAATGCGGCGCGCCCGCCGGGAAATACCAGAGGTCGCCGGCCTTGACGTCGCCGACATAAGGCCGACCCTCAGCATCGAGAACAGTGACGCGGCAATTGCCATACGTCATGATCGCCCATTCGGCGGCCTGGTGCCAATGCAGCTCGCGAATGCCGCCCGCGGAAAGCCGCATATTGACGCCGGATATTTCTTTCGAGATCGCAAAATCATTGACAGTGACCTGACGAGCCCAGCCGCCGTTCTGTATGCGCCTTGGTGCATTATTGAACGAAGCCCAATCCATCGGCAGACCACCTACGTCAGTTGCTGGCGGCGATTGCATGGAAGGAAATTGCTTCGCGAGCTCCGGGCTTTGCGGTCCGGGATCGGACAGACTTCCTGGGCTTTTGGCGTTAATGGCTCCCTGAGCCGGCTCGTCCGGGTTGCCAACCGTGGCTGCTTGCGCCCCGGCGCTGACCGCGGCCGCGCCCGCCGCCGAAAGAGCCAGCAAATCCCGTCGTGAGAACATGTTGGTTGCTCCTGAAATGTGGTTGAAACGAGCCGCACTCATCGCGGCAGGCTCCTTGAGCGAGCCTATAGGCGCCGTGCATTGCAGGCTTCCGCGAAGGGCGTCTCTTTTTTCGGAACGCACTGTCGAGGCGTGTTGGCCCGATCGGACTCCGTCGATGGTGGTCGCCGTGCTTGTGCGATCGCGAAAAGCGAAGTCCGATTTGAAAAGACGGTGCTCGCGCGATGATCCTAACTGACAGCAGGATCGTGGCACCAAAAGAGATCTCAAATGACCAGCAAATCGGTTCGTCCCTATCGCGAGCCTGCCGGCGGATGGGGGGCGCTCAAGGCGCTCAGCGACGCTCTGCTGGTACAACGGGTCCCGGTGAAAGGTGCAGCGACACTGAGACGCATGAACCAGCCGCAGGGCTTTGATTGCCCCGGCTGTGCCTGGCCCGATCCCAAGCACACCTCGTCATTCGAGTTCTGTGAAAACGGCGGCAAGGCGGTCGCCTGGGAGGTGACAGCCAAGCGCTGCACGCCAGAGTTCTTCGCAGAGCATACCGTCACGGAACTCGCGGGCTGGAGCGACTACGACCTCGAGATGGTCGGACGGCTCACTCATCCGATGGCCTATGACGCCGCCTCCGATCGCTACCTTCCGGTGGGCTGGGACGAAGCCTTCCAAACCATCGGCAGCCACTTGAGGGCGCTGCCCGATCCGAACATGGCGGATTTCTACACGTCCGGGCGGACCTCGAACGAAGCGGCCTTCCTCTATCAGGTCTTCGTCCGCGAATACGGCACCAACAATTTCCCCGACTGTTCGAACATGTGCCACGAGGCGACCAGCGTCGGCCTGCCGAAATCGATCGGCGTCGGCAAGGGGACCGTGCTGCTGGAGGACTTCGACAAGGCGGACTGCATCTTCATCTTCGGCCAGAACCCAGGCACCAACAGCCCGCGAATGATGACGAGCCTGCGCAACGCGGCTCGCCGCGGCGCTTCGATCATCTCGTTCAATCCCTTCCGCGAGCGAGCCCTGGAGCGTTTCCAGGCGCCGCAGAGCCCCGTCGAGATGATCACGCTGTCGTCGACGACGATCAGCTCAAAGCTATTCCAGGTGCGGGTCGGCGGCGACGTCGCCGCACTCAAGGGGATCATGAAGATCCTGGTCGAGGCGGATGAGGCGGCACGCGCCGCGGAGCAGCCCGAGATCCTGGATTGGGATTTCATCCGCGGACACACCGTGGGCATCGAGGCGCTCGCCGATGACCTCAAGCGCACGCAATGGCCCGACATCGAGCGCCGGTCCGGGTTGACGCGCGAGGATCTGGAATATGCGGCCAAGGCCTACATGAAATCGGAGCGCGCGATCTTCGTCTACGGGATGGGGATCACGCAACACTTTCGCGGCGCCAACAACGTCCAGCAGATGGCGAATCTGGCGCTGCTGCGCGGAAGCATCGGGCGCGAAGGAGCGGGTTTGTGCCCGGTTCGCGGCCATTCCAACGTCCAGGGCGACCGGACGGTCGGCATTACCGAGGTGCCCAGCGCGGAACTGCTCGCGCGTCTGGAGCAGCGGTTCGGCTTCAAGCCACCGGCAGCGCCAGGGCACAACGTCGTAACGGCTCTCGAAGCGATGATCCGCGGCGAGGCCAAGGTCTTCTTCGCGATGGGAGGAAACTTTGCCGCCGCCATTCCCGATTGGCAGTCGACGCGGGCGGCGCTGTCCAATCTCGATCTGACCGTTCACGTCTCGACCAAGCTCAACCGCAGCCATTTGGTCCACGGTCGCAATGCCCTGATCCTGCCGTGCCTCGGACGCACCGAAATCGACATTCAGGCGGGCGGGCCGCAGTCGATCACCGTGGAAGACTCCATGTCCATGGTGCACGCCTCCGGCGGACGCAACAAGCCTGCGTCGGAACATCTGCGCAGCGAGGTGGCGATCATCGCCGGCATGGCGAAGGCGACGCTCGGCGATCGCACGGTGGTCGATTGGGACGGCTTTGCCGCCGACTATGACCTGATCCGCGAGGCGATCGAAGCCGTCTTTCCGATTTTTCAGGGCTACAACGCCCGTATCCGGATTCCCGGCGGCTTTCATCTCAACTCGACGGCGCGCGAGCGCATCTGGGCGACGCCGTCCGGAAAGGCGAACTTCCTGGTCTTCGAAGGCTGCGGCGAGGATCCCCCACAGAGCGACCCGGAGTTCCTGTGGCTCAGCACGATCCGAAGCCATGACCAGTACAATACGACGCTCTACTCGATGTCCGACCGCTATCGCGGCGTGTTCGGCCAGCGTGACGTGGTGTTCCTCAACGAATACGAGATGAAACGGCGGGGATTTGCCGAAGGCGACCGTGTGGATTTGATCACGGAATCGACCGACGGGGTCGAGCGGGTCGTGCGCAACTTCCGCGTGGTCGGCTATTCCTTCCCGACCGGCTGTTGCGCCGCGTACTACCCGGAGACCAACTCGCTGGTCCCGCTCTATGCCCGCGATCCCTTGAGCTTCACGCCGTCCTACAAGGGCATCCCGATCCGGCTCGTGCGATCCAGCGGTACCGATGAAGCCGCCGTGCTGCTCGATCACTGAAGAAGCCCGCCTGAGGCGAAGTCGGGGACCGTGCGCCGTCGCTATCGAGGATCGCAGCTTCGGACCCAGCTTCCGGCGGAGCAGCCGGAGGCAACGATCGGGTATGGTCGCGAGATTTCCGGCCCGCACAGCAAAACATCGAAAACAACCCCATGCAAAGCAGCTGATGGACGCCTGCGCGATGTCCGGCGAATCGACACGCCGGGCAAATCACCGGCACGATTCCACCATCGCAGCCGCTACGATCCGTAGGGCTTCGTCAACCCCAGCGAAGCAGAGGCGCGGTTCAGACCATCTCGAACCTTAAGCGCATGATCATTTAGGTGACCGCCGCCTCGGGCTTCGTCACGCCGAACCGCCTCTCGAATTCGGCGACGTTGACGATGCCCCGCCGATGGGTGCCGTCGCCGATCTTGCGGTCGCCGTCCCAGGCCTCGACCTCGAACAGGATACTCTTTGCCTCGACTCCGACGGCCCTTGCAATGGCTCGGACGGTGCGGCCGATCGGTGTTGCCGCGAGATGGCGGATGTTGACCATCATGCCGACGCTGACATAACCGACCGGCAGGAACGGCTGGATGGCCGACCCCGAGGCCATCTCCATGTGCAGGATCATCATCGGCGTGCCGTACACCGCGGGCATGCCCGGCACGACGTGGCCGACTGTCATCTCGGGCGTGACGACCACGACCTTTTCTGCGGTCATGCCGGTCGTCACCTTGTCGAATGGATTCATGATGCAATCCTCGTTTCTTCCGCGACGGGGGGCGGGGATGTTTCGGAGGCGCCCTGCGGCCGCCGGGTGAGCCACGCGCCGAGCTTGTCGAGGTAGAGATAGACCACCGGCGTGGTGTAGAGGGTCAGGATCTGCGACAGCATCAAGCCGCCCACGATGGTGTAGCCGAGCGGTTGGCGCAGCTCCGAGCCCGTGCCGGTGCCGACCATCAACGGCACGCCGCCGAGCAGCGCGGCCATCGTCGTCATGAGGATCGGCCGGAAGCGGAGCGTGCAGGCCTGATAGATCGCCTCCTGCGGGCTCAGGCCATGCTCGCGCTGCACCTCGAGGGCAAAGTCGACGAGCATGATGCCGTTCTTCTTGACGATGCCGATCAGCAGGATGATGCCGATGATGGCGATCACGCTGAGGTCCATGTGCACAGCGAGCAGCAGGAGCAACGCGCCGATGCCGGCGGAAGGCAAGGTCGACAGGATCGTGATCGGGTGGATCAGGCTCTCGTAGAGCACGCCGAGGATGATGTAGATCACGATCAGCGCCACGCCGATCAGCAGCGGGGTACCTGATAGCGAGGACTGGAAGGCCTGGGCGTTGCCCTGGAACGACGTGGCCAGCGAAGCGGGCTTTCCGGTGTCCCGCTCGATCTTCTGGATCGCCGAGACCGCGTCGCCCAGTGCGACACCCGGCTTCAGGTTGAACGAGACCGTGACGGATGGGAACATGCTCTGGTGATTGATGAGAATCGGGGCCGGCTTGATGACGGCATGCACGAGCGTGCTGAGGGGCACCTGCTGGTTGCTCGCGGAATTGACATAGATGCCCTTGAGCGCGTCGGGCCCGTACTGGAAGCTGGGATTGACCTCCATCACGACGTGATACTGGTTCAACGAGGTGAACATCGTGGAGACGATTCGCTGGCCGAAGGCGTCGTCCAGGGTGTTGTCGATCGTCGAGGGCAGGATGCCGTAGCTTGATGCAACCTCGCGGTTGACTGTCACGTCGAGCATCGGACCGGCATTCTCCTGGTCGCTGGCGACGTCGGTGATGACATCGAGCGCACGCAGCTTGTCCAGGAAGATCGCCGACCAGTGCGACAGCTCATTGGAATCCGCGTCGGTGAGCGTGTACTGATACTGGGTCTTCGACAGGCGCGCGCCGATGGTGATGTCCTGGGCCGCCTGCATGTACAGGTTGATGCCCTGGATGTGGGCGAGCTCCCGCGTCAGCCGGTTGATGATTTGATCCGCGCTCGCCTTGCGTCCCGGCTTGGGCTTCAGAACGATGAAGATGCGCCCCTGATTGAGCGTCGCGGTCGGACCGCCGGGCCCGATATAGCTTGCTACCGATTCGATGTCGGGATCCTTCTGCAGGATGCCCACGAGCGCCTGCTGACGCTCGGACATCGCGGGGAAGGAGATGTCCTGCGCGGCCTCGGTAATGCCGACGATCTGTCCGGTATCCTGCTGCGGGAAAAAGCCCTTCGGGATGACGACGTAGAGGTAGCCGGTCAGCGCGATGGTGGAGAGCATCACCAGCAACGTCGCGAAGCGGTGGCGCAGCACGACGTGCAGGCCGCGCGCGTAGAGCGCGAGCAGGGAATCGAAGCCCCTCTCGAACAACAGGTAGAGCCTGCCGTGCTTTCTGCGCGATTCATCCTTGAGCAGGCGCGCGCACATCATCGGCGTCAGGGTCAGCGATATGATCAACGACAGCAGTAGCGCTGCGGTGATCGTGATCGCAAATTCCTGGAACAGCTTTCCGACGTAGCCGCCCATCAGGAAGAGCGGGATGAACACGGCAATCAGCGAAAGCGTGATTGAAATGATCGTAAATCCGATCTCGCTGGAGCCCTTGAGCGCCGCCTGCATGGGCGTGAGCCCCGCTTCGAGATGCCGCACGATGTTCTCGATCACGACCACGGCGTCGTCGACCACGAAGCCGACGGCTATCGACAGCGCCATCAGCGACAGGTTGTCGAGGCTGTAGCCGAGCACGTAAAGCACAGCGAACGTGCCGATCAACGAGAGCGGCACGGTCACCGCCGGAATGATCGTGGCCCAGAAATTTCGCAGGAACAGGAAGATGACCATCACCACCAGCGCAACGGTCAACATCAGGGTGAACTGGACGTCCGAGACGGCGGCGCGAATGGTCGCGGTCCGGTCTGCGGCAATCGTGACCTTGATTGCGGGGGGCACCGACGCCTGCAGTGTTGGCAGCAACGTCCTGATGCGATCGACGGTTTCGATGACATTGGCGCCCGGAACCCGCTGGACCGCGAGAATGATGGCGGGCTGCTTGCCGTACCAGCCGGCCAGCAGATTGTTTTCGGGCCCCTCGATCGCCGTGCCGATATCGCGGATCCGCACCGGCGAGCCGTTGCGATAGGCGATGATGAGGTCGTCATACGCCGCCGGCTTCAACAACTGGTCGTTGGTGTTCAGCGTGTAGGTCACGCGCGGGCTGTTGAGCGTGCCCTTGGGCAGATCGACGTTGGCTCCGGCGATCACACTACGGACATCCTCGAGGCCAATGCCACGATCGGCAAGGGCCTGCGGGTTGACCTGGACACGAATGGCCGGCTTCTGCTGCCCGCCGATTCCAACCAGGCCCACGCCAGGCACCTGCGAGATCTTCGGCAGCAGGATATTCTCGGCGTAGGCATCGACGGTCGTCATCGGAAGCGTATCCGACGATAGCGCGATCAACATGATCGGCGTCTCGGCCGGATTCACCTTCCGGATGGTCGGCGGATAGGGAATATTCGGCGGCAAATAGGGGCTGGCGGCATTGATCGCCGACAGGACGTCGACGGCCGCGCTGTCGACAGTACGTGAGAGCTCGAACTGCACGGTCAGCTGAGCCACACCGAGCGCGCTCGATGAGGTCAGTTGCGTGACGCCCGGGATTTGGCTCAGTTGCTGTTCCAGGGGCGTGGCAACAGACGATGCGATGGTCTGCGGATCGGCGCCGGGCAACTGCGCCGAGATCTGAATGGTCGGGAAGTTGACGTTGGGCAACGCCCCGACCGGAAGCAGGGGATAGGCCGCAAGGCCGCACAGCAGCAGGCCGGCCATCAGCAGGGCGGTTGCGATCGGCCGTAAGATGAAGGGCGCGGAGAAATTCATGGCAGCGCGTCCTGCACAGAGCTTTGCAGGTCCGCTTCGCGCGCGGCCTTGCCGTGCAGCTCCTGAACCTGGCTGCCTTCCTTGAGCCGGTACTGTCCGTCGATCACGACGACATCGCCCGATTTCAGGCCCTGATCGATCAGCGCCTGCCCGTCGCTGATCTGCGCGACGTGGACTGGGCGGAGCTCCGCCGTCTGGTTCGGCTTCACCACGTAGACATAGGCGCCGTTCGGGCCCTGCTGCACGGCTGAGCCGGCGACGGTCAAGGCGTCCTTGCGGGTGTCGAGCAGCAGGCGGGCATTTATCAGTTGTCCCGGCCATAGCCGGTGATCGCGATTTGGAAAAGTAGCCTTGAGCTGAAGTGTGCCCGTCGTCTGGATGATCTCGTTGTTGATGAGAAGCAGCTCACCCTCGTCGAGCTTGATCTTGTCGTCCTGGCTGTAGGCGACGACCTTCAGCGGTCCCTTGGTCAACTGCTGCTGAATCTCCGGGAGATCCGCCTCCGGAAGGGTGAAGAGCAGCGAGATCGGCTCCACCTGGGTCACTACGACAAGGCCGTTCGGATCGGTCGGGTGAATGACGTTGCCGACGTCGATCTGCCTGACGCCGGTAACGCCGGGGATTGGCGACGTCAGGCGCGTGTAGCTGAGCTGAACTTTGGCTTCGTCGATCTGCGCCTGATCCGACTTGACGGCGGCCTGTAGCTGCGCGACCTGCGCCTTCTGCGTCTCGATCAATTGCGGAGTGGCATATCCCTTGTCGCCGAGCTGGGTGTAGCGGGAAAGATTTGCCTCCGCGTTCGTCAGCTGGGCCCGGTCGCGGTCGCGATTGGCTGTGAACTGCTCGATCTGGGCCTCGTATGGACGGGGATCTATCTGTGCAAGCAGATCGCCGGCCTTGACCGTCTGGCCCTCGGTGAAGGCGATCTGGACGATTTGTCCCTGGATCTGACTGCGCACGACGTCAGTGTTGTAGGCGATCACCGTGCCTATGCCGCGCAGGTAAATCGGGACATTCCTGCCAGTGACCGTGGCAGCGACCACTGGGATTGCGGCAGACGCCGGCAGGCTCGCTGCGGCCGGCCGGGCTCTCTTGCCGAAGTACCAGACGCTCCCGCCGCCAAGGGCAGTGGCGAGCACGACCAGCACGACAATGAAGCTGCGTTTCACGGTGGTGTTCCTCTCATGAATCTCAGGGATGGCCGAAACCGGTGATCGAAACCGCATTGGCTGGTGTGCTTGGGCCCGCAACGGGCGCGACTTGGCTGATTCCGGCATTGCCGATCTCGGTCGCTCCCAAGGGAACCCCGGCACGTCCGGCCGTCGACGACGAGGGCAGGGGAGACGAAGGAATGCTGCTGTCGGTGCACGACAGCGGCGCGCTTCCGGAAATCCCGCCACCGTCGAATGGAGCTTTCGATGACGGAGCAGCACTCGAGCCGGCGCAATTCCCGATGCCTGTACCTGGCGAGGGGATGATCGGACTTACGCCGGGCGTTGCGATTTCGGTCGCGCCGAGCGGAATGCCTGGCGCGCCGCTCGGCTCCATCATGAATGGCGATGTTGCTCGCGCGCCTGACGACGGCGGAGTTGAAGATGTCGTCTGGGCATTTGCTGCAACGGGCCTCCCGATCGCGCCGGTTGCGAGCCACATGCACAGGACGAAAGCGCCCCTGTGCCATTTGAGCCGTCTTCGCATGTGTGGTGCTCCGAACCAGGTTGCACGCCAATGATAAAGAGCAGAGTGAGCGCTGCATGATGCGCATGAGCCGGAGGCCTTCCTTGCGGATTGACGGGGTCACCGTCGTTGCCGGCGCATGATCCGCTTCACGTTCGCGCCTATGATGGAAATCTCATCACAGCCAGCGTGTGCAGGCATACCGAAGTGGGCTAGCGGCGCCGGGGTCACCGCTGCAATAGCGACGTATCTTGCTTCTCAGTGTGCTGGGCTTCACCGTATCTCTCACGCACTCGGAGTCTGAAGTCGGCATCGCCGTCATGCATTGAGTGAGTGTCTGAAAGCGACATGTTCGTTTGCCCTGGTCCAACAAGCAGAAGCGATTGGTGTAAACTTCCGGAGGTTTCAGTGTGGCTTCCGAAATGCCGATAACTGCGACAATCGCTGTTCCCACAACCACGTATGGCAACCCTCGTTTGTAGCTCAACGCGACGGCTCCCTTAGCACTCGCTGCGATGCAGAAGCAGCTGCTTCACCGGAACGGTATAGCAATTTGCCATATCCCGTATTGCCGAGACGCACGCCAATTCCCAAGCCGAACGCTCAAATGCGCAAGGACCCGTGTGGCCGCTCTGAAGTTAGCATGCAGTATCACAAACACCCTGGTCTTCGTCTACGTTGCGCGTTGTGTTTTGATCTGGAAGTAGCGACGGCGCCTCAATGCCAGGCCTTGAGCCTTGCTTGCGACAACAACCGCGTTCGAAGTCTTTCGACGAGGCTCGGATTCCTGCGCATCTGCGTCAATAAATCCACCCGGTGGTGTCGATGGCCCGACGCTCGGACTCTGGATATAACTAGATGAAGCCACTCGCCCGCTCGGCCTACCTAACGCTATGAGCACACCGATTGCGGTGCTTCTCGTGCTAGCCAGGATCGCACTGGCGAGAAGGTCGAGGTATCCGGTCGTACGAAAAAAGATGCTTCAGCCGACTCCTTCTGGGAGCCGGCTGAACACTTCGCGTGAAGTCTTCGCATTCGTCAGCCGGTTTCCCGTAATGCTGTGACGAAAACGGGCTTTGGAAAATACGCGCCGCGCCGGGAACGGCTTGTTCAAGCGCCTTCTAACTACGAAGCACAGCGGAAACTCTGAGGTCTTCGTAGAGGCAGTTCCTTAGGTCGCCATCGCTAGGGGCATGGGTGCCTCCTTCCGTCGTAACCGATATACGTCCCGGTATTCGGATCGTACGAGCGATACCTCTGTGCGCAAAAGTTGGAAGCAGTGGCAACATCGTAATCATCGTGGAGCCAATCGTCGTAGCCGTCACCATAGTAGGGCCAGCCAAGGTATGCGCCTGATACCAAAGCGCCGCCAAGTCCTAAGCCGCGCGCGTACGCCCATCGGTGGGTGCGATTGTGATGGAATCTGCCAGCACCGAGCCGATTCGCATCGACGTGATTTAGACGACCAAGGCCCATCGCAGATCTGTGAAGAGTGCCAGCGGCACGAATTCCTGCTGAAGAGGCTCGAAAGCGTCCGGTGCCGCCGAAATGCGCGCCACCACCATGAAAGCCTCCGCCGCCACCATGGCCACCGCCGCGAGAGTAAGCTGGCGCCGCCGTTGTCAAGATTACGACAAAGATAGCCCCGCAAATCGTCATGATCCGATCCATCGTTATTTCCTTTCATTCATGAGAGTCTTACACGCTTGCTGGATCCGTCGCCCGCTAAGCGATCGTGCAACGTCGCCGCGGGACGCCGCTGCTCAGATTTTGTTTTCAATCCTTCTTCATCGCGATCTTGGTGTCAGTCCTGACCCGTGCCCAATCAGCCTTCAGCTTCTGCATGAACGAACTCCGGAGCGTGTTGTGGCATTCGCTGATGATCATCGGCGCCACGTCTCGGTGCCTTCGCGCTTCTCCACGCCTGACCAGGATACTGCCGCCTGCAACGACGTTTCGACTACGGGCGCAGCGCGGCGCGCGCATTGGTGAGCGCCCGATGGCAGCCAGCGGAGTCCCCGGCGTCGCTGGCGGCGCGAGCCTGAGCCAATGCATCGAGCGCCTGTTCGAAGCCCCGCCGATGGCTGCCTTCGGTGGCCGCCAGCGATCGCGGCGTCGGCTGATAACCGCGCAGTGCGTCGAGGCTTTCCGACTTCCATCCATCGGTTCCTGCTTGTCTTTCGATGGCGGCGTCGATCTGTGCCTGAACGCGCGCGATTGAAGGAGCGCACGGACTGGCTTGGGCGGAGGTAGCGGCCAATAGCGCGGTGATGGTGGCGTAGCAGTTCGTGCTCCTGGTCATCTTGCTCATCCTCGAAAGGGCGGTCGCGGTCAGTGTTGTCTACTTGCAAGAGGAATAGTTGCTGGTCTTTCGCAAAAGAACGGAAAGAGCGGTTGGACATGTTTGCGTCGACAGAATCCCGTCCGAAGATCGCGTGCGTTCTTCGTTCGCAAACGATGAGACTCAATTTGCAGGCTGTGCCGACGGTGGGCGACAGCAGGCGTATCGGCCTAGCGAAGTGGTCGGCGACAGACTCGGCTTCGTCTTCAGGTGCCGTGTTTTCGCGACAATATCGTTCGTTCGGGGGAGACGGAGGTTGGCCGCGTTGGTAGGTCGGATATCTCGATGTGTACTTTAACCGACAAAGTGACGGAGAACCGACGATGCAACAGTTCGCGCGTGTACTAACAGACAAAGGCGCCGTTCCGGTAATTCTGAAAGGTAGTGAGCACCTCGACCTGCGGCCCATTGTTTCCGACATCAACCCGGACGCGATAGCTGGAGGTGCTTTAATCAATGTCGATACCTCTCGCCTCTCTCCGATCGCCGGTGACGTCACATACCTGGCGCCAATCGATGGCATTCGGCAGATCGCGGCGACGGGCTTCAACTACAAGAAGCACATCGAAGAATTCAAGATGAAGCCGCCGACGGAACCTGAGGTGTTCTTGAAGGCGATCAGCTCACTGACGGGACCCTTCGATCCGATCTCTCGTGGTCCTAATCAGAACGTGAAACTTGACTGGGAAGTCGAGTTGGCAATCGTGATCGGGCGGGAAGCGAAAGATGTCAGCGCTGCCGCCGCAGCCGACTACATCTTCGGTTACGTCTGTGTGAACGACGTTTCGGATCGCGCAACGCAGGTCGATGAAGAAGGTCAGCAACACTTGGTGCGCGCCAAGTCGCGACCGGGATATTCCCCGATCGGACCCTATTTAACGACTGGTGTCGATGGAATGCAGCTCGATATCTGGACCAAGTTGAACGGAAACTACGAGCAACGTGGCAATACAAGCGACATGCTGTTCGGTGTCCCCGAGATGCTTGCCTACTTCTCATCGCACATGACGTTGCTTCCCGGCGACATTTTGGCAACGGGCACGCCGCCTGGCGTTGGTTTCGGTAAAAATCGCTTCATGAAGGTAGGCGATGTGCTGGAATGCGGTATTGCCAATCTCGGCTCGCAACGTCACGAGATCACATCTTGATGCGGTAGATGGGAGTCGGCCGCGCGCGCCGTTACGTTGCCCTTAGTGCCGCAGAGGACGGGAGGTTTTGTGGCCATCATCAACATCAACATCAACGGCGCGACGCATGACGTGGACGTGCCGGCTGATATGCCCTTGCTGTGGGTTATTCGCGATGTTCTCGGTCTTACCGGTACGAAATTCGGTTGCGGGATTGCCCAATGCGGAGCATGCACCGTGCATGTCGGCGGGCTTGCGCTTAGATCATGTGTGCTGTCAATCGGTGACGTCGGCGCGCGCCCAGTGACGACGATCGAGGCGATTGGCGCCACTACCGAAGGCTCAAAGGTGCAGGCAGCCTGGCTCGAGCACGAAGTCATTCAGTGTGGATACTGTCAATCAGGTCAGATCATGACTGCTGCGGCACTTTTGAAGCATGTGCCAAATCCGACCGACGCTGACATCGACGCGGCAATGTCGGGGAACATATGCCGCTGCGGCACCTACGTGCGTATCCGACGAGCGATCCATGCCGCCGCGGTCAATACCTGATAGGCTTGTCATGATAAGTGAAATTTCTCGTCGGTCGGTGTTACGAGCTGGAGTAGCCATCGGCGGGGGGCTTCTCCTCGAAATGCGCCTTCCCGAGTTCGCGTATGGATCTGAACGTTTAGTGGATGGCGGCGAATTTTCTCCGAATGCGTTCATTCGCATTGATGGAAGAGGAGCCATCAGCTTCATTATGCGCAGTGTCGAGATGGGCCAAGGTATCTACACGGCGGCCGCCATGCTGATCGCAGAGGAACTCGAGGTGCGTCTTGATCAGATCGAAGCGCTGGCGGCTCCGGCTAATGAGGCGCTATACACCGACCCGATCCTGGGCCAGCAGGAAACCGGCGGGTCTGCATCAACGAGGAGTAGTTGGATTCCACTTCGCCAGGCGGGTGCAACCGCTCGAGTTATGCTGATCATGGCGGCCGCAAAGCGGTGGGGGGTTGTCTTCGAGGATTGCGTAGCGCGACAAGGGATGGTCACCCATTCCGCAAGCGGACGCAGCGCCTCGTATGGGGAACTCGCGGAAGATGCGGCGCGACAGCCCGTTCCGGACAATGTGCCGCTCAAGCCAGCATCAGAGTTTAGGCTGATAGGCTCATCGGCTCACCGACTGGATAGTGCGGCAAAGGCTAACGGGACGGCGACTTTCGGAATTGATATCAAGGTCCCTGGAATGAAGATCGGGACAGTTGCTGCCTGTCCTGTCAGGGGTGGTCGCCTTGTTTCTATCGACGAAGCCGCGGCCAAGCGCGTATCCGGTGTCCGCGACGTCGTTCGCCTTGATGATTTGGTGTCGGTAATCGGCGACAACATGTGGGCTGCAACGCAAGGCCTGGCCGCCGCAAATCCCCATTGGGATGAGGGACCGAACAAGAGTGTATCAACGGAAGATCTGATCAAGGACTTGGACACTGCGTCCCGGCAGCCGGGCGTCGTGGCAAAACAAGAGGGAGACCCTGTCTCCGCCATTGCGGGTAGCGTCACACGGATCGATGCTGTGTACCAACTTCCCTTTCTGGCCCACGCTCCAATGGAGCCGATCAATACGACGATACACATTCGAGCCGATGGTGCGGATGTGTGGGTGGGCACACAGGTCCCGGTTCGCGCGCAACTTGCCGTCGCGCTCGTTACCGGTTTGCCCCAAGAGTCGATCAACATTCATAATCAGTATTTAGGTGGAGGGTTCGGTCGTCGTCTCGACGTAGACTCGATCCATCAGGCAGCACGAATTGCAAAGCAACTCCCGTATCCGGTAAAATTGATTTGGACTCGCGAAGAGGACATCCAGCACGACCTGTATCGACCCTATTACTACGATAGGGTCTCTGCGGGGCTCGACGCACAAGGCAATATCTCCGGATGGACCCATCGTGTGACCGGATCGTCCGTCGCGGCCCGATGGCGTCCATCCAGAATGCAGAAGGACGGCCATCTTGATCCAGACGCCGTCTTAGGGGCCACCGAAACCCCGTACGAACTACCAGCAACTCTGGTCGACTACGTTCGTTGCGAACCTCGCGTATTCGACACGCTATGGTGGCGCGGCGTTGGTCAGACGCACAACGTATTCGTCGTGGAAAGCTTGATGGACGAGCTTGCTGCGGCTGCATCCCAGGATCCGGTCGACTTTCGGCGCAAGTTTCTAAAAAAGAATTCTCGCGGCCGCTCGGTGCTTGATCTCGCTGTTGAGAAGTCCGGATGGGGGAAGCCGCTTCCCAAGGGCTGGGGCAGGGGGGTTGCGCTGCAATTCTCCTTCAATACTCATGTTGCCTCGGTGCTTGAGGCGGAGATCTCCGGAGGTGAAATACGGCTAAGACGTGTGCACATTGCCGTAGATTGTGGCCCAGTCGTCAACCCGAATATCATTGAAGCACAAATGGAAGGAGGGATGATCTTCGGCCTGACCATGGCACTTTACGGCGAGATTACGGTTACGAATGGTCGGGTCGATCAGAGCAACTTCAATGACTATCGCATGCTTCGCATGAACCAAGCGCCTGAAATATCGGTCCATCTAGTGAACAATCCTGATGCTCCAATCGGTGGGATCGGGGAGACGGGTACCGTGGCGGCGGCACCGGCACTGGCGAATGCGATCTATTCTGCGACTGGTCGGCGTCTGCGCCGTATTCCGTTCGCACAGCAGGTGGCCCAGACACAATGAACATCAGATTCTGGGACAGCTTTGGCAGGAAAGGTCGGGCCTTGCGCGTCATGGGGGCATTCGCAATTGCCATCATTGCGGCGCTATGTGCCGGTCTGACGTGGCGTCTGCTCGATCGTGATCCTGAAGTCGTTGCAGCCGACGTCGAGTCGTCACCTGCCTTGATTGCGAAGGGAGAGTACCTCGCGCGAGCAGCGGACTGCGTCGCCTGCCATAGTGCACCTGGTCGCGCGCCATTCTCTGGCGGGGTCGCGTTTCGCCTTCCGTTTGGGACAATCTATTCGACTAATATTACTCCGGATCGAGAGACTGGGATCGGGTCGTGGAGCGACAATGATTTTGTACGTGCGCTCCACCGCGGAATTGCAAAGGATGGAACCTATCTTTACGCAGCATTTCCATACACGTCGTACACCGCGATGAGGCGTGAAGATGCTGTCGCAATCAAGGCATATTTGTTCAGCCTTCCGGCGGTTCACGCGCCACCACGAGCCAACAGTCTATCGTTTCCCTTTAACCAACGTTGGTCAATGGCGATATGGAATCTCCTATTCCTCAAAGACAGACGATTCCGACCGGACCCGAGCTTGAACGATAGAGAAAATCGTGGAGCGTATTTGGCATCGGCACTCGGTCATTGTGGCGAATGTCACACCCCGAGGAACATGGCGTTCGCCCTTGACAACTCTAAGAAATTCGCAGGGGCCATCGTCGAAGGATGGCGTGCTTACAACATTAGCTCGGATCAACGCTTCGGCGTCGGCGGCTGGAGCGATAATGCTCTCGCCGAATACCTAAGCAGTGGGCACGCGGCGAACAGGGGATCCGCGGGCGGGCCTATGGGAGAGGCGGTGGCCGACAGCCTGCAGTATCTGGCATCTGGGGATGTTGACGCACTGGTGGCATACTTAAAGCGGATCTCACCGCAATTAGGGCAGCGAGGGTCCGAGATCAGCCTCTCCTCGCCAGCGATGGCGGTATCAAGCCCCTGGGGACCGGGCATTGAAGAAGATGCAGACGGGTTGGGACGACGAATATTCGAGGGCGCATGTGCAAGTTGCCATCAGTGGAACGGCAATGGACAGCAAACATCGTACGCCGCGCTCGCAGGTAGCCAGACTGTTAACGACCCTACAGGTACTAACTTGATACAGATACTGCTCACGGGTGCAGACCTAGCTTCGGGTAAAGTCAGGGCATATATGCCGCCGTTTGGCAAAGCATATTCCGCGGAAGAGCTCGCCGCGGTATCAAACTACGTCATTGCTCACTTTGGCGGAAAGCCTGGTCTTGTTACTGCCGAAATGGTTCGCCAGCGGAAAGCCAATTGATGCCGACGTATAGTGCCGCCAAGCTGCGCTGTACGAAGCGTGTGAGCGTCGGGCAGATCGTATAGGTGGCACGCGACGGTTCGGTCATCTTCATCCGCCTGTAGCGACGGCTCCTCCTGCTGGCAGCAATCGAACGCGAAAGGGCAACGAGTGCTGAACCGGAAGCCACTCGGAGGACTCATCGGACTGGGCACATCGCCGCCCAAGCGATGCGCTTCCGTGCTGCATCAGGTTCGGGCACCGGCACGGCCGACAGCAGTGCCAGAGTGTAGGGATGGCGAGGCTTTGAAAATATCTGCCGCCTAGTTGCGACTTCAAGACTTCAACAAATTTTCCTAGATACATCACCGCGACGCGATGCGTCATATGTTCCACAATAGCTGCAAAGGATTCGTCCTCTGGCGGTCCGGAATACATAGGGGACGCATTGAGAGGCAGCGAGCAGAGTCCTGAGGACTCCTCAACTTGACAGGTAGGCTTCGCGGGTTAGAGGAACGGAACTAAATAATGCGTAGCCTGGAGAGAGTCCCACATTCGCTTACGAAGGTCGCTGCCGACACGGCAAATGCCGATCAAGCGGTTGGCCAAAAAATGGGCCGCCCGCTGGGGGGGAGCGGACGGCCCAGTCGGCTCGACGGTGGGAGGAAGCGCGTTCGAGCCTGGCAAAGGGCTGGGGGTAGCCCTCATCGTCTTGTCTATATTGGATCGCATGGAGAGTATTTCACATCCGACTGGAACTATTGAACTCGCATGATTGGCCTTCTATCAGCAGTCAGGTGGATCTCGACTCACGCATAATATGGCCTCAGCACCCAGCTTCATTGGCTACATCAAACTTTTGATCGTCACGCTTGTGACCTTTCGTCCGTAGTGCCGCTCAATTCTAGAGTTGAGCGCGCCTAGCTGCGTGGTTGGCGGGGCTACTAGGTAGCTCCGAATTTGGGGTGCGGAAATCGCGAGCGATATTTTTCGGCCTCATACTACAGCATATCCCGCGCAGGAGCTGAGCTAGTGATCGCAGTCAGTTTAGCATTGTGGCGCGGTCTTGCGCTGAGGCTTTCGTCAGGCGAATGGCATTGTCGCTAGGGACCCGATACTTGGCCGCACCCACTAAGCCGTCGCGGGTTGCCCCGCTTTGGTAGCGATCGCCAAAGGTGTGGACGTGCAATCGCGGAATTGCGTCTCGCCCTTGGAAAGACCGAGAAATGACGCCTTGCTATAGAAACCCACCCTTGGATGCGCACCAAGGGGTCGAGCGGCAGTTGGCCGCACGATCGTTGACCGATTTAGAACGTGAAGAGGTGATTAGATGGGGTTTGGTGAGCAAACCGGCTCGGCGAGAGTTGCGCGTCCTGAGAACGGATCCGTATCGGACCATCTGCTACTGCGCGAGTTCAGTCACCGAATAAACAATGAGTTGTCGTCAGCCATCAGTCTTATTTCGCTCGCGGCAAAGCGTAGTCAAAACAGTGAGGTGCAAGCGACGCTTGCTGCCGTGCAGGATCGGCTTCAAGGCTACGCTAGTGTCCATCACTCGTTGCAGATGCCGGAGTGCAGCACGACTGTCGAACTGACGAGCTACCTTCAAAAGCTGTGTAAGGCTCTCTGTCGTTCGAAGCTTGAGAGCCGGAAGATTGAGCTGGCATTGTCTCTCTGTCCCGTGTGGATCACTTCCGAACGTTGCTGGCTATTGGGAATGATCGTGTTTGAGCTAATTACGAATTCTGCGCGGCACGCGTTCCTGAGCGGTACGGGTAAAATCGATCTGGAACTGTTCACGACGAGTAACATGATCGCATGCCGGATCAGTGACAATGGCGTGGCTCATCCAGGCGCTGTGCCTGGCCGAGGACTGCGGATCGTTGCAGCTCTTGTCTCTCGCTTACATGGAACAATCGACGTGAAATCTGGACCTCAGGGAACTAGCTCGACCGTGATTTTTCCGATGACCTACAATGCTGAGGCTTGCCCCGCAGGAGCAGATGTAGGGCGGATACTCCTCGGCTAGGTCGTCGGCACGGCAGTGCCGATCGACCCGAGGCATTTCAGCTAGGAGCCTTGTTTGGTATCCGGCGTGGGTTCAATCAACGAAACGGGCGGCGTGCGCCATCCTAGGGTCGATATGGGCCGCGCACGGCTCACTGATCCAAGACATTGCTGCACCTCGATTACGATCCGGCACACGTGCCGAGAATAGACGAGAGAGACACGACGATCACCTCAGAGCCGTAACTTACGCTCTATGCCGTGGCGCAGTGTCCTGATCATGCGATTTGGAAATAAGGTGGCCGCTTTGAAGTCGGTCATCCCTGTTGTTGATGTATTGTTTACCGAGCTGAAGCGCTTGCGCTGACACCAGGACTGCGCACTAAGCCGTCCGAGGGACAAATTAGCCGAGTAGGCGATAGGACACAAAGTGTGCAATGATCGCAATCATCGGTGTCGCTCAGGCCTCGGCGCTTACATCTTGTGGCCGCGGCGTGCCGTGGGTGATCGGAAGTGATACATAAGATAAAAGACTTTCGGCTGCCTAGGTCGTCAGTCATGCGTTATGTCTTCGCCGTCACGTCGATACTTATTGTGACTGCTGTCGCGTTGGTACTGCAATCATACGATTTGCGTGACGCAGAGCTGCCGGCTCTCGTACTCGCGATTGGAATCGTCACTTGGTACGCGGGCAGTGGTCCCGCTGCAGTTGCCGTTGTGTTAGCTGCAGCGACCTTCAACTACCTGTTTGTCGAACCAATCTATACATTCTACGTATCTGGACAAGACTTGCCCTATTTCGTGATCTTCGTGCTTTCCGCAGTAACAGTGACGTTCTTCAGCAGCGTCCGTCGACGCAGCGAAGAAAGCCTTCGTCAAGCGCGCGACCGCCTCCAGATCGAGCTCGATCAGCGCCAGCGGCGGGAGGGTGAGATACGTAGGTTAAATCAGGAGTTGACGTTGCGCGCGTCGGAACTGGCTGCGGCTAACAAGGAGCTAGAGTCGTTTACTTATTCCGTTTCGCACGACCTCCGCGCGCCGCTGCGTCATCTTGTCGGGTTTTCGGAATTATTACGCAAACATGCGTCGAGTTCGCTGGACGAGAAAGGCCAGAAGTATGTCGAGACGATCTTCGATGCTGGAAAGAGAATGGGCAGCTTGATCGACGACCTTTTGACGTTCTCCAGAATAGGGCGAACGGAAAGCAGGATGGCTACCGTTGATCTACAAGGGTTGATCACGGAAGCGATTGCGGAAGTTAAGCAGCAGACGAATGGCCGAGACATCCACTGGGAGGTTGGCGCGTTTCCCGCCTGCCATGGAGACCGCTCACTTCTAAAGCTAGTCATGCTGAACTTGCTTTCCAATGCAGTAAAGTTTTCGAGCCTTCGAAAGCCGGCGAGAATCGAAGTGGGCGCATTGGAGGGGAGTGCGACTTCGGTGGAGATCTATGTGAAGGACAATGGTGTTGGATTCGATATGGAATACGCGGGAAAATTATTTGGGGTGTTTCAGCGCCTGCATCGGACTGACGAGTTCGAAGGCACAGGAATTGGCTTGGCAACCGTTCAGCGTATCGCCCAGCGGCATGGCGGATCAGTGCGCGCAGAAGGGGCGGTTGATCGTGGGGCGACGTTCTATGTTTCGCTGCCAAGGGAAAAGTGTCCAGTGGAAAGGGCGATAGACGCATCATGCGCGAACTCAGGCGAATTCTGATCGTAGACGATGACCCGAGAGACGTTGAGTTGACGTTCACGGCTCTCGACGAATACAAGCTCGCCAACGAGGTTGTTGTCACTCGAGATGGCAAGGAGGCGCTGGACTATCTTTGTCGTCGAGAGGGTTTTGCTTCGCGAGCCGAAGGCAATCCGGCAGTGATCCTATTGGATCTGAAGTTGCCGAAAGTCAACGGTCTGGAGGTATTGCAGAAGATTAGGTCCGACGAACAATTCAAGATGATTCCGGTGGTCGTGCTCACCTCATCGCACGAAGAAAAGGACGTGTTGGATAGCTACCAGCTTGGTGTAAACGCATACGTGGTCAAGCCAGTCGATTTTCACGAGTTTGTGGATGCGGTTAAGGAACTCGGATTGTTCTGGGGGATCGTGAACCAGCCTCCCCCCGGAAGTGCAAAGAAAGCCCTATGAGTACGCGGACCGTGAAAATCCTACTGCTTGAGGACGATCCAAACGACGCTGATCTGATCGAAGCGCTGCTTGCCGAGCACTTTAGGTGTCATGTGATCCGTATCCAGAGCCGCGCGGAGTTCTTGACGGCGCTCCAAGATGTCGGCAACTCAGACTTGATCCTCTCCGACTACAAGCTTCCGTCGTTCGACGGACTGTCCGCATTGCATTTGGCGATGAGTGTCCACCCCGGCCTACCGTTCATCTTCGTTTCTGGTACTCTCGGCGAAGAAGCGGCTATTGAAGCTCTGAAAGTCGGCGCCACCGACTATGTGTTGAAGAGCCGGCTGTCGAGACTCATCCCAGCTGTTCAGCGTGCGCTGCGTGAGGCTAGCGATCGGGCCGCACGGCGAGCAGCCGAGGACGCGTTGCGCCGGAGCGAAGCAGAGCTTCGCGGCATCATCGATACAATACCTTCAATAGCATTCACGGCTGAGCCCGATGGACGAGGTATTTGGATAAACCACCGGTGGGTCAAGTACTCTGGATTGACCGTCGAGGAGACGGCGGGCGCGGGTTGGCAATCGGCGATTCACTCGGATGACCTTTCTGAACATATCGTCAAATGGCAGCAGTCGATGAGAAGCGGCGAGCCATTCGAGAACGAGGCGCGTCATCGTAGTGCGGAGGGTGACTACCGATGGTTTCTCGTGCGCGCGGTGCCACTGCACGATGAGCAGGGTAGGATTCTCAAATGGTACGGAATTTTGACTGATATCGACGACTTCAGACGTGCGGAACTCGAGCGCGAGCGATTGCGTCATGAACTTGCCCAGATGAATCGCGTCAACATGATGGGAGAGTTAGCTGCGGCACTAACGCATGAAGTACAGCAGCCGATCGCGGCTGGAATCATTAATGCCAAGGCGTGCAGACAGTGGCTGCTCGCACATACGCCTGACATCAATGAAGCGCGCGCAGCCGCCGAGGCCGTAATGACGAGCTTATCGTTCGCGACTGACATTATTGGGCGGGTGCGCGCTCTCTATGGTCATGGAAGATCAGAGCGGGAATTGGTCAACGTCAACGCTTTGGTTCGAGAGATGACCGGTGTCCTTGACCCGGCTGCGAGACGCTGTCTCGTCCTATTGCGGAACGAGCTCGATTCAACTGTTCCCGACGCGTTGGCGGATCGCGTCCAGCTACAACAAGTGCTGATGAATTTGATGTTAAACGGCATCGAAGCCATGCAGGGGACCGGTGGTGAACTGAAGGTGGAGTCGGGGATGACTCATGATGGTCAATTGCTGATATCGGTGAGTGATACTGGCTGTGGACTTCCGGCTGGCGAGCCTGAGCACATTTTTAAGCCGTTCTTCTCGACAAAGGCGCAAGGTACTGGCATGGGATTAGCCATCAGTCGGCGTATTGTTGAGTCCCACGGCGGCCATTTGTGGGCATCTGCAAACGGGGATCAGGGCGCAATTCTCCGGTTTACGTTGCCCAGTAACAAGGGAGGGGGGTGATCCTCCGGAATTTCGGCCAAGCGTCCCCGTCCTTGTCATCTCAAAGCATCGCGACGAACTCGAGCGATTGATTCTTCGATACCTCGGTCTGCTGCCGGGCCAGGAATGCTTGTCGGTCGGCGGGCCGTTCGACGGGCCGCGGTTATTTGCGGGAGTCCGCCTCGTTGGAGGGGCACCGAGATCATCTTCGGATGTCGAGTGCGTCCTCGACTAGCGAGACGCCCGTGATGACGGAGACGGTTGATGGCTCCGCGTCCTTCGACAGAGCCTGATTGTAGCGCTCAGATATCTTCGATCAGATCTCTTTACTTGCGAGGCGATTTCTACGAGCTGTTAGCTCGCCAAGCGGCCGCTGCAAGTATGTGAGCTAGCCTCATCTGGATTGCAACAAGCTGATTCTGTCTAGCGACGTGTCTGCCGCCCGCGTTCGTACGTCCGTCGTCTATGTGAGACGAGGAATGATCGCTTGCTTGCGCGATGTTGCGGTCGCGTCATTGAATTGCGGACAGAACGTGTATGTCCGCAAAAGCCGTTCTTTCGAAGAAGCCCAGGGCACGAAACTCTCATAGGCTTGCAGGCCTTTAGGGACGCGATCGCACGGCGTTGCGATTGAACTCACGTCATCGCCGAAAACAAGGAGAGGTCGCTATGTTCGCGAAGGTTGCAGAGATGTTCGTAGAGAACCTCACGGCAGCAGGCGTTAGGCGAATCTGCGGAATCGTCGGCGACAGCCTGAACGGATTGACGGGCGCGATCCGGCGCGACGGCAGGATCGAGTGTGGTCGCATGCGCCACCAGGAAGCGGCAGCCTTCGCAGCGGGTGCGGAAGCTCACTTGACGGGAGAGCTCGCTGTCTGCGCCGGAAGTTGCGGTCGAGGAAATTTACGTCTTCCCGCACCGCCAGCCATTACGCTCGACATGGCAAAGAGCTTCTCGCTCTACATGTTGAAGGCGCTGTTCAACGGTCGCGGCGAGCATCTCGTTGATCTAGCCAAAACCAATCTGTGGTCGTGAACAAAGGAAAGTTCTCCCATGGATCCTACGGCATTGCTCCTCTCGCGCATTCAGTTCGGATTCGCGATTTCGTTTCACATAATATTTCCGGCCTTTACGATCGGCTTGGCTGCCTGGCTTACCCTGCTTGAGGCACTGCACATTCGTACGGGCCGTAGAGCATATCGCGTTCTTTTCGAGTTTTGGCTCAGGATATTCGGTGTTGCGTTCGGGATGGGCGTGGTGTCGGGCATCGTTATGGGATTCCAGTTCGGAACGAATTGGAGCGAACTGTCTAGGATGAGCGGGCCGATCCAAGGGCCGCTGTTGTCATATGAGACGTTCACGGCCTTCATGTTGGAGGCGAGCTTTTTCGGCATCCTGATGTTCGGCCGTAGCCGAGTGCCAGCGTGGTTCTACCTCCTCTCAGCAGCAATGGTATCGCTTGGAACGACGTTGTCGGCATTTTGGATCATGACCAACAACAGTTGGATGCAGGTCCCGGTGGGCTACGCCGTAGAGAACGGCGTATTCGTTCCTGAAAGCTGGTCGAAGATCATTTTCAATTGGGTGGTCCTCGTCCGCTTCGTCCACATGCTGCTCGCTGCGTATCTGACCAGTGCATTCTGTGTGGCCGCAACAGGCGCTTGGTATCTGCTGCGCTCCATCCACCTCACCGAAGCGCGGGTGATGGTGCACATGGGTCTTGGACTCGCGGCAGTGCTCATCCCCATTCAACTCCTGTTCGGACATTTGGTCGGTGACTACGTCCATCAGCATCAGCCGGCAAAGTTCGCCGCTATCGAAGCGCGCTGGCATGACGAACAGCCAGCAAGCGAGGTGCTGCTCGCTTTGCCGGATCCGGCAACGGAGACCAATCGATACGAAATTCGGATCCCGGTCCTCGGTAGCATCATCGCGAGCATGAGTCTCTCGTCGAAGGAAGTCGGATTGACGAGCTTTCCGGCTCAGGACAGGCCGCCTGTCCTTGCTCCGTTCTTTGCATTTCGGATCATGGTCGGCTGTGGCATGATCATGCTCGTGCTTTCCTGGTTCGGCTGTTACCTCGCGTTCAAGCGCAGGCTCGAAGGCAGCCGAGCTGTGCTCTGGCTCATCTTT
This sequence comes from Bradyrhizobium sp. WCU1, assembly GCF_053474805.1. Lineage (NCBI taxonomy): Bacteria > Pseudomonadati > Pseudomonadota > Alphaproteobacteria > Hyphomicrobiales > Nitrobacteraceae > Bradyrhizobium > Bradyrhizobium sp. WCU1. The sequence goes on from NZ_CM130280.1 coordinate 5,210,887, forward strand.
CTCAACTTCCCACTACCATTCATTGCGATCCTCACGGGCTGGTATACGGCGGAAATTGGCCGGCAGCCGTGGACGGTCTATGGAGTTCTGCGCACATCGCAGGCTGTCACACCATTTTTGACGGCAGAGGCGGCCTTCGCGACGCTGGTGCTGTTCGGTGCTGCCTATGTCTTCATATTCTCATTCGGCGTTTACTACATCTATAGGTTGTTGCGCGCCGGTCCGCATGCTGTTGCCGCTGAAACGCCATATGGCGCCCCGTCGGGCATCTCCACCGTATTTGGTCAAGGGTCTGGTGCCCGTTCCGAGTTGAAAGCAGGAGAATGATGATGGTGATGTTCTGGGTTGCGGTTCTGTCCATCAGCACTTTGATTTACCTGTTGCTCGACGGGTTTGACCTCGGCGTGGGAATCTTATGCGGTGCCACGGCCAACGTGAACCATCGCAGTCAGATGTTACGTGCAATCGAGCCCGTCTGGGACGGAAACGAGACTTGGCTGGTGGTATCCGGGGTCATTCTCTGGGGAGCGTTTCCAGTCGTTTACGCTACTCTGCTGTCGGCATTCTACTTGCCAGTCATTGTCATGCTGCTGGGGTTGATCTTGCGCGGAGTCGCGTTCGAGTTTCGCAATCAGGGAGAGGGCACGCGCTGGATATGGGATATGAGCCTTACGGGCGGATCTTTAGTTGCAGCGTTTGCGCAGGGGGCCATGGTTGGCGCTTTGGTCGAAGGACTATCGTTCACAAATGGGCAGTATTCCGGCGGGACGTTCGGCTGGGTCTCGGCGTTCTCAGTCATATGCGGTGTTGGACTTTGCTTTGGTTATGGTTTGCTTGGTGCCTGTTGGCTTGTCCGAAAGTGCGACCGCGAAGTTCGTGATGTTGCGCGCCGTCATATCTGCGTGCTCGCCATCGCAATGACGGTGTTTCTTATAGTCGTCTTCATACACGCTCTCTTTGAACACTTGACCATTCTTCATCGATGGCTCGAGCGGCCCTATCTTTTCATTTTTCCCGCGATTGGTGCAATCGCGGCCGGCGTTCTCGCGCGAAGCGTCAAGCATCACGATGACTATTGGCCTTTCCACATGGTAGCGCTGGTGTTCGTGGCAGCGTTCGCCACGCTAGCCCTCTCGTTCTGGCCTTACATGATACCGTTTGAGATCACTATTCGTGATGCTGCTGCGCCGCATGCGAGTCTCGCCTTCATGTTCTGGGGTGCGGGCTTGTTCGTGTTTCCATTAATGCTGGTCTACACTGTCGTTTCTTTTCGGGTGTTCAGGGGCCGAATTCAGACTTGAGGTGCTGAAATCGCGTTGAAATCGCCCGGTATCTTGTATCAAGGATGGCGAGACGACACGTCGGAGGGTCGTCTCGCCCGTGTCTTTCCATGCCTACGTTCACAGGCTGAGTTTTGTGAACGGAATGAACCGCGCAGTCCGGCTGAACTGGACCTTCCGTCCGAAGCTCGCGCTGCGCGCGTAGAGCATGCAAACGTACCAAAGCGTCGATCCTGCGTGGACTTGCTGAGTGTGGAAAACTTGAACAGACCGGGAAATTGATCTCTCACGGCAAACCACAGCCTGGCTGGGACGCGGTCCAACTCGGACTATCGACCGTCTTGGGTTCGACCGAAGAGTTCGGTGCGCCATTCCCACGTTCTAAGACCGATTTCGCGAGTGGGCGGCGATAGATACCAAGGTTTCGAACGCCGACTCACCTGTAGAATGGCGCAAAACGGCATCTGCTCTTTATTGTAGTCTCAGACGGTTAGGACCTGTCTTCGGCTGATGCTGAGATATCGAGCGATGCTGGGTGCGCTTGGATGGTTCTGACTGTTGGCGACAACAAGAGAGGATCGTTCAAAATGCAACCAGTACCCATAGCCCTAGGCGAGTTCACTCTCTCGCGCGAGAGAGTTGACATGGGCGCGGTCCTTCCGCCGGCGGAAAAGGAGGAGTCTCTGCACTTCAGCGGCCTTGCCGATGAACGGAAGTCTGGCAAAATTCGCGATGACAGCCAAGGCATTACGCTCGCTTTTCAGCACCTGAATGTGGTGTTGGCGATCGCCGCTCGCAACGTTGCCAAATTGGGCGGAATGGCCATGCCATCGGTCCTCTATGACGTGTTAGCAGACGATAGCAATGATCCAGTTGTAGTCAGGCTGTCAGACGCTCTTAGGACCACTCAGGCAATGGAAAGTGGCGATGCCGGCATACAAGCAGATGCATTGCGGCTTGCTATCGTAGCCAGGATGGTCGGACTGCACTTCAATTCGGGATATCCCGATGAAGAGAACATTGAAGCAGGCGCGCCCTGCCGGCCAAGTCGCGCGCTGCAGAGATGGCGCCTCAAGCGGGTTCTCGAATACATTGATAGTCATTTGACCGATAAGATCTCGCTGCAAGATATTGCTGCAGCCGCTGGACTAAGTCGAATGCACTTCGCGTCGCAATTTCGAGCAGCCACTGGAATGCGTCCTCACGACTATCTGCTTCGTCAGCGAATACGGCGGGCCGAGCATCTTCTGAGCCAAACCGATCTGTCTCTTGCCGAGATCGCCTTGACTGTAGGCTTTCGTACTCAGGCCCACTTCACTAGCGTGTTCAAACGCTTCATGAATAATACGCCGTATCAATGGCGAAGTGCGCGCCGCTTGAACGGTGTTGCCGAAAAATAGGCGTACTCCGCCTATGAGCTGGAGTTCAAGAGCCGCATCTTTTTCAGCTCCGCCGCTGCCCACCAAAGCATATGCCAAACGGTTGAGCCGTCGCTCAACAGGCGTCCCACTATCGGTGCGGAGACATTCGGTGGTGCAGCCGCGGCGTCGACGACTCAAGGTGATTCATCGTGAAAAGTATTTTGCGCACGCGTTGGCCCGCAACGACGTGCTTTGGAAGAAAAATGCGTCCATCTCGGAAGAACATAAAGCGCAGCATCGATATGCAAGACTTCTGCCGACCAAATGCGAGGAATCGAATGGCCGATCTGACAACGAATATTCCTCTGTCCTTGAAAATGGCCCTGGACGCTGAGGTGGCAAGGATCGGTCGACCTTTGTCGTCTGTCGTAACAGCTGCCTTATCAGAATTCCTTGGCGTATCGATCCATACGCTGTTCCAGGTCTCGATATCAGGTGCCTTGGTGGCAGGCGTTTTCGATCGAGAAGTTAGCGTCCGATCGATCCTGGAGCATGGAGATTTCGGGCTGGGCACTTTCGCGCACTTGGATGGCGAATTGGTCGTGCTTGATGGCCGAGCGTTTCAAGTTCTGGGCAGCGGACGAGTATCGGAAGCGACTGCGGGCGCTGGCGCACCTTTCGCGGTGGTCACGCGCTTTCACCCAGACGCCGAGGCCGACATTGGGCCTGTGGCAAGCTTCAAAGAGTTGGAAATCTGCTGCGACAAGTTTCGCAGCTCTGGAAACATCTTCTACGCAATGCGATTGGATGGGCATTTTACGCGTGTTCGCACGCGGGCCGTCAATCCGCCTCCGTCCGGCGGGCGTCTTGTCGATGCCGCGAAGACGCAGAGCGAATTCAGTTTCGCGGACATCGACGGAACTTTAGTGGGGCTGTGGTCTCCTGGCTTCTCAAGTGCGTTTAGTGTTGCGGGTTATCATTATCACTTCATCTCGAAGGACCGGCAGCACGGCGGGCATCTACTTGATGTCGAGGCAAAGTCGCTTCACCTCGGCTTTGAGCCGCTAACGGAGTTTCATCTTGCGCTGCCGGAGTCAGAAGCCTTTTTGAAGGCAGATCTTAGCAAGAACACAGCCGAGGAGCTCGCTTATGCCGAACAAGCCCACTGAAAGCCGCCAAGCCCAAGCGGTGGAAACTAGGGCGCAGACCGGGGCTGAACTGGTAGTTCGAACTCTTGAAGCTCAAGGCGTTACGCACGTCCTTGGAGTCTCCGGAGCCAGGATCGACACCGTCTTCAATGCTCTTGCCGATTCCAAGATTAAGACAGTCGTTTGCCGCCACGAGCAGAATGCCGCATTTATCGCGGGTGGTATCGGGCGCATGACTGGAAAGGCTGGGGTGACACTCACGACCTCTGGCCCAGGCATCTCGAACCTTACGACTGGCCTTGCGACGGCGAATTCCGAAGGGGACCCGGTCGTCGCGCTTGGCGGATCGGTACCGACGTCTGATGCATTGAAGCAAGTGCACCAGACGTTGGATGCTGTCTCTATCATGAGGCCAGTGACCAAGTTCAGTGCGACGGTCGGCGCTCCCGACCAGTTGGGTGAGGTCCTAGCCAACGCGTTCCGCGCGGCCGAATCTGGGCGGCCTGGCGCTGCTTTCGTCAATCTGCCGGTGGATATCATGACCGCTCCGTGCGCGCACGAGCCTTTAGAAGTGCCGGCGTTTTGTGGCCTCGGCCCCGCCGATGCCAATGCAACCAGGGAGGCTGCACGTCTCATCAACGTGGCGTCCAATCCGGTGGTTCTGTTGGGCATGTTGGCCAGTAAACCATCCAACAACCGTGCTTTGCAGTCATTCTTGACCAAGGGAAACTTGCCTGTCGTCGGTACTTTCCAATCAGCAGGTGCCGTAGGAGCAATGAGTTTCGAGAATTTCGGAGGGCGCGTCGGTCAGATCGCGAACCAGCCGGCGGATCGGCTCCTCGAGGCGGCCGATCTCGTGATCACCATTGGATACAATCCGGTAGAGTACTGGCCGTCGCTTTGGAACGGAAAGCGAAAGCGTACGATTATTCATGTCGACGTGTTGCCGTCTGATCTCGACAACTGCTACTCGCCAACTGTGGAGCTGACGGGCAGTATCGATCAAACGTTGGAGACGCTAACGCCAGCAGTCAAGCGAAGCACGAGATCGCCGCTGTCGTTGGAGGTCCTCGATATGATCGTGGCCGAGCGGCAATTTCTGAGAACCGAGAGCGCGCTCCGGGGTGGCACGCCAATCCATCCCATGCGTTTGGTGCATGACTTGCAGCAATTCGTTGGAGGAGACACGACGCTCTGTCTCGACATTGGATCGTTTCACCTCTGGTTTGCACGACATCTCTACAGCTTTCGGCCTCGCCAGGTCCTCATCAGCAACGGTCAGCAGACGTTGGGGGTAGCGCTTCCGTGGGGTATCGCCGCTTCCCTCGTAAGGCCAGCCGAGAAGATTCTCTCTGTATCGGGAGACGGCGGCTTCCTTTTCTCCGCTATGGAGCTCGAGACCGCAGTGCGCTTGCGCGCGAATCTGGTCCACATGGTCTGGATCGATGGCTCCTATAATATGGTGGCTGTCCAGGAGCAGCTCAAGTACGGCCGGACCACTGGTGTTGATCTAGGCCCTGTCGATTACGTTCGGTACGCCGAGGCGTTTGGTGCGAAGGGCCTCATGATCGAGGAGCCGAATGATATCGCGCCGATTATGAGGAAGGCGTTTGAGACCGAGGGGCCAGTCATTATTGGTGTCCACGTCGACTATCGCGACAATCACAAGCTGTTTGAGATGGTGCACGCAGGGACCTTTCATTGAACTGAGCGATAGAATCGAAGCAGATGGTCGCCGGCAGTCGCCGACGGTCGGGATCGAGGCCGGTTGTGCTGATTAACGCGATCATGTGATTTCAAAGCGATGGCTCGATTGTAACGGCAATACCCAACGCCATCGATTGCGGACCCGATGAGCGCGCAACATTGCTAAACCGGGGCGATGGCGTGCGGTCGTGCGTGAGAACGAAGAGTTCGCGACGCACTGGTTTGCCGGCCTCCTCCATCCCTGTAATCTTTTGCCTGGCGCCGCCCCGCGATTGGGTCGCAAGACGGGTCTACTGGGCTATCTCACTTGGGGCGCACGATAGCGTGATAGGCGGCCTCCTTCTCAAAGGCATGCCGGTCGTCTACGCACGTCTTGCAACAGCGGAATCTCAATCGTGCTTGAGGAGGGCAACCTGTTCGAGCAGGCAATCGTGTTGCGGGATATACCGTTTTGGCCTAAATTGGCTGACTGAACCCTGATGAGGGCTGCGTAAGCCTGAAGGGGCTTCGTTGGAATAGTCAGCCGCGCGAGAACACAAGGTGACGCAGCGCAAACCGTCGATGAAGACTGTTGTTGATGAGTCGCCCGTGGTGTTCGTCGTGGATGACGACGACTCGATGCGCCAAGCTCTATCGAGGCTTTTTCTCTCTGTAAAATTGCGCGTCGAAGCCTTTGCATCGCCGCAGCAGTTTCTCGGGAGTTTACGGCCCGACGTACCGAGCTGCCTCGTTCTTGACGTTCGCCTTCCAGGGTTGAATGGTCTCGACTTTCAGGCTGACCTGGCGAAGACTGATATCCGGACTCCGATTGTGTTCATCTCAGGTCATGGAGATATTCCAATGACCGTTCGAGCGATGAAGGCAGGCGCGATCGATTTCCTTCAGAAGCCCTTCCGTGACCAGGATCTATTGGATGCAGTCGCGGCGGCGATCCGACGGGATCAGGACCGGCGTGACAAGGAGCGTTCGATTGCCCGGTTGAAGACGAATTTTGAAACCTTAACGACTCGCGAACGAGAGATCATGACGCTTGTGGCTAGCGGAATGATGAGCAAGCAGATCGCAGTCAAGTGCGGGCTCAGCGAGATCACCGTAAAAGTACATCGAAGCCATCTTATGAGAAAGATGGGAGCAAGAACGGCGGCTGAGTTGGTCAGGATGGCGGAAGCTCTCGGCGTCGAACCTACTTCGTTCAAACCATCCGGCAATCGAGCCTCAAGCTGAAGGCTATCGCACCGGTATTTCTTCAATCGAGAATCGGAAGAGTGGTCCCCGATACGCTACTATCTCGAAACCTAAGTATCGTATTTCGACCTGTAGTGCCTGTGCTAGCCTGCGATCGCGGCGGTGCCGAAGCGGGACGGCCCTTATCCGGTAGGTTCTCGGGAAGGGTACTTGCGTGAAAGGTGAAACGGTTTCGATTATCGATGACGATGAGTCGTTGCGCTCTGCGGTCGTCCGGCTGCTGAGATCCATGGGATTTTGCGCTGAGTCCTTTGCGTCTGCGCACGAATATCTCTCGTTGCGTCGGGCAGATGACACGCTTTGTCTGATAGCAGATGTTGAAATGCCCGGCATGGGCGGAATTGAGTTGCAGGAGCATTTGATCACCCTTGGATACGAAACACCCATCATCTTCATTACCGCATTTCCCGAGGATCAACTCAGGGATCGAGCAATGAGGGCGGGTGCAGTCGATCTTCTTGCTAAGCCCTTCGATGAGACGAGATTGCTAGCATGCATTCAGAGAGCCTTACTCAGAAAGCGCAGCGCATCAGATAACAGGCGCTCGTAGTTAGATTGAACCTCGACGAATGCCCGACACTGCGAAAGCAGGTCGCGGCTCGCGGTCAAAGGCTCCGCTAGGAGGAAGTCTGCAAGTGAGCGGTTCTCTCGATGCCAACTCCTCCGGTGCGTCTGACCTACAAGTCTTGTGGCGAGACGATGAGAAGATCCTCTGTCGAAGATCGGGTGGAGTTGCGGGGGCTGATACAGCAACGGTTCTGGCAATAATCCCGTTGTCAGAGCGTCCTTCATCGTCTGTTTTAGATCGCCTGGCCCACGAATACCATTTGAGAGAAGACCTGGATGCCTCTTGGGCGGTCCGTCCGCTTGAGCTCTTCATCGAGGCAGGTAGGACCGCTCTGATGATGGAGGATCCTGGCGGCGAGCCGTTACAGGGGCTGCTCCGTTCCCCCATGAATCTTTCCAGCTTTTTGCGCTTGGCCATCGACGTCACCGCGGTGTTGGGCAAGGTCCACCAGCGAGGCCTTGTCCACAAGGATATAAAACCCCTTCATATCTTCGTGGGTTGCAGGGACGACCGGGTGCGGCTCACCGGGTTCGGGATTGCTTCGCGGTTGCAGCGCGAGCGATACACTCCCGCGCCACCTGAGTTCATCGCCGGGACGCTCGCCTACATGGCGCCCGAGCAAACGGGACGTATGAACCGATCAGTCGACCATCGCAGTGACCTCTACTCACTGGGTGTCACGTTCTACCAAATGCTGACGGGGCAGCTCCCCTTCGTCGCAACCGATCCCACGGAGTGGGTACACTGCCATATAGCCAGACGGCCGATTCCACCCAGTGAGTTGCTGCCAAGTATTCCGAAGTCAGTCGCCGCCATCGTTATGAAGTTGCTCGCAAAGACGGCGGAAGACCGCTATCAGACCGCGGGCGGCGCCGAACGTGATCTGCGACGTTGTCTTGATGATTGGGACAGGCGTCAGGTGATAGACGACTTCCCGCTGGGGCAGTATGACGTGCCCGATCGGCTCATGATGCCCGAGAAATTGTACGGGAGGGAGCCTGAGATCAATGCGTTACTCGCAGCGTTCGATCGTATAGCGCGCGGGGAGGCGCCTATCTTGGCGCTGGTGTCGGGAAAGTCCGGTATCGGCAAGTCGGCCGTCGTCAATGAGTTCTACAGAACGCTCGTACCGCGTCGAGGGCTGCTTTCGGGCGGTAAGTTCGACCAGTATATGCATGACATCCCATATTCTACCTTTAAGCAAGCGTTGCAGGCCCCCATCCGCGCGCTTCTCGGGAAGAGTGAGGCAGAGCTGAACGAGTGGCGTAGCGCGCTGCAGGAGGCCCTAGAACCGAACGGGCGGCTCGTTGTTGACCTTGTGCCGGAACTAGGACTGATTCTTGGCGATCAGCCGCCAGTCGTTGAATTGCCTCCTACGGATTCCCAGCGTCGATTCCAACTCGTACTCGGGCGCTTTCTTGCGGTCTTTGCGCGCCCCGAGCATCCATTTGTTTTGTTTCTCGACGACCTGCAGTGGCTAGATATCGCGACGCTCGAGCTAATTGAATATCTGCTTGTTCAATCCGACCTGCGATTCTTGATGCTGATCGGCGCGTATCGAGATGACGAGGTTGATTCCGAACATCCGCTTACGAGCAAGATTGGGGCAATACGCCGTGCCGGAGGTCTTGTTGAAGAGATCCGCCTTGGCCCACTTGGTAACGAACAGGTGGCAGAGCTGGTGACGGATGCGCTTCGCTGCCAGCCATCGTGCGCAGCACCCCTGGCGGAGATAGTGCACAAGAAGACGTCCGGAAATCCCTTCTTTGTGACTCAGTTCTTGCAGACCCTGGCCGATGAAAGGGTGCTCTCGTTTGATCTCGGCGCGCTACGCTGGAATTGGGATCTTAGGAGTCTTCACGCTAACACATATGCCGATAGCGTTGTAAAGCTGGTAGTTGGAAAGCTACTTCATTTGCCGGCTAAGACACAAAGGGCACTTCAGCTCTTCGCATGCCTTGGAGCGAGCGCTCATACTGAGATGCTATCGATCGTTCTCGGCAGCCCGAAGGAGCAGGTGCATTTGGTCCTGGCGGCGGCGGTGCGTCAGGAGCTGGTCGAGCGCCGCGGAATGCAGTACCACTTTACTCACGATAGGGTGCGGGAAGCCGCCTACTCTCTAATTGCAGAACCATCCCGTGCTGCCAACCACCTGCAGATTGGGAGGCTGCTGAAGGCAAAAACGCCTCCTGAGCGCCTGGAGGAGGCGGTCTTCGAAATAGTTAGTCAACTCAATCTCGGGATGTCGGCTGCAGGTTCGTCCGACGAACGCGATGAAATGGCGCAGCTGAATCTGATCGCGGGAAATCGCGCCAAAGCGTCGACCGCCTATGTGTCAGCGTCGACATACTTCAAGGCCGGACAGGAGCAACTCGGAGATGACCGTTGGGTGCGGCAGCGTCAACTGAGCTTCCAGCTCGATCTACAACGGGCTGAGTGCGAGTTTCTCGTCGGAGAGTTCGATGCCGCGGAAGAGCGACTAACGGAACTCTCGCGGCAGGCGTCCGACACAGTTGAACGAGCGAACGTCGCATGTATTCGGATTGATCTCTACACCACGCTGAATCGAAGCGATCGAGCTGTTGCCGTTGGCCTGGAGTACCTTAGTCATCTCGGTGTCATGTGGTCGGCACATCCGACGGAGCAGGAGGCGCGCGACGAATATGCACGCATATGGTCGCATCTTGGAGACGACCTAGAAATCAAAGATCTTCTTGATCTACGACTGATGACTGACCCTGGCTCGCTTGCGACCCTTGACGTTATCAGCAAGATTCTCCCGCCGGCGTTGTTCACGGACGCCAATCTCTTCTCGGTTGCCAGCTGTCGTGCGGTCAATCTAAGCATCGAGAATGGGAACTGCGATGCATCATGTGTGGCATATGTCTGGCTGGGAATGATAGCAGGACCGCGGTTCGAGAATTATTCCGCGGGATTTGAGTTTGCTCGGGTTGGATATGACCTGGTCGAAAAGCGCGGTTTAAAACGCTTCACCGCTCGAACATATCTTTGGTTCGCGCAGTTCGTAATGCCGTGGAATCGGCACATCATCTTATGCCGGGATTTGATGCGGCAAGCGTTCGACGCCGCCAACAAGGTTGGCGATATGACGATCGCCGGATACGCCTGCAATAACCTCAACACAAATATGCTAGCGGCAGGTGATTCACTCGCTCTGACTCAGTCGGAAGCGGAAAAGGGGTTTGAATTTGCGCAGAAGGCGAGATTCGGCTTTGTCTCAGACATTATCGCCGCGCAGCTTGGACTCATTCGAACGTTACGCGGCCTAACGCAAAAGTTTGGTTGTTTTGACAATGATACATTCAATGAGAGTGAATTTGAACGCCATCTTGCCGCAGATGGCACATTGGCGCTGCCTGAATGCTGGTACTGGACGCGAAAACTGCAAGCTAGGTTCTTTGCTGGAGACTATGACGTAGCTGTCGATGCGACCCTTAGAGCAGATCGTCTGATTTGGACAACGCCAGCGATTTTCGAAAAGGCTGAGTGCTATTTCTACGGCGCATTGGCGATAGCTGCGCGTTGTGACATCGCTGCCGGCCCGCAGGGCTGCCAATACTTCGAAATGTTACAGAAATACAGCCGACAGCTTGAGATCTGGTCCCAAAATTGCGGCGAGAACTTCGATGGTCGGGCTGCGCTTGTTCGTGCGGAGATCGCCAGAATCGAGGGACGTGAGCTAGATGCGGAACGTTCGTACGAGCAAGCGATTAGCTCATCGCGGACGAACGGATTTGTCCATATTGAGGCGGTGGCGAATGAGCGTGCTGCGCTGTTCTACGCCGTTCGTGGTTTTCGAAGGATCTCCGACGTCCTCCTATACGATGCTCGTTACTGCTACCTGCGATGGGGAGCTGATGGAAAAGTGCAGCAGCTCGATGAGGACCATCCACGTCTCGCGACCAATATTTACGAATCGGGCTCGACGAGCACTATCGGGGAGCCGATCGAACGGCTGGACTTGGCCACGGTAATTCAGGTCTCGCAAGCGGTTGCCGGTGAGATTGTTCTGGATAGATTGATCGACACGTTGCTACGTAATGCTCTCACTCACGCAGGTGCCGAGCGTGCACTGTTAATTGTTCTTGGCGAAGTCGGACATCAAATAGCGGCTGAAGCGACCATTAGCGACAGCGGATTGATCGTTCGGGCTCGCGAAGCTGTTGACTCGGCGCATCCGGAATCCGTCGTTCAATACGTCGTCCGCACGGCCGACACAGTTGTTATAGATGACGCCATGATCCAGCCTGAATTTGCAATGGATCCCTATGTGCGGCAGCGACAGGTCCGTTCAGTTCTTTGTTTGCCGCTGACGACACAGGCGCGGCTTGTGGCGGTGCTCTATCTCGAAAACAATCTGGCGCCTCGCGTGTTCGTTCCGGCGAGGAGCGCCATCCTCAAACTGTTGGCGTCGCAGGCTGCAATCGCTTACGAAAATGCCAGACTTTACAAGGATCTGGCGGTGCGGGAAGCTAAGATCCGGCGCTTGGTCGACACGAGCATTGTAGGAATTGCTATCACGTTGCGAACTGGCGAAATTGTCGAAGCCAATGATGCGTTCCTCAAGATTGTTGGCTACGACCGGGCAGACCTTTCAGAGCACCGCATCCGCTGGACGGAGCTCATGGCGTCGGGGTGGCAGAGCAGCACTGACCAAGTCAGGCGGGAGCTATTAGCTCCCGCTGTCATCCAGCCTTACGAACAGGAATGTTTGCGCAAAGATGGCACGCGAGTGCCTGTATTGATTGGATCGGCGACATTCGATGAGCGTCAGGCAGATGGGGTAGTTTTTGTACTCGATCTGTCGAAGCTTAAGCAGGCCGAAGCAGGGGCACGCAAAATGGAGCGCGAGTTGGCGCATGCCAATCGAGTTGCGACCATGGGGCTACTCACGGCATCGATAGCACACGAGATACAGCAACCGATAGCCGCGACGGTCACGAATGCCAATGCTGGACTTAGGTTCCTCAATGCGAGTCCTGTGGACTTGGAAGAAATTCAACTTATTCTTGGCGATATCGTCAAGGATGGAAGCCGGGCGGGCGAGATCATCAGCCGGACTCGTGCTTTGATCGGAAAAGTGCCTCCTCGGAGGGATGCATTGGAAGTCAACGAGACGATCCGAGAGGTGCTCGAGCTCACTAGGGGCGAAACGACGAAGAACAATGTGCTGGTTCTGACCGAGTTTGGAGAACGTCTGCCAGCGATTCGCGGAGATCGAGTGGAACTGCAGCAAGTCGTACTCAACCTTATCGTCAATGCGATTGAAGCGATGGATGCCGTTAGCGGCGGTTCCCGGCAACTAATGATTACTACTGCTACAGTTGATGCGGGCGTACTCGTCAGCGTCCAGGACGCCGGCCCCGGACTGCCATCGTTGGCTGTCGATGACCTGTTCGCCGCATTTTATACGACCAAGCAGAGAGGTTTGGGGCTCGGGTTGTCTATTTGCCGGTCAATCGTTGAGGGGCATGGTGGACAACTGACCGCCCGGCAGGGACTCAGAGGGGGCGCAGTCTTTGAATTTACCATTCCAGCGGCGGGCACCGACTAGTCACACCCGATGGCGCTTTAGGCAACGTAGCGCGATCATGATTGCGGTGGTCAGTCCGACGTCAATTTTTGAAATTCCCGCTGGCGCATAGTCCAAGGCTAAGGCGACCTTGGAGAGATGGCGCAGCGATGAACCGAAATAGTACTCGAGCAAGGCTATTCCTTCGCCGCAATCGAGGGATTGAAAGTCAACGCCGCCGGGTGTCCGACAGCGATTTTAGCTACTCCGACGATTGCGGCCACGGCGTGCACTTAGGGAATAATGTCAGTCCCTTTGGAAGATTTGATGGATCATTGTCCGGTATCTTGTATCGAGAAATTCAACGTCTTCGCGTTTAGTGCTTCGGCGATCGGGAGGGGACTGGAATGACTTATCTGCGCCGGCAGGGATCGTACCACACGAGTTCGGTCGCCACGGAGGTCAGCTTTGATAGCTGAAGGTTTAGGTGCTCAGATGAAAACACAAAGGCCCCCAAGCGTGGTGCGATCAGGAGACTCGAAACCTAAGTATAGTTCTCGATCTGAAATTGCTATGTTATTTGGTGGACCGGTGGTTTCTGGCACAGATGCCACTGGGTCTCTATCCTCTCAATGAAGAGAGACCGTCACGTGGAAGTGCCGACGGTTTTGGTGGTTGATGATGACGTCTCGCTACGCGGGGCGACCGTGCGATTGCTCAAGGCGATGGGGTTTTTGGCGCGCGGTTTTGCGTCGGCGGAAGAGCTGTTATCGTCGCCTCATTTAAATGAGGCATGCTGCCTGATAGTAGATGTGGCCATGCCAGGGATGAGTGGTCTTGATCTGCAAGAGCGTTTGATTGCTCAAGGTCGGCTAGTCCCAATGGTCTTTATAACCGCCTTCTCTGACGAGCGGGTACGAAGTCAGGCTATGAAGCACGGAGCTATTGGCTTTCTAACCAAACCCTTTGATGAGTCTGTGCTTCTTGAATGTGTCAATGAGGCTTTGAAACGTCGGTCAGATACCGATGAGGCGTGATCGAAACTGAACACCTGTGTGGTCGCGTTTTCCTCGTGGCGATGTGCGAGCGTTCGAGGAACTGCTGTCGATCGAGGGCGACCTAGCGGATCGCTAATGAGCGTAATGAGGTTTTTCGGGACGGAGCCGGACCCACGCGTGTCAAACAACAGGCTCGTCAAGTGAGTCGATCCCTTTCCATCGATGGCCTCGGCGTAGATGGGGTCGAGGTCGTGTCTCAGGATAGCGATCGAGTCTTGTACCGAACGAAGCGGCGAGGGAAAGATGGTGGGGCGGACGCCGTGCTCGTCTTGGTACCCACCGTGGATCGACCCTCGCCATCAACCGTGGAGCGGCTAAAGCGAGAATATGAGCTGAGGCACGAACTTGCGTTGGCAGGTGCCATTCGGCCTTTGGAGCTTGCGAGCAGAGCAGGGCAGACGGCCCTGGTGCTTGAGGATCCTGGCGGCGAGCCGCTCCAGGGACTGCTTGGCGCAGCCATGGATCCGAAGGACTTTCTTCATTTGGCGCTCGGCACCGTAGCTGCGTTAGGCTCTGTCCATCGGCACGGTATCGTTCACAAAGACATAAAGCCCGCTCATATACTGGTGAACTGCCTGGACGGACGGGTGCGTCTGACCGGGTTTGGCATCGCTTCGCGCTTGCGGCGCGAGCGACATGGCTTGGGACCGCCCGAATTGATCGCCGGCACATTTGCGTACATGGCCCCCGAGCAGACAGGACGCATGAACCGCTCGGTCGACTCTCGGAGTGATCTCTATGCACTCGGTGTCACCTTTTATCAGATGCTGACGGGGCAACTGCCCTTTGTCGCCGCAGACCCAATGGGGTGGGTGAACTGCCATATCGCTCAGCGACCGGTTTCCGTCCGTGAGCGAAGACCTGATATCTCGGACGCGATCTCCGCGATCGTGATGAAGCTGCTCGCGAAAACTGCCGAAGATCGCTACCAGACTGCAATTGGTGTGGAAGAAGATCTGAGACGCTGTCTGGCAAACGTCGAGATCGGCTCGCCGTCTTCGAGCTTTCCACTCGGTCAAAACGACGTCCCTGATCGGCTCATAATTCCGGAGAAATTGTATGGAAGGCTGAGCGAGATCCGGGCCCTGCTTGCGGCCTTCGATCATGTCGTGAGGACCGGCTCGACAGAACTCGTGCTGATCTCTGGTTACGCGGGGATCGGAAAGTCATCCGTTGTTGGCGAACTGCATAAGTCCGTGGTGACGCCCCGAGGCGTTGTCGCCTCTGGCAAATGCGACCCCCACCAGCGCAATGTTCCTTACTTTCCGGTGGTGCAGGCCTTTGAAGGGCTCGTACAATCACTTCTCAGCACTAACGACGCCGAGCTCGCTAGTTGGCGTCTCTCGCTTCAGGAGGCTTTAGGGCCCAATGGGCGACTTGTAGTGGATCTAGTCCCTGAGTTGAGGCTCATTGTTGGTGAACCACCGCCGGTGCCAGAACTTCCGGCGCAGCAGGCCCAAAGCCGGTTCCAGCTGACAATCCGACGCTTCGTCGCTGCTCTAGCTCGTGCGGAACATCCGCTGATCTTGATCATCGATGACCTGCAGTGGGTGGACGCGGCGACGCTGGATCTCATCGAGGATTTGCTAACCCGGTCCAATTTGCAACACCTGCTTTTGGTGGGTGCCTATCGAGATAACGAAGTCGAAGCCAACCACCCGTTGATAAGGCGACTCGAGAGGATACGTGAGCTCGACGGGAGGATCCGTGCGATCGAACTTTCTGCTCTGACGGTGCACGACTTGCAGCAGCTTATCGCAGACACACTCCACAGTGAGCTCGCAAGCGTAGCCCAGCTCGCGCAAATTGTTTATCAGAAGACGGGCGGCAATCCGTTTTTTGTCAGCCAATTTGTCTCTCTCCTGGCTGAGGAAGGCTCGCTTACATTCGACTATACCTCAGCGAGGTGGTCTTGGGATCTCGAGCGTATCCGCGCCATGGGATGTACCGACAACGTTGTGGATCTCATGGTCGGCAAGCTGGCACGTTTGCCCATTAAAACCCAGGCGGCGCTGCGATATCTGGCCTGTCTCGGCAATGCTGCCGGAACCACGCTGCTGTCTACGATCCTCGAGTCGACGAAGGAAGGCGTGGAGGCCGCACTGTGGCCGGCGCTCCATCTCGGTCTGTTGGAGCGGCGAGCCGATTCTTATCGGTTCGCGCATGATCGAGTTCAGGAGGCGGCGTATTCGATGATCTCCGAAGAGGAGCGTGCCGACTATCATCTTTTGATCGGCCATCTCATGCTCACTCAGACGGCGCTTGAGCGGCGTGAAGAGGCAATATTCGATATTGTCAATCAACTCAATCATGGCGTGGCGCGTATCGATCGTGACAAGCGCGAACAACTCGCTGAGCTCAACCTCCTCGCAGCACGGCGAGCAAAGGACTCGAATGCCTATGCATCTGCGCTCTCCTATCTCAGTGCAGGTGCTGGTCTGTTGTCAGACCATTCACAAAAGCGCCAGTTGCAGCTGCCGTTATCATTTGAGCTCATTCGCGCTGAATGCGAATTCCTGACCGGAGCGTTGACCGAAGCCGAGCAAAGATTGGAATTGCTCTCAGCTCGTGCTATCACTACCGCTGATCGGGCCGCTATTACGTCATTGCAGATTGATCTGCACACAACGTTTGGGCGAAATGAACGTGCCGTGCTTGTCGGTTTGGCGTATCTGAACCACCTCGGTTGCAACTGGAGTTTGCAGCCGACAGACGATGAAGCGCGTCGGCAGTACAATCACATTTGCTCGCAACTCAAGGACCGTACAGTCGAGGATTTGCTAAAATTCCCTCTCTTGCTGGCTCCCGAAGCGCTCGCGACGATCGATATCTTGCTCAAGATGTCAACGCCGGCTTTCCTTTCCGATCCTAATTTGTGGATATTGGCTGTATGCAAAGTTTTGAGCATTGGCTTAGAGCAAGGGAACAGCGAAGGGACGTGTCTGGCGTATGTGGGCCTCGGCCTGATCGCTGGAAAGCATTTCGGTGATTATGAGAACGCATTTCGATTCGGACAGACTGGCTATGAACTCATCGAAAGGCTCGGCTTCACTCGTCTAAAGCCACGCATATATCTGCATTTCGGCGCCCAGTTGATGTTGTTGACGAAACACGTGCGGGCGGGACGGGAACTATTACGACGAGCGGCGGAGTTGGCGAGGGAGAACGGGGATCTTCTTTTCGCCGGATACAGTGACGCTGTTCTAGTTGAGAATATGCTCGCGTCCGGGGACGCGCTCCTTGATGCAGAAAAGGCGGCGGTAGCCGGTCTTGAATTCGCGAGGAAAGCGAGGTTTAGCCCGGTCGTCGACTGGCTTGGGGGGCTGCTTGGCCTTATACAGATGCTCCGTGGGCGCGGTCCGAAATTTGGTTCTCTAGGCGGTGATGAGCTCGAAGAGCGCAAAATCGAAAGCGATTTGTTGGACAGTGGTCGGACCGGTCGGAAGTACTGGATACACAAGCTCCGGGCTCGCTTTTTCGCTGGCGAATATGCCGAGGCCCTTGAGATTGGGCGCATAGTCGAAAAACTGCTGTGGTCGCTACCCTCACCGATCGAAGCGGCCGACTACTACCTTTACAGTTCGCTCAGTCTGTCGGCCCACCATGGCTCTGTCGTTTCCGGTGATGATCCATCGACCCTAGAAACGCTCATATCTAATCACGAAGAACTTGAGGCTCTGGCGAGTGCTTGCTCCGAGAACTTCGCAGACCAAGCCGCTCTCGTTGGAGCTGAGATCGCACGTATTCGAGGAAAAGACATTGAGGCAATGCGTCTGTTCGAGTCGGCGATTCGATCTGCCCGCTCGAGCGGCTTCGTGCAAAATGAGGCGCTTGCGCATGAACTAGCCGCTCGATTCTATCTCGCTCATGGTCTTGAAACAGTGGGTCGCGTCCATCTCCAAGAGGCGCGGTACTGCTACAAGCGCTGGGGAGCAGATGGAAAGGTGCTTCAGCTAGACGCGTTGCATCCGTGCCTCGGGGCTCTGGATCGGAATCCCTTCGGAACGCGGACCATCGAGCAGCCGATCGAACACCTGGACTTGGCGATTGTGCTGCAAATATCACAGGCAATTGCCGGTGAGATTGCGCTCGAAAGGTTGGTAGAAAAGCTAACTCGACTGGCACTTGCTCAGGCAGGCGCTGAACGAGCGGTGCTCGTTCTGTCGGAGGGAATGGAAGAGCGGATTGTTGCCGAAGCGACCGCAAACAATGATGGCGGGGGAGCGCGTTTTCAATGCCGTCTGGATACGGCGTTGCCGAGATCAGTCCTACAATATGTCATGAGAACGCGAAAGACCGTCATTCTCGACGATGCCACGGTCGAACCGTCGTTCGCCGCTGATCGCTATATACAGGATCGGCGGGCACGCTCTGTTCTTTGTTTGCCTCTCGTGACGCAAGACAAACTAGTCGGAGCAATCTATCTTGAAAATAACCTTGTGCCCCGAGCATTTGTCCCGACCGGAACAGCGGTTCTCAAGCTGCTGGCATCTCAAGCGGCCATAGCTCTTGAGAACGCCCGATTGTATCGTGAGCTCGAAGAGCGGGAAGCCAAGATCCGGAGGTTGGTCGACGCCAACATTGTCGGAATATGCATCTCCGGCCGCGACGGTGGGATCTTCGAGGCAAACGATGCGTTCCTTAAGATCGCGGGATATGAGCGCGAAGACCTCTCTGCGGGGCGCCTTCGTTGGGCCGATCTGACGGGGCCAGCACGGCTCGGGGTCGCAACCGTTCCTTTCGCGGCGCTTGAAGCGAACGGTGCGGTCCAGCAATTCGAAGATGAATACGTCCGCAGGGACGGCACGCGCGTTCCGGTGATGGTTGGGACCGCTGCGATTGATGAGCGGCAAGACCGATGGGTGACTTTTGTTGTTGACCTAACCGAGCGTAAGCGCGCGGAAGCGCAAGCGCGACGCATGGAGAAGGAACTCGCACATGCGAATCGCGTCGCGACGATGGGGCAGCTCACAGCGTCAATAGCGCATGAAGTGAAGCAGCCGATTGGGGCAATGGTCACCAACGCTCAAGCGGCCCAGCGCTTGCTGCGCGCGGAGCCGCCAGATCTAGAGGAAGCGTGGGAAGCACTTATGCAGATCGCGCAGGACGGCAAGCGTGCCGGCGACGTCATCGACAGAATACGCGGCCTCGTTAAGCGGACTTCCTTGAGCAGCAAGCCGCTTGATATCAACCAGGGCATCCTCGAGGTTGTGGAGCTCACTCGTGGAGAAGCAGTCAAGTATGGCGTTTGCGTGCGCACTGACCTCTCAGCCCACCTTCCGCCCGTGAAGGGCGATCGGGTGGAACTGCAGCAGGTGGTGTTGAACCTCGTGATCAACGCGATGGAAGCGACGCAGAGCGTCGATGATCGTTCGCGAGAGGTGCTGATCGAGACCGCGGTTGACAATTCGGATGTCCTTGTAAGGGTACGGGATACGGGGGGCGGGCTATCGTCGTTTGCTATCGAAAGGCTCTTTACAGCATTCTTCACGACGAAGCCTGGCGGACTCGGGCTTGGCTTGTCGATCTGTCAATCAATTATCGAGTCGCATGGTGGGCGGCTATTTGCGGGCGCGAATGTTCCCCGCGGAGCGGTTTTTCAGTTCACTCTGCCCGCTATTGTTGATTAATTGCAAAGGCCACATGGAGCACCTGCCTGGGAGCACTGATCGCGCATGGGACCGCGTTACGCTAAGCAGAAGCGCTGAGTGTAGCCGTGGCTGTCAAGAGAAATCGCTGGGCGGCGTATCGCAAACATCGACGTCCGGACCGGTCGGGGCGTCGGAGCGGGGCAATCGCAGTCTGATTGCGTGTCGGGGGTACGATCCGTCCGTCCGTGGCGTCTCAACAGCCACAAGGTGGTTGCCCGCCGAGCTCAGAGGGATCGTCAGAATTAGGAACGTTGCTAATCGGACTTGGTCCACCCGGTCGGTAGCCTTGGCTTGGAAAACCCGCGGTGAAACTTGGGCGAACGACAACACGATCTCGCCGATGGCGTTGCTCGGTCGCTTGGGTACTCGTCAAAGCAGTCAAGCCGAGCAACAAGCTCAAAGCCAATGAAACGCGCATCGTCTTTCTCCATTGCTCTATGCCAGAAGAGTAGTGGGCTTCAGCTGGACTTCTGCGAGGGTTCTCAACAGTGCTGCGAGGCGGCTACTTCCGTCGGTGCCTACGATTGGGCCAAATTCTAACGTGGAAGTTCTTTGGGGTTCGTCGCTCGACTAGGGGTCTGCAAGTTTCGGGATAGCCACGCCGCCAGTGTGTTGCCGAGTTTGAGATCGGGAGCGGGCAGAATGCGAATCACATTCCGCCCGCTAGTAGTTCAGTACCAACGCGCCGGTTCGCAGGGAGGCCTCCGGTAAGGATCGGACGCAAATGCGCCGACATCCGGAGCGCGAATGCAATGACGGCCATTGATGTGCACGACGTTCGAACTTTCGACAACAGCCCCGCTCTTGTCATGCCAGGACTTGACGTGGTGCTTGCGCGCCATAGCTGGGGCGGTGATCAGGACTGCAGCGATCAATCCTGCTGAGAGACGTACAAAATTACTCATTGGCTTCTCCGCGCGAAAATAACGAGACCAAAACATTTGGCTCTTCATCCACCTAGGAGACATTGAATAGTTGCTCTATTGCACGGGGGTTTAACTGATCGCTACTTTAGTGATGGACGCGATACCCAAAGTATCGGGGGGCCGCAGCGGATGGGGCTTTTCGTTCCAAGTCCCGGCACCACTGGAAAGGCTCGGCTGTCTGAAGGGCTTGAGTGATGACAGGATCTATGAGCTCGTATCGACTCCGCATGTAACGAGAAGTCCACTCCGACATGACATGTGCAAACCGCCAGACGGTTGAAGGAATAAAATGCAAAACGGATGCCTCCCTTGCTCCCATCTACGGATCATCGTGCTGACAACATTTGAGCGGGCGTGGTCTGACGGGCGCCTTGGCGTCGAGGATCCCTGAACGCTCCGACTAAAGATCGAAGGCTTAGCTTACAACGCTTGTTCTCGGAGCATGTATTGTGTCAATCGCATTGTCGTCGGACAATAGACTGCGAGCGCGATACCAAGTGCTCCAGAACAGGGTGCTCCGGCGGCAAGGGCAGTGTGGTGGCCAGCGGCATTGCGGCTCTGTTCATGTTGCAGTTGGGTCAAGTCGCGCTTGCGACAGGTGCCGGAACTGGCGGCTGCGCACGCTCGTCGCGGCTTCAAGCGCAAAAACGGCAGGTTTTGGCGTGCCCAGTTCTGTACGGAAGTGGCGCACCCGACACGATTCGAACGTGTGACCTTTGCCTTTATCGCCGCCAGGCTTTGAATAAGCGCCGAACTTTGACCCCAATCAGCTTACAACATTGACCCCATACGTAATGAACATTCCCGTGACGGTTCAATGAATTCGGCTGTGTTGGCCAGGGTCAACCTTCGGCGCCGATCGGGGGGCAAACCGCGCGCCGAACAACAGCGAGTGGACCCAGCATTCCGACAGATCAAAAGGCTCTCGTTCGTTCAATGCTGTTCCATCTGCCCATTTGTCGGAATAGCTACTGATATTTCTTGCAAATCATGCGTCTCTTAATCAGCGGCTTTGTTGGAGTATCTCCACCAATCGATGAGTGGGGGATGATTAGATTTGCCATGACCCAAGTTGGACCAGCCCATCGAGCGATTTGCGATGCGCGAACTGTCGCACGAACGAAAGCGCACGTATCTGGTGCGGTTTCTGGTGCGGCCGTCGCGCTACGGGCAACGAGGACCCAGTAAGTTATTGATCCTCTTGGTGGGCCCGGCAGGACTCGAACCTGCAACCAGACCGTTATGAGCGGCCGGCTCTAACCATTGAGCTACAGGCCCCGCCGCCTTGCGGGCCGCGGAGGGGCGGCCGGCAACGGTGCGGGCTCCGTTTACAGGGTGCGTGGGGTTTCGGCAATGCCGCGCGGGAGGCCCCGGGCGCCGCATCCGGCGGCGCGGCCGAATCCCACGGCGCGCCGTAGGGGACAGCGGTGGGGAGCCATTGGCGGCGCGCTCGGCGGCCGGCGCCTCAGTCCACCGAGACGCCGGCGAACTCCACCACCTTGCGCCATTTCTCGGTCTCGTCCGCCACCAGTCTGCCGAATTCGGCCGGGGTCATCGGCTTCGGGATGCCGCCGACCTCGGCGAGTCGCGCCACCAGCTTGGGGTCCTTCAGAGCCTCGCCGACCGCCTTGTTCAGCGCATCGACGATTTCCGGCGGCGTGCCCTTCGGCGCGGAGATGCCGTAGAAGCCGACCGATTCGAAGCCCGGCACGGTCTCGGCGATCGCGGGCACATCGGGCACGCCCGGCCAGCGCGTCGGCGAGGTGACGCCGAGCGCCCGGACGCTGCCGCCGCGCGACTGCTCCAGCGCAGATGGCAGGTTGTCGAAGATCAGCTGCACCTTGTTGGAGATGATGTCGGGGAAGGCGATCGCCGAGCCGCGGTACGGCACGTGCTGCATGTCGCATTTGGTCATCGCCTTGAATAGCTCGGCCGACATGTGCACCGAGGTGCCGTTGCCGGACGAGGCGTAGGCGATCTTGCCCGGGTTGGCCCTGCAGTAGTCGATGAATTCCTGAACCGTCTTCACCGGCATCGCATTCGAGACCACCAGCATGTTGGTGAGTTGCATGATGCTGGCGACCGGCGTGGTGTCGCGCAGGAAGTCGTAGGGCAGCTTCTTGTAGAGCGAGGCCGAGATCGCATTGTTGGGCGCGACGAATAGCAGCGTGTAACCGTCCGCCGGCGAGTTGATCGCGGCGGCGGCCGCGATGTTGCCGCCGGAGCCGGCGCGGTTCTCGACCACGAATTGCTGGCCGAGACGGTCCGACAGCCACTGGCTCATGATGCGGGCGACGATGTCGACCGGGCCGCCGGCGGCAAACCCGATCAGCCAGCGCACCGGCCGGTTCGGATAGTCGGATGCGGTTGAGGGGCTGAGCGAAGCAAGACAGCAGGCCAAACCAAGCAAGGCGGCACGTGCGAACCGGATCATCATGTCTCCCGTCATTTTCTCGTGACTGTTGCCGTCATGGTTTCACAAAACGCCGCCTTTGCCTACGACACCGCCCGTGCGACGATAGTCTTGCTCATGTGCAATGCTTGAGGCTCGGGATGAAATTCGCTGTTATGATCTGCGCCGGCGCGCTGCTGGCGGGCGGCGCGGCGGCGCAAGAGGGGGGCAAGACCATTTCCAAAACTACGATCAGTTTCGCCACGGCGACGCCGGGCGGCGGCTTTCCGCTCTATGGCAACGCCCTCGCCGAGGTGATGAACGCGGCCGATCCGACACTGTCGATCGAACCGCGCAACACCAAGGGCTCCAGCGAGAACATTCCGCTGCTCGAGGCCGACAGCGTCGACATCGCAACCGTTGCCGGCGAGCCGGCCTACGAGGCCTTCATGGGCATCGGCCGGCCGAAGGCGACGAAACTCAGGATCCTCACCGCGATGTATTCGGCCCCCGGCATGTTCGTGGTGCGCGCCGACAGCCCGTACCGGACGATCCAGGATCTGGTCGGAAAATCGGTTGCGTTCGGCGCCAAGGGGTCCGGCATTCCGATCCTGTCGCGCTACATCCTCGACGGCATCGGGCTGAAGCAGGACGAGGATTTCAAATCGGTCTATCTCGATCGCGCCGGCGATGGCCCCGCGATGCTGGAAGATGGCCGCGTCGCCGCGCTGTGGGGCGCCGGAATCGGCTGGCCGAGTTTCACCAAGCTCGCCGAAAGCGCGACGGGAGCGCGGTTCATTGCGCCGACCGCGGACGAGATCGCGCGCGTCCGCGCCAAGCACAGTTTCCTCAAGCCGCTGACGATCCCCGCCGGCAGCTATCCGAAGCAGAACGAGCCGATCGTTTCGATCGGCTCCTGGAGCTACATCCTGGTGCGCGACAGCTTGCCCGACGACGTCGCCTATCGGCTGGCGAAGACGTTGCATGGCGCCGAGGCTGATTTCTGCAAGAAGCTCGTCCAGGCCTGCGAGACCACCGCGGCGAACACCGTCGCCGCGGCGCCCGATCCCAACCTGATCCACCCCGGCGTGCTGAGATATTTCCGCGAGATCGGGGTGGCGCGCTAGCGCGGCAAACAGTGAGTGGCGAATAGCTGACGGTCGCACCTATTCGCTACCCTCTATCCGTCATTCGCTGATCTCACTTCTTTGCCATCGCACAGGCCGGATCCGGCGGCCCGAATGCGTCCTCGCCCGAGATCTTGGCCAGGATCTTGTAATAATCCCATGGATATTTCGACTCCGCCGGTGTCTTGACCTGAACCAGCCAGAGGTCGTGCACCATCAGATTGTCCTCGCGCAGCCTGCCGTTGCGGGCGAAGAAATCCTCCACCGGCTTCTCGCGCATCTTGGCCGCGACCTTGAGCGGATCGTCGGTGCCGGTCTCCTTGATCGCGTTCAGATAGGCGGTCACCGAGGAATAGACGCCGGCCTGCCACATCGTCGGCATCCGGTTCATCTTGGCGAAATAGCGCTTCGACCATTCGCGGGTCTTGTCGTCCATGTCCCAGTAGAACGACGTGGTCAGCAGCAGGCCCTGCGCGGCCGACAGGCCGATCGAATGGATGTCGGTGATCAGCGCCAGCAGCGCGGCCATCTGCTGGCCGCCGGCGAAGACACCGAACTCGGCGGCGGTCTTGATCTCGTTGGTGTTGTTCGGCGGCCCGCCGGCGATGCCGATGATCTTGGCCTTGGAGGCCTGCGCCTGCAGGATGAAGGACGACAGGTCAGGCGTCGCGAACGGCGGCCGCACTGCGCCGAGCACCTTGCCGCCGTTCCTGGTCACGACGGCGGAGGCATCCTTCTCCAGCGAATGGCCGAACGCGTAGTCGTCGGTGATGAAGAACCAGCTGTCGCCGCCCCGCTTCACGACTTCCTGCGCGGTGCCGACCGCGAGCGCACGGGTGTCGAACACCCACTGCATCGCATAGGGCGAGCAGAACTTGCCGTGGAAGTCGGTCGCGCCGGTCGAGTGCGTGATGAACAGCTTCTTCTTCTCGTTGGCGATGTTCTGCACCGCAAGCCCGACCGCCGACACCGGCACGTCGACGATGAGGTCGACCTGATCGACGTCGTACCAGCGCCGCGCGATGGTCGCGCCGATATCGGGCTTGAGCTGGTGATCGCCGACGATCACCGTAACAGGCTTGCCGAGCACGGTGCCGCCGAAATCGTCCACCGCCATCTGTGCGGCGGTGACCGAGCCCTGTCCGGTCGGCGTCGAAGCCGGGCCGTTCATGTCGGTCAGTACGCCGATCTTGACGATGTCGTCGGATACCTGCGCCGATACGGCCGAGGAAGCCAGCAGCGCGGCTGCGAGCGTCCCGAACATGGCTAGTCTGGTCGCGATCATTCTGTCTCCCTCCCGATTTGGCACATTGGCCATTATGGTTGTGCCGGGCCTCTGGAACCCGGTCATATTGGTTTCTTTTGCAACTAGTTTGGGGTCCGCGTCAACGCGCCATCGGTCTAATGACGGGGACCCGGACCGGCCCAAACCGGTTTCTTTCACCGCCGATTCAGTCCATAGCGGGCCATGGTCACCACCCAGCGCCTCCCGACCTCGCTCACCCCGCTCGATACGGCGCTGGCCGCCGTGCTGCGCGACGTCGCGCTGGTTGCGCCGATCGAGTTGTCGCCTGCGGACGCTTTGCACTGCATCGCGGCCGAGATGCCGGCCGCGCGCCAATACCCGCCGCACGATGTCGCGATCAACGACGGTTGGGCGATGCGCGCCAATGATCTGGTCGGCGCGTCCTCCTATGCGCCGTTGGCACAGGCCGAACTCCCGGTCTGGGTCGCAGCCGGCGCTGCGATGCCCGATGGCACCGATTGCGTCGTCGACGACGATGCGGTGGACAGCTCCGGTCCACTGCCGCAGGTGCTCACCGAGGCCATCCCGGGGCAGGGTGTCCGGCGTGCCGGCAGCGACATCGCTGCGGGGCGCGCGGTGATGCCGGCGGGAGAGCCGCTGCTGCCGCGTGCTTTGCTGCTCGCGCGGGCGGCCGGACTTGAGCTGTTGCGCGTAAGACGTCCTCGGCTGCGCGTCGTCAATATCGGCAACGGCGAGCTGACCGCGCAACTGATCGCCGATACCGCGCGCCTTGCAGGCGCTGAGGTCATCTGCACGACGGTGACGCCGGATGTGGCGGCGGTTGCGAGCCGGCTCGATCCCGATGGCTGCGATCTCATCGTCACGATCGGGGGCACCGGTGTTGGTCACACGGACGCGGTCGTCAATGCGCTGGTGAAAAATGGCGCCCTGATTGCGCACGGCATTGCACTGCAACCCGGGCGCACTGCTGCGGTTGGCCGGATCGACACGATTCCGATCGTCGCCTTGCCCGGCGCGCCGGATCAGGCTTTCGCGGCCTGGTGGGCGATTGCGCTTCCGGTGCTTGATCGCCTGTCGGGCCGGCGCCCGCGCAAATCGCTGACACTGCCGCTGGAACGCAAGATCGCTTCCGGCGTCGGTGTTGCAGAGGTCGTGCTGCTGGCGCGTGGTCAAGGCTGCTGGGACGTGCTGGCGACCGGTGACCTGTCGCTCGATCCCATCGCGCGCGCCGAAGCTCTGCTGATCGTGCCCGGCGCGGCGGAGGGCTTCGCTGCAGGCACGGCCGTCGATGCCTATATCTTGCGGGAGTGAGTTCCCGGGATGACCAGTATTTTCACGCCGAGCCCCAAGCCGTCCATCGAACAGGACCAGTTCCTGACCATCCGGTCGCGCGAGGAGGCCCTTGCGCGGTTCGAGGCGGCGCTGTTCCCGCGCCAATTGCCGTCCGAGACGCGACGGCTCGCCGACGCGCTCGGCCGTGCGCTGGCGGAGGACGTGGTGGCGCCAATCGACGTGCCGCCGTTCGATCGCTCCAATGTCGATGGCTTCGCCGTGCGCTCGGCCGATCTTGCGCGCGCCAGCGAGGGCACGCCGGTGCGACTGGCGCTGACCGACGAGACCATTTCGTGCGGCATCGCCCCGACCCGGCCGGTGCTCCCCGGCACTGCGACCGCGATCGCGACCGGCGGTCCGGTGCCGCGCGGCGCCGACGCCATCGTGATGATCGAGCACACCCAACCCGTCGGCGAGGCCGGCGGCGACGGCGCCATCGAGGTGCGGCGCGCGGCGTCGCCCGGGCAGTTCGTGTCCTATGCAGGTTCCGACATCGCGCGCGGCGAGGCGCTGCTGCGCTCCGGGACGATCGTCGGCTCGCGCGAGATCGGCATGCTCGCGGCCTGCGGCATCGCCGAGGTTCTGGTGACGCGCCGTCCGCGGGTCGCGATCCTCTCCACCGGCGACGAGCTGGTCCAGCCGGGCGACGGACTGCGGCCGGCCGCGATCTACGACACCAATGGCGCGATCGTCACGGCGGCGATTGCCGAGAACGGCGGTGATGCGTCGTTCCTCGGCGCGATCGCGGACAATGCGGCGATGCTGGAAGCCGCGATGCGCAAGGCGCTGGCGGACAGCGACATGCTGGTGCTGTCGGGCGGCACCTCCAAGGGCGCAGGCGACGTCTCGCACCGGATCATCGGAGGGCTCGGCAAGCCCGGGATCATCGCGCATGGCGTGGCGCTGAAGCCCGGCAAACCGCTGTGCCTTGCGGTCTGCGACGGCAAGCCGGTGGTCATCCTGCCGGGCTTTCCGACCTCGGCCATGTTCACCTTTCACGACATGATCGTGCCGGTGCTGCGGCGGATGGCCGGCCTGCCGCCGCGTTCCGACGCCAAGGTGGCGGTGAAGGTGCCGGTGCGTATCGCTTCCGAGCTCGGGCGCACCGAGTTTGTGATGGTGTCGCTGGTTGAAGGTGCCGATGGCCTGATCGCCTATCCGAGCGGCAAGGGCTCTGGCGCGATCACCTCGTTCGCGCAGGCCGATGGTTTCCTGAAGATCGAGGCGCTGGCCGACCAGTTGCCGGGCGGCAGCGAGGCCGAGGTGACGCTGTTCACGCCGCATGTGCGGGTGCCGGATCTCGTCATCGTCGGCAGCCATTGCACCGGGCTCGATCTCGTCACCGCGCCGCTGGCGCATGCCGGGCTTGTGGTGCGATCGATCGCGGTCGGCAGTCTGGGCGGTCTCGCGGCGGCCAAGCGCGGCGAATGCGATCTCGCCCCGATCCATCTGTTCGACGACAAGACCGAGACCTACAACACGCCGTATCTGGCCGACGGCCTCGAGCTGGTGCCGGGTTGGCGGCGCATGCAGGGCATCGTGTTCCGCAAGGACGACACCCGCTTTGCCGGCCTGAGCGCAGAGCAGGCGGTGCGCGCCGCGCTCGCCGATCCCGCCTGCATCATGGTCAACCGCAACCAGGGCGCCGGCACCCGCATCCTGATCGATCGCCTGCTGGCGGGCAGCCGGCCCGACGGGTACTGGAATCAGCCGCGCTCGCACAATGCGGTCGCCGCCGCGGTGGCGCAGCATCGCGCCGACTGGGGCATGACGATCGCGCCTGTCGCCCACGCGTCCGGCCTCGGTTTCATTCCGCTGGCCGAGGAGCATTATGACTTCGCACTGGTGACGGCGCGCAAGCAACGCCCCGCGGTGCAGGCCTTTCTCGACGCGCTGGCGTCGGAGGAGGGCCGCGCGGCGTTGGTGAGGGCAGGGTTCAGGCCGGCGTAGCTCCCCTACACCGCTGTCGTCCTGGCGAAAGCCAGGACCCATAACCACCGCATTGGATTGTGAAGGGGATCGCGGCCCCAGCACCGCGCAGCAATTCTCATTTGGGGTAATGGGTCCTGGCTTTCGCCAGGACGACGATGAGGATGGTTCTTGATTCAAGGGACTTAACGTAGATCAACCTGGCCGCTTGGGGTCCGGCTCAGTGCCGCATGGCGGCCTCCACGAACTCCAGCACGGAGCGCGGGACCTCTTCGTATTCGACGAAACGACGGCGAAGCTCGTCGGCAATGTCGGTCGTGACGTCGCGGGACCATCCTTCGCTGGTATTGAACGCCACGATGCGGACCGGATGGCTGTACTGGTCATCGAGCAGACGCCGGATCAGCGTTTTCCGGTCGGCGCCTTCCTCGTCGGTCTCGCACCAGGCACGGCCGAGCCGGCCGAAATCGTTCAGCACCAGATAGGTGTCGTGGTCGACTTGATGCGGCACGATCGAAGGCGAGCGAGGCATATTTTTGGTCCTCCGATGATGCAATTTATCGCGTTCCGGCCACCCCGCACATTGGAAACTTCGAGGTATATCCGTTGGACCGCCACGGCCCTGCGAGGCGGATCAATCCGGCGACGGCAAATCGCGCCGGTCGGCTGGCATGACATTGCGCCAAGGCTGATATAAGCAGCGTTGGACGCTAGTTGGCTTCGGAGGCGCGGATGAAAGTGATTGGCCTCGCGGGATGGAGCGGCGCCGGCAAGACCACCCTGCTGTCGCGGGTGGTCCCCTATTTGCTGGGCCGGACCTTGCGCGTCTCCGTGATCAAGCACGCCCATCACGAATTCGATGTCGACGTGCCCGGCAAGGACTCCTGGGTGCACCGGCAGGCCGGCGCGACCGAGGTGCTGGTGTCCTCGACGCGGCGCTGGGCGCTGATGCATGAGCTGCGCGGCGCGAGCGAGCCGCGGCTGCCGGAACTGCTCGCCAAGATGGCGCAGGTCGACCTGGTCGTGGTCGAAGGCTTCAAGCGCGAGCCGGTCAGCAAGATCGAGGTGTATCGGGCCGCCAACGGCAAGCCGTTGCTGTTTCCGGACGACCCGCACGTGGTCGGGATCGCCAGCGATGTCGCGATCGAGACCAGGCTGCCGGTCGTGCATCTCGACGACATCGAGGACGTCGCCGAATTGATGCTGCGCTCCGCGATTCCGGTCGACGATGTGCTCGCTTCGGCCTCGGCGGAAAGCTGAGCAGGGTGGGAAAGGTGCCGCCGTTGACGATGCGTGGCGGCTTCGCCATGGTCGGGCCATGACAACGACGAAACTCGATCTCACCGGCCTGAAATGCCCGCTGCCCGCGCTGAAGACGCGCAAGGCCCTCAGGGGCGTGGCGGCAGGAAATTTCCTTGAAGTGCACTGCACCGATCCGCTTTCGGTGATCGACATCCCGGCGCTGATCCAGGCGACCGGCGACAAGGTCGAGATCACCGAACGCAGCGAAGTCCGGATCGTTTTCCTGATCGAGAAGCTGAATGGTACGATAGATATTTCAAATGCTGCAGCGCCGCGTACGCGCTAGATGCAGCTTGATATCTACCATTTGCCTATCGACTCCTATTTTCCATTCTGCGCGAATTGATAATCTCCGGATGGTTGCGGAGATGGCGGTGTGCCCGGATGCGGGACGCCGGCGGACAACGGCCGGCCTGCGTCCAGATCAGGCTGCACGGCTTGGCATATCCGATCGGGTTGGGGGTTAGCATTTTCGGAATGCGCGTGGTTGGTCCCGGCGCATCGAGGAAATGTGCGGCGCGGCTGCCTGACGGTGGCCGCAAGTGCTGAGACGGGATCGAAGACGCAGATGCGCCTGACGTAACGGCGGCTGCAGGGGAGGTATCAATGACCGCAGTGAGCAGCGCCGGACGCGTGTCCGCGGCAGGCGCAGGTTTCCTCGACAAGGAACACACGATCGCGACCGCAGGCTTCAATCGCTGGCTGGTGCCGCCGGCCGCGCTGTGCATCCATCTCTGCATCGGTATGGCGTACGGCTTCTCGGTGTTCTGGCTGCCGCTGTCGCGCGCGATCGGCCTGACCGCGCCGAAAGCGTGCCCTGACATGTCGCTGATGCAGGAATTGTTCACGACGACCTGCGACTGGAAGGTCGCGAGCCTCGGCTGGATGTACACCCTGTTCTTCGTGCTGCTCGGCGTCTCCGCCGCGATCTGGGGCGGCTGGCTCGAGAAGGCCGGTCCGCGCAAGGCGGGCTTCGTCGCGGCGTTGTGCTGGGCTGGCGGTCTCGTGATCGGCGCGCTCGGCGTCTACACGCACCAGCTTTGGCTGATGTGGCTCGGCTCCGGCGTGATCGGCGGGGTCGGTCTCGGCCTCGGCTACATCTCGCCGGTGTCGACGCTGGTGAAATGGTTCCCCGACCGCCGCGGCATGGCGACCGGCATGGCTATCATGGGCTTTGGCGGTGGCGCGATGATCGGCGCGCCGCTCGCGGACAAGTTGATGAATTATTTCAAGACCCCGACCTCGGTCGGTGTCTGGGAAACCTTCCTCAGCATGGGCGCGATCTATTTCGTGTTCATGATGATCGGCGCATTCCGCTATCGCCTGCCGCCGAGCGGATGGCAGCCCGAGGGCTGGACGCCGCCGACCAAGGCCAACGCGATGATCTCGACCAAGAACGTGCATCTCGACAACGCGCACAAGACGCCGCAGTTCTGGCTGATCTGGGGGGTGCTGTGCCTGAACGTGTCGGCGGGCATCGGCGTGATCGGGATGGCCTCACCGATGCTGCAGGAGATCTTCGCCGGCAAGCTGATCGGGCTGCCCGACGTCGGCTTCAATGCGCTCGATGCGTCGCAGAAGGCGCAGATCGCGGCGATTGCCGCGGGTTTCGCCGGCCTGCTGTCGCTGTTCAACATCGGTGGCCGTTTCTTCTGGGCTTCGCTGTCGGACAAGATCGGCCGCAAGAACACTTACTACACGTTCTTCGTGCTCGGCATCGTGCTCTACGCGCTGGCGCCGACCTTTGCCGCGATGGGCTCGAAGCTTCTGTTCGTGCTCGGCTTCGGCATCATCCTGTCGATGTATGGCGGCGGCTTTGCCACCGTGCCGGCCTATCTTGCCGACATGTTCGGCACCCAGTTCGTCGGCGCGATTCATGGCCGCCTGCTGACGGCATGGTCGACCGCGGGCATCATCGGTCCGGTGGTGGTGAACTATCTGCGTGAGTTCCAGCTGGCCGCGGGCGTGCCGCGCGACCAGCTCTACAACACCACGATGTACATCCTGTGCGCCATGCTGATCGCCGGCTTCATCTGCAACTACATGATCAAGCCGGTCGATCCGAAGTGGCACATGAGCGACGCCGAGGTGGCCAAGCTGCAGGCGGCGACTGCGACCGGCGGCAATGGTGCGACCGGCTCGTTCGGCATCGGCAAGGGCGGTCTCGACGGCCGGGCGGCGCTGTTCTGGCTGTTCGTCGGCATTCCCTTGGCCTGGGGCATCTACATGACGTTGCTCAGCGCGGTCAAAATCCTCTGACTGCGACCATCAGCGCCGCGGGTTGCCGGTTCTCCGGCACCCGCGGCGTTCGCTCTATTCAACGAACAAACATTCAACGAACAGACTTGGGATGGGGGATTTCGATGTTTTGCACCAGGATTTGCCTTGCCGCCGCGCTGCTCGCCGTGGGACTCCATGTCGCGTCGGCCCAGACCACGGCGCCCGCCGCGCCGGCACCGGCCGCCACGACGGCCAAGCCGTCGAAGATGAAGCTGACGATGGACAAACTGAAGGCGATGAAGGCGCAGTGGCGCGCCAACAAGCCCAAGCTGAAGGCCTGCCGCGCCGAGGTGAAGGCGAAGGGCCTGACCGGCGACGATCGCTGGTTTTACATCGAAGACTGCATGGGCAAGAGCTGACCCCCACCGCTCTGAATGCGTCGAGGATCGAGCTGAGAGAGCACGCCGTGCGGCACCCCTCTCCCTAACCCTCCCCCGCAAGGGTAGGGGAATCGCATATGGCGATGGAGGGGTGTTGCCAAGCGGTTGGAACTGGATTCTTTGGGTGTCTCTCGCTTCCCGAGGGAGACCAGAATGCGCCAACTCAAGCGCCTGCTTCGACCACTCAAGGACCCCCGCGCCAGCAACGTGCGGCACGATCTGGTGGAGATCATCGTCATCGCCTTGGCGGCGACACTGGCCGGCGCCAAGACCTGCACCGAGTTCGAGTTCTTCGGCAAAGGCCGAGAGGAGCTGTTGCAGCGGTTCCTGGAGCTCAGATCCGGCATCCCCAGCCACGATACGTTCAGCAACGTCTTCCGTGCTCTGGACCCGAAGGGGTTGGAAGCGATTTTGCGCAAGCTCAGCAAGGGCTTCGGCATCAAGGGCGTGGTCAGCATCGACGGCAAGGCGTTGCGCGGCGCCTTCATGCGTGGGCGGCAATCCACACCGCTGCATATGGTCAATGTCTGGGCGGCAGGCACACGCATGGCGCTGGCTCAAAGGAAGGCCCCCAATCGCAACGAGGTTGCCGGCGTTCTCGAAGTCCTCGCCTCGCTCGATCTGGACGGCGCTCTTGTCACTGCCGACGCCTTGCATTGCCGGCCCGATGTCGCGCAGGCCATCCGCGACCGGAAGGGCCACTACGTTCTAGCCATCAAGAGCAATCGCGGCCGGCTCTTCAAGGCCGCCAAGGCGTTGCTCGACACCGCCCGACGGCCTGCGCGAGCAAGCCAGCGAAGAACCGCCGCCCACGATCGCATCGAGCGCCGGCAAGCCATCATCGTGCCGGCACCGCAATTGGCGAAGCAACATGGCTTCCCCGCTATCGTCGCGGTCGGCCGCATCGACAGCTGGCGCGCAACGGCCGGCAAGCCTGCCAAGCGGACGGCCCGATACTTTCTGGCTTCGCGGCGGCTGTCGGCCAAGAAGCTGCTCGACGTCGTCCGCGCCCACTGGAGCATCGAGAACAACCTGCACTGGGTTCTCGACGTTCTGTTCGACGAGGACGCTTGCCGCAGCCGCAAGGACCACGCCCCGGAGAACCTTGCCGTCATCCGCAAGCTCGCCATCAACGCCCTGCAAGCCACGCCAGGTCCAGCGCGGACCAGCCACAAAATGCTCCAGGCAAGATGGAGCAACGACTTCCTTCTCACCGTCCTGGCCCATATGCGATAGCCCTACCCGCAAGGGGGAGGGAACCCTTCCGCCTCTGGCTCCCTTACAAGCGCGCCACGGCAACTTCCAAAACGAAGTCGGTACTCATAGCGCCACGTGTGCGTGACGGATCATGCGGCGGTCGAGACATGGTCTGCGCTGCTTGCGCCATAACGTGAGGTGAGCACGCTTGCCAGGCTCCCTCCCCCCTTGCGGGGGAGGGTTGGGGAGAGGGGTGGCCCCGGGCGAGATGTCGGTTGGAGCCTCGTGCAGCAACCATCACTCCGCAGCGGCAGGCGTCGCCTTGGCCGGCTCGAGCGCTGCGGCGATCGCGTCGTCGACGCGTTCGAGCCAGATGAATTCCAGCTTGGCCCGGGCGCCGGCGGGGATATCGTCGTAATCGCGCTTGTTGCGGGCAGGGAGCATGACGCGGGTGAGGCCCGCGGCCGCCGCGGCAACCACCTTCTCCTTGATGCCGCCGACCGGCAGCACCAGGCCTCGGAGCGAAATCTCGCCGGTCATCGCGGTGTCGCCGCGCACGGTGCGGTCGGTCAGCAGCGAGGTGAGGGCGGTGAACATCGCGACACCTGCGCTCGGGCCGTCCTTCGGCGTCGCGCCGGCGGGAACGTGGACGTGGATGTCGTTCTTCTCGAACACCGCAGGGTCGATACCGAGTTGGGCGGCGCGACTTTTCACCAGCGTCATCGCGGCCTGCACGCTCTCGCGCATCACGTCGCCGAGCTGGCCGGTGATCATCAGCGCGCCGCGGCCCGGCATGCGCGAGGCCTCGATGAACAGGATGTCGCCGCCGACCGGGGTCCAGGCGAGACCGGTGGCGACGCCCGGGATGCTGGTGCGCTGCGCGATCTCGTTCTCGAACCTGGGCTGTCCGAGCAGCGACACGATGTCCTTCGGCGCGATCGTGACGTGGCTGGTGCTGCCTTCGGCGATCTGCACCGCGACGTTGCGCAGCACCTTGCCGATCTCGCGCTCGAGATTACGGACGCCGGCCTCGCGGGTGTAGCTCTTGATGATCAGCCGCAGCGCGTCCGGATCGATCTCGACCTGTTCGGCCTTGATGCCGTTGGCCTCGAGCTGACGGCGCACCAGATAGCGCTTGGCGATTTCGAGCTTCTCGTCCTCGGTGTAGCCGGCGAGGCTGATCAGCTCCATGCGGTCGAGCAGCGGCCCGGGGACGCCGTCGAGCATGTTGGCGGTGGCGATGAAGACGACGCGCGACAGGTCGAACGGCACGCCGAGATAGTTGTCGCGGAAGGTGCCGTTCTGCTCGGGGTCGAGCACCTCCAGCATCGCGGCCGACGGATCGCCCTGGATGCCGCGGCCCATCTTGTCGATCTCGTCCAGCATCATCACGCAATTGCGCGCGCCGGCCTTCTTGATCGCCTGGATGATGTTGCCGGGCAGCGCGCCGATATAGGTGCGGCGATGGCCGCGGATCTCGGCCTCGTCATGCACGCCACCAAGGCTGACACGAACGAACGGCCGCGACATCGCTCGCGCGATCGATTGGCCGAGTGAGGTCTTGCCGACGCCGGGCGGTCCGAGAAAGCAGAGGATCGGCGCCTTGCCGCCGGGGGCGAGCTTGCGCACCGCGAGATATTCGATGATGCGGCTCTTGATCTTCTCGAGGCCATAATGGTCCTGGTCGAGGATCTTGCGCGCCTCGGCGATGTCGATCGGCTTCTCCTCCGGAATGCTCCAGGGCAGGTCGATCAGCCAGTCGAGATAGCTGCGCACCATGCCGGATTCGGCTGCCGCCTCCGGCATCCGCTCGTAGCGGCGCAATTCCTTCTGCGCCTGGCTCTCGGCTTCCGGCGGCATCTTGGCGTCCGCGATCGCCTTGGTCAGCTCGGCGACCTCGGCGGCCTTGCCGTCGCCCTCGCCGAGCTGGCGCTGGATCGTCGCCATCTGCTCGCGCAGGATCGCCTCGCGCTGCCGCTCGTCGAACACCGCCTTGGTCTTCTGCCCGATCTCCTGACTCAGCCTCAGCACCTCGATCCGCTCGGCGAGGTGGCGCGAGACCTTGTCCATCCGCGCCACGAGGTCGATGGTCTCGAGGATGTCCTGCTTCTCCGCCGGCTTGATGTCCATGTAGGAGGTCGCAAGGTCGGCGAGGGTTGCCGGCGAGGTCGTGCCCTGCAGCGCGGCGATCAATTCGGGCGGCGTTTGCGGCAGCAATTGCGCGGCCTCCAGCGCCTGGCGCTGCAGATTGAGGAAGCGCGCCTCGATCTCGGGCGAGGTCGTGGTGGGCTCGGGGATCTGCAGCACGCGCGCCGCGAGGAACGGCGTGCCGGGCAGATAGTCGAGCACGCGCATGCGCTGCACGCCCTGGCAGACCAGATGATGGCTGTCGTCGGCGCCGGTGATGTAGCGCACGATGTTGGCGACGGTGCCGACGCGGTAGAGCCCGTCCGGGCCGGGATCGTTGGTCTCGGGATCGCGCTGCAGCAGGATGCCGATCGGCCGCTGCTCGCGCACCGCCTGCTGGGCGGCGGCAATCGAGGTCGCACGCGCGATCGTGATCGGGAAGATGACGTCGGGAAACAGCACGGTGTTGCGGACGGGCACGATGATCAGCGCGTCGCTCGGGATCGGCGCGGAGCTCGCCGGGCTTGAAACGTCGGATGCAGCCATGGCGAAATCCTCTAGCTCGATTTTCCGAGCCGCAGGCCGACGCAGCCATGCGCGGCAAAGCGGCTGATGGTGTAGCGGCCGGTCGGCAGCGTGATGCGGCGCTCGAAGCGGCCTTGCGGCAGCTCGAGGCGCAGGATGCGGGCGTTACGGAGTTCAGGGGGCAAGGTGCGGCGGCCGGAGATCACCAGCGTGCCGCCGTCGAGCGCGGCCTCGACCTGGTCGGGATCGACCCCCGGCAGCGCGACCAGGATCAGGATCTCCTGCTCGGTCTCGATCACGTCCATCGGCGGTTCCCAGCTCGGCTCGCTGCCGCCCGCGCGGGGGTGCAAATTGAGGAAGCTCTGGTGCAACCGTTCGGCGCGGGCGAGCGCCTCGATCGCATCCGACAGCATCCAGTTGGTCTGGTCCTTGGGCCGCATCGGCACTCTCCACGTCGCATTGGCGGGCAACGTTACCGGTCTTGCCGCCGACCGTAAACCGGCCCTGCGCACGGCCGTTCGAGGGTAAAATTGTCCGAAATCTCGTGATTTGCGGCACGGCTGCACTGCGTCGGCGACATCTGGCCGTTTATGCCGTGCCTATGCGGCGCAACGACGGGTCCTCTCGAATTCCTACGGCCTTCCCAGCATCTTTGAGCTTGACGCGGTGCGCTCGCACGCGCCGCCAACAGGAAGGTGGGACATGACCTTGCTCCATTTACACGACGTCCGGCCGCAGAATTCGGCCGGCGCCATGCCGGTGACCCTGCGACGGGTCATGCGCCGGATCGGCGCGGCCTTCAGGACGGTTCATCGCGCGATCGCCGCCGCCAAGATCCATCGGTTGCGCAACGAGCTGTTGCTGCATCGTGGCCACGAGGGGTGGGCGCGAGCCCATCTCGATGTCGGTATGCCCGGCGGCGATGCCGAGCGCTATCCGCGGACGCCGGCCGTGCTCGGCGAGAAGTGGGACTACTGAAATGCGCACCGCATCATTCATCGCTGCCCCGCTGCGCAGCGCCGCGCAAGCGCTGTTCAAGTTTCTGGCCTGGATCGGCGAGGAGCCGATCAGCATCTATCGGCCCGAGGCGCATTACATGCGTGGCCCGGGGCCGGCCTGGCGGGCCAAGCATCTGCCGGGTCAGGTGGCCTCGCTGCGCCGCGTCAGGTGATCGAGCAGGTTCATCGGCAGCGGGAACACCACGGTTGAGGAGCGCTCGCCGGCAATGTCGTGGAGCGCGGCGAAATAGCGGAGCTGCATCGCCTGCGGCTCCTGGGCAAGGATCCGGCCGGCCTCGACCAGCTTCTCGGCCGCCTGCTGCTCGCCCATCGCATTGATCACCTTGGCGCGCCGCAGCCGTTCCGCCTCGGCCTGCTTGGCGATCGCCCGCACCATGGTCTCGTTGATGTCGATGTCCTTGATCTCGACTGCGGTGACCTTGATGCCCCAGACGTCGGTCTGCTTGTCGAGGGTCTCCTGGATGTCGGCGTTCAACTTGTCGCGTTCGGCGAGCATCTCGTCGAGCTCGTGCTTGCCGAGCACTGAGCGCAGCGTGGTCTGCGCCAGCTGGCTGGTTGCGGACATGTAATCGCTGACCTTGATGATGGCACGCTCGGGATCGACGATGCGGAAGTAGAGCACGGCATTGACCTTGACCGAGACGTTGTCGCGGGAAATCACGTCCTGCGGCGGCACCACCTGCACCATCACCCTGAGATCGACCTTCACGAGCTGCTGCACCACCGGAATCAGGATGATCAGCCCCGGGCCCTTCACCCCGGTGAAGCGGCCGAGCGTGACGATGACGCCGCGTTCGTATTCGCGCAGCACGCGCACCGCCTGGGTCAGGAAGATGATCACAAGCAGCGCGACCGCCCCATAGGTGAAATAATCAAGCATCATGCTGAACCTCCTTCGCCGGCGGCGGCCGGCGCACGCCGTACCACCAGCGTCAAATCGATGATGCTGGCGACCTCGACCGTCTCTCCCGCCTTGAATGTCTCGGTGCCGCGCGCTTGCCAGCGCTCACCATTGGTGAAGACGTGACCTGATGTCTCGGACCAGTCGAGAACCTCGGCCGATAGCCCGCGCATGGCCTGCGCGCCGGTCCGGACCGGGCCGTGGCGCGCGCGGCGCAGCGCCCCGAGCACGACGAGGATGAGCCCGGTGAACATCGCGGCGACGATACCGATCAGCGGCCATGACAGGGCATATCCGGGCGCCTCGATCCTGAACAGCATGGCGGCTCCCAGCACGAAGGCGACGATGCCGCCGAGGCCGATCACGACGGTCGGGTTGAAGGCCTCGATCGCGAGCAGCGCGATCCCGACCAACATCAGGCCGAAGCCGGCGTAGTTGATCGGCAGCATGTTGAGCGCGTAGAGGCCGACCAGCAGGCAGATCGTCCCGACCACCCCGGGCGCCACGGCACCGGGCGACATGAACTCGAAGATCAGCCCGTAGATGCCGACCATCAGCAGGACGAAGGCGATGTTGGGGTCGGTGATGACCGCGAGCGCGCGCGAAATCCAGCCGGGATCGATGGCCTCGATCACGGCTTCCTTGGTCGCCAGGGTATGCGTCTTGCCGTCGGCGAGCTCCACCGTCCGGCCATCGACCTGCCTGAGCAGGTCGGCCGGATCATGCGCGGTGAATTCGGTGACATGGGCCTGCAACGCAGCGTTGGTGGAGAGGGTGGCGGCATCGCGGACCGCCTTCTCGGCCCAGTCGGCGTTGCGGCCGCGCAGTTCGGCGAGGCTGCGGATGAACGCGACGGCGTCATTCGTCACCTTCGCCGTCATGGCATCTTTCGGCTCGGCCGAATTGTCCTTGTCCTTGCCACCCTTATCCGGGTTGCTGCCCGGCAGACCCGGCAACGGGCCGCCGATCTGCACCGGCGTCGCGGCGCCGATATTGGTGCCGGGCGCCATGGCCGCGAGATGGGTTGCATAGAGGATATAGGTCCCGGCGCTCGCGGCATGGGCGCCGGAGGGCGCAACATAGCCGATGACGGGAATAGGCGAGGCCAGTACGTCGGTGATGATCTCGCGCATGCTGGTGCTGAGACCGCCCGGCGTGTTCAGGCGCAGGATCACGACCTCGGCGTGACGCTCCGCTGCCTTCGCCAAGCCGTCCTTGACGTAGTTGGCCGATGCCGGCCCGATCGCGCCATCGATGGAAATGGTCAGGGCAACACGGTTGCCGTCCGCGGCCGCGCCGGGACCGATCCAGACAACCAGTGCGATCGCCATAACGAGAGCCGCCTTGAAGGTCTGCACGGCAAGCACTCCCTTGCCGTGGATATGGGGCGCGGTTCCGGAACCTCAATATGTCGCGGTGTCACGGGCGACGTTGCACGTGCCATTGTGCATTGCGATGACTTGCGTTGCGTCAGCGGGTCACTGCGCAGCTGCAAGATACTCGTCGGCAAGCGCAGCCATCGCCTGGGCGACCTCGGCCTTGTCGGCTGCCCCCAGTTGCACGATCGGCAGCCGCGTCGCCGGTTGCATGAACCCGAGCAGCGCCAGCGCGAATTTCAGGGCGGCAGGATGCTCGCGCTCCAGCAGGGTTGCGAGCGGCACCAGCCGCTGATGCAGCTCGCGCGCCTGATACAGCCGGCCGGCGCGGAAATGCCGGTAGGCGGCGCCATACAGATCGGGCGCGACGTTGGCCACGGTCGAGATGCAGCCGTCGCCACCGGCCGCGAGCCAGGCGAGCGATGAAATGTCGTCGCCGGTCAGCATCCGGAATCGCGCGGGCAGGCGTGAGCGCAGCCGTGCCAGGCGGGCAATGTCGGCGCTGCCGTCGCGCAATCCCGCAAACCGCGGCGATGCGGCGAGTTCGAGCAGCGTCTCGTCGGTGAGACCTTTGACCGTCCGTGACGGAACGTCGTGCAGGATGATGGGCAGTGTCGTGGCCGCGGCCACGGCGCGGAAGTGCGCCGCCATGCCGTGCGGCATCGGCTTGTTGTAATAGGGCACGACCGACATGATGGCGTCGGCGCCAGCCGCCTGCGCGGCTCGCGTGAACGTGACGGCGCGGTCCGTCGCGTTCGACCCGGCGCCGGCGATGATCCGGACCCGCTTGCGCGCGACACGGGCGGCGATGCTAACCAGCTGCGCGCGCTCCGCGGGCTCCAGCGTCGAGCTTTCGCCCGCGGTCTCGCCGACCACAAGCGCGGTCGCGCCGGCCGCGATCTGGCGCTCGCACAGCCGACCGAATGTATCGGCGTCGATCTCGTCGTGGAGGTCGAAGGGGGTCGGAAGATCGGGGATGAAGCCCGACAGCCATTCGGCCGAATCGGCGTTCGGTGCCCATCTCGATGCTGGTGTGAAGATCATGGGGCGGCTCACGCCACGCGGCTCGCGGGGATATCAGCGGTCTTGCCGCGCATATCGAGCTCGAACTCACGCGACAGCTCGATGATCATTTCGGGATGCTGGCCGTTCTCGAACAGCGCATATTTGACGGCCTGGGCGCGGTTGATGAACAGGCCGCCATAGAGGCCGTTCTGTTGCTGGGCGACCCACTGGCCGCGGTGGTTGCGGCCGATGAAGACGATGGTGGACGCTGCACTACACGAGGGAGGTTCGACGACTTTCACGTTGGTCAGTCCTTCAGTTCGAAGTCACGCGATCAATGTCTGTTGTGTCGGATATGAAATCGAGCGCGGCGGATGGCCGACTTCATAGGAGCGGCATAGGATTTGAAGGATGGGTTCAGAGGTGCTGGACGATACCGGTGCCGAGTGCGCATAGCGCGACATAGGCGGTCATCTCGTCCCAGTGGTTGAGGTTCGCGGCGAACGGCATCTCGCGCTTGAACAGCCCGGCGAGCGCGCAGATCAGCGCCGACATCCACAGCAGCGCGACGAGGCCCCGGCCGATGCCCGCGCCGGCGAACACGGCAAAGCCGATCATGATGGCAAGCCGGAAGCCGAACCGGACCATGACCTGGACCGACTGCAGCTGTTGAGGCAGTTGTTTGGTGTTCACGGTTGCGCCGTCATCAGCAGAAATTGTCGACGAGCAGCGGCGCGTAGCAGGAACGCGTGCCGCCGCGGGCTGTGGGCACGCTGGGCCGGCTATCGGGCCAGGAAATCCGCTGCGCCTCGACGAAGGCGCTGAGGATTGCGAGCGCGAGATCGGCATGATGGGTCTCGATTGACTGGTCGAGCCAGTCGGGCAGCTCGCGTTCGCGCGACAAGGCGCAGTGCCACTCGCCCTCGTCATAGACCAGGCGGCGAATCTGCCATTGCGGCAGTTCGAGGTCGAGCAGCGCGATCGCGGCGTCGGTCCAGGCGCCGGACTGGATCAGGCGCTCGACGCGCGAGGTCTTGCCGCTCTGTCCAACCGAGGGAAAGCGCCGGCAGGTCTGGCCGATGATGTCGGCCATGAATTCGGCGGACACCGCATAGGCGTCGCGCAGCCGGTCGCCGAGGTCGGTGGGGGCGTTTTGGGGTAGCACGGACATGGCGTCATCTCGTCTTGCGCGCGGTCCAAGGCATTGGGTTCAAAGCACTGGTTCAAGGCATTGGCCGCACGCCCAAAATGGCCGGATGGCTGTTTGAAAACGAGATGAGGCGAGGGGCGGAGATATAGGGATTCCATAAGGGGCAGTTGGACAGTCAGCACTCATCCTCGCTCGCGGCGCGGAGGCCGCGTCCGGATTGCTGATTCTCTGACCGTTCCGGGCTGGACCGCGCAAACGTCGCGCGACGTGAGCCCTCGCCACAGCCAGTCCGGCTGCCTGGACTTGCTGCCGCCCGGATCGGACCGAATTCCTACTGCGGCCGCGAACGCGCGCCGCAGCCGAGCGTCCTCAATTCGTGCAGCAAAATGCCGCAAGATGGCGTCTGCAGAATCGTTCTGCCGCAGAATGGCTGCGCAGAGTTCGGTGCTGCAACTGCGAAAGAAGCTAAAGCTGCTCTGTCGATCGAATTGGCCGCCGCGATCGATCTCATCGGCGATAGCCAGGAGGTGCAATCGATCTGCATCGTCCAGCGTGATCGCAAAGCGCAGTACCGCCAGCTGCCAGGTATGCAGCAACTGCGCGCGCCACTCGGCGGAGGCTTGTCGGTCCACTTGCGTCACCCACTCTGAAACGGTTGGTCGTGTCGGTGGTCGGGCTGACAATGGCAACAGAGCTGCCCAATTGCATTGAACGGAGACGAGACAACGAGCCGCAAGGTCAAGATAATGTCCATCGACCGGGCCGTCGACCTTGAACCCCGCGTGCGGCTGAACCTGAGGCGCCGAGCCGGTGCGCGGGCCCCTTATGTCGAATTGGCTCGCTGGTCAGCCGCCCGCGAGACAGGTCGGCCAACGACGATATAAGAACTCCATAAGAATGCGAGGCATCCCCGCGCCGGGCCTCGACTCAGGGCGCCACAGCGGCTCAAGCGGATCATGCACGGTTGGAGTGTGCCTTGCACTCCCTAACCTGCGCTGCGCGTTGGGTCCAAATCCTCGCCCTTTATAAGATTCATATAACGTCCCTATTCGCCTCATCTCGAAAACCTATGCGCTGGATGGCACGTGACATTCGCGTAGCAGGTAAGCGCAGAAGCAAGATCTGCGGTTGATCTGTCTCAACCTCGCTTTTCGGAATTCGGCGACGATTATCCGTGGATAATCCGGCGCAATAGGAGCATTCGATGATGGACATCCTCATGGCGGCGCTCGCGATCGGCTTCTTCGCGGCCGGCATCGGCTACGCCTACGCCTGCGAACGGCTGTAAGGGGAGGCTGCGATGATCTTCGATTACTCGCTCGCCGGCCTCGTCTCGCTCGGCCTGTTGTTCTACCTCACCTACGCATTGCTGCGGCCCGAACGCTTCTAGACGGCCGGCAATGTTCGCACTTTGCAAGATTCTGTTAGCCGACGCGGCGCTGACCGGGCTGTTGCTCGGCGTGTTCGCGTCGCTGCTGAGCTTCGCACCCATTCGAAAGGTTTGACGCAATGACCGTCATCGGCTGGATTCAAATTATTCTGTTCTGCGCGATCGTTGCCGCGCTGGTCAAGCCGCTCGGCTGGTACATGACCCGCGTGTTCAATGGCGAGGCCACCTTCCTCTCGCCCGTGCTGCGCCCGGTCGAGCGGGGAATCTACTGGGTCGGCGGCGTCGACGAGCGGCGCGAGCAGCATTGGCTGACCTACACGGTCGCCATGCTGCTGTTCCATGTCGGCGGCTTCGCGCTCATCTACGGGCTGATGCGGTTGCAGGCATTTCTGCCGTTCAACCCGGCCGGACAGACCGCGGTTGCCGAGGATCTCTCCTTCAACACGGCGATCTCCTTCATCACCAACACCAACTGGCAGAACTACGGCGGCGAGAGCACGCTGTCCTATCTGGTCCAGATGCTGGGCCTCACTCACCAGAACTTCCTGTCGGCGGCGACCGGCATCGCGCTCGCGATGGCGCTGATCCGCGGCTTCACCCGTTCGTCGATGCGCACGGTCGGCAATTTCTGGGTCGACGTCACGCGCTGTACGCTTTACGTGCTGCTGCCGATCTGCATCGTTTACACGCTGTTCCTGGTCTGGCAGGGCATGCCGCAGACGCTCGGGGCCTATGTCGATGCCACCACGCTTGAGGGCGGCAAGCAGACCATCGCGCTCGGACCGGTCGCCTCGCAGGTCGCGATCAAGATGCTCGGCACCAATGGCGGCGGCTTCTTCAATGCCAACGCCGCGCATCCGTTCGAGAATCCGACCGCGCTGTCGAACCTCGTGCAGATGATTTCGATCTTCGCGCTCGGCGCGGCGCTGACCAACGTGTTCGGCCGCATGGTCGGCAACGAACGCCAGGGCTGGGCGATCTTCGCCGTGATGGGCGTGCTGTTCGTCGCCGGCGTCGCCGTCACCTATTGGGCGGAAGCCAACGGCACCTCGCTCCTGCAGGCATACGGCCTGACCGGCGGCAACATGGAGGGCAAGGAGGTCCGCTTCGGCATCGTCGCGTCGTCGCTGTTCGCGGTCGTCACCACCGCCGCGTCCTGCGGCGCGGTCAACGCCATGCATGACAGCTTCACCGCGCTCGGCGGCATGATCCCGCTGATCAATATGCAGCTCGGCGAGATCATCATCGGCGGTGTCGGTGCCGGGCTCTATGGCATGCTCATCTTCGTGATCATCTCGATCTTCGTCGCCGGCCTGATGGTCGGTCGCACGCCGGAGTATGTCGGCAAGAAGATCGAGGCGCGCGAAGTCAAGATGGCGATGCTCGCGATCCTGGTGTTGCCGCTGATGTATCTCGGCTGGACCGCGGTCGGTGTGGTGCTGCCGTCGGCGGTGGCCTCGATGGCGAATGCCGGTCCGCACGGCTTCACTGAGGTGCTCTATGCCTATACTTCGGCGACTGGCAACAATGGCTCGGCCTTCGCGGGCCTCACCGGCAA
The DNA here is from genome assembly GCF_053474805.1 of Bradyrhizobium sp. WCU1. Lineage (NCBI taxonomy): Bacteria > Pseudomonadati > Pseudomonadota > Alphaproteobacteria > Hyphomicrobiales > Nitrobacteraceae > Bradyrhizobium > Bradyrhizobium sp. WCU1. The sequence continues at coordinate 5,255,621 of NZ_CM130280.1, forward strand.
CACCTTCTTCTACAACCTGACGCTCGCCTGCGCGATGTTCGTCGGCCGTTTCTTCATGATCGTGCCGGCGATGGCGATCGCAGGATCGCTCGCTGAAAAGAAGTCGCATCCGCCGTCTGCCGGGACGTTCCCGACCACGGGCGGGCTGTTCGTCGGGCTCGTCGTCGGCGTCATCCTGATCATCGGCGGCCTGACCTTCTTCCCGGCGCTGGCACTCGGACCGATCGTCGAGCACCTCGCCATGAACGCCAACACCTTGTTCTGATCGAATTTGACCGGAGTCACATCCATGGAAACCGCAAAATTGCAGAAGCAGGCGTCGACCATGCTCGACCCTAAGATCCTGATGCCTGCGATCACCTCGGCCTTCGTCAAGCTCGATCCCCGGCTGATGGCCAAGAACCCGGTCATGTTCGTGGTCGAGATCGTCGCCGCGCTGACCACTGTGATCTTCGTCCGCGATCTGCTCACCGGTGGGGCCAGCCTTGGCTTCACCTTCCAGATCATCCTCTGGCTCTGGTTCACGGTGCTGTTCGCCAACTTCGCCGAGGCCGTCGCCGAGGGCCGCGGCAAGGCGCAGGCGGAATCGCTGCGCAAGACCCGCACCGAGAGCCAGGCCAAGCTGCTGACCGGAACGGACCGGACCTTCCGGCTGGTGCCGGGCACCTCGCTGAAGGTCGGCGACATCGTGCTGGTCGAGGCCGGCGACAACATCCCGTCCGACGGCGAGGTGATCGAAGGCGTCGCCTCGGTCAACGAGGCTGCGATCACAGGCGAATCCGCGCCCGTGATCCGGGAATCCGGCGGCGACCGTTCGGCGGTCACGGGCGGCACCCAGGTGCTGTCGGACTGGATCCGCGTCCGCATCACCGCGGCGCAGGGCTCGACCTTCATCGATCGCATGATCAAGCTGGTGGAAGGCGCCGAGCGGCAGAAGACGCCGAACGAGATCGCGCTCAACATCCTTCTGGCCGGCCTCACCATCATCTTCGTGTTCGCGACGGTGACGATTCCGAGCTATGCGGCCTATGCCGGCGGCTCGATCTCGGTCGTGGTGCTGGTGGCGCTGTTCGTCACCCTGATCCCGACCACGATCGGCGCGCTGCTGTCGGCGATCGGCATCGCCGGCATGGACCGCCTGGTGCGCTTCAACGTGCTGGCGATGTCCGGTCGCGCGGTGGAAGCCGCCGGTGACGTCGATACGCTGCTGCTGGACAAGACCGGCACCATCACGCTCGGCAATCGCCAGGCCACCGCATTCCGTCCGATCCGCGGCGTCTCCGAGCAGGATCTTGCCGACGCGGCGCAGCTCGCCTCGCTCGCCGACGAGACACCGGAAGGTCGTTCGATCGTGGTGCTGGCCAAGGAGAAGTACGGCATCCGCGGCCGCGACATGCATGAGCTGGCCGCGACCTTCGTGCCGTTCACCGCGCAGACCCGCATGAGCGGTATCGACGCCGGTACGTCGTCGGTCCGCAAGGGCGCGGTGGACGCCATCCTCGCCTATGTCGACGGCGGCGAGCCCCGCACCGTCGCCTCGGGCAATACCATCCGCTCGGTGGCGGCAACGACAAGTGCCGAAGCCCGCGAGATCCAGGCGATCGCCGACGAGATCGCCAAGGCCGGCGGGACGCCGCTGGCGGTGGCCAAGGACGGCAAGCTGCTCGGCGTCGTGCACCTGAAGGACATCGTGAAGGGCGGTATCCGCGAGCGCTTCGCCGAACTGCGCCGCATGGGTATCCGCACCGTGATGATCACCGGCGACAACCCGATGACCGCGGCCGCGATCGCGGCCGAGGCGGGCGTCGACGATTTCCTGGCGCAGGCAACCCCTGAGGACAAGCTCAAGCTGATCCGCGACGAGCAGTCCAAGGGCAAGCTGGTCGCGATGTGCGGCGACGGCACCAACGATGCGCCGGCACTGGCGCAGGCCGACGTCGGCGTCGCCATGAACACCGGCACCCAGGCGGCCCGCGAGGCCGGCAACATGGTCGATCTCGACTCCAACCCGACCAAGCTGATCGAGGTGGTCGAGATCGGCAAGCAGCTCCTGATGACCCGCGGTGCGCTGACCACGTTCTCGATCGCCAACGACGTCGCGAAGTATTTTGCCATCATTCCGGCGATGTTCCTCGCGTTCTACCCGCAGCTCCAGGTGCTCAACGTCATGCACCTGGCCAGCCCGCAGAGCGCGATCCTGTCGGCGATCATCTTCAACGCGCTGATCATCATCGCGCTGATCCCGCTGGCGCTGAAGGGCGTCAAGTATCGCGCGGTCGGCGCCGGCGCGTTGCTCCGCCGCAACCTGATGATCTATGGCCTGGGTGGCATCATCATTCCGTTCATCGGCATCAAGGCGATCGACCTCGTCGTCGCCGCCCTGGGCCTGGCTTAACAGTGTAGCCGTCATGGCGAGGAGCGAGGCGACGAAGCAATCCATCTATCCGTTATGCCGAACAATGGATTGCTTCGCTTCGCTCGCAATGACGAGAGAGATTTAGGAGACTTATCATGCTCAGAGAAATTCGCCCCGCCATCCTGGTGCTGGTCCTTCTGACCGCGATCACGGGCCTTGCCTATCCGCTCGCCATGACGGCGATCGCCGGCGTCATCTTTCCGAAGCAGGCGCAAGGCAGCCTGATCGAGAAGGACGGCAAGGTGATCGGCTCCGCCCTGATCGGACAGGAGTTCAAGGAGGACAAATACTTCCATGGCCGGCCGTCGGCGACGGTCGCGCCCGATCCGAACGATTCCTCCAAAACGGTGCCGGCGCCCTACAATGCGGCCAATTCCGGCGGCTCCAATCTTGGCCCGACCAGCAAGGCGCTGAACGACCGGGTGAAGGAGGACGTCGAGAAGCTGAAGGCGGAGAACCCGCCGGCCTCCGTGCCGGTCGATCTCGTGACCACGTCGGGCAGCGGGCTCGATCCCGACATCTCGCCCGACGCCGCACTGTTCCAGGTGCCGCGGGTCGCCAAGGCGCGCAGCATTTCCGAGGACGCGGTGCGCCAGCTGGTGACGCAGTATACGCAGGGCCGCCTCGCCGGCGTGATCGGAGAGCCCCGCGTTAACGTTCTCGCGCTCAACCTGGCGCTCGACGCGGTAAAGGCGAAATAGGGGAGTAGGCTGACTCTCTCGGGATGACTATATTGCGGTATGGCCAATCAGCGCCGCGACCCTGAAAAACGACCCTCGCCGGATGCGCTGCTGGAAGCGGCGCGCCGGGAGACCGATCGTTCGGGACGGTTGAAGATCTTTGTCGGGGCCGCTCCCGGCGTGGGCAAGACCTACGAGATGCTGCAAAACGCCCACGCCCGCCTCAAGGCGGGCGTCGACGTCGTGGTCGGCGTCGTCGAAACCCACGGGCGGGCGGAAACCGAGGCGCTGCTGAAGGGCCTCGAGGTGATCCCGCGGAAGCGGCTAAGCTACCGCGACCAGACCCTCGAGGAGATGGACCTCGACGCCCTGATCGCGCGGCGGCCGAAGCTCGCGCTGGTCGACGAGCTCGCCCACACCAATGCGCCCGGCAGCCGACATCCGAAGCGCTATCTCGACGTCGAGGAGTTGCTGTCGCACGGTATCGACGTCTTCACCGCCGTCAACATCCAGCATATCGAAAGCCTCAACGACGTGGTCGCGCAGATCACCCACGTCCGGGTGCGCGAGACCGTGCCGGATTCGGTGTTTGATCGCGCCGATGCCATCGAGCTGATCGACCTCACGCCTGATGACCTGATCCAGCGGCTGAAGGAGGGCAAGGTCTATGTGCCCAAGCAGGCCGAGCGCGCGCTGGAGCACTATTTCTCGCCCGGCAACCTGACCGCGCTGCGCGAGCTGGCGTTGCGCCGCACCGCCGAGCGGGTCGACGAGCAGCTGCTGACCCACATGCAGGCCAACGCCATCGCCGGTCCCTGGGCCGCCGGCGAGCGCATCCTGGTTTGCGTGAGCGAGGACCCGCGCGCCGCCGGCCTCGTGCGCTATACCAAGCGCCTGGCCGACCGGCTGCATGCGCAATGGACCGCCGTCAGCATCGAGACGCGGCGCAGCCTGCAACTGAGCGACGAGCAGCGCGACCGGCTGGCCGATACGATGCGGCTTGCGGAATCGCTCGGCGGCGAGGCATTGACGCTTCCCGGCGTCGGCCGCCGCATCGCCGACGACGTCATCAGTTTCGCCCAGGCCAACAACGTCACCCAGATCATCATCGGCAAGTCGACCCGCTCGCTCTGGTTCGAGATGACGCGCGGTTCCGTCGTGCACGATCTGGTGCGGCGCGCCGGAAATATCAGCGTCAACGTCATCGCCGGCGACGAGCTGCCCGTTGCCAAGGCAGAGGTGCATACTGCGGCGCGCGCCGAGCCGCTCAATCCGCGCCCCTATCTGTGGTCGCTCGGCGTCGTCGCCGCCGGCCTTGCGGTTGCTGAGCTGATCCAGCGCTGGCTGGGCATCGAGAACGTCGATCTGGTGTTCATCACCGCGGTGGTGGCGGTCGCGGTCCGCTACGGTCTGTGGCCGTCGCTGCTTGCGAGCGTGGCGGCCTCGCTGAGCTACAATTTCTTCTTCCTGCCGCCGATCTACACTTTCACCATCACCGACCCGACCAATATCGCGGCGTTCTTCTTCTTCATGCTGGTGGCATTGCTCGTCTCCAATGTCGCCGCGCGCGTACGTACCCAGGCCGACACCGCAATCGGGCGGGTTCGGACCACCGAATCGCTCTATGCGTTCAGCCGCAAGCTGGCGGGCACCGCGACGCTGGACGACGTGCTGTGGGCGACTGCCTACCAGATCGCACTGATGCTGCGGGTGCGCGTGGTGCTGCTGTTGCCCGATGACGGCGTGCTGACGGTGAAAGCGGGCTATCCGCCGGAGGACCAGCTCGACCAGGCCGACCTGGCTGCGGCGAACTGGGCCTGGGCCAATGATCGCCCGGCCGGCCGCGGCTCGGATACATTGCCCGGCGCCAAGCGGCTGTTCCTGCCGATGCGCACCGGACGCGGCCCGATCGGCGTGATCGGCATCGACGACGACCGCAGCGGGCCGCTGCTGACGCCCGACCAGCGCCGCCTGCTCGACGCACTTGTCGACCAGGGCGCGCTCGCGATCGAGCGTGTGCTGCTGGTCGAGGACATGGACCGGGTCAAGCGCACGATCGAGTCCGATCGCCTGCGCGGGGCGCTGCTGACCTCGATCTCGCACGACCTCAAGACACCGCTTGCCTCGGTGCTCGGCTCAGCCTCGACGTTGCGCGACCTCGGATCGAACCTGACGGAGGCGCAAAAGCATGACCTGCTGGCGACCGTGATCGACGAGTCCGAACGGCTCAACCGCTTCATCGCCAATCTGCTCGACATGACCAAGCTCGAATCCGGCGCGGTCGTGCCGAACACCGCGCGGCACAATGTCGACGAGATCGTCGGCAGCGCGCTGCGCAGGGCGGCCAAGATCCTGGTGCATCACAAGGTGTCGCTGGAGCTCGCGGCCGATCTGCCGATGGTGGAGCTCGACGCGGTGCTGTTCGAGCAGGTGCTGTTCAACCTGTTCGACAACGCAGCCAAGTACGCCCCCGTCGGCACCACGATCTCGGTCCGCGGCGCGCGCGACCGCGAGACGATCGCGCTGCAGATCATGGACGAAGGCAACGGCATTCCCGCTGACGAGCTCGACAGCGTGTTCGACAAGTTCTATCGCGCCGAGAAGGGCGACCATGTCCGCCCCGGCACCGGCCTTGGGCTGGCGATCTCGCGCGGCTTCGTCGAGGCGATGCGCGGCACGATCTCGGCAGCCAACCGCTCCGACCGGACCGGCGCCGTCATCACCATCCGCCTGCCGATCCCCGCCGACACCAACGCGCTGGACACTGCTGCATGAACGCAACGCCGATCAAGGTCCTGGTCATCGACGACGAGCCGCCGATCCGCAAGCTGCTGCGAATGGGGCTGAGCACGCAGGGCTATGACATCCTCGAAGCGTCCAACGGCAAGAATGCACTGGAGATGCTGGCTGAAGGACCGGCGCTGATCATCCTCGATCTCGGCTTGCCCGACATCCAGGGTCACGACCTGCTGCGCATGATCCGCGGCCGCAACGAGAACGTGCCGATCGTGGTGCTGTCGAGCCGCGGCGACGAGGCCGGAAAAGTGCAGGCGCTCGATCTCGGCGCCGACGATTATCTGACCAAGCCGTTCGGCATGGATGAATTGCTGGCGCGGCTGCGCGCGGCGCTGCGCCACCAGCTGCAGGTGCAGGGCGAGCGGCCGGTGTTCCGCTCCGGCGATCTCTCAGTCGACCTGGTGCGGCGGATCGTCAAGGTCGGCGACCGCGAGATCAAGCTGTCGCCGAAGGAATATGACCTGCTGCGCGTGCTGGTGCAGCACGCCGGCAAGGTGCTGACCCACCGCTTCCTCTTGAAGGAATTGTGGGACGAATTGACCGACGCGCAATATCTGCGGGTCTATGTCCGGCAGCTGCGCCAGAAGATCGAGGCCGATCCCGAGCGTCCGCAATTCGTGCTGACCGAGACCGGCATCGGCTATCGGCTGCGCGCGGGCGACTAGCTTCGGAACCTTCGCTCCGATCGAGGCTTGTTCTCCCTTATCGGGAGAGAAGCCATGGCAAGAAAATACTCGCGGAAGGCGTCTGATGATGTCGAGCGTGTGATGAAGAAGCGCAAGGCCGGGACGCTGCGCAGCGGCCGCTCCAAGAAGAAGGTGACGAGCCGCAAGCAGGCGATCGCGATCGGCCTCTCGGAAGCGCGTGCCGAGGGCAAGAGGGTGCCGAAGAAGGCGTCCAAGAAGACCGCCAAGACGCGGAAGACGGCCAAGAAGCGCAAGGTCGCGAAGAAACGGTAGAGATAGCCGACCCGTCCAGCCGTCATTGCGAGGAGCAAAGCGACGAAGCAATCCATCTTTCCGCACGCGCGGAGAAATAGATTGCTTCGCTTCGTTCGCAGTGACGGGGAGGGAGTTCAGCCCGCCTTCCGCCGCCGCGCGCTCGAGCGATGCGCCTTCTTCGCCGCACGGCGGTGCGACGTCGGACGTCTTGGGCTCGAGGCCTGTCGCAGCGTGCCACCCTTGCGGTCCTTCAGGCTCTGCTTCAAGGCGTCCATCAGGCTCACCACATTGCTCTGCTTTTCCTCGCGCTCGGCGGCCTTGATCGGCTTGCCGGCTGCCTTGCGGCGGACCAGGGCTTTGAGCGCGGCCTCGTATTCGTCCTTGAATTTCGACGGGTCGAAATGTGCGGCCTTGCTGTCGAGGATGTGGCCGGCGAGCTCGATCATGTCCTTGGTCACCTTCGGGCTCTTGATATCGTCGAAATAGTCGTCGGCGTCGCGCACCTCATAGGGGTAACGCAGGGTGGTGCCGAGCATGCCCTTGTCGAGCGGCTCGATCGCGATCACGTGCTCGCGGTTGGTCAGCACGATCCGCGCCAGCGCGACGCGGTCCTGGTCCTTCATGGCGTCGCGGATCACCGCGAATGCGTCGATGCCGGCCTTGCCGTCGGGCCTGATGTAATAGGGGTGGTCGAGATAGCGCTTGTCGATCTCGCTCTCGGGCACGAAAGCGTCGATATCGATGGTGTGATTGCTCTCGATCTGGACCGCCTCGAGCTCGTCCTTCTCGATCTCGACATATTTGCCCTTGCTCACCTCGTAGCCGCGGCCCTTCTGGTCGCCCTCGACGATGTCGCCGGTTTCGGTATCGACCATCTGTTGCTTCAGCCGGTTGCCGGTCTCCCGGTTGATCATGTGGAAGCGGGTTTTCTCGACCGTGGTCGAGGCCGGATAGAGCGCCACAGGGCATGACACCAGCGAGAGCTTGAGCGTGCCTTTCCAGTAGGCGCGGGGAGCGGCCATGATCGTCTCCAAACAGCTTGAGTTTGGAACTTGAACGGATACCGTAGGTTTTGGTTCCTGACGGCCGCACTGGGGCGGCGGCCGCCGTTTGCGCCGAGGCCTGCACGTGTCGCTGAGAAACCTCACCACCTATCGCAAGAAGCGCGACTTCGAGAAGACCAGCGAGCCGTCGGGCGACGTCAAGGTCGCGCCCAGCAGGCAACGGCGCTTCGTGATCCAGAAGCACGATGCGACGCGGCTGCATTATGATTTCAGGCTGGAGTTCGACGGCGTCTTCAAGTCCTGGGCGGTGACGCGCGGGCCCTCGCTCGATCCGCATGACAAGCGGCTCGCGGTCGAGGTCGAGGATCATCCGCTCGACTATGGCGATTTCGAAGGCACGATTCCCGAAGGCCAGTATGGTGGCGGCACCGTGCAGCTGTGGGATCGCGGCACCTGGGAATCCGACGATCCCGAGCGCGGCTTCAAGAAGGGTGATCTGAAGTTCACGCTGCATGGCGACAAGTTGCATGGCAGCTGGGTGCTGGTGCGGATGAAGAACGACCGTTTCGGCGGCAAGCGCACCAACTGGCTCTTGATCAAGCACCGCGACGAGTATGCCGTGGACGGCAATGGCGAAGCGATCCTCGATGAGGACCGCTCGGTCGCCTCCGGCCGCTCGATGGCCGAGATCGCAGCCGGCAAGGGCCGCGCGCCGAAGCCGTTCATGCTGGCCAAGGGAAATGGGAAGGGAAACGGCAAGGCCAAGCCGACCATCAAGGCGGACGCGGTCTGGCATTCCAATCACGGCATGACCGCGGATTCGCGCGCCAAGACCAAGGCGCCGGCGCCCAAGGGAAAATTGAAGGCGCCGTTGAAGCAGCCGCCGCAGGCGAAATCGAAGCAGGTGGCAGATATGCCGGACTTCGTCGCGCCGCAACTCTGCGCCGCAGTCGAGAGTCCGCCGAATGCTGCGGGCTGGTGCCACGAGATCAAGTTCGACGGCTACCGCGTGCAGCTGCGGATCGCGGATGGCGAGGCCGTCCTGAAGACCCGCAAGGGACTCGACTGGTCCGACAAGTTCGGCGCGATCGTGAAGGAGGCCGGCAAACTGCCGGATGCCCTGATCGACGGCGAGATCGTCGCGCTCGATGCGAAGGGCATACCGCATTTTTCGGCGTTGCAGGCGGCGCTCTCCGACGGCAAGACCGATCAACTGATCTTCTACGCGTTCGACCTGCTGTTTGCCGGCCACGAGGATCTGCGCCCGCTGCCGCTCACGGAGCGTAAGGCGCGGCTCAAGGCGATGCTCGCGGCGCGCAAGGGCAAATACCCTCTGGTCCGCTATGTCGAGCATTTCGAGGAGCGCGGCGACGCCGTGCTGGAGTCAGCGCGCAAGCTCGGGCTGGAAGGCATCGTCTCCAAGCGGCTCGACGGCGCCTATCGCTCCGGCCGCTCCGACGACTGGACCAAGGCAAAGATCCGCGCCGGCCACGAGGTGGTGATCGGCGGCTGGAAGACCACCAACGGCAAATTCCGCTCGCTGATGGCGGGCGTTTATCGCGACGATCATCTCGCCTTCGTCGGCATCGTCGGCACCGGCTTCGGGCAGGACACGGTTCGCCGCATCATGCCGGCGCTGAACGCCGCAGCATCGGACACCAGCCCGTTCGGCGGTAAGGACGCGCCGAAGAAGACCCGCGACGTGCACTGGCTGAAGCCGGAGCTGGTCGCCGAGATCGAGTTCGCCGGCTGGACCGACGCCGGCAATATCCGCCAGGCCGCGTTCAAGGGCCTGCGCCAGGACAAGCCGGCGCATGAGGTCGAGGCCGAACGGCCGGTCGTAACCAGAGCGGTGAAGCCGATGGCGAAAGGGAAATCATCCGGTACGGTGATGGGCGTCGCGATCTCCCACCCGGACAAGGCGCTCTGGCCCGACGCCGGCGACGGCGCGCCGGTGACGAAGCTCGACCTCGCCAATTATTTCGAGGCGGTCGGCGAATGGATGATCGGCTATCTCAAGGGCCGGCCGTGCTCGATCGTGCGCGCGCCCGACGGCATCAAGGGCGAGACCTTCTTCCAGCGCCACGCGATGGCCGGCACGTCGAAGCTCTTGAAGCTCGCCAAGGTCTCCGGCGATCGCAAGCCCTATCTGCAGATCGACCAGATCGAGGGGCTGGCTGCGGTCGCGCAGCTCGGCGGCCTCGAACTGCATCCCTGGAACTGCGCGCCCGATGCTTACGACACACCGGGCCGGCTGGTGTTCGATCTCGATCCCGCGCCCGACGTCGCATTCTCCGACGTGATCGACGCGGCCAAGGACATGCGCCAGCGGCTGACCGCGGTCGGCCTCGAGAGTTTCTGCAAGACCACCGGCGGCAAGGGCCTTCACGTCGTGGCGCCGCTGCTGTCAGGGGCGCGCGACAGGGTGACGTGGAAGGAGGCCAAGGGCTTCGCGCAAGGGATCTGCCAGTGGATGGCGCAGGATGCTCCCGAGCGCTATCTGATCAACATGTCGAAGGCCAAGCGCACCGGAAAGATCTTCCTCGATTATCTGCGCAACGACCGGCTTTCGACTGCGGTCGCGGTGCTGTCGCCGCGGGCTCGGGCGGGTGCAACGGTATCGATGCCGCTGACCTGGGCCCAGGTGCGCGGCGATCTCGATCCGAAGAAGTACACGGTGCGGTCGGTGCCCGCGCTGCTCGCCAAGACCAAGGCGTGGGACGGCTATGAGGATGCAGCATCGTCGATCAAGGCGGCGATGAAGAAACTCGCGACGCGCTGAGAATCGTCACGACAAGCGACTTCGCCTCTCCTCGTCATACCCCGCGACCCGTCTTCGCCAAGGCTTCGCCGGGGCAGAAGGGCTGGGCCCGCCGAAGCTTTGGCGAAGGCGGCAAGCGGGGTATCCAGTACGCCGCGGCCTATCGATTCAAGCGCTGGCGTCTCTGGAATACTGGATCACCCGCTTTCGCGAAAGCGGGTGATGACAGGTGTCGATGCGGATAGTACGCAACATGCGCGCAGGCTACAGCCGTCCGAGCAGCAGCAGGATCAGCAGGATCACGATCACCAGGCCGAGACCGCCACCGCCGTAATAGCCGGTGCCGTAGAACGGTCCGCCGCCGATGCCGCTGAAGCCGCCAAGCAGCGCGATGACCAGAATGATAAGAATGATTGTTCCAATTGACATTGAGTCTCTCCTCAGCCCCGTGGGCTCACCGATCTCTGCCCTTCGGGTAGGGAAACAATCCGCAACTACGAAGGTTCCGGTTTCGGCGGTACGATAAAGCTGTGCGATCTTCCGTTTGGGTTGGAACAGAACTACATGAACGGAATCCGTGGAGGAGTGCACTGCGATGTCGGCTCCGCTTATCGTCTCGATTCCCCACAGCCTTGGTCGCGACGAGGCCGTGCGCCGTCTGAAGACCGGTTTGTCGCGCGCGGCGGCGAACGTGCCGGTCATGAGCGTCGAGGAGGAGCGCTGGGACGGCAACCGCATGAGCTTTCGCGTCCGCGCGCTGGGGCAGGTCGCCGCCGGGCATGTCGATGTCGAGGATAGCCATGTGCGGCTGGAGGTGACGCTGCCGTGGCTGCTGCAGCGGTTCGCCGAGGTCGCGCAGGCCGCCATCCAGAAGAGCGGACAGTTGCTGCTGACCAAGCGCTGAGAGGCGGCGCTAGCTGTGCGCGCGGGCGCGTTTTCGGACCTGCTTCGTGCCGGCCGCGGCTTTGACCTTCAGCACCGCGACCGGCAGCTTGGCGAACAATGTCGCGAGCTGAACTTTGCTGTCGCCGCCCGGGAGTGCGTATCCGGTCACGTCGATCTCGCCTTCAAAGGCTTCGGGGCGCGGCCAGCTGCGTCCGCCCTGCGTGAACGGCGCAAATGATCTGCCCACCGCGACGATGACCGCCGCGCGGCCATGGCGCCGTGCGAAGGCGATGACATGATCGCGGTGCGGACCGCCGACCGTGAGCGGCTGATAGTCGCCGCCGGTGAAGACTTCGGGCAGTTCGTTGCGCAATCGCAGCAGGTGCCGCGTCCACGCGAATTTCAGGCGGCCATCGCGCCAGCCCTCGGTCAGCGCGTCCCAGTCCGGAGTTTCCAGTGCGGCGAGCGTGTCCGCACGTTCGGCAAAGTCGACCGGACGGCGGTTGTCGGGGTCAACGAGCGATAGATCCCATCCTTCGGTGCCCTGGTAGAAATCCGGCACGCCCGGCATGGTCGCCTTCAGCGTGACCTGGCTGAGCGAGTTCAGCGCGCCGATCAGCGTGGTGCGCCGCGCCAGCGCGTCGAGTGCGTCGAGGAATTCGGGCGAGATATTGCGATCGAGGATCCGGTCGATGAAGGTCTTCACGCCGGTCTCATAAGGCTCGTGCGGATTGAGCCAGCTGGTCTCCTGCTTGCCTTCGCGGGCCGCCTTCAGCGCATAGGCCTGGATACGCGCGAGCAGCGAAGGATCGTCCGGGTCCCAGGCGCCGAGCAGGGCCTGATAGAGCATGTATTCGAACGTCGCCGATGGCGCGCGCATCTCGCCCTCCAGCACCAGGTGCGGTGCGTTTAGCACCTTCCAGCGGGCCACCGCGCTGGTCCATTCGCCGGGGATTTCCGCAAGTGCCATGATGCGGGCGCGCGCGTCCTCGCCGCGTTTGGTGTCGTGGGTCGCGGTCGCCGTCATGCCGTGCGGCCATTCGCGGGCGCGGGCCGCCATCATGGCGTGGAAGCGCTCGGGCGCGATCGCATTTGCGGCCGGATCGCCACCGACCTCGTTGAGCGCGAGCAGGCGGTGGTAGCGGTAGAAGGTGGTGTCCTCGAGCGATTTCGCCATCATCGGCCCGGTGAATTGCTGCACCTTCAGCGCGAAGCGCCGCACCCGCGGCGCGCTGTGCGGTGGCCGGCCGGGCTTCAGCAGGTCCATGGTCAGGGCGTCGCGCAGGAAGTCGAAGATGCCTTCGTCGGCGGCGAACCAGTCGGCGCGGGCGCGGGCGATGGTCTCGCTGATCAGCGCGCGGTCGTGCGCGGTCGGGCCGGACGCGGTGAGATAGGTGCGATAGACCGGAAAATGCAGCACGTAGAGCTCGAGCGCCTGCCGCAGGCTGTCGGCGGAGAAGTCGCGGGTCGAATAGTGCCCGCTGGCGATGCGCGCGACGAGCCGCGCCAGCACGGTGAACTCGCTGGTCAGCAAGGTCTCCAGCACGCGGCGCTTGGCCTCGCGCAGCACCGGTGTCAGGTTCGGCGACTGGTTGCTGATCTGGCGCCAGATCTCGTTGAGCGGATCGAGGCCGCTGCCATCGACCAGCACCTGGCTGATCGTGTTCATCCATTCATAGCCGGTGGTGCCGTGCACGCCGGCAAACCTGGTCAGCTTCTCGTCCTCGCCGAGGATCTTCTCGATCACCATGTAGAACGGCCTGGCCTTGTCACCTTGCGCCGAGCGGATCAGGCGCCGCAGCCGCTGGAAGTACTGCGCGGGATCGCGCAGGCCGTCGATATGGTCGAGCCGCAGCCCCTGCAGCCGGTCTTCCGCAATCAGCCGCTTCACCAGGCTATGACTTGCCTCGAAGGTCGCGGCGTCCTCGACCCTGAGGCCGGCCAGCGTATTGACGTCGAAGAAGCGGCGATAGTTGATGTCGCTGGAGGCGAGCCGCCAGTGGCCGAGCTTGTAGTGCTGGCGTTCCAAGAGATGATGCAGCGCCAGCGTCTGGGTGGAGCGGTCTTCGCCGGCACGATAGGCGTCGAGCCCGCGCGCGATGATCTCGGCGCCGCCCTCGATCGCCTTGATCGCCGCCTTCAGCGTCGGCGCCTCCTTGCGGTTCGGATGGCGCAGGCCGCGGTAGCGCGCCGCCAGTTCGACCAGCGCGCGCCCGGCCTGGCTGTCTTCGGCAGCGGCCTCGCGAACGATGGTCCGCAGCACCTCGCCATAGCGTTCAGGTGCAATCGGCAGGCGGTGCTCGAAATACCAGGCGGAGAAACCGCCTTCGCTTGCGTCGTAGCGCAGCGCGATCTCGCCGCGCTCCAGCGCCAGGCCATAGGACGAGCCGAGGATCGGCAGCAGCACGCCGCCGCGCGCGCGATAAGGCAGCTGGTCCCAGTCGATGTCGAAGGAGACCGCGTGCGGCGACTGCGGTCCCCATTCCAGCACGTCGAGCCACCACGGATTGTCGGCAAAATGCACGCCGACATGGTTCGGCACGAAATCCAGGATCAGGCCGAGGTCGTTCCGCTTCAGCGCATCGCTGAACCGCGCAAAACCTTCCTCGCCGCCGAGTTCCGGATTGAACTTGGTGTGGTCGACGACGTCATAGCCATGGCTCGAGCCCTTGCGCGCCTTCATGAACGGCGAGGCGTAGACATGGCTGATGCCGAGCGCCTTCAGATACGGCGCCACCTGGGCTGCGGCATCGAAGTCGAAATCACCGGTGAGTTGCAGACGGTAAGTCGCGATCGGGATCGCCGGAGGCATTGTGCTATCCGATGTGCCAGCGCGCCGCCCAGCCGGGGAGGTTGCCGGACAACGCGCGGCCCCAGATCGCAGTTCCCTTCGGCTCCGGCGCGCCGGGTATGTCCCGATCGGACAGATTGGCGGTCAGCCACAGCGTGCGGCCATCGCCCAGCCGCCAATGCGCGGTCAGGAGATCACTCGTGACGCGGTCGCCGCCGAAGCTTGCCCCTGGGAGCCGCGGCGTGATCTCGCGCCGGCGTACGGCGAGCAGGTCGCGCACCAGCGCAAGCCGCGCACGCGCCGGATCATGGTCGAGCGCCGCCCAATCGAGCACGGCCGACTGCATTGTCTCATCAATAAGCGGATCGGGAATCTCGTCGCCATATTTGGCATAGGCCCAGGCGAACTCGCGGCGCCGCCCGGCGCGGACCGCATTGGCGAGGTCGCCGTTGAAATCGCAGAAGAACGGGAAGGGGGTCGTCGCGCCCCATTCCTCGCCCATGAACAGCATCGGCGTGTTGGGTGCGATCAGCGTGACCGCGAGCGCGGCTTCGATCGCCTCGGGTTTTGCAATGCTCTCGAGCCGGTCGCCCAGCGGGCGGTTGCCGATCTGGTCGTGATTCTGCAGGAAGTTAATGAAGCAGGTCGGTGACAGCGCGCCGCTCGGCTCGCCGCGGGCCTTGCCGCCCCAGAACTCCGATACTTCGCCCTGGTAGATGTAGCCCGATGACAGCGCGCGCGCGAGGTCCAGCTTCGGCGCCCGGTAGTCGCCATAATAGCCCTGCTTTTCGCCGGTCAGCAGCACATGCCAGGCGTGGTGGTAGTCGTCATTCCACTGTCCACGGAACTTGCCATCCGGCGGGTCCTCCGCATCATCGAGCAGGCTCGCGATGTTGTCGCCGTTTTCGAGCACGAGGTTGATCTGGCGGCCGGTCTCAGCCGCGAGTTGGCCGGCGGCTTTGCTGAAGTCGTGCAGGATGGAGATTTCGCCGGCTTCGACGATGGTGTTTACGGCGTCGAACCGCAGGCCGTCGAAGCGATAGTCGCGCAGCCAGCTCACGACGCTGCCGATCGCAAAGGCGCGCACTTCGGGCACGCGATAATCGATCGCGCTGCCCCATGGCGTATGCGCGTCGCTGAAGAAGCTCGGCGCATAGCGGCCGAGGTAATTCCCCTCGGGGCCGAAATGGTTGTAGACCACGTCGAGCATCACCATCAGCCCGCGCAGATGCGCCTCGTCGATCAGGGTCTTGAGGTCCTCCGGCCTGCCGTAGGCGCTGTCGGGCGCATACCACAGCACGCCGTCATAGCCCCAGTTGCGCTTGCCGGCGAAATCCGCCAGCGGCATCAGTTCGAGCGCGGTGATGCCGGTTGCCACCAGATGATCGAGCCTGTCGATCATGGCGCGATAGGTGCCGTCCGGCGTGAAGGTGCCGACATGGGCCTCGAGGATGACGGCCTCGTGCCACGGACGTCCACGCCACCCCGTCGCGCGCCATTTGAAGGCTGCGTGATCGATCACCTCGCTCGGGCCGAACACATCGTCCGGCTGGAACGCGGAGGCGGGGTCGGGCACGTCGACCTCGTCATCGATGCGGAATTTGTAGCGGGTTCCGTCGCGCGTGCCCGGAATCTCGGCGACGTACCAGCCGGCCGCATCGCGCGTGAGCGCGTGCGGCTTGTCCAGCAGCAGGTCGACGCGCTTCGCCGCCGGCGCCCAGAGCCGAAAGCGCGCGCCATCAGCGGTCAGTTCGGGTCCGAAATGCTGCGCGCTCATGCGGAGCCTGCAAATGCCAGCACCGAACGCGGCGGTGCGGTGGTATCGGCGCCGGCCGCAATCTGGTCACCGGTCTGCTCCGACTTCGTCGTGTTCAGAACCTGCTGCCAGCTCTTGTATTCGGCCATCCTCGGCATCCTGAACACGATCTCCTGCGGCGCGGCATTGAGCACGATAAAGATCGGCGCCTGTCCTTGTTCCATCGGCCCCAGCACGTAGGCGAGGAACCGGCTTTCCGGGAATTGCCAGTCGGATTCCTTCATCTCCTCCGCCGCCGGCGTCAGCCAGAGTACCCCGTAGCTGCCGTCGGCGCGGCGGCCGTCGAGCCAGCTCTGGCAGCGGATCTGCCCGAACCGCTGCCGCAGTGCGGTGAGATGACCGATGAAATCGATGACGTCGTCGTCCGTGCCGAGGTTCTCCCAGCCGATCCAGCCGGTCTCATTGTCCTGGCAATAGGCGTTGTTGTTGCCCCCTTGCGTGTTGGCGACCTCGTCGCCGGCAAGTATCAGCGGCGTGCCTTGTGCGAGCAGCAGGCAAGCCAGCGCGTTCTTCCGCAATTGGCGGCGCATCGCGATGATCGCTGGGTCATCGGTCGGGCCTTCATGACCGCAATTGTTGCTGTGGTTGTCGTTGGAGCCGTCGCGATTGTCCTCGCCATTGGCCTCGTTGTGCTTCTCGTTGTAGCTGAACAGGTCGGCGAGCGTGAAGCCGTCATGCACCGTGATGTGATTGATGCTGGCGCGGGTCGCGCGGTTGTCGTGGTGAAACAGATCCGAGGAGGCGGTCATGCGGCCGGAGATATCGCCGATCAGGCTGCCCTCGCCGCTCCAGTAGCGCCGCATCGCGCTGCGATAGCGGTCGTTCCACTCCGACCATTGCGACGGGAAGGCGCCGACCTGGTAGCCGCCGAGACCGAGGTCCCAAGGCTCGGCGACCATTTTTGCGGTCGCCAGCACCGGGTCCTGGCGGATCGCCGCGAGCAGGGGATGGTTGCGATCGAATCCGTTCGGCCCACGTGCGAGGGTCGTGGCGAGATCGAAGCGGAAGCCGTCGACATGGCAGACCTCGACCCAGTAGCGCAGTGAGTCCATCACCATCTGCAGCACGCGCGGATGGGTGAGGTTGACCGAGCTGCCGCAGCCGGTGAAGTCGTCGTAGAAGCGCGGGTTCTCGCGGTTCAGCCAGTAGTAGGAGGCATTGTCGATGCCGCGGAAGCACAGCGTCGGGCCCATGTGGTTGCCCTCGGCGGTGTGGTTGTAGACGACGTCGAGCAGCACCTCGATGCCGGCATCGTGCAGTCGTGCGACTGTCGTACGGAACGAGTCCAGCGCATTTTCCTGGGCGTAACGCGCCTCGGGCGCGAAGAAGGCGATGGTGTTGTAGCCCCAGTAATTCGAAAGCTTCTTCTCGACCAGGACGCGGTCGTCGATCAGGCCGTGGATCGGCAACAGCTCGATGGTGGTGACGCCGAGCCGCTTGAGATGGTCGATCATCGCAGGCGAGGACAGGCCGCCATAAGTGCCGCGCAAATTCGGCGGCACGTCCTCGCGCTTCTGGGTCAGGCCCTTGACGTGGGCCTCGTAAATGATGGTGTCTTGCCAGGGAACGTGCGGCCGGATCTCGCGGCGGCCCCAGTTGAAGCTCTCGTCGACCACGACCGCCTTCGGCATGCCGCGGGCGTTGTCGCGCCGGTCGAAGGAAAGATCCTCGCGCGCACTGCCGGTGCGATAGGCGAAATGCGCGTCGCTCCACACCAGCCGTCCGGCGAGCCGCTTGGCGTAGGGATCGAGCAGCAGCTTGTTGGCGTTGAAGCGGTGACCCCGTTCCGGCGCGTAGGGCCCGTAGACGCGGTAGCCGTAGAGCTGGCCCGGCGAGACGTCATTGAGATAGCAGTGCCAGACGTCCTCGGTACGCTCCGGCATCTCGATCCGCTCGAGCTCGCGGCGTCCCTGGCCGTCGAACAGGCACAGCTCGACCTTCTCCGCATTCGCCGAGAACAGCGCAAAATTGGTGCCTCTGCCGTCCCAGCTTGCACCGAGCCGTGCGGACGTTCCCCCGGTCAGACGCATGAGCTAGCTTTCCGGTACGAGGAAGATCGCTGCCAGCGGCGGGATGGTCAGGCTCAGCTCGGGCGTGGCGCCCTCGGAAGCACGGACCTCGCCGATATTGCCGACATTGGTGCCGCCGTAATGCGAGGAATCCGAGTTGAACACCTCGTGCCATTTGCCGGCGAACGGCACGCGGACGCGATAATTGCGATAGACGTTGGGCGAGAAATTCACGACCACGAGGCAGCGTGCGCGCGCATCATTGCCCTTGCGGATCCAGGCGAACACATTGTTGTTGGCATCGTCGGTTATGACCCATTCGAACCCGGCCTGGTCGCAGTCGAGCTCATGCAGCGCCGGCAGCGCGCGGTAGAGCCGGTTGAGGTCGCGGACCAGGTTCTGGATGCCGCTGTGCTTCGGCTGTTGCAGCAGATGCCAATCGATCGAGTAGTCGTGATTCCACTCGCGCTCCTGGCCGAACTCGCAGCCCATGAACATCAGCTTCTTGCCGGGATGGCCGAACATGAAGCTGTAATAGGCGCGCAGATTGGCGAAGCGCTGCCAGTCGTCGCCGGGCATGCGGCCGAGGATCGAGCGCTTGCCGTGCACGACCTCGTCGTGGGACAGCGGCAGGATGAAGTTCTCCGAAAAGGCGTAGTGCAGGCCGAACAGGATGTCGCCGTGATGGTGCTTGCGGTGAATCGGGTCCTTGCCGATGTATTTCAGCGTGTCGTGCATCCAGCCCATGTTCCACTTGTAGCCGAAGCCGAGCCCGCCATATTCGACCGGACGCGACACCTGCGGCCAGGCAGTGGACTCCTCCGCCGCGGTCGTCGCCTGCGGGAAGTGTGCGAACAGCTCGGTGTTGAAGCGGCGCAGGAAATCGATCGCCTCGATGTTCTCGCGGCCGCCATATTTGTTCGGGATCCAGCCGCCGGCCGGACGGCTGTAGTCGAGGTAGAGCATCGAAGCGACGGCATCGACCCGCAGCCCGTCGACGCCGTAGCGGTCGAGCCAGAACAGCGCGTTCGACACCAGGAAATTGGTGACCTCGGTGCGCCCGTAATTGTAAATCAAGGTGCCCCAGTCGAGGTGGCGGCCCTGCAGCGGATTGGCGTGCTCGTAGAGCGCGGTGCCGTCGAAATTGCCGAGGCCATGCGGATCGTCGGGGAAATGCCCGGGGACCCAATCGAGCAGCACGGCGAGGCCGGCGCCGTGACAGGCGTCGATCAGCGCGGCGAAATCGTCCGGCGAGCCGAAGCGGCTGGTCGGCGCGAACATCCCGGTCGGCTGGTAGCCCCAGGAGCCGTCGAACGGATGCTCTGATATAGGCAGGAACTCGAGATGGGTGAAACCCATGTCGCTGGCATAGGCCGGCAACTGCTCGGCCATCTCGCGATAGGTCAGCCACTCATTGCGGCCCTTGCGGCGCCACGAGCCGAGATGCACCTCGTAGATCGACATCGGCGAGCTCAGTGCGTTGACGCGATCGGGCGCCGGACGCGGATGCGGGATCTTGCGCTCGTCGATCACGATCGAGGCGGTCTTCGGCCGTACCTCGGCGGCAAACGCCAGCGGATCAGACTTCAGCGGCAGATGCTGGCCGTTGCGCCCGATGATCTCGAACTTGTAGTGGTCGCCGACCCGTGCCCGCGGGATGAACAGCTCCCAATAGCCGGGGCCGCGCACCCGCATCGGATGCCGCCGTCCATCCCAGAAATTGAAGTCGCCGACCACGCTGACTCGCCGCGCATTCGGCGCTAGCACCACGAAGCCGATGCCGTCGACACCGTCGAGCGTCATCGGATGCGCACCGAGCGTGTCGTAAACCCGCTGATGCGTGCCTTCGCCGAGCAGATAGAGATCGAAATCGCTCAGGATCGGCGGAAAGCGGTAGGCGTCCTCCAGCTCGACGACGTTGTCGCCGAATCGGGCGCGGAGCTGGTAGCGCGTCGAGCCGTTCGGCAGGGGGCCCGCGAACAGGCCGGCATCATGGATCCGCGCCAGCGGTGCGGTTTCGCCATGCTCGCCGATCGCCTCGACATTGGTGGCATCAGGCAGGAAGGCGCGCACGACGTTGCGATCCCCCTCGGCGTGCAGGCCGAGATAGTGGAACGGATCGGAGTGGCGACCCTCGATGATGGCATAGGCCTCGGCGGGCAGTTTGTTCATGCAACCTCATGCGGCTGTTGCGCCAGAAGTCTCAACAGGCCAGTCAGCGGGACGCGGAGCCAATCCGGGCGGTTGGCCAACTCATACTCGATCTCGTAGAAGGCTTTCTCAAGCAGGAAAAAGTTGAGCAGGCGGTCGGCCGCCTTGGCCTCATTGGGCCAAAGCCGCTGCCCGGCCATGGTCACGCGGTAGGCCGCCAGCAGGGTATCCGCTGCCTGGTCGCGCCATTCGGCCAGAGCGAGGCTTAACCTGCCGCTCTCGTCGGGGAAAACTTTGAGCGCCCGTTCCAGCGCCGCGGTCGCGGCATAGTCGATCGAGCGGATCAGGCCGGCGACGTCTCGCGCAGGCGGGGCCTTGCGGCGCCGCTCGGCGATGGTGCGGCCCGGTCCGCCGTCGAAATCGATGATGAAGACGTCGTCCTTGACCACCAGCAGCTGGCCGAGATGCAGGTCGCCATGGTGGCGGATGTTGAACCCGTCAGTGTCGCGCGGCAGCAGCGCCTTGAGCCGCTCCGGCAGCATATCGTGCTGGGCCTGCAATTGATCGGCCAGCAGCCGCTCGGCCTCCTTCAGGGAACTGCGGCGCTGCTTCAGCGTGTCGAACACGCGCTCGGCGCGCGCCACGATCTCGTCGATCCAGCGCTGCAGGTCCTCGGACCTGGTCGGCTCGGGGGCGAACTCGGGCAGATCCCGGTTGCTGGCGAGCGCGATGTGCAGCTCGGCGAGACGCTTTCCGGCATGCGCCATGTGGCGCAGATAGGTTGCCTGATCGCCGCCGTTCTCGGCGGGGCCTTCGCTCGCGGCGAGCAGGCGCTGCCGTTCGACGAGGCGGTCGAGGTGCGAGGCGGCCACGGTCCATAGGTCGCCCTGGTTGACCACCATCGCATGCAGCACCGCGATCGCGCTGCGCTTGTCGCCCTCGACCAGTTCAGAGGTGCCGAGCAGGGCCGGGGTGTTCGGAAAGTTGACCACTTCGGTGAGGAAGCGGCCCATCTCGATCTCCGGATTGATGCCGACTTCGAGCTTGCGGTAGATCTTGGTGACATATTCATTGTCGACCAGCGCGGTCGAATGCGGCTGATCGTTCTCGAACACGCGGATGCGCTCGGGCTGCCGTACCGGCCGGTCGGAGAAGCGGCTGGTCGGCCGGAATTCGAGCTTCAGGCCCTGCTCGCCTTCATCGACCGTGAGGTTTTCGCGCAAATTGCGCAGGAACAGGCCGGTGAAGATCTGGTCGGTGGCGACGTCGAGCAGCGTGCCCTCGCGCGCGCCCTGGCGCACGGCGGCGAAAGCGCGCGGGTTGTAGCGTTCGCGGTCGAACCGCACCCATTCAATCTGCATCGGCAGCACGTAGCGGCTGGTGGTGCCGCGTTCGGTGGTTTCGAAGAAGATCAGCCAGGGCCGGTTGTCGCCGACGTCGCAGAACGGGATCGCCGCCACCAGCGTCGGCTGGATCGCCTTGGCGGAATGCTCCGGGTACCAGCGCATCCGGGCCAGATGGCCGGGCAGCACGTCGTGCTCGAACACGCCGCGCTCCCGCGCCAGCGACGTCCAGGTCGAATTCAGCGGCACCACCAGGGTCTCGAATTCCGGCACCGCGCGCGGCGTCACCGGCTCGGACTTGTCGCGCTCCTGCAACTGGAACCAGTAGAAGCCGTAGGGCGCCAGCGTGATCATATAGGGCAGCTCGCCGATCGCGGGGAAGCGCGTGCGCCCGAGCATTTCGAGCGGGATGCGGTCCTTGAAGGCGGAGAGGTCGAGCTCGGTCGCCTGCGCCGAGCGCGACAAATTGGCGACGCAGAGGATGACCTCGCCCTGATACTGCCTGACATAGGCGAGCACCGAGCGGTTTTCCGGGCGGATGAAGGTCATGGTGCCGCGCCCGAAGGCCAGCGTCGACTTGCGCACCGCGATCAGCCTCTTGGTCGCCGACAGCAGCGACGACAGGCTGCGCGACTGCGCCTCGACATTGACGGATTCGTAGCCGTAGACCGGGTCCATGATCATCGGCGCGTAGAGCCGCGCCGGATCGGCGCGCGAGAAGCCGCCATTGCGGTCCGGCGACCATTGCATCGGCGTCCGCACGCCGTTGCGGTCGCCGAGATAGATGTTGTCGCCCATGCCGATCTCGTCGCCGTAATAGATGATCGGCGTGCCGGGGAACGACAGCAAGAGCGAATTCATCAGCTCGATCTTGCGCCGGTCATTGTCCATCAGCGGCGCAAGACGGCGGCGGATGCCGACATTGATGCGGGCGCGTGGATCGTTGGCGTAGGTCGACCATAGATAGTCGCGCTCGACGTCGGTGACCATTTCCAGGGTCAGCTCGTCGTGATTGCGCAGGAACAGCGCCCATTGGCACGCCGCCGGGATGTCGGGCGTCTGCCTCAAGATGTCGGTGATCGGAAAGCGGTCTTCCTGCGCGATCGCCATGTAGATGCGCGGCATCAGCGGAAAGTGATAGGCCATGTGGCATTCGTCGCCATGGCCGAAATATTCCTGCACGTCCTCCGGCCATTGATTGGCCTCGGCCAGCAGGATCTTGCCCTTGGCATAGGCATCGAGTTCCTGGCGCAGCCGCTTGATGATGGCATGCGTCTCCGGCAGGTTCTCGTTGTTGGTGCCGTCGCGCTCGCACAGATAGGGAATGGCGTCGAGCCGGAAGCCGTCGACGCCGGTGTCGAGCCAGCGCTTCATCACCTGCACGATGGCCCGCACCACGCGCGGATTGTCGAAATTGAGGTCCGGCTGGTGCGAGAAGAAGCGGTGCCAGTAGAACTGGCCGGCCTCCGGATCCCAGGTCCAATTCGACTTCTCGGTATCGGTGAAGATGATACGTGTATCGAGGTACTTCTGGTCGGTATCGCTCCAGACGTACCAGCTGCGCGCGCTCGAATTCGGCGGGCTGCGGCGCGCGCGCTTGAACCAGGCATGCTGGTCCGAGGTGTGGTTGATGACGAGCTCGGTGATGACGCGCAGGCCGCGCTTCTTGGCTTCCTGGATGAAGCGCTTGAAGTCCTTCATGGTCCCGAAATCGGGATTGATGTCGCCGTAATCGCCGATGTCGTAGCCGTCGTCGCGGCCGGGCGAGGGATAGAACGGCAGCAGCCACAGCGCGGTGACACCGAGCTCCTGCAAATAGCCGAGCTTCTCCGTCAGCCCGGTGAAGTCGCCGATGCCGTCATTGTTGCTGTCGGCGAACGCCTTGACGTGCAGCTGGTAGATGATCGCGTCCTTGTACCACAGCTGGTCCGCGGTCTCGGTCGCGACCTTCGCCTCGGCGTTGACGGAGGAGAATACGTTCATGACGGCTCCTTCAGGCGACACAGCGCAACAGCAACGCGGGATCGCGCGCAGGATCGAGACGCAGGCGGATGCCTCCCCATTCGAGCGCATGACGCTCGCCGGTGACAAGGTCTTCCACGTCCGTGGCGGGGCGGCGGTCATCGCCGCGGCCGAGCATGACGTCGCCGAGCGGAAGCCAGACCTCGCGCGGTTCTGACGACAGTGCAATCGCGGCCGCGATCACATTGCCCTGATCGGCCGCCTCCTTGACGAAGCCGATCACGCCGCCGTCACCGACATTGATAAAGCGCAGATTGGCGAATTGTTGCAGGGCCGGATTGTTGCGCCTGATCTGGTTGAGGGTTGCAATGTAGAGCTTGATGTTCCCCGGCTTGTCCCAGTCGCGCACCTTGATCTCGTACTTCTCGGAGTTGAGATACTCCTCGCGGCCGGGCACCGGCGCGTGCTCGAGCAACTCGAAGCCGCTGTACATGCCGTAGCTGCTTGAGAGCGTCGCGGCCAGCGCGAGACGCGACTTGAACATCCAGGATTCGCCGCTTTGCAGGTGGAAGGGCAGGATGTCCGGTGTGTTGGCGAAGAAATTCGGCCGAAAGAAGTCACGCTCGGGATACGAGGTCAACTCGCCGAGATACTGCTCGAGCTCGGCGCGCTGCGTGCGCCAGGTGAAGTAAGTATAGGACTGCGAGAAGCCGAGCTTGGCGAGGCCTTTCATCAGTTTCGGCCGTGCGAAGGCTTCCGACAGGAACAGCACGTCGGCATCGCGATCCTGCACCTCGCGGATCAGCCATTCCCAGAATGCCAGCGGCTTGGTGTGCGGATTGTCGACCCGGAAGATTTTCACGCCCTGCTCGACCCAGAACAGCACGACATCGCGCAGCGCATGCCACAACGCGCCGGCATCCTCGGACCCGAAATCCGGAGTGACCACGTCGTCCCAGCGCTGCGGGGGGTGTTCGGCCGCGCGCATCGATCCGTCCGGACGCCGCTTGAACCATTCCGGATGCTCGGTCAGCCAGGGATGATCGGGCGAGCATTGCACGGCGAAATCGAGCGCGACCTCGAGGCCGTGCGCCTTGCATGCCACAACGAACGCGCGGAAGTCGTCGAGCGTGCCGAGCTCGGGGTGCACCGCGTCGTGGCCGCCTTCGGTCGAACCGATGGCATAAGGACTGCCGGGATCGCCAGCCTGCGCGATTGCAGCGTTGTTGCGGCCCCTGCGATGCGTCTGTCCGATCGGGTGGATCGGTGCCAGCAGCACGACGTCAAAGCCCATCGCGGCGATATCGGGCAGCCGCGCGATGCAATCGTTGAAAGTCGCGTGCACGCCTGACGTCCGGCCTTGGCTACGCGGAAACATCTGGTACCACGCGCCGCTGCGTGCCCGCGGACGGTCGGCGGTGAGGGGATAGGGCTGCGATCGCATCAGGTCGCGGCGAAACTGGCTGCCGGCCATCGCCGCCTGCAATTCGGGCGCAAGCAGGGCGCCCGGCTC
Organism: Bradyrhizobium sp. WCU1; assembly: GCF_053474805.1. Lineage (NCBI taxonomy): Bacteria > Pseudomonadati > Pseudomonadota > Alphaproteobacteria > Hyphomicrobiales > Nitrobacteraceae > Bradyrhizobium > Bradyrhizobium sp. WCU1. The sequence continues at coordinate 5,280,689 of NZ_CM130280.1, forward strand.
GCCGGTCTGCAGAAAGATTTCACATTGTTTGATGATCACGGCAGCCGCGGCAGGTCCGCCTGCCTGCGCCTGGGTCAGCATGCCGGCGCCCTCGAGCGCGTCCAGCGTGTGGTCGCTGCCGTCGCGCTGCTTCTGCACAAAGCGGTGCCGCCAGCTGGCGAATTGGTCGGTCCAAGCCTCGATCGCGAATGTGTAGCGTCCCGGCCGCTCGGGCACGAAGGCGCCGCCCCAGCGGTCGTCGCTGTGCGGCGTCATCGGAGCGGACTGCCATGCGTCGTCGCCTTCGCGTCGCCACACCAATGCCGCCGATATTACATCATGTCCGTCCCGGTAGATGTCGGCCCACACCTCGACCGGCTCGCCGGCGATACGCTTGACCGGGAAGCGGCCGCCATCGACCGACGGATAGACATCGGTGACATGAAAAGTGCCATGGGCACTCTCGACAGGCCGGAGGGTTTTGTTCACGGTGATGCCGCCATTGAGAATGCAAATGACGTCTCGACGCCGGGAAGGAGGCGCGCCAGACCCAGATAGAAAGCCGCTCGCCGGACAATGGTTCCCGGCGGGAACGCTTGATAGGGTAGAGCGTTGAACATCAACTATTCCTTTCCCGTATCAGTACAATTTAGCAACGATCCCGATACCGTTGCGAGCAAGCAGCGTGCCGAATGGACCTTTACGCCAAAGCCCAGAGCCTGGGAATCCAGACCGAGTATATCGATGGGAGCGGTCACCGCCGTGTGACAACCCCGGAGGCGCTGACAGCGATCCTTGCCGCGCTGCCGCCCCACACGCCGCGGCGGATCGTCATCGACCCCGTGGTCGTCCGAGGCGGCCATGGCGGTCAGACGCAGCTCTCCGAGGCGGCCCGGCTGCCGGTGCAATGGAAGCTCTCCAGCGGCAGCGCGGTGCTCGCGCAAGGCGAGGCACGTGAGCGGAGCGTGACGTGGCCGGCCGGCCTGCCCGAGGGCGTGCATCGCTTGCAGCTCAAGGATGCATCCGGCAGTGAGGAGCTGCCGTTGCTGGTGGCGCCGGACCGTGCGTTCGGCGGCGCGTTCGATCGCTGCTGGGTGATCGCGGTCCAGCTCTACGGCGTGCGGTCCGCGCGCAACTGGGGCATCGGCGACTTCACAGATCTGGAGGGCCTGCTCGCATTCGCGCATCGGCTCGGTGCCGATGGCATCGGGCTCAATCCGTTGCATGCGTTGTTCGACGACCGGCCGGGCGATTGCAGCCCGTATTCGCCGAACAGCCGGCTGTTCCTCAACGCGCTCTATATCGACGTCGAGAAGATTCCCGAATATCGCGTCGATGCGGCGACGCAGGCCGCGCTGGCGCAGCTGCGCAGCCGCGACATGGTCGACTATGTCGGCGTCGCGGCGCTGAAATGGCCGGCGCTGCGCGCGGCCTTCGCGGCCTTCAAGGCCAATCCCGGCCTCGGGCGCTGGCAGGATTTCGAGGCCTACCGCAAGGAGCAGGGCACGCTGCTGTCGCGCTTCGCTTGTTTCGAGGTGGTGCGGCACAAGTTCAACACGCCGTGGTGGGAGTGGCCGGACGACTGGCGGCAGCCCGACGATGCGGCGTGCACGAAATTGCGCTGGGCGCGCGACACCGCCGCCGAGGTCGAGTTCGTCGAATTCGTGCAATGGACCGCCGACCGCCAGCTCGGCGCCTGCCAGGGACTCGCGCACAAGCTCGGGATGCGGGTCGGGCTCTATCTCGACGTCGCGGTCGGCGTGCAGTCGGATGGGTTCGATGCCTGGAATGAGCAGACCGCGATCTCGCGCCATCTTGGCGTCGGCGCGCCGCCGGACCCGCTCAACACCGCCGGCCAGGACTGGGGACTCGCCGGCTTCAATGCCGCGGGTCTCGAACAGCGGTCGTTCGAACCGTTCCGGCAGATGCTGCGCGCCTCCATGCACCACGCCGGCGCAATCCGGCTCGACCACGCCTTCGGGCTGAAGCGGCTTTATCTCGTGCCGCGCGGCTTCGGCCCGGCCAACGGCGCCTATGTGCTGATGCCGTTCGAGGCGCTCTTGGCGGCGACCGCGCAGGAGAGCGCAGCCAGCCGTTGTGTCGTGATCGGTGAGGATCTCGGCACCGTGCCGCCGGGATTCCGCGAACAGATGAACGGCTGGGGCATCTGGTCCTATTTGGTGATGATGTTCGAGACCGACGACCAGGGCGTGTTCCGCAACGCCGACTATTATCTGCCGGACGCGCTGGTCACCTTCAACACCCACGACCTCTCGACCTATGCCGGCTGGCGCTCGTTCAGCGATCTCAAAACCAAGCGCGCGCTCGGGATCGATCCCGGCGAGACCGACCAGGGGCGCTGGGACGCGCTCGGCCGTCTCGACGACGTGCTGCGCCGGCTCGACATCCACCACAACGATTTCTACTCGGTGGTGGGCTTCATGGCGCGGACGCGATCGCGGATATTGGCGGTCTCGATGGAGGACCTGCTCGGCATCGTCGAGCAACCGAACATCCCCGGCACCGTCTACGAGCATCCGAACTGGAAGCAGCGGCTGCCGGTCTCGATCGAGCATCTCGCGTCGGCGATCGATATCGACGCGCTCAAGCGCGCAACCCGCGAGCGGTCGCATGCCTGACAACGCGGAGCACGGCGCGTGGCTTCCCGGATCGAAGACTACGGACTGATCGGTGATTGCGAGACCGCGGCGCTGGTCGGCCGCGACGGCTCGATTGACTGGCTGTGCTGGCCGGCGTTCGATTCCGATGCCTGCTTCGCGGCGCTGCTCGGCACCTCGCGCAATGGCCGCTGGCTGCTGGCGCCAGCCGAGACGATCAAGCGGACCTCGCGCCGCTATCGAGACGATACGCTGATCCTGGAGACGCGGTTCGAGACCAACGGCGGCGTGGTTGAACTGATCGACTTCATGCCGCCGCGCGGCCATGCCTCCGACGTGGTCCGCCTAGTTCGCGGCATCAGCGGCCGCGTCAAGATGCACATGGAGCTCGTGATCCGCTTCGGCTTCGGGGTCGATGTTCCCTGGGTGAAGAAGAACCCGGACGGCGGCGGGCTGCTGGCGATCAGCGGGCAGGACATGACCGTGCTGCGCACGCCGGTCGAGACCCGCGGCAAGGACCTGACCACGATCGCCGATTTCGAAGTCGGCGAGGGCGACACCGTGCCGTTCGTCCTGACCTACGGAGCGTCCTTTCAGCCGGTGCCGGAACCGATCGATCCCGAGGCTGCGCTGAAGGACACCGAAGACTATTGGCGAGAATGGTGCAGCCGCTCGACCTATGACGGCGGAGATCTGCGCGGCCTCGTGATGCGCTCGCTGATCACGCTGAAGGCGCTGACCTTCAGGCCGACCGGCGGCATCGTCGCCGCGCCGACCACGTCATTACCGGAGAAGCTCGGCGGCGCGCGCAACTGGGACTACCGGTTCTGCTGGCTGCGCGACGCCACCTTCACGCTGCTGGCGCTGATGAATTCGGGCTACACCGAGGAAGCGGCGGCCTGGCACAATTGGCTGCTGCGGGCCGCCGCCGGCGCGCCGGCCAACATGCAGATCATGTACGGCATCCTCGGTCAGCGCCGCCTGCTGGAATGGGAGGCCGGATGGCTGCCCGGCTATGAAGGGGCGCAGCCGGTCCGTGTCGGTAACGCCGCGCATGCGCAGCTTCAGCTCGACGTCTACGGCGAACTGATCGACGCCTTCCATCAATCCCGCATGGCCAAGCTCAAGCTCGACGAGGAGAGCTGGTCGCTGGAATGCACCGTCGTCGCTCACCTCGCCGAGGTCTGGGACCAGCCCGACCACGGCATCTGGGAGCGTCGCGGCGCGCCCCGGCACTACGTGTTCTCCAAGGTGATGTGCTGGGTTGCCTTCGACCGCGCCATCAAGAGTGCCGAGCGGTTCGGCTTCAAGGCGCCGCTGGTGAAATGGCGGGTGCTGCGCGAGGCGATCCATCGCGACGTTTGCCGACGCGGCTTCGATCCCGATCTCAACAGCTTCGTCGAAAGCTATGGCTCAAAGCTGCTCGACGCCAGCCTGCTGCTGCTGCCGTCGGTCGGCTTCCTGCCGCCGGACGATCCGCGCATCCGCGGCACCATCGCGGCGGTCGAGCGGCACATGATGCGCGACGGCTTTGTGCTGCGGCACGATCCGCGCGAGGTGTCCGATGAGATCCAGCCGATCGAGGGTGCGTTCCTGGCCTGCAGCCTGTGGCTCGCCGACTCCCATGTGCTCGCCGGAGATGTCGACAAGGCGCAGGCCATGTTCGATCGCGTGGTGGCGGTTGCCAACGATCTCGGCCTCCTGGCGGAGGAGTTCGACTCTCGAGCCGGCCGGCAGACCGGCAACTTCCCGCAGGCGCTGACCCATATCGCGCTGATCAACACCGCGCACAATCTCAGCGCCGCCAGCGCCGGTGCCGGGAAGCCCGCGGTGCAGCGGTCGACCTGATTCTCCCTCTCGCGCCTTAACGGCCGGTCGTCAGCACGACATCCATCGCGCGCGCGAAGCCGTCGTGCTCGTTGGTCTCGGTGACATGCGTGGCGTGTGCCTTGACGTCGTCGCTGGCATTGCCCATCGCAAAGGAGACGCCGCTTCTTGCGAACATCGGCAGGTCGTTCTGCATGTCGCCGATCGTGGCGACATTCTCCAGCGGCACGCCGAGGCGCTTGGCGATGCCTTCGACGAAGGTGCCCTTGTCATGGCCGGGCGGGGTGACGTCGAGATAGTAGGTCTGCGAGCGCACCGCGGTCGCATCATGGCCGACCATCTGCTGCATGTCGGCTTCGCAGCGTTGCAGCAGCGGCGCATCCGAGCTGGCACCGACGATCTTGCAGGCCTGGTCGAGATAAGGCGCGAAGTCATCGACGATGGTCGGATCGTGCTTGATCGCGCGCTTTTCATGCGCGTTGTATTCGCCGTTGGGATTGCGGGTCAGCCAGCGGTCGTTGGTGAACAGCCAGATGTCGATGCCACGCTCGCGGAGCAGGTCGATGCAGCGCTTGGCTGTCGCGGCGGGGATCAGATGCTGTTCGAGTGGCTTCAATTGCGGATCGACGATCGATGAACCGTTGAAGGCGCCGATCGGCAGCGTGATCGCGAGCGGCGCGACCAGGAAGCCCATCCCGATCGTCGGCCGGCTGGAGACGATGGTGAAGCCGATGCCGGCCTCGTGGAGCTTGCGCACCGCCGTCAGGGCGCCGTCGGTCAGGGTCTTGTCCTTGGTGAGCAATGTGCCGTCGACATCGGATACGACAAGGGCGATACGATTCATGGGCGGTCCAGCTTCAATTGATTGACGATGTCTTCGATGATGGTGTCGACCGAACGGTCGATCGCAACAATGATCGGGCGTTCGTCCGGCGTCGGCGGCTCCAGTGTCTTGAACTGGCTCGCAAGAAGTCCGGGCGGCATGAAATGATCCTTGCGCGCGGCCAGCCGCGTCGCGATCAGCTCCTGGGTGCCGTCGAGGAAGATGATGCGGACGTCGTCGCGGCCATGCACCAGGATGTCGCGATAGCTGCGCTTCAGCGCCGAGCAGGCGATCACGGCGCGTTCGCGGACGCTACAGGTGCGATCGATCTCGGCGGCGATCGCGCGCAGCCAGGGCCAGCGATCCTCGTCGGTGAGCGGCTGGCCGGAATGCATCTTTGCGACATTGCTCGGCGGATGGAAGCCGTCGCCGTCCTCATAGCGCCAGCCGATCCGGATCGCGAGGCGGTCGGCGATGGTGCTCTTGCCTGAGCCGGAGACACCCATGACGACCAGCGCGCAGGGATTTTGCCTGTCACCCAAGGTGGTCACCCAGCAAAGTCATCCAGGAAAATTCTCCGGCAGCGCCGCCTGATCGATCAGCCAGACGGTTTCGCCCAGCGATCGTGCGCGGTTTGCCGGCAGGTTCTCGCCTGCGAACAGGCGCGTCAAGATCGCACGCTTGTTTTCACCGGCCACCTCGAACAGCATCTCGCGGCAGGAGGCGAGGGCAGGCAGCGTCAAGGAGACGCGCGGCACGAACGGCTCGACATTGGCCTTGGGCACTCCGACCACCCAGCGTCGGGTTTCTTCGACCGCGGGATAGCCGGGAAACAGCGAGGCGGTGTGACCGTCAGGCCCGATGCCCATCAGCACCAGGTCGAACAGCGGCCGCTGCGGGTCGAGCTGCTCGGCGCCGTAGAACGCCATCAGCTCGTTCTCGTACAGCGCCGCGCTGACGTCGGGATCCCTGAGGTCGGCGGTGTCGGTTGCGATCGGGTGGACATTCGCAGCCGGGGCGCAGCGGTCGAGGAAGGCCTGGCGCGCCATGCTCATGTTGTGCAGCTTGTCCTTGCGCGGCACCAGGCGCTCGTCGCCGATGAACCAGTGGATACGGTCCCACGGGATCAGCTCGCGATAGTCCGGCGTCGCCAGCAGCTGGTAGAGCGCCTTCGGACTGGAGCCGCCGGTGAGGCAGACCGCGATCCAGCCGGGATTCCCGGCGATCCGCGCGATCACCCGTTCGGCGGCCGTCTTCGCCAGCGCCGCCGGATCGGCGACCGTGATGATCTTGCGCTCGCCGCTCGTGGTCATGCTCAGCCCAGCTTCCGCCAGCTGCGGCCGTCGCGCGTCAGCAGCGCGTTGGCGGCCTCCGGGCCCTCGCTGCCGGCCTTGTAGGGTTGCAGGCCGCGCCCGCCGGCCGTTCTCCAGGCGTCGATGAAGGGCTGCACCGCCTGCCATCCGGCCTCGACACTGTCGGCGCGCTGGAACAGCAAATTGTCGCCGATCATGCAGTCATAGATCAGCGTCTCGTAACCGGTCGACGGCTCGGCCTTGAAGTAGTCCTTGTAGCGGAACTTCATCTCGACGCCGTCGATGTTGATGGCCGGGCCAGGCACCTTGGTGTTGAACTGCAGCTCGATGCCTTCGGTCGGCTCGGTCGAGATGACCAGGTAATTCTGCGACAGGCGGTCGACCGCGGTGTCGCGGAACATCGCGAACGGCGCCTGCTTGAACTTGATCGCGATCTCGGTGCGCTTGGCGGTCAGCGCCTTGCCGGTACGCAGATAGAACGGCACGCCGGCCCAGCGCCAATTGTCGATGGTCAGCTTCAGCGCGGCATAGGTTTCGGTCGAGCTGTTCGGCTTGACATCCGGTGTCTTGAGATAGTCCTCGATCTCGGTGTCGCCGACCCGGCCGGTGCGATACTGGCCGCGCACCGAGTTGGACAGCGCTTCCTGCTCGCTCTGGATCTGGATCGCGCTCAGCACCTCAGCCTTTTCCGAGCGCACCGCGTGGGCGTCGAAGCGCGCCGGCGGCTCCATCGCCACCAGCGACAGCAGCTGGAACAGATGGTTCGGCACCATGTCGCGCAACGCGCCGGTTGCGTCATAGAAGCTGCCGCGATGGCCGACGCCGAGCTTCTCGTCCACCGTGATCTGGATGTGGTCGATGTGGTTGCGATTCCAGATCGGCTCGAACATGCCGTTGGCGAAACGCAGCACCAGGATGTTCTGGACGGTTTCCTTGCCGAGGTAATGGTCGATCCGGTAGATCTGGTGCTCGTCCATCAGCTTCAGCAGCGCGGCATTCAACGCCCGGGCCGATGCCAGGTCGGTCCCGAACGGCTTTTCGATGATCAACCGCCGCCAGGCGCCGTTTTCCTCCAGCATGCCGGTGCGACCGAGTTGCTCGCTGATCGGCAGGAAGGCGCTCGGCGGGGTCGCAAGATAGAACAGCCGGTTGCCGCCGGTGCCGCGCGCCTTTTCCAGCTTGTCGAGCCGTTCGTTCATCGCGTCGAACGACGCGGGATCGCGTGGATCGGCCTCGACCGAGGTGACGCATTCAAACAGCCGCTTCGCGATCGCCTCGTCTACCGGGCGGGTGGCGAACTTGCGCAGCCCCTGCATCAGGCTGTCGCTGAGCTGCTCGCTCGACATGCCCTTGCGGACGATGCCGACGACGCAGAATTTGTCCGGCAGCAGGTTGCCGGCGGCGAGATTGTAGAGCGCCGGGACGACCAGGCGATGGGTCAGATCACCGGTGGCGCCGAAGATGATGAAGGAGCAAGGATCGGGTTTCTTCTGCACGTGACCTTCCGTGGTAATCGTCTCGAGCCCCCGTTCCGATTGCATCGAAACGTGGACTCCAGATTTCGTTTTGACGCGCTTTCTTCACGCGAACCGGTGTCCATCCCGCATCAAGTGCGGGACAGGCCCCGCTCGAAAACGCCTTTAAGCCTTCTTCGGCGGCTCCTTGTGGCCGCCAAAACCTGCGCGCATCGCCGAGAGGATCTTCTCCGCGAAGGTATGATCCTTGCGCGAGCGGAAGCGGGTGTAGAGCGCGGCCGTCAGCACCTCGGCCGGCACCGCCTCGTCGACCGCGGCATTGACGGTCCAGCGGCCTTCGCCGGAATCCTCGACAAAGCCGGAGTAGTTGTCGAGCGTGTGGTTCTGCGCCAGCGCCGAGGCGGTGAGGTCGAGCAGCCAGGACGGGATCACGCTGCCGCGCCGCCAGACTTCGGCGATGTCGGCGATGTCGAGATCGAAGCGATGCTCCGCCGGCAATGCCTCGATGTTGGCGTTCTTCAGGATGTCGAAGCCTTCGGCATAGGCCTGCATCAGGCCGTATTCGATGCCGTTGTGGATCATCTTGACGAAATGCCCGGCGCCGACGGGACCGGCGTGGATATAGCCCTGCTCGATGCGCGGGTCGCGGCCCTCGCGTCCCTGGGTGCGCGGGATGTCGCCGATGCCGGGCGCCAGCGTCTTGAAGATCGGGTCGAGCCGGTCGACCACGGGCTTGTCGCCGCCGATCATCATGCAGTAGCCGCGCTCGATGCCCCAGATGCCGCCGCTGGTGCCGACATCGACGTAATGCAGTCCGCGCTCCCTGAGCGCCTTGCCGCGGCGGACGTCGTCCTGCCAGAAGGTGTTGCCGCCGTCGATGATGACGTCGCCGGGCTGCATCAGCTTCGACAGCGCCTCGATGGTGGCTTCGGTAATCTTGCCGGCCGGCAGCATCACCCAGGCGGTGCGCGGCGCTTCCAGCTTGAGGACGAAATCCTCAAGCGAAGAGGCGCCGGTGGCATTGTCCGCGACCAGCGCGGCGACTGCCTTGGGGTCCTTGTCGTAGACCACGGTGGTGTGGCCGTTGCTCATCAGGCGGCGGACGATGTTGCCGCCCATCCGCCCGAGGCCGATCATGCCGAGTTGCATCGCGCGCCTCCGTCAGTTCAGTGCGGCCGAGATCGCGGCGTCGAGTGCCGCAAGCCCGGAGTTGAGGTCGCCCTTGAGATGCACGCGCAGCGCCCGCCGGCCGCGCTCGGTGAGCACGTCGAAATCGCCGCGCGCCTGCGCCGCCTTGATGACGCCGAAGCTCGCCTTCTGGCCGGGCACCGCCAGGTCCTGGCTATCGTCGGTCGTGACCTGCAGGAACACGCCGCTGTCGGGGCCGCCCTTGTAGGCCTGCCCGGTCGAATGCAGGAAGCGCGGGCCGAACTCGGCGCAGGTCGCAAGGTGCTTTGCATCACGCAGCTTCAGCCGCATCGCCTGCATCGCGTCGATGGTGTCGCCGTCGCGCTCGATATAGGCGAGCAGGGCGACATAGTCGCCGCGGCCGGAGCGCGACAGGTGGGCCTTGATCCACGAATTGAGATCGCCGTTGGCGCCCGCCTTGCGCAGCTCCTCGGCGTTCTGCGCGTCGGTGTAGAGCTCGACCCCATCGGCCGACACCACCGGCTGCTCGGCCGGCAGCGCGCCGGTCTTCTCGAACGCCGCGGTCAGCTCGCGCGTCTTGATCTTGGCGGCCTCGACGTCGGGCTGGTTGAACGGGTTGATGCCGAGGATCGAGCCGGCCACCGCAGTTGCGATCTCGAAGCGGAAGAACTCCTGGCCGATATGGTCGATCGATTTCATCACGATCCGGACCACCGGATGGCCGGCGGCCTCGAGCGCCGCTAGTTTTGCCTCATGCGCGGCATCGTGCTCGCGTTCGGTGCGGAGGTCGATGAAGAAGCGGTCGTTGCCGTAGACCGCGGCGTCGCCGATGGTTTCGCCCTCGATCGGGACCAGGCCCTTGCCGTCCTTGCCGGTGGATTCCGCGATCAGCTGCTCGGCCCAGGCGCCGAAATCGGCGACGTCGGGTGAGGCGAACAGCGTCACCTTGTCGCGGCCTTCGAGGCCGGCGATGCCCATCGCCAATCCAAGCTGGACGCCCGGATTTTCCTGCGGCGGCACGTCGGCGCCGCAGGAGCGCACCATGGCGAGGGTGTGGCCGAGCAGGCTGCGGACGTCGATGCCCGCTGCGGCCGCCGGCACCAGGCCGAACGGCGACAGCACGGAATAGCGGCCGCCGATCGCCGGGTCCCCGTAGAAGATCCGGGCAAAGCCCTGCTTGATCGCGACCTTCTGCAGCGAGGAGCCCGGATCGGTCACCGCGATGAAGCGGTGGCCGGCCTTGTCCTTGCCGATCGCCTTGGCGACCCGGTCGAAGAAATAGTCCTTCATCACGTTCGGCTCGGTGGTGCCGCCGGATTTGGAGGACACGATGAACAGCGTCTTGGCGATGTCGACATACTCCTCCATCGCGCGCACCTGCGCCGGATCAGTCGAATCGAGCACGTGCAGCCGCGGGAAGCCGGATTTGTGCGGGAAGGTCTGCGCCAGCACCTCCGGCCCGAGGCTCGATCCGCCCATGCCGAGCACGACGGCGTCGGTGAAGCTCTGGCCTTTCACGCGCTTGGCGAAATCCTCGTAGTCGGTGACATCGGCGGTTGCGGCGCTGGTCAGCCAGCCCAGCCATTTGTCCTCGTCATCGCCGGTCCAGACCGACTTGTCCTTGTGCCAGAGCCTGCGAATCTTGGCCGAGGCGCGCCATTCCTCGGCGCTCTTCTCGACCGCCTTCGCGATGCCGGCGCCGAGCGCCAGCTTCTGGTGGTCGATGCCGCCGCCGAGCGAGGTGGCGCGCTTGTGGGCAACCGCGCCGTACAGCTTGTCAGCCGCGTCGGCGAACAGCTTGACGCCGTCCTTGACCAGCTCCTCGGTGATCGCATCGAGCGAGATGCCGGACCGCTCCAGCTCCTCCAGCACGCGGCGGGCCGCCTCGACATTCTCCTCCAGGCTGTCGCGGACCTTGCCGTGATCGCGGAAGGCGTCGAGCGTGGCCGGCGGCACGGTGTTGACGGTGTCGGGGCCGATCAGCTCCTCGACATAGAGCACGTCGCTGTAGTCCTTGTTCTTGGTGCCGGTGGACGCCCACAGCAGCCGCTGCGGCTTGGCGCCCTTCTTCGCGAGCTTATCCCAGCGCGCGCCCGAGAACAGGCGCTTGTAGTCCTGGTAGGCGAGCTTTGCGTTCGCGATCGCGACCTTGCCCTTCAGCGCGGCAAGCCGCTCCTTTTCTAAGGGATCGTTGGCGCGCGCGATCTTCTCGTCGAGCTGCTTGTCGACGGCAGAGTCGATGCGGCTGACGAAGAAGCTGGCGACGCTCGCGACATGGGAGGGGTCGCCGCCCTTGGCGACGTACTTCTCCAGGCCCTTGAGATAGGCCTCGGCAACCTGGCGGTAGACCTCCTGGGAGAACAGCAGCGTGATGTTGATGCTGATGCCTTCGCCGATCAGATACTCGATCGCCGGCAGGCCTTCCGGCGTCGCCGGCACCTTGACCATCAGGTTCTTGCGATGGACGTCCTTCCAGAGCCGCTCGGCCTCCACGATCGTGCCCTTGGTGTCCATCGCCAGATAGGGCGACACTTCGAGGCTGACGAAGCCGTCGCCGCCGTGGCTGTGGTCGTAGACCGGGCGCAGCACATCGGCGGCATGCTGGATATCCACGACAGCAAGGTGCTCGAACAGGTCGGCGACCGAGCGGTCGCCCTTCTTGAGCGCCTGGCCGATCGCCCCGTCATACTCGTCCGAAGAGCCGATCGCCTTCTCGAAGATCGAGGGGTTGGAGGTCACCCCCTTGACGCCGTCGGTCTCGATCAGCCGCTTCAGATCCCCCTTGGCGACGAAGCCGCGGGCGAGGAAGTCCAGCCAGACGGCCTGGCGGTGATTTTCGAGTTCTTTGACGGGGTTCATGGGTGCCTGTTCTCGTTCGATCGAGGGTCGGTTTTTGGGTTCCCGGGCAGCTTTCGGGGACAGCGGAGGATTGTCAACATCAGGTGGGGCCCGGGCGGAATATCAGCATTCCCAAGGGATAACGCCATTCACAACAGTTCGATCCCCTCGGACGCGGTCCCGAGCAGACCCTGATCTCGGCACATTTTTATGACGCGTTGCGGCGCACGCCTCAGGTCAGGGCCGCAGGTAGAGGTAACCCTGGGATTGCAGCTCGGCGAGCCGAACGACGCCGCCGCGCTCGGCGGCGACGAAGCCGGGCAGCAGGTCCTTCAGGCCGATGTTCTGCGATTTCATGGTGTTGCCGCAGGCGGCAAGCTCGATCCCGTCCCTGGTGAACTGCCCGACATGCTTTGACAGGTCGGGATTGGCCGCTGCCGAATGAAACGCCTTCAGCGCCTGGCCGTGCACCACCAGCGCGATCGTGACATTGCCGGGGCCGCCGACGCCGTCGAGATGGTTCTGGATGTTGCCGATCACGAAACCGACCTTGTCGAGGTCGTCGAGGTGATAGGCCACCTTCAGCTTCTGCTGCGGCGCTTCGGCCGTGGCGTTGGCGCGTGACGCGGCGAAAGCGGCGCCGATTGCCGAGAGCGTGCCCCACAGGATGCTGCGTCGGTGCATGGCGTCCCTCGCGCAATTGTTGTTGACGAGCAATCCTATCACTTGTGGCGGAGCGCAGCGAGTTCCTTGCGGTCAGTCACAAGTTCGGCGCATTCGCGCAAGTCCGCGCGATCGATCCGAAAGATCCTGTCGTCGGCGCCGGCGAGCAGCTCTTCGCTCGCGTCATCGTCGGGCTTGTTGCGATTCCACATCCTGATGCTGGCGAGGCGCGCGATCGCGGATTTATCGTCCTTCGACAGCGCCACGCTGATGCCGCCGCCTTCACAATCGACGCTGCATTCGAAGCGGATTTCGTGTCCGGATTCGGTCGCGAGCGCGTGGTGGCAATAGCCGCTGGAGTCGAAATTGCCCGAGCGGTGGCGGTAGGCGACGCCGAGGCGGAACGAGTAGTTGGTGGTCTTGTCCTCCGGTGCGTCTTCCGCCGAGACCAGCAGCTTCATGGCGCTGACCTTCTGCTTCGGATGCTGCGCCAGATGATTTGCATCGTAGCGACGCACAAAGCAGGCATAGGCTTTCGCCCCTAGCGGGCCTGCAAACATTCTGTTGTCGAAGGCGGCTGCGGTGGCCTTGTCGACCTCTTCCTGCGCCTGGACGGCCGACGTGGCGCCGGCACCGGCTGCGACGGCAAGTGCGACAACGAGGAGCGTCTGCTTCATGGCCGCCTCGGGAATAGCCCGCGCCTCCAAGGTGTCATCTTTACAGCGCGGCAATGGTGCCGCGCGGAACTGCGCGGGCTCGTTGCCTTAGTCGCGGCGACAAGGAGGCACGTTCAACGGCACATAAACCTTTGTTTATGCGGCCCCGTGAAGTGCCCATCTTGACGCCAAGGCTGGACAATCACACCTCTTCAGGGAAGCCCAACGTTCATCTTCGGACGGGGAAGTTGCCCCGCTCGGATGTCCGCTTCGGAGGCGCTGTTGGAGGCTCTAGCCCCGGTAAACCACGGATGTGGCGAAGGGGCTACAACCGCCAAAAACAGGCCACCAACAGGGGATATTGATGAACCATTAAGCTTCCTGCCTGTTGATAAGGCAGAGGCTGCATGCGCCGTGCATTGCCGAAGTGAGTCGGTCGAGTGTCCAATGGACCCAGCGTGCCGACGCTGATTCGATCCTAGGACGCTCTGGTTACGACTCGTGTCAGTCGTGCGGCGATACATATCGTGGAGATAGGGATCATGTACAACGATTCTTTGTTCAACGCCTTCGCAAGGTCGTTTGAAGCGCGAAGCCAGACCGACATGTCGATGGCCGAGTATCTGGAGTCGTGTCGAAGTGATCCGATGCGATACGCCAATGCGGCCGAGCGGTTATTAGCGGCAATCGGTGAGCCCCAGATGATCGACACGGCCAAGGACCCACGCCTTGGCCGTATCTTTTTGAACCGTACGATCCGGTCGTATCCGGCCTTCGCCGGCTTCTACGGCATGGAGGACACGATCGAGCGCCTCGTCGGCTTCTTCCGCCACGCCGCGCAGGGCCTCGAAGAGCGCAAGCAGATCCTCTATCTGCTCGGACCGGTCGGCGGCGGCAAGTCCTCGCTCGCCGAGCGCATCAAGGCGCTGATGGAAATCCATCCGATCTACGTGCTGAAGGCGGGTGACGAATTGTCGCCGGTGTTCGAGAGCCCGCTCGGGCTGTTCGACCCCGAGCAGCTCGGTCCGATGATCGAGGAGAAGTACGGCATTCCGCGCCGCCGGCTGAGCGGGCTGATGTCACCCTGGGCCTACAAGCGGCTCGAGGCCTTCGGCGGCGACATCTCGCAGTTCCGCGTCGCGCGCATCCAGCCCTCGCGGCTGCGCCAGATCGCGGTCGCCAAGACCGAGCCCGGCGACGAGAACAACCAGGACATCTCCTCGCTGGTCGGCAAGGTCGACATCCGCAAGCTCGAGACCTACGCCCAGAACGATCCGGACGCCTACAGCTATTCCGGCGGCCTTAACCGCGCCAACCAGGGCGTGCTCGAGTTCGTCGAAATGTTCAAGGCGCCGATCAAGATGCTGCACCCGCTGCTGACCGCGACGCAGGAGGGCAACTACATCGGCACCGAAAACATCGGTGCGATCCCGTTCACCGGCATCATCCTCGCGCACTCCAACGAAGCCGAGTGGCAGAGCTTCAAGACCAACAAGAACAACGAGGCCTTCATCGACCGCATCTGCGTCATCAAGGTCCCGTACTGCCTGCGGGTCACCGAGGAGCAGAAGATCTACGAGAAGCTGATCCAGGGCTCCGAGCTCGCCGCAGCGCCCTGCGCGCCGGCGACGCTGGAAACGCTGGCCCGCTTCTCGGTGATGTCGCGGCTGCGCAAGCACGAGAACTCGACGCTGTTCGGCAAGATGCGGGTGTATGACGGCGAGAGCCTGAAGGAGTCCGATCCGAAGGCGCGCAGCGTGCAGGAGTACAAGGACGCCGCCGGCGTCGACGAGGGCATGGACGGCGTCTCCACCCGCTTCGCCTTCAAGGTGCTGGCCTCGACCTTCAACCACGACACCACGGAGGTCGGCGCCGACGCGGTGCACCTGATGTATGTGCTGGAGATGGCGATCCGCCGCGAGCAGCTGCCTGACGAGACCGAGAAGCGCTATCTCGAATTCATCAAGGCCGACCTTGCGCCGCGCTATGCCGAGTTCATCGGCAACGAGATCCAGAAGGCCTATCTGGAATCCTATGCCGACTACGGCCAGAACCTGTTCGACCGCTACGTCGACTACGCCGACGCCTGGATCGAGGATCAGGACTTCAAGGATCCCGACACCGGCCAGCTGATGAACCGCGAGCTTCTGAATCAGGAGCTGACCAAGATCGAGAAGCCGGCCGGCATCGCCAACCCGAAGGACTTCCGCAACGAGGTCGTCAAGTTCTCGCTGCGTTCGCGGGCGCACAATGGCGGCAAGAACCCGAGCTGGACCTCCTACGAAAAGGTTCGCGACGTGATCGAGAAGCGGATATTCTCGCAGGTCGAGGATCTGCTTCCGGTGATCTCGTTCGGCTCCAAGAAGGACGGCGAGACCGAGAAGAAGCACGGCGAGTTCGTCGAGCGGATGGTGGAGCGCGGTTATACCGAGCGCCAGGTCCGCCGGCTCGTCGAGTGGTACATGCGGGTGAAGCAGGCCGGCTAGAGCATGATCCGAAGAGATCATGCTCGAGCAAGAATCCAGTGTACGATCCGGAAAGCCGGCAGCGGCTTTCCGTCTCGTCCGGTTCCGTCCAATAAGAATGCGATGCGACTGTGATGATCGCATCCGGCGCGAGGCAGATGCAAAGTGGTCATGCACATCGTCGATCGGCGGTTGAATCCGGGTAGCAAGAGCCTGGAGAACCGTCAGCGGTTCCTGCGGCGCGCCAAGGCGCTGGTGCAGGGAGCCGTCAAGAAGTCGTCACAGGACCGGGACATCAAGGATGTCCTGGAGGGCGGCGAGGTGACCATCCCGCTGGACGGCATGGACGAGCCGCGGTTCCGGCGCGAGGGCGGCACGCGTGACATGGTGCTGCCCGGCAACAAGAAGTTCGTCGAGGGCGACTGGCTGCAGCGCCCGAACCAGAGCGGCGCCAAGGGCTCCGGCGCCGGCGAGGGCGACAGCGAAGACGCCTTCCGCTTCGTGCTGAGCCGCGAGGAGTTCGTCGACCTCTTCCTCGACGATCTCGAGCTGCCCGATCTCGCCAAGCGCAAGCTCGCGGAAACCGAGAGCGAGGGCATCCAGCGCGCCGGCTATGCGACCTCGGGCTCGCCCGCCAACATCTCGATCAGTCGCACGGTGAGCCGGGCGCTGGCGCGCCGCGTGGCGCTGCGCCGGCCGCGCAAGGACGAGATCGAGGCGCTCGAGGCCGAGCTTGCCGCGTGCGAAGACGATACGCGCCGCCGCGAGCTGCTTGCGCTGCTCGAAGCGCTGAAGGCCAAGGCCAAGCGGATCCCGTTCATCGATCCGATCGACATTCGCTACCGGCGCTTCGAGACGGTGCCGAAGCCGGTGGCGCAGGCCGTGATGTTCTGCCTGATGGACGTCTCGGGCTCGATGTCCGAGCACATGAAGGATCTCGCGAAGCGGTTCTACATGCTGCTCTACGTCTTCCTGAAGCGGCGCTACAAGCACGTCGAGATCGTGTTCGTCCGGCACACCGACCGCGCCGAGGAGGTGGACGAGGATACGTTCTTCCATGGACCGGCGTCCGGCGGCACGCTGGTGTCGAGCGCGCTGGTTGCGATGAACGACATCGTGCGCACCCGCTTCCGCCCCGCCGACTGGAACATCTACGCGGCCCAGGCTTCGGACGGCGACAACATGACCTCCGACAGCGGGCTGACCGGGCATCTCTTGACCGACAAGATCCTGCCGGTGTGCCAGTTCTTCGCCTATCTCGAGGTCGGCGAGGCCGCCAACTACACCTTCGACATGCCGGACTCCTCGCTCTGGACGCTCTATGAGCGTCTTCGCAACGACGGCGCGCCGTTGTCGATGCGCAAGGTGAGCGAACGCGGCGAGATCTTCCCGGTGTTCCAGGACCTGTTCAAGCGCCGTACCACCAGCCAGGAAAGGGTATAGTTGATGGGATCTTCCGGCGAACGGCTGTTCGAGGGCGCCGACTGGGATTTCCAGACGCTGCAGCGGATTCACGACGCCTGCGAGGAGGTCGCGCGCAAGGAGCTCGGGCTCGACGTCTATCCCAACCAGATCGAGGTGATCACCGCCGAGCAGATGCTCGACGCCTATTCCTCGGTCGGCATGCCGCTGTTCTACAAGCACTGGTCGTTCGGCAAGCAGTTCGCATTCCAGGAAGCGTCCTATCGCAAGGGCCTGATGGGCCTCGCCTATGAGATCGTGATCAATTCCTCGCCGTGCATCTCCTATCTGATGGAGGAGAACACCGCGACGATGCAGACGCTGGTGATCGCGCATGCGGCGTTCGGGCACAATCACTTCTTCAAGAACAACTATCTGTTCAAGCAGTGGACCGACGCCGACGGCATCCTCGACTATCTCGAATTCGCCAAGGGCTACATCGCCGCCTGCGAGGACCGCCACGGCCGCGAGACGGTGGAGCGGACGCTGGATGCCGCGCATGCGCTGATGTCGCATGGCGTCGACCGCTATCCCGGCAAGAAGACGCTCGACCTGCGCGCCGAGGAGAAGCGTGCCGGCGAGCGCCGCCAGCACGAAGAGGCCGTGTTCAACGATCTGTGGCGGACGGTGCCGAACACCAAGGCCAAGAGCAAGGCTGCGCTGACTGCCGAGCGCCGCCGCGCGCTGCTCGGTCTGCCGCAGGAGAACATCCTCTATTTCCTGGAGAAGACCGCGCCGCGGCTTGCGCCCTGGCAGCGCGAGCTCATTCGCATCGTGCGTCATATCGCGCAGTATTTCTACCCGCAGGGCCAGACCAAGGTGATGAACGAGGGCACCGCGACCTACGTCCATTACCGCATCATGAGCCGGCTGCATCAGCAGGGCCGGATCACCGACGGAAATTTCCTCGAATTCCTGCAGTCGCACACCAACGTAGTGTTCCAGCCCGAGTTCGACGACCGCCGCTATTCCGGCTTCAACCCTTACGCGCTCGGTTTCGCCATGATGCAGGACATCGAGCGGATCGTGAAGAATCCGGAGGACGAGGATCGCGACTGGTTCCCCGACATTGCCGGCAAGGGCGACGTCGAAGGCGTGCTGCGCGAGATCTGGAGCAACTACCGCGACGAGAGTTTCATCAACCAGTTCCTCAGCCCGGCGCTGATCCGGCGCTTCCGCATGTTCCATCTGCACGACGACCCCGCCGAAAGCCAGGGGATCAAGGTCGATGCGATTCATGACGAGCGTGGCTACCGCCGGGTGCGGCGCGAACTGGCGCGGCAATACGACGTCGGCTTCGTCGACGCCAATATCGAGGTCGTCGATGTCGACCTCGACGGCGATCGTCGCCTGATGCTGCGTCACACCACCGTGAAGGGCGCGCAGCTCAACGAGACCGACACGCGCCGCGTGCTGCAGCATCTCGCTGATCTGTGGTCCTACGACGTCGCGCTGACCGAAGTCGACGGTGCCGACAAGGTGCTGAAGGAATACGTCGTCAGCCCGCGCGCAGCGGCGGTCGCGGCTTGAGCATGGCGCTCATGCAGCGACAAGCGAGCTGACCGCGGCGTGGAATGCACGTCTCGCTCGGTGGACCTTCATTTCTATCGAAGGCCCACATCATGAACATCCCGGCAACATTTTCGGATTTGAAGCGCATCACGTTCCGCGCGCGAGCGTGATTGCCGGCTTGCGGAAATTTCGCTGCCGTCTTGGTGATTGCCTGCGCGGGCGCGATTGATAAGGTGCGCCGCGTCAAGAAAACCAAGAAAAGGATACGCTCTTGTCAACTCGCTCCCGCCTGGCGGGTCTTCTCGCCGTCACCGCGCTCATGGCTGCGTCGATCTCGTCATCCATTGCGGCCGATTCCGCGATCAAGATTGGAAATACCGCGCCCTATAGCGGCCCTGCGTCGGCCTACGGCACCATCGCGCGCGCCGAGGCCGCCTACTTCCAGATGCTCAACGATCAGGGCGGCATCAACGGCCGCAAGATCGAGTTCGAGAGCCTCGACGACGGCTATTCGCCGTCGAAGACGGTCGAGCAGACCCGCAAGCTGGTCGAGCAGGACGAGGTGCTCGCGATCTTCAGCGCGGTCGGCACCGCGCCGAACATCTCGGTGCAGAAGTATCTCAACATCAAGAAGGTCCCCCAGCTGTTCGTGTCGTCGGGCGCGACGCGCTGGAACGATCCGAAGCAGTTCCCGTGGACGGTCGGCTTCAATCCGACCTACGAGCTCGAAGGCCGGCTCTATGCAAAGTACATCCTGAAGACCAAGCCGGACGCCAAGATCGCCGTCATCACGCCGAACGAAGACGCCGGTAAAGACTATCTCAGGGGCTTCAAGGACGGGCTCGGCGAGCACGTCGGCCAGATCGTCGCCGAGACCACATACCTCACCACCGATCCGACCATCGATTCCCAGATGGTGACGATGCGCGAGTCCGGCGCGGATGTGTTCTTCGCCGAGGCGACGCCGAAATTCGCCGCGCAAGCGCTGCGCAAGGCGGCGAGCATGGGCTGGAAGCCGCTGACCATCCTGCCGACAGTCTCCAACTCGGTCTCCGCGGTGCTCGAGCCGGCCGGGCTCGAGAACGTCATCGGTGTCGTGACCGGGCTCTACCTGAAGGACCCGACCGATCCGCGCTGGGCCGACGACGCCGGGCAGCAGGAGTTCTCGGCCTGGATGAAGAAGTATCAGCCCAATGCGAGCCCGGGCGATCTGTTCAATGTGCAGGGCTACACGGTCGCGCAGGTCATGACGGCGGTGCTGAAGAACTGCAACGGCGACTACAGCCGCGACAACATCATCAAACAGGCGACCAATCTGAAGCCGCTCGAATTGCCGATGCTGCTGCCGGGCATCAAGGTGCAGACCGAGTCCGACAACGTGACGCCGATCCGCCAGATCCAGATGGCGCGGTTCGACGGCAAGTCCTGGGCGCTGTTCGGCGATGTGCTGAGCGACAAGTAGCCGTCAATAGCTCCGCCGTCGTCCCTGCGAAAGCAGGGACCCATACGCCGCGGCTGTTGTTATGAATGGGACTCGTCGTTCCAGCGTAGCTCGACGATCTGCATCGGTGGTTATGGGTCCCTGCGTTCGCACTAGGGCATGCACAGATCTCTGAGGGACCATCCAGCGGCTGCGGCGTGGAAGTATTGCAGGCCGTGTTTCATAGTGATGGGGCCCGGCGGTTTGGACGATGGATAGCCGTCCCAGCCGCCGAGCCGGCCGATAATCCAGGCGGCCCAAGCGAGGCTGTCAGGCGGGTGCGGGTTTCTCAGCCGCTTGCTTTGGGCTTCGAGGTTGCGATTGAGGGCGGCAAGTGTAGCGACTTCCCCAGCATTGAAGGCAATTCGGACAGACTGGTTGTCGCGACCATCGCGCGCCTGCACAAGCTGAAGGGAGATGACTGCCGCCTTGGCCGCGATCGCGACCAGCTTGAGAAGCCGCTCGGCGGTCCCGATCTGACTGTCTTCGAGCTTGAGGCCTTGTGTCTTCAAGATGCGGAAGAACTGCTCGATCAGCCACCGCCGCTTGTACCATTCGATAATGCGCCAGGCCTCTTCTGCATTCGTCACCGGATGCGTGGTGAGCAGCCGCCAGTGCAGCGGCTCGATCCCGGCCTGCGGCTCGATCTCGCGCACATCGACCAGGATCAAGGGTAGGCTTTTCGGCAGATGGCGCAGGAACTTGGTTTGCGGTCGGGCCAGTTCGACGGCGCCGAAGCGCAGATCGAGAAGCGCAGCCCGCTCAGGCCGTTGTGCTCGCGCAGGCAATACGATGGTCCGTTGTTCGATGCTGGTCATGGCCTCGCTGGCCGCATACAGGCCACAGCCATCCGCCAGCTTGCGATCATGCATGCTCCGGGCAATGACGTGGAACTGGTGTTCTGCGGCGCAGGCGTAGAGCGCGAAGATGTCGCTCTCGCGGTCGCCCAGCATGGTCACCATCGCAGCCTTCGCCAACAGCGGCTTGGCTGCCAGAGCGGTCGCGATCCAGCGTTGCGATTCTTTGTCCTTCAGATCGCGATTGTCGTGCGAGACGGTGCGGCGGCCCTGGCGGGTCCAGATCTCGCCGTGCAACAGGCCAAGGCAGCAGCCGCTTTCCGCGTCTGCGGCCAGCATCGGGTGCAGCAACACCCCGCGGGTGTTGCCATGACCGATCTCGCCCAAGCCACGCCGGTTTTGTGCCTTGGTGGCAAAATTGATCTCGCTGGTATCCTGGATCGCCAGCACATGGCGGCCTTCGGCCGCCATTACCGTACCATCGCTCCAGCTTTCGATTATCCGCGTCGTCGTCACCTTGGCATTGCCGAGAAAGCGGTTGAAGCGCACCTCCCGGGCACGCATGCCTCCTGCCAGCCGTCGCAGGCAGACATCCTTGCCCGCGACCATGCATTCGACGAGCGCCGCCCCCCTTTATCGAGGCGGAGATCCCCGAACCGACCTAATGACCAGTCAATTTGCGCCAGCATGTCGACACCTCCGCCAAAGCCGAAGTGCCGCAATATGAATCACACGAAATACCGATTCGGGAATCCCCACCCAACTAGATGTGTGCATGCCCTAGTGCGTTCGCAGGGACGACACGGAGTTTGTTGTACATCCTTGCCGCCTCATTATGACGGCGAGAATGAGCGCTTACCGTAGGCTGGCGTTGATCTTGTCCAGCACGGCCGAGCCGGGGCACAGCGCCTGCTCATCCATTGCGTTGAGCGGCGTCTCGACGGTGTCGAGATGGGTGTGCAGATCCTCGGCGTCCGGATCGACGTAGAGCAGGCCGGTGACGATCTGGCCCTTGGCCGCATGCTTCTGCAGGAAGGTCATCGCGCCGAGCCGATCATGCGGATCGTAGTCGGCGTCGAGTTTGCGCAGCGCGAGGCGCGAACCGTCATGCTGCTCGACCACCTGCACGGTGCCGGGCGCGTAATCGACGCTGATCGGCTCGCGGCCGACCAGCACGTCGAGCCGGTTCACCGCATCATTGTGCTCGCGGACATAGTCGAAGCTCTTGGTCGAGCCGGCGTGATTGTTGAAGGCGATGCAGGGGCTGATCACGTCGATGAAGGACGCGCCCTTGTGGCGGATCGCGGCCGCGATCAGCGGCACCAATTGCGTCTTGTCGCCCGAGAAGCTGCGCGCCACGAAGGTGGCCCCGAGCTGCAATGCGATCGCAACCAGGTCGATCGCATTGTCGGTGTTGGTGACGCCCTTCTTGGACTTCGAGCCGCGGTCGGCGGTCGCCGAGAACTGGCCCTTGGTCAGGCCATACACTCCGTTGTTCTCGACGATATAGGTCATGTTGACCGCGCGCCGGATCGAATGCGCGAACTGGCCGAAGCCGATCGATGCGCTGTCGCCGTCGCCGGAGACGCCGAGATAGATCAGGTCGCGGTTGGCGAGGTTGGCGCCGGTTAGCACCGACGGCATGCGGCCGTGCACCGAGTTGAAGCCGTGCGAATTGCCGAGGAAATAGTCCGGGGTCTTCGACGAGCAGCCGATGCCGGAAATCTTCGCCACCCGGTGCGGCTCGATCGAGAGCTCGTAGCAGGCCTCGATGATCGAGGCGGTGATCGAATCGTGGCCGCAGCCGGCGCACAGCGTCGAGATCTTGCCCTCGTAGTCGCGATGGGTATAGCCCAGCTCGTTCTTCTTCAGGCCGGGGTGATGAAACTTCGGCTTTGCAATGTAGGTCATGTCACGGCCTTGCGGAGAGGGGTCACCTTGAGGTGGTCCTGGTGGTCGCCGATCGCGTTGGCGATGAAGCGTGCGGTGATCGGCGTGCCGTCATAGTGCAGGATCGGCACCAGCCTGACGGGGTCGATGCCGTTCTCGTTGACGATCAGCTGACGCAGCTGCGCGTCGCGGTTCTGCTCGACCACATAGACGAAGTCGTGGTCGGCGATGAAGCTCGCGACGCTGGAGTGGAACGGGAAGGCGCGGATGCGCATGCGGTCGAGCTGATGGCCGCGCGCCTCCAGTATCCCGATCGCCTCGTCCATCGCCGGCGAGGTCGAGCCGAAATACAGCACGCCGTATTTGGTCGGCTTGGCCGCGTTGGCCTGCAGCGGCCGCGGCACCATGTCCTGCGCGGTCTCGAACTTGCGCACCAGGCGCTGCATGTTGTCGGCGTAGACGGCGCCTTCCTCGGAATAGCGCGCATAGCGGTCGCGCGAGGTGCCGCGGGTGAAATAGGAGCCCTTGGTCGGATGGGTGCCGGGATAGGTGCGATAGGGGATGCCGTCGCCGTCGACGTCGAGATAGCGGCCGAAGTCGCGGCCTTCCTCGAGCATCTCCGCGGTCATCACCTTGCCGCGGTCATATTGCTTCGCATCGTCCCACTTCAGCGGGCGGCACAGCCGGTGATTCATGCCGATGTCGAGATCGAGCATCAGGAAGATCGTGGTCTGCAGCCGCTCGGCGAGGTCGAATGCGGCGGCGGCGAATTCGAACGCCTCGGCCGGATCTTCCGGGAACAGCAGCACGTGCTTGGTGTCGCCGTGCGAGGCATAGGCGCAGGCGATCACGTCGCATTGCTGGGTGCGGGTCGGCATGCCGGTCGAGGGGCCGGCGCGCTGGATGTTCATGATCACGGCCGGGATCTCGGCGAAATAGGACAGGCCGATGAATTCGGTCATCAGCGAGATGCCCGGACCCGAGGTCGCGGTGAAGGCCCGCGCCCCGTTCCAGGAGGCGCCGATCACGATGCCGATCGAGGCGAGCTCGTCCTCGCCCTGCACGATGGCGTATTTCGCCTTGCCGGTCTCGGGATCGTGGCGATACTTCTTGCAGTGGCTGGTGAAGGCTTCCGCCACCGACGATGACGGCGTGATCGGATACCAGGCGCACACGGTGGCGCCGCCATAGACGGCGCCGAGCGCGGCGGCGCTGTTGCCTTCGATGAAGATGCGGTCGCCGACCTTGTCGGATTTCTTCACCCGCAGCCCGAGCGGGCATTTCAGGTTCTGCAGCGCCCAGTCGCGGCCGAGATGCAGCGCATGGACGTTGGAGGAGAGCAGCTTCTCCTTGCCCTTGTACTGCTCGCCGATCAGCTGCTCGACCACCTTGGGATCGAGGTCGAGCAGGGCGCAGAGCGCGCCGAGATAGATGATGTTCTTGAACAGCTGGCGCTGCCGAGGATCGGTGTAGGTCGAGTTGGTGATCGCGGTCAGCGGCACGCCGATGACCGTGATGTCCTCGCGGAATTTCGACGACGGCATCGGCTTGGTCGAATCGTAGAACAGATAGCCGCCGGGCTCGATCGAGGCGACGTCCTTGTCCCAGGTCTGCGGATTCATCGCCACCATCATGTCGACGCCGCCGCGGGCACCGAGATGGCCGTCCTCGGTGACGCGCACCTCATACCAGGTCGGCAGGCCTTGGATGTTGGACGGGAAGATGTTGCGTGGCGAGACCGGCACGCCGTGACGCAGGATCGAACGCGCGAACAGTTCGTTCGCGGAAGCCGAGCCCGAACCGTTGACGTTGGCGAAGCGGACGACGAAGTCGTTTACGCTGCTGATCGGGCTTTGGACTGACATGTTGATCCCGCTTGAGCCATATCGATGAGGTACTTCTGCATGTCCCAGGCGCCGGTCGGGCAGCGCTCGGCACACAGTCCGCAATGCAGGCAGACGTCTTCGTCCTTCACCATCACGCGGCCGGTCTTCAGGTCACCGGAAACGTACAGCGCCTGGTCGTGATGCGGCGAAGGGGCCTTCAGCCGTTGCCGCAAATCATCCTCTTCGCCGTTCTCGGTGAAGCTGATGCAGTCCATCGGGCAGATGTCGACGCAGGCGTCGCATTCGATGCAGAGCGGCGCGGAGAATACCGTCTGCACGTCGCAATTCAGGCAGCGCTGCGCCTCGCCGAGCGCGAGCTTGAGGTCGTAACCGAGCTCGACTTCGGCGCGGATGTCCTTCAGCGCCACCACCTTGTCGCGATGCGGCACCTTGAAGCGCTTGTCGGCGGAGATGTCGTTGTCGTAGCTCCACTCGTGGATGCCCATCTTCTGCGAGGAGACGTGCACCTCGGGCAGCGGACGCTCGTTGATGTCCTCGCCGGACAGCATCTTGTGGATCGACAGCGCGGCGTCATGGCCGTGCGCCACCGCCCAGATGATGTTCTTCGGCCCGAACGCCGCGTCGCCGCCGAAGAACACCTTCGGATTGGTCGAGACGAACGTCTTGGGGTCGACCTTCGGCATGTGCCACTTGTCGAATTCGATGCCGCAATCGGCTTCGATCCAGGGGAACGCGTTCTCTTGGCCGACCGCAACGAGCACATCGTCGCAGGGGATGGTCTCGTCCGGCTCGCCCGAGGGCACCAGATTGCGCCGGCCCTTGTCGTCGTATTCGGCCCGGACCTTCTGGAAGGTGACGCCGATCAGCTTGCCGGCGACATGCTTGAATGCCACCGGCACCATGTAGTTGAGGATCGGGATGTCCTCGTGGATGGCGTCTTCCTTCTCCCACGGCGAGGCCTTCATCTCCTCGAAGCCGGAGCGGACGACCACCTTGACGGCCTCGCCGCCGAGCCGGCGCGCGGTGCGGCAGCAATCCATCGCGGTGTTGCCGCCGCCGAGCACGATGACGCGGCGGCCGATCTTTTCGACATGGCCGAACGAGACGTTGGCGAGCCACTCGATGCCGATATGGATGTTGGCGCCGGCTTCCTTGCGGCCGGGAATGTCGAGCTCGCGGCCGCGCGGCGCGCCGCTTCCGACGAAGATCGCGTCGTAGTTCTCGGAGAGCAGTTGCTTCAGGCTGTCGACGCGCTGGCCGCCCTTGAACTCGACGCCGAGGTTGAGGACGTAGTCGGTCTCCTCGTCGATCACGCTGTCGGGCAGGCGGAATTTCGGAATCTGGCTGCGCATCATGCCGCCGGCCTTGGGATCGCCGTCGAACACGGTGCAGTGATAGCCGAGCGGCGCGAGATCGCGCGCCACGGCAAGCGAAGCAGGGCCGCCGCCGACCAGCGCGATGCGCTTGCCGTTCTTCGGCCCCGGCTTCGGCAGCCGATGCTTGATGTCGTCCTTGAAGTCGGCGGCGACGCGCTTCAGGCGGCAGATCGCGACCGGATTGTCCTCGACCCGGCCGCGGCGGCACGCCGGCTCGCATGGACGGTCACAGGTGCGCCCGAGAATCCCGGGGAACACGTTGGACTTCCAATTGATCATGTAGGCGTCGCTGTAACGCCCCTCAGCAATCAACCGGATGTACTCGGGAACGGGGGTGTGTGCGGGACAGGCCCATTGGCAATCGACTACTTTATGAAAGTAATCCGGCGCCGAGATATCAGTCGGTTTCATTCCTACCTTTGACCCGCGCAAAAATGCCTGACCGCGCGGCCTTATCGTTGACGACGAACGCTCACGTGGCGTTGTTCCGGTTTTTGAATTGGATCATAGGTTTATCTTATTAGAGCCGTTCCAGAGAAGGCAAAGGCTAAATTGTCCGATCATCTGCTTTCGCGCGGCTGATGCGCGTGTAGCGTTAATCTCGATTGCGTTATGTGGCGGTGCAGCATGTGCGCACCGCCAATCTGCGTTGCTAGCCGCGCGGAAGATCGCTCTTCACGATATCCCACAGCAATCGATAGACGCCGCTGGTGACCACCATCGGTTTCAAGGCTGCGTTGCCCGTGATGACGGCCGCGGCCGCAGGGACTGCGCCGACGTCGGTGGCGTCGATCAAGACGAACCAGTCACCGGCGCCGGGATCGGCTTTGCCAGCGTCCGGCGTCAGCGGCTTCGACAGCACGGGATCGTTCTCCAGGAGATGCATCGAGATGATGCCATCACGCGCGGCGGGATCGAGTTGCTCCCGCAATGCAGCGCGGAGCCGGTCCGCTCCTTCGGCCGGCGGGCGGAGGCGGATGATGCCGAGCGCGGCGCCTCGGCCGACGCCGCGGCTGATGGTGATGCGCGCCACCCCGCGGATCATGTTCTGGAAGCGCGCGATGTTGGTCTTCGACCAGTCGGTCTGGTTGGCGAGCGCCTTGCGGTAGGCCGGGCTCTCAAGCACCTCGAAGGTGGTGGTGGAGTAGAGGCTGAGATATTTCGGCTTGCCGTCATGGGCGACGTAGCGGCGGGCCTCCTCGAATCCCTCGATCGCGACACGTTCTTCGAGATGCTCGCGGTCGTACCAGCGGTTGAATTCAGCTTCGTGTAAGCTGTCGATATCCATCGAGGTCAGCAGCATGCCTTGTCCGGCGATTGGCATCGGGTGCTCCTTTTTTGCCTTGTTTTATCTGCACAATATCGCCGACCGGCGCCGGCCGGGGAAGCCGGATCCGGGCGCCGCGGGCGGCTCAGACCAAGGATTGCCACAATTGCCGCAATCCTGTTCAGCGCGCATTCACGGAAGTAGCCTTTCCATCCGTTACGCCAACTCTCGAGAAGAAAAGGGACGACCACTATGGCGCGCATTCTGTGGGCTTTGATCGTCGGTCTGGTGTCGTTCGCCGCGCTTCCTGTCCATGCGGAGGACCAGGAGAAGCGCCTCGCGCTCGTCGTCGGCAACGGCGCCTACCAGGCCGGCGCGCTGCAGACCGCCGCAAACGACGCCGGACTGGTGGCGCAGACCTTGCAGGCCGCCGGCTTCGACGTGATCGGGGCGCGCGATCTCGATAGCGAGACGCTCCGCAAGTCGTTCCGCGACTTCATCCAGAAGGTGCAGGACGCCGGACCGAACGCCGTCGCCTTCGTCTACCTCGCCGGCTACGGCGTGCAACTCACCGGCGAGAACTACTTCGTGCCGGTCGACGCCAAGATCGCCCGCGACACCGACGTGCCGGTCGAGGCGATCCGCATCTCCGACTACAGCCATCTGCTCTCGGCATTGCCGATCAAGGCCGGCGTGATCGTGCTCGATGCGGCGCGCAGCAATCCCTTCGCCAAGGACGGCCAGCCGCTGGCCGGCGGCCTCGCGCTGGTCGATCCCGAACCGAAGATGCTGATCGCCTTCAATTCGGCGCCGGGCACCGTCGCCCCCGACGGCGCGCCGCCTTACGGGCCCTACGCGCAGGCGCTGGCGGAAATGATTCGCGCCGGCGGCCTGACCTTGCCCGAGGTGTTCGACCGCGTTCGCCTGCGGGTCAACGAAATGACCAAGGGCGCCGAGATCCCGTGGAATGCGCAGAAGGTCGACGCGCCCTTCATGTTCTTCGAGCGCAAGCCGGATGCGCCGCCGCAGCAGGTCGATGCCGGACTGCGCACCAAGCCGATCCGCGATTTCCCGGCGCAGGATGCCTATGCGGCGGCGCTGGAGCGCGACACGCTGCAAGGCTATGAGGATTACCTGCAGGCCTATCCGACCGATCCGCTGGCCAAGCGGGTGCGCGCGATCGTGGCGGCGCGGCGCGAGGCGATCACCTGGCGGCGCACCTACAACGCCGACACGGCCGACGCGTATTGGTCGTATCTGCGGCGTTATCCGCGCGGGCCGCATGCTTACGACGCAAGGCGCCGGCTCGCCTATCTGTCGGCCGCGCTGGAGCCGCCGCCGCAGTTCGCGGCGATCGATTACGACGTGCCGCCGCCGCCGCCCGACGAGATCGTCTATGTCGACCGTCCGGTGCTCTACTACAGCGATCCGGTGTTCGCCTTCGCGCCGCCGCCGCCGCCGCCGGTGTTCTTCCTGCCGCCGCCGCCGCCGGACTTCGTCGTGCTGCCGCCGCCGCCGCCGCCGATCGGCCTGTTCGTGCTGCCGACGCCGTTCTTCGTGGCGATGCCGGCCTATGTCGCCGCGCCGGCCTATGTGGTGCCGCCGCAGAACAACATCGTGTTCAACAACATCCACAACACGACGGTCATCAACACCGTCATCAACAATCCCAACCCCACGCCGGCGCAGCTCCATGCCGCCGGGGTGACCGCAGCGATGGGCGGGGCGCCGGTCACGGCGGCTCCGCAACTGCCGGCCGCCGCGATGCAGCGCGCCAACCTGGTGCAACCAGGCGGTCCGCAAGGCGCGACGCCGGCGCAAGGCGCGATGGGAGCCCCTGGCGCGGCGCCCAACGCCGCCACCACGCCGAACGCGATGGGCGCTCCGGGCGCGCACACTTTGCCGGGCGCGAAGAATGGACCGCCGCTGCCGCAGTCGGCGACCGCGCCGGCCAACGCCACGCAGCAGCATGGCGCCGCCCAGCCGGGCGTCATGCAGCCGGGCGCCGCGCAGCCCGGCTCTACGCAACCCGGGGCGAAGCCGAATGCGCCAGCGCCAGGCAAGCCGGCGACGGCGATGGCGCCTGCCAACGCGCAACCTGCGCCTCCAGCCAAGCCCGGCGTTGCACCGACAGCAAACGCGCCGGCCTCGCCCGCGACCGCCGGCAAACCAGGACGGCAGCAACAGCTCATGCATGCCACGACCGCGCCGACCGCAAACGTAAAGCCCGCAACCGCGGCAGGGCCGGCGAGCCGCGCGGCACCGGCACGGACGACGCCGGCTGCGCGTTCGGCACCGGCGCATGCCGCGGTGTCGCCGCCGCCGGTCTCGCGGCCCGCGCCGGCACGGGCCGCAGCGCCGCCGCCGCCGCGTGCCGCAGCCGTGCAGCCGCGTCCGGCACCGGCGCCGGCCCCACGTGCTGCGCCGCCGCCACCGCGGCCGGCGATGCAGGCGCAACGCGCAGCACCGCCGCCGCGGATGGCAGCGCCGCCGCCAAGGCCCGCGGCACCAGCCCGCGCCGCGCCGGCGTGCCCTCCCGGCAAATGCAAACACTGAGGGCGTGACACCATGAGCCGAGCAGGTCAGCCTTTGATGAGCACCACGGCCACACTCGGATCGCGGACAGTCGCGAAACTGATGATCGGCACGATCGCCGCGCTGGTGGCATATCACCAGCCGGCACGGGCGGCCGAGCTTGCCGCGCAGGACATCGCGCTGCTCGATCGCCTGACCTGGGGCGTCAACGCGTCCAGCGCGGCGCATCTGCGAGAGGTCGGCACCGAGCGCTGGTTGCAGGAGCAACTGCATCCGGCTGGCACCGTATTGCCGGACGCCGTCCAGAAGCAGATCGAGGCGATGCCGGACGTGCATCGCTTCCCGTTCGACATCGCGGCCTCGTTCGACCAGCAAGGCAAATCCGCCAACCAGGTAGCCGATCCGGAGCAGAAGAAGGCGGCGCAACAGGTCTATCAGCAGGCCATGAACGACCGCGCCAGGCAGGCCGCGGCCCGCACCATCCTGCGCGCGCTTTATGCTCCGGATCAATTGCGCGAACGCCTGACCTGGTTCTGGTTCAACCACTTCAACGTTCACCAGTACAAGGCCAACATCCGCGTCTTGGTCGGCGACTACGAGGACCGCGCGATCCGCGCCAACGCGCTCGGCAAGTTCCGCAACCTGCTGTCGGCGACGCTGCATCATCCGGTGATGCTGCGATACCTCGACAACGCCGATAACGCGGCCGGTCACCTCAACGAGAACTACGCCCGCGAGATCATGGAGCTGCATACCATGGGCGTCGGCTCAGGCTACACCCAGGCCGATGTCGAGGCGCTGGCGCGGATCCTCACCGGCGTCGGCATCGACTTCAAGTCGGAGGATCCGAAGCTGAAGCCCGAGCAGCAGTCGCAGCTGGTTCGCGAAGGTGCCTTCGAGTTCAATCCGGCGCGCCACGATTTCGGCGACAAGGCTTTCTTGGGCCATCAGATCAAGGGCCGCGGCCTCGCCGAGGTCGATGAGGCCCTCGACATTCTCTGCCATCATCCCGCGACCGCCACGCACATCGCAAAGCAGCTGGCGACCTATTTCGTGTCCGACAATCCGCCGCCGGCGCTGGTGCAGCAGATGGCGCAGACCTTCCAGAAGACCGACGGCGATATCGCGGCCGTGATGTCGACGCTGGTTCATGCGCCGGAATTCACCGCGAGCCTGAAGGGCGGCGCCAAGTTCAAGGACCCGATGCTCTACGTGATGTCGTCGGTGCGGCTCGCCTACGACAACAAGGTGATCCTCAATACGTTGCCGATCCAGGGCTGGCTCAATCGCCTGTCCGAAGGTCTGTTCAATCACGAGACGCCCGACGGCTATTCGATGCTGTCGGCGGCCTGGAACGGTCCCGGGCAGATGATGCTGCGTTTCGAGATCGCGCGCGCGATCGGCTCGGGATCGGCCGGACTGTTCAAGCCGAACGAGCCCAATGCCGTCGACCAGCCGGCGTTTCCGCTCGTGATGAACGGGCTCTATTTCAGCAACATCAGGCAGACGCTGAGCCCGACCACGCTCGCCGCGCTCGACCAGGCGGTCTCACCGCAGGACTGGAACACGCTGTTTCTGTCGTCACCCGAGTTCATGCACTGAAAGGGAGGTTCGACGATGAACCGCCGCGAACTGATCAAGGCCTTCGCCGCTTCCACCTCGCTCACCCTGGCCGGCCGGGTCTGGGCGGCGCCGGCCACCGACGCGCGCATGCTGGTGGTGTTCCTGCGCGGCGCCTACGACGCCGCCAACGTGGTGGTGCCGGTCGGCAGCGAGTTCTACTACGCCTCGCGCCCGACGCTTGCGGTGGCGCGGCCCGATGCGGGCAATCCCAACGCCGCGCTGGCGCTCGACGCCGGATGGGGACTGCATCCGGCGCTGCGCGATTCGATCTATCCGCTGTGGGCCAAGCGCGAGATCGCGTTCGTGCCGTTTGCCGGCACCAGCGACGACCTTTCGCGCAGCCATTTCGAAACCCAGGACACGATCGAACTCGGCCAGGCGGTCGGCGGCAGCCGCGACTATCGCTCCGGCTTCATGAGCCGGCTCGCGACCGAGCTGACGCGGGTGAAGCCGATCTCCTTCACCGACCAGCTGCCGCTGATCTTCCGCGGCCAGAACCAGATCCCGAACATCGGCATCGCCAGCGTCAGCAAGCCGGGTGTCGACGACCGCCAGGCGCGGCTGATCAGGGACATGTACGGCAAGGGCGACCTCGCCAACTCGGTGTCCGAAGGTTTTCGCGTCCGCGACGACGTCTACAAGTCGGTCTCCGAGGAGATGATGGCGGCGAACCGCGGCGCGGTGTCGCCGCGCGGCTTCGAACTGTCGGCGCGGCGGATCGGCCGCCTGATGCGCGAGCAGTTCAACCTCGGCTTCGTCGACGTCGGCGGCTGGGACACCCACGTCAACCAGGGCGCCGCGACCGGCTATCTCGCCGACCGTCTCGGCGAACTGGGCCGGGGCCTTGCCGGCTTCTCCGAAGAGATCGGCCCTCAGATGTGGCGCGACACCGTCGTGGTCGTGATCTCCGAGTTCGGCCGCACCTTCCGCGAGAATGGCGACCGCGGCACCGATCATGGCCATGGCAGCGTCTACTGGGTGATGGGCGGCGGCATCAATGGCGGCCGGATGGCCGGCGAGCAGGTCCAGGTCGCCCAGGCGACGCTGTTCCAGAACCGCGACTTTCCTGTGCTGACCGATTACAAGGCGTTCTTCGCCGGCCTGATCCAGCACGTCTACGGCCTGCAGCAGGCGAGCCTCGAGCGCATCTTCACCGGCATCAAGCCGAAGGACCTGAACCTGGTTTGAAGTGGCACTGCAAAAATATCGAAAACAACCCCATGCAAAGGAGCGACAGGTTGCCGGGGTTCGACCCGGCGACTTGACACGTCGGGCAAATCAACAGTACACTTCTATTATTCAGAAATCTTGCATGGCTGCCGGTATGGCCGGCGAACCGGTCCAGGCCGCGCGGGCGACGCTGTCCCGCTTAGGCTCATGCCTGGGATGCAGCCAACCGGGAGGCAAGCAAGCCATGATGGGACGGTTTTTCTCACGGCGGGCCGCCCTCACGGCGGCGTTCCTGTTAACTCTGGAAGCGGCAGCACCCGCCGCGCATGCGGCCGACGTCAAGGTCATGAGCACGGTCGCGCTCACCCCCACACTCGGCGAACTGATCCCGAAGTTCGAGAGCGGCAGCGGCAACAAGCTAATCGTCGTCTACAGCACGATCGCCGATCTGAAGAAGCGGATCGAGGCGGGCGAAACCGCAGATGTGATGATCCTGTCGCGCGCGGCCCTCGACGGTCTCTTGACCCAGGGCAAGGTTGCCGAGGGCAGCATCGTCAACGTGGGCCGCTCTTATGTCGCCGTCGGGGTTCGTACCGGTGCGCCCAAGCCCGACATCGGCACGGTGGAGCAACTGAAGACTGCGCTTCTCGCCGCCAAATCGATCTCCTACGCCGATCCAGCGAAGGGCGGTGCCAGTGGCGTCTATTTCGCCAAGGTCATCGATCGTCTCGGCATCGCCGAGCAGATGAAATCCAAGACGGTCCTGGTGCCGGGCGCCGAAGCGGGCGAACTCGTCGCCAAGGGCGAAGTCGAAATGGGCGTCGCACAGGCCTCGGAAATTGCCGCGGTTCCGGGGGCTCAGGTGGTCGGCCCTCTGCCCGGTGATTTGAACAGCGTGATCGTCTTCGCGGTCGGCATCGGATCCACGAGCAAGGATCCGGCAGCCGCCAGATCGCTGATCGAGCTCCTCACCGGTCCGACCGGTTCCGCCGTGCTCAAGTCCAAGGGAATGGATCCGGCCTAGGCGTCAAGGAGATTTTCGACCCCGGCTGACGAAGAACTTTTTCTCCACCTTCCTGCGGTATGCCAAAGTCTTATCCGGGCGTACGACGGGACAAGGGAAAATCCGAAATCATGTTGACGGACCGTGGAAATGCCGACGCCGACGCGATGGACGAGGGTGCTTTGCCCGGGCCTCGGTCGCGGCTTCTCAACCGCCGGGCGTTTCTAGCCGGCTCTGCTGCCGGTCTCGCCGCACTGAGCGTAGCCGGTTGCGCATCCGACTACATGAGCCTCGCCGAGGCGGAGAAGCTCTACGGGCCCGTGCCCGACGAGAAATTCCCGATCCCTGCGGTCGATGTCAGCAAGGTCGATCCGAAATATTTTCGCAAGACAGTGAAGTACGACAGCGGTGAGGCGCCCGGTACGATCATCGTCGATCCCGGCAAATACTATGTCTACCGCATCGAAGGCGAGGGAAACGCGACCCGCTATGGCGCCAATGTCGGCCGCGATGGGTTCCGATGGAGCGGAGAGGCTTACGTCGGGCGCAAGGCCGAATGGCCGACCTGGACGCCGCCCAAGGAGATGATCGCGCGCCAGCCGGAGGCCGGCAAATATGCGCGCGGCATGCCGGGAGGCCTCGACAATCCACTCGGCGCGCGCGTGCTCTACCTCTACCAAAACGGGGTGTACACGCTTTACACGATTTATAGCACCAGCGCCCCCGAAACGATCGGGAACGGCATTACGAGCGGCTGCACCGGCCTCCTCAGCCAGGACATGATCGATCTCTATGCGCGAACGCCCGTCAAGACGAAGGTGATCGTGCTGCCGGCATAGGCGACGGCGTCGGCCGCCGGTCGAGGCACCGCCAGTAGCTCTCCGAGAATCCCGTCGGCTAGACTGTGCCGGCTTGAACGCGTGCGGCTCACCCTGGTGTCACGGCGAAATCCGGACAGCAGGCCGAAGCGCTGCGTGCTCGTTGCACAAGCATCGAGGGCGCTATTTGTCGGGTCAACGTCGTGGCCGCTATGGGGCAAAGGCAGCCATCTCGATCGGGGAGATTGGGTCCGCTTCACATCAACAAGCCGACGTTCCGATGCTCAGGGCGAATTTCGGTTATGGGCCCCAGAAGCGGAAGTAGGCAAGGACTTATAATAAAT
The DNA here is from genome assembly GCF_053474805.1 of Bradyrhizobium sp. WCU1. NCBI lineage: Bacteria > Pseudomonadati > Pseudomonadota > Alphaproteobacteria > Hyphomicrobiales > Nitrobacteraceae > Bradyrhizobium > Bradyrhizobium sp. WCU1. The sequence continues at coordinate 5,315,618 of NZ_CM130280.1, forward strand.
AGCATTACAGATGACGGCTACGCCATTAAGGGTACGGTTTCTGCCTTAGAACCTGCCGAGTAAGCGCTTTGCTCACCTCGCGATCTTTCCTCGCCAACGACATTATTTCTCGGCTATCCTGTATTGCAACATCGGCTCGTCGCAAGAGATCGCCTATTGAGGCGCGTGAACTCATCTCCCTCTGCGCGAGGATCTCTCTGGTTACATCTCTCACGTGGTGTACCAAGGCGAGAACAGAACCTCCCTCGTCTATCATCGCCCAATTCTTCGGATGCCAGTAGCGAACCTCCCATGGCCGCCTTTGCGGTTTAATGTCATACCGCTGCAGGGGCATCACGTCCGCGCGGCCGGTATGCATCACCGCGTCAAAAGACGCTTGAAGGTTGCGCACACCATCAGCCCTAAGATCGTGCGGGCTATCAGGGAAGACTTCGAACATCGACATGCTCGCGAGGGCATCGCGCTCCATCGCGACGTCGGCAAGATACGAGTCGTTGGCATCGATGATCCGCAACTCTGGAGTAAGCACGAGGAGACTAATCGGCGCAGTCTCGAACAGAAGGCGGCAGGCTTTTTGAGCGTTGAGCATTTGTGCTGCGGGAGAGCGAAAAGTCGGGTGGTGGAGAGCATCCATCATGATCACCTTTCTCGTGCAGTCAGCTCCTGTACTCGGGGCGATTATGTTCACTTATACCGCTTTGCGAACCGTTAGGGACCATTGAAAATGCGCCAGCAATCCGAGTTGAGCCAAGTCGAACCCAGGTTTCAAACGCCAATACTCGGCTTTGTGCGTGCTGCACGTCAGGCTCGGCTTGTATGATCGCGATAACATGGAACTGCGGCACTTGGAGCAAGCCGAAAGCGAATCTATTTCAGGCAAACGCTCGTTCAGGCTGTCAAGACAACCGTGTGCAATGGCGCGGAGAGGGGCTACCGCCGCTTTGGGTCAAAGGCTGCCCCCGGCAGCCGGCATGCCCTTGGTCGGGTCACCTCTCGGAAGCGGACATCGCCGCGCTCTGGGCTGAGGTCAGCCACGGGCCAAGAGGCGACATAACGCTGCCAGTCCCAGGCGGTCCGGTCGCGTTCGCCCGTCGACACACGCCGAGAATGTCAATTCTTGATCCCCGTCGAACAAAAAAAGACCGCCTGGCAGCGGTCTCTCCGAGTCTAACCGGGTGCTCCATCAAGCAGCTCGCTTGAACGCCTCCCGCGCAGCCTCATTGGCGCGATCGAAGGCCGTGCGCGTTTCCGTCAAGGCCGCCATGAGTGCGGACCATGACTGGGTTCCCGCCTGATTCAACTTCTCTAGTTTTTTCTCCGCCTCGACTGCATCTGCGTTCATGCGCTTAACGGCGGCGTCGATATCGTCCCGACGCTCAGAGGCGAATTTCTTGGCATCGCGGCCAAGCTTCTCGGCTACTTCGCGCCACGCTTTCAATTGGGCATCGGCTTGAAGCTTGAACGTCGCCTGCTGGTGCTCGATTTGCTTGCCGAAGCTTTCGACATATTTCTTGACCTCGGCCTGGAACAAGCCCCAGTCAGCCTCAAGCTTTGCTTTTGTCTGGATCCACGCGGCCTCGTTAGCTTCCGACTGCTTCTTCATGGTGTCACGGAAGTCATCACGCTGCGAGCGCAGATCAGCAAGAACCTTCTTCGCTTTGTCGCGGACATCGGCCTGCACCTCGGCAGCCTTGCCCTCAAGCGAGGTCACCGTTGCGTCCATTTCGTCGAGACGCTCTTTGGCCCAATTTGTAAAGAAGTGGATATTGCTTTGTGTAGCCATTTACTGGTCTCCATGAAGTCGAATAACGCCGCCCCATGTTGCCGATTAACATGCCGCGCCAAGCCATTTTTGATGTGAGTCAAAGAGTGTTCTGCGGTCTGACCAAATTTCACTCAAGAAGTTGCGAGTTCCGAAATGGGTCAGAAGCGGACTTCAATGCATCTAAAGGACGCTGACTAACCACTCCCGCAGCCATTTGTGCTGGGCATCTCCATCCTGACGAGGATGCCAACTGGCCAATACGTCAACTTTCAGCGGAGCCAAGTTCGGTTTGAGAACATGCCGGGCGCCCTGGTCATTGTCTCGCCGCCAGATCCGCGATCGACTTCATCACCGCGTTGCGGATGCCGGGGTCGTCGAGGATGTGGCTTGCGCCATCGACGATGCGGACTTCGCTGCCTCGCCGGGCGCGCGACGAGCGCGTGCGAGGTCGCGGGCGGGCACCAGCAACACTGCGCGGCGGTCCTTCGGATCATTCCATCCCGGCTTCGCAATCCGGCAAAGGGCTTGCCCTCGATATTTCAATGAATGCTGAAATGTTATTGACAGCGGACTTTATTTCGATAAATACTGAAGTATGAAAAAGACCGATGCTGTTGCCGCCTTGGCGGCACTCGCGCAGGACAATCGCCTCGATATATTCCGGCTGCTCGTGCAAGCCGGACCGGAGGGCATGCCAGCGGGCGCAGTCGCCGGCGCTCTCGATCTTGCGCCCAATACGCTGACATTTCACTTTGACCGGCTGCGCGCGGCGGGTCTTGTCAGCGTTCGCCGCGAAGGCCGCTCGATGATCTATGCCGCGCAGTTCGAGCAGATGAACGCGCTCCTTGGCTTCCTGACTGAAAACTGCTGTGGCGGCGCGCCCTGTGCGCCTGCCGCCGCCGAATGCAAACCGGCGCGCAAGCGCACGAAAATCCCAGCCTGAAAGGACACTCCATGAAGCGCCTTCATGTCCACGTCACCGTGAGCGATCTTTCACAGTCCGTAGGCTTCTACTCTGCCTTGTTCGCTGCCCAACCAACGGTTCTCAAGACGGATTACGCAAAGTGGATGCTCGATGATCCTCGCGTGAATTTCGCCATTTCGGCCAGAGGCCGCGAGCCCGGCCTGGATCATCTCGGCATTCAGGTTGAGAGCCAAGAGGAGCTTCACGAGGTCTACGACCGCTTGAGTCAGGCGGGGGGCAACATCATCGAGCAGGGCGAGGCGGCCTGTTGCTACGCCAAGTCCGAGAAGTCGTGGATCGACGATCCCGCAGGCATCGCCTGGGAAACCTTTCACACGACCGGCGAGAGCACGGTCTATGGTGATGGCACCGGAGAGAACACGGCGCGCGTCGCGCATGGCAAGCAATCGGCCTGCTGCGCCCCGCAGGCAGCGCCAGGTTCTTCCGCGTGCTGCGCGACGTGACGGTGCGCCGTGGCTGATCGCCCATACAACGTTCTGTTCCTCTGCACCGGAAACTCGGCGCGCTCGATCATTGCGGAAGCGATCTTGAACAAGGTGGGCGCAGGTCATTTCCGCGCCTACAGCGCCGGCAGCCAGCCCAAGGGCCGGGTCAATCCGCACGCCATCCATCTTCTCGAAAACATGGGCTACGATACGTCGGGCTACCGCTCGAAATCATGGGACGAGTTCGCCAAGGCCGGCGAGCCCCAGTTCGACTTCGTGTTCACGGTCTGCGATAGCGCGGCGGCTGAAGCATGCCCGGTCTGGCCCGGACATCCTGCAACAGCCCACTGGGGCATTCCTGATCCGGCTGAGGCGAAGGGGACGCCGGCCGAAATCGCGGTCGCATTCGAGGATGCCTATCGCATGCTCAATCAGCGAATTGCCGTCTTTACCGCGCTGCCTCTGCGATCCATCGACGCGCTCAGCTTGCAGGGCAAGCTCCGAGAGATCGGGCAAATGGAAGGCTCGACGGCCAAGGCCACGGAAGCGCATTGATGCCGACGCTGGCGCGCCGTCTGGTCGCGGAATTGCTTGGCACGGCGCTTCTCCTGGCTGCCGTCGTCGGCTCCGGGATCATGGCCCAGAAGCTCGCGGGCGGGAATGTTGCGCTCGCGCTGCTTTGCAATACCATCCCAACCGGCGCAATTCTCGCTGTGCTCATATTGGTCTTCGGACCGGTCTCAGGCGCGCACTTCAATCCTGCCGTAAGTCTCGCGCTCTCGATTCGGAGCGAACTGCGTTGGCCAATTGCGGTTGCCTACATCGCTGCTCAGATCGTTGGAGCCGTCGCGGGAGTATGGGTGGCTCACCTCATGTTTGAACTGCCGGTGCTGCAACTCTCGATGACGCAGCGTTCCGGCAGCGGGCAATGGCTCGCTGAAGCGGTTGCCACCTTTGGCTTGCTCCTGACCATATTCGGTTGCGCCGCCAGGGCACCGGGGGCGATTCCGTATGCCGTCGGCCTGTACATCACGTCGGCCTATTGGTTCACAGCCTCGACCTCGTTCGCGAATCCGGCGGTGACAATCGCGCGCTCGCTTTCCGACACCTTTGCCGGAATAGCGCCCGGCGGCGTTGCCGCTTTTATCGTCGCTCAGTCCGTCGGCATGCTGGCTGCGGTTGCCCTCGCCGGGTGGCTGTGGCGCGAGAGGAAGCCGGCATAGGCCATGGGCATTACCGTTGACAGTGTACGGGTTGCATCCGCCGCAGACGCGGCTTCTATCGCAGCGATCCATGCTCCATATGTCCTGGCATCCGTACTGGCTTGCTCAGCCCGGACATGCTCGCCCTCTATTCGCGAACGCTCGTCAAGACGGAGGTGATCGTGCTGCCGGCATAGGCAACGGCGTCGGCCGCCGGTCCGGGCGCCGGATGCGCGAGCAGTTCAACCTGGCTTCGACGACGTCGGCGGCCGGGACATCCGCGTCAATCAGGGGGCGACTGCTATCCTGCCCACCGTCTCGGCGAACCGGGCCGGGGCCTTGCCGGCTTCTCCGAGGAGGTCGGCCCTCGGATGTGGCGCGACACGCTCGGTGGCGCCCACCGTCTCAACTCTCGTTCTTGTAGATCTTGCCGTCCTTCATGATCACCTTGAAGTTCCTGGCGGGGTCGGCGACCAGATCGATATTTTCGAGCGGATTGCCGTCGACCAGCAGAAGATCGGCCAGCGCGCCCTGCTCGACGACCCCGAGCTTGCCGGGATACGGATTGCGCTTGCCGGACAAAGCCAGCAATTCGGCGTTGGTCGACGTCGCCATGACCAGCACTTCGCCGGGCGTGTACCAGCGGGTGAGCGAAGCGAGGATCGCGCCCTGCCGCTTGGCCAATGCCCCGGAGAACAAAACGTCGGTGCCCCACGCCGTCTTGATCTTATACTTCCTTGCCAGTTGGTAGGTCCTGGCGATGCCGGGCCAGACTTCATCGGCCTTTGCCCGCTGCACCGATCCGGCCGCCAGGCCGGTTCGCATTTCTTCGGGAAGCGGCTGCGTGCTCAGCCACACGCCCTTGTCCGCAATCAGCTTCGCGGTCGCCTCGTCCATCAGGAAGCCGTGCTCGATGCATTGCACCCCGGCTGCGATCGACCGTTGGATCGCCGCGGGGGTGAAGGCATGCACCGTGACGTAAGTCCCCCAGTTCTCGGCCGCCTCGACCGCGGCGTGCAGCTCCGCCTCCGTGAAGGTCGACACGTCGATCGGACTGAAGGGCGAGGAGACGCCGCCGCCGGCCGTCAGTTTGATCTGGGAAGCGCCCTGCATGAGTTGCTCGCGGACGCGCACGCGGACTTCGTCCGGGCTGTCGGCGATCATGCTGCCTCCGACCTGTTCCATGCGCGTCAGCATGCCGCCGATCGTCCGCGGCAGATCGGATAATTGGCGGAAATCGCCGTGTCCACTGGTCACGGTGATCATCGCGCCGGAGGGATAGATGCGCGGTCCGGCGATCAATCCTTGGTCGATGGCGTCCTTCAGGCCGAAGGTCGGGCCGCCGAGGTCGCGGATCGTCGTGAAGCCCCGCATCAATGTGTCGGTCGCCTCGACACCGGCGGCGATGTTGTTGAAGCCGACGTCGCCCATCGCCTGAGCGGGATTGGTCCGGATCAGCATCGCATGCCAATGGTTGTCGATCAGGCCAGGCATCAGCGTCCGCCCGCTGCCGGCGATCACGGTGCTGCCGGGCTCGGCGGTGATCGGCGTCGCCGAGATTTTCTCGATGACGTTGCCTCTCACAAGGACGTCAGACGGCGCCGAGAGCGAACCGCCCTTGCCGTCGAAGATGCGTACATTTTGAAATAACGTCGTGCTGATGGGCGCCGGTGGAGTGCCCTGGGCGCAGACCGCGGGCGCCAGACCGAGGGCTAGAAGCGGAAGCGTGGCACGAAAGGCTCGCAAGGACAGGGCAACCATCGCAGATACCTCGCGGATGGAATCCAGCAGTGAGCGCCGCCTGTGACAGTATCGCATCTGGACGGTCGCCATTTGCGGACCGTCACGCCGGCATCAATGCTACCAGAGCGGGTCTGACAAGTGAAGTTCAATGCGTGTACGCTCGCGCTGTCCGCCGCGATGTAAGCGCCCCGACGCCAAGGACGTCAATGAGTGCACTTGCCGGATTTCTGATTCGAATCGCCGACCGGCTGATTGCGATCATCGGCTTTCTGGGCGCTGTGGCTGTCGCGGCGGCGCAGCATGTCCGCAGTGGTGGCCGCGCTGTTTTTCGGCGTCGTCGGATGGTGGATCGCCATTCCCCCGTCACATGATCGTCATTGGCGCCCGGAAGTGGCCGTCATGCCGCGGGCGTTCATCGACGGCGACCGCGTGCGGTTCACCGGCGTGCGCGATTTCGACTATCGTTCGCGCAATGATTACACGGTGCGCTACGAAGAGCGCGAGGTGCAGCTGTCGCATCTGAAAGCTATCGATATCGACAGCTATCTGTATCATTCGGGCCGGATCAACACGAACCTGCCGTTCGATGAATTGCGGCTACGCTCCCTGATCAATCCGGCCGCACAGGCAGCCGACGGCGTGGGCCGATTTCTCGGAGCGGATCAGCGTCCCTGCCGCCGCGTTGATGAAAAGCCGCTCGCGATGTGATGCAGCGTTTGCTTTCGCGTCGCCTTGCGGGCGCTCCGGCTTATGAGTGTGCCCTGGTCATTGTCTTGTCGCCAGATCGGCGATCGCCTTCATCACGGCGTTGCGGATGCCGGGGTCGTAGAGGATGTGGCCGGCGCCATCGACGATGCGGACTTCGCTGCCCAGCCAGCGCGCGGCGAGTGCATGCGAGGTTGCGGGCGGGCACAGCAGATCGTAGCGGCCCTGCACCAGGATGCCGGGAATGCCGGCGAGCTTGCCGGCCTCGTCCATCAGCTAAAGCGCTCTCTAGGACAGCATCTCACCTATCTTTACCGCTAGTTCTTCGATCTGAAAGGGCTTGCTTATCATCGCCATGTTTGTTCCGAGGAAGCCAGCTCGAATGGCGGCGTTTGCGGCATAGCCCGTGACGAAGAGGATCGGCACTTGCGGGTGATGCTTGCGAGCGACTTCGGCAAGTTGCCGGCCGTTCATGCCGGGCAGTCCAACATCGGAAATCATCATGTCTATCGGACGACCGCTTTCCAGCAGCTTGATTGCGGAGTCGGAATCAGGTGCTTCGATCGTTCGGTAACCCAACTCCGATAGCAGTTCGCCGATGAGAAGACGAACCGAAGGGTCGTCTTCGACAAGCAGAACAGGCTGACCGGCTCCTTGCGGAGACGCTTCATGATGGACGGTGGTCTCGATCGCGCTTTGATCCGCAGCCGGCAGGTAGATCTTCGCGGAGGTGCCTTGGCCCGGTGTCGAATGGATCCGGACCTGGCCGTTTGACTGCCGTGCGAACCCGTAGACCATCGATAGACCGAGACCGGTACCTTGCCCCACAGGCTTTGTCGTGAAGAAGGGATCAAAGGCCTTTTCGATCAGGTCCGGCGTCATTCCGACTCCGGTGTCCGAAACTGCCACGACCACGTAGCGGCCGGGCGAAATACCTGGTCGAGACCTCGTATATGTCGCGTCGAGGTCAACTACAGACGTCTCGACGGTAAGCTTGCCTCCGTGAGGCATCGCGTCGCGCGCGTTGATGGCGAGGTTAAGGATGGCGTTCTCGAGCTGATTGGCATCCACTATGGCGGCGGGCACCTCCTCGTTGGTTTGGATGGCGATCGAGATGTTCTCGTCCACAGTGTGATGCAGCAGGTCCGAAAGCGACCGGACGAGAGCATTGATATCGGTCGGTTTGCTGTCGAGAGATTGCCGGCGCGAGAAAGCGAGAAGTCGTGATGTCAGATTGGCAGCACGGTGCGCCGATGTGCTCGCCGCGTCCATGAAGCGATTCAAGTCGTCGAGCCGATTGGATGCAATGCGTCGTTTCATCAAATCGATGGCGCCGATGACGCCGGTGAGCATGTTGTTGAAATCGTGCGCAATGCCCCCGGTGAGCTGACCGACAGCTTCCATTTTCTGGGCTTGGATCAGTGCAGATTCCGCCCGCGACCGCTCTGCCGTCTCCCTGCGGAGATCGGACAAGGCCTTCTCGAGCTCCGCGGTACGTTCGGCTACCTGCAACTCGAGCGTCTCTGCGGCCTTCGCCAACCTTTGCTGCGCGAGCTTTTGCTCGTTGATGTCGACGACGACGCTTATCGCGCCCGTGATCGCGCCGTCGTGTCTCACGATTGGCACGCTGCTGATGCGGGTCCAGACTGGTCCCTCTGCCGAGCCCGTGTAGAGAAATTCGACCCCGGTCACATGTTCGCCCTGCAGTGCACGCGCGCTCGGAAAACGGCTTCGCGAGAGCGGAGAGCCGTCGATGTCCTGCGCTAGCCATTCATGTTCCGCTGCAGGGTCGAAAGCGGGGCTTTTGCCGGACTTGGAAAAACGTCTGAATGCCGGATTCGAGAGCAGTTCAGTTCCGGTCTTGTCAAGAAACACGACCCCGACCGGTAGGTTGTCGAGAAGCGTTCTCAAGCTCGCCCGCTGCGTGTCCAGCTCCGCGAGTTGATCGCGCATCAGAAATTGCCGCTGCCGCGCCCGCATAGCCGAGGCGATCGTACTCAGCAGGGATTCGCTGCTGAGTGGCCTCTCGAGCAAGACCACATTCGTCGCGCTTGGCGGCAGCTTGCGGCGGACCGCTTCGTTCGGACGCTCGCATCCTGCTCGTCGGCCGAACAGCAGAATGAATGGAATGTCCGACCACGCCGGTTGGGCAGTCAAGGCGGATTGCAGCGCCGACGTATCTCCGCCGAGTGCTTCCTCGGTCATCAGAATGACGCCCGCATGCGCATCGACGAGTGGCGCGAGTTCGGCGAACGTGCCGCAAATCTTGGTATCGTAGCCCTGAGACAGCAGTAGCCCCGATACGCTCTCCGCATCGCGGCCATAAGGGGCGATGATCAGGACGCGATGGCCCTCGGCTACTGTCCTATGCACCTGAACCGCGATCTTCCATGAGAGGATTGGCTACGCCCGTGTAATGCGGTGCTCCGGTCAAGATGCCCGTGAACTCCGACAGAGGCTCGCCGACCCTTACGCCCCGATCGTCGATGCGCATCTCGCGGATCGTATCTTCGTGCCTTCCCGACCTGTTTTTGACGACGGAGATGGCCTTCCGGATACGTCCTGCAGCCTCGAAGAACCGGAGAAGGATGACCGTGTCTGCCAGATACGAAACATCCAGACCATTTGTCTGCATATTTCCAAAGAAGCCGCTTTGGGGATTAATCATCAGTGTCAGGACGCCGGACTGGCTCAGGTAGGACAGCAGTTCGTGAAGTTGCAGAATGAGCTGCTGCTCCTGCGGCATGGCGGCGACGTAGCCGCTGAGGCTGTCGATCATGAGGATCTTGATGGAGCGTTGTTGAACTTCCTTGATAACGTTGGCGGCGAACTCGCCCGGCGAAATCTCCGCAGGGTCGATCTGCCGAACGACAAGCTGCCCCTTATCGATGCACGCCCGAAGGTTGAGGCCCATTGCTTCCGCGCGCGCCAGAAGGGTGTCGATGCGCTCGTCGAATTGATAGACCGTCACCTTCTCTCCTCTCTCGCAAGCGGCAGCAAGATATTGCAGCCCGAGAGTGGTTTTTCCGGCGCCGGAAGGTCCGGTGATGAGAACTCCTGTGCCGCGCGCAGGACCGCCATTCAGCAGCGCGTCAAGTTCCGGTATGCCGCTACGAACACATTCGTTCGAGTATTCGATTTCATGCTCGGCTGCGACCAGTCGAGGAAAGATATCCAAGCCGCCACGCCGAATGACAAAGTCGTGGAATCCGGCGATGAAATCCACGCCTCGGAGTTTTTGAACCTGAAGCCTTCGCCGTGCTGCGCCAAAGTCCAGCGTCAGCCGGGATAGGGTAATGACGCCATGGCAAAGGCTGTGCAAGTGATTGTCCGAATTTCCGCCTGACCCGGTGAAGTCGTCCACCAGCAAGACGGTCGTACTGAGACCGGAGAAAAATTGCTTGAGAACGAGAAGCTGCCGCCGATACCGGAGTGGATCCTGGGCGAGCAGCCGCATTTCGGAGAGACTGTCGAACACGACCCTTGTCGGCTTGATCTTCTCGACCTGCGCCTTGATGAGCTTGATCGTTTCTCCAAGCTCGATCTCCCAGCTATGGAGTATCGACTGATCTCTGCCCGGGCCGAGGACTTCGTCCGCGGCGCTCAGTTCAAAAATATCAATTCTGCTCAGATTCCAACCGTGGGAGTCCGCGACGACCTGGAGCTCTTCCTTGGTTTCCGACAATGTGATGTAGAGTACGCGCTCGTTCTTGGATTGCCCGTCTTGGAGAAATTCGAGCGCAAGCGTCGTTTTGCCTGAACCGGGCGTTCCCTCGACAAGGTACAAGCGGTTGCGTGGCAAGCCTCCACGAAGGACATAGTCGAGGCCAGCGTTGCCGGTCGAAATGCGATTGCGTGTGTGATCCATGGCGCGCGTTTGATAAAAGGCTTAATACTCATCGTTCTGCACGAGACGGCAGAGGCACAAGGCTGCTGCCAGCGCACGTCGCCCGCCGCAGCTAGGAGTGTTCACTATTGAACATAACCCTCGCCTCCGAGGCTTAAGTCAGCGAAGGCGATCCCACTCAAACCCATGTTCCTGTCATTCATTGTTCCTGGAACAGAACGCGCGCAGCGGCGATAGGCTCCCTCGGACGCGGAACTCTTTTCGACCATTCGTTCGGGTAACAGCGGAACATTTTGTGAGGCCACTGATTCGCAACGGCTTCGAGCTGTCGCCGCGCCGGATCGGATGGCCAAGGCAAGCTTGCCGACTCGTCTCTGCCCTAGCTTCTTGCCGCCAAATCCGCGATCGCCTTCATCACCGCATTGCGGATGCCGGGATCGTAGAGGATGTGGCCGGCGCCATCGACGATGCGGACTTCGCTGCCCGGCCAGCGCGCGGCGAGTGCGTGCGAGGTCGCGGGTGGGCATAGCAGGTCGTAGCGGCCCTGTACCAGGATGCCGGGAATGCCGGCGAGCTTGCCGGCCTCATCCATCAGCTGGTGCGGCCGCATGAAGCAATCGTTGGCGAAGTAGTGCGCCTCCATGAACGGCGTCGAGGGCAGGGCGCCTGATGCCTTTGCCAGGTCGAGCCGCGTCTGCTTCGGCGTGTGCTCCGACAACGTGCGTTCGGTGTCGTGCCAGGCGCGTGCGGCCGGCGCATGCACGGCCGCGTCGGGATCGAGGATGCGACGATAATAGGCGGCAACCGGCGTCGCGCGCTCATGCTCGGGCAGGAAGTTGAGGAAGTCCTCGGAGAGGCCGGGATAGAAGCGCGGCAAGGCGCGCAGGAAGACGTCTTCCAGCTCCTCGGCCGTGCCGAGAAAGGTCGCGCGCAGTGCGAGGCCGCTGACCCGCTCGGGATGGGCCTCTGCATAAGCCAGCGCCAGCGTCGCGCCCCAGGAGCCGCCGGCCACCATCCAGCGCGCGAAGCCGAAGCGCTCGCGGATCTTCTCCATGTCGGCGATCAAATGCTGCGTCGTGTTGTGGTCGCGGCTGCCCTTCGGCCGGCTGCGGCCGCAGCCGCGCTGGTCGAACAGCACGGCGTGAAAGCGCTCGGGATCGAACAGCCGGCGATGGTCCGGCTGGCAGCCGCTGCCCGGGCCGCCATGCAGATAGACCGCGGGGACGCCGCCTTCGCGCCCGACGCTCTCGACGTGCAGATTGTGGCCGTCGCCGACATCGAGCCATTCCGATGTCAGCGGAGCGAAGGGATCGGCACGCCTGGCAGCCTTGCCGGCATCGGCGTCAGGCGCCATGAGATTTTCCCTGGCGTTCGTGCTGATGTTGGTCCGGCTCCAGCGTGCCGCCGGCGAAGTTGCGGTAGAGGAAACGGTTCTGCGCGCCGGCGGAGTCCTGCTCGGCCTGCTTGAAGATCTCCTGGTGCCGCGGCGACAGCGCGCAGGCCGGGTCGGTATTCCCGGCATCTCCGGTCAGCGCAAAGGCCTGGCAACGGCAGCCGCCGTAATCGACCTCGCGGAACTCGCAGCTCTGGCAGGGCTCCGGCATCCAGCCGGTGCCGCGATAGCGGTTGAAGGCCTCGGAGTTCTGCCAGATCCAGGCGATCGAATGGTTCGAGCGCACGGACTCGAATTCGATCCCGGTGATGCTCTCGGCGGCGTGGCACGGCAGCACCTTGCCGGCCGGCGAGATGTTGAAGAACTGGCGGCCCCAGCCGCCCATGCACTTCTTCGGCCGCAGCGCGTAATAGTCCGGCACGACATAGTCGATCGCGAGCGTGCCCTTCAGGCGCGCCTGCGCGTCCTCGACGATGCGGCTGGTCTCCTCGATCTGCGCGATCGTCGGCATCAGCGCGGCGCGGTTCTTCAGCGCCCAGCCGTAATACTGCACGTTGGCGACTTCGAGCCGGTCGGCGTCGAGATCGAGCGCCATCTGGATGATATCGGGCAGCTGATGCAGGTTCTGCCGGTGCATCACGGCGTTCACCGTGAGCGGCATGTCGAGCTCGCGCGTCCATTTCGCAACTTCGAGCTTCTTCCTGTGCGCGTCCTTCAGGCCCGCGACGCGATCGGCAACCAAGGGCTCATTACCCTGAAAACTGATCTGCACATGGCTGAGGCCGGCATCGGCCAGCGCCGACAGCTTGTCCCTGGTCAGCAGCACGGCCGAGGTGATCAGGTTGGAATAGAGCCCGACATCGGTCGCGTGCTGCACCAGCTCGACGATGTCCTTGCGCGCGGTCGGCTCGCCGCCGGAGAAATGGACCTGCAGCACGCCGAGTTCGGCGAGCTCGCTCAGCACCTTCTTCCATTCCTCGGTCGTGAGCTCGGTCGAGCCGCGGTCGAGCTCCACCGGGTTGGAGCAATACGGGCATTGCAGCGGGCAGCGGTGGGTGATCTCGAGCAGCACCGCGAGCGGGATGCCGTAGGTCTCGGCCGCCGAGCGCGTTTGCTCGAGCACCGCCAGCCCGTCGGTTGGGCCTGCCGTCGTCGTCTTGCTGTCGGCGAGCGTGTCACTCATGCTGTGCTCTCGCGCGCTTCGGTGAGAAAGCCCTTGTCCGCCAGGTCCTGCAGCATCGCGATCACGTCGGTCGCGATCGCCTCGCGAGGGGCGGCATATTTCTCGGCGAGCTGATCCACCATGTCGGCGACACTGCGCACGCCGTCGCACAGATGCAGCACCTCGACCGCGATCTCGTCCGGGGCCAGGACGCGCTCCGGCGCGAGGATCACCCAGACCTGCCGCGTCTCGTCGAATTTCAGCTTGGCATGGCGCGGCAGTTTCGGCCGGCTGGTCTCGCTGACGCTGATGTTGCGGCTGGCCATGACCTGAGTCCCTAACCTGTCTTCGGCACGAAGGCGCCGGGCGGAATCTGGCCCTCGACATAGGCGTGATACAGCGCGTCGAGCTGCACCCAGAGCACGTTGGTCTTGAAGATCAGCGCATTGCACACCGCCTCGCGCTCGGCCGGCGTCCTGGCGTGCTGCTTGACGTAGTCGAGCGCAAAGCCGGCGTCGCGCGGCGCCTGGGTCAGGCGGCGGCTGAAATAGCTCATGATGTCGGGATTGACGAAGTCGTAATGCTTCAGCATCCCCGAGATGCGCTCCTCATGCAGGTTCGGCGCGAACAATTCGGTGAGCGAGGAGGCGATCGCCTCCAGCGGCGTGCGGTCGCGGCAGAAATGCACATAGGCCTCCACGGCAAAGCGCGTCGCCGGCAGGATGCCTTCGGTGGACTCGACATAGGCGGTGTCGAGGCCGAGGCCTTCGGTCAGCTTCAGCCAGCGCTCGATGCCGCCCTCGCTGCCGAGATCGCCATCATGATCCTCGATGCGGTGGCGCCACTCGACCCGCGTCATGCGATCGCGAAAGCGCGTCATCACCATCGCGTCCTTCAGCGGGATCGTGCTCTGATAGTAATAGCGGTTGAGCGCCCAGGCCTGGACCTGGCCCTTGTTCAGCTTGCCGCCGTGCAACAGGCGGTGGAACGGATGCAGGCTGTGATAGCGCGTCGCGCCGATCGTGCGCAGCGTCGCCTCCATCTCCTCGGCAGTGTCGAGCGTGATGCCCTTGCCGATCGAGAGCGCGGTCATTCCAGAGCTGGGCACGACATTCACAGCACGATCTCCGTTCCGTCCGCAGGTACCTGCCACCCCGCGTGCTCGGCCGCCTTGCGTTCGGCCGAGGTCCCAAGCAGCGCCGGGTTGGAATTGTTGATATGCAAAAACACTTTTCGTCCGATGTCGAGACCGGCGAGGCTTGCGATCGCACCGTGATCGCCGGACATCGCAATATGTCCCATGCTTTGGCCGGTCTTGGTGCCGAGGCCCGCCGCGATCAGCTCGTCGTCGCGCCAAACCGTGCCGTCGAAAAACACCAGGGGCGCGCCCTTGAGCCGCGACTTCAGCCCGTCGGTGACCCGCGCGCAGGCGGCCAGGAAATAGAAGTATTTGCCGCTGCGCTTGTCCGCAATACGCAGGCCCAGCGTATCGCCGACGCCGTCGGCGCCCGCCGGGTGCGCCTTGCCTTCGAGATACCATGCGCCCTTGCCGGGAACCTCGAACGGCAGCACTTCGAGCCCCGACGGCGATCCATCGGGCAGGGCCGGCTCGAAGGCCTGGTCGACCGCAATCGGCAGGCGGGTGACGTTCTTCTCGCTCAGCACGTTGAAGATGCTGTTCGAGCGCAGGATCGCGAGCACGCGCTCATGGGCGTAGATCGCAAATGGCGAGCCCTCGCGCATCGACAGCAGGCCTGCGACCGCATCGATCTCGCCATTGGTGAGGATGACGCCGGCGATCGGGCTGTGGCGCAGCGCACCGGGCTTCGGATGCAGCTGCGGCGTCGCGATCAATTGCTGGCGCAGGTCGGGTGAGGCGTTGACGAGAAACCAGTGCGCGCCGTCGCCGCTGACGGCGATCGAGGCTTGCGTGCTCTGCAATTCGGGATGGTCGCCGCGCGCCGTGCGGCAGACGGCACAGCCGCAATTCCACTGCGGAACGCCGCCACCCGCCGCGGCACCCAGGACGACGACACGAAGCATGATCCGTCCCCTGGAGAGCTTTTCTCAGATCCAGAAACGTTACGAGGTGGACCCCGGATTTGAAACGCACCCCCGTGCTCGGGAGCGCGTTACGCCCGGATGTCCACCTGCGCTAAAACGCTAAACGTGTATAGGGCGCTGCCGCTTACTTGCGGGTGGCGCACATATACATGTTGATTTCCATGCCGACCGACACTTCGACGATCTTCGGTGCTTTCCAGGCCATTTGGCTCTCCTTGTTGCGACCGGACGAACGTTCCGCCCTGAAGATAAACTACTGTGGTTGGAAAAGTTCGCCACTTAAATTTTTCGCTAGGCATCCCGGGCAGAGCCATGCTGCACTGCGGAAGGCAAGTCCGGCCCACTCACAAATTTGTGCGCGCCTTTCCCGTCAAAACCCGGTGGCATCAGACCTTTTTCCTGTTGTTCGCCACACGGTGAATGGTGATCTTGGACTAAGAAACGGGACGACGCGATCCTCCGAAGGTCCTGATGACCACCCCGTGCCTCCCGTCGCGGGAAGCGACTAACCGAGCCGAGTTCAGCCGATGCCACGTTATTTCTTCAATACCCGTATCGGCGACGAGCTGATCTCCGACCCCGACGGCGAAATCCTGCGCGACCCGGATCGGGCGTGGGAAATGGCGCGGGCGATGATTCGCGAACTGCTCAAGACCGAGGGGGCCGACGGTGCGCTGCTCAGCGCCGTGATCGAGGTGACCGACGACGAGGGCGAGATCGTGCTGGAGTTTCCATTCACCGAGGCGATCCTCGATCGCCCGGACCACTCGATGACAAGGCACTGACGCAAGCCGTTGCCGCGCCACAACCATGCGTTGGCCGATGTCGGCATGTTTCCGATTGCAATTGTCCGGACAAATTCGCAAGACTATGAACGGAAAGCCTAATGCGCCGATCGACATCAATGGCGCGATGAACAAAGGCTTCCAGCCAGGGGAGATCATCATGAAAAAACACTCGTTCGCACCGCGCAGCCTGCTGCTGGCGGGGGCCATGCTGGGCGCCTTTACGCTCTCTGCTGCGGCGCAGCAGCCGGCCGCCGCGCCGGCCGCAGGTGCAGCTCCGGCCGCCCAGCCGCTGCCGCCGGGCTCGCCCTTGATCGGGCGTCCCGACAATGAAGCCGCCGCCAAGCTGGCACCGGTGGCGCCGCCGCCGCTGCCGTCTGCGCCCGACAAGCTGCCGCTCGCCAAGCTCAAGGTGCCGGCCGGCTTCAATGTCGAGGTCTACGCCGCAGGGATGGCCAATGCGCGCTCGCTGGCGCTCGGCGACAAGGGCACCGTGTTCGTCGGCAGCCGGCTCGTCGACAAGGTCTATGCGATCGTCAACAAGGACGGCAAGCGCTCGGTCAAGGTGATCGCCTCCGGCCTCTATCGTCCGAACGGCGTCGCCTTCAAGGACGGCACGCTCTACATCGCCGAGCTCTCGCAGGTCTCCAAGATCGACAAGATCGAGGACAATCTGGACAACCCGCCGAAGCCGACCGTGATCTACGACAAGCTGCCGAAGGACGAGGCGCATGGCTGGAAGTTCATCGCCATCGGTCCCGACAACAAGCTCTATGTCCCGGTCGGCCAGCCCGGTAACAACGTGCTGCATGACGCCGACCACGGTCAAATCCGCCGCATCAATCTCGACGGCTCCGGCGCCGAGGTCTATGCGCTCGGCGTCCGCAACTCGGTCGGCTTCGACTGGAATCCCGAGACCAAGCAGATGTACTTCACCGACAACGGCCGCGACTGGCTGTCGGAGACGGTGCCGGAAGACGAGCTCAACCGCGTCACCAAGGCGGGCGAGGATTTCGGCGCGCCGTACTGCTACCAGGGCAACATCATCGACCAGGAGCTCGGCTGGGGCAAGAACTGCAAGGACTATACGCCGCCGGTCGGCCTGATGGGCCCGCATACCGCATCGCTCGGCATGCGCTTCTACACTGGAAGCATGTTCCCGAAGACCTACAAGAACGTGATCTTCGTGGCGCGCCACGGCTCCTGGAACAAGTCGCAGAAGCAGGGCGGCGACGTCGTCGTCGTGAGACTCAACAAGGACGGCACCGTGAAGTCGGTCGAGCCGTTCATGACCGGCTTCCTCGAGGACAACAAGTATGTCGGCCGACCGGTCGACGTGATGCTGCTGAAGGACGGCTCGCTGCTGGTCTCCGACGACTGGAACGGCGCGGTCTATCGCATCACCTACGGCAAGCCGAAGGTCGCCAACCAGTAAGTTGAAGTCATGGATCGGGGGCAGCATGCGCTGCCCCCGATTTTCTTTTTGAACTGTTGCAAGGATGGACCGATGCGCAAGCTCGCAATGGCCGCGGCGCTCACCGCGCTCAGCTTCTCCGCAAATGCCGAGACCATCCAGGAGCGCGCTGCGGCGTGCTTTGCCTGCCATGGCGAGCGCGGCACGTCGGAAACCGAGAACACGCCCTCGCTCGGCGGCCAGCAGGCGCCCTATGCGCTGATCCAGCTGTTCATGTTCCGCGAGAAGCTCAGGGTATTCGACCCGATGAACGAGATGGCGAAGCCGATGACCGACGACGATTTGCGCGCCTTCTCGGATTTCATCGCCACTTTGCCGAAGCCTGTGCCGCCTGCTGACGCCGGCGACGCCGCGCGGATGGCGCGCGGCCAGGCGTTGGCGCAGCAGAACCGCTGCAACAGCTGCCACAACACCGATTTCTCCGGCAAGGATAACGTCCCCCGGATCGCCAATCAGCGCGAGGACTACCTCGCCAAGACGCTGGCCGAATACAAGGACAACAGCCGCCACGGCTACGACGCCACCATGGCGGACGTGATGCAGACGGTGACCAAGGAGCAGATCGGCGACCTTGCCTATTACATCGCGCATGTCCGCTGAAACATCGGGCGGCGCGCCGCTGGTCTTGCCCTTCGGGTGGGGCTAAAACGCCTCCGTCACACGGAGTAGCACATGCAGGATCTTTGGCGTCTGTCGGCAACCGAGCTCGCCGGCCTCATCAAATCGAAGCGGGTCTCGGCGAAGGAGGCCGCCGAGGCCGGGCTCGCCCGGCTCGATGCGGTCAACCCTGTCATCAACGCGGTGGTCGATCACCGGCCGGACGACGTGCTGGCGCAGGCGGTCGCGATCGATGCGGCAATTGCGCGCGGTGAGGCGGTCGGGCCGCTTGCCGGCGTGCCTGTCACGATCAAGGTCAATGTCGACCAGGAAGGCTACGCCACCACCAACGGCCTGAAGGCGCAGCGCGACCTGATCGCCAGGGCCGACAACCCGGTGGTCGCCAATCTGCGCAAGGCCGGCGCGGTGCTGCTCGGCCGCACCAATTGCCCGGCGGTGTCCTATCGCTGGTTCACCACCAACCTCATCCACGGCGACACCAAGAACCCGCGCGATCCCGGCATCACCCCGGGCGGCTCGTCGGGCGGCGCGGGCTCGGCGGTCGCGGCCGGCATCGGCCACATCGCCCATGGCACCGATATCGCGGGCTCGATCCGCTATCCGGCCTATGCCTGTGGCGTGCACGGCCTGCGGCCGAGCCTGGGCCGTATCCCGGCCTTCAACGCGGCGTTGCCGGAGCGTCCGATCGGCCCGCAGATCAGCGCGGTGTCGGGCCCGCTGGCGCGCACGGTGAATGATCTGCGCGTCTCGCTCGCGGCGATGTCTGCGCCCGACTATCGCGATCCCTGGTATGCGCCGGTGCCGCTCGAGGGCCCGCGCCGCGAGAAGCGCGTTGCGATGTGCCCCAATCCCGATGGCCTCGACCCGGTGCCGGAAGTCGTTGCCGCGGTCGCCGATGCCGGCAAGCGCTTGCAAGCGGCCGGCTGGATCGTCGAGGAAGTTGCCAACACGCCGTCCTTGCGCGAGGCGGCCGAGATCCAGACCCGGCTCTGGCTCGGCGACGGCTACGAGGCGCAGCTTGCGTTTGCCGAACGCGAGGGCGATCCCGGCGCGCTGGCCTGCCTGCACGGCGTCCGCTCAAGGGTGCATCCGTTCGACCTGTCGCAGGCGCTGACCCGCCGCGCCACGCTGACGCGCGAATGGTTTGCCTTCCTCGACAAATATCCGGTGCTGCTGATGCCGGTGTCCGGCGAGCTGCCGTTCCCGGATCATCTCGACCGCAAGGACGAGGCGTCGTTCGCGCGGGTGTGGCACGCGCAGCTGCCGCAGATCGCAATCCCGTTCATGGGCCTTCCGGGGCTCGTCGTCTCCACGGGGCTCGTCGGGCGGATTCCGGTCGGCGTGCAGCTGGTGGCCGCGCGTTATCGCGAGGATCTCTGTCTCGCCGCGGGCGAGGCGATCGAGGCCGCCGGCACGCCGTCCTCTCCAATTGATCCGGTGGTCTAACATGGCGACGGTCTACGATTTCACCGCCAAGTCGCTCGCCGGCGAGGACATGCCCTTGCGGCAGTTCGAGGGGCAGGTGCTGCTGATCGTCAACACTGCAAGCGCCTGCGGGTTCACGCCGCAATACAAGGGCCTGCAGGAGCTGCACGCGGGCCTCTCGCCGCGCGGCTTTGCGGTGCTCGGCTTTCCCTGCAACCAGTTCGGCGCGCAGGAGCCCGGCGATGCGAAGCAGATCGCCACGTTCTGCGAGACCAACTATGCGGTGACGTTTCCGATGTTCGCCAAGATCGACGTCAACGGCTCGGGCGCGCATCCATTGTACGAACATCTGAAACGTGAGAAGTCGGGGCTGCTCGGGCCGGCGATCAAATGGAACTTCACCAAGTTCCTGGTCGATCGCGCCGGCAAGGTCGTGGCGCGGCATGCGCCGACCGCCCGGCCCGAAGGATTGAAGAAGGAAATCGAGGCGCTGCTATGAGCGACGACAACACCAACGACCAATTCCCCGACCGCCTCTCGGTCGATCCGAACAGCCCGTATTACAACGCGGACATCCTGGCGCGTGACGTCGGCATCCGTTTCAAGGGCGCCGAGAAGACCAATGTCGAGGAATACTGCATCAGCGAGGGCTGGGTGCGGGTCACCGCGGGGAACGCCAAGGACCGTTACGGCAATCCGCTGACCATCAAGGTGCACGGGCCGGTCGAGCCGTATTTCAGGGACAAGGCGAAGTCCTGAGCGAACTCTAACCACCGTCATTGCGAGGAGCGAAGCGACGAAGCAATCCACTGCATCCGCATCAGTGGAGACATGGATTGCTTCGCTTCGCTCGCAATGACGGCGGAGAAGCCGGTAGACGCAACTCAAAGAGCTCCCCCATGTCCGTCCGCATCGTCGACGTCCGCGAGGTGACGAAACCGATCTCCTCGCCGATCCGCAACGCCTATATCGACTTCACCAAGATGACCTCGAGCCTCGTCGCCGTGGTCACCGATGTGGTGCGCGACGGCAGGCGGGTGGTCGGCTACGGCTTCAATTCCAACGGTCGCTACGGGCAGGGCGGGCTGATCCGCGAGCGCTTTGCACCGCGCCTCAAGGAAGCCGATCCCAAAGCGCTGCTCGATGCCGCCGGTGACAATCTCGATCCGGACAAGGTCTGGTCGACGCTGATTTCGAACGAGAAGCCGGGCGGCCATGGCGAGCGCTCGGTCGCGGTCGGCACCATCGACATGGCGGTGTGGGACGCGGTGGCGAAGATCGCGGGCAAGCCGCTGTTCCGGCTGCTCGCCGAGCGCCACGGTCTCACCGCCAATCCGCGCGTCTTCGTCTATGCGGCCGGCGGCTATTACTATCCGGGCAAGGATCTCGGCGCGCTGCGCAAGGAGATGCGTGGCTATCTCGACCGCGGCTACAACGTCGTGAAGATGAAGATCGGCGGCGCGCCGCTCACTGAGGACCGCGCGCGCATCGAGGCGGTGCTCAACGAGATCGGCCGCGACGCGCAGCTCGCGGTCGACGCCAATGGCCGCTTCGATCTGGAGACCGCGATCGCCTACGCCAAGATGCTGCGCGAGTATCCGCTGTTCTGGTACGAGGAGGCCGGCGATCCGCTCGATTACGCGTTGCAGGCCGCTTTGGCCGAGTTCTATCCCGGCGCGATGGCGACCGGCGAGAACCTGTTCAGCCACCAGGATGCGCGCAACCTGATCCGCTACGGCGGCATGCGGCCGGACCGCGACTGGCTGCAATTCGACTGCGCACTGTCCTACGGGCTGTGCGAATATCAGCGCACGCTCGCGGTGCTGAAGACCCATGGCTGGTCGCCGAGCCGCTGCATCCCGCATGGCGGCCACCAGATGTCGCTCAACATCGCGGCCGGCCTCGGCCTCGGCGGCAATGAGAGCTATCCCGACCTGTTCCAGCCCTATGGCGGCTTCCCGGACGGCGTCCGCGTCGAGGGTGGCCACATCGTGATGCCCGAGCTTCCCGGCATCGGCTTCGAGGGCAAATCGGATCTCTACAAGGAGATGAAGGCGCTGGCCGATTAACCGGTGCAGATCCAGCCAGTCCAGCCGGCTTGGGTCGCAAACATAATTTGAGCAACGCTCAATAAAATATTGAACGTTGCTCACGATGCAGTATACTCATGCGGGAGAGGCGTCTTTTCCGGCGAGTGGGAACGCGCCGGAACCGGCCATGAGGAACAGCCGCATGACATATTCAGCGAAGAATCTTCGGGAAGCCGCAAATGCCGGGGTGATCAGCGTGGCTGATCTGGACCGGCTGCTCGCCTTCCTGGCCAGCCAGGAGGGGCAGGGCGCGGCCGGCGAGGCCAGCCCGGCTGCCAGGTTCGATGCCGCCCACGTGCTCTGGTACGCCGGCGCCCTGATCGTGATCGGCGCCATGGGCCTGTTCTCGACCCTGGCGTTCACCCAGATGGGCGGCCGGGCGCTCACGGCCTGCGCGATCGCCTATGCCGTTGCGTTCGGCGTCGCCGGTCATCACCTCTGGTACGGCAGGAATCTGCGGGTGCCAGGCGGCCTGTTGATCGCGATCGCGGTCTCGATGGCGCCGCTCGCCGTCTACGGCATCCAGGACGAACTCGGCTGGTGGGGCCAATTCGGCAAGCCCGGAACTGTGCAGGACTTCTATATCTGGGTGAAGGGCAGCTGGATCTTCATGGAGATCGCGACCGTTGCCGCCGGCGTCGTCGCGCTGCGCTACTATCGCTTCGCCTCCATCGTCGCGATCATCGCGGTCGCGCTGTGGTTCATGTCGATGGATCTGGCGCCATGGTTCAGCGGCACGACCTATGCCGATTTCGAGACGCGGCGCCGCGTGTCGGTCTGGTTCGGATTGGCCGTGCTCGCGGTGGCCTGGATCGTCGACTATCGCAGCCGCAACGGCGACTTCGCGTTCTGGCTGCATCTGTTCGGCCTGATGGCGTTCTGGGGCGGCATCACCGCGTCCTCAAGCTCGACCGAGCTGGGCAAAGCGGTCTACTGTCTGCTCAATGTCGGCCTCATCGTGATCGCCGTGATCCTGATGCGGCGCGCCTATGCGGTGTTCGGCGCGTTCGGCATCTGCCTCTATCTCGGACATCTCGCCGACGTCGTCTTCAAGGACTCGCTGTGGTTTCCGTTCTCGCTGTCGCTGATCGGCATTGCGGTGATCGCTGCGGGCCTGCTCTACCATCGCAACGAACGCGCGATCGTCGGCTGGCTCGAGGCGCATCTGCCGGCGGGACTGCGGCCGCGCTCGGCAATCGCGTGAGGAGCAATAGTGGACGGAGAGCGGTTGCCGACTACGACAGCCGCATATCCAGCAGCCGCCGGCCTTCGCCCTTCAGCAGCTTCTTCACCGCGCTCGAGGCGATCACCTCGCCATTGTTGGCATAGGCCTCGTGGTTCTTCTCGATGTCGTCGAGCCGGTAGAGGTAGTTGACCATGACGCCGGCGGATTCGCGCAGGCCCTTGGGCGAGAGGTCGCCGAGCCAGTTGATCCGCTCCAGCCGCGCGCCGTTGCCGAGATGGAAGCGGGCGACCGAATCGATCAGCCGTCCCTTCGGCGTGCGTGCCTTCAGAAAGTAGTAGGCGGCGAGCGGCTCCAGCACGGTGCGCAGTTGCGTCGCGAGCTCGGCATTGTCGGGCCAGCCGGGCTTGCCGAGGCTTTCCAGTAGTTGGCGGTCCTCATCTGACAGCGGCACGTCGTCGGCCTGCTTGACCCACTGCATGAAGCCCGGCACCGGCGACAGCGTCACGAAGGTGTCGAGCTTCGGCAGTTCGCGGCGCAGTTCCTCGACCACCTGTTTGATCAGGAAGCTGCCGAACGAGATGCCGCCGAGGCCGCGCTGGGTATTGGAGATCGAATAGAATACCGCGGTGCGGGCCTTCTCGGCCGGCACCGGCTCGCGCTCTTCCGCGAGCAGCGGCGCGATCGCGCCAGGGATCGCTTCGGTCAGCGCGACCTCGACGAAGATCAGCGGCTCGTCGGCCAGCGCGGGGTGGAAGAATGCGTAGCAGCGGCGATCGACCGGATCGATGCGGCGGCGCAGATCGTCCCAGTCGCGGATCTCGTGCACGGCCTCATAGCGGATGATCTTCTCCAGAATATTGGCCGGCGACGACCAGTCTATCCTGCGCAGCACGAGGAATCCCCTGTTGAACCAGGACGAGAGCAGGTGCACGACGTCGCGATCGAGCGCGGCGAGGTCCTTGTTGCCCTTCATCAGTGAAAGTAGGTCGGAACGGATCGACACCAACTCGCCGGTGCCGCCCGGCGCGCGGTTGAGCCGGCGGATCAACTCCTGGCGGCGCGGTTCGGAGGCGAAATGCAGGTCGCTGGCATCCTCGCCATTGGCCTTGGCGCGCCAGGCGTCGATCGCCTGCGCCAGCCTGGCGTGATCGGGGCCGAAATCGCGCGCCAGCGTCTGGAAGAACGACAGGCGGCCGGCGGCATCGAGGTGGTGGTAGCGGTCGAGCACTTCGCGCGCCATCGCGGTGCCGGAGGCTTCGCCGCGGCCGGACAGCAGCGCCTCGCACAATTCCAGCAGCTCGGACGCATCCTGCTTGTCGTTGGCCGGGCTGGCGCGGCCGAGCAGGACGCGGCCGCGTTCGGAGATCGTCGAGAGCAGGTCGGAGAAGAAAGCGTTGGCCATTTACGGGTCGTATCCAGCGGGTCGTGTCCAGTGAAGCCCGACCTTACACGGGATTTAAGGTCGGCAGGAACGCAATCAAGCGCATGGATCGTACGGAAATATGTCGCACCGCGACAGCGGTATAAATCGTCGTCGCTGCGCGCGGTGACAAACCCCGTTCACGTTTTCTCCGCGAACGCGGTCGGTGTCTTGCCGGTAACCTGGCGGAACGCGTGGGAGAATGCCGGCACGCTGGCATAGCCGAGGTCGGAGGCGACCTGCTTGACCGAAACGTTGGCGTCGGTCGACAGCCGCTCGATCGCGGCCGCGATGCGGGCGCGCTGGCACCAGCTCTTGAAGGACAGTTGCGTCTCCGCCGCGAACAGCCGCGACAGTGTCCGCGCCGAGGTGCCGACCGTGCGCGCCAGCGCATCGATCTCGTGGTCCCTGGTCGGATCGGCCAGCACGATATCGGCGGCGCGACGGCAACGCGGCTCCTGCGGCAGCGGGATGAAGGTCGCGGAGTCCTCGGCCTGGTGCAGCTCCAGCATCACCAGCCTGATCAGGAGGTCGGTGCGCTCGCGCCCGCATGCGGCGTCGAACAGCGCGAGGATCGCCTGGTGCACCAGCGGCGACACCCGCACCACGAATTCGTGGTCGAGGCTGCCGCTACGCTTCTCGCGCGCAAGCCAGGCCTGGTCGAAATACAGTGTGCGCATCTCGATGTCGGCGAGCACGTCGATCGCGTGCGGGAGCAGGGCGGGCACCCAGACCGCGCGGTCCGGCGGCACCAGCCAACGGCCCTTCGGCGTCGTCACCTGCATGGTGCCGCTGGCGGCATAGACCAGCTGGGCCTCGCGGTGCATGTGGGCATCGAGCCGGACACCCTTCTGGTAGCTGCGCGCTACCATGTGCACGCCGTCGCCGGTGACGCGCCGGTCCTGGTGGAGGGCTCTGATTGGCGGTTCAGCGATAGTCATTGGCGACATCCCGTCAGGACAAGCACCTATAACCTATTTCCAGGCAATTGAAGAATCGCGTGAGAGACGCCGCATGAACAGTCCAGGGAACGGCCGGAGCAACAGTCCGAGCCGGGTGATCAGCTTCGTCAACGCCGGCCATTTCATCGATCACTATGCGATGCTGATCTTCGCCGCTGCGGTTATCATCATGGGCCCGGCGCTCGGCATGGCCTATTCGGAGCTGCTGCCCTACGCGACGCCGGGCTTCATCGCCTTCGGCGCCGGCTCGCTGATCACCGGCTGGCTCGGCGATCGCTGGAGCCGCCGCCATATGATGGTGATCTTCTTCGTCGGCATCGGGGCGTCGATGATCTCGGTCGGCTTCGTGCAGACGCCGCTGCAACTCGGCGCCGCGCTGCTTGCGATCGGCATCTTCGCCTCGATCTACCATCCGGTCGGCACCGCGATGATCGTGTCCTATGCCGAGAAGCTCGGCGCCCAGATGGGCATCAACGGCGTCTGGGGCAATCTCGGCGTCGCCTCGTCGGCGCTGGTCACCGGCGTGATCGGCCAGTATCTCGGCTGGCGCTGGGCCT
Source organism: Bradyrhizobium sp. WCU1 (assembly GCF_053474805.1). NCBI lineage: Bacteria > Pseudomonadati > Pseudomonadota > Alphaproteobacteria > Hyphomicrobiales > Nitrobacteraceae > Bradyrhizobium > Bradyrhizobium sp. WCU1. Next base: position 5,341,426 of record NZ_CM130280.1, read on the forward strand.
TCATCGTGCCCGGCACGGTCACCGTGCTGATCGGCATCGCCTTCGCGATGACGGTGGTGCATGAGGACCGCAAGGGCTCCAGGCAGGCCGCAGCCCAGGTGCGCGTCGCCAAGGAAGACATGTGGCGCGTGGTGCTGTCGCTGCTGATCGTCGTGATCGCGATCTCGACCACGTTCAACGCGGTGACGGTGGCGCTGCCGAAATTGTTCGCCGAACGGCTTGCCGATCTGACGAAGAGCCCTGCGCTGCTCGGCGTGATCGCGGCCGGGGTCTATGTGTTCGGCGCGATGACCCAGTACACGATCGGCAAGCTGCTCGACAGGCATTCGCTGAAGACGGTGGCGCTGCCGCTGTCGTTCATGCTGGCGCCGTTCCTCTATCTGGCGGCGAGCCTGTCCAACCTGCCGCTGATCGTGGTCTCGATCGGCATCGTGATGGGTGCGTTCGGCCAGGTCACGGTAAATGATGCGATGGTCGGCAAATACACCACCGAGGAATGGCGCTCGCGCGCTTATGCGGTGCGCTATTTCGTCGGCTTCACCGCGGCCGGTGCCTCCGTCGGCCTGGTGGCCTGGCTGTACGACCAGGGCGGCTTCTCGATGATGCTGCGCGCGTTCGCAGCGCTGTGCCTGCTGGCGATCGCAGCCGCGATCATCCTGCCGCGCGAGATCCGTACCCCCGCCTCGCAGGCCGGCTGACAAGCCATTCGTCACGCCGCGGCGAGCCCTCCGTCAATGCGGGGCTGGCCGCTGGTCGCTGTTGCAACACTCAGCTACAAGACGCCGGACAATAACCGGCCGGGCGCAAGACCCGGCGTGGAGGAGGTCCGATGTCGTTTCGACTGCTGCGTCTGGCCGGCCTCGTTCTGGGAGTGATGACGATGGCCGCTTCAGCTCATGCCGATGCCTTGAAAGACGAGATCGCGCCGACCGGAAAGCTCCGGGTCGCGATCGCAATCAGTCCGGCGGGCGGCGCGTTCTGGTGCACCAGGACGGAGAACGGCTATGCCGGTGTTCCCGTCGATCTCGGCAAGGCGATGGCGGCGCAGCTCGGCGTGCCCATCGACTATGTCGTGCACCAGAACTCCGGCCAGATCACCGACGCGGCGGCGAACAACGCCTGGGACATCACCTTCCTGCCCAAGGATGCCGAGCGCGAGACCAAGATGACGTTCGGTCCGATCTATGAGGTTGCCGACGCCACCTACATCGTCAAGCCGGGCTCGACGATCACCAGTTTCGCCGCGCTGGACCAGGACGGCGTCAAGGTCGCCGCCGTCAACGCCACCACGACGATGCGCGGCGCGATCGCGCATCTCAAGCACGCAAAGGTCACGGGCTATCAGACCTATGACGAGATCTTCAATCTCCTGAAGGGCGGCGGGATCGATGCCTTCGCGCTGTCGCGCGATCAGCTCAACGCGATGGCCAGCAAGATCCCGGGTGCGCGCGTGCTGGACGAGACCTTCAAGCAGACCGTCACCGCGGTCGCGGTGCCGCTCGACCATCCGCTGGCCGCGGCGTTCGCCACGAAGTTCATGACCGACGCGATCGCCAATGGCACGCTGCGCAAGGCCTATGACAATAACGGGCTGAAGGGTTCGCCGGTCCGTACCGAGGTGAAGTGAGCCGCGCCTCCGGCGTGGCGGCATCCGGGCATGCTGCATAATTCTGCGCCGTCGTGCCGGCCGGTTTTAATGCGTGGCACCCGCGGCAATCGGATCGAGCCCGCTGTTGACCAGCGCATCGCGAGCATCCGGTGAGGCGAGGAAGCTGATCAGCGCCTTGCCGGCATCGGGCTCTTTTGAAACCGACGCGATCCCGGCGGAAAACACCGTGATCTTCTGCAGCGGCTCCGGCAACGGGCCGACGATGTCGATGCCGCTGACCGGCTTCAACTCGGAGATCTGCTGCAGGCCGATCTCGGCCTCGCCCCTGGCGACGATCTCGCCGACCGGGGTCGCCGGGATCATCCGCGCCTTGTCCTTCATCTGGTCGGCGATGCCGAGTTTTGCGAACATCTCGGTCGAGACATAGACGCCGCTGGCGCTGTCGGAATAGGCGACCGATTTCGCCGCCAGCAGCGCCTGCTTGACGCTGTCGGCCGAACTGATGTCGGGCCTCGGCGCGCCTGATTTGACCGCGATCCCGATCGGCGACTTCACGAGGTCGACGCGGCTGTCGGCCACCACCTTGCCCTGCTTGATCAAGTCACCGAGCGCATAGCCGACCATGATCAGCACGTCGGCCGGCTCGCCGCGCTCGAGCCGCACCGGAATGGCGTTCGTGGTCGTGCCCATCGACGGCCCGAAGGCGGTCACCACCTTGTTGCCGGTCTTGCGCTCGAACTCCGGCACCAGCGCCTTGTAGGCCGCAGTCAGCCCGCCCGAGATCATGACATGGACTTCGGCGGCCGACGCGGCCGACGCAAAGGCGAGGGCGCCGATGACGGCGAGCGTGAGGGCACGAAAGGCGGAGGCTGATCGCATGGAGTTTCTCCCTGGACGATTCTTCGAGAGCGGGGTCGTCGTGGACCGGGAGACTATAGCTCGGGAAGAGGCGTGACTAGCCTTCCACCGTCATTGCGAGGAGCGCAGCGACGAAGCAATCCATGGCACCGCATATGCGGGGCGATGGATTGCTTCGCTTCGCTCGCAATGACGGGGAGGGAGTGTCGTTACGCCCTCACGAATTCACATGCACGAAATCGCGCAGCAGCGGGTAGATCTCGTTGTTCCAGCGCTTGCCGGAGAACACGCCGTAATGGCCGACGCCGGCCTGCATGTGGTGCACCTTGCGATAGGTGCGCACGCCGGTGCAGAGGTCCTGGGCGGCGAGCGTCTGGCCGATCGAGCAGATGTCGTCCTTCTCGCCTTCCACCGTCATCAGGCCCATGCGCCGGATCGCCGCCGGGTTCACCGCGCGGCCGCGATGCATCAGCATGCCCTGCGGCAGCAGATGCTCCTGGAACACGTCGCGCACCGTCTCGATGTAGAATTCGGCCGGCAGGTCCATCACGGCGAAATACTCGTCGTAGAAGGTCTTGATCACCTCGGCCTTGTCGGTCTCGCCCTTGGCGAGATGGTCGGCGAGATCGATGTGCTGCTTGATGTGGCGCTCGAGATTCATCGAGACGAACGCCGTGAGCTGCACGAAGCCGGGATAGACCTGGCGCAGCGCGCCCTTGCACTGCATCGGCACGTAGTTGATCAGATTGTCCTCGAACCATTCGATCGGCTTGCTCTTGGCGAACTGGTTCACCTTGGTCGGCTGGATCCGCGTGTCGATCGGTCCGGCCATCAGGGTCAACGATGCCGGCCGCGCCGGATGATTGTCCTCCGACATGATCGCGGCCGCCGCCAGCGCCGACACCGAGGGCTGGCAGATCGCCACCATATGCGCGCGCGGGCCGAGCTGGCCGAGAAAGTCGATCAGATGGTCGGTATAGTCCTCGAGCCCGAAGCGGCCCTCCTTGCGCGGGATATCGCGCGGATTGTGCCAATCGGTGATGTAGACGTCGTGGTCCTGCAGCAGCGTCTTCACCGTGCCGCGCAGCAACGTTGCGAAATGTCCGGACATCGGCGCCACCAGCAGCAGCCGCGGCTGCTCCGGTCCGTCCACCTTCTTGAAATGTAAGAGTGAGCCGAACGGCGTCGCATAGGCGACCTCCTCGGTCACCTGGTACTCCCTGTTGCCGGAGGTCACGCTGCCGATGGCGTAGTCGGGGCGGGCATAGGTCAGGGTGGAGCGGGAGATCAGCTCGAGCGCGGCAGCGAGCCGGCCGAACGTCCGCTGCGAGGTGCCTCGCGGCACCAGATTGAGATAGCGCAGTGCCGCCGCGGCACCGGTCCGCCACGGCGCCGTGAGGTCCATATGGTTCTGATAGGCCTGGTACAGCATCGACATCATACGCATCCACCCGGTGGCCTGGTCTGCCAAGCAATATCGAGGCCAGAGGCGGGCCAGCTGCCCGGGAAATTGGCACGTGGCTTGCTCGAAAAACGACCGGTTCCGGGGGCGCGGCGGTTGGACCGGCGCGCGGCGTCCGGCAGCGAGGCAGGTTTTCGGGCGTGAGGAACTGACATGGCGAAGGCGACACTCACCATCAGCAGCAAGAATTACTCGTCCTGGTCGCTGCGCGGCTGGCTGCTGGCGAAATTCGCCGGGCTGGAGTTCGAGGAGGTGGTCACCGCCCCCGATGACCCCTCGGCGCGGGCCGAACTGCTGCTGCTGTCGTCGTCGATCCTGGTGCCCTGCCTGCGCCACGAGGGCGCGACGGTCTGGGATACGCTGGCGATCGGCGAGTATCTCAACGAGATCATGCCGCAGGCCGGGCTGTTGCCGGACGACCGCATCCAGCGCGCGCATTGCCGCTCGATCTCGGGGGAAATCCATTCCGGCTTCACCACGCTGCGGTCCTCGCTGCCGGTCAATCTCAAGGGCCATTTCCCCGGCTTCAAGATCTGGTCGCGGGCGCAGGCCGATATCGAGCGCGTCTGCGCCATCTGGCGCGATTGCCTTAGCCTATCGGGCGGGCCGTTCCTGTTCGGCGAGCGCCGCACCATGGCGGATGCGATGTATGCGCCCGTCGTGACCCGCTTCATGACCTATGACGTGAAGCTCGATTCCGGTCTCGCAGGCTATGCCAGCACCATCATGGCGATGCCCGAGATGCAGGAATGGATCGAGGCTGCGAAGGCGGAGCCTGCCGACGTCGAGGAGCTCGAGGTCGAATATTAGGCAGGCCGCGCACCCGGCCTGCCTGCGCCGGCGGCTCAAGCTCCAGGCAAGACTTGCTCAATCGACGTGCCGTCCGCGTCGGCCATCGGGCGCTGCGGGCGATCGAGCACGGCGCGCGCCGAACGCAAATTAGCGCCGCAGGCCAAATGCTTCCGCCGCGAGATCGGCGCATGGCGGGACCGATCGCCGCAGCGCGATCGGGCTGGCAAGGATTTCGCATAGCAATATTCGAGCTGTGACCGCGACGATGCGACGCTGCCGAAAATTTGGACGCTGAGCCGCCGCGATCTCGCGAAAACGAGAACCGTGGAGGCTTGAAATGAACCAGCACGCCGTCGTCAGCAAATTCTCCCACGTCAAACCCGGTGACACCGAGTTCAAGGGCGGAGGTCTGCGCGACTTCTTCCTGTATCGCGATCTTGGCATTGCGGATGCAACCGGCGGGCAGGTGATCTGCCATCTGGTCAAGGCCAATCCCGACATGCCGCCGGAACAGGGCACCGGCTGGCACAAGCACCTGTGCGATTTTCAGATCGTCATCATGACCAAGGGCTGGGCCCGCTTCATGTACGAGGACAAGGAGACGCTGGTCGAGGCCGGCGACGTCATCCATCAGCGTCCCGGCATCACCCACTACCTGTTCGATTACTCGAAGGACATGGAATACCTCGAGATCGTCAGCCCCGCCGATTTCAAGACGGTGGATGTGCCGCCGGCAACCGAGACCGTGCCGCCGATCACGCCGTGGAAATGATCGCCAAGGCGGATCGCAGAGGAGGGATCGCAAATGTCGTCTGCGGAGGAATTAACCCTTGTCGTCGGCCGCTGGCTGCGGCCGATCATCATGCTTCTGTATGTGGTGCGCCGTCTTGGGTTGATGACCACATCTAGCCGTGAACAACGGAGTACGCTGCTCAATCAGTGATTCGGACGCGGTTCGTTCCGTTCGCGTTCCAAATCTTAAAGCACGTCGCATGCGCGTCGCGTTTTGAAACAGCGCATGCACATGACCGGAAGGATCATGTGCAGGAGCGGCGGCTTGCAGGCTCAGGCCATGCCCGGTTGCTTCTCGCGCGGCTTACGCCAGGCGATGACGTTGACTTCCAGCGCACCACCTGTCGTGTCATTGCGCCACTGGCCGTCGACGAAGCGGCAGGCGAACGGCAGCTGATACGTTCCGCTGTGATCCTCACAAAGCACTTCCACGCGTTGTTCCGGCGAAGGTTCGCCATTGCCATCGAATTGCGCCAGCCGCTTTTCGCGCGTTGCCATGCGATCTGTCTCCACTGCCCAAGGTCGAGCCAAAAGGGGTCGAACCAAACAAGTTCCGAAGGCCCCCGTCCCCACGAGTAGTCCCCGTAATGGGTGAAGCACACCGCTCGAATGCGGTTTCAGTGTGGTATGTCTGCCTGGCTTTCAGCGTCGCGCGCACAAAACTGTGAATGACGCATGTGATTGGGGATGCCGATGATCGCTCGTTTCGCTCTTGTCCTGCTCGTGCCGCTTGCGCTCGGCGTCGTCGGAACCGCGCATGCGCAGGACGTTCCCGGCATCGAGATCTGCACCGTCGAGAAGACGATGGAGCGGCGCACCAGCTGCCTGCAGAGCAACGTCGATTTCCTGCAGAAGACGATCAGCAAGCTCACCACGGATCATCAGCAGAAGCTCGACGCCGCCAACCGGCAGATCGTGAGCTTGCAGAATGCGGTGGCAAGCTTGCAGAAGCTCGTCACCGACTTGCAGGCGGTGCAGCTCAAGCTGACCGAGGATCTGAAGAAGAAAGCGGACGCGCCGCCGGCGAAGGATGCCGCGCCTGCGGCAAAGGACGGGACGAAGTAGCAGACTTCGATCCGCGAACTCTCTTCGCCTCTCCCGCCTGCGGGGAGGCCGTATCGCATCGTTAGATGCGATACGGGTGGGGGCTCTCTCCACGGAATGACTCGTGAAGAGAGCCCCCACCCCAGCCCTCCCCCGCAAGCGGAAGAGGGGGCACACCGCCGTCGCGGCGCTCTCACGCCACCCGATATTTCTCCATCACGTCGCGATCCGGCTCGTAGCCGAGCCCGGGGCCCTGCGGCACGGCGACATGGCCGTGGGCGTCGACGGCGATCCGCTCGCCCCACAGGCAGGCGGGGCGCTTCATGAAGAACACCTCGATCAGCCCGGCGTCGCGGATCGCCATCAGATGCAGCGTGGCGAGGAAGCCCGGCCCGAAATAGGGCGAGTGCGGAATCACCTGGACGCCGAACTCGTCGGCCAGCACGGCGACCCGCAGGAATTCGGTGACGCCGCCGACCTTGATCACCGACGGCTGCGCGTGGCTGACCGCGCCCGCGGTCATCATCTGCCGGAATTGATGCACGGTGCAGGCGTTCTCGCCGGCCGCGATATCGAGCCGGCCCTCCCTGCGCACCTCGGCGAGCGTCGCGAAATCCTCAGGCGGCCAGACCGGCTCCTCCAGGAACATCGGCGCGGCCTGCTTGCAGTCGCGCGCGAATTGAATTGCCGCCGGCCCGTCCAGCGGGCAGTTCATGTCGACCATCAGCGGCACGCCGGGGCCGATCGCCTCGCGCGCGGCAGAGACCGCAGGCACCGTGGTCTCGTGCAGCTTGATCGCGGCATAGCCAAGCTTGATCGCCTTCTTGCATTCGGCGGCGATCTGCGCCGGATTGCCGATCCGCATCAGGCTCGCATAGGCTGGAATCGTACTGCGCTTCGCGCCGCCGATCAGCTGATGCAGCGGCACGCCCTTCACCTTGCCGGCGAGATCCCACAGCGCGATGTCGAGCGCCGAGATCGCAAACATCGTGATGCCGTAGCGGCCGAAAAGATGCAGATTGCGCTGGATCTGCTCCATCGCGGCGGGAATCCCGGCGGCATCGGGCACCTCGAGGCCGCGTGCCTGCGGCGCGATCATCTCGGCGACCGCGGTGCAGCTCGTCTTCGGGCAGACATAGGCGAATGCATCGCCCCAGCCGGTCAGGCCGGCATCGGTCGAGACCTCGACCAGCACCATGTCGAGCGCCGAGATGGCGGAAGCGCCCTGGCGGAAGCTCGCGGGGCCGGCGTCGTAGGGAATGCGGATATGGTGGGCGCGGACGTCGGTGATTTTCATTGTTGTTGTCCTTCCGATCGCAGGATGTGCCTTCGGGTCGCGGTGGCCGGACACTTCAGCATCGCTACGGCGCCGGGTTGATCGCCCGGGTGCCGGCCATCGCAAATCCTGCCTGCGAAAAATCTTGCGCGTGAATCGTGTCGAAGACGTGGATGCCCGGCGCGTTGCCGGGCATCATGAAGCTCAAAGTGGTGGCGGAAAGTCCTTATGAGCTCTTCTCGCCGCTCATGATCGGGCCGAACCGCTCCCAGCTCTCGCCCTTGAAGCGCATCATCTGCAACTGCTCGATCGGTGCGTAGTCGTCCGGTCCGGTCTTGATCCTGGTGCCGGGCAGGTAGATGCCGATCTCGAAGTTGAGGCTCGCCGCCTGTTTCATCAGGTTCTCGCGGGTGAGGTTGTCGCCGCATTGCCGCAGCACCTGCTCCAGCCCCTTGGCGACGCCGTAGCCGAACACGGTCGAGGCGTCGTTCTGGTCGCCCTCCGGATACCACTTGGTCATGAAGGCGCGCCACTCGTTCATGGCCGGATCGCTCTTCCACTCGTGATCCGCGGGATCCTTCAGATACTGGGTCGACAGGATGTCCTGGCTCGCCTCGTAGCCGGCCGGCTTCATCACGCCGCCGATCGACACCGAGACGTTGGTGAGGAAGTGCACCGGATGCCAGTCCAGCTCGGCAGCCTTCTTGATCGCCTGTGCCGCGAATTTCGGCGTCGCGATGTTGACGAAGATGTCGGGGTTGGCGCCCTTGATCTGCACGATCTGCGAATCTACCGTCGGCGACGAGGTCTCGTAGGAGGATTCGACGATGATCAGCTTCTTGGCCTGGTCGCCCAGCCCGTCGTGCAGGCCGATCAGATAGTCCTTGCCGAAATCATCGTTCTGATACAGCACGCCGATGGTCTTGCCGGGATATTTCTGCAGGATGTATTTGGCATAGATGCGCGCTTCGACCTGGTAGCTCGGCTGCCAGCCCATGGTCCACGGAAAATTCTTCGGATCGTTCCACTTGGCGGCGCCGGTGGAGACGAACAGCTGCGGCACCTTCTTGGCGTTCATGTATTTCTGGATCGCGGTGTTGCCCGGCGTGCCTAGCGGATTGAAGATCAGGAGCACCTCGTCGCTCTCGACCAGCTTGCGGGCCTGCTCGACCATCTTCGGCGGCGAGTAGGCGTCGTCGTAGGAGATGAAATTGACCTTGCGGCCGTTGATGCCGCCCTCGCTGTTGAGCTTGTTGAAATAGGCCGCCTCGGTCTTGCCGATGGTGGCGTAGGCCGACGCCGGGCCCGAATAGGGCATGATGTTGCCGACCTTGATCTCGGTGTCGGTTGCGCCCGGATCGTATTTCTTTTGTGCGTTGGCGGCGCTTGCGACGGCGATCGTCAAAAGCCCCGCAAGCACTGCAGATTTGACGCAGTTGGCATAGCTCAAGCGGTGGTGGTGCATCATTGTCCTCCCTGACATGCTGGCCGCGGCTCGTGCAGTCTTGATTTTCGGGCAGCTTGATGAGCCGTCGGATCGATGCAACTGCGAGTATGCACGATTGCAACGCTGTTGCCAGTGACGGCTTTGCGGTAGAATTTCGCAGAGCGAAATCTCGGCTTCGCCGCCGCGCAGCAAGGACTGTCAAACGCCGCGCGCGGCGGCCGTGCATGATGCCCGAGCTTTTCAGGAAAGCCGTCGTCCATGAATCCAGCCCAGAAGGCACTCTGGTACATCGAAGGCCATCTCAACAGGTCGCTGACGCTCGACGACATCGCTGCCGTCGCCGGGGTCTCGCGCTTCCATCTGGTGCGGGCGTTCGCGGAAGCGACCGGGTTCTCGGTGATGCGCTACGTGCGGGCGCGCCGCCTCAGCGAGGCCGCGCGCGAGCTTGCGGCCGGTGCGCCCGACATTCTCACGCTGGCGCTGGATGCGGATTACGGCTCCCACGAAGCATTCACCCGCGCGTTTCGCGACCATTTCGGCGTCACCCCGGAGACGGTGCGCGCGACGACGTGCCTGACGACGCTCAAGCTCCAGGAGCCGATCACCATGATCTCGACCGCCCTCGATCACCTCGATCCGCCGCGCATCGCGACCGGCAAGGCCTTTCTCGTCGCTGGCGTCGGCGAGCGCTACAACCACGCCAATGACAGCACGGCCGGCATTCCGAACCAGTGGAGCGGCTTCCACCAGCAATGCGCGCATATTCCGCGCCAGGTCGGCCATGGCGCCTACGGGGTCTGCTGCAACGGCGACGATGCCGGCAATTTCGACTACATCGCGGGCGTCGAGGTCGCCGATTTCTCCGATCTGCCGCGCGAGTTCGCGCGGGTCCGGATCCCGGCGCAGAAATACGTGGTGTTCACCCACGCCGACCACATCTCGACCATCCGCCGCACCGTCAACACGATCTGGAATCGCTGGCTGCCGCAATCCGGCATGAAGGTCGCGGACGCGCCGAACTTCGAGCGCTACGACGAGAGGTTCGATGCATCGACCGGCGTCGGCGGGCTCGAGATCTGGGTGCCGGTGAAGGAGTAGTGTCGGCCTCGTCTGGCGAGAAGCTCCGCGTTCACCTCGAGCGATCGCGGCGCAGCCGCATCGAGAATGTGAACCGGTCCGCCGGATGGACGGTCACGGATATTTCGACGGTGTCGCCCGCCTGATCCAGATAGCGCCGGAGGATACGCAGCGCCGCGGCGCCTGAATTCTCTCCCAGCGCCTTCGCCGAGGCCGGGTTCAGCTGGACGGCCTGCACGTCCTGGCGGATTTCGGCGATGCGCCGGCCATATCGCTGCTCGATCAAATCGCTGATCAGTGCGTGCGGGTGGTCGCGTACGATGTCGCGCAGCTCGGCATAGGCAGGATCGACATACACGTCGGTCCAGCCGATCGGCGTCGACCCGGATGACGCGCTCATGCGCAGGCTGGAGATGCGGAGCCATTTGCTGCCGGCCGCGCAACCGAGGTCGCGCGCCAAAGCCTTGTCGGCAACGATATCCTTGATCTCCTGGACGACGCGGGTGTGTTCGATGCCGAACTGGACGAGGTCCTCGACCGAGGCGAGCGATTGGTGGTAGCCGCGCGACGGCGACGCCGCCTCGACCCTGGTCCCTGCCTTCTTCTTGCGCGACACCAGACCGAGGTCCTGCAACTCCCGGATCGCAGCCCGCACGGTGTGACGACTCGCGCCGTATTGCTCGCACAGTTCGAGCTCCTTCGGCAGCACCGAGCCCACGGGAAACCGCCCGTTTCCAATGCCTTCTGCGAGATCGCGCGCCACCTGCGCGTAGCGGGTCTCAGCCATCCTGGAACGTTCCCCCAGTCCGAATCCGACGGTCCGAGGGTAGCACGCCCTTGACATTATGTCCGGACATAAAATACAAGATTATGTCCGGACATAAAAAAGCCTTTGGGAGGCCCTCATGCACGCCGCCATTCCGACCGCCACGACTGTTCTCGACTCGATCCTGTTTCGTGACGCATTCGGTACGCCGCGCATGCGCGAGATCTTCTCGGACTACGCGCTGATTTCCCGCTACGCCGAGGTCGAGATCGCGCTCGCGAAGGCGGAGGCGCGGTGTGGCGTCATTCCCTCCGAGGCGGCCGACGAGATCGCTGAGCGGACCGACGTTGCGGCGCTCGATTTCGATCTGCTGCGCCAGGAAACCGACATCGTCGGCTATCCGATCCTGCCGCTCGTGCATCAGATGGCAAAGCAATGCGGCGACGCCGGCCGCTACGTGCACTGGGGCGCGACCACGCAGGACATCATGGACAGCGCCGTGATCCTCCAGGTGCGCGACGGCCTTGACATCATCGAGCAGGACATCGCGGAGCTGCGCAGGATTCTCGCAGGTCTGTCCAAGCGGCATCGCGACACGACGATGGCCGGCCGCACCCACCTGCAACAGGCCCTGCCGGTCACGTTCGGCTACAAATGCGCGATCTGGCTTGCGATGTTCGATCGCCACGCCGAACGGCTCGCGCAACTGCGGCCACGCGTGCTGGTCGGCCAATTCGCCGGCGCCGCCGGGACGCTGGCCTCGCTTGGCAGCCGAGGCCTCGATGTCCAGCAGGCGCTCTGCGAAGAACTCGGGCTGGGGGTGCCGGTTTCGACCTGGCACGTGGCGCGCGACGCCCTCGCGGAAGCCGTGAACTTCCTCGGCCTCGTGACCGGCTCGCTCGGCAAGATCGCCCTCGACATCATGATGATGACCTCGACCGAATTCGCCGAAGTCTACGAGCCGTTTGTGAAGGGCCGCGGTGCGTCCTCCACCATGCCGCAGAAGCGCAATCCGATCTCGTCGGAGCTCATGCTGGCGGCGGCCAAGGGCGTGCGCCAGCATGCCGGCCTGATGCTCGATGCCACGATCCAGGACTTCGAGCGCGCGACCGGACCGTGGCATGCCGAATGGATGGCGATCCCCGAAAGCTTCGTCCTGACGGCCGGCGCCTTGCACCAGGCCAAGTTCGCGCTCGGGGGCCTGATCGTCGATGAAGCGCGGATGGCGACGAATCTCGACATCAGCCGCGGTCTCATCGTGGCGGAAGCCGTGATGATGGGCCTTGCGCCGCAGCTCGGGCGCCAGGACGCCCACGACGTCGTCTACGACGCCTGCCGTCGCGCCAACGAGCAGAACATATCGCTCGCCGACGCGCTTTCGGCCGATCCGAGAATCTCCTCGCGCATCGATCGGGCGACGATCGAGCGGCTCACATCGCCCCGCAACTATCTCGGCCTTGCGCCCGAGATGGTCGACCGCGTGCTGGCCAGCGCGGCGCGCTGACGCGCGCCAGTCCGGCATCGCCCGTTCATCAATAGACGCGACCAACGCGCATTCGGAGGAAATCCATGTCTACGGCCGCCGCCTCGCTCGGGCTCCAAACGTCGACGCCTGCGCCGATTTCGAAGCAACCGCTTTGGAGGAACCTCGGCTTTCAGGTGATCATCGCCATGATCCTCGGCGCGGCCGTCGGCTTCCTGTTCCCGTCTCTGGCGATCGAACTCGAGATACTCGGCGACATCTTCCTTCGTCTGATCAAGACCGCGGTGGCGCCGCTGGTGTTCCTGTGCGTTGCAGCCGGAATCGTGTCGGCCGGAGACTTCAAGCGGGTCGGCAAGGTCGGCCTGGTTGCGATGATCTATTTCGAGATCGTATCGACGATTGCGCTCGCGTTCGGACTCGTTGCCGGCAATCTTTTGGGCGTCGGCAAGGGCATCGCGACCGCGACGGCCGGCGCCGGCGTGAAGCCGCCGGCGGCTCCGGGAAAGCCGCAAGGCGCGCTGGATTTCATCCTCAACATCTTCCCCGACAATTTCCTCGGCGCGTTCACCCGCGGCGAATTGCTGCAAGTCCTCGCCATCGCCATCATCTTTGGCGCGGCGCTGCTGCGCCTGAGATCGGACAAGCGCCAGCCGATAGAAGCCGGGCTGAACCGCATGTCCGAGGTGCTGTTCGAGTTCATTCACATCATCATGTCGTTCGCGCCGATCGGAACCTTCGGCGCCGTCGCATTCGCGGTGGGATCGAGCGGAACGGCAGTGCTGTTGTCCCTGATCTACCTCGTGCTCAGTTTCTATGCCGTGGTGGCGCTGTTCATTGTCGCGGTGCTGGGAACGGTTTGCGCGCTGTTCGGGATCAACCTGTTCCGTTTCCTGCGCTACATCCGGGACGAGATATTCATCGTGCTGGGCACGGCGTCGTCGGAAAGCGTGCTGCCGCGGCTGCTGGAAAAGCTGCCGCAGCTCGGTTGCTCGCGGCAATGTGCCGGTCTTGTGTTGCCGACCGGCTATGCGTTCAATCTCGACGGAACGTCGATCTATATGTCCATGGGCGTCCTGTTCCTCGCCAACGCCTACAACGTGCCGCTCGACTTCAGCCAGCAGCTCGGCATCCTCGCGCTGATGCTCATCACCTCGAAGGGCGCGGCGACGGTCTCCGGCGGCACATTCGTCGTGTTCGCGGCAACGGTCACTGCAACCGGAGTGCTGCCGCTCGAAGGACTGGCGGTGCTGTTCGGCGTCTATCGCTTCATGTCGATTGCGGTTGCGACCACCAATGTCATCGGCAACGCGGTCGCGACCGTCGTCACCGCCAAGCTCTGCGGCGAGTTCGACGAGGCCGTGTCGCAACGGGTGTTGCGCATGAAGGTCGACGTGGCTTGAGCGGGCGCGGCGTTGCGACTGAGTTGCCTGACGGTGCCATGGACTCGCCGTCCTCCCGGCGAAGGCCGGGACCCATAACCACCAATACTCATTGTCGCGCGACGCTGGGGCCGCAGCCTTCTTCGACAACTCAACCCTGTGGCTATGGGTCCCGGCCTTCGCCGGGACGACACCGTTGATGTGCCGCGGTCAGTGCGATCTTGCCAGGCAGAACGCGACGACCTGTTCCAGCGCGGTCTTCATCGGCGAGGGCGGGAATAGCGCCAGCGCGTCGACCGCCATCGCGCCATAGTGCTGGGCGCGGCTGATCGTGTCCTCGAGGGCGCGGTGCTTGGTCATCAGCCCGATCGCGTGGTCGAGATCGCTCGCGCCGATCTCGCCGCGCTCCAGCGCGCGGATCCAGAACTGGCGCTCGGTGTCGTTGCCGCGGCGGAACGCGAGCACCACCGGCAGCGTGATCTTGCCCTCGCGGAAATCGTCGCCGACATTCTTGCCGAGTTTTGCGGATTTGCCGCCATAGTCGAGCACGTCGTCGACGAGCTGGAAGGCGATGCCGAGATTCATGCCGACCGAGCGGCAGGCGGTCTGCTCCGCCTTCGGCCGGTTGGCGATCACCGGACCGACCTCGCAGGCGGCCGCGAACAGCTCCGCGGTCTTGCCTCGGATCACGGCGAGATATTCGTCCTCGGTGGTCGCGGTGTTCTTGGCGGCGGCGAGCTGCATCACCTCGCCCTCGGCGATGGTGGCGGCGGCGGCCGAGAGGATGTCGAGCGCGCGCAGCGAGCCGACCTCGACCATCATGCGGAACGCCTGGCCGAGCAGGAAGTCGCCGACCAGCACGCTGGCCTCATTGCCCCACAGCATCCGCGCGGACAATTTGCCGCGGCGCAGCTCGCTTTCGTCGACCACGTCGTCGTGCAGCAGGGTCGCGGTGTGCATGAACTCGACCGCGGCGGCGAGCTTGATATGGCCGTCGCCGGTGTAGTCCGAGAGCTGGGCCATCGCGAGCGTCAGCATCGGGCGCAACCGCTTGCCCCCGGAGGAGATCAAATGGTTGGCGACCTCGGGGATCATGGTGACCTCGGAGCCGGTTCGCGAAATGATAGTCGCGTTGACGCGCTCCATGTCGGCGGCGACAAGTCCCACCAGCCCGTCGATCGAAGCATTGGACGGGCTTTCGAAGGGTACAATAACCGCCACGCTGGTCTCCAATTTTGCCGAATTCGCACTATGCTCAGCTATAACAATAGAAACTGCGAAGGTTTGCGGCAAGGCCACGAAGTTGTTGACATGTGACGCATTGGCCGCACAACCGGGCCGATAGGAGAGTGGGTTTTGCGGGAATTGGTACGGACCAATGACGTGGTGCTGGTCTCCGCCATCGGGGCGCTGCTCGACAGCGCTAACATCCATCATCTGGTGCTGGACCAGAACATGAGCATCATCGAGGGCTCGCTCGGCGTGCTGCCGCGGCGGATCCTGGTGCATGAGGACGACAACCACGAGGCCCGCCAGCTGCTGACCGATGCCGGCCTCGGCCACGAATTGCGGGCCGATGATTAGAGCGTTTCCAAGCGAGATGGACCCCGGTTCGCGTAAAGAAAACGCGTCAAAGAAGGAGTTTCCGGCCGCCGAGATCACCGAAGACGGATTCCTCGGTGGGCAGTTGCGCCTGCGGCAGCCGAAAGGCGGTCACCGTGCCGGCCATGACGCGATCCTGCTCGCCGCAGCAACCCCGGCCCGGTCAGGTGACCGCGTCGTCGATCTCGGCGCCGGCGTCGGCGCGGCAGGGCTCGCGGTGGCACGGCGGGTGAGGGGGATCGACCTCGTCCTGGTCGAGATCGACCCGGCAATGGCCGAGCTTGCCCGGAATAATGCCGGTGCCAACGCGATTATGGCCGAGGTGGTCATCCTCGATGTCGAAGCGGACGCGCCGGCCTTTGCCGCGGCCGGCCTTGCGCCCGACAGCGCGGATGTCGTGCTGATGAACCCGCCGTTCAACGATCCCTCCCGGCACCGCGCCTCGCCGGACGGCGTACGCGAGCGTGCCCACGTCGCGACCGCGACCACGCTGGCGAACTGGGTTCATGCCGCGCGGCGACTTCTCAGGTCGAACGGGCAGCTTGCGATGATCTGGCGCGCGGACGGGATTGCCGACGTGCTGGCGGCGCTGGACCGCGGCTTCGGCAGCCTCGAGCTGCTGCCGGTTCATGCTGACGCGACGTCGCCGGCGATCCGAATCCTGGTGCGGGCCACCAAGGGCGGCCGGGCGCCGACGCGGCTGCATGCCGCGCTGTTGCTCAATGATGGGGCAGGCGTGCCCAACAAATGGGTGCAGGAGATCTTGGCTGGAAAGGGAGAATTGCCGCTGGCGCGGCGCTGACGGGCCGCGGTACTGCCCGCGTCACTGGCACTAAATCACTGCGAAGCCGTTTCCGACTGGCGTTCCGGCGTCGATGTGAACCGGATCGCCGTCAGGAGCGTACCGATCAGCACAATCAGCAGATAGATCTTCATGAATTCCTCTCCGCCCGCGCGTTGCTTCCCCAATGACAAAATGCAAAACGCGTTCCACGGAAACCAATGACAGTGGCGTGATAAAAAGTGGTTAATTCGAGGTAACGGCATGAGTGAACAAATAAGTGATCGCCGCGGCCATTCCGGCGGACGTTCGGGACTGCTCGAACGCGTGCAAGGAATGTTGCCCGCACGTTTCCGGCGCGGCACGGCCGTGGTGCCGGTGGTGCGGCTGTCGGGCGTGATAGGCGCGGTGACGCCGCTGCGGCCCGGCATGACGCTCGCCGGCGTCGCCAAGATGCTGGAGCGCGCCTTTGGTACGCGGAATGCCAAGGCGGTGGCGCTGGTGATCAATTCGCCGGGCGGCTCGCCGGTGCAGTCGCGCCAGATCTATCTGCGCATCCGCCAACTGGCAGCCGAGAAGAAACTGCCGGTGCTGGTGTTCGCCGAGGACGTCGCGGCCTCCGGCGGCTACATGATCGCCTGCGCGGGCGACGAGATCTATTGCGATCCGTCCTCGATCCTCGGCTCGATCGGCGTGGTCGGCGGCAGCTTCGGCTTCCAGGAGGCGATCAAGAAGATCGGGGTCGAGCGGCGGCTGTATACGGCCGGCAGCCACAAGGCGATGCTCGATCCGTTCCTGCCCGAAAACCCCGACGACGTCGCCCGGCTGAAGACGATCCAGCGCGAGATCCATGCGACCTTCATCAACCTGGTGAAGCAGAGCCGCGGCAGCCGCCTGAAGGGGCCCGACGACGAGCTGTTCACCGGCGAGTACTGGGCGGGCGAGACCGCGGTTGGGCTCGGGCTTGCCGACGGCATTGGCGATCTCCGCGCGACCTTGCGGGCCCGCTATGGCGAGAAGGTGCTGACCCCGGTGATCGCACCCGCCAGCGGCATGCTGTCCGGCCTGCTCGGCCGGCGGGCGCCCGGGGCGGGCTCGCTGGCGGCGCTGGACGGCTTCGCGAGTTTGCCGGACGACCTGATCTCGGCGGTCGAGACGCGGGCGATTTGGGCCAGATTCGGGCTCTGAACACGCGGATTTGAGCGCGCCATTTAGCCCCAAAACCGCGATTGCGGCGCAGGCCGCCTTGCGCGACAATGAGGGTATTGGGGCCTGACAGACGTGAACGACAAGGATCGACCGATGCCGCCGCTGATTGCATTCGCAGGCGTCCTGGGTGGCCTGGCCGTGGTCCGCTGGGCATACAAGACGGCCGTCCGGATCAACCAGGAACTGGAAGAGGCGCGATTGTCCCGCGTGGCCGAGGCCTCGCGTGCGAGCGAAATCAAGACCCTGCGCCGCGACCCCGTGACCGGGGCGTATCGCCCGGGCTAGCAGCTTCAAATTCCGCAGATTGGCGGTGCCGGATTTTCCGGCATCGCCTTGATTCCATTGGCCGCCGCCGATACGGTCCCGCGCGTTTTCACACCCCCTCGCGAGATCGATTCCAACGATGGACGCCCTGCCTGACCACATGCGCCCGGAACGTTCGTTCCAGGGCTTCATCCTGGCCCTCCAGCGGTTCTGGGCCGAGCAGGGTTGCGTCATCCTGCAGCCCTACGACATGGAGATGGGCGCCGGCACCTTCCATC
This sequence comes from Bradyrhizobium sp. WCU1, assembly GCF_053474805.1. NCBI lineage: Bacteria > Pseudomonadati > Pseudomonadota > Alphaproteobacteria > Hyphomicrobiales > Nitrobacteraceae > Bradyrhizobium > Bradyrhizobium sp. WCU1. The sequence continues at coordinate 5,359,545 of NZ_CM130280.1, forward strand.
CCGCGACCACCTTGCGCGCGCTGGGCCCAAAACCCTGGAACGCGGCCTATGTGCAGCCCTCGCGGCGGCCGAAGGACGGCCGCTACGGCGAGAATCCCAACCGGATGCAGCACTACTACCAGTTCCAGGTGATCATGAAGCCGTCGCCGCCGAACCTTCAGGAGCTGTACCTGAAGTCGCTGGCCGCGATCGGGATCGATTCGGCGATCCACGACATCCGCTTCGTCGAGGACGATTGGGAGAGCCCGACGCTGGGCGCCTGGGGCCTCGGCTGGGAGTGCTGGTGCGACGGCATGGAAGTTTCGCAGTTCACTTACTTCCAGCAGGTCGCCGGCGTCGAATGTGCGCCGGTCGCGGGCGAACTCACCTACGGGCTCGAGCGGCTCGCGATGTATGTGCAGGGCGTCGACCGCGTCTACGACCTCAACTTCAACGGCCGCGAAGGCGCCGAGAAGGTCACCTATGGCGACGTCTTCCTGCAGGCCGAGCAGGAATATTCGCGGCACAATTTCGAATACGCCGACACCGCGATGCTGTTCGAGCAGTTCAGGATGGCGGAAGAGGCCTGCCGCAAATATCTCGCCGCCGGCTGGCGTGACGGTGGCAATCAAAAGGAACATCTGATGGCCTTGCCGGCCTACGACCAGTGCATCAAGGCGAGCCACGTGTTCAACCTGCTCGACGCCCGCGGCGTCATCTCGGTGACCGAGCGGCAGAGCTATATCGGGCGTGTGCGCGACCTGGCGAAGGCCTGCGGCGAAGCTTGGATCCACACTGAAACGGGCAGGGCGGTCTGATGCCCGATCTTCTCCTCGAACTGTTCTCCGAAGAAATTCCCGCGCGCATGCAGGCCAAGGCGGCCGACGATCTGCGCCGCATGGTGACCGACAAGCTCGTCGCCGAAGGCCTCGTCTATGAGGGCGCCAAGGCATTCGCCACCCCGCGTCGCCTGGCGCTGACCGTGCACGGGATTCCCGCGCGCCAGCCGGACCTGAAGTCTGAGCGTCGCGGCCCGAAGATCGGCGCCCCCGATGGGGCGGTGCAGGGCTTTCTGAAAGCGACCGGTCTGAAGTCGCTGGATGAAGCAAAGATCCAGAAAGATGCGAAGGGCGACTTCTACATCGCGCTGATCGAGAAGCCGGGCCGTGCCGCGATCGACGTCATCGCCGAAATCCTGCCGGTGATCATCCGCACCTTCCCCTGGCCGAAATCGATGCGCTGGGGCGCGCGCTCCGCCAAGTCAGGCTCGCTGTCCTGGGTCCGGCCGCTGCATTCGATCATTGCGACCTTCGGTCTGGAGACCGAGGAGCCCGATGTCGTGAAATTCTCGGTCGACGGCATCGAGGCCGGGCAGACCACCTACGGCCATCGCTTCATGGCGCCGGGTGCGATCCCGGTGCGCCGCTTCGAGGACTACGAGGCCAAGCTGAAGGCCGCCAAAGTCATCCTCGATCCGCAGGCGCGCAAGGACATCATCGTCGAGGACGCCAAGGAGCTGGCGTTCGCGCAGGGCCTCGAACTGGTCGAGGACCAGGTGCTGGTCGATGAGGTCTCCGGTCTCGTCGAATGGCCCGTTGTGATGATGGGATCGTTCGAGAAGGAATTCTTGGTCATCCCGGACGAAGTGATCCGCGCCACCATCCGCAACAACCAGAAGTGCTTCGTGGTCAGGGATCCCAAGACGGGGAAGCTGACCAACAAGTTCGTGCTGACCGCCAACATCGAGGCGCCCGACGGCGGCAAGACCATCGTCGCCGGCAATGAGCGCGTGATCCGCCCGCGGCTGTCGGATGCGAAGTTCTTCTACGAGACTGATCTGAAGACGAAACTCGAGGACCGGCTGCCGAAATTCGAGCAGATCGTGTTCCACGAGAAGCTCGGGACGCAGGCGGAGCGCATCAAGCGCATCGAGGCGTTGGCAGCCGAGATCGCGCCGCTGGTCGGCGCCGATGTCGAGAAGACAAAACGCGCCGCGCGTCTCGCCAAGGCGGATTTGCTGACCGAAGTGGTCGGCGAATTCCCCGAGCTTCAGGGCCTGATGGGCAAATACTACGCGCTGGCGCAGGGTGAGGATGCGTCCGTTGCCGCCGCGAGCGAGGAGCACTGGAAGCCGCAGGGGCCGACCGATCGCGTGCCGACCGATCCGGTGAGCATTGCAGTGGCGCTGGCGGACAAGTTCGACACGCTGGCTGGATTCTGGGCAATCGATGAGAAGCCGACGGGATCGAAGGATCCGTACGCGTTGCGCCGCGCGGCGCTGGGCGCAATCAGGCTGATCGTCGAGAACACGTTGCGCCTGCCGATCCTGAAGACGGCCAAATCGGCCTTGCGCGGACTGTCGGTCGAGGCCGATGCCGAGACGTTGCCGAACGATCTGCTCGCTTTCTTCGCCGACCGCCTGAAGGTCCAGCTCCGCGACCAGGGCGCGCGGCATGATCTCGTCGATGCCGTGTTCTCGCTTGGCGGTCAGGACGATCTGCTGCTCGTCGTTCGCCGCGTGGAAGCGCTCGGCAAATTCCTCGACAGTGACGACGGCAAGAACCTGCTCGCCGGCACCAAGCGCGCCAGCAACATCCTCAGCATCGAGGAGAAGAAGGACAAGCGCACGTTCGACGGTGCGCCGGACGCTGCGCTCTACAAGCTGGATGAAGAGAAGGCGCTCGCGAAAGCGATCGATCAGGTGAAGGCCGAGGCCTCCGCCGCGGTCGCCAAGGAAGACTTCGCCGCCGCGATGAGCGCGATGGCGAAGCTGCGGCCTGCGGTCGATGCGTTCTTCGACAAGGTCAAGGTCAACGATGACGATCCGAAGGTGCGCGAAAACCGTCTGAAGCTGCTCAACGAGATCCGTGCCGCGACGCGCGCGGTGGCGGATTTCTCCAGGATCGAGGGCTGACCGATGGATCGCGCAACGCTCGCCGCTTACGACAAGGAGGCGGCGGCGTTTGCGCAGGACTGGCACGACCAGCCGGCCCCTCGCGATCTGCAGGAGATCGTCGGGCAATTCTTCATCAAGGGCGGCGCGACCGCCGATATCGGCTGCGGCAGCGGCCGCGAGGTGGCGTGGCTGAATGCCAACGGCTTTCCGGCGGAGGGCTTTGATGCCTCCGAGGGCCTGCTTGCGGAAGCTCGCGCCCGCTATCCGGCGCTGCGCTTTGCGCGTGCCGAACTGCCGGAGCTTTCCGGCATCGCGGCCTGTAGCTTCGACAATGTGCTGTGCGAGACCGTGATCATGCACCTCGACCACGCGCTGATCGCGCCGTCGGTCCGCCGCATGCTCGAACTCGTGAAGCCCGGCGGCGTGCTCTATCTGAGCTGGCGTGTTACAGAAGGCGACGACGCGCGCGATGCGCATGGGCGGCTCTATGCCGCCTTCGATGCGGCGCTGGTGCGCACTGAACTGGCGGCGGCTGAACTGCTGCTCGATACAGAGGTCGTCAGCGCGTCCTCCGGAAAGGTCATTCACCGCGTCATTGCCCGGAAGCGCAACTAGCCATCTTTGGAAATATTTCGACACAATTTGCAATTTGTTAACCATGCCCTGCGAAGGTCCTGGCGGATCAACGATTTCTTAAGAAGTCGCCCCTCGCGCCAATGCAGGGACCTCCCCGATGACCTCGATCGGCACCTCGCCCAATCCCTACGCCCAATATGGCTCGGCCTATGCGCGGGCCGCCGCGACACCCTCGCTGGCGGCGACCCTGTCGGGTGACGGCACCGCCGGCGATCTTTCGGCCTCCCTGACTTCGGGGGCTGCAACCAACCTCACGCTGTCGGACGCCGCCCGCGCGCGGCTCGCCAAGGCGCTGCCGGATTTCGCGACCGTCACCAGCGATGCGCGCACGACGCTCGATCGGCTCTATACGGTCGCGGGGGTGAAGAAGCCGATCGTCGACGGCAAGACCACGATCGATCTCTCGACGCTGGACCGCCGCTCGCTGTTTGCGATTTCGACCAACAATGGCGGCAAGTTCACGCCGGACGAGCAGGCGGTCGCCGCGACCGAACTGAAGCAGCGCTTCGACAAGGCCCTGGCGCCGTCGCTTGCGACCACGCGCCTGACCGGCGACTACAGCGTCAGCTACAAGGCGGCGCTCGACTATCTCGATGGCGCCAGCGACGAGGAGAAGGCCACCGCGACCTGGGCCAGCCAACGCGCTGCGGTGCTGAAAGGCTATCAGGCGACGCAGCAGGATCCCAACAAGGCGCCAAGTGGGATCACGGGCGATCCGATCGCCGCCGCGCTGGCCGGGACCGCCCCGCCCACGACCGGCAATGCGCGCGACTTCTCCAGCGTGGCGAGCGACGTGCGCGCCTTCCTCGACCGGCAGAAGAGCGAGGCGGCGAAGAGCGGCAAGGAGCTGGTCTACGATCCCAGGCGCAAGACCGGACAGCTTGCCGATTTGTCCTCGCTGGACAACCGCTCGCTGTCGGCGATCTCGCTGAACCAGGACAAGAAGTTTTCCGGCGAGGAGATCTTCGCGGCCAAGCAGGAACTCAACACGCGGACCCGTCTTGCCGTGCTCGACGCGCTGAAGCAGAGCCAGTCGGCCGGCGATCCGCGCCAGTTCTCACTCGGCATCCTCAAGAAATATTCCTCGATGAGTGCAGAGGAGCGGCAGGCGGCCAACTGGACGAAGGATTTCCAGGACGCCGCGGTCAAGAGCTACAAGTCGACCTCGACGCTGCTCTCGATCCTGAAATCGTAAGCCGAGGAAGATGAGTTGGATCGAATTGGTTCGACCACGCACTTGCTTCACCTCTCCCCGTGGGGAGAGGTCGATTTGCGAAGCAAATCGGGTGAGGGGCCGCTGCTCTAACGAGGCACCGCAACCCTTCACCCGGCGCTACGCGCCGACCTCTCCCAAAGGAGAGCTGAACCTCCGCCGTTGATCCAGCTCACCCATCACGCTTCCAGAGTTCATCGCAACACGACGGAAAAGCCCCGCCCGGTGGGGAAGGCCGGGCGGGGCTTTCTGGTCCGGTCGATCTGCGCGCACATCCGCTTGCGCGGCGCCCGGACTGTCGTTCAGGCTACCGACCGGACTGTCGTTCAGGCTACCGAGTTGACGCAGGCCTACTCGACCACCTGAACGATCCGTCGCGAGCGCGGCTCGACCAGAACGGTCTCACCATTCACGACGGTGTAGCGATAGGGCGTCGCGCCGAACCGTTGCGGCACGTCGTAATAGGTCACGCCGGCGTCCGGCAGCACGGTGCCGACCACGACCCGATCCGTAACGGTGTAGTTCGGTACGCGCTCGCGCACGATGTATTCGCGGAATGCCGGGCGCTGCTCGATCGCAATGCCTTCGTCATCCTCGACTGCAACCGGCGGGCCTCCGCGGACAACGCCAACGGTCTGGGCCTGTGCGGCAACAGCCGGCACCGTGATCGCAGCAGCGACCGCTGCAACGGCAAGTATCCTGTTTCGCATGGCTCGCTCCATTCTCTTGCGGCGCGCCGGCCTTCGCCGATGCGCATGGCGAGCCAATGCAGCTGACGTGGTGATGTTCCGGAAAAGTCGCCGCCACATACGCGGCAATTTGGGGCAATTTTCGTGAGTTGCGGGAACCTGTTGCTATGCCAGACGTCTTGATGTGGGGAACCTCCTCGGCGGATAAACTGCCGCTCGATTCGCACCTCCAAAAACTGCCGGAGAAAACTTCAATGACCATCACTGCTGGGCATCTGCCTGCTATCGTCGCTCTGGCTGCAGGCGTCCTGATCCTGATCATGCCGCGGCTCCTCAACTATATCGTCGCGATCTACCTGATCTTCGTCGGGCTCGTGGGGATGGGCCTGCTGCGCTGGCTGCACCTGTAGCGGGAAAGCGGGGTTTCGCGGCTTGCGCGGAACCCCCCAAAATGGTGTAAGGCGCGCATCTTCGACCCCTCCTTCCGGATTGTTGTCTGACATGGCCAAAGCCGTCGCGAAGTCCAAGAAACCTGCTGCGAAAACTGCTGACAAAACAGCAGCGAAATCAAAGCCCTCGGCCGCCGCCCGCAAGGCCGCGCCGGCGCGCAAGGCGCTGAAGAAGAGCGCTCTGAAGGCGGCGCCGAAAGCCGCCGCCAAACCGGCCGCAAAGCCCGCCAGCAAGGCGCCGGCGAAGGCGGTGGCTGCGCCGAAGAAGGCTGCCCCGGTTGCGATCAAGGCCGGCAAGTGGGTCTATACGTTCGGCGACGGCAAAGCCGAGGGCCAGGCGACCCTGCGCGACTTGCTCGGCGGCAAGGGCGCCAACCTGGCGGAAATGGCCAATCTCGGCCTCCCGGTGCCTCCCGGTTTCACCATACCGACCTCGGTCTGCACCTACTTCTACGATCACGACAAGACGTATCCGAAGGAATTGAAAGCACAGGTTGAGAAGGCGCTCGACTATGTCGGCAAGCTGACCGGCAAGACCTTCGGCGACGCCAAGAACCCGCTGCTGGTCTCGGTGCGCTCGGGGGCGCGCGCCTCGATGCCGGGCATGATGGACACCGTGCTCAATCTCGGCCTCAACGACCGCACTGTCGAAGCGCTCGCCGAACTCTCCGGCGACCGCCGCTTCGCCTATGACAGCTACCGCCGTTTCATCACGATGTATTCGGACGTGGTGCTCGGCTTCGAGCATCATCATTTCGAGGATATCCTCGACACCTTCAAGGACGGCCAGGGCTATTCGCTCGACACCGACCTCACCGGCGACGACTGGGTCGAGCTGGTCGGCAAGTACAAGGAGGCGGTGGCCAAGGAGACCGGCCACGAGTTCCCGCAGGATCCGCACGACCAGCTGTGGGGCGCGATCGGCGCCGTGTTCTCATCCTGGATGAACGCCCGCGCGGTGACCTATCGCAAGCTGCACGACATTCCGGAGTCGTGGGGCACCGCGGTCAACGTGCAGGCGATGGTGTTCGGCAACATGGGCGAGACCTCGGCGACCGGCGTTGCGTTCACGCGCAACCCGTCGACCGGCGAGAGCAAGCTCTACGGCGAGTTCCTGATCAACGCCCAGGGCGAGGACGTCGTCGCCGGCATCCGCACGCCGCAGGACATCACCGAAGAGGCGCGTCAGGAGAGCGGCTCCGACAAGCTGTCGATGGAAGCCGCGATGCCGCACGCGTTCAAGGAGCTGACGCGGATCTACACGCTGCTCGAGAAGCACTACCGCGACATGCAGGACATGGAGTTCACGGTCGAGCAGGGCAAGCTGTGGATGCTGCAGACCCGCGGCGGCAAGCGTACCGCCAAGGCTGCGCTGCGCATCGCGGTCGAGCTCGCCAATGAGGGCCTGATCTCGCGCAAGGACGCGGTGACGCGGATCGATCCCGCTTCGCTCGACCAGCTGCTGCACCCGACCATCGATCCCGCCGCCAAGCGCGACGTGATCGCGACCGGCCTGCCGGCATCGCCCGGTGCGGCCTCGGGCGAGATCGTGTTCTCGTCGGATGAAGCCGCCAAGCTGCAGGCCGACGGGCGTAAGGTGATTTTGGTCCGCATCGAGACCAGCCCGGAAGACATCCACGGCATGCACGCCGCGGAAGGCATCCTCACCACCCGCGGCGGCATGACCTCGCACGCGGCGGTGGTCGCGCGCGGCATGGGCAAGCCCTGCGTCTCCGGCTGCGGCACCATCCGTGTCGACTACGGCCGCGGCACCATGAGCATCGGTTCGCGCACCTTCAAGACCGGCGATGTCATCACCATCGACGGCTCGGTCGGCCAGGTGCTGGCCGGCCGCATGCCGATGATCGAGCCGGAACTGTCCGGCGAGTTCGGCACGTTGATGGGTTGGGCCGACGAGGTCCGCAAGCTCGGCGTCCGCGTCAACGGCGACACGCCCGATGACGCGCGCACCGCGGTGAAGTTCGGCGCCGAAGGCATCGGCCTCTGCCGCACCGAGCACATGTTCTTCGAGGAGACCCGTATCCGCACCGTGCGCGAGATGATCCTCTCCGAGGACGAGCAGTCGCGCCGCGCCGCGCTGTCGAAGCTGTTGCCGATGCAGCGCGCCGACTTCGTCGAGCTGTTCGAGATCATGAAGGGCCTGCCGGTCACGATCCGCTTGCTCGACCCGCCGCTGCACGAGTTCCTGCCGCATACCCAGGCCGAGATCGAGGAAGTGGCGCGCGCCATGAACACCGATCCGCGCAAGCTCGCCGACCGCGCCCGCGAACTGTCCGAGTTCAACCCGATGCTCGGCTTCCGCGGCTGCCGTCTCGCGATCGCCTATCCGGAGATTGCGGAGATGCAGGCGCGCGCGATCTTCGAGGCGGCCGTCGAGGCCGGCAAGCGCACCGGCAAGCCGGTCGGCCTCGAGGTGATGGTGCCGCTGATCGCGACCAAGGCCGAGTTCGATCTGGTCAAGGCGCGGATCGATGCCACCGCAGGTGCGGTGATGAAGGAAACCGGCGTCAAGCTGACCTACCAGGTCGGCACCATGATCGAGCTGCCGCGCGCCTGCCTGATGGCCGGCCAGGTGGCCGAGACCGCGGAGTTCTTCTCGTTCGGCACCAACGACCTGACGCAGACCACCTACGGCATCAGCCGCGACGACGCCGCGAGCTTCCTCGGCACCTATGTCGCCAAGGGCATTCTCGCGATCGATCCGTTCATCTCGGTCGATCGCGACGGTGTCGGCGAGCTGGTCAAGATCGGCGTCACGCGTGGCCGCAAGACCCGGCCGAGCCTCAAGGTCGGGATCTGCGGCGAGCACGGCGGCGATCCCGCCTCGGTCGCGTTCTGCCACGAGGTCGGGCTCGACTACGTCTCGTGCTCGCCCTATCGCGTGCCGATCGCGCGCCTCGCCGCCGCGCAGGCCGCGCTCGGCAAGGAGATCGCCAGCCAGGCGTGAGCGATCGATCGGGTTCAGATAATGCAGAGGCCGGGACCACGTCCCGGCCTCTTTGTTTAGCGCCCTCAATAGCCACCGTCATTGCGAGCGGAGCGAAGCAATCCATCGTGCCGGTTGTGCGGAAAGAATGGATTTCTTCGTCGCTGCCGCTCCTCGCAATGACGGCTGAGGGACGGGTAACGTCTCGTTCACCATCTCCGTTGATCCGTTGTTTACGACTTTCATGCGCCGCGCATTTACCAATGCGAGTGATACGGCGCGCGCTGCGCACGCGATCGCTTGAGTGTAGCGCGCTTGCAACGCCGATTAACTCCGCGGCAACCTAAACAGATTAGCAACGGAAAAGGTCGAATTGCGCGGATGTACCGCGTTCGATTGCACTCAGTAAGCGTTGCGTGAGCGTACGATGTTTGTGTCGCGTAACCAGCCGAAGGGCGCCCGTCTCGCGCTCTTCGGTCTCGGTCTTTGCATCTTCGCACTGATGCCGACCGAGATCGGATATCAGGATATTGCCTCGCTCCTGGCCCGGCAGCCCGGCGTTGCCGAGCGCTGGCAGAAGCGCGTCTTCGCGTCCGCGGTCGGCTCCATCCAGGTCGCGACCTACAGCTTCGGCCGTCCGATCGGAACCTCCGCGCCGCAGGACCCGCAAATCCTGCTCGCGAGGCTGGACTCCAGCGCCGACGTCACCGGCGCTGTCACTCGCAATCCGATCACCACGCCGCCGCCGCGCTATCAGGCATCCGATTTTCCCAAGGTCGATCGCACCTTGAAGGGCGATCGTCTCGTCGTCAGGCGGCCGGATCAGGTCGAACCCGCGGAGCCTGCAAGCGCGGCTCCTTCGAACGAGGATCCCGCGACATCGAATTCGTCGGTCAGGGGCATGAAGACCGCGGCTGCGACGAGCGGCGGCGCACTTGCCGACAACGCACCGCTCGATCCGGAATTGCAGGAGGCGCTGCGCGCGCCGCCGCTGCCGCAATATGCCAAGCCGTCGCCGCAGCAATCCGACGTGTCGATGTCGCTCGAGGCCAACCCGCTCGACGACCTGAAGCCTGCGCCTGGGAAACCTGCGGCGGCGCCTGCCGATGCGGCGCACGAGCGCGACCCGTTTGCATTCAAGACCGCCAGCCTGTTCTTCGGCTCGTCGCTCGGCACGCCGGAAAATCTCGAGCGCTGGCAACCCGGTGAGGCGCCGGTCGTCGTGCAGCCGGCCGCTCAGCCCGATCCCGACATGAAGGTGATGGCGTCACTGCCGGTCGATGCCGACGGTCCGGTCAAGGCCGGCGAGATGGGCGAGAGCATCGCACCGAAGGGCGAGGTCAACGTCGACGACCAGCACACCAAGACGCCGGCGGAACGGCTCGGCCTGTTCGACACGAAGTCGCGCGCCAAGTCGGAGAAGTGCCTGTCGGAAGCCGTCTACTTCGAGGCGCGCGGCGAAGCGGTGCGCGGCCAGATCGCGGTCGCGCAGGTGGTGCTGAACCGCGCCTTCTCCGGCAAATATCCGGAGACGGTGTGCGGCGTGGTCTACCAGAACAAGAACCGTCACTACGCCTGTCAGTTCACCTTCGCCTGCGACAACATCCCTGATGTCGTCCGCGAGCCCGACATGTGGGACCGTGCGAAGAAGATCGCGAAGGCGATGCTCGACGGCAAATTGTGGCTGCCGGAAGTCGACCGCTCGACCCACTACCACGCCTATTGGGTGCGGCCGTCCTGGGTCAGCGAAATGAAGAAGACGTACAAGTTCGGCGTCCACACCTTCTATCGCCCGCGCGCCTGGGGCGACGGCAGCGATGCGCCGAGCTGGGGCAGCGCTGCCGAGACCGCCAAGATATCGGCGCAGCTCGCCGAGGCCGCCCGGAGCTCGGCCGAGCAGGCCAGCGCCAAGCGGTAGCGCGGTCGGCTTCCTGTTCCGGGTGCGATGTGCCCCGGAATGACGCTCGTCATCCTCTCGGATTCTGCAGGGCAGCCTTGCAGGCGAATATTTTTCTCCCGCCCCTCTTGGGGTTTTCATGCATATGCATTAACTCCTGGTAACGTTCGGCGGGGCCGGTTCCCCGGGCGGCAGATCCGGGGGAAGACGACATGGCTGTTACGGCAGGAGATCTCCGACCGGCGTCCGGCACCTGGCGCACGCCGCTTGTGATCATCGTGTGCGGCTGTGCGATCGCGCTGCTGAGCTTCGGACCGCGCTCCAGCCTTGGCTTCTTCGTGCAGCCGATGGGCCGCGAGTTTGCCTGGGGCCGCGACGTGTTCGGCCTTGCCATCGCGCTGCAGAACCTGCTGTGGGGCCTCGGCCAGCCGATCGCAGGCGCCATTGCCGACCGCTTCGGGCTGCTGCGCGTCATGATCGTCGGTGCGCTGCTGTACGCCGCCGGCCTGCTGCTGATGCGCTACTCGACCAGCTCATTGTCGCTCGACATCAGCGCCGGCGTGCTGATCGGTTTCGGCCTGTCGGGCTCGTCGTTTAATCTGGTGCTGGCAGCGTTCAGCAAGCTGTTGCCGCCGGAAAAGCGCGGCATCGCGCTGGGCGCCGGCACCGCCGCAGGCTCGTTCGGCCAGTTCCTGTTTGCGCCGTTCGGCGTCGCCCTGATCGACAATTTCGGCTGGCAGACCGCGCTCGTGGTGTTCAGCGCGCTGATGCTGCTGATCCTGCCGCTCTCGCTCGCGCTCGCGACGCCGCCTGCGGCGACGAAGGATGTGGCGCCCGCCGATCAGCAATCGTTCAGGACGGCGCTGGCGGAGGCGTTCGGCCATCGCTCCTACGTGCTGCTGGTGCTCGGCTTCTTCACCTGCGGCTTTCAGCTCGCCTTCATCACCATCCATCTGCCCGCCTATCTGGCGGACCGCGGCATTCCGGCGACGACAGGCGGTTGGGTGGTCGCCGCGATCGGCCTGTTCAACATCGTCGGCTCGCTCAGCGTCGGCTGGCTGCAGAACTTCTTTCCGAAGCGCTATTTGCTCTCGGTGATCTATTTTTCACGCGCGCTGGCGACGGTCGCCTTCATCTCCTTCCCGGTGACGCCGTTCTCGGCCATCGCGTTCGGCGCGGTCTCCGGGCTGCTGTGGCTGTCGAGCGTGCCCCCAACCTCGGCGCTGGTGGCGCTGATGTTCGGCACCCGCTGGTTCTCCACCCTCTACGGCTTCGCCTTCGTCAGCCATCAGGTCGGCGGCTTCCTCGGTGTCTGGCTCGGTGGTGTCGTGTTCGAGCAGTTCGGTTCCTACACCCCGATCTGGTGGCTGTCGGTGCTGTTCGGCGTGCTGTCAGCCCTGATCAACCTGCCGATCGTCGAGGCTCCCGTCGCACGCCCGGTTGCGCAGCCTGCCTGATGGGTTAAACACTCCCCCGAAACCAAGATACGGGGAGTGCTCATCGTGGCGACGTTCAAGGCAATCAGGATCGACAAGGCGGACAAGGGTACCACCGCCGCACTGACCCAATTCGACGACGCGGAATTGATGGACGGCGACGTCACCGTCCGCGTCGAATGGTCGACGCTGAACTACAAGGACGGCCTCGCGCTGACCGGCAAGGCGCCGGTGGTGCGCCGTTTTCCGATGATCGCCGGCATCGATTTCGCCGGCACGGTCGAGCAATCCAGTCATCCCGATTGGAAGGCGGGCGACAAGGTCCTCTGCAACGGCTGGGGCATGGGCGAGACCCATCTCGGCGCCTACGCCGAAAAGGCCCGCGTCAAGGGCGACTGGCTGGTCCGGCTGCCTGACGGTATCTCGGCCCGCGATGCGATGGCGGTCGGCACTGCCGGCTATACCGCGATGCTGTCGGTGCTGGCGCTGGAGAAGCATGGCCTGACCCCGAAGAGCGGCCCGATCGTGGTAACAGGGGCGGCCGGCGGCGTCGGCTCGGTCGCGATCGCCGTGCTCTCCAAGCTCGGCTACCACGTCATCGCGTCGACCGGCCGGATGTCGGAGGCCGATTATCTCAAGGGGCTCGGCGCCACCGAGGTGATCGACCGCGCCGAGCTGTCAGGTGCGCCGAAGCCGCTCGCGAAGGAGCGCTGGGCCGGCGGCGTCGACAGCGTCGGATCGACCACGCTCGCCAATCTGCTTTCGATGACAAAGTATGGCGGCGCCATCGCGGCCTGCGGCCTGGCGGCCGGCATGGACCTGCCGTCGTCGGTCGCGCCCTTCATTTTGCGGGGTGTGTGCCTTCTCGGTATCGATTCCGTGATGTGCCCAATCGAGCTCAGGAGGACCGCCTGGCAGCGCCTGGCCCACGATCTGGACAAGGCGAAACTGGCTGATATCACACATGAAATCGCCTTGGACGAGGTCGTGCCCTATGGCGCGAAAATCCTCGCCGGCGAGGTCCGCGGCCGCATCGTGGTAAAAATAGTCTGAGGACGTTCAGACTTTACCAACCAAGCTGCTCCAATGTTGCCACTGTTGGTATGGTAAGCAGCGGGTAAAGAGGCTTGCGGCATGATCCCGGGGGGCCGGGTTTCCTCGCGCAGACGCCGAGAAGCGTCGGTAGCGGGGATCATGCTCAACAAGGAGCGGGTGCCCGCGCTCGTAAGTGGAGTAGCTCATGCTTGCGCGTTTGGTGTTGGGGGCCGTTACGGCCGGGGCAATGGTCGTGCCGGCGTTCGCAGGCAGCATGAACGCCGATGAGGCCCGCAGGTTCGTCGCCGGCAAGGTGTTTGCGTTCACCTGTTTCGATGGCACCCGCGGCGCCGGCCGTATCCTCGACGATCTCGGCGCGGCAGGCTCGATCCAGTTCTCCGGCTCCGGCCCGATCCGCCACGTGCGGCTGCCCGGCAATACGCTGCAAATCCGCGGTCAGAGCGTTTGCGCCTCCCTGAAGGGCATTCCGTTCGAACCGTGCTTCAATCTCGACAAGCAGGACGACCGCTCGTTCCGCGGCTCGGTCTCCGGCATGGGCTTCGCCTATTGCGATTTCCATCACCAGGGCGGCCAGCAGATGCTGATGGCGCGCGCGGCGGCGCGTCCGCGCACGCTGCACCCGCGCACCCGATCCGCCGATGCCACACCGACCGAAGTGTCGCGCGTCGAGACACCACAGGTCGGAAGCGCGAAGCTGGAGCCGGTCAAGGCCGAGCCCGCCAAGGTCGAGAGCGCGCCGGAATTGCGCCGCTCCACCGACTAGGGCCTATCCGTTCCGATCAAGTCGGAACGAGGCTCTAGATTCTTGTTTTGACGCGTTTTCTTCACGCGAACCGGTATCCATCCCGCATCAAGTGCGGGACCGGCTTCACTCGAAAATGCCCTGACGTCTCATCTGCGCGCTAGCGGGAATATGCTCCGAGCCGTAGTCATACGGATGGCGGTCGCCACGCCTTGATAGCTACTCAATAGCTAGCGTTCATTGCCGCGAGGCGGATGGTGGAGACACCGATTTGAGTAGTCATATGGCGCAGTATTTTTTCCGGATCAGTGACGGCGATTACGCCGGTGGATCCGATCACGCGACCGAGTTCGAGAGCCGCGACGTGGCCTGGGCCGAGATGACCAAGGTCTGCGGCAATTTCCTCGGCAGCATTTCGCGCAACATGAAGCAGAACAGCGAATGGCACATGGAACTGCTCGACGAGGGCAGAAAGCCGGTGTTCCGGATTCGCCTGGTTGCGGAATCCGTCGATCGATAGCCAATGTTCGCTGCTGCAACCTAAAGCGCGATGCGATTGGGTTGAATCGTCATGGCGCTTTAGCTCGTTGTTCGAGCATGATCTTTTCGGAAAACCGCTTCGCACTTTTCCGGATCATGGTCTAGCTCTCCGCCTGTGGCGCAGGCAGAGCCGCCCGCCTGCGGAACAGGATCCGCTGATACAGCCAGCCAATCGCGACCAGCACGATGCCGAGGCACATGAACGACAGCGCCCGGTAGACTCCGGTGAGCGTCGACATGTCGACCAGGAAGGCTTTCAGGATCGTCAGCCCGATCACTGCGGCGGATGCCAGCCGCGCCCGCTGCGAATTGACGACGATGCCGATGCCGAGCAGCGCAACGCCGAATGCCAGCCAGGCGATCGAATAGCTGTATTGCTCCGCGCCCGTGGTCTCGCCGCGCGTCAGCACCGGTCCGTGATAGAGCCTGCGGATTTCGAACGTGACGTAAGCGAGCGCAAGCACCAGCGCGCCCGCTGCGATCGTGTTGGCGTATGCAGCCGGACGATGGCCCGCCACCGCGTAGGACAGCAGCAGCGCCAGCACGGCCGGCAGCGCATAGCCGAGCAGCAGCAGGTTGATGAAACTGCCGCCGACGTCCTGCCACCACAGCATCGGGTTCTCCAGCCCCAGCAGCCCGAACAGACCGGCAAGCCCGGCGAAGACGGTGAGCAGCACCGCGGCGACATTGTGCACGATGCTGCCGCTGCGCAGCCGCAGCCGCTCCAGCCCGATCGCCATCGCGAGCGCCACGCCGACCTGCAACGCGACCTCGGTCAGTCCCGCGCTGGTGTAATAGATGTCGCCGCCATTGACCGCGTGGCGGATCTCCATGAAGGCGAGCAGCACCGTGAACAGGATCGCCGCCGACTCGACCATCCGCAGCGGCACGTCGTCGCCGTTGCGGCGCAGGAAATGACTGCCGGCCCAGAACGACAGCGCCGGAACGCCATAGCCCCACAGCAGCCAGTTGAAGATCGGCGTGGTGCCGACGGCATCGCCGGCGATCCGCGGCTCGTAGCCGATGCGCAGCACGACGATGGCGGCGAGGATCGCGGCAAGCCAGCGCAGGAACCGGATCGGCCGCTGCACCGACAGCCACGCCGTGCCCATCGACACCAGCGCCAGCGCGATGGTGAGCCAGCCCTTGTCGAGTGCGAAGGTCAGCGCAAGCGCCAGCGAGGCGAGGGCGCCGGTCGCCGAGAGCGCGATCGACGAAGACAACTCCGGCCGTTCGCCGCGCCGGGTCAATGCTTCGGTCGCAGCGGCGTAGGCTGCGGCCAGCAGCACGGCCAGGACCGCGAACGGGATCGAACGATCGAGATGTGCGATCCGCGCATAGAGCGCGACCAAGAGCGCGATCGGCGTGAACACCGCCGCGGCGGCCCAGGTCACCGTGACCTTCGTGTTGGCAAAACGCAGTTGCGCGAGGAAGCCGGCGATGCCGAAGGCAGCCGCGAACAGCGCTGCCGTGACGAGATGCAGCGAGGCCGAGCCGTCGGTCGCGGACGGGCCGATGCCCGGCATCGCGCCACCGGGCAGCACCAGCATGTCGACATTGCGGCGCACCGCCCATTCGCCGAACACGATGAAGACGAACGCCGACGCGGCGGCGATCACGCCAGTCGCGGCGGGGGCGCGCCAGGCCACGACAAGGCTTCCGGCCGTCAGCAGGCCGAAGCCGATCATCGCGGTGTCCGCGTGCGCGCTGTTGAGCACGATCAGCATCGCGCCGAACAGATAGGCGGCGAGCGAGGCGGAGGAAATCGGCTCGATCTCCTCGCCATCGCCGTCGGGGCCGAACATGAAGCCGCAGACCACTAGCAGAGCCGCCAGCACGAAGCCCGCGATCACGTGGAAGACGTGGGGTGCGATCATCTCCTCGCCGCATTGCAGGCAGGGGAAGGTCCATAGCAGCGCGAAGGCGATGGTCGTGACCGCGAGCCAGCGCCACAGCCGGATACGCGCGAGGCCGAACGCCGCCGCCGTGACGATCGCGAGATAGACATAGAGCGACCAGAAGTCGGGCTTGTCTGATGAGACCAGGAGCGGCGTGACGAACGCGCCGACGATGCCGAGTCCTGCGAGCGCCGGCCCGTGCAGCAGCGCGGCCGCAAGCGTGCCGAGCGCGACCATGCCGAGCAGGATGAAGGCGGTTGCCGGCGCGAGGAAGTCGTACAGCGCGTAGGCGGCGTAGACGGTGGCAAAGGCCACGGCGGTACCGGCCGCGGTGAGGATCGCCGGAATGTTGGCGATCGGCAGCGCCGCGATGTTGGAGATGCTCTCCTTGCGCCGTGTCCATTCGCCGGCGCCGAGCAGCGCCAGCGCAAACAACCCGCCGAGCATCGTGCGCACGCCGGGGCCGAGCAGGCCGGCCTCGATCGAATAGCGCACCATGAAGAAGCCGCCGAGCGCGAGCGTCAGGCCGCCGATCCACACCACCCAGCGCGTGCCCAGCGTCTCCTCGAAACCGGGCGCCGGCTGCGGCGGGGCCGGCGGTTCGGGCAGCGGCGGCGGGGCGGCGCTTGCAGCGTCCGTGGCTGCCTCCGCATGCGCCTCCGGCTCGCTCGCGATCGCCTCGGGAAGTGGCGGCGGCGCGATCGGAGGCGCCGTCGAAAGCGTCTGCTCGAACGCCTCGAGCGGCGCCAGCGGCGGCGGTACGACTGTCCGCGCGGCGGCTGTGCCGGCCGCCTCGATCGCATCCAGCCGGCGCTGCAGCACCGCGATCTGGCCCAGCGCCTTGCGCGAGAAAATGATCGCAACGACGGCGATGACGAGGGTCAGGAAATCGAACGGCGAATCGAACATTGGGCCTCCGGTAGGACGCGCCGAACCATCGGCCAGCCGGCCGCCCGTCGCAACCTAGTAGTGCAGTTGAGAGGACTGGAAGTTCAAGCGATCGGGCCGCGCAGGCCGTGCTATTCCAGATCGATGTGGAACGGCCGGCCTTCGACGCTCATGCTGCCGGGACCCATCGCATCGAGCGCGCGCAGCATCCGGCCGTCACGCCCCAGCGCCTTGTCGGCGAGGCTGACGATCAGGCGGTTGGGCGCCGCGATCGGCGAGGCCTCGCGGATCAGCCGGGCGATGGACATTTCGTCCCGGTGCGGATTGAGCGCGCAGACCGTAGCGAATGCGCTCGCGGTCGAGCGGCTGATGCCGGCGTAGCAATGCACCACCATCGGTGCGCGGCGATCCCAGCCGCGCACGAAGCTCAGCACGCGCTCGATATGGGTCTCGTTCGGCGCAACGAAGCCGTCCATCTGTTCGACGATGTCGTCCATCGATACCTTCAGATGGTTGGCCGGAAGCACCGAGGGCGGCCGCTGCACCTGATCGACATTGGCCATCACGGTCAGCACATGGCTTGCGCCGGTGGCACGAACCGTGTCGGAGAGCGCAGCGAGCGAGCAGACGTGAAGCATGGTGGTCCTTGGGCGTTAGGTGAGCCCGATTATAACGGCTGCTCCCCGATGGGCAAAGGCGCCATGTCCATCGGCATTTTGCGGCGCAACCGCGGCACGGCTCGCGATGCCGCGCCTACGAGGCGTGCAATGCGTTGAAGCGCTCGAGGAACTGCTTTTCGGCCCGCGCTGCGGTCCACGGTGTCAGATAGTCGCGCTCGGTCGCTTCGGGCAATTCCGGATCGCGGCCGAACAGCCGTTTGGCTTCGGCTTGCGAAAATCCCGCCAGATGCGTCGCCTCGAGATAGGCGGCGCCGCGATCGGCGGCCTTGATCTGTTGGGTGATCTCGTCCGCCAGCACCGCAGGCAGGCCGAAGCGGATATGGATCGCCGACAGCAGCCGCTTCTCCACGGCCTTGTATTCGCCCGCGAGCACCGCCTTGAACGGCGAGATCATGTCGCCGATGACATATTCCGGTGCGTCATGCAGCAGCGCCGCGAGCCGATGGCTGATGTCGACGCGCGGAATCTGCTGGCGCATCACTGCTTCGACCAGCAGCGTGTGCTGGGCCACCGAGAAGATGTGCGCACCCGAGGTCTGGCCGTTCCAGCGCGCAACCCGCGCCAGCCCATGCGCGATGTCGACGATCTCGATATCGAGCGGCGACGGGTCGAGCAGGTCCAGCCGGCGTCCCGACAACATCCGCTGCCAGGCGCGGGTTGTCTCCGTCGATTTGCGCGCCGTCATTTCTTCTTGAGCCGCGGCGTGCGCAGCTTGCCGCTGCAGGTCTCGTGGCAGAAGCAGGTGACGAGGTGATCGTTGACCATGCCGGTCGCCTGCATGAAGGCGTACACGATGGTCGGGCCGACGAATTTGAAGCCGCGCGCGCCGAGCTCCTTGGAGACCTTGATCGAGACCGGCGTCGAAGCCGGTACGCTCGCCGTGGTCTTGAACTGGTTGACTTTCGGCTTGCCGTCGACGAAGTCCCACAGGAATTTGGAGAAGCCGGGGCCCTTGTCCATGATCTCCAGATAGCCCTTGGCACTCGCCACTGCGCCTTCGATCTTGGCGCGGTTGCGGACGATGCCGGCGTCGTTCATCAGCGCGTGCACCTTCTTGTCGGTGTAGCGCGCGATCTTCTCGGGCTGGAAATCGTCGAACGCTTTACGGAAATTGTCGCGCTTGCGCAGGATCGTGATCCAGGACAGGCCGGCCTGAAAGCCGTCGAGGATCAGCTTTTCGTAGAGTGCGCGGTCGTCATATTCCGGCACGCCCCATTCATTGTCGTGATAGGCGACGTAGAACGCGTCCTCGCCCGGCCACGGGCAACGCGTCTTGCCGTCGGGATGCAGTTGCGCGGTACGGCTCATGCGACGGTCTGCTTGGGTGGGATGCGGACGACGTCCGGCTCGGCGAGATGCAGCGACAGCCCGCCCGCAGTCAGCGGAAGGCCGGCGTCGAGCGCGTCGGCGACGCGATCGATGCGCACCAGCGCCAGGCCTTTCTCGCCGGCGGTCGAGCCGATGGTGCCGACCTGCTTGTCGCCGGCGAGGATCGTTGCGCCGGACTCCGGCGAGGGGCCATCGAGGATGATCTTCACCGTGCGGGTGCGTGCTGTGCCGCGGTGCTGCATGCGCGACACCACTTCCTGGCCGACATAGCAGCCCTTGTCGAAATCGACGCCGTGCAGGTGATCCATATTGGTCTCGTGCGGGAAGGCGTCGCCATACATGAAGTCGAGCCCGCCGCGCGGCACGCCGGTGGCGATCCGGTGCGCCTCATAGGCGCTGGAGTCGACGAGATCGGCGCCGATCAGATCGGCGAGCTTCTGCTTGAGGTCTTCCGGGATCAGGATGCGCCAGCCTAGCGCTGCGTTGCGCGGATCGGCGAATGCGAGATCGGGGGTCGCCGCCGGCTCGCCATCCCAGGCCGCCAGCACGCCGAGGCTGTCGGAGAGGTTTTCCACCACGACCTTGGCGCGCAGCTTGTAGAAGCCGAGCTTGTCGGCGAGCCCCTTGGCGAGCGCACGCGGCGCGTCGATCAGGAAGCCGCCGCCGTGCCCTGTGGGTATCTCGGTGATCAGGAAGTCGACGATGATCTTGCCCTGCGGCGTCAGCAGCGCACCGAACCGGGCCTGCCCCGGGGCCAGCTGCTCGACGTCGGTCGTGATGAGCCCGTTGAGGAAGTTGCGGGCGTCCTCGCCAGAGACCTTGATCACGCCCCGATCTGGAAGAAACGCTGCTTTCATTCGCAAAATTGGCTCTTTTTCCAAGTTCCTTGGGAAACGCGGTCGTCGCGGATATCCCCTGCCAAGCTAAGGCGCTAGAGTGCGCCGAACAAGGCCCGCGCGACTGTGGAAAGCGGGCGCCGAGGACCGATGAATCAGCGTTTTGACACCATTCTAAAATCCGGCACCGTGGTCAATCAGGACGGCGAGGGCGTGCGCGATATCGGTATCGCGGGCGGCCGCATCGCCGCGATCGGCTCGCTCAGCCAGGCCTCGGCCGGCGAGGTGATCGACTGCAAGGGCTTGCACATCCTGCCCGGCGTCATGGACACCCAGGTGCATTTCCGCGAGCCCGGTTTGACGCAGAAGGAAGATCTCGAGACCGGCTCGCGCAGCGCCGTGATGGGCGGGGTCACCGCCGTGTTCGAGATGCCGAACACCAACCCGCTGACGGTGACTGAAGAAGCGTTCACCGACAAGATCAAGCGCGGCCATCATCGCATGCATTGCGACTTCGCGTTCTTCATCGGCGGCACCCGCGAGAACGTGCAGGACCTGCCCGAGCTCGAACGCGCGCCGGGCTGCGCTGGCGTCAAGGTGTTCATCGGCTCCTCCACCGGCGCGCTGCTGGTCGAGGACGACGAAAGCCTGCGGCGGATATTCAAGGTGATCCGGCGCCGCGCCGCGTTTCACGCCGAGGACGAATACCGCCTCAACGAGCGCAAGCCGCTGCGCATCGAGGGCGATCCGCGCTCGCACCCGGTGTGGCGCGACGAGACCGCGGCGCTGATGGCGACCGAGCGGCTGGTCAATCTCGCGCGCGAGACCGGCAAGCGCATCCATGTGCTGCACATCTCGACCAAGGAAGAGATCCTCTATCTGCGCGACCACAAGGATGTCGCCTCCTGCGAGGCGACGCCGCATCACCTGACGATGGCGGCACCCGAATGCTATGAGCGGCTCGGCACGCTGGCGCAGATGAACCCGCCGGTGCGCGCGGCAGATCACCGCGCCGGCATCTGGTACGGCGTCGAGCAGGGCATCATCGACGTGCTCGGCTCGGACCACGCGCCGCACACGCTGGAGGAGAAGCAGAAGACCTATCCGGCTTCGCCTTCGGGCATGACCGGCGTGCAGACGCTGGTGCCGCTGATGCTGGATCACGTCAATGCCGGGCGGCTGTCGCTACAGCGGTTCGTCGACCTCACCAGTGCCGGTCCGGCGCGGCTGTTCAACATCGCCTGCAAGGGCCGCATCGCGGCGGGGTACGATGCCGACTTCACCGTCGTCGATCTCAAGCGCAGCGAGACCATCACCAACAAATGGATCGCTTCGCGCGCCGGCTGGACACCCTATGACGGCGTGCGCGTGCAGGGCTGGCCGGTCGGCACCTTCGTGCGCGGCAAGCAGGTGATGTGGCAGGGCGAAGTCACGACGCCGTCGCTAGGTGAACCGGTCCGGTTCCTCGAGACGTTGAAACCCTAACGCTGTCGTCGATTACTGCCTGGCAAGCGCCAGCGAGAACTCGCCGTTGCGCACGCGCGCGGCGAGGCCCTCGGCGAACTTCGCCACCGCGTCCTCGCCATAGGTGTTGACGAGCTCGGCGAGCGCCGCGAACAGGCTCGCCTGCGCCAGGCAGTCGCCGTCGACGCCCTCGTGACGCGCTTCCGCCCACGCCTCGTTCAGATAACTCAGCGCGGCCTGCTTCTGCTCGTGGTCGGGACGCGGGTCTTCGTGGTGAAGGGGGAAAGACGCTGGATGGCGCATGAAACTCTGCAAAATGAATGCGCGCGGTCCGAGGAGCGAACCACTGCGACCGGCGAGATGTATCACGCATGCGGGTACCGCCTAGCCCACATCTTTCGAAAAGGTTAACGGCCGCCACCGCATTTAAAGGGGAATTTCGGACATCCCCGCCGCGATCAGCCAAATGAGCTGTGGATATGGTCCAGCACCGCGCGCGGCGAGGCGCAGAGATGGCTGGCGCCGGCCTCGGTCAGTTCTTGCGGCGTGCCGTAGCCATAGGTGACGCCGACCGCACGGATGCCGTTGCGATTCGCGCCGATCACATCGTGGCTGCGGTCGCCGATCATCAAGGCCCGCGCAGGATCGGCCCCGGTTTGCTCCAGCGCATACGCGAGCAGGTCGACCTTGTTGACCCGGGTTCCGTCGAGTTCCGAGCCGAACACGTGGTCGAAATAACCGCTGAGGCCAAAATGCGCCACGATCCGGCTCGCGAACACATGCGGCTTCGAGGTCGCCACGAAGATCCGGCCGGGCCGCCCGCGCAGCTCGGCCAGCACCTCGGCGATATCGGGATACACGCTGTTCTCGAACAGCCCGACATCGCCGAATCGCTCGCGGTAGAGCTCGACGGCGCGGTCGGCGAGCTCCTCGCCGCCGAGCAGCATGGCAAAGCTCGCCCGCAGCGGCGGCCCGATGCACCAGGTCAATTCGTCCTGCGAGGGAACCGGCCGGCCGAGCTTTGCCAGTGCGTACTGGATCGAGCCGGTGATGCCGGGCTTCGGGTCGGTCAGGGTGCCGTCGAGGTCGAAGAAGATCGCGCGTTCAGTTGGCATAGCGGGCCGTCAGGTCGCGCGAGATTTTCGAGCCTTCCTCGATGTAGCGGCGGATCGCGACGGAAGCTGCCGGCGTGCAGGTCCGGTAGGTCTGCTGGAAGCCGTTGTAGCCGCGATTGAAGCCCGCCACCATGCGCGCCCGGCGGTCGCCCGAGGGGGTTTCGGCATCGATCAGCGCCTGCATCTCGTTGCGCCATTTGGCGCCCTCGTTGGAGCCGCAGATGCCGCGCAGATAGTGCAGGGCGCCGAGGATCTCGGCCAGCCGCTGCAAATCGCCATCGAACGGCGCGGCCGCATCCTGCGCCCGGGCGGGCGTCGCAAGGCATGCCGACATCAGGATCACAACGGCGAGAAGGGCTCTGATCATCAGGAGTTCCAGAATCGCCGTGGTATGCCCCCTCAATGCGCCCGAGGCAAGGCGGCAGAGCTCTCCGAAGCCCGCAAAACAGGTCTCAAACCAGCCGCTGGGCGGCCGCAATGACCTCGTGCAGGCCGCCGGTGACCTTGAGGTCGCCGATCGCCTCCGGCACCAGCCATCTGAAATCGTCGTGCTCGTCGTTCAGCACGGGCTCGCGCGAGGCCCAGCGCGCCGCGAAGGTCATGATCATATAGTGCCCGGTGCCGGGGCCGGTCGGCAGCACCTCGCGCCAGCCGGCGAGACCCAGGATATCGACCCTCAGGCCGGTCTCCTCGTCGATCTCCCGGTGCAGGGCGGTGTGCAGTGTCTCGCCGAACTCGACCCGGCCGCCGGGCAGCGAATAGAAGCCCTTGCCGGGCGAGCGGGCGCGGCGGACCAGCAGCACACGGCCGTCGCGGAAAATCACGCCTGATACGGCAAGCTGTGGGCGGATCGGGGGTTCGGCAGAGCTCAAAGGGCAGCACCAGTTTCGCGGACAACCATGCCCGATATCTCAGGCGCCCGCCATGATGCTGTCGACATCGGCCTCTGCGGCGCCGTTGATGACACCGGCGGTCTGCATCACCAGCGGCTTGACCCAGACGATGGCCTGCTCGGCGAGCGCGACCCGGCTCTTGTCCTGCTGCAATTGCCGCATCGCCGCGCCGACCTCGGTCAGGATCCTGGTCATGCTGTCGGTCAGCTGGTCGAATTCGGCCCGGATCCCGGCATCCGCGGTCTCGTAGGACTCGATCGCCAGGTCACGCGCCTTGAAGTTGGACGCGGTGAAATGCTCGGCATAGGACAGCGGCTGCCATTCCAGGAAATCGTCGGCGCATTCCGGCAGGTCCGGCACCATCTCCAGCAACATGATGGCTTCGTTGAAGTGATTGAGGTAGTCGGTCGCAAGCCCGGTGCGGGGATTGATGTTGGCGGCGCGCAACAAAGCCGCCCGCGCCTCGTCGGGGTACGTCGGTCGCGGGGAAGAGCCCGCTATGGCGGCCGTTGAGGTCATTGGTCGCAGTCTTTAACGGTCCAAGTTAAGGCTGAATAAACAGATACCACTCTGGACGGGATATGTGCGGACGCTTTGTCATTACCTCGCCGCCGGCGGCTTTGCGCGAAATGTTCGGCTATATCGAGCAGCCGAATTTTCCGCCGCGGTACAATGTTGCGCCGACCCAGCCGATCCCGGTGGTGCTGCTGCAAAACGGCGGCCGGCATTTCCAATTGATGCGCTGGGGCCTGATCCCGTCCTGGGTCAAGGACCCCCGCACATTCTCGCTCTTGATCAACGCGCGCTCCGAGACGGTGCGGGAGAAGCCCGCCTTCAAGAACGCGATCAAGCGGCGCCGTGCGCTGATCCCGGCCGACGGCTATTACGAATGGCAGGATGCCGGCGGCCGCAAGCGGCCGTTCTTCATCCACCGCCGCGATGGCCATCCGGTCGCCTTCGCGGCGCTGGCCGAGACCTGGATGGGGCCGAACGGCGAGGAGCAGGACACGGTGGCGATCGTCACTGCGCCGGCGAGCCCCGATCTCGCCGAGCTGCATCACCGCGTGCCCGTCACGATCCGGCCCGAGCAATTCGCACGCTGGCTCGACTGCCTGCCCAACGATGTCGATGACGTGATGCCGCTGCTGAAGGGGCCAGATGTCGGCGAGTTCGCCTGGCACCGGGTGACGATGCGCGTCAACGCCGTCGCCAACGACGACGCGCAATTGCTGCTGCCGATGACCGCGGAGGAGATCGCCGCGGAAGACGCGCCGGCGGCGAAGAAGGTGGCAGTGCGCAAGACGGCGCCGCGGGAAGATGACGGGCAGGGGTCGTTGTTCTAGCGGCCGATGCTGTGTGGAAAGTGCACGCATACAGGCGCGGGCATCTCCACGTCGTCGTCCTGGCGAAAGCCGGGACCCATAACCACCGCATTTGATCGCAAGCGGGATCGCGGCCCCAGCGTCGCGCAACAACCGACATTTGGGGTAATGGGTCCTGGCTTTCGCCAGGACGACGGCGGTGGATGGGCGGCTATGTCTTCACCGACGCCACGCCCTCGATCTCGATCAGCATCTTCGGATTGGGCAGCGCCACCACGACGCAAGTGGTGCGTGCGGGATAGGGCGCGGGGCCGAACGCGCCGGCATAGAGCGCGTTCATCGTGGCGACGTCACTGGCGCGGGTCAGCAGCACGTTGACTTTGACGAGATCGCGCATCGTCGCGCCCGCCTCGGTCAGCACCCGCTTGAAATTGGTGACGACGTTGGCGAATTGCGCCTCGAAGCCGTCAGGCAGCTCGCGGTTGGCGTCGAAGCCGGGGATGCCCGAGATGAACAGGAGATCGCCGACGCGGGCGCCGAACGAAAGCGGCGGCGCCTGGATGCCGGGCGGAGGAGGAAAGTGCTTGATCGTTGTCATGAGGTCACCCGTCTGCACGAGATGGAAGAGAGGAAGGTTCGGCGGCGCGCGGCGCCATCGTGCGCGAGCGCCACAAAGTCTTGCCGAACAGATTCTGGCCGATCATGCCGGCCAGCATCGCTGCGACGAACGCCACGATCGGCAGCGAGAGGCCGGCGAGATTGACCAGCGCGGGGCCGGGGCAGATGCCGGCGAGGCCCCAGCCGATGCCGAACAGGATTGCGCCGCCAACCAGCGGCGCATCGATGTCGTTGCGGTCAGGCCAGACAAAGCGTGGCGAGAACGCCGGCGCAGCGCGCCGCCGCGCGAGCGCAAAGCCTGACGCCGCGACCGCGACCGCGCCCGCCATCACGAAGGCGAGCGTCGCATCCCAGGCGCCGAACAGGTCGAGGAAGCCGAGCACCTTCTGCGGATCGGTCATGCCGGAGATCAAAAGGCCCGCGCCGAAGATCAGGCCGCAAAGGAAGCTTGCGAGAACCTGCATCGCTAGCCTCCGATTCCGTGTCTGACGATTGCGACGGTTGCGATCGCCGCCGTCATGAAGATGAACGTCGCGATGATCGAGCGGCCGGACAGCCGCGCGAAGCCGCAGACGCCGTGGCCCGAGGTGCAGCCATTGCCCATGCGGGTGCCGAACCCGACCAGCACGCCCGCGATCGCGATCACGACGAGGCTGCCGTTCATCGCCGGCCGCGGCAGCGGCGCGCCGAACAAGGCCGCAATCAGGGGCGCTGCGATCAGTCCTGCGATGAACGCGACGCGCCAGCCGCGGTCGGCGGTATCGGGTTGGAGCAGGCCGCCGACGATGCCGGTAACCCCTGCGATTCGCCCGGTCAGCAGCATCAGCAGCGCCGCGGCGAGGCCGATCAGCGCGCCGCCGGCGAGGCCGGAAAATGGGGTGAAATCGTGCATCGGTGCGGGGCCTCTGTTGCGCAAACTCCTCAGCGATCCGGCAAAGCGGTCGGCGTGCATGCGCCAGCGTCGCGCGGCTGCGCGGGCGATGATAGACTTCGCCTGATCAGGAACAAGCGCAATCCCGCATGTTTCGCAGGCGTTTCAAGGGTGCCTGCCCGTCGGCTGGATTGCCGCGATTCGCATCTCGCCTCACTTCGTCCGGAGAACCCCCATGAGACTGTCATCCGCCGCCCGCGCCGTGCTGTTCGCGCTGGCGCTGCTCACCGGATCGTCCGCTGCGCTGGCCGACGAGGGCGCCGTGACGCTCGTCATCTTCAAGGGCGGCTGGATCTTCGGCGGCTCCGCCGGCAAGGGCGTGTTGACCTTCAAGGGGCAGACCTACGGGCTCACCGCCGGCGGGCTGGACTACGGCCTCGTGTTCGGCGGCTCCCAGACCACGTTGCAGGGCCGGGTGCGCAATATCCGCCGCGCCCAGGACATCGCCGGCGTCTACGCCGCGGCCGGCATGGGCGTTGCGCTCGGCGCCGGCGTGCGCGGCATCCTGCTGACCAACCAGAACGGCGCGGTGCTCGAGCTGAGCGGCAAGCAGATCGGCCTGATGGCCAATGTCGACCTCAGCGGGCTCGCGATCACGTTGAAGGAGTAGGTGAGGTTCGATTCTTGGCCTTGTCATTCCGGGGCTCGCGGAGCGAGAGCCCGGAATCCATTTATCCACTAACTGTGCGGCCCAATGGATTCCGGGCTCGCGCCGAGTAGCGCGCCCTCAGGTGCGCAATTGCGCACCGGGGAATGACGAAAAATTCGTCTACGTGATCCACTCGGCGAGCTCGCGCCACGGCTGCAAACTCCAATGCCCGGACGCCGCTCCTGATGGTGACGGCAGCACGAACACGTCAGGGAAGCCGCTCGTTGATGGCTGCCGCCCGAGCGCAAGCGCGCTGGTCGGCCTGTCGTAAAACAGGCTCGCCGCCTTCTTGCTGGTGAACGCGATGGTCCTCGGGCGATAGGTCTCGATCTTCGCTCTGAAGCCCACAACATCGAACGACTGTCGCGCGATCTCGTGATCCATTCCGGCGCCGGTCTTGGAGAGATCGGTGAAGCCGATGCCGAGCGATAGCAGCGCCGCGAACTCATCCGGCCGATAGTGCCGCGGCGTGATGCCGGCCTCGTGCAGCGCGCGCCAGAACCGGTTGCCGGGATGCGCGTAGTAGTGCCCGACCTCGGCTGAGCGCGTGCTGGCCGCGGTGCCGACGAACACCAGACGGAGATCGGCGCGGAGCTGGTCGGGGAGGCGGTGGGAATTGTTGTCAGGCATCTGATGGGAGACCGAGCAGAGCATACGCGCGTTAACGTGTGATGAGATCAGGTCGAATAGCGACAGCGCTGCGCTCCCTCTCTCGCTTGCGGGGAGGTCGGATCGCAGCCGCGCCGAGCCGTTCGCCGCAGATGCGCGGGGCCAAAATATCGAAAACAACCCCATGCAAAGGAGCCGGCGGCTGCCGCCGTCCGATACGACACCTTGACACGTCGGGCAAATCAGGGATAGATTTCCAATATTCCGAAATCGCGTGAGCATTCCCTCGCCCGCCGGGCCCGCGCATTTGGCGTCCCAATACGCGCTAGCGCACCGGCTCCCTGGTCTCGTCTTCGGTCGTCACCGCCTGCGCCGGCCCCGTCGCACGCACCATCAAAAACCGTCCCGAAAACGCCGTGCCGTGGATGCTCCAGCGGCCGTCGATCTCGGTCGCGTCGGCATTGACCGCGCCTTCATAGTGCACGGTGCCGTAGCCGTAACCGGCCGGCTCGTAGCGCTTGACGAATGTGACCGCGCTGCCGGAGCGGTGACCGGACAGCGAAGCATCGTGAGTGCTGATCGGGCAGCCCGGTGCGACGCAAGGCTCGGTCACGCTGCCGCCGAGCGCGCCGCCGGCATCGATCAGCGTCGCCAGGAACGTGACCATGCCGCCAGGCTGAACGTAGCTGCCGTCCCAGACGCCGGTGAGATTGTCGTCCATGTCGCTCGTCCGGATTTCCGCGCATTGCAATGCAGTGATCGATGTGGCGCTCGCAGCGTCTCAACGCAAGTCGCGCGCGCCGCGCCCGGTTGCCTGATCCGGCAAAAGGGTCTGTAATCCAGCCCAACAGATCAAGAAGAATTTTGGAGCGGAGCATGACGGGAGAGGCGAAAACCCATTACGAGGTGATCGTGGTCGGCGCCGGCGTCGCCGGCATCTACCAGATCAAGCGGCTCGCCGATCTCGGCATCGATGCCACCGTGCTGGAAGCCGCGCCCGATCTCGGCGGCACCTGGTACTGGAACCGCTATCCCGGCTGTCGTTTCGACTCGGAGAGCTACACCTACGGCTTCTCGTTCTCGCGCGAGCTGCTCGACGAGTGGCACTGGAAGGAGCGCTTCTCCGGCCAGCCCGAGAATCTGCGCTACCTCAACTACGTCGCCGACAAGTTCGACCTGCGCCGGCACATGCAGTTCAATTGCAAGGTCGAGGCCATGCAGTTCGACGAGACGCGCGATCTCTGGCAACTCAGGCTCGGTGACGGCCGCGAACTGACCTGCCGCTTCGTGGTGCTCGCGATCGGGCTATTGTCGGCGCCGACCATGCCGCGCGTGCCCGGGATCGAGGACTTCAAGGGTCGCTCGTTCCATACCTATTACTGGCCGCACGAGCCGGTCGATCTAACGGCTAAGAAGGTCGCCGTGATCGGCACCGGCGCCACCGGCATCCAGTTGATCGGCGAAATCGCCGACAAGGTAGGCCAACTCACCGTGTTCCAGCGCCGGCCGAACTGGAGCGCGCCGCTCAACAACAGCGAGATATCGGACGCTGAAATGGCCGACATCCGCGCGCGCTATGACGAGATTTTTGCCGCCTGCGCACTGACACCGGGCAGCTTTGTGCACGGCCCCGACAAGCGCGGCTTCTACGAGGTCAGCCGCGAGGAGCGGCTCAAGACCTGGGACAAGCTCTATGACGAGCCCGGCTTCGGCATCTGGCTGGCGAACTTCCGCGAGATCTTCATGGATGAAGCCGCCAACGCCGAGCTGTCGGAATATATCGCAGGCCGCATCCGGCAGCGCGTGAACGATCCCAAGGTCGCCGAAAAACTGATCCCGCGGGATCACGGATTTGGGGTGCAGCGCCTGCCGCTGGAGACGCGGTATTTCGAGGCCTACAACCGCGACAACGTCCATCTCGTCGATCTCAGCGAGACGCCGCTGGTGCGGATCACCGAGACCGGCCTGCGCACCACGGCGCGCGACTACGAGTTCGATATCATCGTCTACGCCACCGGCTTCGACGCCATCACCGGCGCCTACGATCTGATCGACATCAGGGGCATCGGCGGCGAACGCCTCGCCGACAAATGGAAGCAGGCGCCGTCGACCTTCCTCGGCATGCTCGTGCACGGCTTCCCGAACCTGCTGATGCCGACCGGCCCGCAAAGCGCCTCCGCGTCGACCAACTTCCCGCGCGGCATCGAGAACGGCGTCAACTGGTGCACCAACCTGCTGCAATACATGTGGGACCGCGGCCTGACCCGCGCCGACGCCACGCTGGAAGCCGAGCAGCGTTGGACCGCGCATGTCGTCAAGATGTACGAGATCATGCTGATGCGCAAAGCCAAGTCCTGGTTCACGGGCTACAACTCCAACGTCGCCGGCCACGAAGAGGGGACTGTGCGCTACTTCGTGTACAACGGAGGGACACCGAAGTTTCTGGGGATCATCAACGGCGTGGCGGCGGGAGGGTATCAGGAGATCGCATTTGGCGGTGGCTCGCAGCGCAACGTGCAAGGGGCGGCGGTTGGTACGTCGGCTTAGCTTCGAGAGAGGCAATGTGCGGTTAAATACCCAGACGTCACTTCGCATAGCCGGGCTACATTCTTGCGAGTGACTCCACTCGCCCGGTCGGCAGCGCCGGGAGGAGCCGACCGAACATAGCGCACAACGGACACAGAAAATCGTCGATCGCGATCGTTCGGTTGAATAAATGGCGCAACGTGAAGTCAGTCCTCTCTTTCAAGATCGGTCATGCCTGACCGGTTGACGTTAGTACCAAGGCCGACCTTTCCGCGGTCGTTCGCCTCAAGCATCTTGCGAGCAATCAGCTCCATCACTATTCCCCGCACCACATCAATAGGAGCATTCATTTTCTGAGATACTTTTATTGAAAGATCGGAGACAGCATATCGAAAAGGTTCATCCCCTATGATATTGAAGACGTCGTTGGATATTCGCGTCGCGAACGCCATGTGAGTTTGCAGCTGGTTAGTCATTTCGGAGATCATGGTAGCCGCGTTCGATTTCTGCAACGCCGCCATAGCGCTGTTGTGGTTATTCATGAGCTCAGCCTGGGCTTCTTTGTAGCTCTCGACGCCGCTGTCAAATGATTTGAGGCTGTACTTGTCCTCTTTCCTTTGCTCGAGGATATCTTGTTCCACCATTTCCAAGAGTACGAGCCGCAACGCCTGCGGCGAGAGCTCCTCTGCCTTAAGGTTGTACTTGCCGTAACCAACGGCCTCGTTTCTATATCGTTGTGCAATCTCGTCGAATGACAAGACGCGAACTGTTCCCTGAAATATTTGCTGAATCACAGCTCGTTGCCATTTCTGGATCGCTAAATTGCGCCGCTCGCGAGCTTGATCGATGAGTGAGATAATAAATGCGGCCGTTGCTGCGACGGCTGAAATTGATACGGTTACGTAGTAGATGTCTGATAGTGCCATGCGCTAGGCCCCCTTCATGACTACCTAAGATAGCGCCGAAAGGGGCTTAATCAAATGGAGAATGTGCGGCTTCAGTGATACCTAGCTTAGATTACCGAAGCCGCCTGACCGTCGCATGCCTCACAACACCCGATTGCTCTCCTTCACCTTCTCCGCGTCGAGATACAGGTTCTCGCCCATCTCCTTGAACTTGGCGCTCATCGTCGCCATGCCGTCCTCGATGGTGCCTGACATCGATGCGCCGACGCCCGAGGGGTCGTTGAGCGTCGCGGCGTAGTCGCGGACGTCCTGGGTGATCTTCATCGAGCAGAACTTCGGGCCGCACATCGAGCAGAAATGCGCGACCTTGTGGGCTTCCTTCGGCAGGGTCTCGTCGTGGAAGTTCTTCGCGGTCTCGGGATCGAGGCCGAGGTTGAACTGGTCCTGCCAGCGGAAGTCGAAGCGGGCGCGGCTCAGCGCGTCGTCGCGGAGCTGCGCAGCCGGGTGGCCCTTGGCCAAGTCAGCCGCGTGGGCTGCGATCTTGTAGGTGATGACGCCGACCTTGACGTCGTTGCGATCGGGCAGGCCGAGATGCTCCTTCGGCGTGACGTAGCAGAGCATCGCGCAGCCGAACCAGCCGATCATCGCAGCACCAATGCCCGAGGTGATATGGTCATAGCCCGGCGCGATGTCGGTCGTCAGCGGGCCCAACGTATAGAACGGCGCCTCGCCGCATTCCTTGAGCTGCTTGTCCATGTTGATCTTGATCTTGTGCATCGGCACGTGGCCGGGACCCTCGATCATGACCTGGCAGCCCTTGTCCCACGCGATTTTCGTCAGCTCGCCGAGCGTCTCGAGCTCCGCGAATTGCGCGCGGTCGTTGGCGTCGGCGATCGAGCCCGGCCGCAGGCCGTCGCCGAGCGAGAACGAGACGTCATACTTGCGCATGAGGTCGCAGATCTCGTCGAAATGGGTGTAGAGGAAGCTCTCCTTGTGATGCGCGAGGCACCACTTCGCCATGATCGAGCCGCCGCGCGAGACGATGCCGGTGACGCGGTTCGCCGTGAGGTGGATGTAGGGCAGCCGCACGCCGGCGTGGATCGTGAAATAGTCGACGCCCTGTTCGCACTGCTCGATCAGGGTGTCCTTGTAGAGCTCCCAGGTCAGCTTGACGGGATCGCCGTCGCACTTCTCCAGCGCCTGGTAGATCGGCACGGTGCCGATCGGCACCGGCGAGTTGCGCAGGATCCATTCGCGGGTGGTGTGGATGTTGCGCCCGGTCGAGAGGTCCATCACGGTGTCGGCGCCCCAACGGATCGCCCACACCATCTTGTCGACTTCTTCCTCCACTGATGACGTCACCGCCGAGTTGCCGATATTGGCGTTGATCTTGGTCAGGAAGTTGCGGCCGATGATCATCGGCTCGAGCTCGGCATGGTTGATGTTGGAGGGGATGATGGCGCGGCCGCGCGCGATCTCGTCGCGGACGAATTCCGGGGTGATGAAGGCCGGCACCGAGGCGCCGAAGCTCTCGCCATCGGCGAGCGCGGCTTCGGCACGCTCGAGTTGCTGCTTGCGGCCGAGATTCTCGCGCTCGGCGACGTAGATCATCTCCTTGGTGATGATGCCGGCGCGGGCGAATTCGAGCTGGGTGATCTTGTGGCCGTCGAGGCCGCGCAGCGGCTTGTGGTGCGCGGTGAACGCCTTGGCGGCGTGGGATGCGCCGACATTGCCGTTGTCCTCCGGCTTGATGGTGCGGCCCTCATATTCCTCGACGCCGCCGCGCTCTTTCACCCAGGCGAGGCGATTGCGCGGCAGGCCGGAGTTGACGTCGATCGTGACGGCCGGATCGGTGTAGGGACCCGAGGTGTCATAGACCGGCAGGTTCGGCTCGCCGGCGCCTTCCGACAGGATGATCTCGCGCAGCGGCACGCGAACGTCGGGCGCGCTTGCGGGCGTCGCGAAGATCTTGCGCGAGGCGGGCAGCGAGCCGGTGGTGACGGCGGGGAGCGTGGTGTCGGGGTTGGAGCGGATGTTCATGAGGGATCCTCCTTACTTCAATTCGTTGGCATTGCTGCGCGAGAAACAATTACCGCTGTCATCCCCGCGAAAGCGGGGATCCAGTATTCCAGAGGCCGCGGGGCGATACGGAGACGCCGCGGCGTACTGGATCGCCCGGTCCATGTGCGCAATTGCGCACAGGCCGGGCGATGACAGCAGAGTGTGTGGGACGAGAGTTTGCATCACGCGGCCTCCGCAGGGATGCCGAGCCATTGCCGCACCCGCGCGTCGGGGTCGGCGTTCTGGGTGACGTCACTGACGACGGCGATCGAATCGGCGCCGGCGGCGAAGATCTCGGCTGATTGCTCGAACTTGATGCCGCCGATCGCGACAAGCGGGATATTGCCGATCCGCTTCTTCCACTCGGTGATCTTCGGAATGCCCTGCGGCTCGAACCGCATCGACTTCAGCGTGGTGAAGAAGATCGGGCCGAGCGCGACGTAGTCCGGCTTGGCGGCGAGCGCGGTGGCGAGTTCGGCATCGTCATGGGTGGAGATACCGAGCGTGAGCTTGGCTTTGCGGATCTCGGCGAGGTCGGCGTCGGCGAGGTCTTCCTGGCCGAGATGCAGATGCTCGGCACCGGCGACAACAGCCGCGCGCCAGTAGTCGTTGACCACGAGCTTTGTGGGCGTGCCCTTCGTCACGGCCAGCGCGTCGGTGACGATCTGCAACGCCGCGGAATCGTCGAGGTCCTTGGCGCGCAGCTGGATGGTGCCGACGCCGAGCTTGGTCAGTCGCTCGACCCAGTTGATGCTGTCGACGACGGGATAGAACGGATCAGGATACGGCATGCCAGAACGGGGTCCCAACGACAGGGGTGGAGGGGGAGGCGAAGTCGCGGGCTTCCATCAGCCCGGCTTCATAGGCGGTGCGGCCGGCCTCGACGCCGAGGCGGAAGGCATTGGCCATCGCAACCGGGTCGGCGGCCTTTGCGACGGCGGTGTTGAGCAGCACGGCGTCATAGCCGAGCTCGAGCGCCTGTGCCGCATGCGACGGCGCGCCCAAGCCGGCATCGACCACCAGCGTGATGTCGGGCAGGCGGTCGCGCAGAAGTTTCAACGCGTCGCGGTTGGTGATGCCTTTGGCGCTGCCGATTGGAGCTGCCCACGGCATCACCACCTTGCAGCCGGCTTCGACCAGGCGCGAGGCGACCGAGAAATCCTCGGTGCAATAGGGGAACACTTCAAAGCCGTCCTTGATCAGGACAGTGGCGGCCTCGACCAGGCCGACGACGTCGGGCTGCAGCGTGTCGTTGTCGGCGATCACCTCGAGCTTGATCCAGGGCGTGCCGAACAATTCGCGCGCGAGCTTGGCAGTGGTGACCGCCTCGCGCACGCTGCGGCAGCCCGCGGTGTTCGGCAGCACGGTGACGCCGAGCTCGCGGATCAAGGACCAGAACGCATCGCCGGTCTTGCCGCCAGCGGCTTCACGGCGGAGCGATACGGTGACGATGCTGGCGCCGGAGGCGCGGATCGCGTTCTGCATGATCGCAGGCGAGGCGTAGAGCGCCGTGCCGATCAGCAGGCGGGACGGGAAGGATTTGCCGTAGAAGGTGACCATGGTCCGTGGTGTCTCCTCAAACCGTGCCGTCGTCCCGGCGAAGGCCGGGACCCATACGCCGCGGCCCTTCAACGAGGCACGCGGGGCGTCGTTCTTTCCGCCAATAACCGGTCGTGGTTATGGGTCCCGGCCTGCGCCGGGACGACGGGAGGAGAGCGCGTGCAGTCATCACATCACCCTCCCTGCCGCGGCGTGATGATCTCGATCTCGTCGCCGGCTTTCAGTGCAGTCTCGGCCCAGCGGCTCTTCGGCACCACGTCGTAATTCAGCGCGATCGCGAAATGGCTGCCCTCGTAGTCGAGCTCGGCCAGCAGCGCGTCGACGCTCGCTGCGTTGATCTCGCGCTGCTCGCCGTTCACGATCACGCGCATAGCATCACCTCATTGTCGATTTCGCCGCGCTGGAGATAGGCGAGCGTCAGCTCGGCCAGCGCCGGAGCCAGCAGGAAGCCATGACGGTAGAGTCCGTTCACCGTGATGCGTTCCTGCTCGATCCTGATTTTCGGCAGATTGTCCGGAAAGGCCGGACGCAAACCGGCGCCGAACTCGACGATGCGCGCCTCGCCGAACGCCGGATGCACGACGTAAGCCGCCCCCAGCAGCTCCAGCGCCGAGCGCACGCTGACGCCATTGTCCTCGGCCTCGATCGTGGTCGCGCCCAGCATGAAGCGGCCGTCGCCGCGCGGGATCACGTAGAGCGGCCAGCGAGGATGGATCAGCCGCACCGGGCGCGACAGCTCGACCTCCGACGTCTCGATGATGATCATCTCACCCTTGACGCCGCGCAGGCTCGGCTCGCGGTCGCGTGCGGCAAGCCCGCGGCAGTCGATCACGAGGCCGTCGAGATCGTCAGCTTCGGCATCGCTGCCGAACTTGATGGCGCCGCCGGCCTTGGCGATCGCGGCATGCAGCCGCGGCAGCACGCGGCGCGGCTCGACATGGCCCTCCTCGGGATAGAACAGGCCGGCGCCGAAGCGGCCCTCGAGCGCCGGCTCGAGCGCGCGAACGCCCTCGGCATCGAGCCGGCGATGGCCTGACGTGAGGCGGGCAAAGCGCTCGAAATCGGCGCGGTCGCGCGGATGCGCCACCACCAGCGAGCCGTTGAATGGGGTTTCCGGGAGATGCTGTCGCCACAGCGCGAGCGAGCGAATGCCGAGGCGGGTGATGACAGGCTCCGCGGCCTCCTCCTCGCACCAGGGCGCCAGCATTCCGCCGGCCCAGTGGCTTGTGGATTCCGTCATCGCCGCGTCACTGCGCTCATGCAGGGTGACGGCACGTCCGGCCTCTGCGAGCAATAGCGCATGCCAGGCGCCGGTTATGCCTGCGCCGATGATGGTGACGGGGGAATCCCCCCGCGGTCGCAACGTCTGATACATCCCTGTCCCTTCGCCGGCATGACCCGGATCAGGTTCAAAGGGTCACCGCGGTCCCGGACTGTTCGCCTGATGGCGAGGCCCAAGCTTGCGGTATCTCAGCTCCTCCTTCGGAGCACCCCTCGGAACGCCCCTAATGTAGGCGGATGGGCTGACGTGTCAACGTGTATGCCAGCGGGGGGCCGCGATCGGTTATTTTTCGGCCTGTTCCGGCTTCGGCTCGGCGGGTTCGGCCGCCACCTGATCCTGCCTGGCGAGCTCTTTCGGCGGCGCACCGGCGGCGCCATGCATCGCCTCCTTGAGGTGGCCGCCGCGCTGCCGCTTTGCGACGTAGTAATACCCGCCCGCGAAATAACGCACGGCTCGGTCGAAATCGCCGTTGGCGGCACGGTAGGCGCCGGCGAGGTATTTGACGCCGTATCGGAGGTTGGTCGCGGCGTCGCGCAGACCTTCGGCGGTACCGGTGTAGCCGACCCCACGGGCGGTCGCGAGCTTGATCTGCATCATGCCGATGGCGCCGCCGCGCCCGATCAAATGCGGCTGGTACTTGCTCTCACGGACGATGACGCGATGCACCAGCTCTTCCGGCACCAGATTGGCCTGCGCCTCGGCTGCCACCATCGCCTCATATTGCGCGCGAGACTGCGCCTGCGCGCCGGCGCAGGACACAAGCCACGCGATCGCGGCAAGGCAGCTAAGGGTCTGAACGGTCTTCATGTCTGATACGCTCGGGGTAATCAATGCGCGTCGGTTCTGCGGTCTCATTGGTACGGCGAGCGGGCAGGAATGTGGCAAAACCTTCGCATCAGCGAACGTTCTGCGTCCGTGATTGTCCGGATCTGGGCGAGGCGGACGACGCGATTGCGAAATGCTTCAAATTGTCTGCTTCGATCGACTCAGCCAGGAATTGTTCTGTCACATCCTGGCTTTCAGTTTTCGCGGCCGCGCTTTGATGCACGCTATCCACAGCTGATTGTCGTGCAAACGACTCGATGAAGGTTTACACTTGGTGGCAAGGCAGAGCGCGCGCGGTGAGTCAGCACGTCTGCCCATTCCAAAGCACGCAAGAAACAACATTCGGGAGATGCGCCATGAATCGTCAAGATTCAGTCCGTCAGGACATTGGCTACATGCCTCGCGAAAATCCCTGCGCGCAATGCGGCAAGCCGATTGCACGCCCCGATTGGGTGGAGCACAGCGAGGGACGCACGTCGTTCCTGTGGAATTGCCGCGCCTGCAATTACCGCTTCGAGGCCGTCGCGATCTACGACCTGACGCAGCTCACGCCACTCGCCGCCTGATGCGTTAGTCGCCGGTCCGTTGCGTCGCCGGTCAGCCGCAGCTGATCAGGCCGCGGACTTCTGCGGCTGCTGCAACTGCTGTTGCCGCGCCGGCAATTCGATCCGGACCACGAGCCCGTGCGGCTTGCGATCGTGCAGCGACAGCGTGCCGCCATGCGCGAGCACGATGGCGTTGGCGATCGACAGGCCGAGGCCGAAGCCTTCGGCCTCATCCATGTTGCGCGCCTGGTCGCCGCGCACGAACGGCTCCAGCACGCTCGCCTTGTGCGCCTCGGAAATGCCGGGGCCGTCGTCCTCGATGTCGATGACGAGGCGCTCCGGCTCGACGTCGAGCCGGACGGTGACTTCGCCGCCGAAGCGCACGGCATTGTCGACCAGATTAGTGATGCTGCGATGCAGATCGGCGGGCCGCGCGGTCGCCATCGCATGCTGCGGACCCTCGTAGCTGACCTTGTGGCCCATGTCGGCGAACTGGTCGGTGACGAGATGCAGCGTGCTTGCGATGTCGACCAGCGTCATCTCCTCGAGCTTGCGGTCGTTGCGCAGGAACGACAGCACCGATTCCAGCATCGAGCGCATCTGGTCGAGGTCGCGCAGCATGCGGTGGCGATGGGTCTCGTCCTCGATGAATTCGGCGCGCAGCCGCATTCGCGTGATCGGCGTGCGCAAGTCGTGGCTGATCGCGGCCAGCATCTTGGTGCGGTCGTCGATCAGTGCCGTGATGCGCTCGCGCATCCGGTTCAGCGCCTTGGCCAGCGAACGGATCTCCTCGGGGCCGCGCTCGGGCAGCGGCGCGGCGGCGCCGTTCAGGCTGAAGGTCTCTGCGGCCTTGACGAAGGACGACAGCGGCGCGGTCAGCGCCCACGCCGCCCACAGGCCGAGCAGGGTGACGCTGATGACGGCGAACAGCACCGTCATCATCCAGGGCCCGCCCCAGAACGGCCGCATGTGCTGATCCGGCATCAGGTTCGCGGCGAACATGGCGCCATCCGGCAGGCGGATCGCGACGCGGCGGATCTCGCCCTCATGCGGCGTGCTGCCCGCCTCGCGCGGCAGCGAGAAGACATGGTAGCCGGCACCGAGCCGGCGCAGCGCATGCAGGCTCGGCGTTTCGGTTTCGGTGAGCGGGCCGATATCGGCCGACAGGTCGCTGATCGCAAGCTGCGGGAAGGCCCTGATGATATCGGCCTGCAGCCGCGGCCGCTCCGATGCCGGGGCATGTCCCAGCAGTTGCGCGGCGGCGGCGAGCTGGGTGTGCCAGCGATCCGACGGCTCCGGCCGGTCGGGGCGATGGATCAGGAAGGTCGCGGTGATGATCAGGTGCAGCGCGACGATCGAGACGACGACCAGCGCCGCCATCTGGGCGCCGATCCCCCGCAGACTCAGCACACGCAGCAGCTTCATGGTCAGTTGCTCGTGGCGGCAACCGCCTCCACCCTCGGAGTGAACACATAGCCGCCGGAGCGCACCGTCTTGATCATGGTGGCTTCCTGCGGATCGGGCTCGATCTTGCGTCTGATACGGCTGACCAGCACGTCGATCGAACGCTCGAACGAACCGGCGCTGCGGCCCTGCGTCAGGTCGAGCAGGCTGTCACGCGACAGCACGCGGCCGGGTCGTTCGCAGAAGGTGCGCAGCAGGTCGAACTCGGCGCTGGTCATTGCGACGCGCGCGCCTTCGGGATTGCGCAGCTCGCGCAGGCGGATGTCGATG
This sequence comes from Bradyrhizobium sp. WCU1, assembly GCF_053474805.1. Taxonomy (NCBI): domain Bacteria; kingdom Pseudomonadati; phylum Pseudomonadota; class Alphaproteobacteria; order Hyphomicrobiales; family Nitrobacteraceae; genus Bradyrhizobium; species Bradyrhizobium sp. WCU1. The sequence goes on from NZ_CM130280.1 coordinate 5,398,695, forward strand.
CGCCAGCCGAGGAAGGTCAGCGTGGTCGCGCCCTCGATCGCGCTGGCGTTGCGCGCGGCGGCCTGGCGGCGCAGCACGGCGTTGATCCGCGCCAGCAACTCGCGCGGGTTGAAGGGCTTGGCCAGGTAGTCGTCGGCGCCCATCTCGAGGCCGAGGATGCGGTCGACATCCTCGCCGCGCGCGGTCAGCATGATGATCGGCGTCTGCGACTCCGCGCGCACCTTGCGGCACAGGCTGAGGCCGTCCTCTCCCGGCAGCATGACGTCGAGCACCAGGAGATCGACCCGGTGGTCGGTCATGGCCTTCGCCATCTCGCGGCCGTCGGAGGCGGTCGTGACATGACAGGAATTGGTGCGGAGATATTTTGCGATCAGGGATCGCGTTTCGCGGTCGTCCTCGACGACGAGGATATTGGGCGCAGCCTGGGTCATACCGACTCTTTTGTCCGTGATTCGGGGGAAGCGGCTCAGGAATTTTGTTTCAGTATATGTCTGAAATTTTGCCCGGAATAACGAGTTAACAGGTCGGCGGTGCGGAGAAAAGTTATCGTTCTGTCATCCAGCTAGTGCGTTGAAATACAGATCGAAGTCGCCTTCGGCATGGCACCGTCCTGCGCTGCTGCGGTCACCGGAAAAGGGAAGGGCAGCTGCCATATCCAGCGGCGGAACCGGTTCCCCCGGCGATGCGTTGTTTCTCTTTCAGGCCAGGGAGGGTGAGATGGCTGTCGAGGTCAGGACGAGGCCGCATCAACTGATTGCCAGCGATCGCGTCGAGGGGACCGCGGTGCGCCGGGCCAATGGCGACATGATCGGCCACATTGAGCGGCTGATGATTGACAAGATCTCGGGCAAGGTGTCGTACGCCGTGCTGAGCTTTGGGGGCTTCCTCGGGATCGGAACCAATCTGATTCCGCTGCCGTGGGGCCGGCTGCACTACAACCCGAAATTCGAAGCCTACGAGCTCGACATCGAGGACGACGAGCTGAAGCGCGCGCCGTCGTTCCGCGCCGACAAGGATTTCGATTGGGGCGACCGTTCGCAGGAAGTCGAGCTGCATCGCTTCTACGGCGTGCCGCCCTATTGGGGCGGCTTCTGATCGCAGGGCTGGGCGTGCGCGTGATCGACGCATGTCGATCGACGATGCCGCAGCGTGGGCGCGTGCCGGCTTGTGCAGCGCGGTTCGCCGGGACGACTTAGTGAGCCAAACATCGTCACATCCGGGACTGCGGGTCCGGCGCAGTCGTGAGGCTCAACCGCAAACCCAATTGAGAGGTGACGGTCGCGTTCGTCAAGGAGCGCGACGTTCCATGCGTTGGAAACGCACGCGCTGCTTGCCGCGTCGTATTCATGGCGTTCCAGGATCGCGTTCGCAGGCATCGGGGCGGCTTTTGAGCGCACGCGAAATAGGAACGGACGCCTACATCACGGGTTCTCCCGGCATCGATTTTGCGAACTGAGGAGAGCGCATAATGTTGATCAAATCCATCGTTGCCGGCGTCGCCGGTTCCGCCCTGCTCGCAACCGTCGCGGTTGCGCAGACACCCGCCGAGAGGGCCGACAAGATGGCTCCTGCGGCGTCGACGACAACGTCGACCACGACGCCCACCGCGTACACGGGCGAATGGCGCGCGTCCAAGGTCGTCGGCCTCAGCGTGTACAATGACGGCAACGAGAGCGTCGGCTCGATCAACGACCTCTTGATGGACAAGGGCGGTACCATCAAGGCGGTCGTGATCGGCGTCGGCGGCTTCCTTGGCGTCGGCGAGCATCTGGTCGCCGTGCCGATCGACAAGGTGAAGTTCGTCAACGAGCCGGTCTCTTTGACCAGTGCCGCCAACACCGGCAGCACGACCAAGCAGACCACCACCGGCGCGGCGCCTGCTGCGACGGCGTCGAAGCCGAATCCCTGGTACCCGGATCACGCGGTGTTCAGCGCGACCAAGGATGAGCTGAAGGCGATGCCGGAGTTCAAGTACTCGACCGACTAACGCGGATTGTGCGCCCGAATGTCCAACTGCGTAGAACGTGAGTCAAAAGCGTAAAAGCCGAGTCAACCCAAGGGACGCCTCGCGACGCCGTTCGCGGAGGCGTCCTCAGATGATCGCGGAGTGGGCGGCCGAGGATCGGTCTCCCTGGCGGACATCGGAAATGAAAAGCCCCGCCGTCGCCGGCGGGGCTTTTTCTGCTTCAGAGGAGGACAGGTTTAGACCGAGACCGACATTTGTTGACGGTTGACGGTTAACGCTCCAGCTGCGGCGCCTCCAGCACGATTATAAGGACCAAATCTGACATAAAGCCATGGCCGCTGAAGGGCGGCCTGGTCGTTCCGGTCACCCGGATAGGCGGCGATCGAGGTTTACCCGGCCAGGCGCATAATGATCGTCATCAGCGGGCCAGCGCCGCCACGCGATCAAGCGCGGTGCTGAAGCCCTGAAGCGAGATCGAGAAATTTGCCAGAGCCCCGCCATCGGCGACGGCCTTGACCTTGAGTGCCGTGCCCGCCCGAACGGCCACCAGCGTGGCCGCGTCGAAGGTGACATTGACGAGGCAACCGGCCGGCAGGCAGGTCCGGAAGCGGATTGGCGACAGGGCTGGCTTGTCGTCGATCTGGAAAGTGACGCCGGAGTCGAGCGCGAGGCCGAATGGCAGAACGAGAGTGCCCGACACGGTATTACCCGACGGTGCATTCAGTTCGATCGCCAGCACCCGCTGTCCGTTTTGCTGGGACTGGAGCTGCGACAGCGCACAGCGCTTTGTGCTGCCGTCTTGTGCGCAGACCACGCCCCAGTCCTTGTAGGTCTCGTTGAGGGAGGACGCGCCGCCCGGCAGGGACGATGCCGTTGCGCCGGCGGGTTGGCTTCCGGATTGCGCCTGAGCCAGTTGGAAGCGTTGGGGCGCCGGCTCGTCGCGATTGTCAGTGATGGATGCGGCCTGGGAAGGCGTCGAAGACGCAAGTTCGGGCACGAGGTACAGCGTCACGCCTGCCGCGATCGCGGCGGCGGACGAGATTCCAATAAGGCAGACTTTGCGGCTCATCATGCGAGCGCCTTTCGTTCGTCTGCGCGCTGCGCATTGAGGCCGAGCAGGCTTTGAAAATTCTGAAGCGAAGCTAGATGCAGCGTGGCGAGATCAAGCCAGCCTCTAGCGTGCCAGTCGGCGACTGTTTTTGCAGGCAATGCCCGGAATGCCTTCTCATCCACCACGCAGAAGCCGTCGAGCGTCTGTTGACCGCCGTCGGGAAACTGCATCTGAACGTGGTTCGGAGTAAGAAGCTTCGCCTCGCCAAGCGCCTTTGCGAAGGCGAGCGTATTGACGATATCGGCATGGTAGGCTTGGCAGAAGGCCATGGCCGACTGCGCCGTCGAAGTCGGCTTGCCGTCCGCGCCGAACAGGCGTTCCGCGTCCGTCCGCGCCGATGCCGAGGCGACGAAACGGTTCGACTTCCGGTCGATAGTCAGGAGTTGCTGCGCCTTGTCGGGCGTCTCGACACCGATGAAAGGATAGCGGCGCACATAGGCCGGAATGTAGGTGCCCGCGCGCCATCCTCCGTCGCGTTCGACGAAGAGGTTGTGACCTTGCCGAATGCCGACGACAACAAGTGGCGAAGCCGAACCGTCCGCCGCGAAGACGATCGGATAGTGGCGCATGGCGGGAACGAACTCGCCAACGCAAAGCGGAATGACGACGGCCTCGCTCGCGAACCCGAAATCGGCGGGCGGAGCGAGCCCCACATCGCCGTGGTCCTCGAAGCGCAGGAGCACCGGGTCTTTATAAAAGAGAGGAAGCGTTGGCGCCCCTGTTGCTGCGTGCGTATTTTTGGTCATCGTCAACCTTGGATTGCAGCTCAGAATTTGACGTTGAAATTGGAGCGGCCGGACTGATCGGAAACTCCGGAGCCGAACTGGCCACCATAGGTGACGCTGAGGGTGGCCTTGGGCGACAGCGCGTAGTCGATGCCGGCCTCGACCACCGAGGCATTGCGGGCGATTGGAACGCCGCCGATGGTGAAGTCACCGCCGCTTGCGAAACGCATCGTCGAGAACGGCGTGGCGTCCCCGAAAGCGTGACGCCAGCCGACCACGCTTCTCGCCGTCAGAACGGTTCCGCCAATGTCGAAAGTGGTCGATGTGCGCAGGCCGAGCGTGGAGAAGGTCGTATCCGTTGCGGTGGCTGCGCTCGTCAGCGCCGCCGCGCCGCCCTTCTCGGTGAAGGCGTCGGTATGCAGGCTCACATAAGCGAGGTTGGCGAAGGGCTCGAACCGGGCAGCGCCGGCATTGATGCCGTAGCCGAGCTCACCGAAGACCTGGGCCGTACCGGCGTTGTAGTGGCCCGTCAGCGTGTCACTGAGGCCGGGGAGGATCACGCTGCGGGTCGCGGTGATGTCGTGAACGGTGAAGGCCGTGCCAGTGCGGAAAGCGAGAGCGCCCCAGGTCGTGCCGCCATAGAGGCCGACATGATAATTGTCGCTCCAGCCGGATGAACGGTAATCCTTCACGTCGAAGTGGGTGGCGCTATAGCCGGCCACCGCGCCAAAGCGCCAGTTGTCGAAAGCGGGCGCATCCGCCCCGATGAAGAAACCGTCGATCGAACGGTTGAGGCGCGTGGCGTTGCCGTCGCCATTGGTGTTGCCCCAGGAGCCGAAACCCTGGCCCCAGACCGCAAGGTGGTCCGTGGTCGCAGCGACGGTGACCGGTTTGCCGTCGATATAGGTCGTGACCGCGCCGTTCGCGGCGCCGACACGGTCGAAGGCGGCCCGGATGCGGTCGTTGACGGCGCCGCGAACGAAGCGGCTGTCGTCGATCATCGTCGTCTTCGCCGAGGCGTTGATCTCGCCCGAGAGCTGGCCGAAAGCCGACCGCGCCTGCGGGGCGGAAAGGTTCGACACGGCATTGTAGATCGAATTGCCGAAGCCGAGGCTTTCGACCCCGCCGCCTGCGGCGATCTGGTTGGGCGTGACGCCGATGGCTTTGAAGTCTATATTGTTACGGGTCATCGTCAGCCAGACATTGCTGGCGTCATAGCTGAGCGAGGGCGTGAGGAAGGCCAGATTGGTAGTCACGCCGGAGAAGGTGCTGTTGGCCGTGAGCCCGCCGGTCGCTGTGAGGATATTGTACCTCGTTTGCGGCGCGTAGTTGCCTGCGCCGGCCAGCACCTGCACCGTGCCGCCGTTGATCGTTGCCGTGCCCGAAGCGACGATCTTGTCGGATTGCCCCTGTGCGTTAATCTCTACTTCGTAGATCGAGCCAGGATTGAAGGTGATGCTACCGGCAATGGTGAGCGTCCCGATCGAGTTGCCCGGTGCGACCGTGCCATTGACGGTGGTGCTGCCGACCGTGCCGATGCCCTGAAGGCGGCCTCCGGCAAGCACATCGAGCATGCCGCCGAGCAGACCGTTCACCGCGAGCGTGCCGACCTGAACCAAGGTCGTGCCCGAAAATGCGGAGGAGTCGCCGGTAAGGTTCAACAGGCCGGTGCCGGTCTTGTTGAAGCCGCCATTGCCCGACAGCACGCCGGCATAGGCGGCGTTGGCAGTCTGGTTGAAGGTGAAGGACGCGCCTGAAGCGATGGCGGCGTTGCCGCCGAAGCGTCCGGCCGAAGAGACAAGGCTTCCTGCCGAAATCGTCCAGTCGAGCGAGGACATGCCGGTCAAGGTCAACGTGCCAGCGCCCCGCTTGACCATCGTACCGCGCGTGCCATTGAGTGCGCCAACGTCGCCGGCGAAACTGGCGTCCGTTGCCTGATTGAATATCACCGTGCCGGCATTGCCGATGTTGCCTGAGATCGAGCCGGCATGTCCGATCAGCGTGCCGGCTGCGACAAGGGTGTTGCCGTAGGCGTTGGCTCCGTTATCGAGCCGCAGCGTGCCACCGCCCTGCTTGACGAGATTGCCGCCTCCGGAAACCACGCCGGTCAGACCGAGTTCGGTTCCATTAGCGACGTCGAAGTTGCCGGCCTGCGTCAGCGCGATCAAACGGGCGGTATCGAAGCTCGCGGTAGTCGCGAGCGTGCCGCCGGTGAAGGTCAGGCCGCCCGGCGCCGCGCCGAGATTCGCGTCGCGCGACACCGACAGCACACCGCCGGCGATGGTGGTGCCTCCGGTATAGGTGTTGTCAGCGGTTAGGGTGAGCGTGCCCACGCCGGCCTTGATCAGCGACGAGCCGTTCCAGCCGGTCGCGGGATTGGCGGCCTGGTCGGTGAGCGCTGTTCCGACCGTGAATGTGTCGGTCGCGTTGGTCAGCGTGAAGGTGCCGCGGGCGAGATTGTTGCCGGCGAACCAGCTCAGGCCGTAGCTGGCGAGATATTGCAAATTGTCGGCTGACTTGTGAGTCGAGACGGTGAGATAGTCCACCGTGCCGCTAAAGCCGCCCACGGTGACGTTGGCGAAGTCGCCGCTGATGCCGGAACGGGTGTCGATCAGCACTTTGTCGAGCTGGCTCGCACTGTCGATGCCGCCGATGTTGAAGGTGACGCCGCTGCCGATCGAAACGCTGCCCGCCGATAGCGCCGGACTCTTAGTGCCCGCGACGATCGAGAGCGTGGTGTTGTCGGCAAAGGTCACAGCCCGCGCGACATTTGCGGTCGCCGGTGTCTGGATCGCCAGCGTGCCGCCGGTCACGGTCAGGTTGCCGCCGAGATTGTTGCTTCCGCCCGCGCTGCCGTTTCCAAATTGCAACGTCCCGCTGGAGACAAGGGTGTCGCCGGTGTAGCTGTTCGTGCCGGTCAGGATCGTGGTGCCCATGCCTATCTGCTGCACTGTGCCCGTGCCGGAGATATTGCCGGAGTAGGTCGCCATGTCCGAGCGATTGAAGGCGAGCGTGCCGTTGTTGACGACATCGCCAAGAAGCGAGCCGGTATTCCCTCCATTGCCGAGTTGCAGGGTGCCCGCCGAAATCGTCGTGCCGCCGGTATAAGTATTGTTCGCGATCAAGGTCAGCGTGCCCGCGCCGGTCTTGACGACATCGCCGGGGCTCGACCCATTCGAAATCACGCCGCTCTGCGTCACGGTCTGGCCCGCGGCGACATCGAAGGTGGGATCGCCCCCGACGGTGATCGCGTGAGTGTAAACGCCGCCCTGGGTGAAGGCCAGCGTCGTGCCGTTCAGAAGGGCGAGCGTGCCGCCGGTGCCGAGATTGCCGTCCGAGGAAATGCTCAGCGTACCGCCCGCGACCGTCGTGCTGCCCGTGTAGCTGTTATTTCCCGACAGCGTGAGCGTGTCCGTTCCCAGCTTCATCACGGAACCGCTGCCGGAAATGGCGCCGGAAAAAGTCACCGCGTCGGAGCGGCTGAAGGCGAGCGTTGCGTTGTTGACGACATTGCCCGCGATCAGACCGCTCGTGCCGCCGTTACCGATCTGCAAAACGCCAGCGGAAATGGTCGTTCCACCGGAGTAGCTATTCGTGCCGGTTAGGATGGTCGTGCCCGCACCGATCTGCCGCACCGCGCCGCTGCCGGAGATGTCGCCGGAAAAGATCATGGTGTTGCCGCGGTTGAAGACGAGCGTCCCGTTGTTGGCGACATCGCCAAGGATCGAACCGGTGTTCCCGCCATTGCCGAGTTGCAGCGTGCCACCGCTGATCGTGGTGCCGCCGGTATAGGTGTTGGTGCCGGTCAGGATCAGCGTGCCCGCGCCGGCCTTGGTCAGCGACGAGCCGTTCCAGCCGGTCGCGGGATTGGCGGCCTGGTCGGTGAGCGCTGTTCCGACCGTGAATGTGTCGGTCGCGTTGGTCAGCGTGAAGGTGCCGCGGGCGAGATTGTTGCCGGCGAACCAGCTCAGGCCGTAGCTGGCGAGATATTGCAAATTGTTGGCTGACTTGTGAGTCGAGACGGTGAGATAGTCCACCGTGCCGCTAAAGCCGCCCACGGTGACGTTGGCGAAGTCGCCGCTGATGCCGGAACGGGTGTCGATCAGCACTTTGTCGAGCTGGCTCGCACTGTCGATGCCGCCGATGTTGAAGGTGACGCCGCTGCCGATCGAAACGCTGCCCGCCGATAGCGCCGGACTGTTGGTGCCCGCGACGATCGAGAGCGCGGTGTTGTCGGCGAAGGTCACAGCCCGCGCGATATTCACGGTCGCGGGCGTTTGGATCGCCAGCGTGCCGCCGGTCACGGTCAGGTTGCCGCCGAGCGTGTTACTTCCGCCCGCGCTGCCATCGCCGAACTGCAACCGGCCGCCGGAGACGAGGGTGTTGCCGGTGTAGCCGTTCGCGCCGGTCAGGATCGTCGTGCCCGAACCGATCTGCTGCACAGCACCGCTGCCGGAAATAGCGCCGGAGAAGGTCGCTGTATTGCTGCGATTGAAGGCGAGCACCCCGTTGTTGAGTACATCGCCAACGATCGAACCGCTGGCACCGCCGTTGCCCACTTGCAGCGTGCCCGACGAAATCGTCGTGCCGCCGGTGTAGGTGTTCGCGCCCGACAACGTCAGGGTACCGGTGCCGATCTTGACCAGCGAACCGCCGCTACCCGAAATGACTCCGCTCACCACGGTCGATAGATTGTTCGAGCCGACCGTTAGTTCGTTGGCCCCGAGATTAAAGGTGCCGCCGCCCGCGATTGATCCCGCGCTCAGCTTGCCATGGCCGTTCGGGCCGAAGCTGCTCGAAAAGTCGGTGACGGCCACCGCACTGTTGGCGACGGCGGCGTTGCCAGCCGTGCTGGTGTTATTAAAATTCAGATTGCCGTTGTTGGTGATAGTGGCGTTGCCGGCCGTACTGCTGTTGTTGAAATTCAAACCGCCGTTGTTGGTGATGGTGGCGTTACCGGCCGTACTGGTGTTGTTGAAATTCAGACCGCCGTTGTTTGTGATGGCGCTGCCACCGGCCGTGCTGCTGTCGTTGAAAAACAGGCCGAAATTATTCGTGATGTTGGCGCTACCGGCCGTGCTGCTGTTCAGAAAATACAGGTAGTGATTGTTGGTGACGGTGGCGCTACCTGCGCTCGTGCCGTTTCTAAAAAAGGTGATGCCGCTGTTCGTGATGGTGGCGATGCCGCTGGTGTCGGCGTTGACGACGTTGAACGTGCCGCCCGCATTCACGGTCGCCGCGCCCTGGATGGCGCCAGCGCTGACGGCGGTGCCGAGTTGCAGCGTGCCGCCGTTGATCGTGGTGCCGCCGCTATAGGTGTTGGCGCCCGAAAGCGTCAGCGTGCCGGTGCCGACCTTGACCAGCGAGCCGCCGCTGCCCGAAATGATGCCGCTCACCTCGGTCGTGGAATTGTTCGAGCCGACTGTCAGTTGGTTGGCCCCAAGAGCATAGCTGCCGCCACCCGCGATCGACCCCGCGCTCAGCTTCCCGTCGCCGTTCGGTCCTATGCTGTTCGAAAAATCGACGGTGGCATTCACATTGCTATTGTTGATAGCAGCGCTGCCCGCCGTGCTGGTGCCGAAGAATTGCACGTATCCGTTGTTTGTGATGGTGGCGCTGCCGGCCGTGCTGGCGTTTTTGAAAACTAGGCCGAAGTTGTTAGTGATATTGGCGCCGCTGGCCGTGCTGGCGTCGACGAAAGCCAGGCCGTTGTTGTTGGTGATTGTCGCGCTGCCAGCCGCGCTGGTGCCGTAGAAATACAGGTAGCCGCTATTGGTGATGACAGCACTGCCCGCGCCGCTCGTGCCGTAGAAGTTCAGGTAGCCGCTGTTGCCGAAAGCGATGCTGCTTGCGCTGGTTCCGGTCTGGAAGTTCGTCGTGCCGATGTTCGTGATGCCGGTGATCCAGGAGGTGATGGCATTGGTGACGTTGAGCGTGCTGCCTGCGTTCACGGTCACCGCGCCCGAGACCGCGCCGGTGTTGGCGGCGGTGCCGATCTGCAATGTGCCGCCGTTGATCGTGGTGCCGCCGCTGTACACATTAATGCCCGACAGCGTCAGCGTGCCCGAACCGGTCTTGACCAGCGAGCCGGTGCCCGAAATGACGCCGGTCACCTCGGTCGAGAGCCCGTTCGAGCCGACAGTCAATTGGTTGCTGCCGAGCATATAGCTGCCGCCGCCCGCGATCGATCCGGCGCTCAGCTTGCCGTCGCCGTTGGGGCCGGTGCTGGTCGAAAAATCGGTGGTGGCGCCCGCGCCGGTGATGATAGCGGCGCTGCCGCCCGTGCTGTTGTTGTAGAACCTCAGGGTGCCGGTGTTGGTGACGTTGGCGCTGCCAGCGGTGCTACTGTTTTGGAAATACAGATAACTGTTGTTGGTGATATTGGCGTTGCCGGCCGTGCTGCTGTTGAAAAACGTCAGGCCGAAATTGTTCGTGATGGTGGCGCTGCCGGCCGTGCTGTTGCCGTAGAGCCACATGTAGTTGTTGTTAGTGATATTCGCGCCGCCAGCCGTGCTGGTGTCGTAGAACCGCAGGTAGCCGCTGCTGCCGTTGGTGATGGTGGTCGTGGCGGGGCCGGCAGTGCTGCTCCCGAAGAAGTTCACGTTGCCGTTGTTGGTAACGGCGATCGTGCCGGTGCCGTTGTTCGTGATGCCCGTGCCCCAGAAGCCGAGGGTTGCGTTGTTGTTGAGGTTGAAGGTGTAGTTCGGCGCGCCTGCGCTGAAGGTCCAGCCGGCGATGGCGTAAGTTGTCGGGGTGCCTGGCGTGATCACCAGGTTGGATTGCGTCGAGGCGCCGAAAACGGCCGTGGCGGTCTCTCCGTTCGGCACCACCCCGCCGTTCCAGTTGGCGGCGTTGGCGTAGTTGCCACCGGTCGGAGTGGTGCTCCACGCCGCCGTCTGCGCCCGCGCTGCGTATCCGGTGACCGTCAGCGCGGTCGAGGCCAACAAGGCCGCGCGGAACAGGCCGTCCATGACGCCACGCGGCGAAGCCGAAATCGTTCGTGAAGCCATTATAACCAGTCCCCCGGCCTAAACGCGAGGGGTGCGGCTCCGTGCGTGTTCAGGCCCCTGCCTTCGCCCGCGCATTTTGCGACCGTATTCCCCGCATCATATTCGTTGTCTCTTCGTCTTATGTCAGCGCGTCTCGGCACAGTCCTGAAGCAGGGCCGGTGGAGTTCTGAGATTTCGCTGATAATTTCTGATTTCGAGGGAATTCACATGATTTTTGAGGATTCTGTGTGCTTTTGGCATGATGCCGCGATTCTGCGGCTTCGCTGGGAAGAGGGGGGATGAGTGCTCAGATTCGCCGGGTTCGAAATCGATCGGCAGCGTTCCGAACTGCGCGGTCCCGGCGGCCAGACGATCAAGCTGCGGCTGAAGGCGTTCGCCCTGCTATCGCTGCTCGCGGCCAACCCGAGACGAATCATCGGCAAACAAGAACTGATGGAGGCGGTGTGGCCGGGCGTCCACGTCAGCGACGATAGCCTGTTCCAGACCATCCGGGAGCTTCGCGCCGCCCTGGGCGATGACAAGCGTCAGTTGATCCGAGCCGTTTCCGGCCGAGGCTATCTGCTGGAGGCCGATGTGTCCGGTCCGCCGGACGCCGCCGACATTCCTGCAAAGCCGCTCCCGGACGCCGACGCCGTCGCCCCGGAAACCATAAGCGAACCAGCCGAAAGCCGGCCTGGGTTCAGGATGAGCCGCCGCGCCGCCCTCGTGGCCATGGGGGGCGGCGTGTCGGCTTTGGCGGCGGCCACGACCCTGCTCCCGCGTTTCTTCGCTGGCTCTCCGGCAACCATGGCCGTGATCCCCATGACAACCGTGAGCAACGACCCGGAAACCGCCCGGATGGCGAGCGGTGTAATCCGTGAACTGGCGGACGGTCTGGCGAAAATCGAGACGATCCGCGTGATGACGGCGCCGGGCGTTGTTCAAGGCGCCGATTTCGTCGTCAACGGCGATCTCGAAAAAACCGAATCGGCTTGGAATTTGCGCGCGCGCCTGACCGAATCGTCCACCGGCACGGTGAGATGGACGACGGCGCTTTCGGTCGCTCTCGCCGGCGACGACATGCAACTCCAGCAGACCCGCCTCGTAGCCGGCACGGGCTACCCGCTCGCACTGAGCATCAACGCGCTTTTGAGGTCAGGCAATCGCTCGGCCGATGGCTTGCCCTCTGGCAGCGCCAAGGCCGCTATCGACCAGGCGACGGCCGCGATCAACCGCACCACGCTGGAGCGCTATCACGCAGCGCTGGCGATGCTTGAAAATGCTCTTGCCGCCGATGCCGGCAATGTCGATCTGCAAGTTGCGCTCGCGGCATTCCAACTGCGCGGAATTCAGATGGCCTGGTTTCCTGCCGCAGAGCGCGAACCGACGGAGGTTCGGATCGGCGCGATCATGGAGCACGCGTTGCGCACGCGGCCCGACTATATTCCGGTGCTCCAGACCCAGTGCCGGTTTTTGTCGGCAACCAATAGCTTCGTCGAAAGCCTGGTGGTGTGCGACAGAGTGCTCGCTCTCGATCCATGGGACGGGATCGCACTCTATCTGATGGGGCTCGCCCAGGTCTTTCTCGGCCGTTTCAATGACGCGCTCGCGACGTTTGAGCAGGCGGACCGGTTCGATACGCCTCAGGTCGCGCGCTGGACCTGGGCGATCGGGGTGGGTTGGACCTGTCTGCTCTTGGACCGTCCTGCGGATGCATTGCCCTGGCTGCAACGGTCGATCGCGATCACCCCGGCGAGCGGACGCACTCATATGCTGCTGGCCGCGGCTTATCAGCAATTGGGTCAGACCGCCGAGGCGCGTGCAGCCATGGCAAAGGCGCTGGAACTGAGGCCGGGCTCGACGGCGCGTACCGCGCCGCCTCCCACCAAGAATACCAGCCCGGTTTATCTCAAGGCCACCGATCGACTGATAAGCCTTATGGTCGCCGCCGGGCTACCCGAGAACTGACGCCTCGCAAGAGTGGCGCCGATCGAGTGGCGCTGCAAATCCGAGTGTTTTAATGCGTTTGTCGCTCACTCCGCAGCGAACGCCTTGTCAACCGGCGTCCAAATCTGCCCCCTCATCGGCGTCCAATTTTGCCCCCTTTGCACGGCGTGGTTTGCTGGTAGCGCTCGTCTCGTCGGAGCTGGCCGGGAGAGCGGAGGCGAGACGAGCGCGGGTGATGTGATCGTCGTCTCGGCTGTTGAATCGCCAACTGTCGTTTCCGGTCTCGACGATGTCGCAGTGGTGGGTCAGCCGGTCGAGCAGCGCGGTGGTCATCTTGGCATCGCCGAACACGCTCGGCCATTCGCCGAAGGCGAGATTGGTGGTGACGATGACGGAGGCGCGCTCATATAGCCGGCTGATGAGATGGAAGAGAAGCTGGCCACCCGACTGGGCAAAGGGAAGATATCCAGGTTCGTCCAGGACGATAAAGTCCATCCGGGTGAGATGCTCAGCAAGCCGGCCCTGCCGTCCGTTGCGGGTCTCGGTCTCGAGGCGGTTGATGAGGTCGACCACATTGTAGAAGCGGCCACGGGCGCCGGATCGGATGCAACTTCTGGCGATTGCGATGGCCAGATGGGTCTTGCCCGTGCCAGTACCGCCAACGAGCACGACGTTGCGCTGCTGAGCGATGAAGCCGCCGCTAGCAAGGTCGTTGACGAGCGTCTGGTTGATCGGTGTGCCAGTCGAACTGGAAGTCGGCGATATCCTTGGCGAGCGGCAACTTTGCAATGGTGAGCTGGTACTTGATCGACCGGGCCTGCTTCTCGTTGATCTCGGCGTTGAGCAGGTCACCGACGATGCGCTGAGGTTCATGCTGTCGCTTGATGGCGGTTGCCATGATCTCGTCGAAGGCGGCCTTCATGCCGTAGAGCTTGAGCTCGCCCATGAGGTCGAAGATTTGAGTTCGTTCCATCAGTTGGTCTTCCGGAGGTTGTCGTAACGGGCACAATCGGCGATCGGCGCATGGCGGAGCGTTAGCGCAGCCGGCGTCATGATGTTTGCCGGTGGAGCGGGTTCGCGTTGCCTGGCCAGGATGTTGAGCACGACGTCGTCAGAGTGGACGCCGTGGCCGAGTGCTTCGGCACAGGCGGCTTCCACCGCCGGCAGACCGTCGGTCAGCACCGCGTTGAGGATGTCGACCATCTGCCGACTGCCATCGTCGATGCTGGCAAGCCGGCGCCGAATCCGCCCGGCGATGCCGGGCGCATTTTGTCGCCAGTTGCATGAAATCCGCGTCTGGTGCCGGTCTCACCAGCCCAGTTCACGCAAGTAGGCCGCGCGGGCGGCGATACCGGTGTGGGTGAAGTCCGTGAAGACGCCATCCACGCCGAGACGGAAGAACTTCAGGTACTCGAGGCTCGGATCGTTGCGATAGTCGGCCGCCAGGTACTTCTTCTCGTTCCGGAACGTGAAGACGTGGACGAACAGGCCGAGCTTGTGCGCGTCGGCGATGACGCTGGTGGCGTCCTGCGTCGATGCGTCTGCCGTCGAGCCCTTGTAGGGCGTGCCGTCGGCATTGCTGTCCTTCCACGGCGAGATCTTGTACGGCACGATATAGGCCTTCCACGGGCCGATGCCGTCGGCATAGGTCTTGATCTCGGCGAGGCCTTCCGGCGTCAGCATCGCATCGAAGGTGCGGCTGTCCCCGGCAACCGTCCAGTCATAGGGACGGGAATTGGCGATGTTGTTGAGCAGCACCTTGCCGGTCTTGAAGTCGACGCCGTTGCCGTCGATCAGCTGGACCTGCCGCGTTTCCAGTCCGTGGCTGCGCATGTATTTCAGGCTGCCGGGCTCGAAGCTCTGCACGATGATCGGCGCGTCCTTCGCATTGAGGCCGTTCTCCTTGATGATCTTGATCAGGGCATCCTCGAGCGGATGGCTGCCGGGCGCGCCGCAGCCGTTGGCGATCGCCTGCGCGTTGTTCCAGGTCGGATTCTTGGTTTCCGGATAGACCGAGATCGTGCGCCCCGTCGCCTTGCTCTTGGCCCTGGCGATGTCGATGATGTCCTGGAAGCTGATGATCGGGAATTTGCCGTTGAACAGCTTCGGCCGTTCGTTGGCCGCATCATAGGTGGTGCCGGCGATCCACTGCCTCAGCTCGGCCATGGTGAAATCGGTGATCGACCAATCGTTGGTGTGATCGTCGCCGTCGACGATCAGCGCCTTCAGCACCGACTTCGGATCGGCCGGATCGACGAGGTCGCTCGGATACTCAGCCGGCCCGCTGGTCGGCGTTTGCGCCCATTTCACCTTGACGGGCACGCCCGGCGTCGTGCGCTTGCGCTTGGCGACCTCCGCGTTGGTCTTTGCCACTTCGGCAACGTTGGTGTTGTCGCCGAGCCATGGATTGTGGCGTGCCACCAGCACGCAATCCTTGGTCAGGTGCAGGTCCTCTTCGAGCGAGTCCGTGCCGAGGTCGGCGGCCAGCTCATACGAGGCCTCGGTCTCCTCCGGCACCAGGCCCGGCACGCCGCGATGTCCGATGACGAGCGGCAGCTTTCCGTCGACGGTCAGGAAGGGCTTTGCGCCTGATGGTGCCGGGCCGGTCTGCGCCGACGCCATCGACGGCAGCAGGACGGCCGCACCGAGCAGCATCGCTGCAAAATGTAGTTTCCGTCCCGAACGAATGTGCTTCACGGCCAAGTCTCCATCTCTTGTGCGGCATCGGGGCGATGCCGCAACGGCCGAGCCGAACCGGGCCGACGCGGCTATCTTCTTGTCTCAATCTTCTGACAGTCCGATGACTGTTGGGCAGGCGCGGGCGGACAACGGGCCGGCGTCCCGCGTATCAGCGTTCGATCCGGACGCTCATGCCGGGTTCGAGACCTTCTGCGGCGCCGGCGGGGTCGAGGCGCAGCCGCAGCGTGTTGCGGTCGTGATCGCCGATCACGCGCTCGGCCTGCCAGGTGGCGAACACGCCGAGCGGCCGCAACTCGGTGACGAGGGCCTTGGTCGCGCCGCCGCCGGCATTGCGGTTGACGTTCACGGTGCTTCCGATCGCAAGACCGTCGAGATGGTCCTCGCGCACGTTGAACGAGAGCCATTGCCCGCCGGCCGCCGCGACCGCCATGATCGGCTGACCCGCACGCACGTTCTCGCCCAGTTCCGCAGCGATCACGCTGACCACGCCATCGACCGGCGCGCGCAGCACCATCTTGTCGAGCCGGCGTTCGAGCACCGCGACGGCGGCCGCAGCGGCCTGCACCTGCGCGTCGGCGATGGCGCGCTCCTCCTTGGTCGGCCCCGCCACCGCGGCATCGTAATTCGCCTGCGCCGCCGCCACGCCAGCGCGCGCCGCGGCGACGTCATTCTCGGCCTGGTCGAGCGCCTGCTGGGTTTCGAAATTCTGGCCTGCCAGCGTGTTGATCCGCTTGAACTGGGTCTCGACATAGTCGAGGCGCGAGTTGGCCTTGGAGATCGCCGCTTTCAGCGAATCGACCTGCTCGCGGCGGACGCCGGCATAGACATTGTTGCGGCTTGCGACCGCGGCGGCGAGCGCTGCCCGCGCCTGATCCGCCTGCGCGGTTAGCTCGACGGCGGAGAGCCTGGCAAGGACGTCGCCGGCGTGCACCTGCGCGCCTTTCTCGACCGCGATCGACACCAGCTGGCCGTTCACCTCCGGCTCGATCCTGACCTCGGTCGAGCGGACCACGCCGACGATCGCGGGCGTCGGCGTCGCGCGGCTTGCATAGATCAGCGTGCCTGCGACGAGCGCAAGGGGGATCGCGATGACGGCGACGCGCCTAGCGTTGGGCATCTTGCTGTCCTCTCTTGAACACCAGCGCGGAGATCACGGCGAGCGCGAAATAGCCCACGGCGAGGCACCACAGCCTGAGCCAGTCATGCGAGACCTCCCAGATGCTGGCGCCGAGTTGGTTGATGCGCACGAGGCCATCGATCGCGGAGTCGGCCGGGAACAGCCGGCCGAGCGCGGTGGCCGCAGCGGGGATCGCCTCGCGCGGCCATGCGAAGCCGGCGGTGAAGAATTGCGGCAGGCTGGTCGCCAGCAGCAGGATGGTGGCGTTCTCCGGCCGCGTGAACCAGGCGCCGATCGCCTGTCCCAGGAAGCTCGTCGCCAGCAGGAACACGCTCGCCAGCGCGAAGATCTGCGGCAGATGCCCGAGCGTCGAGAAACCATAGATCCGCGGCAGCACGATCAGATAGAGCGCGAGCGCCGGCAGATAGATCGTCAGGTGGGCCACGCCGCGCCCGAACACGCCCGCGACCGTGTTGCGGGAATTCGCCAGCGCCGTGCCGGTCAGCATCGCCGCGCCGATCAGCAGCGTCTGTTGCAGGATCAGGATGAACGCCGCCGGCACGATATAGCTCGCATAGCCGCCGACCGGGTTGAAGATCGGTTGCAGCAGGACGTTGGCCGGGCTGAGGCTCGCCAGCTTGGCCTTGACAAGGCTGCCGTCGGCGCGGGCGCCGCGCGACACCAATTCGGATGTCAGCGTGCCGATCGCGGTGGCGACGGCGCCAGCGGTCGAGCGGAAGATGAACAGATAGGTGGCGTCGGCGTAGACCGGGATATGCGCCGTGATGCCCTTCAGCACGTCGCGCTCGGTGCCGGGCGGGATCTGCACCGCGGCAAACGCTTCGCCGCGATCGATCGCGCTCCGCGCCTCCGCCAGCGTGCGTGCGCGAACCGTCACGCTCAATGTCCCGCTGGCATCCAGCGTCTCGACGACCTGGCGGGAGAGATCGCTGAGATCATTGTCGACGACCGCGATCGGGAGCTTGCGCAGGATCTGGTTCAGATAAGGTTGCGGGTAGTAGATGCCGTAGATCAGCGGAGCCAGGAACAGCAAGGTGAACGCACTGCGCGTTCCGAGCACGCGCCGCCACTCCCCCAGGAAGGCGCCGCCGATGCCGGGCGGCGTCGGGCCGCGCTCCGGCGCTTCGGCAGGCTGAGCCATTTCGAAGAAGCCCTTGCGCGTCAGGCTCGCCATGCGCAGCCATGCAAGACCGGCAAACAGCAGTGTGAGCCCGGCGAGCGCAGCGAAGGGAAATGCGGATTCCGAGACTGGTAACCCGCGCGCTGCCTGTCCCATCAGCACCGCCATGTACCAGCGCAGCGGCAGTATCGCGCTCCAGACCTGCGCAAACGTGTTCATGCCGATGGTCGGAAAGCCGACGCCCGCATAGCCGAAGGCGGGGGAGGCGACCAGGCCGGCGAGTCCCAGCCCCGTCGCGAGGTCGCCGACCGCGAGCTGCAACAGCGCACCGATCGACAGATAGGCGATGATGAGCAGCGAGCCGGCGGCGATCATCAGCAGGATGTCGCCCTTGAACGGGATCTGCAGTGCGCCCTCCAGCACGAGGGTCACCGCCAGCATGATCACGACGAAGATGCAGAACAGCGGCGCCAGCTTGCCGGCCAGCGCTGCGACCGGATCGCCGCCTGCGCTTGCGAGCCACTCCCGCCCGTTGCGGCGGCGGAATTCGGAGCCGACCGAGTAGCCGGCGGCGAGCGTGATCACAACATGGATGATGGTCGGCAGCAGCGCGCGCAGCAGGAACTGGGCGTAGTTCTTCTGCGGATTGACCAGCGCGATGGTCTCTGCTGATAGCGTGCCGATCGACGCCGGCGCTGGGGCGGCGCGGCTGGCCGGCGCTGCCGCGTTCGCCGCGGCGGACAGGGCATCGTTGAGGCCCGACGAGGCGATGCCGGCCGCGGTCAGGAATTGCTGGTTGTAGAAGCCGACCACCTGCGGACGGCGATCGGCCTTCAGGTCGCGTTCAAAGTTCGGCGGGATGAAGATCGCCGAGATCGCCTTACCGGAACGGATGTCCTGCACGGCGGTGGCGAGCGAGCCGGAATCGTCGACGATTTTCAGGCTCGGAGACGCCGCCACGTGTTGCGTCAGCGCGCGCGAGGTATCCGACTTGTCGGTGTCGACGATCGTGACGCCGAGGCCGCGGATGACCGGCTGGCTGAACACGGTCGTGAGCACCGCGAAGGCAAACAGCGGCACGCCGAAGATCAGCAGCAGTGCGACGCGGTCGTGCAACAGCCACCGGCACTCGCGCTGTGCGACCCGCCAGAATCCGGGCTTCGACGCCAGCGTCATTGGCGCGACCGCCAGTCGAGATAGGCGCTCATGCCGGGCCGCAACTCGGGCACCGGCTGCACCGGATAGGCGCGGATCGAGAATGTCCGCAAGTCGAAATCGCCGGTGGCGCGGGTGGCGCGCCAACTCGCATATTCGCCCTTGGTCGCGATCAGCTTGACCTCGACCGTGACATGGCGGTCATCGAGCGCCGGAATGCGGACGTCGAACTTGTCGCCGACCTTCAGCCCCTTGACCAGATCTTCGCGCAGATCGAAGTGGATCCACAGATCGGCCAGGTTGATCAGCGTCACCAGCGGCACGCCCGGGGAGACGAACTCGCCCGGCTCGACGTTGCGCTGATAGACTTGCGCTGCAACCGGCGCGTAGACTGCGAGCTGGTCGATGACCGATTGGACGCTCTGGATATCAGCTTCAGCCTTCTCGACGTTTGCCTTCGCGATCGCGCGTTCTTCCTTGGTGTAGCCGTTGACCGCCTGCTCATAGGCTGATTTCGCCTGATCGAGCCCGCGCTCGGCTTCGTGCAATGCGTCGGTGGTCTGGTCGAGGCGAGCCTGCGGCGCGTTGCCTTGCTCGGTCAGCGTCTTGGCGCGATCGTAGGTCTTCTGGGCCAGCACCTGCGCGGCCTCGGCGCGCTCCATCTCGGCCTTGCGAGCGGCGATGGTCTCGACCCGCGTGCCGACCAGCACATTGGCGAGCTGCGCATCGGCGACGGCCTTTGCCGCTCGCATCTGGTCCTGCTTGGCAAGCGTTTCCGGGTTGTCGATCTGCACCAGCACGGCACCCGCGGTCACGTTCTGTCCGCGTTCGACCGGGATGTTCTTGACGCGACCGTCGACGCGCGCGGCGATGTCGAGCCGCGTCGCATCGACCTCGCCCTGCACCAGCAGCGGCTCGGGCCGCAGCAGATAATAGGCAGACAGCGCGACGATGACGGCGGCAACGACGCCGACGATGATCGCCGGCATGCGCGTTGAGGCGTGCACATTCTCCTGGGGCGTTGCTTGTGGCGGCTGCGGCGTGCTTTGGCTCTCGCTACCAGAAGGTGACACGTCCATAGCTGACCCCACATTGGCTCATGACCAGGATAGTCATTCACTATGGCGCGGATGTTAAATCCTGCCAACCTCGGCCGCTTGTCCGATCTTGCTCGAATCTGTCCGGTTCAACTGCGCGCGCATTCGCTGCTGCCATCACGTTTCAATGTTCCAGAGCGATTGCGATCACTGCCGGTTGATGCGACGTCGGCGCGAGCGGTGCGATGCGAACAAACCGGCCTTGCCGGCCGCGCATGGCCGCGCCGATCACACGGATAGTTGAAGCCCTGGCACCCGAATAAATCGCATCCGATTAAATCGGGATACTTGAAGGCTGGCCGCGCCATCCCTTTATCAAGCGCGAGCGAATTAATCGTGTACGATGTAAATCAGGAGCGTTACCATGACCACCAGGATTTCCTATCTCGCCGGGACGTTGAAAACCATCGCGCTGGCTGCGGCGCTGTCGGCCATCGCGGCGACGGCGGCCTCTGCCCAGGCCGCGATCTCCGAGCCAGCCGCCTTCCAGGCGCTCTATCCGTATCGGGACGTGCTCAACAACGGTGCGCCGACGCCTGCCGCCAAGCTCGTGCTCGAGCCGCCGGCGGTGCTGCAGAGGCTCCAGGCGCTGGAAAGCGGTATCGGCGTCGTTGAGGCGCCGCGCCGCATTTCGCATCGTGCCCGGCGCTGAGGCTCTCGAATCTGTGATTGAATGATGATTGTCATCCTATTGATCGCAAGCTTGCGCCGACTACGTCGAAATACAGGACTTTCCCTTATGACGGAGACGTTCCATGACCAAGCAGATCGACGACCTCTCGAGGTTCTATCGCTTTGAACTCGTGCACGGCGACCATGCCGACTTCATTGCCTATCAACGCAATCTGGGCGATGGCGTCTGGCAGACCTATTCGACCTGGATGATTCCAGGTGCGAATGGCGAATAGCGCGGGCTGACGGCCCGAAATGAAAAACGCGCCCGGTATGGCCGGGCGCGTTTTCATTGGCTCTTGGCGGGCGCGCATTGCAGCGGACCCGGCCGCTTGCCGCGGCGTGCGTCAGTTCGACTTCACCAGCGGGCAGCCGCCCTTGTCGAGCGGGCGGAACGCTTCGTCGCCGGGCACGGTGGCGATCAGCTTGTAGAGGTCCCACTCGTTCTTGGATTCCTCGGGCTTCTTGGTCTCGAACAGGTACATGTCGTGCACCATGCGGCCGTCGATGCGGATATGGCCGTTCTTGGCGAAGAAGTCGTTGATCGGCGTTTTGCGCATCTGCTCCATCACCTTCGGCGCCTCGTCGGTGCCGACGGCCTCGATCGCCTTCAGGTAATGCATGGTCGCCGAGTAGAGGCCGGCCTGGATCATGGTCGGCATGTGGCCGACCTTCTCATTGAAGCGCTTCGAGAAGGCGCGGGTCTCGTCGTTCATGTCCCAGTAGAAGGCGTCGGTGACGATCAGGCCCTGCGTCGCCTTCAGGCCGAGTGCGTGGGTATCGGTGATCTCCATCAGCAGCGCGATCAGCTTCTGGCCGCCCTGGGCCAGGCCGAACTCTGCGGCCTGCTTCAACGCGGTGGTGGTGTCGCCGCCGGCATTGGCCAGCGCCACGACCTTGGCCTTGGAGGCCTGCGCCTGCAGCAGGAAGGACGAGAAGTCCGACGAGTTGAGCGGATGGCGCACGTCGCCGAGCACCTTGCCGCCGGTCTCCTTGACGACGTTGGCAGCGTCGCGCTGCAGCGCCATGCCGAAAGCGTAGTCGGCGGTGACGAAGAACCAGGTGTCCTCGCCGCGCTTGACCATCGCCTTGCCGGCGACGTTCGACAGCGCGTAGGTGTCGTAGGTCCAGTGCACGGTGTTGGGCGAGCAGGCGGTGCCGGTGATGTCGGATGAGCCGCCGCCGGAGTTGATGTGGATCTTGTTCTTCTCGCGCGTCAGCGCCGAGATCGGCAGCGCGACCGATGAGGTCGGCACGTCGAGGATCGCATCGACCTTGTCGTTGTCGTACCAGTTGCGCGCGATGCTGACGCCGACGTCGGGCTTGTTCTGATGATCGGCCACGACGACCTGGATCGGCTTGCCCTTCACCTTGCCGCCGTAGTCGGCGACCGCCATCTCGACGGCGGCGACCGAGCCCTTGCCGGTGGCGTCCGCATAGAGGCTCGACATGTCGGTGAGCACGCCGAGCTTGACGACGTCGTCGGAGATCTGGGCGTTGGCCGCGGTGCCGGAGGCCGCAAGCGCGAGGCTGGCCGCCGCTGCGGCCAAGAGCGATTTCATCGTGTTTCTCTCCCTGGTTTTTCGTCGAAGATTGCTTCCACGGGCACCTTCTATCCGGTGCGGCAACCTGTCGCAAAGGCGACTTTTTGGGCATGCGGCGGGGGAGCGAGGCACGGCGGGCGCCATTCACCTCTCCCCGCAAAGAGCGGGGAGAGGGAGAGCCAAGTTACAGCGCCGGTAGCGCGGTGACGGCGGCCTTGATGGTGCCGTCGGTTTCCACGACCACGCGGAGCGTTTTCGAATCGAAAGCGATGCTGGCGAGGCGGATGCTGGTGACGTCGGCATCGACCCGGATGCCTTCCTCGTTCTTCTGCAGGTCGGCGATG
The DNA here is from genome assembly GCF_053474805.1 of Bradyrhizobium sp. WCU1. NCBI lineage: Bacteria > Pseudomonadati > Pseudomonadota > Alphaproteobacteria > Hyphomicrobiales > Nitrobacteraceae > Bradyrhizobium > Bradyrhizobium sp. WCU1. The sequence goes on from NZ_CM130280.1 coordinate 5,421,203, forward strand.
GCGGCGGCGATCTTGCGCTGCGCGTTGCTCGCGAACGGCTTGAGGTCGACCACCATCCGGTCGGCGAGCGCCTGCTGCAGATGCGGGATCGCGGCGCGCGCGGCGGCGCCGAGCAGGCCGAACGCAGCCTCGGACTCGACCGCCAGCTCGACGTCGGCGAGCCGCAGCGTCTGCGCCGCCTGGTCGAGCCGCGGCCGGCCCCAGATGTGCACGGTCGCCTCGGCGCCGAGGCCGAAGAAGCTCTTCTTCTCCTTGGCGTGCACCAGCAGCGAGATCAGAAGCCGGTCGCCGGAGGCGGCGATGCTCGCGCTCTTGACGGTGACGTCGACCGGGCCGGAGCCGTCCTCGGGGAAAGTCTTGCCTTTCAGCTGCGCCTCGACGAGCTGCGTCAGCGTCGTGAAGGACATGTCGACCGGCAGGCCGATCGCGACCTGGCTCGACATCGGCGGCACGATGGAGAGCTTGTCGGGGAACGGGCAGTTCGGGGTCGTCTGTGCCTCGGTGATCCGCGTCTCGGCCTCGATTCCCATGGTCAGGATCACCGACGACGCATCGACCTTGGGCTGGGCCGCGATCGCGCGGGTCGGCCGCAGCTCGAGCCACATCGGCGGCATCGACGAGGTGCCGCCGGTGCCCTGCAGCGGGATCGACCGGCAGGCTTTGGCCCATTGCGCGCGGGCGCTGTTCTGGAACACCGGGTCGTTGCGCAACCGTGCCTCCACCACGGAAATCTGGTCGGCGACCGCCTTGTCGATCACCGGCTTGACCTGGGCCGGCACGCTGATGCGGACGCCGGCGGCCGACAGGCTGGTGTCGCCGAGATTGACCTGCGCCTGCAGGTTCGGCTCGATCCGCCAGGACGCGCCGAGCTTCGGCCGCGCAGTCAGCGTGACGCTGCCCTTGATGTCGGCGTTGGCGTTGACGTTCTTGATGTTCACGGAGCCGATCTGCCTGGCGACATTGCCGCCGAGCAGGCTGCCGAGCGCGTTGGTGACGGCACCGGTCGCCTTGTCCGATAGCGAGCCGGTGACCTTGAGCGTGCCGTTGATCGGGGTCGTCAGCGTCAGCACGTCCTGCGCGCCGGTGGCCGCGATCGGCCCGCGCGACGCGGTCCAGCCGATGTCGGCATTTTGCAGGATTTGCTGGACCGGGTTGTCGGCCTTGCCGCCGAAGGTCTTGGGCGCGCCGCGTTCGGCGGCATCGCGGATCGCCGACAGCGCGACCGAGACCTGCGCCACGACCGTCGAGGAGCGCGGCGACGGCGGCAGCGGCGGCAATTGTACCAGTGGCGGCGTCTGCACGGTGACGCTCGGCGCGAGCCAGTCCATGGCTTTGAGGCTGATCGCGAACGAGACGAGGACCACGGTGAGCCCGAGCGCGATCGTCCTTGGATGCATCGGTAGACGCATCGTCCCCCCGGATGAAAATCAACTTGACGGGTTGTACAGGCCCCCCGACGAGGGCGCCAGTGTGGCGGGATCACGCTGCTTCGGGGGCGGGGGCCGGCGGCCCGCCCGGGATCACTCAGACGTTAACGATCTGGTCGTTAACGAATATGAACGCGACAACGGCCCCGGCAAGATGCCGGAGCCGTCGTCGATGTCTGGAAATGTCCGGCTAAAGCGCGGCGCGACGGTCGGTCATCGGCAGCACGATCACCTTGGTGCCGACGCTGACCCGCGAATAGAGGTCGGTGACGTCCTCATTGGTGAGGCGCAGGCAACCGGAGGAGACATGGGTACCTATCGTCTCCGGCGCGTTGGTGCCGTGGATGCGATACACGGTACCGCCGAGATACATGGCGCGGGCGCCGAGCGGGTTGCCGGGGCCGCCAGCCATGTGACGCGGCAGATAGGGCTGGCGCGCGATCATTTCCGGCGGCGGGGTCCAATCCGGCCACTCTGCCTTCTTGGTGATGGTCTGGGTGCCCGACCAGGTGAAGCCGTCGCGGCCGACGCCGATGCCGTAGCGCATCGCCTGACCGCCTCCGAGCACCAGATAGAGATAGGTGTGCGGGGTGTCTATGATCACGGTGCCGGGCGCCTCGCGGGTCGGATAGGCGACGACCTGGCGGCGCAAGCGCGCGGGCAATTCAACCGAACGGTCTTCCTCCTGCGCCTGCGGCATCGACTGCACCGGGGGCTGCACGGCCGCGGTCGGCGGCGTCAGGATGAAGGGGAACATCGGCAGCGGAGCGGCCGCGGCGGAGTTCGAGAAGGCAACGGCGCCAATCGCCAGCGCGCCGAAGGCGGCGGCAGCCAGACGCGTATTTAGCATGATGGAATTGAACATTGTCGACCCCTGTTGTTTGCGCCCTGCGCGCCAGTTCGGCGCATCGTTGAGGAAACCAATACAGGGGAGGCGTTTCAGGACGTTTGCACGAAATCGCCAAAATGGTTTCGTGGCATTAGGGTTTTGTTTCGTTCGTGTTTCGTCGCAGGGTTAAGGGCGGGTTGCCGGCAAGCGGGCGACCTCAGAGGTGGATGTATCCGGCCAGTCCGTCCCACAGCAGCTTGGCCGCGGTAATGACGAGAATGGCGTAGCAGAGGCGGTACAGCGCCCGCTGGTCGAGCCGTTCGTGCAGCCGCCAACCGGCCCAGACGCCGACCGGCACGGCCGGCACGCAAAGCGCCATCAGCATCCACAGGCTTCGCGACGGCGTGGCGAGCACGAGCCACGGACCGGCCTTCAGGAGGTTGCCGACCGTGAAGAACAGGCTGGTGGTGCCGGCGTAGAGCGCCTTCGACATGCCGAGCGGCAGCAGATAGATCGCAAGCGGCGGCCCGCCCGAATGCGCCACCATCGTCGTGACACCGGAAGACAGGCCGGCGACCGCGGCCTTGAAGGTCGAGCGCGGACGCGGCTTGATCTCGCCGCCGCCGATGAACCACAGCGCGGCGAACACCAGCGTCACGACGCCCATCACGATCTCGACGGCATGGCGGTCGAGATCGCGCAGCACGAAATAGCCGAGGCCGATGCCGACCACGAGCGCGGGCAGCAGCATCGCGAGGTCGACCCGCGACCACGTATTGGGGCGCCAGAATCGCAGCGCCGTGATGTCCATGATGACGAACAGCGGCGCGAGCAGCGCGCCGGCCGCGATCGGATCCATCGCCAGCGAGAGCAGCGGGATGCCGACGATGGCAAAGCCGCCGCCGAACGCGCCCTTCATGAAGGCGATCAGGAAGACGCCGGCGAGCGCCACCGCGAGCACGAAAGGCGCAGGCAGGTCTGTGATGATGGACGTGATCATGGTGTGGTGCGGAGCGTTGTGGTCGTGCTCATACATGGCCACGCGCGCATGCATGTGCAATCCAAATATTGCTCTCGGTGCACATTGCTCTCGGTGCAATCGGCGTCTGTGCGCTAGCCGGTGCGCATCCGCGGCAGGCCCGGCCTGTCGCCGTTGAGCGCGGCTCGGCGGTCGGCGACGGCGTGATGGAATTGCTCCAGCGTCAGCCCGATCACCGACAAGTCGCCTTCATCGATCGCGCCGTCGTCGTAGCAATCGAGCGCCTCGCGCAGCAGCGCGTCAGCATCGCTCTGCATCGCCGCGAGCTGCTCCGCGGTCTCGGCGCCGCGCACCCGCGCGATCAGCGTCAGCAGATTGTCGCGGTGGGTGATGTATTGCTCACGCTCGTCGCGCTTCATGTAGTGGCGCAGCCAGGCGCCGGCCGAACCGAGGCCGGAGAGCAGCAGGATGCCGCCCCAGATATAGTCGGAGTATTTTTCCAGGAAGGTGCGCTCGGTGCCGTCGATATAGGCGGCAGCGCCCTGATGCGCCGGCAATGCGGCGTCCTTGTCGGTATCCGGCTTCTCGATCTTGGCTGCCGCCGGCAGGTCGCGCGCGACCTGGAGGCGCTGCGTAAACAGCTGCCGGTCCAGCGCGCCGACGGTTGCCTCGTGCAGGCTGTGCTGCGCGATGATCAGGTGGTTGACGCTGACGGTCTCGACCTTGTCTTCGGGACGGGCCGGCGACGAAGAGAAGATGCTGCCGGCGATCTCCTCCGATTCGTAGAGCGGATGCTTCTGCGCGATTGCTTCGGAGACCTCGATGGGAATGAATTTCGGCTCGCCGCGCGCGGCCGCCGTCGCCGCGATCGCTTCCGCCGTCACCTTGCTGTCGAGCGGGCCGACCGTCATGTAGGCGTCGAGCGACGGATCGCGCGCGAGGTCCGCGATCTTGTTGACGGCGAACTGGCTGACCGCGACCTTGTCGGGGTTGACGCCGGACTCGGTCAGGATCACGCGCAGCAGCGTGACATTGGCCTGAGTGCTGCCGACCACGCCGACCTTGTGCCCGGCAAGGTCGTCGATGCTCTTGATCTTGGCGGACCGCCGCTTGCCTTTGCCGCCCGAGGGCGCCCAGAGCACCACGACATTCTTGCGCAGGACCGCGACCGACTCGGCGCTCGCTGGCAGATTGAGGTCGCCGCGCACCACCGCGAGATCGACCTTGTTGGCAGTGAACAGCGCGATGCTTTCGGCGGCGCCCTGGGTCGGGACCGGCTTCAATCGCACCGGGCTTCCGCTGTGCGCGAAGGCCTGGGCGAAGCCCTGGACGAGCTTGACGTCCTCACTGCCGGTCGGGCCGACCGCGATCAACAGCGTCACCGGACGTAGCGCGTAGAGCAGCGCGCCCGCGGCGCCGCCGAACACAAGGATGCCGATCGCCAGGATCAGGAGCGACGAGTTTCGTCGTTTGAGCCTGCGGCGCGTGGTGCCGGGATTTTCACTCTGCTCTGACATCTGATTGTCACGTTACACGAAAAACCGGCCGTTTGCCCCGAAAAACAACCTAACATTTCGATGACGTCATACGTTTGAAACATCCATGTCAGAACGTCGTGCGAGCAGAATCAAGATTAACGGTTTGGATCTCCTGCAATGCGCATACTCGTTGCGACCGATGCCTGGCATCCGCAAGTCAACGGCGTGGTCCGGACGCTGACGTCGCTGGCGCGCAGCGCAGCGACGCTGGGCGCCGAGATCGAATTCCTGACGCCCGACGGTTTCCGTTCGGTCGGCGTGCCGACCTATCCGGGGCTTCGGGTGGCGCTGCCGAACCGGCGCGAGATCGCGCGCCGGATCGAGGAGGCCGCGCCCGAGGCGATCCACATCGCGACCGAAGGGCCCATCGGCTGGGCGGTGCGCGGCTATTGCCAGCGCAACAAGCTCGCCTTCACCACGTCCTATACAACGCGCTTCCCCGAATATGTTTCGGTGCGCACCGGAATTCCCGACAGCGTCGGCTACGCCGTGCTGCGGCACTTCCATGCCGCAGGCTCCATGACGATGGTTGCGACCGACTCGCTGCGGACCGAGCTTGCCGAGCGCGGCTTCCGCAGGCTCGGCTCTTGGACCCGCGGCGTCGACACCAAGATCTTCAATCCGGATCAGCCGGCCGTGCTCGATCTGCCGCGGCCGATCTTCATGACCATGGGCCGTGTCGCGGTGGAGAAGAACCTCGACGCCTTCCTGTCGCTGGAGCTGCCGGGCTCCAAGGTCGTGGTCGGCGACGGCCCGCAACGGGCGGCGCTGGAACAGAAATATCCCGACGCGATTTTCCTCGGCGAGAAGAAGGGCCAGGATTTGACCTCGCACCTCGCTGCCGCCGACGTCTTCGTGTTCCCGAGCCTGACCGACACGTTCGGCGTCGTGCAGCTCGAGGCGCTGGCCTGCGGCACGCCGGTCGCGGCGTTCCCTGTGACCGGCCCGAAGGACGTCATATCGGACCATCCGATCGGCGCGATCGACCATGATTTGCGCAGCGCCTGCCTGCGCGCGCTGAACATGTCGCGCGCGGACTGCCGCAATTTTGCGTTGGAGCGTTCCTGGGAAAACAGTGCGCGTCAGTTCATCGGCAATCTTGCCACGCTGCAGCCGAGCCGCGCGCCGCGGCCCGCCCGCCGCGTCGCCGGCCGCAGTGCGGTTCCGAATTAACAGCTCAATCGAACGAAAGACGAGAGACTCTCTATGGCTGAAATTATCAAGCTGGGCGCCGACCGTTCCATGGACTTCGACCGCGAGACGGTCGAGCAGGCCTACGACCGCTGGGCGCCGATCTACGACCTCGTGTTTGGCGGCGTGTTCAGCAAGGGCCGGCAGGCTGCGATCCAGGCTACCAACAAGATCGGCGGCCGCGTGCTCGAGGTCGGTGTCGGCACCGGCATCTCGCTGCCGCTCTACGGCCAAAACGTCCGCATCTTCGGCACCGACATCTCCGAGGCGATGCTGGAGAAGGCCAAGAAGCGCGTCGCCGAGCAGGGCCTGAAGAATGTCGAGGGCCTGGCGGTGATGGATGCCGAGAAGCTCGAATTTCCCGACAATTCGTTCGATGTCGTGATGGCGCAGTACGTGCTGTCGGCGGTGCCGAATCCGGAAGCCGCGATGGACGAGTTCGCGCGCGTGGTGAAGCCTGGCGGCGAATTGATCATCCTGACCCGCGTCAGCGCCGATGCCGGCGTCCGCCGCTTCATCGAGCAGACACTGCAGCCGGTGGTGCGCCCGCTCGGGTTCCGGACCGCCGAATTCGCCTGGTCGCGCTACACCAAGTGGCTGGCCGGCGCGCGCGGCATGGAGCTCGCGGAGCGCCGCCTGATCCCGCCGCTCGGCCATTTCTCGCTGGTCCGCTTCCGCAAGGCGGACGTCGCCAAGGCGGCCTGAGGCCAGGCAGCTCCTTCCGGGTGAGGTCGCGCACAGCGCGGGTCCGAACCGGGAGGCTACGATACCCTCCGCCTCATCCGCGCAAATCGCCGGGATGAGGCGAGACCTTCTCCAGTCGCGTCAAGGTGTCGCTCCGCATTGTCATATGTCATTATGATGATGTCACACGCGGTACATCGAAGCCCTGTAAATCCTGTCCCGAAAGATGTTGGGGGAACCAATGATCAAGAATTTTCTGCAAGAGCTGCGTACCCAGCGCTGGGATGACCATCGCTTCTACCATCACAGCCGGATCAACCAGAGCCTGCACTTCGTCAGCGCGCTGAGCTTCCTGTTCGCCTATGTGATGCTGTTCTTCGATCCGGTCGTGTCGGCGCTGGTCGGCTGGCTGGTCTCGATGACCTCGCGCCAGGCCGGTCACTTCTTCTTCGAGCCGAAGGGGTATGACCACGTCAACCAGGCGACCCACGAGCACAAGGAAGACATCAAGGTCGGCTACAATTTGCAGCGCAAGGTCGTGCTGATGGCGATCTGGGCGCTGTCGCCGATGGTGCTGTATTTCGATCCGACGCTGTTCGGCCTGTTCAAGCCCTGGGTCACGATGGGCGACTTCACCCGTCAGGTCGCCAAGATCTGGCTTGCGGTCGGCGTCGGCGGCCTGCTGTTCCGCACCATCCACCTGTTCTTCATCCGCGACGTCGAGACCGGCCTCGTCTGGATGACCAAGATCGTCACCGATCCGTTCCACGACCTGAAGCTCTATCACAAGGCGCCGTTGTTCCTGATGAAGGGCGAGCTGATCGATCCGGGTCTCGAGAAGCACGTCAGGCACGCCTGATCGTTGCTCCCAGCGTCTTCAAACTGCGTGATGCCCGGGCTCGTCCCGGGCATCACCGTTCTTAGGGCCATGCAAGAAGACGGCTTCGCCTTGAATCTTCTCGACCACGCGCTGACTTCACCTCGCCCCGCTTGCGGGGAGAGGTCGGATTGCATCGTAGATGCAATCCGGGTGAGGGGGACTCTCCGCGAGTCCGTCTATCGGTGCTCTCGTCGAGAGTCCCACTCACCCCGACTCTCTCCCCGCAAGCGGGGCGAGGGAGCAAACGGACGGCGCCAGCCGTCAGCGCCCGAACTTCACGGCGACCATCTCCTTCAGGATCTGTCGCTTGATGTTCTTGTTGGTGAGGCCTTCCTTGTGCCACCACCAGCCGTCGCGCTTCATCTTTTCGGCGGCGGCGACGAAACGATCGCTGACCTCGGCGAAGTCGGCGTCGGTGTAATTCAGGGTGAAGATCAGGCGGCCGGTGCCGACCCAGCTCAGCGCCAGGCCTTCGGCCCGCAGGTAATATTGCAGCATCCAGTTGTAGCGGGACGGCTCGGTGTAATAGACGGTCCAGATCGACGAGATGTTGCCGACGCGAACCGGAAGGCCCGCGGCCGTGAGGCGGTCGTTGAGCGCCTTGGCGCGTCCGTTCCAGGTCTCGTCCAGCCCGTTATAGATCGAGCGGAAGTTCGGGCTGGCCAGCCGGCTCAGGAACTCGTCCATCGACGTCATGACGTAGGGGTGCGAGTTGAAGGTGCCGCGCGCAAAGCAGATGTCGGCGGGACGATCGTCGCGGAAGCGCCGCATCAGATCCTTGCGGCCGCACACCACACCGACCGGCAGGCCGCCGGCGAGGCTCTTGCCGTAGGTCACCATGTCGGCCTTGACGCCGAAATATTCCTGGGCGCCGCCGGCCGCGAGGCGGAAGCCGACGAACACCTCGTCGAAGATCAGGACGATGCCGCGCTCGGTGCAGACCTCGCGCAGCTTCTTCAGCCATTCGGTGTAGGCGGCGCGGTCGTATTTCGAGCTGCGCGACGAATCGACCAGCGCGGAATCGCCGGGCGCGTTGGAGTTCGGATGCAGCGCCTGCAGCGGATTGACCAGCACGCAGGCGATGTCCTTGCGGGTGCGCAGCACATGCAGTGTCTTCTCGGACATGTCGGCGAGCGTGTAGGTCTCGTGCGGCGACACCGGATTGCCGACGCCGGGCTGCACCTCGCCCCACCAGCCGTGATAGCTGCCGGCGAAGCGCACCAGGTGCGTGCGCTTGGTGTGGTAGCGCGCGAGCCGCACCGCCTGCATCACGGCTTCGGTGCCGGACATGTGGAACGAAACCTCGTCGAGGCCGGAGAGCTCGCAGAGCCGCTTGACGTTGTCCGCGATGATCGGGTGGTAGGGGCCGAGCACGGGGCCGAGCGCTTGCGCCCGCTTCTCACCCTCGGCGATGCACTCCTTGTAGAAGTCGTTGCCGAAGATGTTGACGCCGTAGGAGCCGGTCAGGTCGTAGGCCACATTGCCGTCAAGGTCGGTGACGGTGACGCCGCTGGAGGCCTGCACGAATGCCGAGGTGTTCAGATGCTCGCGCACCAGGCGGCTGTACTGGAACGGCACGCGGTAGGATTCGGTGAACTGCAGGTCGGAGATGCGCTCCGTCACCTCGGCGGTGAGCGCGCGGCCCTTGGGGTAGCGATCCCCGTAGAGGCCGGCGAGGCGGAAGAAGCCGTCCTGGCGCTGCATCGCGATGTTCTTCGGCGCGCCGTCGGAGCAGAAGAACTCGTCGATGTCGAATTCGTAGTGCGGCACCATGCGCGCGACCATCTTGGACATCTTGGAATGTCCGGTCAGCGAGCGGTGCTTGGCGCGCGACAGCGCGATGCGGGCCTGGATCTTGGGGAAGGCTGCGGCGGCGCCGGCAAGGGCGGCGGCGGACAGCGAGAGAATCGGAAGGGATGTTTCCATGACAGAAGCGCTAGCCTCGGCACCTAACAAATTCATGACAGTCAAGGGCCTGATCTCGGCATTCACCCAGCAGGAGGACCTCAATTTCCTGCTAACCAACCGGATTCCGCGGGCGGCGCTGACCCGCTTCATGGGCTGGTTCTCCAAGGTCGAGAATCCCTTGGTGCGCGATGCCTCGATCGCCTGCTGGAAGCTGTTCTCCGACCTCGATCTGTCGGAAGCGAAGAAGACCGAGTTCAAGAGCCTGCACGATTGCTTCACCCGCGAGCTCAAGCCCGGCCTGCGCCCGGCGGTGGCCGATCCTGCCATCATCGCGAGCCCGTCGGATGCCATCATCGGTGCGCATGGCCGGATCGAGGACACTCAATTGTTCCAGGTCAAGGGAGCGCCCTATTCGCTGCTCGATCTGCTCGGCGATCCCGCGCTGGTGGAGCAGCACAAGAACGGCCGCTTCGTCACGCTGCGGCTGACCTCGAGCATGTATCACCGCTTCCACGCACCGTATGATCTTGCCATCGACAAGGTGACGTTCATCCATGGCGACGTCTGGAACGTCAATCCGATCGCGCTGAAGCGGGTCGAGCGGCTGTTCTGCAAGAACGAGCGCGCGGTGCTGCGCGCAAAACTGCCGACCGGCGAGGCGCTGACCCTGGTTCCGGTCGCCGCGATCCTGGTGGCAAGCCTTCGCCTGCATTTCCTCGATGTCACGCTGAACGCGCAGTCGCGGGGGCCGGTGGATTTCACCTGCGACGCGCATGTGAAGAAAGGCGATGAACTCGGCTGGTTCGAGCACGGCTCGACCATCATCGTGCTCGCGCCCGGCAATTTCGAGTTCTGCGACAATGTCGTTGAGGGAACGCGGATCAAATGCGGCGAACCGCTGCTGCGAAAGCCTGTGATTTGATCGGGTTTTTCCCTCGCGTGTCATTGTTTGAGCATGATCTGCCCGGAAAACTGGTTTCCCCTTTTCCGGATCATGCTTTAGAATGGCGTTGATCGTCGAGCGACGATCCTAAATCGCAAACCTTTGGGATATGAGATGGCGCGGACGCCTGTTCTGGCGGCGGGAGGCATCGTGCTGCGGCGGGAGACGCCGCCGCGCTTTGCCGTCGTGCGCCTGCGCAAGCGCAATGAGTGGGTGCTGCCGAAGGGCAAGCTCGACGACGGTGAGACGGCGCGCGCCGCGGCCGAGCGCGAGGTGCTGGAGGAAACCGGCCACGCCGTCGAGGTGCACGAATTCCTCGGCACGCTGGTCTATGAGTCCGGCGGGCGCTCCAAGGTGGTGCACTACTGGCGCATGGATGCCGGCGGCCGACCGGTGCGCGAGTTGATGAGCGACATCAGGGAAGTCGACTGGCTGCCGCTGGACGCGGCGCTCGACCGTTTGTCGCGCAGCTATGAGCGCATGTTCCTGGAGAATGTCGGCCCGATCGCGCTGCAGGCTGCGGCGCAGGCGGAGCGCGAGCGCCGTGCGCGGCTGCGGGTCGCCGCCGCCGAACGCCGCCGCGCGCGCGTTGCCGCGGAAGAGCCGGCCGTTGACGCACCCGTCGTCGTCGATACGCCTGCGATCGCTGATCGGCCGGAGTTCACTGAACTGCCGGAGTTCACTGAAGTGCCCGAGGTCGCCGAGACGCCGATCGCGGCTGACACGTCACTGCCAGTTGACGTGTCAGTCACCCCGGAGCCGTCAGATCTCGCGGAGACACCGACTGTCGATGCCGAGCCGGATCGGCCGGCCATGGTGCCCAACCATGCGGCGGATGCTGGCGAAGTGGTGGAGACCGAGTATGTCGTGGCGGTCGCTGCATCGGATGAGCAGCCGTCATCCGCGCGCGAGATCGAAGCCGCGGCCACGGCCGATCAGCCCATCCTGCGCAAGAACCTGATCGAACGCGTGCGCGACTGGCTGCGCCGCGCGGCCTGACGCGGCGCGCTTCCAATCAATTGTGGCGCTTGCTCTTGGGCGGCGGCTTTGCCGCGCGCGGTGGCGGTGCGCGCCGTTGCTGGAAGGCCGGACGCGCCTGCGCTGCGGGCCGTTGCAGGTCCGGACGCGCGCCCGGTGCAGCCTGCTGAAGGCCGGGTCGCGGCTGGCCAGGTGACTGCGGCACCGGCTGGGCCGTGCCCTGTCGCGGCAGGCCCGGTTGCACGGGCTGGCGCACGCCGCCCGGCGCCTGCGTGCGTCCGGGCTGCTGGCCGCCTTGACGTGCCGGCGGCTGTTGAGCGCCGGGTTGCGTGGCGCCGCCTTGTCGCGCCGGTTGCTGTCCAGCAGGCTGCTGGCCGGCCGGCGTCTGGACGCCGGGCGCATGCGGCAGCGTCGTGCCGCCGGGCTGGCCGGGCAGCGCGTGCCGTGCGCCGCCTTGCTGCTGCGTGCCCGGCTGCTGCGAGCCTGGCTGTTGCGCACCTTGGCGGCCGGGCGTGCCCGGTTGCTGCGGCTGGCCGGGACGGTTCGGCTGACCGGGCTGCTGCAACTGGCCCGGCCGATTCTGCTGAGCCGGCGGTTGCGGGCCGTTGCGGTTCTGGCCCGGCAGACCGTTCTGGCGCTGCGGGTTCGGCTGCACCGGCTGGCCGCGGTTCGGATAGGGCGCGGCCGGATTGGTGCGGCGGAAATCGGGATTGGCTCTGCGGAAGTCGCGCTGCTCGGTCACGACCTGGCGGCCCAGCGTCTGCGCGGAATGCACCGCGCGCACGAAACCCTGGTCGCGCGTCATCTGCTGCGGCGAGATCGTCAACGGCACCGCGGCAAAGCGCGCGCCGCCGGTGCCGGGACGAATCGCAAAACCGCTGGCGCCGCGCGTCAGTACGCCGAGCGAGGCGCCGCTGCGGTCATTGACCTCGATGCGGCCGACATGTCCGTCGGCGTCGGGATAGAGCTTGATGCCGACATTGTTGCTGGTCGCACGCGCGCCTTCGGGCACTTCGACAAGGCCGGTGGTGCCGCGGATGCCGAGGGTTGCGGTCGGCGTCGAGATCTTCATGTTGCCGGTCTTGGCGACGGCGGCGGCGACGAACGCCGCCGTTCCCTTGGCGACGTTGAACAGCGCGCTGTTCTGCTGGCCGCCATCCTCATAGACGTAATTGTCGATCGTGATCCTGGCATTGGCGCGCAGGTTGAAGGTGGTGCCGTCGTTGAAGGTGATGCCGAGCGAGGAGGTTGCCGATGTGGCGACATCGTCATTGGCGAATATGTCGTCGCGGATCTGCAGCGGCGTCGTGGTGTTGTTGCGCGTGACCGTCGCGGTTCCGGTCAGCGTGGCGACGTTGCCGATCGGCTCGGGCGCGGTGGCCTGCGGCGTCGCGGCCGGAGCAGCGGTTGCGGGCGCGGCCGGCGTCGCGCTCGGCGCCGCGCCAGGAGCGGGGGCCGGAGCAGGCTGTGCTTGTGCAAGCTGCGTCAGCTCGGGCGCGGCATCGGCGGTTGTATGCCAACCCATGGCGACGCCGGCACCAAGCAGGAGCGCAAAGAGAAAGGTGCGGCGCATCACCATCGATTCCCGGGGAGGCCTTGGGGATCGGCAATTGAGCCGCGTCAGGCTGAATGCCGAATGAACGGTCCTGCCTTGTTGTCATGGCGGACCAGAACGATCAAGCACCGCGCCCCCGACAGGAAGCGCGGTGCCCGGTCGCTGCTTGGGGTTTTGGTTATCCGCGCTTGTGAGGAGTGATGTTGAGTGGCTTCGCCGGCTTGGCCGCGGGGGTGTAGCTTGCGGGCTGCGCGGCCGCCGCAGGGGGCACGTAGTGGAAGACGGCCTTGCAGCCGTCGCTGAGCAGCGCGCGCTGGCGCACCATGCAGGCGGTGACGCGATCGACATCCGGGATTTCCGAACTGCACAGCCGCATCGCGTCGCCGGTGCACATCTGCTGCTGCTCGTCGGTGTAGGCATAGGACGCGGACGTCAACAGACCGAGCGTGAACGCCGTTGCCGCCAGCAGTTTGCCGTGACGGAGCGCGGAAGCGGTGAAAGCCATCTTGTCCCCCTTGTGGTGATCGCGCCGATGCAGCGCGTCGTCGGGAGCATCACTAGGCAGGCTTGGTTTCAGCGATTCTTCATGCGCCCGGCAAAATGGTTTCGTCGCGCGCCGGTTTGTTTCGTTAACCACTCGCGGACGGCGTGAGATCGGCCGTGACGGCAGCGCGGGCCTCCGGAGCACGCTCGAGCGCGAGCACGGCTTCGCGTTCGGCCTCGGGCATGGCGCGGATGCGGCGCCTTGCGGTGAGGCGGAGCGCGGCAAAGCCGCCGAGGAACACCACGACCTTGCTGACGATGCCGAAGATCGGCATCACGACGGCCCAGGTCGTGATCTCGCAGGTCAGCGCGACGAAGGCGTTGACCGCGGCGGAGGCGAACATCAGCCCCGACCAGACATAGCCGACCTTGACGGCGACATCGGGCACGACTTTCTGTGCGATCTCGGGCAGATAGCGGTTGAGCCAGCCGCGCTTCAGCATCACGACGCCGACGATGGCGTAGATCACGCTGGGCTTGAACAGCACAAAGCGCGGGTCGTTGGTGAGCAGCGTCGCGGTGCCCGCGGTAACCACCAGGAACAGGCTCAGCCATTCCATGGTATCGATCCGCCTGCCGCGCATGATCTGGAGGCCGATCTGCACGACGCCGAACGCGATGCCGAGGCCGACCGAGAGCGCGGTGTTGTGGGTCACCAGGAACAGAACGAGAAAGACAAGGGTCGACGCCAGGTCGAGGGCCAGCAGCCTAGCCGCGGTGAGGAAATGCTTCATCGGTGGTCGCGCTCCGCTTGCCTTGTCATGCCTGATCACGCCTTGCCGCGACGCGGCGCCTGCGTCGGAGCAGCTAGGCAGATTGTGGGGCTGCAAGCCTATCGATTTCTGAAATCGAGGAGCGAATTCTCACCCCGACCGCGCGATTTCCGCCGCATCCGCGGTTTGCCCGGCGATCGCCTGCCGGCGAAACTCGGTCGGCGTCAGCCCGGTGTCCGCCTTGAAGGCGCGGTTGAACGGCGCCAACGACTGGAACCCGGCATCGAGCGCGATCGTCAGCACCGGTACCTCGGCCTGGCCCGCATCGGCGAGCGCCGCCTTGGCCTCGTCGAGCCGATAGCGGTTGAGGAAGGCATTGAAGTTCCGGTGGCCGAGCCCGTCATTGATCAGGGTGCGCAATCGGTATTCCGGCATGCCGAGCTTGACCGCCAGCACGCCGATGGTCAGCCCCTCCTGCCGATAGGTTCGCTCGGTCGCCATCAGATGCCTGAGGTGATTGAGCGCGGCCTGGCTCGAGGCCGGCGGGCCGGCATGCGCGAGCGGGCGCGCCTGCCGCGCGGCCGGTCCGTTTCCCGCGCCGGCGACGGCCGGCTGGTTCTCGGGCGGATCGAACAGCATCATCCAGATCGCGATCAGCGCGAATGCGGTAAGGGCGAGTGCGGCGCTGAGGTCGATCGAGCGGGTCGGAAGCGCTGCCCACCCGGCCGCGGCGGCGAACGTCATCTGGAGACCGATGCCGACGACCAGCGCGATCAACAGCCGCCCGCGTGCCGTCGTCACGGCCGTGCGCCATCCCCTCGGCAGCTGCGCCATCCCGAGCAGCGCGAACACGATCGTCGCCAGCGCCAGCGTGCGGCCGCAGCCTGCTGCGAGCGCGGGCGACATGGTCCAGCCGCTATGGCTCACGACGCCGAGGCCGGCGACCAGCGTCCACACCGCCGCGTGCCAAGGGCGCAGGGCAAACCGCTCCTCGAACATCGCGCGCGCCCATAGCCAGAAGATCACCGGAGACCCCATCGCGAAGGCGACGAACGGTGAGCTCCAGCCGAATGATGATGCGGGAAAGAAGGGGGCGGTCGTAATCGCATAGGCCGCGCCGGCCGCGCCCATCGCGGCGCCGAGGCTTGCGGCGCGATTGACTGCCGCGTAGCGCAGCAGCAGCACCGCGCAAACCACCAGGAACAGCGCGACCACCGCGCCTCGCAGACCGAGTTCAAGAGCCGTCATCGCCATCGCAAGCCGCCTGCAGGTTCAAATCAACCTCGACACTGCGACGCTTATAGCGCGCCCGGCGGTCCGCATGAAGCGACCGCCGGGGCAACCACAAAAATCTGATGTCAGTTGCGGTTCAGCTGACCCGCTTCCAGGTCTGGCCGCCGCAGAACATGCCGCCGAAGGCGCAGCCCTGCACGCGCATCGCATTCGGGCCCTTCATCGCGATCGTCGAGTCGTAGTTGCGGCCGGAGTCGGGATCGTGGATGCGGCCGCTCCATTTGCCGCCGTCGGGCTTCATGTTGATCAGAATGCGTTCGTTGGTCTTCTCGGAATAGCCGCAGAGACTGGCACCGCAGGCTTCGACGCGGACATTGCCCTTGTTCTCCTCCGTGGCCCAGACGCCGATCGGTCCGGTCGGCGCCGTTGCCGGCGCTGAGGCAACCGGCGCGGCCTGCGGCTGCGGCGAAGGCTGCGCTGCGACCGGGGCCGGTGCGGTCGCAGCGGGGGTGGCATCGACCGGCGCAGGGGCGGCGGTCGCAACCGTTGCCGGGGGCGGAGGAGGCGGCGGGACCGCGGCGGCGACCGGCGCGGCCGGCTGCGGCGCTGCGACCTGAGCCGGCGCGGGGGTGGGCGCCGGTGGCGGCGAGCTCGTCGCGGCGACGTCCTCAGCATCATCGGACTTCGAGCCGAAGTTCTTGCTGATGCCGCCGATCGTGCCGCTATAGCCCGGCGCCGAGATGCGGATGCAGGACAGCGCGCTGCAATTGCGCGGCGCCTCGACATGCACGCGCTGGCCGTCGATCTCGAAGGTTATGCCGGTGCCGCCGGCATGCGCCGATGTGGTGGCCATCAGCAGCGCGGCGATCGCAACGAGCTTCTTCATCTGGGTCTCCGTGGCGTGGGGCGGGGTGGATCGATTGGTCCGGACGCTACGCGGCCGCGCGGCCAGGTTCTGTGATCCACATCACGCCGGCGGACGCAGCCGAAGGCGCGCCGCGGCGGGGAGAAATTGCCATGGTGATGCAAGTCACTGCGCCGTGAGCACCGCATCCCTAAGCGTCGTCGGATGTTCTGGAGGCTTCGATGAAGCGCACCTGCCTGCTCGTCGCGCTGACCCTGTTCGCGCCGTTCGCCTATGCCGGCGAGGGGCTCTCGTTTTCGATCGGCGGCCACCGCGTCCATCTCGATTCGGCGCGGTGTCGCTCGCTCTCCTGCGTCTCGGTGTCTGACAGATCCAGGCGCGACGATGGTGGCGACAACGGTCGCATGTTGAATCCGGTGCCCGCGCCCGCAGCGATCCCGGTTACGCCGGCCGCAAGCCCGCCGCCAGCACCGCCGCCGATCATTGTGTACAAGCCCGCTCCCGCCGTGCCGCCGCCTGTTGCCGCGCCACCACCGCCGGCGCCGACGCGCGTGATGACGCCCGAGCCGCCGCCGGCCGTCGCAGCTCCGCCGCCGGCCGCCGTGCCTGCGGGTCCGGTGCCGCCGCTGATCCGAGTCTCGCGCGAGGTCGACGAGCCGGACGACGGCCCGATCGGCGACTGGCAGACCGAAGCCAACGACCTGGTCCGCATTCGCCTCTGCGGCAACGCGCTGTGCGGCTACGCGCTCGACAGGTCCACGCGCGATCTCGGCGAAGCGGTGCTGATCAACATGAAGCCGAAGCAGGATGCGCGCTGGAAGGGCGGTGTCTACAGCCAGGACAGCGGCATCATCCGTTACGGCACGATCGCGGTGCAGGGCGCGGACAAACTGCGCGTCGAATCCTGCGTGCTCGGCCGCTTCTATTGCAGCGGCGTCGACTGGGTCCGCGTCTGGCATTCGCGGGCGCGGGTGATCACGCAGGGGCAGCTCCGGGGTGAGCCGCGCACCTGAGTGCGCAGCTGTCCAAATTTGTAACCGGATGCCTTCATCGGTGACGCAAAGCGCCCGGCGGGGGGACGGCCGCCGGGCGCTGAACTCATCGCCTGTCTGATTGTCTAGAACACGCCGAGAATGATGGCGCCAACGAAGGCGAACGCGATGTACGCGGCCACAATGCTCAGCTTGCTCAGCAGAGGACTCGCGAAATCCATTGGGAAACTCCCTTGGTTCACAACGCTGCCCGCATTAACGCAAAAGCTAGCAAGTGGTTCCTGGCGGATAAAGTCAGCGGTGCTGTCCGGCCGGAGTTTCCGAGCGATGCCGCATTGCGATGTGCGGTTCAAACGGATGCCGAATCAAGGCGTTGAAGCGGCACCAAATATTTTCCAGGGCGTTGCGCAGAACGTATGCGCCAGCAGTACCGGATACCGCCTGTCAGTTCCCGATCCGGGTTGTTGTGGCAGGAACTGCTACCTATAGATGAATTTCCTGCGCCGGACACGGATGCTGAATGCCAAGGCATTCTCCATCGCGACACGAGCGGCGATCTCCTTGCGCTTCTACGTCGTGATGCAGAGCGCGTGTCAGTGGTTGACGCAACAAGCATTACGCCGCAAGCCGCGCATGGTTAAAAGCAGCTGAAATCATTCAGTCGAAATGCGTTGAAGAGTCTTTAATCAAATTCGCAGAACCTCCGCGCCATGACGCGTGGAGTTCGTTTGTATCTCGTCGGCTCCCTTGTCCTTGTGTCGCTTGCTGGTTGCGGCCGTGGTCTGTTCCAGACCGCCGAGCGCGAACCGTGGCGGGCCGAGGCCGAGGCCGCTTGCCTGAAATCAGGTGCGGTCAAGGAAGGGCCCGACCTCGTCCGCATCGATCCGATTTCCGGCCCCGGCGTCTGCGGCGCCGAATTCCCGCTCAAGGTCGCAGCCCTCGGCGAAACCAGTTCAGCCTATGGATTTGCCGATGACAGTCTGCGTCCGCCGGCATCGGTCGGTGGCCAGCCGCGCTGGCCGATCAACCGTCAGCCCAGTCCGGGGCCCGCGCAGGCGCCATATTCCGATCAGGCCGTCGGCCAGCCGAACTATGGCAGCCAGCCGAACGGGCCGGTCTCGTTGTCGGCGCCCGGCGTGCCGCCGCAGCAGGGCGAGATCGACCTGCCGCCGGACGGGTCGCCCGAGGCAAGCGGCGAGCGACCTTATTATCCAGGCCTGCCGCGCAATCCGCAGCGCGAGGGCGCAGCCGCGCCGTATTCACCGGCGCCTTATTCGCAGCAGCCGCCCGGCGCGCCATCGCCGCCGCGGCTCGGTCCGTCGAACGGCAATCCGGTGATGACGGTCGGCCCGGTCGCAGTGAAGCCGGCGGCGACACTGGCGTGCCCGATCGTCTCCGTGCTCGAGCGCTGGCTCGCCGATTCCGTGCAGCCGGCGGCGCAGCGCTGGTTCGGCGCGCGCGTCGTCGAGATCAAGCAGATCTCGGCCTATTCGTGCCGCGGCATGAACGGCAATTCGCACGCGCATATTTCTGAGCACGCCTTCGGCAATGCGCTCGACATCGCAGCCTTCACGCTGTCCGATGGCCGCCGCGTCTCGGTGAAGGATGGCTGGAAGGGCCTGCCGGAAGAGCAGGGCTTCCTGCGCGATGTCCAGGCCGCCGCCTGCCAGCAATTCACCACCGTGCTGGCACCGGGTTCCAACGTCTATCACTACGACCACATCCATGTGGACCTGATGCGCCGGGCCAGCCGGCGCCTGATCTGCCAGCCCGCCGCGGTCTCCGGCGAAGAGGTCGCGGCGCGCGCCGGCGGCCGTAACCCCTATGCAACGCGCGAACCTTATGTCACAGGATCGCTTGGCGGCAGAAAGCCGGCTCCGCGGGGTAGAGCGGGGGTCAACGAAGAAGACGAATTCGCCGACGAATAGACACGCGTCTGATACCCGTATTTTTACTGGGTGACACCGTGCAAACGGTGGCCACTTTTATGCTGCATATGCTTCGGAGCCGGGAGCGCGCCCGGCTGATTTCTGGGGGATAGCTTTGCAAGACGCTCCGATCATTCTCGTCATCGAAGACGATCGTGATCTTCAGATGATGGTGGAAGACGCCCTGAAGGACGGCGGCTACGAGCCGGCGATCGCAGGCTCGGGCGAGGAAGCGTTGACGTTGCTGAAGGCATTCCGCACCAAGTACAGCGCGCTGGTTACCGACATCCGCCTGCTCGGCCGGCTCGACGGCTGGCGTGTCGCGCGTGGTGCCCGCGAGATCGATCCATCGTTCCCGGTGCTCTACATCACCGGCGGTGGCGGCGACGAGTGGCCGACCAGGGGCGTGCCGGACAGCGTGCTGCTGAACAAGCCGTTCTCGCCCGATGAGCTGGTTGCGGCCATCGCGAAGCTGCTCAAGAACGGCGCGCCGGCCTGACGGCTGATTCGATCGGCCCGTGACGCGGCCGCTACTTATTCCGCGCTTATAAGAAGTCGAAGCAGACCTTCTCGAATTCATACATCCTCAAGCTCATCTTCGCGCTCGGGCATCGCTGCGGCGGAGTTCGCAACGGCCGGAGAACGAAGATGACGACCTATCGCGCATATATCGTTGGGCAACACAGCCGATCCATCGGCGTGGTCAACATGGATTGCGCCGACGACGACCAGGCCATCACGTCGGCCGGCCGTCTCGTCGACGCCCACGACATCGAGCTGTGGCAGATGGACCGGCCGGTGGCCAGGTTCGACGCCGGATCGAAACAGGTGTTCAGGAAGTAGTGCGCCATCGTGCGGCAGGCCGGGTGTCGCGCTGCCTGATCCCAGATGATAGACCTTGCGTCAACTTCGTCATCAAATGGGAAATCAGATCATGGCTTTGGAGAAGGTCGCACTCGTCACCGCGGGCGGCAGCGGCATGGGCGCAGCGGCGGCGCGGCGTTTGGCTGCGGATGGCTTTCGCGTCGCGATCCTGTCGTCGTCCGGCAAGGGCGAGGCGCTGGCGAGTGAACTCGGTGGCCTCGGCTTCACCGGCTCGAACCGCTCGAACGACGACCTGAAGCGCGCCGTCGACGGCGTGATGGCGCGCTGGGGCCGCATCGATGCGCTGGTCAACAGCGCCGGTCACGGCCCGCGCGCCGGCGTGCTCGAACTGACCGATGAGCAGTGGCACACCGGCCTCGACGTCTATCTGATGAACGTGATCCGTCCGACGCGCCTGGTCGCACCTCACATGCAGGCGCAGAAGTCCGGCGCGATCGTCAACATCTCCACCGCCTGGGCCTTCGAGCCGAGCGCGATGTTTCCGACGTCAGCGGTGTTCCGCGCCGGGCTCGCCGCGTTCACAAAGCTGTTCACCGACAGCTACGCCGCCAGCAATGTCCGCATGAACAATGTGCTGCCGGGCTGGATCGACAGCCTGCCGGCGACCGAGGAGCGGCGCGACGCCGTGCCGATGAAGCGCTACGGCAAGGCGGAGGAGATCGCGGCAACCATCGCCTTCCTCGTCTCCGACGGCGCCGGCTACATCACCGGCCAGAACATCCGCGTCGATGGCGGTCTGATGCGGTCGATCTGAGGGCGTGTGCCCAACCCGTCATCTAGAGCAAGTGAGTTTTTGATCACGACCGGCACTGAATATTCGGTGTCGTGCCGGCGAAGGCCGGGATCCATAACCACCGATGGTCATTGTTGCGCGCCGGTGGAACGACGCGTCTCGCCCACAACATCCGCGACGGAGTATGGGTCCCGGCTTTCGCCGGGACGACGTTGTAGTGTGTGACGCCGTTTATTGCGCTCCCCACATCCTTCGTCGCCACTTGCGTCCACACGCTGCGCATCCTGCTACAGGCCGCGGGCGTCACAATTGCGGCGACCTCAGATTGCGTTTGTCGTGATGACAAACTGAAAGGGCAGGGCTAGCCTTCCGTCAAATCAAAACATACGGGAGGAATGGCATGCCAGACGCAGCAGTTGCAGCACGCGCTTCGGACTCCACCCACAGCGGAACCACGCAGCAAGTCGACGTCGCGGTGGTCGGCGCCGGTTTCGCCGGTCTCTATCTGCTGCACCGCTTGCGCAAGGCGGGCTTCTCGGCGGTGGCGCTTGAAGAAGGCGGCGA
The DNA here is from genome assembly GCF_053474805.1 of Bradyrhizobium sp. WCU1. Classification (NCBI taxonomy): domain Bacteria; kingdom Pseudomonadati; phylum Pseudomonadota; class Alphaproteobacteria; order Hyphomicrobiales; family Nitrobacteraceae; genus Bradyrhizobium; species Bradyrhizobium sp. WCU1. The sequence continues at coordinate 5,442,571 of NZ_CM130280.1, forward strand.
CGTCGGCGGCACCTGGTACTGGAACCGGTATCCAGGCGCGCGCTGCGACATCCAGACCATCGACTACAGCTACACCTTCGATCCCGAGCTCGATCGAGCGTGGACCTGGTCGGAGAAATACGCCACCCAGCCGGAGATCCTGCGCTATCTCGGCTTCGTTGCCGACCGCTACGACCTGCGTCGCGATATCAGGTTCGGCACCAAGGTGACGCAGGCGACCTGGGATGATGCGACGTCGCGCTGGCTGATCTCGACCAATAACGGCGCCAATGTCTCGTGCCGCTACTACATCATGGCGACCGGCTGCCTGTCGTCGCCGAAGCCGCCGGAGATCGACGGCGTCAAAGATTTCAAGGGCGAGATCTACTTCACCGGCCGCTGGCCGCATCAGGGCGTCGATCTCAAGGGCAAGCGCGTCGCCGTGATCGGCACCGGATCGTCGGGCATCCAGTCGATCCCTCTGATCGCCGAGCAGGCCGCGCAACTCACCGTGTTCCAGCGCACGCCGAATTTCGCATTGCCTGCCGGCAACGGTCCGGTGCCGGATGATCGCAAGGCGTTCTTCGAGAGCGATCGCGCAGCCTACCGCGAGCAGGCGCGCTGGTCGATGGCCGGCGTGCCCTATCCGCAGCAGACCGTGGTGAGCTGGCAATTGAGCGACGCCGAGCGCCGTGAGCGGTTCGAGAAGGCGTGGGCGGCGGGTGACCTCGTCCACATCTTGAGCCAGCTCTGGGCCGACCAGGCGGTCGATGTCGACGGCAACAAGGTGGTCGCCGATCTGATCCGCGAGAAGATCGGTGCCGTGGTCAAGGATCCGGAGATCGCCGCCGCGCTGGCCCCGCACGATCATCCGTTCGGCGCCAAGCGTCCCTGCCTCGATACCAATTACTATGCGACCTACAATCGCCCGAACGTCACGCTGGTCAATTTGCGCCAGGAGCCGATCAAGGCGATCACGGCGAGCGGCATCTCGACCGACAAGCGCAGCTTCGATGTCGATGTCATCGTCTTCGCCACCGGTTTCGACGCGATGACCGGCGCGATCATGGCGGTGCATCCGATCTCCGGCCGCGGCGGCAAGTCGCTGTCGGACGTCTGGGCGCACGGACCGCAGACCTATCTCGGCGTCACCGTCGCGGGCTTCCCCAATCTGTTCATGATCACCGGCCCCGGCAGCCCATCGGTGCTGTCGAACATGGCGGTCTCGATCGAGCAGCATGTCGACTGGGTGGTCGAACGCATCGCCGCGCTGCGCGACGCCGGCTTCACTACGATGGAGGCGACCGACACCGCGCAGGCCGGCTGGGAACGCCACATGGCCGACTGCGCGACGCTGACGCTGCACCGGCTCGCCAACACCTGGTACACGGGCGCCAACGTGCCCGGCAAGCCGCAGGGCGTGATGCCCTATACCGGCGGCGTCGGCCCGTATCGCAGCATCTGCAACGAGGTGGTCGGCCGCGGCATGCTCGGCTTCAGGCTCACCGGTCCCGGCGTTGCCGAGCAGTGCAATGACGGCGAGGTGGTGCGGTTGCAGCCGGACGTGCGGCTTGTGCTCGGCATGCTGGCGGAGATGAACCTGCCGCCGATCGAGACGATGGGCGCGCAGGGCGCGCGCGATTTCCTCACCGAGTTCAACAAGGGCCGTCCTGCAGGACGACCGGTCGGCGAGGTCGGCACCGGCATGCTGCAGGGCGCGGACGGGCCGCTGCCTTACAAGCTGTACCGGCCGGCGACGGCCGGGCCGCATCCGATCGTGGTGTACTTCCACGGCGGCGGCTGGGTGCTCGGCGACGAGCTGTCGGATGATCCGTTCTGCCGCGATCTGTGCCGGCGCACCGGCATGATCATCGTCAGCGTCGGCTATCGCCACGCACCCGAGCATCGCTTCCCGGCCGCGGCCGAGGACGGCTATGCGGCGACGCGCTGGATCGCCGCCCACGCCGACGAGCTCGGCGGCAGGCCCGGGCCGGTGCTGGTCGCGGGCTGGAGCGCCGGCGGCAACATCGCGGCCGTTACCTGCCAGCTCGCGCGCGATCGCGGCGGACCCGAGATCTCAGGCCAGCTGTTGATCTGCCCGGTCACCGACTCGACCTTCGACCGCCAGTCCTATGTCGACAACGCAGCCGGATATTTCCTGACTCGGGGGCTGATGTTCTGGTTCTGGGACCTGTACTGCTCTCCGGCCGACCGCACCGATCCGCGCGTCGCGCCGCTGCGCGGCAAGCTCGAAGGCCTGCCCCCGGCATTCATTGCGACGGCGGAGTTCGACCCGCTGCGCGACGAGGGCAATGCCTATGGCGACGCGCTCGCGAAAGCCGGCGTCAAGGTCGAGCAACTCAAGGGCAACGGCCACTTCCACTCGTCGTTCGTGATGGTCGACGTCATCATCACCGGCGTCGCCGGCCGCGTGAAGATGGCGAAGGCGCTGCGCCGCTTCGCCGGACTGCCGGAGGAGGTGGAGCAGGACAACGTCGCCACGCCGCAAGTCAACGCGGCGGCGAATTAGAGCATGATCCGGAAAAGTGCGAAGCGGTTTTCCGAAAAGATCATGCTCAAACAAGGAGCTAAAGCGCGATGACGATTCAACCCAATCTCATCGCGCTTTAGGGAACGCAAATCCCCGCGGTTGACCCGCGGGGATTTCGCACGTCTTGCTTCAATCAGAGCCGGGAGCCCTACAGGAAGGCGAGGTGCTCCACCTTGTTGACGACGTCGTCGAGCGTCTGCTTGGTAGCCGCGGTATCGCCGCCGGCCATGAACACCTGCCAGAACTGCCGATCGACATTGTGCAGATGCAGGATGGACACGCGAACGCCGTTCTTGTTGCCGGCGACCTCCGACTGGGTGTTGACGACGTCGGTGAAGCCGCTCTGCTTCAGCGTGTTGGCGACGACGCCCTTGAGTTCGCCGACATTGGCGAGCGCCTCGCTGAGGCTCATGCTGCGGAAATTGAAGAACAGGAACGCCATATGACACCTCCTTGCGGACGAGCACAGTGCGCGGAAGTGCGCCGGGCTGGCTCCTTCGCTCAACCAGAAGTATATTGCGTTGTCGAATAACCGCGTTATGAGCGGCTTCACAGGAACCGTGTTTGCGATCCTGCGTCATTTGAACGCACAGGCGGCGCTAGCCGAGCTCGAAAGTCGTGACGCCGAACACGCGGTCGATCCGCAAGGGAGGAATCGCGCCGGTGTACATCCGCGCAGTCTCGAACACCGGTGACAGCCCAAGGCCTTGCGCGAGCGCAACGGCATCACGATTGATCGCGGGGACATCGAGGAATATCTCGCCGCCGCCCGCGCTCGCGAGCAATGCGGAGAGAATGCTTTCGGCGCCGGCGCGATTGTCGGCGACAAGCGGACCAATTTTGTGGCCGCTCCGGCACGGACGGATCACGCCCCAGCCGGCGAGCCTGCCGTCGCGTATCAACGCGCGCCCGACATGTCCCGAATTGTTGATCCAGGCGCGCAGGAAGGCCGGGCGCGGGGCCGGAAACACCGTGGCGTCGTCGGCCTCGATCTGCGCCAGGGGCAAATCGGTGAGCGCGACGATGTTGGGGTTTGCTGCCGACGGTGCGGCAACCGTGCCGCCGTAGCGCACATTGGCGTAAGCCAGCGCGAAGCCTGACTTCTGGTAGTTCGCCTGCTGCGCCACCACGCCGTCGAGCCCGATCACGCGCGGACGCGCATGCGCGATGGCCGCATTCCAGATCTTCAGGCCATGGCCGCGGCCGCGCAGATCCGGGCGCACGATGTAGAAGCCGAGAAAGGCAAACTGCGCGCCGTAATTGACACAGGAGATCACGGCCGCTGGCTCGCCGTCGAGCTCGCCGATGAAGAAGCCCTGCGGGTCTTCGGCGGCAAAGCAGGGCGCATCCGCGAGACCGGGATTCCATCCCTCCGCCGCGGCCCAGTCGACCGCCAGTGCGATCTCGTCAGGCCGCATGTTTCGGATGGTGAGGTCGTTCATGGCAGATGATCACCTCGAATTGGCGTCGGGCTCGGCCATGGTAGCGCGCCTTTAGGTCCCCGTCATTGCGAGCCATCGGGCGCGCGTTCGCACGACCCGTTGGCTCGCAATGACGAAGAGATCAGTTCGCTTGCTTCGGCCGGTACGCTGCGAAGAACACGCGCGTCGCGCTGTCGACGACGGTCGCGATCCGCTCCGGTGAGGGCGACGGATTGGCCTGGAAGATGAATGCCTGGAACAGCGTCGCCTGGCACATCTGCATGAACTGCCAGGCCGCGAGCTGGGTGTCGTCCATCACGAGTTCGCCGAGCGCGGCGCGCGCCTCCAGATAGGCGGCGAAGCGGTCGACGGTGTGGGCGATCACATGGGTGTAGAACCGGCTGCCGAGCTCGGGCATCCGCTCGGCGATCGCCATCACGGTGCGGATCGCCGAGCCGCCGCCGGGCCGGCACAGCAAGGCGATATAGGCGCGGCCGAACTCGGGGAGGGTGGTGTCGACGTCGCGCGCCGGGTCGAAGTTGAAGGAGACCTTGCCCTGTTCGAGCTTTTCCTCCTCGACGATCGCCGCGAACAGCCCGGCCTTGTCGGGGAAGTACACGTAGAGCGTGCCCTTGGAGACGGCGGCGGCGCGGGCGATCTCGCCCATGCTGGCACCGTCGAAGCCGAGCTCCAGGAATACCTTGCGGGCGCCGTCCAGGATCTGGCGGCGTTTCGAAGATTCCTCCTCGCCGACGGCTTGGAGCGAGGTTCGGGGGGCTGCAACCATTGATTTAGCTTCTCGCGAAAGAACTCAACCCGGAATGAACCAACGGGACAATCGAACCATTATAAACCGCCGGGTAGGAATATAGATTGACCGAACCGTTCGGTCAATGGTATTGGAAGGAGTGGCGATGCGCCGCACGGCCCGTATTCCGCCATCGCGGGCCTCAAGATTTTTTGTGGGGAGCCTCGGTTATGGCCGCAGCACGAGATCAGGCTGCACGCATTGTTCGTTCCGAGCCTGAGATGGCCGGGGACGCGATGGCGCGCGACGCATCGGCCGATCTCGGCGAGCAGGCGAGGGCCGACGAAGCCAAGAGCCCGGCTGAAGCGCCACCCGCTGCTGCGCCCGAGCAGCCGGCGGCTTCGCCCGCCACCGCTGCGCCGAAATCCGGCAAGCGCCGATTCGTGTTGATGGGCATTGTCGGCCTGCTCGCGCTCGCCGCCGCAAGCTATGCCGCCTATTACCTGATGGTCGGGCGCTTCTACATCTCGACCGACGATGCCTATGTCCGCGCCAACAACACCATGCTCGGCGCGCGCGTCGCGGGCCATATCGCGGCGATCCTGCCCGGCGACAATGCGCTGGTGCGGGCCGGCGATGTGATCTTCCGGATCGATGACGGCGACTATCGCATCGCGGTCGATGCCGCGCGCACGCGGATCGCGACCCAGCAGGCAACGATCGAGCGCATCGGTCGCCAGGTCGCGGCGGCCGAAAGCTCGGTCGAGCAGGCGCAGGCGCAGCTCGTCTCCGCCCAGGCCGGTTTGAAGCGCGCCGATCTCGATTACGATCGCCAGCAGGCGCTGAGCACCAAGGGCTTTGCCTCGCGCGCCACCTTCGAAGTCTCCGAAGCGGGCCGTGATCAAGGCGCGGCCGCGGTGCGGTCGGCGCAGGCTGCCTACGACGCCGCAAAGAGCAACGTCGATGTCACCAAGGCGCAGCAGGCCGAGGCCCGCGCCCAGCTCGCCGAATTGCAGACCCAGCTCGCCAAGGCCGAGCGCGATCTCGAATTCACCAAGGTGCGCGCGCCGGTCGACGGCACCTTCTCCAACCGGTTGGTCAACACCGGCGATTACATCAATGTCGGGCAGCGGCTCGGCAATGTGGTGCCGCTCGCCGGCGTCTTCATCGACGCCAACTACAAGGAGACCCAGCTCAAGCGCATCCGCACCGGACAGCGGGTGACGATCAAGGTCGACGCCTACGGCTTCCGCAAGTTCACCGGCATCGTCGACAGCATCTCGCCGGCGGCGGGCTCGGTGTTCACCCTGCTGCCGCCCGACAACGCGACCGGCAATTTCACCAAGATCGTGCAGCGCCTGCCGGTCCGCATCCGCGTGCCTGACAGCGTCGCCAAACAGGGCCTGCTGCGCGCCGGCATGTCGGTCTACACCACGGTCGACACCAGCGAGGGCGCGGCCGATGCCGACGCCGATACCGACCTCGACTCGCCGATGATGATCCATCCGCAATGATGCCTTGACGCTTCGGACGCAGTCCGAGGCTCGGAGCCTGATGAGCCCATGGCCGACGCGACCACTGCCTCGCCCTCGATGATGACCGGCGCTTCGGATTCCGAGCGCATCCAGCCAAAGCGGCTGTTTGCCTTCATCATCATGGTGTTCGGTATGTTCATGGCGATCCTGGACATCCAGGTCGTCTCGGCCTCGCTCACCGAGATCCAGGCCGGCCTGTCGGCGTCGTCGACCGAAGTGTCGTGGGTGCAGACCGCCTATCTGATCGCGGAGGTGATCGCGATCCCGCTGTCCGGCTTCCTGTCGCGCGCGCTCGGCACCCGGCTGCTGTTTGCAATCTCGGCGTTCGGCTTCACGGCATCGAGCCTGCTGTGCGGCTTTGCCTCCTCGATCGAGCAGATGATCCTGTGGCGCGCGCTGCAGGGCTTCCTCGGCGCCGGCATGATCCCGACGGTGTTCGCCTCCGCCTACACCATCTTCCCGCGCTCCAAGTTCTATATCGTGGCGCCGGTCATCGGGCTGGTCGCGACGCTGGCGCCGACCGTGGGCCCGACCGTCGGCGGCTACATCACCGACCTGATGTCGTGGCACTGGCTGTTCTTCATCAACATCGTGCCCGGTGTCATCATCACCGTCGGCGTGCTGGCGTTGGTCGATTTCGATCAGCCCAACTTCGCGCTGCTCGACCGCTTCGACTGGTGGGGCCTGATCTTCATGGGCGGCTTCCTCGGCTCGCTCGAATATGTGCTGGAGGAAGGCCCGCAATATGAATGGCTGCAGGACACCTCGGTGGCGATCTGCGCCGCGATCTGCTTCGTCTCGGCGATCGCCTTCTTCTGGCGGGTGCTGACCGCGGAGGAGCCGATCGTCGATCTCTACGCCTTCTCCAACCGCAACTTCGCGGTCGGCTGCGTGCTGCAGTTCTGCATCGGTGTCGGGCTCTACGGCCTCACCTACGTCTATCCGCGCTATCTCGCCGAGATCCGCGGCTACAGCGCGCTGATGATCGGCGAGACCATGTTCATCTCCGGCATGACCATGTTCTTCATGGCGCCGGTGGTCGGCCGGCTGATGCAGAAGGTCGACCTGCGCTACATCATCGCTTTCGGCCTCGTCACCTTCGCGCTCGGCTCCTGGCAGATGACCTGGATTACCCGCGAGTACGATTTCTACGAGCTGCTGCTGCCGCAGATCCTGCGCGGCATCGGCATGATGTGCGCGATGGTGCCGACCAACAACATCGCGCTCGCGACGCTGCAGCCGGACCGCGTCAAGAATGCGTCGGGCCTGTTCAACCTGATGCGCAACCTCGGCGGCGCGGTCGGGCTCGCCGTCATCAACGAGGTGCTCAACGATCGTACCGATCTGCACATCTCGCGGCTGCAGGATCGCGTGACCTGGGGCAATACGATGGCGGTGGAGACCCTCAACAACTTCGCCCAGCGCCTGCAGGGCATGGGCGACTCCACCTTGATGGCGATGAAGCAGCTCTCGCAGCTCGTGCACCGCCAGGCCGCGGTGATGGGTTATGGCGACGCCTTCTTCATGCTGTCGCTGTTCTACGTCGCGCTCAGCCTCCTGGTGCTGTTCGTCAACAAGCCGCCGTCGATGGCCGCCGGCGGCGGCGACGCGCATTGAGTGGATCGCGGCGTGCACCCGTTGGCGTGAATAGCCGACATCGTCGACACATTGACGCACTCACGCGGATGTCATCTTGCCAATCGCGCATGATGCATTTATAAGCAGCGCCATCGTTTCACGAACCGGGGAGATGCACATGATGTCGTTTGTTTCGCAGACCGTGCGCCCGCGTTCGTTGCTGCTGGGCGCTCTCGCGCATTAGGTCCCGGCGCTGATCGGGCTCGATGCCCGATCATCCAAACTTCCCAACACATTACCGATTGTTTTCAGCGACGCCTGCGGCCGGATTCTGTCCGCGCGTTGCCCCAGATGGAGCCGGCTTGCGCTGCAAAAGCGTGGCCGGAATGGACCATGACCACTCAAACGACCAAGCGACCGGCGGCGATCCGGATCGTGCTGCCATTCGTGTTCCGCCATTGGCTGGAACAGCCGTTCCGCGCCTCCGCCGTGACCGCGGGCTTCCTCGGCGCGACCGCTGCCGACCTGTTCATGCCGGTATTTTCAGGCCATCTGGTCGACGCGCTGACCGCGGGCGCCACCGATGCGATGGCGCGCCATGCGGCGATGCTGGCGTTCGGCGCCATCGTCGGCCTCGGCGCGCTGTCGCTGCTGACCGACTGGCACGCCAATTCGTTCGCGGGCTCCACCGTGCGCAAGATCACACGCGGCATGTGGGCGCTCGATCTGTTGAACGACACCATCCTGATGGCGTTGCTGCCGTCGCTCATCGTGCTGGTCGGCTCGATGATCCTGCTCGGCATGCATTGGCCGCAGCTCGGCGCGGTGATCGCGGTCGGTTCGGTGATCTATGTCGCGATGACCATGCTGTTCCAGGTGTATTACGTCGCGCCGGCCGCGCGCGTCTCCAATGCCTGGGACACCAAGGTCGGCGGCACGTTGGCCGACGCCTTGACCTGCAACGCGGTGGTGAAGTCGTTCGGCGCCGAGGCGCGCGAGGATGGCAGGCTCGACGGCGTCATCAGCCGCTGGCGCCGGCGGGTGCGGCGGACCTGGTTCCGCTACAACCACACCTCGACGGCGCAGCTCGTGGTGCTGCTGTGCTTCCGCGCGTCGGTGATCGGCGGCGCAATCCTGCTGTGGGCGCAAGGCCACGCCACGCCGGGTGACGTCACCTATGTGCTGACCAGCTACTACATCATCCACGCCTACCTGCGGGATGTCGGCATGCACATCAACAACCTGCAGCGTTCGGTGAACGACATGGAGGAGCTGGTGCAGATCCATGGCGAGCCGCTCGGCATCGTCGATGCTGACGATGCCGGGACGATCGACATCCAGGGCGGCCGCATCGTGTTCGACGACGTCACGTTCCACTATGGCGGCCATCGCCGGCCGCTCTATGACGGGCTGTCGGTCGACATCGATGCCGGCGAGCGCGTCGGTCTGGTCGGGCGCTCCGGCTCCGGCAAGACGACCTTCGTCAAGCTGGTGCAGCGGCTGTACGACGTCTCCGGCGGAAAGATCCTGATCGACGGTCAGGACATCGCCAAGGCGACGCAGCAATCGCTGCGCAGTCAGATTGCGATCGTGCAGCAGGAGCCGATCCTGTTCCATCGCACGCTGGCGGAGAACATCGCCTATGGCCGGCCGGGCGCCAGCATGGCGGCGATCGAGCAGGCGGCGCGGCTTGCCAATGCGCACGACTTCATCATGCGGCTGCCGAAGGATTACGGCACGCTGGTGGGCGAGCGCGGCGTCAAGCTGTCGGGCGGCGAGCGGCAGCGCGTGGCGCTGGCGCGCGCCTTCCTGGCGGATGCGCCGATCCTGATCCTGGACGAGGCGACCTCGAGCCTGGATTCGGAGTCCGAGGCGCTGATCCAGCAGGCGATGGAGCGGCTGATGAAGGGCCGGACCTCGATCGTGATCGCACACCGGCTGTCGACGGTGCGCAGCATGGATCGCATCCTGGTGTTCGATCGCGGCCAGATCGTCGAGCAGGGCACGCACGAGGTGCTTGCCGCGCGGCCGGGCGGCATCTACCGCGGCCTGTTCGAGCGCCAGGCGACCGAGTTCGGCGAGGTCGCGGCGGAATGATGCAAGGGCGCGTGGCTGATGGGCTCATGTTCTTCAGCCACGCGCCGGAATTGATACGAGAATCGATTTGAGATTGGAATTGTAATGAAAGACCTCACGCGAGGCTCCATCGTGAGCCACATATTGACCATGGCGCCTCCGATCGTGGTTGGCATGATCACGATCATGATCTGTCAATTGGTCGACCTCTATTTTGTCGCGGGTCTCGGCGATGCCGCCGTGGCGGGCGTGGCGGCAGCCGGCAATGCGGGTTTTCTCGTCAACGCGCTGATGCAAGTGCTGGGCGTCGGCACCGTCGCACTGATCGCGCATGCCGTGGGCCGCACCGATCGCGCCGATGCCAATCTTGTGTTCAATCAGTCGATCGTGCTGTCGGTGCTGTGCGGGCTGTTGACGCTGGTCGCGGGCGTCGTGCTGTCGCGCCCTTACATGCGCGCGGTCGCGGCCGACCAGGCCACCGTTGACGCGGGCACCACCTATCTGCTGTGGTTCATGCCGGCGCTGGCGCTGCAGTTCCTCATTCAGGTGATGGCGTCAGCGCTGCGGGCGACCGGCATCGTGCGGCCCAGCATGCTGGTGCAGGCGGTCGCGGTCATCATCAACATCGCGCTGGCGCCGGTGCTGATCGCGGGCTGGGGCACCGGTCATGCGTTCGGCGTTGCCGGGGCTGGTCTGGCAAGTTCGATCGCCGTCCTCATCGGCGTGCTGATGTTGTTCGCGTATTTCCGCAAGCTGGAGCGCTATGTCGGGTTCGATCCCGCGCAGTGGCGCCCGCAACTCCGCCAGTGGACGCGCATCTTCAATGTCGGCCTGCCTGCCGGCGGCGAGTTCGCGCTGATCTTTGCCTGGATGGGCGTGATCTATTACGTGCTGCGCGATTTCGGCCCGGCGGCCCAGGCCGGCTTCGGCATCGGGACGCGCGTGCTCGGTCTGATCCAGATGCCGGCATTGGCGGTCGCGCTCGCTGCCGGCCCGATCGCCGGTCAGAATTTCGGCGCAGGCAATGCCGGGCGCGTGCGGGAGACCTTCATCAAGGCGGTGTCGATCGGCACCGTCGTCATGATCGCGATCACGATCCTCGCGCAGTGGAAGCCGGGGCTGTTGCTCGACGGCTTCTCGAACGATCGCGAGACCATGGCGGTCGCCGCCCAGTTCCTGCACTTCGTGTCCATGAATCTGGTGGCGCAGGGGCTGGTCTTTACCTGCAACAGCATGTTCCAGGGCCTCGGCAACACCCGCCCGGTGCTGCTGAGCTCGTTCGTGCGCCTCTTCGCCTATGCGGTGCCGGTGATCTGGCTCTCGACGCGTGCCGGCTTCCGGATCGAGCACGTGTGGTACCTGTCGATCGTGTCGACGTGGCTGCAGGCCGGTCTGAGCTTGTGGTTGCTGCGTCGCGAACTCAGCAAGCGTCTCGCGCCGCCGGCGCGGGAAGCCACTCCGGAGCGCGCTGGTCTCGAGCCGGTCGGATGACCGGCTCAGCCAATCTGCGACGGCGGCTGATTATCGCGGCGCCAGCCCGTTCCACACCAGCGCCACGCCGGACAGGAACAGCAGCACCAGCACGACGTCGGAGAAATTGCGGTCGCTGAGCGCGTGATAGAGCCGCGAGCCGAGCCAGGCGCCGAGCAGCGTTCCCGGAAATGCGCAGGCCGTCAGCCAGATCAGTTCCGTCGTCACCAGCCCGCTTGCGATCTGGATCAGCAGCGCGGCGGCGAGGATCGTGAAGTTGAAGATCTGGAACACGCCGCGGCGCTGCTGCTTGCCCCAGCCGCGCACGCTCGCCCACAGGATCGGCAGCGGGCCGGACAATCCGGCGAGGCCGCCGAGGATGCCGCCGGCAAATCCGATCGCGCCGTCGGCCCATGTGCCGCCAAACGAAATCGACATCGGCTTGCGTTGCAGGAACAGCAAGGTCGGAAACACCAGCAGGAAGACGCCGATCGTCAGCTTGAAGACGTCGGGGTCGGCGCGGGCGATCAGCAAAATGCCGATCGGCACGCCGGCGAGGCCGCAGATGACGAACGGCCAGACCAGGCGAAAGTCGATCGTCTTCCAGATCGACGGCAGCGTCGAAACCTGCGCGATCACCGAGCAGACCAGCACCAGCGGCACCGCAAGTGTCGGCGGCAGCACATAGAGCCAGATGCCGAGTGCCATCAGCGCGGTACCGAAGCCGGCGAGACCGGAGACGAAACCGCCGGCAAGCGCGCCGAAGAACAGTATGGCGTAGCTCGCCGTGGTCATTCCTCATCTCGTTCTTATGATCGTTGCCGGGACGTTTACACGACGGTGGCTGTGGGTACACTTCAAAATCGCGGCTCATCAACGATAATCGGAATGGAAGCGTGCCCATGACTGCAAGTGTGTCGACTGCGAACCCGCCAAAAACCTTTCTGGTCTGTCACGGCGCCTGGTCGGCGGGATGGGCGTGGAAGAAGATGCATCCCTTGATGCAGGCCGCCGGGCACCGGCTGATCACGCCGAGCTACACCGGACTCGGCGAGCGCGCGCACCTTGCGCATCAGGCGCTCGACCTGGAAGCGCATATCCAGGACGTGCTCAACGTCATTTCATACGAAGACCTGCGCGACATCGTGCTGGTCGGCCATTCCTATGGCGGCATGGTCGCGACCGGCGTCGCCGACCGGGTGCGCGAGCGTATCGCGCAGATGATCTATATCGACGCCTTCGTGCCGCGTGACGGCCAGTCGCTGTTCGATCTCAACGAAGCGGCCATCGAGACCATGCGTGAACTCGCGAGCGACGGCGACGGCTGGCGCATTCCGCCGATGCCGACGCCGCCGGACACGTCTCCCGCAGATGTCGAATGGCTGACCGCGCGCAGGGTCGACATGCCGATCAAATGCTTCGAGCAGAAGCTGCAGTTGAAGCGCGGCGAGACCGACCTGCCGCGCAGTTATATCTATGCCACCCGTGCCACGCAGGCCGACACGTTCGGCCAGTTTGCCAGGCGAACGAAGCACGAGTCCGGCTGGCGCTACTTCGAGATCGACGCCAGCCACTCGCCGAACGTCACCGCGCCGGAGGCGCTGATGGCGATGCTCGAGGAGATCACGGCCCAGGCTGGGTAGCAGCAGGTCTACCGACGCCGTATCCGTGTGTCGCTTTTTTGAACAATGTCGGGCAAAGCTGATGTCACGAACCATCGTTTGACGTCAACGGCGACGGCAACTTGATCTCGCTTGTTCAGGCGATCTGCGACATAATCCGAGCGCGGCGTGAAACGATGTGGGCGTGGACCGATGAACCGAAGCCCCGTACTCGTGGACTTGGCGCTTCAAGGTGGCGGATCGCATGGCGCGTTCACGTGGGGCGTCCTGGACCGGCTGCTGGAAGAGCCGTGGTTTCAGATCGCGGGCATTTCCGGAACATCGGCCGGCGCAATGAATGCCGCCGTGCTGGCGGATGGCTGGGCCGCGGCCGGCGCCACCGGCGCGCGCGAGGCCCTCGAAAAATACTGGCGCAGCGTTTCGCGTGCCGCCGCGTTCAGTCCGCTGCAACGCTCGCCGCTCGACCGCCTGATGGGACGATGGTCGCTCGACAACTCTCCGGCCTATTTCTTCACCGATTTGATATCGCGGGTGCTCTCGCCTTACGATCTCAATCCTCTCGGCTTCAATCCGCTACGCCGGATCCTGGCAGAGAGCATCGATTTCGAGCGCCTCGCGCGCGCACCGATCAAGCTGTTCGTGACCGCCACGCGCGTGCGGACGGGGCGCGGACGAATCTTTCGTAATGCGGAGATTACCGCCGATGTCCTGCTCGCGTCGGCCTGCCTGCCGACGATGTTTCGGGCCGTCGAGATCGACGGTGAGCCATATTGGGACGGCGGCTATGCCGGAAACCCGACGATCACGCCGCTGGTCCGTGAGACCGACGCGCGGGACACCATCGTCGTCCAGATCAATCCGACCGAGCGGCCGGAGGAGCCGCGCTCCGCCGCTGATATCCTCAACCGCCTCAACGAAATCTCGTTCAATTCGCCACTGGCAAAGGAGCTGCGGATGATCGCGCTGCTCCGTCAGGTCGCCGATCCCGGCACCGGCGAGGGGGCGCGCTGGGCGCAGATGAAGACACATCGGATCAAGAGCGACTTGCTCGCGACGTTCGGTTCGTCGTCCAAGCTCAATGCAGAATGGGCATTCGTCGCCAAGCTGCAGGAGGAAGGACGGCGCGCCGCCGGCGAATTCCTCGATGCGCACGGCGTGGATATTGGCCAGCGTTCGACGGCCGATCTCGACATCCTGCTGACGGAGTGCTGAGGCGATGGGGCTTCTCGGCATTCTCGTCGGGCTCGGCCTGCTGGTCTGTCTCGCGTTCCGCGGCTGGAGTGTCCTCTTGCTGGCGCCGCTCTGTGGGCTGGTGGCCGCGGCATTCGGCGGTCAGCCCTTGCTCGCGAGCTGGACGCAGACCTTCATGACCAGCGCGGCGGAATTTCTCGCGCAGTTCTTTCCGATTTTTCTGCTCGGGGCCGTGTTCGGCAAGCTGATGGACGACAGCGGCGCGGTGGCAGCGGTCGCAGGCTTCATGACCGAGCGGTTGGGCGAGCGCCGAGTCATCCTTGCGGTCGTGCTTGCCGGTGCATTGGTCACCTATGGCGGCGTCAGCCTGTTCGTGGCGTTCTTTGTCATCGTGCCGATGGCCCAATCGCTGTTTCGCACGGCGGGGATTCCGCGCCGCCTGGTGCCGGCGGCGGTCATCCTCGGAACTTCGACCTTCACGATGTCGGCGCTGCCGGGCACGCCGTCGATCCAGAATGCGATCCCCATGCCGTTCTTCGGCACGACGCCGTTCGCGGCGCCCGGCCTAGGCATCGTGGCCGCGATCGTCATGCTCGGCATCGGGCTGTGGTGGTTGCTGCGGGCGGAGAAGACGGCCCGCCGCGCAAACGAGGGCTATGGCGCCGAGCCGCCGCCGGCGTCCGGCGACGCAGCCGATGATGAGCTGGTGCGCGAGCGGGCGACGACGGCGCGGGAATTCGACCCGGCGGAGATACGCCACGGGCATCGCAGCGAAGCGGCCGTCCCGATCTTCAACGCCGTGCTGCCCCTGATCGTCGTCGTCGCCGTCAACCTGGCGATGTCGCTTCTCATCCTGCCGCGGCTTGATTTCGCATTCCTGGCCGAGCAGCGCTGGGGAAGCACGTCGCTGCCGGCGGTCGCCGGCGTTTGGTCGGTCGTCGTCGCGCTGGCGGCCGCGATTGCAACCGTCATCCTGTGCAACTGGACGAGACTGGCCGCGCTGCGGCGAACCATGGACGCCGGCGCCAATGCGTCCGTCCTGCCGGCGTTGAGCGTTGCGAGCCTGGTTGGTTTCGGCGCGGTTATCGCGTCGCTGCCCGCCTTCGGCGCGGTGCGCGACTGGGTGCTGGGAATCGAAGGCGGCCCGCTGGTGTCACTTGCGGTGGCGACGAACATGCTTGCCGCGCTGACGGGATCGGCCTCCGGCGGCTTGACGATCGCACTCGATGCGCTGGGGCCGACATATATGGAACTTGCCGCGCAGACAGGCATCGAGCCCGGCCTTTTGCACCGTGTGGCGGTGATTGGCTCCGGAACTTTGGACATCCTGCCGCACAATGGCGCGGTTGTCAGCCTGCTCGCGATCTGCGGCCTTACGCATCGCGACAGCTATCTCGACATCGTCATGGTCGGGATCATGAACTCCGTCATCGCACTCATCGCGGTGATCGCAATCGGCACCGCGTTCGGGTCGTTTTGACGCGCCGACCGCCGCGCAGATGGGCCTGGCGACGCAGGACGGCGACGGCTGGCGCTCTTTCGAGATCGACGCCAGCCACTCGCCGAACGTCACCGCGCCCGAGGCGCTGATGGCCAACGCTGCAGGAGATCGTGTCCTGACGAGCCGCAATTTTGGGAGCGATGCCAGGCACCGCCCGGAACCAACAAGACGGCGTCAAGCACCACGCGCGTCGCGCACGGCTTGGGCGACTTTGGTCGCCTGCGACACCCGTCCGATCTTCGTGCCTGCAATGATCTTTCGTCGGCGTTCACTTGGCTTCGGCGCCATGCCTTCGCTCGCGGTGGCACCGGCCGGGGGACGCGTCGTGAAGTTCGCGGCCCGGTGCAGCGCGAGGGCCTTACGGGCGGCTTCGACATGCGCCGTCCGGGTCGCCAGATTGTGCTGGCGCCTGAGCTCCGTGTTCACCCGCTTCAGCGCCGCCGCAAATACTTGCTTCCGTTCCGAAGCATGCGCGGCGGTTCCCGGAAAGCTCGTCCCGCGCGCCTCGGTCTTGCCGCGGCTCTCACGCTGCTTGTGGCGGCCGACCGTTCGCTCCTTGTCGCGCATCTTGCGCAAGCGGGGTCGCATCGCCTCGAGCTCAGCCACCTCGACGCCGTAGATGGCGGGGTGATGTGTCAGGCGGATGGCCTCGTATTCCTCGTGGCTGAGAATGCTGCGTTCGAACTTGCAGGCGACAGACATTACCATTCCTCCTCTTGATTTTCTTGAATCTCGGGCAGACGGACACGTCCAGTTCCAGCGAGTGGCTGTTACTTTTCTGCTTCGTCGTCCTTGAGGCGAATTCCCTCGGTCCGCAGAGCCGCGAAGAGAGTCGCGATGTCTTCGGGCTCCATACTGTTCGGGCACAGGCCGTTGAGTTGTTCGGTCGTGATCGTGCCGGTGCTCTTGGCGACGTCTCGGGCCTTCGCCATGATCTTCTGAAGATCCATCTGCGATCCTCCGCGAAGCGGGTAGTCTAGCAGATGAGGCGCGATTGTGGTGCCGGATATGGCGAGGGGCCCGGCGTGTTGCGCCGGGCCCCTCATACTCCAAAGTATCAGCCGGCCTGTAAGCCGGGTTCTGTAGGGCACCGTTCTTTCGAATGGTACGTGACGGCCATTCCTCTGGGACAAGGTTTGCACCTTGCCTCGAGCAACCTACCCGGACAGCGGGCCTGACATCGCCCTGCGGTGTTATCGCGCATGCGCGAACTAACCGCGTTGCCGTCCCTATTCGGTTTTGCTCCCGGTGTGGTTTGCCATGCCGTCTCCGTTGCCGGACACGCGGTGCGCTCTTACCGCACCTTTTCACCCTTACTTCCTCCGAGGAGGGAGCGGTTCGTTCTCTGTGGCACTTTCCCTGGGGTTGCCCCCGCCGGACGTTATCCGGCACCGTATGTCGATGGAGCCCGGACTTTCCTCCCCCGCGGCCTTTCGGCACCAGCGGGAGCGGCCGTCCGGCCGACTGACGTCCATGGCATGGGCGTTTCGGGCGGTCCCGTCAAGCCGGATTAGCCCCGCCAGGGCCGCCAAAATAATTTATCCTGAACAGTCGTCCCGCCTGCCGCCCGTTCGACTGGGTGTCGGCGATCCAGCCGATCAAGAGGAGAGATGAGATGCAGTACCTGTTGCTGATCTACCGGAGCGACGCGGAATATGGCCGTATGAATGCCGACGACCGCAAGGCGGTGACGGCGGAGTACGGCGCTTACACCCAGTCCATCATCCAGAGCGGGCACTTCAAGGCTGGCGACGGGCTGCAGCCGGTGTCGACGGCGACCACGGTGCGGGTCCGCGATGGCAAGACGCTGACGACCGACGGGCCGTTCGCCGAAACGCGCGAACAACTCGGCGGCTACTATCTGGTCGAGGCCAAGGATCTCGACACTGCGCTCGGCCTCGCGGCGCGGATTCCCGGTGCCAAGACCGGCTCGATCGAAGTCAGGCCTGTCATGATCTACGACAACCCGCGATAGCGCCGTCATCTCCGATGAACACGGCGGTCGCGTCGCCGGGCGCGGCCGCCGAGCAACGATCGATGGTCATGACCCCGAGCCAGATCGAAAAAGTGTTTCGCGACGAGGCGGGCCGGGCGCTCGCCACGCTGATCCGCCTCGTCGGCGATTTCGATCTGGCCGAGGATGCGCTGCAGGATGCCTTCGCGGTCGCGCTGCAGCGCTGGCCGATCGGTGAATTCCCCGCCAATCCGCGCGCCTGGCTGGTCAATGTCGGACGCAACAAGGCGATCGACCGCGTCCGCCGCGCGGTGACGTTTCGCGGCAAGCAGCAGGAGTTGACGCATCAATTGTTGCTGGATGCGGAGCCATCGTCCGAGCCGGCCGATGCGACGCTCGACGACGATATGCTGCGGCTGATCTTCACCTGCTGCCACCCATCCTTTGCCGCCGAGGTGCAGGTTGCGCTGACCTTGCGCACGGTGTGCGGGCTGACGACGGCGCAGGTCGCGCGCGCCTTCCTGGTGAGCGAAGACACGATGGCGCAGCGCCTGCTGCGCGCCAAGCAGAAGATCAAGCTCGCCGGCATTCCCTATGAGGTGCCGGAGCGCGAGGCGCTGGAGCCGCGGCTGTCAGGCGTGCTCGCGGTGATCTATCTCGTCTTCACCGAAGGCTACGCCGCGACCGCCGGGGAGGACCTGATGCGGCCCGATCTTGCGCGCGAGGCGATCCGGCTGGCGCGGCTGCTCGATGGATTGATTCCGGCGCGGGGCGAGATCAAGGGCCTGTTGGCGCTGATGCTGCTGCATGATGCGCGCCGCGCCGGCCGCCAGACCGCCGGCGGCGACATCGTGCTGCTCGAGGAGCAGGACCGTTCGCTGTGGGATGTAGAGCAGATCGCCGACGGTGTCAGGCTGGTCGAGGCGGCGCTGCAGCTGCCGGGCCGGCCGCAATCCTATGCGGTGCAGGCCGCGATTGCCGCACTGCATGCGCGTGCGCCAAGTTACAAGGACACCGACTGGCCGCAGATCGCCGGCCTCTATGAGGTGCTGCTCCGCATCAGCCCATCGCCGGTGATCGAGCTCAATCACGCCGCTGCGGTGTCGATGGTCGACGGTCCGGCGCGCGCGCTCGATCTGATCGATGCGCTGGATGCGCGCGGCACCTTGAAGGGATATGACCAGCTGCCCGCGGTGCGCGCCGACCTGCTGCGCCGCCTCGGCCGCAAGGACGAAGCGCGGCAGGCGTATCTCGCGGCCACCGCGGCGACGCAACTCGAGCCGCTGCGGCGGCTCTATGCACGCCGGATCGCCGAGCTGGGGTGATCGTCGCGTCACTCTCCGTCATAGCTTCGCCGCTTCGCTGGCAATGACGATGGAGCGCGCGATCGCTGGTGCTACTTCGCCTTCGCCGCGACTTGCGCCGCCGCATCCGGCGGCAGGCTCTCGAGCAGCGCGTGCAGCGTCGCCATGGTGGAGCGGTCGGCGATCCCGTCGACGCGCTCGGGGCGGAAATGACGCTGGAAGGCGGTGACGACCTCCATGGTGGGGCCATCGAACTTGCCGTTGGTCGGGATGTTGTAGCCGTAACGGCGGAACGCAGCCTGCATGTTGGAGACGTTGTCGCTGATCGCACCGAGCTGCAGCGCGTCGCCACGCACGATCGGCGCCGGCTGCACCCAGTGCCCGACGCCGGAATTAGCCAGCGAGTGCCACGGGAATTTCTCGCCGGGATCCTTCTTGCGCCCCGGCGCCACGTCGGAATGGCCGAGCACGCGATGCGGCGCCACCCTGCGGCGAAGCATGATGCCGCGGCACAGCGCGATGACGGCCGCGATCTGGCGCAGCGGGAAGTCGGGATAGCCCCAATCGTGGCCGCGATTGATGATCTCGACGCCGATCGAGCAGGAATTGATGTCCTCCTCGCCGGCCCAGGCGGAGACGCCGGCGTGCCAGGCGCGCTTGCTCTCCGGCACGCATTGCACGATGCGGCCGTCCTCGAGCACGATGTAATGCGCCGAGACCTCGGTGCCGGCGGTGCAGAGCTGGGCGATTGCGCCCTCGACATCGGGCATGCCGGTGTAGTGCAGCAGGATCATGTCGGGCTGCCGGTCGCCCGCGCGGTCGCCGAAATTGACCGACGGGATGACGTCGGAGGCGATCGAGGAATCCGGCGTGAACGTCTTCACGTCGGCCACGCCCTTCGGAACAGGAAGGACGCGCTGACGCTTCGAATCAGCGTTGCCGGACGAGGACGAACCAGAAGCCATACGAATCACTCAAACCCAAACTTGGAGTACGCATTTTGACATATCGATAAACAAATAGGCGTTTACTATTCCTTTACCGTGCAGGGCCGCGCAATCGGCCTCTCGGGTTCCATCGGCTGCAGGTTGCCCGCGCGCTGGATGCCCGGAGCGAACGCCGAGGCTATCACTCGAAAGCCGATCAAAGTCGCGCGATTCCGCTAACCGATCATCAACGTTTTCTTAACGTTAAGTGCCGTTACTGAGAGGTGAAGTGCCGAACCGGTCTCGGGGGACGGCCAAGGTCCGCTGTTGCGCGAAATCCCATGGAAACCCTCCCAATTCCGGTCGGATATCAGGATTTGCGGCCGAGGACGGGAGTTGGCGCTGGGATCACGCAGCGGCTTTTTCACCGGAATGGTCGGGTAAGGCGCGAGGATTCGAGACGCAATGAGTCGGCGCGCAGCCAGCTTGCATGCCAGTTACGCGGCCCCGTCCGGGGGCGGCGCATGAGCGAGCGTGCGCCCCGCCACATTTCGGTGCTGGGCCGCGAGGCGGTCGCGTATCTCGCGCCGCGCGCCGACGGCGTCTATGTCGACGCCACCTTCGGCGCCGGCGGCTACAGCCGCATGATCCTCGATCTCGCAGGAACCCGCGTCATCGGCATCGACCGCGACCGCACCGCGATCGCGGGCGGTTTCGACCTGGTCGACGGTGCAGGCGGCCGCCTGACGCTGGTCGAGGCGCGCTTCTCTGATCTTGCCGAGGTCTGCGCCGCGCAGGGCGCAGAGACGGTCGACGGCGTCGTGATGGATGTCGGCGTCTCCTCGATGCAGCTCGACCAGGCCGAGCGCGGATTCTCCTTCCGCCTGGGCGGCCCGCTCGACATGCGAATGGGGCAGAACGGCCCGACCGCGGCGGACGTGGTGGCCACCGCGACCGAAAAGCAGCTCGCCGACATCATCTACATCTTCGGCGAGGAGCGCCATTCGCGCGGCGTCGCACGCGCCATCGTCGCCGCGCGCAGGGATGCGCCGATCACGACGACGGACGCGCTGGCCGACATTGTCGCGAAAGTCGTGCGCGCCAAGCCGAACGAGATCCATCCGGCGACGCGGACCTTTCAGGCGCTGCGCATCTTCGTCAATGAAGAACTCGACGAGCTCTATCTGGCGCTCGCGGCGGCCGAGCGCGTGCTGAAGCCCGGCGGCCGGCTCGCCGTGGTCTCGTTCCATTCGCTTGAAGACCGTATCGTCAAGAATTTCCTCAGCGAGCGCGGCAAGGTTTCGGCCGGGTCGCGGCATCTGCCCGAGGTCGCACAGGCGGCGCCGAGCTTTCAGATCCTGACCAAGCGTCCGGTGGTGCCCGGCGAGGCCGAGATCGCGGCCAATCCGCGCGCGCGTTCCGCAAAACTGCGCGCAGCCGAACGCACCGCGACGCCGGCGCATGCGGACGACGACTTGCCGTCCTGGCCGCGCCTCGCCGACCTGAAGCGAGGAGGCTGACGATGCGCCTCCTTCATCTCCTCGTCATCGGCATGCTGATCTTCGCGGCGTCCTACGTCTACCGCATCAAGATGGAATCGACCGCGCGCGTCGAACGCGTGCTGCAGCTCAATGCCGAGATCCGCGAGCAGCGCAACGCGATCGCCACCCTGCGCGCCGAATGGGCCAAGCTCGATGCGCCGCTCAGGTTGCAGGGACTGGCCGAGCGGCATCTGCCGCTGAAGCCGGTCAACGCCAACCAGTATGATTCCCTGAAGAACCTGCCGGAGCGGCCGCCGAGCTTCACGCGGCCCGGTTCGCGCGATCCGATCGGCGCGATGATCGACACCATCGAGGCCGCCGTCGCGCCCGACAGCACGACCGGATCGATCGACAAGGCGGCGGCCGACCAGCCAGCCGCCGACCAGCCCGCGTCCGATGAGTCCGGGCAGGGCGGCGGAGACCAGCAATGACCGGACCAGCCATGATCGATCCGGCGCCCGCCAACAAACCGGCAGCGAAATCCGCCGAGCCGCTGCGCCAGCGGCTGATCCGCTCGCTGTTGTACGGCAGCAATGTCGACCGTGCCGCCAAGGCGCGCGCGCGCGTCGGTCTTGCGATCCTCGCTTTCGCCGCGGTCTATTGCGTGCTGGCCGGGCGGCTCATGCTGTTCGCGGTCGGCGCCGACAGCCATGGTGCGCGGCGCACCGCCTCGCAGGACGCGATCGCGACCGCCAGGCCCGACATCACCGATCGCAACGGCGCGATCCTCGCGACCGACGTCAAGGCGCCGAGCCTGTTCGCCGAGCCGCGCCGGCTGATCGACAAGGACGAGGCGATCGAGCTCTTGACCGGGGCCTTGCCCGATCTGGACACCAGCGAGGTGCGCGACCGCCTGTCGTCGCGCAAGGGCTTCGTCTGGCTGAAGCGCGAGATCACACCGAAGCAGCAGCTCGACATCCACCGCCTCGGTCTTCCCGGCGTCGGCTTCCTGCGCGAGAACAAGCGCGTCTACCCGACCGGCAACGAGGTCGCCCACCTGATCGGCCTCGTTAACATCGACAACCAGGGCATCGCCGGCATGGAGAAGTGGCTGGACAATAACGGTCTGGCCGATCTGCACCGCGCGGGCTTCGCCACCGACCGGCTGCAGAAGCCGGTCGAATTGTCGATCGACCTCCGCGTCGAGCACGCGCTGCGCGACGAACTGATCAAGGCCAAGGAGAAATTCAAGGCCAAGGCGGCCTCGGGTCTCGTCTCCAACGTGCGCACCGGCGAGATCGTCGCGATGGTGTCGCTGCCGGATTTCGATCCGAACAATCCGAAGGAGGCGCACGATCCGGACCGTATCAACCGACTGACCACCGGCGTCTACGAGATGGGCTCGACCTTCAAGGCGTTCACGCTGGCGATGGCGCTCGACTCCGGCCGGTTCGACCTCAACTCGATGTGGGATGCGCGCGGTCCGCTGCACTACGGCAAGTTTGCGATCCATGACGATCACAACATGGGCCGCATGATCAACATGAAGGAGGTGTTCTACTATTCCTCCAACATCGGCGCCGGGCGCATCGCGCTGGCGATGGGGGTCGACGCGCACAAGGCCTTCCTGCGCAAGATGGGGCAGCTCGAGCGACTGCGCACCGAACTACCGGAGAGCGCCTCGCCGATCGTGCCGAAGAAGTGGGGCGAATTGAATACGGTGACGATCTCGTTCGGCCATGGCATCGCGGTGGCGCCGTTGCAGGCGGTGATGGGGATCGACGCGCTGGTCAATGGCGGCTATCTGATCCCGCCGACCTTCCTGAAGCGCAGCGAGCAGGAGGCGATGGCGCTGGCCAGACGCGTCATCAAGCCCGAGACCTCGGACAAGATGCGTTATCTGATGCGGCTGAACGCCGAGATCGGCACCGCGAAGAAGGCCGACGTCAAGGGCTACTATATCGGCGGCAAGACCGGCACCGCGGAGAAGGTGATCAACGGCCGCTACGCCAAGAAGCGCGTGTTGAACGCCTTCACCGCGATCCTGCCCGCCGACAATCCGAAATACCAGCTGCTGATCATGCTCGACGAGCCGCAGCCCCTGAAGGAAACCTATGGTTTCATAACCTCGGGCTGGAACGCGGTGCCGACCGGTGGCAATGTGATCGCCCGAATTGCGCCGCTTTTGGGCGTCGAACCGCGCTTCGACCTGCCGCCGTCCGACCGCCTTATTCTTGCGGCATCGAGAGCAACCCAGTAAGGCGTATAAACACGCGGCGCCAGAACGGCGCCGGCCAGACTGGAAGATCATGAGACTTCGCGACCTCTTCAGCGCCGATGCCACGATCGATCCAAAGGGCGATCCAAGTGCCGATGCCACGGTCGTCGGCGGGCTTGCGGTCGACAGCCGTGCGGTGAAGCCGGGTGATCTGTTCTTCGCGCTGTCGGGCAGCAAGACCGATGGCGCGCGCTTCGTCGATGCGGCGATCGCCGCAGGCGCGGTTGCGATTGCCGGCGACCATCGGCCGCAGGGCACGCCTCGCGTTCCATTCGTCGTCACGCCCAATCCGCGCCGCGCGCTGGCGCTCGCCGCCGCCACGTTCTATCCGCGCCAGCCCGCGACGATCGCGGCGGTGACCGGGACCAGCGGCAAGACCTCGGTCGCCGCCTTCACGCGCCAGATCTGGCAGCGGCTCGGTCACTCCTCCGCAAGCATCGGCACCATCGGTCTCGTCTCCGACAAGCGCACTGTTTACGGCTCGCTGACCACGCCGGATCCGATCGCGCTGCATCGCCAGCTCGACGAGATCGCGGGCGACGGCGTCACCCATCTGGCGTTCGAGGCCTCCTCGCACGGGCTCGACCAGTATCGTCTCGACGGCGTGCGCATCCAGGCCGGCGGCTTCACCAATCTGTCGCGCGACCACATGGATTATCATCCCGACGTCGCGCATTACCTGAATGCCAAGCTCCGGCTGTTCCGCGATCTCGTCGTCGACGGCGGCGCGGCAGTGATCTCGGCCGATCATGATTGCTCGCCCGAGGTGATCGACGCGGCGCGGACGCGCGGCCTGCGCATCATCACCGTCGGCCGCAACGCGGACGCGGGCGAGGGCATCAGGCTCGCCGACGCCGCGATCGAAGGCTTTGCCCAGAGGCTCGCGATCGCGCATCGCGGACGCAATTATGCGATCCGGCTGCCGCTGGTCGGGGAATTCCAGATCGAGAACGCGCTGGTCGCGGCAGGTCTCGCGATCGGCACCGGCAGCGCTGCCGATGACGTGTTCGGCTGCCTCGAACATCTCGAAGGCGCCAAGGGCCGGCTGGAACTGGTCGGCGAGCACAATGGCGCGCCGATCTTCGTCGACTACGCGCATAAGCCCGATGCGCTCGCCAAGGCGCTGCAGGCGCTGCGGCCCTATGCCAAGCGCAGGCTGGTCGTGATCTTCGGTGCCGGCGGCGACCGCGATGCGGGAAAACGTCCGATCATGGGCGCGATCGCCGCCGAGAATGCCGATCAAATCATCGTCACCGACGACAACCCGCGCAGCGAGAGGCCCGAGGCGATCCGTGCTGCGATCATGGCGACCGCAAAAGGCGCGCGCGAGATCGGGGACCGTGCCGAAGCGATCCGCGCCGGGATCGCCGGCCTCGCGCCGGGCGATGCGCTGGTCGTGGCCGGCAAGGGCCATGAGGTTGGGCAGATCGTCGGCGGCACCACGCTGCCGTTCAGCGATCATGAAGCGGTCGCAAAAGCATTGGCCGAGGAGGGCGCATGAGCACGATGTTGTGGACCTCGGATGCGATGGCGACCGCGATGCGCGCCGCGACGCAAGGCGCGTTGCCGGACGGCGTCACCGGTCTCTCGATCGACAGCCGCACCATTGCAAAGGGCGAGGCCTATTTCGCCATCAAGGGTGACGTCCATGATGGACACGCCTTCGTCGAGGCGGCGCTGAAGGCCGGCGCCGGCCTTGCCGTGGTCGAAGCCGCGCAACGCGAAAAATTTCCCGCCGAGGCGCCGCTCCTGGTGGTCGACGACGTGCTCGCCGGCCTCGTCGAACTCGCGCATGCCTCGCGCGCGCGGCTCAATGCGAAGATCATCGCGGTAACTGGCTCGGTCGGCAAGACCTCGACCAAGGAGGCGCTGCGTCGCGTGCTATCGGCACAGGGCGAGACCCATGCCTCGGTCGCATCGTTCAACAATCACTGGGGCGTGCCGTTGTCGTTGGCGCGCTGCCCGGCGAGCACGCGCTTTGCGGTGTTCGAGATCGGCATGAACCATGCCGGCGAGATCACTCCGCTGGTGAAGATGGTGCGGCCGCACGTCGCCATCATCACCACGATCGAGCCGGTGCATCTGGAATTCTTCGCCGGCATCGAGGCGATCGCCGACGCCAAGGCGGAGATCTTTTCCGGACTCGAGCCGGACGGTGCCGTTGTGCTCAACCGCGACAACGGACAATTCGCGCGGCTGCAGAAGCAGGCGAAGAAGGCCGGCATCTCGCGCATCGTCTCGTTCGGTGCCGACAAGCGTGCCGAAGCGCGGCTGATCGACCTCTCGCTGCACGCGACCTGCTCGGCGGTGCATGCGGATATCCTGGATCACGACATCACCTACAAGATCGGCATGCCCGGCCGCCACATGGCGATGAACTCGCTCGCGGTGCTCGCGGGGGCCGCGCTGCTCGGCGCCGATATCGCGCGTGCGGCGCTGTCGCTGTCGCAACTCGAGGCGCCGACCGGCCGCGGTCTTCGTCGCACGCTCGAGGTCGGCCATGGCGAGGCGACGCTGATCGACGAGAGCTACAACGCCAACCCGGCCTCGATGGGCGCCGCGCTCAACGTGCTCGGCCAGGCCCCGACCGGGGCGCATGGTCGGCGCATCGCGGTGCTCGGCGACATGCTCGAACTCGGGCCGACCGGGCCCGAGCTGCATCGTAACCTCAACGAGGCCGTGACCGCCAACCGCATCGACCTCGTATATTGTTGTGGTCCGCTGATGCGGAATTTGTGGGATGCCCTTTCCACCGGCAAGCGGGGAGGCTATGCCGAGAGCTCGGCGGCACTCGAGGCGCAGGCCGTCGCCGCGGTCCGTGCCGGCGACGTGATCATGGTGAAGGGCTCGCTGGGATCGAAGATGAAGCGCATTGTCAGCGCGCTGGAAAAGCGCTTCCCCGACAAACCCGCGCACGAAGAAGCGGTATAGGACCCTTTGAATGTTCTACTGGTTGATCGAGCTGTCCAACACCGTTCCGGGGTTTGGCGCATTCCGTAGCGCCCTGAACGTGTTCCGCTACATCACTTTCCGCACCGGCGGCGCAATGGTGACCGGCGCGCTGTTCGTGTTCCTGTTCGGGCCCTGGATCATCGATCATTTGAGGCTGCGGCAGGGCAAGGGCCAGCCGATCCGCACCGACGGCCCGCAGTCGCATCTGATCTCCAAGAAGGGCACGCCCACCATGGGCGGGCTGATGATCCTGTCCGGGCTCGTGGTGTCGACGCTGCTCTGGGCCAATCCACTCAATCCCTATGTCTGGATCGTGCTGGCGGTGACGCTCGGCTTCGGCTTCGTCGGCTTCTATGACGACTATCTGAAGGTCACAAAGCAGTCACATAGCGGCTTCGCCGGCAAGCTCCGCCTGCTGATCGAGGCGGTGATCGGCCTCGCCGCCACCTACGCGCTGGTCCGGCTCGGGCGCGACGTGTCCTCGACCTCGCTCGTGATTCCGTTCTTCAAGGACCTCGTGATCAATTTCGGCTGGTTCTTCGTGATCTTCGGTGCCTTCGTCATGGTCGGCGCCGGCAATGCGGTGAACCTGACCGACGGCCTCGACGGTCTCGCCATCGTGCCGGTCATGATCGCGGCGGCAAGCTTCGGCATGATCTCGTATCTCACCGGCAACGCGGTGTTCTCGGAATATCTGCAGATCAATTACGTCGCCGGCACCGGCGAACTGGCGGTGCTATGCGGCGCGGTGCTTGGCGCGGGCCTGGGCTTCCTCTGGTTCAACGCGCCGCCGGCCTCGATCTTCATGGGTGACACCGGCTCGCTTGCGCTCGGCGGCATGCTGGGGGCCACCGCGGTCGCGGTGAAGCACGAGATCGTGCTCGCTGTGATCGGCGGCCTGTTCGTGCTGGAGGCGGTCTCGGTGATCGTGCAGGTCACCTCGTTCAAGCTCACGGGAAAACGCGTGTTCCGGATGGCGCCGCTGCATCATCATTTCGAGCAGAAGGGCTGGACCGAGCCGCAGATCGTGATCCGGTTCTGGATCATCTCGGTGATGCTGGCGCTCGCCGGTCTCTCCACCCTCAAGCTGCGCTGAGCCCCGCCATGATCCCGGTCACCTCCTTCGCAGGCAAGACGGTCGCGGTGTTCGGGCTCGGCGGCTCGGGGCTCGCGAGCTGCCACGCGCTGAAGGCCGGTGGTGCGGAGGTGATCGCGGCCGACGACAATGCCGACAATGTCGCGAGGGCGGCGCAGGCCGGCTTCACCACTGCCGACCTGCGTACCGTATCATGGGTGAATTTCGCCGCGCTGATCCTGACCCCCGGTGCGCCGCTGACCCATCCGGCGCCGCACTGGAGCGTGCTGAAAGCGCGCGAGGCCGGCGTCGAGGTGATCGGCGACGTCGAATTGTTCTGCCGCGAGCGGCGCCGTCACGCGCCGAACGCGCCGTTCGTCGCCATCACCGGCACCAACGGCAAGTCGACCACGACCGCGCTGATCGCGCATCTGATGAAGGTTGCCGGCTACGACACCCAGATGGGTGGCAATATCGGCACTGCGATCCTGTCGCTGGAGCCGCCGCGGATGGGCCGGGTCCATGTCGTCGAGATGTCGTCCTATCAGATTGATCTCACCCCGTCGCTCGATCCCTCGGTCGGCATCCTGATCAATATCAGCGAAGACCACATCGATCGCCACGGCACGCTGGAGCATTACGCCGCGGTCAAGGAGCGGCTGGTCGCCGGCGTGCAGCAGGGCGGCGCTGCAATTGTCGGTGTCGACGACATCTGGTGCCGTAACATCGCCGACCGGCTCGATCGTGCCGGCAACCGCGTGGTCCGCATCTCGGTGAAGAACCCGCTGCCCGACGGCCTCTATGTCGAGCACGAGACCATCGTGCGTGCGCAGGGTGCGGCACGCAGCGAGATCGCGCGTCTCGGCGGCATCGGCTCGCTGCGCGGCCTGCACAATGCGCAGAACGCCGCATGTGCTTCGGCCTGCGCGCTGGCGATGGACGTCGCCAGCGACGTCCTGCAGAACGGCCTGCGCAGCTTCCCGGGCCTCGCGCACCGCATGGAGCAGGTCGGTCGCCGCGGCCACGTGCTGTTCGTCAACGACTCCAAGGGCACCAATGCCGATGCGGCGGCGCATGCGCTCTCGTCGTTCGCCGACATCTACTGGATCGCCGGCGGCAAGCCGAAGGCCGGCGGCATCACGGGGCTGACCGAATACTTCCCGCGCATCCGCAAGGCCTATCTGATCGGCGAGGCGGCGGCCGAATTCTCCGGCACGCTCGGCGCGCACGTGCCGCACGAGATGTCCGGCACGCTCGAGGTCGCGATCTCAAGCGCCGCGCGCGATGCCGAGGTGTCCGGGCTGAGTGAGGCCGTCGTGCTGCTGTCGCCGGCCTGCGCCTCGTTCGACCAGTATCGCAATTTCGAAATCCGCGGCAACGCCTTTCGCGACATCGTCCAGGCGCTGCCCGGCGTCAAGCCGGTGGTGTAGGCACAACCTCTCCGTCATTCCGGGGCGCGCGAAGCGCGAGCCCGGAATCCATCGGGCCAATGCTAGATGGATGAATGGAATCCGGGCTCAGCCCTGCGGGCTGCCCCGGAATGACGACGGGCCCGAGTTATGGGATGGGTTTCGCAACACGTTCGGTGTCGTCCTGGCGAAAGCCAGGACCCATTACCCCAAATCTCAATTGTTGCGCGACGCCGGGGCCGCGATCCCGTTCATTACTGAGTGCGGTGGTTATGGGTCCTGGCTTTCGCCAGGACGACAGTGTGCTTGAGGCGACAAATCCACCTCCCTCAAAAGTTACCCAACCCGTTAACCCCTTGGAAACCATCCTGCGCCACGAATGGACGTTATCTCTGCCATCTGGGG
Organism: Bradyrhizobium sp. WCU1; assembly: GCF_053474805.1. Classification (NCBI taxonomy): domain Bacteria; kingdom Pseudomonadati; phylum Pseudomonadota; class Alphaproteobacteria; order Hyphomicrobiales; family Nitrobacteraceae; genus Bradyrhizobium; species Bradyrhizobium sp. WCU1. The sequence goes on from NZ_CM130280.1 coordinate 5,472,027, forward strand.
ACGCCCATGCTCGCCCGTGACCAACGCACCCCGTTCTCGGACTGGTGGTGGACCGTCGACAAGCTGCTGCTTGTCGCGATCGCCGCGTTGATGCTGGCCGGCGTCATCCTGTCGCTGGCGGCGAGCCCGCCGGTCGCGACCCGGATCGGGCTCGATCCGTTCCACTTCTTCAACCGCCACGTCATGTTCCTGGTGCCGTCGCTGATCGTGCTGATCGGGGTGTCGTTCATGACGCCGCGGCAGATCCGGCGCACCGCGCTGATCGTGTTCGCGGTCGCGATCGCGCTGATCGTGCTGACGCTGCTGATCGGGCCCGAGGTCAAGGGCTCGCGGCGCTGGATCACGCTGCTCGGGGTCAACATCCAGGCCTCCGAAGCCGCCAAGCCCGCTTTCGTGATCGTTGCGGCATGGCTGTTTGCGGAATCGACCAAGCGGCCGGAGATGCCGGCGACCTCGATGGCACTGGTGCTGCTGCTGACGCTGGTGACGCTGCTGGTGATGGAGCCCGACTTCGGTCAGACCATGCTGATCCTCACCGTGTGGGGCGCGCTGTTCTTCATCGCGGGCATGCGGATGATCTGGGTGTTCGGGCTCGCCGGCGCCGCCGGCGCCGGCCTGTTCGGCGCCTATCTGCTGGTGCCGCACGTCGCCGGCCGCATCAAGCGCTTCATGAATCCGGCCTCCGGCGACACCTTCCAGGTCGACACCGCGATGGAAGCCTTCTGGAACGGCGGCTGGTTCGGCCTCGGTCCGGGCGAGGGCATCGCCAAGCGTAGCCTGCCGGACAGTCACACCGACTTCGTGTTCGCGGTCGCGGCGGAAGAGTTCGGCATCATCCTCTGTTTGATGCTGGTCGCGCTGTTCGGCTTCATCGTGATCCGCACGCTGACGCGGGCCTATGCCACCGAGGACATGTTCTCGCGCTTTGCCGCTTCTGGGCTTGCGATCCTGTTCGGCGTGCAGGCGACGATCAACATGGCGGTCAATCTGCAACTGATCCCGGCCAAGGGCATGACGCTGCCGTTCATCTCCTATGGTGGCTCGTCGTTCGTCTCGCTCGCCTACGGCGTCGGCATGATGCTGGCGCTGACCCGGCAGCGGCCGCGGACCGAGATCGAATCGATGGAGGGCGCCAGCGCGCAGCGCGCCTACGCGTAGGTGACTGTGACTGCGGCGTCAGTTATCTGGAAGCTATGGACAATCCGCCCCTGATTCTGCTGGCGGCCGGCGGAACCGGCGGCCATCTGTTCCCGGCCGAAGCGCTCGCCGTGGAACTGATCAGGCGTGGCCTGCGGGTCCGGCTCGCGACCGACGGCCGCGCGCTGCGCTATTCCGGCCTGTTCGGCAAGGAGAGCATCGAGCTGGTGCCGAGCGCGACCGTGCGCAGCCGCAACCCGATCTCGCTCGCACAAACCGTGCTGATGCTCGGCTACGGCACGCTGGTCGCCGCCAATGTGATGCGCCGGCTGAAGCCTGCGGCCGTGGTCGGCTTCGGCGGCTATCCCACCTTGCCACCGCTGGTGGCGGCGCGGATGCTCGGCGTTCCCGGGATCATCCATGATGCCAATGCGGTGCTCGGCCGCGCCAACCGCTTCCTCTCCGGCCGCGTCAACGCGATCGCGACCTCGCTGCCCGGCGTGCTCGATCGCGATCCGGCCCTCGCCGGCAAGGCCACCACCGTCGGCACGCCGATGCGCCCGGCGATCCTTGCCGCGGCTGCGGTGAAATACACACCGCCCGAAGTGAACGGGCCGCTGCGCCTGCTCGTGGTCGGCGGCAGCCAGGGCGCGCGGGTGATGAGCGACATCGTGCCGCCGGCGATCGAGCAGCTCGATCCCGCGCTGTGGAGTCGCCTGATCGTCACCCAGCAGGTGCGTGAAGAGGACATGGAGCGGGTGCGCGCGGTCTACGACCGGCTCAAGATCAACGCCGAGCTGGCGCCGTTCTTCGCCGACCTGCCGGCACGGCTGGCCTCGAGCCAGCTGGTGATCTCGCGTTCCGGCGCCGGCACCGTGGCCGAGCTCGCCGCGATCGGCCGGCCCTCGATCCTGGTGCCGCTGCCGGGCGCGATCGATCAGGACCAGTTCGCCAATGCCGGCGTGCTGTCGCAGGCAGGCGGCGCGCTGCGCATCACGCAGGGCGACTTCACGCCGGAGCGGCTGGCGGCCGAGATCTCGGCCTTCGCCGCCGAGCCCTCGAGACTGACCGCGATGGCGGACGCCGCGCGCAGTGTCGGCCGGCTCGATGCCGCCGAGCGGCTGGCTGATCTGGTGGCGAAGGTAGCTGCGTTGTAAAAGGGGCGCATGACGGTCAACGCTACAGAAGTTGAAGCTGTTCTTGGGCCGCTCCGCGGTTTCCATTCCTATGATAACCGGATGATTTCACTGAGGTCGATTGGGTCTCCGGACAACCCGTTCGCACCGCCGGAGCTTCGAAAAGCGTGGGCCGCCACCCAATGGACGGATACAGGAACCGCGCCTGTGTCAGATTGGCTGGGCAATGTCGAAGGCAGTTCGTCGCACGCGGAAACCATTCAACGAATGCGCGTGGCCGCGTTCGTTGCTTTCACGGATATGGTCCCTGTGTTGGCTGCGGACCATCCATGGTGTCTCCTCAATCACCAAGCCGCGGGGCATGCGTGCAGGCAGCAGCGGCTTGTTGGCCGACGCGTTTTGCTCAAGCCTGAGGTGGAGTTCAAGTGCCTTGAAATCGCGACCTCTTATTACAATACGCAACTTGGATGGGATCTGCCGTTCCTTTCCGACTTGATGAAATACAGATCGCAGCTGCAAGAGATCGGGCTTGATTGCAATAGCTCCGGAACTTTCAAATGGCTCATGGAGGGATTTTATCCGATTGACTTGTCTCAACCGGTTATAGATCAGGTGTGCCTTCAGCCCTTTTCGTTGGAAAGTCTTCTGGGAAGCCCGCGACCATATGGAAGCATCGAGCACTATGCGATTCTTGTTGTCATTGCGCCAAACAGCGATTGAAGCGCTCCAAGAGGAACGACGATCATGAGACTGCCGCGCGAGATCGGACCCATTCACTTCGTCGGGATCGGCGGCATCGGCATGAGCGGTATCGCCGAGGTGCTGATCAATCTCGGCTACACCGTGCAGGGCTCGGACGCGTCCGACAATTACAATCTCGACCGGCTGCGCAAGAAGGGCGCCAAGGTTTCGGTCGGCCACACCGCGGAGAACGTGGACGGCGCCGACGTCGTCGTGGTCTCGACTGCGATCAAGCGCGACAATCCCGAGCTGATGGCGGCGCGTGAGCGGCGCATTCCGGTGGTGCGGCGCGCCGAGATGCTGGCCGAATTGATGCGGCTGAAGAGCTGCGTTGCGATCGCCGGCACCCATGGCAAGACCACCACGACCACGATGGTCGCGACCTTGCTTGACGCCGGGGGGCTCGATCCGACCGTGATCAATGGCGGCATCATCAATGCCTACGGCTCAAACGCGCGGCTCGGGGCCGGCGACTGGATGGTGGTCGAGGCCGACGAGAGCGACGGCACCTTCCTGAAGCTGCCGTCCGACGTGGTCATCGTCACCAACATCGATCCCGAGCATCTCGATCACTTCAAGACCTTCGAGGCGATCCAGGATGCGTTCCGCAATTTCGTCGAGAATGTTCCGTTCTACGGCTTTGCCGTGATGTGCACCGATCACCCGGTGGTACAAACCCTGGTCGGCAAGATCGAGGATCGCCGCATCATCACCTATGGTCAGAATCCGCAGGCCGATGCGCAGCTGCTGGATCTGACGCCGATGGGTGGCGGCTCGAAATTCAAGGTGGCGATCCGCGATCGCAAGACCGGCGCGACGCATGAGATCGAGGACATCATGCTGCCGATGCCCGGGCGCCACAACGCATCCAATGCGACTGCGGCGATCGCGGTCGCGCATCAGCTCGGCGTGTCCGACGACGTGATCCGCCAGGCGATGGCCGGCTTCGGTGGCGTCAAGCGGCGTTTCACCAAGACCGGCGAGACCAATGGCATCACCGTGATCGACGATTACGGCCATCATCCGGTCGAGATCGCAGCCGTGCTGAAGGCGGCGCGGGAATCCACCGACGGCAAGATCATTGCCGTGGTGCAGCCGCATCGCTACACCCGCCTGCAGTCGCTGTTCGAGGAATTCTGCACCTGCTTCAACGACGCCGATGCGGTCGTGGTCGCCGAGGTCTATCCGGCCGGCGAGGCGCCGATCGCAGGTGTCGACCGCGACCATTTCGCCGCCGGCCTGCGCGCCCACGGCCATCGCAACGTGGTGCCGCTGCCGAACCCGGGCGAACTTGCAAAGATCGTTCACGGCCTCGCCAAGTCCGGCGACCTCGTCGTATGCCTCGGCGCCGGCAACATCACGCAATGGGCCTATGCACTGCCCGGCGAATTGAAGGCGCTGGGGTGATGACGGTCGTCGCCCTTTACGAACACCGCCCGTGCGGCTCACCCCTCTCCCTAACCCTCCCCCGCAAGGGGGGAGGGAACCCATCCGCTGGTACGTCCCTAACTCACTCAACGAGTCAGAGCGGAAGCATGATACGGGGTGAGGCGAGCACGCTCATCCGGCTCCCTCCCCCCTTGCGGGGGAGGGGTGGGGAGAGGGGTGAGCCCCAGGCGCTGACGGAAATCGCAGCACGCTGCGCTCTCAATCCAGCTCTTGCATTAATTGCCGCATCATGACCTTCCCCGACATCACGCCCGACCTGAAAGCCGCGATGCCGGAGCTGCGCGGGCGGCTGCTGGCCAACCAGTCGCTGGCCGAGCTGACCTGGTTTCGTGTCGGCGGCCCGGCGCAGGTGCTGTTCACGCCTGCCGATGAAGCCGATCTCGCCTACTTCCTGAAGCGCCTGCCGCGGGAGCTGCCGGTCTATGTCGTCGGCGTCGGCTCCAACCTGATCGTGCGCGACGGCGGCATGCCCGGCGTGGTGATCCGGCTGGCGCCGCGCGCATTCGGCGAGACCAGTGCTGACGGTGATGTCGTCACCGCCGGTGCCGCGGCACTCGACAAGCGCGTCGCCGAGACGGCGGCTGCGGCAAATATCGGCGGCATGGAATTCTTCTTCGGCATCCCCGGTACGATCGGCGGTGCACTGCGCATGAATGCCGGCGCCAATGGCGGCGAGACCAAGGATGTGTTGGTGGAGGCGACCGGCGTCAGTCGCGACGGCACCAGGCACACGTTCGGCAATGCCGAGATGAAGTTCGTCTATCGCAACAGCGGCGTCGATGCGTCCGTTATCTTCACCTCGGCGCGCTTCCGCGGCCGGATCACCGATGCGGATGCGATCCGCGCCCGCATGAACGAGGTGCAGACCCATCGCGAGACCGCGCAGCCGATCCGCGAAAAGACCGGCGGCTCGACCTTCAAGAATCCGCCCGGCAACAGCGCCTGGAAGCTGATCGACGCCGCGGGTTGCCGCGGCCTCAAGGTCGGCGGCGCGCAGGTCTCGGAGATGCACTGCAATTTCCTGATCAACACCGGCAACGCCACCGGGCACGATATCGAGACGCTCGGCGAGACGGTGCGTGAACGGGTCAAGCAGACCAGCGGGATTGAGCTGCACTGGGAAATCAAGCGGATCGGGACAAGCTGATGACGGTGACCATTCTGTTCGGCGGCACCAACAAGGAGCGGCTGGTTTCGGTGGCGAGCGCGCAGGCGCTGCATCGCGCGCTGCCGGGCGCGGAACTCTGGTTCTGGGACGTCGACGACACCGTGCATGCGGTGACGTCCGAACAGCTGCTCGGCCACGCGCGGCCGTTCGAGGTTGATTTCAGGCCGCCCGGTCATGGCATCGCGCTCGACCAGGCGCTCGACAAGGCAAGCGCCGAGCAGCGCGTGCTGGTGCTCGGCCTGCACGGCGGCCGCGCCGAGAATGGCGAATTGCAGGCGATGTGCGAGATGCGCGGCGTCGCGTTCACCGGCTCCGGCTCGGCGTCGTCGCACCTGGCGTTCGACAAGCCGTCGGCGAAGCGTTTTGCCGCGATCGCAGGCATCAACGCGCCGCAGGGCATCAGCGTCGAGCAGATCGACGACGCCTTCGCGAAGCACGGCAAACTGATCGCAAAGCCCGCCAAGGACGGATCGAGCTACGGGCTGATCTTCGTCAACGCGCAGCAGGACCTCGTCGCGGTCCGCAACGCGGCCAAGCATGAAGACTATCTGATCGAGCCCTTCGTCTCGGGCGTGGAGGCGACCTGCGGCGTGCTCGAGCAATCCGACGGCTCAGTGTTCGCGCTGCCGCCGATCGAGATCGTGCCGGCGGAGGGAGGCTTCGACTACACAGCCAAATACCTTTTGAAGTCGACTCAGGAGATCTGTCCCGGCCGGTTCGCGCCCGAGGTCAGCGCCGCGATCATGGACCATGCGTTGCGGGCGCACCGCGCGCTGTCCTGCACCGGCTACTCGCGGAGCGACTTCATCGTGTCGGCTAATGGCCCGGTCTACCTCGAGACCAACACGCTGCCCGGGCTGACCGCGGCATCACTTTACCCTAAGGCCTTGAAAGCACAGGGGATCGGGTTTGCCGACTTCCTGGGCGACCAGATCGAGCTCGGCCGCCGCCGCGCCAGACGTTAAGGCCGGACGGGTGGGGAACCCGCACGACTCGGTACGATGGAACCCGGCGCTGTTGCAAAAATGCTGACGGGTTCGCGGCAAAGTACTCAAAGCGTTGATCAAAATTCACTCCAGGCCGAACTCATTTACCGTTTGTTTACCAGGAAGCCCGAAGGTTAACGCTGGCGGCGCATGTAGCGCTTGGCTGCCGGGGCGTGAGCTGTCGCGGATTACCGCTTCGAGGATCGCAACCAGGGAACAGGGGGCCACTCTAATCCCACCGGTCTAGCCGAGACGTGATTTGTGCCGGGATCCGCAGGGTTTGCGGGCACAACACGTGACGAGTTCGTGCAATGGATGGTGCAGGACGCCTCACCCGATCGGTGCGATCGCTGGGGCCCCAAGCTGACCTGAGAGCAGCCGCTATTGGAGCGGCAGTGCTGCTGCGCGAGTATGTCGGCGCCCATCTCGCTCGCCGCCGGCAGCGTCCCGCCAAGCGGCCGCAGTTGATCGATCGCGAGCCGCCGAACCGCTACATCCAGATGGTCGAGCACTATCTGCCGCGCCGCATCGGGCTGGTCGCGACGCTCGCGATCCTGTTCGGCAGCGTCGGCTTCGGCATCGTCCGGGGCGGCCATGTCGAGGAATTCACCACGGCGCTCAGCGACACCCGCAACGCGCTGGCGAATTCCGCGGGCTTCCGCATCACCACCGTCGGCATCAACGGCCGCAAGCAGCTGAGCCAGGACGAGGTGCTCGCGATCGGCGGCGTCAATGGCCGCTCCTCGCTGCTGTTCCTCGACGCCGATACCGTGCGCGCCAAGCTGAAGGCCAATCCCTGGATCGCGGATGCCACGATCCTGAAACTCTATCCGGGCCGGCTGCAGATCGACATCGTCGAGCGCACCGCCTTCGCGCTGTGGCAACAGAACGGCCGCCTGTCGGTGATCGCCTCCGACGGCGCCGTGCTCGAGCCCTACGTCACGCGCCGCTTCCTCAACCTGCCGCTGGTGGTAGGCAAGGGCGCCGACACGCGCGCCCAGGACTTCCTGGCGCTGCTCGACCGTTATCCGCAGGTGCGTGCGGTGACCAAGGCCGCGATCTTCGTCGGTGAGCGGCGCTGGAACCTGCGCCTCAAGGACGGCCTCGACGTCCGCCTGCCGGAGAACGATGTCGGCAACGCACTCGCCGCGCTCTCCAAGCTCGACAAGGACGACAAGCTGTTCTCGCGCGACATCGTCGCCGTCGACATGCGGCTGCCCGATCGGCTGATCGTGCAATTGTCCGAGGAAGCCGGCAAGGCGCGCGACGAACTGTTCAAGGACAAGAAGTCCAAGAAGAAGGCCGGTGACAGCGCATGACCGGCCTCGATCGCAATCTGACCCCGAAGACCCGTCCGATGCCGAAGCGCACCGCGATGGTGGCTTCGCTCGACGTCGGCTCCAGCAAGATCGCCTGCATGATCGCGCGGCTCAAGCCGTCGCCGCCGAACGAGGCGCTGCGCGGCCGCACCCATGCGGTCGAATTGATCGGCTACAGCCAGATCCAGTCGCGCGGCGTCAAGGCCGGCTCCGTCGTCGACCTCGCCGAATGCGAGAAGGCGGTGCGCCATGCCGTGGCGCTGGCCGAGCGCATGGCCAAGGTCCGTGTCGAATCCGTTCTGCTGTCGGTCTCCGGCGGCAGGCAGCATGGCCAGCTGGTCGAGGCCGCGGCCGATATCCGCGGCGGCTCGGTGACCGCTGACGACATCAGCCGCGTCACCTCCGCCGGCATGCGTCACGCCGCCGGCGCCGGCCGCACCGTGCTGCACGCGCTGCCGGTCGGCTACGCGCTCGACGGCGTCAAGGGCATCCGCGATCCCAGGGGCATGGTGGCGCGCCAGTTCGGCGTCGACATGAACGTGGTGACGTCGGATGCGACGGTCGCCAAGAACCTGATGCTGGTGGTCGAGCGCTGCCATCTCAACGTCGAAGCCATGGCGTCGAGCCCCTATGTCGCGGGTCTGTCGGTGCTGACCGACGACGAGGCCGACCTCGGTGCTGCCGTCGTCGAGATGGGCGCGGGCTCGACCACGATCGCGACCTATTCCGGCGGCCGCCTCGTGCACGCATCCGGATTTGCGCTCGGCGGGCAACACATCACGATGGATCTTGCGCGCGGCATCGGCGCGTGCATTGCGGATGCCGAGCGAATCAAGACTTTATACGGCACGGTGCTGACCGGCGGATCGGATTCGCGCGAGCTGATGTCCGTTCCCACTGCAGGCGATGATCGGGAGACCCCGCAAATCGTGTCTCGCGCCACGATCGCGAACATTGTCCGGCATCGCGCCGAGGAGATTTTCGAAATGATCCGTGACCGGCTCGCGGATTCCCCCTTTGCGGCAGAGCCGAGGGCGCGCGTCGTGCTGAGCGGCGGCGCGTCGCAGCTCACCGGCACCGTCGAGCTTGCTACCCGGATCCTGAACCGTCAGGTGCGCATCGGCCGCCCGCTCGGCTTCGGCCGGCTGCCGAACGAGGCGAAGGGCGCCTCGTTCTCTGTGCCGACGGGCCTCCTGGTTTATCCGCAATACGCTCACCTTGAACATGTCGAACCGCGGCGCACGCGGCAGCTTAGGACAGGGACGGACGGTTACTTCGGAAAGGTCGGACGATGGCTTCGCGAGGGCTTCTGATGACCGCCCCCCGGCTCACTGCATTTTCACCAGCTCCCGCGGCCAGCGGCCGGGACGAACCAACGCGCGCATAATCGAGAGAGGCAACCATGGCACTCAATCTGACACCCCCTGACATCAGCGAGCTGAAACCGCGGATCACCGTCTTCGGCGTCGGCGGCGCGGGTGGTAATGCCGTCAACAACATGATCACCGCCGGGTTGCAGGGCGTCGACTTCGTCGTCGCCAACACCGACGCGCAGGCGCTGACGATGTCGAAAGCGCAGCGCATCATCCAGATGGGTACCCAGGTCACCCAGGGCCTCGGCGCCGGTTCGCAGCCCGATGTCGGTGCAGCGGCCGCGCAGGAGGTGATGGACGAGCTTCGCGATCATCTCACCGGCGCGAACATGGTGTTCGTCACCGCCGGCATGGGCGGCGGCACCGGCACGGGCGCTGCGCCGGTGATCGCCAAGGCTGCCCGCGAGATGGGGATCCTCACCGTCGGCGTGGTGACCAAGCCGTTCCACTTCGAAGGCCAGCGCCGCATGCGCACCGCCGAGCACGGCATCTCCGAGCTCCACAAGGTGGTCGACACCCTGCTGATCATTCCGAACCAGAACCTGTTCCGGGTCGCCAATGAGAAGACCACCTTCGCCGACGCGTTCGCGATGGCCGACCAGGTGCTGTACTCGGGCGTCGCCTGCATCACCGACCTGATGGTCAAGGAAGGCCTGATCAATCTCGACTTCGCCGACGTCCGCGCCGTGATGCGGGAAATGGGCAAGGCGATGATGGGCACCGGCGAGGCCACCGGCGAGAAGCGCGCGCTGACCGCCGCCGAAGCTGCGATCGCCAACCCGCTGATCGACGATTCGTCGATGAAGGGCGCCCGCGGCCTGCTGATTTCGATCACCGGCGGCAAGGACCTCACTCTGTTCGAGGTCGACGAAGCCGCAACCCGCATCCGTGAAGAGGTCGATGCCGACGCCAACATCATCGTCGGCGCCACCTTCGACGAATCGCTCGACGGCATCATTCGTGTCTCGGTGGTCGCGACCGGCATCGAGCAGGCCGCGATTGCGTCCCGTGCCCAGGCCCCCGCGCAGCAACAGGGCGGTTCGCCGGAGAGCCGGCTCGCCGATCTGACCGCACGCCTGCGTGCCGACAACCAGCGTATGGCCGAGCGCGCCCAGAAGCTCGAGCCGCCGACCGGCGTGACGGTCGCTCCGATTGCTGCTGCGACCCAGGCGCGCCCGGCGGTGGAACGTGCCGCACTCGCGGCGATCGCCGCGGCGGTTGCCCCTGACAGCGCACCGGCCGCCCAGGCGCCGATGCAGCCAGCCTCCTACGGTGACGTCACGGTGCGGCCGATCGCTCAGAAGCCGACATTGTTCCCGGATCACGAAGCGGCCAGGGCCGAGCAGCACGAGCCGATGCCGCCCGAGACCTTCATCCCGCAGGCGGCGGAGCGGTCGCCGGTGCGGGCACCGCGGATGCCGAAGTTCGAGGATCTGCCGATGCCGGCGCAGGCCGAGATTCGCCAGGCCAGCGGTGACGGTGAGGCGGAGCATCCGCAGAAGACCCGGCTGTCGCTGCTGCAGCGGCTCGCCAATGTCGGCCTCGGCCGCCGCGACGAAGAGACCGAGCCGCCGATCGCTGCCCGCGCCTCCGGTCCGGCGATGCCGACGATGCCCCCGCTGCCCGAGCGCAAGCCGGCCCGCAGCGTTGCCCAGCAGATCTCGGCGAACGAGCAGCCGGTATCGGAGTATGCAAAGCGACCGGCCCCTCAGGGATTGGATGCTCACGGCCGTCAGGCGCCTGTTGCTCCGGCGCCACAGGGCGACGACCATCTTGATATCCCGGCCTTCCTGCGCCGGCAGGCAAACTGAAGTTTGTTACAACCTTGACGACGAAGAAGGCCTCGGCGGGGAACCGCCGGGGCCTTCTGCCTTAGACGGGCATGCAGTTGTGCTTGGCCAGCAAGCAACTGATTTTAAATCATTAATTATTCTTTCGGTGGTCAGATAGCCACTCGCCGAGGGCCGTTTTCGCTGCCGCAATTTGGTTAAGCTTGGGCGCGAATGCGGCAGAGATGGGGTAACAATCGGTAAAGAAGCGTGAGTTGGCGCGGTTTAGGAAATCACTATGGTCTGCCGTGACTTGGGGAGCTCAAGCGAGTCGGCCTTGGGGAAGTTTGGCCACTTGAATTGAGCGAAGTCGGGTAGTGGGCATTATCGAATGAAGTTCAGCCGTCAAACAACGCTTCGGTCGCAAGCCACCGTGACTGGCGTAGGCGTTCATTCCGGTCTTCCTGTTAGTCTCACGCTGGGACCTGCACCTGTCGATGCGGGTTTTATTTTTGTCCGCACCGGTCTCGATGGTGCAGACCGCGAAGTCACCGCCACTGCCGATGCTGTGATCGCGACCGAATTCGCGACGGTGCTGGGTGACCGCGAAGGGCCGCTGGTCTCGACCGCGGAGCACGTTCTGGCCGCGCTGCGCGGCATGGGCGTTGACAACGCCACGATCGAAATCGATGGGTCGGAAGTTCCGATCATGGACGGCAGCGCTGCGGCGTTTGTTGCGGCCATCGACCAGGCCGGCATTGTGACCCAGCCCGCCGTCCGCCGCTTCATCCAGGTGCTGAAGCCGGTGCAGGTCAAGATCGGCGATGCGATGGGCGAGCTTCGTCCGTTCGCCGGCGGGTTCCGCGCCGAAGTCGAGATCGACTTCGCCAACAAGGTGATCGGTCACCAGACCTACTCCTTCGATCTTTCGCCAGAAGGTTTCCGCCGCGACGTTGCGCGGGCCCGGACCTTCGGCTGCATGAATGACGTGGCACGGCTGTGGGGCGCTGGCTTCGCGCTCGGCGCATCCTTCGACAACACCGTGGTGTTCGACGAGGCCCGCCTGCTCAACGTCGAGGGGCTGCGCTACGCCAACGAGTGCGCCCGCCACAAGGTGCTCGACGTGATCGGCGATCTCGCGCTGGCCGGCCTTCCGCTGCTCGGCAGCTATCGTTCGGTGCGGGGCGGTCACAAGCTCAACAATGCGGTGCTGAAGGCGCTGCTCGCTGACCGCAGCGCCTGGCGCGTGGTCGAATCGGAGACGGCGCGGCGGCCGGTCCGCGGACATGTCGAGGCCGGTGCCGGCATGGCGGGCGGCCTCGTCGCCCCGGCCTACGGCCCGGACGTGTCCTGATCGCCCAAGTCCTGATCGCCCAAGTCCTGATCGCCCAAGTCCTGATCGCCCAAGTCCTGATCGCCCAAGTCCTGATCGCCTAGGCGGTCGGCCCAATTTCCGTAATAACCACAGCAGACTGTGAGCTTCGTCGGGTCGCCTTATTCCCGGCGGAATGGCTCCGTATTCGGTTGGTCCACGGTCATTTTTCGGTTAAACAGGCCGGCGGCTGCCTTGATACGGCGCCAACGGCACGAGAGATATGACACCCATGACCGCGGTTCATGGGTGAAGTGGGGTCGCCGTTAACCGCATCAAAGGCGTCAGGTTTTACAATTCATGTCGGCAATGCGTATGGCGCTCGAACCACGCTCTTCTTCTGACGTCTCCGGCCTGACCAAGGCCGCGCGCACGCTGCGTTTTGCTGCGGGCCTGATCGTGCTGGCCCTGCCGCTCTCAGGCTGCGGCACCGGCGCGCTGTGGGACAAGTTCATGGCCAAGGACGATACGTTCGTCGATGAGCCCGCGGACAAGCTCTACAATGAGGGCTTGTACATGATGAACGAGAAGAAGGACCTGAAGGCGGCCTCGAAGAAGTTCGAGGAAGTCGACCGTCAGCATCCCTATTCGGACTGGGCCCGCAAGTCGCTGCTGATGTCGGCCTATTCGTACTACCAGGCCGGCGACTACGACAGCTGCATCGGCTCGGCGACCCGTTACGTCACGCTGCATCCCGGCAGCCCCGACGCGTCCTACGCCCAGTACCTGATCGCGGCATCGCATTTCGACCAGATCCCGGACATCTCGCGTGACCAGAGCCGCACCGAGAAGGCGATCGCGGCGCTCGAAGAGGTGGTGCGGAAATATCCGACCTCCGAATACGCCACCCAGGCCAAGAACAAGATCCAGGCTGCGCGCGACCAACTCGCCGGCAAGGAGATGGCGGTCGGACGCTATTACATCGAGAAGCGCGACTTCACCGCCGCGATCAACCGCTTCAAGACCGTGGTCACCCAGTATCAGACCACCCGTCACGTCGAAGAGGCGCTCTACCGGCTCACCGAGGCCTATATGGCGATCGGTATCGCCGGCGAGGCGCAGACCGCAGCCGCGGTTCTCGGCCACAATTTTCCGGACAGCCGCTGGTACAAGGACGCGTATAATCTAGTAAAGTCCGGCGGTCTCGAGCCGAGCGAGAATCAGGGATCCTGGATCAGCAGGACCTTCAAGAAGATAGGTCTCGGCTAGGAATTGTCCTCGCATGCTGGCCCGTCTGTCGATCCGTGACATCGTCCTGATCGAGCGGCTCGATATCGAATTTTCCCGTGGCCTGGCGGTGCTGACCGGTGAAACCGGCGCCGGCAAATCGATCCTGCTCGATGCCTTTGCGTTGGCGCTTGGCGGCCGCGGCGATGCCGGCCTGGTGCGCCATGGCGCCGAGCAGGGGCAGGTCACCGCGATGTTCGATGTCCCCAAGGGGCATCCGGCGGCCAAAATCCTCGCCGAGAACGGCCTCGACGACACCGGTGAGATGATCCTGCGCCGCGTGCAGCTCGCCGATGGCCGCACCCGCGCCTTCATCAACGATCAGGCGATCAGCGTGCAGACCCTGAAGGCGGTCGGCGCCGTTCTGGTCGAAATCCACGGCCAGCACGATGAGCGCGCGCTGGTCGACGCCTCCACCCACCGCCAGCTGCTCGACGCCTTCGCCGGCCACGAGAAGGACGTCGTGACGCTGGAAGCGCTATGGGATATCAGGCGGACCGCCGGTGCCGCGCTCGATGAGCACCGCGCCGGGATGGAGCGCGCCGCGCGTGAGGCCGACTATCTGCGCCATGCCTCGCAGGAATTGAAGACGCTGGCGCCGAAGGAGGGCGAGGAGACCGAACTCGCCAACCGCCGCACCACCATGATGCAGGGTGAGAAGGTCGCGACCGATCTGCGCGAGGCGCAGGAGGCTATCGGCGGACCGCATTCGCCGGTGTCGGCGCTGTCGGCCGCGGTGCGCCGGCTGGAGCGGCGCGCCGCCAATGCGCCCGGACTGATCGAGCCGGCCGTGAAAGCAATCGACATCGCGATCAATGCGCTGGAGGAAGCCGATCAGCATCTGCACGCTGCGCTGGCGGCGACTGATTTCGATCCGGCCGAGCTCGAGCGGATCGAGGAGCGGCTGTTCGCGCTGCGCGCCGCCTCGCGCAAATACTCGACGCCGGTGGATCTGCTGGCCGCGCTGGCGGCGCAATACGCCAATGACGTCGCGCTGATCGATGCCGGCGCCGATCAGCTCAAAAAGCTGGAGGCGGCCGCCACTGAGGCCGACAAGCGTTATGCTGCTGCGGCCGCAAAACTATCGGCGGCGCGCAGCAAGGCGGCCGAGAAGCTCAACAAGGCGGTCAATGCCGAGCTCGCGCCGCTCAAGCTCGAGCGCGCGAAATTCATGACCCAGGTCGAGGCCAATGCCGCCGCGCCCGGGCCTGAGGGCATCGACCGCGTCGAGTTCTGGGTCCAGACCAATCCGGGCACCAAGCCGGGACCGATGATGAAGGTCGCCTCCGGTGGCGAGCTGTCGCGCTTCCTGCTGGCGCTGAAGGTCGTGCTGGCCGATCGCGGCTCGGCGCCGACTTTGGTGTTCGACGAAATCGACACCGGTGTCGGCGGCGCGGTGGCGGACGCGATCGGCTCGCGGCTGTCGCGCCTCGCCGGCAAGGTACAGGTGATGGCGGTGACCCATGCGCCGCAGGTCGCGGCCCGCGCCAGCCAGCATCTGTTGATCTCCAAGGATGCGCTCGACAAGGGCAAGCGCGTAGCCACCCGCGTCAACGCGCTCGCTGCCGACCATCGCCGTGAAGAGATCGCGCGCATGCTGGCCGGCGCCGAGATCACCGCCGAGGCGAGGGCCGCGGCGGAACGGCTGCTCCGGGCGGCGAGCTAGTTCGCCGATGGCCACCAAGGCGAAGAAAGCGCTGGTCGACGTCGACAAGCTCACCAAGGCGCAAGCCAAGGTCGAGCACATGCGGCTTTCGCTCGAGATCGAGGGACACAACGAGCGCTACTATCAGAAGGACGCGCCGACCGTATCGGACGCGGCCTACGACGCCCTGCGGCGCCGCTTGGAAGCGGTCGAGGCGAAGTTTCCCGACCTCGTCACCACGGACTCACCGACGCAAACTGTCGGTGCTGCGCCGGCCCGCGGCTTTGCCAAGGTGCAGCACGTCGTTCCGATGCTGTCGCTCGGCAACGCATTTAGCGACGAAGATGTCACCGAGTTCGTCGAGCGCATTAGGCGCTTTCTCAAGCTCGATGCCGATCACATTCCGGCGCTGGTCGCCGAGCCGAAGATCGACGGTCTGTCGCTCTCGCTGCGCTATGAAAACGGCGAGCTGGTCCGCGCAGCGACCCGTGGTGACGGCTTCACTGGCGAGGATGTCACTGCCAATGTCCGGACCATCAAGGACATTCCGCACAGCCTGAAGGGCCGCAATTTCCCGGCCGCCTGCGAGATGCGCGGCGAAGTCTACATGCTCAAGAAGGACTTCCTCGAGCTGAACAAGAAGCAGGCTGCGGCCGACGACACGATCTTTGCCAATCCGCGCAATTCGGCGGCGGGTTCGCTGCGCCAGAAGGATGTCTCGATCACCGCGTCACGGCCGCTGAAATTCTTCGCCTATACGTGGGGCGAGATGAGCGAGCCGCCTGCCGACACCCAGCACGGCATGCTGGAGTGGATGCACAAGGCAGGCTTCGTGGTCAATCCATTGATCACGCTCTGCCACAGCGTCGACGATGTCTTGAAATTCTACAACAAGATCGGCGAGGAGCGGGCATCGCTCGGCTACGACATCGACGGCGTCGTCTACAAGGTCGACCGCCTCGACTGGCAGGAGCGGCTCGGCTTCGTGTCGCGCAGCCCGCGCTGGGCCATCGCACACAAATTCGCCGCCGAACAGGCAACGACTGTTCTCAAGGGGATCGATATCCAGGTGGGGCGCACCGGCGCGATGACGCCGGTCGCGCGGCTGGAGCCGGTCACGGTCGGTGGCGTCGTGGTGTCGAATGCGACGCTGCATAACGAAGATTACATCAAAGGGATCGGCAACGACGGAAATCCGATCCGGGACGGCGTCGATCTGCGTATCGACGACACCGTCGTGGTGCAGCGCGCCGGCGACGTCATCCCGCAGGTCGTCGGCGTCGTTCTGGACAAGCGGCCGAAGAGTGCAAAGCCGTACAAGTTTCCCGACACCTGCCCGGTATGCGGCAGCCATGCGATCCGCGAGGAAGGCGAGGCGGTGCGTCGCTGCACCGGCGCGCTGATCTGTCCGGCGCAGGCGGTCGAGCGGCTGAAGCATTTCGTGTCGCGTCTCGCCTTCGATATCGATGGTCTCGGCGAGAAGCAGATCCAGGAATTCTACGAGGATGGGCTGGTGAAGTCGCCGGTCGACATCTTCACCCTTCGCGAGCGGGACGCGCGTTCGACCTCGAAATTGATGGAGCGCGAAGGCTACGGCGAGACCTCGGTGCGCAACCTGTTCGACGCGATCGACGCGCGCCGCAATATCGAGCTGCACCGCTTGATCTTTGCGCTCGGCATTCGCCATGTCGGCGAGGGCAACGCCAAGCTGCTGGCGCGGCACTACCACACGATCGAGAATTTCCGTGAGGCGATGCTGGCCGCAGCCAAGGGCAGCCAGGACGAAGAGAACACCACCGAAGCCTACCAGGACCTCAACGACATCGACGGCATCGGCGAGATCGTTGCGGACGCAGTGGTCGAGTTCTTTGCCGAGCCGCGCAACGTCAAGGCGCTCGGCGAATTGCTGCGCCAGATCGAGGTGAAGCCTGCCGAGCAGCCGCGCAAGAGCTCGCCGGTCTCGGACAAGACCGTGGTGTTCACCGGGTCGCTGACCAAATTCACCCGTGACGAAGCCAAGGCGATGGCCGAGCGTCTCGGCGCCAAGGTTGCCGGCTCGGTGTCGAAAAAGACCGACTACGTCGTCGCCGGCGAGGAAGCCGGGTCGAAGTTGACCAAGGCGCGCGAGCTCGGCGTTGCGGTGCTGACCGAAGACGAGTGGCTGAAGCTGATCGAGGAGTAAGGCGCGGCTCTGCCGCACTTGCCGCTGTCGCGGGGGGATGACGAGGGAGGGCGTGGCGCGATTGCGCCAGTCACATCATCCCCTGCTCATCTTCCTCGGCCTGCGCGATCAACTCCTCGCTCACCACCACGTTGCGCCGCGGCACCACGAAGATCATGGTGCAGGCGCAGGCGATCGAGATCGCAAAGAGCGCCGATGTCAACGGCAATGTGGTGGTCGAATGGCCGCCGAGATAGGCGCCGAATTGCGAGATCAGCGAGCCGATGCCCTGTTGCAGGAAGCCCATGGCGCCGGAGGCGGTGCCGGCGGCTTCGGGCCGGATGCTGATGGCGCCGGCGGCCGAATTGGCCATCACGAAGGCATTGGCGATCATCACGATCATCTGGGTGCCGAACAGCCAGAGCGGCGCCTGGTTTACCCCAGTGAAACTCCAGATCAGGTTCAACAGGCTGCCGCCGAGCTGCAGCGCGAGGCCGAACCAGATCAGCCTCTCCAATGAGTGCCGCGGCGCGAAGCGCACGCACAAGAGATTGCCGACGAAGTAGCCGAACCCGGTCATCGCGAACCATGCGCCATACTCGGCGCTGCTGCGGCCCATCTGGGTGACCACGATGTAGGGGCCGCCGCCGGCGAAGGCGAAGATGATCTGCGACGCCAGCACCTGGCACAGGAGATAGCCGACGAACGCGCGGCTTCGGATCAGCTTGCCGAGGTCGTTGCGGAAGCTCGAGCTGTCGGCGCGGTCGCGGCGGGTTTCGGGCAGTGCCAGCGCGATGAAGATGGTCACGGTCAGCGACGCCGCGGTGATGAGATAGAGGATCGCGCGCCAGCCGAAAGCGGTCTCCAGCAGACCGCCGGTCAGCGGGCTCACCATCTGCGCGATCATCAGCGCGGCGACCACGAGGCTGATCATGGCGCCGACCCGCTCGCGCGGATAGAGATCGCGGATGATGGCGCGACTGATCACCATGCCGCTGGCGCCGCCGAGCGCCTGGAAGAAGCGCGCCGCGATCAGTTGCGGCAGGGTTTCGGCGAACAGCGAGCCGATGCCGGCCACGACCATCAGGCCGAGGCCCGCGAGCAGCACCGGCCGGCGGCCGAACTTGTCGGACAGCGGCCCCATGATCAGCTGCGACAGCGCGATGCCGACCATGTAGAGCGACACGGTCATCTGCGCGATGGAAATGTCGCGGCCGAAATCGGTCGCCAGCACCGGCAGCGCCGGCACCAGCATATAGAGCGAGATCGGCGCGACGCCCGTCATCACGACGAGCATCAGCAGCATGACCTTCGAGGTCGCGATGTTGTTGTCTTTGATGTTGTCTTGCGCCGCGCCGCGCGGCTTGCCCATCACGCCGTGCATTCAGGTCCGTTTCCGCATTGTGGAACGACTGTAGCGTGGCCGTTCGCGCGGAATACGGGTGTTTCGGCATACGCCCATGCATTTCGGGTGACGCCGCGGCGATGTTTCGTCCCGCGCAACAAGCACACCGTCGTCCCCGCGAAGGCCGGGACCCATAACCACAGGCGTGCATTGCTGAAGCGCGCTGTGGCCCCAGCGTCATGCAACGGCAGATAGCTGTGGCTATGGGTCCCGGCCTTCGCCGGGACGACGTCGAACATGTGGATGCTCGCGTGCCAGCTACCTCAGCGGCGCCGTAGCCTCGTCGAGCCACAGCTTGGTGGCGTTGTCGTCGAGATGCGGGCGCACCGTGCGTGCGACGCGGGCATGGTAATCGTTGAGCCAGTTCAACTCGCCTTCGCTCAGCATGCTCACCTCGATCAGGCGGCGATCGATCGGCGCCAAGGTCAGCGTCTCGAAGGCGTTGACCGGCTTCTCGGCGCCGGCAATGTCGGTGCCGATCACGAGTTCGAGGTTCTCGATCCGGATGCCGTAGGCGTCGGTCTTGTAGTAGCCGGGCTCGTTGGACAGGATCATGCCGCGCTTCAGCGGCGTGGTGCCGAGCTTGGAGATTCGCGCCGGCCCTTCATGGACGCTGAGATAGCTGCCGACGCCGTGGCCGGTGCCGTGCTCGAAATCGATCCCGGCCTGCCAGAGATATTGCCGCGCGAAGCTGTCCAGCTGCGCGCCGGTGGTGCCGTCGGGGAAGATCGCGCGAGCGATCGCGATATGGCCGCGCAGCACGCGGGTGAAGCGATCGCGCATCTCTGCGGTCGGGCTGCCGATCGCGATGGTGCGGGTGACGTCGGTGGTGCCGTCCTGATATTGCGCGCCGGAATCGATCAGCAGGAGATCGCCGGGCACGATGCGGCGGTTGGTCTTGCGCGTCACGCGATAATGCACGATGGCGCCGTTCGGCCCGGTGCCGGCGATGGTCGGGAACGAGACGTCCTTCAGCGCGCCGGTCTGGCGGCGGAACGTCTCCAAGGCCTCGACGGTGTCGATCTCGGTGAGGTGGCCTGCGGGCGCCTCGCGGTCGATCCAGGCAAGGAAGCGCGTCAGCGCCACGGCGTCGCGCTGGTGCGCGGTGCGGGTGCCTTCGATCTCGGTGAGGTTCTTGACCGCCTTGAGCAGGCTGACCGGATCGTTGCCGCGCACCGGCTTGCCGCCGGCGCCCGCGATCAGGCGGCTCAGGGCGTCCGCCGCGGTCGCGCCGTCGAGCGCGATCGAGGCGCCGCGCTTGGCAAGCTCGCTGAGCTTCGCGGTCAGCGCCGCCGGTTCCTCGACATCGGCGGATTGCTCGAGATGGTCGCGCGCAGAGTTGGACAGCTTGCGGTGATCGATGAACACCAGCGGCCGGCCTTCCTTCGGCACCAGCGCGTAGGACAGCGGCAGCGGCGTATGGGAGACGTCGGCGCCACGGATGTTGAAGGTCCAGGCCACCGCGTGGCTGTCGGAGAGCACCAGCGCATCGACGCCGAGCTTGTTGATCTCGAGCCGGATGCGCTTCAGCTTCTCGGCCTCGATCTCGCCGGAGAATTGCGCGCCGTGGATCGAAACCGGGCCGAGCGGCGGTGCCGGCCGCTCGTGCCAGATCGTATCGACCGGGTTGCCGTCGACGGCGACCAGCTCGGCACCGGCCTTGGTGCAGGCCGCCGTCAGCCGTTCAACTGCCGCAGAAGTGTGCAGCCACGGGTCAAATCCTAGGCGGTCGCCGGCCGATAGATGCCTCGTCAGCCAGTGCTCCGGCGGCGGCTCGACCAGCGGCTCGACCTGCCAGGCCTTGGCGTCGACTTGCTTGCCGGCCTGCAGCGTGTAGCGGCCGTCGACGAACAGGGCGGCTTCCTTGGCCAGCACGATCGCGAGCCCGGCCGATCCGGTGAAGCCGGTCAGCCAGGCGAGCCGTTCCTCCGACGCTGCGACGTACTCGTTCTGCTGCTGGTCGGCGCGTGGAACCACGAATCCGGTCAGCTTGTGCCGCGCCAGTTCCTCACGCAGCGCGCTTAGCCGTGCGGCCAGCGCAACGCCGCCTTCGGGTTCTTCGAAAGTCTGGAAATGGGCTTCGAACATCGCCTTTGCACTCTCTCCGGATGCAGCATGATCTTCGCGCCGACGCGCTGGGGCATGACCACATTTTCAGCATTACTTATGCTTGAATCATGGCATAGTGGAAGTGACCGGACGATGTCCACCGTCGCCGGTCAAGCGTACGGGGAGTGTCCAGGAGTGTCTCAACTCAACGGTGAGGAGATGCACGATGCCTGCATTCACGTTTGAGAAGATTTCGCCGCCGGTCCGCCGCGGCCCGATCGCACCGATCGAGCAGAAGCAACGTGGCGTCATCGTCCAGATGCTCGACCGTTTTGTCGAGGCGCGTGCGCGGCGCGCGGCCGCTCGGGACAAGGTCGGGACGACCAGCCGCGATTCAGTCACGCCGAAGTAGCCAGCCTGCAGAACGCGTTTATTGATCGAGGTCCGAGGCCTTGGCCACGGTCGCGTTGACCACCTTGGTGCCATCGAGCTCGCGCACGATCCGCTCATCGGGGCCGACGATACCGAGATCGAATTCGCACTCCGGCGTCAGCAGCGTCATGCGCTGGCCGACGATGACGACGACGGTCATGTCGAGCGTCTCGCCTGAGACCGCCCATTCTCTCAACTCGCTCCGAAACGGCTCCCTGCGCCAGGCGTCCGGGAATCCCGGATCGCACCGGACCTCGAGACCGTCTTCGGAGGTGGTGAGCACAAGTTTCGATCTCGAGGGCTTCCAGTGCTCCTCCAGCAGTTCGTTGACCAGCCAGACGCAACTGAACGAGCGGCATTCCACCGGCCGGTCCGGATAGATCCGGCAGCCGCGCCCCGGCTCGCAATGCGGACACCATGCGCTGGCCGGCTTCGCCAGCTCTTCGATCGCCATCACCTTGCAGCAGAGCGTGCAGTCGCCGCACTGTCTGCCGGGGGCGGTCATTTGACCCTGCGTAACAGCAGGCTGCTCCAGCCCTCGATCTTCAGATGCCGCAGCGGCACCAGCCCGCGGGCGCGGTAGGCGGCGATCACCGCCGGCGCCTGGTGGGTCAGCAGGCCCGATAGAATGACCTGCGCCGACGACGCGAGGTGCTGCGCCATCGGTCCCGCCAGCTGGCGCAGCGGGTTGGCGAGGATGTTGGCGAGCACCAGATCGAACGGCCCGTCCGCGGCAAAGCGCGGTGCGGCAAAGCCGGTGGCACGGATCACGTCCACCAGATGCCCTGCGCCGTTCAGCCAGGCGTTCTCCTCGGCGACCTTGACCGACGGCGGGTCGATGTCGCTCGCCAGCACCTTGCCGTGCAGCGCCTTGGCGGCGGCAATCCCGAGCACGCCGGTGCCGGTGCCGAGATCGAGCACCCGGCGCGGCTGATAGGCCTTCAGCACGTGGTCGAGCAGCAGCAGGCAGCCGCGCGTGGTGCCGTGATGACCGGTGCCGAAGGCCAGCGCCGCCTCGATCTCGATCCCGAGCTTGTTGGGGGGGATCCTGTGCCGGTCATGCTGACCGTGGACGACAAAACGGCCGGCCGCGACCGGGACCAGGTCCTCCAAGCTGGCCTTGACCCAGTCCTTTGCCTCGATGGTGTCAAAGACCAAAGTCGATGCGATGTCCGGCCGCACGACCTGGCCGACCAACTCGCGCAGCAAGGCCTGGTCGGGCGGTTCAGCAAAATGGACCGTGACGTCCCAGCGGCCATCCGGCCGCTCGAAGGCCGCAAATGCCGCCTGATCCTCGAAGAAGAGCTCGGAAAGCGCATCGACGACGCGCTTTGCGGTCGTCTCGTCTGACAGGGTGACGCTGGCGCGGTGTGTGGATGGGGTCATTGCAGGCCGTTAGCGCGATTTTTGCTAAAAGTTCAACCGGATTTCAATCGAGTTTCGCGAGAACTGATAGGGTCCCGATTCAAACAACCTTAGGTACCGCAGTATCCCTCGTCCCAGGGCATCACAACCAAGCGCAGGGCTGCAATGAGGGCTATTCTTGTTAGGCATTTGGACGACGACTCCGGCGCAACCGCCATCGAATACGGGCTGATCGCGACCGGCATCGCCCTCGCCATCATCGCTGCGGTGAATGGCATCGGCACGAATTTGAGCGGAACGTCCAGCACGATCGCAGGTTCGCTCGAGTAATTCGCAGGCGGCGTTCTCAAGCAAGCACCGGGCAGTGACGCCCGGTGTTTTTCTTTAACAGGTTGTCCACCGGGTTTTGCGCAGCTTATCGACAAGTCATCAAGCGCGTCGTCCCGCGGTTATCGGCCTCTGTTCCACAGGCTGTCCACCGGGATGTCCACCGGCTTTGCCGCCATGGGACACCAGATCTGACCACGGTCGATCCACAGCTTCTCGACAGATATGTCCACAGTCTGACGGCGCGGTCCGCGTCAGGCGAACAGCGCGCGATGGTCGGCCAGGATGGCCCGCGCGGCGTTGTGGCCGGGCGCGCCGGTGACCCCGCCGCCCGGATGGGCGCCGGAACCGCAATGGTAGAGGCCGCGGAGCGGCCCGCGGTAGTCGGCATGGCCGAGCATGGGCCGCGCCGAGAACAACTGGTTCAGCGTCAGCGCGCCGTGAAAGATGTCGCCGCCGAGAAGGCCGAACTGCCGTTCGAGATCGAGCGGCGACAGGATCTGGCGGCCGATCACGGAGCCCGCGAAGCCGGGCGCGTAGCGGTCGACGGTTGCGATCATCAGATCGGCGGCCTCGTCTCGATGGTCGTCCCATGATTTGCCGCCGGGCAGTTGCGGCGCGACGTGCTGGCAGAACAGGCTCGCGACATGCTGGCCCGGCGGGCTCAGGCTGTCGTCGAGCGTCGATGGGATCAGCAGCTCGACGACCGGCGCGCGGCTCCAGCCGAATTCGCGCGCATCGCGCCAGGCGCGATCCATGTAGCCGAGGCTGGGCGCGATGATGATCCCCGCGGTGAGGTGATCGCCGGGGCCTGGGAGCGCGGTGAACGAGGGCAGGGCGCTCAGCGCCACGTTCATCCTGAACGTGCCGGACCCGTTCTGCCATCGCGAGATGCGGGTGCGGAATTCGCCCGCCAATGCGCCCTCCGGCACCAGGCGCGTGTAGAGCAGTTTCGGGTTGACGTTGGAGACGACATATTTGGCGCGAACCGTCTCGCCGCTGTCGAGGATAACGCCCGTGGCGCGATCATTTTCGACGATCACCTCGCGGACGGGGGCATCGGTTTCGATCTCGACGCCGTGGCTGCGCGCGGCACGTGCCATCGCCTGGGTGATCGCGCCCATGCCGCCGATCGCGTGGCCCCAGACCCCCTTCTTGCCGTTCACCTCGCCGAACGCATGATGCAGCATCACATAGGCCGAGCCGGCGGCGTAGGGGCTCGCATAGTTGCCGACAATGGCATCGAAGCCGAACAGCGCCTTGACGAGGTCGTTATCGAAACGCTCGTCGAGCATCTCGCCGGCCGAGCGCGTGAACAGGTCGAGCAGATTGCGCTGCTGCTCCAGCGACAGCCGCCGCAGGATGTTGGCGGTGCCGAGCGCGTTGAAGACTTCGCTGATTGCGCCGATGCCAAAGCCCTCGACGAGGTTCGGCGGCGCGCGCAGCACGAACTGCCGCAGCACGTCGGCGATGGCTTCGAGTTCCCCCGAGAACGCGCCGATGGCGGCGGCATCGTGCGGACTCAGTTTCGCGACCGACTGCTGGGTGCGGCCTTCGCCGGTCAGCAGATGGCTGCCGTCGGGCGCGGGGAGGAAGTTCTGCGCGCGGCGCTCGACGATCCGCAAACCGTGATCGGCAAGTTTCAGGTCGGAAATGATTTGCGGGTTGAGCAGGCTCACCGTGTAGGCGGCGACCGAATTGCGGAAGCCCGGGCAAAACTCTTCGGTGACGGCGGCGCCGCCGACCACCTTGCGGCGCTCGACGACCTTCACCCGCAGCCCTGCCATCGCGAGATAGGCCGCGCAGGTGAGGCCGTTATGCCCCGCACCGATGATGACGACGTCTGTTTTGTTCATGTCCGCTTCAACAAGCAGTGATTAGAGCATGATCCGCAAAAGCGGAAACCGGATTATCGAAACGATAGCGCCCTCAAACCCGAAAGATCCAATGTGCTGTGGCGCTGCAGCGCCGCGTCGTCAAGTCCACGTGACCGCGGTTTCTTGTCCGTGATACTGCCTTATGCTCAATTCAAATCCCCGGTGCGGTGGCGCCGGGCCGTCCGCCTCCGGCGCCCGCCGGGTCCATGCCGGAGCCTTCATGACGTCTGAGCCGTCCGCCTCGCGAAACCGGCTGGTGCTGGTTGTCTACACCGCCGCGATCTTCGTCAGCGCGCTATTGCTGTTCTCGGTGCAGCCGCTGTTCACCAAGATGGTGCTGCCGCGGCTCGGCGGCTCGCCGGCGGTGTGGTCGGTGGCGATGGTGTTCTTCCAGTCGCTGCTGCTCGCAGGCTACGCCTATGCGCATCTGTTGATGAAGCTGAAGCGCCGTGTCGTGCCGATCGCGGTGCATCTGGTGCTGCTCGTCGTCGCGCTGCTGACCTTGCCGCTCTCGATCAGGAGCGGCTGGGGCGAGCCGCCGACCTCGGGCTATGCGGTGTGGCTGCTCGGCCTGTTCGCGGTCTCGATCGGCCTGCCGTTCTTCGCGCTTGCCGCCAACAATCCACTGCTGCAGGCCTGGTTCGTGCGCACCGGCCACCCCAGCGGGCCCGACCCGTACTTCCTCTATGCGTCCTCGAACATCGGCAGCTTCCTGGCGCTGTTGTCCTATCCGGTGCTGCTCGAGCCGATGTTCACGTTGCGCACCCAGAACCTGATCTGGACCGGCGGCTATGGCCTGCTGATTCTTTTGATCGCAGGTTGCGGCGTGCTGTTGTTGCGGTCGCCGGCCAATGCAGGCGTGCTCAACATGCAGGTTGATGACGCCGATGCGCCGGCACCGTCCTGGGGCCTGCGGGCGCGCTGGATCTTCCTTGCCGCGGTGCCATCGGGCCTCCTGATCGCAGTGACGGCGCATATCTCGACCGACGTCGCGGCGGCGCCATTGCTCTGGGTGTTGCCGCTGTCGTTATATCTTTTGACCTGGGTGCTGGTGTTCCAGTCGCGGCCGCTGCTGCCGCACAAATGGATGCTGTTGGCACAGCCGCTGGCGATCGCCGGCGTCGTGATCCTGCTCGCGGTCGGTGGCGAGCAGAATCTGCTGCTGACGCTCGGCGGCCATCAGCTCTGCTTCTTCATCATCGCGATGGCCTGTCATGGCGAGCTCGCGCGCACCCGTCCCGCCGCGAAATACCTCACCGGCTTCTACGTCGCGCTGTCGTTCGGCGGCATGGTCGGCGGCCTGTTCGCGGGGCTGATCGCGCCGTTCACCTTCTCATGGATCGCTGAATATCCGATCCTGCTGGCGCTGGCGGCGCTGTGCCGTCCGCCCGGGGGCGCGGAGCGGCTGCCGCGCTGGAGCGCCTGGTACTGGCCGTTCCTCGCGGTGCTGGCGGTCGCGCTGATCGCGCCGAGCTATTCGGCCGGCGACATCTTCAACTGGTTCGACGACCACCGGGTGTGGGTGATCGGCGCGGTCGGCGTGCTCTCGGCGCTGCTCGCGCTTGCGCTGAACGCAAATCGCCGGAAGATATTCGCAACCGTCGTGGTCGCGCTGGTGGTGCTGCGCGCCTATCCGTCCGACGACGGCCGCGTCGAGACCGTGCGCAGCTTCTTCGGCGTGCACAAGATCGTGGTGACGCCGAACGGGCAGTATCACGTGCTGATGCACGGCACCACGATCCACGGCGCCGAGAAGTTCAAGAACGACGACGGCACGCCGGTGACCGGGCGGCCCGAACCGATCAGCTACTACCACAAGGACGGCGGCATCGGGCGGGCGATCACGGCGATCCGCGAGCGCAAGGGTGCGCCGCTGAAAGTCGCGGTAATCGGGCTCGGCTCGGGCACGCTGACCTGCGCCTCGCAGCCGGGCGAGGACTGGAAATTCTTCGAGATCGACCAGTCGATGGTCGATACCGCGCGCGACCCGAAATACTTCACCTACATCCAGAATTGCGAGCCGAACCTGAAGCCGGTGATCGGCGACGCGCGGCTGACCTTCGCCAAGGAGCCGGACGGCGTCTACGATCTCATCATCGTCGACGCCTATTCGTCGGACGCGATCCCGATCCATCTCGCGACAGAAGAGGCGATGGCGATCTACAAGGAGAAGCTGGCGCCGCAGGGCGCGGTCGTGATGCACGTCTCGAACCGCCATCTCGAATTGGCCAGTGTCGTGGTCGGCATCGCCGATGCC
Organism: Bradyrhizobium sp. WCU1; assembly: GCF_053474805.1. NCBI lineage: Bacteria > Pseudomonadati > Pseudomonadota > Alphaproteobacteria > Hyphomicrobiales > Nitrobacteraceae > Bradyrhizobium > Bradyrhizobium sp. WCU1. The sequence goes on from NZ_CM130280.1 coordinate 5,499,222, forward strand.
AACGACATGAAGAGCTGGGTCTACAGCGAGGATTCCGGCCGCGACAACGAGTACATCTTCTCGACCTCGGTCGTGGTCTCGGCGCGCGATGAAGCGGACGTCGGCAGGCTCGCCTCGTCAGATGTCTGGACCGAGACCGATGCCAACGAGAAGCAGCGGGTCTGGACCGACGACTATTCGAACGTGCTGGGCGCAGTCTACCGGCGCCTGCGCGACGGCGAGCAGTAGGCGCTAAAGCGCGATGAGATTGGGTCGAATCGTCATCGCGCTTTGGGCGCGCGATCTTCTCGATCGCCTGGGTTGCCGCCGCGGTTCTGTTCAGCCGGCACGCCGGCATCGCCGCGTTCCTGCTCGTGATCTACCCGGCATGGGACGCAACCGCCAATCTGGCTGATGCGCGGGTCAACGGCGGGTTGATCGCCAACCCATCTCAAGCGTTGAATGTCGCGGTCAGTGCAATCACGGCGCTCGCCGTGATTGCGGCGATCGGCCGCGACACCTATGCCGTTCTGGCGGTGTTCGGGGTTTGGGCGATCCTCGCGGGTGTGCTGCAACTCGCCACCGGCGTCAGGCGCTGGCGTCAGGTTGGCGCGCAATGGGCGATGATCCTGAGCGGCGCGCAGTCGGCGCTTGCCGGCGGCTACATGATCAGCCGATCGATCGGCACCGTAGCGCCGACGATTCTCGACGTCGCTCCCTATGCGGGCTTCGGGGCGTTCTATTTCCTGCTTTCGGCGATCTGGCTCGTTGCCAGGGCGCAACGCAGCGCGCGTGCGTAGGCGTTGCCCGGCATCACCGGCGAGCGCACGTCGACGTCAGCGCGATCGCTATTTTCTTTCCGGTGCCGTCGCCGCGGAGGCGGGCGTCGAAGCGGCGAGCAGCGGCATCGTCGGCGTGGTCTCGCCGGCATCCTCGTCGAGGAATTGCTCGACGCCGGCCTGGATCGACGACTTTGCGCTGTCGGGGCCGCGGTCGCTGAGGTCGTTGTGGTGGAATTGGGTCCGGACCACCTTGATGCCGAGCCTGGCGCAGGTCTCGTCGTCAGGTACGACGCCCGGATCGGCCTTGAACACCGGATCCCTGGAACGGAACGACAGGATCTTGATCTTGCTGTCGGTGATGAAGGGAACGCGCAGATTGTCCAGCGTCACGACCTTCTTGACCAGGTCGGGATGCTGCTTGGCGAAGAACATCGAGATGTCGCCGCCGTTCGAGTGACCGATCAGCGTCAGCGCGCGATAGTTTGCGTTCGGATACAGCTTCTTCAGCTCGTCGATCGCATACATGATGTTGAAGACGCCGCGATTATATTGCATGCGACGGCCGACATATTCCTCGCCGACCTTGGTCACCATCGGGGCGTCGGAGTCGAGGTCGTGCTGAATGCTGACCACGAGGTAGCCGCGCGAGGCGAACACGTTGGTGAGGAACGAGTACTCGGTGTTCTTGACGGTGTTGCCGTGGCTGAGGATCGCGACCGGCAGCTCGATCATCTCGGCCATGGCCTGCATCTGCCGGTCGCGACGGACCGCGACTTCGACCGTGACGTTGCGGTCGTCGCGCAGCACGTCGTGGAACGTCAGCGTCGCGTGACGGATCGCCCATCTGTCCGTCGTGAAATAGCCGGCCATCGCCACGATGCACAGGCAAAGGACAACGAAGCCCCGTTTCATTTCCGACCTCTGATACTGCCTTCGTGACGCGCGCCTCTCGCTCTGATTTCAGCGGGCATTCCGCGTGAATCGGCCTTCCGAGGCCAGGCGGGCGACGATTGCCGCCGAATATCGGGCTAATCTTACAATCAGATGACGGCGCGACGACGGGCCACGGGGCACGGCCGCACGGGCCTTTCCAGGCCTTCACAAGCGGGTGAGGGGGCCTCGGGAACCGACGGCGCAGGGTGACGGCGCCACCGACGGATCAGGGGCCGGTCTCAGTCCTGATAGCTGTTGCCGTAGAAATCGCGCTGCCGCGGATAGTTCGGCCGCGGCTGATAGTAGACCTGTGGCGCCGGCGCGTAGCCCTGGTTGCCGTAGTATTGCTGCTGGCCATAGGCCTGCGCGCCGTAGGCACGGCGCGCCGACGGCGGCGCCGGGTAGCGCTGGGCGGTCGAGCTGCCGTCGGCCGGATAGATGTAACCGTCGTCGACGCGAGCCTGCGCCGGATATTCGCGCGGCTGCGGGGTCAGGACGACGGGGTCGCCGGCGGCGGCAGTGCCATACTGCTCGTCTTGCTGCGGCGCGCGGCGGGCGACCGCGGTGCCGTTGCGCCCGCGCGGATTGCGCGCCAGCGCGACCTGGGACGAGCCGGTCAGCGTCACCGTGGTGTTGAGCACACCTTCTTTCTGGACCAGCGCGTAGAGCGTCGAGGCGTTGTCGCGCGACAGCCGCACGCAGCCGTGCGAGGCCGGCGTGCCGAGACGGCTCACTGAATCGGTGCCGTGAATCGCGTGGCCGATCTTGGTGAAGAAGATCGAGTGCGGCATCGGCGCGTCGTCGAATTCCTTGGAGTAGTGATCCTCTTCCATCCGGAAGGCGCGGAAGGTGCCGTTCGGCGTTTCGCGCGAGGGTATGCCGCTTGAGACCGGCCAGTGATAGCGCGCGACGCCATCGACCGCGACGGTCATCTGCTGGTTGTCCTTGTCAATGGTGATATCGACCTTGGCCTGCGCGGCGCCGGCGGTGACCAGCATTACGGACGTAAACGCAATGAGGAACGAACGCATTTTATTACCTTGGCCTCCAGGCCTGTCGCAGCAGCGGCTCTCCGTCCCCGGCAACCAATATGCACGGAATCCGAACTTGGTTCCAGTCGCGGACTTCGCGCATCGTTAATCCCGCGCGCGGCGCAAACAAGGCCGAAGCCGGGCGGGCCCGTCACGACGTGCTGACTTTTTCGCGAGCAGGGTGCGACGACAGCCCCGATGAACCGCCGAACGCAACCATTTGGCCGCATGGGCGTTTCACAATCCCGCCCCGACGACGCATTCGCGTCGCACTTTAAGGAACCCAGATGAACAACAGCAAAGTTAAGACCGCGGCCGTCCACCCAGCGGGCCTCTCCGCGCGGCTCCTGCTTGCAGCCGCTGGCCTCGCTTTGACGCTGGCCGCTGTCCCCCATGCGGGCCATGCCCAGGGCATCGTCCGCGGGGCCCACGAGGGCGCCTACGAGGGCAACCGGGTCGCCGGTCCGGTGGGCGGCGTGGTTGGCGGCGCCGTCGGCGCCGGCGTCGGTGGCGCCATGGGCGCGGTCAAGGGCGTGTTCGGCATCCCGGATCGCGGCTACCGCCGCGGCCATCGCTGCCGCGGCTATTACCGCCACGGCCATTTCCATTGCTATTGAGCTGGTGCGTAGCCCGGATGGAGCGCAAGCGAAATCCGGGGCCTCTGGTGCCAAACCGCGAGGCTGTCCCGGATTGCGCTGCGCTTCATCCGGGCTACGGGTCTCAGTTCTTCAGCCGATATCCGGTCCTGAAGATCCAGGCCACGATCACCATGCAGGCGATCAGGAACGCTGCGGTCATGCCGAGGCTCAGCCCGACGCTGACATCGGCGATCTCGTAGAAACTCCAGCGGAAGCCGGAGATCAGATAGACCACCGGGTTGAACAGCGTGATGGTGCGCCAGCCCGACGGCAGCATGTTCACCGAGTAGAAGCTGCCGCCGAGGAAGGTCAGCGGCGTCACCACCAGCATCGGGATCATCTGCAGCTTCTCGAAGCCGTCGGCCCAGATGCCGATGATGAAGCCGAACAGGCTGAAGGTGACCGCGGTCAGCACCAGGAATGTCAGCATCCAGACCGGATGCTGGATATGCAGCGGTACGAACAGTCCGGCGGTCGCCAGGATGATCAGGCCGAGAATGATCGACTTGGTGGCGGCCGCGCCGACATAGCCGATCACGATCTCGAAATACGAGATCGGCGCCGACAGGATCTCGTAGATTGTGCCGGCGAATTTCGGGAAGTAGATGCCGAACGAGGCGTTGGAGATGCTCTGTGTCAGCACCGACAGCATCACGAGGCCGGGCACGATGAAGGTGCCGTAGCTGACGCCCTCGACCTCGGTGATGCGCGAGCCGATCGCAGCGCCGAACACCACGAAATACAGCGAGGTCGAGACCACGGGCGAGACGATGCTCTGCAGCAGCGTGCGCCAGGTGCGCGCCATTTCGAACAGATAGATCGCCCGGATCGCGCGATAGTTCATGGCGCCCTCACGATGCTGACGAAGATGTCTTCGAGGGAGCTCTGCCTGGTGTCGAGGTCGGAGATGCGGATGCCGGCGTTGCGGAGATCGTTGAGCAGGCTGGTGATCCCGGTGCGATCGCCCTTGGTGTCGTAGTCGTAGGTCACTGCGTGGCCGTCGTCGGACAGTTCGAGATTGTAGGCGGCGAGCGCCGGCGGAATGGCGTCGAGCTTGTTCTGCAATTGCAGCGTCAGCTCCTTCTTGCCGAGCTTCTGCATCAAGGTCGCCTTGTCCTCGATCAGGATGATCTCGCCCTTGTTGATGACGCCGATGCGGTCGGCCATCTCCTCGGCTTCCTCGATGTAGTGCGTGGTCAGGATGATGGTGACGCCGGACGCCTGCAGCGTGCGGACCACCTCCCACATGCCCTTGCGCAACTCGACGTCGACGCCTGCGGTCGGCTCGTCGAGGAACAGGATCTGCGGCTCGTGCGACAGCGCCTTCGCGATCATCACGCGGCGCTTCATGCCGCCGGACAGCGTGATGATCTTGTTGTCCTTCTTGTCCCACAGCGACAGGTCGCGCAGCACCTTCTCGATATGAGCGGGGTTCTTCGGCTTGCCGAACAGGCCGCGGCTGAAGCTGACGGTCGCCCATACCGATTCGAACGCGTCGGTGTGCAGTTCCTGTGGAACCAGCCCGATCATCGACCTTGCCGCGCGATAATCCCTGATGATGTCGTGGCCGCCGATCCTGATCGTGCCCTGGCTCGGATTGGCGATGCCGCAGATGATGCTGATCAGCGTGGTCTTGCCGGCGCCGTTCGGCCCGAGCAGCGCGAAGATCTCGCCGCGGTTGATATCGAGATTGATGCCCTTCAGCGCCTTGAAGCCGGAGCCGTAGGTCTTCGAGAGATTGGAAACGGAGATGATCGGCGACATGAAAGCGTCGGAGGCGTGAGGGAGGGATGGCCGACGCGGATCGGGGCCGGCGGGGCGGAGTGAGGGTCAAGCGCAGATAGGGACGTATAATCCGTTCTGCAATCACCCGGCCGGACAGAAAATTCGTGCTGTGGTGTGGCGGAAAAGTCGCCTCAACGCTTCTTCATTGATTTCGGCGGCTTCTTGGCCGCCGCCGCCGGGGCTGGGTGCGCGGCGGGCTCGTCAGCGACCTTCGCGACCAGCATGATCTGCACCTGGTTGTTGACTGGCGCATTGATGCGGGTGGGATCGAGCAACTGCTCTTCGCCAAGCCCGACCGATTGCAGGCGCTTGGGCGCGATCTTGAAGGTGTTGACCAGAATGTCGCGGATCGCGTCGGCCCGCCGCTGGCTCAGGATCACGTTGTTCTCGCGCCGGCCGGTCGATTCGATGTGACCGACGATCAGGAAGGTGTACGGCAATAGCGAGGCGTGCGTCAGCGCATCGGCGATACGCCCGACGGTCTGATAGGAATTCGGCAGCACGATCGGCGTGTCGACGTCGAACTGGATGTCGGCATTGAATGCCGGCAGGTTGTTCAGGTCGGGGGCGATCGGTGGCCGCTTCGACGGCGGCGGCTCGTTCTTCGAACGCGAGCGTGATCGTTCGAGCACCTGCTGGCGCAGCGCGGGAACGTCGATCTCGGCAGCCGTCTCGAAATGATCCAGCTTGGCGATGACGTCATCGCGCGTGATCGCGGTCTGCGCATGCGCGAGCGGCATCGCCAGCAAGACCAGCGTGCCGAGCAGGCCGAGATCGCGCAGGCCTCGGCGCATCACTGATACCCCGCGTCATTGATCGCCTGGGCGCAATTGCGGCTGAGGCCCTTGGCGGCGACCAGGCAGGGCACCGATTTGCTGGTCTCCTTGGTCGAGCCGCCGCACACCTTGACGATCTCGCGGGTGCAGGCATTGGCAACCGTCACGCGCGCCGCGATCCGCTTCTGGATCGCATCGAGGGTGGAGAAGTAGCTCTCCTTGCAGGTCGGCGAGATCACGTCGCGGTTGCGCGACAGGCATTCCTTAAGGCGGTTGGAGTCGAGGTTGACGCCGCGGCAGTTGGCGGTGATGTCTGCGCCGCAGGCCTTGGCGAGTGCGGCTGCCGAATCGCCAAAGCTGAGCGTCTCCGCGACCGCCAGCGACGGCGCAGTGAGCGCGACGACAAAAAGGAAAAACCCACCCCGGACCATGGGGCCATCTCAACCCGTGAATTCAACTGGGGTCAAGGGCTACGAACAGAGAAGGCCGTTCTGTCACGCCCGCTCCACAAAGCTGTCGACCACCTTCTTCTCGCCGGCCTTTTCGAAGGCGATGGTCAGCTTGTTGCCGTCGATCTTCACCACATGGCCGTAGCCGAATTTCTGGTGAAACACCCGATCGTCCAGCGAAAATTCCGACGTCGTGCCGGTGGACTTCGCCACCAGCTCGCCCTCGATCACCATTGGGCCGCGCTTGGTGCGGCTGAAGCTATCAGACGAAAAAGATGATTGCCGCTCCTCGAAGCCGCCGCCACGGCCCCCGCCACCGCGGCCGCGGTTGGCCTGGGCGCGCTGCCAGCCCGGGGTGGAATAGCTCGAGCCGAATGATTCGAGGTTGTCGAAGCGCGAGGCGCCGTAGCCACCGCTGCCGCCCCAGCCCGATCCACCCTTGGATTCGGTGATCTCGACATTGTGCGCCGGCAGCTCGTCGAGGAAGCGGGAAGGGATCGTGGTCGACCAGGTGCCATGGATGCGGCGGTTGGTGGCGAAATAGATTTTTGCGCGGCGGCGGGCGCGGGTCAGCCCGACATGGGCGAGGCGGCGCTCTTCCTCGAGCCCGGCGCGGCCCTGTTCGTCCAGCGTGCGCTGACTCGGGAACAGGCCCTCCTCCCAGCCCGGCAGGAACACGTTGTCGAATTCGAGGCCCTTGGCCGAATGCAGCGTCATCAGCGACACCGCCTCGTCGCCGGCCTCGCCGTCGCGGTCCATCACCAGCGAGATATGTTCGAGAAACCCTTGCAGGTTCTCGAATTCCTCCATCGAGCGCACCAGTTCCTTGAGGTTGTCGAGCCGGCCCGCGGCGTCCGCCGAGCGGTCCTTCTGCCACATCTCGGTGTAGCCGCTCTCGTCGAGCACGATCTCGGCGAGCTCGGTGTGCGAGGTGACCTCGCGCTGGGCGCGCCAGCGGTCGAACTGCATGACGAGGCCGCGCAGCGAGCCCCGCGCCTTCGGCTTCAGCTCGTCGGTCTCGACCACGGCGCGCGCCGCCTCGAACAGCGGAATCCGGCGCTTGCGGGCATGGTCATGCAGCAGCTGCACGGTGGCGTCGCCGAGGCCGCGCTTCGGCACGTTGACGATGCGCTCAAAGGCGAGATCGTCGGCCGGCGAATTGATGGTGCGCAAATACGCCAGCGCGTCGCGGATTTCGGCGCGCTCATAGAATCTGGGGCCGCCGATCACGCGGTAGGGCAGGCCGAGCGTGACGAAGCGGTCCTCGAACTCGCGCATCTGGAACGAGGCGCGGACCAGGATGGCAACGTCGTTGAGGTTCTCGCCGGCGCGCTGCAGCTCCTCGAGCTCCTCGCCGATCGCCCGCGCTTCCTCTTCCGAATCCCAGGAGCCGGTGACGGTGACCTTCTCGCCGTCGACGTCCTCGGTGCGCAGCGTCTTGCCGAGCCGGCCTTCATTGTGCGCGATCAGATGCGAGGCCGCGGCGAGGATGTGGCCGGTCGAGCGGTAGTTGCGCTCGAGCCGGATCACCTTGGCGCCGGGGAAATCGTGCTCGAAGCGCAGGATGTTGTCGACCTCGGCGCCGCGCCAGCCATAGATCGACTGATCGTCGTCGCCGACGCAGCAGATGTTGCGCGGCGGTGCGGACGGCGGAGCCGGCGCCGGTTGCGCGGTGGCGTCTTCCTTCGCCGGTTCAGCATCGGTCGCGCCGGGAATGATTGCCGAGATCGGAAGACCCTGCCGCGCAGGCGCCTGCGACAGCAGCCGCAGCCACAGATATTGCGCGACGTTGGTGTCCTGATATTCGTCGACCAGGATGAACTTGAAGCGGTTCTGGTACTGTCGCAGCACGTCGGGGTTCTCGCGGAACAGCCGGATGTTCTCGAGCAGCAGGTCGCCGAAATCGGCGGCGTTGAGGATCTTCAGCCGCTCCTGATAGGTCGCGTAGATCTTGCCGCCCTTGCCGTTGCCGAACGAGGCGGCCTCGCCCGCCGGCACCTGCGACGGCGACAACCCGCGATTCTTCCAGCTGTCGATCAGCCCGGCCAGCATCCGCGCCGGCCAGCGCTTGTCGTCGATGTTCTCGGCCTGCAGCAATTGCTTCAAGAGCCGCACCTGGTCGTCGACGTCGAGCACGGTGAAATTGGATTTGAGCTGCACCAGCTCGGCATGGATGCGCAGGATGCGGCCGCCGATCGAGTGGAAGGTGCCGAGCCACGGCATGCCCTCGACCGCCTGGCCGAGCATCTGGCCGAGCCGCAGCTTCATCTCGCGCGCCGCCTTGTTGGTGAAGGTGACCGACAGGATTTCCTGCGGGCGCGCGCGGCCCTGGCTCAGGATATGCGCGATGCGCGTGGTCAACACGCGCGTCTTGCCGGTGCCGGCGCCGGCGAGCACCAATACGGGACCGTCGAGCGTCTCGACCGCCTCGCGCTGCTCGGGGTTGAGGCCGTTGAGATATTGCGGACCGGCGGCCGCCCGCGCACGCGCGGCGATGCCGCCAGCCGCAGGCTGGTGCTCGGGAACGCCGTGATGGGGCAATTTGCTCGGCTCGGTCATTGGCGAATCGTCTCGGCCCCACGATGGCACCGTGGGACGGTGAAGGGGAGCTTTCTTAGCAGGGATTGAAGGCCATATAGGGCCTGATCGGCCGTTTTGACAGGTTTTATCCCCGACGGCAGTCACGGTTTTGGCAGCAGTCCAGTGTGAGCTTGGTTCCTGAAATCGGCGAAAATTTCGCGGTTTCACCCTCAGGAACCAGCGTTCCGCTGCCGATTTGTTTCCTCAAGCTATGGCGCCGGGCGAAAGGCGGCGCGAGGAAACCAAGCAGAGGTTTGATCATGCTGAGCTGGGTCGTCACATTCCTGGTCATCGCCCTGATCGCGGGCATCTTGGGCTTCGGCGGCATCGCCGGCGCCTCGATCGAAATCGCCAAGGCGATCTTCTTCATCGCCATCATCCTTTTCCTGGTGTCGGCGGTGGTCGGATTGGCGCGCGGCCGCACGCGAGTGTAGCCAAGGCTGGCTATTTTCTCGAGGGCATCGCCACGTTGCGGCCGATGCCCTCGGGGTGCGGCACGCCGGCATAGCTGTCCACGATCGCCTTGACGCGGGCGCGGATGTCAGGCGGAAATGCCGCTACCTTGCGCGCCTCCATGTCGATGTGCAGCGTGAGGTTTTCCGAGGTCGCCGACAGCCAGCCCTCGGTGGCATGGCGCAGCTCCTCGAATGTGTGCAGCCGTTTTTCGTCGGCGCCGAGCAGGAAGACCGAAACCTGCACGGGATCGCCGAGATGGATTTCCCGCAAGTAGCGCACGTGGCATTCGGCGGTGAAGGTCGAGCAGTGCCGTGCCTTCATGTAGACCGGCCCGATGCCGAGTTGCAGCCACATCTCGTCGATGGCGCGGTCGAACATCACATTGTAATAGGCCATGTTGAGATGGCCGTTATAGTCGATCCATTGCGGCTCGATCTGCATCACGGACGATCTGAACGGGGCTGGTGGAAGCGGCATCTCGCTCGTGGCAGTCTCTGACGTCATCTTCCATCCCCGGTTCGTTGCCTTGCGAGCATGAGCTTTTCTGTGACTCCGGCGGCCACTTTTTCAAGTCAGGCTCTCTTGACCCCTTATACAAGCTTTGCCACGGTCGGCTAAAGCCGGGAGGAAATTTGACGTGGCGACAACGATTTCGAGCAATGTGACGCGACCTGAACCTGAGGCCCTGAAGCGCGCGATCGATGCGCTGGCGGCGCGGTTCGGCAACCGGCTCGTCACGTCGCAGGCGGTGCGCGAGCAGCACGCCCATACCACCACGTGGCTGCCGAACCAGCCGCCGGACGCGGTCGTGATGGCGCAGGAAACCGCCGACATCCAGGACGTGGTGCGGATCTGCGCCGCCAATCGCGTGCCGGTGATCGCGTTCGGCACCGGAACCTCGCTCGAAGGCCAGGTCAACGCGCCGGCGGGCGGCGTCTGCATCGATCTGCGCGACATGAACAAGGTGCTCGAGGTGCATGCCGAGGACCTCGACTGCGTGATCCAGCCCGGCGTGACGCGGAAGGCGCTGAACGAGCATCTGCGCGACCAGGGCCTGTTCTTCCCGATCGATCCCGGCGCCGATGCCTCGCTCGGCGGCATGACCTCGACCCGTGCCTCCGGCACCAACGCGGTGCGCTACGGCACCATGCGCGAGAACGTGCTGGCGCTGAAGGTGGTGCGCGGCGACGGCGAGATCATCACGACCGGCACCCGCGCCAAGAAGTCGTCGGCCGGCTATGATCTCACGCATCTGTTCGTCGGCGCCGAGGGCACGCTCGGCATCATCTCGGAACTGACCATCCGCCTGCGCGGCATTCCCGACACGATCGCGGCCGCCGCGTGTTCGTTCGAGACCGTACGCGGCGCCTGCCAGGCCACGATCCTCGCGATCCAGACCGGCATCCCGGTCGCCCGGATCGAGTTGCTCAACGCCGCGCAGGTGAAGGCCTGCAACAGCTACTCGAAGCTGTCGCTGCCCGAGACGCCGCTGCTGCTGCTCGAATTCCACGGCAGCGAGGTCGAGGTTGCCGAGCAGTCGAAGAATTTCCGCGACATCGCCGCGGAATGCGGTGGTGGCGACTTCACCTGGACCACCAAGCCGGAGGACCGCACCAGACTGTGGCAGGCCCGGCATGACGCCTACTGGTCCGTCAAGGCGCTGCGCCCCGGCGACAGCATCGGCGTCGTCGCCACCGACGTCTGCGTGCCGATCTCGCGGCTGGCCGATTGCGTCACCGAGACCGAAGAGGATTTGAAGCGGCTCAATCTGCTGTCGCCGATCGTCGGCCATGTCGGCGACGGCAATTTCCACTGCTCGATGCTCTGCGACGTCAACGACACGGGCGAGATGGCGCGCGGTGAGGAGTTCATGCATCGGCTGGTCGAACGTGCGCAGGCGATGGGCGGCACCTGCACCGGCGAGCACGGCATCGGGCAGGGCAAGCAGAAATATCTGAAGGCCGAGCTCGGTCCCGAGGCGCTCGATGCGATGCGGGCGCTGAAGCTCGCGCTCGATCCGCAAAACATTTTCAATCCCGGAAAGATCGTTCCTGCGGCGTGAGGCGTCGTCACGCCGCAGAGGATTCGTCAGCGTCCGTGTGCGGAACTTTTTTGCCCCGCGTGTGACGCAGTGTAAACTTGGCTTCTTGCTTCGCACGTCTATTTCGCGGAGCGGGCGGCGCGGTGTGGCTCTAGCGCCATAGCTCGCCGCTTGCTCGGCATCGCGCAGACTCCGCCATTCACAGGTTGCACCAGGGCCAGTTATGCTTGCCGCGCTTTCGAGGCACGGCAATGTGGTTGTTCAACAAGGTCAAGCGCACGGATATCTGGGACGATCCCGTCGCCCAGCCGCTCGGCGACATTGAGGCTGCGCAGCGGATCCGTGCGATCTGCCACATGCGGCCGGCTGCGCCGAGGCGATCGGCTCGCCCGGCAAGCGTTCACCAAAGCAGCGGCAGATCGAGCGCGATCGCTATGAGCGCGCCGCCAAGGTCGCGATGGAGACCGCGATGAAGATCTCCGACGAACTGGTGCGGGACTCCGCGGTGCGCGAGATCGTTGGTCTGTGCATGAAGGCCAACAACATCAAGACGGGACGAGCGCTGTTCCGTGCCATCCACGCGGGCTCGATCAAGGCGGAGCTGCTGAAGGAGCATCCGACGCTGCAGAGTGAGCAGGCTTGAGTCGCTCGACCCGAGCGGAAATCGGGCTCGATCGGTCTTGCAGCACGTCCGGCGCGCCTCTCCCGGGGGGCCTTGTCGAAATATCGAAAACAACCCCATGCAAAGCAGTCGGCGGCGGCCGGCGTTCGACCAAACGACGTTCGATCAAGCCACTTGACACGTCGGGCAACTCACGGATACTTTTCCAATATTCCGAAATCAGCGGCCTGAAGCCCGGACGGTGCGGAGCTCAATTCGGGCTACGACGTCATCAAATCTACGTCTGCCCGCCCAGCGCACGCACCGCCTCGTCGACGCTGTGGAAGACGTGGTCCCGTTGCAGCACCTCATAGAGATCGAAGCGCTCGAACGCGTCCTGCGCCCGGGTGGATTCCAGCCGTGCCACGGCCACCGTCACACCGTCATCACGGCATTCGCGAAACAGATCGCGCAGCGCCTGCGCCGCGGTGAAGTCGATCTCGACCATGCCGCTGGCCTCGATCACCAGCAGCCGCGGCTTTTGTGCCGCCGCGCCGATGGTCTTGAGCACGCCGCTGTAGAAGCCTTCAGCGTTGAGGAACGACAGCGGTGCCTGCAGGCCGACGACCGCGATGCCTGCCTTGCGCTCGCCTGACGTGTGCGGGCCCGTCGGCCACCAGATCGTGGTGCCGGGGACGTGGACGAATTCCACCAGCCGGCCCTGCGTCGTGGTCCAGATGCCGTGCAACAGCGATAGCGCGATGCCGACTGCGACGCCTTGCTCGATCGGCAGCACGATGATCGCGGCGGCCGTCGCCACCACCAGCAGGAATTCGTAGAACGACTGGCTGAAGATCAAGACGATCTGCGCCACGCGGATGATGCGCAGCGCCACGAACAGCAGCACGCCGCCGAGCGCGGCGTCCGGCACGTGCTGCAGCAGCGTTGCCCCGAAGGCGAGCAGTGCGAGCACGATGGCCGCGGCAAACAGCCCTGACAGCTGCGTGCGACCGCCGGTTTCGGACACGATGCCGGTCCGCGGCGGACTGGCATTGACCGGAAACGCGCCGAACAGTCCAGCCAGAACACTGCCGGCACCGGCGCCGAGGAAGTCGCGATCGACGTCGGCCGGCTTGTCCGGATCGGATAGAAACGAGCGCGTCGTCGCCGCAGTCTGCACCATCACGACGACGGCGATCAGGATCGCGAGCGACAGCAGCTTGATCCATCGCTCCGGTGCGATGTCCGGAAATGACGGCTTGGGCAGCGTGCCCGGCACGGTGCCGACCACCTTGACGCCCTTGCTTTCGAGATGGCCGGCGACGACAGCGATGGTGGCGACGACAAGCCCGATCAGCGCACCCGGAATCCGCGCGCTGATCTTCTCCGATCCGGCGACCAGCGCTAGCACGCCGAGCCCGATCGCCAGCGTGTAGACATTGGTCTGGTCGATCTTCCCGGCGAGCACTCCGAGCTTGTAGAGCGTCGGCCCGTCCGGCGTGGTCAGGCCGAGCACGCCGGGCAGTTGCGAGACCAGGATGTGGACGGATATGCCGGCGAGGAAGCCGACCATCACCGGCGTCGAGAGCAGATTGGCAATCCAGCCGAGCTTGAACAGGCTGCCGGCGATCATGATCACGCCGACCAGCAGCGCCAGCGCCGTCGCGAACGCCTGATAGTCGGGCGAACCTGCTGTCGCCATCAGCGCCAGTCCGCCGGCGAAGATCGGCGTGATCGTGGAGTCTGCGCCGCAGGACAGGAAGCGGTTGGCGCCGAACATCGCAAAGCCGAGCGAGCCCGCCATGAAGGCGAAGAAGCCGATCTGCGGCGAGAACCCGCCGAGCCGCGCAGTCGCCATCTGTTCCGGGATCGCGATCGCGGCCAGCGTCAGCCCGGCGATCAGGTCGCCGGGCAGGTCGCTCGGTTTGAACGCCCTGAGCGAACGGAAGATCGGCCAATGGGCGGATGTCGGATCAGCTTCGGGCATCGGTCTCCCACGCGGGCTGCGGCGATTCGCGATAGTCCGCCATCGCGCTGCCAAAAGCCAGCGGAGTTGGGCCGTGTGCTGCCGCGACGAACAGCGGCTAGTGCGGACGCGCTTCTGTAATTGCCTTTCGGATCGCCGCCAGCGGCGCGCCGTCGTCGAATGTGACGCCGTTGCCCTGCAGCGTGACGCCGAGATCGCGCCACAGGGCGGCGAGGTCGGGTGTCACCGGCTTTGATCCCCATGCGCTGTGCAGCCGTTCCAGCACGTCGACGCCGACGGCCTTGTCGGCGGTCGCGAGCACCCGCCCGATCGGCCAGTCCTTTTCGTGATTGCCGCCGGCGGCGAGCACGCCGCGCATGGCATCCTGCAGCCCGAATTTGTTGCCGGTGCGTTTGCGGATCTCGACGTCGGCGAACAGGCAGAACATCGCGCCGCCCCAGTATTTGCGGCCCCAGGTGTCGGTATTGTCGAGGCCCTGGTCACCGGCCTGCGGCAGGCCCTTGGGCATGTCGCGCATCATTGCCTGCCAGATCTCCTGCGCGGTGAGGTCGCCGGCCTGCACGCGGGCGACCGGTTCGACATAGACCGCGAGCCCCTCCGAGAGCCAGGCATAGCGGTCGTCGAGGTCGGGCAGCGCGGTGTGCACCATCTCGTGCACGATCACCCAGTCGCGCTTGAGGTCGTCGGCGCCGGCGTCGCGGCCGATCGGCAAGCGGATCGCGGCGCCGCGATAGCCCCACGTGGTGCCGCCGCGAACCCGCGAACCGTCGACCGGCACGATCAGCAGTCGCAACGAGCTGACGGGAAACCGGCCGTAATAGATCGAGACCGCGCGGGCGGACGCCCTGACCCAGTCGAATATCCTGTCCTTCGGCAGCGCCATATCGCCGGGCGCAAAGGCGACGTGGATGGTGCCGCCGGGCACATCGAGATCGGTCTTCGGCAGCCGGTCGAAGGCGTCGTAAGGCATGCCCTCGCCGCGCATGAACTCGGACTGTGCCTTGATATGACAGGACGCGATGCCGATGAGGATCGCAGCGATAAGCATCGCCCCGGCGATCACGCGATATGTCGAGATGCCGTTCATCGCGACGTGCCGGGCTGCGGTCGCATGGCGTTCTTGCCAAGCGCCACGGACACCTGCTCGTCGAGATCGTCGAGAATGGCCGCGAGCAGCGCCGCGCCCTTGGCTGGTGTCGCGAGCGTCGGATCGCCGTAGCTGCCGGACCGGCTGTAATTCGGCGAATTGCCGTCCGATGGCGTCAGGCGGCCGGGCACCTCCTGCCGCAGCACCGGGCTGGCTTCGGCGCGTTCCGGCTCGACCAGGTCCGGCGCCAGCGCGAGCATCAGGGACGTCTCCAATTCGTCGGCATGGCTGCCATGGCGTTGCTCGGCGATCTGCCCGGCGACGCGGCTGAAGCGCGGGCCCTGGTAGAGCCGCAGATGCGTCACCCTGGCCGGGTCGAAGCGCGCCAGCGCGCGTTCGACCGGAGCCAGTGTGCTGATTCCGGTGTCGAGCACGAACAATGTGCCGATACCGCCGTCGAGGATGCCTGCAGCGATCTCGTGCACCACGGCTTCGAATGTCGAGGCCGACAGGCTGGCGCTGCCGGCATATTCGACGAAAGCGGGGTAGTAGCCGTAGGTGACGGTAGGCCAGATCAGCGCATCGATGCGTTCGGCCAGTTGCGCCGCGAACCACTCGGCCTGCACCCGATCGGTGTTGAGCGGCAGATGAAAACCGTGCTGCTTGGCGGCGGCACCGATCGGCAGGATCGCCGGTCGACCAGCCGCAATGTGCCGCGCGACCTTGTCCCAGCTGAGGCGTTCGATGAATTGGCTGACGATGTCGGCGCTCATGCCGCGCCCCTATTCGCGAATGGATGCCGCCGTCAGCAGTCCCGCCGTGATCCAGCCGTGCAGATAGCCGGCGCCGCGCGCCGCGGCGTTATCGGGATCGTCATAGGTCGCGAGCATCTCGCAGAGCACGCCGAACGGAATGCCGGCGGAGGCTTCGTCCCACATCATCGCTTCCTCGGTCGGCAGCTCGCGGAACATCGGCGTGGCGTCCTGCCGCCAGATCAGGACGCGCGCAGGCCCGGCTAGCGTCTCCACTTCGGGCGGCGCCTCATCGTTCTTCAATGCCATCCAGAGCGCGACGGCATTGGTCGACAGGTCGATCCGGGCAGCGCTCGGATGCGGTTGGAACACCAGGTCGTTCCACGTCTCGGGCGCGAAGCCGGCCATGGCCTCCAGAGCAAGCACGGCGCCCTCGGCGGCGTCGAACGCGTCGTTCAAAGCCTTCTCCAGCGCGGCAAGGTCGGCGAGCACGGGATGGTTGCTGTACGGCTCCGTGGACTTCAGGAAGCCCGGCAGCCCTTGCGAGAACCAACGGAGGTTCGGATGCTCGGACGGCCTTGCCTTGACGTAGGCATGGCCCATGTCGTCGAACATCTCGTCGCCGAGAAAGCGATGCAGCAGCTCGTGATCATTGCGCATCGCCTCCACCAGCCGCGAGCCATAGGCGTAGCGGTAAACACCGAGCAGCGTCTCGCGATTCTCCCGCGGGCTGTCGAGGATTTCGGACAAGACGCTCCCGTCATCGGTCAGGATGGCGCGCTGAAAGTCGCTCTGCTGGCGCGCGAATTCGCTCATTGCGCCGGCGCTCTCGCGGGCAGGATTTGCTCCGCGATCTCGCGGGTCCGCTTGACCTCGAGCAGCAATTCGTCGAGCGGCGGGATGTTGTCGTCGCGTTCGATCATGGTCGAGACGTGCCCGAACCGCTTCAAGGCTGCAACATAGAGGTCCCAGACATCCTCGCACACCGGATGGTCGTGCGTATCGATGATGTGCGTCCCCATATGGCTGTGGCCGGCCATGTGGAATTGCACTACGCGATCGGGTGGAATGCCGTTGAGGAAGGCCATCGGGTCGTAGCCATGGTTGAAGGCGCTGACATAGACATTGTTGATGTCGAACAGCAGCCAGCAGCCGGAGCGGCGCGACAGCTCGGAGAGGAATTCCCACTCCGTCATCTCGGAATTGTTGAACTGCACATAGGTCGAGACATTCTCGAGCACGATGGCGCGGCCGAGGAAATCCTGCACCAGCTGCACGCGGCTCACGACATGATCGAGCGCTTCCCGCGTGTAGGGGATCGGCAGCAGATCGTGCAGGTTCTTGCCGTGCACACCGGTCCAGCACAGATGGTCCGACAGCCATTTCGGCTGGACGCGCCGTGCGAGGTCCTTCAGGCCCTGCAGATAGTCGAAGTTGGGTGGCGCGGTCGAGGCGATCGACAATGAAACCCCGTGCATCACCACGGGATAGCGCTCGCAGATCCGGTCGAGGATGCGCAGCGGCTGGCCGCCCGGCAACATGTAGTTTTCGCTGATCACCTCGAACCAGTCGATCGGCGGATCGCCGTTGAGGATCTCGTCATAATGCTGCGCGCGCAGGCCGAGGCCGAAGCCGAGGAAGGGCGGCTTGGCCGATTGCAGCGGGCGCTCTGCGAGCACCGACTTGTCCGGTGATCGGCTCGCAACGTTCATGGCCGCTCCGCGCTTCCGGCGCCGGGATCGTGGCGCCCAACTTCAGAAAACTATCATGGAAACGAGGCCCGGCCTACACCGGGCCCCCGCGTGGTCTGATCCGTTCACCCGGCCTTGAACTTGCCCTTCGCCGCGGTGCAGTCGGCCTTCGTCATCTCCGCAAAGCCCTGACCCTTGCAGGCGTTCTGACCCTTGCAAGCGTGATTGCCGCCCTTGCAGGCACTCTGGCCCTTGCATGCATTGGCGCCAACGCATTTGCCTTCGCTGGCAGCGTAGGACTGCGTCGACACCACGGCTCCGGCCAGGAAAAGCGTCGCAGCGGCGGCGGCAAGCGTGGCACCCGACTTGGTTGTAAGCTTCATGTGCGTCTCCTTGTGCAAGATGGTTGAAGGTGCGCCGCCTGCGGACCGTGTGAGTTGGCCGAAGGCTGCACCCAAAGATAGCTACGGATATGGTCCGCTTTGGTTACCCATGCTGGAATCATTAATCCGCGTCGTGCGGTGGAAAGGCCCGGCGCAGTCGCCGGGCCCTCTTGGGACGATGCGATCAGCCCTTGACGAACTTGCCGCCCATCGCGTTGCACTGCTTTTCGGAGCTCAGCGAGAAGCCGGTGCCCTTGCAGGCGTTCAGGCCCTTGCAGGAGTTGGCGCCGCCCTTGCAGGCGCTCTGGCCCTTGCAGGCATTGCCGGCCATGCACTTGCCCGTGGCGGCATTTGCGGCCGTCGAGGTGGTCGAAACCACGGAGCCGGCGAGGAACAGGGTGGCCGCGGCGACGGCAAGCGTTGCGCCGGACTTCGAACTCAACTTCATGACGATCTCCTCGATGATTGTTTGAAAACAATGAACGTGGCGCCGTGAGCATCCGACGATCGTTCGATCCCGGACCGCACAACGGATGGACATTCGGAGAACAATCAGATCGCAGGGGCGTCCGCGGCGCGGTGCTTCCCGCGATTTGAGTGCTCGTCCAGGATCAGCTACGGGGTATCAGGCGATTTGGTTACAGCGTTTCAAAAGAAAATTTTGTTTGGTCCTGGTTGGACGCCCGGTCCATATCAAACACCATCGGCCAAAGAGTATTTCGTTGCGCCGAGCCGATCGGCCTGCTGCACTGCACAGTCGGTATTTTAATCAGTTTTGCGCGGCGCGCGCCGGCTTCAGCTTCGCCATCTGTGCCACGTTCGCCTGTAATTCCTCGGCGCTGAACGCCGGGAACGAGCAGATGCGGTTGCCGCAGGCAAAGGCCGCGGGCTCGCCGAGGTCGGGATAGTCGACGTCGGGATTGGGCAGCCTGCCTTCGCGCGGATCGAGCCATTCGAGCCTTTTGTAGCGGGCGGGCAGGGCGCGGGCGATCGCATGCAGACGTTGGGCGCGGGCGTCGTCCTTGTGTCCGACGATTGTAATGTGCGTCGGCTCGGTGGCCAGCTCTTCATCGGCGAGCAGCACGCCAGGCATCGGCCGCGGCATCTCTGCCGATGCGGCACCGAGATAGCGCATCGCATGCGCCGCCTGTTCGCGCGTGCCTTCGTTGCCCGTGTAGCGATTGAGCATGTTCATGAAGCGCGCGACCTGGATCTGGTCGTCGATCAGTTTTGCAGGTTTTGCGAACACACCGGCCGTTCCCTCCGACGTTTTCGAGGTGAAGAAGCCGCCGGTTTCGTCGCGGAAGGTCGCGACAAAGTCGCCGGCCTTTGCCGCGGACGCCAGCCAGTCGCGATCGCCGGTCGCGGCGTAGAGATCGAGCAGCGCCTGTCCCATCGCCACGGTGTCGCCGAGGAACGGGCCGCCGCGATCCTTGTCGCCATGGCGGAAGCCGCGGTCCGGCAGCGCCCGATTGGCGAGCACCCATTTCGCGGCGCGCTCGGCGATCGCCAGCGCCTTGGGATCGGCGCTCGCGTCGTAATAGGCGACGAGGCCCGAGATCGCCCAGCCGTTCTCGCGTGCATAGAGGTTCGTGTCGATGCGGGGCAGGCCGAGCTTGCGGCGCGCGGCATCCGGCAGCGCATAATAGGTATGGCCGTCGACGTCGTGATTGAGATCGGCGTCCTGGCTGACATAGAAAGCGCCGTCGGGGCTGAGCAGCACTTCCGTGAGGTAACGCTCGACATCGCGCGCCGCCGCGAGATATTTCGGGTCCTTCCATTGCGCATAGGCCTGGCTGTATTGCCGGAGATATTGCGCCTGGAACGAGATGATCTTCTCGAAATGCGGATGGCTCCACGAGCCGGCCTCGGAATACTGGAACACGCCGCCCCACACCGGATCGATCAGCGCGATCGCGGCATCCAGCGTCCGTCTGGCGCGCGTCGTCGCGGCGGCATCGCCGGCTTCGGCCCGGCTGATCGCAAGGTCGAGGCTGTCGGCGTCGATATATTTCTGGTTCTCGCCCCAGCCGCCGAGCGTCTCGTCGTAGGATTCGTCGAAGGTCTTGGTCAGTTCGGCGCGTTGCGCCTTGCCGAGAAAGGCCGACGCGGCGGGCTTGATCGCGAAGGCCTCGCCGACCGACGGGCCCGGCGAGGGATCGTCGATGATCGCCTTGAGCAGCGACTGCATCCGCTCCGGCTCGATATAGCCCCTGATCTTGGCGATCTCGCTGCCGTCAGGCGCGAACACGATGGTCGCAGGCCAGCCCCAATCGCCGTAGCGGCTGGAGAGGTCCGGATTGGCGTCCTGGTCGACGCGGACCGGGAGATATTTCGCCGCCAGCAGCTCCTGCACCTTGGGGTCGGCGTAGGTCGTTTTCTCCATCACGTGGCACCAGTGGCACCACACCGCTTCGAGATCGAGGATGACGAAGCGCTTCTCGGTCGTGGCGCGTGCGAACAGATCGTGGCTCCAGCCGCTCCATGCCGGACTGTCGGCCGCCCATGCAGGCGATGCGGCCAATACGGCGAGAACGGCGGCGAGGCGGACGAATGACATGGCGGGCCCTCGGTGAGCGCTTGGTTGTGCCAGCTACGCGTCGATTGAGACCGGGGCTCGCCACGTCACGGGATTGTGAGGGACGCCTCTCAGGTCGGCTCCTTCCGGCCCGCCGTCAGGTTGACCAGCAGGCGGTCGAGCGAGGCGGCGCCGGGACCGGCAATCGCGAGCCACATGAAGGCGGCGAAATAGGTCGCTTCCTCGAACCCGAGCAGCGTCTCCAGCGAGTCGACGTCACCCCATTTCGCGGACTTGATCGCGACGATCATGACAACCGCGAGCATCGCCGCCGGGATGCGGGTGAACAGGCCCAGGATCAGCATCACGCCGCCGAAGCATTCGACGCCGGATACGAAGGGGGTGAGGATGGTCGGGAAGGGAATGCCCCAGCCCGCGAAGTTCTCGGTGACCTGGGCGAGGTTGGTGAACTTGCCCCAGCCGGCCAGCATGAAGGTGTAGCCGACGATGATCCGCATGAGCAGTGGACCGGCCCAGGCAAAGTGCGAGGCGATCCGCGCCGGCAGCAGGATCAGCAGGTTGACGATGAAATTCATGCGAAACCCCTCCCGAATATCTCGCTGTGCCGTCTGCGCAGGCGGTCAGGACGAACGGCGTCAAATGGCACGAACCAAAAGTTACGGCCGCGTCTTGGCAGGAGTTTCGCGGGGAGAGGCCAGGTTGTTACGCCGCTAGCCGATATTTTGCAGCGCCGGGAAGGTTTCCAGCAGCCAGACGCTGACGCCCGACACCGCGCCGGTCAGGAAGCCGATGCCGGTGACCACCATCAGCACCCCCATCACGCGCTCGACGGTGTCGAGATGGCGCTTCATGCGCGCGAACAGCGAGGAGAACTGCTCGACCAGGAAGGCTGCGAGCAGGAAGGGGATGCCGAGCCCGGCGGAATAGACTGCGAGCAGGCCGGCACCCTTGGTCACCGTGGCCTGGGAGGCGGCGATCGAGAGGATCGCGGCGAGGATCGGCCCGATGCACGGCGTCCAGCCGAAAGCGAATGCCAGGCCCATCACATAGGCGCCCCACAACCCGACCGGCTTGGGCGCGGTCAGCCGCCCCTCGCGCATCAACAGGCCGATCCGGGTGATGCCGAGGAAGTGCAGGCCCATGATGATGATGACGATGCCGGCCAGGATCGAGAGCTCGGCCGACCAAGCACGCACCAGCCCGCCGACGATGGAGGCGCTGGCGCCGAGTGCGACGAACACGGTGGAGAAGCCGAGCACGAACATCAGCGCCGCGGTCATCACCGCGCGCTTGGAAGCCGCGGTGGCGCCGTCCTGGTTGACCTGCTCGATGGTCGCGCCGGTCAGATAGATCAGGTAGGGCGGCACCAGCGGCAGCACGCAGGGCGACAGGAAGCTGACCAGGCCGGCGATCAAGGCGGCCGGAATCGTGATGTCGTGCATCAAGGAACCTTCGAAGATGGCTGTCCTGTCTTGGCGTGTACGCTGCCAACAATCCAGAAGTTTCGTCGCAGATGCATTCAACTATGGTCACAGGCCCGTGTCCGGGGGCTGCATTGCGTTCAGCGCTGGTGAAACAAGCGCGGATATGTTCCGTAATGCGGTACAGCAACCGCTGATCCGGACCTCATCGATGCGCATTGGCATCCGCAGCGCCATCTCCGCCCTGGTCCTGACCTCGATCCTGGTCAGCGCCGTCGGCGTGCATCTGTTGTGGTGGCGCACCGCACAACGGGTCAGCCAGACGCTGGCCGACACGATCAACGACCAGATCGTCTCCGCGGTCGGCGACGAGTTGCAGTCGATCACGACCGAAGCGCGCTCGTCGATGACGGCGGTGCGGACGCTGTTGACCGAGAAGGTGCTGGATGCGAGCGACGTGCGCAAGCGGCAGTTCGTGTTCCTGTCGCAATTGCAGTCGCAACCGACCATCTCGTGGGTCGCGTTCGGCTGGCCGGACGGCTCGTTTTTCGGCGCCCACAAGCTCGGCGACGCCGGCGTCGAGATGCTGACCATCTCGCCCGACCGCAAGCTGCGGGCCGATCAATACGATTATGCCGGCATCGACATCAAGCCGAAGGGCAGCACCGTCGAGGACGGCAAATACCTGGTCACGGAGCAGCCCTGGTTTCGCGATGCGATCGCAGCCCGCGACCAGCAATGGTCGACGCTGACGACGCTGCCCCGCGGCGAGCGGCTGGCCGCGATGCTGGCGGTGCCGATCGACGTCGACGGCGAGCGCACCGGCGTGCTCGCGATCATCATCGAACTGACCCGGGTCTCGAACTTCCTGTCGCAACTCACGGTCGGCAAGTCCGCGGGCGCCTTCCTGCTCGATCGCGACGGCGGCGTCATCGCGTCGCCGGATCAGGACGCCGACGAGCTGAATGCGCTGAAGACCGACCACCCGCTGCTGCCGGTCGCGGTCGCGGCGATCAGGCAGGCCGGCAAGGCCTACGATCCCGGCGAGGGCGAAGCGTTCCGTTCCCAGGTGACGCGGGACGGGCAGGCCTATCAGGCGGTGCTGACGCCGATCTCGTTTCCGGGCTGGTCGCTGGTGACGGTGGTGCCGGAATCCGAATTCCTCGGCCCGGTGCGGATGACCATCCGCAGCCTGCTGATCGGGCTCGCGGCGCTGATCGCGGCCGCGGGGCTGTTGTCGGCCTGGCTGGCGCAGCGCCTGATCGCGGCGCCCCTGATCAAGGTGGTCGGCGAGATCAGGCATGTCGAGCGCTTCGACCTCGACAAGGTCGCGCGACATCCGTCGCGCCTTGCCGAGATCGAGAACCTGTCGGGTGCGATCGGCGACATGGCGCAGGGGCTCGCCGCGTTCCGCAAATACATCCCGGCCGATCTGGTGCGGCGGCTGGTCAGCGACGGCAATGGCGCGCGGCTCGGCGGCGCGGTGCGGCCGATGAGCGTGATGTTCGTCGACCTTGCGGGTTTCACCGGCATGTCGGAGCGGCTCGGCGATCGCATCATCCCCTTGCTGTCGCGCTACTTCGACATCGTCTCTGCGGCGATCCAGCAGGAGAGCGGCACGATCGACAAGTTCATCGGTGACGCCGTGATGGCGTTCTGGGGTGCGCCGGCGGCCAATCCGGATCATGCCACGGATTGCTGCCGGGCGGCGCTTGCCTGCCAGCGCGCGGTCGCGCAGGCCGGCCTTGTCGACGACAGCGGAGAGGCGGTCAGCATCCGCATCGGCATCAATTCCGGCGACATGCTGGTCGGCAATATCGGCTCAGAGGTGCGGCTCAACTACACCGTGATCGGCGACGCCGTGAACATCGCAAGCCGCCTCGAGGGCACCAACAAGGTCTATGGATCGACCATCATCATCGGTCCGGAGACACGGCGTCTGGCCGGTGACCGCATCGTCGTCCGCGAGCTCGACCGTCTCGCCGTCTACGGCCGCGCTGGCGGGCTCGAGATCTACGAATTGCTCGCAATGGCCGACGAGGGCGCGATCGCGCGCGACTGGATCGCGTCCTATGAGGCCGGGCTTTCGGCCTGGCGCGCCGGTGATTTCACCGCAGCGATCGCTGCGTTCGAGAGGACCCTGAAACTCCGCGGTACGGACGTGGCCTCGACGCAGATGATCGCGCGGTGCCAACACCAGCTCGACAATCCGGCCGGCGGGGACTGGGACGGCACCACGGTGGCGCGCTCGAAATAGCAGCGTCGCTTCAAGAACGACGATGGGGAGAGAGTTTCGCTGCCATCACCGCTTGCGCGCAGGCCTCCTCGCCGTCGTCTCGAACTCCCGTCCCCGAATCCGCACCAGATCGTCGGCGGAATGCGCCAGCAGCACCACCGTGGCGGCGCGCGCGGCCTCGGCATCGCCGGCGGCGATCGCGTCGAGCACTGCGCGGTGTTCGATCAGCGCGCGCGGGCGATGCGAGCCGGGAGCTGCGATCGTAAAACTCTGGCGCAGGGTGATCTCGAACATCTGTGCGATCGGCCAGAAGAACTCGTTGCGGGTCGCGAAATAGATCGCCTGGTGGAAGGCGATGTCGGCGGTGACGAAGTCCTCATTTGTCTTCGCCGCGTCCATGCCGTCGCACCCGGCCCGGATGCGGGCGATGTCGTCGTCCCCCGCATGGGCCGCCGCCAGCGCCGCGGCGGCCGGCTCGACCGCGGAGCGCAGCTGGAACAGTTTTGCCAGATAGCGATCGATCTCCGTGGTCTCGAGGCGCCAGCGCAGCACGTCGGGATCGAGCTGATTCCACTGCTCGGGCGGCCGCACCCGTGTGCCGACCTTGGGCCGGGACTCGATCAGGCCCTTGCCGGTCAAGGTGCGGATCGCCTCGCGCACCACCGTGCGGCTGACGTCCATCATCTCGCAGATCTGAATTTCGGGGGGCAGCGTCTCGCCGACGCCGATCTCGCCGCGCACGATGCTGCCGCCGACGCGGTCGGCGACCTGGCTGTGCACGCTCCGACGCAACGCGTTGGATGTCTGGAACATCGGGTGCCTCGCTGGGGTTGGTGCCGGCGCCGAGCCGGCTCTTGCACAACTGCATTTCATTTGTCATACATTATGACAAATGGTCTGCCAAGCTGGCGCCAGCCAGCGTCGCGGCCGACACAATAAACGATCCGTTCCTGGGGAGGAGCTTCATCATGACGTCGATGCGCGTGAGCCGCCGTATTCTGTTGCGGTCATCGGCCGCTGCCGCAGCGTGGCTTGTCGCTGCGCCCGCCATCATCGGCCGCGCCGACGCCGCGACCATGAAAATGCGGTGCTCGTCGTCGCTGCCGAACGACCCCAAATACGCCAACGGCCGCGTCTACTACGACAACCTCGTCAAGACCCTGAAGGCCAACGGGCTCGGCGAGCAGATCGACGTCACCTTCTTTCCCGACAACCAGCTCGGCCAGGAGATCGATGTCATCAACTCGGTGAAGCTCGGGGTGATCGACCTGATGGTCTCGGGCTCGTCGATCTCGGCCAACCTCGTGCCGCTGGTCGGCACTTTCGACCTCGGCTACCTCTTCACCAGCTACCAGCAGCAGACCAAGGCGTTCGATGCCGGCGCGGCGAAGCCGATCGAGGATGCACTGCTGAAGGGCGCCGGCATCCACATCATCGGCTGGGCCTATAATTTCGGCGCGCGCAGCGTGCTGGCCAAGAAGCCGGTGAAGACGCCGGAAGATCTCGCCGGCTTGAAGATCCGGACGCTGCCCAACCCGATCATCACCGAATGCCTTCGGTTGATGGGGGCCGCGGCGACGCCGCTGGCGTTCGGCGAGATCTACACCGCATTGCAGGCGGGGGTGCTCGACGGCCTCGAGCACGATCCGCCGACCATCCTGGCCAGCAAGTTCTACGAGACCGCGAAACATTACGCGCTGACCCAGCACATCTTCTCGCCGCTCGCGGTCTATTTCAGCGACACCACCTTCAATCGCATGGCCCCCAAGCTGCGCGAAGGCTTTCTCGATGCGGCAAAGCAGGCCGCGGCGGACACCCGCGTGCATGGGCTCGCGGTGGAGAAGGAGGCGCTGGCGAGCCTGGTGGAGAAGGGCGTCACGGTGGTCGAGTGCGACAAGGAAGCGTTCCGCAAGCGCGTGCTGCCGCAGACCGACAATTTCATCAAGGCGCGGCCCGAGGCCAAGGCTGTCGTCGATCTGATCCGCGCCACCCAGGCCTGAGGTCGGCCATGTCGGTCGCCGCGATTGCGACGAGAAGCAGCCCCGATCGGATCACGGCGCCGCTGCTCGCCGTCAGTGACGCCATCGCCGCGATCCTGCTCGCCGCCGATCTCCTGGTGGTCTGCGTCTCGGTGCTGGCCCGCTTCCTGTTCAACGCGCCGGTCGAATGGTCCGACGACGTCGCCCGCGGCCTGATGGTCGGGTCGAGCTTCTTCGGCGCGGCCAGCGCGCTCGCACGCAGCGAGAATCTCGGCGTCGCCTTCTTCGTCGACATGCTGCCGCAAGCGGTGCGGCGGGTCGTCGACGCGGCCGGTGCACTGCTCGTCACCATCATCGCCGGCACCGTCGCGTTCAACGCCGTCAAGATGGGCTGGCTGACCACCGGGCAAACGTCCGGCTCCGGGCTGCCGCTGGAGTGGACGTTCTATCCGATGGGCATCGGTGCGGCGTTCATGACGGTGTTCGCCTTCGAGACGTTCTGCGGCCGGCCGTTGCGCGACATGCTGGCCGGCATCGTCGCCACGGCCGTCGTCGCCGGCATTTATCTCGCCTGGGATGCGTTTGCGCCGTCATCTGTGCCATCGTCGCAGACGCTGATGCTGATCGGCTTCTTCCTCACCTTGTTCGGCGGACTGCCGATCGGCTTTGCGCTGGCGCTGGCAGCATTGATCTTCATCTGGGTCGAGGGCACGCTGCCCGGCGTGATCTTCGCCCAGCAGATGGCGCGCGGCATCGACAATTTCGTGCTGCTGGCGATCCCGTTCTTCATCCTGGTCGGCTACCTGATGGAAGCCAACGGCATGTCGGTGCGGTTGATCGAGCTGTTGCAGCGCGCGGTCGGGCGGATGCGCGGCGGGCTCAATGTCGTGATGGTGATGTCGATGGTGCTGTTCTCCGGCATCTCGGGCTCCAAGATGGCCGACGTCGCAGCCGTCGGCTCGGTGCTGATCCCGGCGGCGCGCCGCTCGCGGCAGAACCCGGGCGGCGCGGTGGCGCTGCTCGCCGCTTCCGCTGTGATGGCGGAGACCATTCCGCCGTGCATCAACCTGATCATCCTCGGCTTCGTCGCCAATCTGTCGATCGGCGGCCTGTTCGTCGCCGGCATGCTGCCGGCCGCGCTGATGGCGCTGGCGCTGATCGCGGTGTCGATCATCTTCGGCAAGCGCCCTGAGGCGAGCGGCGACGCCGAGCCGCGGGCGACGGTCTCGGGCCTGTGGACCGGCGCGATCGCCTCGTTCGGGCTGATCTTCATGATCTTCTTCGGCTTCAAGAGCGGCTTTGCCACCGCGACCGAGATCTCGGCCTTCGCCGCGGTCTACGCCATTGCGGTCGGCAGCCTGCTGTTCCGCGAGCTCGGCATGAAGAGCCTCGCGCATTGCTTCGTGCAATCGGCCGTGCGATCCGGGCTGGTGCTGTTCATCGTCGCTGCCGCGCAGTCGCTCGCCTTCATCCTGACGCTGCAGCAGGTGCCGCACGCGGTCGGCGAGCTCATGCTGGCGATCTCGGGCAGCCATGGCGTCTGGCTGTTCATGCTGCTGTCGATCCTGGTGCTGGTGGTGATGGGCTCGGTGCTGGAAGGCGCCGCGGCGCTGATCATCTTCGGGCCGCTGCTGTTGCCGGTCGCCGTCAAGCTTGGCATCGATCCCTTGCATTTCGGCGTCGTGCTGGTCATCGCGATGGGGCTCGGGCTGTTTGCCCCGCCGCTTGGTCTTGGGCTCTACGGCGCCTGCCTGATCGGCAATGTGCCGATCGAGCAGACCATCAAGCCGATCGCACTCTATCTCGGCCTGCTGTTGCTGTGCCTGCTGGTGATCGCGTTCGTGCCCGCCATCAGCACGGCGCTGCCGCATGCGTTGGGCTATTAGGGAGACGATCGTGAAGGTGCTTCTCGCCCACACCCCGCAGATGCGCCGCGACTATTACGGCGAGCGCAGCCTGAACGGCCTGCGCGCGGTCGCCGACGTCAGGCTGCACGACGGGGACGAGGCGCTCGACGCGGCGGCATTGGTCGAGGCTGCGGCCGATGTCGATATCATCGTCGCCGATCGCATGACCCAGGGACCCGGCGAGATCTTTCCCCGGCTTCCGAAACTGCGCGCCTTCGTGCGCTGTGCGGTCGATATCCGCAACATCGACGTTGCGGCAGCATCGGCCGCCGGCGTGCTGGTGACGCAGGCGAGCGCCGGCTTCATTCAGTCGGTCGCCGAGCTTGCGCTCGGCTTCATGGTCGATCTGTCGCGCGGCGTCTCCCGCGCCACCGCCGCGTATCACGCGGGCGGGGCGCCCGAAGTCGTGATGGGCCGCCAGCTGGCGGGCAGCACGATCGGCATCATCGGTTATGGCAGCATCGGGCGTTATCTTGCAGGGATCGCCAGGGTGCTCGACATGAACGTGCTGGTCGCCGATCCCTTTGCGACCATTGATGACCCCGCGATCGCGCATCTTCCGCTCGACGACCTGCTGGCGCGCGCCGACTATGTCGTCTGCCTTGCGATCGCCAATGCGCAGACCGAGAACCTGATCGGGAAGGCCGCCTTGGCGCGGATGCAGAAACACGCGTTCTTCATCAACCTGTCGCGCGGCAATCTCGTCGACGAGG
The DNA here is from genome assembly GCF_053474805.1 of Bradyrhizobium sp. WCU1. Classification (NCBI taxonomy): domain Bacteria; kingdom Pseudomonadati; phylum Pseudomonadota; class Alphaproteobacteria; order Hyphomicrobiales; family Nitrobacteraceae; genus Bradyrhizobium; species Bradyrhizobium sp. WCU1. Next base: position 5,527,968 of record NZ_CM130280.1, read on the forward strand.
TGGCGCTGGCGGCTGCGTTGCGCGCTGGCGGCATTGCCGGCGCCGCACTGGATGTCGGCCGCGCGCCCGACCAGATGCCGTCGCCGGAACTCGCGGAGCTGCGCAATGTGATCGCAACGCCGCATGTCGGCGGCCTGACGCCGCAGGCGATCGAGCATCAGTCGTCGGAGACCGTGCGCCAGGTGGCGAAGATCGCCGCGGGCGAGGTGCCCGTCGGCGCCGTGAATGCCGAGCACTGGACGCGGCGGCCGCGGCTATGAAAGTTCAACAAGGCGCAATGCCGTCCGCGGGGCTGGACAAGAGCTTCGCATCCAGCCCAAACTTGAGCTTGCAATAACCGCGGCCATGAGCGCGCGGACAATCAAGCAATGGACGTCCCGCAGCAAACGACGGGCGCCGAGAGGGAAACAGGGAGTGCATCACATGGCCATGTCACGCCGTGACGTCTTGTTGGGCAGCGCCGGCGCATTGGGCGCCGCATCATTTTCCTTCCCGGCGCCTGCCATCGCACAATCGGAGCCGATCAAGATCGGCTGTCTCGCGGCGATCACCGGCCCGAGCTCGGCGCCGACCGTCGGCTTCAACCGCGGCGTGAATTTCGCGGTCGATGCCATCAACGGCGCCGGCGGCGTCAAGGGCCGCAAGATCGAGCTTGTCATGCGCGACACCCAGGGCGATCCGACCAAGGCAGTCAACGCCACGCAGGAGCTGATCAGCCAGGCCAAGGTCCATGCGATCTGGGGGCCGCTGAATTCCGGCGAAGCGTTGGCGACGACCCCGATCATGGCGCGCGCCAAAATGCCCGACCTGCACCCCTGCGTGGTCGAGACCCTGATCGATCCGGTGAAGTACCCCAATGCGTTTCGCATCGCGCCGTCGAACAGTCAGTGGGACGATGCCGTGCGCAATTATTGCCTCAAGATCCTCAAGGCCAGGAAGGTTGCCGTGATCGGCGACACCACCGGCTATGGCGTCACCGCGGTCGGTGCCTCCGTCGCGGCGTTCAAGAAGGACGGCGCTGAAGTCGTGTATCAGGCCAATGTCGATTCCACGCAGCCCGACATGACGCCGGACATGCTGCGCGCCAAGAACGCCGGCGCCGAGGCGATCGTGGTGTGGAGCGTCTCGACCGGGATGGAGGCACGGATGTTCAACACCCGCGCCGCGATGAACTGGGACGTTCCGTTCGTCGGCCATCCCTCGATGGCATCGGGCGAACTCGCGAGCCTGGTCGCCAAGCCGGAGAACTGGAAGAAGGTCTATGCGATCGGCTACAAGAGCTGCAGCTATGACAGCGCCGGCAAGCTGCCGCCGAAGAGCGAGGACCTGGTCGCGCGGCTGACCAAGGCCAATGTCGCGCTGAACGATACGCTGCTGTGGTGGATTGCTGGCGGTATCGATTGCATCGAATTGATCGCCAAGGCGGTCGCGGAGAGCGGCTCGACCGATAGCGCCGGGATCATCAAATACTGGAACTCGCTGTCGACCTATCCCGGCTATTTCGGCAATTATCGCTTCTCTCCGACCGAGCATAACGGCTATCTGACCGAAGAGATCGTGATGTCGGAATCGAGCACCGCGAAGAACGGCACCTTCGCGCTGGCGCCGGGGTATACATAGACGGGTGAGGGCGTAGCCGATGCTGGCCTCGATCCTCGCATCCGGTCTCGCGGCGGGCGCGATCTACGCGCTGGTCGGCGTCACCTACAACACGATGTTCTCGACCTCGCGGGTGATGAGCTTCACCGCCGGCCAGCTCGCGATGCTGGGCGGCGTGTTCGGCTCGATGTTCACGCTGAAGCTCGGCCTGCCGATCGCCATAGGCTTTGTGCTGACGTTGCTCTGCTGCGCGGTGATCGGGATCATCACCGAATTCGTCGCGGTGCGGCCGGTGCTCAAGAGCCTCGACCAGCATCTTTACGTGCTCTCGACCCTGGCGGTCGCGCTGATGATTCAGCAGGTCACCGCGATCAAATGGGGCACCGAGCCGCAGCCGTTCCCGCGCATCGCAGGATTCGGCGAGGGCGTGCTGGATGAAAAGTTCTGGCTGCCGGTGGCAGCCTGCGCGGTCACCATTATCGGCCTCGAATATCTCTACCGCCGCACCCTGGTCGGCCGCGCCTTCCTCGCCATCGCGGAGGACAATTTTGCGGCGCGGGCGCTTGGCCTGCCGGAGCGCAACCTGCGCGTCGCGAGCTACGCGCTCGCCGGCGTGGTCGGCGGCATCGCCGGATTTTCGGGCGGACAGCTGCTGCTGGCCTTCTTCGCCAACGGCGCGTTGCTCAATTTCTATGGCTTCGTGCCGGTGGCGCTCGGCGGGCTCGGCAACAACAGGGGCGCGATCATTGGCGGATTGGCGCTCGGCCTTTTCCAGCAGGCCGCGAACTTCCTGGTCGGCGGCATCTTCTCCTCGGTCGCGGTGTTCACGCTGTTCATCGTGGTGCTGCTCGCGGCTCCTCAGGGGCTGTTCGGCAGCTCGACCGCGCGGAGAGTGTGATGACGGCGGTCGCCACCACTCAGCCACAGACCGGAAGCGGCGCATGGCGTGCGACGCTGCCGCACGTTCTGCCATTCGTCGGCATTTTGCTGGCCGCTGTGCTGCTGCCCTTCGTCAGCAATGACTACTGGGTGCTGATCGGCACCCGGATGGCGATCTACTGGGTGCTGGTGTCGGGACTGAATCTGGTGGTCGGCTTTGCCGGTCATCTCGCGATCGGCTATGTCGCGCTGCTGACGCTCGGTGCCTACGCGACCAGCGTGCTGGTCGCTGGCAATGTGATGCCGGCGCTTCCGGTGTTCGCCGCATTGCCGGTCGCCGGCCTGATCGGCGCGGTGTTCGGCGTGGTCGTCGGCCTGCCGGCCTTGCGCCTGCGCACCTTCTATTTCGCGATGTCGACGCTCGGCTTTGCGACCATCGTGACCCAGATCGCGCTGGCCTGGCAGAGCGTGACCGGTGGCGGCATCGGCATCGCCGGTCCCGAATTCCCGGCGCCGTTCAACACGCCGTGGGGGTTCTACGCTCTCTGCACCGGCTTTGCGGTCGGCACCACCTGGTTGAGCGCCAATGTCGCACGCAGCCGGTTCGGCCGCGCCCTGATCGCGGTGCGCGACGCCGAGGTCGCGGCCGAGGCCAGCGGCATCTCCAAGCCGGACATGCTGATCGCGATCTTCCTGTTCGCGGGTGCGCTGGCGGCGATCGCCGGCGGTCTGTTCGCGTCCCTGCAGACTTACATCACGCCCGACGCGTTCACGTTCGATCTCTCGGTGCTGTTCTTCATCGCGATCCTGATCGGCGGCCGTGGCTCGATCCTCGGGCCGATGCTCGGCACCATCATCCTGACCATCCTGCCCGAGATCGCCGCGCCGCTCGCGGCCTGGTCGACCTTCCTTTACGCGGTGCTGCTGCTCTTGATCGTGCTGGTGATGCCGGGCGGCATCGCGGCGCTGCTCGACTTCCGCAACCGCCGTCCGCTCGCCAGCAATCGGGCGATCGTGCCGCGCCCGGCCGCGCTCGCCGACATCGTGCGGCGGCGCGACGGCGGCAAGGCGTTGCAGCTGCGCGGCATCGCACTCAGCTTCGGCAATGTGAGGGCAATCGACGGCCTCGACCTCGATGTCGCGCCGGGCCAGATCCACGGCCTGATCGGACCGAACGGCAGCGGCAAGACCACCACGCTGAACGTGATCTCGGGCTACTACGCCGCCAAGGCCGGCACCATGACCCTCGGCGACGAGATGTTGCCCGCGGGGCAGCCGGTCAAGCGCGCAGCCAGCGGCATCGCGCGCACCTTCCAGACGCCGCGCGTGATCGGCGAAGCCTCGGTGCTGGAGAACGTCATGATCGGCGGCTCGATCGAGGGCAGGGCCAATTTCGTCGAGGCGATGCTCGCGCTGCCGCGCAACGGCGCCGACGAGCGACTGCTCGCCGCCAAGGCGCGCGCGCTGCTCGGCGTCGTCGGCCTCGAGGCGCTCGCCGATGTGCGCGCCGACCGCCTGCAGCACAGCGAGCTGCGCTTCATCGAGATCGCGCGCGCCCTGATGCTCGATCCCGACTTCCTGCTGCTCGACGAGCCCGCAGCCGGCCTCTCCAACGACGAGATCGCGCGGCTCGCGACCCTGATCAAGGCGATCTGCGGCCGCGGCACCGGAGTGCTGCTGGTCGAGCACCATGCCGATCTGATCTTCGATATCTGCCACCAGGTCACCGTGCTCAATCTCGGCCGCACCCTGGCGGCGGGAACGCCGGCGGAGATCCGCGTCCACAAGGAGGTGGTCAGTGCCTACCTCGGTGGTTGAACCCCTGCTCAACGTGAGCGCGCTGGAATCCGGCTACGGCAAGATCCGCGTGCTGCACGGCATCGACATGACGATTGCGGCCGGCGAGGTCGTGGCGCTGCTCGGTCCCAACGGCGCCGGCAAGACCACGCTGCTGCGCGCCATGTCGGGATTGTTGCCGGTCAATGCCGGGCAGGTCCGGTTCGGCGGCCACGACATGACCAACGCCACGCCGCGCGATGCCGCGCGCGCCGGGCTCGTGCATGTGATCGAGGGCCATCGCGTGTTCACGCAGATCTCGGTCGCCGACAATCTGCTGCTCGCCGGCTACGACCTGCCGCGTGCCGAGCGCGTCGTGCGCGTCGAGGAAGCCTTGTCGTTCTTCCCCGAGATCGCCGAGAAGCGGCATGAGCGCGGCGGCGCGCTGTCGGGCGGGCAGCAGCAGATGTTGACGGTGGCGCAGGGCCTGGTCCGCCGGCCGCGGCTCCTGATGCTCGATGAGCCCTCGGCGGGATTGTCGCCGGTGCTGGTTGATCGCGTCCTCAACGTCATCGGGCGGCTGCGCGCGCAGGGCACCTCCGTGCTGCTGGTTGAACAGCTGCTCGAGAAGGCGCTGGCATGTGCGGATCGTGTTTACGCGCTGGTGCAGGGAGCAATCGCGCTGGAGGCCCCGACCAGCGAAAGCGATCTCGCGCACCGGCTCGAGCGCGCCTATTTCGGCCATGCAAGCCACGCGCTGGGTGGCTGATGGATATCGCGGGCATCGACAGTTCAATTCAGGTCTGACACAAGGTGGTCATGCGGCTTCCATTCTTCTACGGCTGGGTGATCGTCGCGGTGACGTTCGTCGCCATGGCGATCGGGGTCAACGCGCGAACGGCGTTCTCGCTGTTCTATCCGCCGATCATCTCCGAGTTCGGCTGGGAGCGCGGCATCACGGCCGGCGCATTCTCGTTCGGCTTTGTCGCGTCTGCGATCGCAAGCCCGCTGATCGGCCGCCTGATGGACCGCAGCGGTCCGCGCGCGGTGATGGAGCTTGGCGTGCTTCTGATGGGATCGGGCCTGTTGCTGGCGCCGCTGACCACCCAGCCCTGGCACCTCTATCTTACCATCGGCGTGCTGGTCGGTTCCGGCAGCGTCTGCCTCGGCTATTCCGGCCAATCGCTGTTCGTGCCGAACTGGTTCATTCGCCGCCGCGGGCTGGCGATCGGACTCGCCTTCGCCGGCGTCGGCATCGGCTCGGTGACGCTGCTGCCGTGGGTGCAGCACATGATCGAGCACGCCGGCTGGCGCACCGCCTGCACCGCGATGGGGATCGTGGTGCTGGTCGTGCTCGCGCCGATCAATCTGTTGCTGCACAAGCGGCCGGAAGACATCGGCCTGCAGCCGGACGGCGATGCGGCGCCGACCGCCACATCGGCGAAACCGGCATCGAACATCGTCGATCCGGCCTGGGCCGGCATCGACTGGACGCTGCCGCGCGCGCTGCGGACCGCGCGGTTCTGGTGGATCGCGACCGGCTATTTCTGCGGCCTGTACATCTGGTACGCGGTGCAGGTGCACCAGACCAAATTCCTGCTCGACATCGGCTTCAGCTCCAATGTCGGCGTCTGGGCGCTCGGCGTCGTCAGCTTGCTCGGGATTCCCGGCCAGATCTGGCTCGGGCACCTGTCCGATCGCATCGGTCGTGAATGGGTGTGGGCGATCTCGTGTTTCGGCTTCGTGATCTGCTTTGCCGCGCTCGCTGCACTGACATACTGGCCGAGCATGGCGCTGATCTATCTGATGGTCTTCACCCAGGGTGCGCTCGGCTATGGCCTGACATCGGTGATGGGGCCGGTGGTGCTCGAAATCTTCCAGGGCAAGCATTACGGCAGCATCTTCGGCACCGTGATGCTGGCCGCGCTCGCCGGCGGCGCCGCGGGCCCCTGGATCACCGGCCAGCTCTATGATCTCTCGGGCAGCTACACCAGCGCCTTCCTGCTCGGGATTGCCGTCAGCCTGCTGTCGGCATTCGCGATCTGGCAGGCGTCGCCTCGCAAGGTCCGCGCCGTCGCCGGACAGATGCACAAGGTCGCCAGCGCCGTCTAAAGCATGATCCGGAAAACTGCGAGGCGGTTTTCCGAAACGATCATGCTACGAGCTAAAGCGCAAGATCAGGTGGATGACACGCCGATCGCGCGTTGCAGGTCGGTGATCGCGCGCAGGCAACTGTCGGCGGGTGTGGTCTCCGGATCGATCAGCCGGTGCAGGCGGAAACCGTCTTCCAGCGCCAGCACGATCGCACCGGTCCAGTCCGGGTTGAGCCTGGCGTTCCTGCCGCTATTCTTCTGCGCGGTCTCGACGATGTCGGCGATCAGCTTGCGCCGCGCGCGCAGCCGCTTGGCGAGCTCGGGACGGCGCTTCTCGGCGCGCGCCACGAACAGGATCATCTCCATGTGCAGGAGAGGCGAACGGCCGAGCGGATCCTGCCGGCTGCGATCCGCGGTGCGCAGCGCTTCCAGGAAGTCGGACAGGTTGCTGTGCTTGGCAAGCAGATCGAGATTGCGCCGGATCGATTGCTCGACGTGGTCCTCGAGCATCGCGATGATCAGCTCGTCCTTGCTCTTGAAGTTCGAATAGAACGCGCCGCGGGAAAAGCCCGCCGCCGCCGCGATCGTCTCGATGCTGGCGCCGCCGATGCCCTGTTCCTCGAACACCCGCGCTGCCGCCTCGAACAGCTTCTCGCAGGTGTCGTCCCGTGTCGGTCTGGTTCGAACCCTTGACATCGGCGCAGTTTAGGGCAGAATGCAACTCGATACAAGAGTGTATCGAGTTGCAGAACCAGAACAGCCGCACCGTAATCGTGCGGCCTTGAGGATGACACCAAGGCGCGCCAGGGTGGAGGCACCGGGGCCGCGAGCGAACGAGGTCACCATGAACGAGCAAGTTCAGCCGGCGAGCGGCGAGCCGCTTTTCAATCCGCTGGCACCCGAATTCATTCGCAATCCCTATCCGTATTACGAGCGGCTGCGCCGGCTCGATCCGATGCATGTCAATGCGCACGGCGCCTTCGTCGCCAGCCGGCACGCCGAGGCCAGTCTCGTGCTGCGCGACAAGCGGTTCGGCAAGGATTACGTCGATCGTACGATCCGCCGCTACGGCCCGAAGATCATGGAGGAGCCGGTCTTCCGCAGCATGAGCCACTGGATGCTGCAGCAGGACCCGCCGGATCACACCCGCCTGCGCGGCCTCGTCGTCAAGGCGTTCACCGCACGCCGGGTCGAGGATATGCGTCCGCGCATCCAGCAGATCGTCGACGAGACGCTCGACCGCATCATTCCGCAAGGGCGGATGGACCTGATCGACGATTTCGCGTTCCGCCTGCCGGTCACCATCATCTGCGACATGCTCGGCATCCCCGAGGAGCAGCGTGAGGCCTTCTATACCGGCTCGCGCGACGGCGGACGCCTGCTCGATCCGGTGCCGCTGTCGGCGGAGGAGATCAAGAAGGGCAATGCCGGCAACGTGATGGCCGCAATGTACTTCCACCAGCTGTTCGAGCTGCGCCGCAGGCAGCCCGGCGACGACCTCACCACCCAGCTGGTGCAGGCCGAGGAGGACGGCCAGAAGCTCACCAACGAGGAACTGACCGCCAACATCATCCTGCTGTTCGGCGCGGGCCATGAGACGACCGTCAACCTGATCGGCAACGGGCTGCTTGCGCTCTATCGCAACCCGGATCAGCTCGCGCTGCTGAAGGCCAATCCCGGCCTGATCACCAACGCGATCGAGGAGTTCCTGCGCTACGATTCCTCGGTGCAACTGACCGGCCGCGTCGCGCTTGAAGACATCGAGGATCTCGGCGGCAAGCGCATCCCGAAGGGGGAGAGCGTGCTGTGCCTGCTGGGCTCGGCCAATCACGACGAGGCTGTCTATCCCGACCATCCCGAAAAGCTCGACATCCAGCGGCCGAACGTGAAGCCGCTGTCGTTCGGCGGAGGCATCCATTTCTGTCTCGGCGCCCAGCTGGCGCGAATCGAGGCCGAGATCGCGATCTCGACCCTGCTGCGGCGGATCCCCGACCTGCGGCTCGATGACGCGGAAAATCCGGAGTGGCGGCCGACGTTTGTGCTGCGCGGGCTGAAGCGGCTCCCTGCGAGCTGGTGACATCCCGGTTGAGCGGCAGGGCAGCGCCCCTGCCGCGACGGCCGGCGCACGCAGGCTTGAGCGGAAATCCGTAGTCCACCCGACGTCGCAGCGGTAAAGCCGCTGTGACTTCGCCATACTTGTCTCTATATTTGGGTTGCTCCGGCCAAGGGTTGGCAAAGCGTTCAGCATGAGGAGGCTGCCGCGGAGCGGGCTCAAAGGGAGACACCGTGCAGACGACGCTGCTCGGCCTGGCAATCGCCTTCATTCTTGCACTGGTCGCTGCGCTGGTCGGTCCGTATTTCGTTGACTGGAACCAGTTCAGGCCGCAGTTCGAGGCGGAGGCGTCCAAGATCATCGGCGCGCCGGTTCGCGTCGCCGGCAATCTTGACGCGCGTCTGCTGCCCGCGCCATCGCTGCGGTTGAAATCCGTCACCGTCGGCAGCGCCAACGACCTCGGCAAGGTCCGCGCCGCCGATCTCGACGTCGAGTTCAGCCTGAGCTCCCTGATGCGCGGCGAGGTGCGCGCCAACGAGCTCACCATCAACGGCCTGTCGCTCGATCTCGGGCTCGATCCGAAGGGGCGGATCGACTGGTCGCCGTCGAGCGGGACCTTCAACCTGGCTTCGCTGGCGATCGACCGCCTCAATCTGACCGGCCGCGTCGCGCTGCACGATGCCGCGAGCCGCAGCACGCTCGAGCTGAACGACATTGCTTTCAGCGGCGATGTCCGCTCGCTGGCCGGCGCGATCCGCGGTGACGGCAATTTCATGTTCGACGGCAACCGCTACCCGTTCCGGATCTCGTCGGGGCAAAGCGCTGACGGCAGCGGCACCCGCCTGCACTTCAACATCGATCCCGGGCAGCGGCCGGTGTCGGCCGATCTCGACGGCATCCTGACCTTCGAGGCCCGCGCGCCGCGGTTCGACGGCACAGTGACGTTGGCGGGCACGCCGGGCCAGCGCGGCGGCAGCGACATGCCGTCGTGGCGGATCGCCGCCAAGGTCAAGTCGGACTATTCCGCGGCGCGGCTCGACCAGATCGAGGTCAGCTACGGCGCCGAGGACCGTGCTCTGAAACTCGCGGGCAATGGCGACCTCCGGTTCGGTACCTCGCCGTTGCTGCGCGCCTCCCTTGCGGCGCGGCAGCTCGATGGCGACAGGTTCGCCGCCAAAGATGGCACCAAGGATGGCGGCAACGGCAATGTCGAGCCGGTGCAGGTGCTGCCGGCGATGCGTGCGGTGCTGTCGGGCCTTCCGCAAAGCCCGATTCCGGCGCAGGTCGAGCTCACGTCCGAGCAGGTCATGCTCGGTGGCCGCCCATTACAGGACATCTCGGCTGAGCTGCAATCGGATGCGAAATCATGGATCGTGCGCCGGTTGGAGTTTCGCGCGCCGGGATCCACCCGGGTCTCGCTGAGCGGCGCCAGCGCGCAAGCCGGGGCCGCTAACAGCTTCAAGACCGCGCTCAACATCGAATCGTCCGATCCCGATACGCTGATGACCTGGCTGCAGGGGCGGAGCGACATCGCCTATCGCAGCCAGAAACCGCTGCGCCTGCGCGGCGACGTCACGGTGTCGCCATCAGGCTTTTCGATCGACGCGATGAAGGCGGAAGTCGAGGGCGGCGCGCTCGAGGGCCGCATCGCGGTCGCGCATCGCGAGGCGGCGAGCGGATCGAAGGTCGAGGCGCAGTTGAAGGCGGAGCGGCTGGATCTCGATGCGACCGCAGCCGTCATCCGCTCACTGGCTGGTCCGCAAGCCGAATGGCCCGATGAGGCGCAGCTGTCGCTGGACGTCGCGCGCGCAATCTCCTCGGGGCAGGAATTGCGACCGCTGCTGGCGAAGATTGTCTACAACCCGAAGAGTATCGTGCTCGAGCGCGTCAAGATCGGCCAGCCCGACAACGTCACGCTGGACGGCAGCGGCAATTTCGACCGTGCGAATTCGACCGGCAAGCTCACGCTCGACGCGACCGCTGCCTCGCTCGCCCGGCTGACTGCCGTCGTTCAGCCCTTCGCGCCGGCGCTCGCCGCGCGGCTCGGCGTGCTTCGTGCGGATGCCGGCCCGGTCCGCGCCAGGCTTGTGCTCGATCTCGGCAAGGGCAAGACCGCCGATCGCGGCAACGCGCGCGCGACGCTCGATCTCGATACGCCGCCGCTCAAGGGCAATACGGTGATCTCGGCGACGCCGCCGCTCGCTGCGATCCGTGCGCTGGATGTCGACGCACTTCGCCGCAGCGACATGACAGCCGAGGCGAAAATCTCCGCCGGCGAGGGCGGTGCGCTGCTGGCGCTGCTCGGCCTTGACGGTGCGGTCGCAGCCGGCGCCGGCGCGACCCAGTTCGAGGTCACCGTGAGCGGCGCGTGGCAAGCGCCGCTGCGGCTGAAGGCGAGACTCTGGGGCGCGGGGCTCGACGCCGATGCGGAGGGGACGGCGGAGCCTTGGACCAAGGACGGGGCCAGCGAGAACAAATCCAGCGTCAGCCTCCGCGTCCGCAGCGCCGACATCAGTCCGCTGCTCAATCTGAAATCATCCGATCCCGCCGCGAACATCCGCCTGTCGTCGAAGCTCACGCTCGCGGGCGACAAACTGACCTTCGACGATCTCGACAGCATCGTCGCCGGTTCGCGGCTGCGCGGCCGTCTGGCGCTGACACTCGGCGATCAGAAGAGCCTCGAAGGCGAAGTCGGCCTCGATCAAATCGAGCTGGCGCCGATCTTTGCGGCTGCGATCGGTAGCGCGGGTCACGATGCGACGGAGCCGCTCGGCCAGGGGCTGACAAGCGCCTGGCGCGGCAAGGTCACCTTCGAAGCGCTGCATGGTCGGCTGCCGGGCGGCGCGGAGCTGCAGCCGGTCAGCGGCACCATCAGGTCGGACGGGCAGGCCCTGACCTTCGACGGCATCAAGGGCAAGATCGGCGGCGGCGAGGCGACTGCCTCCATCGACGCGCGGCAGGGCGTCAACGGGCTCGCGCTGAACGCCAATGTGCAGCTGTCGGGTGTCGACGCTTCGGCCTTGCGCTACCGCAATCTGGCGATGCCGAGGGCACGCGCTTCGATGCAGATGACGTTGTTGACGCAGGGCCGCAGCGCCTCGGCGCTATCAGGTGCGCTGTCCGGCAGCGGCACTGTGACGCTCGACGGGCTGAACCTTCCGGGGCTCGATCCGCGTGCGTTCGACGTCGCGATCCGCGCCAGCGATTCCGGTCAGGCCACCGACGATACGCGGTTGCGGCAGATCGTCGAACCGGCGCTCGCGGCGGGTCCGCTATCGGTCGCTTCGGCGCAAATTCCCTTCAACATCCGTGACGGCCGCATCCGGGTCGGTGCCACCACGCTCGCGGCCAATGGTGCCAACGTCATCCTGTCCGGCGGCTATGACATTCCGGCCGACCAGGCCGACATTCGCGCCGCGCTGGCATCGACCCAGGTCGGCACCGCGAACAGCCGCCCGGAGATCCAGCTGCTCGCCGTCGGCACGCCCGACGGATTGTCGCGCAGCATCGACATTGCGGCGTTGTCGTCGTGGCTCGCGGTGCGCGCGATCGATCGGGAGACCAGGCGGCTCGATGCGATCGAGCGCGGCGAACCCGTGCCGCCGCCGACCCCGGCGGCCCTGCCGCCTTCCGCCGAGCCGACGCCCGACGTGCCCGGCGCAAATTCAGCGGCGATACCACCGGCGGACGTGCCGGTGCCCGGGCGCGATCCGCGCCGCGTGGCCCCAAAGCCGAAGATCGTGGCGCCGCGACCGCCGATCGTTCCGCCGGTTGCAACCGCACCGGCCGTCGTGCCGCCCGCGCCGGTGGCGAGCCAGCCGCAGGTGGCGCCATTGCCGCCGCCGATCGAGGTCAAGCCGGCGCCCGGCGCGGCGAGGCCAAGGCCGCTGCGCCCGCCATTGTCGCTGACGCCGCAGGTCGCCAATCCGCCCCCGCGACCGGCGATGCAGAACTAATCCGCGTTTTCAAGCGAAGTGGGCACTGGTTCGCGCGAAGGAGACGCGTCAAACGACGCGCTGGATCAGGATTGGTGCTGGAGGATGTTGATCAGCCGGCCGAAGGGATCGCGGACGAAGAAGCGCCGCACGCCCCACGGCTCGTCCGCCGGTCCGTATTCGATCGCGATGCGGGCTGCCGTCATCCGGCGCATGGCTTCATCGAGGTCGTCGACCTCGATCGAGAGATCGGGTACCGGCGTGCCGGAGCCGCCTTCGGAAGCGAAGCTGATTTGAACCTGCATCGTTTCGGATGAGCCGTAAGTCGCAACCCAACCGAAATCCATCAACGGCTCGAGGCCAAGCACGTCGCGATAGAACGACTTCGCCGCCGCGATGTCGGATGCGGCAATGTTCGCGACGATGCGATTGACCTTCATGCTGAAGTCCGCGCGGCGGAACGGCCGTCTGCTCAATCGACGGCCGGTGAAGGCCGTCAGGCCTGCTGGCGCGTGTCGACCTGCTGCGGCCTGACATCCGTCGGCACCGCCGGGGTAGCGCGCGAACGGAAATAGTCGAGCACGAAAAGCCGGATCGCGGAGGACAGATTGCCCTGCTGGCGGTTGCTGTCGATCTCGCCGACCAATTCGGACAGCGTCATGTTCCGCAGACCGGAAATCTCCTTCATGCCGTTCCAGAAGGCTTCTTCGAGGCTGACGCTGGTCTTGTGACCGGCCACGACGATCGAACGCTTGACGACGGGAGACTTCATGATGCGTCACCACTTTCGATACGCTGCTGATCGATGCGGTGCTGATCCAGCACTCGCGCGTTGCGCTCGCCGAGAAATTCGTCACGCGCTCGTTCGGATTTGGTGCGACCGAATAGCGCACGATTGGCTTCGGCCTGCTTGGCTGCTTGTTCGCGCTCGCCGCGCTTCTTGAATCGTTTCAGGTTGACCACGTCGCCCATGCTCGTCGTCCTCATCGTCCCCAAAGCGGAATTGGTGATGCATCGTGACGAAAGCAAGAGCGATCGCGCTGCGCGCCCGGCTCGATACCCATCCCGAATCCCCGTTTGATGCTTCTGATAGCATCAAAGAATCCGTTTCGCTCTGCGAAAACTAGACGTCTGTACCATGCGCCAGCGCAGAGCTGATAGGCAAACAGCCTTAGTCTTTAGGCGTTATGATCCATAATTATATCACGCGCGCTGACCGTAATTATCCGGACATTGCGCGCCCGTGGCTCAGCCTGGGTGTGTCATTTTGTCCGGCTGCACGAGGCGATCAAATTCATCGGCAGACACAAATCCAAGCCGCAAAGCCTCTTCCTTCAGCGTCGTTCCGCGGGTGTGCGCCGACTTCGCGACCTTGGCTGCGTTGTCGTAACCGATCTTCGGCGCGAGCGCGGTCACCAGCATCAGCGAGCGCTGCATCAACTCGTTGATGCGCTTTTCGTCGGCGCGTATGCCGACAACGCAATGCTCGGTAAATGAGCGGACAACGTCAGACAGCAGCTGAATGGAATTTATCATACAATATGCCATGACGGGCTTGTAGACGTTGAGCTCGAAATGACCCTGGCTGCCGGCGACGGTGATCGTGGTCTGATTGCCGAACACCTGGCAGCAGACCATGGTCATGGCTTCGCACTGGGTCGGGTTGACCTTGCCCGGCATGATCGACGAGCCCGGCTCGTTCTCCGGCAGGATCAGTTCGCCGAGACCCGAGCGCGGGCCCGAGCCGAGGAAGCGGATGTCGTTGGCGATCTTGAACAGGCCGGTCGCCACCGAGTTGATCGCGCCATGCACCAGCACATACGCGTCGTTCGAAGCCAGCGCCTCGAACTTGTTCGCGGCGCTGGTGAACGGCAGCCTGGTGATCTCGGCGACATGCCTGGCGAAGAGATTGGCGAATTCCGGCTTCGAGTTGAGGCCGGTGCCGACGGCAGTGCCGCCCTGCGCCAGCGGGAACAGCTCCTTCACCGCGACGCGCAGCCGCGCGATGCCGCTCTCAACCTGCGCGGCGTAGCCGGAGAACTCCTGGCCGAGCGTCAGCGGTGTCGCGTCCTGGGTATGCGTCCGTCCGATCTTCACGATCTTGGCAAACGCCTCCTGCTTCGCGTGCAACGCCTGATGCAATTCGGCGAGGGCCGGGATCAGGTCGGCGATGATGCGGTCCGCTGCCGCGATATGCATCGCGGTCGGAAACGAGTCGTTCGACGACTGGCTCATGTTGACGTGATCATTCGGATGAATCGGCTGCTTGGCGCCGAGCTCGCCGCCGAGCATCTGGTTGGCGCGGTTGGCGATCACCTCGTTCACGTTCATGTTGGTCTGCGTGCCGGAGCCGGTCTGATAGACGACCAGCGGAAAATGATCGTCGAGCTTGCCGTCGATCACTTCCCTGGCAGCACTGACGATGGCGTCGGCGCGGCGTGCGTCGAGCTGGCCGAGCTCGCGATTGGTTTCGGCTGCCGCGAGCTTGACGATGGCGAGCGCATGGATGATCGCGATCGGCATCCGATCGTGGCCGATCTTGAAATTCTGCCGCGAGCGCTCGGTCTGCGCGCCCCAGTAGCGGTCGGCGGCGACGTCGATCGGACCGAAGCTGTCGGTCTCGCTCCGGGTGGCGGCGTTGGATGGTGTGGTCGATTGAGCCATGGATGCTCTCCGTTGCGTCATCAGCACGTGGTCCGGCATGGCGCCGGTCTTCCAGCGTGACGACGCGAAGGCGTCCACGCGGAGACACGTTCATGCGGAAGATAGTACGGGATGACGATCTGTCATCCCGATCCTCACATGCATCCTACAAGGTGAAGAGAGATCCGCGTTTAGATTATTTCTTGCGGAAACGGTCCAGCCGCACCACCTCGGCGCCTTCGCTGGGCTTCGCGGGCTCCTGCTCGGTCTCGGCCGTCTCGGGCTCGACCACGGCCCGGGCAGCCGGCGCGGGAGGGGGGGCGGCCACTGCCGGTGCGGCAGGCGCTTCCTCGGACAGCGCGTCCGAGACGTCGAACCGCAGGTCGAACGGCGCGGACGGATCGAGGAAACGCGTCACCGCGGCAAACGGCACGTTGAGCCGCTCGGGAATCCCGCCGAACGACAGGCCGACCTCGAAGCGGTCCTCGGTCACCACCAGATCCCAGAACTGGTGCTGCAGGATGATGGTCATCTCCTCCGGATACTGCGCGAGCAGCCGCGGTGACAGCTTCACGCCGTCGCCGTGCGAGAGGAAGGTGATGTAGAAATGATGCTCACCCGGCAGGCCGTGTTCGGCCGCATCCGACAGGACCCGGCGCAGCACCCCGCGCAGCGCATCGCGCGCCAGCACGTCATATCGGATGTGATCGGTCGCCATGGTGATCCTGTCGCTTCGAAAATAGCCGGTGAGGCTCGCCGGATGATCCGACTCGCCCGCTTTGCCCCCATGCTACCCCGCCGGGAGCCGGAAATCAGCAGGGCCGATGGCTGAAATGCGGGCGGACGCCCGATCGAGGAATAAAGTGGAGGCTTCTGTTGCCAGGTGCCTCCGAACCCCGCCTAACGGAGCTTAACCCGTTAGGACTTTAAGATGGTCTTTCAAACTGCGTTACGCAGCCTGAGCAACCGGAGCAAAGTTGTCGTTGGCAACTATTGCATTAGCCCGATAACGGCGGAACCATACCGAGAAAAAACACGCCCTTTACGCCCTCGTCGATCCTATTTCGCCCCCGCCAAAAGCCACCGAAGGGGGCTTAGATGGGTTTTGGTGGAGGCGCCGGGTACCGCCCCCGGGTCCGAATGGTTTATTGCGACGGCCATTTATTTCCATAGCCGGCGAACCGGCACCCCCAATATAGCGGCAAAGCCGTAGAAAAACAGAGCCGATTCAGACCCTTTCCGCTGTGAAAACACACCAATTTGGGTTGGCCGGCGTCCCGGAGCCGTTCTAGATTTTGGCCATGCCCCCGGAATCCCCGCCGGTTGCCGCCCCGGCGCCGGATGTCTCCGCGCCGTCTCCACCCCACCAGCCCGGGCTTCTCGAGCTGTTCCTGGCGTTTGCCAAGATGTCGCTGGCCGGCTTTGGCGGGGTCCTGGTCTGGGCCCGGCGGGCGATCGTCGAACAGCACCGTTGGATGACGGCGGAGGAGTTCAACGAGACCTTCGCGCTGTGCCATTTCCTGCCAGGTCCGAACATCGTCAACCTGTCGGTCGTGTTCGGTTCGCGCTTTCGCGGCGTCGCCGGCGCCTTCGCGGCCTTCGCCGGGCTGGTCGGGCCGCCGATGGTGATCGCGACCATCCTTGCCGCGCTCTACGCCCGCTACGGCGATGTCGACATACTGCGCCGGACGCTTGCCGGCGTGGCCTGTGCCGCGGTCGGGCTGCTGTTCGCCGTCGTCCTCAAGATGATGCTGCCGCTGTTGCAGCGGCGTGATGTCACAGGCCTCGTCATCCTGGCCGCGGTCTTCGTCGCGATCGGTCTGATCCGCTGGCCGCTGCAGATCGTGCTGCTGGTGGCGATCCCGCTCAGCCTCGCGATCACGATCGTGACCCGGCGCATGGTGAAGTCATGAATAGGGAGTCCAACCCGGTCGCGGCGCTGGTATGGACCTTCGGTTTGATGTCGCTGTTCGCGGTCGGCGGGGCCAATTCGGCGATCCCCGAAATGCACCGCGCCGCGGTCGACGTACATCACTGGTTGACCGACAAGCAGTTCGCCGACGTGTTCGCGATCTCGCAGCTCTCGCCGGGACCGAACGTGCTGATCGTGACGCTGATAGGTTATTCTGTCGCAGGCGTTGCCGGGGCGTTGGCTGCGACGGTTGCGATGTGCGGACCGACCGCGCTGCTTGCCTATTATGTCAGCCGTTTCCTCGATCGCTCGCGCGACGCGCGCTGGCCGGCGATCATCCAGGCGGCATTGGTTCCGCTGTCGATCGGCCTGATGGCTGCATCCGGCCTGATCGTGGCGCAGACATCAGACCAAAGTTGGATCGCGGTCCTGATCACCATTGTCGCAGCCACGCTTGCTTTTGCGACGCGGATCAATCCTTTGTGGATGTTGCTCGCCGGAGGTCTCTTGGGTTTTGCTGGCGTTGTCTGACGAAAATCGCTAGCAAGGCTTTCGGTCAACGCACCACAAGCCAAGCCATTCAATCAAAACGGGCGGACAGCCTGACGGGGGGAAGCGAAGTCATGAGCGATACGCCGAGCGAGGCGCCGGTCAAATCGATCTTGCCGAAATGGGTGCGCGGCCCGCAGGACTTTGTCGGCGGGCTCGCCATGGTGGCCGTTGCGCTGTTTGCCTTGTGGGCTTCGAGCGACTTGCAGGGCATGCACGGATTTTCGTTCGGTGCCGGAACCGCGCCGCGGATGTTCGCCGTGCTGCTGCTGTTGCTCGGCGGCGCCGTGGCGCTGGTCGGAATTCTGAAAGACGGCCCGCAGATCGCGGCCTATTCTTGGCGCGGGCCGTTGTTCGTGTCGGCGGCAATCGTGTTCTTCGCCGTCGCGATCCGTCCGCTCGGGCTCGTCGTCTCCGCCTTTGCCGCCTTCCTGATCGCGGCGCTCGGCTCGCATGAGACGAGGTGGCTCGAAGCCATCATCGTCGGTGGCTGCCTGACGCTCGGCTGCGCGCTGTTGTTTCCTTATGTGCTGGGACTTCCGATGCCGATGTTCCCGCGTTTCCTGATCCAGTGAGGGCGTGATGGAACTGTTTGCCAACCTCGCCCACGGTTTCGCTGTCGCATTCTCTCCGATCAACCTTCTGATGTGCCTGATCGGTGCGCTGGTCGGCACGCTGGTCGGCGTCTTGCCGGGCATCGGCACCATCGCCACCGTCGCGATGCTGCTGCCGATCACCTTCGGCCTGCCGCCGGTCGGCGCGCTGATCATGCTCGCCGGCATCTATTACGGTGCGCAATATGGCGGGTCGACCACCTCGATCCTGGTCAATATTCCCGGCGAGGCGACCTCCGTGGTCACCGCGCTCGACGGCCACCAGATGGCCAAGCAGGGCCGCGCCGGTCCGGCGCTCGCGATCGCCGCGATCGGCTCGTTCTTCGCCGGCTGCGTCGCCACCGTGCTGATCGCCGTGCTCGGCGCGCCGCTGACCAAGCTCGCGCTGGCATTCGGACCGGCCGAATATTTCTCGCTGATGGTGCTCGGCCTGATCTTCGCGGTGGTGCTCGCCAAGGGCTCGGTGCTGAAGGCGATCGCGATGATCGTGTTCGGCCTGTTGCTGTCGATGGTCGGCTCCGACATCGAGACCGGTGCCTCGCGCATGGCCTTCAACATTCCCGAGCTTGCCGACGGCCTCGGCTTTGCCACCGTGGCGATGGGCGTGTTCGGCTTCGCTGAGATCATCCGCAACCTCGACCATGGCGCGGAGATGGACCGCAATCTGGTGCAGCAGAAGATCACCGGCCTGATGCCGACCAGGAAGGACCTCGTGGACTCCACGCCGGCGATCCTGCGCGGCACCGTGCTCGGCTCGATCCTCGGCATCCTGCCGGGCGGCGGCGCGGTGATCGCGTCGTTCGCGGCCTATACGCTGGAAAAGAAGCTGGCGAAGGATCCGTCGCGGTTCGGCCGCGGCGCGATCGAGGGCGTGGCATCGCCGGAAAGCGCCAACAACGCTGCGGCGCAGACCTCGTTCATCCCGCTGCTCACGCTCGGCATCCCGCCGAATGCGGTGATGGCGCTGATGGTCGGCGCGATGACCATTCATGGCATCGTGCCGGGTCCGCAGGTGATGCAGAAGCAGCCCGACCTGGTCTGGGGCATGATCGCCTCGATGTGGATCGGCAATCTGATGCTGATCATCATCAACCTGCCGCTGGTTGGCATCTGGGTCCGTCTGCTGCGCGTGCCGTACCGGCTGATGTTCCCCTCGATCGTGGTGTTCTGCGCGATCGGCATCTACTCGGTGAACAACGCGCCGGTCGATGTCGTCCTCGCAGGCGCGTTCGGCCTGGTCGGCTACTGGCTGATCAAGCACGATTTCGAGCCGGCGCCGCTGCTGCTCGGCATGGTGCTCGGTCCGCTGATGGAGGAGAACCTGCGCCGTGCGCTCTTAATCTCGCGCGGTGACTGGAGCGTGTTCCTGTCGCGGCCGCTTTCGGCGGTGCTGCTGGCGATTGCGGCAGCTCTGCTGGTGCTTGCCGTGCTGCCCACCTTGCGGGCGAAGCGCGACGAGGTGTTCGTGGAGTCGGAGGGCTGATCACTCTCTAAGCCCTGCGTCGGCGCGCCGCAGGCGGAAGTCGAATCGACTCGCGATGTCGTCTCATGAAATGAAAATGCCGGCCGATTTGGCCGGCATTTTTATTGGTCAAAACGTTCCCGGGAGGAATTGAGATGATGTCCATTCGCTCGCTTGCGGGCGCATGCCTTTCGGCATGTGTGGCGCTCGGCGCATTCGCCGTGCCGGCGTCGGCGCAGAACTATCCGACGCGCACCATCACCATGATCGTGCCGTTCGCAGCCGGCGGTCCGACCGACGTCATCTCACGCATCGTCACCGCGCATATGGCGCAGACGCTCGGCCAGAGCATCGTCATCGAAAACGTGGTTGGCGCCGGCGGCACCACGGCGACCACGCGCGCGGCGCGCGCCGCCAATGACGGCTACACGCTGGTCACCGGACACATGGGCACCCATGCCGCGTCCGTGCCGCTCTATCCGAAGCTTGCCTATCATCCGGAGAAGGATTTCGAGCCCGTGGCGCTGCTTGCGGGCACGCCGATCCTGATCCTCGCCCGCAAGGATTTCCCGCCGAAGGATCTGAAGGAGTTCATCGCCTACGTGAAGGCCAATGCCGAGAAGGTCAACGCCGCGCATGCCGGCATCGGCTCGGTCTCGCACGCCTCCTGCGAGTTGCTCAACTCGATCCTCGACGTCAAGCCGGTCGGCGTGCCCTTCAACGGCACCGGACCCGCGATGAACGCGCTGGTCGCCGGCCAGGTCGATTACATGTGCGACCAGATCGTCAACGCGGTGCCGCAGATCAACGCCGGCACCATCAAGGCCTATGCGGTCGCGACCCCCGAGCGCAATCCATCGCTGCCCGACGTCCCGACCACGACCGAGGCCGGCCTGCCGGCGTTCCAGGCTCAGGCCTGGAACGCGATCTTTGCGCCGAAGGGAACTTCGCCCGCCATCATCGCCACGCTGAACGCGGCGGCGATCAAGGCGCTGGACGACGAGAACGTCCGCAAGCGCCTGCTCGAACTCGGCAGCGTGATCCCGGTACCCGCCAACCGCAGCCCGGAGGCGCTGGCGACGCTCGTGAAGAACGAGATCGCGAAATGGACCCCGGTGCTCAAGCCGGCAAGTTAATCCAGCGCGGTCAAATGGATAGGGCAGGGCGGAACGCGGGTTCCGTCCCTTGTCGTTTGGCGCAAGGGTGCTCACTTTTCGGGGTATAATCGGTCTAATCAGCCGAATCGGCGTGTCGGCCGGCGGCGGTGGCCGCTACATTCGCCGCTCTCTCGAAAGCCCGAAACAGACGTCATGAACCAGTATCACGATCTGCTCGAACGTATCCTCGCCGACGGCGCCGAGAAGCATGACCGCACCGGCACCGGTACGCTGTCGATCTTCGGCCATCAGATGCGCTTCAATCTCTCGGCCGGATTCCCGATGCTGACGACCAAACGGCTGCCGCTGAAGGCGATCGTGCACGAGCTGCTCTGGTTCCTCGCCGGCGACACCAACATCAAATATCTCAACGACAACGGCGTCACGATCTGGGATGAATGGGCCGACGCCAATGGCGATCTCGGCCCGGTCTATGGCTCGCAGTGGCGCTCCTGGCCCGCGCCCGATGGCCGCAGCATCGACCAGATCAGCAACGTGATCGAGATGATCAAGCGCAATCCGGACTCGCGGCGGCTGATCGTCAGCGCCTGGAATCCGGCCGAGGTGGACAAGATGGCGCTGCCGCCGTGCCACTGCCTGTTCCAGTTCTATGTCGCCAACGGAAAATTGTCCTGCCAGCTCTATCAGCGCTCCGGCGACGTGTTCCTCGGCGTGCCCTTCAACATCGCCTCCTATGCGCTGCTGACCATGATGGTCGCGCAGGTGACCGGGCTGAAGCCCGGCGATTTCGTGCACTCGCTCGGCGATGCGCATCTCTATTCGAACCACCTCGAGCAGGCGCGCCTGCAACTGACGCGGCCGACGCGGCCGCTGCCGACGATGGCGATCAATCCCGATGTGAAAGACATCTTCGCGTTCCGCTTTGAGGATTTCAAACTCGAAGGCTACGACCCGCATCCGCACATCAAGGCCGAAGTCGCGGTCTGATGTCGCTCGTGATCCGCCGCGCGCGGCCCGATGAGGCCGGACTGGTGTACTCGCTGGTCCGCGAGCTTGCCGCGTACGAGAAGCTCCTGCACGAGGTCCACGCCAGCGAGGCCGATATCGCCGAGGCGCTGTTCGGCGAAAGCCCGCGGCTGTTCTGCGACATCGCGGAATGGAACGGCGAGCCCGCCGGCTTCGCGGTCTGGTTCGTCAATTTCTCGACCTTCGCCGGCCGCCACGGCATCTACCTCGAAGATCTCTTCGTGCGTCCGGCGCTGCGCGGCAAGGGGATCGGCAAGGCGCTGCTGGTGCACCTGGCGAAGCACTGCCTCGCCAATGGGTGGGCGCGCCTGCAATGGGCGGTGCTCGACTGGAACGCGCCGTCGATCGCATTCTACAAATCACTCGGAGCCGAGATGGTGGACGAATGGACGATCTGTCGCGTCTCCGGTCCTGCGCTGTCGGCGCTCGCCGAAGGAGCGCGCTGATGGAGATCGTGCTCCTCGCTGCGGTCGCCGAGAACGGCGTGATCGGGAGCGGCAACGCAATTCCGTGGCGGCTGAAATCCGATCAGCAGCGCCTCAAGGCGATGACGCTGAACAAGCCCATCGTGATGGGGCGCAAGACGTTCGAGTCGCTGCGCCGGCCGCTGCCGGGACGCACCAACATCGTGGTGACGCGCGATCCGAACTACCGCGCGCGCGGCGCCATCGTCACGACGTCGTTGGAAAACGCCCGCGCAATTGCGCTTGGTGATGCGCTGCGGCGTTTCGCCACTGAAATTGCAATCATCGGCGGCGCCGAGATCTATGCGCAGTGGATGGGCATCGCCGATCGCCTTGAGATTACCGAGGTCCATGCCCGGCCGGACGGCGATACACGGTTCGACACAATCGATGCGAGGGAGTGGGATGAGGTCGCGCGCGTGCGGAATCCGGCAGGTCCGGACGACAATGCCGACTTCTCCTATGTGACATATCGTCGGCGCGGCCGCGGTTAACCAATGTTTGCATTGACAATTGTGGCCCGGCGCATAGCTCGTCGGCTCAGGAAGCTTGCGTTGTAAGGGCCCTGGCGGTCCCCTATAACCGGGCCGGACATTCGAGCCCGGGCGTCCCGTCCGGACTTGCCGAGGAGATGTTTGATGCCGTGGAAAAATCAAGGCGGGGGGCCATGGGGCTCGGGTCCGAAGGGACCGTGGGGCACCGGTCCACAGTCGGCCGGGCCAAGGCCGCCGGATCTTGAGGATCTGCTGCGGCGCGGCCAGGACCGGCTGCAGCAATGGCTGCCCGGCGGGCATTTCAGCGGCATGGGAATCGCGCTGGTGCTGGTCGCCGCGCTGGCGATCTGGTTTGCCACCGGCATCTTCCGCGTCCAGTCCGAAGAGCTCGGCGTCGTCATGCGCTTCGGCAAGTATGATCGCGATGCGCAACCGGGCCTGCGCTATCACCTGCCATATCCGATCGAGACGGTGCTGCTGCCGAAGGCGCTGCGCGTCAACACGATCTCGATCGGCATGACCCTGATCGACGATCCCGCACGGCGCGGCCGCACCATGCGCGACGTGCCGGAAGAGAGCCTGATGCTGACCGGCGACGAAAACATCGTCGATGTCGACTTCACCGTATTGTGGCGGATCAAGCCGGGCGGGGCCGGCGCCTATCTGTTCAACATCCAAAATCCCGAAGGCACCGTGAAGGCGGTTGCCGAAAGCGCGATGCGCGAGGTGATCGGCCGCTCGCAGATCCAGCCGATCCTGACCGGGGCGCGCAACGTCACCGAGCAGAACGTGCAGGAGCTGATGCAGAAGACGCTGGATTCCTACAACGCCGGCATCCAGATCACGCAGGTGCAGATGCAGAAGGTCGATCCGCCGGCGCAGGTGATCGACGCGTTCCGCGACGTGCAGGCGGCGCGCGCCGACCTCGAGCGCAAGCAGAACGAGGCGCAGACCTATGCCAACCGGATCGTGCCGGAAGCACGCGGCCGTGCCGCGCAGATCCAGCAGGCCGCCGAGGGCTACAAGGAGCAGGCGGTCGCCGAGGCCAAGGGCCAGAGCGCGCGCTTCCTCAAAGTCTATGAAGAGTACAAGAAGGCACCCGACGTGACGCGCGAGCGCATCTATCTGGAGACCATGGAACGCGTGCTCGGTGGCTCCGAGAAGCTGGTTTATGACGGCGGCCAGGGCCAGAACATCGTACCCTACCTTCCGTTGGGTGAGCTGACGCCGCGGCGTCAGCCGACGGTAGCGCCGGCCACGACCGGCCAGCAGCAGGGAGCCACCCGATGAGGTCCCCTGTCACCGGCATCCTGTCCCTGATCGTTCTCTTCATCGTTCTCGCCGTCGGCTACAGCTCGGTGTTCACCGTGCAGCAGACCGAGCAGACCATCGTCCTGCGGTTTGGCGAGCCGGTCGACGTCGTCACCGAGCCCGGCCTGCACTTCAAGGCGCCGTGGAATTCGGTGATCAACGTCGACAAGCGCATCCTCGACCTGGAAAACCCGTCGCAGGAAGTGATCGCCTCCGACCAGAAGCGGCTCGTGGTCGATGCCTTCGCGCGCTATCGCATCAAGAATGCGCTGCGCTACTACACCAGCGTCGGCTCGATCCAGGCCGCCAATCTGCAGCTGACCACGCTGCTCAACGCGGCGCTGCGCCGCGTGCTCGGCGAGGTCAACTTCATCGCGGTGGTGCGTGACGAGCGCGAGAAGCTGATGTCGCGGATTCGCGAGCAGCTCGACAAGGAAGCCGACGGCTACGGCATCGAGGTCGTCGACGTCCGGATTCGCCGCGCCGATCTGCCGGAGCAGAACAGCCAAGCGGTCTACGACCGGATGAAGACCGAGCGTCAGCGCGAGGCGGCGGAGTTCCGGGCCCAGGGCGACCAGAAGGCGCAGGAAATCCGCTCCAAGGCCGACCGCGAAGCGACCGTGATCGTCGCCGAGGCGAACTCCGCCGCGGATCAGACCCGCGGTGCGGGCGATGCCGAGCGCAACCGCCTGTTCGCCGAGGCCTATGGCAAGGACAAGGACTTCTTCGCGTTCTATCGCTCGATGACGGCCTATGAGAACGGCCTCAAGTCCAGCGACACGCGGTTCCTGTTGCGGCCGGACTCGGAATTCTTCAAGTACTTCGGCAGCGCGAACGGCAAGCCGGCCGAGGCGGCGGCTGCGCCGAAACAGTAAATTCACGACAGAACGGCGGCGCGGACAACGTGCCGCCGTCACTTAAATAACAACAATCATCGAGCGGGAGGTTGCGATCCGATGAGGTCAATAGCGTTCGGCGACTTCCTCATCGGTCTGGGAATCCTGTTCGTGCTCGAAGGCATCCTGTTCGCGGCAAGCCCCGCCTGGATGCGCCGGGCGATGAAGAGCGCGCTGGCGACGCCGGACAACATCCTGCGCGTCGTCGGCATCGGTTCGGCGGTCGCGGGACTCGTCCTGATCTGGGCGGTGCGGCGCTGAGCATTGCCTGTTCCAAGCGCGTAGGTCGCGCCGGAATGAACATAATCGTGAGCCTCACGCAGCCGGTTTTTCTCCGAAATGCCCGGCTGAGATGCTTGCGCCAAATGCCTGTTCGGGCGCACTCTGCGACCACGGGCGCACACTGCGACCAGCAAATTTGAACCCGTTTGCCTGGAGAAACTCCGACATGATCGCTGCCAGACCAGCCCTGAGCCGTCGCCTCCGCATGATGGGAGCCGCGATCTCGATCGGTGCTGCGAGCATGCTGAGCTCCGCGCCGGCCTTCGCACGCGGTCCCGACGGCATCGCCGACATTGCCGAGAAGGTGATCGACGCCGTCGTCAACATCTCGACCTCGCAGACGATCGAGGCCAACAAGGGCGGCGCGATGCCGCAGCTGCCGCCGGGCTCGCCGTTCGAGGAATTCTTCGACGACTTCTTCAAGAACCGCCGCGGGCCGCCCGGCAAGGGCGGCGACAAGAGCGGCGAGTTCCAGCCGCGCAAGACCAATTCGCTCGGCTCGGGCTTCATCGTCGACACCGCCGGCATCGTCGTCACCAACAACCACGTCATCGCCGATGCCGACGAGATCAACGTCATCCTCAACGACGGCACCAAGATCAAGGCCGAGCTGGTCGGCGTCGACAAGAAGACCGATCTCGCGGTGTTGAAGTTCAAACCGCCGAAGCCGCTCACCGCGGTCAAGTTCGGCGACAGCGACAAGATCCGCCTCGGCGACTGGGTGGTCGCGATCGGCAACCCGTTCAGCCTCGGCGGCACCGTGACCGCGGGCATCGTCTCGGCCAAGAACCGCGACATCAGCCAGGGTCCGTATGACAGCTATATCCAGACCGACGCCGCCATCAATCGCGGCAATTCCGGCGGTCCGTTGTTCAACCTCGACGGCGAGGTGATCGGCGTCAACACGCTGATCATCTCGCCCACCGGCGGCTCGATCGGTCTCGGTTTCGCGGTGCCGTCGAAGACGGTGGCCGGCGTCGTCGACCAGCTGCAGAAGTTCGGCGAACTGCGCCGCGGCTGGCTCGGTGTGCGGATCCAGCAGGTCACCGACGAGATCGCCGACAGCCTCAACATCAAGCCGGCGCGCGGCGCGCTGGTTGCCGGCGTCGATGACAAGGGCCCGGCCAAGCCGGCGGGCATCGAGCCCGGCGACGTCGTCGTCAAGTTCGACGGCAAGGACGTCAAGGACCCCAAGGATCTGTCGCGGATCGTGGCCGATACCGCGGTCGGCAAGGAAGTCGACGTCGTCATCATCCGCAAGGGCAATGAGGAGACCCGCAAGGTCACGCTCGGCCGGCTCGAGGACAACGACAAGGTTCAGCAGGCCAACGCCAAGCCGAAGGACGACACGGCCGAGAAGCCGGTGACCCAGAAGGCGCTCGGCCTCGACCTCGCGGCGCTGAGCAAGGACCTGCGCACCAAGTACAAGATCAAGGACAGCGTGAAGGGTGTCGTCGTCACCGGCGTCGACAATGCCTCCGATGCCGCCGAGAAGCGGCTGTCGGCCGGCGACGTCATCGTCGAGGTGGCGCAGGAGGCGGTCTCCAGTGCCGCCGACATCAAGAAGCGCGTCGACCAGCTGAAAAAGGACGGCAAGAAGTCCGTGCTGCTGCTGGTCTCCAACGGCGACGGCGAACTGCGCTTCGTGGCGCTCGGCGTGCAGTAACGTCGGCCTGACGCCTCACCCACAACTGTCATCCCCCGCGAAAGCGGGGGATGACGCCGTGTTGCTTGACGTCTTGAATTGCGAACCATCCTGATCGTCGTCCCGGCGAAGGCCGGGACGCATAACCACAGGCGGTGATTGTTGCGCGATGGTGGAATGATGAGTCCCGTTCACGGCACCCGCCGCGGAGTATGGGTCCCGGCCTTCGCCGGGACGACTCTACCTATCCCTCGACGAACTCGTCCCGCCGATAACCCTGCGCGTACAGCAGCGCGGTGAGATCGCCGTGGTCGATCCGCACTGCGGCTGCGGCTGCGACCGCAGGCTTGGCGTGATAGGCAACGCCGAGGCCGGCGGCCTGGATCATGCCGAGGTCGTTGGCGCCGTCACCCACCACCAGCGTGTCGATGTCGTCGAGATCGAAGGATTCGGTGAGTTCGACCAGGGTGGCGAGCTTGGTGGCGCGGCCGAGGATAGGCTCGATCACTTCGCCGGTCAGCTTGCCGTTCTCGATCTGCAGCTGGTTGGCGCGGTTCTCCTGGAAGCCGACCTTGGCCGCGACCACGTTGGTGAACAAAGTGAAGCCGCCGGAGATGAGGCAGGTGTAGGCGCCCTGCGCGCGCATGGTCATGACCAGATCACGGCCGCCCGGCGTCAACGTGATGCGCTTGTCGAGCACCTCGTCGACCACGCTGACCGGCAGGCCCTTGAGCAGCGCCACCCGTTCGCGCAGCGCCGATTCAAACTCGATTTCGCCGCGCATCGCGCGCTCGGTAATGGCGGCGACGTGGGATTTCAGCCCGGCGAAGTCGGCGAGTTCGTCGATGCACTCCTGGCCGATCATGGTCGAATCCATGTCGGCCAGAAAAAGCTTCTTGCGCCGGCCGATCCGGGGCTGCACGACAATGTCGATCGGCAGGTCGCCGCGGGCCTGGCGCAGTTGCAGCTCGATCGCCTTGATGTCGTCCCGGCTGGCGTTCTCGCGCTCGAAGGGAATGTCGACGGCGACCTCGTTGAACAGCCACTGCGCCGGGCCGGGTGAGGGCAGCACGGCCCGCGCACCGTCGACGATGGTGGAATCGAGCGCGGGGCTTGCAGGATTGCAGATCAGCGTGGCAACGAGGGACATGCAGGCGCATTCGGGATTGTTGGACAAGGCAGTGCTTATCGCAGGGCCGACCGCCAGCGGCAAGTCGGCCCTGGCGCTCGCGCTCGCGCAGCGGACCGGCGGGATCGTGATCAACACCGATTCCATGCAGGTCTATCGCGATCTCCGGATCATCACCGCGCGGCCGACTGTGAGCGAGGAGGCGCTGGTTCCGCACCGGCTCTACGGCCATGTCGACGCCGGCGTGAATTTCTCCGCCGGCGCCTGGGTGGCGGATGCGGCCAAGATGCTCGGTGAGGCCTGTGAGCAGGGGCGGCTGCCGATCTTCGTCGGCGGCTCGGGCCTCTATTTCAAGGCGCTGACGCGCGGCCTGTCGGCGGTGCCGCCGATCCCGCCCGCGGTGCGCGAGGGCGTGCGCGCGAGGCTGGAGCAACATGGCGTCGAGGCGCTGCATGCCGAGCTTGCAGGGCGCGACCCGATGTCGGCCGAACGGCTGAAGCCGCGCGATCGCAGCCGCATCGCGCGGGCGCTCGAGGTCGTCGAGGCCACCGGCCGCCCGCTGCCGGACTGGCATCGCGACGGCCTGCCGCCGCTGCTGCCGCAGGGCGAATTCCACGCGCTGTTTCTCGCGCCGGAACGCGAGCAGCTTTATGCGCGGATCGACGCCCGGTTCGGCGCGATGCTCGATACGGGTGCGCTCGATGAGGTCGCGGCATTGGCGGCGCGCGGGCTCGATCCGTTGCTGCCGGCGATGAAGGCCCATGGCGTGCCGGCGCTGATCCGGCACCTCAAGGAGGAGATCAGCCGGCAGGAGGCCGCCGAGATCGGCCGGGCCGACACCCGCCACTACGCCAAGCGCCAGTTCACCTGGTTTCGCCACCAGCTTCCGGAATTCGAATGGGTGGCGCCGGAGGCGGCGAGGGGATGGCTGGAGAGCCGGATTCCGTAGCCCGGATGGCCCTCGCCGCCGCACGCCCGTCAGCCATGCGCGTTGCGCCGCGCAAAAACACTCGCCGAACGGCCGGAACCCCGTTACAGTTCAAAAATCGCGAAAATGGCTGGCTTGCCTTGACATTCAGGGTCTGGCCGCTATGTTCGCGCAACCTTTGGGAAGACTGGGTCGTCTCGTGCGCAACATTATTACCAAACTCCTTATCGCCGTCGTACCCAGGCACACCGCCGGGGATGGCTAGCGGCCATCCAAATTCGGGCGGTGTGCATGGGGCCTCTGGGGCCCCTTTTTATTGCCCGAAGCAGAACTGACGAGAACCGACAAAAGCCGCGCAAAAACAAGCGCATCCGGAGCGAACCATGACCGACAAGAGCCACGATCCCAATCAGATGACCGGCGCCGCGATGATCGTGCGCGCGCTCATCGATCACGGCGTGCAGCATGTCTTCGGCTATCCCGGCGGCGCGGTGCTTCCGATCTATGACGAGATTTTCCAGCAGAGCGAGGTCGAGCACATCCTGGTCCGCCACGAGCAGGGCGCCGGCCATGCCGCGGAAGGCTATGCCCGCTCGACCGGCAAGCCCGGCGTGGTGCTGGTGACTTCGGGTCCGGGGGCCACCAACATGGTGACGCCGCTGACCGACGCGCTGATGGATTCGATCCCGCTGGTCTGCATCACCGGCCAGGTGCCGACCCATCTGATTGGCAACGACGCCTTCCAGGAATGCGACACCGTCGGCATCACGCGGCCCGCCACCAAGCACAACTGGCTGGTGCGCGACGTCAACGACCTCGCCAGGGTGCTGCACGAGGCCTTCTATGTCGCCACCACCGGCCGGCCCGGCCCGGTCGTGGTCGACGTGCCGAAGGACGTGCAATTTGCCACCGGCACCTATCATCCGCCGCGCAAGTCGGACGTGCACATCTCCTATACGCCGCGCGTGAAGGGCGATGCGACCCAGATCCGCAAGGCGGTGGCGATGCTCGCCAATGCCAAGCGTCCCGTGATCTATTCCGGCGGCGGCGTGATCAATTCAGGCCCCGAGGCCTCGCAACTGCTGCGCCAACTGGTGGAGGCGACCGGCTTCCCGATCACCTCGACCCTGATGGGATTGGGCGCCTATCCGGCGTCAGGTCCGAACTGGCTCGGCATGCTGGGCATGCACGGCACCTACGAGGCCAACATGACGATGCATGATTGCGACGTCATGCTGTGCGTCGGCGCGCGCTTCGACGACCGCATCACCGGCCGCACCGACGCGTTCTCGCCGGGCTCGAAGAAGATCCACATCGACATCGACCCGTCCTCGATCAACAAGAACATCCGCGTCGACGTGCCGATCATCGGCGACTGCGGCAACGTGCTCGGCGATCTCCTGCAGGTGTTCAAGGCGGAGGCGAAGAAGCCCGACATCAAGGCGTGGTGGCAGCAGATCGCGCAATGGCGCGCGCGCAACTCGCTGTCCTACCGCAAGAACAACGATATCATCCTGCCGCAATACGCGATCCAGCGCCTGTTCGAACTGACCCGCGGCAAGGACACCTACATCACGACCGAGGTCGGTCAGCACCAGATGTGGGCCGCGCAGTTCTTCGGCTTCGAGGAGCCGCACCGCTGGATGACGTCGGGCGGGCTCGGCACCATGGGCTATGGTCTGCCGGCCGCGGTCGGTGTGCAGGTCGCGCATCCGGACAGCCTGGTGATCGACATCGCCGGCGACGCCTCGGTGCAGATGACGATCCAGGAGATGTCGACGGCGGTTCAGTTCGAGCTGCCGATCAAGATCTTCATCCTGAACAACCAGTACATGGGCATGGTGCGGCAGTGGCAGCAGCTGCTGCACGGCAACCGCCTGTCGCATTCGTACTCGGAAGCGCTGCCGGACTTCGTCAAGCTCGCGGACGCCTATGGCTGCGTCGGCCTGCAGGCGACCAAGCCCTCCGATCTCGACGGCGCGATCAAGGAGATGATCGCGATCAAGCGCCCGGTGCTGTTCGACTGCCGCGTCGCCGCGCTCGAGAACTGCTTCCCGATGATCCCGTCGGGCAAGGCGCATAACGAGATGCTGCTGCCGGAAGAGGCCACCGATGAGGCCACCGCGAAGGCCTTCTCC
The DNA here is from genome assembly GCF_053474805.1 of Bradyrhizobium sp. WCU1. Taxonomy (NCBI): domain Bacteria; kingdom Pseudomonadati; phylum Pseudomonadota; class Alphaproteobacteria; order Hyphomicrobiales; family Nitrobacteraceae; genus Bradyrhizobium; species Bradyrhizobium sp. WCU1. The sequence continues at coordinate 5,558,914 of NZ_CM130280.1, forward strand.
GGCGGCAAGGCGCTGGTGTGAGGTGAGGGCGGATCATGTTTGACCTCAACGAGCTCGAGCGTGCGCACGGGATCGTCGGCACCGCGGTGCCGGCGACGCCGGCGTACGCCTGGCCGCTGCTGGCCGAGCGGCTCGGCACCGAGGTCGTGGTCAAGCATGAGAACCACACGCCGACCGGCGCCTTCAAGGTGCGCGGCGGCTTGGTCTATCTCGAGCGGCTGAAGCGCGAGCGGCCGGACGTGCCCGGCATCATCTCGGCGACGCGCGGCAATCACGGCCAGAGCCTGGCCTTTGCCGCGAGCCGCCATGGCGTGCGCGCGGTGATCTATGTGCCGCGCGGCAACTCGGTCGAGAAGAACCGCGCCATGCACGCGTTCGGCGCCGAGCTCGTCGAGCACGGCGAGGACTTCCAGGCCGCGCGGGAAGAGGCCGAGCGCCGCGCCCAGTTCGCAGGCCTGCATATGGTGCCGTCGTTCCATCCGGACCTGGTGCTGGGCGTCGCGACGTACGCGCTCGAAATGTTCCGGTCGGCGCCCGATCTCGACATCCTCTATGTGCCGATCGGGCAGGGCTCCGGCATCTCCGGCTGCATCATGGCGCGCGACCTGCTCGGGCTGAAGACCGAGATCGTGGGCGTGCAGTCGACCGAGGCGCCGTCCTACGCGCTGTCGTTTGCGGCCGGAAGGATCGTGACCACCGCGACCAGCAACACGCTGGCTGACGGCATGGCGACGCGGATTCCGGACGCGGATGCGTTCGCGCTGATCCGGAAGGGCGCATCGCGCATCGTGCAGGTCACCGACGACGAGGTCGCCCAGGCGATCCGCGCCTACTGGACCGATACCCACAATCTTGCCGAGGGCGCAGGCGCCGCGGCGCTCGCAGCCGCGCTGCAGGAGAAGAGCAAGCTCGCCGGCAAGCGGGTCGGCTTGATCCTGAGCGGCGGCAATATCGATTTCGATCTGTTCCGGACCTGGATCGGGACGGATGCTGCGCCGGCCGCCCAGCGGGCGGTGGCGTGAAAAGAATGTAAGGGGACGACCATGAACCAGCCCGCATCCGCCTACTTCCTCGAAGAGCGTCACGATCCCAACGAGACCCACACGCTGTCCGTGATCGTGCAGAACGAGCCCGGCGTGCTCGCGCGCGTGATCGGGCTGTTCTCCGGCCGCGGCTACAACATCGAAAGCCTCACCGTCTCGGAGACCGAGAACCAGAAACATCTCTCGCGGATCACGATCGTCACCACGGGCACGCCGATGGTGATCCAGCAGATCAAGCATCAGCTCGACCGCATGATCCCGGTCTACCGCGTCGTCGACATGACGCTGACCGGCAGCTCGATCGAGCGCGAGCTTGCGATGGTCAAGGTGCGGGGCGGCGGCGATCACCGCGTCGAGGCGCTGCGGCTGGCGGATGCGTTCCGCGCCCGGGTGATCGACGCCACGACCGAGAGCTTCGTATTCGAGATCACGGGCAACTCGTCCAAGATCAGTCAGTTCATCGACCTGATGCGCCCGTTGGGCCTGGTCGAGGTGTCACGAACCGGGGTGGCCGCGATCACGCGTGGGCCGGAAGGGATGTGAGTCATGTTGGCGCGCGACTGGTACTACACGCAACGGCGGCAGGTCGGTCTCGATACCGCGGTTGCCTCGATCTATGACGTCAGCGAGGACAGCGATGTCCGTGCCCGCCAGGCGCTGACCAGGCTCGGCGTCAAGCCGGGCTGGCGGATCGCCGATATCGGCTGCGGCAACGGCGTGCTCGCGACCGAGGCGGCGCTGATGGGCGCCGAGGTCGACGCCATCGACATCTCGCCGGCGATGATCGGGCTTGCCGAAATCTATGCGCGCGACCGCAAGGCGAAGATCCGGACCCAGCCGGCCGGGCTGTTGTCGTTTGCCTATCAGCCGAATTCATACGATCTCATCGTCAGTGAGTTCACACTGCATCATCTGCCTGACTTCTGGAAGGCGGTGGCGTTGTCGCGGATCTTCAACGCGCTGAAGCCCGGCGCGAATTTCTATCTGCGCGACATGGTGTTCGTCAGCATGCCCGACGGTGTCGATCGCGATGTCGAGGGCTGGGCGGATTTCTCGATCAAGAACCACGATTTCGAGCGCGAAAGCGTGATGACCCATATGCGCGACGAATACTCGACCTTCGGCTGGGTGATGGAGCGCATGCTGACCGAGACCGGTTTCACCCTGGTCGCGGCCGACTATCACGCGCCGCTGCACGGCACCTATCTGCTGCGCAAACCGAAGCCGGACGAACAGATCTAGATCCCGACCGAAACGGAAGCAAAAGAAGAAGAACAATGAAGCCGGCTGATGTTGGCATCGCCGTCATGGTCGCGGTGATCTGGGGGCTTGCGTTCGTCGCAAGCCGGATCGCGCTCGATGAGTTCTCGCCGGAACTCATGACGACGCTGCGCTTCGCCATCGCCGCGCTGCCCTGCCTGTTCCTGCGCAAGCCGGATGTACCCTGGCCGCTCTTGATCGCGATCAGCTCCACGCTGTTCCTCGGCCAGTTCCTCGCGCAGGCTTTCGCGATCGCGCATGGCGTCCCGGTCGGCCTTTCCAGCGTGGTGGTGCAGAGCCAGGCGCTGTTCACCATTGCGTTCGCCGCGATCGCCTTCGGCGAGATGCCGACGCGGCCGCAGGCGATCGGCGTCGCGATCGCCGCGCTCGGCCTGCTGATGATCTGCGGCACGGTCGGCTATGATTTCAGCGTCAACGCCTTCGCCATTCTGATGATCTGTCCGGTCAGCTTTGCGATCGGCAATCTGCTGCTGCGGCAGGCGCGCGCCGCGCCGATGTTCGACCTGTTCGCCTGGCTGTGCCTGTGCGCCGCGGTGCCGCTGGCGGTGCTGACCCTGATCAGCAACGGACCGCAGGCGACCTGGCAGGCGCTGAGCCACATGTCGCTGACCGGGTTCGTCTGCGTGCTCTGCCTCGGCGGCATTTCGACCAGCATCGCCTACTGGCTGTGGGGCCGGCTGCTCCGGGATCACCCCGCCGCGCAGGTGGTGCCGTTCGCGTTGCTGGTGCCGTTCGTCGGCTCCGCCGCCTCCAGCATCGTGTTCGGGGAGAGGTTCGGGCCGCTGCGGCTCGCCGGCATGGTCACGGTCATCGGCGGCATTGCCGTGATGCTGCTGTCGAAGCGTCCCAAAGCTCTGCCGAAAGTCGCGTGAGGCCACCATGTCGAACTCGCTGCTGTTCGCCTCTGTCGTGTTTGCGGTCGTGATGTTCTTCACCCCGGGGCCCAACAACATCATGCTGCTGTCGTCGGGGCTGACCTACGGCTTCCGCCGCACGGTGCCGCACATCGCCGGCATCACGGTCGGTTTCGCCTTCATGGTCGGCGCGGTCGGCGTCGGGCTCGGCGCCGTGTTCATCGCCTATCCGGTGCTGCAGACCATCCTGAAATATGGCGGTGTCGCCTATCTGGTCTATCTCGCGGCCGTCATCGCCATGGACGAGCCGCCCTCGGCGGACAAGGACGATGGGCCCGGCCGCGGCCCGATGACGTTCTGGGGCGCGGCCATGTTCCAATGGATCAACGCCAAGGGCTGGGTGATGGTGATCGGCACCATCACGGCCTATGCGGCAATTGCCGCCTTCCCCTGGAACATCGCGATCCAGGTCGGCTTCAGCCTGATCCTGGGGACGGTGTCCTGCATCGTCTGGGCGCTGTTCGGCACCGCGCTGCGTCCGATCCTGACCTCGCCGCGGGCGATCCGTGTCTTCAACGTGGCGATGGCCATCCTGCTCTTGGCCTCGCTCTACCCGGTCTTCATGGACGCATGATGCCGCACCGCGCCATGCGAGATGAGGGTTTCCCCTGAGGGGAAAAATGCTCTAGACAACGCCGGAAATTCGCGGGCGCCCGGCGGTTCTGTCCTTCCGAAAGCCTGACCCATCGGCCGATTTTGGCCCCCTTCAAACGAGGAAACCACGATGCGAGTTTACTACGATCGCGATGCCGACCTGAACCTGATCAAGGGCAAGAAGGTCGCCATCGTTGGCTACGGCAGCCAGGGCCACGCCCATGCGCTGAACCTGAAGGATTCCGGCGTCAAGGACGTCGCGATCGCGCTGCGCAAGGGTTCGGCCTCGGCCAAGAAGGCCGAGAACGCCGGCTTCAAAGTGATGGAAGTCGCCGAAGCCGCGAAGTGGGCCGACCTGGTCATGATGCTGACCCCGGACGAACTGCAGGGCGACATCTATCGCGAGCACCTGCACGACAACATGAAGAAGGGCGCGGCGCTGGTGTTCGCTCACGGCCTCAACGTGCACTTCAACCTGCTCGATCCGCGCGCCGACCTCGACGTGCTGATGATCGCGCCGAAGGGCCCCGGCCACACCGTGCGCTCGGAGTATCAGCGCGGCGGCGGCGTGCCCTGCCTGATCGCGATCGCCAAGGACTCCTCGGGCAACGCCCATGACCTCGGCCTGTCCTACGCCTCGGCGATCGGCGGCGGCCGCGCCGGCATCATCGAGACCACCTTCAAGGAAGAGTGCGAGACCGACCTGTTCGGCGAGCAGGTGGTGCTCTGCGGCGGCCTGGTCGAACTGATCAAGGGCGGCTACGAGACGCTGGTCGAAGCCGGCTACGCGCCCGAGATGGCCTATTTCGAGTGCCTGCATGAAGTGAAGCTGATCGTCGACCTGATCTATGAAGGCGGTATCGCCAACATGAACTACTCGATCTCCAACACCGCCGAATACGGCGAGTACGTCACCGGTCCGCGCATCGTCACGGCCGAGACCAAGGCCGAGATGAAGCGCGTGCTCGCCGACATCCAGGGCGGCAAGTTCGCCCGCGACTGGATGCTGGAGAACAAGGTCAACCAGACCTCGTTCAAGGCGACCCGCGCCAAGCTCGCCCAGCACCCGATCGAGGAAGTCGGCGCCAAGCTGCGCGACATGATGCCCTGGATCAAGAAGGGCGCGCTGGTCGACAAGAGCAAGAACTAAGTGCGGTCTTGCGGGGTGGGTTACGCCTGCGGCTAACCCACCCTGCGCATCGACGATAAAAAAGGGTGGGCAGTCAAACTGCCCACCCTTTTTCCTTGTCTGCGAATAACGCCGGCGGCCGGTTAGCCCGCCGTGATCGGCTGCTTCTCGATCCTGTTGTGCAGTTGCCAGAACCGCACCGTGCGCTGGGCGGTCTCCAGCGACAGCCGCCGGTAGTCGCGTTGCGCGATCTCCAGCGTCGCGTGGTCGATGGCATGCGGCAGCGGCCGCTTGCGCAGGATGGCCTCGACCGTCGGCCAGTTCAGCTTTGCCGAGCGGCACGGGATCAGCAGCAGGTCGGAGCGCAGCCCGAGCATCAGCCGCTCGATCATCGCGATCGGCATGTCGTTGAGCACGGCGAGCGCGACCGTGACCTCGTCGAACTTGCCGTCCTCGGCGAATTTGTAGACGGCCGCATCATCGAGCTCGTTCAGCTGCTTCATCAGCTTCACAAGCTCTTCGGCGATGCCGTAGTTGCGGCGCGGGGCGGCGGCCTCTTCCTGCGCGATGTCGTTCAGCACCTGGCTGATCTCCTCGCGCGCGCGGGGCGAGGCGATCGCGAGCAGGCGGGCGCGCACGGTGTCCTTGGCGCGCTGCAGCAGGTCGCGCAACAGCTTGGCCGGAATGTCGATGCGCAGGCCGAGGATCTCGACCAGTTCGTCGTCGCCTTCGGCGCGGGCGACGATCGTGGAGTAGCCGTTGTCGGAGAACTCAGCGCCGGCGTTCTTGGCGAGGCGCCGGATCACCCGGTCCTCGCCGCGGTCGATGATCACGTCGGTGACGAACGCGGGCAGATTTTCCCGCGCCGAGATCGCGAACAGATGATCCTGTCCCTTGCTGCTGGCGATCTCGCGCAGTGCGGCGTTTGAGAGGCGGCTGGAGTGGGTCAGCACCTCGCCGGCGACGCCGATATCCTCGTCCCAGGCAAGATGGTGAATCACATCAAACGGCGCATAGTCGAGCGGTGCGAGCCGCTTGCTGAGCTCGGCCCGCGCACGCGTCTCGACGCGCGCCACCAGCAGGCAGAGCACGTCGTCGAACACCTTGACCTGTTCATCGTTGAGGCGGTCGCCATCGTTCAGGAACAGATCGGTGACCTGCCGCAGCGTCTGCACGCGCTTGGCCGATGTCCCGTCCCGGACCGCATCCTCGAGTTCGGCAATAATCGATTGTGACGCCTGTTGCGCCATCGATGGGCAACCTTGTTTTCTTTGATAACAACAGACTGCACGATATCGATAGCCACCTTACACCTGCGTTAAGGTGGAACCCGGTGCAAATACGGGGTGCGTCGCATCCTTAACGGGCCGCGACCAGATTTGATTAAATTCGTGCTTTCGGCCCAACGGAAGCCGGTGCCGGTGCGCTGTAAGGAATTGTTTAGGACGTTGCGCGGCGCGCGACGGCGAATATGTCGATCGAAGCTGCGCGCCCGCGCAGCTGCGTCGAGCCGAGCGGCTCGATGGCAAGATCCGGCTGTGACGGCAGCAGGCGGAGCAGTTCGCCCGATACCAGCAGCGGCCGGCCGGCCTCCTTGCAATGCGCCTGCAGCCGCGCCGTGACGTTCACGGTGTCGCCGAAATAGGCGATCTGTCGCCGCGAGTCCCCGCATTCGGCGATGACGACCGGCCCGGCATGCATCCCGGCCCGAAACGCCGGCACCACGCCGAACGCCTTGCGATAATGATCGGCCCGCTTGGCAAGGCGGTCCTCGATCGCGAACACGCAGTCGAGGTAGCGCCGCGATCCCTTGTCCGTATCGGCCGGCCAGGTCACGATGACCTCGTCGCCGACATAGGCGTGAACCTCGCCGCCGTGCAACACGATGGGTGCATCGATGTCAGAGAAGAAGCGCGTCAACAGCTCCTGCACGCGCAGCTCGCCCATCTGTTCCGCCAGCGTCGTCGAGCCGACTAGGTCGAGAAACAGCAGCACACGTTCCTCGCGCACCGGCTGGCGATAGCGTCCAAGCGCGACGTTGAGCAGCGTTCGCCCGCCGATCATCCGCACCAGCTCGTAGATCGCTGTGATCGGGATCGACAGCAGCAGGGCGACGCCGATGATCTTCAGGAAGGTTTTGCGGAAAAATTTCGTGTCGATCCCGTGCTCGTTGAGCACGACCTCCAGCACAATCGCGGCAACCGCGACGATGACGGCAAGGATAACGGAGCGGACAAGCAACTCGACGATGAGCGGCCGTTGCCGCAGCCAGCCGCCACGCGCGGCCAGATAAAGGTGCGTGGCCCAGACGATCAGGGTGATGGCGGCGCCCTCAATGGCGCTTCGCACGTAGTTCGCGACCGACGCCTCGTAGGGCCGATCGAAGGCATAGCGAAACAGCCCGCCGACGAGCAGGCCGACCACGGCCAGAATGATCATAGGCGTCAGGTTGCGCCGCATGGTGCCTCCACGCCCATGAAATATCCTGCGCGGATCGGGAAGGCCAGCCGGGGTGCGGCCTGAATGGATCCAATACCGTGACGTCAACTGCCTGTATTACGACCTCGGCGAAGGCTCGATGCCGGCGAATGCATGCGCGGCATGACGGAAGCCCGCGCCAAGGAACTGGAGAATCTCGGCCATCAGTGGGCCATTTTCCGGAGTCAGGACCGCGGTCATGACCGACGGAAAGAGCCAGCACGAATTGACCCGACTTGCCGAGGAGGCGCTGCGCGCCCAGCCCGGCTGCGAGACCGCGCGCGTGCCGGCGGTCACGGCGCTCCCCGACGCGCAGATCGGGCGCAACTGGGAGATTCCGAACGTCGTGCTCGGCGACAGCCTGATCAGCGACGTCGATCGCGCGGTGCTGTCGGTGCATCGCCGGCTCGGCCGCAAGTTTCATTTGGTGTGAGGCGGCGCGATCTCAGCCCGCCTGCGCCTGATGTGGCGCGGGCCGCGCGGCCATGCTGATCATCCTGAGCGCGAACACCGCGGCGAGTGGCACGAGGAACAGCGCGTAGAGCGGCATCTCCGGGATCCGCTTGCCGAACGAGATCGTGAACTGCAGCAGCAGATAATAGCCGCCGATCAGATGCAGCCTGCGCCAGGCGCGTGTACCGAGCAGCGCGGCCGTGCGATCGAATGAGGTCACGGTCAGCGCGATGATGACGAGATAGCCGATGCCGCCGAAGATGGTGGAGACCGCCGAAGTCGCGGCTGCGAAGCCGGCCCGATCGAGCATCGCGAACGCGGTGATTGCGACCGCATGGATGGCGTGCGACGCCGCAAAGGTGACGCCGAGATAACGGCGGTTGCGGCGCTGCCAGTGGGTCCAGGCGTTCGGCCACAGCCGCACCAGCGCCGCTGCGGAGAAGGCGAGGCAGAACAACAGCAGCGAGGTCCGCGCCGTGAAGCGGATCACCATCCGCAGGCCCTCGACCTCGAACTGCCGCATCGCGGCGATCCAGATCGAAAGCCCGATCAGGGTGAGAGTGAGCACGCCGAACAGCCGCCAGCCCTCGAACCAGTTCCGACGCGCCGCCATATCCTGCCTCCCGATGTTGATGTAATCACCAGTTACATCTCGCGATCGCGCGCGGTCAATCCGTGTAATCGGTGCTTACATTCACAAGCGGGTGATGCTAGGGAGCATGACCCGGAAAAGTGCGAAGCGGTTTTCCGAAAAGGTCATGCTCAAACAAAGAGCCAAAGCGCGATGCGTCGCTCCGTCAAAAGCCCGCCTTCGGGACGCCGACCCGCCAAGCCGCGTCCGGCCGCCGCGGCGCGGGCGCCGGCGGCCAAGCCCTACCACCACGGCGACTTGCGCCGGGTCCTGATCGATGCCGCGATGCAGCTGGCCGGCGAGGGCGGGCCGGACGCGGTCAGCGTCCGCGAAGCCGCTCGCCGCGCCGGGGTTTCGCCGGCGGCGCCGTTCCGGCATTTCCCGAGCCGCGATGCCCTGATGAATGCGGTGGCCGAGGAGGCGCAGCGCCGTTTCCGTGCCGAGATCGAGGCGGCGCTGACTGACGCACCGCCGGGCGATCCGCTCGGCCGTTTCCGCTGCCTCGGGATTGCCTATCTGCGCTGGGCCATGAAGAACCCGACCCATTTCGAGATCATCTCCAGCCGCCGCTTCTTCGACCATGACCGCTCGGCCGGCGTTTCCAGCGACAATGCGGAGTTGATCGGCCTGACCGAGCGCATGCTGGCGGAGGCATCTGCCGCCGGACAACTCCGGGCGCTTGACCTGAAGCAGGTCCAGATCGCCGGCCGCGCGCTGGTCTATGGTTTTGCGCGGATGCACATCGACGGCCATTTGCCGCGCTGGGGCGTCGGCGAAGCGGAGGCCGGGCGGATGGCCGCCGACATCCTCGACCTCTTCATCGCGGGCATCACGGCGCCCGCTGCGGCTGAGGCAAAGGTCTAGGCCGCAGGGTCGCTGTCTGCCGGCGCACCCGGGCGGGCAAATTCATTGCGCGTTCATGACGATTCAATTACGATTTTATGACACGGCGCAGATACCGGCTGTGCGGTGTGCCTCCTGGCCTCTGCCAGTCAAGGCCGTGACATTGCGCCGGATAGTATTGCGTCCCGCCCATGGCGCCCGCGCCTCAGCAAAATTCGTCGGTTGCCGCACTGGCCGGCGGTCTCGCCGCGATCGGCGTCTGGCGGCTGATGGCGGTCGCCGCGCCGCATCTCGGCGCGCTGATCCTGATGCTGCGGACCGAGACCGATTTCGGCTCGCGGCTGTGCTTCCTGCTGACCTGGGGAATCCTGAACTTCCTGTTCATCACGCTGCTGCGCAGGCCGGCGCTGTCGGGCGCACTGTCGCTGACGCTGGTCGTGGTGCTGGTGCTGCTGTCGCGCTTCAAGCACGACGTGGTGCAGATGACCGCGAACTTCGTCGACCTGATGGTGATCGATCGCGACACCGCGGCGTTCCTGCTCACGATCTTTCCGAACCTGCGCTGGTCGATCATCGGCGCCGGCCTGGTCACGCTGCCCTTGATGTACGCGCTGTGGTGGCTCGATCCGTTCCGCATCCGCCGCCTGCCGGCCGCGGCTGCCTGTCTTGCCTGCACGGCGGCGCTCTCGGGCTATGCCTTCGCCTGGCCGGATGAAGCCTGGCGCGGCTATTACGACGACGGCTACCTGTCGAAGTTCGCACGCTCCGGTGTGACCGCCGTATCGGACTTCGTCGCCTATGGCTTCATGGAGTCGGATCCCTCGGCGAGCGACCAGCTCAAGATACCTACGGTCGATGCCTGCCATCCCGCCGGGCGGCGGCCGAACATCATCATGATCCATGATGAATCGAGCTTCGACATCCGTACCGCACCGGGCGTCAAGGTCCCGTCCGGCTATGGCAGCCAGTTCAAATCCTATGACGGCGTCGAACGCAAATTCCTCGCCGAGAGCAATGGCGGGCCGAGCTGGTTCACCGAGTACAACGTACTCGCGGGATTGTCCTCGCGCTCGTTCGGCCGGTTCGCCTATTTCGTCACCCGCATCGCCTCGGGCCGGGTCGAGCGTGGCCTGCCGCTGGCACTGCGCCGCTGCGGCTACGATACACTGTCGCTGTATCCGGCGTTCGGCGCCTTCATGAGTGCGCGCAGCTTCCAGACCACGACCGGCATCCAGCGTTTCTACGACGCGCATGATCTGCACGCGAAGGACGTCGAGCCCGACAGCTTCTTCTACGACAAGGCGCTGAAGCTGATGGCCGAGCAGAAGACGCTCAGTGCGCCGCTGTTCACCTTCGTCTATCTCGCCGCCAATCACTTCCCGTGGGAGACGAAATTTCGTCCCGAGCTGCTGCCGGCATGGAAACGGCCGGGCAACGCGCCGTCGGTCGACGAATATCTGCGCCGGCAGGCGATGAGCGCGGGCGACTATGCCGGCTTTGTCGCCGCGCTGAAGAAGAAGTTCCCGGCGCAGCCGTTCCTGATCGTGCGCTACGGCGATCACCAGCCGGAGTTCTCGCCGCAGCTGCTCGATCCCGAGCTCGACGAGGCCGGCATCGGCAAGAAGCTGATGGACTACGATCCGCGCTACTACGCGACATATTACGCGATCGATGCCGTCAACTTCGAACCGGTGAAGAGCCCGGCGGTGATGGACACGATCGATGCCGCCTATCTGCCGCTGGTGATCCAGGAAGCCGCGGGCATTCCGCTGGATCCCTCGTTCGAGGAGCAGAAGGCGATCATGCTTCGCTGCAACGGCGCGTTCTACTCCTGCAAGGATGGCGCAGAAGCGCGCCGCTTCAACCGCCTGTTGATCGACGCGGGGATCATCAAGGGATTGTAGAGGTGTAGGATGGGTAGAGCGCAGCGAAACCCATCGCCTTGGTAGCTACGGGAGAGAGGATGGGTTTCGCTGCGCTCTACTCATCCTACGCAATCTATTTCGGCCCGACTTTCTCCCACAGCCAGCGCGCCACGGCTTCGGGCGATGACGATGCGTCATTGCCCGACGCGCGCAGGTTTGCCTCGCGCATTGCCGCGATGTCGATCCTGCCGAGCAGCGGCCGCAGCGCCGCCTTGAGAGCCTCGTCGTCACGCCGCTTCGGCGACAGCAGAACGATGGCGTCATAGGGTGGGATGGCGTGCCTGTTGTCATCGAGCGTCACCAAGCCATATTTCGCGATCAGGCCGTCGCTGGTGTAGCCCGCGATGACGTCGACTTCGCCGGAGGCGGCCGCGGCATACATGAAGTCCGGCTGCATCGTTCGCTGGGCGCGGAATGACAGCCCATAGGACTTCTGGATGCCGGCCCATTCCGGCCGCGAGAAGAATTCATAGTCGCCGGCGATCGACATCGTCGCGGCATGCGAGGCGAGGTCGGCGATGGTATGGATGCCGAGCTGATCGGCGCGCGCCTTCGGCATGACAAGCGCATAGGCATTCTCGAAGCCGAGTTCGCCGAACAGGGTGATGTCCTGCTTGCCCAGCGTCGTCTTCAGTTCGCTCAGCAGTTCGGCGCGGGGCCTGATCTCGCTGTGGTGGAACTGGTTGGCCCACAGCGTGCCGGAATAGTCGACATAGACGTCGATGTCGCCGGCTGCGAGCGCATCGAAGATCACGTTGGAGCCGAGGCCGGCGCGGGTCGTCGTCGGCAGGCCGGCCGCTTGCAGCCGCTGCGCTATCAGCGCCGACAGCACATATTGCTCGGTGAAGGTCTTGGCGCCGACCACATAGCGGGCCTGTGGACGCGCGATCGCCGGCACCAGCGTCGCCGCGATCAGCGCCGCGATGCCGAGTCCGCCGAGCGCGGTCCGGGTTCGGCTGCGACTGCGCAGGCCGCTTTCGATCAGCGCCAGCAACTGGTCAACGACCAGCGCGAGCACGGCGGCGGCAAAGCAGCCGAACAGCACGAACACCCAGTTCTGGGTTTGCAGGCCGGCGAAGATGTAATTGCCGAGGCTGGTCTGGCCGATCGGCGTCGACAGCGTCGCGGTGCCGATCACCCACACCGCGGCGGTGCGGATCCCCGCCATCATCACCGGCAGCGCCAGCGGCAGCTCGACCATGGTGAGCGATTGGCGCGGCGTCATGCCGACGCCCTCGGCGGCCTCCAGCACCGCCGGATCGACGCCGGAGAGCCCGGTGATGGTGTTGCGCAACACCGGCAGCATCGAATAGAGCGCGAGCGCCAGCACCGCGGGCAGGAAGCCGAAGGCGGAGAAGCTGAAGCCGAGCCACGCTGCGGTCAGTGCGGCGAGCGCCAGCAGCAGCGGATAGAACAGCGCGAGCAGCGCGAGGCCCGGTACGGTCTGCACGATGCTGGCAAGCCCGAGCAGTGCACCGCGCAGCAGCGGCCGGTTGCGGGCGATGATCGCAAGCGGCAGGCTGATCAAAAGCCCGAGCGCCAGCGCGGCGACGCTGACCCGGACATGGTTGCCGAGATAGTCGGGCAGATGCGCAAGCGCCTCGCTCCAGCGTGGATCGCTCATGCCGTGGCGTCCCGCGGCAGCAATGCGCCGAGGCGTTCCGCCTGTCGCCGCGGCGTGCGCAAGAGTTCGCCGACATAGGCGTCGGTGCTCGCCGCGAGCTCCGCAGCAGTGCCGAGCGCGAGCAACCTGCCGCGGTGCATGACCGCCACGCGGTCGGCGAGCAGCAGCGCCTCGGTCATGTCGTGGGTGATCATGATCGTGGTGAGCCCAAGCGCGCGGTGAAGCGTTCGATAGTCGTCTCCGAGCGCGTCGCGGGTCAAGGGATCGAGCGCGCCGAACGGCTCGTCCATCAGCACGATACGCGGCTTCGCAGCCAGCGCACGCGCGACGCCGACACGCTGGCGCTGGCCGCCGGAGAGCTCGTGCGGCAGGCGGTCGCGATGCTGTGCGCGATCGAGCCGCACGAGATCGAGCAACTCGTCGACCCGTGCGGAGATCTCCGCCTGCGGCCAGCCGAGCAGCTTCGGCGTGATGCCGATATTGCCGGCGACGGAAAGGTGCGGAAACAGCCCGCCGCTCTGGAAGACATAGCCGATGCGGCGCCGCAGCAGGATCGGGTCGATGCGGCTGACATCCTCACCCTCGACCGCGATCCTGCCGCGGTCGGCTTCGATCAGGCGGTTGGCCAGCCTGAGCAGCGTCGTCTTGCCGGAGCCCGAGCCGCCGACAACAGCCAGGAATTCACCCTCGGCCACGTCAAGCGAGACGTCGTCGACCGCCACCACGCGTCCATCGTCAAAACTCTTGCCGACATGCGCGTAGGCAATCAGCGGCGTTGCGGGCATTCTCTGGCCATTCCTGGGCGACCTCACGTGTCTTTCACCATCGCGGACGACAGTGATAGCCCATAAAATGGACTTTGACTTGTGGTGCACGCGCCTGCATCACGCGGTTTCGCAGGCTGTTCCAGTCGGGCAGATGAAACCGGTCAGCCCCTTCGGGGGCTGTGAGCACACATCACACTTCGTTCTTGGGGACGTATTTGCCCATGATGCACTTGTAGCTCTGCAAGCGCCAATCGTGATACGGCCCCTTGGCGAGCCAATCGGCGATGCCGATTTGGGCATTCACGGCGCATGCGCCCATGGTGATGCCGGATTGGTCGCTGTTGGTGACGACCTTTTCCATGCAGAGCTGAGCATTGCAGAGGATGGCGACGAGCGTAACGAGCATGATGGTGTTTATCCGTAGGATTAACCCGGTCTGAACCGAATCATGCACGGTTCATGCCATTATCAGCGACTTTGGTGCCGCAGCCGGCAAGACCGGAAAAGTACGGCTGAATGAATCGCGCGCCCGCCAGCGCATAGCCGCACGCCCGCAGATACGCTATAGTTGCCACCCAACTACGACGTGAGATCGGGACGAGTGAGGAACGTTGCGCGGTCGGGGGCTGCATCGATGATGACGTTACCTGAGTTGGCAGCGGGTGCTTTGGAGAAGTTTCTCGCCACCCATGTCAGCCGCACCTTCGGGGCCTCGCAGGCGCGCTTTGGCGAACTCCTGCCGGCCGCCGCGCGCATCGCGCTGGAATGCATCGGCAACAGCGATGCGCTCTACCACAATGTCGAGCACACGATGCTGGTCACGCTGGCCGGGCACGACATCATCCGCGGCCGCGCGCTGCACACCCACGTCACCGCGGAGGATTACACCCACACGATCATCGCCTGCCTGACGCACGACATCGGCTATGTGCGCGGCCTGCTGAAGGGCGATGGACCGGATGGCTACGTCATCGATGCCGCGGGCAACAAGGTCGTGCTGCCGCGAGGCTCGTCGGATGCCGGCCTGATGCCGTATCACGTCGACCGCTCGAAGCTCTATGTGCTCGACAGGCTCGAGGCCGTGCTGCCGCTCGATCGCGAGCGCGTCGCGCGCAACATCGAGGGCACACGGTTTCCATCGCCCGAAGGCCAGCACTATGACGACGAGGCGGCGATCGTCCGGGCAGCCGATTTCATCGGGCAACTCGGCGATCCCAACTACATCAGGAAGGCCAACGCGCTCTATCACGAGTTCGAGGAAGTCGGTATCAACCGCCAGCTCGGCTATGAATCGCCGGCCGACATCGTCGACCGCTATCCGCAATTCTACTGGAATATGGTTGCGCCGCACATCCAGGGCGCCATCAATTGCCTGAACATGACGGCAAGCGGTCGTCAGTGGATCGCGAATCTTTACAGCAACGTCTTCCGCGCGGAGCGCGAGGTCACTCTGTCCGGCCCGCAAATCTGACGCAAGCCACGAGCGCCGCGGCCTTTCCGCATGGTTTGCCCTGCGTTTCCCGGGCGATTGCTTGCGGGGCCTCCACATTTGGGCCCGCTTCTTCGTTGCACAGTCCGTGGAAATCGGCGACCCTGCGCCATGGGCCTCTCCAACGACCGCGTTCTCGACCGTTTCAGCATGATCTCCCGTTTCGCTCAATTGATTGCGGTTTCCATTGTCTGCTGGCCGGCGCTCGCTGTCGCCGCGGGCCCGGTCTATGACGTCGACCTTTATGCGTTGATGTCGGGCACCTGCCGCAATGTCAGCATTGCCGGCCGCAGCTACACCTGCAAGGCGGTGGCCTATTTCCACACGCTGCGCGGCCGCTCCGAATTCACCGTGGTGCTCGACGATCCCGCCGACAAGAGCCACATCGTCTCGTTCTCCGGCGAGAGCACCGAGCGCACCCAGGACAATCTGTTCGAGCTCGCGGTCGATCGCATGTTGCTGAAGTCGAGCGACCGCCCGCGTGTCGATGGACTGCCGGTGCCGCTGGTCGAGATGTCGACCGGCTCCTGCCGCCAGGTCGGAAGCTTCATCACGCGGCAGGTGTCGACCGTTGCCTGCGCTGCCACCGACCAGAACGGCAAGAAATACGAGCTGAGCTTCGAGTCGGATGGCTCACCGATGACCTTGCGGCGGTTGCGGCAATCAGCATTGCCGTCGGAACGGCAGCGGGCGCGCCAGATCGCGCAGCTCGAATGCCGTCTCAAGGCACGCGCCGCACAGGTGCTGCCGCGGGACACAACGGCTTTCATGATCCGCTGTCTGGGTGAGGACGACGGCAAGCCGGCCGGCGAACAGCGCTAGCCACGCCCCGGCGTTCGAGACCCAAGCTTGAGGAGCATTCGATGCGCTTGAAATTCACCATCATCGCCGCCGTCGGCGTCTGCCTCGCCGGGCCCGCCGCCGCGCAAATGTACGATCCGAACTATCCGGTTTGCATGGAGGTCTATGGCGGCCGGCTGACGCCCGAGTACATCGATTGCAGCTTCACGTCGCTTCCGCAGTGTCAGGCAACAGCCTCGGGACGATCGGCGACGTGTTCGGTCAATCCCTTCTACAAGGGCCCGAAAACGCAGCCCAGAGAGCGGAGCAAGCGACACCGCCAACCTGCCACCTAGAGCATGATCCGGAAAAGTGCGAAGCGGTTTTCCGAAAAGATCATGCTCAAACAGCGAGCTCAAGCGCCATGACGATTCAACCTGATCTCATCGCGCTGTAGCGCTTGCGCATCGGCACGTCGTTTGCCCGTGATGATCTGCATGGCCGTCGCGCCGGCAGTGATGTTGACTAACTCCGGCAGTTGTGAGGAACCTCCCGCCACGACAAGGACAGACCGATGCGCCTGAAACTGTTCGCGATCGCCGGATTTGCGGTCGCCCTGGCCGGACCTGCCGCCGGTCAGGCCTACGATCCGAACTATCCGGTATGCATGCACGTCTTTCAGGGCAAGTTCGGCGGGAGCTACATCGATTGCAGCTTCACTTCGATCCCGCAGTGCCAGGCGTCAGCGTCGGGCCGGGGTGCGATGTGCTCGGAGAATCCCTTCTTCGCGCCGCCGCCGCCACCGAAGCGCTCGGCTCACCGCGGACGGCATCACACGCGCTGACGCGGGAGCACCGGGCAGGTCGAACGCCTGCCGCCAGACCGGTACCTTCATCGCGTCGTAGGTGAACAGCCAGCCGTAGCGTTCGCGCACGCGGTCCGGCCGCCATTCGTGCGAGACATAGGCCTCGGCGCCTTCGGCGTCGGCCGGCGCCGGATTATGGAAGCGCCTGGCGCTCCCGGCCGACTTCGCCATGGTCGCATTGGTCCGCGTCAGCCGCGCGGCCTGATAGCGCTGCAGCGCTTCATCGGAAGGAAGCCTTCAGGGCATCGCGCCAGCCGTCCCCGAACGCGTGCGCGCGGGCCAAGGCGGTAACCAGGAACCTGACATCGGGTGTCGCCCCTACCGCTATGCTGGGCGGCGGGCGCGGTAGCAGGCAGACGTTAACGAATCTTCACGAGAATACGGGTTCCCTTCGTTGACGGCTGCATCCGGCGAGATCGACAGGTGCCTCGAATTCGGCCACAACTAACGCGATAGTTACGTAGTCCATTGCTGGATTCGTCTCGATGGGACGCATGCGACCTTGCCAGGACCGGCCTGGTCGACAGCAATCTTAGCCCGTCAAGACCTGCGAAGGAATTCCATGACTGCAAGCTGGATCAATTCCCTGGTCGACAGCGGCGTCAAGTCCGACATGCTCAACTTTGCTGCGGACGGGGTTTTCACTTACGCCGAAGCCTATGACTTGCTGGCCAACGTCGCTAATCGCGGCAGCGTGACCGCGAATGAGCTGAACTCGCTGCAGGTGATTGCGGCCAATCTGAACAGCGGGCTGTCCACATCGGACTATGTCTCCCATCTTTTCGGCCAGCTCGTTGACGGTAATCCGGCGAACGCCACCTTGACGGGGGGCAGTACGGTCCATGTCACGCTCGGCAATCTGCAGGTCGGCACGACGTCGACGCAGATGTCCGAGCTGCTCGGGAAGTGGTTCCTGGGAACCGATCTCCCGGATCCGACTTTGCCGCCGGATGCGAACGGCTGGACATTGCAGGGCTACAGCGCGGTTGTCGGACCGTTGTATTCCTCGGCGGGCGCAGCCACCGTCAACGACATCTGTCAGGGAGCCGACGGCGATTGCGAACTGATGTCAGGATTGATCGACGTCGTCGTCTTTCATCCGCAGGTCCTGAGTTCCATGTTCGTCGACAATGGAAACGGCACCTATGGCGTGCGCTTCTATGTCGGGGGGCAGGAGACGTGGGAAACCGTCAACGACATGTTTCCAACGGTCAATGGGACCGAACTCGACTACGGTCACAACTACAATGAGCAACCCACCGCGATGTGGGTTGCCCTGGTGGAGAAGGCGTATGCGCAACTCAGCGCAACGGGACAGATCGGGCACCCGGCGGTCAACAGCTACAACAACATCTCTGCGGATCCTCCGACCGATGTCCTGGAGAATCTGACTGACGCAACCAGCGTCAGCTATTACATGAGCAGCGCGTCCAATTGGTATAGCAACAAGTCCGTCTATATCGCTGCGCTCGCCAGCTACGACGACGTCATCCTCGAGATTCCTTCGACATCGCCGTACACCTATGACAGCGCCGGAAATATCCAGCTGGTCCCGGATCACGCTTTCGGAGTCGTCGGCTATGACAGTGCGACCGGCAATTTCATCGTTCGCAATCCGTGGGGAAACAGCTATCCCGGTCAAAACTGGGATGTGCAATTCGAAGTATCGCTCACCCAGATCGCCAGTGAGGGCGGCGACTTCGTCATCGATAATTCCGGCGCCGTCGACGTCGCGCCAACGGTGGTCGCCTCCAACATAACCGGCCGGGTGCAAACCTCGCTTCCGGCATCGTCCATGTTCTATGTGACGAGCGGTACTTTGCCGGTGATCGAGTATGCGCTTTGGGACTCCACCGGTAACGGCCACTTCACTGTAGGCGGGGTGGCGCAGGCGAACGGGGTTGAGGTCGACGTCGCTGCTTCACAATGGTCCAACATTGCCTACCAGTTCGGTCCCGCGAGCGACCAGCTGTGGGTGCGGGCGTTCAACGGCGTGTCCTGGAGCACATGGGCCCAATTTGCGGCAATCCCGGAAGGGCCCGTGGTGACGGTCGCAGACGTGACGGCATGGCACGGCCAGAGCTTTGCCGTGTCGTCGCTGTTCACCTATTACGACCCGTTCGGCTTCGCGGCCGCCCAATACGACGTCTGGGACGCCGGCACCGGTGGCGGCCACTTCGTTTTGAACGGAGTGGCGCTTGCCGCCAACCAGCACAATTACGTCACGGCCGCGCAGCTGTCGTCATTGACCTATCAATCGGGCTCGGGCTCGGACACGCTCTGGATCCGGGCCAACGACTCGACGGTGTGGGGACAGTGGTCGAACGCTTTCACAGTCACGGCTCCGGTCGACAACGGCCCCGTTGAGACGGTGTCGGACGTCGCCGCGTTCCATGGCCAGAGCTATGCAGCCTCGTCGCTGTTCACCTACAGCGATCCGTTCAGCAGTCCTGCAACACAATACGACGTCTGGAACACGGGTACAGGAGGCGGGCACTTCGTCCTGAACGGCGTGGCGCTGTCGGCCAAACAGGACAATTACATCACGGCCGCCCAGCTCGCCTCGCTCAGCTACCAATCCGGCTCCGGGATCGACACGCTCTGGATCCGCGCCAATGACGGCACCGTGTGGGGAGCGTGGTCGAGCGCCTTCACCGTCGCAGCTCCGGTCGACAACGGGCCCGTCGAGACGGTGTCGAACATCGTCGCGCCCCACGGCCAGAGCTATGCGGCCTCGTCGCTGTTTACCTACAGTGATCCGTTCAGCAGCCCCGCCGTCGAGTACGATGTCTGGGATACCGGCACCGTCGGTGGGCACTTCGTCCTGAACGGCGTGGCGCTGCCGGCCAACCAGGACAATTACATCACTGCCGCCCAGCTGGCCTCGCTCAACTACCAGTCCGGCTCGGGGACCGACACACTTTGGATCCGCGCCAATGACGGCACGGTTTGGGGGGCCTGGTCCAACCCCTTCACCGTTCAAGCCCCGGTCGATAGCGGACCCGTCGAGGCGGTGTCGAACATTACCGCGCCCCACGGTCAGAGTTATGCGGCCTCGTCGCTGTTCACTTACAGCGATCCGTTCAACAGCCTGGCCGTCGAATATGATGTCTGGGATACCGGCACCGTCGGTGGGCACTTCGTTCTGAACGGAGCGGCACTTTCGGCCACGCAGGACAATTACATCACGGCCGCCCAGCTGGCCTCGCTCAGCTATCAATCCGGCTCCGGCGTCGACACGCTCTGGATCCGCGCCAATGACGGCACGGTGTGGGGGGCGTGGTCGAGCGCCTTCACCGTCAATGCTCCGATCGACAGCGGGCCCGTCGAGGCGGTGTCGAACATCATCGCGCCCCACGGCCAGAGCTATGCGGCCTCGTCGCTGTTCACCTACAGCGATCCGTTCAGCAGCGCTGCGAGCCAATATGACGTCTGGAACACGGGTACGGGAGGCGGGCACTTCGTTCTGAACGGGGCGGTGCTGTCGACCAACCAGGACAATTACGTCACGGCTGCCCAGTTGGCGTCGCTGAGCTATCAATCCGGTTCGGGAGCGGACACGCTGTGGGTCCGCGCGAATGACGGCACCGTCTGGGGAGCATGGTCGAGTGCCTTCACCGTGACCGCGCCGGTCGATAGCGGTCCGGTCGTCACCCCGACCAATTCAAGCACGCTGTCCGTTCAAGGCCAGACCTTCGCTGTGTCCTCGCTGTTCAGCTATTCGGATCCGTTCGGCAGTTCCGCGACATCGTATGATGTCTGGAATAGCGGCGGCGGGAGCGGCTACTTCACGCTGAACGGTGTCACGCTCGGAGCAAATCAGGACGACATCGTCTCGGCCTCGCAGCTCTCGCAACTTGCGTATCACGTCGGATCGGGCACCGACACGCTGTGGATCAAGGCCAATGACGGGACCGTCTGGGGCGCCTGGTCCAGCGCCTTCACGATCAGCGATCCCTCGATCATTCCGGCCGGACAGACCCTCGAGCTTGCGTCCGCGAGCGCGGCTCAGATCTCCTTTGCATCGGACACCGGGACGCTGAGGCTCGACGACCCCGCCGGCTTCTCCGGCACCGTCGCCGGCATGTCGGGCGCCGACGCGATCGATCTCGCCAACATCAATTTTGCGGCCGGGCAAACCGTGGGCTTTGCCGGCAACAGCGCCGGCGGATCGGTCACGGTCTCGGACGGCATCCACACCGCCAGCATCGCCCTGCTCGGAAACTACATGGCATCCACCTTCGTCGCCGCGAGCGATGGACATGGCGGCACGGCAATCACGGTGCATTCCGACCAGGTCGCCACGCTTGCCCCGCCCCAGCATGCGTGAGCGGAGCTGCGGCTCCATTCGCGCGGCCGTGACACGGAGAGGCGCCTGCCTGCGCCATCGTCCAGCGTCGACAGGCGCCTTGCTTCCGGGATTAGAGCGTGATCCGGAAAAGTGCGAGGCGGTTTTCCTAAAAGTTCATGCTCGAACAAGCAGCCAAAGCGAGATGACGATTCAACCCAATCTCATCGCGGGCTACAGCGGGATGAGTTTTGATTAACTCGGCCTGGCGCGCCCTCGGTTCACGTCTCCCCGCCGGGGCGAGGTCGGATTGCGCCCGGCGATGCGAAGCATCGTCCAGAGCAATCCAGGTGAGGGCTTCTTGCTCCCTCGATAGACCGTAATCCCTCACCCGATTTGCTGCGCAAATCGATCTCTCCAAAGGGAGAGGTTCGTGGCCCAACTGATTCAACCTAACTTTATCGCGCTTTAGTTGGCCAAACCTTCGGTGGCGTAAGATCTGGCCTTGATCGCCTTGCTCCGCTCTGCGCTCAGTGCCTTCCACTCGGCCGAACTGCGCGAAGCCTGAGCCTTTGCAAGGCTGTCATAGACGGTGATGGTCACGCGCTTGGGCGCCTCTCCCTCGAACGCGACGGTGGTTCCGCCGCGAGCGAGGTATGTTCCGCCGGTCGACTTGATCACCTCCGTGACTTTGGGGATATAGGCATTCTGCGCGTCCTGATCGAGGACCTCCACCTCGGTGACGACATAGGCCTTCGGGGTGGATTGTGCGTGAAGTCCTTCGATTGCGACGGCGCCGATCGCAACGCCGGCCAGCATGGACAAGGCAACGGTGGTTTCTGCTCTCACTGTCATTCTCCCTGTGATCAATGTTTAGGTCATGCGTGTCGCATGTGGATGCCCACATTCGCTGCCGCGTGAATACGGGAGTCGAAAACAATGGTTGCCGATGGAATAGGCTGCCAACCGTCGCAAGCGGAGAGTTCGGCATGTCTCCGCCTTATTGCAGCTCTCGGTCAGCCAAACGCTGACCGCAAGGGCAGCCTACACGGTTATCCGATCAACACCTATGGCTGTTTCGGGCCGGCAGGTCACATTCCGGCTGACCCTGCGTCGCGCCCAACGCAGCATCGCGCGTTCGCGCGGCGGCCTGCTTACGACGGCGCGCCCATCGCATAGGGCTTCAGCACGGCATACAGCATGGCGTGGGTCGGCGTCGGCACGCCGAGCTTGCGGCCGAGTTCGACCACCTTGCCGTTCAGCCAGGGCAGCTCGAGCCGGTTGCCGCGTTCCAGATCAAGCGCCATCGACGCCTTCATCGCCGGCGGCGCGTGTCCGATGAAGTCGAGCACCTTCGCCAGCGCATCTTTTGGCAGCTCGATGCCGCTGGCGTGGGCAACTGCGATGGTCTCCTCGCAGGCGGAGACGAACAACGGACGCAGGTCGGGATCGTCGCGCAGCCTGCCGATCGGCAGCCGGGTGACCGCGGTCATGCCGGCATTGGTGGCGAGGCCGATGAACTTCATCCACAGCTCGGTGTTGATTGCCTCGCTGAGCGTCGCATCGAAGCCGGCTTTCAGGCAGAGCTCGAGCAGTGCCTTGCCGCGCGGCGTGATGCGGCCGTCGAGTTCGCCGAAGATCATGCGCATGAAGGTGCCGACCTGGTTGATCACGCCGGGCTTGATGATCGAGGCCGAAATCTGCGCCACGCCGCCCATCACGGCGTCGCGGCCCAGGATCGGGATCAGCCGGTCGGGCGCGTCGATGCCGTTCTGCAGCGGGATCACCGCGGTGTCGGGGCCGACCATCGGCCTGATGTGCGCCCCGGCGCTCTCGACGTCCCACAGCTTGACGCAGAACAGCACGATATCGACCGGGCCGACGCTTGCGGGGTCGTCGGTCGCCTGGGTCGGGACCAGATGGGTCTCGCCGCGGCCGCCCTGGACCTTCAGGCCTTCGCTGCGCATGGCGGCGAGGTGGGTGCCGCGCGCGATAAAGGTAACGTCGGCTCCAGCATGCGCCAGCGCCGCGCCAAAGCCGCCCCCGACGCCTCCGGCGCCTACCACTGCGATCCGCATCTATCATCTCCCTGTCCGTCGCTTTGGACCGCAGCCTCGACGAAGTCGGCGCGACAGGCAACCCGGTTGCGCAGTGCGCAACCTCGTCGGCCTGAAAACCGCGTGACCGCGGTCCTCTCAGCGCCTCCTGCGCCATCTTCCTGCGTTGAACTTGGCTGCCCGAACCGCTAAGCCATTTCGGAAAGTTCGGGGAGGAATCGTGGCAATGGCGGAGCCGACGGCGGTCGCACTTGACGGTGCGACGGTGGCGTTTCGGTTGGCGGATGGGCGGGTTTATACCGCGGTCGAGCAGGCCGATCTTTCGGTTGATCATGGCGAGTTCGTCGCCATTGTCGGCCCGACCGGATGCGGGAAGTCGACGCTGCTCAACGTCACTGCGGGGCTGCTGAAACCGGCCGCAGGAACGGCGCGGATCTTCGACAAGCCGCTGAACGGCCTGAACCGTGACGCCGGCTACCTGTTCCAGGCCGACGCGCTGTTTCCGTGGAAGACCGCGATCGACAATGTCGCGATCGGGCTCGAGATCCGCGGTACGCCGCGCGCTGATGCGCTGGCGCGCGCGCAGCAATGGCTGGCCTCGGTCGGGCTCGGCGCCTTCGCTAGCCGCTATCCGCATATGCTGTCGGGCGGCCAGCGCAAGCGCGTCGCGCTGGCGCAGGTGCTGATCCGCGATCCGAAGATCCTCTTGATGGACGAGCCGTTCGGTCCGCTTGACGCCCAGACGCGGCAGATCATGGGCAATCTACTGCTCGAATTGTGGACCGCCGACCGCAAGGCGGTGCTGTTCGTCACCCACGACCTCGAGGAGGCGATCGCGCTCGCCGACCGCGTCGTGATCATGTCGGCCGGCCCGTCGGCGCGCATCATCGGCGACTGGCGCATCACGCTGCCGCGGCCGCGCGACATTGCCGAGATCAGGATGGAGAAGGATTTCCATGCCCTGCACCGCGAGATCTGGGGCGTGCTGAAGGACGAGGTGATGAAGGGCTATGCCCAGTCGACGCAGGCGGGAGCCGCCTGATGTCGCGCATCACGTTGCTGGCGCTGCAGGTCCTGGTTGCGGTCGTCACGCTGGCGCTGTGGCAGGTCTTCGCCACCGTGCCGGTGTTCGGCAAGGTGCTGCTGCCGTCGTTCTTCTTCTCCAACCCGGTCGACGTCTTCAGCCAGATTGTGAAGTGGTTCTCGACCGGAGTGATCTGGAAGCACCTTGCGATCACGCTGTGGGAATCCATCCTTGCCTTCGTGATCGGCTCGGCCGGCGGCATCCTGGTCGGCTTCTGGTTCGCGCGGCAGCCGCGCGTCGCCGCCGTGTTCGATCCCTATGTGAAGATGGTCAACGCACTGCCGCGCGTGGTGCTGGCGCCGATCTTCGCGCTGTGGTTCGGGCTCGGCGTCTGGTCCAAGGTCGCGCTCGGCGTGACCCTGGTGTTCTTCATCGTGTTCTTCAACGTCTATCAAGGCGTCAAGGAAGTGCCGGCCACGGTGCTCGACAATGGCCGCATGCTCGGCATGAACGAGCGGCAGCTGATGCGCCACGTCTATTGGCCGTCGGCATTGTCATGGATGTTCTCCTCGCTGCACACCTCGGTCGGCTTTGCCGTGGTCGGCGCGGTGGTCGGCGAATATCTCGGCTCCGCCGCCGGCCTCGGCTATCTGATCCAGCAGGCCGAAGGCGTGTTCGACGTCGCCGGCGTGTTCGCCGGCATGTTCGTGCTGTCGGCTTTCGTGATCCTGATCGACATGGCGGTGACCGCGGTCGAGAAGCGGCTCTTGGTGTGGCGCCCGACGGCGGCGGCGCGGGACTAGATATTTCAGCTTGTCGCGCCGGGCCGCTGCGTCGGCCCTGTCGAGATAAGCCAATCGTTTCGTGCCAGGCGATAGAGCGCCTGTCGTCGGAGCGGATCGGATTCGCTGACACGCGGATGATTGAAATCGTCAGCCTCGTCGTGGGACATCCCCAATTTCGACATGACGCGAAGAGAGCGCGTGTTGTGAACGCTCGCATGCGCGACAATCTCGGGCAAAGCCAGTTCTCGGAAACCAAATTCGAGCGCCTTGCGACCGGCTTCCGTGGCGAGTCCCTGTTCCCAGAATTCACGAGCCAGGCGCCAGCCAATCTCCACGGCAGGCGTGAAGTGAGCCCGGAAGTTGACGACCAGCAACCCGACTGCGCCGACGAACACTCCGGAGGAGCTCAATTCCGTGGCCCACATGCAGAATCCGTGGGTCGATTGATGCTCGATCTGGAAATCGACCCAGGCATCGCTTGCCTCTCGTGTCGGAAGAGGACGCAGATGCTGCATCACGGCAGGGTCCGCGGACATTCCGGCAAATGGGGCCTTGTCGGCCTCTTGCCATGTCCGCAGCGTCAGTCGGTGCGCGTGCAGTCTGATTCGTTCGACTCAAACGACAGTCGTATTCCAGTTCGGGCCTGTCCCTTGCGCTGGCGATCACGCGTGTTCGTGCGCCGGCGACGCCTCCATCAGCCCGCGGATCTTCTCTTTCACCTCGGGGTCGACAGGATTGTAGACGATCATGCTGAGGTCGGAGCGGCCATCGACCGCGAATGCCGAATACTCGAACCTGACCGGGCCGAGGATCGGGTGCCGGAGCTGCTTGATAGCCTCGCCATGGGCGCGCACGTCGTTGTCGCGCCACAGCGCCGCGAATTCCGGACTGAGCCGGCAGAGCTCGTCGACGAACGGCTGCACCTCGGCGGCAGCCCCTGCGCGTGCCGCGTCCACCCTGAACGCACCGACGACGAAGCGCGCCACGCTGGCCCAATCGTGTTGCGCGGCGCGGACGCGCGGATCGAGGAACATGAAGCGCAGCACGTTGCGTTCGCGTGGCGGCAGCGCCCCGTAGTCGGTCAGCATCACGGTCGCCGCCCGGTTCCAGGCGACGACGTCCCATGTCGCGGTCCTGATGATGGCGGGATGCGGCTCCAGCAGGTCGAGCACGCGTTGCAGCCGCGGCGTGACGCCTTCGCTTCGGTGATAGCGCACCTCGGGGGCCCGGCCGAGGCCGAGCAGGAACAGATGCTCGCGCTCGACATCGGTCAGCATCAGCGCACGCGCGATGCGGTCGAGCACGTCGGCCGACGGCGCGCCGCCGCGGCCCTGTTCGAGCCACGTGTACCAGGTCGCGCTGATGTTGGCGCGCTGCGCCACTTCCTCGCGGCGCAGGCCCGGCGTCCGCCGCCGCTCCGGCGGAAAGCCGAACGTCGCAGGATCGAGCTTGCTGCGACGGTCCTTCAGGTAGGCACCGAGAAGGTTCTCGTGTGCGAGCGGTTCGCTCATCCTGTTAGCCATTATACCATGATAAGGTCACTACTTTACCACGATAGCGCGGCGTCCCAATTCTGTCTCCAGCAAAACCTGGAGATTGCTTATGCGTGTGTTCGTTACTGGAGCCACCGGTTGGGTCGGCTCGGCCGTCACCAATGATCTGATCGCCGCCGGCCACAAGGTGCTCGGCATGACCCGTTCGGACAAGGGCGCGGAAGCGCTCGCCGCCGCCGGTGCCGAGGTTCACTACGGAACGTTGGAAGATCTCGATAGCTTGAAACGCGGCGCGGCGCAGGCGGACGCCGTGATCCACTGCGCCTTCAACCACGACTTTTCGAAATTCGCGCAGAACTCCGAGGATGACCGGCGTGCGATCGAGACGTTCGGCGCCGTGCTTGAGGGATCAAACCGGCAGCTGATCACGACGTCTGGTGTCGCGACCGTGGCGCAGGGCCGCGTCGCCACCGAGGCGGACGCGCCGCATCCGCCGTCGCCCGCTTTGCCGCGCATGACCGAAGCGGCCACGACCGCGGTTGCGGCGCGCGGCGTGCGCGCCGGCGTGGTCCGGCTGGCGCCGTCGGTGCATGGCCATGGCGATCACGGCTTCGTGCCGCGCCTCATCGCGATTGCGCGCGACAAGGGCGTCTCGGCCTATGTCGGCGAAGGGCTCAATCGCTGGCCGGGCGTGCATCGCCTCGATGCGGCCCGGCTCTATCGTCTCGCGCTCGAGCGCGGCGTCGAAGGCGGTCCCTTCCATGCCATCGCCGACGAGGGCGTGCCGTTCAAGGCGATCGCCGAGGTGATCGCGCGGCGCCTGGACATTCCGCTGGTGTCGAAGTCGCCGGAGGAGGCACTGGAGCATTTCGGTTTCCTCGGCCGGTTTACCGGCGCCGACATGCCGGCCTCCAGTGCGCGGACGCGTGCGCGGCTCGACTGGCAGCCGCAGCAGCCCGGGCTGCTCGCCGACATGGATCATCCCGCCTATTTTGCGCTGTAGCGCCGGAGACGAGACCATGACCAACGCAATGTCGCTTGCCGGCAAGCGCGTGATCGCGATCGGGGGATCGTCCGGGATCGGCTTTGCCGTCGCCGCGCTCGCGCAGCAGCAGGGGGCGGACGTGGTGATCGCCTCCAGCAATCAGGCCAACGTCGATGCGGCGGTCGCGCGGCTGCCGGGAACATCGGGCAGCGCCGTCGATCTGCGCGACGAAGCCGGCGTGTCGCGCTTCTTCGATCAGGTCGGCGGCTTCGATCACCTCGCGATCACGGCGGGCGATCAGGGCCTGCCTGCGTTCGGCACAGTGCGCGATCTCGATCTCGCGGTTGCGCGGGAAGCTCTCGCCCTCCGCTTCTGGGGCTCGCTTGCGGCGGTCAAGCACGCCAGCCGTGCGATCGCCGCGAACGGATCGATCACGCTGACCGGCGGCCTGCTGGCCCATCGCCCGCAGAAGGGCATGCCGTTCGTGACCGCGGCTGCGGGCGCGATGGAGAGCCTGGCCCGCGGCCTTGCCGTCGATCTCGCGCCGGTCCGCGTCAATGCGGTGTGCCCCGGGCTCATCCTCACCGAGCGCGTCAGGCAGATGCCGGAGGAGCGGGTGCGCGGTTATGTGGCAGGCCTGCCGCTGCCGCGCGCCGCATCGCCGGACGAGGCGGCTACCACCTATGTCTATGTGATGCTGAACAGCTACGTGACCGGGCAGGTTCTTGCAGTGGATGGCGGTGGCCTGCTGGTGTGAGCAGGCTCAGAGCGGGAAGCACCGCATATAGGCCGCGAACAGCTTTTCATCGCTGTGGCTCACCAGGCCTGCGTCGATCGCCTCTGCAAGATCGAGGTCGCGGTTCTGCACGCGCAGCCATGCCTGGGTGTCGGCGGTGATGCTCAAGGCCGCCTCTCCGACGTGACGTCCCGGCACCACCTGCAGATCCCGGCCCTTGATCGCGACCGTCATGTCGAGCGCGCTCGCCCCGGTGAAGCGCAGATGCGTCACGAAATCGAGGCCCCGCGCCCGGCCGCGCTGGAATCCGAGCGACAGCGAGAAGATGTAGGCCTGGATGCTGCCGGTATGGCGGCCGGAGCTGACATGCTGCATCTTCTTGTGCGGAAAGCGCCGCGTCACGGTGTCCTCGGCGTCGGTATCCGGGATCACGTAGACGAACTCGTCCTTGTCGATCAGCGGCTGCACCACGTCGGAAAAATGCGCGTCGCGATCGCTGAGGAAGGGGCCGATCACGTCTTCGCCGGCCGGGCACGCCGAGATGCAATAGGCCGCCTTGTAGCCCGGCTTGAACGACAGCGATTGCCAGATGTTGAGCGTCTCGGTGCGCGGCACGCGGGCGCGATAATCCCTGGCATCCTTTGCGTCCGCGACCTTCTCGACCCACTGCGTGAAGTTGCCGAGGAAGTCGTGATAATTGTGGGTGTGGCAGGACAGGAAATCGAAGCCGCCGTCCGGCTTGATGGCGCCGACCGGACAGGCGGCGACGCACAGTTTGCATTCCAGGCACGGATTGTAGTCGATTTGCTGGTCGTAGGCGTCGACCTCGCAGCCGAGCAGCACGGTGCCGAGCAGCACGAAGCTGCCGAATTTCGGGTGAATCACGCTGCGATGGATTCCCATCCGGCCGAGCCCGGCTTCGACCGCGATCGGCTTGTGCTGGACCATCATGATCCTCGGCAGGTCCATCTCCATCGGGAAAGCGGCGACTGAATTGCAGGCCGGGATACCGTGCTCGTCGAGCGCGCGAACGATGGCGCGGGCGGTCTCGTTGACGTGATCGTAGGTCGAGTGGAATTCCTCGTTGGCGACCGAACGCGACGGCGAGCGCACCGGCTCGCGGTTCATGTGGCAGGCGATCGCGAGCAGGGAACGCGTCCGGCCATAGACCTTGCGGATGAAGTCGCGCTGCGGCGCGATCGCAGCGCGGTCGAACTCGATGATGCCGACATCGTCGGCGCCGCATTCCCGCGCGATCCGCTTGAGCAGGTCCGAAGACACCGGGGCGTCGTAGACCGGTTGGCTGCTGCGCGCACGCACGGCCCTGACCGTGGGGTGATCATCCAGGCTCATGGTCCTGATCTCCATGAAATGACAATCGTCATATTATGGAGTGGCGAGAGGCGAGGCAAGTGAATTATCTGTCGATCGTCATGCAATGGAACTGCATCCTGAAAGCGACGAGATTTGCAAGAGCCCGGATGACGCTCATGCACCGCCAACGAAGTGAGCTACGTCATCCCCGCGCAAAGGCTTCGCCTTTGTCGCTGGAGGAGCGCGGAACGCGCGTCTCGAAGGATGGACGGCCCACAGTCGGGCCGTCGACCCTTCGAGACGGCCGCTCCGCGGTCTCCTCAGGGTGACGGTCACAAGTTCGGCAGGAAATCCGTTCCTCGCAATGACGGTAGAAAGACCGCCGTTCTCAATCCAGCAGCTTGGTATCGTCAGGCGCCTGCGGCGGCGTCTTGATCGCGATCGCCTTGAACGGGCGGCCGTTCGGCTTGGTGCCGCCATGCGGGGTGCCTTTCGGGATCACGATCAGGTCGCCCGGCTTCACCGGCACTTCCTTGTCGCCGAGCCAGACCGTGCCGGTGCCCTCGAGGATGAACTGCATCTCGTTGGTGTTGGGATGCATGTGCTTCGGCACATTGCCGTCCTGGATCGAGACGGTGGCGCCGTCGGCGGAAACGAACGTCCTGGAGCGGAAGCCCGTCTTGTTGGCGTCGCCGAGCTTGTCGCCCTCCATCTCGCCGGTGTGGATGATTTGCGCGGTGATGCTCTCGGCCGCGAGCGCCGGCCGCAGCAGATGGATGACGCCACAGCCGGCGGCGAAGGCGGTGGCGAGCGACAGCGCGGTTGCAATGCGATTCATGAAGGCCTCCCTTGGTGTTTCCTTGAAGTATTCTTGGTGTTCTCCTGTATTTCGCGATGCTATGCCGTGGCCACAGGCTTGGCCAGCACCTGGAAAGTCGCCTTCTCAAGGCGCGCCTGCTCCTCTATCTTGCCGGCCAATCGAACGGAGGACGTCATGAAGAAACTGCTTGGCACACTTGCCGGAACGCTGCTGGCGCTGACCCTGTCCACGGGCCTTGCCGCGGCGCAAAGCAAGATCACCATCGCGGTCGGGGGCGGCGCCTGCCTGTGCTACCTGCCCACCGTGCTGGCCAAGCAGCTTGGCGAATATGACAAGGCCGGGCTTGCGGTCGAACTGGTCGACCTCAAGGGTGGCTCGGACGCGCTGAAGGCCGTGCTCGGCGGCAGCGCCGACGTCGTCTCCGGCTATTTCGACCATTGCGTCAATATTGCCGCCAAGAAGCAGGAGATGCAGGCCTTCGTGGTCTATGACCGCTATCCCGGCCTCGTGCTGGTCGTGTCACCGAAGCACACCGGCGAGATCAGCTCGGTTAAGGATCTCGTCGGCAAGAAGGTCGGCGTCAGCGCGCCGGGCTCCTCGACCGACTTCTTCCTGAAATATCTGTTGAAGAAGAACGGCCTCGATCCGGCCGGCACCGCCGTGATCGGCGTCGGCCTCGGCGCCACCGCGGTGGCCGCGATGGAGCAGGGCCAGATCGACGCCGCCGTGATGCTCGATCCCTCCGTCACGGTGCTGCAAGGCAGCTACAAGGACCTCAAGATCCTCAGCGACACCCGCACCCAGCACGACACGCTTGCGGTGTTCGGCGGCGAGTATCCGGGCGGCGCGCTCTATTCGACCACCGCCTGGGTCAACGGCCATGAGAAGGAAGTGCAGGCGTTGACCAATGCGATCATGGCGACGCTCGGCTGGATCCACTCGCATTCCGCCGAAGACATCATGGCCAAGATGCCGGAAGACCTCGTCGGCAAGAACAAGGAGCAATATCTGGCCGCGCTGAAGAACACGATCCCGATGTACTCGGAAACCGGCAAGATGGACCCGAAGGGCGCCGAAGCCGTTCTCGCGGTGTTCAGCGAGGGCTCGCCCGAGGTCGCGAAGGCCGGCATCGACGTCACCAAGACCTACACCAACAGGTTCGTCGATCAGGTGAAGAAGACGACCGGAAGCGCGAAGTAATTTGCACGAAGATCATGCCGGAATGAGTGCGTGGTGAGCGACATGCAGTCTCCGCTGATTTGCCGCGTCACCGCGCTGGACCTCGCGCTGCAGCGGCGTCCCTGGCCGTTCGCGGACCAGCGGCGCGCCGAGATCGACACGCATTTCGCCGAGCAGCAGCGGCTGAACCCGAACCTGTGGAACGGCCGCGTCCTGCTCGGGCGCGATCCGGTGTTTGCCGGTGAGCGGCTCAGCGCGAGCTATTTCGAGACCGACTTCGCAAGCTTCCTCGCCTGGCGTGATTGGGGCTTTCCGGACAAGGAGGTCTTCAACGGCTTCGGCATGGGCGCGCTGCTCTCGAGCGACGGCGCCTTCGTGTGCGGGGTGATGGGCGAGCGGACTGCGAATGCCGGACGGATCTATTTTCCCTCCGGTACGCCCGATCTCGACGACATCAGGGGCGAGACGGTGGATATCGCCGGCAGCGTGATGCGCGAGCTCGAGGAGGAGACCGGGCTCAAGCCGTCGGATTGCCGCGGCGACGCCGACTGGCACTGCATCTACACCGGGGTTGCGCTCGCGATGATGCGGATTCTGCGCGTCGACATGCCTGCTGACGCGCTGCGGACAAAGATCGAGTCCAACCTCGCACGCCAGGAAAATCCCGAGCTTGTCGGCATCCATCTGGTGCGCAGCCGCGCCGATCTCACCGCGGCAATGCCGCGCTTCGTCACCGCGTTCATCGAGACGCAATTGTCGGAGTAATGGTGATCACTCGGCCGCTTCAACGATCATCTCGACCTCCACGGCATTATTGAACGGAAGTCCGCCATCCCGACAGCGGATCGCGCGTGCTTGCCCGGGAGGGCAAGGTGGATGCGGCTCTGTACGTAAGCACCTGGCGCCGTACGTCCGCAGCCATCGCGCTTGACATCATCCGCCGCTCCCCCTGTGATAGGGCGGCAAGACAACAAAAAATGCAGTGCACAATCTCCGGGAGGGATTCATGCGGGTCACCAAGGCTGCGCGTCGGCGTGTTGCGACACGTCGGCATCGCCGATAGGCGCCGGCTCATCGCGCTGCGAAAGGGATCGCCGTGCTCGCCGTCGAAGGCCTGGTCAAGCGGTTTGGCGGCTTTCGAGCCGTCAACAACGTGTCGTTCCGCGTCGAGCAGGGCGAGATCCTCGGCCTGATCGGCCCGAACGGTTCGGGCAAGAGCACGATCTTCAACATGCTGTCGGGCACCTTGCCGCCGACCTCGGGCTCGATCCTGTTCGACGGCCGCGAGATCGCGGGGCTCGCGCCGCACCGGATCATCGTCGGCGGCATCGGCCGTACCTTCCAGATCCCGCGGCCGTTCCATCGCCTCAGCATTTTCGAGAATGTCGCGCTCGCCGGCTTCTACGGCCAGGGCCGCCACAGCCGCAGCAAGGCGGAGGCGGCGGCCGAGCGGGCGCTTGCGATGGTCGGCCTGCCGACCGATCGGCACAGCAGCGTCGAGGGTCTGGGCGCCGCCGGCCTGAAGAAGCTCGAGCTGGCAAAGGCGCTCGCCACTGGGCCGAAACTCCTGCTCGCCGACGAAAGTCTCGGCGGGCTCGACGAGGCCGAGATGGACCAGGCTGCCGACATGCTGCGCCGGATCCGCGACGAGCTCGGCATCACCATCATCTGGGTCGAGCACATCATGGGCGTGTTGATGCGCGTGGTCGACCGCGTCATGGTGCTCGATCACGGCGAGAAGATCGCCGAAGGCCTGCCGGCCGACATCGCCGGCGATGCCCGCGTGATCGAGGTCTATCTCGGCACCGATGCGGATGCGAGCCTTGCGGCGGCGGCCGCGGCGCAGGCGCGCCGCCGGATCGGGGCGTGAGCCGCATGCTGGAGCTGAAATCGATCGATGCGGGCTATGGCAGCTTCCAGGCTTTGTTCGACGTCAACCTTGACGTCAGGGCGGGCGAGGCGGTCGGCGTGATCGGCCCGAACGGCGCCGGCAAGACCACCCTGATGCGCGTGATCTCCGGCCTGATCCGCCCGGTCAGGGGCTCCATCACGATGCAGGGCACCGACGTCGTCGCGACGCCTGCGCATCGCATCGTCAGTCTCGGCATCGCGCATGTGCCTGAAAATCGCCGGCTGTTTCCGCGGCTCACGGTGGCCGACAATCTGAAGATGGGCGCCTACATGCAAGGCGCCCGCGCGCATTACGCCGAGCGGCTCGACTTCGTGTTCGAGCTGTTCCCGCGCCTCAAGGAGCGCCTGCAGCAGATGGCCGGCACCATGTCGGGCGGCGAGCAGCAGATGTGCGCGATCGGCCGCGCGCTGATGTCGAACCCGAAACTGCTGCTGCTCGACGAGCCGTCGGCCGGCCTCGCGCCGGTCGTGGTGCAGCAGGTGTTCGAGCTGGTCAAGCGCATCCGCGCCGCAGGGCTGACGGTGTTGATCGTCGAGCAGAACGTGCAGCAGGTGCTGCGCGTGGTCGACCGCGCCTATCTGCTGGAGGCCGGCACGATCCGCGCCGCCGGCACGGCGGCGGAACTCGCGGCAAGTGACACCATCAAGCAGGCGTATTTGGGGGTGTAGGACGTGCTGACAATATCGGAAAGTGTTGCGGCATCGGCGGTTCACCTCTCCCCCTGTGGGAGAGGTCGGATCGCATCGCCAGATGCGATCCGGGTGAGGGGGCACGCTCTCTCGTGGGACCTGTTGCCCTCACCCGGCGCTCCGCGCCGACCTCTCCCCGACGGGGAGAGGTAAGAGAGAGGCAGCCATGCAATCCTTCCTCGACATCTTCGACATCTACCTGCTGGAGGCCGTCATCAACGGCATTCTGCTCGGCGGCGTGCTGGCGCTGCTCGCGCTCGGGCTCAACCTCATCTTCGGCGTCATCGACGTCACCTGGATCTGCTATGCGGAGCTCGTGATGATCGGGATGTACGGCATGTACTATCTCGTACAGGTGTTCCATCTGCCATACTGGGCCGCCGCGCCGCTCGTCATCCTCTTGGTGGCGTTGCTCGGCGCCGCGCTGCATTTCCTCGTCATTGCGCCCTTGCTGACCGCGCCGCCGATCAACCAGCTGCTCGCCACCGGCGGCGTGCTGTTCATCCTGCAAAGCTTTGCCACCGTCGCCTTCGGCATCGACTTCAAGAATCTCGGCATCCGCCTGCCGGTGCTGGCGCTCGGCGAGATGAATTTCAGCTACGCCCGGCTGCTGTCGTTTGCCGCGGCGCTGGCCGGCATGATCGGCGTCTATCTGTTCCTGACCCGCACCTTCACCGGCACCGCGATCCGCGCCATCGCACAGGACCGTCAGATCATGCCACTGATGGGCGTCGATCCCAAGCGCATCTATCTCGTCACCTCGGCGATCGGCGGCGGGCTCGCCGGCCTCGCGGCCTGCCTTCTGGTGCTGCAATACGACGTGCATCCGTTCGTCGGCCTGTCGTTCGGGCCGATCACCTTCCTGATCTGCGTGCTCGGCGGCCTCGGCAATTTCATCGGCGGGTTCGTCGCCGCCTTCGTGTTCGCCGAGATCATCTCGCTCGGCGGCCTGTTCTCCGATCTCGAATGGGGCTACGTGCTGGCCTTCGCCTTCTTCATCGTCATGATGTTCATCCGGCCTGCGGGCCTGCTCGCGAGGCGCTCGTGAGCAGGCAGGCTGCCGGCTGGATCATTGCACTCCTCGTGCTCGTCGCGCTGCCCTTCGTGCACCGCGATCCCTATCATTTGCATCTCCTGGTGCTGATCCTGATCTGGTCGTTCGCCTACACCTCGTGGTCGATCATGGGCCGCTTCGGCCTGGTCTCGCTCGGCCATGGCGGCTTCATGGGGATCGGCGCCTATGTCACCGCGTTGCTCTGGAACCATCTCGGGCTGTCGCCCTGGATCGGGATTCCCCTGAGCATGGCGACCGCGGGCGGGCTCGCGCTCGTCGTCGCCTATCCCTGCTTCCGCTTCCGCATCACGGGGCACTATTTCGTGCTGGTGACGCTCGCGCTGTCGGGCATCGTGTTGCAGGTCATCACCGCGACCCGCGATTATACCGGCGGCTCGCTCGGCTACACGCCGCAACGCGCGCCGAGCGGCAAGGGGCTGTTCGCGCTGCAATTCGACGACAAGATCACCTGGTACCTGATCGCGCTTGCGGTCTGGGCCTTCGGCCTCGTGATCTGGCGCGCGATCGACCGCAGCATGATCCGCCACGCCATGGAGGCGA
Source organism: Bradyrhizobium sp. WCU1 (assembly GCF_053474805.1). Classification (NCBI taxonomy): domain Bacteria; kingdom Pseudomonadati; phylum Pseudomonadota; class Alphaproteobacteria; order Hyphomicrobiales; family Nitrobacteraceae; genus Bradyrhizobium; species Bradyrhizobium sp. WCU1. Next base: position 5,594,627 of record NZ_CM130280.1, read on the forward strand.
TCTCGGAGGATGAGGACGCGGCTGCCGCGGCCGGCGTCAATGTCACCGCCGAAAAGCTCAAGATCACGCTGATCAGCGCGCTGATGACCGCGCTTTCGGGGGCGCTGTATTGCCAGTACCAGATGTTCATCTCGCCCGACACGGTGAGCGGGATTGCGGTCTCCCTGCAGATGGTGTTCGCGGCGATCGTCGGCGGCGTCTATGTCGCGCTCGGGCCGACGGTCGGCGCCGTCATCACCATCGTGCTGGCCGAGGTGCTGCGGATCTCGTTCGGCACCAAGGCGGTCGGCTGGGACAACCTGGTCTATGGCGTCCTGCTGGTGCTGTTCATCATCTTCCTGCCCAAGGGCATTCTTGGTAGCGTGATCGACCGGATCAAATCGCCACGCAAGCCGCCGAGAGGTCATGAACAACAAACCGTCCCCATCGCTCGCCGATGAACTGAAACCCTTCGTTGCGCCGTTCCGTTTCGACGGGAGTGGCGAATTTCACCTCAAGTCGTACCCGACCGCCGAGAAGGGCGGCATCGACAAGGACGCCGGCGGCAAGATCATCGAGGCCAACCGCAAGCGGCTCAACGATTTCCAGGAGAAGCTCTACGCCCAGGACCGCTGGTCGCTGTTGCTGATCTTCCAGGGCATGGATGCCGCCGGCAAGGATTCAGCGATCAAGAGCGTGTTCGAGGGCGTCAATCCGCAGGGCTGCGAGGTCTCCTCCTTCAAGCAGCCCTCGACCCGCGAGCTCGACCACGACTACATGTGGCGCGCGATGATCGCGCTGCCGGAGCGGGGCCGCATCGGCATCTTCAATCGCTCCTATTATGAGGAGTGCCTCGTGGTGCGGGTGCATCCCGAGGTGCTGGACAAGCAGAAGATACCGAAGAAGCTGGTGACCAAGAACATCTGGCGCGAGCGCTTCGAGGACATCTCCGCGATCGAGCGCTATCTGTCGCGCAACGGCACCATGATCCTGAAGTTCTTCCTGCACGTCTCCAAGGAGGAGCAGCGCCGGCGCTTCCTCGACCGGCTCGAGGAGCCGGCCAAGTACTGGAAGTTCTCGATGGCCGACATTTCCGAGCGGCAGCTTTGGGCCAAATACCAGGCCGCCTACCAGGACATGATCCACCACACCGCGACCAGGGACGCGCCCTGGCACATCGTGCCGGCCGACCACAAATGGTTCGCCCGTGCCGTGATCGGCTCGACCATCGTGAGCGCGCTCGACCGGCTCGATCTGAAATTCCCCGTGGTCGGCAAGGCCGATCTGAGCGAGTTCAAGCACATCCGCGCGGCGCTGGAAGCCGAAGGCAAGGGCGGCGCGGCGGAGAAGAAGGCGAAGTAGGACGTGAAAAGCGGCGGCGTTTTTCTCGCGCTCGTGCCCCGCCACGTAAGGTAAGCACACTCGTCCGGCTCCCTCCCCCCTTGCGGGGTAGGGGAATCGCATATGGCGATGGAGGGGTGTTGCCAAGCGGTTGGAACTGGATTCTTTGGGTGTCTCTCGCTTCCCGAGGGAGACCAGAATGCGCCAACTCAAGCGCCTGCTTCGACCACTCAAGGACCCCCGCGCCAGCAACGTGCGGCACGATCTGGTGGAGATCATCGTCATCGCCTTGGCGGCGACACTGGCCGGCGCCAAGACCTGCACCGAGTTCGAGTTCTTCGGCAAAGGCCGAGAGGAGCTGTTGCAGCGGTTCCTGGAGCTCAGATCCGGCATCCCCAGCCACGATACGTTCAGCAACGTCTTCCGTGCTCTGGACCCGAAGGGGTTGGAAGCGATTTTGCGCAAGCTCAGCAAGGGCTTCGGCATCAAGGGCGTGGTCAGCATCGACGGCAAGGCGTTGCGCGGCGCCTTCATGCGTGGGCGGCAATCCACACCGCTGCATATGGTCAATGTCTGGGCGGCAGGCACACGCATGGCGCTGGCTCAAAGGAAGGCCCCCAATCGCAACGAGGTTGCCGGCGTTCTCGAAGTCCTCGCCTCGCTCGATCTGGACGGCGCTCTTGTCACTGCCGACGCCTTGCATTGCCGGCCCGATGTCGCGCAAGCCATCCGCGACCGGAAGGGCCACTACGTTCTGGCCATCAAGAGCAATCGCGGCCGGCTCTTCAAGGCCGCCAAGGCGTTGCTCGACACCGCCCGACGGCCTGCGCGAGCAAGCCAGCGAAGAACCGCCGCCCACGATCGCATCGAGCGCCGGCAAGCCATCATCGTGCCGGCACCGCAATTGGCGAAGCAACATGGCTTCCCCGCTATCGTCGCGGTCGGCCGCATCGACAGCTGGCGCGCAACTGCCGGCAAGCCTGCCAAGCGGACGGCCCGATACTTTCTGGCTTCGCGGCGGCTGCCAGCCAAGAAGCTGCTCGACGTCGTCCGCGCCCACTGGAGCATCGAGAACAACCTGCACTGGGTTCTCGACGTTCTGTTCGACGAGGACGCTTGCCGCAGCCGCAAGGACCACGCCCCGGAGAACCTTGCCGTCATCCGCAAGCTCGCCATCAACGCCCTGCAAGCCACGCCAGGTCCAGCGCGAACCAGCCACAAAATGCTCCAGGCAAGATGGAGCAACGACTTCCTTCTCACCGTCCTGGCCCATATGCGATAGCCCTACCTTGCGGGGGAGGGTGGGGAGAGGGGTGGCCCCGGGCGAGATCATCGAGGCGAAGTGTTGCCTTTGCAATCTTGATCGCGTCGTCGAAAGACAAATCGAGAGAGTCCCCGTGTGGTACCCCTCTCCCTAACCCTACCCCGCAAGGGGGGAGGGAACCCTTCTGCTGTTGCGTCCCTTACTCGCCCCACGCTAGCCCTTGCGCGAGGGCATCCAGGCGGACAAGAGGTAAAAGCCGATCGCCACGATCAGGAGATAGCGGAAGCCGAGCAGGGTCGAGCACGACTCGGCGAGGCCGCCGATCACGGAGCCCGCGATGTTGGATCCGAACGCCTGGTCGGGATTGGCCTCGTCGCGGAAGGTGCGGGCGAAGATCACGCCGGCGAAGAACATCGGGCCGAGCGCCAGCGCGCACGGGATCACGTAGCGCCAGACAATGCCGCCGCTCAGGAAGGTGTCGAGCGGCACCAGCACCGAGACCGCGAGCAGCAGCAGCAGCCCGGCATAGTGCCGCACCAGCCGGGTGGACGGCACCTTGATCACATACAGATTGGCGGCGAGGATCAGCAGCAGCGCGGTGAAGAACACCGCCGAGTTGACCAGCCAGGTGCTGCCGAACAGCAGTGCCATCTGCACCACCGCCTTGGTCTCGAGCAGCATGAAGGCCGCGCCGAGGAAGAACATCCGGTTGTTCGGCCGCCAGGCGCCCTTCGGCTTGAACAGATAGACGAGGCCGAGCCCGAGCACGCCGAGCAGGATCATCGAGCGAACGGTGAGGTCGGGGATCAGCCGCCCGCTGACATAGAGGAACGGCCAGTCGTCGCTGGTCGATTGCCTGGCGCCTTCATTGTCGACCACCAATTTCGCCGGCGCCAGCGGCACCCAGTCGCCGCGCTGCGTGGTTGCCTTGTCTTTGGCTTTCTCCTGCGGCTTGTCGAAACCGTCGACCGCGAGGTTCTCCGGCGGAATGCTGTTCAGCCAGAACTTGCCGCGGTCGCGGAACGCGGTGGAGATGCGGGGATTGCAGCCCGCGATGATGGTGGTGAAGCCGACCGCTTCCGATGACGTCAGGGTTTCCTTGTAGGGCAGCGGCAGCACCAGCGGATCGCAGCCGAACACCTGCTTGGCCATCTCGGCGACGCGCTGCACGATCCAGCCCTGGCGGTAGTAGTTGTACATCACGAAGATGCCGTCCTGCTTCAGCACACGGCGGACGTCCTGGAACGCCTGTTCGGTGAACAGGTAGCTTTCGAGACGGATGTTGGCATAACCGCTGTGCAGGATCAGCGAGTCGACCAGCGCATACACCACGAGATCGTATTTGCGTTCGGTGGTGCGCAGGAAATGCCGGCCGTCGTCGAGATGCGGCACCACCCGCGGGTCCTGATAGGGCTTGTCGGGATGGTTGTGGATGCCGATGTCCTGGATCGCGGGATCGATCTCGACCGCATCGACGCGCTCCACGCCGAAGCGCAAGGCGTGCGCCAGGTCGTTGCCGGAGCCGGCGCCGATGATCATGACGTCCTTGAACGGCGCGCCGCCGCTGTGCTGCTGCAGCAAATGGATCAGCGAATAGGACGAGCCGCGTTCGCTGAACGGCATCATTTCCTGATGGCCGATGCTGTTGACGGTGATTTCGCCGCTCTTCTTGTTGAGGTCGACGGCGTAGTAAGGCGACCAGCGGATGTCATGGTTGCCGGAACGATCGGTGTAGAATCCGGTAAATCCGACCACGAAGATGATCGTCACGAGGCGCAGCAGCGACAGCGCCTTGTCCTGATAGAGCAGATAGGCGATGCCGGCGCAGCTGATGCCGAACCAGACCACCGGCGGCGCCTGTGCGAACGACAGCAGCGAGAACCCCACGATGCCCGCCAGGCTGCCGCCGATATTGAGCGAATAGCCGGCGACGCGGTTCGGGTAGGCATCGAAGGCGCGGCCGAGCGTCTGGCCGAGGCCGACGAACATCAGCGCGATCAGCACGAAGAACAGCCCGGCGATCGCCTCGATCGGCACCACGAATTTGGCGAGATCCGGGTTGCGATATTCGGTGCCGAAGAACACCTCCTGCGGCGAGGCCTGATGGCCGACGTCGACTGCGAACTCGCCCCACTGGAAATACAGCACCATGATCGTGGCCACGGCGGCGAAGGTCACGAGCGCGAGCCCCGGAAACAGCGCAAGCCAGTTGGTGGTCCGCCGCGCGGCAAGGCAGCCGCAGGACATGCCAAGGAAGGCCGCCAGCAGCACGATATTGGTGAAGAATTGCAGGAAGACGACCTTGGCCGAGAACCAGCGGATGCAGGCCAGCTCGAGGAACAGGATCAGGAAGCCGACGAGGAAGAGATTGAAGCCGGCTTGTCGCTGATTGGGCCCTTCGGCCACGTTCGTCGCGGGCATGATCGCTATATCTCCTTAACCAAACAGGTCGCGCCCTAACATCCGGCCGCCGCCGGCACCCTAAAGGCAACCCGTTGAGCAAAGATTGACTTCGGCGGCCGCGCACGCGCGATGGTTGTCGCCGGTCGAGATCATGCCTGATGTCATGGTGTAGGAAGGGTTTTCGCGGTGCGCGTCCCGGCGCACGTGTGACTACGCCGCTCAGCGTGTTCAGTCTGCCTGCGAACGTGAGGTGAGCACCCTCGGCGGCTCCCTCCCCCCTTGCGGGGGAGGGTGGGGAGAGGGGTGAGCCCCGGGCGAAGGTCATCGAGGCGAAGCGTTGCGTCTGCAATCTTGATCGTGCGTCGTTGCAAAAAGTCGAGAGAGTCTCCGTGTGGCCACCCCTCTCCCTAACCCTCCCCCGCAAGGTAGGGCTATCGCATATGGGCCAGGACGGTGAGAAGGAAGTCGTTGCTCCATCTTGCCTGGAGCATTTTGTGGCTGGTTCGCGCTGGACCTGGCGTGGCTTGCAGGGCGTTGATGGCGAGCTTGCGGATGACGGCAAGGTTCTCCGGGGCGTGGTCCTTGCGGCTGCGGCAAGCGTCCTCGTCGAACAGAACGTCGAGAACCCAGTGCAGGTTGTTCTCGATGCTCCAGTGGGCGCGGACGACGTCGAGCAGCTTCTTGGCTGGCAGCCGCCGCGAAGCCAGAAAGTATCGGGCCGTCCGCTTGGCAGGCTTGCCGGCAGTTGCGCGCCAGCTGTCGATGCGGCCGACCGCGACGATAGCGGGGAAGCCATGTTGCTTCGCCAATTGCGGTGCCGGCACGATGATGGCTTGCCGGCGCTCGATGCGATCGTGGGCGGCGGTTCTTCGCTGGCTTGCTCGCGCAGGCCGTCGGGCGGTGTCGAGCAACGCCTTGGCGGCCTTGAAGAGCCGGCCGCGATTGCTCTTGATGGCCAGAACGTAGTGGCCCTTCCGGTCGCGGATGGCTTGCGCGACATCGGGCCGGCAATGCAAGGCGTCGGCAGTGACAAGAGCGCCGTCCAGATCGAGCGAGGCGAGGACTTCGAGAACGCCGGCAACCTCGTTGCGATTGGGGGCCTTCCTTTGAGCCAGCGCCATGCGTGTGCCTGCCGCCCAGACATTGACCATATGCAGCGGTGTGGATTGCCGCCCACGCATGAAGGCGCCGCGCAACGCCTTGCCGTCGATGCTGACCACGCCCTTGATGCCGAAGCCCTTGCTGAGCTTGCGCAAAATCGCTTCCAACCCCTTCGGGTCCAGAGCACGGAAGACGTTGCTGAACGTATCGTGGCTGGGGATGCCGGATCTGAGCTCCAGGAACCGCTGCAACAGCTCCTCTCGGCCTTTGCCGAAGAACTCGAACTCGGTGCAGGTCTTGGCGCCGGCCAGTGTCGCCGCCAAGGCGATGACGATGATCTCCACCAGATCGTGCCGCACGTTGCTGGCGCGGGGGTCCTTGAGTGGTCGAAGCAGGCGCTTGAGTTGGCGCATTCTGGTCTCCCTCGGGAAGCGAGAGACACCCAAAGAATCCAGTTCCAACCGCTTGGCAACACCCCTCCATCGCCATATGCGATTCCCCTACCCCGCAAGGGGGGAGGGAACCCGCCCGCTGGTGCGTCCCTTACGTGTGCATGCAACTGCGCCGGAGCGCGCCCAGCACGCTTCACGCCGCAGCTTCTCCGAACACCATCTGCCAGCCCTTGCGCGTGTCCATGTATTCGCGCACCTGCTTGATGCGGCCGACCTCGACCTCGACCACGAAGCAGTAGTCGTTGTCGTAAGTCCGGCCGCCGGGCAGCGTGGCGCGCATGCGTTCCTCGACGATGACGCTGTCGCCGTCGGCATGAACCGCGCGGAACGCGATGTCGATCTCGGAGAACGGGCGGTGCATCTCGGTCGAGATGAAGCGGGCGATCGCCTCCGCGCCGATCATGTGATCGGTGTGATCGAGCGCGATATCTCCGGGGCTGATTGATCGGTTCGATCCAGGTCGGCGCGGCGGGACGTGCTGGCCGGAATCGGACCTCATCACCGCCGGCCCCTTTGCCGGATCGCGCGACGCGCCAGTGTCCGACCATGCTTCGAGGTCTGCAATGCGGCGCGGCTGCGGCGCAACCCGCGCTATATCGCTGGCCGATGTGAGGTGAGCCCACCGGTTGGGCTCGGCTCGCCTTGCTGGGGTCCGATGCGAGGCGCTTGAATGATTTCGGAATATTAGAAATGTAGCCGTGAGTTGCCCGACGCGTCAAGTGCCTTGTCCAACGCCGGCGGCCGCCCGCTCCCCTTTGCATGGGGTTGTTTTGCGAGATTTGGCCAAGCGTGGCTGCGGCGGTCGCCCGAGGGGAGGAGAGCCCCCCGCTTTCGCGTCCCTGATGCGCCAAGCTGTCTCGCCACGTTAGGTCAATCCCCCTGACCATCTTTACCCATTGCGGCGGCTTGCCATAATCGTCTAGAACGACGGCGCAAAGCGCGTCCCGGCAACCAACCGTCAATGGTTTTGACCGAGGGTTTTGGCGCTCAACAGGGTCTGGCAATGCTGATTCGCGGCCAAATCGATGGGATTTCGGGGGAGGTGGCCCAGGCTACCGCCACGATCCCGGCCGCGCGGCCCACCCTGCTTATTGGCGGCCTGCTTCTTACCTGCCCCTGAGGGCCGGCTGGGCATCTGTGCCTGGGCACTCAGGGGTTTGTACGAGATCACCGGACCCTGATAATCGCCCAACCAATCGCTCAAGCAGCAATGACGGGCGCAAAAGCTCAAAGGAATTTCTGACATGGCCACCGCTGATAAGTCCGAAAAGGACCGCGTCATCATTTTCGACACCACCTTGCGCGACGGCGAGCAGTGCCCCGGCGCCACCATGACCTTCGAGGAGAAGCTCGAGGTCGCCGAACTGCTGGACGACATGGGCGTCGACGTCATCGAGGCCGGCTTCCCGATCACCTCGGAAGGCGACTTCCAGGCGGTCAGCGAGATCGCCCGCCGCTCCAAGAACTCGGTGATCGCGGGCCTGTCCCGCGCCCATCCGGCCGACATCGACCGCTGCGCCGAAGCCGTCAAGTTCGCCCGCCGCGGCCGCGTCCACACCGTGATCGCGACCTCGCCGCTGCATATGCGCGTGAAGTTGAACAAGACCCCCGAGCAGGTCATCGAGACCTCGGTCGCGATGGTCGCCCGCGCCCGCAACCAGATCGACGACGTCGAATGGTCGGCCGAGGACGGCACCCGCAGCGAGATGGACTATCTGTGCCGGATCGTCGAAGCCGTGATCAAGGCCGGCGCCACCACGGTGAACATCCCCGACACCGTCGGCTACACGGTGCCGGAGGAATACACCCACTTCATGCGGACGCTGATCGAGCGGGTGCCGAACTCCGACAAGGCGATCTTCTCGGTGCATTGCCACAACGACCTCGGCATGGCGGTCGCCAACTCGCTGGCCGGCATCGTCGGCGGCGCGCGGCAGGTCGAGTGCACCGTCAACGGCATCGGCGAGCGCGCCGGCAACGCCGCGCTGGAAGAGATCGTGATGGCGATCAACGTGCGCAACGACAAGTTTCCGTACTGGAACAAGATCGACACCACGCAGCTGACCCGCGCCTCCAAGGTGGTATCGGCCGCGACCTCGTTCCCGGTGCAGTACAACAAGGCGATCGTCGGCCGTAACGCCTTCGCCCATGAGAGCGGCATCCATCAGGACGGCGTGCTGAAGGACGCCTCGACCTACGAGATCATGCGGCCCGAGATGGTCGGCCTGAAGCAGTCCTCGCTGGTGCTGGGCAAGCATTCCGGCCGCCATGCCTTCATCCACAAGCTGGAGGAGATGGGCTACAAGCTTGGCGCCAACCAGCTGGAGGATGCCTTTACGCGGATGAAGGCGCTGGCCGACCGCAAGAAGGACATCTACGACGAGGACATCGAGGCGCTGGTCGACCAGGAGATGGCGGCCGCCCACGACCGCATCAAGCTGACCTCGCTGACCGTGATCGCCGGCACCCATGGCCCGCAGCGCGCGACCATGAAGCTCGACGTCGACGGCCAGATCAAGATCGAAGAGGCCGAGGGCAACGGCCCGGTCGATGCCGTCTTCAACTGCATCAAGCGCCTGGTGCCGCACGAGGCCAAGCTGGAGCTGTATCAGGTCCACGCGGTGACCGAAGGCACCGACGCGCAGGCCGAGGTCTCGGTGCGCCTGGCGCATGAAGGCCGCTCGATGACCGCGCGCGCGGCCGATCCGGACACGCTGGTCGCGTCCGCCAAGGCCTATCTCGGCGCGCTGAACAAGATCGTGATGAAGCGCCAGCGCGACGAGCCGGCGGCCGCCGCGAGCTGACGGACAGGCACGATCGGCAAGTTGAGACGCGGCGCTTCGGCGCCGCGTTTTGTTTGGAGGGATTGCAGGGCGGATTGACGAACGCAGCGGCTTCTCCAGTCGTCCACCCGCGATGATGTGACCCACGTCACGGTAGCTCAAATCCAATCGACGTAAGCCTCCGCCGCAGTCTCAAACAGGAGCAACGGCGATGGCGAATCTCAACGCAACCGAACTGAGCCTCGATCAGCTGGATGACGTCGCGGGCGGCATGAAGTGGGACCAGAATCATGTCAGCGAGAACGTGATTGACGCAAGAGGTGGATCCACCACGGCATGGGGATGGACCTTTACATATGACGCCGGCGGCAACCTCAGCGGTGTGAGCTTCACCGGCTAGGCACGCAGCCGCCTATCCGCCGTCCAGCGCGGCGAGACGATCGGCTTCCGCGATGTCTTCAACGGTGTTGGCGTTGAAGAACGGATCCAGCGGCTCGGTCGGCCATTCGACCGTTGCCAGCGGATAGCGCGCGGTCCAGCGATCGATCTTGCGCACATCCTCCTCGACCAGCGCATGGCGCAATTCGTTCCGCAGGCGCACGCTCCAGAGGCCGATCACCGGATGGGTCTGGCCGCCGGATGAGGCGACTGCGAGCTCGGCATTCTCGGCGGCGCGCGCCTGCTCCAGGCGTGCGACGAGATCGCGCGGAAGAAACGGACAGTCGCCCGCCGCGCTCAGCACCCATTTCGCATCCGGCCGGTTGGCCGCGGTCCAGTCGAGTGCGGCGAGGATGCCGGCGAGGGGACCGGGAAAATCGACGACATCGTCGGCTACGACCGGAAAGCCGAACGCGGCGAACCGCGCGGGATCGCCATTGGCGTTGATGATCAGCCCGCTGCATTGCGGCGCGAGTCGGTCGATCACCCGTTGCAGGATGGTGCGGCCCGCGATCTGGCGCATCGGCTTGTCGCCGCCGCCCATCCGCCGCGCGAGGCCGCCGGCCAGCAGCACGCCGGGAATGTCAGTCATTGTCGGTCTCGCCCTTGCGCTTGTGACGCATCGATTCCTCTTCGACATAGTCGAGGTTCTGGTCGTAGACGATCCGCTCCTGGCCGGACAGCGCGATGAAGCGCTTGCCGCGCGCGCGCCCGACCAGCGTCAATCCGACCTGCCGCGCCAGATCGACGCCCCATGCCGTGAACCCGGAGCGCGAGACCAGGATCGGGATGCCCATCCGGACCGTCTTGATCACCATCTCCGAGGTCAGCCGCCCGGTGGTGTAGAGGATCTTGTCGGCCGGATCGACATTGTGGCGGTAGATCCAGCCCGCGATCTTGTCGACGGCGTTGTGCCGGCCGACGTCCTCGGTGTAGCACACCGGCGTGCTCTCCTTGCACAGCACGCAGCCGTGGATGGCGCCCGCTTCCAGATACAGCGACGGCATCGTGTTGATGGTGTGCGTCATCCGGTAGAGCCAGGACGTTCGCAGTTCGGCCTTCGGCAGCGCGACCTTCTCGACGGCTTCGAGCAGGTCGCCGAACGCCGTTCCCTGGGCGCAGCCCGAGGTCTGCGTGCGCTTCTTCAGCTTCGCCTCGAAATTGGTGTGGTGCGCGGTGCGCACCACGACGACCTCGAGATCGTCGTCATATTCGACCTCGGTGACGACGTCGTCATATTTGAGCATGTTCTGGTTCAGCAGATATCCGAGCGCGAGGTATTCGGGATAGTCGTTGATCGTCATCATCGTGACGATCTCCTGCGCGTTGAGGTATAGCGTGAGCGGCCGCTCGACCGGCACCTTGATCTCGGTCCGCGCGCCGGTCTGGTCGACGCCGACCACGCGCTCCGTCAGCCGCGGATCGTCCGGGTCTGGAACAATGATGGGAGCGGTGGTTTTCGTGGTCACAGGTCGCAGTCCCGATGGGTTCACACGGCAATGGAGCTGGGGATATAAGCACGATCGGAGATGGACTGGCCACTTTCCGCCGCTCCGCCGGAACTGCCACTGATGGTCCGGCTTTAGAGATCACGCCGCAATTGGCGATCCGGCTTGAACACATCCTGTCGATGGCCGAGGATTGAGAGAGACGATGGCGCAGCTTTCCGACGACTGCTTCGCATTCGGCGGGCCGATGATGTCGGTCGACGAGGCCGTCGCGATCATCGCCGCGCGCGTCAAGCCGGTCGGCGAGACCGAGGCCGTTGCGCTGGTGGATGCCGACGGACGTATCCTGGCCGGCGACATTGCCGCGCCTCTGCCGCTGCCGCCATTCATGAACTCCGCCGTCGACGGTTATGCGGTATCGGGTGCGGACCTGCCGACGGATGGCGAGCGCGCATTTCCGGTCGCCGGACGCGTGCAGGCGGGTGCGCCGGCACAGCCCGCACGGCCCGGCCAGGCGGTGCGGATCTTCACTGGCGCGCCGATGCCCGGCGGCACCGATACCGTGTTCATGCAGGAGGACGTGCGGATCGACGACGCCGGCAATGTGATCCTGCCGCCCGGCCTGAAGCCCGGCGCCAATGTGCGGCCGGCCGGCGAGGACATTGCGCGCGGTGCTGTCGCGTTGGCATCGGGCCGGCGCCTGCGCCCGCAGGACATCGCCGTCGCCGCGGCGTTCGGGTTGAGCACGCTCGATGTGGTGCGAAGGCTGCGGGTCGGGGTGTTCTCCACCGGAGACGAGCTGGCCGCGCCGGGGAGTGCGCGTGCCGAAGCGCAGCTCTATGATTCCAACCGCTTCATGCTGATGGCGATGTTACGGCGGCTCGGCTGCGAGGTCGGCGATCTCGGCATCCTGCGCGACGAGCGGGCCGAACTCGCTGCGGCGCTCAAGCAGGTCGCACGCAGCTTTGACCTGATCCTGACCACCGGCGGCGTCTCGACCGGCGAAGAGGACCACGTCAAGGCCGGCATCGAGCAGGCCGGCTCGCTGGTGCTGTGGCGGATGGCGATCAAGCCGGGCCGTCCGGTGGCGATGGGCATCATCGACGGCACGCCGCTGATCGGCTTGCCCGGCAATCCCGTGGCGAGCTTCGTCACCTTTGTCCATGTAGTGCGGCCGACCGTGCTGGCGCTCTCGGGCGCGGTGCCGGCTCCGCTGCTGCCGCTGCCGATCCGCGCCGCCTTCAGCTACAAGAAGAAGAGCGGCAGGCGCGAATATGTCCGCGTTTCGCTGCGGCGGGCGGCGGATGGTGCGCTGGAGGCGACCAAGTTTCCTCGCGAAGGGGCCGGCCTGCTGTCGTCGCTGGTCGAGACGGATGGACTGGTCGAACTCGGCGAGACCGTCGTGCGGGTCGAGCCGGGCGATACCGTCGGCTTCCTCGGCTACGCCGATCTGCTGTGACGCGGTCGAGATCGCGCGGGTCGGGCGATCGCGCGATTGGAAAATCAGATCGCTCGATAGGCAAACATTAACAACGACCTGCGCGGCAACCCGACGCCGCTGGAGGCGTTCTAAATATGCTTGCCTGTGGCATGCCAGAGAATAGAGTTGGTGCAACAAGCGCGGTTTGTGCAAGAGCCAGAGGTTCCAAGGCGGGTTTCATGAGCGGAGACGACGTTCACAAGGTTCGCGCGTTCGAGCATCCCGGAGCCGGCCGAAAGCGGGCGAAAGCCACGCCCAAGGGACGCCAGGTCGACCCTGCCGCCGCGCATGAGATCGAGGCGCTGCTCTCTGACCGGCCGCGCCGGCGCGACCTCCTGATCGAGTACCTGCATCTGATCCAGGACAAGTACCATCAGATCTCGGCGGCGCATCTGGCCGCGCTCGCCGACGAGATGAAGCTGTCATTCGCCGAAGTGTTCGAGACCGCGACCTTCTACGCGCATTTCGACATCGTGAAGGAGGGCGAGCCTGACATCGCGCCGCTCACTGTGCGCGTCTGCGATTCGCTGACCTGCGCGATGCTCGGCGGCGAGCAGCTGTTGAAGGATCTTCAGTCCCGCGCCGGCCCCGGCATCCGCGTGGTGCGTGCACCGTGCGTCGGCCGCTGCGACACCGCGCCTGCTGCAGAGGTCGGCCACAACTTCGTCGATCATGCGACCGTCACCAATGTGCTCGCGGCGGCGAAGAGCGGCGATACCCATGTGCATCTGCCGCCCTACGTCGACTACGACGCCTATGTTACGGGCGGCGGATACCAACTGCTGGCGCGGCTGCGCTCAGGCGTGCTGCCGCGCGAAGACCTGCTGAAGGCGCTCGACGATGCCTCGCTGCGCGGTCTCGGCGGCGCCGGTTTCCCGACCGGCCGCAAATGGCGCGCCGTGCTCGGCGAACCCGGGCCGCGGCTGATGGCCGTCAACGGCGACGAGGGCGAGCCCGGCACCTTCAAGGACCGCTATTATCTCGAGACCGATCCGCATCGCTTCCTCGAGGGCATGCTGATCGGCGCGCACGTGGTGGAGGCGCCGGACGTCTACATCTATATCCGCGACGAATACCCGGCCTGCCGCGAGATCCTCGAGCGCGAGATCGCAAAGCTTCCGCCCGGTGGTCCGACCCTGCATCTGCGGCGCGGCGCCGGCGCCTATATCTGCGGCGAGGAATCCTCGCTGCTGGAATCGATCGAGGGCAAGCGCGGCCTGCCGCGGCACAAGCCGCCATATCCGTTCCAGGTCGGGCTGTTCGGCCTGCCGACGCTGATCAACAACATCGAGACGTTGTGGTGGGTGCGCGACATCGTCGAGAAGGGCGCCGACTGGTGGAAGAGCCACGGCCGCAACGAACGCCACGGCCTGCGCAGCTTCTCGGTGTCTGGACGCGTCAAGGATCCCGGCGTCAAGCTCGCGCCCGCCGGCATCACCTTGCGCGAACTGATCGACGAGTTCTGCGGCGGCATGGCCGACGGCCACACCTTGCAGGCCTATCTGCCGGGCGGTGCATCCGGCGGCATCCTGCCGGCCTCGATGGATGACATCCCGCTCGATTTCGGCACGCTGGAGAAATACGGCTGCTTCATCGGTTCGGCCGCCGTCGTCGTGCTCTCGCAGGCTGATGACGTCAGGGAGGCCGCGCTGAACCTGATGAAGTTCTTCGAGGATGAGAGCTGCGGGCAATGCACGCCCTGCCGCGCCGGGACCGAGAAGGCGGCGCTGCTGATGCAGCGACCGGTCTGGGACAAGGAACTGCTCGACCAGTTGAGCCAGGCGATGCGCGATGCGTCGATTTGCGGCCTCGGTCAGGCCGCCTCCAATCCGCTGACATCAGTGATCAAGTATTTTCCGGACGGCTTTCGTCCGCAGCAAGCCGCCGAATAGGCGGGCCGGGCAGGGCGAATTTCGACGAGGATTCGAATGAGCAACCATCAGAACTCCGGCCAGACGATCAAGTTCGAGCTCGACGGGCAGCAAGTCGAAGCGCGGGCCGGCGAAACCATCTGGCAGGTCGCCAAGCGTCAGGGCACCGAGATCCCGCATCTCTGCTATTCGCCCGCGCCTGATTATCGGCCGGACGGCAATTGCCGCGCCTGCATGGTCGAGATCGAGGGCGAGCGCGTGCTGGCAGCGTCTTGCAAGCGCACGCCTGCGGTCGGCATGAAGGTGAAGTCGGCGAGCCAACGCGCGGTCGCGGCGCAGAAGATGGTGATGGAGTTGCTCGTCGCCGATCAGCCGGCGCGCGAGACTTCGCACGATCCGGACTCGAAATTCTGGCACTGGGCCGAGAAGACCGGCGTCACCGAAAGCCGATTCCCGGCGGCCGAGCGTTGGCAGGCCGACACCAGCCACCCGGCGATGCGCGTCAATCTCGATGCCTGCATCCAGTGCGGGCTGTGCGTGCGGGCGTGCCGTGAGGTGCAGGTCAACGACGTGATCGGCATGGCTTATCGCAATCACGATTCGAAGATCGTGTTCGACTTCGACGATCCGATGGGCGAATCGACCTGCGTCGCCTGCGGCGAGTGCGTGCAGGCCTGTCCGACCGGCGCGCTGATGCCGGCCGTGATGCTCGACGACAAGCAGACCCGCGTCACCTGGCCCGACCGCAAGGTGGACTCGTTGTGCCCGTATTGCGGCGTCGGATGCCAGGTCACCTACGAGGTCAAGGACGAGAAGGTGATCTACGCGGAAGGCCGCGATGGGCCTGCCAATCACAACCGGCTCTGCGTCAAGGGCCGCTTCGGCTTCGACTACATCCATCACCCCAATCGCCTGACCAAGCCGCTGGTACGGCTGCCCGGCGTCAAGAAGGACGCCAACGACCAGGTCGATCCGGCCAATCCCTACACCCATTTCCGCGAAGCATCGTGGGAAGAAGCGCTCGATCTTGCCGCCGCGGGTTTGCTAAAAATCCGCGACGAGAAGGGTGCCAAGGCACTCGCCGGGTTCGGTTCGGCCAAGGGCTCCAATGAAGAGGCCTATCTGTTCCAGAAGCTGGTGCGCACCGGCTTCGGCTCCAACAATGTCGACCACTGCACGCGGCTGTGCCACGCCTCGTCGGTGGCGGCGCTGTTCGAAGGACTGAGCTCTGGCGCGGTGTCGGCGCCGTTTGCAGCCGCCGCTGATGCCGAGGTGATCTGGGTGATCGGCGCCAATCCGACCGTGAACCATCCGGTCGCCGCGACCTTCATCAAGAACGCCGCCAAGCGCGGCGCCAAGTTGTACGTGATGGACCCGCGACGGCAGACGCTGTCGCGCCATGCCACGCAGCACCTCGCCTTCAAGCCCGGCAGCGACGTCGCGATGCTGAACGCGATGATCCACACCATCATCACTGAAGGTCTCACCGACGAGCAGTACATCGCCGGCTACACCGAGGGCTATGACGACCTCAAGGCGAAAATCCAGGAGTTCACACCGGAGCGCATGGCGCCGATCTGCGGTATTCCCGCCGAGACGCTGCGCGAGGTCGCGCGCGCCTATGCCGGCGCCAAATCGTCGATCATCTTCTGGGGCATGGGCATCAGCCAGCACGTCCACGGCACCGACAATGCGCGCTGCCTGATCGCGCTGGCGCTGATCACCGGCCAGGTCGGCCGCCCCGGCACCGGGCTGCATCCGCTGCGCGGCCAGAACAACGTGCAGGGCGCCTCCGACGCCGGCCTGATCCCGATGTTCCTGCCGGACTATCAGCCGGTCGGCCGCGACGACATGCGCGGTGCCTTCGAGAGACTGTGGGGGCAGCAGCTCGATCCGGTGCGCGGGCTGACCGTCGTCGAGATCATGAACGCGATCCACGCCGGTGAAATCCACGGCATGTATGTCGAGGGCGAAAATCCAGCGATGTCCGATCCGGATCTGCAGCACGCGCGACAGGCGCTCGCCAAGCTCGATCACCTCGTCGTGCAGGACCTGTTCGTCACCGAGACCGCGTTCCACGCCGACGTCATCCTGCCGGCCTCGGCGTTCGCCGAAAAGTCCGGCTCCTTCACCAACACCGACCGCCGCGTGCAGCTGGCGCGCGAGGTGATCAAGCCGCCGGGCGATGCGCGGCAGGATCTCTGGATCATCCAGGAGATCGGCAAGCGGATGGGACTGCCCTGGAATTATGCCGGGCCAGGCGAGGTCTTCACCGAGATGGCCGAGCTGATGCCGTCGCTGAAGAACATCACCTGGGAGCGGCTGGTTCGCGAGGGCGCGGTGACCTATCCAGTCGACGATCCCGACAAGCCGGGCAACGAGATCATCTTCACGACCGGCTTCCCGACCGCAAGCGGTCGCGGCAAGATCGTGCCGGCCAAGGTGATCCCGCCGGACGAGCTGCCCGACGACGAGTATCCGATGGTGCTGTCGACCGGGCGTGTTCTCGAACATTGGCACACCGGCTCGATGACGCGTCGCGCGCAGGTGCTCGACCAGATCGAGCCCGAGGCGGTCGCGTTCATGACGCCGAAGGACATGCGCAAGAAGGGGCTCGTGCCCGGCGACTTCATTCGCCTGGAAACCCGCCGTGGCGCGGTCGAGGTCAAGGTGCGCGCCGACCGCGACGTGCCCGAGAACATGGTGTTCATGCCGTTCTGCTACGCGGAGGCGGCGGCGAACCTCTTGACCAACCCGGCGCTCGATCCGTTCGGCAAGATTCCCGAATTCAAGTTCTGCGCGGTCCGCGCCGAGAAGATCGATATCCGGACGGCGGCGGAGTAGCCATCCGGGATATGCAAGGTAAAGGGAGATCGGTATGCGAACGAACATCTTGGGAGCCCTTTGCGCCATCGCAATGATGGCGAGCGCGCAAGCGGCGGTGAAGGAAGAGCCGGTCACCTACACCGACGGCGAGACCACGATGAAGGGCTTCGTGGTCTATGACGACGCGACGCAGGCCAAGCGGCCCGGCATCGTCATGGTGCACGAATGGTGGGGCATCACCCCGCATATCCACAACGAGGCGAAGAAGTTCGCGGAGCAGGGCTATGTCGCCTTCATCGCGGACATGTATGGCGACGCCAAGACCGCCGACAATCCTAAGGATGCAGGCGCGCTGTCCGGCTCGGTGATGAAGGACCCGAAGGTGATGGAGCAGCGCTTCAACGCCGCGCGCGAGCAACTCGCCAAGCAGCCTTCCGTCAATCCGCAGCGGATCGGGGCCGTCGGCTACTGCTTCGGCGGCGCGGTCGTGCTGAACATGGCGCGCACCGGCGCTGATCTTGCGGCCGTTGCCGGCTTCCACGCATCTCTCGGCCTCAATACTCCCGCGCCGGCGCCGGGCACCGTCAAGGCGAAGATCCTGATCCTGAACGGTGCCGACGACCCGTTCGTGAAGCGCGAGCAATACGATGCGCTGAAGAAGGATTTCGACGCGGCGAAGGCCGATTACCGGATCATCGAATATCCCGGCGCCGTGCACGCGTTCACCAACCCCGAGGCCACCGAGCTCGGCAAGAAGTTCAACCTGCCGCTCCGATACGACGCCAAGGCCGATCAGGAATCCAAGGCCGAAGCAGCCAAGCTGTTCGCCGCGAACCTGCAGAAATAGCCGGACCGGCCGCCCGCATGATCAAGGTCATCATTTCGGGCGGCTTCGCTGCGGTCTACCGCGAGGTGCTGCCTGAATTCGAGCGCAGCACCGGCATCAAGGTGGAAACCGGATCAGGAGCGTCGGAGGGTATTGGTCCGAAGACCATCAGGCACCAGCTTGCGCACGGCGCCAAAGCGGACGTCGTGATCCTGTCGCGCGAGGGCCTGCGCGGGCTGCACGAAGATGGCCGGATTCGTGCGGGATCCGAATCGGGCCTCGCGACGGCGCCGCTGGCTGCCGCAGTTCGCGCCGGCTCGCCCAAGCCCGACATCGGCAATGCTGCCGCGCTCAGGCAAGCCTTGATCGACGCCGGCCGGGTGGTGGCGCCAAGCAGCACCAGCGGACGATTTGTTCGCGACCAGGTCGTCCCGAAGCTGAACCTGCCGGACACGGTGACGCTCACCCTCGAGGCGCGCGGCACCGAGGCGGCCGAAGCGCTGCGCGCGGGCAGGGCTGATCTCTCGATCGGGCCGACCAGCGAGTTGGTGCAGGAGACCGGCATCGAGGTCGTGGGTCTGCTGCCTGCTGATCTTCAGCTTGTCCAAACCTTCACTGCCGCAATCGTCGGCGACTCGACAGCCCCTGAAGCGGCCGGGCGCCTGATCGAGTTTCTTTCCTCGGATACCGACCTGCTGCTCGCGGCCATCAGGCGGGCAGGCATGGAGCGGCCCCGCGACTAGACCGCCGCCGCGGACAGGCCTGCATCGATCATGAACTGATGCGAGACGCCGGCTCAGCGACCGCCGGGTGCGACGTTGAGCGGCGCACCCCCGGTCGAAATCGGACCAGATGGTTTGGGCGCTCGAACTGGCGGCTTTCGCGGCTTCGCCGCAGCCTGCGCGACCGGTGCATGCGGCTGCTCGGTGATCGCCGCTGCCGGCACCGGAGCCGAACCCGGGCGCTGCAGCGCGTCGACCTTCGACGTCAGGGCCGCCAGCTGGTCGACGATGGTCTTCAACTGGTCCTGCTGGTCGGCCATCGACTTGCTGAGTGCCCCGATGTCATCCTCGAGCTTCTGCTGGGTCGCGAGCAGATCCGGCAACGTCTCCTTGTCGCCTGCGGCCGTCTTGTCGCTGGCCGCCGTGTTGCCGAGCGACGGAACCAGCGGTGCGATCTGGGGCCAAGCGTAGACGCCCCCGGCACCGGCGCAGGCGAGGACGACGACCAGCAGGAACCACGGCCAGCGGCGGCGAGCGGCAGGAATCGGGCTTGTCGGCGCATGGTGGTGCCATGCCTGATCGGAATCATTGGTCACCTATGCTTCCTAATCCGCTTCGGCAGCAGTTGCAATCGAGGCCGAGTCTGACCACTTTGCAGGCATGTCCCCCTCGTCCGGAGCCCCATTGGCCCCCACGCACACGTCCCAGCTTCTTGAGGAACTCGTCGCTCAAGCACCGGACGGCCCCGTCGACCTCGAATGGCTCCTCAGCAACCTGGACAAGCGGTCCTTCGGCCTGCTCCTGTTGCTTTTGGGGCTCCTGGTGATCATTCCCGGCGTCGCGACGATCGCGACGCTGGCGCTGCTGTTTCCGGCGGTCGAGATGATGCTTGGCCGCAGCGCGCCGGCGTTTCCGCGATTCGTCTCGAAGCGGCAGTTCGATTTCAAGCGCTTCAAGCGGTTCACCGTCTTTGTCCGCCCGATGCTGCAGGCGATCGAACGCATCAGCCGGCCGCGCTGGGACGCGCGTCGCGACGTGATCGACCGCCTCGTCGGTCTGGTGGTGTTCCTGCTGGCCTTCTCGGCAGGCTGGCCGCTGCCGCTGGTCAACGTCATTCCGGGAATGGTGGTCGTGCTGATTGCGATCGCCTATCTGCAGGAGGACGGCCTGCTGCTCACGATCGCGATGGCGGCGGCGCTGCTTTGCCTGCTCGGGCTCGGATGGACGCTCTGGGCATCGTTCGGAGCGGTGATGAGCTGGTTGGGGTTGTAACCTTCGACGTCGGTCGATGCAGATTTCCGCCCCCAGGGGTCGACATCGCGCGCGGGCATGATCATTATCTCGCCGGACGTCGCGGCAAACAGCGACGCGAATGGGGAGAACAAATGCGTTGCATCACGCTCGCGGCAATCGCCGCGTTCAGCCTTGTGTCCACGTCGGCGGTACTTGCCGCCGACAAGAAATACGATCCTGGCGCCAGCGATACCGAAATCAAGATCGGGCAGACCATGCCCTACAGCGGTCCGGCTTCGGCCTATGGCACGCAGGGTAGGGCGGAGGCCGCCTTCTGGAAGATGATCAACAGCCAGGGCGGCATCAACGGCCGCAAGATCACGCTGCTGAGCATGGACGACGGCTACAGCCCGCCGAAGACGGTGGAGCAGACCCGCAAGCTGGTGGAGCAGGACGAGATCCTCGCCGACATCGGCTCTCTGGGCACGCCGACCAATTCATCGATTCAAAAATATCTGAACAGCAAGAAGATCCCGCATCTCCTGATCTCCACAGGGGCCTCGAAGTGGAACGATCCGAAGGAGTTTCCCTGGACCACGCCGTTCTATCCACCCTATGCGCAGGAAGCGAAGATCTACGGCAAGTACATCCTCAAGGAGCTGCCGAGCGCGAAGATCGGCGTGATCTATCAGAATGACGATTTCGGCAAGGACTATCTCAGGGGTTTCAAGGAGGCGCTCGGCGACAAGGCCGGTCTCATCGTCAAGGAGCTCAGCTACGAGGTGACCGATCCCACGATCGATTCCCAAATCGTCAATCTGAAGGCCGCGGGCGCCGACGTGCTGATGACGATCACGACGCCGAAATTCGGCGCGCAGGCGATCCGCAAGGTTGCCGATCTCGGCTGGAAGCCGACGCACTTCATCGTGTCGGTTGCGAGCTCGATCGGCGGTGTGCTCGAGCCTGCGGGCCTCGAAGCATCCACCGGACTGATGACGGCGCTGGCGACCAAGGTGGTGGGCGATCCGGCCTGGGATACCGACAAGGGCGTGCAGGACTATCTCGCCTTCATGAAGCAGTGGTATCCCGAGGGCAATCCGATCGATGGCAGCAACCAGATCGGTTATCTCTCCGCGCAGTTCACGGCCATCATCCTGAAGAACTGCGGCGACGAGCTGACGCGCGAAAACCTGCTGAAGCAGGCCACCAACATCAGCAAGGTCTCGCTGCCGCTTTTGCTTCCCGGCATCACGGTCTCGGTGTCGCCGACCGACTATTCCACCTTCGACACGTTCAAGCTCGCGAAGTTCGACGGCAAGACCTGGAAGTTCTTCGGCGAGAACATCAGCACGGCGTCGCGCTGAGGACCAGCGAGACGTGGCCATGCCGGTCGGCATCCCCTGGGCGCAGCAAACTGTCTGCACCTAGGCCCGAGCGTCTCGTCGTGGCAGTTGCGATGGTGGCTGCCACGGCCGCTGGTGGCCCAGAGCTGATATCGCAAAGGCGCGGTTCGATGTCGACGATCGATCCGCTTCAGGCACCAACATTCGCGCCCGGCGAACCCGCCATTGCCCAACCTCGCATTGACCACGCGGACGTGGCCGGGCACTGCGTGCGGGCAGTGTCGTTGAACGGTCGCAAGAGCCGACGGGAATACCGCCGTATCGAATTTTGCAGTGCAGCAATGGCGCAATCGGCCCCTGCTAAAGGGGCAATGGCAATCGTCGTTGCTTCTCTGTAATGGTGCGACCGGATGTCTCGGGGCCGGTCTCGTGCCCCGCAATTACGCGGGAGGAAACATGCGTAAATTCATTTTGGCTGCGGCGTCGATCGCGGCCTTGAGCTTTGTCGGGCAGGCGTCGGCGCAGTCGCCGATCGTCCTCAAATTCAGCCACGTGGTGGCCTCGGATACGCCGAAGGGCAAGGCGGCGGACAAGTTCAAGGAGCTCGCCGAGAAGTATACCGGCGGCAAGGTGAAGGTCGAGGTCTATCCGAACTCGACGCTCTACAAGGACAAGGAAGAACTCGAGGCATTGCAGCTCGGCGCGGTGCAGATGCTGGCGCCGTCGAACTCGAAGTTCGGCCCGATTGGCATCAAGGAATTCGAAGTCTTCGATCTGCCCTACATCCTCCCCGACCTGAAATCGCTGCGCAAGGTGACCGACGGTCCGCTCGGCGCCCAGCTGCTCAAGAAGCTCGACTCCAAGGGCATGACCGGCCTCGCTTATTGGGACAACGGCTTCAAGCAGATGAGCGCGAACAAGAAGCTGGTCGCGCCTTCCGACTACAAGGGGCTCAAATTCCGCATCCAGTCGTCGAAGGTGCTGGAGGCCCAGTTCCGCGCGCTCGGTTCGATACCGCAGGTGATGGCGTTCTCGGACGTCTACCAGGCGCTGCAGACTGGCGTGGTCGATGGCCAGGAGAATACCTGGTCGAACATCTACACCCAGAAAATGCATGAGGTGCAGAAGTACGCCACCGTCACCAATCACGGCTACATCGGCTATGTCGTGGTCGTGAACAAGAAGTTCTGGGACGGCCTGCCGGGTGATGTCCGCGACGAGCTCTCCAAGGCGATGAAGGAAGCCACCGACTACGGCAACAACCAGTCGGCCAAGGAAAACGACGACGCGCTCGCCGAGATCAAGAAGGCCGGCAAGACCGAGATCGTGACCTTGACGCCGGAGCAGGACGAAGCGATGCGCAAGGCGATGCTGCCGGTCTACAAGGACGTCGCCTCGCGCGTCGGCCAGCCGCTGATCGACGAATTCCTGAAAGAGACGGGCCGCAGCCCGATGAACTAAGGCGTGCTTCACCTCGCCCCGCTTGCGGGGAGAGGTCGAAATTCAAGCGGAGCTTGAATGTCGGGTGAGGGGGAGGCTCCGCGAGCGCAATGATCAACTTGCGCGCGGATGGAGCCCCTCACCCCAACCTTCTCCCTGTAAGAACGGGGGGAGGGAGATCAAGTGCTCTGGCCGCGGGGGCGGCCATGACAGGGGAGATCTATGCTGCTGAAGATTCTGGACCGGCTCGAGGAAATCATCATCGCGAGCCTGATGGGCGCCGCGACCCTGCTGACTTTCGTCACGGTCGTGCACCGATTCCTGGTCGACGTTCCCGTGCTCTATCCGTACTTGTTCGGCATCAATCTCGCCTGGTCGCAGGAACTCTGCATCTACATGTTCATCTGGATGGCGAAGTTCGGCGCCGCCTATGGCGTGCGCACCGGCATCCATGTCGGCGTCGACGTGCTGATCAATCGCTTCAATGACACCTGGCGCAAGCGCACCATTACCTTCGGCCTGCTCGGCGGCGCGCTGTTCACCGCGATCGTCGGCACCATGGGCGCCAAATTCGTCTACGAGCTGATGCACACCGACCAGGTCTCGCCCGACATGGAGATCCCGAGCTGGATCGTCTACGCCTGCATCCCGCTCGGCTCTTACCTGATGTGCTTCCGCTTCCTGCAGGTGTGCTGGAATTACTGGTGGACCGACGAGCTGCCGCACCATGACGCCTCCCATGTCGACGGCGTCGAGACCAGCAAGACCGCGCCCGTCGCGCTTGGAGAAGCGTGATGAGCGCCGCACTTATCTTCGGACTGCTGTTTGCCCTGATGCTGACGGGCATGCCGATCTCGATTTCGCTCGGCCTGACCGTGCTCACCTTCCTGTTCACGATGACCGAGGTGCCGATCGAGAGCGTCGGCCTGAAGCTGTTTTCGGGTCTCGACAATTTCGGCATCATGGCGATCCCGTTCTTCATCCTGGCCGGCACCTTCCTGACCCGCGGCGGCGTCGCGCGGCGCATGATCGCATTCACGACCTCGCTGGTCGGGCATCTGCCCGGCGGCCTCGGGCTTGCCGGCGTCGCAGCCTGCGCGATGTTCGCGGCGATCTCCGGCTCGAGCGTCGCAACCGTGGTTGCGATTGGCTCGATCATGATGCCGGCGATGGTCGATCACGGCTATCCGAAGCGGTTCGGCGTCGGCGTGATCTCGACCTCGGGCGCGCTCGGCATCCTGGTGCCGCCCTCGATCATCCTGGTGCTCTACGGCGTCTCCACCAACACCTCGATCGGTGCGCTGTTCATGGCCGGCATCGTGCCGGGCGTGCTGCTCGCGCTGATGCTGGCCGCGGTGACCTTCTTCGTCGCCCAGCGCAACGGTTATCCGAAGATGCCGCGGGCGACCATCGGCCAGCAGTTCACGGCATTCCGCGAAAGCATCTGGGGCCTGCTGCTGATCGCGATCGTGCTCGGCGGCATTTATGGCGGCGTCTTCACGCCGACCGAAGCCGCCGCGGTCGCCGCGACCTACGCCTTCTTCATCACCGTGTTCGTCTACAAGGAGCTGAAGCTCTCAGAGGTGCCGAAGGTGCTGCTGCAAGCGGCGAGCATGAGCTCGATGCTGCTCTACATCATCACCAACGCGGTGCTGTTCTCGTTCCTGATGACGCATGAGCAGATCCCGCAGGAGATGGCGGCCTGGATCATCGACAAGAACTTCTCGGTGTGGATGTTCCTGCTGGTCGTCAACGTCATCCTGCTGCTCGCCGGCAACGTGATGGATCCGTCGTCGATCCTGTTGATCATGGCGCCGATCCTGTTTCCGCTGGCGACCAAGCTCGGTGTGCATCCGGTGCATCTCGGCATCCTGATGATCGTCAACACCGAGGTCGGGCTGTGCCATCCGCCTGTTGGCCTCAACCTCTACATCGCGAGCAGTATCGCCAAGATGGGCATCAGCGAGATCACGATCGCGGTGCTGCCGTGGCTGTGCGCGATGCTGGTTTTCCTCGGCCTGATCACCTACGTGCCGGAGATCTCGCTGTGGCTGCCGCGGCTATTGGGAATGATCTGAACCAAGGCGCAACATTTGCGCTTTGGATGTTTCTGGCGGGCAATGAAGCGGATTACATCTTGGTAAGAGAGGTCTCTCTGTCTAATCCGTAAGTTGAAGGCTGTCGCGGGCGGTATCATCCTAAAAGCAACCCTTGAAGGAGGTTTGCATGAGGAACGTTCTGCTCGCCGGCATCGCAGCGCTCACGGTAGCCGGTTCGACCGCGGTCTATGCCCAGCATCGCCCCTGGTTCCATGGCCATACGCAGATGAGTCAAGAGGATCGGGCCGCCTTTCTCGACGCGCGCATCGCAGCCGTGCATGCCGGGCTGAAGCTGACCGCCGATCAGGAGAAGCTGTGGCCGCCGGTGGAAGCCGCGGTGCGCGACTTCGCCAAGATGCGGCTCGATCGCGCCAATGCGCGGATGACCGCGGAGAAGACCGATGCCGACAAGGCCGCGAGGCCGGATGATCCGGTCACTCGCCTGCGCGAGCGTGCCGACAACATGGCGGCGACCGCCACCTCGCTGAAGAAGATCGCCGATGCCGCCGACCCGCTCTACAAGACGCTCGACGACAACCAGAAGCGGCGGCTGACCATGCTCACTCACATGGAGGGGCGCGGCTTCGGTTCCGAGGGCTGGCGGCGCCATCGGCTCGAGCGCGACATGGACCGCTGGGAGCGCGGCGGCCGCGACCACCATTTCAACCGCGATGACGGCCCCGATCAGGAGCGCTCCGGCAGGCTCTGAATGCCAGCTGCCCGGCATCCTCGCCAAGCCCATGAAAGGCCGCCGGAATCCAGCGGCCTTTCGGCTGGCGGCAGGGTTGGTAAAAGTCGGGAAAACTTGCGCGAGCTTGCTGGACATCGCGGAATCGCTTTGCTAAACGACGGCCTCTCTTGCGAGGGTCATTTCCGGACAAGTTCCGGGCGCATAGCTCAGTTGGTAGAGCAGCTGACTCTTAATCAGCGGGTCCCAGGTTCGAGCCCTGGTGCGCCCACCAATCAAATCAATAGGTTGGCAGCCCTTCGCGAGATCAAAACTAGAACCTGTCAGCGGGTCTTTGAACAGTCTTTGACGTAAACGAGCCCGGTTCGTTCCCCTCGACCTTACAAGCTCCTGACGCAAACATGCCAGCGAGCTTCGCCATCGCGCTCTCCGCCAGGCGCAGATCGCGCCCGAGGTAGTGCCGGTCCAGAATGTGCTCCACGTCCTTCAGGCTGTGGCCGGTGAACGTGGCGATCTCCGGCACTGTGCATTCGGCGAGCGCCAGGCGCACCACCGCTGAGCCGCGCAGATCGTGGAACGTCAAGTCCTCGTTGATCCCCACGTCGATCAGGGCGTCGCCCCAGGACGACCGGAAGCCGTCCTCTGTCCACGGCTTGGCCCGAGAGTTGGTCAGCACCAGCGGCCCGACCCGCTTCATGGAGTCGAGGTAGGTCTTGAGCACGGGGCTGACAGGGATGGTGACCCGCTTGGCCTTGGCGACCTTGCCGTGGCGTATGGTCTTGCGCTGCGTGAGCCTGATGTAGGTTCCGTCGTAATCCGACCAGCGCAGGCGGATCAGATCGCCCTCCCGCTGGCCGGTCCAGATCGCGAGCATGAGCGCGTCGACGATCCGCTCCGGGGCTTTCTCGATCATGAGCCCGAGCTGCGCTTCGGACCATATCTTGTCGAGGCGATCCCCGCCCTCGTAGAGACGGCCGCCGCGCTCGCAGGGATTGACGCTGATGCGTCCGCGATCCTTGGCGACGGAGAAGATGCGGGCGAGCACGGTCCACGCATAGTCGGCCTTGCGAGGCTTGTCTGCGAACCCATCGCGCCAGGTCTTGAAGACGCCACGCGCGCCCTTCTGTTCGACGGCCGCAATCGGCATCGTGCCGAACTCTTGCTCGATGAGGGCGATGTAACGGAGGTAGTCTTTCTTCGTCTTGTCGCTGAGCACTCGGTACTCGGACGACGCTTTGAACTCGACGATGAGCGCGAAGACCGTGGCGTCTGACACGGTCTTCTTGCTCGCTATGTGCTCGTTGAACTCGGTGATGAATGCGGGCGTGCCGTACTTCGCCTTGATGCGGGGGCCGCCCTTCCACGCGTAGTAGTACCGACGCTTCTTGCCGCCGCCGATCTTGGCGTCGGACCAGAACAGGCCGAACAGGTCTACGCGCATCACGCTCTCCTAGCTGACAGCCCTCCGCCTGGAAGCCTGCCAGTCTGCGAGGGGATCGCCCGAGACGGTCTTTTCGGTAGGCAGACCGGAAGCCCGGTCCAGATACCAATCAATCGCCTTGCGGTCCCACCGCTGCGTGCCGGGGATCGCCCCCGGCACAATACCCCTCTTGACCCAGGTGTCGAAGGCGTCGGTGCTGCACCCGCAATAGGCTGCCGCGTGTTCCTTCGTCAGGCCGCGAGGGGCGATCTGGTCGGCGGGTAATATCACAGACCTTACAGTCTGTCCACAGGGATCGACGCCACGAACGACTTGGCCCGGCCGTAGAAGTATGCCCGTTGCTTGCACCGTTCGATATGCGAGTCCCGAGAGGGCGACGGCGGTTCGTTCAGCATATTGTCGACCGCCCTGCCTGCGATGTCCTCGGCGCTCGCCAGCGCGTCGTAGGCGTCGTCGAGAGCCTTCCGGCGCACCGCCACCAGGCGCAGGCGGCGCTTGGCGTGAAGGTCCCAGGCCACGATGCAGAGCAGGGCGGCCACGCTACCGTAGGTCAGGATGAGAGCCTGATCGTAGAAGTTCATGCCGCCAGCCTTTCCTGCTCGACCGTACCGGCCCCGCTGCGCGGATTGTTGTCGGGGGTGGGGTAGGCCTTCGCCAGGACGTTGACGCCTCGCACCCATGCGGCGTTGAGCTGCTTCATGGTCTCGGTGCTCGGGCACTTCACCAGCTCGACGATCAGGCCGCCGATCTCGTCGGCGATGTCCTTCAACATCTTGCGGATCAGGATGTCGGGACAGGCCTTCGAGGCTTCCCGCAGTTCGAAGAGAAACGACTTCATTGACCAAACCCAATAAGGTTAGCGACGACGATGAGAATCTTGACCGCGATCATCAGGCCGCATCCGAGGGAGACACCGCCTACGATGCCAATGGCGGTCCCCTTCAGGATCGCCACGGCGCATTGCTTGAAGCTCCGCATCAGTCTGTCTCCACGCGTTTGAAGTAGACGCGGTAGACCGAGAAGCGGGTCTTGACGATCACGTCGCCGTGTTGGTCGAAGAACATCTCTTCGATGCGGCTTGTGGTGATCGGCTCGCCGTCGATGAAGCGACCCTTGGTGTCGCCGTAGACAGGGCCTTTGACGCAAGGCGCATGCGTCGGATCGCTGGCCGTATCGTTGTAGAAGACCGCTTCCTTGATAGTGCCGTGGACCTGCATAGGTTCCTTTCCGAGAGGCTTGCGATTCTCCGCCCACACGAACTTGTTCTCCGTGGGGCTGAGCGACTTCGAGTTCTGATCGCCAAGCGTCTCGGCGACGAGAGCCCACATGGGGTGATGGTGGGAGCCCGCGCCGAGCCTCCACTGCGTCGTGTTCTGATTGACGAACTCGCGGAAGAGGCGCAGCGCGGTTGTCGGGTCGATGGCGGCCATCAGAACTTCTTCCCGTTGGCAGCCAGGCGCTTCCGGCTTGTGGTCCGCGCGATGCTTGTTGTACTCGCGCTTCTCGGCGACAGCGGTCCACAGGTCGTAGCCGTGCTGCTTCGCGTACCCTTCGATCAACGCGATGGCGTGGATCAGCCGCAACGCGCGATCGCGATTCGACATTGCCCGGTTGACGTTCGTCACCATGCGGCTGATGCGGAGCAACGCCTGACCCTTGTTGGCCGGGAGATCGTCGACAGGGGTCTTGAAGTTGAACGACGACGAGAGCGGAATGCTACCGAGGATGTCCCCGATGCGAATGACAGCGTCGGCCAACTCGACTTCCGCCATCTTCCGCTTCGGCAGATGGTCGTCCATCAAGTTCTTGCGCTCACCTTCCATACACTCCGCCAGCTCGGACACGACGAGCATGAGCATCTCGCCCATGTTGCGGTTGAGCTTTTCGCCGGTCGCCGGATCGTGCCACCAGTGCGCGTTGGCCGCATGGACTTCCTGCGCCCATGCGTTCAGGCTTGCAGGACGGCCCTGCTCGAAGCGACGAAAGTCCCATCCCCCGCTCTCGCCCTTGTTGTAGTCGTCGTTTTCGAGAACAGCGTATCCGTTGTGGAAGCCGACGATGTTGTACGTCTTGCCGACCGTTAGACGACGGTTACCCTCGATGCAGCGAGCGGGGCCAAGCTTCAGCGCGCCCTTCTTCCGATTCCACACGTCAAGCGCCTTCTCGGCCTGTGCGCGCGTCACGAACATCGACGCCGAGGGCGGAACGTCGCCAGCCGTGAACAGGTCATCGTCCTCGTTGACACGCGGGTCGATGTACGGCGTGCCGATCCACGGACGCTGCTCCTGCATGCGGGGCAGGGCGCGCGACGACGGACGCATCTGTTCGCCGTACAGTTCGCGCGGCGCGAGCGGCTTGGCGTCTGCGGGCAGAACGTCCTCGTTGAAGGACGCCTCGCGGTCGCGCAGCGCGTTCGCGACCTCGGACGGTTCGAGGCGTTGCGGCAACTCGGCCAGTTTCTTGCGGGCGAACTCCGCGACGGCCGGGAGGTCTTCCGGCTTCACGTCGGTCAGCCGGTTGGCCTTTCCGTGGACCCTGACGGCCGTGACAACGTGGAGCCTGTCGGGGTACGCGTCGCGCAGCTTCACCAAGAGCGCCTTGACCTCAGAGTGCGTCAAGGTGGGAGGCGCAGGCGGAGCGCCGGTCTTCGCAAAGGCGATCAGATCGGCACGGAGCTGCGCCGCCATCGCAGTTTCGATAGCCTCGCGCGTCGCACGATAGCTGCCGCCGAAGTCCTTCGGGATGAGAAACAGAACAGTGGGGGTCATGGTAGGTGACAATCCTTACAGGCCAGACGCAGAAAGATAGGACCGGAGGGCGATGGTCCCGTGTGATGACGTTCCGAGGTAGGCGTCGAAGAACCAACCGCGCTCGCGCGCTATCGACACCCACGCCTCTCGAAAGATGTAGTTGAAGCGCATGCGAGCGATTTGCATGGCCCGCCCTTTG
This sequence comes from Bradyrhizobium sp. WCU1, assembly GCF_053474805.1. Classification (NCBI taxonomy): domain Bacteria; kingdom Pseudomonadati; phylum Pseudomonadota; class Alphaproteobacteria; order Hyphomicrobiales; family Nitrobacteraceae; genus Bradyrhizobium; species Bradyrhizobium sp. WCU1. Next base: position 5,624,754 of record NZ_CM130280.1, read on the forward strand.
GCCTTGTCTTCAGGTGACATCGTAGGCTCCCTTGTACGGATAGAGGATCGCGAGTTCGGAGACGGTGAGCTTCCCGATCTTCTCGGTCAGCTCATGTTCTTGCAGCGGCACAGGCGGCCTGCCTGCGGCGCTGAACGGCTTTTCGTGCCAGACCTGGGGCTCCGGTCCTTTCAGGCCTTGCACATAGACGAACGTAGACATGGGGGTCCTCCTGTTTGAAGTTCACAACGCTCCGGCGAGCGCTTCACGGGCGCGATGGACGCGAGACTTGACCGTCCCCATCGCGACGCCGGTTATCTCCTGCATCTCCTGATACGTGCAGCCGATCCCTGCGAGCACAACGGCATCCGCCTGCGCGTCGGGGAGATCGAGCAAAGCATCCCACGCCTCGGCCAGGATCATCGCGCGCTCCGGGTTCTCCGGCGCAACGATATGGTCCGCGTAATCCAGCTCGCCCGTATAGGTCAGCCGTTGCAGGCGCGGGCCACCGCCCTTCTGCTTGCGGTAGCCCTTGTTGAACCGATCACGGATCAGGTTCTTCAGGATCGTCATCAACCAGCCTTCCAGATTGCGGCCGTCGAAGCGCTTCCGGTTGGCGAGCGCGTTGACCATCGTCTGCGAGACCAGATCGTCCGCGTCGTCGGCATGGCCGATGTTTTTGAGCGCGTAGTTCTTGAGCAAGCGCCGCGATGCCCACACGCCCTGTTCGAATTGATCCATGCCGTCATTCCTTCTTGTAGCGATCATCGGACCAACCGCTGGCCGCGATGGGGAGCCCGAGCCGGTTGCCTTTCGGCAGAGCCCACACAGGCGGGGTGGTGAAGATTTCGTGGAACTCGTCCTCGCTGCCGAAGTCCTCGTCGGTCTCGGCAACGCCTTCGTCGTGGACGCTCAGCACGTTCTCGTAGCCTGCGGCTTCGGTGTTCATGATCGCGTTCGCCATCACGTCGCGAGCTGCGGCCTGCGTGACGTTCTCCGCGCCGAGCCCGCCGTAGTAGTGCTGGTCGGACCACTTGCGGGTGAAGCTGTCGTTCGCCTTGAAGATCAGCGTGCGCTTCGACTTGCCCCACGGGGTCGGCTTCCACTCGACACGCGGATACGGATAGAAGATCGAACGGCCACTCGGCAGCTTGCAGCGGAGGAACGAGCCGGTCATGTTGAACGTGATGAACTCGCCCGCCTTGAACTTCTGGCCGGGGTTCTCCACCGCGTTGATCGCCGCCTCTTCGAGGTCGTACCAGAACTGCACGATCTCCGGATTGTTCTCGCGCCAGGTGAGCTTGACCATCTCGGCCGCGAGCCAGGCCTTCTTCTTGATGCCCGACTTCCGGCCGCGATCCTTCCAGCCTTCGAGCGCGCGATCCCGGTTGTCCGGCGACGTGACGGCCCACACCGTGTCGAAGATGAGCGCCAGGTCGACGCGGTAGACCTTCGCCATGTTGGCGAACGCCGACGCGCCACCGCCGAAGCCGAGCGCGAGCACGGCGACCTTGCCGACCTGGCGCTGATCCTTGCTGACCTCTGCGACCGGGATGTTGTAAATCTGCGAGGCCGCGACCTTGTAGTTGTCGGGGCCGTTACCCTTATCGAACTCGAAGAACGCCGCGATAGCTTCGTGCGCGCCAGCCAGCCAGGGCAGGGTGCGGGCCTCGATGCCGGTCAAGTCACGCGAGCGCAGCACCCGGCCCTCGGGGGCCATGAGCATGCCGCGCAGACAGTCGGCGACCACCGAGATCGGCGGCCCGAAGATCGCAGCAATGTCCTGCCGGGACCAACCGGCCTTGATGCACTTGATGGCGAACGGAACGTCGGTCTTCAGCGCGGGGTCGGGACGCGGCAAGTTCTGCAACTGCACGCCACGCGCGGCCCATCGGCCGGTCTGTGTCGCGCCGTGGTATTGCAGCGAGCCCTTGATCTTGCCGTCCTTGCAGACGCGCTCCGTGAAGGCCTTCAGCTTGGCGATGGACGCCTTACCGGCTTCTAGCCTGATCTCGACCGCACGGCGCGCATCGTCCGGCAGGTCGTCCCGGCCGAGCAGCTTTTCGAGCGTTTCCTTCGAGCAGTTCTCAATCTGATGGTCTGACAGCTCATCGGCCAGACGGGCGTTGACGAACTCTTTGAGCTGCTTGACCGCGCCGAGCGTCGAGACGCGCAGTTCGGTGACCTGGCGCAGCTCGAACTCAAGGGCTTCCTTTTCCTCGTTGCAGATTTTCTCGGCCTTGGCGACCAAGTCCATGTCGACCATGATGCCACGGTCGTTGATGATCTGATCGAGGAACCAAAGCTCCTGCTCGCGCGAGATGAGCTTGGTGACGCGATGCCCGATGCCCTGCTCGACGCGAACGTCTTGCAGACAGTAGTCGTAGATGATCTTGAACTTGTCCGGCGCGTTCTCCGGGGTGAAGCGCGTTTCCGGGTTCTTCTTCGACGGCTTACGCGGCTTGCAGAGCTGCTTGATGACGCGCGAGCCGACATCGTCCTTGCGGATCGGCAGGCCGAAAGCCGGAGCGGCGTGCTCCAACTTCGCGGGCATGTTCATCGCCATCGCGCGGACCATGATGCAACGGTACTGGCGCAGGTCAGGGACCGGCCAGCCGTACTTCGGGCCTGCGACGTACAGCCAGATCAGCCGTTCGAAGTTGGCGTTCCAGGCGTGGACTTCGCCGCCAGCCTTGACGTGGTCGACGATGTCCTGGGGGCAGGGCTCGTCAGGAAACCAGAGCTGCGGTTCATCGTCGCCGAACGCATAGGCGGCGCAAAGAATCTCCGTGCTCTTGTGCTCGGCGTACTTGTGCGCGCCGACATCGGGCAGGTCGATCTCGCTGTACGTTTCCCAATCGAGATGCAGTTCGGCAGGCTTGTGGATCGCCGTGCGACGAGTGACGGGGCCATAGCCGAAGCGCTCGCGCAGAGAGGGGGGAACGTCGATCCCCATCTCGCGCATCATATCGGCGGCGCTGTCGTAGCCGAGCACTTCCCAATCGGCGAATTTGTCTAGGGCTTCATGCCGCATCGTAGCGCCCCGGATGTTTCTCGGTGCTGGTGAGCGGTTGGAAGCCACGGATCGGCGGCAGAAGCGTCGTCCAGATGTACCAGCTACAGTTCATGGTCGGACGGCCTTCGCCGGTCACGTCGAGCCGCCAGGTGAGCGGCAGGATCAACGAGGGCTTGTGCATCGCGAACAGCTCGACGCGGTTCTTGGCGTGGTACAGGCCGCTCGGCAGGAGCATCGCAATGTGGTCGATCCCCAGGATGGTCTGCGCGTGAACGAGGAACTCGTCCGACAGCGAGAAGGGAGGGTTGGTGATGATCGACGGAGCGAGCGGGCGATCCTGCGACAGGAAGTTCACGCCGATCCGGCCGTAGCCACGATCCGTCAGGTTAGACGAGAAGACGTTGAAGCCCGCAGCCAAGAGCTGCTTCGAGATATGACCGGCTCCGCAGGCGTTCTCCCACACGTCGTTCGGCCAGCCGATCTCGCGCAGGGTGGGGATCAAGGCGCGCGTCGTCCCCTCCGCAGTCGGAAAGAACTCATCGCCCTTCTCGCGCTTGCCGTTGCCGCCGTTCATAGCTGCGCCGATATTCTTCACTGTGTCTCCATTGTCGGTGATGCGAAAACGGGCGGGGTACTATCCCCCGCCCGCTGCGCTTCTTAGGCGCTTCGCATGCGGCCCTCCTGCGTTGGTGGAACATCGCTGTCCATTAGTGCAGTGGTCGAAATGTAAGCTGACGCACCTTACACGTCAACTAAATTCCCTAGCCGAGGGGGTCGTCCTCAGCCAGCTCCGAAGTCGCGGTGTTGAAGCCAAACAGTTGCTCATAGAGCGACATGTTGGTGTCGTGCGCCGCCTGCTCGTCGAGAGCTGCCGCTTCGTTCATGCGGATTTTCACCAGGGCGGCGACCTGCTTGAAGTCGACGCCGGTCTCGTCCGAACGACCCTTGATCTCGGTCTTCAGGTCGGCCTTCGAGTCGGTGTATTCCGCCTTCACGTCAGCGAAGCCCTGCTCGATGTTGAAGAGCCGCTCGACGTAGCTCTTCATGACATCGGTGTCGACGTTGTCGGCGTTGTTGGGTTCGTCACTCACGGTGTGTAGCCTCGCGCATGATGGCGATTGCGAAGTCGACCGCCTCGTCCCGATCCATGCCGATAACGTCCCCGTCGTTGACGCTGAACGTGAGCCAGTAGTGCTCACGCGCATTCACTGCGGGGTCCACCGAAGCGATGAGGGTGTCGCCACCCCCATCCTTGAACTTCAGCGTGCGCAGATCGGGGATGCCCCGGTCGTTCTTGAACTTGATCTTCGCCATCAGTCCAGCGCGTCCTCGTCTTCGTCCTCGTCGTCGACCGCGCTGAAGGCTTCGCCCTTCGAACCGCCGCCCTTCGAGATCGAGTCGTCGTTGCCGAGCAACTGAACGGCGTCGACGTAGAACTTGACGCCCTTGTTGTCGTCGCGGTTGTACGCCTTCGGCTGAAGCATCAGGCGACCCCAACGGCCGCTGTACGCCTCGGTCTGGATGTCGTCGAGATCGAGAACCTCACCGGCGCTGTTGCGCACGACCGGACGCTTCGAATAGGCGTTCGGGCGAATGAGCTTCCAGCCTTCCAGATCGACCGGCTCACCCTTCGACGTGATGTCGGCCAGGTTGATGTCGGCGTCGAGGAACGGGAAGTTCAGCTTGTGGTCGGACCACTTGGTGAAGTCGGACAGGACCGACGACTCGATGATCTTGCCCTTCTTGTTCTTGAACTTCTCGGCCACCGCCAGGTCGAGGATGACCTTCTCGATGGGCGCGTGGTTCACATGGGGCGCGAAGATCATCGACGCGGCGAACTGGCCTTCGTCATCCGGCTTGGCATCGCGGGCACGGAATTTCTTCGCGAGCGCCACGAACACCAGGCGTCCCTTCGGAGACATCCAGCGGTCTTCGCTCTCGATGTAGTGCCACTTCTTCAGGTCGGTAGTCATAGAAAGGTTACCCTCCTAGGTCTCAGGTCGTCAGGTGACAGACCTTACTCGTCACGCAAACGTCGCCGCTTTCCCCCACTCAAGGGGCGGGTGCAGGCGAAACCCAATTCAACTATGCCTCGGCGCGTTCAATTTTTGCGCGAGACAGATCGGCGTAGTATTTGAAGAGACTATGCGGCTGTCGGGAGGCTTCTACCTGTTGCCACAATATGCAGTGAGAGACCTCAACACGTCGGCTGTTGCCGGTGCGCCAGCACTTCAAGTGGATGCCGATATCGGTCAACTGGAAGTCGGTATAAATCCCGACGCCAAGCAACGCGCGGAAACTGTCGAATAGGGTCTCACTCATCGTCGTCCTCCACCGCACCGAACGCGTCGCCTGTGCTCAGCTTCGCCTGCTCGCGTGCGTCCTCAATGGGCGCGAGCACGTAGCCGCTCGATTCCTTCTTCCAGAACTTGTCGGGGCTGTCCGCCTTGCCGAACAGCTCGGCGAACTTCTTCTTGCCGACAGCCTTTTCGAGCTGCGTGAGCGTGAGCAGTTTGGGGTCCTTCAGGTAGTCGTCTTCGGTGAACCCTTCGAGATCGAGGATCGCGATGATCTCATCGTCGCCGATGGTGAACTTGCGATACGCTCGCTTGTCGACCAGCTTGTTGCCATCGGGGATGCGGCCGTCGAGCGCCTCGGCGTGGGCGTGCTGAAGCACGCGACGGATGTACCCTTCGTACACCCTGGCTTCGCGAACGATGCGCCCGAGCTGCGCAGACGTTAGGTCTTTCAGTGAGGGCAAGTGCTTCTCCGTGACTTCTTCGCCAGGCTTCAGCTTCTTCACGCCGAGGCCGTCGCGAACGAAGTCGCGGAGCGCCTCGCAGCCGTGAGCGGCCGGGCAGAATTTGCAGTGCTCGCCCGCGACGAGCGGGGCATTGGGGTCGTCCGTTGCCTGGGCGGCGACAGCCAGCTCAGACTCGAACTCGTAGAGGTCGAACAGATCAATCGTCTCTTCGCGAACCGCTCCGTCCTTGTGGTAGGCGCGCGGCTGGATGATGACGCTGGTGATCTTCTCGACGCCTTCCTTCTCGAACATCCGCGCTGCGCCGACCGCGTAGGTGCGGACCTGCGGGTTGTTCTTGACCTCGACGACGTGACCGCTGCCATACTTGTAGTCGAGCACGATCAGGTGCTTCGTTCGGCGCTTGTAGATCAGGATGTCGCCGGTCCCGAAGAGCTTCGGGTGTATCCAGCTCATGTCGAGCTTCGTTTCCAGCAACAGCTCGTCGCCGTCGACGCGGCTCAGATACTTCTCAATGGTCTCGATGGTCAGCTCGCAGCCCTCGACCATCTCTTCGTCGATCTCGAAGTAGCGCTCGCGGTCGATCTCGACGTTGTCCCCACTGCGCAGGAACTTCAGCTCGTCGCCAGTGGCCTGGAGGTCGACCAGGCCGCCGATCCAATCGCGCGGATCGTGGCCGTTGGTGATGATGAACTCGTTGAACTCATGCGCGGCCGTCCCTTCGAGGGCGAACACCGTGCTCTTGTTCTCCTGGCCCTCGGACATGCCGACAGAGCCCACGCAGACCATCCAACGGGATGCTGCGGAAGGTCCGAGCTTGCTATGTGCTCTGCCGGAATGCTGTTTCAACTCAGTGCCTCTTCGTCTTCCGCGCTAAGCGCGGGGTCGTGCCATTGCTGGTCGGACTTGCCTGGGAAGATAAAACCGCAGGGGCATATCTCCGGCCGCTTAGGTTGGTGGAGTGCGGGCCAGCCGCACGCGAGCGTCTGGGCCTCGCGCTCGTAGAACTCGCGTGCGGTGATCTCTTCGACGAGCGGGCCATCGGGCAGATCACCTTCAGTGAACCCCCTGCGACCCGACTCGCCGTCTTCCCAAAAGCGTCGGACGCCGTTGCTCACGGCTCGATGACGTTGGGCTTGCAGCTCTCGGCGTAGGGCTGCGTCTCCACGTTGCGAGACGAACGGAACGTGCTCTCGCCGTTGCGGATGCGCCGGACGATCTCCTGGCGGATGTAGGCCGCCGCGACGACGAGGTTCGCAACGTCCGATCCGTAGTCGCGGAAGCCGCCCCAATCCTTGGGGAAGACGGCCTGCTCGGCGAGCTTCAGCGCTTCCTCGCGCGTCCAGATATGCCCCTGGCGCGTCGCCAGATAGATGAAGTCGAGCTGCGCGACACCGGCCTGCAAGAGCTGGCCTTGCGAGATGTCGGCGCGGTCGTTCGTGTCGCCCCACATGCGGTCCTGGCGGCCGATCTCGGCGGCGATCAGGTTGTCCGCCTGCATCTGCGGCGTGGTGGTGATCGCGTCGTCCATGTTGATCCCGTACATCAGGCGGCCTTCACGTAGACGGCGGTCTTGCGGCCGTGGCTCTTCTTGGAGACCATCGCCGTGTACTCGCCGGTCGGCTTGATGAAGCCCTCGCTCACCGCCTTGCTCACCAGGCCGCCCCACGCGTTGGGGTGGCTCGGCTCTTCGTCGACGAGCGCGCGGATGTCCTCGCCCGTGCCGCGCCAGTCGGCGGGCAGGTTCTTGACGACGTACAGCGCGCCTTCCTTCCAGGCGGCGTTGTTATCGAGGGTGCGGTTGATGCCCTCGTTCTTCAGTTCTTGAGCGTTCATGCTCTCGGCTCCGTGGGTGGTGGGGATCAGGCGGCGCGCACGGCGGGCATCTGCCGCCGCAGATCGCGGATGATGCGGTTCACGACGCGCGAGCGCGGCGCGGGGACGCGGCTGTAGAAGTCGAGCATCGCGGCGGTTGCGACGGTCGGCTGCGCCAGGACGCCAGCGGCGACGAGCGCCCTGGCGGCTTCCTCGCGTGCCGAGTTCGCCATGACAGCGCGCTCGTTGAGCTTGGCCTTGTCATTGGCGGCGACGGCAAACATGCCGTTGCGCCACTTCTTCAGCCAGCCTTCACGGCGGGCGTTGTTGCGGCGAGCGCCGCGATAGCTATCTGCGTTACGCATGGGGGGGGCTCCGTGAAGGTGAGGGGACGCCCCGCCCTGTGAAGAAGGGCCGGGGCGTCATGGTGAAGGGATCAGGCCAGCAGCTTGCGGCAGGCGGCGGCGATGGCGGGCAGGAGGGCCTCGTCGACATCGCTGAGCTTCTTCGCCTTGCCGTGCTCGGCGACGAGCTTCGACACGATGGTCGCGTCCTGCGGGTGCTTGCCGCGCACTTCGACGAGCAGCTTCTTCACGTCGTCGTGCGTGAGCGCTTCGGCTTCGTCACCGTCGCTGCCTTCGTCGAGCGGATCGGTCTCGTCGGTCTCGGCCTTGGCGGCTTCCTCGGCGGCCTTCGCGGCAGCTTCTTCCTCGGCCTTCTTCTTCGCAGCGGCCTTCTCGGCGGCCTTCTTCTCGGCTGCGGTCGGGGCCTTGGTCTCGGTCTTGTCCTTCTCGCCAGCGGGCGGAACGACGACGGCGTCGCTGCGGAGGCGGGCCTGCTCAGCTCCGCTCAGCACCGCCTTGGTGCTGGTGGTGCCGAGCCAGGCGGCGACGTTGGCTTTCAGCTCGTCGGGGGTAGCGCCGCCGAAGGTCATCTGGAACGGGAACGGCATGTAGTCGTAGTCTCCTGTGGGGGTTGATAGGTGACGCGCCTTACACTGAGGTCAAGCGCGCTTGGGGTAATCGTCGTCTTCACCGCAGCCCTGTCCGCCGCGACCCACTGAGACGAATTGCTTCCAGTGGATCAAGCCGCGCTTGCAGGCGAAGTGCCAGGACTTGGCGAACTTCGGACCAGTGATGAAGATCGTGATGGTGCGGTTGCCCGCTACTTCGAGGCGGTGAAACATGTCGGCGCTGCGCCAGACGATGCCGCCTCGGCGAACCGTCCGGGCTTTGTGCAGCTCCGGACGGTTCGCACCTTCCGACGTGCGCGTGTAGAACTCGCGCAACGCGCCGGAGACCAGGATCGAGACAGACCACCACGGGTGCGAATGCAGGATGCGGTCGTCGTCGTGGTGGTAGAGATGCAGGTAGACGTTGAAGAACCTGTTGCGCTTGATCGCGTGCCAGCGCTCCATGTAGGGAATGCCGCGCTCGTCGCGCCCGATCTGAACGTCGGGCTTGCGCCGCTGCATGACGCTCCACACTTTGGCGCAGAGAATGTCAGTGATGAAACCGGGAAGCCGCATCGGTGTCTCCGTGTTGGTGTCTGTGTAATCTCACAGACCTTACAAGTTCGTCAATTAAATAGCCGTCGCGTATCGGACAGTTTGCGTTCGCACGCTGCGATGATCTGCTCGTCGAGCGATCCCACCAGCACAACGAAGCGCGTGAACTTCGGCTCGGGCGAGTTCATGTTGAAGATACGCGAGCGCGCTTGCTCGTTCTCGTCCCCCACCCATGACTGCTCCACGAACATCACGTCGTCGGCCGCGCTGAAGTCGAGACCGACACCCATAGCCGTGAGCTGACCGACGACCACCCGGCACTCCGGATCGGTCTGGAAGCGCTGCTTGATGCGTTGCTTCCGCGCGTCCGTGGTGCGGCCGTCGAACGCCTCCACGCCGAACTCTTTCAAGCCCTGGCGGATCGCGTCGATCACGTCGTGATGGTAGGCGAACAGGACGATCTTCGCCTTGGGATCGCCGCGCAGCTCTTCGGTGACGAGGTCGATCACGCCGGGCACCTTCGCCAGGCCGAACGTTCGGCGCAGACCGGCGACGTGCTTCTCCTGCTTCGCGAGCGCCTTGAGCGGGTTCGCAGACTGCAAGGCTTCGGCGACCAGCCGCCCTTGCTCGGACTGCATCAGCGCGTCGAGTTCTTTCTTTTCCTTCTGGCCTGCGCGCACGAACACCTTGGTAGGCGGGAGCATGTCGCGGCCGAAGACGCTCTGGCGCGTGCGCCGAATCACGAAGCCTGCAAGCTTCTGCTTCAGCTCTTTGTAGTTCTTTGAGCCAGCGATCTTCACGCCGAACGGCGTGTTGACCATGCGGCAGTATTTGTCGCGGAAGGCGGACCAGCTCAGCGGCTTGCCGCGCCCGTTGTCGATCAGCTCCGGGGCGAGCGCGCGGAGCATCGGCCACAGCTCAGTGGGATTGTTCGGCATCGGCGTGCCGGTCAGGCAGAAGACGTTGGTCGCATACTCGGCCAGGCCGCCGATCTTGTCGCACAGCGTGCCGTAGACGGCCTTCGTGCGCTGCGCCGCGCGATCCTTGGCGTAGTGCGATTCGTCGACGATCAGCACGTACTTCTTGCCGCGCACGACCTTCAGGACGTTCGGCGCTTTGTTGTAGCTGACGATGATGGCCCACCACCCCGCCTTGCGAAACTCCAAGATGGCTTCGCGCCAGCTTTCCTTCACGGCGGCCGGACACACGATAACGACCAGCTTGGCCTCAACCAAGTCTGCGCCACGGATCGCGACGTTGGTCTTACCGACGCGAGGCTCATGGCCGATCAGCGTGGCGAAGCGACCCGCCACGTAGTTGCCGTCCTCGATCTGGTATGGACGAAGCTCTCTACCCATTCACCACTTTCCGAGATAGTGCCCGACAGCCAGGACGGCGAGCAGCACGATCCACCCGCTCGGCACCGCCAGGTAGCCGAGCGCTACAATGTTCTCGCGGATGCTCACGCTCTGCCTTCGCAATAATAGTCGTGCATCGGCACGGGGCTGTGGCCGCTGCCCATACCGTGGTGCTCGACAAGGTCGCCACAACAGCAAGTCGTGCGGCAGTCGGCGTCGGCCGGGCAGTCCAATAGTGACACGTCGAAGTACAGCTCGAACGCTCCGGCGATGGTCAACGCAGGGCCTCGCTTCCAACAGACGAAGCCGCGACGCTTGAGCGCCGCGAACTGTCCGCCGATCTGATGACCACCAGGGGCCAACATCTCGTAGTATTGAGCGCCGTGTTGACCGACGCGCTCGACCACGCGTATCCCTCCGCGCGCCACGGCGAGAAGAGCGATGCGTTGCTTTTCGGTCAGCGGTCGGGCTACCAGCTTGCTCTCAGTCATTGTGCAGCACGATCTTTGTGCCGAACCCACCCGAGGCCGGACGCCAACCCATGTAGAACTCGACCGCGCCGTTGTAGGAGATGAAGGGCAGGGGTCCTGCGAACTTCAACATCGCCCACACCCACGGGATGTAGAACACGGGGTGGAAGGACGTGAGCACGATCCACAGCATCGCCATGAGCAACGCGGGCCAGCTAATCTGCGGCCATAGCAGCGCCCACTTCCAGCCGGTCTTCGGCGGCGTAGCGTCGCGCCAGGTGGTGAGCAGGACGGGGGCGGTGCCCTCGACGCGGTAGTTGTTGTCCTCGACGCCGAGGACGTAGCCGACGAAGTTCATCAGCGGGTTGCGACAGATGAACCAGTAGAAGCGGCGGAGCCAGATGTTCGTCACTTCCGGCAGGTACGGCTCGCCGTTGTTCACGTCGGGGACGTTCCAGCCATCGGGACCGACCAGCCACCAGAGCGGGTTGATCTTCTTCCAGAACGAGACCGGCGTGCGGTCAGTCATCACAATGGTTTCGGTAGTCACAGCTTAGTCTCCAATCCGCATTTGAGGATCGCGATGGCATCGGCCTCGTCGTCGCTCTGGGGGTTGTGGCCCCAACGCTTGACGGCCTCGATCATCTTGTCCTTGGTGGCCTGGGGTCCGCCGCCCTTGCCGGTGGCGAACTTCTTGATCTCCTGAACGCTGAGGCCGATGTACGGAACGCCGTATTCGTCGCAGACCTCATGCAGCTTGTTCAGGAATGCGCCGTAGACGTGGGCCGCTGTCGTGCCCTTGTGGCGCAGAATCTTTTCGTAGAAGACCATGTTGAGCCCGAGCACGCAGTGCTCGCGCAGCTTCACTTCGAACTTCTGGTAGCGGACGGGCGGCGCATCAAACCGGGTGATGTCGAAGTCCCATGCGCCTGATAAGAAGACCCCTCCGCTCCCAGGGAACAGGTCGGTGCGCGCCCACCCCATGTACGTGCCGAGGTCGAGCCCAAGATAAGCTTTCATATTTCCCCACTGCTTTGACGATTGGACCGATCCATATGGTCGGCGTGTTAGTTCTGTCAACTTTTTCTCCTACCAAAAATAACTTCGTGAGGGGATTGCGTTTGCTAGAATCGTCAGGTAGAACTCCTACCAAGCTCCTGACACACACACAGCGGGAGCCCCAACGCAACCGAAAGGACTAAACGCCATGAATACCGTTGTTTCTCTCGCTCAGACTGTCGACGCTCAGCCGATCAACGCGGGCCGCGTCGACGTTTCCAAGGGCACCACCATCATGGACGCCTCCATGAACTGGATGCGTCGCCCGGCCGACGAGCGCTTCCTGTCTCTCCGTGATATGTGGAGGCACGCGAGGTCTCAGTCCCTTGTTTCCCGCGAGAAGGTCGTAGCGGTCAAGAACGTCGAGCTGCTTACGCCCGAAGTGCAGACTCGTGACGACTTCAACAAGCTCCGCGTCGGTTTGAACGTCGGCGATGGCTTCGAGAGCTTCAACTTCTCGCACTGGTCGTTCGGCCAGCTCTCGCAGCTCGCGGGTGCTCCGCCGTCCTATCTGCGCACGCTTCCGTCGCCCATCGTCGCCGACGCCGTGATGTACGGCCTCCGCAACAACCGCTCCAATCCCGAGGCTAAGTTCTACACGTCGGACAAGCAGTTATTAGCGGCTACCGGCCCCGACTATGGCCGTATCCCGAACCACGAAGTGATCGAAGCCGTGGGCAAGATCGCCGGTGACGGCGTCTCGAACGACGCGGCCTGGCGCGTGCCCGGCATGATGTCATGGTCGACCATGATGTACGACCCCTTCCACCCGGTCACCACGGACACGACCACGCTCTTCATGAGCGACCGCGACATGTTCATCTTCCTCACCGATCCGCATCGCCCCATCGTCGTCGGCAAGACGAAGGACGGCATGGACGACGTGATGTATCGCGGCTTCATCATCTCGCAGTCCGAGGTCGGCAAGTCGTCGCTCTGGCTCAAGGCCTTCCTCTTCCGTGGCGTGTGCTGCAACCGCATCATCTGGGGCGCGGACAACATCGAAACCGTCCGCATCTCGCATACCAAGGGCGCACCGGAGCGATGGATTCGCCAAGTCGAGCCCGCCCTGATCGAGTACGCCAAGGCGTCAGACGCGAAGATTGTACAGACCGTACAGAACGCCAAGGCCGCGCAGATCGCGCAGGACGACGACGAGATGGTAGACTGGCTCAACAATCGCGGCCTCTCGCGCAGCCGTGCTCGCTCCGTCCTCGAAGCCGTAGAGAGGGAAGAGGGCCGCAAGGCGCGCACGATCTGGGACGTGACCCAAGGCGTCACCGCCATCGCTCGGGAGCTTCCCAATACTGATGACCGCGTCGAACTCGAAACCCTCGGTGGCAAGCTTTTCGGCCTCGCCGCCTAGCACCTTGACGCTGATCTTGTGAGTCGAAATACCTAACTCGACTCACAGGACTCACAATCGACTCACAAAGCGAAAGTCACGCCGATGCCCAATGTCAAAGCCATCCTGATCGACCCCTTCGCCTGTAAGATCGAACACGTCGAGGTCGACGGGGACGATATCAACACCTACTACCGCGTGCTGTCGCATGAGAGCATGCCGGTCACCACGTTCACCACGGCCTACGCGGGCGTCCTCAAGGGGCGCGATGCGATCTTCGTCGACGACGAGGGCATCATGAAGAACGCGGAGCGCTGGTTTCACATGGCGACAGGCCACCAGCCGTTCGCTGGCAAAGGCCTGATCGTCGGCGCAGATCGTCGCGGCAACGCGGCCGATGCGGAGAGCGACATCGACACCATCCGCGCAGTCACCGTCTTCGCGCAGCCCTTCCAGAGCCGGTTGTTCGTCACGACCATGCCCTGGCAGCCGCCGAAGCCGCAGCCGTAACGTCTATCGGCCGTCAGAGAACGGGGCGCTCTGACGGCTGCCATTCCCTCACGCCACCAAAAGGACGGACTACTATGCTCGAAGCCAATACCATTCTCGGAAACAACGCCATCATTCTGACCGCGCTGAAGAAGACGCTGTTGGCGGCTGGCGAGCCCCTCTGTGCCGCGCTCGTCGCAGTCGGGGCGCGGAGCGATACCGAGGTCAAACAGCTCAGTGACGCCAATGTCGAGAGCGACATCGTGAAAGCGATGCTCTTCGACCAGGCATTCATCATCGCCGCCCTGGCTATGTTCGCCGACAACGAGACCGACAGCACGTTGCTCAGGCTCATCGGGCAGTCGACCAAGGGCATCGCGAACGAGATCGGCAAGTCTGCCAAGACCACCGACACCGCCGAAGCCGCGTAACATGGGGATCATCGACTTCCTCGACGCCCACTTCATCGGCCTCAGCGTGGTCTTCTTGACCGCGTGGACGATCACCTGGGTCGGCCGAACTGTGGTGGCGAGCACCACGACCACGACGATCTCTCGCGTAATCAGCACCAACTGATTCAACAACTACCGCACGGGTGATCCCATCTCCCGTCACCCGTGCGCCCGCGCTGTAACCTCCGTCACCTTACAAGGATCGCATCACCATGAAGAAGCAGAACGCCAAGAAGCAGAAGGTCGACCACGTCGGCAAGATGCTCAAGGACAAGGCCGACCAGAAGGCGCAGATCGCAGCGCGCGTCGCGCCCGAAGCGCCGAAGAAGAACGAGGTCAAGAAGGTCTATGCGCTCGGGTCTCCCGGCCATAACCGCAAGGTGCTCGGTGTGACGCTGACCGAAGTCAAGCGCCGCATCAATGAAGAGACGGCCATCGTCAAGGTCGCACTCGACGCGAACGGTGACCCGACCGGCGAAAGCTCGACCTTCAACTATCGCGACACCGCCGCCTGCACCAAGCGCCGCCGCGAATACACGCGCCGCAACCTGATCGGCCGCAGCTCGAAGACGGCGAAGCAGCGTCGCAAGAACAACCACGTCTCGGCGGTCGGCACCAGGGGCACCAAGCCGTCGAAGAAGAACAGCGCGAAGGGTGCCCCCTCCACGTCGGCGAAGAAGGCGGCCTGATCCATGCGCCAGTACACACGCGAAGTGAGCACCGATCTCGGTGCCAAGATCACCATCCGCATCGAAGCGGACAACAACCAGGCCGTCGTCCTGAAGGACGATGATCTCGGGTACTCGACCACGCTCGACCCGAAAGCCGCCAACCAGCTCGGGCAACACCTGATCCAAGCTGCGCGGATCGCCGCCATCAACGTCCTCGATCCTCCGGCACAGCGCACCGTCCGCGACGGCGCTGGCATGTTGGACGTGCGCCTGGGGACCGATCAATGATGATGATCGACCGCAAGACCTTCGACGCACTCGCGGCGCTGACGGCCCACCCCAAGGCGTTCTTCAGCCTCCAACAGTTGCTCGACCACCTGGCCGCGCATCCCGACGAGAACCCGCTGGTCTACGCGAACGCGGTCAAGCTGCAACTCGACGTTCAGGCCGCGCTCGAAACGTACCTCGAAGGGCGCAAGCAGCTCGGCCTGCGCAACGTCATGGAAGGTCTCGTCGTCGGAGCCGGTGCGCTCGCTATGGCGGTCGGCCGGACCACCCAGGACGTGCCCATGCCGGACCAAGACGTTGCCGCGTCGCTGGCCCACCACTGCGTCACCTGCTTCGGGCAGAACCTTCACGTTTCGTGGAAGGCCCCGCAGTGGTCGACGAGACCCACCCACGAACCTCCGCACTCCACCAACTGAAAGCATCCCATGTCTCTCCACCCTTCCGATCAATACACCCAAGACCTGAAGACGCGCCGCATGTTCGCCTCGATCACCGAGAACATGCAGAACATGGAGAAGCAGGTCGGCGATCTGCTCGCTCTCGCGTCCGGCATGCGCAACACTCTCGGCACCGCCGCGCTGTTGCTCGCGCAGATCGAAGCGAACTACGTGAACGGTTGCGCCGAACGTCGCAGGGTCGACGCGTTGGCGATGGAGTTGCAGACGCGGCTCGCCGATCTCACCGGCAAGACGGCCGCCGCGCTCGTTACGGGTTACGCCGAACACAAGTCGTTCAGCGATAGGCTCTCAGGCGTTCAGACACAGGCGGACAGGATCGCGAACGACCGCTTCGTCAAAGACGACGAGAAGGGCGGCCCGTTGCCCGGCGTCGAATATGTGGGCCTCGAATGGTTCATGACCAAGCTGTCGATGTCGCGCAAGGTCGTCGAGAACCGGATCACCAACGGCGCGCTGCCGGAGCACGATGCGGTCGACGACACCGGCCAGGGCAGGCCGAAGTTCCTGTGGGCGAAGCACAACGCGCTCGCAGCGGTGGCAAGATATAGAGAGAAGCCGACCAACGAGAGGGGACGGGCGGCGGCTCACGTCTAAGCGGGGCTATTTAATTGACAGGCTTGTAAGGCGCGTGAGATGACATGCACCTTACGACCCCCAATCTAACTGATCGGCCGTATCTAGGAACCAACCCAGATACGGCCGATCTGCCGAAAGGGACCGCTGCCAACGCCAATCAGCAATGCGGTCGGCGACTCAATAACATCCGCGTCACGGGAAGGCTAATGGTAAATCAGGACGATGCGCGCCGCGTACAGAACAAGCACAACGCGATGTTGCTCGCGCGCAACGGCATCCCCGTGTTCCCGTCCAGTGGAAAGGTGCCGCTGGTCAAGCTCTACAATCGCAGAGACACCGAGATAAAACCCGAGGATCGCGAAGCCGCTATCGAGCAGGCACGCGAGGAAGGGAACAAGCAGCTCACAGTCTTCGTCGGCGCGACGACCGATCCCGACATCGTCAAGCGCATGTGGCGTCACCCGAACCAAGATGCGGTTCCGTCCGTAGCGTGCGGGCCTGCGCGCCTGGTCGTGATCGACGCCGACACCAAGTTCAACGGTCCCGAGCTGATCGGCAAGCTCTTCGACGAGCACGGCGGCGTGCCCGAAGGCACGCAGATCATCACGACACAATCGGGTGGCCGCCACTACATCTTCAGCGATCCCGACAACGCCTTCACGAATAGCGCTGGCGCGCTCAAGAAGCAGTACGGCTGCGACGTGCGAGGGCGCGGCGGTCAGTTCGTTGCGCCTGGCTCGCTCCGTGAGGACGGCAAGCGCTACGGAGACCAGGCCGCGCTCAAGGCGTTCATCGAAGCCTACACCAACGGCACGATCCCGCCGCTCCCTGATTACATCGTCGAGCTGATCGGCACGTCCTCGGCGGAAGTGGGGGAAGATATCCCCATCTCCAAAGAGCGCGAGATCATCAAGCAGATCGACGAGGCGGACATTCCCGAATGGGAAGAGCTGTGCGCGCCGCTCGGCGAGTATGACTTCGACAAGCTGCAAGCCGAGAACAGCGAGTTCAAGTCGCTCTACAACGAGCCCGGCGACGACTGCTCCGACAACCGCTTCAAGGCTGCGCGCCACGTCATGCGCGAGTGGCCGCAGATGCCGCCCGAACACCTGGCGTCGTTCTTCCTGGCCTTCGAGGGTGCTGGCGAGTTCGTCGACAGCAAGCCGCGCTCCGGCGAATACGACAACCGGCAGACCGCTCGCGAGTGGCTGAAGAACCAGGGTCTCAGCAAGGCGTCGACCGGCGAGGCGTTCGGCGCTGTCGTCGACGATGACGAAGACTCCGAGTACGAGCGCGAGGTCGCCGCAGAGAAGGAAGCCGAGAAGGCCGCCAAGCCGAAGGGCACGCTGCGCCGCATGTCTGGTGTCGCGATCTACGCCGATCCGAACTGGATGGTCGAGAATATCTGCACGCGCGGTATGGTCGGCATGCTTCATGCTCCGTCGAATGCCGGTAAGACGTTCAGTGCATTCCACATGGGCGGCAAGCTCTCCGAAGGGTGGGAGTGGTTCGGCCGCAACGTCGAACAGTGCGGCGTTCTCTACTGCGTCGGCGAAGGCCACGGCGGCATCAATCGCCGCGCGCTCGCCTGGTCGAACCGCTACAAGCCCAAGCACGATGCGCTCATCTTCCGCGACGGCGTTCCGAACTTCGCGCTCGATCCGAAGGGCGCGCGTAGGGCGTTGCGCAAGGCCGTCAAGGAAGCGAACGCGATGCTTGAAGGCGAGGGGCTTTCAGTCGGTCTGTTGTTCCTCGACACGTTCGCGAAGGCCGTAGCGGGTGCCGAGGAAAGCTCGGCGCGCGAGATGCAGCCGATCCTCGATATGCTCCGCGAGCTGGCCGTCGAGTTAGACATCTGCATCATCATCGTTCACCACTCCGGCAAGGACACGTCGCTCGGTGCGCGCGGCAGCTCGGCGATCTTCGCCGATGTCGACTTCAACCTTGAGATCGTCAACGCCGACCAGGCCAAGAAGAAGCACGGGCTCTCGCTCAAGCATAAGAGCCACTCGGCGATCATCATGCCGAAGATGCGCGACTCGGGGAAGTCAGGCCGCTTCGAGTTCAAGCTTGAAGAGGTCGAGCTAGGCAAGAACAAGTGGGGCAACCCCGTTACATCAATGGTCGTGGTCGAGGTCGAGGACAAGCCGTCCGAGGGCTCCGCGTTCGGCGTCGTCGACGAAGAGGCCCCCACAACCAAGGACGAGTTGACGCCCGAAGTGAATCGCTCCGACGACAACAGCCGCTTGAAGCTCTGCGCGAAGATCATCAAGGCCGTGCAGAAGATCGGCAAGCTCGTCGGCAAAGAGGTCCACGCCGACGCCGAGATGGTGCGCCTCGAAGTGAAGGCGATGCAGGACATCTACGACGAGGCCGGGCCGGACAACTACGCCAGGGCGTTCAAGCGCCGTGTGTTCGGCGGCGACGAGGTCAAGCGCTTCGTGCCCGAGGCGAACGGATCGCTGCATTACGTGACGCAACGAGGCAAGCCGAGCATGCTTGTGTTCAAACCCCGATCATAGGAGACCACCGTGAACGAATATCAACGTCGACTGAAGCAGGATATCGTCAGCCTGCCGCGCAACTCGCTCAACGCCGCGCTCAACGATCCGGTCCTCCGGGTGTTCTGGATATTCTACGCGGTGATCGCGGTCATCGTTCTGACTGCGGAGCCCTTGATAGCGTTCTGCACCAAGGACGACAAACGGCCGCCGCCTGAAGTGGTTTGTCCGCCGTATTGGAAGTGCAACGGGCCGCCTGGCACTCGCGCGGCGAACTGTGAGTGTTGGGACAAATACTAAAACGATAGCCGCCCTTCGGGGCGGCTTTTTCGTATGCGTCTCGCGATGGTGATATTGAACCCGTGAGTTGCCCGACGTGTCAAGAGGCGTAACCCCTTGACGGGTGTGAGGCGGTAAGGTATGTCATCTGACATTGCCAACCCGAAAGGACAAACGCCAATGACGACATGCCGCTTCTGCGAAAAGTGGAAAGGCCCGATGGTTAAATACGGGACGCGCCACTACGCTCACCCCCGCTGCTATTTGGAGAACGGAAAGCGCCTCGCCGATCTTCACGCGTGGCAGATCGAAGAGTTTCCCGTAAAGGTGCTCTCCGACTTCGGTCATCTCGACATCAAAACCCTGAAGTTCACCGATCCGGACATTCAGGCCAAGATGGACGGCGTCGAAAGCCGCCCCTCCATGATAATCTTCGATTAAGGGAGACACCAATGAACGCCACCGTCACCGCGCTCCCGAAGCCCGCCAGACGGCCGAAGGCCGACAAGCCTGCGCCTTCCACCCCTCCCGTCCGCAGCGCCGCCTGGAAGCGCAAGCTCACCCGCCAGCGCTACACGTCCTATGGCACCGCAGGCGTCGCCCTGGTGCTGATGGGACTCTCGCTCTCCCATCTTGCGGCCGGGATCGGCGCGCTCACCCACAGCGATCCTGCGCACGCCTGGGCTATGGCCGTCGGCATCGACCTCGGCTTCATCGCGCTCGAACTCGGCCAGCTCTGCACGACGACCGAATCGCTCCGCAAGGCGATCATGACGTGGGCAGGCCCCACTATCATCGGCACCCTCATCGTGTCCGCCTGCATGAACGCCTACGCGTTCGCCAGCGTCGCGACCGGCTGGCCGGTGATCGCCTCGGCCTGCATCCTGGGGCTCTCGATCCCCATGCTCATCTACGTGCTCACGCGGGTCTCCGTGGCCCTGTGGGTCGACGCCACGCGCTCTTGAGGGAGGACAACATGGAGACCACTGTCTACCTGCGCCGGGAGCCTGGCAGCGAAGGCAACAACGTCGTCGCGTACCGCGATGAGGCCTGCACAGACCGGATCGGTCATTGGATGTGGTGGCAGGTCCACAAGCCCACCGCCCGAACCACCCACGTCACGCTGAGCGGCAAGCGCCACAAGGTGGCTTGGGCCGAGCGCCTGACCGCCGACAAGGCCTGACCGATGGCGCTCCTGGCTCTCTTCGCCCTCGGCCTCGCCATCCCTGGCGCGCTCGCGATCTGGTGCTTCATCCAGCTCGCCAAGGCCTGAACGACCTTCCGATGACCTTCCATTAGACCCTCCAATCCGGAAGGTTTAGTGGAAGGTCGGAAGGTCGTCATTTCGTTTAACGTATTGATAAACAACAAAAAAAGCACTTTGACCTTCCGGCCTTCCGGTGGAAGGTTTGGAAGGTTACCGATATCGGAAGGTCAAAATCGGCGCGAGCGGAAGGTTTACAATCGCGGCAACGTATTGATCTGAAAGCATAATCGGTCGATGACCTTCCGACTTTAAACCTTCCGTACCTTCCGATCTGAAACCTTCAAACCTTCCGACCTTCCGGCCCTTCCCCCTTTAGGGGGAGGGCGGAGGGTAGGTTTGATGGAGGGTCTGACCGTCTGAGCGGCGGAGGGTCTCCCCGATCTGATCGTGCTCTCCGTTGCTGTGGGGCCGTGGAGCCCTGATGCCGAGGCCAGGCGTTGAGCCGGGGCGGCTGGTGGTCCTGGGAGGCCGGTCAGGCGGTCAGGCTCTCAGCGGGTGGCTGTGAGGCGGTCAGGCGTTCGGCCTCTCAGTCGGTCAGTCGTTCAGCCAGGGAGGGAGATTTAATTGACGGTGTGAGGAATGGGAGGTTACAGACCTACCGTACCCCCAACATCGAGGCAATCCGTTTGTCCATCCAATTCACCACACCGAAAGGGAACCCGGTCGTGATCCGGCGACCCGAGCTGATCGTGTCTATGGTCGGCTACGAGCGGTCAGATCGCGAGACCGGCGAGATGCGGCAGAACACCGCCATCACCTTCGAGAACCGTGAGGTCGTCTTCGTGAGCGGCAGCGCGGACGTGATCGAAGCGGCGCTCGAAGAGCACGCACGCGTTGCGCGCCTCAACTCGGAATACTGCGACCGCTGCCCCGCCCTGGCGAACGCGTCCGAAGAGCTGAAGCAGTACGAGGCGGTCGTGGACGCCGCCGAGCCCCCGGCAGACACGGACAATCGCCTCTGATGACCGATCCGATGCGCGCCGTGCTCGACGGCACCGATCCCGACTCCGTGCTGGTCCGCGTCCGCACCGCCGAGGGCGTCGCCCTGGCGACCCGCAAGGACTACGGCCGTCCCATCGACTATCTGCGCTATCGCGTGAAGGACAAGATCAGCGACGCGCAGTTCATGGCGGCCGAATACTACGCTGGCGACTACTTCGCGATCTCGCCGGTCGGCTCGAACACGATGGCGACGATCAATCACCTGATGATGGCCGTGCCTCTCTCGCCGGAGGATCGCCGCATGCTCGACCAAGAGGGCATCAACGGCGGACGCATGCACTCGAAGGGCGATTGCGGCGGAGCGCCGAAGGACCCGAGCGACCGCATGCTGAACGCGGCGTTCGCGCTGAAGCGTGTCGACGATCAACTCGACCGCGTCCAACGCGAGCTGCTCCGCGATCTGCTCATCCGCGAACACACGGTCGGCACCATTGCGCAGCGATGGCGATGGTCGCCCGAGCAGGCTGGCATCATGGTCCGCTACGCGCTGCATCGCCTGGTCGACGTGTACGAGAACATCAACCCCGACTTCGCGCTGTATCTGCGGCAAGAGCGCGAACGCAAGAACGAAGGCCGCGCCAACCGCAAGGGACGCCGACGCTGATGCGCTGGTCTGGATACGCCCGCGATCTCGACGACATGGTCGCCACGCAGCGCTTTGTCAAAACGGTCGCGTTCGCCGCAGGACTGATCGTTCTTCAAGTCCTGCTCTTCGCCCTCTGCTTCATCCACTAACCCGGAGACCACCATTGAAGACACTCGACGAGCTGTTCTGCACGATCATGTCGATCCCCTTTGTCGACACGAACATCAAGACTCGAGCAGGCTATCTGCGGACCCAGGTCTGCAAGCAGGGTCGCGGATACGACCTCTACCGCATGTTCGGATTCTGATCCATGCTTTTCCCGTACCGCATGATGGTGGTCGGTCATGGCCGACACGGCAAAGACACTGCCGCTGAAATTCTGCGCGATCACTATGGCGCGACGTTCGTCTCGTCGAGCTGGTTCATGGCAGAGCGTGTCGTGTTTCCGTACTTCTGCGAGAAGTACCCCGGCAAGTATGCCTCGGCGCAAGAGTGCTACGATGACCGCGCGAACGAGCGCTCGACGTGGTTCAATCTGATCGCCGAGAGCAATGCGGCCGATCTCACGAAGTTGGGTCGCGCGATCTTCGCGAAGTACGATCTCTACGTCGGCAACAGGAACGCCCGCGAGTTTCACGCCCTGCGGAACGCCAGCGTGTTCGACATCTCGATTTGGATCGACGCGTGCGAGCGCCTCGAATACCGCGAGCCCCGCACGTCCCTCACAATCGAGCCCTGGATGTGCGATTACGTGGTCGACAACAACGGCACCCAGGCCGATCTCAAGCGGAACCTGGCCTCGCTGATGCACGGATTGCGGACCAAGTCCTTGATCCAAAAGGGATTGTCAGCAGCGTGACCTGACAAGCCGGCCGAGGGAAGTTTGTGAGGGGAAAAAGTTGACGTTGGGATGTCAACTGCCTATTTTCCCCATACGGACAAATGGGCGAGGGGCCGGAACGAGAGTTACCCGGCATCGCCTAGTCTGAACCGACCCCGGCCTTGGCCGACATTCCGAACCCCGGCGCTTCAGTGCGTCGGGGTTTCGCGTTTCCACTAGGAGCCCGTCATGGGATGCAACTGCGGAAAGCGCCGCGATCTCACGGCGCAGGCGATCAAGAACGTTCGCACCGGCAACTTCGACGCCGCTCGTCAGAACGCGCAACGCTTCGTGAAGACGTTGCAGCTCGACGCGCGCAACATCGCGCGCAGCGTGGGGCGCTCGACGCTGATGAAGCGCCCGCCTTCAAGGTGAGATGATGGCCGGTACGCAAACGAACTACACCGGCCCCACGAAGATATACCGCGCGTCACAGGGGCCGATGCCCGCGTCGGCATACACGCAGTCACATGGCGGCGTGATCTATGTCGACTTGACCGACGCGATGAAGCGCCTCACCGTGGCGTTCAACGTGTACGGCGACGAGGTCAAACACCGCGCGCTCTACAACGCGATCAACAAGCTCGGCGACAAGCTGCTCACGGCTGTTCGTCGCGACCTCGTCCAAACGACGGGTGCGAAGTACGGACGCGTGATGAAAGCGGTTCACGCAGATCGCGCGCATCCCAATCGCCTGTTCTATCGCATCGTTGCGAGCGACAAGGCGATGAAGGTGAGCGACTTCGCGCGGTCGCTGACGCCAGGCAAGAAGAACCCGAGCGCCAAGCCTTGGAATCGCTCGCAGCGCTTCAAGGGTGCGTTCGTTATCCGCTTCAAGAACGGTGCCACCGAGATCGTCAAGCGTATCGGGAAGCACAACAAGAGCGGCAAGATCAGAACATTGTGGGGTCCGATCATCCCGAAGGAAATGATCCGGCCCGGCAACCCGAGCACGTACCACATTGCTTCGGCGATCCCGACGCAGTTGGGGCCGGTGCTCATGCACGAACTCGAACAAGCCGTGATCCGCGCGAAAGCGGCGAGCGGCACATAACCGGAGACCCCCATGAACATCCCGCATCTGGTATTCGTCGGCGCTGACAAAGGTGGCGTCGGCAAGACCATGCTGAGCCGCGCACTGCTCGGCTACTACGGTGCCAACGGCATCGACTTCCGCGCGTTCGACACGCAATCCCCGAGCGGCGGCCTGCAACGTTTCTTTCCTGGCCGCGCGCAGATCGTGGACATCACCAAGTCGACCGATCAGGTCAAGGTGTTCGACGACCTGGCATCGACCCAGGTGACCGTCGTCGACGTGTGCGCCGGTCTGTTGTCGCCCACGCTGAAGACGCTCGACGTTGTCGGCTTCTTCGACGCGGCGAAGCAGAACAAGCTGCGCATCACTGTGCTGCATGTCGTCGGTCCTGCGACGCAATCGCTCGACGAGATCAAGCCCGTGATGGCAGCGCTCGCAGGATCGAAGCACGTTGTGCTCGCGAACCATATCGACGACACCGCGTACGATGTACCGGCTGGCGCGCTCAACATTCCCCGGCTGGATGGGGAAGCGGCGAAGGCCGTCGACGCGGTCGCGCAACCGTTCCACGACTTCATCGGAAGCCAGGCGTCCTTCGTGCTGCGCGGCTACACGCGAAGCTGGTTGAAGGACGTGTTCGCGCAGTTCGACGCTGCGCAGCTCAACAACCTGGCCTGATACACAGACAAGAGCCCCTCATGCCTCTGACCATAAAGGCGTTGCCGTAGACCACGGCCGCGTGCGTCACGTGTGTTCAGGGCCATCCACTATGCGCTAGGTCAGCGCCGTGTCGCGGATGGGCGCTATTCGGGGAATAGCAGGCAAGGTGAGGGCACCCGCCATATGAAGGTCGGTGCGGCCTCGCCATCCCCGTGCAATTCGATACCCCCTCTGAACGACTTTTCTCAGAACGAGAAAACGAAAATTCGCAGAACGAAAAACCAAAAATTCACGTTCTGCGAAACGAGCTGAGTGGCATGGATCAAGGGCGAGAGAACTGCGCTCACAGGGATCATCAGCTCATACCCCAAACGAGCTGTGCATCACCGTTATGAACGATGCGCTTCACGATCCATGCCGCTCACCCAAACAGCACGCGTTGAGGCGCGTGGAGCCAAGCGATTGGCTCGCCAGGATACGAGCAGACGGGGGTCATGCTCTCCTGGCTCTGTGCGACCCGCGACGATGAGTAGATACGGCGCTGGCGGGAGCGACGTGTCGAATACCCCGTCGCGGGTCGCAACCCGTCCGCTCGCGCGAGCACGCGCACGCACGCGCGGAAAAATTTTTTTTCGAGAGCATGTTGGTTTTGGAGATCGCCAAAATCGCAGTTGGGCGGATTGATGACAGTGCGATCTCGTCAGTGCTCAAAAGCCACAATCGCCGAGGTATGCGCGGCCACTCGGCCGAAAACGCGGTGTGGCATTTCGATAAAAGTGCAACATGCCTCTAGGATCGCATTAGGCGCGCGCCCATGCGCTCAATCCGTCGCCCGGTATTTCGTACCATTGGGGCGGGTTGAGCGAATGAGCGGCGCGGAATTGGACGAAAAAAAAACGCCGCTAAGGATCAACTCCCTAGCGGCGTTTTCGGCTTAAACCCTAGCGTCGCAACGCTAGGGCAAAGCTATGGCGGTTCGTCGCACGAATCGCCCGCGCCGTTATCGGCGCATGGCAAGCAAGCGAGGGCAAAGCACGTCATAGCAAAATCGCGGTTTGTCATCTCGTTAGGCCTTCTTCGCTTCTACCGCGCCAGTAATGCGCTTGTCAGAGTGATATCGCGACTCGCCATGCGTCATAACGTCAACCGGCTGTAGCGCGAGCGTTGAAACACGATTGGCAATCTCGCGCAAACCGATTGCGCCGATATGGTCGGCCAATCGGCCATCAATGTAAACAGTGGGATTCATGGCGTTAGTACCTTTCGACTTGGACTCATCAGTGGCCGCGTAACGGCCAGACCGCGCTACCTGGCGCGCGGTTTCGTCCTAGTAGTAGCAATGGCGGAAAACGTAATTCCCGTTGTCGTCGCCCGTGAGATAGCCTCTAACGCGACAACCCGCGACGCTACAGACAGCCGGAATGGAAAAATACGTGTCGGGCTCCCCCGTGACGTAAACAGTGCGGCGCATGTCGCCCGCCATGTTATCGAGTCGGCAGTTCTCGACCTTCGCCAATGTGGGGCCACCCATCCACACCGCAAACCACGCGGTTGATCCATCGGGCATATGTTCCGATTTGTCGGCGCGATACTTTTGCATTGGTCAATCCCTCTCGATTAGCGCGGTATAGGTTCGGCAATCGCTCGCGAGAACGCCGAACTGCGCCGCGTCATGCCAGCGCATGAATCCCGCGTCGTCGCAGCTAACGATTGAACCGCCTAACCACGCGGCGAACTTGTCCGCTTGTGCAATTTCGGAATCTTCCATTCCGGAAGCGTCGCCATTGATGAAATACGACGCCCAATAGCTAGGCGCGGTCCCCGTGACAGTGTCGAAGGTTGCCATTGGCTCAACCCTTCGCTTTCTTGACGCGCGCATAGTCGCCCGCGCTCTTAAAGTATGTGCCGTGATAGGTTGCGCCGTTGATCGCGCGAACGGTTACCGGGACACGCTTTCCGCCAAAGTTGTCGCGGTACTCTCGACCAAACGACGCGGAGCCAAGCCTTTCCCCGTTCCACGTTGTGGCGGTATTGGTCTTTGCGTTGATATAGAGGAAATACCGTTCCGGTATGTCCCGCATAAACTCGAATAGCTCGACCTGGCCGCGCTCGTCATTGGTCGGCGGGTTGATATGGGGCGGCAGTTCGGAGGGATGATAGCTATTCGTTTTGCGTGCTTTCATCCACGCGTGCAAAGCCTCATCCCTGGCGCGGATGTCGGCGGCTTGTTCTGGCGTTAGCATTGGCGTTAGTACCTTTCGTTGGACTCATCAGTGGCCGCGTAACGGCCAGACCGCGCTAGGCGCGGTTTCGTCCTAGCGTTGCGATTCCAAGAATTTCGCTATGGTGTACGGTTCAACCGTCACTTTGACGTGGAGGCTGTAATCGTCATCAGCCCAAACCGTTGCGCAGTATCCGTAGATTGAGAGATAGCCCGGAGCAGTCATGTTACTTTCAACGTGACGCTTGATTACCTCCACGCCTCTATCAACAGTGAAAGCGAAGCTAGGATTGAGACGAGTCAAGAGGTCTGCGACCTCGCGCACATTGCTGTGATTCCAATTGAGTGCAGGCATTGGCGTGTTTTCCTTTCTAGGGTTAGCGGTGGTAAATCCAACCGCGATAGACTTCGCAGTAAGCTTCGCTGAACGTCTTAGCGGCCTTGTGGAGCGCGTCGCCCGCGTCGCCTAAACCACGGTCCCAATAGCCAACGCCGTGGCCTTGACGCGAAAACCAAAAGTCATGGCCCGCCTGCTCTTCGGAGTAGCCATGCGACTCGGCCAAGCGGTCGAGCCATTGCCGGACGAAACAGCCATCCGGCATGATGAAACCGAGAAACGAGTCGCAATCGCTCGCAATGTCGCGGATTGCTTCGCGCGTGAGTCTCTCGACTCCCAAATCATTCAACCGCGACTCGTTGTCGTCGCCCGTGTCGCCATTGGTGAAAAACACGGCTTCTACGTATGCCTTCGCGAACGTTGAAAGCTTGTCGTAAGCACGCGGCGCGGGGGTATCGTTCAAGACAAATTCAGGCATTGGCTCAACCTTCCAACTTGGCGCGAAGGTCGGCCATTTCGTTTGCGTGGTTACGTTCTGCGCGCTCGATTGCCGCGCGAGTGATCGCCTTAGCATCAAGCGTGTTCAAGCAATCCCACATATCTTTAGTGGCTTGCTCTGATGTGCGGCGCGCGTGTTCTAGATCGCAACGCGAAACCACAGTTCCGAACACGTCAAATATGACGTAGCGAAAGCCTCGCTTGCGATTCTCAAAGTCGAGTGCATCGCTTGTGACGATTGCGAAAAGCAAACCGTTGTCGACGACTCGCGCGGAGATGACGCGCGACTTGTGGAATCGCAAATTATCGTCATCCACGTAATGTGTGCGACCGCAAAGGTTGCGTTGCGCGTTGGTCTTTGGATCATGCGATTCAGTGCGGAAAAGCGTAGTCATGGCGTTGTTTCCTTTCGACTTGGACTCATCAGTGGCCGCGTGACGGCCAGACCGCGCTAGGCGCGGTTTCGTCCTATTTGTCAGGTGACACATACGACACGCTAGGCGTGCGAAAGCCTTTCACGTTGTGCGAAGTGTAGGAGTCGCGTCGGTTCATTTCACAACCGATAGCGGCAAAGGCGATAACGATACCGATTGAAACTGCGACGCAAACCGCGTCGCGCAGTGCTGCAAGGTATGCGCGGACCATTAGCGTGCCCTCGCGATGCAGAACGAAAAGCAAAACCGGCCAATGCGGATAAACCGCAAGCCGCCGACTCGTTTTGTGCTGAAATTGATTGCGTTCATGGTGTTCACGCTACCGGACGGGATTGGTCGGCGGAAACATTGCACGAAACGACGCGGTAGAAGTCTCGGCTGTAGCGCGGGCGATCATTTCCGCGCACCGAAGAAAAGGCGAGGCGACGATACATTGCGTCGAAAGCTTCGCTAGGGTCGCGTAGCCAAAGGCGGGCGATCCAATCGCACCCATTGAGCGTGCAACGAAAGCGAATGTCATAGGCCTTGCGACGCGGTGGCGTTGGCATTGGGCGAAAATTCAATTCGGTCATTGGCGTTTGTCCTTTCGAGCGTGTCGCCCCCGCGTGTGCGGTGGCAGGTGTGTAAGGTAGCACACCTAACGCATACAGCAAGCGTCTAGTTCGCCCCTAATGCCTGTATTCGTTGGCTTTCTTGCGTGTTGCGCGCTCGCTTAGCGCGCTCCGACATGCCACGCGCGCCAGCGTCGCGCCTTACGAGGCATGCAATGCGCGCATGCAAAGCAAGCCGCGTGCCACGCTCCGCGCTATCGCGCTGTAATAGAGCGTGATGAGCAAGAAACACCGCGATATCAGAGACTTGCTCGCGTTTGTAACAAACCGTGATCTCGGCCGCGCCGACCCACCCCCTGGGGTGTGGGTCCCTGTCGCCACACCCCCTCCCACCGGGGGCAGTCGCCGCCCCCGAAAGTCGGCAACGTTTTAGCGAATTTGCTCACTCTTGATCGCACGGGTCGCCCCCGCGAGCTATGCGCCTCACGCGTGAGAAACGTCACCTAACACCCCCTTTGGAGCCCCCGAACATGGCAAACACGTCGCATTCGCCTCGTCGCCGGGGCGGTGTTGACGCTTGCGTCAACGAACTACCGAAGACCATCAAGATCGGTGCCTACGATTGGACGATCTGCATCCGAGATGGAGCGGACGACAAGTACGGTCAAGCCGATTTCGAGTACAGCCAGATCAACATCTGGCCGAGAAACCTAACGAGCCCCGGTCACGGCGTCGGAATAGTGCTGCATGAATGCCTGCACGTCATATTCGACAACCACGGGCTCGGCAGACTGAAGCGGGATAAAGAGGATCGTGAAGAGCAGATCGTTCTCGGCTTCGAGGCGGGCCTGGTCTCGCTGTTCCGCGACAATCCGAAGCTGCTCGTCTGGATGAGGCGGTGGCTTCATGGCTGAACAGTACCCGCGAAAGCTCCCCGCAAAGCAGCTCGCGATACTGTTTGGTGTGAGTGAACAACGAATCTCGCAGCTCAAGCGCAAAGGGAAGCTAAACCCCGACAGCGCGAACCTCTACGACGTGCAAGAGGCCAAGCAGTTGCGCGGTTTCCAGATGAGCGAGCACGGCGTACGCGTCGTCGCACAAACATACGGCAACGGCACCGGCAAGATCGCGCCGCCGAAGGTGACGCCGATGAATGCCGACGTGGTTCTCTCCCCCGAGGATCGCGAGGCACTCGGTATCGAGCCCAATGAGCAGATCGCGCCGTCGCCAAACAGTCACTTCGTGGCGGCAAGCCGCATCACGGAGCTGCGCGAGCAGAAGATCAAGGCCGAGATCGAGCGTATCGAGACGCGGGCCAAGAGAGAACGGGGCGAGCTGGTCGAAAGAGCGAAGGTGCAATCGTCGTTCATTGAGGCCGGAGCGCGGATCGCGGCGATCCTTCAGAACTTGCCTGCCGAGATCGCTTCGATCTTTGCGGACCCCGACAAGAAAGCCGAGGTCCGGCTGAAGGTGCAAACGCGCGTCGATCAGGCGCAGCACACGCTCTACACGTCAATGCGCGACTACGGAGAAGATGATGCTGGCTGACCCATTATTCGCAGGGCTGGCCGAAGGATTGAAGCCGAAGCCTCGGCTGAAGCTGTCTGAGTGGGCGGAAGCGAACCTAGTGCTGCCGCCTGAACGATCCGCGAGCCCCGGCCCATATCGCATCGGCGACGCGGTCTTCCAACGCGGCATGATGGACGCGATCACCGATCCCGACAATGAGGACATCGTCTTCATCACGTCGTCCCAGGTCGGCAAGACGACCATCCTTGTCGCGGCGCAAGGCTACTACTGCGAGGCGGAGCCGTGCGCGCAGCTCTCGGCGTGGCCTACGCAAGACCTGGCCGACAAGTACCAAGAAGAGTCGTTCGATACCACGGTGAGAGATTCGCCGAAGTGGAGAGCGGCGATGACTGGCAGCACCGAATATAAGGGCGGCCAGATCAATTTCGTCGGCGCGAACACGCCGAACAAGCTCGCGATGCGGCCCATCCGTGTCGTTACGGGCGACGAGATCGACCGATGGCCCCTCAGCTCGTCGAAGGAAGGTTCGCCGGTCGAACTCGCCAAGAAGCGACGCACGACATACCACAACCGCAAAGGCCTGTGGGTGTCGACGCCGGTTCACGAAGACACCAGCGTCATCGTCCAGCTCTTCAAAGAGACGCGGCAACACTACTTCCTCGTTACCTGCCCCGATTGCTCCGCCAAGCAAGTGCTGAAGTGGGACAACATCGTCTACAAGAAGGGGCAGGAGGAAGACGCGCTCTATCACTGCGACGACTGCGGTGCGCTGTGGACCGAGATGACAAAGCGCCGTCTCGTTCGCGAGGGCGAATGGCATCAAGTCGGCACCGTGATCGGCACGCAGAAGGATGGCACGCCGATCCGACTGGCGACCCCGTTCAAATGCTTCAAGGTAGACGCTGGCGTGACGCCTGCGCGCGAGAAGATCGGTTTCTGGATCAACGAGCTGTATTCGCCGTGGGTCTCGATGCGAGAGATCGCGAAGGCCTGGTCAGACTCGGAGGGCAACCCCGAGAAAGAACAGACCTTCTACAACACGCGTCTCGGTCTTCCGTATCGCGGCGACATTTCGAGCTTCGCGGACCCTGAGAACTTGAAGTCGAGGCGTGAGAAGTATGATCCTGAGATCGTGCCGAAGCGCGCGGCGCTGCTCACAGCGGCCGTCGACGTGCAGGACGACCGCCTCGAAGTGCTGGTCGTGGCCTGGGGCAAGGGCGATGAGTGCTGGCTTCTGAAGCATCACGTCATCCAGCTCGGCCCGAACACGGACGAAGCGTGGGACGAACTCGCGAAGTTCCTCGAAAGCGGCTTCAAGCACGAAGGCGCGGCAGGGGAGACGCTCGGCATCTTCTCCGCCACTATCGACTCGGGCTCGGGCGCGCACACGCAGAAGGTCTACGACTTCAGCAACAAATGGCTGTTGGTCGGACGACGCTGGTACGCGCACAAGGGCGTGCCCGGCGACAAGAAGCCAGTCTGGATTAAGTCGGAGCAGCGCTTCAAGGACAAGACGAAGCTGTTTCTCGTCGGCACCTACGACGCGAAGGCGACCATCTACACGCGATACGCAAACGCGAAGGTGGGGCCTGGCTACGTGCATATCCATGAGGGCATCTCGGACGACAAGATCGACCAGATGACCGCTGAGCGCGCGGAGACGGACTACAAAGATGGTTTCCCCGTTCGAACGTGGACGAAGCCTCGGCATCGTCGAAACGAGATGCTCGATCTCATGGTCTACAACTACGCGGTTCGGTGTTCGGTGAACATCGACATGGATCATTGGATCAAGCGGCTCAACACCCCCAAAGAACAACAGCCGAAGCAGCTCAACGCTGCCGACATCGGCAAGCTGTTCAAATAGCTCCCTCGGAGGGCAGACATGGCTAACACACCGGGTGCCTGCCCTCCGGGGCAGGCGCAGAGCTTCAACGCGGACCTACCCGACTGCGTGGCGCAGGTCTCCGCGATCTATCAGGCGTACGTCGCTGTCGTGGCCGGAAAGAGCCGCGTCGTCGTGCGCTTCAACGACCGATGGACTGAGTACGCAAGGCCCGACGCGCCTGCGCTGCTCATGCTCTATCAGACACTCTACGCACAATGCCCTGGCGCGCAAGCAGCCGGGCTGCCGGACCTCAACCCGAACCTTCGAGTTCAGCGCGGACGACCGGCGAGGGGACATATCCGATGGTAGAACTGGTGCTAGAAGACGGTGGTCGCCTAGACCACGAACATCTGCGCCCCGGCTTCGGCTTCAGCTACTCGCCGAGCCTCACTTCGGCCGACGTGGTCGCCTGGCGCAGCAAAGACCGAACGGCTGCCGCAGCGCGCGATGCGTCGCGTACTAACCCGTATGGCGCGAGCGCAAAGCGGGCGACCGTCGACAGCGTCGTCGGTCTGAATTTCAAGCTTCAGTACATGCCGAACGCCGAGCTGCTCGGCGTGAGCGAGGAAGAGGCCCTCGAATACGCCGACATGGTCGAGAACATGTGGGATGTAGCGGCCAACTCATCGCTGTTCCATCTCGACGCGCAGCGCATGCAGACCTTCTCCGGCCTGATGCGGACGGCCTACGCTGGCTACTACATCGACGGCGAAGTGCTTGCCACCATAGAGTGGAAAGAGGCGTTCAACGGCGACCGCACCTGTCTGCATCTGCTCGACCCGCAACGGCTGTCTGACCCGCGAGGCGCTATCGACTACACCGGCAAGCGCCGGATGGGCGTCGACCGCGACAAGCACGGTGCGCCGACAGCCTACAACATCCGCGAATGCACGATAAGCGACGTGGCGATCTGGGGGCCTGCGGGCTCACAGTTCGCCTGGCGCAAGGTGCCTCGCTACACGCCGTGGGGACGGCTGAACGTCATCCACTTCTTCGAGCACGACGCGCCGGACATGACGCGAGGCATGACCTCGTTCACGACCGCGTTGCTGCCGATGCGGCTGCTTCAGGACTACAACATCACCGAACTGGAAAGCGCGGCGATCCGCGCGACCTATGCGGCGGTGATTGAAAGCGATCTGAAGTACGAAGACGCGATGAAGGTCATCGGTGCCGAGCACCGGAAGGCTATCGAGGAAAACCCCGTCCTCGACTTCACGCTCCGCATGATGGCGGACAAGGCCGACTTCTACAAAGGCCAGGAGTTCAAGTTCGGCAAGAGCAAAGTCGCTCACCTGCTACCGAATGAGAAACTGCACATGGTGCAGGGTAATCAGTCGGTCTCGGCGCTGAAGGACTTCAACTCCGTCAACCTCTACACGCTCGCTTCGGCGCTCGGTGTCGACTACGCAACGCTGACGAAGGACTTCTCATCGACGAACTACAGCGGCGCTCGCGCGGCGTTGTTCGACGTGTGGCGGTCCTACGAAGTGCGGCGCTCGGCGTTCATCGACGCCGTCCCGGTGCCGTTCTTCGGGGCCTGGCTGGAAGAGCAGATCGCGCTTCGCGGCACGATCCCGATGCTCGGCAAGAAGTCGTTCTACGAAGTGCGTGACGCGATCTGCCGTTGCACGTTCGAGACGTGGTCGAAGCCGCGCCTTGACCCGCTGAAGGAAAACCAGGCGGATCAGGTGCTCTACGACATGGGCGCGCTCGATCTCAAGAGCATCTGCGCGGCCGATGGCCGTGACTACCGCAAGGTGCTGGTGCAGCGCGCCGCAGAGAAGGCACTTCTGAACAAGCTCGGGCTGAAGCCCGAAGACATCAACCCCGAACTGAACGCCAACAAGATCAAAGCGAACGCCGCAAAGGGCGAAAACGCAGGTCAAGAAGGCGGAGGAACAGGAGAAGCATAGTGACGCATCTCGCGCATATCGCGACGCGCCTGTTCAACACGCCGCTACTGCTCACCCCTGAGTACGCCAGCGTCGTGACGAGCGTGCTGTCGGATCGCGTCGGCGTGGTGCCGTTCGCTGCCGACGAGGTCGTGCAGAGTTACGTGCGGCCCAAGAGCCGGGCGGTGATGAACCGACGCTCCGGCATCGTGACGTTCCCCGTGGTGGGTGGGCTCATCCATCGCGGCGACATGGAGGCATCGAGCAGCGGCGGCGACATGATGTCGTACACGCGCTTGCACAACCAGCTCGAAACGCTCTTCGAGGACGACAAGGTTCGCGGCATCCTGCTCGACATCGACAGCGGCGGCGGTGAAGCGGCCGGTCTATCCGAGCTGGTGAGCTGGCTGCCGAAAGCCTCGAAGCAAGCTGGCAAGCCAGTGTGGGGCATCGCGAACACCACGGCGGGCAGCGCGGCATACTGGCTTGCCTCCGCTACGGATCGCCTCTTCGCTGCGCCGACCGCATCGCGGATCGGCTCAGTAGGCGTCTACGTGCAACACGTCGACGTGTCGAAGCAGGTGGAGAAGAAAGGCGTCGTCGTCTCGTTCATCTATGCAGGCGACCACAAGATTGACGGCAACCCGTTCGCGGCGTTGTCCGACGAGGTACGCGCTTCGATCCAAACGAGCGTGGACAGACTTTACGGCGAGTTCGTCAGCGCCGTGGCGAGCAATCGCGACCTAGACGAGAAAGCGGTTCGAGCGACGCAGGCGAGGGTCTACGGACCCGAGGAAGCCTACGAGCTTGGACTTGTCGACGGTGTTGGTGGCTTGGGCAGTGTTCTAGCTGCTTTCACCGATCACCTTAACCGCCCCTCAGTGGGCTACACCCCTCATGGAGATTCCATGTCCAAAGAACTGATCTACGATCAGGCCGCGCTTGATCGCGCGCAGGCGGCAGGTGTTGCGACCGGCAAGGCCGAGAGCGCTTCCGCTATCGAGTCCCTTCAGAAGCAGCTCGCCGACGCCGCCAACGAACGCAAGGCGCTGCTCGCGGCATTCGCCGAGGTCGCTGGCGACAGCCCGAAGGTCGCGGTGTTCGTCGAAGCGCTGAACGACGGCGTCGCCCCGGCGACCGCCTCGAAGTTCGCCGCGAAGATCGAAGCGCCGAAGGCGGCTCCGGCTGCCGAGACGAAGACGGCCACGCAGGTCGACGCTGACCGGCTGATGCAGCGTCATGCGCCGAACGTGTCGGACGACGGTGACAGCGAAGCGAACGCCGATCCGAAGGCCGCGCGCTTGGCCGAGATCAGCGGCTCGATGAAGGCGTTCAACGCCTCGCGCGGCTTCAAGGCCAAGTAACCAACCCCTTCACCGATAGGAGGACAGCATGGCTGTCGACAACTGGAATCTTCCGTATCCCGTGCGGACGGGCGACGCTGACAGCGTCGCGACGCACGTCAACCTTGAAATGCCGGGCTCGCGTCCGAAGTTTCAGAACTTCACCCTGACCGCTGGTCAGGTCTACGCCAAGGGCTCCGTGCTCGGCCAGGTGGCGGCGAACAGCAAGCTCAAGCTTGCGGCCGCTGCGGCTGGCGACGGATCGCAGAACCCCATCGCCGTCCTGAACACCGATGTCGACGCCACGGCGGGCGATGTCACGTTCGACGTGATGGTGAGCGGAGCTGTCCTGAACCCGAACGCGCTCGTTCTCGGTGTGGGCACCACTCTCGCCGTCGCGCAAGCCGCGCTGAACGGTCGCGGCTTCGCGTTCCGGACGCCGGGCTTCTCCGGCTAATCGCCTTTTCGTTCGTCATCCTAAGCAGACGCGGCCGTCCCTCGGGGCGGCCGTTTTGCTTTCCAGCTCCCAAAGGGACTACCACATGACTATCCAACTCTCGCGCTACGAAACGTGGGAACTCGACGCAATGGTCGAGCAGTTGGAGCGCCCCAATCCGTGGCTGCTCCGCACGTTCTTCGGCCGTTCGAAGTTCTTCGACACCAAGCAGATCGAGTTCGACATCGTTGATCGCGGTCGCCGCATGGCTCCGTTCGTCGCGCCCACCGTTGCGGGCAAGCCGATGGTCCGCGAGGGCTACCGGACCCGCACGCTCACCCCGGCCTACATCAAGCCGACTGCGCTGGTTCGTCCCGGCGAAGCGTTCACCCGCCTGCCGGGCGAGGGCGCTTACGGCGGCGTGATGACGCCGAAGCAGCGTTTCGACAAGATCGTCGCGGAGTACCTCGCGCTGCATGAGGACATGATCGACAACCGCTTGGAGTGGATGGCCGCGCAGACTCTCGTCAACGGCGCGATCACCATCTCGGGCGAGTCGTATCCGACCGTCACCGTCGATTTCGGCCGCGATCCGTCGCTGCACGTCACCCTCACGGGTGGGGCAACCTGGGACCAGTCGACCTCGGCCCCGCTCGAAGACATCGAGAACGCGTCGCTGAACGTTCGCCAGATCAGCAAGGGCGCAATCGTGACCGATCTGGTCATGAGCGGCTCCGCGTGGAATCTTCTGAAGCGCAATCAGGAGATCACCGACCTGATCGACATCCGCTTCCGGCGCGACCTGAACGGCGCTACCTCCATCGACGGTGGCCCGCGCACGAACCTGAACGAGCCGGTTTACGTCGGCACGCTTCAGGGCCGGATCGACATGTGGGTGTACGACTCGTACTACCTCGACGACAACGGCGCTTCGCAGCCCTACATCCCGGCGAACACCGTGATCGGCATCGCGACCGGCGCGCTGGAAGGCACGCAGTATTACGGCGCGATCCTCGATCTCGACGCCGAGATTCAGGCGCGTCGGTCCTTCAGCAAGTCGAAGGTGCTGTTCAACCCGTCCGGTCTCGAACTGGTCACGCAGTCGGGTCCGCTGCTCGCGCCTCGGCGTCCCAACGCGATGTTCGTGCTGACCGTCAAGTAAGGTCAGGCAGCTCACTCGCCTTACGCCTCGCTCTCGTTTGAGGGCGAGGCGTTCCTTTTATCCCCCGCTAGGAGAACTCCGATGGTTAAGGTTGTCACCACCAAGAGCGTGACCTTCACGACCCCTGTGCTTGACGCTAAGGGCAAGCCGCAGATGACCAAGCTCAAGTACAACAAGCGTGAGATCGAAGCTCCGCTTGTCGACCACCAACGTCACTTGGCTGGCACGGTGATCGAGGTCGACAAGGAATTTGCCGCCGATCTGATCGCGCGCAAACTGGCACGCGTGCCGGATGTCGCTCTCGATGACGTGGTCGATCCGATCAAGCAGACCGAGACCCAGGCACAGGCCGACCCCCTCGCTTAACGCGCGGGGCTTCGGTCCCCGTCTAGCTCGGTAGGACACCATGTCTAACACGATTGCATCAATGACGGTTGACGATCTCAAGACGACCCTTCGCGATGTCATTCGCGAAGAACTGAGCGCAGTCGGTATTCTGGCGACAACTGCCGAGCAACGCGTGAAGACGCAGAGCGATTTCGACTTCCTGCGTCGGGTTCATTCCATGTGGGAAAGCTCGGTCAACAAAGTCGGAACGGCTGTTGTGCTCGCCGTCATGGGGCTCGCGGCAACGCTGGTTGGCCTCGGGTCCATCAAGTTCGGGAAGTAAGCCATGCTCGTCTATTCTACACAGGTACAGCCGGATTGCCGGTCTGTGGTCGTTCCGGCCTGCGAGCCGGACGTAAATGCGGAGCAGGGTGCCGACATTCCGGCGCTCGCCTGTTTCCAGCTCCGGCTCCGCGACACCATCGACTACAAGGTCGACTTCTCGCAGTGGCTTCAGGCCAACGGCAACGCGCAGCTCAACGCGGCGAACTTTGCAGCGGCGTCGAACAGCCCGTCGACGCCGAGCATCACAGGCCAATCCTTCAGCCCGGCCGGTAAGACGGTCGTCGTTTTGAAGGCCGCCGACAATGCCAAGGTCGGCGACGCTTACTGGCTCGACGTGACCGCGACCGTTGCGGCCGTCGTGGCTGCGAGCGCGGCCGATGTCGCCATCCCTGCACGCACCATCGTACGGCGCATCCATGTCGTCGTGGCCAGCGGTTAGTTTCTTCGACGACGAAGCGGAAAGCACCAGGGGCATCATCGAAGAGCACGGAGAGAAGTTCACGCTGCAACCGTACAAATCGGGCGGCGTGAACTTCCCGCGCGTGATCGACCTCTCGCGCCAGGGTTACGACTTCATGGCGGTCTTTGAGCAGACCCCGCGAGAGGTCAGCCTCGGCATGGAGGAAGTGAAGGTCTCCACGCGCTCGCCGTGTCTTACGGCGCTTGTCTGCGACGTGCCGGGCCTCGTCCAAGGTGATCGAGTGCTCCGCGCTCTCAATGGTGAGCTGTTCGAGGTCACCGACGTAAAGCCGGATGGGCTGAGCGGCGTCGAGATTCACGTCGTCCAACTAGGGAGAGCAAAGCTATGAGCCTGTCGCGCTTGATGCTGCGCGCCCTGGCGTGCGTCGCCTTGCAGAAGCAACCGAGCGACGCCGTCGCGCCGACGATGGCAGAAGACCGTGTGTTCGACAGCCGGATCGACCCGTTCGTCTTCAAGGACTACAGCAAGCCGATGCCCGGCATCATCGTCTACACGGACGACGACACGG
Organism: Bradyrhizobium sp. WCU1; assembly: GCF_053474805.1. Classification (NCBI taxonomy): domain Bacteria; kingdom Pseudomonadati; phylum Pseudomonadota; class Alphaproteobacteria; order Hyphomicrobiales; family Nitrobacteraceae; genus Bradyrhizobium; species Bradyrhizobium sp. WCU1. Next base: position 5,663,165 of record NZ_CM130280.1, read on the forward strand.
GCGATCTCATCAATCGAGGCAGCGGCTCCGGACCCTACCGGCGATGGGTCGATCTGCGCGTCGAGATCGTGATCGGTAGCTTCGACACGGAGATCATCGACAACGTCCAGAACGTTGTCTTCGACACGCCGATGACCGATGCCGAACTCGAAGCGCAGTTGGACCTCTTCGAGGCGCAGGTGAAGTGGGCGCTGTGGCAACTGCCGGGGCGATCCTACTCGGATGCTCTGCGAGCCTTCGTGGTTCGCATCGAGAGCATCCAATCGCACGCAACGCGCGATGAGGCCAACAACAAGTTCGCGTCGCGCCGTATCCACTTCAAGTGCGAGATACCGGACGACTGCCCGCCAACAGCCTACGGGCTGATGCCGAACGAGAAAATCCCCGAGCTGATCCCGTTCTGTGACGATCTCTCGAAATTCCCGGCACCGTGGATCGTGCCGATGCTGCAAGCCATGTGCAGCTCGCCGAGCATGCAGAACGTGCTCAACGTGCTCGGTGGCAACAAGAACCCGACTGTCTACCTCCCGCTGCTCCGCCAGATCGGGATCAAGGTCGACGCCATTGGCCCCGAAGCAGACCCGAATCTTCTGGCTGCGCAGGGCAAGAAGCATGGCCCCGATGGGCGCATCGAGGTCGACAACACATTGGAGCTTCCATGACGCAAGCTGTGACTGTGCGCCCCGTTCAGGGGCGTTTGATCTTGATGCCCGAAAGGGATTTCCAGCCCGTGCCCGCTGAGGGCGTGCTGGTCGAGCGCAACGCGTTCTATGCGCGTGCAATCAAGCAGGGCGATCTCGAAGTCGTGCCGGATGCTCCGGCCGCGACGCCGGTCCCCGCCGTTTAAACCGAACTAATTGAGGGGCTAGATGCCTATCCAGTTCAACCAAATCCCCGGCAACATCCGGGTCCCCTTCGTTCGCTTCGAAGTGAACGCGGGGCAGGCTCCGTACTCTTCGATCCAGCGCCTTGTGCTGATCGGTCAGAAGACCGCTGCGGGCTCCGCCGTCGCCGACGAACCGCTGCTCGTCACCCAGAACGAAGACGCGTTCTTCGGTACCGGCTCGATGCTGGCGGCGATGTATAAGATCGCCCGCGCGAATGCTCCGCTTCAGGAGATTTGGGCGATCCCGCTGGCAGACGCCACGGGCGGCGCGACCGCCGCGACTGGTAGCGTGACGGTCTCGACCGCCCCGACTTCTTCGGTCAGCATCGTGCTCTACATCGGCGGTTACCGCATCTCCGTGCCGGTCAACGCGCTGATGACCTCGGCGAACTGTGCCACCGCAATCGCTGCGGCGATCAACGCGTGCCCCGGTATCGTCGTGTCCGCTGCGGTCGACGGCACCACCGCGTCGAAGGTGAACATCACCGCTCTGAACAAGGGCAGTCTCGGCAACGGCATTCGCATCGAGACCAATCTGAATGCTGGCGACGGCAACGCCGCTGACGTTCTGACCACGATTGTCCAGCTCACGGGCGGCAACGGCGATCCCGATATCACCAACGCTATCGCCAACATGGGCGACGAGCAGTGGGATTGGATCGTGATGCCCTACTGCATCGGCGCGACGCTGACGCAGATGGAGGCCTGGCTGGATGCGCGTTGGGGTCCGATGTCGCAGATGTACGGTCACCAGATCACGTCGATGTCCGGCACCGCTGGCACCGTGCAGACGTTCACGTCGGCGCGCAACTCCTGGCACACGTCGATCATGCCGGTCTACAATGCGCCGCAGCCGACCTATCTGTGGGCCGCCGCTGTGGGTGCGCAGACCGCGCAGCACTTCCAGGCTCCGCCCGAGCTGTCGCGTCCGCTTCAGACCGTCGAACTCATCGGCATCCTCCCGCCGAAGTCCATCGGCGATCAGTGGAGCACGTTGCAGCGCCAGAGCTTCTACTTCAGCGGCGCGTCGGGTTATCGCGTGCAGGACGGTGCGGTCCAGATCGACCGGCTCATCACCACCTACCAGCGCAACGCCTGGGGTTCGCCCGACCAGTCGTGGCTCAACGTCAACACCATCGCTCAGCTCACGTACGGCCTGCGCTACATCATGGCCTACATGACGCAGACGTATCCGCGTGCGGCGCTGGTCGACAAGAACCCGAACAACCTTCAGGGCTTCGCCACGGCGGACGACCTGAAGAACGCGTTCATCCATGCGTACAAGCTGCTCGAAGACGACGGTGTGTTCGAGAACTCGGACCTGTTCGCGCAGTTGCTCATCGTCGAGCGCAACGCCGACAATCCGGATCGCGTGGACACGTTCCTGCCGCTGGATCACGTCAACCAGTTGCGCGTCCTGGCGGTGAACGCCACGTCGTACCCGCAGTTCCCGACTGCCTAAGCGGTCAGGTCTGTAAGCTCACACTCATCGCAATCCGCGAAAACGCCGTCCTTCGGGGCGGCGTTTCGCTTTGCGTCAAAGGAACCACACTATGGTTGATTGCTGCTACGCGGCGGGCGGTCTCGTCCGCATCACCGCCAACGGCGCGCAATGGTCGGCGCGGTCGTCGGTCACTGTCGAGCCGACCAACTTCGAGCGCACGGTCGCATCCAATCAGGATGGCACCATCTATACGACCACGAAGCCCGTGCCCGCGAGCGCGGAGATCGTGCTGTCGGATAGCTGCGACATGGACCTCGACGCGGTCATGTCGTGCCCGCTCGATGTCACCATCGAACTGACCCAGGTTCGACGCCGCTACATGTTCACCAAAGCCGTCGTTGTGGGGCGACCGAAGATCGACACCGAGACCGGCGCGATCTCCGGCCTGACCATCACGTCCGGCAACGTGACACAGACCAAGTTCTGAGGACTGACCGATGGCCCGCAACATCAAGCTCAGCAAGCCGCTGAAGACCCACGACGGCGAAGTCATGGAGTTGAAGCTTCGTGATCTCACCGCTCGCGACATCGCAACGATGCGCGAGTCTCCATACAAGGTCATTCAGCGCAAAGACGACGGCACCGTCGAGCTGGAAATTCGCTACGACAAAATGATGGCGTATCTGTCGCTGCTTTCCGGCGTCGACGATCTCATCCTCGGTGATCTGTCCGGCACCGATTTCCAGAGCGCCTGCAACGTCGTCGGCGAGGTCTGGAACGGCCTGGGGGAATAGCCGGTCGTGCCAACTATCTGGTCGTGATGCGCGTCGATACTCCGACGAACATCATGACCATGACCCCCGCAGAACTCCGCTATTGGTACGACATAACGAAGCGGAACGAGAAGTTGATGGCTGAAACGAGGTAAGCCGACATGCAGACTTTCCAGACCGCCGCCGTGGTCGGCCTGATCGACAATATGTCGGGGCCTCTGAAGCAGTTATCCAACCAGGCGAAGCAGGCCGCGAAGCAAATAGAGCTGATGAAGCTCGACGCTTCCGGCCTGAACCAGTACAATCGCGGACTAGTCGACGCGAACTCCCAGGCGAGGCAGCACCTTTCGCATCTCCACTCCATCAAGGCGGCGTGGCGTGAGGTCGGCGGCATCGTTGCGGGGGTCGCGTCGAGCTACGCGCTGCACAAGGCGGCGGACGCCGTCAAGAATTACATCCCGCTCGAACGCGAGAATCGCTACATGCGAGCGGTCGGCGTCCAGCGCGACGAGAACGGGAAGATCAGCGGCTACGGGTATAGCCAGTCTGAGATGGCTGGCCTGCTCGCGCAACAGCGGCGCGGCGCGTTCGATTACGGCGAAAGCCCGATTGACGTAGCTCACGCGCAGATGGCGTTCGCGCAGCGGCAAATCTCGGCGCGTACCTCGCAGATCATGACCGACCAAGCGCTCATCCTGTCGAAGGCGCTCGGCACGTCGGTCAAAGACGCGGCGGTGATCCTCGAAGGCTCGATCTTCGCGAAGGGTCACTCGCACGAATTAGAGGGCGATCCGTCGAAGGCCAAAGCCATCGCCAAGCGGTATGCCGACATCGCCGCCGTCATGTCTAAGTCCGGCGCGATGACTGCCGAGGACATCACGCAGTTCGGCAAGTATGCCTACTCGGGCGCGAGCGCGGCAGGCATCTCGGACACCACGGTCGCCGCCATCGGTATGGCGTTGAAACGCGCGAACATGCCGGGCCAAGAGTCCGGTACGATGGTTCGGCAGTTGGCGTCGCGTGTTCTGTCGCCGACGCGAGAAGGCCGCCAGTCGGCTATCGCGAACGGTATCGACATCGACTCGTTCAGCACGCACGGCCATCTCGACGCCGAGGGCCTGAGCGGCCTGGTGCGCGAACGGTTCGGCAAGACCATCAAGGGTGCGACGCAGAAGGCGATCAACGATGAGCTGACCAACGAGGACAGCGACATCGCGGGCAACAAGGGCAAGTTCGTCGAGTTCATCACGAACAAGCTCGAAAAAGAGATGGACATCACGAAGCCTCGCGACCGCGAACGTCTGGCGAAGGCTGCCGGTGACTACTGGCAGTACAAGCGCGAGGGCGTCAACGGCGACGCGTTGGTCGATGCGCTCATCAAGAAGAGTGGCTTGCTCGGTCTTCTGCAATATCTTGGCGTGAAGCAGGGCGCTCGCGGCATGGTGCTGACGGGCGACATCAACACGTACGAAGAGAACAAGAAGGCCGTCGAGCACGGCGTCGAAGTCGGCCGCGCCGAAGAAGTCGCCAAACAGCGTATGGAAGGCCTGGCCTTCGCCGTCGACAAGCTGAAAGCATCGTTCGAGCAGACCTCCAACAGTTTCGTCAAGGCGAACGAAGGATGGCTGGCAGCCGCAGCAAACGGCGGCTCGAAGATACTTCAGTTCCTCGATAGCCTTGAAGAGGGCAAGAAGCAGCGCCTCACGCTGGAAGCGGGCTTCATCACGCTCGTCGGCGCGACCGCTGGCGTCGTGAGGGCGTTCCAGTTGGCGCAATCGACGCTCAACGCCATAGCGGCCAAGAACGGCGTGCAGGGCTTGCCCGGCGCACCGGGAGCACCGGGCGCACCGGGCGACAAGGCGTCGAAGGCGTTCAAGTTCCTGACCTACGCGCCCATCGTCGGCGAGGCGGCCTACAGCTATCTCCAATGGTTGACCGAGAACAACCAGAAGAACGTCGACGCGCAGACCAAGAACCCGTCGCCGAACATCGTGAATATGGGTCGGATCGGAAGTCGCCTCGGCGACCGAGGCCCGATCTCGATCACCGATGGATTCGGGGCCAGCGCGTACGGCGGCAACGAATACCTCGACGACCTGGCGCTCTGGCGTCGCAAGGACGGCACAGAGGACTTCCTGCGCAGCGGCGGCAACCAGCCGAACCAGTACGGCGGCCGAGGTCGCGGTGATGGGGCCGGGTGGACGGATTCGATCCACGCCGTGCCGAAGTCTGATGGCTTCAAGGATGTCAACGTCCAGGGCACCGTGACCGGCGCGGCCGAGCTGCACAACATGATGCAGATCGAAGTAAGGCCGTCGCAATACTTCGAGGGCCTCATCAAGCGAGCCGAGAGCGTAGCGACGATGTCGCTCAACGGATCGCTCGGTACCAGCATGCAAGGCCCCGGCGACAACGGCACCAAACCCGCAGCGGCAAACGCTCTTACCGGGACGAAGTAAATGACCTGTCTCTGCATTGACGACCTGCGCCCCGCCTCGTTTCGGGGCGTAGGTTTCTTCGTGGCGTCCGACCAGGGCGAATACGGGCGGCGCGGCCCGGTCCATGAGTACCCGAACCGCGACAACCCGTACTTCGAAGACCTCGGGGAGAAGGCGCGCAAGTTCACCGTCAACGGCTACCTGTTCGGCGACGATTGGGTGTCGAAGAAGGACGCAATCGTTGCCGCCTGCACTGCGCGCGGCCCGGCGATCCTACAGCTCCCGACCGAGGGAGCCACGATGGTTGCGTGCCAAAACCTGTCGGTCTCGCGCACGAAAGACGAGTGCGGCTACTACGCTCTGAAGTTCCAGTTCGTCGTCGCGAGCTTCTCCGCGCCTGGCGCTATAGCAGCCGAGTTCGAGAGCCTGATCGGCAGCATCTTCAGCGCTGCGATCCCGACGTTCACGACGTTCTTCGACAACACGTACGTTCCGCGCAACACGCTGAACTTCGTGTCCGAGAACATGACGGATCGCATCTCGCAGTACAGCTCCGACGTGGTCTCGGCTATCGAGGGCATGCCGACGAACAACCCGACGCTGGCTACCGACGTGGTCCAGGCGGGTGTCAGCATCTTCCAGAACGCCGCGACCTATGCGCAGCCCGGCACTGATAGTGGTGCTGTGCTCGCTCAACAGACGATACCTGCGCAGACCATCGCGGCCATAGCGAACGATACGGGCGTTACGAAGATCGGCGACAGCGGCGTCACGATCCAGACCGGCGCGGCTGCCATCGTTCCAATGATCGCCTACACGATCAACGGCATCGGGAACGCACTGACGAGCGACGTGGTCATTCCGACCTTGACGAGCTTCGCGACGTGGAGCGTCAACGAGGTCAGCCTGGCAGACTTGCAGGCGCAGGTCGACGCGTTAGATACGCCGACCGCCGCGCCGATCAGCGCGTCTGACACGGCCGACGCCGTCAATAGCACCGTGTTCTGTGGTGTGGTCCGGTCGTTCGCCTTGATGAAGCTCGCGCAGGCGATCTGCGCCAAGACGTTCTTGACGCGGAAGGAAGCCATCCAGGCACGCGCCACCGTCGTCGAGCTGTTCAACGCGCAGATCGAGCAGTTCGCGGAAGACGAGATCGTCAACATCATGCTCACCGCTCGCGACTACGCCGTGCGGTCGATTACGCAGAAGATGGCGACCATCGTGCCGGTCATCACGATCACGGCCCCGCAGTCCCGGCCGTCGCTCTATTGGGCGGCGCGTCTCTACGAAGATGTCTACCGAGCCGAAGAGCTGGCCGACCGTAACGAGGTCGCGTCACCAGCCTTCATGCCTGGCACATTCGAGGCGCTCGCGCGGTAACCGTGCGGGCGTCCTCGCCAGAGGATCAGCCCGTACATGTCCGACGAAAAAACGACAGTCACGCTCATTGCGGGCGGGGCGCGCTACTCCGCGTTCACGCGGGCAGCCGTGTCCTACTCCGCCAACCAGGCCGTGCGCGCCTTCGCCTTCACGGTGACCGACGCCACGGACGCGATGGACGAGCAGTGGAATTTCATGCCGGGCACGCCCGTAACCGTGCTCGCCAACGGTCAGCTCCTAGTGACTGGCTACATCAACCGGATGGTGCCGAGCTTCGACGCGAACAACCACACCGTCGAGATTTCGGGCACGTCCAAGGGCCGCGACAGCGTCAAGAGCGCGGCCGAGCACGATAAAGGCGAGTGGCGCAACAAGACGCCGCTTCAGATCGCGCAAGAGCTGGATAAGCAGGGAGTGGGGTTCACTTCCGATATCCAACAGAAGCCCTTCGAGTATGCGCGCTTGCACCCGAACGAAACGGTCTTCGAGGCCGTAGAGCGCATGACGCGCCGCCAGCCGATGCTTCTTCAAGGCATGCCGGACGGCTCGATCAAGATGACGAAGGGCGGCTCGGCCGGATCGAACTCTCCGCTGATGGAGGGCATCAACATCCTGGCTGGCAGCGCCGCATTCGACGATGGCGACCAGCACAGCGAATACAAGGTCAAGGGGCAGCGCGTCTACGGGACCGACAAGAAGTCGCTTCAGATCGTTGCCACGGAGAAGGACCCGTCTGTCAAGCGCCATCTCCCCAAGCACATTCACCAAGAGTCTGACATCGACGAGCAGACCGCGAAGGATCGCGCCCGCCATCACAAGAACCGCCAGCAAGGCGAGAGCGTCACGGCGCAGATCAAGTCGCAGTCGTGGTTCGATCTCGGCGGTCAACTCTGGAAGGCAAACGGCCTTGTCTACGTTCAGTCACGCGTCCTGAAGCTCAGCCAACAGATGCTCATCAAGAGCGTCTCGCTCACGCAAGATGAGAGCGGATCGTTCGCGACCCTCTCGCTCGTTCTGCCGCAGGCGTTCGACGGCGAGGGCACCGGCATGGGCGGAGGCGGCGCAGGCTCCGGCGCGCAATCCCCGTGGAAAGACTTCGCGCAACCTACGGACCTCTGACATGGAAGACTACTACACTCACCGCAACTCCGGTCATCGGTATCTGATCCGGAAGGTCGACGACGAGGGCGACATTCAGCTCATCGACGCGGATGGCCTGGCCGACGAACAGCACACCAAGATCATGCGGGTGTATCCACATGGCTTCAGCTCGAACTCGCCTGAAGAATCTCACATGCTCGCTCTTGGCCTTGGTGGTCGGCGCGATCTTCTTGTTGCGTTGGGCGGCGAGCACCCGAAGTACCGGCCGCGCAAACTGCCGACAGGCAACGCGGTCCTCTACGACGACAAGGGCAACGTAGTCTGGTCGAAGGGCAAGGACGGTCTGTCCGTCAATGCGAAGACCGGCACGGTGGAGATTCGCTCCCAGGACAACAAGATCACGGTCAAGCCTGGTGACGGCCAGAAGGTCTTCCTCGGCGGCGACGGCTCGGATGGCTCGTACGCAAAGGTCATGACCGAGAGCGGCCCGTCGATCAACGTGTACGCCAAGATCGGATAGGCCACACATGGACATCCGCATGAGAGAAACAGAGGGCTACGGCGATCAGCCGTTCCTTCTGTGGGACACCTATTGGAACTCAGACGATCTCAGTACGTGGTACGCGGACTGGAAGCTGGCAGGGCCGAACGCCCCGCTCAATGCCTACGGGCTGGCTGCCGATCATGCGCTCAACACGGCGATCCTGATTTCCCTTTTCACCTGGCGTCGAGCCGAAGTCTACGACCAGCTCCCCTCGGGCACCGATCCGAAGGGCTGGTGGGGCGACAACATTGATCTCGACGAGAACGAAACGAAGCTCGGTTCGCGCCTCTGGTTGCTGTACCGCTCGCCGCTCAACACCGAAACGGCCAGGAAGGCAGAGGACTACGCTTACGAAGCGTTGCAACCGCTGATCGACCAAGGGGCTGTTGCGAAGTTCGTCTGTAGCGCGACTGTCGATGTCGTGCCCGGCCATCTCGTCTTGGACGTGAAAGCCTACAGCCAAAGCGGCCAGCTCATCTACGACCAGAAGTTCGACCGCATCTGGCGGCAGGAGTTTCCGTAATGGCATTCTACATGCCCGACATCAAGGCGATGGTGGTGCGCGCTCGCAACGCGTTCAGGGCGGAGACGCCCGGCACTGACGCCTTCATCTGGCCGAACAACATCTACGTCAGCGCCAAGGTAATCGGCGGCGCGGTGTGGGAAGTGTTCGGCCGCCTCAAATGGATGGACCGGCAACGGTTCGCCATGACCGCCACGGGCGACGAGCTGGAACGTCATGGTGCCGATTATGGCATCTCACGCAAGCCCGCATCGTACTCGCAGGGCAATGTGGTCGTGGTGGCTGACACCTGGCCGCTGACAGTCGCACAGGGGACAGTCTTCACGCGCAGCGATGGCGTTCAGTTCACGTCGACGCTCGCGAAAGACATCGGAAAATATTCGCTGAGCGCGACCATTCCAGTCGTGTGCAACGTGGCAGGTAAGTCAGGCAACACAACTTACGGCGCACCGCTCTCGACGAACATCGCGCATCTCACGGCCGTCAACGTTGACGATGTCGGTCTCGGCCAGGGCGCGGATCAGGAGACGGACGATCAGCTCCGCGAGCGCATCCTGGCGCGCAAGCGATACCCTCCGCATGGTGGGGCCGACTTCGATTACATCGCGTGGGCGAAGGAACTGCCAGGCGTTACGCGGGCGTTCGTGAAGGCCAATGCCTTCGGCCGTGGCACGGTCGGCATTTGGTTCTTGATGGACGACACGTACGTTGCTGGCATTCCGCAGGCGGCGGACGTTGCGGCCGTGCAGGCGCATATCGACGGGCTGAAGCCGACCACGGCGATCCCTATCGTTCAAGCGCCGGTCGCGGACTGCATCGACATCGTCATCCAAGACCTGAAGCCCGACACGCAGGCCGTTCGCGAAGCGGTGGCCGCCGAACTACAAACGATGTTCCGGCGCGAGACGGTGCCGAGCATCCCTGGCGATCTCTTCACGCTCTCGCGGTCGTGGATCGAACAGGCGGTCAGCAATGCGACCGGCGAGCGTAGCAACACGGTGTTCGCCCCGTCGACTGACATCACGTTCGGCCCCGGCATCATGCCGTGCCTGCGGAGCGTGACCTTCACCAAGAGCAGCAACACTAGCAGCTAGGATACACCATGCCTGTGCTTTCATGCCCGCAGGGGCCACAGGACCCGCATTGGTGTCCGCAGAACACCGACGACGCCTTGCCCGCCGTGCTTGGTCTCATGCCGCCTGGTCCGGCCTGGGATGGCGCGGCGGTTGAGGGTACGGTCCAGAACTCCTATTGGAGAGCATACGCTAACGTGCTCTCCTACACCTACCAACGGCTCTGCAAGTACGTCGACGAGTTCTTCTGCAAGACGGTCAACGAGTCGCTCGATCAGTGGATCGCAGAGTACGGGTTAGACGACGAGTGCGATCCGTACGGCCATAACCTGTGCATCAAGGTCGCGGCGCAAGGCGGCGCTACGTGCGATTATTTCGTGCAGATGGCGCAGCTCTCGGGCTGGTCGATCACCTGCGAAGACACGACGGATATCCCCGAGCCCATCGCCGGATGCTTCGAGGTCGGATGCACGCCTCTCGGTCCCACGCCGACGTATGCCGGTTATGGCAGCATGATCGGATACGGTCAGCGGCAGCCCTGCGATTACGGCGAAGTCGTCCACCATCCCGATCCGGATAAGTGGGAGAACGGCTACACCAACGGGGCGTCGTGCCTGGTGCCTGGTAGCAATCTCGGCCAGGGGCCGGACACTGACGAGTCGTGTTGCTTCATCTGCGGCTACTACGATTTCAACCCGCCCGACAACGTCGCACCGTCCAGCACGTACTGCCAGGACGAGGCGCTGCGCTTCGACTTCGAGTGCCCGCGCACCGACGTTCCGTCCGATGGCGTCATCACACCCAAGCTGCACACCGCTGGCGCGTATGACGACAACGGAAACTACAGTGAGTGGGGGCACGCGTTCGTGTGGACGGTGACTGTCGACCTGGCGGCCTCGCAAGCGGCGCAAGCCGCGCAAGCAGCCGCAGCGCCGAACACCGATCCGGGCAGTCAGGCCGGTTGTCTGATGGCGGGCAACATCACCTTCCCGAATGCCGATGGTGAGATCGGCGGAACACCCATCTGCAACGATAACACGGTCGGCGACACGCCGACGTTCGTGCTGTGCTTTCTCAACCGCATCAAGCCCGCACACACCGTGTTGAACGTGGAAATTCTTCAGCCATGAGTCTTTTCGGACCTCAGAACGCCAACGCTGCGACTGCATTGCCTGATGGCACGCAGCGCCAGCGCTACGGCGCGCAACAGACGTATGTGAAGGACGCGTCAGCGCCCGGTATGTCAGACGGTACGGTGCTCGATGCGGCTTTCTACAACCGCATCATCTCCAATCTTGAGTACGTCGTATCCCAGGGTGGCGCAGCGGGCTTGCCTCCTGGCAGCGTGAACGCCCTGCACCAAGGCATTCTCGGCGTAATCGGGGAGGGTGCGCCAGGAAACCTTCAGACGGTCGCGCAGCTCGCGGCTGCCATCAACGACGATCCCCAGGTGTGGACGACGCTTACCGGCCAGATCAATGCTTGCGTCCGGTTCGACAAGAATCAGACGTTGTCTCCCTCGCAGGTTTTGCAGTTCCAGCAGAACGTAAAGCTGATGAACGTGGCGTTCACTGGCAACTATGCCGACCTGAACGGCAAGCCAGCGTTGGGTTCGGCCGCGTTCCTGAATGTCGGTACTGGTGCCAACCAGATCGTGCAGCTTGGCTCGGATAGCAAACTCCCTGCTATCGACGGGTCTAAGCTGACTGGCATCGCATCGACGCAAGTCTCGGGGCTCGGAACGGCTGCGACGAAGAACGTAGGCGTGGCGGCTGGCAACGTCGTTCAGCTCGACGCCACGACTGGTAAGCTGCCCGCTGTCGACGGTTCGCAGCTCACCAACATCCGCGTGGCGGGAGTCGTGCAGCCGGTGCTCGGGCAGTGCCGTCTCTCGCTCAACGGCGGCAATCTCTCGCTCAACCGTTTTCGAGGCAAGTATCTGACGGTAGCGGGCACACCCTGCATCATTCCGTCAGCGGGTGTCACGCTCGCGGCGACCGGGCTGACCGCTGGAACGCTTTACTACATCTACGCCACGCAAAGCGGCGGCACAGTCAACGCTCTCGTAGCGTCGACGAACGGACACTCTACCGACACCACAGCCGGTAACGAGGGCGTTGAGATCATGACCGGCGACAACACGAAGACCCTTGTCGGCATGGCCCGCCCCATCGCTGGTCCTGCGTGGACGGACACTAGCTCCCAACGTTTTGTTCGGTCGTGGTTCAATCGACCGCCGCTGCGGATGACGGGGGCGCAGACAGGCAGCAGTGTGGGGCTCAACGCTACGCCGCAAGAGCTGGCTGGGCCGTCGCGCTGTGAGTTTTTGGCGTGGGCAGATGAGGGCGGAGATTTCAGCGTATCGGGGGGCTACTACTCGTCGACCGCTGGTTTGATCGCTTCGCTGCTTGTGTTTCTCGACAACTCGCAGACCGGCTACGCGTCAACGGCTAACACAGACGGCAGCGGCCGTGTGCTGCCTCTTTCGACGCGCGTAGCGCTGAGTCCGTTCACGGAAGGATACCACTACGTCACGCCAGCGGGTTCGGTCAGCTCGGGCTCGGCGTTCGCCTACAACGTTTGGGTAGCGGGCTCGGTTCATTAAGACCGCGCCTCCCCAAAACAATTCCCCAGGAGACACCATCACATGACTGGTACAGCGTTTGGGCCGCAAGGCCCGAACTATTCGACCGCGCGCCCGCCTGCCGACCCGAAGGCCAGTGCGGGCACTGATACGTGGTTCAAGAACTGTTCGGCCGCTGGCGCGAAGGACGGCACGTTCGCGACGGCCGACTTCTTCAACGTCTTCATCGGCAACCTCCGCTACCTTGTGCGCCAAGCAGGCGTCACGCTCGACGACGCCACGGACACGATGGTCTATCAGGCCGTGCTGTCCATGATCCAAGCGAACATGGGCGGCGGTGGAGGCGGCACGCCGACTGTTGGCACGGTGCCGTATGGCAACCCGACGCTTTACGTTCGGACGGACGGCAACGACGCAACGGCTGACGGCTCCGCGAATACGTCCGCCAAGGCGTTCGCTACGATCCAGGCCGCGCTCAATTACGCGCAGAACATCTGGTCGCTCGGCGGCAAAATCCTGAATATTCAGCTCGGCAACCCCGGAACGTATGTCGGGTTTGTCACCGTCGTCGCCCCGATGACCGGCGTCAACATCGTTGGTGATCCGGCGAACCAGTCGGCCTACGTCATCCAGGCCCCGCCGACGCTCACCGGCTACTCCGCGCTCGTTTACGCGGGTGGTGCTGCTCTGAACTTGCGTGGTCTCACCGTCTATACCACGCGCACCGACATGCAGTTGATCCAGGCTGCGTACACCGGCACGATCTCGATGAGCAACGTGACGGCGCAGTTCGGTGCTACCTCGCCGAACTATCATATCAACGGCGTCAGCGGCGGCTCGGTCAATATCAACGGCAACGTCAACATTCAGGGCAACAGTGCCTCGGCGCTCTCGGCGCAGGTTGGCGGAAGCGTTTCGGTGCAGACAAGTTGCACGGTGACGTTGGTCGGCACCCCGGCGTTCTCGGTCGGCACCATATGCGCCGGAGCGGTTGGCTCGGTCTATCTGGTCGGCGGCTTCAGCGGAACGGCGACCGGCCCTGCCTACTACGGTTATCAGAGCGGTGCGTTCCTCACGGGCGGCAAGACAATCCCCGGCAGCACCGCTGGCGTTCTCGCTTCAGGAGCTACCTTCTCATGACCTTGTTTTCTACCCCTTTCAACCCGATGAACTGGTACTTCCTGTCGGAAGACGGTCGCATCTACAGCACCGCTACGATGTCACTCGTCGCGGCGAGCGACGCCGCCTTCCAGGCGTGGCAGTCGATGGGGCTGGTGCCGTCGCCCTGGCCGGGTAACGGCGCGGCCAACCAGACGGAGGACACGATCCGCGCGCAGCTCGTCCCGTACGGCTGGCCCTGCGGCGACATCTCGCTCCGTCAGTTCTTACAACAGCTCGCCATCGCGGGGATCATCACGCAGGACGAAGCGCTCGCGGTCTATGACAACCGGCGCACGCTGCCCGCGAAGATCGAGACGGTGGTTGCGGCGATGTCGGCGAACGACGCGTTCGATGCCCGCATGCACCTGCTCGGCGGACAGACCGTGGAGCGCAATCATCCGATGGTGAAGATTTTCGGCACGTCACAGAACATGACGCCGCTGGATATCGACGCGTTCTTCCGGGCCGCAGGGGCGCTGCACTAACAGCCTCTCAGCTCTATCAGTCGCAGAAACGGCCGTCCCTCGGGGCGGCCGTTCTGCATTCAAGGATCACCCATGTTCAAGCAAATAGAAGCTCGGCTCGTCGCCGACTGGCGATGGGTGGTGAAGCGCTCTTGGTCTGTGCGCTTCCTCGGCCTGTCGTGTCTGTTCGAAGGCGCGAACGCAGTGCTGCCGAGATACGAGACCTTCTTCAACTACAACCTTTTCTCGGTGCTCACGCTCGTCTGCACGGTGGGCGCACTCGCATCGAGATTCATCGCCCAAGAAAAGGAAGACTGACATGGCACCCACAAAGCGCCAACTCGTCGGGGGCATGTCGGTCGCCGCACTGATCGCCGCCGCTATCCCCATCGCCATCCCGAGCGTGCAGAAGCACGAAGGCGTCTGGTACACCGCGAAGATCGACCAGATCGGAACGGGCAAGCCGGTCACCTGGTGCTACGGCGAGACTGAAGGCCCCGTGAAAGTGGGGCAGCGTTTCACTCCGCGAGAGTGTACGCAGATGCTCTCGAAGAAGCTCGTCCGCTATGCCAATAGCGCCGTGTCGTGCATCTACGTGCCGATCTCGGCCAAGATGCTCGCCTCGTTCATCGACTTCAACTACAACGTCGGCGAATATCGGTTCTGCCATTCGAGCACCGTCGAGCTTCTGAACAAGCGCGAGTACGAGGCTGCCTGCGAAGGCATGCGTAAGTACACCCTCTCTGGGGGCCGCTTCCGTCAAGGCCTGCTCAACCGGCGCATCGACGAGATCGCGCTGTGCAGTGACGGCATTCCCGCAGCGAAGGCCGGGAGGATCGAATGATCCCGGCCTGGCTGACCTGGCAAGCCATCAGCCTGATCGGCGGTAAGCTCTGGAAGGGCTTCTGCGACTTCATCTCCACGCCAGTAGGCGCGGCGCTCGTCGCCGGGTTCTGCCTGTTCTGGATCGGCGTCTGGCATGAACACGGCAATCTCGTCGAGGCCGTGAAGGCGAAGGACGCCGCGTGGCAAAGGAAGTGGGACGACGCCGAGAAGCAAGCTGAGCTGGATCGCCAGAAGCGCGACGCGCTCATCCAAGCTGACATGCAGGCGAAAGCCGACAAGAGCTTGTCCGAGGTCAGCTCCCGCAAAGATCAACTCGAACAGATGGTCAAGGACTATGAGGACCAACAGCTTCTACAGGCCGCGACGGGCAAGCCTGCCTGTCCTCCTGAGTACACTGACGACTCTGACGCTCGGTGGCTGCGTGACATCGAGCGACACAAGGACGCTAAGTCCAAAGCAGGCAGTCGACCTGCCCTCCGAATGCGAACGATTGATCGTTGACGTTCCGATCCCTGGTGTCGTCGACGCACACGGCAAGCCGATCATGAGGCGCGTCGTTCTGAGGCGAACTCAAGCCGCGATGGTCGAGCAGCACGAATACAACGCTGCGGCCCGTGAGTGCTTCGCCGATCAGCGTAACGCCTATCAGTCGAAGTGATCCGGCGCAGACGGGATACCTGCCGGAGACCCCGAGGCGGCCCGCAGTCCTGACCGGCTGCGGGCCTCTTTTCGTGTGGACTGCCATTTAATTGACGGAACCGATAGGTCTGTGAGATAGCAGACCTTACAGTCCCGAACCCATGAGGACCACCCCCTTTGACCGTTAACCTGAAACGGCGGAACGAGATTTTCGCCAAGTACGTCGAGCTGAAGGACTTGCAGGCAACAGCCGACGCGATGGGTCTGACGCGCGATCACGTCCGCAAGATGCTCAAGGCCGCAGGCGTCGTCACCAAGGCCGTGTCAGCCGCCGAGGCTGTCCCTGTCGACTCCTTGCTGCCGCTCACGCCCCCGCCTGCGCCCGAGCCCGTCCGGCTCGACCTGGCGGAGAAGCACCGTTTCGAGCAGAACGAGAAGGCCCTGAAGCGCCAGCTCAAAGACCTGACTGCCCGTCTGGTCGCCGCTGAGGATCACCGCGCCTCGATCCTCGGCTTATCGTTCGAGCCGGTCGAGCCGATATGCAAGCCCTGGGTCTTCCAGCAAGGCGAGCGTGGCCGACAGGCTGCCATCCTGCATCTGTCCGACACCCATGACGGCGAGGTCGTGAACCTCGAAGAGATGATGGGCGTCAACATGTTCGACCGTGACATCGCGCGGAAGCGCTTCGGCCGGTTGTTCGAGACGGCCTCGATCCTGACGACCTCATCCTGGCCGCGCTCAGACGGAGCGCCTTTCAGAATCTATCTGTTGCTCGGCGGCGATCTCATCAGCGGCCACGGTCTGCATCCCGAGCTGGCGGAGACCGACTACGGCACCGCGTACGAACAGTGCAAAGCGGCCTCGCAGAACATCGCGAGCGGCGCGCTCCGTTGGTCGCTCGAACTGAAAGAGCATTGGGGCCACGATGTCGAGATCATCGTCATCGGCGTGCCCGGCAATCACGGCCGCTCGACGCCTGGCAAGCCGCGCGCAAAGCTCGCAGCCCTTCAGTCGTATGACACGCTCGTCTTCGACTTCGTCGAGATGTCGCTGAAGAACTATCCGAACTTCAAGTTCTATTCGACCAGGGCGTTCGACGCGTACTTCGACATCGTCGGGTGGCCGACGCTGCTCACGCACGGCGACCGCATGAGCGCAGGCGGGGGCACCGGCTTCATCGGCCCCGCAGCGAACATCGTGAAGGGCCACAAGAAGGTGATGCTGACCGAGGCGCAACAGCGCAGGCCGGTCAAGTTCATCTTCAGCGGACACTTCCACACGCGGCTCGTTACGCCGTGGGGCTTTGCGAACGGATCGCTGATCGGCTTCAGCGAGTTCGCCAAGAGCATTCGCGCCGACGCGGAGCCCGCGTCTCAGAACTTCGTCGTTCTGCATGAGCGCCTCGGGCTGCTCCGTGAACAGCCCATCATCGTGGGTCGGCCCGAAGAGGGCTCGATCTACTCACCCACAGGCGGCCTGATCCTTCCGTCGCCTGATCTCTGACCCAGGAGACGTTATGCGCAAGCTGATCGGCGCGGCGCTTGCCGCGCTGTGCCTCTTCGCGACTTCCGCCGAAGCGCGACCCCATCACAGGAGCCATCATGCTCGACATCATACCGTTGCTCGCCACGACGTACGTGTCGCCCGTTCAACCGATTCCATTTTCAGTCTATTTGGTCACGGCGGCAGTTCGCTCGTTGCTGAAGCTCGCAGCCAGGTAGGCAACGGCGCGATCTACGGCCGGGCCAATCTCTGGTGCGCTCGCTTCGTCAACTACGTGCTGAGGGCCACCGGCCACACCGGCACGAACTCCGACCTGGCGTTCTCGTTCGCACGCTACGGCCGCCGCGTATCTGGGCCGCAACCCGGCGCAATCGCCGTGATGGCCCGTAGGGGTGGCGGCCACGTTGGGATCGTCTCGGGCGTAGACCAGGCAGGCAACCCGATCCTCGTCTCTGGGAACAACCAGGGCAGGGTCCGCGAGACGGTCTACCCGGCAAGACGCATCGCAATGTACGTGGTTCCAGACTGACAGCCTCAACGGCTCCCAGGCGGTAACCCAAAAGTCTATTAGGCCCTCCCGAGCAGTCGGGAGGGCCTTTTTCCGTATTTGTTCTACTCCCGCCTAGCTCGGAAACCGTGTTAGGTTTCGGTCGTGTTTGACACCTAACAGGCCTCCGTAGTATTACGGCCCCTGTGAGAACTTGCATTTCGAGAATAAACAAAGCGCCGCATTTAGGCGAAGAGACAGGAGACGTATTGTGCGTAGAGGTATGACGGCCGCAGACAAAGAGCGGATAGCGCAGTTCGGCAAGAAGGTCGAACGGCTGATGTTGGGCAAGGGGTGGAGCGGCGCTGACCTGGCGCGCGAGATGGAGCGGCATGCCCCGAAGGGCGTGACCATCGGCAGGCATATTCCCACGGCCTATATCCGTGGTGAGAACGAGCCGACCCAACGCAACCTGATGCTGATCGCCAAGGCGCTCGGCGTGAAGCCTGAAGAGCTGATCGCCCCTGCGCCTGGTGAGGGCGGATCGGTCCCGCAGTTCGCGCAGGCTACCAGCACGCTCGACGGGAAGACGCGCATCGTTGTCGACGCCGAGGTCGACGCCGAGACGGGGTTGCAAATCCTTCAGCTCGTACGCAAAGCGCAACAACAGTCGTCGACGAAGCGCTCTGCGTCGTGAAGGGTATTCTAATATTGATGGGGGTTGTGCTGCTCACGGCGTTCGTGGGGATGAACGTTGTTGCGGCTGCGGGATGGCTTAGCGGGTGGTTGTTTGGATCGTAGCGCCCATTGATTGATGCACGACGGCAACACGCGGCGGCTTTGAGCCGCCGTTTCTTTTTCCTGTTAACTACCCGTAATTGTTCTGTGTTGCGAAACATCCGACAAGCTGATTTACATTTCGTCACTTTAGGAGGCGCGCAAATGCACCGACCGGAGTTCCAAAAACAAGAATCCTAGTGTGGAAAACAGAGTGATGGCCGAAGTAGTTCTTTTCCCTCTCAACGCCAATGATCCCAACGTCGATCCTTCGCTGATCGACCCACCCTCTTTGCTCGCGGAATCTTCCAAAGCACGCGAGATCATCCTTGAATTAGAACATGAACTGAACGACGCGAAGTGCGTAATTGCGGATCAGGCCATCGCACTCACCAAGAACAGCTCCCGACGAAGAGGCGCGAAGCTTCTTCTGGCAGCCATCGCCGCGTTCTTGATCGGGTGGGTTATCGACCCGCCCGCGCCGATCCACAGGCTGATATATGGCGACAAAGCCATAGCGACGGAACTAAGCTATCGGTTCCCGCACGCCTGCACCTTTACCTGCTCCATCCCTCCCAAGACCGACGCCCGAGACATCTAAAAGAACGCGCTGTCGTCGTAGCTGTGGGTCACCACGGCTTGATGCTCATCGCCTTCAGCGAATACGACCGTGTCGCCCGGCATGACCTCCGCGACGGCACGGTGATCCCAGAACCGATGGACGAAGTCCGGTCGGCCGAACGTCTTAACGGCGTTCAGATATCGGTCGTCCTTGAAGCGCACGAAGTGCAGCATCGGCTTCTTCCCTGCAAGATGACCCGCGTGCGTGCCCCAGGCTGATCCAGCCGCCGCAGTGCTGGCATCTGTCCCTAGAGCTGCCAGGGCAAGGCCAGCGAGGCTCGCTCGAAGGCGACAGGATGGCCTGCGTGATGTTCTCGACCATTTTCATCGTCCACCCCCGTAGCGCTCCAACCATTCCTCGTAGGACATCTCGCGTATGTCCATGATCTGCCGCAGCGCCAGCTCGGCGAACGCCTCGTAGATGCGCTGCTTGGCTTCACGCCCGGCGCGCTCGTAGGCTTCCAGCTCTTCGAGCTTCCGGATCACGGGGTTGGTCACTTCCACTCCGGCCCCTCCGGCCTCGGCATATCCTCGATCTCGTATAGGGCCGCCAGCTCGCGCTCAGTGAAGCGGTGCTTGGCGCTCGGCCGCGCAACGTACGTCACGCTCTCTTCGACCCCTACGTGGTTCAGGTACTTCCACAGGAGCGTCTTGTAGTCGACGGCACCCAGGGCCGCCTCGATCTTCCCGGCGAGCGACAGGCAGGCGTTGGCCGACAGGTAGGGCATACCGCGCTCTTGCTTCCAACGCTCGACGATCTCGACCGCAACGGCGCGCAGCGCGGGGTCTGAGCTACGTTCCGCCTCAGTCTTGCCGTCGCCGGGCCAACGGTATGCGGCGGCGTGCAGGACACGCTTGCGCAAGGTCTCATCGGTCTCGCCGGGCCTGCGCGGCATCGTGCCGACGTGCAAGGCCCACTGGTCGAGGTCCAGCCCGGTAGCAATATTCGCATCTACTTTCGGTCGTTCCATCTGTCATTCCCCTCGACTCAGCTATATGCCGCTCAGCGGCCGGTAGACGCTCGTCACCTATCATACCTTACAGGCCGAGCAAAGCGTTTTCTTTGATTTCCGATCCTAAGCCATTGGTGGAATTGTGGTGGGGTCCTCGGGGTCTTTGAGACCAACCCCATTGAAAACATTGAATAAGCTTCGGACTCTTAATCAGCGGGTCCCAGGTTCGAGCCCTGGTGCGCCCACCATTGGAAAATTGTTGTTTTCCAAGACCTTCGAGAGAGAGACGCTGAGAAAAAGTGGGTCTCGTGCGGCGCTTTTGTGCCGGCGGATTCGGCCAGGTTACTGTTCGGCTCTCCCTTGTTTTCTGTATCTTCACCCCATTCGATACAGTGCGGGGATCCGATGCAAAGGTCGAATACGTTCGCGTCGTAGAATTGGATATTTGAGCGGCCAAACGGACGTTTTGGTCGGCTCGTCGGCGCAGGCCTTCACTTAGATAATGGGTGGCTCGATTGTGCTCTCGACGATTTGTCGACAAGACCAAGTTACATGTTGCGAGAGCCAAGGAGTCGAAAGCACACAAACGGACGACATCCGCTGAATCTGCGGCTATGGGACGTGTCTGCCTACTGGGGAGCGGGCGGAGAGCCCGACATCAATGCCTGGCCGCGTTGGAGGAGTTTTCCATTCCTGGCGGGAACAAGCGATTTTGATATCCCTATTGACGTAAGCAGCAGCAGACTCTTATCAGCCGTTAACCAAGCGCCGCTGCGACAACCTCCGCTTAACTTGAAGTTGAGCCTTCGCGGCCAATTTTGCCGCAATGTCTGATCCGAACGATCAAATTGAAGGTTTCTTCCTGGCGCATGACGCGTTCCAGACGCTATTCAATCGTGCCCCATTGCCGATGTGGGTCTATGATCGCGAAAACCTCAAATTTCTCGCCGTGAATGATGCCGCGGTGCTGCTGTATGGACACAGCCGCGAACAGTTTCTGGCAAAGACCATATTCGACATTCGACCGGCCGAAGATCGGGACGAACTGAAGGAAATCATCGATCTCGGCGGATATGAGTTCGAGGACCGGAGCTGGCGCCACCGTAAAGCGAACGGAGTGACGATCGACGCCAACGTCTATACGCAGGCGGTGACCTATGAGGGGCGGGCGGGCGCCCTTGTTACGATGGTTGACGTCACCAAACGGCGCCAATCCGAAGCGCGCATCAGCCATATGGCGCACCACGACGCCATGACCGGTCTTGCGAACCGATCCTTACTGCAGTTGGAGATCAATCATGCTCTGGCACGTGTGCGATATGGGGTGCGCCACGCGCTGTTGTGCATCGATTTGGACCGCTTCAAGGACGTCAACGACTCGCTGGGCCACGCGCTCGGCGACGAATTGCTGAGGGTCGTGTCGGCGAAGCTCCGTGGCTCGGTCCGCGAGGGCGATACCGTTGCACGGCTCGGCGGTGACGAGTTCGCGATCATGCAATGCGGGATCGACGGTCCCGACGATGCCAGTGCACTTGCCGACCGCATCGTCCAGATGATAGCCGAACCGATCGAGATCAGTGGACACGTCCTGAGGGTTTCCGCGAGCATCGGCATTGCCTTGGCGCCCGATCACGCCAGTGACGCCGCGACCATCCTGAGGGCGGCGGACGTCGCACTCTACCAGGCCAAAGGTGCCGGCCGCGACGGGTATTGCTTCTTCGATCAGGAAATGAGCGAGAGCGCCAAGGCGCGCCGAGAACTCGAGCGCGATTTGCGGCACGCCATCGAGCATGGCGAACTGGAGCTCCATTACCAGCCAATCATCGACACCGTCAGTTCGCGGATATGCGGCGCCGAGGCACTGCTGCGGTGGCGGCATCCCGTCAAGGGCATGATCTATCCCGATCGATTCATTCCACTCGCCGAGGAGACCGGTCTGATCATGTCGATTGGGGAGTGGGTACTGCGAACCGCCTGCGTCGATGCGGCGAGCTTGCCCGCCCACGTCAAGGTTGCGGTCAACCTGTCCACCCGGCAATTCAGCAACAGCGATCTCGCTGACGTGGTGATATACGCGCTCGCGCATTCCGGGCTCTCGCCCGAACGGCTGGAACTCGAAATCACCGAAACGTCGCTCATCGAGTCGCCGGAAGAATGCCTGCGTACGCTCGCCCAGCTCAAGAACCTCGGCATCACAATCGCACTCGACGATTTCGGGACGGGCTATTCGTCCTTCAGCCAGTTGACGATGTTCCCGTTCGACAAGATCAAGATCGACAAGTCCTTTACCCAGAACATGACCACCCGCGCCGACTGCGCGGCAATCGTTCAGTCCACCCTGGTTCTTGCGCAGGGGCTCGGAATGCACACTACCGCCGAGGGCGTCGAAACCGACGAGCAGTACCGCCTGCTCCGGTTGGCCGGTGCAACTTCGTTGCAGGGCTATCTGTTCAGCCGCGCCCGGCCGCTTTGCGAGATTGACTTCGACGTGACCCACGAGCGCCAGGGCATTGAAGATGCCGCATAGGGGGCGACACGGGAACGACGGCATCAACCGGTCACCGTTACACAATCGCGCCGATGCAGCCGGCCACCAGTCGCTGCTCGACCAACTGGAAACTGCCTTCGCGAGCCGGGACATCGGCGCTCGCGTCGGAATCCTGCAGCGGGTGACAGATCTGTTCGTTGCCGGTGCCAAACGCTTCGACGTTGAGCAAGTGGCGCTTTTCGACGACGTCATGTGCAGGTTGATAGACGAAATCGATCATACCGCGTGCGCGGCGTTCGGGCTGCGACTTTCCACGATCGCGAACGCGCCCCCACTGGTCAGTCGCACGCTAGCGCTGCACGATTCGATTGAGGTGGCCGGGCCATTGCTGTCGCGCTCGGAAAGTCTCGACGATAAGACCCTGGTTACGGGAGCAAGGACCAAGGGACAGGCGCATTTGCTGGCGATTTCGCGACGCAAATTGCTGAACGAGGACGTTACCGATGTTCTGGTGGAGCGCGGCGACCATGACGTCGTCGTCAGCACGGCGGCGAACCTCGGCGCAAGATTCTCCGAGTTCGGTTATTCGACCCTGGTGTCGCGCTCAAAAACCGACGATGAACTCGCACTCGCGGTCTGGTCTCGTCCTGAAATCCCGCGGGAACACCTGCTCGCATTGTTCGCCGCCGCGTCCGAGGCGGTTCGGCGTCAGTTCGAGGCGGCGGATCGCAAGAAGGCAGGCCTGATTCAGGGAATGCTCAAGCAGGCCTCGGATCAGATTCAAGCGAAGACCCGTGAATTGTCTTCCGATTTTGCGTCGGCCGACGCCCACGTCCGACTGCTGAACCAGTCCGGTGGGTTGAATGAGCACCGCCTGCGCGAGTTTGCTTCGGCCGGGCGGTTCGACGAGACAGCCATCGCACTGTCGTTGATGTGCGCTGTGCCCCTTGGCGCGGTTGAGCGCGCGCTGGTCCATGATGGGGCAGATCAGATATTGATGCTGGCAAAGTCCATTGAATTGTCGTGGAGCGCGACCAGGGCCGTCTTGACGCTGCAGGCCTCTACCAAACGTACCCCGCTCGGGGAAGTCGATAAATTCCTCGTCCCCTTCAACAAGCTGAAGCCGGAGACCGCCCGCACCGCCATCCAGTTCTACCGGTTGCGGGAACGCGCAGCGAAATAGGCCGCCGCGGATGGTGCCAAGATGATGCCTATCCGGCCGGCTGCCGATGATGTGACAATGCCTCCGCTTCTTGCTGTCTGAAAGCCTGGACCTTTCGCTTCAGGCCTGGCGGCGATCGGCCGGCGCGGACAAAGCGATTGAACGCCTCCCGCAAGGCTGCTAAGTAAGTTTTCAAATTGACAAAGAAGAATACATGGATGCGCTCGGAACGGTTTTGATCGTTGCGCGAGGCGGGCCGCAATGGTCCGCCACGGCCGACGTGCTGTCGGACGAATATGACTATCGGGTGCTGACGGCCCGCTCCGCCGAGGACGCGGCGAGCGCGCTATCGGACGCGCATGTCGATATCGTGCTGGCCGAGCACGGCGCCAGCGGCGACGGACTGGAGTTTCTTGCCAATCTCCGCATCTCCCATCCCGATATCATTCGCGTCCTGGCGCTCGAGGCAAAGACCGTGCTGACCAAGCAGGCGATCTCGCCGGCGGCGATCTATCAGTTCGTTCGCAAGCCGCTCGACGCCAAGCAGATCGGGCTCGTGGTGGAGCGGGGTCTGGAATCCCGCGAACTGGCGAGACGTCATCGCCTGCTGTCACGCGAATTCAAGTTTTCCGCCGATTCCATCCAGATTCATGCACGCCATGGCATGCCGTTGCAGGCGGAAAGCCAGCGATTCGAGAAGCTCGTCTATGTCAGCGAGAAGCTGACCGAGCTATGCGAACTCGCGCGCAAGGCAGCGCGTACCGAACTGCCGATCCTGATTCAGGGTGAGACCGGCACCGGCAAGGAGTTGCTCGCCCGCGCGATTCACTACAACTCGAATCGCCGTGCGAGCCCGCTGATGGTCCAGAATTGCGGGGGAATGTCGGACGAGTTGCTGCAATCGGAATTGTTCGGGCACAAGCGCGGCGCCTACACCGGTGCGATTTCCGATCGACTCGGCCTGTTTCGCGCCGGCGACGGCGGGACGGTTTTTCTCGACGAGATATCGGAAGTGTCGCCGTCCTTCCAAGTCAGCCTGCTGCGTTTTCTCCAGGAGGGCGAGATCAAGCCGCTCGGCTCCGACAAGATCGAATCGAGCAATGTCCGGATTATCGCGGCGTCGAACCGCCCGCTTCGTGCGCTGGTGGCGGCCGGAAAATTTCGCCAGGATCTCTATTTCCGTCTCAAAGGGTTCGAACTCGAAGTGCCGCCGCTGCGTGACCGGCCTGATGACGTCCCTGCGTTGGCGGAATTCTTTGCCGCAAAGCATAGCAATGCGATCGGCCGCAAGATTCTGGGGATATCGGCGGGAGCGCTGGAGAAATTTGTCGGCTTCGACTTCCCGGGCAACGTCCGCGAACTCGAAAATGAAATCCGCCGAATGGTGGCGCTGGCCGAAGACGGCGAATATCTGACGACTAAAAATATGTCCCCCGCGATTCTGTCGGCGCCGCCGCGCCCGCGGCCAGATCGAGCCGGTTATTTGGCACAGGGGACAACGCTGAAGGAGAAGGTCGAGGGTCTCGAGAAACACATCCTTGAGGAAACCTTGACGCGCCACCGCTGGAATCAAAGCCGAGCAGCAAACGAACTTGGATTGTCGCGCGTCGGCTTGGCGAACAAGATCAAGCGCTACGGTCTCGACCATCCTCATTGAGGTGTCTCATGCCGGATGACAGTGATTCTGACGGCGATCACCCAGAGGCTGAAATCGTCCGCTTTCCGCAATCCCGCGCGCAGCCTCCGGGGAGCAATGCTCCCTTCAGGGAGTTGGGGCTCAGCAGCCTGTCCAAGAAGCTGGGCCTGCCCGAGCGCCAGGCCACCGGCCATTGGTGCAGCCGCTGCCACGGGATCTGGTACGGATATCTGCTCGAGGTGAGCTGTCCGGTTTGTGGCAACCGTCACGGCTAGAGCATTTTCGATTCTGATGGAATCAGAACAGAAGCTCCGGCTCGTAGGATGGACGGGTTTTCTTCGCACGAACCAGCAGCCACTTCGTTCGAAAACGCTATGGGCGTTCGATCGGCTCGTCGCGCGGCGGTCGGCTTTTTGAAAACCATCTTGTCATTGCGAAGATAGTTTGCAGCGTCGGCGCTCGTGAAAATGCGTCAGTGCTATTGCATCATTCCGCGCAAGTCATTGCTTTGACTTGGACATCCCATTCGATAGCGACGCGGCACGCGACTTGCAAATTTCGCTAGCGCGAGACGGCGCCAGCGCGCGCCTTTTGAACAGACTTGGGAGGGAATGATGGCCAATCTGCTGTGGCTTCAAGGCGGCGCGTGCTCCGGCAATACGATGTCGTTCCTCAATGCCGAAGAGCCGAGTGCGTGCGATCTCGTTACCGATTTCGGCATCAACGTGCTCTGGCATCCGTCGCTTGGCATGGAGCTCGGCGACAATCTGAAGAAGCTGCTGAACTCGCTCACGTCGGGCCAGCTGCCGCTCGATATCTTTGTGTTCGAGGGCACGGTCGTGAATGCACCGAACGGAACGGGCGAATGGAATCGCTTCGCCGGCCGGCCGATGAAGGATTGGGTCGCCGACCTGGCTAAGGTCGCGTCCTACACGGTGGCAATCGGCGACTGCGCGACCTGGGGCGGGATTCCGGCAACGGCACCAAACCCGTCGGAAAGCGAGGGACTGCAGTTTCTCAAGCGCAAGCACGGCGGCTTCCTGGGCACCGGCTACAAGTCGAAGGCGGGCTTGCCCGTCATCAACGTACCCGGATGCCCGGCGCACCCCGACTGGATCACGCAGATCGTCGTGGCGGTCGCGACCGGGCGCGGCGGCGATCTCTCACTCGACGAATTCCAGCGGCCGAAGACCTTCTTCACCAGCTTCACGCAGACCGGCTGCACGCGCAACATGCACTTCGCCTACAAGGTTTCGGCGACCGAGTACGGTCAGCGGAAGGGCTGTCTGTTCTATGATCTGGGCTGCCGCGGTCCGATGACGCATTCGCCCTGCAACCGCATTCTCTGGAATCGCCAGTCGTCGAAGACGCGGGCGGGGATGCCGTGCATGGGCTGCACCGAGCCCGAGTTCCCGTTCTTCGAGTTGATGCCGGGTACCGTTTTCAAGACGCAGACCGTGATGGGCGTACCGAAGGACATGCCGACCGGCGTCGACAAGGCCGGCTACATCAAACTTACCGCAGCAGCGAAAGCGGCATCTCCAGCCTGGGCCGAAGAAGACATCTTCGTCGTTTGACGGGTGTTCGTCGGACGGATCGCGAGAACATCTTCACACCCCAGATTAAACAGGATGAACTCAAATGCCATCAGCTGTTCAAACTCTCGATATCTCACCCGTCGGCCGCGTCGAGGGCGATCTCGACGTTCGTGTCGACATCCAGGACGGCGTCGTCGTCGACGCCTGGACTCAGGCCGAACTGTTTCGGGGCTTCGAGGTGATCCTGCGCGACAAGGATCCGCAGGCAGGCCTCGTGGTGACGCCGCGCGCTTGCGGCATCTGCGGTGCGTCGCACCTGACTTGTGCCGCATGGGCGCTCGATACCGCGTGGCAAACCGAGGTGCCCCGCAATGCGATTCTGGCACGTAATCTCGGCCAGATCGTCGAGAGCCTGCAGAGCCTGCCGCGTCATCACTATGGGCTCTTCATGATCGACTACACCAACAAGAACTACGCGAAGTCGAAATTCTACCAAGAGGCGGTCAAGCGGTGGGCGCCGTTCACCGGCACCAATTACGAGATCGGCGTCACCATCTCCGGAAAGCCGGTCGAGATCTACGCGCTGCTCGGCGGCCAATGGCCGCATTCCAGCTACATGGTGCCCGGGGGCGTGATGTGCGCGCCGACCCTCACCGACGTTACCCGCGCATGGTCGATCCTGGAATATTTCCGCCGCGACTGGATGGAGAAGATCTGGCTCGGCTGCTCGCTCGAACGCTACGAAGAAATCAAGTCCTATGACGATTTCAAGGCCTGGCTTGACGAGAAGCCCGAGCATGCCAATTCCGATCTAGGCATGTTCTGGCGCATGAGCGAGGATTGCGGCATGGACAAGTTCGGCCACGGTCATGGCCGGTTCATTTCCTGGGGATATCTGCCGCACGAGGACAAGTACCAGAAGCCGACGATCGACGGCCGCAACGCTGCGCTGATTATGAAGAGCGGGGTCTATGACGGTAAGACCGACCAGTTCAAGCTGATGGATCAAAAGTACACCCGCGAGGACACCATGCACGCCTGGTATGACGAGCCCGGCGGCCTGCATCCGTTTGACCGCACCACCGTCCCGACGCAGAAGAACACCGTCGACATGTCGGGCAAATACTCTTGGGCGACTGCAGTTCGGCACGAAGAAAACGGCCGGCTCGAGGCCGGCCCTCTGGCGCGGCAGTTGGTCGCCGGCGGCAAACACGGCGAATCCTGGCAGCACCACGATCCGGTGGTACTCGACATGTACAAAAAGCTGGGCGGCGCCAGCGTAATGCTCCGCCACTTCGCGCGGATGCACGAGGGCGTCAAGCTGTATCGCCAGGCCGAGCACGCGCTGCGCGAGTTCAAGCTGAACGACCCATGGTACATCAAGCCGACCGAGCGGGACGGCCGTGGTTGGGGGGCTACGGAGGCGATCCGCGGGGCGCTCTGTCATTGGATCGAGGTCAAGGACGGCAAGATCAAGAACTATCAGATCATCGCGCCGACGACGTGGAATGTCGGACCGAGATCGGCCGACGGCGTTCGCGGCCCGATGGAGCAGGCCTTGATCGGCTCGCCGATTAAGGATGTCCATGATCCGGTCGAGGTGGGGCACGTCTGCCGCTCCTACGATTCCTGTCTGGTATGCACCGTTCACGCCCATGACGCGAAGACCGGAGAGGAGTTGGCCCGGTTCAGAACCGCCTGATGACTCAAAGGCGGGCAAAGTGGAGTACGTCATGATTGATATCGGGGCGCGCTGCCCTGATAGTGTCGAACGGATATCCTGAAAGGCAGCATCGATGGGGTCCGATAACGGGGCGGTGCTCAAGGCGATTGCCGATATGCTCGGGAAGGGGCTCGAAACGCAGGTCGAGCCCTTTCCGGAGACCGAAAAGGAGTTCGCCGATATCCTGAACCAGTTGCGCCAGCTCGATCCGAAGGATCTGAAGAGCAAACTGGTTGTCGGCGGCTTCCTGGATCATCCGTACGGGCCGGACAGGCAACGCTGCCTCGAATGCATGTATTACCTGGTGCATCGGAGGTGGTGCGATCTGCCCGAACTCGCCGTTCCGGTCGAACCGGAATGGTGGTGTCGCTTGTGGCGAATCTAGCTGCCTCGAAACATCGGTCGGGATGCGAGGAATGAGCTATGAGCAGCGAGGGCTTGCGCGCCGAAATCAAATTCCTGCTCGAAAGCGGTCTCAAGACCGAGGTTTTTCCGCGCGCCGATACCCACGAGGAGGTGCAGTCGATCGTTGGCCGACTGAAATCGGCCGGCGACGACCTCAAATCCAAGCTCGTGATCAGCGGCTTTACGCTTCATGCGATCACGCATGGCGACATCGAGCAGCCCTGTGAGACCTGCATGTACTACAAGGTCCATCAGCGCTTCTGTGAATTGCCAGAGCTCAACCTCCCGGTCGAGCCCGGGTGGTCGTGCAGACTCTGGCGGATCTGACCGGGTGGCTCAAGGCAGTTTACCGGGCTGCGTCCGGATGCGCCGGATCACCAACACGTCGAGCCCAGGGTAGCTGTCGTGATCGCTGTAATCGGATGCGGAAACTCCAATCGCCTGGATGACGGTGCCGGCATCGAGGTGTTGCATCGGCTGCGGGCGCGCGGCATCGGCACGGATGAGCAGCGCGTCCGTCTGCTCGCCGCCGGGACGGACGGCATGGCAACAATGTTCGCTGCGCGCGGCTGCCGGAGCCTGATCATCGTCGACGCATGTCGCTCGGGCTCCGACCCGGGGGCGGTCTTCGAGGTGCCGGGCGACGAGTTGGAGCAGCCCTACCAGCCGTCACTCAATCTGCATGATTTTCGCTGGGATCACGCCCTGTACGCCGGTAGGCAGATCTTTCGTGAGCAATTCCCTTCCGACGTGGTGGTGCTGCTCATCGAGGTGCAGACAACCGAGCTTGGGATCGGTCTCTCGGAACGGGTTGCGTCCGCGGTTGCCAGAGTGACGGATCGCGTTGAGGTGCTGATCAGATCGCGCCTTGTTGTGCAGGGTGAAACCGGATGAACGCCGGATCGGCCGTCACCCTGAAGCGCGGCGCGCTTTATCTGGGCTGCGACGTCTGCGACCGCTATTTCGCCGGGCTCGAGGCGGTCATTCTGCTGCGCCGCGGTCAGGATCTCTGCATTCTGCCAGTCAAGCATGCGGCTGCCGGGGGCTATCTCCTCAAGCTGCGCAACAAGGCCGGTGATCGTGTCGTGCACGCGCCGGACTTCTTCCGCGAACACGGCATCGACGACAACGCAGTGCTCGACCTTTCCGTGGTCTGGTCGACGGAGCAGGCGGCCCTGGTATCGGCTGGCGTCTTCGGACTGCAAACTTAGTTTTCAATTCGTATAACATGTAGACATCGAGCGGAAGCCAGCGCTAAAGTGACTTCCAAGCAGAACGTGCGTGAGACGCACGACAGGGAGGAGCCGGTGGCCGCGAGCCTCATCGCAGACGAAATCCGTGCCGCGCTCTCGGCCGCAGATGATGCGGATGCGACGCCGGCCGAACGCGCGGAGATGCTGATGGAGATCGCGATGGGGCTGCAGCAGCAGCCGAAGTCACCCGATCAGTTGCAGTCCGCAATCGCGCTGTATGACAAAGCCC
Organism: Bradyrhizobium sp. WCU1; assembly: GCF_053474805.1. Lineage (NCBI taxonomy): Bacteria > Pseudomonadati > Pseudomonadota > Alphaproteobacteria > Hyphomicrobiales > Nitrobacteraceae > Bradyrhizobium > Bradyrhizobium sp. WCU1. Next base: position 5,693,796 of record NZ_CM130280.1, read on the forward strand.
TCACGGTTTGCCCGCAAGACATGCACCTATTGCGCGCGCGCATTCTGGCACGCAAGGCCACCGCACTGCAGGCGATCCCGGAACAAGGTACGACGGCGCTCGAGCAGGCACGCGCAACGTTCGAAAACGCGATGCCGTCGCTGATCGAGTCCGGCAAGCCGGAAGAGATCGCCGAGGCCGAAATGAATCTCGGCCTGGTGATTCAAAATCTTGCCGGCGCCGGCCGGGCGCGGATCACCGACGCGATTTCGGCCTATCAGCGTGCACTGCGTGTCTTCACCAAAAGCCAATACCCGCGTGAATTCGTCATTCTGCAGAGCAATCTCGCGACCGCCTTCCTATCGATGCCGATGACGGACGAGCGCGGAAAGATGCGCGAAGCGCTTGCCGTGCAGGCCTTCGAAGAGGGCCTCAAGGTCGTCAATCTGATCGATTATCCGACCGAATATGCGATGTTGCAGAACAACCTCGGCAACGCGCTGCAATACGTCTCGTCGAGCCATACGCTGGAAAACAATCTTCGCGCGCTCGACGCCTATGACGAGGCGCTGAAGGTCCGCACGCGCGAGACCACGCCGCTGGAATACGCCAACACGATCTCCAACAAAGCCAATTGCCTGTGGAATTTGCCGGACGATCCGGCAAATCCGGATGTCGGCAACCGCGCCAACCTCACCCTGGCGAATGCCTATTACCGCGAGGCGCGCGCCGTCTTTGTCGAGCACGGCGACCTCGAGAAGGCGCGCATCGTCACCGAGGCCGTCGATCAGACCCAGCGCGAGTTGCTGATGTTGCCGGCGACGAACGGTCGCGGTGCGCAGCAATCCTTGAACTCATCAACAGGAGTCTCGAAGCAATGATGCCTACACTGACGCCTCTGGCGATGGTCTTAGCCCTCATCGCGAGCGCGCTCGCGTCGGTTGCCGGCGGCGCCGCCGGCGGCATGCTCGTCGGCGGCAAGGTCCTGGGAAATGAACTCGCAGCGATGATGGGAGGGTTTTACGGGCCGCTTGCCGGGGTCGCGGGCATCGTGATCGGCATCATCGTTCTCGCAATCATCGGCTGAGGAGTTTCCTCGATGTGGGAAATGACGAAAAACTCCATCGTGTTGTTCTTCCGCGGCAAGTTGTTCGCTGATCCACGCATGGTCACCAGGCAATTGGCGATCGGCATCGTCGTCACCGCGATCCTGTTTGTCGGCCTCGCCAAGGCCGGCGCACCACTGTGGCTGGCCGCGCTGGTGGCGGCGCTGCTCGGCGGCGGCTTGCAGCCCTACCTGTTCAAGGATCTGAGATACCTCTGAGGACATCGAAGACAACCGGTGAGTTCAGGATGAACGTCCACGACATGGCCTCGACGATGCGTACCGACCTCACCGGGTTTCTTGGCGACGTCGAGCGTCTTGAGACCATCTTCGCGACTTGGGACGAGAACCAGCAGGCCGCGGTCGGCGCCTACAAGCTTGCGATCGAACAGTTGCACGGCGAGGCGCTGCGGCGGCTGATCCGGAGCCTGAAGACAGACCCGGCTGCGCTTGTTGCTATGAAGAATGCGCTGGCCGACGAAATCGTCTACGCGGTGCTGCGGCGGCATGAGATCGTCAAGCCGAGCCTGAACGAGCGCGTCGAAGCGGCGCTTGACGGTGTCCGCCCGATGCTTGCGTCGCACGGTGGCGATGTCGAACTCGTCAAGGTCAGGCCGCCCGTCGTCGAGGTGCGCTTCATCGGTGCCTGCGACGGATGCCCGGCCTCCGCGCTGACGTTTCACGCCGGGGTCAAGAAAGCGGTTCAGGAAGGCTGCCCGGAGATCACCGAGATCATCCAGGTGAAGGGACTGGGCGGCCCGGAAGAAAACGGCGTTCGCTTCGTCAGTCCGTTCGCCCTCGGAGCCAAGGGCGATTGGATCGCCGCCGGCTTGCTGTCGGAGATTCCCGATGGCGGAATCCGCTCAACCACCCTTGGCGGTGAAAGAGTCCTGCTGTCGCGCAATGGTGCGACCGTCACCTGCTTCCAGGACGCGTGTGCGCATCTCGGTTTCCCGATCCATGACGGAGAGATCGAGAACGGCATAATCACCTGTCCGCATCACGGCTTTCAATACGATCTCGCCAGCGGGGAGTGCCTGACCGCACCGGAGGTGCAGTTGCAATCGCACGCTGTGCGCGTGATCGGCGCACGAATCGAAGTGAGGATTTCGAAATAGCCATGCAGGTCTCGTTCGCACCGAACAGATTGCAAAAGGCCCCGCTCCGGGCCGGCGACAACCATGTGGCGCGGCCGTTGCTGTCGCTGCGCGGCGCGCACGTGGTGCTCGGCGGCGAGGCGTTGGCGAATGGGCTGGCGAAATCGATCGTCCCGGGCGCCGACACCCTGTTCGGACCGCGCGGCGCGTGCCTGGCGAACGAGCACGGCCCGCTGTTCGTCTGCGATACGGGGCATCACCGGCTGATGATCTGGCGCAAGCCGCCATCCGGCGATCAGGCTGGCGCCGACCTTGTGATCGGCCAGCCGGATTTCTCGCGCGAGGGACGCAACGCCAAGGGCGAGGTTGGCGCTGCCACGCTCAATATGCCGACCGGAGTTGCGGCCCGCGACGGCATATTGGCGGTCGCCGATGCCTGGAACCATCGCGTCCTGATCTGGCATGGCTATCCCGCAACCTCGAATCAACCTGCCGACGTTGTGCTGGGCCATGCCGACTTTAGCGGACATGTTGCCAATCGCGGCGCCGGCGTGCCGACCGCCGCGACCCTGAACTGGTGCTATGGCGTCGCGATTGCCGACGGGAAGCTCATCGTTGCCGATACCGGCAATCGCCGCGTGTTGGTCTGGAACGCGATTCCGTCGGTGAACGGTGCTGCGGCCGATCTGGTCCTCGGTCAGCGCGATTTCATCACACGCGACGACAACGCCGGCGAAGCCGGCGGTGCGCTCGGCATGCGCTGGCCGCACGGCATCGCGGTCGCGGGTGGCATGCTGTTCATTTCCGACGCCGGCAACAACCGGGTGATGGCATGGAGACATTTTCCCGGCGCGAACGGCAGCGCATGCGATTTCGTGATCGGGCAAGCCGACTTCATGGGGCTCGATCACAACCGCGCCTTCTACCATCCGAACTCAAGCGCACTGAACATGCCGTACGGTCTGACCGTCCATGACGGCATGCTTGTGGTGGCGGATACCGCAAATTCCCGCCTGTTGGGCTTCGAGCTCGATGGTCTCGGGATGGACTCGCCAGCTATCGCGCTGGCCGGGCAACGGCTGTTTTCGGAAAAGGGCGACAATCGCTGGCGCGCCGCCGGCCGCGACAGCGTGTGCTGGCCGTATGGTGCTGCGGCCTGCGGCAATCTGCTGGTCGTGGCCGACGCCGGCAATAATCGCATTCTACTTTGGGAGGCTGCGCCGTGAGCCGCCGTGCCAACATCGCCGCAGCAGACGGCCGTCTCGCCGTCGAGATCAGGGTGCGGGGCCGCGTGCAGGGCGTTGGCTTCCGGCCGACCGTCTGGCGCTACGCGCGCGACCTGGACCTTTCCGGTGAGGTGCTCAACGATTCCAGCGGCGTGCTGATCCGCGTCTTCGGCAGCGCGTCGGCGGTTGAGGCGTTGATCGCGCGGATCCGGCGCGATCCGCCGCCGCTCGCCCGCATCGACGCGATTGACACGCAACCCTATTTCGGCGAACTCGCGGCCGCGTTCACCATTGCCGGCAGCCTTGGAGGCCGTGTCCATACCCAGGTTGCGCCGGACGCGGCGATCTGCGCGGCCTGCGCCGAGGAAGTCGCCAGTCCGTTCGAGCGGCGCTACCGCTATCCGTTCACCAATTGCACCCATTGCGGGCCGCGGCTCAGCATTGTCGGCGGCGTTCCCTACGACCGCGCCAACACCAGCATGGCGCCATTCGACCTGTGTCCGGCCTGCCGCGCCGAATATGATAGCCCGGCCGATCGGCGCTTCCACGCTGAAGCCATTGCCTGTCACGTTTGCGGCCCGAAGGCGAGGCTGGTCCGGTTCGACGGCAGCGCGTTCGGCTTCGACCAGTTTTCAATGATGGACGATGTCGACGCTGCCTGCGGCTTGATGAAGAATGGCGAGATCGTCGCCATCAAGGGCATCGGTGGCTATCAGCTCGCATGCGACGCCACCAAGGCCGATGTGGTGGCGCGGCTGCGGCAGCTCAAGCACCGCGACGCCAAACCGTTCGCGCTGATGGCGCGGGATCTCGACGTGATCAGGCGGTATTGCAGCGTCGGTGCAGCGGAGCAGGCGCTGCTTGCCGGGCCGTCGGCGCCAATCGTGCTGCTGCGCGCCGATGGCATCGAGAAGCTGCCCGAAGTCGTCGCGCCAGGCCTCGCGACGCTCGGCTTCATGCTGCCGACTACGCCAATGCACCTCCTGATGCTACGGCGGATGAACAGACCGGTGGTGATGACCAGCGGCAATCTGTCGGACGAGCCGCAGGTGATCTCCGACCAGGAAGCGGCCGAGCGGCTCCGCGGCGTTGCCACCTACGTACTGACCCACAATCGCGAGATCGCCAATCGGATCGACGATTCGGTGGCGTGCGTCGTTGCCGGGCGGGTGCGCGTGCTGCGCCGGGCCAGGGGGTACGCGCCCGAGCCGATCACTCTGCCGAGGGGCTTCGAAGCCGCGCCTGAATTGGTGGCGACGGGTGGTGAGCTGAAGTCGACGTTCTGTCTGGTGAAGGACGGGGCGGCGATCCTGTCGCAGCATCAGGGCGATCTCGAGTATGTCAGGACCTTCGACGATTATCGGAACAATCTCGCACTGTATCAAAAGCTGTTCGACCATGCGGCCACAGCCTTGGCCGGCGATCTGCATCCGGAATATCTGTCCTCGAAACTCGCGCGCGAGCGTGCAGCTACCGATGGGCTGCCTTTGCTGGAAGTGCAGCATCACCACGCCCACGTCGCGGCTTGCCTCGCCGAGAACGGTCATCCGCTCGACGGGCCGGCGGTGCTCGGCATCGTGCTCGATGGGTTGGGATGGGGTGGCGACGACACGCTATGGGGCGGCGAATTCCTGCTCGCCGACTACCGCAATTATCAACGTCTCGGAACCTTCAAGCCGGTCGCGATGCCGGGCGGTGCGCAGGCGGCCCGTGAACCCTGGCGAAATCTCTATGCCCATCTCATGGCCGAGATGGCGTGGCCCGCCTTCACGATGAACTTCGAAGACCTCGACGTACACGCCTATCTCGCGAGCAAGCCGCGGGCAACGCTCGACACGATGATCAAAAACGGCATCAATGCGCCGCTTGCTTCGTCCTGCGGGCGGCTGTTCGACGCAGTTGCTGCCGCGCTGAATATCTGCCGCGAGCGGCAGGGCTATGAAGGCGAAGCCGCCGCGCGCCTGGAAGCCATAGTCGACGAAGACACGCTGCGCAACGAGGACGATACCCTCGGCTATCCCATGAGCATCCCCAACCTGCGTGGCTCCGGCTTGCCCTATATCGAGCCGCTGGCGATGTGGAACGCGGTCCTCGGCGATCTCATCCTGAAGACGCCGGCGCCCGTGATGGCAGCGCGGTTCCACAAGGGCTTGGCGAGATCCATCGTCGCGATGACGCGAAGGCTCGCCAGCGGAGAGGATGAAACTGGTCCCCGGCGTTTCGCGACGGTCGCGCTGTCCGGCGGCTGTTTCCAGAACCGCATCCTGTTCGAGGAGGTCAGCCGTCGCCTCGAAAGCCACGACTTCACCGTACTATCGCATGCGCAGGTGCCCGCCAATGACGGTGGCCTGGCGCTCGGGCAGGCCGCAATCGGCGCTGCCCATCTCATCAGTTCAAGCAACAACCTTATAAAAAACCACCCGGAAGGAAACGCGCCATGTGTCTCGGCATTCCCGGACGGATCGTAAAAATCGACGACGCCACAAGGAAGCTCGCAACCGTCGATGTCGGTGGCGTCAAGCGGCAGGTTAATATTGCATGCATCGTCAGTGACGAGCATCCGGTGGACGCCTGCGTAGGCGACTGGGTGCTCGTCCACGTCGGCTTCGCGATGAGCCGGATCAACGAGCAGGAAGCGGCGCTGACTTTGCAGATCCTGACCGAACTTGGCGAGGCGCAGGCCGAGATCGAAGCGATGCGGTTGTCGGCGGCCGAATAGGAGGCTTTGACCATGTCAAACGATGCTGACCTCCAGGCGCTCTATCCTTTCCTGCACGGCCAGCCCCAAGCGCCGGCGCGGCTCGACGAGATGCTGTTGCATTCGGTCGAGGAGAAGGCCCGCGATTCCCGCAACACCAATGCGCGCTTCTTCGGAGAGCATGCGCCCATCCTCGTTGCGGCCGCCAAGGCGCTGGCCAACGTTTATCGCGGTGGGGGACGCATGTTTTCGATGGGCAATGGCGGCTCGAGTTGCGATGCCTCTCACGTCGCGGTGGAATTCGTGCATCCGATCACGGCCGGACGTCCAGCGCTTGCGGCCACTAATCTGGTGGCGGATCTCGCGATGATCTCGGCGGTCGGCAACGATCTCGGCTTCGAGCACGTCTTCGTCCGTCAGTTGCTGGCGCAGGCGAGGGCAGGAGATGCGCTGATCGGCATTTCCACCAGCGGAAATTCTGCGAATCTGATGTCGGCGTTCGCCAAGGCAAAGGAAATGGGCCTCGTCACCATCGGGCTCGCCGGCGGCGATGGCGGAAAGATGAAGTCGTCGGGTGCGGTCGACTTCTGTCTGGTCGTTCCGACCACGTCGATCCACCGTGTCCAGGAATGTCACGTCGCGGCCTATCACATCCTGTGGGACCTGGTTCACACGCTGCTGGCCGACGACCGCGGCTCGGCAGCCACCAAGGGAGCCGCCGCATGAAGTATCTCGACGAATTTCGTGACAGCGGCAAGGCGCGGGTCTTGATCAAGGAGATCGAGGCGCTGGTCGCGACCATGCGGATGCCAGCGGAGCGGCCGCTCTACATCATGGAAGTCTGCGGCGGTCATACCCATTCGATCTTCCGCTACGGCCTCGAAGGGATGCTGCCCAAGGAGATCGGGTTGATCCACGGACCGGGCTGCCCGGTCTGTGTGCTGCCGATGGGCCGCGTCGACGACTGCGTGTCGATCGCCGAACATCCGAACGTCATCTTCACCACGTTCGGTGATGCGATGCGGGTGCCCGGCTCGAAGAAGAGTCTGCTGCAGGCCAAGGCCGAGGGCGCCGATGTGCGGATGGTGTACTCGCCGATGGACGCGCTGGCGCTGGCGCGCAACAATCCGGACCGCGAGGTGGTGTTCTTCGGGCTCGGCTTCGAGACCACGATGCCGTCGACTGCGTTGACAATCCTTCAGGCGGAAGCAGAAGGCATTGGCAATTTTTCGGTGTACTGCAATCACATTACGATCGTGCCGACCATCAAGGCGATTCTCGACAGCCCGGGCCTGCAGCTCGATGGCTTCCTCGGGCCCGGTCACGTCTCGATGGTGATTGGCACCGCGCCTTACGAGTTCATCGCAAAATTCTACCGGAAGCCGATGGTGATTGCCGGCTTCGAACCGCTCGACATCCTGCAATCGATCTGGATGGTGTTGAAACAGATCAAGGACGGTCGGACCGATATCGAGAACCAGTATGCGCGCATTGTGCCTGATGGCGGCAATGCCCCGGCGTTGCGGGCCGTCTCGCGGGTCTACGAGCTGCGCGAGTTCTTCGAGTGGCGTGGGCTCGGCTCGATCGATCATTCGGGCGTCAGGCTGCGCAAGGCCTATGCGCATTTCGACGCCGAGCAGAAATTCGCAATCCCGAACGCGAAGATCGCGGATCCGAAGTCGTGCCAATGCGGTGAAGTGCTGAAGGGCGTGATCAAACCCTGGCAATGCAAGGTATTCGGCTCGGCCTGCACGCCTGAAACGCCGCTCGGCGCGCTGATGGTGTCCTCGGAGGGGGCTTGTGCGGCGTACTACCAGTATGGCGGGGTCGAGCGCTACAAGGAGGAGGCGGTATGAACGTCGCACCGTTTATCCGTTCCCGCCGGCGCGGCAAGGTCAACGTCGACACGGTGACGCTTGCGCATGGCGGCGGCGGCAAGGCGATGAAGGACCTGATCGACGACGTGTTCGTCGCCGCATTCGACAATCGCGCGCTGGCACCGCTGGAAGACCAAGCCCGGATCGACCTCGCCGGGCTTGCAAGCCACGGCGACAGGCTGGCGTTCACGACGGATTCATTTGTGGTCGATCCGCTGTTCTTTCCCGGCGGCGATATCGGCGAGCTCGCGGTGTGTGGAACGGTCAACGATCTCGCGGTCGGCGGGGCGACTCCGCTTTATCTGTCCTGCGCCGTCATCGTTGAAGAGGGGACGCGCGTCGATGTGCTGCGCCGGGTTGCTTTCTCGATGGCGAGGACGGCAATGCAGGCCGGCGTACAGATTGTCACCGGCGACACCAAGGTGGTGCAGCGCGGGGCGTGCGACAAACTGTTCATCACTACGACGGGAATCGGCATGATTCGAAAAGGGGTCGCGCTCGGCGTCGATATGGCCATGCCGGGCGACGTCGTGCTCGTCAACGGACTGCTCGGTGATCATGGCGCGGCGATCCTGTGCGCGCGCGGCGATATGGCGCTCGACACTTTGATCGAAAGCGATTGCGCCTGCCTGCATGGCCTGATCGACAGGTTGCTGACGGCCGCGCCCGGCATCCGCTTTCTGCGCGATGCGACGCGGGGCGGGCTTGCGACCGTCCTTAACGAGATCGCCGATGCTTCGCGGGTCGCGATCGAGATCGACGAGGTCGGCACGCCGATCCGCGAGGAAGTCAAGGCATTCTGCGAGATCCTGGGGCTTGATCCGCTCTATCTCGCCAATGAAGGCAAGATCGTGGTGATCGCGCCGCCGGAGCAGGCCGACGCAGCGCTGGCGGCGATGCGAGCGCATCCGCTCGGTGCGTGCTCTGCGATCATTGGGCGCATCGATCATGGGGAGCCGGGCCGCGTCACTATGCGGACCGTGTTCGGAGGGCGGCGAATCGTCGACATGCTGGTTGGCGAGCAGTTGCCCCGGATCTGCTGAGGGTATCGCCATGCATGAACTCGGCATCAGCAGGAACATCGTCGCCATCGTCGGCGATGCCGCAAAAGGGCGCCGCGTCCGGCGTGTGACGCTCGAGATCGGAAAATTGTCGGGCGTGATGGCAGACGCGATCGTGTTCTGCTTCGAGACCGTTGCACAGGGAACGGCGCTCGAAGGCGCAACGCTTGAGATCAGGCAGGTCGAGGGCAGAGCGCGTTGCAACGGCTGCGGCGTCGAATTCGTCACCGAAACGCTGTTTGCTTCCTGCCCCTGCGGTTCAAACCGGCTGACACGATTGCAGGGTGAGGAATTGAACATCAAGAGCATGGAACTCGAAGCGGGGATCGCCTGATGTGCGGACATTGCGGGTGCGGAGACAAGACCGGAGCCACCATCCACAACCTTCAGACCGGGGAGACGATGACGATGGGCGCGCATTCACACGATCACGGACATCACCATGAGCATGACCACGTTCACGCTGATGGCACCCGGCACAGCCACCATCATGACCATGGCCACGATCATCAGCACGGTCACTCCTACCGGCATGATCACGTCCACGCCGACGGGACCCGCCATAGCCATGCCCACGGCGAACATGATCACAGCCATGCTCACGAGCACGATCATGCTCATGCCGATGGCACGAGGCACAGCCACGCCCACGATGACGGGCATCATGACCACGGCCACGATCACGACCATCACTCGCATGCAGACGACAGTGTCGTTGAACTCGAGACGCGCATCCTCGCCAAGAACGATGCGCTGGCGGCGAAGAACAGGGCCTGGTTCGCAGGCCGGGAAATTCTCGCGCTGAACCTGGTCAGTTCGCCGGGAGCCGGCAAGACCACGCTGCTGGAGCGAACGATTCGCGATCTCCAGGGTGAGCTCAAGCTCTATGTGATCGAGGGGGACCAGGCGACCGTGAACGATGGCGAGCGGATTCGGGCTGCGGGTGCGCCTGCCGTGCAGGTCAATACCGGCGCTGGATGCCATCTCGAGGCCGACATGGTGGCACGTGGCCTCGCGGCGTTGAGGCCTGCGTCAGGCTCCGTCGTCATGATCGAGAACGTCGGAAACCTCGTCTGCCCGGCGATGTTCGATCTCGGCGAGCGAGCCAAGATCGTCATTCTCTCAGTGACTGAAGGAGAGGACAAGCCGCTGAAATATCCGCATATGTTCCGCGCGGCCGAGCTCATGATCCTCAACAAAACCGATCTGTTGCCTCACGTCGATTTCGACGTGGCCCGTGCCATCGCCAACGCCCGCGAGGTCAATCCGGATATCAGGGTGTTTCAGGTGTCCGCACGGAGCGGCGAGGGTCTGCTGGACTGGTATGGCTGGCTGCGCGGCGAACTCGTGAAGAGCCGCGAATCCGCGTTCGCCTGAGGGGACTTGTCCATCAAACGAAATCGGAGAGCGCATGTTCGGGGTCCTTGGACTCGGTTTCTTGCTCGGAATGCAGCATGCGCTCGAAGCCGATCATATCGCGGCGGTGTCGAGCATTGCTGCCCGGCGGACCGATGTCAGTGATATCGTCAAGCACGGTCTGACGTGGGGACTTGGCCACACGCTGACCTTGTTCGTCTTTGCCGGTGCCGCGATCGTGATTGGTCACGCAATTCCGGAGCAATTGGCGCGCCCGCTCGAGACTGCGGTGGGCGTGATGCTGGTCGGCCTGGGTGCCCACGTTCTTTGGCGACTGTGGTGCGACGGCGTGCATTTTCACCAGCACGGCCATGACGACGGTACGGAACACTTCCATGTCCACAGCCACGTCAATGAACCGATCCCCCATCAGAAGAGTTCGCACGAACATCAGCATGGTTTCCGCTGGCGCTCGCTGCTGGTCGGCTTGATGCATGGGATGGCTGGTTCGGCTGCGCTTCTCGTCCTTGCAATCGCGCAGGCGAAAGATCCCGTCTACGGGATTTTCTACGTTCTGCTGTTTGGCATCGGTTCGATGCTCGGGATGGGCGCCTTGTCGACTCTCATCGCGGTACCGCTTGCGGTTTCCGCACGGTCGCTGACCTGGGCCAATCGTAGCCTGCAATGTCTGGTAGGCGCGGTCACCATCGGGATTGGTGCGATGACGATCTACTCAACGGCGTCGGTAGGATGAATTGCGTCAATGCCTATGTGGTGAAGAGCCAGCTCGACCTGTTCAACGACTTCACCTGTTTCCTGACCAATCCGGTGCTTGGCGATCAATTCCATCAGCATGACGACCGCGTGATGCTTGGCGTCAACGCCTCGCGCACGTTGCTCGGCTCCTTCGCTGGCCTTTCGATGGAGACGACTTTCGGGATGCAGACGCGCTACGACGATATCGCACTGGCCCTGACCGATGCCTGGCAGCGCAGCGTCCTTGCCAATGTCAGGAGTGACAAGGTCAGCGAAGCATCGGTCGGCGTCTATGCGCGGAACACGGTGCGCTGGGCCGACCGGCTGCGCACCACGGTCGGCCTGCGCGGAGATTTCTAGCGCATCGTCGATCGATGATCGGATATTACTGATCATGTGACTCCTCTAAGGCACGTGCCTGACTACGCCGCTTGGTGATCGGGGGTACAACCCGCTCCGGATCGGGACCGGAGCGAGTCAGCCAGGCCGGTGCTTTACTCAGCGATCACGGAGTTCTGGAGGACGCCGATCCCGGAGATTTCGACCTCGACAGTGTCACCGGGCTTCATCCATAGCGGCGGCGTGCGCTTCAAACCGACACCGCCGGGCGTGCCCGTGACGATGACGTCACCGGGGACCAGCGGGCAGATCGTAGAGATGTAGGTGATCAGCTCGGGGATTCCGGTGATCAACAGATCGGTCGTCGTGTGCTGCACGACGGTGCCGTTGAGGCGGGTCTGCAACGTGAGCTTTGACGGATCGGGGATTTCGTCCCTCGTCACCAGCCAAGGGCCGAAGCTGCCGCTGTTGGCAAAGGTCTTGCCGGAAAGAAACTGGCTGGTATGCCGCTGCCAGTCGCGGACGCTGCCCTCGTTGTAGCAGGCGTAGCCTGCGACATGGTCGAGCGCTTGGCCGGCCGGGATGTGGCGTCCTTCCTTGCCGATCACCAGCGCGAGCTCGCCCTCATAGTCGAAATTGTCGCTGACCTTCGGCCTGACGATCGGCTGCATGTGGCCGACCTGGCTGCAGGCGAAGCGCGCGAACAGCGCCGGCTTCTCGGTGACGGTGCGGCCGGTCTCGGCGACATGGTCCCGGTAGTTAAGACCGACACAGATGATCTTGCCGGGGTCCGGGATGACCGGCGCGAAGGCGATCTTGTCGATCGCGCGGTCGGCCGCGTTGGCTGCGACCAATGCGGTCGCTTCGGCGACGCGGTTGGTCTCGAGCAACTGCCGTAGCGAGGCGCATTCGGGCATGCGCGCACCGAGATCGACGACGCCGTTGTCCTTGACGGCGCCAAAGGAGGCACGGCCGTCGGCGACGAAAGAAAGCAGCTTCATAAGATATCCTAGCGAATGTGTTCAGGCCGCGGACGGCACGTGGGTGGGATGGTTGATGGCGGCGGCGAGCCGTTCGAGTTCCGCGTCGTTTCGGGCGGTACCGAGTACGTAGCGGTCAGGCCGGACGAGAGCGGCTTTGAGGCCGTTGTCGCGCAACCAAGTGCCGACGCCCGCGGTCGTGTCGCCAGTGATGATCGACACGCCGGCATCGCCGAACGCGCGTTGCAACGGGGACGGGATGACGCCGGCGGCCTCGGTGAGCAGGACGTAGGCGTAGCCGATGGCGTCGTCGCTGCGACGGCCGTCGGGCATAGTGAATTGCGGCGCGAGATGCCCGGCCAAAGGCAGATCCGACGGCGCAAGGCCGGGGCCGAGCAGGGGCTTCTTCACCTCGAGCTTGACTGGCGCCTTCTCGCGAGCCCGGCCGGCGGCGAGGCCGGCTTCGACTGCCTTGGTGTTGATCAAGCCGCCGAGCCGGATGGCGAGCTCGACGAATTCGCGGACATGCGGCTGGCGCTCGCTCTGATAGGTATCGAGCAGGCGGCCGTCGGCATGGCGGCCAAGGATCGCGCTGAGCTTCCAGGCGAGGTTTGCGGCGTCGCGGATGCCGGCGCACATTCCCTGACCCAGGAAGGGCGGGGTCTGGTGGGCTGAATCACCTGCGAGCAGCAGGCGGCCGTCGCGCCATTTCTGCGCGATGGTGGAATGGAAGGTGTAGACAGCGGCGCGCTCAAGCTCGGCATCCTCGGGCGTGATCCAGCGCGACAGCAGCTCCCAGACCTTCGCCGGCTGGGTGACCTCTTGTGAAACCTCGTCGGGCAGAACCGTGATCTCCCAGCGGCGGCGCGTGCCGGTGCCGCGCACATAGGTGGCGGGCCGCCGGGGATCACAATGCTGCAGGCTGTAATCGCCGAGATCGTCGCGAGCTCGCTTCAGCAGAACGTCGACCACGAGCCAGCGTTCGTGGAAACCCAGATCGTCCATGCCGGAGCCGATGAAGCGGCGCACCAGCGAGCGGGCGCCGTCGCAGCCGATCACATACCCAGCGCGCACCTCGGCGAGCTGCCCGTTGGAGAGGTCTTCGTAGCGCACGCGCACGCCGGTCTCGTCCTGGTCGAGAGCGAACACGTCGCATCGGTTGCGCATCGTCACGTGCGGCCAACGCTGCAGGCCGCCGATCAGCACCTCCTCAAGATCGGGCTGATGAAAGCGATAGCTGAGATTCCAGCCCTGCGGGGTGAGCGTCAGCGGACGCGACCAATCCAGCAGCATGCGGCCGTTGGCGTCGAGAAAGAGCATGCCGGGGCTGAGGATCACCTGCGGCAGGATCGCATCGGCCAGACCGATGGTCTGGAACACGCGCATGCATTCGTCGTCGAAGTGTACAGCGCGCGGGAGATGGTGGGCGCGGGCTTCGCGCTCCAGCACTAGCGTCCGCACGCCGCATAGGCCGAGCAGATTGGCGAGCGTGGCCCCGACGGGCCCGCGGCCGACGATCACGACATCATAGCTCTGGGAAGCGGATCCATCCTGCATGACGCCATCTGTTTCTCAGCCGCGCTCCACTTTCAACATCGAGTCGCCAACTGTCCGCGCAGCGGACGAGGCTGCGCTGCTCGGTGGCTTGTCCGCCAGCCGGACAGCTTCGCGATAATGCTACTCGCGGGCAATCCGGTTTCGCTAGGGAGGAAGCAAAGCCAATAAGGCCGGTCTGCCGAGGCAGTCCAAGGCGGAGGAAACGACGATGCTGCGATCCGTGCTGAGTGCATGTCTTGTTGCGCAATTGTTCGCTGCGCCGAGCTTTGCCGCCGACATCAACGTCGGGATCCTTTTGTCCGCGACGGGCCCCGCCGCAGCCATCGGCAACGCCGAGCGCAACGGCACGGCCTTCGGTCCCGCCGAGATCGCAGGGAAGAAGGTCAACTATCTATTCCTCGATGAAGCTTCTGACGCTACGGCCGCCGTGTCGGCGCTGCGCAAGCTGCATGAGGAGAGCAAGATAGACCTGCTGATCGGGCCGACCACCACGCCGGGCTCCTTCGCGGTCATCGAGCCGGCGGTCGAGTACGAGACGCCTATGATCACGCTCGCGCCAGTCAATGCGCTCGTCGCACCGATCGACGCCAGGCGGCGTTGGGTGTTCAAGACCACAACCAACGACGATCACGAAGCAACGCCGCTGTTCGCGAACATGAAGAAGTCCGGGGTGAAGAAGCTGGCCCTGATCGGTTTTGGCGACTCCTATGGCGACGCCTGGAGCAAGGTCAGCGCCGACATGGCCAAGGCCGCCGGCATCGAGCTCGTCGCGAACGAGAAGTACGCCCGGACCGACACGACGGTGGTGGGACAGATATTGAAGATCCTCGCAGCCGGTCCGGATGCCGTTCTGATCGCGGCCTCGGGTGCGCCGGCGGCGCTTCCGCTATTGCAATTGCGCGAGAAGGGGTACGATGGTCAGATCTACGGCACGCTCGGCGCGACATTCGGCGATTTCAAGAAGCTCACAGGTGCCCAAGGCGACGGCATCTTCGTTCCACTGAGCCCCGCCGTCGGGGCCGCGTCCTTCCCCGACGAATATCCCGCGAAGAAGTCCGCACTGGAGTTCATCCAGCGCTACGAAGCGAAGTTCGGGCCGGGAAGCCGCAACATCTTCGCGGGAACGGCCTACGATGCCTTGCTGTTGCTCGAGAAGGCCGCCCCGATCGCTCTGAAGACCGCCGAGCCGGGTACGCCCGAGTTCAGACAGGCCCTGAGAGGCGCGATCGAATCCTTGAAGGGCGTTGCCGGGTCACGAGGCGTCTACAATTACGGACCCGACGACCACACGGGGTTGGACCAGAGTGCTTTGGTTCTGGGCAAGCTCGAAAAGGGCGAGTGGGTCGCGGTGCGCTGACACCAGCATCCAAGCGGACGGAACATCATGAGCATAGCCGATCTGGACGCGCCCACCTACGACGTCGATCTCTACAGCGACGAGGTTCTTCGCGACCCCTATCCTCACTATCGAGCTATCAGGGCGCGCGGCGCCGCCGTCTGGCTTCCTCGACACGATCTCTATGCCGTGGGTCGCTTCGATGACGTCCGAGCAGCGTTGAGGAATCCGACCGTCTTCTCGTCCGCGGAGGGCGTCGCAGCCAACGGCACCGTCAACGAAATGGCGCGGGGCACGACTCTTGCGAGCGACGCCCCCTTGCATGACCGGCTCCGGGCGATCATCGGCGCTCCTCTTTCGCCCCGAGCTCTCGAAGAGATCGGTCCACAGATCCGGGCGGAAGCAAGACGGCTCGTTGATGACCTCGTCGAGCAGGAGCAATTCGACGCGGTGACGGATCTGGCGCAACACTTGCCGCTCACGATCGTGTCCAAGTTGGTCGGCCTCGAAGACTACGGCCGGGGCAGCATGCTCAGGTGGGCGTCGGCCACGTTCAACGTGCTGGGCACGATGAACGAACGTGGCTGCGCCGCCATGACGGATTTTCGCGAGATGCGCTCCTACCTGAGCGTTCCGGATATGCGCGAACGGTTGCTGCCCGGGAGCTGGGGCAGGCGCATTTTCGAGGCCGCCGATCGTGGCGAGGTCGAGCCGGAGCGTTGTCCCGTCCTGATGCGGGACTATCTCGGGCCCAGCCTGGACACGACGATCTTCGCGACGGCTAATCTGATCCTGTTGTTCGGCAGACATCCGGATCAATGGGAGCTTGTCCGCAATGATCCTAAGCTGATCCCGAATGCCATCAACGAAGCCCTCCGCCTGGAGTCTCCGATCCGGGGCTTCACGCGTCATGCTGCCTCGAACGCTGCCCTCGGCGATGCGCTTGTTCCAGCAGGAAGCCGGGTGCTGCTGCTGTATGCGTCGGCCAACCGTGACGAGCGCAAATGGCAAGATCCGGAGAAGTTCGATGTGCGCCGGCGCGCCAACGACCATCTTGGTTTCGGAAACGGCACGCACATGTGCGCCGGCCTGCATCTCGCCCGTCTCGAAATGACGGCTCTTCTCGAAGTCCTCGTCGAGAAGGTGCGCAGCTTCGATATCGGTGAACCCGTGCTCGCCCTGAACAACGTGCTGCGTGGCCTGGCTTCTCTACCCGTAAGGGTGAATTAGCCGTCGATCGTGATTGCGGCCGCAGCTTGGCGCATTGGCATCACGAACTGCGAAACCGCGTCCTCTAGAGAAAGGGCGGAACGGATCCATATGATCGAAATGCAGCCGAAGACGGCCTCGTCCCGGACGATCGGCACCGCGATCGATGCCGTCTTGGGATTGTATTCTCCCTCGTTGCGGACTCCGTAACCCCGCTCACGGGTCTCCGCGATCATGCGTTCGAGCCAGTCGCCGCCGAGGAAGGGGCGGTCATCCGCCTCATCGATCCGCCGCAAATGATTGACGATCAAGTTTCGCTCGCGCTCCGCCGAGGCCGCCAGATAGGCTCGACCGGCCGATGTCCGAAGGATGGGTAGGCGTTTGCCGATCATCCCGCGGTCGATCGACATTGGACTGCGAGAATGGGTGGTCTCCTGGACCACCATCGCGGCGTTCTCATAGGTGGAAAGGTCGACGGGCCAGACGAGAGTCTTGCTCAACTCGTTGAGGTAGGGCGCCGCCGCCTGGCAGATGACGACGCTGGGATTGTAGCCGTCCCCGAGGCTGGAGGCCAACCGAGTCACGCGATAGCGGTCGTCGCTCGCCGAACGAGCGATATAGCCGAGTTCCTCCAAGGTCTCGAGCAGCCGGTAGACGGTCGGCCGGGGAAGATCGAGCGCGCGCGCCACGTCTGCGGCCCTCACGCCGCCGGACCTGTTGACCTCGGTGAGGACGTCCAGCCCGCGCTTGAAGGCGCGGACCCCCGCCGAGGCTTTCGGCCGTCCGTCGCTCGTCCGCTCCTTGGACATTTCTATTTTCGTCCTTGTGCCGCCGGGTACGCAGGCTCACGATGCTGCAAATGCGATGCGGCCGCAAGGCTTTGGGCACGATCGCGCCGCGTCGGCATCAAACTCCGGCGAAGGGGCCGCGCGCGACCAACGCGTGCGAAGAACACACTTAAGGAACCTGTATGGAGATTTCCGCACTCGGCTACATCGGCATAGGCTCCTCGCAGCTGGAGCAGTGGAGCCACATGGCGACGAAGCTGCTCGGCATGCAGCAGATCGATCGCGGCGGAAAGACGCGGGCTTTCCGGATGGACGACCGCAGGCAACGTCTGATCGTCGACGGCGGCAACGACTCCGGTCTTGCGGTGATGGGCTGGGAAGTTCCGACCCCAGCGGAGCTTGATCGTCTCGCCGCCAGGTTGGAAAGCCATGGTGTCGTAGTCACGCGCGGATCGCGCGCGCTGGCCGATGAACGGCACGTTCGCGACTTGATCCAGTTCGCCGACCCCGCTGGCAACCGGCTTGAGGCGTTCTGCGAGCCGTCCCTCGCGACGGATCCGTTCCGACCGGGGAGGCCGATCTCCGGCTTCCGCACCGGCGCCCTCGGAATGGGACACGTCGTCCTGAACGTCGAGGACGTCGATCTTCTGCTGCCGTTCTATCGCGACGTGCTCGGCTTCCACGTGTCCGATTTCGGGCTCAAGCCCTACAGCCTGTATTTTTTCCATGTGAACGGACGCCATCACAGCTTTGCGATGGTGGGCTCCGGCCGGAAAGCGCTGCACCACTTCATGGTCGAACTCGGCACCCTCGACGACGTTGGTCAATGCTACGATCTTGCGCAGCTGGATGACGGGCGGGTCGCCTATACCTTGGGACGACACACCAACGATCACATGACGTCGTTTTACGTAAACACGCCGTCGGGCTTCTTCATCGAATACGGTTGGGGAGCTCGCGTCATCGACCCGGTTACCTGGCAACCGCATGAGACGTTTGATGGGCCATCGCTCTGGGGGCATGAGCGGCTCTATATGCCCGATGAACAGCGCAAGCGCCTACGTGACATGCGGATCGATGCGGCGCAGCGCGGCGTACGCGTGCCGGATCCAGTCGTGCCGCCTCTGAACTGCGCGTGGCTCGATGCCGTAGTTGCTCGGGAATAGCCTCCGCGCTGGCATCGGTACAACCTCGGTCGTTCATGCACGCCGGCTATCGCCGTTCTCGCCGCGCCCATTCCCACGGTGCGCGAACCAGGCCCAGCTACTCCATCCGGAAAACCAGGCTGGCTAGAAGGTCACGGTGACGACGATGGTGTCCGCGTAGCTTCCGGCGGGTGGTGAGGTCTGCGGCGGAACGCGCCCATAGACTGAAACATTCTGGTTCAACGCTGTTCCTGTACCAAGGACACAGGTACTGGCACCAGAAGTGCAGGTCGTGGCGGATGTCGTACTTGTCCAGGCGCTGGTCCGGGCCGCGTCGGTATAGAGATTGTATGTGATGAAGCTCGAACCTGCCTGCATGCGCCGCTGGCTGCCGCTTGGGTTCACTCCGTTATCGAGACCGATCGAGTACGGGGTCGTATTGGTGCACTTCACTGAAATCGTTCCAACGCCGTCAATGTTTGACGTCAACAGCGAAGCGTTGCCGAAATTGAGTGGGGTTGTCGAAACAATGCAATTTCCGGCGATTGTCGCCGTCCAGGGCGAGGCGCCGGCATTTGTCGTCGTTCCCGGATTCGATGAGCAATTCGGGCTTGCCAGAAGATAGGCCGCGTAGGCGACGACCGGAGACGTCGTGCTCCAGACGTAGGTTCCGGGTATCGTTGCCTGCTGATTGGCCAGGAAGCGCCCATAGACAGTCAGACTTTGTTGCGCGGGTCCGCCCAAAAGTGGAAGACTCAGATTGATGCTGACGCCGCCGGAGCCATACGCGGTGGTTCCGTATCCCCAGGATCCCCAGACCTGCGTGCGCCCTGAATCCGAATACAGCTCGTGGATTGCCGCATTCGCGCCACTTCCCAGCGATCGAACCGAATTGCTGCTGTTGGGCGCCCCCTGGTTGAATTGCACACACGCATTGACCGTGCAGCCGAGGGCACAGCCGCTGCACGTCACGGTAAAGGTCGAGGTCGTATCGACGGCGCCGCCGGCCAGAATGTCGACCGATCCGTAGTTGCCCGACGCCGAGGTAACGGAGCAGCTTTGGGCGTGAGCCGAAAATGATGCCGCAAGCTGCAGGAGCAGGGCCAAGAACAGGGCCAAGAGCAGGGTTCGCTTCAAGCCGATGACCACGATCTCAATCTCACAATGCGAGTTAATCGGAACTGATTATAGGCGGTTAAATTGCGGAGCCGCTGTTCGCGGATGAACGACTGCATTATCGGCACACCACTCCGGGGATCCGGACCTGTTCGCCGGGCTTCGGGACAAACCCAAACGTTGTACGGCAGCGCATTTCGGCCAGGTCGATCTCGACTTCGTTCGTTGACGACAGTCCCTTGATGTAGGCCTGTCCGTCATAGCCGACGACAAACTCTCCTCCACCGGTCATGCGGCCGACGGCGCCGGCCGGCAGAACACGATTGTCAGGTCCAACAAAGGTAACCAGCGCGGCCGTCGTCTCCTTGCGGACATCGAATCTGACGAGTATCCCGGCGCGATCGGCGGGAGCTGCGATGTCATGCGTCGTTGCCGCTTCGTTGTCGACTGGAAGGTTCGTCGGATCGATCGCGATCTTGTTGTTTTGGTAGGACCGAAGCGTCGGTATCAGCAACATGCCGCGGGAATCGGTGACGCCCGCCCGGCGGTTCTCGTTGAGGACCTCGACATCCGGCACGCCGGTCGTGACCACCGCGAAGCTGTCGTCGATCCAGTTCGAAAGGAAAACGCCGCCTCCCATGGTCGTGATCGAACCGCGCAATTCCAGCGATCCCACCGCGCCGGATCCGGCCTGACTTGCGCCGGCCTGGACGGTGCCGTAGCTCGACCTGTAGGAAGCTGTGGCCTCCCGGTAACTTGCCGAGCCTTCGGAATCGTGCACGCGCCAGCCATAACTGCCGGGCTCCGGCCCAAGCGACTTGACGGCATCGACGCTACCGACTGTACCGCTCCGTCCGCTTGAAACCCCGCTCGTGATCGAAGCAGAGTCGCCAAGGGGCATGCTCAAACCGGCAAACATGCCGGTATTCTTCTTGGTACCGAAATCGTGGAAGACGGTGGTGAATATCGACGCATTGTACGGCAACGAACGCGAGTAGGAAGCCGTCACAATATTCGAACGATTGCCCGAGGCATCGCGCAGATCGACAAAGCTTGCACTGAGGCTGGCCCTGGAGTCGAACGGCATCGGGGTGCTGAAAGTGATCCGATCGAGTGCGACCGGCGCACGGGCGCTGCCATAGATGCCCGTCACATAGGCAAACGAGTTCGACAGCGAAGCGACGCCGCCGGGCAGGTAGTTAAACAGACCGTTCAGGTTCTGCAGGCCGCCGTTGAACGTCACGATGTTCTGCAATCGCGCAGTGGCCGAGGCAAGGTCGTCATAGGTGCCGAAGGTGTGTTGCGAGCTGGCCGAAATGCTCACGTCGAACAGCCGGGTCTCGTAGGATGCATAGGTCTGCATGCCGCGGTTCGTGCCGCTGCCGCTGCCGCTGCCGGCCAGGGCCACGGCCGCAACACCCATCGTCCCGGTCCTCAGGACACCACCGATCCCGCCGTTGATGACGCCGGCTCCGCCTTCGGCGTGTGCCTCTGCCGTCAACCCGTCGTAGATGCCGCGCCGCAGGGTCGCGGATCCGACTGGCGAGCCAACATAGACGTCGCTGCTCGAACCGTAGGACAGGCGCGGCAATCCGGCCTCCACCGACCAGTTGCTTAGCCCGGGCGCAAGCAGGTTCGCGTTCGCATAAAACGGCGCCGAGGTCCGGGTTTCGTGACCTGCCGAATCCCGCACCACGAGCTGCGTCGTGCCGGCGCCCGAAATCAGCGGAACGTTGTTCACGCTGAAAGGGCCGGACGCGACATCCTGAGAAAATGTCCTGATGTTGTTGACATAGACATCGACGGTCGACGGCACTGCCGCGCTACCACCGATCGTCGCGAGCGGCGCGGTAATGAGATCGGGCCGCAGGGTAAAATCGCGTTGGGCCTGCAAGCCGCCGATCCTGACCGGACGCGACCAGGCGAGTCCGCCGTTGATCGTATCCCCTGCGACGTAGCTGATCATCCGGTCCTGGTCGGAATACTGGAAAGACGAATTCAGCCTCGTCGCCTGCGCAGGCTGCTGCGGACCACTGCGGATGATCGCCGACTGTTCGGCGGTGCCGTAAGGCGAGAACGCGCGGGCATCGAGCAAGAGCGATGTGTTGGCGAGCCCGATCGATCTCGACGTCGAGATGTTGCTGGTTGAAGTCAGCAGATCATAATTCAGCACCGCGCCAGGATCGGCCTGCGCCCTCGGCACGTTGCCACTGGAGCCGCCTGCGTCAAGCAGCTGCGGCTTGCGCCCGGCTTCGTCGACGATGATGAATATCCGCTGTGTTCTCTCCTCGTATCGATACTTCAGGGTCGGGATATCATCGAGCGCGATGATCTCGTCCGGTCGAAGCGGCCGGCGCGGACGCAGTCCGAGGCTCTCCAATTCGTCCAGCGTTCCTCCGATGCGACCGTTATCGAACCGGACGAACGATCCGATCGTTCGGGCAGGCACCGAGTTGATCACGACGTCGAGTTGCAGGTTTGTCTGGTTTTCGCCCGCGCGAGCACGCCCGGCATAGAGGATCATGCCGAGTAGTGCTGCGATGGACACAACTGCTGAGCCCCTTCTACCGACGAGCCAGCGACTCAATAACCGCATGAGTCGGGCCCTTGTCCGTTTCGGCCGTGACAGAGATGGATCCGCCGGATCCAAAACCCTGAGGATATTTCAGCGTGGTCCAACTCATGGAGGACCGCCCGAGCACGTAGCCGAGCAGGCCGTTGCCAAAGGACAGGGTGGCTCCCGTGGAATCCTTGAGCCGCAGGTTTGCGATTCGTAGCCGCTCGTCGCCGGCATTGCGGGTTACGACGGTCAGTTTACCGGCTTCGGTGCGGAACGCCCAGGAGACCTCTGGCCGGCTGATCTCGCGGCCGCGAAAAAACGCCGGGATCGACTGTCGTACCAGGAGATTGACGGTACCTCTTTGCCTGCCGACTGCTCGCGGTAGTTGGTCGACGATGACACGATAGCTTTCTTCGCCCTGGATCGGTTGCTTCGACACCCGCACGACTCGCACGACGTAGTCGGAATGAGGGGCCATCCTGACGGCTGGCGGCGATGCCACCACGTCCGTTGTCGGTTCAAGGCTCTCCTTGCCTTCCGACTGCGACCAACGAAGCACGCGGGTCTGGACCTCGACCTCGGCATCGTCATCATTGCGCAGCGTCAGGGACGCCGCCGCGGCCGGGGCATTCAGTTCCAGGAGGACGGGTTCAACGCGAAGCGCTGTGGCATGCGCAGCGCCCATGCATGCCAGGCTTACGGCAAATGCGGCCAGCAAATTTGAATTGTGATGCATCGCAATACCGATCGATTTCGAAAATTGAGCCGGAAGGCAATTCGTCGATACGCGAACGCAACGGAACATCGGCCGCTGCTGCGGCCTTTTCCTCAGTACGTGATGGTCATGACCACCGTGTCCGTGTAGGTGCCGGTGTTCGGCGCGGTGCCGGTAGCAGGAACGTTACCGTAGATGTTGATCGTCTGCGCCGATCCGTTGCCGGTGCCGAGAAAGCAGCCGTTCGTGGTCGTGCAGGTTGTGCTGCTGGTGGCCGTGGTCCAGGGATTGGTATGGGCCGCATCAGTAAAGAGATTGTAGCTGATGAAATTTCCGGCGTTCGCCATCCGCCGCTGGCTGCCGGACGCGTTTGCTCCATTATCCATGGCGATGGAGTAGGGGCTGCCATTGGTGCAGGTGACCGAGACTGTTGTGCTGCCGGATTGCAGGGTGGTCGCAAGCGTTGTTCCGGCGACGCTCCCGAAATTGAGTGTTGCAGCGTTGATTGTGCAGGATGCGGTAATGGTGATCTGCACGGTCAAATTCGCGGTCGACGTGCCGGCCTGGGCGGAGCTTTGACAACCGGATGCCAGGGCTACGAAGAGCACGACCGCTCGGATTCGCGCGGCCTGCCCGACTTGTCGCTTCCCACCGTTGTAGCGCATGCGAATCTTTCAACAGTGATCGAGAATCTTGCTGGTCGCGTTCCCGGTCCGCGAGCTTCCCAGGCGTCCTTCAAACGACTCGTTCTAGTGGCCGGTTGTGCCTTTTCGACTCGGACAAGCGGACCGTCGTCGTGAACAAAAACATCAAACTTTGGTAAACTTTGAATGAGCAAAGACTTAGCGGCGCCTGATCGAACTATCGGAATTTATCGCCCCATCAAAAACCGATATAATGCGGTGTCGCGATGCGGGTGCGCGCGAGGATACGCATGTCGTGCAATTGCGGTCCGAGCGGACGGGCCGGCCGTTCGCTCCCGGCTCTGGGCTTCCGGCTCGCGCTTGCCATACGATGCGGCTGCCGAATCCGTTTGTGATCCCGCTCGGATGCGACGACGCAAGGTTATCTCGCACAGCACACCAGCTACATGAGTGGGAACGAGGGCGCCAACTCCGGTCGCGACTAGGCGCTCGCCGATTTCCGCGCGCTCGCGCCGGCCACACGATTGCCGTTCATCGAGCAGGTGTACTCCAGGCGCGGTGTCGGTCTGCCCGGTCAGGTTGGGCGTCTGGTTTTCGGCGCCGAGCGATACGCGGTGCAAGCAGCAGAGTTCGCGGGAACGTCGAACGCTGATCCGGCCGCAACTGGATCGGTAGCTGGCTGCCGGATGCCCGAGGTGCCATCCGGGCGCGGGGCGCCCTGCGACAACCGCAGTTGACAGGGGGAGGCGCCCACTTTAATCACCTGACTAATTAATCAATTAATTAAGGTCTGAATCCTAGGGAAAGAATCCGCCTGATGCCGGCCGGCCATCGATACCAGAAGCTGCTTGCCCCGCGGTCGCGGCTTCACCGGTCTGGAAGACCAGGCGCCGCCTGCGGTCAGCTCCTTTCTGCAGGTCCGCTCGCGCGAGCGCCGCGTGGTGTTGCACGCGCGACAGCGACGTCGCGGATCGGCTCGTCCCGCCCAAACCAGGGCGGACTTCATTCACCCGTACGCAAAATGAGGAGTGAGGCGTAAACGATGGGACGTCGATCTGAGGTACTGATGGCGCAAGAGACCGCCGGCACGGACAACCGGCGCGTGATCCAGGTGGTGTCGCGCGCATTCGACATCGTGCGTTGCTTCGAAGGCCGAAGCATACGCCTTGGCAATCGCGAAATCGCCGATCGTTGCGGTCTTCCCCGATCGACGGTTTCCCGTCTCACGCTGACCCTCACCCAGATCGGCCAGTTGATCTACCTGCCGCAAGAGCAGAAATATGCTCTCGGTCCGCACGCTGCCGCACCCGGCGCGCCGTTGTTCGCGCAAGGGGGCGACAAGCCAGCCTGTGCCGACGAGCGGGAGCTCCGCACGGTGCCGCGCTTCGAGTATTTCGAAGATCAGCGCAACGCGATTGCCGAGCCGTGACGCCACACCGCTGACGACCCATCTCATTCCGAAGCGGCAGACGCAGCGGAACGGTTGGGACGTCGGCACGAGTCAATTTGAGCGAGACATCTGAAACGAGGGGGAAACGCATGCCTGAAGCATACATCATCGACGCCGTCCGCACGCCGCGTGGGATCGGCAAGCCGGGCAAGGGCGCGCTGTCGCACCTGCATCCGCAGCATCTGGCGGCCACCGTGCTCGCCGCGCTCAAGGCGCGCAACAAGCTCGATACGTCGACCGTCGACGACATCATCTGGTCGACGTCGACCCAGGAAGGCAAGCAGGGCGGCGATCTCGGCCGCATGTCGGCGCTCGCGGCCGGCTACGACATCAATGCCAGCGGCACGACGCTGGATCGTTTCTGCGGCGGCGGCATCACCTCGGTGAACCTGGCGGCAGCCTCTGTGATGTCGGGGATGGAAGATTGCGTCATCGCCGGCGGCACCGAGATGATGAGCTATCAGCAGACCCTCGCTGCCGAGCGCTCCAAGGCCGGCCAGCCGGCGCGGATGATGGGTTCCGGCAACCCGGCGCTGGACGAGATTCATCCCCAGTCGCACCAGGGCGTGTGCGGCGACGCCATTGCCACGCGCGAGGGGATCAGCCGCGAGGCCTGCGATGCCCTGGCGCTGACCAGCCAGCAGCGCGCCAAGCGGGCAATCGATGAAGGCCGCTTCGCCAAGTCGGTGATCCCGGTCCTCAACGAGGATGGCAGCATCGCCCTCGGCCGTGAGGAATTCCCGCGCCCCGAGACCACCGCCGAAGGCCTGGCTTCGCTGAAGCCGAGCTTCGAGCAGCTTGCCGATTTCGATCTCGGCAACGGCACGACCTTCAAGAAGCAGATCCAGCGCCGCTACCCGGGCCTCGAGTGGAAGGGCGTGCATCATGCCGGCAACAGCTCCGGCGTGGTGGACGGCGCCGCCGCGGTGCTGATCACGTCGAAGGAATATGCCGAGAAGCACGGCCTCAAGCCGCGCGGCCGCATCGTGGCCTATGCCAACCAGGGTGATGACCCGACCTTGATGCTCAACGCGCCGGTCCCGGCGGCCAAGAAGGTTCTCGCCAAGGCCGGCCTGACCAAGAACGACATCGACGTCTGGGAGATCAACGAGGCGTTCGCGGTCGTCGCCGAGAAGTTCATCCGCGACCTCGACCTCGATCGCGAGAAGGTCAATATCAATGGAGGCTCGATCGCGCTCGGCCACCCGATCGGCGCGACCGGGTCGATCCTGATCGGCACCGCGCTCGACGAGCTCGAGCGCAGCGGCGGACGCTATGGTCTGGTCACCATGTGTGCCGCCGGCGGCATGGCGCCCGCCATCATCATCGAACGCCTCTGATCGCGAAAGGATAACGCAATGAAACTCGATTCATCGGTCGCCGCCGTCGTCACCGGCGGCGCGTCGGGCCTCGGCGCGGCTACCTCGCGCGCGCTTGCCGCGCACGGCGTGAAGGTCGCGATCTTCGACTTCAACGAAGAGAAGGGTGAAGCCATCGCCAAGGAAATCGGCGGTGTGTTCTGCAAGGTTGACGTCACCTCCGACGAGCAGGTCGATGCCGGCTTCGCCAAGGCGCGCGCGGCGCATGGCCAGGAGCGTATCCTGGTGAACTGCGCCGGCACCGGCAATGCGGTGAAGACTGCGGGCCGGGACAAGAAGACCGGCGAACCCACGCACTTCCCGATCGACGCCTTCAATCGCATCATCCAGATCAACCTCGTCGGCACCTTCCGCTGCATCGCCAAGTCGGCGCAGGGCATGCTGTCGCTGGCTCCGCTGGAGCACGGCGAGCGCGGCGCGGTCGTGAACACGGCGTCGGTTGCTGCCGAGGACGGTCAGATGGGGCAGGCGGCGTATTCCGCCTCGAAGGCCGGTGTCGTCGGCATGACCCTGCCGATCGCGCGCGACCTGATGGCCGAGGGCATCCGCGTCAACACCATCCTGCCGGGCATCTTCAACACGCCGCTGCTGCAGGGCGCTCCTGAGAACGTCAAGGCTGCGCTCAGCGCGTCGGTGCCGTTCCCGAAGCGTCTCGGCATGCCGGAAGAATACGCGCATCTGGCGTTGACGATGATCACCAATGGCTACTTCAACGGTGAAGACGTCCGTCTCGACGGCGCCATCCGCATGGCGCCGCGCTAGAGCATGATCCGGAAAAGTGCGAAGCGGTTTTCCGAAAAGATCATGCTCAAACGATAAGCACGGCAACAGGAGACGAAACGATGTCCGAAGAAACTCCGGTCCTCACTGAGGTCCGCGGACCTATCCTGATCATCACGCTGAACCGGCCGGAGGCCAAGAACGCCGCCAACCTCGCGCTCTCCAAGGGCGTGGCTGCGGCGATCGACCGGCTCGATGCCGACGATACGCTCAGCGTCGGCATCATCACTGGCGCCGGCGGCACGTTCTGCTCGGGCATGGACCTCAAGGGGTTCCTGAAGGGCGAGCGACCGTCGATCCCAGGCCGCGGTTTCGCCGGCCTCACCGAGGCGCCGCCGAAGAAGCCGCTGATCGCGGCGGTCGATGGCTACGCGCTCGCCGGCGGGATGGAGATCGCGCTGTCGTGCGACATGATCGTCGCTAACCGCAACGCCAAGTTCGGAATCCCCGAGGTGAAGCGCGGGCTGGCGGCCGCGGCCGGTGGCCTGATCCGCATGCCGCGGCAGATGCCGATCCGTGTGGCGATGGAGTTCGCGCTGACGGGCGAGTTCTTCGGCGCCGAGCGTGCTCACCAACTCGGCATCATCAACCGCGTCACCGATGGCCCGGCGCTCGACGCCGCGCTCGAGCTTGCGGCAGCGATCGGTGCCAACGGCCCGCTGGCCGTCAAGGCGTCCAAGCAGGTGGTCGTCGAATCCCGTCTCTGGCCCGAAGACCAGATGTGGAAGAAGCAGCAGGAGATCGTCGGTCCGGTCTTCGTGTCCGAGGATGCCCGCGAGGGCGCGGCTGCCTTTGCAGAAAAACGCGCTCCGAACTGGAAGGGCAAGTAGAGCATCGACTGTTTCGATGACGGAGCGTCGGTTTTGTTGAAGCAGAACCGACGCTCCATTTTTTCGTCAGTGCCTCGCCGCAGAGCGTGATTGGGTGAACGATGCGCAGCTTTACCGAAGACCAGGTCATCTTCCGCGATTCCTACCGCAAGTTTCTCGCCAGCGAGATCGCGCCCCATATGGAAGAGTGGCGAGAGGCCGGCATCGTCGACCGCAATGCGTTCAAGAAGGCCGGCGACCTCGGCTTCCTGATGATCTGGCCTGAAGAGAAATACGGCGGCATGGGCGACGAGGACTTCCGCTACGAGCAGATCATCATCGAGGAGACCGCGCGCTCGGGCTGCAAGGGCTGGTTCAACACGCTGCACAGCCGCCTGGTCGGCTCCTATTTCAAGCGTTTCGGCACCGAGGAGCAGCGCGATCGCTTCCTGCCCAAATGCGTCAGCGGCGAGACCATCCTGGCGATTGCGACGACCGAGCCCGGAGCGGGCTCAGACCTCGCGGGCATGCGGACGACGGCCGAGGACAAGGGCGATCACTTCCTGCTCAATGGCTCGAAGACCTACATCTCCAACGGCATCAATTCCGACGTCGTGATCGTCGCGGCCAAGCTCGCAAGTGCCGAGAAGAAGCACGCCATGGTGCTCTTGATCGTCGAGCGCGGCATGGACGGTTTTGAGCGCGGCCGCAATCTCAAGAAGATGGGCATGCCGGCGCAGGACACCGCCGAGCTGTTCTTCCAGAATGTGAAGGTGCCCAAAGGCAACGTGCTGGGCGAGCCGGGCAGGGGCTTCTACTATCTCATGGAAGGCCTTGCCGAGGAGCGGCTGATCTCCGCGGTCGGATCGATCGCCAATGCCCGTAAGGCATTCGACATCACGCGCGCTTACGTGATGGACCGCAAGCTGTTCGGCCGGCCGCTCGCCGAGCAGCAGAACACCCAGTTCCGCATGGCGGAGATGGATGCCGAGATCGATCTCGTCCAGGTCTATGTCGATCACTGCGTCGTCGAGCACAATGCCGGACGCCTGACCAGCAACATGGGCGCCAAGGCTAAGATGATGTCGTCGGAAGTCGAGTGGAAGATGCTCGACCTCGGCGTGCAGCTGCACGGCGGCGCCGGCTATATGGACGAATATCCGATCAGCCGGATGTTCACCGATGCGCGCGTCAACCGGATCCTGGCAGGAAGCTCGGAAGTGATGCGGCTGATCATCGGCCGCGACGTCTTCTCGGAACAGTACAAGAGCATTCTCGATTAGCCGCTCACCGCGGCCAGCCGTCTATCTTGCTCGTGGCTACCCACGCGCCTGCCGCAGCGGCTCGCGCGCGTGCTCCTTGGAGCGCATCAATGCGTCGACGAAGATCGGCTCCCAGGAGCGGATGTGGCTACGAAGCAAGGCCGGCAGCGCCTCGGTCTCGCCGGCGAGCGCGAGTTCGATCAGCCGGTAGTGCTCGGGCACCGAGGCCAGCTGTCGCTCGTGGCCGGCGCGGGAGCTGATGCCATAGAGCCGCATCTTGTCGCGCAGGCCCATCACCATCTCGGTCAAGAGCTCGTTGCCGGCGGCGGCGATGAACTCGCGATGATAGGCGCGGTCGGCCTCAAGATAGAGCTGGACGTCGTCGGTCTCGACGGCTTTGGCGATCTGGTCGGCCCAGCCACGCACCGCCGGTAAATCCTTTGGCGGATTGGCGGCGACCAGCACGGCGGCGTGCAGCTCCAGCACCTCGCGCATGTCGAACAGGTTGCGCAGCTCGGTCAGCGTCGGCTCGACGACCTTGAAGCCGCGGTTGCGCATCGGCTCGACCAGGCCACCACGGCTGAGCTCGAGCAGCGCTTCGCGCACAGGCGTCGAGGAGACGCCGAGGCTCGCGGCGAGGCTCGGCACCGAATACATCGTGCCGGGCAGGCTCTGGCCGGAAATGATTTCGGCACGCACCCGCTGCAGCACCTGTTCTCGCAAATTTTGGTCCATGGGTGGTCGCAGCCGCTTCTCGCTGGGAACTTCGATTCGTCCGCTGATTATTACTTAGCCTTGACGGGCGCGGTAGCGTATGACGTAAATGTGTAACGCATTACCAAAATGCGTCACAAGGGCTGACTTGACGATGAGGCGGCGGTGAAACAGCGGATATCCGGCTATTGCACGCTTTGTCGTTCGCGCTGCGGTGCCGTCACCGTCGTCGAGGACGGACGCTTGGTCAGCGTAGAGGTATTAAATAACCATCCGACTGGCGGCGCGCTGTGCGCCAAAGGCCGCGCCGCTCCGGAAATCGTCGCCAGCCCGCGCCGGCTGACCGTCCCGCTCAAGCGGACGCGTCCGCGCGGTGCCGCCGACCCGGGCTGGGTCGAGGTGTCCTGGGACGAGGCGCTGACCGAGATTGCCAACCGGCTCGGCGCGATCCGCGCCGAGAGCGGCGCCGAGGCGGTGGCGTTCGGTGTCACCACGCCGAGCGGCACGCCGATGGTCGACAGCTTCGAGTGGGTCGAGCGCTTCATCCGCGGCTTCGGCAGCCCGAACCTGATCTACTCCGTCGAGATCTGCGGCTGGCACAAGGATTTTGCGCACGCGCTGACCTTCGGTCGCGGCATCGGCTTTCCCGATTACGACAATGCCGATGCGATCATCCTGTGGGGCCACAACCCCGCGCGCACCTGGCTCGCCCAGGCGACGCGGATCGCCGACGCGCGGCGGCGCGGCGCCAAGGTCGTCGTCATCGATCCCAAGCCGAACGGCTCCGGTCAGCAGGCCGACCTCTGGCTTCGCATCCGCCCGGGCGCCGATGGCGCGCTGGCGATGGGCGCGATCCGCCATCTCATCGCGACCGGCAGCTTCGATGCTGACTTCGTCGACGCATGGACCAATGGATCGCTGCTGGTCGATCGCGCGACCGGGCGTTTCCTGCGCGCCGATGCATTGTGGCCGGATGGCGCGGCGGACGTTTTCGTTCGCCTCGATGCGTCGGGCTCGCCGGTGCCTTGTGATACCCGTTACACGCAGCAGAGCGGTGGCCGGTTGCGCGGCGTGCTGTCGGTCCGTGCACGCGATGGCCGCATGATCTCGGCCGCAACCGCGTTCGAATTGCTCGTCGAGCGGGCTGCACCGTACACGCCGGCGCGCGTGGCGGAGCTGACCTGGCTACCCATCGCGGACATCGAGGCGTTCAACGCGCTGCTCGCGACGCGGCCGCGGCTCGCCTATCATTCCTGGACCGGCGTCGGCCAGCACACCAATGCGACCGCGATCGAGCGCACGATCGCCTCACTCTACGCACTGACCGGCGCTTGCGACCGGCCCGGCGGCAATCGCTGGCCGGTTCCGCCGCCGACGCGTGCGCTCAACGACTACAACATCCTGCCGCCGGAGCAGCAGGCCAAAGCGCTCGGCATCGCCGAACTGCCGCTCGGGCCGCCCGCAAAGGGCTGGATCACGGCGCGCGATTTCAGCCGGGCGGTGCTCGAGGGCGAGCCTTACCGCGTGCGCGCGCTGGTCGCGTTCGGCACCAACTTCGTCGTCTCGCAGGGCCATTCCGAGCGCAACAAGGCCGCGCTGAACGCGCTGGAATTCCAGGTTCATATCGACATGTTCATGAACCCGACCGCGGAGAGCGCCGATTTCGTGCTGCCGGCGAGCACGCCGTGGGAGCGCGACGCGCTCAAGATCGGGTTCGAGATCACGCAGGCGGCGGTCGAGACCGTGCAGTTTCGCCCGCGCATGGTCGAGCCGGTCGGCGAGGTGAAGGCCGATTACGAGATTGCCGCCGCGCTTGCGCTGAAGCTCGGCATGCACGAGCTGTTCTTCGGCGGCGACATCGAGGCCGGCTGGAACTATCAGCTGGCGCCGCTCGGCGTCGGTGTCGAGGACCTGCGTGGTCATCCCGAAGGACGACGCTTCCCGCAGGCCTTCCGCGACGAGAAGTACGCCGTCACCCGCGAGGACGGCACGGCGGCGGGCTTCGCGACGCCGACGCGGCGTGTCGAGATCTATTCGGAACTGATGCTGGGACACGGGCATGATCCGTTGCCCGATCACGTCGAACCGGTCGGCAGCCCGCTCACGACGGCCGCGGACGATCGCTTTCCGCTCGTGCTGTCCACCGCCAAGAGCGGCTGGTTCATTCACTCCTCCTGGCGGCATGTCGCGTCGCTGCGGCGGAAGTCGCCCGACCCGGCCGTCGAGATCAGCCCGCAGCTCGCCGCGCAGCGCGGGCTGGTCGAAGGTGACTGGGCCGTGGTGGAGACACAGGGCGGCGGGGTGCGGCTGAAGGTGCGCCTCAACGCGGCGCTCGACGAGCGCGTCGTCGTCGCCGAGTTCGGCTGGTGGGAGGATTGTCCGCCGCTCGGCCGCGATCGCTCGGCTGCGGCAGGCGCCCTCACGCGCAACATCAACGCGGTGCTGCATGACGACGCGCGCGATCCGGTCAGCGGCTCGGTGCCGCTGCGCGCCATCGTCTGCGATATCCGGCGTGACGGCGTTGCCAGCCGCGGCGTCTGGAGCGGCCAGAGGCGGTTCGTGGTCGGCGCGCGCCGGGCCGAGGCCGATAACGTCGTCGCCCTCAGCCTGCTGCCGCTTGACGGCGGTCCGCTGCCCGACTTCCTGCCAGGGCAGCACGTGATGACCGCATTGCCGGGCGCAACGGAGGCGCGCGCTTATTCGCTGACCGGGCCGAGCGATCTGCCGCAGTCGTTGTCGATTGCGGTGAAGGGACGTTTCTTCGACGAAGTAAAGTGCGGCGATGCGCCGTTCTTCATGCCGGATCGCTTGCATGGCCTTGCCGTCGGCGACGAGGTTCTGCTGGAGCCGCCGGGCGGCGTCTTCACCCCGCCCCTGAAAGGGCTGCGGCCGCTGGTCTTCCTCGCTGCCGGCATCGGCATCACGCCGTTCATCAGCCATCTCGAGACGCTGCAACGCATTGCGCAACAGGATCGCGTCGCCGAGATCCTGCTGCTCCATGGCTGCCGCAGCAGCCACGAGCATCCGTTCGCGCAACGGCTTGCGGAATTGGAAGTCGGCATTCCGGAGCTGACGCGCTTGACATTCTATTCGGCGCCCTTAGCGCAGGATCAGATCGGCTCGCCTGCGTTGCGCAAGGGGCGGATCGATCTCGAACAGATCAAGCCGCTGCTGGCGCGCCGGCCGCTGGTCTACATCTGCGGCTCGCCGGATTTCGTCGCGGCGCAGATCGAGGCCGCAGCGGTACTCGGCATTCCGCGGTTCGACATTTTTGCCGAAAGCTTCGTGTCGCCGCCGGCGGTGCCGAGCAACCTCGCGCCGCGCACCATCCGGCTCGCCAACAGCAAGCAGAGCTTTTCGTGGGGACCGGAGCAGGGCACGCTGCTCGACGCGGCGAGCGCGGCGGGCGTCGCGCTGCCGAGTGGCTGCCGGGTCGGGCAGTGCGAGAGCTGCGCGGTCGAGGTCGTCGATGGGGAGTTCACCCATCTCGGCCCGGTTGACGGCGGCGAGGGACGTTGCCTCGCCTGCCAGGCCGTGCCGCTTACCGACCTCACGCTCGCCCTTTGATGACCAAACACGATTGACGGCCAACCGCATCACCGGAAGGGGATCAGATTGATGACGAATGCAACGCACGACCAGACCTTGAGCCTGCGGAAGCCCGTCGCGGATAACATCATGGCGCGATTTTCGCAGGCTCTGGTGGCGTTCGCGGAGCGCTGGTTTCCGGATGCGTATGTCTTCGTCCTGATCGCCGTGATTGCGGTTGCCGCGGGCGCGATCCTGCATGGCGGTTCGCCGCTCGCCGTCAGCCGCGCCTTTGGCGACGGGTTCTGGAATCTGATTCCCTTCACGATGCAGATGGCGCTGGTCGCGATCGGCGGCTATGTCGTGGCGATGTCGCCGCCGGTGGCGGCCGTGCTGGCGCGGCTCGCGAGCGTGCCGAAGACCGGACGCGGCGCGGTGGTCTTCGTCGGCGTGCTCAGCATTGTCCTCTCGCTGCTGAACTGGGGCCTCAGCCTGATCTTCTCCGGCCTGCTGGTGCGGGAGATCGCGCGACGCACCGACATCAGGCTCGACTATCGGGCCGCCGGCGCGGCCGGTTATCTCGGGCTCGGCTGCGGCTTCACCCTCGGCATCACGTCATCGGCCGCGCAGCTCCAGGCCAACGCCGGCAGCATTCCGGCGTCGCTGCTGCCGATCACCGGCGTGATCGGCTTCTCGGAGACCATCCTGACCTGGCAGAACATGGTCACCGTGGTGATGGTGACGGTCGTCTCGGCCGCGATCTGCTATTTCACGACGCCCGCGCCCGAACAGGCGAAGACGGCGGAAGATCTCGACGTCGCGCTCGGCGATGATCGCATCGAGCCGAGGAAGCCGGCGCGTCCGGGCGACTGGCTCGAGTTCAGTCCGCTGCTGACGATCCTGATCGCGCTGCTTGCCGCCGGCTGGCTGTGGCAGACCTTCCAGTCGGGTAACCCGCTGATCACGCTGTCCGGACTCAACACCTACAATTTCGTCTTCCTCATTCTCGGTATCGTGCTGCACTGGCGGCCGCGCAGCCTGATCGAGTCGTTCTCCAAGGCGATGCCGAGCGTCTCCGGCGTACTGCTGCAGTTTCCGTTCTATGCCGGCATCGCGCAGATCCTGACCAAGGTGCCGAACAGCAGCGGCACCACGCTATCGGACACCATCGCGCACTGGTTCGTCGGCGCCTCCAGCAACTCGACCGTGTTCTCGTTCCTGGTCGGAATCTACTCCGCGCTGCTCGGCTTCTTCGTGCCGTCGGCCGGCGGCAAGTGGATCATCGAGGCGCCCTATATCATGAAGGCGGCCAACGACATCGGTGCGCATCTCGGCTGGACCGTGATGGTCTACAACATCGCCGAAACGCTGCCGAACTTCATCAATCCGTTCTGGATGCTGCCGCTGCTCGGCATCCTCGGCCTGAAGTCGAAGGATCTGATCGGCTATACGTCGGTACAGTTCTTCATCCACTTCCCGATCGTGATGCTGCTGGCGGCGATCCTGATGGCGACCTTCACCTATCATCCGCCGATCCTGCCCTGAGCGATCGTGGCCGGGCACCGGGACACGGTGGCCGGCCACTTTCCGCCAGTTCAGGCCGGCCGCGTCCGACGTCACCAAAACTGTGCTGTTTTTCCACCCGCCGCGAATAAGGCATCGCGCCGGGCCACGATCTTTGGTCAGTCATTTCATTGACCGCGGTGCGGTTCGGTCGGATATTGATGCGTATCCGCGTCGTTCAAGGTCACCGCAATGAGACATAACCACCGCAGCTTGATGTGCGACATGCGACGCCGCATGCAGCATCGCTGTGTCTCGGCGGCGACCGGCGTCTGTTGTTGATCGCTTCATAATCCAGAGCACCCGACAGTCAGACAGGAGCGCCGTCTTCGGCGCGTGAGCACGCATGTCCCAAGCCCAGATCTCCCAAGCCCAAAGCCCTCAACCGCAAGCCTACGTCATCGAAGTCTCGGATCGAACCGCGGGGATCGTCGTCGGCGACAGCCGTGGCTTCTGCTTCTTCTCGTCTGACCGCGCCTTCGACGGTCTCGACGGCGACTATTTCGGTTCCGCGCGCGCGGCGGAGCGCGCGGTGAGGGCGCTTTTGCAGCGCCGCCAGGTCCGCGCCAAGTCGTCATCGATCTCCAGCACGCCATGAAAGGGCAATCATGAATACGAGACGCACCATCCTTGCAGCCGCGCTGGCATTGTCCGCATTTGCGGTCGCGCCGGCCCACGCCGAAGACAAGCCGACCGAGATTCGCATCGGCACGCAAAAGGGCGGCTTGTTTCCGGCCGTCCGCCAGCGTCACACCGTCGAGGACGCGTTCAAGCCGCTCGGCATCGAGGTGAAGTGGATCGACTTTCAGTTCGGGCCGCCGCTGCTCGAGGCGATCAATGTCGGCAGCGTCGATTTCGGTTTCGTCGGCGACACGCCGCCGATCTTCGCACAAGCCGGCGCGGCCAAGGTCACGTACGTGGCGGCGGTGACGTCTGACGGCAACACCCAGGCGATCATCGTGCCGGCGGACTCCCCGATCAAAACGCTCGCCGACCTCAAGGGCAAGCGCGTCGCGTTCGGCAAGGGCTCGAGTGCGCACAACCTGCTCGTTGCGGCGCTCGACAAGGCCGGCCTTTCCTGGAGCGACATCACGCCGACACCACTGGCGCCGGCGGACGCTACCGTCGCCTTCTCCCGGGGCATCGTCGACGCGTGGTCGATCTGGGATCCTTACCTCGCCTTGGCGGAGATCAAGGACAAGGTGCGTGTGATCGCCTTCGACAAGGACGTGCACAAGCCGAATGCGTTCTACATCGCGGGGTCGGACTTTGTGGCAAAGTATCCGTCCACCGTCGCGAAGCTGAATTCCATTTTCGCGGCCGAAGGCAAATGGGCTGCCGATCATCGCGAGGAGGTGGCTCGGGCGCAGGCCGAGGCGACCGGCGTCGACATCGAGGCCATCAGGCGCTTCGTCGCGCGCTCGAATTACCAGGTGGTGCCGGTCGATGCGGAGATTGTCAGGAGCCAGCAGGCGATTGCCGATCGCTTCAAGGCCATCGGGCTGATTCCGCGGCCGATCAATGTGTCCGACATCGTCTGGAAATGGACGCCAGGCTCCTGAACGTCCTTCGGGCATTGGCGAGCGCAGGCCTCGCTTGCGGCGGTCGTCGCTCGGGCTCGATACGCCCGAGCGAGCGACGCGCGGCCCGTGCCCGGATCAGGCCGGGCAGACCATCGTCAACAGGAGAAGCGTCGGGGGCTGATCGTCGCCATTTGCATGTTCCCAGACCAGCAGGATGTCGTGCCGATCGGCGTTCGGCGCGTTCTTGTCCTGCTCCTTGACGTCAATCTTGATCGGGATCGGGGGTTCGGAGTTGAAGCACTTGCGCACGCTGGCATCCAGCAGGGCGCATTTCGTTAGCGGAACGACACCGGGCTCGTCCTTGGAGAGGGCTGCAGTGCTTGCCTGCGTGGCGAGATCCAGCCGCGCCTTGCCCATCTCCCGCTGCCACCGCTTGCCGCTTCCGCCCGGCCACTGGTCCCGGGGCGACAGGATCGGCTGGTACTGGCCATATTCCAGCGTCTCGATGTCGATGTGATCCGACGCCTTAAGTATTGCGACGCTCTTGATCATGTTCTGCAAAGGATAGTAGTGCGCGTTGATGTGATCTTTAAATTGCTGATTGTTGAATACTCTTCCGCCCATAAGATTGCCCTTTCATTGCAACTTTGGATTGCTCTGGCTATACGCAAGTTATGCAACGCTGGTACGTCGAACGAATAGGTCTTGCAGCTCCAGTTCCGCCGTCCGATTTCGGTCGTGCTTCGACCTACCACTCAAGACTGTATCTCGTCCAGTTCAACAACTTCCCG
Source organism: Bradyrhizobium sp. WCU1 (assembly GCF_053474805.1). Taxonomy (NCBI): domain Bacteria; kingdom Pseudomonadati; phylum Pseudomonadota; class Alphaproteobacteria; order Hyphomicrobiales; family Nitrobacteraceae; genus Bradyrhizobium; species Bradyrhizobium sp. WCU1. Next base: position 5,731,139 of record NZ_CM130280.1, read on the forward strand.
GATTGGCGCGGATGCGGGCGGGCTGCACGTCCGGATTGATAAGCATGTCCCGATGGGTAATCTCTACTCTAGGCTGCTCACCGGGGGAGCCGGCGATACCGCAGTAGCCTTTGAGAGCAGGGGAATGCTTTGCTTTGCATGCCAGTCGACGATCGGAGCGGACGACAATTGGTGCGCCAAATGCGGTGCTGCTGTAGCTAAGCGCGTGGACCCCGATAGCGAACAACGATTTGTGACGATCCTTCGCGCCGACGTGGTCGACTCGACGGGGCTCGTCGCGGATTTGGACCCCGAAGCGGCCGTCTCGCGCCTGGAGCCGGCCCTGATCGCGATGCGAGGCGCCGTACGCCAGTTTGGCGGCATCGTCAGCAAGGAGCTCGGCGATGGGCTCGCCGCGGTATTTGGCGCGCCGGTCGCTGACGACAACCATGCGCCGCTCGCCTGCCATGCGGCGATCGAGTTGGTCCGACGAGTCGCGGGTTTGGGCGACCCGGGGCTCCAGGTTCGGGTCGGGCTCCATTCGGGGCGCGTGGTCGCCTACATGGTCGCGAGCGAGTACTCCAAGGTTTACGAGATCGGGGGGGCCGCGCAGCACCTTGCGGCACGGCTTGAGGCGGTCGCCGAACCGAACCAGATCTACGCGTCCGAGGCCTGCCAGAACCTTGCCGAAGGCAACGTGCAGTTTGAATATCTGGGTCGGAGGCAGCTCAAGGGATTTAGCGAGCCCTTACCCATCTACCGCGTTGCAAGCGCAACGGATGTCTCCAGCTGGCGGGTACGCAGGGCCCGAAGCGTTGCGCGATTCGTCAACCGGTCGAAGGAAACGGCGCTGCTCAGGCAGTTGGCGCGCGACGCTGACCCCAACCGGCAAACGGCACTCTTGGTTGGCGATCCCGGCATCGGGAAATCGCGGCTGGTGCATGAGTTCGTTGACCAACTCACCCGGGAGGGTTGGCTGCCGATCCATGCCGAATGCAGCCCGAACCTTCAAGGCGCGCCGTTCAGCACGCTCAAGGCACTGATGCTCTCGATCCTGGAGGGAGCCTCAACGGACACGGACAGCCTGGCGAATCTGACAGGGATTCAACGTTCGGCCATCGACGCGGTGCTTGACCGACCGATATCGGATTCGGAATGGGGCGAGCTGGAGCCGCACGCGCGCGGCCGTGCGATCAGCGAAGCATGCTGTGCGATTGTCGAAGGCCTGGTCGTCCGCCGGCGTGCGGTGATCCTCATCGAGGATCTGCACTGGATTGATCGCGCCAGCGAGACCGTTATGGCTGCACTCGCTTCGCTGAGGGCACCCGGCCTGCTGGTGTTGCTGACCAGCCGGCCCAACGGAATTCCGGATTGGGTTGCGCGCAGCAACGCCGAAATCACGGCGTTGCGTTCGCTCGGGGAGGATGCGGGACGCGAGATGCTGGACGACATCCTGGGCGCGTCCGCGAACATGGCTGATCTGAAGAGCCGCGTCGTTCTCCATACGGCCAGCGTACCTCTCTTCATTGAAGAGGTTTGTCGCAGCCTCAAGGACAGTGGAGTCCTCCGGGGACATTGGGGCGACCTGGCGCTCGCGCGCCCGGTCGGCGATCTCGGAATTCCGAGCAGCATTCAAGGCGTCATCGCCACGCGTCTGGATCGCGTATCGAAGGAAGAGCGCTCGCTGTTGCAGATTGCGGCGGCGTTGGGACCGTCTTCGACGGAATCCCTGCTGCGTGAGGTGGCCGGCCTGCCGCAAGAGGCTTTTCAGCGCTGCCTGACGGCGCTCGATCGCGCCGAGTTTCTCGTGAGGATCGATCTCGAGCAGGACAGCTTGCTCGAATTCCCGCACGAGATGGTTCGCCAGGTAACCTACGACTCGATGGTCGAAAAGCTGCGAGAGAGCGTCCATGCCCGTATTCTTGCGACGCTGGAAGACAACGGCAGTTCCTACGATGAGCCTAACAAGCTCTGCTATCACGCAATGCGGGCGAAGGATTGGCAGAAGGCCTTCGCTTACGGCAGAACTGCCGCGCGCAAGAGCCTGGCACGATCGGCATTTGCCGATGCGATCAACTACTTCGAGATCGCAATGGCCGCGCTCGACAAAACGCCGTTCGCCCGCTCGCGCGAAGCGGATGCGATCGACCTTCGTATCGAGGCGCGCACGGCGTTCATGAGCGCCGGCAAGGTCGCCGAATGGTTCGACCTTGGAAGGGATGCGGAGGGACGTGCCAACGCAGTCGACGATATCGGGCGAAAAGTCGCGGCGATGGCGGTCAGGTCGGGAGCCCAGAACTTTTACGGCACGCCGATAGAGGCAATCGAAACCGGCGAGGAGGTTGCTCGCCTGGCCGGGGAATGGGGCAATCCCGGTTGGCTCAACCTGGCTCAGTATAGCCTGGGCCAGGCCTATTTCATCGCCGGCCGGTTCCGCGAGGCCGAGCAGATGCTGGGAGAGGCGTGCCTCCGCCTTTCCGGGCCGGATGCCAGCGCGCCGCCAGGGACCACACCGAGAACACTGCTGTTGCTGTGTTGCATGATGAAGAGCGTAACCCACACGACGCTGGGAGAGATCGACAGCGGTATCGAATTTCACGAGCGCGCGGCAGCGATCGCCAATGAGAGCAATCGACCGTTTGATCGCGTCGCCGCGGGATACAGTGGCGGCTTCCTGATGCTCGGGCAGGGCAACCCCGCGCGAGCAGCTGATATCCTGGAGGAGGCTTTCGCGCTCACGCAGAAGTATGGAATTCGGCTCTTCGTGCCGGTTGTCGCGTGCCATCTCGGTATCGCATATCTGGAGCAGGGGCGTCTCGATCAAGCGCGGCTGACGCTTATTGAAGCCCGGGAGGAAGCCAGATCGGTCGGTTACACCTCGATTGTGCTGCGAACCTCGATCTACCTGGCGCTCGCTGTCAGCCGGCTTGGCGATCCGCAGGCTGCGCTGAACACGTTGAGAGAGGCGCGCAACACTGCGCGGCAGCAGGGCTTCTCCGGCCTGGAAGCCGAGGCGCTGTTCAGCGAGGCAACTATATCGCCTGCCACGAATGCGGACGAGACGAATTTGGTTCTCAACCAGCTGCGCGCGGCAATCGCGATTGCATCGGACAATGGCGCGAAGCCGCTGCTGCACCGGGCCGAAGCGCTGCTAAACGAAATGCTCGCCGATTCTCAGGGAAGCTTCTGGCGGCGCTAGGAAGCTGCGGCGAGCGGCGGCGAGAACACCTGCGGTGCCTCGGGCTCCAGCGTGGCGGTCGTCGCCAGCTGAAAGCGGATACCGTGCACGGAAACGGTCAACGGGATCGTGCGGAAGTCGTCGTGGAAGGCGCGGATCCGGCGGGCGAGCTCGGCCGGGCTGATGCCGGTGGGCAGCTCGCACATGTCGCGGTACATCTGCCTGGTGCTCTTGATGCCGCACCAGGCGATGTCCAATTCCCTGAGCGGTGAGGGCTCGCGGGCAAGCTCGCGCGACATCCGCCAGAAAAGATGCGCAAGCCGAACATAGGCAATCTGCTCGAGCCCGCGCACGCTGATCTTATCGGGAACGATGAAGGACTCGACCCCGACGATGGGACCGGAATCGACACGCGCGGCCATCACATGGGCCGTCGCACCGAACATGCGGGCGCCGTCATAGAGCGCGAAATGCGCCGGCGCCCAGCCGGGATATTGCGGCGGGCCGGGGTGAAAATTGTAGGCGCCGTGGCCAAGCGCCGCCAGAATGCTTTCAGGCACGATGACGCTGGTGGTGAATGCGAGCAGCCGGGCCCCGCGCAACACCTCAGGCTCGATCGCCGCGAGGTCCTCGGCCGTCACCGCGCAGCGGAACGACAGCGCCGGATTGTGCGCCTTCAACAGTTCGGTGAGCGCGAATTGCTGGCTGGCGACGCCGGTGAGAAGGATGATGGTCTTCATGATGTCGGTATCCTTCTCTTACTCTTGTCCTGATGTCAGCCGCGTTGCCCGGCCATGACGACGACGCTGCCGGCGTCGCGGGATTGGCCCACGGTGCGGAACAGGTCGGCCGGCAAAGTCTGCCACGGCGCAATCTCGATGATCCGGTTGTTCGTGCTGGCGGCGGCCGATTTGGCCGAGCCAATATCGTCCTGCCAGGGGCAGAGCGCGAGCTCCAGCCGGCCGAACCCGCCGCAATCGGCAGCGAACGCGTCGGTGATTGCCTCAATACTGGCAGCCATCTCGCGCGCGTCGCTGGTCGCGATGTCGCGCATGATCACGGTGATCGCGTCATTCGAGGCTGCCTGCGACTTGACCACGATCATGGCGTCGCGACCGCCGCTGCGGCTGGCGCGCCGCGCCGGGCGCATCGCGACGCCGAATTCGGCGTCGGGTCCGAGATCGCTGTTGTCGGTGGGCAGGTTGTGGATGATCGTCGTATGGCGAGGCGTGCCGGCGTCCTCCGCGGGGGCATGATACGAGCGCGGCAGCCAGACGGTGTCGAGCGCCATCTGCGACGAGGTCAGGCTCCAGGCCTGGTCGAGCAGGTAGCCCTCCCAGACCGCGGGATAGGCGGTCGCGATGTGATGCCAGTTGCGCAGCAGCGCCTCGGCGGCCGGGGAACGACCGACATACAGAGTGCGCGCCGACATCTCCCACCGGTTCCACTTGTGGAGCGCGATGTCGCAATCGAGGAATGACGGTAGCAGCGGCGGCTCGCTGAGCGTTGCATCGGCCTCGATGAAGAGCAGCGGCTCGCGATGCTCTTCCCACATTCGCAGCATGAAGCCGGACTTCTCGGATGGACGCATGTGCTCGCCGTCGGCAGTGTCGATCGGCACGATGTCGCAGGCGATCTCGAATTCAGCCAGCTTCTCCCGGAGCGCGCGGGCAGGATCGTCGCCGCGGGCGCGGGGATAGCACGAGACCACGCGCAGCGCTGCGTCGGATCGCGCGCCCTCCGCCGGTGCGATGGGACGCCAGTTGAGGCCTCCCCACCACATCTCGTGCGGGCCGTCGAAGCTCGGCCCGATCGTCCCGAAGTCGGTCAGCTTGGACTTCAGGAAATCGAACGCGGGATTCTCGCCGAACGGGATAACGATCGCGCAGTCGGTGCGGAGCGACCGGTAAAGCAATTCAGCAGCGGGGCCGCTCGGCGGTTCGGCGAGGACGATGACGCCATGGTCGCGCCCCGGCTCGGAACCAGCCGGATGGACGGTCGCGCCTCCGAGCCGGTCGGATAGCCAGGCGACCCGCCGGCGCTGCGCAGCGCTCATCCGGATGCCGCTCTCCGCCAGCAATTGATCAAAATTCGTCTGCAAGCCGTCCGCTTGCACCGTGTCAGCCGAAGTCATGCCCGCGCTACCCCTCGTTAACCTTCTACGGGCGGGGCGGCCAGATCAGGCGGACAAATCACTCGGCGCTGGTCGCTTTCGCATCGTTGGCGTTGCGCCAGCTCAGCGTGGCCGCGGGCGCCCGGTTATCGTCGCGGTCCTCGACGGCGAGGATGCGGTCGTGGTCGAGTGCGGTCAGCGCGATCGTGTAGATCGCAACATCGGCTTCGAAGCCGTCGACCGGGATCAGCAGCATGCCGTCGTCGGTGTCGGCACGGAACTGACGGCCGCGCCTCTCGAGGCCGGCATCGATCAGCCGTGCCTCCGCGACCGTCTTCAGGTTCGAGCTCTCAGCAGCCTTCGCGGCGCTCTCGCCGTACTGCACCGTGATGCCGTGGAGCATTCCGTGACGGGTGAGCTTTGCCAGCGGCAGTGCAATGGTCGCGACCGCCATGCGCCGCGACAGCGGAATCCGCAGGCGGAGGTCGCCGAGCCCGGTGTGATAGACGCTGACGGGTTCGAGCGCTGCCTGGCCGTCGTGCCCGAACAGGCCGACCTGCAAGGTGCCGCATTGCGCCTCGCCGAACACGTTCGCAGGCAGGCGGTTGGCGCCGAACAGCGTGTAGAGATAGGCGTGCGACGGCGACAGCGCGGCAAAGCTTCCGGCCAGCCACATCGGCGGCGCCGGTGCAGTGCATGCCGTGGATAGGCCGCGGGCAATGATGCAGTCATTGATGAGGTTGGCGTCGAGCAGCGGCGCCAGCGCCTGCGTGCCGAGGTTGACGTCATGCCTGATACCGCCGAGCAGCACGAGTTCGTCATCGTCGGGCAGCAGCAGCAGGCGTCCGAGCACGGCGGTGGCCCATCGTGCCGCAACAGCGGGGTCCGCATCGGGCTGCAATGCGTAGCGCGGGGCCAAATCGCGGGCGCGCGATGCATAGGCCAGCGCTCCGGATTGCACTTCGTTTGCCAGCGCCAGCTGGGCGGCCGGACGCTGATCGCCCTCGCGCAACACTTCGCCGCCGCGATAATCGCGCGCCGATCCTTCGTCAGAGCAGCAAAGCTGCTCCAGCAACGCGACGTTGCGGATCAGCATGCGCTTGACGTGCGGTGTGACGATGCGATCCGAGATCAGGCCTTCCGCGGTGTCGTCGTCGGCGACGTCGTCGAAGGCATCGTCAAGCGTCAGCAGATAGACGCCGTGCAGGCGAGTGCGAATGCCTTCGCGATCGAAGATCCGCCGCAGCGACTTCTGCACGCTCGCGGAATAGCCGAGGTCGACGAGGATCAGGTCGGTGCAGTCGTCGAAATTCGCGATCTTGGCGCGAATGTAGGCCAGCAGGCGGCTGCGGATACCGGCGGCGATATCGGTGATTTCGCGCGGATCCATCAGATCGGGCAGCGCGTCGGCGAGTTCGCGGCCGCTCGCAATGCCGTCGGGATACTGCGCGAAGAAATTCATCACCGCGGGTGGCTGCACCTTGACGATATCGACGAAGGTCGGCGCGTCGATCTTGACGACCCGGCTCAATAGCTCACTGAGAGGTTCGAGCGTGTCGGCGGAGCCGACCAGGCTGACACGGCGATTGATCTCGAGATAGGCGCCGGTTTCGTCGTGACTTGCCTGCCAGACGCGATAGGGCAGCAGACCGTCGCGGCCAAGGAATCCGATCGCAACGCGTGCGCCCTCGCGCGCCAGCGCCGTCCGCCGCGCTTCGATGAATGCGTCGAACGCCGCCATGACAGGGCCGAGCACGGTCACGCCGAGGTTGAAGGCCGGAGACTGCTCTGCGCTCCGGGCCGTCACCGCGCGCCGTAGCGTGCGCGCGCCGCAATCGAGTCGCGACGGCTGATCGGGGCACAGCAGTTCGAAGATCGACGTCTCTCGCTGGAGCTTCGATGCCAGCGCCGCGCTGGCCTGCGGATAATAGCGCGGGCGGATGCCGTGACGGCGGGCGCCTTTGATATCCGCGTTGTGATTGTCACCGACATGGAACGAGCTCGCGGCGTCGATGCCCTGCTCGGCGAGATAGGCCCCGAACAGCGCCTCGCTCTTGCTGCTGCCGTGATCGCAGGATGCGTAGAGGAAATCCCAGGTCAGTCCGGGGCTGCAGGACCGCAGCAGCTGCGCGAGCTGGTCGGTATTCCAATAGGTGTCGGAGATGAATCCGGTGCGAAAACCGCCGCGCTTCATGTCGATATATTGCTCGAGCATTTCCGGATTGACGCGGCACAGCTCGAGCTCGGCGTCGAATTCGATCCGTGCGAGATCCTGCAACGCATCGCGGTTCAGGCCGAACAACCTGAACGGAAAGTACTTGTAGATGTCGGCGATGCGCACTTCGGTGGTGGCGCTGCGCTCCAGCGCCAGCTTGCGCGCGCGTGCCTCTGCCTGGATTCGATGCTGAACGAAACTGACGGACATGCTCGGAAATTTTTCAGCAATGCGCGAAAGCTGAAAAACCCTTTCAAATACGCCATCTGGCGTCGTGCAGGCACGCAACAGAAATGTATCGAAAACATCGAATGAACATGCAGAAATATTCTGCGCTCGACGCGTTGCGTCGACCGTCATGATCGTCATGCGCAAAATTCCCGCCGGTCCTCATGCGTTGAACGCCTGCGTGAGACAAATCAGGCGCGATCATTCAAAAAAGTTGATGCGGGATTCGAAAACGCGCGCTTCGCGACTGACAGATTCAAAAAATCCGATAACGTCGAAATAGTGATTCGGAAAAAATTGCCTAGTCGAATTCATCGAATGCAAGATGGCGACCAACGGCGATGGATCACCCGCATGCTCCGCGCATGCATGTGTTCGCGTGGCGTTAGTTGATGTGACAACAGCGTTTTCCGACGCGACGAATTCTTCCGCGGGCATGCGAGGCGATGCTGAACGACTGCTCCATTCTCCGTAGAATTGCCGGCTGCGCCTCCGCGCAGCGGCAGCTTTTGCCGGGCAGTCGGCAAAATAATCCAGCTAAGCATTTGAAAAATAACAAAAAAAGTTCGCCTGGTTTACTCCAGCCCTCCGTTCAACGCTCAGAAGCCGTATGGGATGTGTGCCAGCGGCGTTGGTTGGAGAGCGGCGGATGAGTTACGCGCTTGATGTGACGGCAGCGGTCGAGGTGGAGGCCACGGCGGCCGCGGCTGCGCCGGTCGAAGCGGCTGCTCCCTGGAGCAACGTCCCCACCGTTGCCGATGCAGGCCCGCTCGACACCGTCGAGATCCAGGACGAGGACAAGGAACTGCTCGACCGCCTCGCCGCCGGCGACGAGGCGGCGTTTCGTGCTCTCGTCGAACGTCATGTCGATCGCGCCTACGCGATCGCACTGCGCATCGTCGGCAACGCCGCAGACGCCGAAGACGTGGTGCAGGACACGATGCTGAAGGTGTGGACGCATCGCGGCCGCTGGCAGCATGGCCGCGCCAAGTTCTCAACCTGGCTCTATCGCGTCGTCAGCAACCGCTGCATCGATCTGCGTCGCAAGCCGCGCACCGAGAATGTCGATGTCGTGCCCGAGGTCGCCGACACGCAGCTCGATGCGAGCACTGTGATCGAGCGCAATGAAATCGGCAATCTGCTGGAGGTCGCGATGCAGCGGCTGCCCGAGCAGCAGCGCGTCGCGGTGATCCTCTCGTATCACGAGAACATGAGCAACGGCGAGATCGCCGAGGTGATGGACACGACCGTAGCCGCAGTGGAGTCGCTGCTGAAGCGCGGGCGACAACAGCTTCGCGAGATGCTGAAGCGGCACGAGCGTGACCTGCGCGGCGCGTTTACCGACTGCTAACCATAAATTCCGGCTTCTGAAGATTTCGCGCCTGACCACCGACGGCCGACCCGTTTGATCGGGCGGACGGGGGCTGGAACCGCGTCACCTCACTTTCTCACGATGCGGCATGCCATGCCCCATCAGCACAGGAGCTACTCATGCCCGCAATTTCCACCAACACCGCCGCCAACTCCGCGGTCCGCTACCTCAACATCAATTCGATGCAGGAAACCAGCGCGCTGTCGAAGCTGTCGAGCGGCTCGCGCATCACCTCGGCGTCCGACGACGCCGCCGGCCTCGCGATCTCGACCCGCATTTCCTCCGACATCACGACGCTGCAGCAGGCCGCCACCAACGCGGCGCAGGCGACCTCGATCCTGCAGACCGCCGACGGCGGCGCCTCCAACATCTCGGACATCCTGGCCCGCATGAAGTCGCTGGCCTCCGAGTCCGCCTCCGGCACCGTCGCCGATTCCAGCCGTGCCTACATCAACTCGGAATTCACGCAGCTCAAGGGCGAAATCGACTCGATCGCTACCGGCACCCGCTACAGCAGCCAGAGCCTGCTGGATGGTTCGAGCGTGTTCTCCTCGGGCGTCGCGGTGCTGGTCGGCTCGACCTCGGCGGACACCATCACCATCACGCTGACCAACCTCACCGCGTCCTCGCTCGGCGTCACCTCGCTCGACGTTTCGACGCTGTCGGCTGCCACCAGCGCGATGTCGGCCCTCGACAGCGCCATCGACAGCGTGTCGTCCGCCCGTGCCGAGATCGGTGCCCAGGAATCGCGCTTCAACTTCAGCGCCGACTCGATTTCGACCCAGACCCAGAACCTGCAGTCCGCCAATTCGGCGATCAAGGACGTCGATATCGCCGCCGAGCAGGCGACGCTGTCTTCGGCCGAAGTGAAGACCCAGGCCGCGGTTTCGGCGGAAACGGCGGCAAACCAGATGCCGCAGTACCTGCTGAAGCTGCTCGGCTAGTTTGAACGGCTGATCGGGCCGGCATGATGCCGGCCCGATTCTTGTTGCGGCGGAAGTGTCGACATGACGGTTAGCAGCGCGACCTCGGGCACCTCGAGCACGTCAAGCACGACGTCGGCGAGCTCCGCCAGCACGGTGACAACGACCGGCACCACTAATTCGGCCAGTATCGACTGGACCGCGCTGATCAACGCCGAGGTCAACGCCAAGCTCGCGCAGGCGACCAACATCACGACATCGATCACTGCGAACCAGGCCAAGATCACCGCCTACCAATCCCTGCAGACCGAGCTGTCGACGCTGGCCAGCGGCCTGTCGTCGCTCAGCACCTCGATCATCAACTCGATCGCCACCAATGCGTTCGCCACGCGCTCGGCGACGATTTCCTCCACCGGCGACGTCAGCGCCTCCTCGGCACTCAACATGAGCGTCAACAGCGGCTCGGCGACCGGCAATCACACGCTCCAGATCACCCAGCTCGCGACCGCGCAGAAGGTGATCGGCTCGACGCAATCGAGCACGTCGACGGCGCTGGGCCTCTCCGGCACGTTTTCGCTGGGGCTGGCCGGCGGCAGCAGCGCCGCGATCTCGATCACCAGCGGCATGTCGATGCAGGATGTCGCCGACACCATCAATGCCCAGACCTCGACCACCAACGTCCAGGCCTCGATCGTCCAGGTGTCGAGCGGGTCCTATGAGATGGTGCTGACGGGGACCCAGGATGCCGCCAACATCACCTATTCGTCGACCTCGGGCGACGACATCATGAACAAGCTCGGCGTCACCGACACGACGGGGGCCTTCACCAATGTGCTGCAGAAGGCGCAGTCCGCGCAATTCAGCCTCGACGGCATCGCGCTTACCCGCAACACCAACGATATTTCCGACGTGCTCTCCGGCGTCACCTTCGATCTGCTGCAGCCGACGCCGAGCGGCACCAGCCTGAACATCAGCATCCAGACCGACACCAGCCAGATCACCACGGCGCTGCAGACCTTCGTCACCAACTACAATGCGTTTCGCGACCAGGTGATCGCACAGTCCGCGCAGAACTCCGACGGCACGGCCGCATCGAGCGCCGTGCTGTTCGGCGACAGCACGATGCGCGATATCATGACCCAGCTCCAGCAGGTGCTGAGCGGGACCGTGAACGGCATGACGATGGCCGATCTCGGCCTGTCGTTCAACGAGAACAACGAGCTGCAGCTCGACACCGGCACGCTGTCGACCGTGCTGACGCAGAATCTCGCCGGTGTCACCAAGCTGCTGTCGGCGCAGACCACGACCTCGTCGAGCCAGTTGAACGTCGTCAACACCGGCACGTCGCCGCAATCCTTCACGCTCGACGTGACGGTGGATTCGACCGGGACGCTGAACGGCGCGTCCGTCGGCGGCGACAGTTCCGGCTTTTCGGTCGTCGGCAACACCATTATCGGCAACTCGGGCACGATCTACGCCGGGATGGCGTTCACCTACACCGGTTCGACCTCGCAATCGATCACCGTGTCGTCGACATCAGGCCTTGCATCGCAGATCTACCAGCTCGCGCACACCAATGCCGGGACCAGCGGCCAGCTGCAGACGCTGATCACCAATCTGCAGTCGCGCGACACCGACCTGCAATCCCAGGTCAGCGACATCCAGAGCAATGCGGCGACGTTCAAGGCGCAGCTGCAGCTTCAATTCGCCAATTACCAGGCCGCCATCGAAAGCGCGAACAACACGCTGGGCTACCTGAGCGCCCTCCTGAACGCATCATCGAGTAAATAATGACCCAGAATGCAATGGCCTACCACGCCAACAATGCCTACCGATCCGCCGCGGTGGCGGTGCCGCCGTTGAAGGCGGTGGTGATGCTGTGCGACGGCGCCATCACGTTTCTGCAGAAGGCGCTGGATGCGCACGAGGCGAAGCGCTTCGAGGAAGGCCACGCCCATCTGACGCGGGCGACCGCGATCCTGCGTGGACTGAGCCACAATCTCGACGTCACCCGCGGCGGGGCGATGGCCGATCGCCTGTTCCGGACCTACAATGCCCTGATCATGGCATGCCTGCGCTCCTATGGGCGACCGCAGGCCAAGGAGAATTTCCGGCGCATCATCGCCAGCCTGACGGAGCTTCGCGACGCCTGGAAGTTCGTCGAGGCAACCGCCGGCAAGGCCGCCAAGGCCAAGACATCCGAGAAGACGCTCGAATCAGCCGCCGGCCGCTGAGCGCGGGACGGCACGAATCGCCCGGCGAAGCGGCCTTTCCGGGCGGGGGGCAGGGCGCCCGGGCGGGCGTCCTGATGGGGAAAATGGCCGCCCGGTGAGCACCATGCTGGACCTGACGCTGCGGCGGCGGAAATTGATTTCCGCCGTCCCGCGAATGCTTTATGACGGCCTTGGCGACGAGGCTGGATCTGCACGCGGGATGGACGTTGCGACATTCGAAGACCTGATCGACCGGCTGGGGGAGGACCTATCCCGCTGGCCCGATGATCAGCGTCTTGCCGCCGTCCAGCTGCTGGCTTCTTCGGCCGAAGCGCGGACGCTCTATGAGCAGGCGAGCGCAGTGCGCCGGGCGCTCGCGGCGCCACCGGTTCGTGCCCCCAAGGGCCTTGCCGACCGCATCGTGACCGCGGCGGCGCAACTGCCCCAAAGGGAACTGCCGCAAGAGGACCTGCCGCAAGAGGATCTGCCGCAAGCGTCGGGCTCGGAGCCGGCTTCGCCCGACGCGCAGCCAAACGATGCGCAAGGGCCAGGCGAATCCGCCCAGCAAGGCAAGGTGCTGCCGGCCCTGTTGCTGGCGCTGTGCCTGCTGCCCGCGCTGGCGCCGCCGGCATTGATGCTCGGCGAACCGGATCTGCTGCTCAGCCTCTCGCTCTAAGCTTCCGCATCGCCTTTGCGGCACGCCGCGCCTTCGCGTGGCGCGTTGGCCTGCATGCATTTGGACGCCTCGGGACCGCGGCCGATCGGCAGATTCTGCCGATTAATCAAGTGATTCCGCACGGATGAATCCGCGCCTGAATTCGGCGCGTCATCCGTTTTATCTGCGAACGACTTCACGATCCCAATGTTTCAACGCGTTCCGTCGCCTTAGCCAGCGGCGAAGAGAGCCTTGTCATGACCGTTTCCTCGGCAACCTCTGCTGCAACCTCCGCCGCCTCGGGCTCGTCGAGTTCGTCGACGAGCGCGTCGATGGGGATGAGCTCGACCGATTTCCTCAACCTGCTCGTCAGCGAGCTGCAGAACCAGGATCCGCTGAACGCCACCAGCACGACCGACTTCATCAACCAGCTCACCTCCTACGCCAACTTCACCGAACAGCAGTCGACCAACGCCAGCATGACGTCGCTCGCGAACTCGTTCTCGAGCCTCGTGACGCTCAACTCGGTCAACTACATCGGCCACACCGTCGAGGCGAAGACGAACACGGCGGAGCTCACCAACGGCTCGGCGACCTTCGGCTACTCGCTCACCTCGGCCGCTTCCAACGTCGCGATCAAGATCCAGGATTCCTCCGGCAATACGGTGTGGAGCGGCAAGGGGACCGGAAATGCCGGCTCCAACACCTTCGCCTGGAATGGTCAGACCACGAGCGGCACCCAGCTCAGCAATGGCGGCCAGTACACGATCCAGGTGAACGCGACCGACGCGGCCGGGAACTCGCTGCTCAGCTACACCACGATGACTGGAACGGTGACCGGGATCGATGCCTCCGGCTCGACGCCCTCGTTGCTCGTGAACGGCGTCCCGGTCAGCGCCGCCAACATCATCGGCGTCACGTCCTGATTGCTTCCGGAGTATTATCATGAGTCTCACTGGTGCACTTTCCTCGGCGATCTCGGCGCTCAACGCGCAGAGCCAGTCGCTGGCAATGATTTCCGATAATATTTCGAACGCCGACACCACGGGCTACAAGACCACGTCGGCGATGTTCAACGATCTGGTGACGGCGTCGAGCAGCGCCACCTCATACACATCCGGCGGCGTCAATGTATCCGGCCGCGCCAACATCACCCAGCAGGGATTGCTCGCCGCGACCACCAACGCCACCGACGTCGCGATCCAGGGCAGCGGCTTCTTCGTCACCACCAATGCGACGACCGGCGGCACCACCTCCTACACCCGCAACGGCGCGTTCACGACGGACAACTCGGGATATCTCGTCAACAACGGCAATTACCTCGAGGGGTGGCGCACCGACGCTCAAGGCAACATCATCGGTAATGCCTCCGCCTCCAGCCTGGCGCCGATCAACACGCAAGCGGTCGCCACCAGTGGCAGCGCCACCACAAAGACGACATTTGCCTTGAACCTGCCGTCTGATGCGGCAGTTACGGCAACACCCCCCACCGCCGCCGCTCCCGCGTTCACCAGCTCGATGACGGTCTACGATTCGCTGGGAACCGCGAGTTCGGTCGAGGTCACCTGGGCGAAGACCGGCACCAACACTTGGACGGCCTCGTTTGGCCAGCCGAAACTGGCGTCGGACCCCACCAAGACCACAGCCGCTCCGATCACCGATACTGTATCGATCACCTTCAACCCCGACGGGTCGCTGGCCTCGACGACGCCGGCCAATCCGAGCATCAGCATAACCGGCTGGACCGATGGCGCGGCCGACAGTTCCGGCACCAGCGCCATTGCGCTCGATTTCGGCACGGCCGGCAAGACCGACGGATTGACGCAATACTCGTCGGGGCAAACGACACCCGCGATCAATCTTACCAGCATCAACTCGGACGGCCTGCCTTACGGCAAGCTGAGCAGCATCGCGATCGGCAAGGGCGGCGTGGTCGACGCCACCTACTCCAACGGGCAGACCATCGCGATCTACAAGATCGCGGTCGCGACCTTCAGCGACCCCAACGGTTTGACCGCGGCAAGCGACGGCATGTACTCGGCGACGGCGGCCTCCGGCAACGCCACGCTACAGACCTCGGGCAACAACGGTGCGGGCACGATCTACGGCAGCGAGCTGGAATCGAGCACCACCGATACCAGCGGCCAGTTCTCCAACATGATCTCGGCCCAGCAGGCCTATTCGGCTGCGTCGCAGGTGATCACCACCGTCAACAAGATGTTCGATACGCTGATCTCGGCGGTGTCGCGATGATGGCAAACGCAAGCCGCGAAGATGCCCTGTTGCGAAAGCTGCGGCGCCTGACCGCGCGAGCCGCCAGCGTCAGGGCCGGCGATCGGGCGCAGCTCATTGCGCTGCTCGACGATATCGGAACCTTACGCGATCTGCTGATGCGCGAATGCGTACGGCTCGACCAGGAATTCAACCGGGCTTCGGCCCGGGTAACGGCCATCACCGCATATGGGCGCAGCGCACAATCGGTTCGCGCCCTGCGTCGCGGACACTAGCTTGAACGGGAGCGATGACATGACACCGGAACGCAACATCAAGATCAATCCCGCGGGCAATGACGAGCGCGCCAGGTCGTTGATCACGCTGATCGACAATCTGATCGCGATCGTGAACGAGGAGAATGTCGAGCTCGCCAAGGGGCTACCGGCCTCGCGGCTGAAGCAGGTCGACGAGAAGAACCGGCTTGCCTCCTTGTTCGAGCAGTGCGTGGCGGAAGCCGTCGGCAAGGCCGCAAACCTCAACGTCCAGGATCGCGTGCTGCGGGAGCAGCTGCTGGATCGGATCCTGAAGCTCCGGGTCGCGATGGACGAGAATGTGATGCGGCTGCGCGCGGCGATCGATGCCAGCAACCGCAGGATCGAGGCGATCATGCAGGCGATCCGCGAGCAGATCGCCAACGTATCGCCCTACGGCGCCGGCGGCCGTCGCGTCACGTCCGCGATGTCCTATGGCACCAACGTGCGGGCCTGATCGGGCCGGCGCCGGAGGGAGTGGGTCGTGTCGTCGCTCGATATTGCACGAAGCATCGCATTCAGCGGGCTGTCCGCCACGCAGGTGCAGATCAGCATCGCCTCGGCGAATATCTCCAATGCCGACACCAAGGGCTATACCGAGAAGACCGCCAACCAGAGCAGCAACGTCACTGCAGGCGTCGGCACCGGTGTCACGATCACCGGGATCAGCAGCGCGGTCGACAAGCTGCTCTTGAAGTCGCTGGTCGGAGCCGATTCCGATCTCGGTGCCGCCAACACCAACAACAGCTATCTGACCGAGCTGCAGCAGCTCTACGGCAGCACGTCGAGTGGAGGCAGTTCGACGACGGGCACCTCGCTCGCCAACACGCTCGCAGCATTCGAATCGGCGCTGTCGTCGCTGGCGAGCACGCCGAGCAGCGCGTCGCTGCAGTCGAACGCCGTCAGCGCGCTCAGCGCGGTGACGACGCAGCTGCAGCAGACCTCGACGGGTATCCAGAAGCTGCGTGCCAATGCCGACCAGGACATCGCCTCGTCGGTCAGCGACATCAATTCCGATCTGCAGCAGATCTCCGACCTCAACAAGCAGATCAAGCAGGAGGCGGCCGCGGGCCAGCCCACTGCCGACCTCGAGGACCAGCGCAACAGTGCGCTGCAGGACCTCGCGTCGCAAATGAATGTGAGCTATTTCACCACATCGAGCGGCGATCTGCAGATCTATACCGGCTCGGGGCAGGCGCTGGTCGACAGCACGGCCCATCCCCTAAGCTTCACCCCGACGTCCAATGTGACGGCATCGACGACGTATGTCGCGGGCTCGCCGACGAGCGGCTTCAGTGGCATCACCGTCAACGGGGTCGACATCACTTCGCAGATCTCCTCCGGCAAGGTCAGCGCGTTGGTCAACCTGCGTGATCAGACGCTGCCGGCCGCGCAGTCGCAGCTCGACGAGCTCGCCCAGCAGCTGACCGCCAGCGTCAACGCGGTATCGAACCAGGGCACATCGGTGCCGCCCCCGGCCAGCCTGACCGGAACTGCCACCGTGAGCAACGCGACGCCGCTCTCGGCGACCGGCACGGTGCGGATCGCGGTCGCGGACAAGAGCGGCAACCTCGTCTCCTACCAGGACCTCAATCTGGCGTCCTATACGACAGTCGGCGCGCTCGCCACAGCGATCAACGGAATCTCGGGCGTGTCCGCGTCGGTCGATGCCAACGGACACCTGACGATCTCTGCCTCTGGATCGGGCAACGGCATTGCCATCAACGAGATGACGAGCTCGGTCGGCAGCTCGGCGGAGGGATTCTCGGATTACTTCGGGCTCAACGACCTGATCACCGGCACCAGCGCTTCGAATATTGCGGTACGTAGCGATATCCTCAACGGCACGGCGGCGCTGCCGACGTCGACGCTCGACGCGTCGTCAACCCTGGCGGTTGGAAGCTCGGTGCTGTCGGCGGGCTCGGCGACCGTCGTGAATGCACTCTCGAGCGCGCTGACGGGGTCGACCAATTTCGCCATGGCGGGCGGGCTCGGCGCCACCACCGGCTCCTTCACCGACTACGCGGCAGCGATCGTTGCCAACGTCGCTGGCAAGGCCGCTCAGGCGTCGTCGACCTACACCGCCAAGCAGACCGCGCAGTCGACTTATGCGAGCTCGATGTCGTCGCAATCCGGCGTCAACATCGACCAGGAAAGCGCGAACCTGAGTGCATTGCAGAACAAATACGCTGCCGCGTCCCAGATCATCACGTCCATTAACGCCATGTTCTCGGCGTTGATGACCGCGATGACCACAGCGTGAGGCCATCGTCATGATGATGCGTGTTGCTACCTTTGCGCTGTCGGATCAGATGGTCACCGGTGCGCTGCGCCTACAGGCCGCAATGGCCAATGAACAGGTGCAGGAGTCCTCCGGACTGCAATCCGAGGACTTCGGCGGCTACGGCTCCAACGCCGGGCGCGTGATCAATCTGCAGGTGTCGGTGACGCGTGCCCAGACCTATATCGATGCCAGCAATCTCGCCGACAACAAGGTGCAGGCGATGTATTCGGCGGTCGGCTCGGTGACCGATATCATTACACAGCTTCGCACCCAACTCAGCGCGGCGACCACCGGCAGCAGCACGGCGACGGCGTCGGTGATCAACTATGCCCAGCAGGCGATATCGCAGATGCAGGGCCTGCTCAACACCCAGTATGACGGTGAGTATGTCTTCAGCGGCGCCCGCACCGACACCGCGCCCGTTGATCTGTCGAGCTATGACACCGGCACCGGATCGTTGACGACGTCTGACACCAGCTACTACAAGGGCGACAGCGAGATCGCCTCGGTGCGGGTTTCGGACAGTCAGTCCGTTTCCTACGGCGTCACCGCCGACAATCCGGCCTTCGAGCAGGTCATGCGGTTGTTGAAATACGTCGGCAACAGCACGACGTTGACGTCGAGCAATATCTCGCAGGCGCTCGACCTTGCCAGCAATGCGCTGGATGCGACATCCACGGTGCAGGCAAAGCTTTCGACGGCCGCGTCGCAGATCGAGACCGCCAGCACCAGCCAGAGCGATTACCAGAATTTCGCGAAAACCCTGTCGACCAACCTCACCAGCGTCGACGTCGCTGCGGTGACGGCGCAGTTGTCGACCTATCAGGCGCAACTGACGGCGTCCTATTCGGCGATCGCCAAGATCCAGAGCATGAACCTGGCCAACTATCTGAAATAGCGGGCCGCCGCGAGCGGCTCAGCGGTTCAGGATCTTGAGCCAGACATCGCCGAGGATGATCGGCTCGCGCGGGGCGAGCCAGGTGAGGCCGGCGGTTCTGCCGAGCTCGGCGATGGTGCCTTTGGCTTGCAGATCGGCGAGCACCTTGTTGACGGCGTCCAGCAGCGCCTTGTCGGTCTCGAGTGCGACGTAACCGCGGTTGGCGCCGATCGGATAATAATAGCCCGACGCTGTGATCTTGGTATCCGGACGGCTCGCGCGGTAGGCGTCGAACCGGCGGAGGTCGAGCAACGTGGCGTCGAATTCGCCGCGCTCGAGCTCTCCGAGCAGGTCGCTGCGGCCGGGAACGAGGTGGGTGATGTCGTCGATCAGCCTTCCCTTGTCGAAGTTCATCAGGACGGCATCGCCCAGCGTGCCGCTTTCGATCGTCAGGCGAAGGCCGGCGAGATCGCCGATATCGGTGATCTTGCGGTCTTTGGCCTTGGGACCGAGCACGACGGTCATCGGCGAATAGATATAGGGCTGGCTCGGCACCAGCACCCCGATCGGGATCCGGCGGCGGCGATCGTCGCGGGTGGCGCCGTCAAAGTCCGGCAGCTTGGCCGTCGTGACGCCGGGCGCCTTCAGCGAATCCGTCGTGAGGGCATAGCCGCCGACCAGCGAGCAGCGCCCGTCCGAGAGCAAGGCATTAGCTTCCAGCGCCGGACTGGAATCCTCGTCGAGCTTGCTCTCGAACCATTGGATATTGAGCGGACGTCCGAGCCGCTCGGCAATCGCTTGCGCGAGCGCGACGTCGAAGCCGGCATCCGGCTTGCCGCGATGATGCGCCGACAAGGGTGGCAGGTCCTCGTCGAGGCATACTCTGAGCGGTTCGTTGCCGGCATGCGTTGCCGCCGTCATGCCGAGAAGCAGCGCGGTCGCGGCAGTCGCCAGGAGGGCCTTCATTGGGGCCTCCGGCTCAGCAGGAAGGCCCAAACGTCGGCGATCTCCTGTTCGCTCAGGATATCGGCCCAGGGCGGCATCTTGCCGTTCTTGCCTTGCTTCACGGTGGTCACGAAGCGAGTCTTGTCGCCGGCGAACGCGCGCAGGTCCGGCGTGATCGTACCGGAGTTGACCATGTTGGGCCCATGGCAATGCGAGCAGTTCTTGGCGTAGGTGACCTTGCCCTGGTCGGACTGACCTTCGAGGTCGATTGCACTGGCTTGCTGTGCGGCCGCCGGGATCAAGGTGATCAAGGCTGCCGCGACGGCGGCGAAGATCGCCGCCGTCAACAGGGGTACTCTTTCAGTCACGTGTGCTCCGCGCTCAGTTCTTGACCGCGAAAACCCACAGCGAGCCGCCGGGCGGCACCTTGGCCAACCGCTCGTCGCCCGAGAACAGCGAATACACGCCGCCATAGCCTGAGTTGACGGCGACATACTGCACGCCGTCCTGCTGCCAGGTGATTGGTTGTCCCTCGATGCCCGAGCCGGTCTGGAACTGCCAGAGCTTCTTGCCGGTGTCGGCGTCGAACGCCTCGAATTCGCCGGTCAACTGACCGGAGAACACCACGCCGCCGGCGGTGGAGAGCACGCCCGAGAAGCGCGGAATATCGCTCGGCGCTTCCCACTTCGCCTTGCCGGTCATCGGATCGATGGCCTTGAGATGGCCGCGCGGTCCGGTGCCCCATTCCCAGGGATCGGTGAGGTCCATGCCGACATACCATTCGCCCTGCTTGAACGTCGCCGGCTCGGACTTGTACTTGCCGCCGAAAGCGAGCGTGTTGGCGTAGGCGAGGCCGGTCTGCGGATTGAACGACATCGGCTCCCAGTTCTTGCCGCCGAGGATCGACGGATAGACCGTGACCTTCTTGCCGTCACGCGCGTCCTTGACGATGTCGGTCTCGATCGGGCGGCCGGTCTTCATGTCGACGCCGGTCGCCCAGTTGACGTTCACATAGGGATTGGCCGCCAGCAGCTTCCCGTTGGTGCGGTCGAGCACGTAGAAGAAGCCGTTGCGGTTGGCATCCATCAGCACCTTGGTCGGCTTGCCCTCGACGTTCATGTCGGCGAGCACCATCTCGGCCACCGAGTCGTAGTCGAACGGGTTGTTCGGCGAGAACTGGTAGTGCCACTTGATCTTGCCGGTCTTCGGATCGAGCGCGAGCACCGAGCAGGTGTAGAGATTGTCGCCGGGGCGCACGGCGGCATTGAATGGTCCGGGATTGCCGATGCCCCAATACACCGTGTTCAGTTCGGCGTCGTAGGAGCCGGTGATCCAGGTCGAACCGCCGCCGAGCTTCCAGGTATCGCCCTTCCAGGTGTCGCCGCCGGGCTCGTCCGGTGTCGGGATCGTGTAGGTGCGCCAGAGCTTCTTGCCGGTCGCGGGATCCCAGCCGTCGATGAAACCGCGGGTACCGAACTCGGCGCCCGAGATGCCGGTGATCACGACGCCGTCGGCGACCAGCGGCGCCACCGTCATCGAGTAGCCTTCCTTGATGTCCGCAGCCTTCTCGCGCCACAGCTCCTTGCCGGTCTTGGCATCGAGCGCGATCACATTGGCGTCGAGGGTGGTGCGGAACAGCTTGCCGTCATAGAGAGCGGCGCCGCGATTGATGATGCCGCAGCAGACGATGCGCGGCGTCTCGGCGGGATATTCGACCTTGGTCTTCCAGATCTGCTTGCCGGTCTTGGCGTCGATCGCGATCGTGGCGTTGTGCGTGGTGACGTAAAGGACGCCCTGGTAGACGAGTGGCTGCGATTCCTCGCTGCGGTCGTCGTTCAAACTGTAGTTCCAGACCGGCACCAGATTCTTGACGGTGTCCTTGTTGATCTGGTTCAGCGTCGAGAAGCGCTGAAGATTGTAACCCATTCCGTAATTGAGAACGTTCGATGTATCAGTCGCACCCTTGACCAACTGCTCGTTGGTTTGAGCGCTTGCACCATAGGATGCAAGAATTACGAGGCTTGCGGCCAGCGCAATGCGTCTCATCATATCCTCCCAATGAACCTTGCTCTGCACGCCTATTCCTGACGTTGCGGACGGAACCATCGGCCTGAAACCAAAACGGGTCAATACGAAAACGTGAACGAACCCCAGCCACGGCAGCAGGCCGGTCGAAGGCGTCAGCTTTTCCGCTGATGCGTCCGTGGCTTACCGTAGTGCGGAATACGCAATGCCAAGCGCGGTTCGCACTTGTGCCGCAGCGCGAACGGTTCGATCAGCTCGACGGCGCATGGGGACAGGCACTTGGACGCGGCTTGGTTCCCCGCTTGTCCGGCGGCACATTGCAATTGTCGATACGTCGACCTGTTCGCGAAGCTCGATCCCGATCATGACGGCACGCTCGGTGTGCGCGAATTACGCGGGCGGCTGACCGCGAAGGAGCTCAAGACGGCGGATCCGGATCACGACGGCACCCTGACGCTCGACGAGTACCTCGCGCTCGTCGAGCAGCGTTTCAGGGCCGCCGGTCCCGACAATGACGGAACACCGGATGCGAAAGAGTTCAAATCGCGCGCCGGTCGGGCACTGTTGCGCCTGCTCAAATAGGCTCGTTCTGCCGGGCGAATTCCGGATATTGACGCTGGATTCCGCGCATAACAAATAAAGTTGCGATTTCGCTCCCGGGCAAGACTTGGCCGACGCAATCCGGTCTGCTTATGCGCGCGTCGTCCTCCGGCAGCCGGAAAATGCCTGACAGATCAGTGTCGGAATTTCCCAGCCGTTTCGAAGCCGGGCTGATGCCCGCGAGCCGTCGTCCGTGTCGGCATGTCCAGCAGCGAAGTCGGGTCCTTATCCGGCCGGCTTGCGCCCTGGAAGCGCCAGCCCTAGCTTGCCGTGCGGCGCGAGGCTTGCGCCAACCTGTACTTGGGAGAAGGAAATGGCCTGGAAAGCACCGAAGATCGTCGAAGTGCCGGTCGGCATGGAAATCAACATGTACGCCTGCGCAGCGCGCAAGTGATCTAAGACAAGTGATCTAAGACAAGTGATCTAAGACAAGTGATCTAAGACAAGTGATCTAAGACAAGTGATCTAAGACAAGTGATCTAAGACAAGTCATGCGAGACAGCCCGCCCGACTCGTGCAGCTTGCTGTATCGAGCCGGGCAGGCGCCTTTCGCGGCCGCGATGCCGCCGCCCGGATAGCTTCCCCCGCATCCTTCCCACGAAACACTGACACCGCGTGCGCGATTGGCAGGCCGTGCTGCTTTGCCCTACAGTGCGGCCTGAGGCGGTGGTCCGGGGTCGATGGGTCTGGAAATCAAACGAGGGCGTTGGGTGGGGGCGCTGTGCGCTGCGGTCGCCGGCGTTGCAGCGGTGCTGCCGCTCGCTGCCTACGCGGAAGGATTTGATACCGAGCACATCTTCGGCTTCATGATCGGCTCCGATGTCGGGGAGGTCGGCGAGCGGGAATTCCAGAGCCAGACCACCGGCCGCTTCGCCAAGGACGGCGGCCGCTACCGCGCGCTCAACCAGGAAATGGAGCTCGAGCTCGTTCCGGCACCGAACTTTCGTGTCGAGCTCGGCACTTCGTTCGGCGCGTACGACATCAACGGCGTCCCGGGCTTTGACGATCGCCGTCAATCGGCGTGGCAGGGCGTCTCGGTCGATTTCCGCTATCGCTTCCTCGGTCGCGAGGCCGCGCCCTTCGGCATGACGGTCGCGCTGGCGACGCGTGCCAACCGCATCGACGAAACGACCGCCGCGGCGGTCCGCAGCTACGGCACCGAACTCATAGTGGCGTTCGACCGCGAGGTGATCCCGAATCTTGCGGTTGCGGCCCTCAACGTCAGCTATGAGCCGGAATGGACACGCATGCCGCGCACCGGTGCGGCGGAGCAGGACGCCACGGTCGGCGTCGCGTTCGGGCTGATGGCCAAGGTGAAGCCGGATGTCCTGATCGGCGGCGAAGTGCGCTATTTGAGGAAGTATGACGGGATCGGCCTCGATGAATTGTCCGGGCAGGCGCTATTCGTCGGCCCAACCGCCTATTTCCAGCTCTCCGAGCGCACGCGCCTGACCGCGACCTGGAGCGTGCAGGCCTGGGGACAGCGGGCCGGGAGCAATGCCGCGCTCGACCTGGTCAATTTCGAGCGCCAACAGGCGCGGCTGGTGTATGGTCTGAATTTCTAGGACGCAAAGGCCTCGAGACCGGGTTCTCGCGTCGTTTCACGGGGCTGTGAAACTTGCGATCGGCTGACTCCGTATTCCGTCGTGTTATCTTTTTCATGGGCACGCTTAGGGATCGCGCATGAACCCGATTGATCTGATCGTCACCGTATGTGCCGTGCTGTCGCCCGCCACCTGCGAGGAGCAGCATCTGGTGTTCAACTGGAATGGCTCGCTGCAGCAATGCGCCATGGCTGCGCCGCCTTACATCGCGCAATGGGTCGGCGAGCATCCGAAATGGACCGCGGTGCGATGGCGCTGCGAATATCCGCACAGCAATGATCGCGCGAGCACGGACGGCAAGCCGCCGGCGGGCTAACCCCTATTTGTTGCAGTCCTTCAGGTCCTTGTCGGAGACCGAAAACACGGCATCGGCCTTGATCTCGATGTCGCGGACGAAGCACTGCCTGGCGCCGCTGTAGCCGACCTTGGCATCGTAACGGCCGGGCTCGACGCCGGTGATGCGCAGGCGCTCGTCGTGGTCGACTTCCTTGTCCTTGTCGTTCAGCGTCTGGTTGGGGCCCCATTCATTCTTGCCGGCCGGCGACAGCTCGAAGCTCGAAATCGTGGCGCTGGTCAGATTCCATAGCCGGATGCCTTTGCCCTTGCTTTGGGCGAGCACGGTCGCCGGCAGCACCAGCAAGGCGACACCAACAGCAATCAACGCGCGCAACATCAAACCTCTCCCTGCAGCTTTCATCCAAGGATGACGGCGTCTCACATATTTGCAAGGTCCAACTGCGAGAGCCGTCGCTTGATCTCGCCGATCTCCGGCTCACCTCGCATTGCACGCGGCGCGGCTATGGTTTCGACGTGAAGGATTCGGGCGGGCCGCGGCGACAGGAAGAACAGGCGGTCGCCGAGGCGGACGGCGTCGTCGAGATCGTGGGTGACAAGGAGCGTCATCATCGTCCGGCTCGCCACCAGGGTCGCGACCTGGTCGCGCAGCCTGCCCGCGAGGGCATTGTCGAGCGAGGCCAGCGGCTCGTCGAGGATCAGGAAGTCCGGCTCGATGGCGAAGGCGCGGGCAAGCGCGACGCGGCGTGCGAGGCCGAGCGACAACTCGCCCGGAAAGTGGTTGCGATGCGCGCTCAGTTCGAGCACCTCGAACAGCGCCGACAGCTTGCCGTCGTCGGCGCCAGGTGCGGCCAGGCGCACGTTCTCCTCGACCGTGCGCCAGGGCAGCAGCCGCGGCTCCTGGAACACCATGCCGAGGCGCATGCCCGGCGAGCGCGCGACATGGCCCCGGTAGTTGCCGTCGAGCCCGGCGAGAATCCGGAGCAGGGTGCTCTTGCCGCAGCCCGATGGGCCGAACAGCACGCCCACCTCGCCGGCGTTCAACGTGAAGGTGACGTTGTCGAGCACGTCGTGCCGCTTCCCGGCCGCGCTCTCAAAACTCTTGCCGGTGATATTGACCTCAAGCTGCACGGAGCCGCCACCGCGTTAGCCTGGTTTCAAACGGCTGCACCATCACCGTCTCGATGACCAGCACGACACCGGCAAAGCTCAGCGAGTAGGCGAGCAGCAGGGGAATGTCGAACAGCTGGAAGGCGACGCCGATCTCGAAGCCGACACCGTTCGGCCGGCCGAGATATTCGGCGACCAGCACGATCTTCCAGACCAGCGAGAGCCCGGAGCGCGCCGCGGCAGCGATATAGGGCGCAAGCTGCGGCAGGATCACATGCCGGAACGCGCGGCCGCGCGGCAAGGCGAACGCCGTCGCCATCTCGTCGAGCGCAGGATCGAGCGCGCGAGCACCCTCGCGCAACGTGACGACGGCGGTCGGCAGCTTGTTGATGGCGATGGCCGCGATCGCCGCGACCTCGGTCAGCCCGGCCCAGATATAGGCCAGCACGATGACGACGAGCGCCGGCAAATTGAGCAGCAGGATCAGCCAGGGATCGCCAAGGCGATTGGCGAGCGAGACGCGGCCCATCAGGTAGCCGATCGCCGAGCCGAGCGCCATCGCCAGCGTGAAGGCCAGCGCGACGCGGGCCAGCGTTGCGCCGAGGTTGACGAACAGCGCGCCCGATCGGGCCTCGGCAATGAGCACCGACAGCACCGCCGGCGGTGCCGGCAGCTTCGCATCGCCGATCACGAGCGAGGCAATCCACCAGGTCGCGATGAACAGCGCGAATGACAGCAGGCGCAGCACCGCTAGTCTCCCGGGATCGCTTGATAGAAGGTGCCGGGATCGAGCTCGGTCGCAGTGCCGACCAGATCGCGGCCGCCGAGCTGCGCCAGCACCCGGTAGAGCACGCGGGCATCAGCCTCTTCGTCAACGATCGGACGGCGCGGGATGCCTTCGCGGTAGCGGTCGCGATAGGCCTGCAACGTCGCCGGATCTTGCGCGCCGGTGAGTGGCGCGATCGCATCCCATTCGGCGTCCGACGTCGCCAGAACCTCTTTCGCAGCGCGCGTCACCGCGATGAAGCGGGCCACCAGGTCCTTGTTGGCGCCAGCCCAGGCCTCGTCGAACACATAGCCGATCATCGCGATGCGGCCCTTGCTGCCGAGCTTCTGCAGGATCTCTTCCATGCCGGCGAGGCGGCGAAAGCCCTTGGCCTCGAGCGCCGCGCAGAAATTCCAGTAGTTGAGCGTCGCGTCCATCTCGCCGCCGAGGGTCTTGGCGGCGAGCAGCGGCGGCGCACCGTAGACGATGGTCGCCTGCGACTTCAGGTCGACGCCGTCCTGCTTCAAGGCGGCCTGCAGCAGCAGCCAGTTCTTGTCGATCGCGCCGCCGGCGACCGCAAGCTTGCGCCCCTTGAGGTCAGCGAGCGTCCTGACCGGTGAGGCAGCCGGCACCATCACCGCGCCCAGCGCGCTCGAATACGGATAGAACTGCAGCTTGGCACCGAGCGAGCGCTCGCGCGACACCCAGGGCCAGTCGGACACCATCACGTCGGCCGTGCCGGAGCGCAGCGCGATCTTGCCGGCCTCGGGGCTGGCGAGCTCGACGACGTCGATCGACAGGTTGGCCTTCTTGTCGAGACCATGGGAGCGAATGACCGCCAGTTCCCAGGCGAACGTTCCGGTCTTCTGCGCTGCAACGCGGATGGTCTCCGCATTGCACGAGGTGCCGAACTGCATGACCGCCAGAACTGCCGCAGCCAACACCGTGCGTACAGACATGATCATCGCTTCTTGAGCCACTTCCCCGAATGTCTTCTTTTCTGATCGACACCCATAGCATAGCTTGCGGGAAGAGAAGAGGAAGCACGACCATGGCAGGAGCTGGCATGCTACGACCGATTGTCGCCGTCCCGGCCATGCTCCTGGCAGTGCTCGCCGGGACTTCCGTGGGCGCGCGGGCCCAGGAGATCAATGACTACCCGACCTCGGCGCGGGCAGAATATGTGTTCGGCTGCATGAAGGCCAATGGCGAATCCCGGCAATCGATCGAGCAATGTTCCTGCTCGATCGACGTCGTCGCCTCCATCATCCCCTATGATCGCTACGTCACCGCCGAAACGGTGCTGAGCATGGCGCAGGTGCGCGGCAATCTGGGCGGCCAGTTCCGCTCATCCGAGCAGGCCGCCAACGCACTCAACGACCTCAGGCGCGCCCAGGCCGAAGCTGAAGTCCGCTGTTTCTAGTCTTGACCGCGAGTTCGCGGACCCTTCAGGTCCCGGGATTCTCGATCTTCCATTCGTGCTCGAAGACGTGCCCGTCGGTGTCCTTGGCTTCGGCGCGGAAGCGCCTGGCGCCGTTCGAGACGTAGGTGAAGCGGATGTTGGGATCCTCGGAAATCGAGATTCCGCCCTCCATCGCCAGCACCGGACTGTCGTCCTGCCAGATGTGCAGCTCGTTGACGAAGAAGGCCGGGATATAGAGCTGCGTGACCTGGTCCATCTGCAGGCCTGAATTGTTCGGATGCCCGATCATGATCTGGGCTTCGCGCGTGCTTGTCGCCGCTCCCTGTTCGGCCTTCGTGAATTGGCGATAGCGCATCTGGCCGAGACGGTTCTTGGCTTCCTCGACATTCTTGCCGGCCGGCGCCGAGCAGCCGCCGGATGCCTTGACATAGACCTTGCTGACATAGAGCTTGCCGTCGCTGAGCTCCGCGACGGCATGCACGTTGGTGTAGTTGTTGACGCGGACTCGCGTCGAGATCTCGGTAACGTTGGCGTCCGGGGCCAGCGTGAATTTCGCAGCCATCGGCGCCGGGTTCTCATCGATCACGAGCGTGATGGCGACGACGCGGCGGCTGTCGCCGGGCGATAGCTTGGTGCGCAGTGTCACCGGAACGATCGCCGCATCCTCGGCGCGCGCCGGCATCTCGATGCCGATGACATCATTGCCGTCATTCATCGGACGGTTGCTGAAGATGTCCTGGACGAGACCCGGCCAGGGATCATAGGTCTCCGCCGCGGGCGCAGCCGGTGTGCCCAGCGCGATCGCAACGAGGCTGGCGATGCAAAACAGGCGGGCGCGATGTCCGGTCATGTTCGCGGAATCCTATGCATCCAGCTCATTATAGGACCAACAGCTACTCCCATTCAATTTCCGAGAATGCTGCAGTTGCGTTGCGGGCGTTGTAATCGTCGAACAATTGCCAGCGCGGACGCTCGGCTGCCGCGGCGTGCTCCGCCGCAGCCGTGATCGGCTTGCCGCTTTTGACCAGTGCACGAATGTCCGCGGCCAGCGTCTCGAGATAACGCCGCTCATCGGCGAGCGCCGCAGGCCACGCGCTCACGGGCCCGTGACCGGGAACCACGCGCTCGGCGGGAATTGCGGCGAGCTGGTCGAGCGCGCGCAGCCAGCCCTTGAGGCTGCCGTCGACCACGGGAATATGCTCGAGAAACACCATGTCGCCGGCGAGCAGGGTGCCGCTGCGTTCGTCGAATACGGTGAGGTCGTTGTCGCTGTGGGCGGGCGGCCAGGCCTTCAGGGTGAGGCTCCGTCCGCCGAGGTCGAGCTTGAGCGTGTCCTCGACCAGCACGGTCGGTGGAATGATCCGCACCTCGTCGATCAAGGCATCGCCCATGGTGCGCCGAAACCCGTCGAGATAGAACTGCCCGCGCGCCGCCAGCGCGCGGGGCAGGGCCTTGTGGCCGACAAAGCTGGTCCCGTCAGCCACGAACGCCGCGTTGCCGAAGCTGTGGTCCGGATGCGCGTGGGTGTTGATCACGTAGCGGATCGGCTTGTCGCTATGGCTGCGCACCGCGGCGAGCAATTGCCGCCCTTCGCGGACGCTGCCGCCGGTGTCGATGACGGCGACGGCGCTATCGCCGATCACGAACCCCACATTGGCGATGGCGCCCTCGTTCTCGCGCGTCATCAATGCAGTGACGCCGGTGTGAACGAATATTCCGGGGGCGACTTCGCTCACAGGCAATTCCGCCTCTTGCGCCCGCGCTATGGTCGGCGCCCAAAGCATCAGGAGCAGCGCAAGCACCGAACCGCCATGAGCCATGTTTCCGCCTCAGTTTCTCCGGGACGCGCGAACGATGTCGTCTCACGTCCGTTTGCGCTGCAACAAGCAACGCGGCGCCGTCGCAATCATTATCCCTGTTGCACGTCATGGCGCGCCGGGCAATTGCTTGACCACGGTGACCTGTCCGCTCGAGAGGAGACCGCGTCATGAGAGTTGTCGGATGCCGTCCTGTCCTGTTCGCGCTTGTCGGTTTCATCGCCTGTCTCGCCGGCCGCGACATCGCGCGTGCACAGGTCAATGAGCAGGGCGAGCTCTCCATCGAGCTGGTCGATCCCAAGGTGCTCCGCATCTGTGCCGATCCGCGCAACCTGCCGTTCTCGAACGACAAGGGCGAAGGCTTTGAGAACAAGATCGGCGAGCTGTTCGCTGAGAAGCTGCAGAAGAAGCTCGACTACATGTATTTCCCGCAGGCGACCGGCTTCGTGCGGGTCACCCTCGGCTCGCATCGCTGCGACGTGATCATGGGATTCCCGCAAGGCGATGATCTCGCACAAGGCACCAACCCATATTACCGCACGGCTTACGCGATCGTCGCCAAGCCGGGCAGCGGATTGGATGAGGTCACGACGCTCGAGGATGAGCGGCTGAAGGGCAAGCATATCGGCATCGTCGCCGGAACGCCGCCCGCGACCAACATGGCCATCAACGGGCTGATGGGCAATGCGAAGCCATATCCGCTGATGATCGACACGCGCTACGATTCGTCGGCTGAGGCGATGATGAACGATCTCGACAAGGGCGAGATCGATGCCGGCATCCTGTGGGGGCCGATGGCGGGCTATTATGCCAAGAAGGCGAACCCGCCGCTGCATGTCACGCCGCTGGTCAAGGAGACCACGGGCCCGAAGCTGGTGTATCGCATCGGCATGGGTGTGCGCGGGTCCGATCAGAACTGGAAGCGGCAGCTCAATCGCCTGATCCAGGAGAACCAGCCCGCGATCAACAAGATCCTGCTCGACTTCGGCGTTCCGCTGCTCGACGAGAACGACCGTCCGATCGGGCCGGAGAGCGCAACCAAGTCGCCATGATCAGGTTCGCGGCCATCCTGGCGGTGCTGGTGGTCGCCGCTTCGCCTGTCCGCGCGCAGGACCAGCCTGCGGAGCCCGAAGGGTATCGCACCGAGGACTACCGCGCACCGGTGCCGGCCACGCTCGCCGGCGCACGCGTGCTCACGACGGATGACGCGGCAGCGATCTGGCGCGACAAGTCCGGTGCCTTCGTCGACGTGCTGCCACGCGCGCCGAAGCCAACCCTGCCCGCCGGCACGGTGTGGCGCGAGCGGCCGCATCTCAACATTCCCGGCAGCATCTGGCTGCCCGACACCGGCTACGGCAAGCTCGCCGCATCGACCGAGGGCTATCTGCAACGCGGCCTGGCCCGCGCCTCCGGCGACGACAAGGCCAAATTGCTCGTGATCTACTGCCAGGAGAATTGCTGGATGTCGTGGAACGCGGCCAAGCGCGTGCTGTCCTACGGCTACCGCAACGTGGCGTGGTATCCGGAAGGAACCGACGGCTGGGGACGCGCCAAATTGCCGCTGGCGGAATCGGAGCCCGAGCCGCGCGAGGGCGAGCATTGAGCCCGTCCTCACGCGTCGTGCCGGTTATTTCTGCTTGTCGAGCTTGTTGATGGTCTTGCCGCCATCGCTGTCTGAGGTGGTGAACGTTACCTTGTCGCCGGCGTGGAAGTCCTCCAGGGACTGACCCTTGGATACCTTGTATTCCAGCATCGCGCCGCCGGCCGCGCCCACCGTTCCGCTTTGCGTCTGCTGGAGCGAGATGGTTCCATTCAATCGGTCAATCTTGGTGACAATTCCAGTCAACGGTTGCTGGGCGAAAGCCGCTGAGGTGATCAGGCTCGCGGCGGCGAGGCTGGTCATGACGATCTTGGCTGCTCTCATCGAGGTCTCCCAACTTCAGATATAGTTGGAGACAACGAACGGGTAGCGCGGTTGGTTCCGGACCGGCGCGGTCAAGAAGCGGCTGGGAACAGGTCAATGATTGCCGGGGCGATCGGGCGGAGGCCTCAATCCAGTTCCTGCTGGATGGTGCGGCTGAGCGCAAACAGCCGTTGATCGATGGTGGTCGGCACCTCGCAGACGAATTTCACCACCCGCCCGCGGTCCTCGAAGATGCGCGTCTCCCAGACCAATTGGTTGCCGAGCTCGTCGACTTTGGCCTGATCCGGCGGCGTGGCGTCCTGCAATGCCTGCAGCTTGATCGTATCGTCGCGAATCTTCTCCGCGGCCTCGCGCTGCTTGCGCATCACGCGTTCGAGTCCATTCATCACCGAGGCCCGCTGCCCATTGAGCGTATCGAACAGGCCCGCGAACAGCAATTTTCCCGCATTGGCCTTGTCGGCTGCGGCGGACTGCAGGAACTCGGCGATCTGCTTCTGCGCATCCTCGAGCGGAATACGGCGCGCCGCGAGCTTGGTCGCGAGTGCGCTGACCTTCGGGTCGTCCCTCCACTTGGTCTCGGCATCCCCGAGCGGCGGTCCGGCCCACACCGCGGCGAGCGATATCTCCGGCACCTTGGCCTGTTGGCAGGGCCAGTCCGGGTAACGCGGATCCGCGGCCGTTGCGACCTGGCTCGACAGCACCATTGCGAGCAGTGCGCCACGTCCTGTTCGCCAGCCTGTCACGCCTCGCCTCCGCCGGGTCCGCGGCGCACCAGGCCGCGCGACGGATCGTAAGCCAGGATCGCGCCGATCATGAATACCACCGTGCAGCCGCCGACCACCGCGAGCGAAACCCAGTTCATCTTGCCGTAGAGCGCAAACCGGATCAGCTCCACGGCGTGCGTGAAAGGATTGCACTGGCAGACATAGTACAGCATCGGGCTGCCTTCCTGCACGCGCCAGAGCGGGTAGAGGGCCGACGATGCGAAGAACATCGGGAAGATGACAAAGTTCATCACCCCGGCGAAATTCTCCAGCTGCTTGATGCTGGCCGAGATCAGCATCCCCAGCGCGCCGAGCATCAGTCCCGACAGCACCAGCGCCGGCAGCACGGTGAGGTAGCCGATGGTCGGCGGCGTGATATCCCAGAACCACGCGATCAGCAGGAAGGCGTAGACCTGCAGCAGCGACACCGCGGTGCCGGCGAGCAGCTTGCAGAACAACAGATAGCCGCGCGGCAGTGGGCTGACCAGCAGCGTGCGCATGTTGCCCATCTCGCGGTCATAGACCATCGACAGCGAGGATTGCATGCCGTTGAACAGCTGGATCATCGCCATCAGGCCGGGCGCGATATAGACCTCGTAGAGGATGTAGGTCTCGTAGGGCGGGATGATCGAGATGCCGAGCACCTGGCGGAAGCCGGCCGCGAAGATGAACAGCCAGACCAGCGGCCTGACCAGTGCCGAGACGAAGCGCTCGCGCTGATGCAGGAAGCGCAGCGCCTCGCGCCACACGATGCCGTTCAGGCAGACGATGTATTCCGACACCGAGAAGCCGCGTCGCTCGGGCGTAGCCGTCGTGCTGCTCATGTTGGCGGTTTTCCGGTGAGGGTTGCCGTTCCGGTCAGGCGCATGAACGCGGTGTTGACGTCCTGGGCGCCGGCATCCGCGATGACGCGCGACATCGGGCCGTGCGCCAGCATCCGGCCCTGGTGCAGTACCACGAGGTCGTCGCCCGGCATGATCTCGTCGAACAGATGGGTTGCCCAGAGCACGCCGATGCCCTGCTCGGTGACCAGCTGGCGGACATGGTCGAGAATGTCGGCGCGCGCCTTGACGTCGAGCCCGACGGTGGCTTCGTCGAGCAGCAGCAGCCGCGGACGGTGCAGCAATGCGCGGGCGATCTCGAGCCGCCGCATCTGGCCGCCCGAGAGGTCACGCACCTTGCTGCCGGCGCGGTCGGCAAGGCCGATACGGCCGAGCACCTCGGCGCTGCGCTGCCGCGCCTCGCGCCGCGAGATGCCGTGCAGCGCGGCGTGATAGAGCAGGTTCTGCGTCAGCGAAAGGTCGAGATCGAGCGTGCGCGGCTGGAACACCACGCCCATCAGCCGCAACGCTTCACCGGGCGTCCGGCTGATGTCGTGACCGAAGATCTTGATCTGGCCGTTCTGGATGCCGAACAGCCGCGTCACCAGCGAGAACAGCGTGCTCTTGCCCGCGCCGTTGAGGCCGAGCAGCGCGGTGAAGCTCGCGGGCCGAACCGTGAAATTGACATCGATCAGCGCGCGGCGCGGACCGTAGCTGTGACTGACATTGCCGATCGACAGCGCCGGCTGCACCGCCGCTACGGTGCCTGCATCCGGCGAAGGCTGGCTCGCGATATGGGTGTCGGTTGCGGTCATGGCTGCGCGATCGTGATCCCCCACGGAAGCTCACCGACCTGAATGGTCTTGATCACCTTCTGGGCCGCGACGTCGATCACCGAGACGTCGTTCGAAACGCCGTTGGTGACCATCAGATATTTCTCGTCCGGGGTGAAATCCATGTGCCAGACCCGCTGGCCGACAAGGAGATATTTGAGCACCTTGTGGGTCGCACCATCGACCACCGCGACGCGGTTGGCGGGGCCGAGGGCGACGAACGCGGTCTTGCCGTCCTTGGTCATGCCGATGCCGACCGGCTGGATCGCCTCGTTACGCAGGCCGGGAATCTCGAAGGTGATCTTGCCGGTTACCTCGCGCTTGACCGGATCGATGATCGACACCGTGCCGCCGATCTCGGAGGAGATCCACAATTCGGAGCCGTCGCGCTTGAACTGGGCAAAGCGCGGCCGCGAATCGACCAGCACATTGGCGACGATCTGGCGCGTCGTGGTGTCGATGAAATGCGCCATGTTGGTGGTCTCAGACGTGTTGATCAGGATCTTGCCGTCGGGGCTGATGGTCATGCCCTCGGGCTCGACACCGACCTGGATGTCGCCAAGCCGGGCGCGCTTCTCGAGATCGATCACGGTGACCGTGTTGTCGTTCTCGTTGGCGACATACATGGTCTTGCCGGCGGCATCCTGGGTGAACAATTCGGGGTCGGGGCCGGAGGGCAGGGTGTCGACGATCTCCTGGGTCTTGGTGTCGATCACCTGGATGGTGTCGTCGTCGCCGACCGCGACCATCACGAACTTGCCGTCGCGCGAGAACTCGATGCCGCGCGGCCGCTGGCCGACCTTGATGGTCTTTGTCACCGTCCAGCTAGTGGTGTCGATCACGGTAACCGTGTTGCCTTTCTCATTCGAGACATAGGCAACAAAAGCGGACGCCGGTGTCGCGGCAAGCCAAACGAGCATCCCGGTCAACAGACGGCGGCGCCACATGCGTTTCATCTCCCTCACTGCAGCTTGCACTTCGTTTCAGGCCGGTCAACTCCGAGGGTGTCGAGTTCGGAGACCTGATGCAGGAAACCTTCCTGCGGCGAGACCGAAACGACCATACGACCGTCGGCCAGCAGGATCGGCTGGCGCAGCTGCAGATTCCAGTCGCGCAAGGTCAGTCGCGTGCCCTTGAAGGCGGCGATCGAGAAATCCTTGCTCTTGAGGAAAGCGATGACCTTCTTGGAATCCCCCGAATTGGTGCGGGACGTGGCTTCCCCGATCATGCGCGCGGCGGTCCAGGCCTGCATATCGAGCGCCGTCATGCGGCGCATGTTCAGCTTGACGAAGCGGTTCTGGATCTGGACCGCACCCCACTGGTCATGTGCCGCGTCCCAGCTGGTCGGCACCAGCCCCGCCGAGCCCGCCACGGGTCGCGGGTCCCAGGTCCGGTAGGGCAGATAGTTCGCGAACACCTCGCTCTCGTCGGCAGCGACGAGCACGTCGTAGGCCGGTGCCTGCTGCGTGAATACCGGCATCTGGCGCTGGATCAGCGTTACGCCGGAGTCGGTGCGGCGCGCGCCGCCGGTGTCCTCGAAGGTTCGCTCCTGGACGATCTTGGCGCCGAAACGGATGGCGGCGCGGCGCAGCGCATCGGCGTAGAGCTTGTCCTGGTCGTGCGAGCCTGCCACCAGCAGCCAGCGCTTCCACTGCTTCCACACCAGGTATTGGCCGAGCGCGTCCGCCAGCATCGAGCGGGTCGGCGCGACATGGATAATGTTGGCGCGGCAGTCCTGCTCGCGCAGCCGGTCGTCGATCGCACCGGCATTCAGCAGCACGGTGCCGCGATCGCGCAGCGCATCGGCGACCTTGAGCAGTGCGTCGGCGGGCAGGTCGGTGATGATGTAGTCGTTGCGGCCGGCGAGATCGGTTGCGACCCTGGCGACATCGTCGCTGTCCTTGACCTTGACCTCGTCGAGCGTGAAGCGCTGGTTGAGGAATTTGCCGGTCGTATTGTTGTCCTCGATCGCAAGCCGCGCGCCGGCGATGCCGTCATTGTCGGCCGGTTGCTCGACCAGCGAGAGCGTCGATTTGACGCCGGCATGGCCGAGATAGCCGATATGGATCTCGACGGGATCAGCCGCCAGCGCTCCGGTCGCCATCATGCTGAGCGCGATCGTGCCGATCAACCATCGGAACATAACTCCTCCCGCAGTCCTTGTTCATTCGGGCATGGCATTGTCGCACCATGCGTTGACGTGCAAGATGACCGAATTGGCCTGGCTTGCAACCCCGCTTTTTGTCGTTGCCAGGTACCAAATTTCGATTGGTTCACAATCATGAGAACAGCGTTCGCGTTGGTCGTATCGTTGCTGGCGATGTCGGCGGGGGCGGTGCGAGCCGAACCGCCCAAGCTCGCGGTGTTCGATCTCGAGTTGATCGACACCAGCCTGCAGGGAGAGATGAACGGGCCGCGCACCGACGAGCAGGCGCGGCTGCTCCGGGCCGGCGACCAGGTGCGCAAGGAGCTCGCGGACTCCGGCAAGTTCCGCGTGCTCGATATCGCGCCCGTCAATGCTGCGGCGCACGGCAGCAATCTTCAGGCCTGCGGCGGATGCGACGTGAAGCTGGCCGGCGAGCTCGGGGCCGACCTCGCGATGACCGGCGTGGTACAGAAGGTCTCCAACCTCATCCTCAACATCAATCTGTACCTGCGGGACGTGCATACCGGGCAGTTGGTGGCCGCGGCGAGTGCCGACATGCGCGGCAACACCGACGAATCCTGGTCGCGCGCCACCGCCTATCTCGTGCGCAACCGTCTGCTCGCGCCGAACTACGGCGCCCCGCAGGCACGATGAGCGACGGATGCTTGGATGATTTCTGAATATTAGAAATATACCCCTGAGTTGCCCGACGTGTCAAGTCGTCTGGTCGAACACCGGAACCGGCCCCTTTGCATGGGGTTGTTTTCGACATTTTTGTATCACGCCGCTTTGGCGCGGGAAGGATCACGCTTTCAGCCGCGCGGCGTGCCAGCGCAGATGATCGGCCATGAAGGTCGAGATGAAGTAGTAGCTGTGGTCGTAGCCCGGCTGACGCCGCAAGGTGAGGGGAATGTCGGCCTTCTCGCAGGCAGCTTTCAGGAGCTCGGGCCGTAGCTGTTCGGTGAGGAAGCCGTCGGCGTCGCCGTAATCGACCAGCAGATCGGAGAAGCGGGCGCCGTCTTCGATCAGCGCGACCGCATCATGCTTGCGCCACGCCTGCTTGTTGCCGCTGAGATAGCCGCCGAGCGCCTTGTTGCCCCACGGCACCTGCGACGGCGCCACGATCGGCGCGAATGCGCTGGCCGCGCGATAGCGGTTGGGATGGCGCAGCGCCACCGTCAGCGCGCCGTGGCCGCCCATGGAATGACCGAGGATCGATTGTCGGGTCGTATCGACCGGGAATTGCTCGGCGATCAGCTTCGGCAATTCCTCGGTGACGTAGCTCCACATCCGGTAATTGGTCGCAAACGGCTGCTCGGTCGCATCGACATAGAAGCCGGCGCCGAGGCCGAAATCATATGCGTTGGCGGGATCGCCGGGGACGCCTTCGCCGCGCGGGCTGGTATCGGGCGCAACGAAGATCAGGCCGAGCTCCGCGCAGGCCTCGCGGAATTCACCCTTCTCGGTGACGTTTGCGTGCGTGCAGGTCAGGCCCGACAGGTAGGTGACGACAGGCAATTTGGCGCCGGCTGCATGCTCCGGGATGAACACCGAGAAGGTCATGTCGGTCCTGGTCTCGCGGCTCGGATGCCGGTAGACGCCCTGCGTGCCGCCATGCGACTTGTTCTGGGAAACCGTCTGCATCGTCGTATTCCTCTGTGTTGGCGCGCGGCGTCAGCCGACACCGCTCTCGATCGCGAGGCGCACCAGCTCGGCCGAGGTGCGCACGCCAAGCTTCTGGCGCATGATCGATGACGTGTTCGCGACCGTCTTGTATGACGAATGCACCAGCCAGGCGATCTCCGACAGGCTCTTGCCGGAACTGAGCAGGCGCAGGATCTCCATCTCGCGCGACGTGAGTTTGGAGAGCGGATTTTGCGCAAAGCCCGGCCGGGCAAAGGCGACATTGCGGGCGATCGCCGGCGGCAGATAGACGCCGCCATTGCCGACCTCGCGCACCGCCTCGACCAGATCATTGGGGTCGCCGGTCTTCGAGACGTAGCCCTTGGCGCCGATGTCGATGGCACGGGCGGCGAACACCGGGTCGTCGTTCATGCTGAACATGATGAGGCGCGCGGAGGCATCACGGGTCAGGATGCGCCGGGCCAGCTCGAAGCCGGAGACGGTGGGCAGGTTGATGTCGATCACGCAGAGATCAGGCTTCTCCGCGACGAACGCGCGCTCGCCGCTCTCGGCATCCGATGCTTCGAGCAGGATGATCTCGGGATCGTCGGCGAACACGGTGCGACAGCCGGAGGCAACGATGGGATGATCATCAACGATCAGAATGCGCATGGCGTTGTTCCGGCGACCTGCTTCGATTCACGTGTCGTCACGTCGGCTTGCACGAAGAACACCTCGGTTCCGACCGGTTGTGCACCTCGCACGGGATTGCGATAGGGTGCGATTAGATAGCCGGGCAAATTTGGCTGTCAACGATCCTCTCGGAGGAGGGATCGCGGTCGGGGGCAACGTCATGTGGCAAAAGCTATCCTTGCGCGCACGGATCAACCTGCTGTTGGCGCTGATATTGGCGCTTGGATTGAGCATCAATATCGCGCGCCTGGTGCTGGAGGCGGGACCTCGCGTACAGGCAGAAGACCAAAGTGTTATCAGGCTGGCGCGCGAGTTTGTTACGACCATCGTGGCTGGTCTCGACGAGGCGCCGGATCCGGATGCGCGGCTCGACCGGATCGTGCAGGACCTGAGCCGGCTGCGTCACGTCAGCATCACGCGGCAGGATGACGCGACCGCAAAGTCTCCCGAGCGAGCTGAGGAGCCCACCGATCCGCGCGCTCCGCCGGAGTGGTTCGTCGCGCTGGTTCATCCCGAGCAGACCTCGGTGCGGGTGCCGATCTCGGTCCACGGCAAGCCGCAATCGCTTGTCATCACCTCGCATCCCGACGACGAAATCGCCGAGATCTGGGACGGCATCGTCACCCAGCTCGAAGTCGGCTCCGCGATCGCGCTCGCGCTTTTCTTGGTCACCATGCTTGTTGTCGGCCGTGCATTGGCGCCGTTGGAGGCATTGTCGCAGGCCATGATCGGCATCGAGGCCGGGGATTACGACGCGCGGGTCGAGCCCGGCGGCTCGCCTGAATTGGCGGCGATATGTGCCAAACTGAACCATTTGGCGGCGACGCTCGGCGAGGCCGTGGACAGCAAACGGCAGCTCGCCGAACGTGCCGTCTCGCTGCAGGATTCCGAGCGCAAGGAGATCGCGCGCGAGCTGCACGATGAGTTCGGGCCCTATCTGTTTGCGCTGCGCGCACATGCCGGCGCGCTGACCCGACTGTCGGAGGTGGACAAGGCTGACCCTGCGGCATTGCGCAAGCACGGCAACGCCATCCTCGAGCAGGTCAATGCGCTCCAGCAGTTTACCCGCCGCATCCTGGAGCGATTGCGGCCGGTAGGGTTGGCCGAGCTCGGGCTTGCGGAAGCGCTTGGCGCGCTGGTGCGGTTGTGGAGCGAGACGCACCCGGAGGTGGAGATCGACAGCCGAATTTCGCCTGATCTCGGTGATACCGGCGAGATGGCCGATCTGACGATCTATCGCATCGTTCAGGAAGCCCTCACCAACGTGTTCCGTCACGCCGGCGCGACGGCGGTCGATATCACGATCGAGCCCGCGGAGCGGCAGACCGGCCTGCGCGGCAGCCGCGGCTGCGCGCTGGTGCGGGTTCGCGACAATGGCCGCGGGCTGCTAAGGGATCACAGGCTTGGGCGCGGTTTGACCGGCATGCAGGAACGGATCCTCGCGCTCGGCGGCTCGCTCAAGATCAACTCCACCGATGATGGCGTGACGGTCGAAGCGCTGGTGCCGAAGGCTGCTACCGCGGCCAGTATTTGAAAGCGGCCCACGCCAGTGCCAATGCGCCGGCGATCCAGAGCACGATGATTGCGATCATTCCCGCCCGACTGGTCGGGCGCTGCAATACCGCGCTGGCATTGGCGCGGCATTCCGCCATCACGTCATCTGGAATGAGCGAGATGGCAAGCCAGATGCCAAACGGCAGCAGGATCAGATCGTCGAGATAGCCGATGATCGGGATGAAATCCGGAATTAGGTCGATCGGCGAGAGCGCATAGGCTGCGATGGCGATCGCGAGGGCCTTTGCGTACCACGGTACGCGCGGGTCACGCGATGCGAAATAGAGCGCAACGCTGTCGCGTTTGAGGTTGCGCGCCCAAGCCTTGATTGAGGAGAAAGCTTTGATCGAGGAGAGTTTGAGGGCGGACAGCATGGCGTGACGCCTGCACGCCGGGCAGCAGCACTATTCCAGCACCACATCCGCCGGCAGGCCGCCGTGCAGACCCTTGTGGACCGAGGAGGGCGCGATGCCGAAATACTTTCGGAACACGCGGCTGAAATGCGAGGAACTCGAAAAGCCCCAGGAGAATGCGACGTCGGTGATGGTCTTGCCGTTCTGGGATTCCAGCTCCTGACGGCAGTTCTGCAACCGGGCCTTCCAGATGTAATCGCTGACCGTCATGCCGCGATCGCTGAACAGCATGTGCAGATACCGTTTGGAGCAGCCGAGCGCCGCGGAAATGCGGTCGATGCACAGATCTGGATCGCGCAGATGCTCGCGGATGAAGCCCTGGGCCCGCACATAGGTGGCCTCGGCACTGCCGCGGTCGAACATGGCGCCGGTCTCGCGCAGCGGCAACAGCAGCAGGTCGATCAGCGCATCGGCGACGCCGACCGCATTCACCGGGGTCAGCGTCGGCGCCTCGCCGAACGCGGCATGGACGAAATCATAGGCGATGCGGCCGGTGCCGTTGCGCGCCGAGAGCTTGCACGGCGCCATCTTGGAGAGCTGGAAGCCGCGCTCCTTGAGCAGGTCCTTTGGAACGATGACGACCTCATGGCGCGTCAGGGACGGGCTGATGATGGTATGCGGACAGGACACGTCGTAGGCGAAGCAGTCGCCCGGCATGATGTCGAAGTGCAAGCCGTCCTGCTCGAAATGCGACACGCCGTGGGTCTGGAAGACGATCTTGATGTAGGGATGCTCGCTCAGCTTGATGCGCGAGATGGTATGCGCGATCCGGTGCTGGCTTGCCTCGATCTGGCACAGCTTCAAGCGCG
Organism: Bradyrhizobium sp. WCU1; assembly: GCF_053474805.1. Classification (NCBI taxonomy): domain Bacteria; kingdom Pseudomonadati; phylum Pseudomonadota; class Alphaproteobacteria; order Hyphomicrobiales; family Nitrobacteraceae; genus Bradyrhizobium; species Bradyrhizobium sp. WCU1. Next base: position 5,771,865 of record NZ_CM130280.1, read on the forward strand.
AGACCGTCGTGAAATTGATCCGGCCCTCGAGCGAGGACCCCTCGAGCGCGTCGACGTCGAACTGACCGCAGAGGTCAGTGAGCGCATCCGACCAGCGCTGGATCTGCCGCTTGGGCGTCAATCCGTTCGTGCTGAGTGAATGGACTGTATCGGACATCTTTCCAGCCACCGATTCGATCCCCAACGTGACCGCCAACCGCGTTTGAGTCTGGCCCGGATGATGCGCCTTCTCCCTGATTCTGAATAGTTTAGGGAGGCGGCGGGATTTCTTCCCGGTTACGGCCGGGCGATCCTCCGACTTAGTTCTGGACTCGTCAAGCGCAACCTTAGCACGCGTCGATCTGGCGCTCGAATTGCAGCGGCCCGCATTGATGCCCTGCAACATGAAGCAACCTGTCCTGCCAATTCGGGGCGGGCCTGCAAAAATCTGTCGCAGCTTCGCTTTTGAGCAAACGGCTCTTCTCTATTGGGCAAGTCAGCAGGGCTCGATCGGACTACGACTGGGGAACCAAAATGGAAGAAGTGGGGCCGTTTCGGCGGAAACCCTTGAGCTCTTGAACCTGGGAGGAAATCCACGATGCGCAAGATGCTTTACGCGACCGGTCTTGGGGCAATGGCGGTGTTTGCCGTCGGTGCTGCCAGCGCCAATGACGAACTCCACAAGATGTCGCAGAACCCGAAGGACTGGGTGATGCCGACCGGCGACTACACCAATCAGCGTTACTCGAAGCTGAATCAGATCAACGCCTCGAACGTCGGAAAGTTGCAGGTCGCCTGGACGTTTTCGACCGGCGTGCTGCGCGGCCACGAAGGCGGCCCGCTGATCATCGGCAACATGATGTACGTGCATACCCCGTTCCCCAACAAGGTCTACGCTATTGACCTTTCGAAGGACAACCAGATCGTCTGGAAATACGAGCCGAAGCAGGATCCGAACGTCATTCCGGTGATGTGCTGCGACACGGTCAATCGCGGCGTCGCCTATGGTGACGGCAAGATCTTCCTGCACCAGGCCGACACCACACTGGTCGCGCTCGATGCCAAGACCGGCAAGGTCGAATGGTCGGTGAAGAACGGCGATCCCAGCAAGGGTTCGACCGGCACCTCGGCACCGATGGTGATCAAGGACAAGGTGCTGATCGGCATCTCCGGCGGCGAGTTCGGCGTTCAGGCCCACATGAGCGCCTACGACATCAAGACCGGCAAGCTGGTCTGGCGCGGATTCTCGGAAGGTCCGGATGACCAGATCCTGGTCGACGACAAGACCACGGAACTCGGCAAGCCGGTCGGCAAGGACTCGAGCCTGAAGACGTGGCAAGGCGATCAGTGGAAGATCGGCGGCGGCGCGACCTGGGGCTGGATCTCGTACGATCCCGAACTTAACCTCGTCTACTACGGATCGGGCAACCCCTCGACCTGGAATCCGAAGCAGCGTCCCGGCGACAACAAGTGGTCGATGACGATCTGGGCGCGCAACCCGGATACCGGCGTTGCCAAGTGGGTCTATCAGATGACGCCCCACGACGAATGGGACTATGACGGCGTCAATGAGATGATCCTCTCGGATCAGTCGATCGACGGCAAGGCGCGCAAGCTGCTGACGCACTTCGATCGTAACGGCCTCGGTTATACGCTCGATCGCGCCACCGGCGAACTGCTGGTCGCCGACAAGTATGATCCGAAGGTGAACTGGACCTCCGGCGTCGACATGAACAAGAGCTCGCCGACCTATGGTCGTCCGAAGGTTCTCGACGCAGCGTCGACCGACAAGGCCGGCGAGGACCACAACGTCAAGGGCATCTGCCCGGCGGCGCTGGGTTCGAAGGACGAGCAGCCGGCAGCCTACTCGCCGGACACGCAACTGTTCTACGTGCCGACCAACCACGTCTGCATGGACTACGAGCCGTTCAAGGTGAGCTACACCGCAGGTCAGCCCTATGTCGGCGCGACGCTGTCGATGTATCCGCCTCCCGGTGAGACCAACATGGGCAACTTCATCGCCTGGGACGGCAAGACCGGCAAGATCGTCTGGTCGAACAAGGAGCAGTTCTCGGTCTGGTCCGGTGCGCTCGCGACCGGCGGCGGCGTTGTGTTCTACGGCACGCTGGAAGGCTATCTGAAGGCAGTCGACGCCAAGACGGGCAAGGAGCTCTACAAGTTTAAGACCCCGTCCGGCATCATCGGCAACGTCACCACCTATGAGAACAACGGCAAGCAGTACGTCGCCGTTCTGTCGGGTGTTGGCGGTTGGGCAGGCATCGGCCTCGCGGCCGGTCTGACCGATCCGACGGCCGGTCTCGGTGCAGTCGGCGGCTATGCGGCGCTGAGCAACTACACCGCGCTCGGCGGAACGCTCACCGTGTTCTCGCTGCCGCAGCAGTGAGCTGAGCAACCCTCGTTCCGGCGCATGGGGCGATCTCCATGCGCCGGTCCGTTGTCAATCCGCACGCGAGGATATGCTTTTGCGTAAGATCTGGTTTGTGACTGCTGCGATCTTGGTCGTGGCAATGGGAGGAGTTGCCTTTGCCGAAGCTCCCGGCGACCCGACAGCGGTCAAATCCGAGGACGGCAAGTATCTCGATAAAGACGGCAACCCGACCTACAAGATTGAGGCTGACGGGACCGTGGATTGGTACACCTACTCCGGATATCGGCGCTACCATTCGGAATGCCACGTTTGCCACGGGCCGGATGGCATGGGTTCGACGTACGCGCCTGCGCTGAAGGACTCGCTGAAGAGCATGAACTATGCCGATTTTCTCGGCGTGGTCGCGAGCGGACGCAAGAACGTCTCGACGTCGCAGGAGAACGTCATGCCCGCGTTCGGCGACAATCCGAACGTTGCTTGCTACATGGACGACCTCTATGTGTACCTGCGCGCTCGTTCCAATGATGCGGTTGGGCGCGTACGGCCGGCCAAGCACGAAGACAAATCGGAAGCCTACGGCAAGGCGGAAGACGCCTGCATGGGCCACAACGACAAGAAGTGAGCGTGACCGGCGCGAATGACAAACCTGTTTGATGTTTTGTGGAGACCAAGATGAAGACCCGCGCCGCAGTCGCATTCGAAGCCAAGAAGCCGCTTGAGATCGTCGAGCTCGACCTGGAAGGCCCGAAGGCCGGCGAGGTCCTGGTCGAGATCAAGGCGACGGGCATCTGTCACACCGATGCCTATACGCTCGACGGCTTCGACAGCGAAGGCATCTTCCCCTCGATCCTCGGGCATGAAGGTGCCGGCATCGTCCGCGAAGTCGGCGCCGGTGTGACGTCGGTCAAGCCGGGCGATCACGTGATCCCGCTCTACACGCCGGAATGCCGCCAGTGCAAAAGCTGCCTGAGCCAGAAGACCAATCTCTGCACCGCGATCCGCGCCACCCAGGGCAAGGGCGTGATGCCCGACGGCACCTCGCGCTTCAGCTACAAGGGCAAGACGGTCTTCCACTACATGGGCTGCTCGACCTTCTCGAACTTCACCGTACTGCCCGAGATCGCGGTGGCCAAGATTCGCGAGGACGCGCCGTTCGACAAGAGCTGCTACATCGGCTGCGGCGTCACCACCGGCGTTGGCGCGGTGGTCAACACCGCCAAGGTGACGCCGGGCTCCAACGTCGTCGTGTTCGGTCTCGGCGGCATCGGCCTCAACGTGATCCAGGGCGCCAAGATGGTCGGCGCCGACAAGATCATCGGTGTCGACATCAATGACGCGAAGGATGCCTGGGGCCGCCAGTTCGGCATGACGCATTTCGTCAACCCGACCAAGATGCAGGGTGACATCGTCCAGCATCTGGTCGGCCTGACCGACGGCGGCGCCGACTACACCTTCGACTGCACCGGCAACACCAATGTGATGCGCCAGGCGCTGGAAGCCTGCCATCGCGGCTGGGGCGTCTCGGTCGTGATCGGCGTTGCGGAATCCGGCAAGGAGATCGCGACCCGGCCGTTCCAGCTCGTCACCGGGCGGGTCTGGAAGGGCACCGCGTTCGGCGGCGCGCGCGGTCGCACCGACGTGCCGAAGATCGTCGACTGGTACATGAACGGAAAGATCCAGATCGATCCGATGATCACCCATGTGCTCAAGCTCGACGAGATCAACAAGGGCTTCGACCTGATGCACGAGGGCAAGTCGATCCGTTCGGTCGTCGTATTCTGAAATCAAAACACCAAGCACTAGGAGGATAGACCAATGACTGTTCATATCCACCCGTCGGTCGACAATGGCGTCAAACAAGGCTCAGGCAGTTTTGCCGGCGGCACGCTCGTCTGCAAATGCGCGGACAAGAAGGTCAAGGTCGGGATCAAGGGCGATGTCGCCCACAACCATGCCTGCGGCTGCACCAAGTGCTGGAAGCCTTCGGGCGCCACCTTCTCGGTGGTCGCAGTCGTGCCGCGCGAGAACGTCACCGTGCTGGAGAACGGCGACAAGCTGAAGATCGTGGATGCCGCCGCGGTGATCCAGCGCCATGCATGCACCGGATGCGGCACCCACATGTACGGCCGGATCGAGAACAAGGGCCATCCGTTCTATGGCCTCGACTTCATCCATCCCGAGCTGTTCCAGGAGCAAGGCTCGGCGGCACCGGGATTTGCCGCCTTCGTGTCGTCGGTGATCGAGTCCGGCGTCAAGCCGGCCGATATGGCCGGGATCCGGTCGCGCCTGAAGGAGCTTGGGCTCGAGCCCTATGACTGCCTGTCGCCGGCGTTGATGGACGCGATCGCCACCCACGTCGCGAAATCCAAAGCCGCCTGATAGGGGCGGCCTGACGAGATTCGGCGCCGGCAGAGGGCCTGCCGGCGGCGGATATGCTGGTAGTACCCGTGACCTTGAACCTTGCATGCCCTGCGGGCGACCACAGGGCATGCATTTTATTTGCCGCCTTGCCCTCGTCCTCTTCCCGATCCTGACCCTGTCGCCGGCCAGTGCCGCGTCGCCGGAAGATCGCTACATCGCGACGCGTGACGCCGCGATCGCCAAATTCGCCAAGCTGTCGAACGACAACAAGATCAACGAGACCGTCGACAAGGCCGAGGCGGCCGCGCGCGACGAGCTCAAGGGGCAGCTGGTCGCGATCCTGTCCCAGCCCGCCCGGCCGGGCTTTGCGCCCGCCCAGCTCAATCTCGACACTCTATATAGGGGCGACATGGGGTTCGGCATGCTGGACGGCCTGCGCTTCGACGCCGATACCGGCAGGGACGGCGCCAAGATCGGCGAGAAGCGCGCCGACGGCAGCTTCGTCGAGCCGAAAGCCCATATCATCGTCACGTCAGAATCCCTGTTCACCCGCTGGCTGCACGAGCACAAGACCTGGTGGGACAAGGGCAGCAAGAACGTGCCGCAGCAGATCGAACCGGCGCTGAAGTTCGAGGGCCTCTATACCCAGGCGATCTCGACCGATGCGGCCGTGATCAACTTCAACGAACTGCCGGTCGCCAAGCCGGCGTCGGCCACGGTTACCTACGGTTTTCTGGCCGGCCGCACCCAGGACTCGACGCCCGAGGCCGCCGACGAGGTTTTCGTCGCAGCGCTCGCCGACGGCAAGGTCTACATCGCCTATGGCGAGATCGAGCCCACCGTGCAGGTGCCGGCCTGCACCGCGATCCGCACCGACTATAACAGGAAGGCCGATGCGGCGGCCGAGAAGCTCGAGCGCAAGCAGATCAGCAAGGCAGCCTATGACAAGCTCGGCGACCTGCATCAGCAAGGCGAGGACGCATTCAAGCGGTGCTTCGTCCAGCAGGCGCCACAGCAGCCGGCCTTCGCCGCGGCCACCAAACAGGCCCAGTCGCTTCTGGAGACGGCGATCGGCAAATAGCGTCAGCCGGTAGTTTGATCGGCTGATGTTCTGATCCTATCTTTCCCGGACAGCTCTGCACGCCGGGGAGACGCCATGAATACCGCCATCAGCCCGTTTCGTATCGCCGTCAGCGACGATGTCCTTGAGGACCTGCGCACCCGGCTACGCCGGACCCGCTGGCCGGAAGCCGAACTGGTCGACGATTGGAGCCAGGGCGCGCCGCTGCAATGGATCAAGGACGTCTGCCAGTATTGGGCCGAGACCTATGATTGGCGGCAGCGCGAGGCGCGGCTCAATCGGTTCAGCCAGTTCACCACCGAGATCGACGGGCTCGACATCCATTTCATCCATGTTCGCTCGAAGCATCCGGAGGCGCGGCCCCTGATCATCACGCATGGTTGGCCGGGATCGGTGGTCGAATTTCACAAGGTGATCGAACCGCTGACCGATCCAACGGCGCATGGCGGCAGTGCCGCGGATGCGTTCCATGTGGTGTGCCCATCATTGCCGGGCTTCGGCTTCTCGGCCAAGCCTACTGAGACAGGCTGGGGCGTCGACCGGATCGCCAGCGCCTGGGCCGTCCTGATGCAGCGGCTCGGCTACACCAGCTATTTCGCGCAAGGGGGCGATTGGGGCTCGGCGGTCACGACCGCGATCGGCGGCCAGGACGCGGCGCATTGCGGCGGCATCCACATCACGCTTGCGATGTCGACGCGGCCCAATGTCGAGGGGCAGCCGACGCCGGAGGAGACACGTGCGCTCAACGGCATCAAATATTATGCCGACTGGGATTCCGGCTATTCGAAGCAGCAGTCCACCCGGCCGCAGACGCTCGGCTATGGCCTGACGGATTCACCGAGCGGGCAGGCGGCATGGATCCTGGAGAAGTTCTGGGCCTGGACCGATTGCGACGGGCATCCGGAAAACATCCTCAGCCGCGACGAGCTGCTCGACAACGTGATGCTGTACTGGGTCACCGAGACGGCGACATCGTCAGCGCGGCTGTATTGGGAAAGCTTTGGGCCGGGCAAGCGAACCCCGCACAAGGTCAGTGTGCCGACCGGGGTTGCCGTGTTTCCCAAGGAGATCGTCACGCCGGTCCGCAAATGGATGGAGACCAACTTCACCAACATCCAGCACTGGAGCGAGATGCCGAAGGGCGGGCATTTTTCGGCGTTCGAGCAGCCCGAGCTGTTCGTCGGCGAGGTGCGGGAGTTTTTCGGGAAGCTGCGTTAGCTGCGTTTGTGTCAGAATGCGCTGCGCAACGGAGGGACGTCGGCGTGCTGCTTGATCCCCGCGACGGCGACTTTGAGGACAATGCCGCCAGTCCCGAACAACGTTCGTTGTTCGCGATCGTGGGCAGCCTTCTGGTTGAGATAAGCCCGGCGAAGCTGCTATTCGCCTGGACGGTTTCCCTTCTGCTTCCCGGCCTGCTGCTCGGCCTTGCGCCGCTGGTCGCGTCCGCCTGGATCTCGAGCCTTTCGCAACACGTTCTGGCGTTGTCCGAAGTGGGGGCAGTGCTGGCGTTGGTCGTGATCGCGGCGTTAGGGTGGCTCGGCGGGCGACCGCTGTTTCAAATCGCAGAAACAAACTTCTGGTCGTTGAATGCGCTCGCGGTGCAACCGAGCTACACCTTCACGCGCGAGGCGCTGGGCCATCTGGCGGAACTGCTCTGGCGAACCGGCGCAACTCCTGCTTCTCGCATAAGGCTGCGCCGCATTTGCTCAATCGGCGCCGGCATGCTGCTCTCCGCAGGTGCGGCATTGCTCGCGGTCCTGGCCTGGCCTGCTTCGCAATGGACTGCGACCGTCAATGACCTCGTTCTGATCCATCGTCTTGTAGTGCCGACGTTCGCGAACGCCGTGGTGCTGGTGTCCGGCTATCTTGCAGTCGCATCACTGGCCTGGAGTGTGGCCGACGCCAGCATGGATCAACCGGCCGACCTTGCTGCCTTCGACGGGACGCCGCCCGGAGGCCGCTGCTGGCGCCTCGCGCATTTGTCTGACCTTCACGTGGTCGGCGAGCGATACGGCTTCCGCATCGAAAGCGGGACGGCCGGTCCGCGGGGAAACCGACGCTTCCATCGCGTGCTGGCTCGCCTCGCGGAAATCCACGCCGTCGATCCGCTCGACCATGTGCTGATCAGCGGCGATATGACGGATGCCGGCCGGACCGGCGAATGGGCGGAATTTCTCGATGCATTGGCGGGGCATCCTGAGCTTGCAGCACGCATCATCATGCTGCCGGGCAATCATGACGTTAACGTCGTGGACCGCGCCAATCCCGCGCGCCTCGACCTGCCGTTCAGCCCAGGCAAGCGGCTACGGCAGATGCGCACCCTGTCGGCGATTGCGGCCGTTCAGGGCGATCGCGTGCGCGTCATCGACGGTTCCGGCAAACCATCGGCTACGCTGAACCAGGCGCTGGAACCTTACCAGGACCGGATAACGCAATTTGCGCAGCACGGAGGTGTGCGACGTGCAATGGCGGTCCGCGGCTTGTTCGACGACCAATTCCCAATGGTCCTGCCGCCGGACCAGGATGGCGGCCTCGGGATCGCCATTCTCAACTCCAACGCAGAAACCCACTTTTCCTTCACCAACGCGCTCGGTTTGGTTTCGGAAGCCCAAACACGGCGATTGGAGGCCGCAATCCGTCATCTCCCGACGTCATGCTGGATTATCGCGCTGCATCATCACCTGATGGAGTATCCGATGCCGGTCAAGACGTTTGCCGAACGCATCGGGACGGCCCTGATCAACGGCAGTTGGTTTGTACGCAGGTTGCAAAAGTTCTCCGATCGCTCGGTCGTGATGCACGGTCACCGGCATATCGATTGGATCGGTACATGCGGTGCGTCGAAGATCGTCTCTGCCCCGTCGCCGGTGATGGGGGCGGCCGATGACGCCGTCACTTATTTCTATATCCACAGAATGGTGGTCGGGCCGGACCGGAAGCTCCGCCTCGCCGAGCCCGAGCGGGTGGAAATTGCCGGAAGCTAAAGCGCGATGATATTTGGTTGAATCGTCATCGCGTTTTAGCTCTTTGTTTGAGCATGATCTTTTCGGAAAGCCGCTTCGCACTTTTCCGGATCATGCTTTAGGACGTTTCCGGCCTGTCTTCGTGCGTTCCGCCGAACAAATCAGCGATCCATGCAGCCGACGGACTCTCGGCGCAGAAGGTCAGAATGGCGAGCGTGATTGGCACGCCGATGAAAGTCCCGAACAGGCCCCAAAGCGAGCTCCAGAAGAAGATCGCAAACAGCACCAGGAATGGCGAGATCGACAACGTCGAGCCAGCCACCCGCGGTTCGATATAGCTGCCTACCACGAACTGGATGACGTTGAGACAGGCGAATACGCCAAACACCGCGGGCCAACTGTCGAACTGCGTCATGGCCAGCAGCGTGGGGAACAGTGTCGCGATGAAAGGGCCGATGAAAGGAATGTAGTTGAGGACAAAGGCGATGACGCCCCATTCGAACGCGAATGGCAGTCCGGTCACGGCGGCAAACAGGCCGACCAGGAGACCCGTGACCGCGCTCATCTGCGTCCGCACCAGCATATATTTACGAAACTTGGCGGCCGTAGCCTTGCTGCCCTCGAGCAAGACGCGCGCGGCTGTGCGATTCTCCAGTCGCTGGATGCGTCGACCAGCGTCTTCGACCTCGAGGAGTCCCAGCACGACATAGACCAGCACGATGAGCCAGAAACTCAACGTGGTGTTGACACGGCCGGTGACGTATTGCGTGACGCGCAGCAGCCAGCCGACATTGAAATGCTCCGCCCAAAGGCCTGCGAACGAGATGCCGTGGCCGTCCAGCCATATCACCGCGGCGTCGTAGAAGGCTTGATATCGCACCGCATCCGCAATCAGGGAGCGCCCGACACGGCTGAATCCCCACGCCGCGAGCGAGGCAAACGCGACGCAGGCAGTGGTCGTAACGACGACGGTGATGGCAAGCGCGAGGAGTTTCGGCAGCCACGACTGTAGCCGCTTCTGAACGGGCCAGACGATCGCAATGATGAACAGGGCGGCCGCAAGCGGGGCCAGCACGCTGCGCGCCTGAGCCACCGCCGCAGTGACCAGTACCGCGGCAATGATGCCGGTCGTGATCTTCAACCCGCCCGTCGCCATCCGGCAACCTTAGTGGAAAACGCGTCCCGCAGGCAAATCGAGGCTCGGGCGCGCCATTCAGCTTGGAAGCCGACCGGCAATCTCGTCCGCCCGCCAACATCGCACCGCGTGCCCGTCCGGACGCGTCTCGAGCGAAGGCCCGGGTTCGCGATGACACGCTGTTTCGGCGTAACGACAGCGCGGACTGAATGCGCATCCGTCCGGCGGATCAAGCGGATTGGGAAGCTCGCCCCTCGCCGTCGCCAACGGTGCGCGGCGCAGCGGATCGGGAATCGCAGCGATCAGGGTTTGCGTATAGGGGTGCGCCGGCCGTTCGAAGATGTCGCGCCAGCCGCCCGTCTCCACGATGCGGCCGAGATACATCACCGCGACCCTGTCGCTCATGTGCTCGACCACGCCGAGGTCGTGGCTGATCATGATGTAGGACAGGCCGAGGCTTTCCTTCAGCTCCAGCAGCAGGTTGATGATCTGGGCACGGATCGAGACATCGAGCGCTGAGACCGGTTCGTCGCAGATGACGATCTTCGGATTGAGGATCAGCGCGCGGGCGATGCCGATGCGCTGGCGCTGACCGCCCGAGAATTCATGCGGGTAGCGGCCGGCCTGCTCGGGCCGCAGGCCGACATGCCTGAGCATCTCGGCAACGCGCCCGTCGATCTCGCTTTGGGCCGTCACGCCGTGCAGGCGCAGCGGATCTTCAAGCGTACGGCGAACCGTCTGGCGCGGATTGAGCGAAGCGTAGGGATCCTGGAACACCATCTGGGCGATACGGGCCAATCGCTTTCGATCGACCGATTGCTGTTCCGTCACGACGTGGCCGTCCAGCACGATCCGGCCGCGCGTCGGTGTCAGAAGCCCAAGCAGCGAAAGGGCGACGGTGGACTTGCCGCAGCCGGATTCGCCGACGAGACCGAGGCACTCGCCGCGCTTGAGCTCGAGATCGATGCCGTCGACCGCGCGCAGCAGCCGCCGGCCGCTGCCGAGCAGGCCGCCGCCAAGCGGAAAATGAACCGCGAGATCCTCAACGCTGAGGATGACGTCGTCGCCGGGATTCGCCGTGGGTTCAGGCATGATGGTGGCACCTGACGAGCCCGCCAGCATCCAGCCATGTCGTCTCGGGCACGGTGGTCCGGCAGATCTCGGTGGCCAGCGCGCAGCGCGGATTGAAGCGGCAACCGGCCGGGAAGTCCGCGATCGCCGGTACGACGCCGGCGATTTCCCTGAGCCGCGCCCGGCCAAGTGCCGCGCGGCTTCCCAGCCGCGGCAGCGAGTCGACCAGGCCTTGGGTGTAGGGATGCGCGCCGGCGCGGAAGATGTCGTCCGAGCGGCGTTCCTCGACAATGCGACCGGCATACATCACGCCGACGCGGCGGCAGACATTGGCGACCAGGCCGAGATCATGGCTGATCATCAGGATCGCGGTGCCCCGCTCGGCGCACAGATTGCGCATCAGCTCGATGATCTCGGCCTGCACCGTCACGTCGAGTGCGGTGGTCGGCTCGTCGGCGATCAGAAGATCCGGATCGCAGGCAAGGGCGATGGCGATCATGACGCGCTGGCGCATGCCGCCGGAAAGCTGGTGCGGGTAATCCTTCACCCGCCGCTCCGGCGCGGGGACGCGGACATTCGCCAGCGCCTCGACCGCGAGCTGGTTGGCCTCGCGCCAGCTCTTGCCCTTGTGCAGCACGAACATTTCCGCGATCTGCCGGCCGACCGGCGAGACCGGATTGAGCGCGGTCATCGGCTCCTGGAAGATCATCGCGATGCGGTTGCCGCGCAGTGCGCGCTGTTCGGCCGCGGACAGTCCCTGGATTTCGCGGCCCTCGAAGCGGATGGCGCCGGCGGCGATCGAGAGCGGCCGGCGCAGCAGGCCGATCAGGGCAAGCGCCGTAATGCTCTTGCCGCAGCCGGACTCGCCGACCAGGCCGAATGTCTCGCCGCGATCGATGCGGAACGAAACGCCCTCGACCGCTGCGACATGGCTGCCGCCGTCAGCGAGATCGATGCGCAGGTCCTGGACTTCGATCAGCGGAGCCGTGGTCATGCACGCCGGCTCCGCGACTGGGGATCGAGCACGTCACGCAAGCCGTCGCCAAGCAAATTGAGGCCGAGCACCGTCAGGAAGATCGCAAGCCCGGGGAAGACCGACAGCCAGGGCGCCGTGGTGATCTGGTCGCGGGCCTCCGACAGCATGCTGCCCCAGCTTGGATAGGGCGGACGGATGCCGAGGCCGAGGAACGAGAGCGAGGCTTCGGCCAGCACGGCGCCACCCATGCCGAGCGTGCCGATGACGATGATGGGACCGACCATGTTCGGCAGCAGCTGCGTGATCATGATGCGCAAATCTCCATAGCCGAGCACTCTTGCTGCCTGCACATAGCCCTGGCTCTTGAGCGACAGTGTCGAGGCCCGTGCGATCCGGCAGGTGAAAGACCAGTTGGTCAAGCCGAGCGCGATCAGGAGGCTGGTCAGGCCGGGTCCGAGCACCGCCATGATGGCGAGTGCGAAGATCAGCGACGGGATCGCCAGCATGACATTGGTCAGCCCGTTGACGAAATCGTCCCACCAGCCGCCCCAATAGCCTGCGGTCAGACCGAGCGTCACGCCGATGATGCTGTTGACGAGCTGCGAGACGATGCCGACCGTCAGCGAGATGCGGGCGCCGTGCACGACGCGGGAATAGATGTCCCGCCCCTGCGCATCGGTGCCGAACCACCAGATCCAGCTCGGCGGTTCCTCCGCGTTCATGAGATTGGCGCCCATGACCGGATCGGTATGTGCCAGCCAGGGCGCGAACAGGCCGACGAAGACCGCCAGCGCGAACAGCACCCCGCCGATGATCGCGCTGGTTCCAAGCTTCATCGCGGCCGCTCCGCGGTGGCGGCCTGCACGGCCGATCGTGCACGGGCACAATGAAACCGGCTGCCGCTCATGCGTATCGGATCCTGGGATCGATCACGCCGTAGAGCAGGTCAACCAGCGTGTTGACGGCGAGAAAGAACAGCACCACCACGAGAATGGTGCCCTGTACGGTAGGAATGTCACGCTGCAGCACGCTGTCGACCAGCAACGAGCCGATGCCCGGCCAGGAAAACAATTTCTCGACGACCACCGCCTGGCCCATCACCACCCCGAATTGCAGGCCGATCGCCGTCAGAATGATGACGAGGGCGTTGCGCATCACGTGCCAGGTCACGACCCGGGTCTCGCTCATGCCCTTCGAGCGCGCGGTGCGGACAAAATCCGCAGTCATGATCTCGAGCACCGCGGCACGGGTCGTTCGCGCCAGCAGCGCCATCGGCGAGACGCCGAGGGTCACGGCAGGCAGCAGCAGAAATTTGAGCCCGCCATCGCCATAGCCGAAGCTCGGCAGCCAGCCGAGCTTCAATGCGAACAGATACATCAGCAATAACCCGAGCCAGAATTTGGCCATCGAGAGGCCGGACACCGCCAGCACCATCGAGAGCGTGTCGACGAGGCTGCCTGGCTTCAGCGCCGCGATGAAGCCGAGCGGTACGCCGACCACAACGGCGAATGCCAGGGCTGCGAATATCAGTTGCAGCGTCGGCCACATCCGTTTGGCGATCATGATCGTGACCGGCTCGCGGGTCCGGAACGAGGTCCCGAAATCACCGGTCGCGAGCTTGGCGATATAGGCGCCGAAACGCACGTAAACGGGATCGTCGAGGCCGAGCTGTTTCTTCATGCGTTCCACGACTTGCGGGTCCGTCGGACCTCGACCATCGTCGCCCATGCTCGACACGATGCTGCCCGGAACGACGCTGAACAGCACGAAGATCAGCAGCACGACGGCCAGCACGGTCGGAATGGTTTGCAGGACCCGACGGATCGCGAACGACAGCATGGGACGCTTTCCTCACTCCCTCGATCGTTTGTCGCGATGGAGGAGCACGGCACCTGTCACTTCGCGGGTGAGGTCTCGTCGACCCAGAGGTCTTCGACGTTTTGATGGGTCAGTTCGGTTGCGTCCAGCTGAATTCCCTTGAGCCAGGGCTGCACCGCCATGACGGCCTTGTTGTAGTTGAAGAACCAGATCGGCGCTTCGTCGAAAAGCAGCGCATTGGCCTTTTGCAGCAGCTGCACGCGTTTTTCGGCGTCGTCGGTCTGCCCGGCTTCATCGATCGTCTTGTCGAACTCCGCGTTCTTGAAGTTCGCATAGTTGCAGGCCGATTGCGGCGTCGCCGAGTGGAAGCATTTCAACGCGGCCTGCGGATCCGGACCGGTCGCCTGGGAATAGATGAAGGCCTGGAAGTCGCCCTTGCGGATGACCTCCGCCAGCACCGCGGTCTCGACCTGCTTGACCTTCACCTTGATGCCCACCTTGTCCAGCATCGGGATCGCGGCTTCGACGATCGGCAGCCCCCAGCTTTCATTTTGGCTGGTGGTCCATTCGAACTCAAAGCCCGTGGGATAACCCGCATCTGCGAGCAATTGCTTCGCCTTCGCGGGATCGTAGGGGTAGGGCTTCATGGCCTTGTCGTAGGCGGGCGAGGTCAAAGGCAGCCAGCTCGTGGCGCGATAGGCCTTGCCCTTGACCAGCTTGCTGATGATCAGATTGGCATCGATCGCGTAGTTGACAGCCTGCCGAACCCGCTTGTCGGCGAACGGCTTGAACGCCGGATTCATCCCCATATAGCGCGTGAAGACCTCGGCGACCTCGACGATGGTGCCCTTGAGGTCGGGGTCGGCCTGATAGGCGACATACTGTGCCGGCCCCAGCACCGAGGTGTCGATCTCCTTGTTGCGGAAGGCGACGTCGCGGGCCGCGGCTTCGCCCATCAGCGAGATCACGAGCTTGTCGGCATAGGGCTTGCCGGGCTTGTAGAAACGGTCCCAGCGTTCCAGCACGATGCGCGATCCCGGCACGTGCTCGACAAACTTGAACGGACCAAGACCGATCGGCTTCTGGAGGAAGCTTTCCTTGCCGCCCTCGTCGGCGGGATAGATCGAGGTCAGCGCGGTGAAGAAATAGAAGGCCGGATCGACTTTCTCTGTCAGCTTCATTTCGAGGGTGAAGTCGTCGACTTTCTTCAGGCCGGAGATCTCCTTGGCCTGGCCCTTCTCGACCTCGGCCGCGCCCTCGATGATGCGGACGAAGCGGGCGCCGGGATAGGCCTTGGTGCCGTCCATGATGCGATTATAGGACCAGATGACGTCGTCCGCCGTCATCTTGCGGCCGTTGTGGAAATAGGCGTCGTCGCGCAGCTTGAAGGTGTGGACGAGGCCCCCGCCCGAGACGACGACCTCCTTGGCAAGTTCCAGGACCGGCTTGCCCTCGGTCGAGTCCCAGATGTAGAGCGATCGGTGCAGGCCCTTGGCGTAGATTTCGTCCTGCGCGCGGGGTGTCGTGTGGATGTCCATGCTGGTGAAGCTGGAGCCATAGGGCGCCGTCATGCGAATGGTGCCGCCCTTGCGCGGCGTCTCGGCCGCCGCCGTGGCGGCGAGTGCGAGACCCAGGCCGGCCGCGATCGCAATCATCTTGAACATCATGTTTCCCCAACGATGCAGAAGCATTCCGATCAGCGAGTTGACCATCGGCAGCACGTCAAGCGCAAGGTCCTCGTGTCGGGTCAATGGCGACCGGCACCAAATATTTGTGCTGCCTCGATCTGAGGGGTGGATTCATAAACGCGCAGCGCGCGGCGTGCATCCGGTCCGGGGTGGTGTCGAGCGGCGTGCAACTTTTGCTTGTATGTAAGGGATTGCGATTGAACGGATTTCAGGTTCCGTCCTGAATTCGCGAAGGCAGGGTTTTCTTCTGATGAGGCTGGTAGGTCGGGTCGGGCGAAGCGAGACCCGCGATCATGTGAATTACAGCAGTCCCCGATAGATCCCCGGCGCGGAGTCGTCGATGGCCACCGCGCCGACGGCTTTCGCATAGAAGTCCGCCGGTCCGACGCCGCCGACGATGGCGTAGCCGAAGCCCTGGTGCCTCATGTCCTCGAGACAGGCGAACAGCAGCGCCTTGCCGATCCCGTTCTGCTGCGACTTCGGTGCGACACCGGTCGGACCGAAGAAGTTGCGACAGGCCGCGTCGTAGCAGGCGAATCCCATGATCGCCTTTTGCTGGATCGCGATAAAGCAGGAAACCGGCTGGCGGCTGAACGCGACCTCGGTTTCGCTGGCCCAAGCCTCACTGAAGGTCTCCCGCACCCAGGCTGTGACCTTGTGCTTCTCGGGGGCGAGCGCACGGCGCATCACAATTCCGGCCTGCTGCAGCCGATCGTAGGCGGGCCGGGAGTCGGGCAGGGCGTAGAGCTTGACGAGCATGTCCATCCGGCGACCTTAGTTGAAGACGCGCCCCCTGGGCAAATCGCGCGAGGATAAGCTCTTGCACGCCCGCGGCTCTCTAAGTACATGTACCTCGCGTATGTGGGAAATATGCCCACAACATGGATAATCGGTTGCCGGACGTAACGGTCGCAGCGCAGAACATCAACACTGGCCAGGCGGTTGTCTTCATTGTCCCGCTCAACGGCTTCGCCGCGGCGCTGGAGCGCACCATTCAACTTGGCAGCCGACGTGCGCGCTGCGAGGCCGCAAGTGGCGTGCGATCAGCCACATCGCGGCGGAACTCGGAAGGCGGCCTGCACCGCCCGGCATAAGCTCGGGCGCGAGGCGCCGTGCTCGCCCCGCGCCTCGCGCGGGTCGCCGTGCAATGGAGATCCGAGCACCTCGACGGTCGCGGTGGCTCCCGCAACGAGCTGGCTTCGCGCGGCGGGATCGAGCGCGATCCGGACCGGAACGCGTTGCGCCAACCGCACCCAGTTGAAGGTGGGATTGACGTTGGCCAACAAGGTCGCGCCGGCGCTGCGATCGCGATCCTCGATGCCGGCCGCGACGCTGTCTACCCTCCCGTGCAGCACGTGGTCACTACCCAGCAGTCGAACACTGACGGCGTCGCCGAGATGGATGCGTGGCAGCTTGATCTCCTCGAAATAGCCCTCGACGCGCAGCGTGTCGGAATCGAGCAGCGCCATGACGCCCTTGCCGGTGGTGAGATAGGTCCCCGGACGCAGCTCGTTGTTGGTGACGACGCCGCTGACGGCGGCACGCACCTCGCTGCGCTCGAGATTGAGCTTGGCCAGATCGAGGTCGGCGACGGCCCGGTCATGGGCGGCTTGCGCCTCGCCCTGGGCGGCGATCACTTGATCCAGGCGTTGCTTGGAAACGACCACGTCGGGCGTCAGCGCGCTGTAGCGCTTCAGGTCCGCGTTGGCCTCATCGAGTTGGGCGCCCTTGCCCAGCAGCACCGCCTCGGCCTGCTTCAGTGCGATCTCGTAACGCGCTCGGTCGATCCGGAACAGCACGTCGCCGCGCTGGACCGGTTGGTTGTCCTTGACGAGCACGTCGGTGACGAAGCCGGATACGTCGGGGGCAACCGGAACGACGTCAGCCCGCACATGGCCGTCGCGCGTCCAGGGCTCGTTCATGTAGTAATCCCAGAGCTTGTAGCCGGCCCAGACCGCGACCAGAACCACGAGTGTGGTGGGTGAGACGCGACGCAGCGCGTTGAGAACGGATTTCATGAGATCAACTCCCTGGAGATGAAGATCAGGCCGGCGACCAGACAGACGTAAAGCGCGAAATTGAACAGCGCGCCGTGCCAGACGTGGCGATAGAGACCAGCCTGTGCGAACAGTGTGCTCGCCACGCGCGTGAGCATGTATGCGACGACGCCCCACAGCAGGAAGCTTGGAACGATCACGCCAAACAGGTCGAACTCGTATCTCATGCCGCGATACCCTCTTGATTTGACAAGCGCGGCTGATAGGACCTGGCGCCGGGAAACAAGCCGGCGCGGATTCCGGCAAGGCCGATCAGCGCGTCGTTACGACTCTTGCTCGCGGGCTCCCGCAACGTCGACGCGATCGCGTTGTCGAGCCGGCCGACCAGCTCATCCGGCAGCCGCCCGGCCGTGTGGTTCCGGGCAGCCGATGCAAGACGGTCGAACAGCGCGTCGATGCCGGCGACGGCAGCGCGTGACAGACCGAGGCTCGCGTGCCTGACGTCGATGACGTTCAGCGCCGTCCGCAACTGCAGAAGGTTGGCGGCGTCACTCTGCGCCTCTGCCGGCACCACGGCGATACGAGCCGCAAGCAGGGCGAGACGATGCTGTATCAGACCGCCGATCACGGCGCGATCGCGCGGCGCGCTGCGCGCGGCCACGGCAGCAAGCGTGCGCCAGTTGCTTCGCACCAGGCGGCTCGCGATCCAAGCCGCGCCCAGCGTGCGAACGATGCCGCACGTCGCGGCCGTGAGCGCGACGCCCACCACGAGCGACAGGCTGGCGTTGGCGAACGAGCCGAAATCAGCCGAGTAGGATGACTGCAATGCAAGCTGCACCGACGTGAAGATGGCAAGCCAGGAGCCAGCGGACCCGGTCGCCGGCCGCGCCGTCATCCAGCCGAACAGCAGGAAGGTCGGCGCGAGTGCGACGACCAGCAGCTCGAACGTGGTGACGCGCGGCAGAATGCCAAATGCATATATGCCGGTGACGGCGATGACGACCAGGATCACGCCGAAGAACCTGCGAAAAGCCGGCAACGGATCGTCCAGGCCGGCGAGAAACGACCCTACGAGGGCTGCAAACAGAGCCGCCGATGCGCCATCGGTCCAGCCGGTCGCGATCCAGAATGTGCAGCAGGCGAGAACGGACAGCGTGGTTGCCGCGGCGGCCCATAGCGCAAGCCCGTGGTCGCGGTGCCGGGCGGCCGGTGCCGCAGGATCGAGCGTCACGGCGAGCGCAAGCGAGCCCGGATCGCGGCCATCGGCGATCGCCTCGTGCAGCAGGCGGCAATCCCGCATGAGGTCGACGAGGTTGCGCAATCGAAGGGCGAGGCCGGCCGCCGAGATATCGATCCAGCCCGCGTCGGCGCCGAGTTGTGGTGCGACGTCACCAAGTGTTGCACGCAATCCGTCGGCCTGTCGTCCGTCCTGGTCGCCGTTCGCGAGCCAGCCTGCGATCCTCTGGATGACATCGGCGATGGCCGCTGGCACACCGCCGTGAGCGTTGAGCGCGTTCCGCCGGGCCTCGATCGACGCCAGCAGCGGGTGCAGTAACAGCATCGGTTGGCGGAGCAGCTCGAGGCCGCGCGCGGTGTTCGCCGATGTCACGGTCTCGAAGCCGAGATGCCGGCTCAACTGGTCGATCTCGGCGGCGGCAGCGGCAAGCCGCATGCGTTCGCCATCGTGCTCCTGGTCGCTGCCCTGGCCGGTGAAGACGTCCACCGTGAGCCGGCGCGTGTTGGCGAGCCAGGCGTCCGCGCGCGCCGCGATCGTGTCGGCGACGGTGCTCGGCAGCACGATCCTTGATGCGATGCTCGCGCAGGCGATGCCGAGCAGGATTTCCTGCACGCGAGCGGCGACGATGTCGAATGTCGATTCGGGCGTCGAAAGGATCGGGAAGCCGAGCAGGGCGACGGTGTAGCCGGACAGCAGGAGCATGTAACTGCGCGGGGTGCCGTCGATCAGCGAGAAGTACAGGAACATGCCGACCCACAGTGCGATGGCAAGGCTGAGCAGCCCAGGTGCGTTGACGAGATTCGGGATCAGCACGATCGTCCCAGTGGCGCCGATCAGCGTTCCCAGCGCGCGGTAGACCGCCTTCGACGACGTCGCTCCTGTCAGCTGGTTGGAGGTGATGTAGACGGACGCCATCGCCCAGTAGGGGCGTGGCATGTCAAGCAGCAGCGCAATCGAGAGCGCCACCATGGCCGCGGCAAACGTCCGCACCGCGAAGACGGAAGCGGAATGCCGCGACAGAAATGAATGCGACTGGTCCATCGTAAGTCCGACAGGAATGGCGGTGCGCACATTCGCGCGCACCGCCGGTTGCATGACTAGGCGTTGCGCAGCGGGCGGAAGGCGGTGCGCATTTCGGCGACAAACAGCTCGGGCTGCTCCCACGCCGCGAAGTGCCCGCCCTTGTCGAGCTTGTTGTAGTGGATCAGCTTCGGATAGGCCTGCTCCGCCCAGCTCCGGGGTGCCGTGTAGATTTCGTCAGGGAATGCGCTGACGGCGACCGGGATCTTGACGCCGCGCACATCGAAGAAGCCGCCCGTCGATACCTGATGGGTGTCCCAGTAGAGCCGAGCCGAGGAGATCGCGGTGTTGGTCAGCCAATACAGCGTGGCGTTGTCGAGCACGTCGTCGCGCGACAGCCCTTCCGTCTCGCCGTCGAAGACGCGGGCGATCATCTCCTGGCTGCGCGCGTCGTGATCGAGCATCCAAGCCGCGAGGCCGACCGGCGAATCGACGAGCCCGTACAGGGTCTGCGGGCGATTGGCCATCTCGATCGCGTAGCCGAGGCCCTTGTCGTAGAAGAGGCGCAGCTGATCCCAGGCACGGCGCTCGTCGGTCGTGAGAGTGGCCGGCGGCGCCGAATTGAACGCCAGCGCCCTTGAGACGTCGGCCGGCACGGTGGCCGGCATGTTCGTGTGAATGCCGAGCAGCTCGACCGGCTCCTGCAAGGCGAGCGTCTCGGAGACGGCGTTGCCCCAATCACCACCCTGCGCCACGAACTGCTTGTAGCCAAGGCGCCGCATCAGGGTGGTCCAGGCCCGCGCGATACGAACCGGGGTCCAGCCCGGTGCAGTCGGCTTTCCGGAGAAGCCGTGACCCGGCAGCGACGGAATCACGAGGTCGAACGCATCCGCGGCGCTGCCACCATGTGCGGTCGGGTTGGTCAGCGGATCGATGATCTTGATCTGCTCGATGATCGAGCCCGGCCAGCCGTGCGTCACGATCATCGGCAGCGCGTTCGGATGCCTGGAGCGAACGTGAATGAAGTGAACGTCGAGTCCGTCGATCTCGGTGATGAACTGCGGAAGGCCGTTGAGCCGCGCCTCGACGTTTCTCCAGCTGTAGCCGTTCTGCCAATATTGAGCGAGCTGCTGCACCGTCTTGAGCTGCACGCCCTGAGATGGATCGGCGACGGTCTCTTTGTCGGGCCATCGCGTCGCGGCAACACGCCGGCGCAGGTCGATCAGCAGCTCTTCTGGTACATCGATGCGGAAGGGACGGACGGCCTCGCCGGCAGCCGCGGTGCGGATTCCCGGTGGAAGCACGGTTGCCGCGCCGAAGGCGGCGACCCCCATCGCGGCGGTGCTCAAAATTCGGCGGCGACGCAGGTCGATGATTTCGTCAGTTGTGCTGGTGGTCATGGCTCTCTCCTTGTGCATTGTTGGCTTCGACTGAGATGAGAATTCGCGTGAAAGCACTGGCGACGCGTGTGGGGCGTCCGGTGGGTTCCGGCCGCAGCGTTGCCAGGAACATCGCAAAGCAAAGCGCGCCGGTCGCGAACAGAAGGAGGCTGAAGATGCTCTTCATGGCGGCTCCAGTGCAGCTTCCGTCGTGGCGGGGACATCGCTGCGCAGGCCGTCCGGCACGGCAACAACAGGGGCGCGCGCCGATCGCGGCCGCATTCGCGGTGGCACTGCTTGACGTAGGCTGTGCAGGCGCCGCCGCGCGACGACGCGGTTGGCGCGCAGTTCGCGTGCGCCGAGCGGAAACACGACGAGGAACGACGAGAACTGCGGACCGAAGCCATACTCGATCCGGCCGCCGAGGCCGCGGGCCAGATCGCTGACCATCTTCAGACCGCGCCCCGACCGCAAGCGCTCCGAGTGCGAGCCATTGTCCGCGACGATGCAATTGACGACCGTTCCGACGACGGAGAGCCTGATCTTGATCGCTCCCTCCCGGCCTTCGAAATGCGCATGTTGCGCGGCATTGGTCACGAGCTCACGGACAACGAGGGCGAGGCGCCAGCAGCGCTCCGCCTCGAGTGGCAGGCTGTCGGCGCTCAGCGCGAGACGAATCCCGATCGGCTCCAGCGAGGATCGGCTGAGGCCGAGAGCGAGCTTGCGGATCGATTCGGCGGCGTCCACCAATCGGTCGCGGTCCGGCATCGCCAGTGCGCGATGAACGCTCGCATGCTGCTGGAGCAGTTCGATGACGCCGGCAAGTGCGCGCTTGACGGCAGGGTTGTCCGTGCGCAGCACTGCGGCGGAGACCGTGTTGATCGACGAGACGAGGTCGCCGTGGATGCGGTGCGTGAGTGCACGCAGCAGCGTCTGGTCATCGAGCTCGTGAGTAGGTGCAACGCTGGGCACGCGGGCCTCCTGGCATTCGCTGGATGTGCGGCTTTCCGGCCTGACCCGAATTATGGGGAGTCCGGCCTCCCATTGTTTCGCCTAGATTGCCGTGATGTTGTCGTTGCTTGCTGTCGACGAAGTTCGAAGCGCTCGGTCAATCTGTGGATCAGGAGCGACACCATGCTGAGGCCCGCGCTCACGAGCATGGTGAACGATCGAAAATGGATCAGGTCCATGGCTGCACATCTCCTATGCCGATGCGCAAGCGAGCACGATGGCGCGCGCATCGCTGCTGCCGCGTGCGCGCCTCGCTCCTTGCTGCAGATGAGAATATCGAGGTGTGCGGCCGATCGCTTTGTGTCGAATGCCGTCGTTTTTTATAGGTTGCTGAAGGTCGCGGAGAGCGCGACCGTCAGCATTACGCCAGGATCGGAATCGCGTTCCGAATGTCGGCCAGCGACAACGCCGGCTGCGATCCGGACCCGCGGCGATACTGGCCCGGCGCTACGCCGGCCGCCTGCTTGAACGCGCGGTTGAAATTGGCCTGGCTGGAGAAGCCGAGCGCCAGCGCAATGTCCACCAGTGGCCGATCGCCCTGGATCAGAAGGGCTTTCGCACGCTCGAGCCGTCGTGCGGCAACGTAACGGTGAGGAGGTTGGCCGACGGCCTGTTTGAAGCCGCGAGCGAAGTGAAATCGACTGAGAAAGGCAATCGATGCCATGCGATCGAGCGTGAGATTGCCTTCGAGGTTTGCTTCGATGTAGTCCAGCACGCGGAAAAGCCGACGCCGGTCCAGCCCTTCTCGTGCCGAGGCGGCGGCGGACCGTGCGGCCGAACTGCTGGTGTACTTTTGAACAAGCCGTATCGCCATGCCGCTTGCTAATGATTCCACCAGCAGCTTGCCGGCGGAGGTTTCGCTCCGCAGCTCCGATGCGATGGCGCGTGCCATCTCACCCAGCAGGGGATCCTCGAAGGCGCTGTCGTATCGCAACGCGCCGAGTACCGAAGCGTCGACCTCGACGCCGAGCTTGCCTGGGGAGAACTGGCTTGGCGGAAGGTAGATGTGAGCGATCTCCGGCAGGTCGCCGCCGATATCGATGGAGCCTTCCCGCCAGCGCGCGGGCGTGAGCCAAATCGTATCGCGGCGGGTGATGGTTCGATCCGACACGCCGCTAGCCTGACGCGTGACCGGAAATCCATTGCCGTGGACATCGACACATATCTCCGTGTCGGATTGCGTCCCGGTCCACGGGACCACGCTCTTGCCATGCGCCCGCACCTCCGCCGACAGGCCCGACCAGCCTCGATCGATCGAAGACGACAGCAGTTTTGTCGGGCCGCGGCCCTGCCAGAAGTCGCAGTAAGGCCGCGGTTCGTGCCGGCTCTCGGTGACGAGATGCGCGCTGTGCGTCGACATGGAGCGGTCCTTGTTACTCTGACGTCGATCTGTGTCTGTCGGCGTGCATGGCGCCGGCCGGTCGTCGTTCAGTCGCGCCGCGAGGCCAGCCTTGTCGTCCTGCGCGCCTCGGCCTTGGGTTGGAAGAACAGGCCGGGCAGCACGGAGACCAGTCCGAAGGTCATTCCGAGGAATGCCAGGAAGGTGTCGAGATAATTCAGATCCATTGCACTTGCCTCCATCTTGGCTTGCGCGGGCTCGGCCCGGTGCAATCCGTCCAATGAGCTTAGGTATGATCCGACACAAAGATCGGTACAATAGAAACATTGATCTCGGTGCAATTCTTCCAATGCTCTGCGCTAGGCGGCGGCAATCCCGCTCCGTCGAAGCGCATCCGCGTGTCGCTGCTCGATGGCTTTGACGGAGTTTTCGAACGCCTTCTCCAGCACGCTTCTGCCGACGGTGCGGAGCACGAGGCCGAGCAGCCATCCCCTGAGGTTCTTGCCGTCGCGCACCACGACCACTTCGATGTCGGTGGTGCCATCGGGCCGGCGCGTGAAGTTGTAGGTGTGGCCGGACGCGCCGCCCCATACATTGGAGTCGGTCGTCGTCAGGATGACATGGTTGGGATCGGACCAGTCGTAGCGCAGACGTTCCCAGATGCCGCCCGAGCCTTCCGTCACGTCGGCGGCCGAAGGGCCGCGATGATGCACCTTGAGATAGGCGTCGGCGCTGTTGCTGAAGAGTTTGGAGCGGCCCGGGCCGAAGTCGGTGAGGCCGGCGACGTACTGCTCGGCTGTCAGGCTGGTTGTTCGATGAAGGCGGATCGTCGACATCTGTGGTTCCTGCACAAGTGACGGAAAGACGGGTGGCGGTGTCGGAACTAGTTGGAGACCGGGCCTGACGTGCGGACGGTCAAGCCTTCGCCGTTCCGGCTGATCTCCAGCGCGCCTCTCTCGTTCGGCGTCGAGAGCAGGGCACGCTGACCGGGCGCCAGCACTGATACGAAGCGGACCGGCGTCCCGGCCTCGCCCTGCGCGAGGGTGGTCACCACGCGATATCCGTCGGGCTCGACGGTGTAGTAGACGACGCCTGCGAGATCGCCGAGATGGACGCTGTGGCCTTCGATCGGCTTGAGCGAGCTTGCGTGCACGGCTCCCAGCGAGGCCAGGGTGAACGCGGCGGCGAGGACTGTGCTGCGGATCGACATGGGATCCTCCGTTGGCTTGGGTGTGGACTTGGGCGGCGGGCGGTTGCCCGACGGCTCCCTTGTCGGAGGACATGGTCAGGCTATGATCATCGATCAAACAGATGGGATCGATAATGGCCATCGATATCGCTAATCTAGGTCGTATCGACTTGAATCTGCTGGTTCATCTTGATGCGCTGCTGACCGAACGGAGCGTGACCAAGGCTGCGGCCTGCGTCGGCATTGGGCAATCCGCGATGAGCCACAACCTTGCCCGCTTGCGCGAGCTGTTCGGTGACGAGCTTCTCACGCGTGGGGCCGATGGCATGCGTCTGACGCCGCGTGCTGTAATCCTGCGCGAGCCAGTGCGGAGCGCGCTGGCGCAGGTCGAGGCCGTGGTGTTGCGCGATCAGACTTTCGAGCCGGCCACGGCGGTGCGGACCTTCAGGCTTGGACTATCGGACAGTATGGAAATCCTGATCATGCCCGCGCTGCTGGCGCGCATGCGCGAGATCGCACCTGGCGTTCACTTCCGGATTCACAACGTCGACGCGTCCCGGCTGCTCGATGACCTCGACGCCGACGAGCTGGATCTCGCAGTCGCCCATGGGCCGCTCCCGCAGGGACAATTGCATCACAAGCAACGCACGCTGCTGACCGAGCGCTTCGTGTGCATGTTCAATGCAGAGAAAACCGGTATCACGTCGCCGATCTCGCTCGAGGACTACGTAAGGCTGCCTCACGTGCTGACCAGCTTGCGGCCTGCCCGCACCGTGCGCGGGATCGTGGACGAGGCGCTCGACAAGCTCGGCCTGCGGCGCACCGTTGCGCTGACCACGCCGCGTTTTCTCACCGTTCCGCATCTGGTGGCGCAGGCGCCTGTTATCGTCACGATGGGGGCACGGCTGGCCACGCGGTTCTCGGCCGAACTCGGGCTCAGCCTCAGCCCGCCTCCGGTGGAGCTGAGCGAGATGCCGGTGACGTTGCTGTGGCACGCCTCCTACGACCACGATCCGGCCCATGCCTGGTTGCGAAACCAGGTGGCCCAGCTGGCTGCCGAGCTGTGAGCCGGTACGGCGATGCTGCGAGAAAGCGGGCGTATGACTCGCAGGCCGCGCCACATGCTCGCAGCCGTCCCGGCGAAGGCTGGGACCCATTACCCCAAATGCAAATTGTCACCTGATGCTGGAACGCCGGGTCCCGCCTACAACGGCTGCTGCGGCGTATGGGTCCCGGCCTTCGCCGGGACGACAGGGTTATTCAACATCGCCCTTCGTCTTCAACCGCCTCAATCCCGATACGAAGGATCGGCCCGATCCAGCTTGCGCAGCAGCGCCGGCCAAGCGAGTTCGCCGTTACGTGCAGCGCGGCCGGGCTTCGGCAGCATCCGCTCATAGGTGTCTTCGAGGATGTTTTGCGGCGGATAGATCAGCTTGGTGTTGCAGGACAACGCCATCACCTGGGTCTGGCAGGCGCGCTCGAGGCGGAACAGCACGTTGAAGGCGGCGGGTACGGTGCGGCCGACCACCAGGAGACCGTGATTGCGTAGGATCATCGCTTCGTTGTCGCCGAGGTCGCGGACCAGCCGCTCGCGTTCGTCGACATTGTCGGCGATGCCTTCGAAGTCGTGATAGGCGATGTGCAGGAAGCGCATCGAGGTCTGCGCCAGCGGCAGCAGGCCGCATTCCATTGCGGAGACTGCCATGCCGGCCGGCGTATGGGTGTGCGCAACGCAGTCCATGTCGTGCTTGGCCATGTGGATCGCGCTGTGAATGACGAAGCCGGCAACGTTGACGTCATAGTCGGTGGCGTTGAGCAGCGTGTTGCCCTCGACGTCGACCTTGATCAGGCTGGAGGCGTCGATCTCCTCATACAGCATGCCGTAGGCATTGATCAGGAACTGGTCGGTGGTGCCGGGCACGCGGCAGGAGATGTGGTTTGCGATCATCTCGGTCATGCCGTACATCGCCGTGAGCCGATAGCAGGCGGCCAGATCGACGCGGGCCTGCCACTCCTCGGCGCTCACCTGCTCGCGAACGGATTTCACGACCTTGATCGCGGGCGAGCTGACGGGGGGATTCATGGCGTTCTCTCCTTGAGATGTCTGCGAGGCAGGGGCCCGACTATTTGGCGGGACCTTAGCAGAATCGGCGCGGCGGCAAGCCGTGACGCGTCTGCTTATTTGCAGGTCTGGCGGGCAAAAACCGAATGCGGATTGGCGCGCGGCGCCATCGATGCCACACTGCGGAAAACAGCCGAGGCGCATCAAAATGAGCGATCGCAAGATACGTATCGCCGTCCTGCATTTTTCCCACGAAACCGTCTCGTTCCTGCCGAACGAGACCACGCTCGACGACTTTATCTATCCAGGCTCGCCGGCCAAGGGCGAGGCGCTGCTGCAGTTCGATCCCAAGAACTACATGGGCGGCTTCGTGCAGGTTGCGCGCGAGTTCTCCGAGGTCGAGCTGGTCGGCATCGAATCGCCGCTCTGGCCCAAGACCTACACCGGATCGGGCTGGATCACCCAGGAGGCTTATCGGACCTTTACCGGCAAGATGATTGCCGGGCTCAAGGAGGAGGGGCCGTTCGACGGCGTCTATCTGTGCCTGCATGGCGCCATGGCGGTGCGCGACGTGCCGCGGCCGGAGGCTGATCTGGCGCGACAGGTCCGCGAGGTGGTTGGCCGCTCGGCATTCATCGCCGCAACCTTCGATCCTCACGGCAACGAGGACGAGGCGTTCCTCGAACAGGCCGACATGGCGTTCGCCGTCAAATATTTCCCGCACTATGATGCGCATCTGCAGGGCGAGCGCGCGGCACGCATGCTGGTGCGGGCGATCCGCGGCGACTACAAGCCGGCGCACAGGACCATCAAGGTTCCGGTGATCTCACCTACCGTTCTGCAATGGACCGGGGCGCGCCCGTGGATGGATCTCGTGCAGCGCGCGCTGGTGTGGGAGGCCCGCGAGGTCGATGTCTACGTCAACATCTTCTTCGGCTTTCCATTCGCCGATGTTCCTGATGTCGGCATGACCGTGCAGGTCCTGACCAACGACAACCCGAAGCTCGCCGAGCAAATCGCGCGCGATCTCGCCGGCACGATCTGGCGGCTGCGTGAGGCCCTGCTGCAATCGACGAAGCTCCACAGCATCACCAAGGGCGTCGCGCTGGCGAAGCAGGCCACGGCCGACCGCAACACGCCGGTGGTGCTCGCCGATCACAGCGACCGTTCGGGATCGGCGACCTGGCTGCTACGCGAGATCATCGCGCAGGACCTCGCCAATACAGTGATTGCGACCATCGCGGATGGCAAAGCGACGGCGAGCCTAAAGGCTGCCGGTGCCAAGGCCGGCGATAACTTCGACATGGAGATCGGCGGCCTCGCCGACGAGTCGGCTGGCGATCCGGTACGGATCCAGGGCACCATCTCGGCGGCGGCCGAGGGCTACGGACAGTTCTGGGTCTGCGTGCGCTTTGGCCGCAACAATGTGCTGATCCTGTCCACCTATCTGGTGCAGATCATGGAGCCGTTTTCGCTGAAGGCGCTGGTGCCTGACATCGGTGCGTTCGACGTGATGGCCATCAAGTCGCGGGTCCACTTCCGGCGCGGCTTCGACGACAATGGCTTCGCCAAGACGATCCTGCTGGTCGAGCCGGAGCAGCCATTCCTCGGCACCACGCGTCTCGACAAGCTGCCTTACAGGAATGTCGATCTCACGCGGTACTATCCCTACGGCAATCCAGCATTTCCGGAGGCGTCGTCATGACCGGAGGCCGCTACCGCCTGATCGGTTCGACCGCGTCGCCCTATGCGATCAAGCTGCGCGCACTGATGCGCTACCGGCGGATCCCGCACGACTGGGTGATCATGACCAAGGCGCTGCGCGCGGCCACCGCGCATCTGAAACCGATGCTGATCCCGGTGCTGCAATATCCCGACGGCAGCTTTCGCGGCGAGACCACGACGCTCGCCTATGATCTGGAAGCGCGCCATCAGGGCCGCTCGGTGATACCCGAGGACAAGGCCGTCGCATTCGTCTGCGATCTGCTCGAGGACCTCGCCGATGAATGGGCGGTGAAGCCGTTGTTTCTCTATCGCTGGTGGGACCCGGAAGACCAGGCCTACGTCTCGCGCTGGGCCGGTGAGGAATGGTCGACGTCGGAAGCTGAGACCGGCAGCCGCGAGGAGATCGAGGAGTTCCGGCAGCGCCAGATCTCGCGCATGGTCATTCTCGGCGCGACGGATGAGAACAGGCCGCTGCTCGAGGAGAGCTATCGGCGGACGCTGGCAGCGTTCGAGGCCCATGTCGGCATGACGAACTATCTGTTCGGCAACCGGCCGTCGCTGGCGGATTTCGCCTGGTTTGGCCAGCTCAGCGAGATGGCGACCGACCCGACCCCGATGCGCATCATGCGCGAACGCGCGCCGCTCACCGATCACTGGGTGCGACGGCTCGACGACGCGTCCGGCGTCGAGGGCGGTTGGTACTCGCGCGAGCAGGCGCTCGGCGGGTTCGCCGAGGCGTTGCTGCGGATCGCAGGCGAACTCTACCTGCCATTCCTGGCCGCCAATGCAGATGCGTTCGCGAAGGGCCTTGAGCGCCTCGAGATCAACGTCTGGGGCCTGCCTTATGCGCTGGCGCCGTTCAAGTATCAGGTGAAGTGCCTGCTGCAGTTGCGCGAGAAGTTCGCCGCGCTCGATACCGGCGATCGCATTGCGGTGAAGCCCGTGCTGGAACGCACCGGATGTTGGGCCATCCTGGATGGAGGCTGATCGACCGCGGAGGGCACGCAGGTTCAAAACAGCGTGAGCTTAAGTTCGGTGTCTGCTCCCGAGCGCGAGTGCGATCGATCCCGGATTTCTGATCCGTTCGATCAGCAGGTCGATGCGGTCGCCGCCCCAGAACAGTTCCCCGTTGAACACCATGCTGGGAACGCCAAACACGCCGAGCGCTTCGGCCTCGTCGATGATGCGATCGTGCTCGGCGCGGGCAGGGCCGTTGACATAGGCCTCGAACGCGTCGGCAGAACCGCCGATCGCGGCAATCACGCCGGCAATCTCCGACAATTCGTCGATCTCCAGTTCATGGTTCCAGAACCTCTGGAAAACCGTGTCGTGATAGGGCCGGAACAGCCCATGGCGCTGCGCGAACAGCATCCCGGCGCTTGAATAGAAGGCATCGTAGATCCGGCGCGGGCCCTTCATGGTCAGTCCCTGCGCATTGGCGAACCGCCGCGCATCCATGTAGGAGTAGCGCACCTTGCGCCAGAAATGCGGCGTGCGCCCTTCGACCGTGCCCATGAATTCGGGAATGCGCAGCGTGTAGGGCAGCCATTCCAGTTCGACGCCGCAGATGTTCTCGAGCTCGAACAGCCGCTTGTTGGCGACATAAGCGTAAGGAGATTTGTAGTCGGTGTAGATCCTGACCTTCGGCTTTTCCATCAGCGTTCCTCACCCCGTCAGGACAATTGTTCCTGATCCAGTGCGATCGCGCAATGCGACGTGATGAAGGGGATGCGCCGCGCAAACGAATGGACCCCGGTGCATTCAAGCATCGCGGGGTCCTGCCACTTCGTTTTAGCGAAGGATATCTGGTATAGACCAGTGGTGTTTCGGGATCCAAGAGCGCTTGGCCTTTGCGCTCTCGTCCTGCGGATATGTTCAGATTGTCGGCAGCGCACGCGGCTAGCAGCTGCTATCGCCTCAACGTGCACCGAGACCTTGCCGCTGAGCAAGGTCGCTGGCTTTCGCCGGTGGCGTCATGCTCCTCTCCAAGGGTGGGCCGACGGACATCTGTCCGCTTCTGCTGCCTGGCGGCCGATCCCATAATCGTCCGCCAATTCCTGCGACGCGAGGAGCAGGCGCTCCAGCACCCCAACAGGTGCAGTCAGCCAAATGCTGCGGCAGTTGTGGCCTGCTGTCAAGTTAACGCGTAAGAGAATTCAGGTCAGGTTTCCTGTCGCGCCTTGGTTTTTCGATACTGCGTGAAGTCGGGATCATGCGTCATTTTCCAGTAATCGACGAACCGCCACGGCATCGCCGAGAACACCCGGCCGCGACTGTTGCGGTAGTAGGTCGTCATGCCCGGATGCGTCCAGATCAATTGCTCATGCTCGGCATCGACATTGCGGATGTATTCGTCATGCGCGGCGGGATCGACGTCGATCGCCGCGATGTCGTTCTCGATCATCTCGACCAGACAGGCAGAGATGTAGCGGCTCTGGCACTCCGACTGGAAGATCACGCTGCCGCCATGCGCGGGTCCCGAGTTCGGGCCTAGCATCAGAAACAGGTTAGGGAAGTCGGGCACGGTGAGACCGAGATAGGCGGTCGGATTGTCATGGCTCCAGACCTGCTTCAGGTTCTTGCCCTCGCGTCCGGTGATGTTGAGACGCGCCGCCATCTCGGAGACCTTGAAGCCGGTCGAGATCACGATGATCTCGTGCTGCCGCGTTGTGCCGTCGGCGGTGACGATCCCGTTGGCTGCAAAGCGGTCGATCTTGTCGGTGACCAGCTCGACATTCGGCTTGGTCAGTGTCTTGAACCAGTTGTTATCGAGCAGGATGCGCTTGCCGTAGGGCGGATAGGTCGGCATGCACTTCTCGATCAAATCGGGACGATCCTTCAGCTCGGAGAGGATGAAGTCGGCTAGTTCCTGGCGATGCCGGTCGTTGCCCTTGTTGACGGCGCGATCTGGATGTGGCCAGGCCGGATCCTTGCGCAGGAACGGCAGCAGCCCGTCGCCGTAGCGCCAGAACATGTTGAAGCGATACCACTGCACATAAAACGGCAGATGCGCCAGCAGCCACTGCGCGCCTTCGCTGATCGGATCGGAATAGCCCTTCACCGGCCGCGCCCACTGCGCGGTACGCTGGTAGACGGTGACCGAGGCGACACGGTCCGCGATCGAAGGCACCAGCTGCATCGCGGTGGCGCCGGTGCCGATCACGGCGACATGCTTGCCATCGAGCTTGATGTCGTCGGACCACAGCGCCGAGTGGACCTTGAGACCGCCGAAATCCTCGTCGTCATTGAAGCGGGCGGGCTGGGGATCGTTGAGCTGGCCGATCGCGCTGACCAGCACGGTGGATTCGAAGGTCTGTTCACCGTTCGCCGTCCTCAGCGTCGAGATCCAGCGGCGGTTGCCTTCGTCCCAGTGTGAAGCGACCAGCTCGGTCGAGAGGCGGACGTGCCTGCGGATGTCGTGTTCGCGCACGACCTTGAGCAGATAATCCAGCAATTCCTGGCGCTGCGCGAAATAGCGGGTCCATGGATTGCGGGCGCCGAAGGAAAACGAATACGAGTGGTTCGGCGTATCGACGCCGCAGCCGGGATAGCGGTTGACGTACCAGGTGCCGCCGATCTCGTCCTGCTTCTCGACGATCGTGTAGGGAATGCCGAGTCGCCCGAGCGCAACGCCGAGCGCGATCGCGCAGACCCCGGCGCCGACGATCAGCACATGCTGCCGCGCCAATCTCTCGTCGGAGGGGCGCGCACGCCAGCGTGCATCGCGGGGAACGAAGCCCATCTCCTCCCGCATCAGCGGTGCATATTCCGGTGCGACGTTCTCGCCCAGCGTCGCGCGCATCATCCGCAGCATCAGCTCATTGCCGGGATCGGTGATGACGGGCTTCGGCGCACCGTTCGCGAACAAGTTCAGGACCGCCGCGCGGATCTCGTCCTGGATCTCTTTCGGCACGCCGGCGTCCGGGTCGGGGATCAGGCGGACGTCGCGCTTCGGCTTGTAGGGCGGCTCGAGCCACTTCTCGTCACCGGTCATGTGCACCAGCACCATCAGCAGCACGCGGATATCGCCCTCGGCGATGGCGGAGGACAGGTCGAGGCGTTGGCGCGGAAGCTCGATATTCATGCGTTGTCCTCAGCTGCGTGGAGCTTCGGGCAGGCCGCCATAGGCCGCCCATGTGGTACCCGCGATGTAGCCGGCATCGACCGGGAGGTTGATGCCGGTCACGCCGCTGCTCTGCGGCGAGAGCAGCCAGGCGATCGCCTGCGCCACTTCCATCGGCTCGACCAGCCGGTTCATCGCCGTCGGGCTGGCGAGCAGGTCCTTGTTCAGGGCGCCCGACGCGATGCCGGCTTCGAGCGCGGCCGTGCGGGTGAAGCCGGGGGACACCGCATTGACGCGGACGCCGGTCCGGCCCCATTCGGCGGCGAGCGTCTGGGTGATCTGGATGACGCCGGCCTTCGCCGCGGTATAGGCGTGGATCGGCCCCGACGTCATGCCGGCCACCGAAGCGACGTTGACGATCGCGCCGCGTCGCCGCTTCGCCATGCCGATGCCGACGCTGCGCGCGACCAGGAAGGTGCCGCGCAGGTCGATATTGACTTCGCGGTCCCATTGCTCCATCCGCACCCGCTCGATCGTATGCATCTTGCCGAACACGCCTGCTGCGTTGACGAGACCGGAGATCGGTCCGTGCGCCTTCTCGATGTCGGTGATTCCAGCGACGACGGCGCTCTCGCTTGCGACGTCGAATGGCGCGGGCCAAAGAATAGCGCTGGTCCCCTCCAATGGCTCGGGCGCGATGTCAACGATGACGACGCGATGCCCCTGATCGGCAAGCAGCGTTGCGGTTGCAGCGCCGATGCCGCGGCTGCCGCCGGTGATGAGGATGGTGCCGTCAGCGCTCATCGCTTCTTCCCTACGTTGCTGTTGAACAGGCCATGCGTGACCAGCTTCTGGTAGGCCGTGATGACATAGTCGGGCACGGCGGTAACGCCTTGCTCGGAGTAGGAATAGCGCCGGCTGAGATAGCCGCGCGCGCCCATCAGGACCTGGACGACGGCCTCGAATTCCTCGTCGCTGAATGTGTTGGTAGCGCCGGCAGCGCGCGCACGCTGGAGGATCCGGACATAGGCATTCGAGATGTTGTCAAAGTGCTTCTGGTACCCGGTCGGTGCGAAGAACTCGGCTTCATTGAGGATGCGCAGGAACTCCGGCACCTCGCGGATGAAATCAAAGAAGGCGCTGAAGCGCTCGATCTCCTGCCGGGCTTCGCTGGCGGTGCCGGTGCGCGCATGGATGAAGCGGACCATGTCGAGGCCGATCTTCGGCAGCAGCTGATCGAGCAGCTCCTGCCGGTTTTCGAAATGATTGTAGAAGGTGCCCTGCGCGACGCCGGCGGCTTCGGTGATACGGGCAACCGAGGCTTCGGCATAGCCGTATTTGCCGACCACCTTGGTCGCGGCGTCGAAAATCTTCTGCTTGGTCCAGGCGTTGCGCTCGACCCGGTTGAGCTTCGTCACCTTGGCGGATGTCGCTTGTGTCATGCGGTGGCCTCGAGTTCGGCGCGGAGCACGCGTTTGAGAACCTTGCCGGATGGATTGCGCGGCAGGCTGTCGCGGAGGATGAGTTGCCTCGGCACCTTGAAGGCAGCGAGTCGTGCGCGGCAGAAATCGATCAGATCAGACAGATCGAGCCTGGCATCGTCGGCCAGAACCACGATGGCGACCGGCTTCTCGCCCCAGCGTTCGTCCGGCAAGCCGATCACCGCGACCTCGCGCACTACAGGCATTTCGTAGATGACGCGCTCGACCTCGGAGGAGGCGATGTTCTCGCCGCCGGAGATGATCATGTCCTTCTTGCGATCGGTCAGATAGAGGAAGCCGTCTTCATCGAGATAGCCGATGTCGCCGGTGCGGAACCAGTCGCCGAAGAAGGCGGACGCGGTCTTCTCGGGATCTTTCCAGTAACCCTGCGTCACCTTCGGACCGCGCAGGCAGATCTCGCCATTGCGGCCGGCCGGCAGGCGCTTGCCGGCGTCGTCGCGGATTTCGATCTCGACATGGGCGATGGCGCGGCCGGTCGAACCGATCTTCTCGATCTCGCGGCCGGCATCCATGAAAGTGTCGCCGCCGCAGCTTTCGGTGAGGCCGTAGGCATCGATGTAGCGCGCATTCCTGAAATAGTCCGAGAAGGCGCGGATGCGGACCTCAGGCGTCTTCTCGCCGCCGCCGATCGCCCATTGCAGGCTGGCGACATCGTAGCGTTCGCGGTTTGGGCAGGTGAGCAGCGCCGTTGTCATGACCGGCGCAAACCACGCGGCGTTCAGTTTCTCGCGCTCGATCGCGGCGAGCGCCGGTTCGGGCTCGAAGTTGCGATGAATGCACAGCATGCCGCCATGCCAGAGTACGGCGATGCCTGGCAGGTCGAGCGCGCCGACATGGTAGAGCGGGCCGACCACGAGCAGCCGCGTCTCGGAGTTAAGCCCGAGCACCAGCGTCTGGTCGGCGGATTTCCAGTAAATGTTCTCGTAGGTGAGCATCACGCCCTTGGGGCGATCAGTCGTGCCCGAGGTGTACATCAGCCGCATTAAATCGCGTGGCTGCCGCACATGGATCGGTGCCGGCGCGATGTCGGGCGCGAGGTTGGTGACGCTGGACTGCGCGACTTCACCCAGCAGCACCACCGGCGCGCCGCCGGTTACGATCGCGGCAAATTCCTCGTCGGCGACCAGCAGCCGCGCGCCGGAATTGCCGACGATGTAGCCGACCTCATCGGCCGACAGCCGATAGTTGATCGGCAGGAACACCGCGCCGATATGGCTTGTTGCAAACACCAGCTCGAGAAAGGAGGTGCTGTTCTTCATCAGCACCGCGACGACATCGCCCGGCGCAATCCCGCATGACACGAGCCAGCTGCCGACCTGGCGGATGCGCAGGTCAAAATCCGCATAAGAGACGTTCTCGCCGCGATATTTCAGCGCACAGCGATCCGGAGTCCGCCTGGCATGGAATGCGATGAAGCTGGAAAGATTGATCATTTGCGTCCGTCGGGCCGATTCCGGCGCCGGTTTTCTCCCTGGATGAATTATGACTCGTAATTCATCTTTGGCTTGACGTCACCCCCCTTGCTCTGAAAACATCGCGGTCACGGAGACGGCACGATCTCCGACAGGGATTTTGGGAACGCGAACCCGATAGGGAGGGGAATATGAACAGGACCCGGAAACCGGGCATCAGCCGGCGCGCGACGCTTGCGTTCATGGGCGCCGGTGCGGCGACCTTTGCTGCGCCATGGGTGGCGCGCGCGCAGGCCAAGACGATCAAGATCGGCATGCCGACGATTCTGTCGGGGCGCGTCGCGCAGCTCGGCACATCCTCGCGCAACGCGGTGATGCTGGAAGTCGAGAAGGTCAATGCGGCCGGCGGCCTTGCCGGACGGCAGATCGAGATGGTGATCCGCGATTCCAAAGGGCAGCCGCAAGAAGCCGCGCGGATCGCGCGCGAGCTCGTCAACACCGACGGCTGCGAGATGCTGCTCGACGGCGAGGCGTCATCGGGATCGTTCGCAGTTCACGAGGTCGCGCGTGATCTCGGCGTGCTCTGCATCCATACCTGCTCGGAAGCATCGTCGCTGACGGCTGATCCGAAGCAGCACATTCCGAACGCCTTCCGCTGCGTGCGGCAGGGCATCCACGACTCGATCATCGGTGCGGGTTACGCGGCAGGCATCGCCAAGGCCAAGGGGCTGAAGAAGTGGGCGACCTGCTCGCCCGACTATGCCTATGGCCGCGATACCACCGGCGAGTTCGTGCTGTACCTGAAGAAGTTCGCGCCTGACGTCGAGATCATCAGCGAGTCCTGGCCGAAGCTGTTCCAGCCCGACTACACCGAGGTCGTGACCAAGATCCTGCAGGCCAAGCCGCAGGCGATGTATTCGTGCCTGTGGGGCGGCGATCTCACCTCCTACATCGATCAGGCCAACATCTACGCGCTGTTCACCCAGATGGAGGTGTTCGCGGTCAACATGGCCGACTACACCGCGCTCACGGTGGTGAAGAACCTGCCCAAGGGCATCCATTCCGGCGACCGCTACATCAAGACCTTCCCGCCGACGCCGGAGAATGCCGCCTGGGGCGATGCCTACAAGTCGAAGTACAACGAATACCCGACCAACTGGTCGTGGCAGAACGCGACCGCGGTCATGTTCCTCAATGAGGCGGCCAAGAAGGCCAATTCGACCGACGGCAAGAAGCTCGCCGAGGTCCTGACCGGACTGACCATCAAGTGCCCGTTCGGCGCCGATGGCACCGTCACCATGCGCGCCGACGACCGCACGCTGGTTGGCTACGCGATCGGCTGGGGCACCACGATCCCGCAGGAGCCCTACGTGCTCGATATGAAGGCCGGTGACTGGAAGACCATCTTCGAACTCGAAGCCGAGTGGAAGAAGAGTAAGGGCTACACCTGACCCGCATGCGGGGCGGAGGCGCACTCGACTGCCTCCGCCTCCCATTTGATGTTTGTCGCGCGCCGGCGTTGCGGCCCGCCGTAATGGATGATTCCCGTGGACCTCGACGCGCTTGCCAGTTGCTTCGTCAGCCCCGCTTGCCTGGTGACCCAGACCACCAGCGGGCTGATCATCGGCATGCTGCTGTTTCTCGTCGCCGTCGGGCTGACCCTGATTTTCGGCGTGCTCAAGGTGGTCAATTTCAGCCACGGCGCCTTCTATATGTTCGGCGCCTATTTCGCGATGACGGCCTATCAGCTCACCGGCAGCTTCGCGCTGTCGATCCTGGCTGGCGCCGCCGGCACCGCGATCCTCGGCCTGATCTTCGAGCGCGTATTCATGAGCCGGGTCTACGGCCGCGACGTGTTGATGCAGTTGTTGGTCTGCTACGCCTTCGTGCTGATCTTCGACGACGTCGTCCGCATGATCTGGGGACCTGAATTCAAGTCGATGGGCATGCCGGCCGCGTTCCAGGTTCCGCCGCTCTTCATCGCCGGCGGCGTGGTGCCGCCGTATTACCTGTTGCTGATCGGCGTGGCGCTCGCAGCGGCCGCGGTTCTCGGACTGGGACTGGCGCGTTCCCGGATCGGCAAGGTGATCCGCGCGGCGGCGCATAATCCCGGCATGGTCTCGGCACTCGGCATCAACACCGGGCTGATCTACGGCGGCGTGTTCGCGCTCGGCGGCATGCTGGCGGGGTTGGCCGGAGCTCTGGCCGCGCCGGTGCGTTCGCTGACGCCGGGCATGGGTTTCTCGGTTCTGATCGAGTCCTTCATCGTCACCGTGATCGGCGGCATGGGCTCGATCCTGGGCGCCCTGATCGGTGCGCTGCTGATCGGCTTGATCCGCTCGTTCGGCTCGCTCGGCTTTCCGCTGTTCACCGAGGGGCTGATGTACCTCTTCATGGTGATTGTGCTGGTGTCGCGTCCGACCGGCCTGTTCGGCAAGGAGGTCGCATGACCGAGTTGCAGGCCGGAGAGGGCGCGCAGCCCCTCAAGGTGCCTCGGATCGACGCCAGGCCGCAGCGCTATCGCGACGTGCTGATCGCGCTGATCGCCTTTGCCCTGCTGGCGCTGCTGCCAATGGTGTTCAGCAGCAAACAGCTGCTCGATTTCGTGATCCGCTGCGCGGCCTACGGACTGTTCGCGACGTCGCTCAATCTCCTGGTCGGCTACACCGGACTGATCTCGTTCGGGCACGGCATGTTCTTCGGCCTCGGCGCCTATGGCTTCGGCCTGATGATGCAGAAGACCGGCGTCCCGATCCCGGTGGCTTTCGTCGCGACGCTGGCGATGACCTTCTTGGTCGCCGTCGTCATCGGCGCGATCTGCGTGCGGCTGAAGGAGATCTACTTCGCCTTCGTCACGCTCGCGTTCCAGATGCTGATCCACTCGACCATCCTGTCATGGCAATCGCTGACCGGTGGCGACCAGGGCCTGCGCGGCGGCATCCCGCGGCCGCCGTTTCTCGGCATCGACCTGTCCAACCATCTGCATCTCTACATCACGAGCTGCGCGCTACTGGTGATCGGGCTGCTGCTGATGCGCCAGATCGCGCAGTCGCCGTTCGGCTACACGCTGCGCATGATCCGCGACAACGCCACGCGGGCGAGCTTCATCGGCATCGATGTCTGGCGCGCGAAGTTGACGATCTTTGTGCTGGCGGCGTTGTTCGCCGCGACCGGCGGCATGATCATGGCGCTGTTCGTCTCCGGCGCCTATCCCGAATTCGCCTACTGGACGGTCTCCGGTGAAGGTATCTTCATCAACATGCTCGGCGGCGTGACCACCTTCCTCGGGCCAATGGTCGGCACGGTGCTGCTCTTGATCCTCAACGACACCGTCACGCGCTTGACCGAGTATCACGGCATCGTGCTCGGCATTGTGATCCTGTTCTTTGCCATCGGCTTGCGGAAGGGCCTGATGGACTTTGTCGTCGAGCGGCTCGCGCAGCGTCGCGGAGAGGGGCGCGGTTAGCCATGCTGGAGATTCGGGCCCTCTCGAAATCCTTTGGCGGCGTCAAGGCGACCGACAACGTCTCGCTCGACTTTGCCGATGGTTCGCTCACCGCCGTGATCGGCCCCAACGGCGCCGGCAAGAGCACCTTCTTCAACCTGATCACGGGGGCGCTGCGGCCGGACGCCGGGCAGATCCTGCTCAATGGCATCGACTTGGCGGGCAAGGCGCCGCCGGAGATCGTGCGCCATGGCATCGGCCGCGCCTTCCAGGTTGCGAGCATCTTCCCGTCGCTGACGGTCGAGGAGACGATGCTGGCCGCGGTCTGTGCCGATCAGCGCCGCGCCGGCGTCATGCATCGCCGCTTCCCTCTGGCCGAGACGCGCGACCGCGCCGAGCATGCGATGGAGCTGCTTGGCCTTGCCGGCAAGCGCAACATGACCGCGGCGACACTGTCGCATGGCGACCAGAAGCTGCTCGATATCGCGCTCGCGCTGGTGCTCGAGCCCAAGGTTCTGCTGCTCGACGAGCCGACCGCGGGCATGGGTACCGAGGAACGCTGGCGCATGATCGACAAGGTGCGCGAGCTCTGGGAGAAGCAGAAGATCACGGTCGTGTTCATCGAGCACGACATGGACATCGTGTTCAAGATAGCGCCGAAAATCGTCGTGCTGTGCTACGGCCGGATCCTGGCGACCGGGACGCCGGACGTGATCCGCAGCAATGAAGCAGTGATCGAGGCCTATCTCGGCAGTGACGACCATGCGGGAGTGGTGGCATGAGCGCGCAGCCGGTGGTGCAGGTCGAGAACCTCAACGTCTATTACGGCACCAGCCAGATCCTGTTCGGCGTCGACCTCTCCGTACGGAAGGGCGAGACCATGGCGCTGCTCGGCCGCAACGGCGCCGGCAAGTCGACCACGATGAAGGCCATCATGGGCCTTGCACCGGCGCGCCGAGGCAAGGTGAGCCTCCGTGGCCAGGTGGTGTCGGGGATGCGGCCGCATCATATCGCGCGGGCCGGGCTCGGCTTCGTGCCGGAG
This sequence comes from Bradyrhizobium sp. WCU1, assembly GCF_053474805.1. NCBI lineage: Bacteria > Pseudomonadati > Pseudomonadota > Alphaproteobacteria > Hyphomicrobiales > Nitrobacteraceae > Bradyrhizobium > Bradyrhizobium sp. WCU1. The sequence goes on from NZ_CM130280.1 coordinate 5,811,749, forward strand.
GATCGCCAGATCTTTCCCGAGCACACGGTCGAGGACAATCTCGTGATCGGCCAGAAGAAGGGGCCTGACGGCGAGGATGAATGGTCGATCCGGCGTGTCTACGACGTGTTTCCACTGCTGGAGCCGCTGCGGCATCGGATTGCGGGAAGGCTGTCCGGCGGCGAGCAGCAAATGCTGGCGATCGCCCGCACGCTGATGGGCAATCCGGTGCTGTTGCTGCTGGACGAGCCGAGCGAGGGGCTGGCGCCGATCATCGTGCAGCGCATCGGCGAGCTGCTGCGGCAGCTCCGTGGCACCGGTGCCACAGTATTGATCGCCGAGCAGAACATGCATTTTTGCCTTGGCCTTGCGAGCCACGCGACGGTTATCGACAAGGGGCAGATCGTCTACACATCCTCCATCGAAGAGCTGAAGGCCAACGACAACATCCGGCAGCGCTATCTGGCGTTGTAGGGCTCTTAGTAAGACGTGGGAGGATAAATGGCGGGCGAACGCAAGTTGACGCCGACGCATGAGGCGCCGTATCGCGGGCTGAAGGTGCTCGATTTCGGGCAGGGGATCGCCTCGCCCTATTGCGCGATGCTGCTCGGGGTCTATGGCGCCGACGTCATCAAGGTCGAGCCGCCCGAGGGGGACTGGTCGCGCTATCTCGGCACGACCTACGGCAATCACACGACGCTGTCGGCAGTGTACAACCGCGGAAAGCGCAGCCTGTGCCTCGACTTGAAGCACAAGGACGGGATCGCGGTCGCCCAGCGGCTGGCACGCGAGGCCGACGTGCTCATCGAGGGATTCCGACCTGGCGTCGCCGAGCGGCTCGGGCTCGGCTATGAGAGCCTGTCGCGCGACAATAAGGGTCTGGTCTATCTGTCGGTCAGCGGCTTCGGGCAGAGTGGGCCGTACTCGAAGCGACCGGGCTCGGATTCGGTCGCGCAGGCCTTTTCCGGGCTGGTCTCGGTCAATGTCGGCACCGATGGCGTGCCGCATCGGGTCGGTACGACCATTTCCGACGTCGTCACCGGCGTCTACGCATTCCAGGCCATCGCGACGACTCTGTTCGCGCGCGCGACGGTCGGCACCGGCCGCTGGATCGACGTCAATCTCTGCCAGTCGACGTCCGCGCTGCTGGGGCACAAGGTCGCCGAGTTCATCCTCGAGGGCGGCACGCCGCGGGCGCTGAATGTGCCGGCCGGCACCTACCAGACGCAGGACGGCTGGATGATGGTGACGTTGGTGAACGAGCCGCAATACAAGCGGCTGTGCAGTGCAATCGCGCGCGAGGATCTCGCAAGCGATCCGCGCTTCGCCGACTTTGCCCGGCGCGCCGACGCGGCGGACACGCTGATCCCGCAGCTGCGCGAGGTGTTCCTGACCCAGCCGACGGATGCCTGGCTCAAGGCGCTGCACGCGGCCGATATCATCGCAGAGCGGATTCTCAACCCCGGCGAATGGCTGCGCAATCCGCACGTCGAGGCGACCAGGGCGTCGGTGTGCCAGGATACGCCCGGTGTCGGCGCGGTCTATTCGCCGCGGACGCCGGGGATCGCGAGCCTGTCCGAGGATGATCTTTGTCCCGCGCCGGACGTCGGAGAGGACAGCCGTGCTGTGCTGATGGAAGCTGGACTTGACTCCGCGGAGATCGACGGCTTGCTGATGTCGGGCGCGGTGCGGCAGGCCAGGGCGATGACAGGAGGCAAAACATCATGAGCACGGACCTCGTTGGTTACTCGGTCAGCAACCGGATCGCGGAGATCGTGCTGGATCGCGCGCCGGTCAACGCGCTCAGCATCCCCTTGATCGATGCGTTGCTGGCGGCGCTGGCGAAGGCGCGCGATGACGACGCGGTGCGCGCCGTCATCATCAGCAGCGCCCACAAGGTGTTTTGCGCCGGCCTCGACCTCGACATCGTCAGGGGCAAGCCGGCGATCGAGACCAAAAAGTTCCTCGAGCGGCTGTATTTCGCGCTGAACGATACGCAGTACCGCATGGGCAAGCCGACGATCGCAGCGATCGACGGTGCGGTGCGGGCCGGCGGCATGACGATCGCGATCTCCTGCGACATGATCGTCGCGGGCGACGGCTCGACCTTCGGCTATCCCGAGATCGACGTCGGCCTGATCCCGGCGATCCATTTCGTGCAGTTACCGCGACTGGTCGGCAAGCACCAGGCGTTCGGCCCCCTGTTCCTCGGCGAGCCCTTCGATGCCGCGACCGCCCATCGAATGGGCCTGCTCAGCGAGGTGGTGCCGAAGGGGACGGCGCTGGAGCGTGCTCGCGAGATCGCAGGGAAGCTGGCAACGAAATCGCCGATCGTGATGAAGATCGGCCGCGATGCCTTCATGCGCGCGGTCGACGCCGATTTCCGCCGTTCGGTGGAGAACACGGCGGAAAGCTTCGTGGTGGTCGCCTCGACGGAGGACTGCCAGGAAGGGCTGAATGCGTTCGTCGAGAAGCGGACGCCAAATTACAAGGGACGGTAAATGGCTGGATTGTATTTCGAAGAGTTCGAGGTCGGGCAGGAATTCCATCACGAGTTCAGCCGCACCGTGACGGAGATGGACAACACCATGTTCAGCCTCCTGACCATGAACCCGCAGCCGCTGCACCTCGACGCGCATTTCTCCGAGAAGACCGAATTCGGCCAGCGGCTGTTCAACAGCCTCTACACGCTCGGCATCATGATCGGAATGAGTGTTTACGACACGACGCTCGGCACGACGGTCGGCAATCTCGGCATGACCGACGTCAAGTTTCCGAAGCCGGTGTTTCATGGCGATACCTTGAAAGCGCATACCAAGATCATCGGCAAGCGCGCCAGCAAGTCGCGACCGACCCAGGGCATCGTCGAATTCGAGCATACCATGACCAACCAACGCGGCGAGGTGGTGGCGAGCTGCCGACGCACCGGGCTGATGCACTGCAAGCCGAAGGCGTAAACGATGCGATCTTTTCTGTTCGTTCCCGGCGACAGCACCCGGAAGTTTGAGAGCGCGAAGAAGACCGCGGCCGATGCGTTGATCCTCGATCTCGAGGATTCCATCGCGCCCGACCAGAAGGTGGTTGCGCGCGGGATCACGCGCGAGATGCTCGATGCACGCAATCCGGAGCAGAAGCTCTATATCCGCGTCAACGCGCTCGATACCGACCTGACGCTCGGCGACCTCGCCGCCGTGATGCCCGGCAAGCCCGATGGTATCGTGTTGCCGAAATGCGCCGGCGCTGCCGATGTCAACAAGCTCGCGCTCTACCTCGACGCGTTCGAGGCGGCCTCCGGCATCGCGCAAGGCACGACGCGGATCATCACGGTCGCGACCGAGACGGCACGGGCGGTCCTGAAAATCCTCGACTTCGAGAATATGAGCCCGCGGCTCTGGGGCATGATGTGGGGCGCAGAAGACCTCGCGGCTTCGCTTGGCGCAACCCGCAACAGGACCGACGGCCGCTACCATTCGCCCTTCATCCTGGCCCGCGATCTTTGCTTGATCGGCGCGGCCGCGGCCGCCGTGGTCGCGATCGACACCATCGCCACCGATATCAACGATCTCGACGCGTTGAAGACCGAGGCGATCGCCGCGCGGCAAGACGGCTTTCTGGCCAAGGCCGTGATCCATCCCAAGCACGTCGACGTCGTCAATGCGGCCTTCATGCCGACCGACGAGGAGATCGCATGGTCGGAGCGGGTGATCGCTGCATTCGCCGATAATCCATCTGGAGTCGCCAAGATGGACGGCAAGATGCTGGACAAGCCGCATCTGCGCGCCGCCGAGAAGATCTTGGCGTCACGTAGGAAATAGTCAGCGGTCTGGTTCGATCAGCGCGCCCTCCTTGAGGAGGGCGGCAATCTCCGCATCCGCAAGTCCTGCCTCGTGCAGGATCTCCCGGCCATGCTCGCCAAGGTTCGGCGGATAGGTCCGGATCGACGGCGGCGTCTTGCTCCAGGTAGCGGCCGGACCCGCGACCCGTAGCGTGCCTTCGGTTGGGTGTTCCAGCGACTGGATCAATCCGACCTCAGCCAGATGCGGATCGTCGATCAAGCTGTCGAGATCGTGCAGCGGCGCGTGCGGAATGTCAGCCTCCGCGAAGAAGTGCATCCATTCGGCGGTGCTGCGGGTCTTCATCATCTGCGAGAACCAGTCGTAGACGAAATCGTAGTTCCGCGTGCGCGCCGAGATGCTGTTCAGCCGCGGGTCGCGGTCGGCCTCGTCGGCGAGGCCGATCTTGGCGAAAAATGCGTTCCATTGCTTGTCGGAATAGACCAGCGCGCAGATGTAGCCGTCGCTGGTCTGGTAGGGCCGGCGGTCGGGCGACAGCAGACGGGAGTAGCCGGGCGGTCCGATCGGCGGATCGAAGCTGCGGCCGGCCATGTGATCGCCGAGCACGAACTGCGCCATGGTCTCGAACATCGGGATTTCGATGGCTTGTCCTTCGCCGGTGCGCTCACGATGGAACAGTGCCGCCAGGATGGCATGGACCGCGTTGAGGCCGACGATGCGGTCGGCCATGGTGGCCGGCGAGTAGCGCGGCTCGCCGGTGATCCGGCCGGTGAGCGCGGGCAGCGCCGTCAGTCCCTGGATCAGGTCGTCATAGGCGGGCCGTCCAGCATAGGGCCCAGTCTCGCCGAAGCCGTGCAGGCTGGCGTAGACGATCCGTGGGTTGGCTGCGAGAAGATCGCTGGCGCCAAGCTTCAGCCGCGCCATCGCCGCAGGACGGACGTTGTGGACAAACACGTCGGCCGCTGCAGCAAGCCGCAGCAGCACCGCGCGGCCGCTCGCCTTCTTCAAGTCCAGCGCGATCGAGCGCTTGTTGCGGTTGCCCTGCAGGTACATCGCGCCCATCCCGGGATGGCGCATCGGGGCGGCGTGGCGCATCACGTCGCCATCAGGGCTCTCGACCTTGATCACGTCGGCGCCGTAGTCGCCGAGGATCATCGTCGCGTAGGGTCCCATCATGACGCTGGTGAGGTCGATGATCCTGACGCCGGCGAGTGGGCCCACCGGCGCAAATGATCCGTCCCTCGTCGAAGCCCCGCTCAATGGGCGGCCGCCAGCGCTTCGGTGAAGGCCTTGAACACGTCGCTGCCCGGCTTGCCGCGCTTGTCGACGTCCTTCACCCAGTCCTGCGCTACCGACTTGAAGGCAGTATCGAACACCTTCTTGTCGTCGGCGCCGAAGCTGATGACCTTCATGCCTTGCGACTTGATCTTTTCGGCTGCCGCCTTCTCGCCGTCCTCGAACCGCTTGCAGGCCTCGCGGGTGGTCTGCTCGCCGGCTTCGACGAGCGCCTTGCGGACGTTCTCGGGCAGCGACTTGAACTTCAGCTCACCGATCGAATAAGTGAAGATCGCCGTGCCGAAGTTCAGTCCCTCGGTGCCGGATTTCAGCAACTTGCCGAAGTCGTAGGACGCCGAGCTCTGATAGGAGAAGATCAACCCGTCGAGCGTGCCGCGGGTCAGCGATTCATAGATTTCCGGCGCGGCCATCCGCACCGGTACGCCGCCGATCGAGCGCATCATCAGATCCATCGCGCCGCCGGTGGTGCGGATCTTGAGGCCTTCGAGGTCCTTTGCGGCCTTGATCTCACGGCTGGTCGCAAGCTGCACCTGATACGCCGGCAGCGCCAGCGTCACCAGCGGCCGAAGCTGGTTGGGTGCGAACTCCCTGGTCTCCAGGATGCCGCCATTGTGCGAGACCTTGTAGAAGGCAAGCGAGCCCTGGCATTCATTGTCGAAGATGCCGGGCAACTCGGCGACCGCCGTCAGAGGAAATTTGTCGGACGAATAGGACGGCACGATGTAGGAGACGTCGGCGACGCCGAGCGCGGTGAGCTGGGCCATGTCCTTGGCCTTGCCGAGCTGCTCGGCCGGGAAATGCTGGAAGGTGACTTGACCATTGGTCAGCTTGGTCACGAGCTCTGAGAACGGCTTGCCGACGAGCTCATGGATCACGTGACCGGAGGGCAGGCTGTCGGCAAGACGCAGCGTGATCTTCTCCTGGGCAGAAGCCGTTGATGTGGAAGCGGCCAGCAAGACCGTGCCGACGCCGGCGAGCAAACGAGAATAGAGATTCATTGGGGTCTCCCAGACATGGCCATCTCAACCGACGGCTTCTTCAATGCTGCATGTGGTTCGGCAGCCAGAGGATGATCTCCGGAAATGCCACGAAAATGGCGATGGCGATCAGGTGCGCGATGAAATGCGGGAAGGTGCCGTGGAATACCTCACCCACAGGGCGATGTGCGTAGCGCGCCACGATGAAGCAGTTCAATCCGATCGGCGGCGTGATCATGCCGACCTCGGCGGTCACGATCTTGATGACACCGAACCAGATCGGGTCGAAGCCCAGCGACTTGATCAGCGGCAGCACGATCGGAACCGTCAGCACCAGGATCGCGATCTGATCCATGAACGAGCCGAGCACGATATAGCCGCACAGGATCAGCGTGATGATGATCCAGCGCGAGACGTCGAGCCCGCCGACCCAGCCGACGATATTCTGCGTGACCTGCGTCAGAGTGAAGAAATAACCGAAGATATGCGCGCACATGATGATCAGCACGATCATGCAAGTGCCCTGGGCAGCGTGGCGTAGCGTCGTATAGAGTGACGTCAGGTTGATCTTGCGCTTCCAGCAGGCGAGGCAGAAGGCGCCGAATGCACCGAAGGCCGAAGCTTCGGTCGGGGTCGCGATTCCGAGATAGATCGTGCCTGTGACGATCGAGAACAGCACCACCATCGGGCTGACCTGCCACAGCAGGCTGAACCGCTCCGACCACGTCACCGCCGAGATCGTCGGCGCGCGTGAGGGATCGAGCAACACCAGAATGTAGATCGTCGACATGATGATGATGGTGACGAAGATCGCCGGGATGATGCCGCTGATCAGGAGCTTTCCGATGTTGACCTCGGCCAACAGGCCGAAGATGACCAGTGCCACCGAGGTCGGCAGCAGCATCGCGAGCGTGCCCGAGATCGCGACGACGCCGGCCGCCATTTTCGGCTCGTAGCCCTGGCGGATCATGGCGGGCAGGCTGGTCGAGGACAGTGTTGCGGCGGAAGCCGTGCTGGTGCCGCAGATCGAGCCGAACCCTGCGCCGGCCAGTGCGGTCGCCATGCCGAGGCCGCCGGGTATGCGTCCAACCCAGGCCGCCGCGGTCTTGAACAGATCGTCGGCGACGCCCGACAGCAGCACGAGATCCGCCATCAGCAGGAACATCGGGATGGTGATCAGCTCGTAGGAGGTGACGGCCGATAGCGGCGTCGTCTGCAATACGCCGAGCAGGATCGGTAGGCCGCCGGTGAGATAGAGGCCGAGTCCGCCGGAGAATGCCATGGCGAACGCGACCGGGGTTCCGATCGCCAGCAGGAAGAACAGCAGCGCGAGAATAAAAGTCGGGATCATTCGAAACCTCCGGCAGCCTTCTCCGAATGGCCGGAGATGGCCGGCAGCGGCAGCAGATTTTCGCCGGTCAGCAGGCTTGCGATATTGGCGATGAGATGAACGGCAAGGCGCAGCGCGAGGATGCCGGCGCCGATCGGCACGAAAATCGAGGATGCCCAGGTCGGCCACGGGATCGCGCCCGCCATCACGTCGCTGGAGACATAGTTGTCAAGCGCCCGCTGGTAGCCGAGCCAGGTGATCGGAACGAAGATCGCCAGGCCAACGATGTTTGAGATGATGACGCAAAGGCGTTGGAGGATCACGGAGAAGCGCGGCAGCAGGATATCGACGCTGATATGGCCGCCGACCGCATAAGTGCCGGAGAGCGACAGAAAGAACACGCCGGCCATCACGTAGAGCGAGATCAGGTCGTAGGCCCAGGAGAACGGCCGGTTGAAGACGTAGCGCATCACGACGTCGGAAAACACGATGATCATGATTGCGAACATCAAGGCCGCGGCAATGGCCGAGGTCACCTTCTCGATGGCGGCCAGGGCCTTCAGGCTTGTCTTGATCAATTTGGGCTCCGTCTGCGTTACTTGGCCGGCACCGCCGCAACGGCGGTGCTGAATTCCGTCAGCGCATCACTGCCGTGCTTGCCGCGCGCATCGAGCCCGTCGGCCCACGCCTTGCCGACTCCCTTCGTCAGGTCCTTGAGCTTTGCGACGACATCGGATTGCAAGGTGTCGAAATGGACGCCGGCGGCCTCCATCGACTTCATGGTCTCGCTGTCCTGCTTCTGTACTTCCTTGCAGGCAGACGGCAGGATTTCCTCAGCGGCATCGACCATTGCCTTCTGGATATCCGGTGACAGTTTCTTCCAGGCGGTCTCGCTGATCGAATAGGCGACCACGAAGCTTGCGAAGCCAAAGCCGTCGGTGGAATGCTTCACCAGCTTGTCGGCGCCATAGGCGACGACGCTTTCGAGCGGAAACAGCAGGCCGTCCATCGTGCCGCGTGACAGCGACTCATAGGCATCGGGCGCCGCCATGCGCACAGGCACCGCGCCGATTGCGCGCAGGGTGAGATCCTGTGCGCCGCCGGTCGACCGCAGCTTCAGTCCGTTGATGTCAGCTGTATCCTTGACCGGCTGCTTCACGGTCAGGATGCGATAGGGCGGCAGGCTCACCGCGAGCAGCAGGTGGATGCCGTTCGCGGTATAATCCTGCTGCGCGATCACGCCGCTCCGTGCGGTCTTCCAATAGGCGAGCGTGCCCTGGCAGGAATGCTCGAACACGCCGGGGAGCATCGCGACTTCGGAGACCGGCATCTTGTCGGAGACGTAAGCGGGCGCGACATAGCCGATGTCGGCGACGCCGGTTTGCGTCAGCTTGAGCATGTCGGCGGCCTTGCCGAGCTGCTGCGCCGGATAGTGCTCGAACGTCACCGCATTGTTGGTGCGCTTCTGGACCTCGGCCATCCAAGGCTCGAGCACGAGGCGGACGAGATAGTGCCCTTTCGGAAAGGAGTCGGCGACCCGCAGCTTGATCGGTTCCGCCGCTGCCGCCAGATTGACCGATGCGATGAGGAAGCCGTAACCGGCTAATATGCGCCGAAGCCCGCCCATATCTCCTGCCCCTGAATATCACTGTTGTTTTGAGCAGCTGCGCATAAACGAAATTGCGCGTCAAGCATGGCCCGCTCAGCATGATGAAAGCCGATCCTGAGAAAGCCCCGGATCTCGACATCCATTTTGTCCATCACGCGGGAAATTTCGAGCGTGCGGTCGACAGCTCGGCACGGTGCCTACTGTTATCGTCGCGCAGTCCGAGACCGGTCAGACCGCGGGAAACTCCAGCTCGAAGGCGACACCCCGGTGGGACGGCAGGAGACGGATCGTGCCGCCATGAGTCACCATGACGGCTTGGGCGATGGCGAGCCCCATGCCGGTGCCGCCGCTGTCGCGGCGGGTGGTGAAGAAGGCATTGAAGATCTTGTCGCTGTTGGCATCGGAGATCGGGTCGCCATCGTTGCTCACGGTCGCCCGGACGGTTGCGACGTCGGCGGTCGCCTCGAGCTGCACCGACCCGGCATTGTGACGGAACGCGTTGTCGGCCAGATGAGCCAGCACGATCAGCGCCTTCTCGGCGGACATCCCGATCGAGCGGTCGAGGCAGCCCTTGGCCACGATCGTCCGCCCGGGAAAGCGGCTCCTCAAATTCGCGATGACGCTCGAGAGCGAGGTCTGCTCATTCTGCGGCGCGCTCTCGGCGCGGGCCAGCTCGCGCAGCCGTTGGCTCATCGCATCGAGCCGCTCGACGTCGCCAAGGATGTTGGAGATGAAGCTCCGTTGCTCGGACCGGGTCAGCGTATCCGATTTGCTTTGCAGCGAATCCTGCACCAGCTCGGCGGCCCCCCGGATCGCCGTCAACGGAGATTTCAACTCGTGCGTCAGGTGGGCCGAGAAGGTTGCGATGTAGTCGGAGCGGCGTGACAGCTGCTGGGCCATGTCGAGGAAGCTGTCGGAGAGTTGGGCGAGCTCGCGGGTGCCATAATGTTGCAGCGGCTGAAATGCATTGCGGTCGCCGCGGCCGATTCGCGCGGCGCGCTCGACGAGCTCGCGCATCGGCCGGGTGACGGTGTGTGAGAACATCAGTCCGATCGCAATCGTCGTCAGCAGCACGGCCAATGTGGCGAGCACGAACTTGCCGCGTTCCTGATAGAGATGATCGAAGATGTTGCTCGGCGTCCGTGACGTATAGATCACGCCGGCGACGTGGTCGTTGACGATCACGGGCATCGCGGAAAAGACATGGACACCGACGCCACGGCTGATCGAGTAGATCGGCGGCGGGGGTTTGTCCGGCACGCGGATGCGGAGCGCGGCGCTGTACTGGCCCTGCAGGGCCGCGGCCACCTCCTCGATATGGGCAAGCGATTGTCCGACCTCCTGCCGTCCAGCAATCACCACGCCCTGCGGATCGAGGATGCGGAAACCCGCCAGGGTGACTTTCTGGGTCTCCAGGATGATCGGCATGAGCCGGGCGCCGATCTCGACATAGCCGGGATCCGCGGGTTTCGGTGCCGGCAGCGCATCGGGCCGTCGCCGCAACAGGTCGTTGCCGGCGAGATCGAGCGCGGGCCGGATCGGCGTCACCTGATCGCCGGGATCAGGCAGCGTCTCCGGCGGCACTGCCGCGCCGAGCGGAATGCCGTTGTCGAGCCGTGCCTGTACGTCCCGCGCATAGATTGCGGCCAGTACGCGGCTCTGCGCGATCAACTCGGCCTGGGTCTGGTGGATCAGCTGGTTGTCGTAGAGACGGAAGAAGAACAGCCCCATCAGCGGCAGGACCGCGACCAAAGCGAGCACCGTGAAGATCACGAAACCGAGCGACGGTCGCCACTTCTGATCGGCGCGGTGAGACGTCATGCCTGCGGCTCGCAGCGGCCGAGCTTGAAGCCCACGCCGTGCACGGTCTCGATGACATTGTCGCATTTGGCGGCCGCAAGCTTGGCCCTGATATTGCGGATATGGCTGTCGATCGTGCGATCGGAGACCTGGATGTTGAGCTGGTAGGCCGCGCTCATGATCTGCTCGCGGTTGAACACCGCCATGGGGCGGGTCAGGAAGGCGCGCAGGATTCCGAACTCGATCGCGGTGAGATGCAGCGCCGCGCCTGCGAACGTTGCGACGTGCTGCTCGGGATCGAGCGAGAGCTGCCCTCGCGAGAGCACGGTCGCCTCCGGCATTGCGCACGCCGCGCGCGGCGTCAACCGCCGCAGGATGACGTTGATCCGCGCGACCAGTTCGCGAGGACTGAACGGCTTGGTCACATAGTCGTCGCCGCCAATCTCGAGGCCGAGCACCCGATCGATCTCCTCGTCACGGGCGGAGAGGAACAGGATCGGCACGTCGGATGATTTGCGAATCTCACGGCAGACGTCGAGGCCGTCGAACTCCGGCATGCCGATATCGAGCACGATCAGGTCCGGTCTTTCTCCGGCGAAGCGGGCCAATGCGTCCTTGCCGTCGCGGGCCTCGATCACGCTCATGCCGGCCTTCCTGAGAGCGACGCGGATGACTTCGCGGATATGCGGGTCATCGTCGACGACGAGAATACGGTGGGTCAACGGGATCTCCGAATGCGGCGTTCTGGCCACGCCTCGCTCTCGCTTGAGCCAATTGTTCTACAAGGCAACTGCGGCGGGAGACAAGAACCGAACGGCTTCATGTCAGCGGGCTCGTGCGGGTTAGTCCATCGCGGGTGGATTGCTTCAGCCCCGCAATCTGGAGAGGTTGAGCCGTGCATGCGCAGGGCCCGAGAACGCGGTGAGCAGGAGTTCAGGATTTTTATGCAGATTGCGTGCAGGGGCGGCTTGTCGGCTCGCGCTGGTGAATCTCGTCTGATACGGACGAAGCCGATCAGCCTCTTCAGTCGCACGTGGTCCCATGCAAGTCGGCAAGTGTATCGGAATAGTCCTGCTCTGGATCGCAGGGCTGGTCTTCGTCTTCGCGGGCATCAACACCAACGATCCGTATCTGGTTCCGCTGCGCGGGCCGGGCAACCTTCTCCTCGCGGTCGCAAGCATCGCCGTCGCGTATATCCTGATCCGCCGCGTCGCGTGGCGCAGGCGGAGTTGGGCAGGCAGGCTTCTGGTCGTCCTGTGGAGCCTGCCGCCGCTTGCGATGCTGGCCGCACATGGCGTGTTCGAGGTGCGGAAGCACCGCGTTCTCCAGGCGGACCCGGTGCTTACCCGGTCGCTTGGGCGGCATTTTATCGTCGGTTATCGCTCGTTTGACGAGGTCGTACCACTTGTGGAGAGGGGGTTCATTGCCGGCATCTATGTCACCCGGCGCAATGTCGCGGGCCGGGCGGCTGAGCCGTTGAAGGCGGAAATCGCGGCGCTCCAGGCCAGGCGGCATGCCGCGGGGCTGCCGCCGCTGATGGTCGCGACGGATCAGGAAGGCGGCATCGTCTCGCACCTCGCGCCGCCGCTGACGCGGCTGCCCGCGCTTGCCTCGTTGGCGGAGCTGGCGCCGGATGAGCGAAAGGCAAAAGCCGAGGAGTTCGGGCGTATCCATGGACGCGAACTGGCATCGCTTGGTATCAACCTCAATTTCGCCCCGGTGCTCGACCTTCGGCCGGAAGCCAAGCGCAATCAGCTCGATTTCAACACACTGACCAATCAGCGTGCGATCTCCGATGATCCGGCCAAGGTGAGCGCGGTCGCTGGCGCCTACATCCATGGCCTCGAATCCGCTGGCGTCAGTGCGACCGTGAAGCACTTTCCCGGATTGGGCCGCGTGCGCGCCGACACGCACCATTTTGATGCCGATCTCGATACGCCGGTCGGCGAACTCGAGGCCACCGACTGGCGTCCGTTCCGCGATGTGCTGTCGACGAGCGGCGCGCGCCTGATGGTCGGGCATGTGGCGGTGAGTGCGCTCGACCCCGGACGGCCGGCGTCGCATTCCAAGGCCGTCGTCGACGGACTGATCCGGAAGACCTGGAACTACCAAGGTATCGTTGTGACGGATGATCTGGTAATGGGCGCGATCTATCAGCACGACGTCTGCACGGCGGTCGTGGAGGCATTGAACGCGGGCGTCGATCTCTTGCTGGTTGCCTATGACGGGTTGCAATTCTACCGTCTGTTCGCTTGCGCAACCGATGCAGCGGAGCGAGGGGGCCTCGACACCGCAATGTTGCGCGACAGCGAGACGCGGCTAAGGCGCGCGCAGCTGATCGACTAAAGCGCGATGAGACCAGGTTGAGGCGTCATCGCGCGGGCTCAGGAATGAGCGCCGACGGCCGATTTGTTGTCCTGCTGCTTGGACCACGAGACGTAGTAGGCAACGGCCGTCATCGCCGCGATGCCGCCGAGGCTGACCCCGATCTGCCGCGCCAGCGAATACGGGCCGGTGATCAGAATCAAGTGCGCGGCGAAAGAGAGGAACACGCCTGCACAGAACACGGCCAGCCATTCCTCGCCACATTTGATGATCGGCTGCAGGGCGTAAGATCGCAGGTATCCCCAATCGCGCGGGACCAACCAGGTGAACAGGAACGTCAGGGTCAGGAAATGCAGGATGCGATGAGGCGCGACATCTTCGCGGTCGTTCTGCAGCAGCACGTCGCTCAATCCGCTGGGCATCATCTGGGCGAGTGCCGGGATTTCGCTGCTGGAAACAATCGTCAGCGCGAACAGCAGATAGAGCAGCGCCGTCGCGCGTAGCGCGGAATTGGCCTGCATCGCGCGGATCGCAGGAGCATAGCGCGTGCCGATCAGCGCGAGCCAACCGCCCATCACGAACAGCAATTGCCAGCAGAACGGATTGAGATACCAGGCCCCATACGGATAGGATGTCAGGTTCCAGTCGAGTACGCGGGCGGCCGCGTAAAGTGCGACGGACGCGAGAAGCGTCGCGTTCGGGACGTACAGCAGTCCGAAGATGACGATCGGCTGGAATGCCATTAGCGCGATGATGAGTTGCAGCACGTCGAGATTGAGCGGCTTGGCTTGCAGGAACAAGCCGTAGATCAGCGTCCGGACCGGGTGGTCGATGAAGCCGGTGATGTTGAATTCGCTGATGATCTCGGGCGCTGCGGTGCGTGCGGCGACATAGCTGATCAACTCGACATAGATCACGAACAGGACGATGTAGGCGGCATAGAGCTGCCATACCCGCTTGAAGATGCGGGTTGCCGCCACCAGGAATCCGCGCTCCAGCGCCATCTGGGCGTAGAAGAGCGTCACCGCATAACCGCCGATGAATACAAAAAGGTCGGTCGCGCCGCTAAAGCCGAAATTGCGCATGGTCAGCGCGCTGACGAAGTTATGCGGAATGTGGTCGAGGAACAGAAACCAGTTTGCGATGCCAAGCAGCAGCGCGATCCGGAGATTGCCGTCGGCTCTCGCGATCTCGGCGTTGGTTGTCGAACTCATCTGAAGCTGAAATCTTGCCGGCCCGAGAAAACGATTCGCCAATCTAAAGGGAACCCAGGCCTGGTCCGAATAGACTCTGCGTGAACCCTATCTAGTCGGTTTCGGGTTCCGGCCAAGTGGTCGGCTCAAGAAAGATCACGTTTTCGCAATTGCCATGTGAACGCTGTCACACCGGCTCGTGCTTGCGCCGGTCGCGGACGTGATCAAGCGTATTGGCTTGCAGCTCGGCGCCGGTCAGCGGGATTTCGGGCAGGGCGGCCTCCGAAAGGATATCGTCTGTGACATCCTCGACCGAACACCCGTCAATCTCGTGAATGAAGCTGATATTTGCATATTCTCCCGACGCGATCCGCGAGACGACCTCGCGCCGCGTCAGTTCGGGATCGACGATCGCCTCGCGGCCACGCCGGCCATAGTCGATCATCACGACGAAATATTGCATTGCCCGAGAGGCCGGTGTGTTGACTGTTACCACCCATTGTTTCCGATAATCGGAATTTTGTCAAGATAAATTGACGATAATCAGAATTCGCGCCGCTCGCGGCGAGACCGATCCGGTGCGATCGCGTCCGAATCGGTCAGGCCGGCAGCTGCAGCGTTGCTATTTCTCGGACGATCGGCCGCCCTTGGGGCCCGACTTGCGCCCTTTCGCCGCCGTCTTGCCGCGCAGCCGCTCGATCTGGCCGCGGGGCAAGGTGACGCAGATTTCGCCGATCCATTCGAGCTTAACGCCGTTGATCGGCTTGGCATTGAAGCTCTTCAGGTTGACCGTGCCGGAAGAACTGCCGCGTTCGATCGTCTTCAGATAACGCTCGCCGCTCTTCAGCCGGACCGCAGCCTCCTCTCCGTAGAAGCTCGACAGTGGATAGCGCTGCTCGCGATAGACCACGATGACATCGCCGTTCTCGTATTTCGGCAGCATCGAATCGCCGGAAACCTCGAAAGCAACGGTCTCCTCCGTCATCGGGAACGGAAGTTCGATCTCCCCGAGACCCTCCGGCGGCACCTGTTCCAGCTCCGGCTGGATCGAAGCGCCGGCGCCGACCCGGCCCACGATCGGCACCGAGTTCAGCTCCAGATACTCCATGATCGGGGCGATCTCCGATGCCTTGATCAATCGTATTCCCGACAGGATTTCGGACACCGCCCCGGCCCGAACCCCCATCGCGCGGGCCAGCCCGCCCTTGCTCTTACCCGTCTTTTCCAGTGCTCGTTCAATCAGTGCCGCGTCCAACATGTTCCATCCTCTCCAAACCCGGATACATTACTACCGTTACGATTATCAGAAATCAAGCTTGACTTTTTGTTCGGAATATCGGAAGTTGTGCGAGGCGCCGGCGGAATGACAGAAATGGGAATTTGGAATGGAAACGATGAACTGGCTGCCGGAGCATTCGGCAGCCTTGAAGGACCTGCGCGCCCGCGGCTTGTCCTATTCGGAAATTGCTGACACGATCAACGCAACCTTCAATACGGCCTATACCCGCAACGCGGCGCTCAGCCGGGCGCAGCGGATGGGAATGGCGGGCCTCGATCGGCCCGAGCCGTCCCTGCCGGGACATCTTGAAGCACCCAAGCCGCCCCTGCCGGAGCTCCCGCGAATCGGCCGAGCGCGCGAGGGGCAGGCCGAGTCGACGCCCGATCCGCTCCGTTGGCCGAAAATCTTCATCGAAACGGTGGAGATGCCGCAACTTCGCTGCGCGGCGGTCGCGCCACGGCACCTTTCGCTGCTCGATCTCGAACGCGGAGATTGCCGCTATCCCTATGGCGGGGATACCGACGGCGAAGCCATGACCTTCTGTGGTCATCCGCGCCGGCCGGGTTCGAGCTATTGCACGGCGCATTTTCACTTGAGCCGCGATCCTGAGGCCTCGGCGCGGCCGGTGCTGAACGACGCCTGGCTTCGAGCCGTCGGGGCCACCTGAGGCCGCTTGTCCGACCGACGGATGCCGGTCCTGCAACCGCAACCGCGCGGAAGGCTCCGCGCGCTCTCGTGACACGTTTTTGGAGGTTGCCAATGCCGCGCGCAAAACGCCGGAAACCATACGATCCCGCAACACATGACCGTCGCTCGCAGGATCTGCCCATTAATGCCCAGGTTGCGACCATTGCGGTCGACGATCCCCTGGCACTCGAACCGGGTGAGAAGATCATCACGTTTCGCTCGATCCGCAACGATCCGCTCGGCCGGTTGCATGCACATCGGCAGATCGACGACACACAGTATCGCAGCGGCCGGGCCTTCCAGGGCGACTGGGAGAAGGCTGAGCGTGGCCCTCGCGCGATG
The DNA here is from genome assembly GCF_053474805.1 of Bradyrhizobium sp. WCU1. NCBI lineage: Bacteria > Pseudomonadati > Pseudomonadota > Alphaproteobacteria > Hyphomicrobiales > Nitrobacteraceae > Bradyrhizobium > Bradyrhizobium sp. WCU1. The sequence goes on from NZ_CM130280.1 coordinate 5,828,360, forward strand.
GATACGACGCGTGAATACGTTGACGGCGGTCAGCAACGCGAGCCGATTACCGAGGGGCAGCGCCAGGCGACCTTGCGCCTGAATCGTGCCGAACATGAGCTTGGCGCCGACGGTTCGGCGCTGGTGCACGACGTCCTGATCCTCGGCATGACCATGGAGCAGGTCGGGCAGCGACGCGGATTGCGTACGCAGCGCTGGCAGGACTATTTTGCGCGGCGCCTCAAGGAATGCCTGGATCGGCTGGCGCTGACGTACGGACTTGCGACCGCGAACCGGGTTCCCGGAAAGCACCGTCAAGGCTGACTTGAGGTGACTTACTCACGTGCCGGTTGCCGCGCAGCATCCGGCACGGCAACGGCTCATCGCATTGCGGCACTGTGCGTTGCCTCACCCCGAGTGCCCCCTTTGGGTGACGTGCTCGGCTGGCGGAAGATGGTCGACAGCGGCGTTGACTCTCATGTAACTTCGCGCGCGTCGACGACCTGCCTGCATTCGAGCGCTGCGTAATTGCCTCTGTGTGGGGAAAGGTCCGGTACGTCCACAACGGAGTTCGCAGCGGCTACGCCCGCCTACATCTCATCCCGCATCGCGAACATCACGAGTAACGTGGGTCGATGCTGGCGCGGAGTCCGATCAATTCACGAAAGGGAGAACCGACCGATGAATCACACTGGAAACTGCTTTTGTGGCGCCGTCGAGCTCAAGGTTACGGGGGAGCCTGAGGCGATGGGCTACTGCCATTGCCGTTCATGCCGCTCCTGGTCCGGTGGTCCGGTGAATGCGTTCAGCCTCTGGAAGCCAGAAGCGGTCGAGGTCACCAAGGGCGCCGACCACGTCGCGACATTCGAGAAGACCGCGATGAGCCAGCGCAAATATTGCGCCAAGTGCGGCGGTCACCTGATGACCAACCACCCGACGCTTGGACTCGTCGACGTGTTCACGGCGACGATCCCGACGCTGAAGTTTAGCCCTGGCGTTCACGTCAACTACTCAGAGGCGGTGCTGTCGATACGCGATGGCTTGCCGAAGCTGAAGGACTTTCCGGCTGAGTTCGGCGGCTCCGGCGAAATGATCGCCGAATAACGCGACAACTCTCGATGAGGACAGGCGGGTGGCAACAGAACGTTGCTGCCGGCCTGTATCCATTCTTCCGCTTGCCGGACGCACCGATCGATATCCAGTATCCGGGCGGCTTACTTGCCTCTCGGTTCGTCCGATCGTGTCGGCGCTGCGGACCTTCATGCCGACGACAGCCATGTCAGGCGAACGTCCCGCCCTGCAAAATCCGGGTTTGGTCTTGGTGATGGGCTTCCGCTAAAAGGCGTGCAGTGCCGGTCCTGGCAGGGGCCGTCGTATTTCGCCTGACAAAATAACAGAGGAAGCGTCGGATCATGACCAAACCAGAATTGCCGGGACGAGAGCCGCGTGGGGAGGGCGTTCCGACGGCGCTCGATGGCCTGCTGGTTGTCGACTTCACCCGCGTTGTCGCCGGCCCGGCCTGCACTCAGACGCTGGCCGACTTCGGGGCCGAGGTCATCAAGATCGAGAATCCGGATGGCGGCGACGATACGCGCGCCTACGAGCACGCCGAAATCGGCGGGGAGAGCGCCGCGTATCTGAGCCTCAACCGCAACAAGCGCGGCATTGCGCTCGATTTCAACAATGAGGCTGCGCTCGAAATCGCGCGCGCGCTGATCGCCAAGGCTGACGTCGTGGTGGAGAATTTCTCCGGCGGCGTCATGAAGAAATTTGGTCTCGACTATGCGTCGGTGGCGCCGACCAATCCGCGGCTGGTTTATTGCTCGATCTCAGCCTACGGCCGCAAGGGCGATTTCGCGCTGCGTCCGGGGTTCGATCCGATCACGCAGGCCGAAAGCGGCTTCATGTCGCTGAACGGCTTTCCGGATGGCGAACCGGTGCGTACCGGGCCGCCGATTGTGGACATGGCAACCGGCATGTCGGCCTGCAATGCCATTCTGCTGGCGTTGATCGCACGGGACCGGCTCGGTCGCGGGCAGCAGGTCGAGGTCGCGTTGATCGACACTGCGGTGTCGATGACCGGCTTCTACGGCATGGCCTATCTCATCAATGGCACCAACCCCGGCCGTTTTGGCAACTCTCCGAACGGTTCGCCGACCGTCGGCGTCTACCGGGCCTCCGATGGCCCACTCTACATGGCCTGTGCCAATGACCGGCTCTATCGCCGGCTCGTCACCGACGTGCTTGAACGCCCGGATCTCGTCACCGACCCCGAGTTTTCTCACCGCAAGGCGCGGTCCGCCAACAAGGAAAAGCTGCGCGCCATCATTGCCAGCGTGTTTGCGAGCGATACGCTCGAGCACTGGATGGCGAAGATGAAGAAGGCCAACATCCCGGTCGGCTATCTGCGCACGGTTGAGGAAGGGTTCAACGCGCCCGAAGTGCGCGATCGTCATCGCCTCAGCAAGATCGCACATCCAACCGCCGGCTCGGTTCCGAACATCGAGTCGCCGGTCAATATGAGCCTGACGCCGACGGTCGATCCCGTTGCGGCGCCGCTGCTCGGTCAGCATACAAGGGATGTCTTGATCAAGACGCTCGGCTATGACGACCGGCGCATTGACGCGTTGGCAGAGGCAGGTGCGTTCGGCAGGGCCGGCAACACTGGCTAGCGGGTCGATCTGCACCAGAGATAAAGCACGAATAGAACAACCCGAGCGCAGGCGAGAGCAAAGCCTCTCGCCTCGGATGATGTCGTTCAAACGTCGCCGGCCGCGCGACGGCGCCTCGGAGTCGGAACGGGCGAGAATCCGCAACCTCAGTTCGGCTTGCTGCGCAGGTTGTTCCTTGGCATACTTTCAGCCTCTTCGGGTTCCGCCCGGTCGATCTCGAGGCGGGCCATCCGGAGTATCAAGGTTGCCGTGGTCAGGCCGAGGCGTTCGGCCTCCTGTGCTGCGGTGTCGACCTTCTGGGCCAAGCCTTCACGCTTACCTGGGTATGCCATTCGTAATCCTCACTTAAGGTGCGAGATGAAAAATCCCGCATATGTTGCGGAGCTGCAGAACAAGCTCGGAGCTCCATCGAGCGAAACACTGGAAGGCTTGCGGACTGCTGAAGGCCTTCCTTCGATTGGCGCCCGACCGGCGCTGCGAGGTCATCGAGCTGGTCGAACGTTTGGCGGTTGAGCCGCCGCGCGATCCTTCACTGTCCTGAGGTGTTCGCGTTTCCCTGGATGTCAGTTGTTCATCGGCTTTGCGGGCGGCTGCGTCGCGATGACGTAGATCGCACCGCCCTCAAGCGCTTCGGATTGATGTCGGGTACCAGCAGGCAGAAAGATGGTGTCGCCGGCACCGACGACCCGCTCACCGCCGTCCCAGATGAAGTTCAGCCGGCCGCTGATGATCATCAGGATTTCATCGACCGGATGGGTGTGGAAGTGATGCACCTTGCCGGCCGCATCGTGCTGCAGCTCGACGGAACCCTGGGCCGGGAGCAGGTTCAGGATATCCGGGTCGATGGCAAATTCGGTCTTCGTGCCTGCGATGATCTGGGTCATGCCGCCTGTTCCTTGTTCGCGATCGATGGCGTCTTGTTCTGCGCGAGCTTGGCATAGGGGCAGCCGCCGCTCGCATTATTGTCGTCGTGCAGGAAGTACTGCAGATATTCGCGGCCGTCGGTCGCGCCGTAGCGGCCGAGAAGCGGAGAGGGGCTCGCGCTGTCGTACGGGATCAGGCGTTTGCGCACCTCGGCGAAGGCGGCGTTGGCCGCCTTTTCGGTCCCGAGGATCTTCTCGAACACCCAGCGCGGCTGGAATGTGAGCATGAAGGCGCTGGATCGGCGGCTCTGGCGCATCACATGGGCGGGCGTCGTGCAAACGACGAAGATCGGCTCGCCCGCAAACGAGAATTCCCACATCGGGTGGTCGATCTGTTCCGGAATATCGCTCGGCCACGGATTCTTGTCCAAGCGCGCGAGCTGGTCGAGCGTCAGCCACATCTTGCGATAATAGGCGTCGAGCGTCTGCACCGGGCGGGGCCGCGTGAACACGATCAACGATGTGTTGGGGCCGAACGAGCGCGCCTCCGAAACATATTGTGCGAGCTGTTCGCCGAGCACCGCGACATCATACGGATCGAGGAAGAGGTAGCGCAGCTGATCCTGGCGATGCCCGGTCACTCCGAACACGCAAGGAAACGGCCTTGCTTCGCTGCTCATCTGCGCTTCAAACTCCGAGAACATCACGCTCTGCCAGCTGCTGACCGGAAAGTTCGACGCAACGTCGCCTTTTCTCAAGAACAAGCGCTCCATAACACCCCCTACAGACATAACGATACTAACGAGCTATCAACTTGCTTCTCATCAGCAGCGGCCCGGCAATGCCCGGCAGCGACATCAGAAGCAGAATGACGATCAAGGCGCTGTAGCCGCCGTCACCGATCGCGGCCGTGTTGTGCACGGCATCGGTGCCGGAGGCGTTGCTGGCGGTAAGCATCGCAAAGCCGATGATCGGCTGCGAGATACCGGCGAAGATCCCGGCGGCGGTGGTGTTCACGGAAGCACCGACGCCGATCAAGTCGGAGGTGTAGAGCTTCTTGACGCATTTCAGCACCAGCGGGACCGTGCCGCCGGCAACGAGGCCCAAGACCGTGAACACGACGGTGACGTAAGCGAGGCCGAATGTCTCGGCGATCGGCGGCAGCAGCATCGCGATCAGCAGCATGCGCAGCACGCAGATGCCGATCAGCGCGCGGTCGAGCGCCGTCGCGGCACGATCGGCGGCGTGACCGAGGAAGATCGAGCCGAGCGCATTACCGATCATGAAGGCGAGCAGCGGCGTTCCGGCAGCCGTTGGGGAGATATGGAAGAGGTGGGCGACCATCGGAATGCCCCAGACGCCCGACAGCGTCGTCACGACCGCGAAGTGCGACGCAAACGTCATTGCGCAACCCCAGTTCGCGATATGAGCCAGCGATTGCCGCGCAGCGATCACGACGCTCTTCAGCGTCTTGTTGCTATGCGAGGCCGGATCGGGCTTGAGCGTGACCTTGGCGAAGGCGAGGTTGGCGAGGCCGATGCAGGCGATGAACAGGAAGCAGGCGCGCCAGCCGAACCCCGAGACGGCGGCCGCGAGCGGTGTGGTGGCAATCACGCCGCCGACATAGCCGGAGACTTGCGAAATGCCCGACATCATGCCGAACCGCTCGTCCGCAAAGCTCTGCGCGACAAGCTTCAAGAGTGCGGTGAAGACCAGCGCATCGCCGCAGGCGACGATCAGGCGCGCCGCAAACACGTCGAGCAGGTTCGGCGCCAGTGCAAATGCCGCGCTGCCGAGCGATGAAGCGACCATGCTGACGAGGACGACACGCTTGACACCGTAGCGATCGACCAGGAGTCCGGCCGGAATCTGCATCAGGGTGTAGCCCCAGAAGTAGCTCGAGGCGAGCATCGCAACACCGGCCGCGTCGGTGTTGAAGTCGTGCATGAAGCTGAGGCTGACCGATTGCGGCGACACGCGCTGCAGGAAGGCTATGGCATAGGCGATGGCGACGGCTGCCCAGGCGAGATAGGCGCGATCGGTGAAGCGCGTCGTCGGGACGTAAACAGCTTGTTGTCCGAGCATCGACATCACACCCTCGCGTAACCCACCGAGAAAAGAGCATCCGCTGAATTCGGAATCTTTCGCGACATCGCGGCGTCGACCAGCGACGCAGTGCCATGATAGGCCTGCCGATGGTGCTTAATGTGGCCGTAAGCGCCACGCATGATCATGTCGGGCAATTCGAGTGGCTTGCCGGGATAAAGCGACGTGCACATTTCGACACAGGCGGCCTGCAGCGCCGGGTCCTGCGCGTCATCGAGCAAAGATGGAGACACTTTTTCGCAAATCTTAGCGTTCGCTGCCCACACGATCGGATTGCGGGTCCGCCAGCCGTAGAGCACGTTGCCGTCGGCCCGCTCGGCGGCGCCCGAACATTTCAGGACTTCGGCGGTGAAGAAGCCGTACAATCCGCGGCCCTGATGCGCCGGGAGCACTTCCGTGCCGCTACGATAAATTCCAAGTCCGGCGGACATCTGCAGGATGCGGTAGACCGAGAAGGCCACGAGCCCGGAGCCGTCATAGACGAGGACCAGGCTGTACTTCCGGTCGAACGGCGAGGAGGTTGCTGTCCAATGCGGCTCGGTGGCCTGCCAGTTGACGGCAATGATACCGTTCATGGCGTCCATCAGCGGCTGACGGTCGCAGGCTTCGATCCGGGAGGCGTCGGGCAGGCTGTAAATCGCGTAATCCGTCCAAGGCGATTTGATCGCCTCGTATCCACTGCCCAGATTTCGCGACATGGCAGAACTCCAGAATTCTATCGCGAGCTATACAGGGCGGCCTCGAATGGCTTAAAGGACAATATGCCCTCGAAAACTGCCAAACCGCCCCGGCCTGAGCCGCGCGACAGGAAAGCGACGCGGCGGATCGCGATCGTTGCCTTTCCGGGCGTGACATTGCTCGACATCTCGGGGCCGGCTCAGGTGTTCGCGGAGCTCGAGGCCATCGAACTCCCTGGACCGGACTACTCGCTGTCCTACCTGTCGACGTCAGGCGGCCTGGTGCCGACCGATGTCGGGATGATGATCGACACGGCGCCGATCACCAGTATCGCGCCTGCCGAAGTCGACACGCTGGTCATCCCCGGCGGGCCAGGCATCTGGAAGATCCGCAACGACGCCGCGTTGATGGACTGGATTGCGCAGGCACTGCCGGAGGCGCGCCGTATCGCATCGGTCTGCCTCGGCGCATTCGCACTGGCCTGGACCGGAATTCTCGACGGCAAGCGTGCTGCAACGCACTGGCGCTATTGTCCTCGCTTGCAGGACAGCTTTCCCAGCATCCGCGTCGAGCCCAACGCGATTTTCGTCAAGGATGGACATGTCTGGTCGTCGGCGGGCGTCAGCGCCGGGATCGACCTGGCGCTCGCCATGATCGAGGAGGATTTCGGCCACACCATCGCGCTCGACGTCGCGCGCAGACTTGTGGTGTTCCTGAAGCGGCCGGGCGGTCAGAGCCAGTTCTCGACCGTCCTTGCGGCCCAGGCGTCCGACGTCGAGGGACGCTTCAGTGCGCTGCATGCCTGGATCATCGAGAACATCACGAGCGACCTCAAGGTCGAGACCCTTGCGGAAAAGGCCGGGATGACGCCACGCACCTTTGCCCGGACCTATGTCAGCCGAACGGGCATGACACCCGCCAGCGGTGTCGAAGCGCTGCGCGTCGAGACCGCGCGCTTGCTGCTCGAAAGCCGCCAGATCGGCGGCGTGGTCGAGGTCGCCAAACGCGCCGGGTTTGGCGATGATGAGCGGATGCGGCGAGCCTTCCTGCGCCACCTCGGCGTGTCGCCGACCGAGTACCGAAACCGGTTTTCGGGCAGCTAGCTCGGTTCGGTGGTAACCGCGTCGCCGAGGAAGCTGATCTATCTCACAAGCGAATAGCTGGCCTTCGCTGGCCGGATTCGCGGGTCAAGGCGGTAGCTTTTCCGGTTTGTCTGCGGCTAATGTGCCGGCCAAATCGGGAGAAGAAACACCATGAACGACGGGACCTCCATTCGGCAGGCGCGCAATGTCGAACTCGGCGCCAGCGGCGAGGAATTCCAGAACCTGCACGAATTCGCGCAAAAGGCCCGCGCCAAGCTCAATCAGAACGCCTGGGACTACATCGTCGGCGCTTCGGAGACAGAGACCACGATGCGCCGCAACAGGATGGCGCTGGATGAGATCGCGTTCCGGCCACGCGTCCTTCGCAACGTCATCAACGTCGATCCCTCCACAGAGTTATTCGGCCGCAAGCTTCGGCTTCCCGTGATGATCGCGCCGGTCGGTGCGCTCGAGATCTTCGATCCCGACGCCGGCGCTGCCGTCGCGCGCGGCGCTGGAACGTTCGGCGCGGCGCACATGCTGAGCTCGGTGTCGGAACCCGGGTTGGAGAATACCGCCAAGGCGGCGCCCGACGCCTTGCGTATCTTCCAGCTCTATGTGCGCGGCGACGATGCGTTCGTCGAGGATACGGTTAGCCGCGCCATCGACAATGGTTACGCCGCGTTCTGCCTCACCGTGGACACCGCCCATTACAGCCGGCGCGAGCGCGACATCGCCAAACGCTATGTCCGGGAAAGCCGTATCCGCGCCACTGGCGGCGATTTCCAGAAAGGGCTGGAATGGCGGACGGTGAAGTTGATCAAGGACAAGTTCAAGATTCCGCTCATTCTGAAGGGTATTGCTACTGCCGAGGACGCAAGGATCGCCCTCGATCACGGGGTCGACTGGATCTACGTCTCAAATCATGGCGGACGGCAGCTCGATCACGGCCGCGGGTCCATGCATGTGCTGCCCGAGATCGTTCAAGCCGTGGCCGGCCGTGCCAAGATCATGGTGGATGGTTCGATCTGCCGTGGCACCGACATCGTCAAGGCCATCGTCTCGGGGGCCGACCTTGTCGGGATCGGCCGTCTGCAATGCTGGGCGCTCGCCGCGGCCGGCGAGGCCGGCATCGTTCGGATGCTTGAATTGCTGGAGGACGAGGTGATGCGCTGCCTCGGTCTGCTTGGCGCCACCAGTTTCGCCGAGCTGGACAAGTCCTATCTGCACCCGGCAACGCCGACCAATCTGCCGAGTGTGTTCAGCGCATTCCCGCTGCTCGATATTGACCCCTACCGTTACTGAGCCGCTGCGAGAGGCGATTGGAGCGATAACGCGATCGGGGTGCAGGCATCCTGATCGCAGCAGCGGGCCATCAATCTGTGGTGTCCATGAAGCCGCCGCGGCAAAGACAAAGTCTGATCCCAATGCCGCACTAGTCGAGGCGAATGGCAGATAATCCATTCGCTGAATTTTCACTCGAGCGCGCGATCGGCTTGCGCTGGACCCTTCGGGATATCCAGGCCCGCAGGCTCAAATTGTCACCAGTCAGCGACGAGGATCTGCGTGTCCTCATCGGGCTCGGCTTGATCGAATTGCATGATGGCGAGCCCGAACTGACGGAGGCGGGGGCCGCGGTGCTGAACGACTGAACGGGCCGGCAGCCTAGCGGGCGTTCAGGAAGCTTTCACCGGAATTGCAGGGCGTGCACTGATAAGTCAGCACGTCGTAGACTTGGTCACGCGGCTCGATCAAGGCGAGCCGCATTTGCGTGCCGCACTTCATGCACGGCATCTCTATGCTGGTCTTGAAGCGAGTGCAGGTCGGTGTCGGACGAAGGGCGCGCAGCATCGGATCCCCTTAATTCCCCAAGAGACGCGAACGCGACCAACGGCGAAGGCCGAATCACTATGCCACAGTGCTGACAAGATTGGAATCGGCTGAGGCGCGGTCCGACCCGGACTGGGTAATTATTCCTCGACGCCGGCGCTGACGGCGTCGCGATCTATGCTAACCTCGGCAACGCTTATTTCAGGGGACGCGATCATGATTGAACCGAAGCTTGAAGTTCCCGCCGAGTTGCGCGATCTCGCGGAGAAGACCATCGACCAGGCCGAACAGGCCTTCAGCCTGTTCTTTGATGCCGCGAGCAAGTCGATGACGGCGATGCCAGGGACGGGGACCGAGATTTCCAAACAGGCGCTGTCGTTCACCGAGCAGAACATGAAGGCCGCGTTCGAGCATGCGCGCAAACTGGTGCACGCGACCGATCTGCAGGAGGCGATGCGGATCCAGTCGGAATTCCTGCGCAGCCAGTTCACCAATGCCGGAGAACATATGCGGCAGATCAGCGGAAGCGTGATGTCCGCGACCAAGGACGCCACGAAGGGCAAGTTCTAGGGCGGACGGCCTTCACGGCGCGTCGGCGTCTAGCGTCGGCGCGCTGCAGCAACACCGAGCAGAAACGCGACGAACAGGCTGGCGAGCGGCGCTTCGCGCGTCACCGCACTGACCGTGGCGAGGACCCCGCCCGGCCGGCGCGAGGTCGCGATCGCGTCGCTGAGGCGATCGGCCGCCGCTCGAAGTCCGTCCGACACCTCCGTGATGGTGCGCGAAACGTCCGTCGCGGCGTCGATCGCGCGCTCACCGAGCGTGGGCTGAAGTGGGGATTCGGGCGGTTCGGTGCTCATGTGGCGTGCTGCTGTTTGACTGTCGGTCAGGTGTCTTTGGCCGCTGCGCGATCGCGTGTTCTGAACGGTGGGTCGCGGCCACATATATAAAGTTCAGTAGTTGTGGATTGGTTCCATCGGCACGTCTCGCTTTCTCATCGGGGAACTGGAAACTTGCGCGCAGGTCGCGGTTTGTCTCCATGGAGGAGACAACGATGACAATGCATGCGCATGGCATGGCGGACGGCCGTTCGGCCGAGCATCGAAACCGGCACGGCGGCGCGCCGCTGCTGGTTGCGGCCGTGGTTGCGATCCTCGGCGTGTCGGGCATGCTGATCGTCGACCACGGTCCGTGGAGCAAGCCGAAGGTGCAGCCGGCCGCGACCGCAAACTATTCAACGACCGGCGAGGCGGCGCGTGCGGCTGGCGCAAGGGTGATGCCGACCGAGCCAAGGGCCCCGATCGAACCAGCTCCACCAGGTCCCAAGCCCGCACAACCGGCTAACCCGATCGCTGCGCAGTAATGCGAGGCGCCGACGCACCCGGCGCAAAGTGCGGGAATTGACTCGTCGGGCAAATCAGCGGCGACAAAATTATCGTCGGCGACGTCGCTGGTGATCAGCGCACGCTGACCAGCATACCCCACGCGGCGGCGAATCCCGCACCGACGAGAACCAGCACCGGGCTGTCGCAGAAGAGGCCGCCATACTGGCACATGGTGGTACCGAGCGAACCGATCTGATGATGGCCGGCGGCATAGAACAGGCCGGACAGCACCGCGAGCACGGCAGCAACGAAATACATCGACGCTTCCTCCTTGCAATCGAACTGCGGCGCGGGTCGATCGACGCGAGCCAAAACTGTCCTGATGTCGATCCAATGATAAGCTGCTTTGTCCCCTTGACGCGTCGGGCAACTCAGCGGCACACTGACATCATCGCAACGAGGATAAGGCGATCCCCGCCGGCTCGTATTGCGATACCCGGATCAAACTCAGACTTTCGATCAACTCGGTTTCTCACTGCCGAAGCTGACGCATCACATTTTACCGATCGTATTCAGCTCGAAAAAGGGTTTGACACGTCGGGCAACTCAGGGGCATAATCCGAAAATCAGAAATTGTTGAGCCCGCGCGGAGCAATCCGCGACGGGCTTTTTGTTTGCCGTTTCGCCAATCGGACGGCGGCCGCAATGTCACGACGCCACATCCTCCCAGACCGTCGCCTGAGCGTCGCAAGCGTGCCGCCGTCCGAACTCAATTGAAATGAACAACGAATTGGCCGGTGCGCGCGAACGCGCCGGTCCTGCGGCGCGGCGTAAGCCGGCGCCGCCCGCGGCCCCGCTCGTCAGGGATAAGGTTCGCGCCCCAAAGATCGTCGCCCGAGCGCGGTCTGCCGCACATTTCATTCGATGGCCAAACCGTGTGCCGCCGGCCATCATCGAGACTCGCAGCGCAACCCCGGCTGCACACGCCTGCGTCGCCAATGCCATCCTCGACTGCGGCTGGGGCAAAGCGCCGCAGGCGATTGAGGATGGCGACGGTGGGCTAGAACTTGTGCATCGCATCGAGCGGATCATCGTGCCCGAGGAGGTTGAGACCTGACGGAGGTCGCAAGCCGTCCAAATGTCGGCGGTCCGCCCGGTGCGGCACTTCAACAGACAGATGTTCTGACGAATACGTCGTCTGAAAATCGCTTTTCAAGATTCGTAGGGCATTCTGCACAAAGAATCCTGAAGCCGTGCGCAAAGAATGTTCGAGTCGAAATGAACGATGCCTGATATCTTAGGTGAGCAGCCAAAAAGCCAAACACGCCCTTGCCGAACCGGACAGGCGGCGACCTAGCTAGAGCGCTTCTGTGGAAAACGTCGCCGACCAGATCTTCGACGCACTACCGCTGATCAATCACATCGCCACGATTGCCGCTATCGGGTTCGTGCTTCCAACGTATTTTCTTCGCCTTCGACCTGCGACTTACAGACTGGTTTTGTCCTTGGGCATCGCTTTCGCTCTTGCCCGACTGGCGGCGGAGATCACGGTTGCAGTCTTCATTGCTCCGTATCTGCTGGTTTTGGTCTTTCCACCGTTCACGGTCGTGCTGATTGCGATACTGCTCCGGATCGCGCGCGTGAACCGCGTGAGTCTGTGGAGCACGGTAGTCCTGGTGTGCGTCATTATCGATTGGGCGCAACTTGCCGGTCAGGTCTGGTTACATTCATAAATTGTCACCAACCGATCCCGCTGGCTGATATCCAAAAAGAGGCCGTCCATGAATGCTCTTCCGTCATACGGCAAGAAAATCCTGGCTGACGTTCAGTCGATGACGCCACAGATCAACGCTGCGGCGGCAAGGTACGGAGTGCCCGCCGAAGCCATTGCGGGAAGTCTGGCTCAGGAGCTACTCGATCGAACGGCAAGCTACGAGAATCAGGCAAGGGCAGTTGGTTCATCTCTCAATGCATATCGACTTCTCGCCGACGCATTTGCGGAGGGCGTAATAACGAACCCTCTCGACCCGAAGCGCGGCGCGTCGGACCATATCCTCAGCCGATACAATGTCGCTCCAAATGCGATAACGGTCGGATCGGATTATCAGAAAAAATGGGAGAACCCTCTGCTTACCGACTTTGGCGCGGCGGGAGTGAAATTCCACAACGCCATTCAAGCGATTCTGAAAAATCCAGACGATCCCGCCTTTGCGCCTTATCGGAACAATCTGTTTTCCGCAGGCGTCGCCTTACAGAACGGCAGCGACAAAGCTCTATTGGCATCATCGATGGCCGCATATTTGCGGCATGGCCTTGGTGTTTACCAAGCCAACATGAGTGTCAGTGGAGATCCTGATACGGGCTTGAGTGCTTGGAATAACCTAAATCCGGCGCTGCAACAGGCGTTGCTTGTGCAATTTTACAAGCAGGGCCCGACTCCGGAGCGGGTGCTAAGAAGCAAATCGAATGCTGCGGAGCGCGGTGCTCCCTATGTTCCGCAGATTGGCGCAGATGGTGCGGGCGCGACATATCTGGCAAACCAAGCCGCAGTGGCTCGGGCGTTGGCTGACGCGCCGACAGACTTTGCAGGGCGCTGGAATGCGATGCCAGCAACTGCTTCGACCGACGTCGCTGCGCCGTCCGTCGCTGCGGCACCAGACGACTGTTTGCGGGACGATGTCGCCAAGAGGGCTACTATTCGACATCTCGCACGTGTACCGGCCACAGGCGAGGGGCAATCTGCATTCGATGCTGGAGCGCCGCCTGTACCGTTCGCTCCCGCTTCGACAATACGTCCTGGCCGGTCTGCTGCGTTCGATGAACGGTTTCCTGCATCCACTCCGCCGAAAGATGCGTCCTCAACTTCGATGACACAGCTGAGCCCGTTCAGTGGACAGCCCATGCGATATCTGCCGCCGTCGGTGTTTGACTTTCCGGACAGTTCCGACGTTCCGGAGACGGATTTCAATGATTGGCTCGCCGGCCTGATCCGGCCACGTTCTCGCCGGTAACCGTGCACGGGCAACCATCGCTGCAAGGCGGCAACTCGACATGTGGTCTCGCCTTATCGGCAGATGCCTCGTCGATCTTGAAAATTCCCACCGCAAAAGTGCACGAGCCGCTGTAGCAGCTGACGCGTCGCATTTTTACCGATCGCATTCAGTTTGCAAAAGCGATTGACTCGTCGGGCAACTCAGGTGCATAATCTGAAAATCAGAAATTGTTGAGCCCGCGCGGAGCCATCCGCGGCGGGCTTTTTGTTTGCCGTGTCACCCATCGGACGGCGGCCGCAACGTCACGACGCCACATCCTCCCAGCCCGTCGCCTGAGCGTCGACAGCGCGCCGTCGTCCGAACCCATTGCGACAAGCACGAGATTGGCCGGCGCGCGCGAACGCGCCGGTCCTGCGGCGCGGCGAAAGCCGGCGCCGCCCGCGGCCCCACTCGTCAGGGATAAGGTTCGCGCCCCAAAGATCGCCGCCCGCTGCGCGATCTGCCGCACATTTCTTTCCGTGGCCGCATCGCGCGCTGGCGGCCGATCAATGAGGTTTGCATGACTGCTTATCTGATATCGCTTGCGGTCGTGAGTCTGATCGCCATTGCATTGCTGGAGGCGGCATGAGCGCCGAGATCATCCAGTTCATCCCGCGACCGCGCCAGGATCGCGTCCAGACGGACTTTCCCACAATCGCATTTCGTTCGGCGTCGCCCGATCCCGATACGGATCACGCGGACACGGCTCCGAGTGAATATCTCCCGTCCGATTGGCAGGAGAAGTAGGGTGGCGAAGACGATTACACAGATCCGCTCGCTTGCGAGGAGCCATACGAGAAGCGCGATCAACGTGTTGGTCGGTGTGATGCGATCGACCAGCGCAACCCCGGCTGCCCGGGTCTCCGCCGCCAATGCCATCCTCGATCGCGGCTGGGGCAAAGCGCCGCAGGCGATCGAGAACGGCGACGGCGCGCTCGAGCTTGTGCACCGCATTGAACGGATCATCGTCGAGCCTGAGGTGGTTGAAGGGGAAGAGACTTGAGCGCCGCCGGGCGTCGCGACTGGGCCGTGTCGCTTTGTCGAAGCTCACCCCGGCACGTTCAATCACATCTGTGAGAGGTCGGACGACTTCGCCGACGCTCGCCGGGTTCCAACGGAGCCGCTCTACCTGCGTGCTCGACAGCATGCTATCAATCACGACGTGTTCAGGCGGAGTAGCCGCCACGGCGCGGGCCAATGTGGGTCATTGAGAATCTTGTTGGGCTGTTCCTCTCCTTTGTTGTGGATGTGATCGGATACACCGCAGCTCGGCTCATTTTGCCCGCCGTCTCCTTGGGACATATACAGTCGCGGCGTACAGCCGTGACGAAGAAGAGTTCGGTTGGCTTGGCGGCCGGCGTGACGGCCCTGGACGGTTGATGCTTGGGGCAGGCATCGCGAGCGGAACAGGGCTTCTGATTCGCGCGCTTTATCTGGCTGCGGTATAATGGTTCGTTGGGTGATGTAGCGATGGCTCTGGTAATAGTTGCGATCTTCGATCTGATTTGGCTTGGGGCCGGCTATGCCGTCGCTCGGCTAGTCTTGCCTCTTGTCTCGTTCGGCAAAGTCCGGGCTGCTCCATTCGAATCTGATGGATTCAATTGGTTCGGCTGGAGGCGCAATGAAGTCGGTTGCCTGGAAATCAAGGCCACGCTCGCTGCTTTGGTCGGCTTGTTGATCTGCTGCGCCGGCCTTGCGGTAGCTCTGTATTTTTCCCATTGATCAGTGCGCATTTTGGCGAATGGATCGCGTGGGCCGTCGTCCGCAGAAGCCGCCGCACGTAGGTTCGCAGCCTCCGTCCTGACTGCGTAACTCGAGGCTCCGACGATTTTCGAACGAGTGGCCAACTTCCAATAGAGCGTACTCAGCAGATCGCGCATGCGCGAGCCAGTTCGATTGGCTTCACGCTGATACTTCAGATTTCTATGGAGATCGAATATGTCCAAATTGCCTGCCAAGATGGGCAGAGGAGCGTCGACATGGTTGGCGGCTCAAGCCATTGCCAATGAAATCATGAAGGTGAGTACCAACCGCGATGAACCGTATGTCGATCGAATCAAGCGGGAGTTCAATCTTCACGATTATTCTCAGGCGCGGGCTCTCTATGACTCCGATCCGTCATATTGGGAGGGGCTCTATGGCAACGATCCACTGAACTCCAGCCATCATCCCGCCTTCCCGCCGTCTAGTTTGTTACCACGCGTCGGGACAGCGCGGGATCCGCGCTACAACTATCTCAATCCGGAGCCAACGAATGCCGGCGCATTCGGTCGTTTCGGTACCGGCCGGCAATTTTCGCCTGGATCAGCGTCGTCGTCGCAACCGCTCTACGAGACGCAATCATTCGTCGCACCACCTGACAGTCCTTGGCAGGCTTCGAGGAGCGATGGACCGCCTCCTCGTCGTCTCGTTCGTGTCCCGGTCTCAGGCGAGGAGCAAAATGCGTTCGAGGCTGGAGCGCCGGCTGTGCCGTTCGCTCCGCGAGGCTCGATGCCTCGCCCCGGCCCGCTCGCTTCGTTCGAAGAGCGCTTTCCAGCGTCCGCTCCGCCGGCGGGTACGCCTTCGGACGCGATGAGGCCGCTGAGCCCTTTCAGCGGACAGCCCATGCGATTTCTGCCTCCGTCGGTCTTTGGCTTTCCTGAAGAGTCCGAGGTTCCGGAGACGAATTTCGACGATTGGCTTGCCGGCCGGATCCGGCCGCGTCCTCGTCAGTGACGGTTCACGGCCGACGATCGTCGAGGACACCGCCCGGCGCAGACCCGTTTGCCTATCGAGAGCAGCCTTGTCGATCCTGAGAATTCCAACCGCAAAAGTGTTCGAGCCGTTGTTGCAGCCCGCGCGCTACAAGGGGGCATTTGGCGGCAGGGGCTCCGGCAAATCTCACTTCTTTGGCGAGCTTCTGGTCGAGATGTGCCAGGCCGAACGCGGCACGCTCGCGGTCTGCATTCGCGAGGCGCAGCGGACGCTCGCGCAATCTTCCAAGCGATTGATCGAGGGCAAGATTGCGTCTCTCGGCATCGGTGCGGGCTTCAAGCTCTATTCCGACAAGATCGCCGCGCCCGGCGATGGCGTGATCATCTTCCGGGGCATGAAGGATCATACGGCCGACTCGATCAAAAGCCTCGAGGGGTTCAAGGTCGCGTGGGTTGACGAGGCGCAGTCCCTCAGCGCGCATAGTCTGGCTCTGCTGCGGCCGACAATCCGCGCGCCGGGTTCGGAGCTATGGGCGAGCTGGAATCCACGACGCAAGTCGGATGCGATCGATGATTTCTTGCGCGGCCGCAAGCCGCCGGGATCGATTGTCATCAACGCGAGCTGGCGCGACAATCCGTGGTTTCCACCCGTGCTCGACGAGGAGCGACGCACCGACCTTTCGCTCTACCCCGGCCGTTACGATCACATCTGGGAAGGCGGATACGTGCAAGCATTCGAAGGCGCTTACTTCGCGGAGTTGCTCGGCCAGGCGCGCAAGGACGGACGGATCGGCAAGGTCGCCGCAGACCCGCTACTGCCGCTACGGGCCTTCATCGACATCGGCGGTGCTGGTGCGACGGCCGACGCATTCACGATCTGGATCGTCCAATGGGCCGGCAGCGAGATCAAGGTGCTCGATTACTACGAGTCGGCCGGCCAGGTACTGGCGTATCACGTCAACTGGCTGCGCTCGCGTGGCTATCAAAACGCGATCCTCTATCTGCCGCACGACGGCATGGCAACCAACAACGTCACGGGAAAACGCTACGAGGACCATCTCCGCGACGCCGGCTTTGCCGTCGAGCCGCCGGTGAAGAACCAGGGCCGCGGCGCCGTGATGATGCGGATCGAGGCGCTGCGCAGACTCGGACCGCAGATCTGGTGGAACGAGGACACGACCGAAGCGGGGCGCGACGCAATCGGCTTCTATCACGAGCGCAAGGACGAACTGCGCAATGTCGGCCTCGGCCCCGAGCACGACTGGTCGAGCCACGCCGCCGACGCGCTCGGCCTGATGGCGATCTGCTACGAAGCGCCGGGGAGGGCAGGGAGTTTCAATCGAGTGATCAAGTACCGGGAGCAGGGGTGGGTGTAAGTCGTGGTACGAGGCGCCATCAGACCGGATCCGGAGATCAGTTACTTCCTTTGCTTTGAAGTGGCGTCGTAGATTCGCTGCACCGCTTCCGGGCAGTATGCAAGTGGACTGCCATCGTCCTTGAATTCCCTGTTCGAGCTTTTCCGCAGGAGCAGGGCTTTGTCATCGATCCGTTTCAAGATCACGGTTTCTGAACTTGGTGGCGTGTTGCAGGCGACGAAAACCTGGATGTTGTCCGGATTGTCTCGGATGGAGGTCACGCCGCACTTGTCGGTGCCGCTCGCAATTGATCGCTGATCGAGATCGATGGTGGTGGTTCCTGACTGCAGACAGCGCTCGCTGAAATCAGTGCCAGGGGTCGCATAGACGCCAGGCTTCGGTCGCCAAGGATGTTGCATCGCGCTTTGCTCGGCGGCCTTCCTTTCGTCTTGTGCTTTGTTGTCGGCATACAGGCGCTGAGCCCCCGGGGGGCAATAGTCGGCCCTCCATGCCGGTCCTTTGAATTTTCCATTAAGTGTTTTCCGGACCGAGATCGCCTTCCCGTCAACCTGTCTGACCAGCATGGTCTCCCGGAATTTCCTGTCCTCAGCGTTGCGGCCCCGCGAGCCGAGAGTTTCCGCGAGGTTGTAATCGTCGCAGCTCATGTCAAGTTTGACGGTACCATCGGCCATGTCGGAAACCGTTCTGACCCTGCAGCCCCATTCGTTTCCGCCGACTGAGTTTCGCGAAAGCTCGATAATGAAGTCACCGTACTCCAAACATTGCGCCTCGAAATCCTTGCCGGGACTGGCGTAAAGGCCATCGGCTGGACGCCACTTCTCGACGGTCAATTTGGTCGTGTTCTGCGCCGAGACATCGGTGATTTGGCCGGCAACGCAGGCGAGCGCCAAGGCGGCGTATGTCATGCGCGAACCCGACGTCGATCTTGCATCTGGTCCGAGTCTCTCACGCACGGTGCCTGCTCCGTCAAATCGAAGAGTTGTCGGACCGAAGATACCTGATCAATTCAAGGTTGATCAATAGAATAACCGATTATGGAGTTCGATATGTCATGGCAAGATACGATGCGAAGAACATTGCCTCCACTGGTTGGGATCGACCCTCATGTCACTAGCCGATATGGTGAGGTAAAGCAGCGACCACCGGGCTCAACGAACCCGCACCGAGGCGTCGATTTCAACTACAACGTCCCGGGGCAATTTGGCCCCAATCTAATCAATCCGGCATTGCGTTCGCCGGTGGCGGGTGTCGTTACGCAGGCAGGCGGAGGTCGGTATGGAACGATAGCCATCCGAGATGCAGATGGCTTCTCTCACGAAATTCTGCATAGCCATTCACAGTACGTCTCCGTTGGCGATCCGGTCGCTGCAGGCCAATTTATTGGAACCATGGGCAATACGGGCGCATCAAGCGATCCCAAAAAGGCAAATCACGTCCACTACCAACTTCGAGACCCCGCGGGTCGTGTGATCGACCCGAGCGCCTTCTGGGATCAACACGCACCGTTTGACCCCAACCCGGCACCGCCAGCCCACGTCGACGACTACCGGCGTTACCTGGGAGCAGCCGGTAGATCCGCCGCGGATCGAGATGCCCCGGGCGCCGGCTCCGACGATAACAGGGACGTTCGTCGCCTTGTGCGGATGTCACCGCAGACCGCGGCGATCCTTTCCGACCAAATGACAAGACCAGCCACAATGCCCAACGAGCTTCCCGACGACCAGCCCGCCTCGTTCGAAAGCCGCTTCGGGGATTGGACGTCTTCGGGGCCGACAGCCGCACCACGTGGCCCCTATCAAGCGATATCACCGAACGTCTACTCGCAATCCGGGATCGTCTCTGGCGATCCGACGCCGGATTATCCGTTTCCGATGTCGATCCGAGGCGTTGTAAACGAGGCCGGCGCGCCAGGTGAATGGGCTAACGGCAAGTTGCGGTCACCTAACTGGAAGAGAACACAGTAGTTCAATGTTGGCCCGGAGCATGGCTGGGTCGAGCCGCCGCCCCGCCGGCTCGACTGTCCTGATTTCGACCTGCCCGAGGCGCCGGGCTGGGCAGGAAATATCAACCGAGGGATCAGGTATCGCGGGACCAGCCGTCAGCCCGCCGTCGTTTGATCAGTTCGCCGGAGAAGCGGCGCTTACTGAGGTTTCTTTCGAGCGTTGACGTACGCTTTCTGAGTTGCCGCAGGACAATATGCAAACTGTGCGCCCGGGCGCCCAAATTTTCCGTTCTGAGTCTCACGAAGAAAGAGCGTCGTCTCGTTGATCTTCTTGAGCTGGATGATTTCGGTGTGAGGCGTCGGCCTCTCGATGTCAGTGCAGGTCAGGTCAAGCCGCAATTCACCCGGCGCCGTATCCGTCGTCCGGTTGATCTTGCATTCTTCTTCGCCGCCGTTGATACTATTGTTTTTCCAATCGATACTGGTGTCACCAAATTCCAGGCATCGGTCGTTAAATCCTCGTCCAGTCACGGCGTAGACACCATCCTTCGGACGCCAAGCGTCCATCGCGGGCTTTGCGGGTTCTTGCGCAGAGACCGTCTCAGCCGCAATCACCAGGACCCGCGATGCCGAAGGTGAACCGTATCGCCGAGCGGCCGGTCGATGGTTTGATGTTTGGAGATTGACGTCGAGATTGCATTGGTCCTCGCACCGCGGGTTCGATGTTGCGCAATATATCGCGCTAGCTCCGGGTTCTGCAATTATCGGCCCGAAACATGCCGCGGTTGACAGTTCATTACGTTATTCCAAGTTGTCATGCTTATCTCCGGGGTGGTTGATGCGACAAAATGGCCGTCAAGATCGTGGCCACCGATGCGAGCCGGGCAATCGTCGGAGTTGGTTGTTTGCGGATGCGCCTCTGCGAACGAGTAGGCAATCAAGCTGCTTTGGCGTGCGTCCTGACCGGCGCAACTGCCTGTCAGAATAGCGATCTCAGACGTCACATTCCCATACCCAGGTTTTCAATCATGGCAAAAATGTCGACTTCCGACCTCAAGGCAATGCTCGCCTCCGAAAAGGCCGACGCGCTCGCGGCGCTGTCCGCGGCGCGGCTCGCGGAGGAGCGGGCGGATGCAATGGACTACTATCTCGGCGACATGCGCAAGGACATGCCGGCGCAGGACGGCCGCTCGCGCGCCGTCTCGACGGACGTCGCCGACACCATCGAAGGGCTGATGCCTTCGCTGATGGACATCTTCGCTGGCTCCGACGAGGTGGTGCGCTTCGAGCCTGTCGGCCCCGAGGACGAGGCCGCCGCGCAGCAGGAGACCGATTACGTCAATCACGTCTTCATGCAGCAAAACCCCGGCTTCATGACGCTCTATTCTTTCGTTAAGGACGCGCTGTTGTCGAAGGTCGGCGTCGTCAAAGTGTGGTGGGAGGAGCGCGAGGAAGAGAGCCGCGAGACCTACTATGATCTCACCGACGACCAGTTCGCGCTGCTGGCGCAGGCGGTGACGGAGTCGAACGGCGCGATGAAGATCATCGAGCATACCGCGCACGATCTTGCCGGCGAGACCCAGACCGAAGCGACGAGCTGACATTGCCGTCCCCTGTCGACGCCTGATCTCGGATGGGTCGTCGCCGGGGCGCGATGAAGGCAGGAACATCACGATGGAGGGAGATCGCAGCAATGGGCGCAATCAATTTTCGCGACGGGTACGAATTCGACCCCGGTACTTACGCCACCGGCGGTGGCCTGTCCGGCCTGCTGCGGCGTGCGATGCAACAGCGGAATTTGCTGCAGATGGAGGGTGATTCTGGCGAACCGCCGAACGCCGTGCCCAACTACGGCCGCGATATTTTCAGTAGCGCGCAGGGCGGGCTGCTTCGCAGACTCCAGGCGTTGAAAATGGAGCAGGACCAGGACCAGTCGATTCCAGGCTCTGGCGAAGGAACGCTTCGTATGCCGCGTGATCCAAGCTTCAGGCAGCTTTCGCGACTTCCAAACAACGTTCAACCGCAGGTGCCCGACGATCCAGCGTCACGGGCGACACCTCCACCTTCGATTCCACAATCTGAGAGCGATCAGGCGCTGCAAGCGCGAGAGGTGGCTGCGGCGCGAGTGGCTCGCGGCGTGAGAAGTGCGGTTCGAGCGAATGCGCCGGCACCGGATCCGCTTGATATCGCGAAGTCAGCAGGGATTGGAGCCGTCAACGGTGCTATCGGTATCGCCGGCTTGCCCGGCGATGTGCTTACCGGTTTTGGTCATTTTCCGAAGAACGCCGTTCCGAACCTGTGGAGACGGAGTAACGATCTTCCGCCGCTCCCCGACGATGCACCCGATTACTTCGAGTCGTGGAATGCAGACGCCTGGCGGCATTCGCTCGAAAACCTTGTCGGCGAATTGTATCAGCCGAAGACTGCGGCCGGACGTTACGCGGAAACGATTGGCGAAATGGTACCGACCTTGGTCGGCGGAGAAGGGCTCGTCGCCGCACGCAACCTGGCGAAGTCGGGCGCAGTTCTACGTCGGCTGCCCGCGACATTGTCCAAACATGCCGTGCTGCCAGGCGTGGCGGTTCAGGCGATGGAGGATGCCTATCCGGAGAGTTCCGCGGGGCAGGCTTTGCAGAAAGGCTGGCCCTGGCTGCGCCGCGGTGTTCCGTTGGCGCTCGCAATTCGGGGAAATCGTGGAAAGTGAAAATCTCGTCCCTCGCTTCACTTTCGGAATGCGAGCAGGACCTCCACCAGGAAATTCACGATATTGCCTGCGATTGAACTGCGTTTCAAATCGGGCTGAGGACTTGGAAATTGTATTTCGATCAACACGAATATCAGCCAGCCCGCCTGAATCAATCTCCAAGAGCCATCTTTGTCTTCTCCCAGGAGCGGATTGGGAATCGCCAACAAACATGGCCAAGCCAGAAAGCATATCCAAAACAATACCGAAAGCACAAGGCGAGCAATCGAGCGCTTCTCATCGTCAGGCGGTGGTAGTGCTTCGTTTGTCATGATCTGCGCAGATGCGGACATTTTGTCACATCTAGCTTCCTTTCGTCTGCATCGAGCAGTTCGACCGGTTGTGCCTATCGATACCTTTCTTGATAAAAATATTGATTGCTACCAGAAGTTTCAACCCACTTGTCTTTGCTGCGAGCCCCGTTGGTCATGACTTTTGTCTCCAACGGTCCGCCACGCGCGGTGCGGTTTGCATTGGGATGGCGGACTCAAGTCTCGCTCGGGATTTCGCCGTAAGCGCTCCGATCCTCTCGGGCTTCCGGTCAATTTCCGATCTCTGGTATCCTCGGGCGTCGATCGCTCACTCTCAGTTCTTGAAATAGTACACCGCGTATATCAGCAGCACGCTGCCTGCTGCCAACCACATATACAATATCCGTTCGTTGCGGATCGCCCGCGCGAGATGTTCGCGGCCGTCCTCGGTGAGGCGCGCTGGATCGATTTGTGTCGGACGGACGCCGCGGAAATCACCGAGGTTGAAGATGCGTCCGAACACTCGCATGGCGACAGCGATGCCGGGGCCAAACGAAAAGCGCATCAATCAGCCAGAGCCCGCCCTTGCGCACCACCGCCGCTTGCGATGATCGCACGTCTTGCGGCCGCATCTGTTCGTCTGGCGAGATGTGGCGGACAATCCTTCTCTCATCTCTCACATTCAATGAAGCGAGAAGATACAAACCACAAAGCCATATCGCGATGAGGCCGCTTAGCAGGTAACTCATGGTCGTCTCGCCATTTGAGTTTCTCTCGATGCCGGCAACGCTATGGATCGGGGCATCCCGGGCGTCGCTCTGGCGTGCCGGTTCGATCGTAGAGATATTCGCTATCACGGTAACGTTCAAACCGGAGCATATGAATGACAGTCAACGAAAGGAAGGTCCGGTAGCCAGATGGCGTGTCCGTCTGTCTGCCTGTTCCGTTCGGAAGGGTCGGTGGAACGTACTACTGGAGCCCGGGCGCAGGCCGATGCCCCACACTTTACCGTAACGCGAAGCTTTGGTCTGCCGGGCGCCGGCGCGACTGTGGTCTTCCGCAGGCAG
The DNA here is from genome assembly GCF_053474805.1 of Bradyrhizobium sp. WCU1. Lineage (NCBI taxonomy): Bacteria > Pseudomonadati > Pseudomonadota > Alphaproteobacteria > Hyphomicrobiales > Nitrobacteraceae > Bradyrhizobium > Bradyrhizobium sp. WCU1. Next base: position 5,851,999 of record NZ_CM130280.1, read on the forward strand.
GGAATGACACGCTTGGTCCAGGCATCAGCGGAAATGTATCGACGGTTTTTCCGTGTACGTATCGGTGTCGGATCGGTCGGCGCTGCCAGCGAATCGCCGGTCAGCTATCTGGGCCGGAGCGAGCGAGGTCCGTTCCGCGAGAGCATGGGGGATTGGCCTACGTCAACCGCGCCCGTCGAGCCTTGGAGTCCAGCAGGGGCGGCATCGCGGCCGCGACCGGGTGGCTTGTGCGGTTTGATGCTGGATTATCCGCGCGACAACCGTCGACGGGTCGCTGACGTCTGCCGTGGGATGGCGAAGCGCCCGGAATTCGGTGCATAGTGTCGACTGTCGTCGAAATGTCCGGGGAATTGCCATGTCCGCCGTCTTCTTTGTCATCACCGCGATCGCCGTGATCTGGTCGGCCGTCAAAACCGAAGTTATTCACCGCGAGCTTGTCGATTCATTTCCTCCCCAGTTTCAGGACGACCTCATGTCGAGATACGCGCTCCACACCTATGCTCTCGCGTCGTCGACGCCACTATCTCAGCAAGCTGAATACATGAAGACGCTGTACGGCGGGTGTGCGGCAGCCCTGAGCGGTTCGCTCGGATTCTTCGCGGCAGGAAACCCTGTATTCGGATGCCTCGTTCTGATCGGGTTCTTCTGGGCCTCTTATCAGACATTCAAATCCCGGAAGATCTATCAAGCGAACTGCGCGCTGGCAGACGGTCAGGCGGGATAAGGAGCAGATATGACAGCAGGTACTTATGGTGGAGGAACGTTTGGCAGCAAGTGGGGTGTTGGAGGTGGTGCATATATCGACAATCGTGGCAGGCTCTATCCTCAGTTTTACGTTGGAACGCCTCGCTTAGGACTGTCTGCGGGATATACTTCAGATCTTGAAGGATTGCTGACGGGACCGTCTGCATCCGGCGGCGTCGGATTCGGGCCAGTTCGCGGGAATATCGGGACGAGCGGTGGTGCCACCGGTGTTGGCTTTGGTACGCCTGGTTACGGCATAACATATGGCTTTGGGCCCTACGAGCTGTCCGATGATTATTCGCAGCCCTGGAAGAGGCCACTGATCCGCGATTCTGCCGCAGCTGCGGGAATCCCTACCAGAAGCAATGTCTGGGAATACGACTACCCGGACGCTAGCACAGGGCGGTCTACGTCATTTGACGCTGCAGGGGCTTCCGCGCCAGTCCGTTCGCCTCGTGAAATCGCAGACTTTCTTGCTCGGTTCTTCGTTTCTCCGCAGCCTGATGGAGTGGGGCGAACCAGCACATTCGTGCGCGACTCCGCCGCGGGGGCCGGTGTACCCAGTCGCAATAACGTCTTTGAGTATGGATATCCGGAGCCCGCGTCGGGGTCGCCTCCCCTGAACGAGGCGCCGGCGCATGGCGGCGTGCATCCTGGTGCGAGCGGCGGCCTTCTGGGGCAGATTGCTGCGTTAGGTGACAACGCCCGGAATCGAGAATGGTCGGCACCCGCGATCGAGCCGCGGCGACCGGCCGAGGTGTTCAGCGAAGGTGCGCCTCCCGTCCGTTTTCTCGATCGAGTTTCCGGACCGTTGCAGCGTGACCTTGGTGACCCGCGGATTTCCGATCCGTCATCGTACGATCTGAACGATCTTCTGCAAGATTACGTGCGCAGCAGCTTCGTGCGCAGATAGACGCGCGGCGTTTGCTCCTGCGCGTGTCGCGCGCCTAAGCCGCCGCCAACCTCCATCAGATGAGCTCAACAAAATGGCTGTTCCCTTGCTTCCGGGGCCGGCGGCGATGCCGCTTGCCTCGATCGTGACGCACGACGTCACCATCGTCACCACGCGAAAGCTCGCGCAGGCGAGGGTGATGGGCGTGCCGCCGGAAGAATTCGGCATCGAACGCGGCGCACGCAGCATCCGCGATTGCAATTACTGCTTCCACGAAGTGGTTACCAAGACGGAAGCGCAGCTCATTGCCGAAGGCTTCGATGCCGCGCAGATCAAGTCGCTGAATGACTATACAGGCTACGCCAATATCGAGACGCTGGCGCGCGACACCGCCGACGAGCATTTCGGCACCGGCGCCGGCGGTGCCAATTCGGCGGCGCGGCAGGTGCGGATCACCGAGCACTACGTGCGGATGGACTATGAAGATAACGGCCGTCCGTGCCTTTACCAAGTGATCACCGGCGGCGAACAAAGCGAGATCCTGCGCAAAGACGGCCGTGACTGCATCACGCCGTTCGACACCATTCCGTTCGCGTCGACGACGCCGGTGCCGATGACGCACCGCTTCTTCGGCCGCTCGATCGCCGACCTGGTGATGCCGCTGCAGCGCGAGAAGACCGCATTGAAGCGCGGCGCGCTGGACAATCTCTATCTGCACAACAATCCGCGCGTCGAGGTCGCCGAGAGTAATGCCGGGCCCAACACGCTCGACGATCTGCTGGTCTCGCGGCCTGGCGGCGTCGTGCGCACCAAGACGGCAGGCGGCTTGAACTGGCAGGTGGTGCCCGACATCACCACGTCGATCTATCCGATGATGCAGTATCTTGACGCCGAGCTCGAGAGCCGCACCGGCCTCAGCCGACAGTCGCAGGGCATCGACGCCGACGCGCTGCAGAACCAGTCGGCGACCGCGGTGGCCCAGGTGTTCTCGGCCTCGCAGATGCGGATCAAGCTGATCGCACGGATCATGGCGGAAGGCGTGCGCGACATGTTTGCGCTGCTGCACGGCACGATCCGCAAGCACGGCCAGCAGCAACAAACCGTGCGGCTGCGCAACGCCTGGGTCACGGTCGATCCACGCAACTGGAAGACCCGCGACGACATGACCATCAATGTCGGCCTCGGCACCGGCGGCAAGGCACAGCAATTCGCACAGGTGATGGCGCTTGCCAATGTGCAGAAGGAGCTGATCGGCGGCGGCAAGGTCAACATGGTCGGCGACCGGGAGCTTTACAACACCGCCGTCGAGCTGACCCGGATCATGGGGCACAAGAACCCGGGCCGGTTCTTCAACGATCCGACCGCCGTCAATCCGCAGACCGGCCAGTTGTTGTATCCGCCGCCGGCGCCGCCAGCGCCGCCGCCAGATCCGCGGGTCTTTGCGCTGCAGGCCAAGGCGCAGGCGGATCAGCTTGCCGTCGCGCATCGTGCTCAGGTCGAGCAGCAGAAGGCCCAGGCCGATGCGATCCACCAAAAACTCAAGGCCGAGGCCGAGATCGAGCTGGCCAAGATCAAGGCCGAACTCGACGCCCAGATCAAGGTGTTCGACGCGCATCTGAAGGCCGCGACAGAAGCGCGAAAATCAGAGCGCGCCTCGGTGCCGGGCGCACGGAAGGCGAGGGACGGCCACCATTATGTTTCGGACCCGAAGCGGCCCGGCAAATTCCTGATGGTCGTTCATCATGTCTGAATTCTCTCTGGTGCCCGTCGAGCATCAACCGGAGTTCGGAGATGTTTCATTCATTCCGGTTGATCACGACCCGTTCAGCCTGGACGATTTGAGTCAGGCTGCTGGAACGCAAGCCCAAAGCCAACCTCAGCCACGTCCGACCGGCGCTGTCGCCCCGAATGTCAGTGCATCAATCGCGCCGCCAGCAAGGCCAAGTGTACCCTATGATCAAGATTCCGTGGACAATGGTGTCGCGGGTCAAATCGCCGCACAGAATTCGACGTCAGCGGCGATATCTCCTCCCAGCGGTTCGAACGGCGATTGGTCGACGTACAATCGGCCGACCGGCGAATTGAAGACGGCGAAGTACACGCCCACGCAACGCATTGGCTATCTCGCAGCCGACGCGCTGATAGCGCTTGGCATGCAGCCCTACACCGCCAACGATCTGGCCTCGCGCATTGGCAATGTGCTTGGGTTAACGCCGTTTGGCGTTGTCGGCTCTGCGCTCGACCTTATCGATGCGAAACGTCGCGACGATCTCCCGAGGGCCGCGGCGGCGGCAACCGGAATGATACCGGGCGCAAAGCGGCTGGGTGCGCTAAAGGCCGCAAATATTGCGAAGGAGATAACTCTTTCGCGCTCGATTCACGGTGAGGCAGCCGCGCATGCGGCCGATGCCATTAATGCAGGTCACCCAAGCGTCCTGACGATTAATCGCCCTGGCAGCCGCGCGAACAGACGGGCAGCGACTGGCAAGCTGGATAAGGTTGCTGGCAAGGACCTAGACGAGTACCCTGGTGCGATGTTTCGAGAAGGCGGTGCTGAGGCTGACGTTCGGGCGATCAATCGAAATCACAACCGGTCGGGCGGTGCTTCTGTCGGCAATTCAGGTCGTGGATAGCCCAACGGGGCGCGAATCAAGATCAACATTGGAGATTGACGATGGCAGTCACGATCGGTTTCCAGCTCTCCTATGGGCAACTTTCAGTGTTCGCGAGCGCGCTGAAGGATCCATATAATGACTGGACTGATCAACATATCTCGCAGGGCTTCACTTGGCGGCCTGGCAGCGTGTCGTTCAGCTCTATGGTCGGGTCCGGTCGACACTCGGTCGATATCCATGTGGTGAACCACGCCGCTCCCGTTCACCCCAATGCGGTACGCGCAGTAGAGGTCCCCTTCGAGGTTCCCGCTGACGGGGCCATAGAAGTCGGAAGTATTTCGGAGACCGTTCCGCTGGAGCTGCCGGCCGGATCGTTTCTGCTACGCTGCGAGTTCTTCCAACCGTCTGGCACCCATGAAGACGAGCGAGTGCGACTAACCTTTGCGAAGAAGGACGCTCCTCGCTTCGCGGTTGTTCGCGCAGATCCGGAACTGTCGATCGGTGATGAATTGCTAAAGACGGCTCGGCCAGCCATTTAGTGGAGCGGTTGCCGGCACCAATGCGAAATCAGCAGGGCATAGCTTCGACGTCGCCGAAAGCCGTTTGATGCTGCAACGACAAGGTTCAGCGCCGCAATGCCAATCTAGCGGCTCTTGCGGGTCGGTTAACGTGCACTTCGCTAGCACAGCAGACGGTGCGGTTGGGTAACGCCTGGATCACGGTCGATCCGCGCAACTGGAAGACCCGCGATGACATGACGATCAATGTCGGCCTCGGCACCGGCGGCAAGGCGCAACAATTCGCGCAGGTGACAGCGCTTGCCAATGTGCAGAAGGAGCTGATTAGTTGCGGCAAGGCCAACATGGTCGGAGACCGCGAACTGTACAACACGGCCGTCGAGTTGACCCGGATCATGGGGCACAAGAACCCGAGCCGGTTCTTCAACGATCCGACCGCGGTCAATCCGCAGACCGGGCAGCTATTGTATCCGCCGCCGGCGCCGCCATCACCGGCGCCCGATCCACGGGTGCTGGCACTGCAGACCAAGGCGTAGGCCGATGCGATCCATCAAAAGCTCAAGGCCGAAGCCGAGATCGAGCTGGCCAAGATCTAGGCCGAGCTCGACGCCCAGATCAAGGTGTTCGATGCACATCTAAAGGCTGCGACGGAGGCGCGGAGATCGGAACGTGCTTCCTTGCCCGGTGCGCGAAGGGCGAGGGACGGTCACCACTATGTTCCGGATCCGAAGCGACCGGGCAAATTCCTGATGGTCGTTCATCGTGTCTGATTTTTCGCTGGTGCCCGTCGACCATCAACCGGACTTCACAGATGTATCCTTAATCCCTGTGGACCACGACCCGTTCAGCGTCGATGAGGCGCCCCAACAGGCCGGACGACAGCTGGACAATCCGCCCCAACCGCTTGCGACGGGCACAGGTCTGCCCGATGTCGGGCCGCCGGCCATTGATGACGGGGGGCAGTTCTCCCCCGGAATCCCATTCGTCAACAAGGCGGCCGAAATTGCCAGCAAGGTTGCCTATGCCAAGATGGTCCAAGCTGCGACGTTACCGCAACGAGCGATAGACGCCTCCAAAGAGGATGTGCAGCACTACGGCGAAGTAGCGTCCACGTCAATCCGGGCCGCGATCGCGGTGCAGGCAACGAACGCGGATCGAAGTCGCGATCGCCGCCCGCCGGCGCAACAACAGCACGCGCAGAACACTACCATCCATCGCTACGCCAAGACGCGAGAGAGCGAACTGGCCACAGCTAAGGCCGGGCTGAAAGCCACGATCGGCGCTGCTCGATGCGGATCCGAAAGCGGAGAATGAAGCAAAGCGCAGCATCCGTCGAACACGGTCCCTTCTCTGGAGAACCCCAGCAATGACGAATACTGATGAATCGAGACTTGACCAGGCCGTAGGCCGCGCGGTCAGGGCCGAACGCCTGCTCGCCGACGAATTGCTCGCCGAAGCATTCGCGAGCCTCGAGCATGCGTATACAGCTGCTTGGCGGTCGACGACGATCGACGACGCGTCCGGCCGTGAAAAGCTGTTCCTCGCCATCAACGTGGTCGGCAAGGTGCGCGATCACCTTACCGCTGCGGTCACAAACGGCAGACTGGCGAAGGCTGAACTGAAGGAGCTGGCGCAGACGGCGGAGCGGAGGAAGCGGTTCGGTATCCTGTAGGACCGCTTGACAACGTTCCCGTTATGTTCAATTCTGGGTTGCTTGGTGTTTCTCGTGCGAGCCTCAGGATGATCCTCTCGACATCGCAATGGTGGGCAGCCTTCATCCTGGACGTCGTGATTAAGACCGCGCTCATCTATTGGTCGGCTGCTCTCATTACTCTGGGCATGATAGCAGCCGGTGGCTTCGAGCCGGTGATCGCTTGCCTTGTCTTGGCGGCGTCGCTTTCGAGTCTTCATTTTCTCTGCCTTTTCCTCGGTGGCAGATTTGTGGAGTCGCTTGAGGAGGCAAACATTCGGCGCAGCCGTCTCCTCAGGTTCGTCCTTGTGCTGATCTCCGCCAACGTCTTTTTCATCGCGAGTTTAGTTGCGCTCCTTTCCGTCTCAGGCGGTGTTTACAATAGCGTCCTCGTGGGCATGATCGTGGCTGCCACCAATCTGGTGCCCGTTCTGTTCGTCGCGGTGACCAGCGGCCTTTTGAGCCTCATCAAGCTTTCGGCCTGATCGACTGCTGTCGATCTCCCGTGGCAGTCATCATTGCCCGCGTACGCGCATCTGCAATTCCGTCACAGTGCGAGCGTCCAATGGATCTGAGCATACAATCGATCTTATCGACGCCGCCAGCCGCACCCATCCGCCATCTGGGCAGTACGCGTGTCAGATATTGAAAATCGATGGAGGTCGCCGAGGCGGTTGCTTCTCAAGTCGATGAAGAAAACCCAACATACGAGTTGACACGTCGGGCAACTCACTAGCATAATCTCACCATCAAGAGTTTTGAGCCCGCGCCGGAAACGTCGCGGGTTTTTTCGTGACGCCGACCCTGTGCGACACGCAGGCGCCACGGCGGAGACAAGGGCGGGCCGAACCGGAAGCAAGCTTCCGCGCCATCGCGCAGCCCGAGCGCTCACCACCCAAGACCATCACGTCCGCACATCAGGATGACGAACGCGTCCGCCAACCGGCGGCGCGGTCGCATGCGTTGTCGGACAGCACAAGGACCAACACATGGCTCTGCCTACCAACACGGTGACGACATATCAGGCGATCGGCAACCGTGAAGACCTCAGTGATATGATCTATCGCATCGATCCGACCGACACGCCGTTCATGAGCGGCGTCGACAAGGAAAAGGCCTCCGCCGTCAACCACGAGTGGCAGACCCAGGCGCTGGCGCCGGCCTCGAACGCTAACGCTCAGCTCGAAGGTGACGATCCCACCGCCAACGCGCTGGTACCGACCGTGCGGCTCGGCAACCTCTGCCAGATCTCCTACAAAATGGCGCAGGTGTCGGGGACCCAGCAGGCGGTGGACCATGCCGGCCGCGACAACGAGCTCGCTTACCAGGAGATGCTGCGTGGCCTCGAGCTGAAACGCGACATCGAGACGATCCTCGTCGGTAGCAGCCAGGCGAAGGCTGCCGGCTCGACCAGCGCACCGCGCAAGACGGCGTCGGTGCTGTCGTGGATCGTGAGCAATACGTCGAAGGGAACGGCCGGCGGCGGCGCCGATCCGGCTGCGGCCGACGGCACCGGTACGCGCACCGACGGCACCCAGCTGGCGTTCACGGAAGTGCGGCTGAAGACCGTGCTGTCGTCGATCTGGACCAATGGCGGCAAGCCCGGCACCATCATGACCGGCGCCTTCAATAAGCAGGTCTTCTCCACCTTCACCGGCCGCTCCACTGCGATCGAGGAAGCCAAGTCGAAGAAGATCGTGGCGTCGGTCGACGCCTACGAATCCGACTTCGGCAAGCTGAAGGTCATCGCCAATCGCTTCCAGCGTCCGCGCGACGTTCTGGTGCTTGAAATGGACAAGTGGGCCGTCGCCTATCTCAACGGCCGCAACATGATCTCGATCCCGCTGGCAAAGACCGGCGACTCCGACCGGCGTCAGGTGCTCGCCGAGTACGCGTTGGTCGCGCGTAACGAGAAGGCCTCCGGCGGTGTGTTCGACAACACCACGTCCTAGCCGGGTCATCGCGATCCGCGGGCAACCTTGGTTGCCCGCTTTCCCTTGTCCGCTTTCCTTTGCATCAGGAGGCCTTTATGCCACTTCCCGGTAATCACACTCTCAATACCGAGCATCTGACGGCCTATACGCCGTCATGCGGTGCGTCTCCCGCTGCCGCCTACATTCGTATTCCCTTTCGTTGCCGCGTGCTGAAGGCGACAGGAGTACTCGGCGGCGCGATCACCACGACCGATGGCAGCGTTACGGTCACCGCCAACGGCAACACACTGGCGACCTTCACGGTACCTCAAGCCGGATCGGCCGCGGGGCTGCTGTTCTCGGCGGTGCCGCCTTCGCCGACCTATCTGAACGAAGACGATGTCGTCGTGCTGACGCCGTCGGGTGCGTCCGGGGCCGCCGTTCCCATGTACTTCTCTCTCTCGGTGAGGACGGCCTGATGTCATTCTTTCCCAAGCAGCCGGCGTCGCGCCTCGGCGTCACCCAGACGATTGCTTACGATTCGAGTGTCGGCGCGGCGAACGCGTTCGGTACAGAGACCTATCAGCTGCGCCTGGTCGCCAACTCCGCTTGTTGCTATCGGATCGGCGACGGCACTCAGACCGCGACGATCGCGGATAGTTATCTCCCGGCGAACGTCGTCGAATACGTCATCGTCAGTCCCGGACAGCAGATCGCAGCGATCAAGGCGGCAACCAATGGCCTGGTCACAGCAACTGCCGGAACTCTCTGGATCGCGGAGATGTCGTGATGGACGGCGTCCTGATCAGGCCACATTTCGACGGCAACGGGCGCGACCTTGCGATCGAGCACCTGCAGGATGTCGAGCCGATCCTGCAATGGAATCATGAGGCGCGGCGCGACCAGCAGCGCAACGAATGGGGCCGCCACGTCGCGCGGATCCCGAACGTGATCTACGTCAAGTGGCTCAACGAAGAGCACGCCAAGGGCAACACCTCGGTGCGGATGTTTTCGCCCGAGTTCGACGGCATCGTACAGCGCAAGCTCGACGATCCCGAATGGGCCTACTTGCGGACCGATCGACCGAAGCTGCAGTCCGGATGGACAACGGGGGCGACGTGACACAGATCGTGGATTATGCCTCGCTGCAGTCGGCGGTCACGGAGTATCTGGCGCGCGATCAGGATACGGTTCTGATCGCGCGGATTCCGACCTTCATCCAGCTCTCCGAGGCGAAGCTCAATCGAGAGTTGTTTGTTCGCCAGATGGAACAGCGCGCGATCGCCGTGATCGATCTCACCTCCAACCAGCCCGAGTTCATTGCGTTGCCGTCGGATTTCCAGTCGATGCGCCGGATTCGGCTGTCGGGTGTGTCGGGGATGCCCAGTCTCGAGTTCAAGTCAGGCAAGCAGCTTGACGAATATCGGTTCGGCATCTCCGACGTTGCAGGACAGCCGCGCTACTTCACAATCTTCGGCAACGAGATCGAAATCGCACCGACGCCCGACAAGGCCTACACGATTGAAATGGTCTATCGGCGGGTAGTCCCGCCGCTCGCCAGCAATGATCCGAACTGGCTGCTGTCGGCGGCGCCGGACTTGTATCTCTACGGCGCGCTGCTGGAAGCCGCACCCTACCTGAAGGATGACGGGCGCATCCAGACCTGGGCGCTCGGCTTCTCGGCCGCACTCAGCAGTCTCAACAATCTGGGGCTGACCTCGACCTTCAACGCCGGGCCGATGACGGTTCGCGCTTCCGGTCAGATCATCTAGGAAAATCCATACAATGGCTGCCTTCAACAAGTTCAACTGTTTCGTGCAGGACGTGGCCAACGCGCTGCATGACATGAAGACCGGAACCGCGCAGGTCTACAAGGTGTATCTCACCAACGCGCTGCCTGCCGCGACCAACACCGTCTACAATGTGCCTGCCGATCTTTCCGCCGGCAACGGTTACGTGGTGGGTGGAACGTCAATCGGCACGATCGCGGGATCACAAACCTCCGGCACGTTCAGGTTCTTCGGCGCAACGAATCCGGCTTGGACCGCGGCCGGTGGATCGATCGGCCCGTTTCAATATGCTGTCCTTTACAACTCGACGTCTCCAACGAGGCCTTTGATCGGGTGGTGGGACTACGGCACGGGCCTGATGCTCACCAACGGCAACACGTTCACGGTCGCTCTCGACCAGATTAACGGCATTCTGACGATTACGTAACATGGCAGCATTTCTTGACACGTGCAGATTTTCGCCGTCGACCGGCGGCACCACCGACTGGTTGGTCGCGGGGCCCGTCGGCGGATATCTGGCGCCCGCGGCGGCCGGAGCAGTCAATGGCCGGACCTACAAGTACCGCGCGGAGAGCGCGGATCTCTCCCAATGGGAGCTCGGCGAAGGAACCTGGAACGCCTCTACCGGTGTCCTTTCTCGAACCACGATCCTGTTCAACTCATCAGGAACGACCTCGAAGATCAATTTCACTGTATCGCCGCAAGTAGCGATCGTGGCCCTGAGAGAAGATCTGATCTCGATCGAGGAAGCGAACAATTTCACCGCGGCACAACGCGCCCAGGCTCGGACCAACATCCGGGCCAACCCTTCAGAAAGCGGTGTTTTCATCGTCGACCGAAACGGCACTGATCAGACCGGACTAACGGCAGCGGCATATAACAAGATCACGTGGACGAACAAGCCGGTCGATAACGAAACCTGGTTCGACACCTCGACCGGGAGATACACCCCGCAGACTGCCGGCACCTATCTCTTTGTCCTGGATTGCTCGACTGCAACAGGTACGTCTCTAACCGAAAGCTGTCAGCCGTCGCTTTACAAGAACGGCGCACGCATCAAAAACGGCGCCTATACGGCAGTTTCGAACGGAATGTCGGCCGATGCCAACAAGCTGCTTGTTTGCGCCGTCCCGATGAACGGAAGCACCGACTACGTCGAGGCTTATGTCTATTTGCCGAACGGGGTCACGACATTATTCGGCGCTGCGGCAAGCACCCATTTTCAAGGCTTCAGAATTGGCGCCTGATGCACCAGCTGGATCCTCGGTGCGAAGTTTTGGGCAACATGACGAGGTTCATCGTCGAGGTGCGGGGCACCGCCGCGCAATTTCGAGCATCAGGGGGGTCTAGCAATGTCGATACTCGGGTTCGATGCGATCGGACGCCTCGCTCTGGGACAGATGCGCGTAAGTGGCTCGAACGTTGTGGCCGGTGGCGCGGGATCATACGTCATCGGAGGAAATGGGGCGATCTTCGGCCTTCGTACGACGGGGGTGGCGACAAACTACGCACTTGCCGGCAATGCCGCCGCGTTTATCCCGACGCTGAGTGGGAGCGCGGGAAGCTATCATGAGAGTGGCGACGCCGCTCTCTTCTCCATAAGTGCAGTGTCAATCGGGACGAACTATTCCATCGTTGGAAATCCCGTGAAGACGGCGATGGCGCTCAGCGTTGCCGTAGGAAGCTACATCATTGTTTATAACCGGGTGGCGGGAACTGCTGCACTGAACGCCGGGATCGCCGCTTACCAGGTGACCGGCAGCGCTGCGGCGCTGAGTCGAGATTACGTGAATTGGTGGCCCACCCAACCCATCGCAAGCAACTGGACCGGTGAGATTGCTCCGTCCCCTGAGTGGACGATCAGCATATCGGTCTCGCCTGCCTGGACCGCGGGCGTTCCGGCGGTCTCGGCCTAGACGCTCTAGGCTGTTCCAGCGTGCGCCTGGATCGTTGATTCCGAGCGGGCAAGCCGGAATCCAAATGTGCACGAGTGCGGCTTTGCGCGAAGCGCCCCCGCCGGACGCCGCCGGTCATGGCCGGCGGGGTTGCGGCGCGGTGTCGCGCCGGAGCCGGTGATGCGGTCCGCCACGCCTGCGGCCGAATTCTCTGGAGATGATTGAAATATGCCCTTACTTGCCACTGGCGAGTATCGCCCCGATGTCAGCGACTATGAAGGTCAGGCCACGCGAAACATCCTGAACGTGATCCCGCGTGGTGACGGCTACGGACCGTTCCCGAGCCTGTCGGCTTACGCGGCACCGTTACCAGCTGCTTGCCGTGGCGCTTTCTACGCGCTGAAGTCAGACGGCACGGTGGTTACATTCGCAGGAACCAGCGACAGGCTGTTCAAGCTGAACAATACCGATTTTACATGGACCGACGTGTCGTCGGGGGGCGGAACGTACAGCGTGCTGAGCGCCAACGCGCAGTGGCAGTTCGCGCAGACCGGCAATTTTGTCTTCGCCACGCAAGCCAACGCAACGTTGCAGATGTTCGACCTGTCGTCAGCGTCGACGTTCGGTAATGCACTCGGCTCGCCGCCGCAGGCAGCCTATATCGGGGTCGTCGGCAGGTTTTTGGTGCTATCCGGGCTGCTCTCGAACCCTTATCGAATTCAGTGGTCGGGGCTGAATAACTTTAATGCGGCCGACAGCTGGATCAGCGGCATCAAGTCGTCAGACTTTCAGGACTTTCCCGATGGCGGCATCGTTCGCGGCGTCGCCGGCGGCGAGGCAGGGATCATCTTTCAGGACCAGGCGATCCGGCGGATGTCCTATGTTCCGGGTTCGCCGATCGTATTCCAGATCGATCGCATCACGCAGGACAAGGGCCTCTACGCGCCGTACTCGATCATCCGGGCCGGAGAGCGCATCTTTTTCTACGCAGGCCAGGGATTCCACAAGATCGAGCCGGGCGGCGTGCCGGAGCAGATCGGCCGCGAAAAGGTCGACCGAACGTTCCTGGCGGATCTCGACAAGGGCAATCTGCAACTCTTCATGGGTGCCGCCGATCCGCGCAGCACCCGGGTGTACTGGGCCTACAAATCGGTCTCCGGCGCCGTCGGAACCACCTATGACAAGCTGCTCGGCTACGACTTTCTGCTTGATCGATTTTTCCCGGTCTCGATGGCGGGTGAGTATCTGCTGGGCGTCTCGCAGACCGGCCTGACGCTGGAGAACCTCGACACCATCTCGTCCTCGATCGATGCGATGACATTGAGTCTCGATGCCTATGCCACGGCCGTTCAGCCCGAAATCGCACAGTTCAACAATGCGCATGTGCTCGGCTTCTTCCGCGGTCAGAATCTGGAAGCGACGCTGGAAAGCGCGGAGCAGGGGAACGACGAGAACCGGATCACGATTCGCGGCTTCCGGCCGATCACCGATGCGTCGACGCTCTATGGCTCCGTCTCGACCCGAGATACGCCATCCGCCGCTGCGGTCCCGGGTACCGAAGTGCTCGTGAATGCCAGGACCGGACGCTGCGACATGATGCAGGATACACGCTACTCGCGCTTCAAGGTGCGGATTCCCGCGGCGACGCAATGGAGCTTCTGCGCAGGCGTGGTACCGGATGTGATCGCGAGCGGTGCGCTATGACGGCGTATGTTCCGGGCATCACCGAAACGGATCTGAAGAAGATCGTGCTCGCTATCCAGGGTCTCGCCGCCGGCCGATCGAACGCGGTCGGGACAGTGACGCTCGCGACGGGCGTGTCGACGACGACGGTGTCGACACCGAATGCGGCATCAGGTTCGACGCCGATCCTGACGCCGGCATCGCCAAGCGCCGCGACGGAGCTCGGCAACGGCACGATTTACGTCAGCGCGGTAGCCAACGGGTCGTTCACGATCACGCATGTGAATTCGACGACGCCGGGGCGGACATTCTTTTATGCGGTGCTTGGTTAGTCATCACAGAGACTAGCGCATCGCGTTTGAGCGCTGGCTGCTCTCAGAAAGCCCGCATTCCGGACGGCCGCCGCCCGGCCGCACCGCGTTGCGTCTTGTGACCATGCTCTCTCTTCTAGCAAGGAAGTTTTCAATGGCTCCTCGATTTCCAGGATTTAGATTTGTTCCGTACGGAATGCCCAATCCGTTTCCCTCGCCGCCCGTTCAATCTGATTCTGGTGGGGAGCAGCCGCCTCGCCCGCCAAGTCCGCTTAGTGGACTGCTTGGTCTGATTCTGAAGTACGAGCAATGGCGGCAATCAATCCTACGCGATGAAAACAAAAATCTATCAACGCCAGCCGATCCACAGGGAGGGCAGCCTGAAAATAAGCCGAACCACGGGTTTAGTTCGGGACCGCATGATCCAGATGCTAGGCTACTGATGCGCATTCCGCCTGACGGTGATGCTGCGAGCCCTCCCGTCTTGGGTGATCGAGAGCGTTTGCCGAACGTTGCGGCGCCGTCGTTGGCTCCATATGGTAAATCGCGCAGACGAAGCGCCGCTAGCCGCGCGACCAGCACTGGAGCCGGCGGTAGCGGCGGCAGCAACAGCCGCGGAAATGATGGCGGTGACTTTTGCACTGAGAGACGGGGTGAGGAAACAAGTAGATGCTGGCAGACGTGGCAGGAGCGTCGTGATAGCGGACAAGTTGGATATCCGTGGGACGATTTCCTTCAGGGTTGCAAGGATCGGGCATGGGAAAGGTATTTCGCGTGCAACAAGAATGGGAGACGACCTGCACTAGATGAGCCCAACGAATGGAATGAGCAGGATGAAGAGAATTGGTTCAATGACCAGCGCTAGGAACAAGGATTGCGCTCGGTGAACCAGCAATGATATCCTTCGCAGAAGTCTAGTAGCGTTCCCTGCGGAAACCATGATTCGACTCGGCTGTAAGGTGTAGCCATAGCGTCGTTCGGTACAGCAAAGGAATTGGGGGATTGGATCAGGGAGCTCCGAAGTCAGAGTTCGCTGCATTCGACGATTTGTATTGTCAAAGATCGCGCGTCGAGTGCGTGCGATAGTGATCGTCGCTTTATTCTCAATGAGTTGGTCTGGCTCCTGCGCGAAGCCGAGCGGGATGACGAAGCGCTGGAGGTCCTAGATGAGGTTATG
Source organism: Bradyrhizobium sp. WCU1 (assembly GCF_053474805.1). Taxonomy (NCBI): domain Bacteria; kingdom Pseudomonadati; phylum Pseudomonadota; class Alphaproteobacteria; order Hyphomicrobiales; family Nitrobacteraceae; genus Bradyrhizobium; species Bradyrhizobium sp. WCU1. Next base: position 5,867,227 of record NZ_CM130280.1, read on the forward strand.
CGGCGCTATTCGGATGATGTTCGCTGTGCGATGAGCAAAGCCAACATTTGCCTCTACTCGCTCGATCGACCTGAGGAAGCCTTAAAGTGGATCGATGTTGCGCTGGAGCGTGCCTATCGGACTAAGTGTTGGCGCAGAGAAGCGCTTGGCCAGAAGGCTCGGATACTGTTGATGCTCGGGCGAGGTAGCGAGCTATCAGATGTCCTCGAAGATATCATGTCGCTGCAGATTGTGCGTGGTGTTCCCGACATTGGGCGCGAGCGCGATTTCGTGGACGGTGCGCCACCGGGATTCATTCGGAAGAACGTCCTCGAACGATACAATGAATTCCGTCCAAAGCGAGCATGCGATGGCAGTCCGGACGAACTGCCTCCGTTCAAGCCAGCTAACGATATGATGTGACTTGCTCGCGTTCGCGAGATTAGTTGTGAATGCGTGAGGTGGTCGATGAGTGCTCGCTTAACCTCCGCACTAATCTGCGTTGCGCCCACGAAGGTGCATGAGTTCTGGCCGCATATCGCTAAACTGCTGAGGGAGGCCTGTCGACGGACTACATTGAACGCGTTTGGCGATATCGCCGCCGATGTTCTATCGGGGCGCAGTCTTTTGTGGTTCGCGTGGAATGGAAATGCGATCGAGGCGGCTGCTACGACAGTCCTCATCAATTCCGATATCGGCAAGGTCTGCATCATCACCGCGTGCGGCGGGTCCGGGATGAAGCGCTGGCTGCCGCTGCTCGACGGGATCGAAGCCTACGCAAGGGATGAAGGCTGCACGCGCGTGCGGATCTACGGTCGCAAAGGTTGGCTGCGTGTGCTCGACGGCTATCGTGAGAAGCATGTAATCATGGACAAGGAGATCACGGTCTTGAGGCCGGATTGTCCAGGCTTGAGCGATGCTAACGGGGATTGACATTGTTCACTGTTTGTTCAATGGTAGGCGACTACTAAGCTTGTGGTTGCATGCGCAGGTTAGGTTGGATGCGGTTTCTTCTGGCGTGGGTTTTCGTCATGTTGTCCTGGCCGTCGTATGGCGCCAGTGAGGAGTTTCCGCCTCCGCTTCGCGGACTGTGGGGGGAAGCCAAGGAGACATGCGAATATTGGAAAACGCAAACTGCAGCAGATGTTCACGGCGACCACCGGTGGCTGAAGATATCTGCCAAGGGTGTGTTCGGCTCCACGGAGGGCCGCTTTTTGAAGGAGGTCGCCGGCCAGGCTCCGGCCGCTTCGACCGCCGAGGTGTCAGCCGAAATGCAGACCCTGGATGCAAAAGGGGCGATCGTTCTGCTGACGCTTTCCGCCCACGGTCAGCTTCGCGAGATCTTGCTCGGTGAAGGCCGACGCGAAATCGGAACATATCAGCGATGTTCATGATCGCGCTCGCGCAGCTTTTGCCGATTGATCATCTCTGTCCGGTCTGATCCTTCTGACAGGCGCCGTCATGCGAACCATCTTGTTGTGTTTCTTGCTCTTGCTGCCCGGTGCATCTGTCGCCGTCGCGGCTGATGAGATTCCGAATGAAATGCGGGGCTTCTGGGTTGCCAAGAAATCGACCTGCAATATCCTGAAGAGCAGAGGGCCCGGATCGCTTCGCGCAGACGAGCGCTGGCTGAAGATAACTGCAACCGATGTCCTCGGTTCGACGCAGGGACGGTTTTTCGGTGAGTTACCGATCGACAGCCTGAGTTTTCTTTCGACGCGGCTGTCGGTTGCTATCCAGACGTTTTCGGACAATCACCTTATGTCGGAATTGGCATTGACGCGTGACGATCGGCTCGTCGAACGAATCATCCAGGCGCGTGGCGTTGCTACATATTTGAGATGCTGACCGGTGGAATCTGAAATGATCTCCAGCAGAGCGGTCGAGACATTGGCAAAGCGGTCGAGACGTCGCGAGGTATGTTGAATGCGAATTGCTTTGGTATCCGCTTTTTTCTTGATTTTTTGCTCACCAATCTTGGCCGCCGCTGAGGCCGAATTCCCGTCGGAATTCCGTGGATTTTGGGTAGGTGATCAAGCGACCTGCGATGCGTTGAAAAAGGCCTCTCCTGCAGACCTTCATGACGGTCAGCGATGGCTGAAGATCGCGGCAACAGACATCCTCGGTACGACGCAAGGACGCTTGTTGCGGGAGCTTCCAGCCCCTCGCGCACCGGTGAAGAGGACATTCGAGTTTCAGATTGCCGATGACATGGGGCTGATTGCTCAATTGAGTTTTGTCGACAGGGGGCTCAGCGAGACAGTTACAGGCGGTCATGCGCGCCGATGGTATTTCAAGTGTTTCTGACGGTGCCACAATGCACGCTCGAGCGCGCTTTCGACTAGTTGCGATCCGATAACCGATAGTCTCGCAGAGGTCATCGAGAGGTGACTTCCATGCCAATTGTTCAGACACGCGACCGCTGCCGGCCGGCGGGCGACCCGCGTCCTATTGTCCGCTACCTGTCCTGTTATTTTCACGGAGCCACTCATGAGCAGCCGCGACCGTATCGATGTTGAGATGTCTCCAGACTATGACGCCCGGAGGTTGCTTTGTTCGTTTCAGGCAATGATGGAGCAGGCGGGAGACTAGAACGGTGCTAACCGCGGGCGCGTCATCGCCGCCAGGACGCAGAGCTGGCGTTCCAGCGGTACCGAATTCTCCGGTAGCAGCAAGTGGTCTCGCGAGCGAGCAGGCGCCCGCCGAGCGGTCACTTTTGGGGCTGGTGAGCAGGGAGCCGGTGCAATTCCTGCCGGTACCTATCTTCGACACACGTCGATAGATCAATCCAACCGCCGGTCGTCGCAAAGCGTGCCGGACGCCTGCATCCGATGCAGTGCGACTGCATTTGCTTGTCAATCAAACCATGAAAGGAAGGCATCCGATGGGTGGCCAATCTTCATCGACCCAAACGCAGCAGTCGCAAACCGCTCCATGGGCAGCGGCACAGCCGATGTTGCAGAACATTCTGAGCCAACTTGGCACAGGACTGAACAACACGGGGGCGACGGCAGCGGAAACCGGCGCACTCAACACGCTACAGAGCAACGCCGCGCTGGGCAATCCGTACGCGGGTCAGATCGGTGGATATGCGCAGTCGCTGTTGAACGGCGGCAGTGCGAATGCGCAGGCCGGAAACGTGCAGGACAATCTTGCGACGTTGCAACGACAGCTCACGCCTTATGCCAATGGCAGCATGATCGGAAACAATCCGGCACTGACGGCGCAATTGGCGCAGATCCGGAGCGATGTCGGCAACAGCATCAACTCGCAGTTCGCCGCGGCGGGGCGTGACCTCAGCGGAGCCAACCAGATGGCCTATGGGCGCGGGGTTGCCGCCGCGGAGGCCCCGGTGATAGCCGCGCAATACAACCAGGATGTCGCCAACCAGCTCAATGCGGCGAATGCGCTCTACGGAGCCGGCAACACCACTGCGAATACGCTCAGCGGTATGCAACAGAACTATCTCACCAACCAGGGCCAAGGCGTGACCGCGGCACAATCTGCGCTCGATGCGCAGAACTACGGCGCCAACGCAACGCTCGCGGCGGAGGCGCAGCGGCGCGGCATTCCGGTGCAAGCGTTGAGCCTGCTCGCGCAGATCGGCGTACCGATCGCGCAACTCGGCCAGCAGAGCAACGGGACGACGAATACCACTCAGCAATTGTCCGGAGCGCAGCAGTTCGGGGCGATTGCTAACGGCATCGGCAGCCTGTTCAAGTTCATGCCGTCTGACATGCGGCTGAAGGAAGATATAGCTGCCGTCGGCGCGCTGTTCGATGGGACGCCGGTCTACGGCTATCGCTACAAGGGAGCGCCCGCTTACCACATCGGCCTGATGGCGCAGGATGTGGAGCTGACTGCGCCGCATGCTGTCCTGGAGATCAACGGCTACAAGGCGGTCGACTATCGCGCCGCGACCGAGAGCTCCCGCAAGCTCGGCGAGGCACGCTAATGGGATTGCTTGACGACTACCTGAACTTTGATCCAGGGCATTTTGAACCAGGTGGAGGATTGTATGGGCGGCTGCTCTCCCTGCAGCCGCAGCTGAGCTTCGACCAGCCCGCGCCAGGATCTCCGTTTCCGCCCGTTCCCGTCGCGGCGAGTCCCGGTCTGCCGGCAAACAATCGCGAAACAGCCCTGGTCGATGGAGCGCCAGTACCCGCTTCACCTCAGACGGCGCCCTCAAGCTGGCCGCGTGACGATGGACAGACGCTCAACATGCGAATTGGGGACTATTGGATGCCGCAATTCGGCCGCGCGGAGCCTCCTGCGCCGGCTACCGCGCCGACATTCGGCGATCGATTGAACGCCGGTTTTCAGAGCTGGGCACATACCCCGTTAGGCAATCCATTCGCAGCGCTCGCCAACGGCATTACGGGCTTTAACACCGGTCAGCGTTCGGTTGGCTGGACTGGCCAACCCACCCCTGAGACTCCCGACGATCAAGGCACGTCGACGCCGGGGATCATGCCTGGTCGAGGCCCAGCCGCTTACCTGCGAAGGAGAGGTCTGAACAATGTCCGATGAATCAAGCAACGATCTGACTGGTGCGGCGCACGATCTCGCAATCGCCGGTTACAAGGCGATGCCGGACCGGAAGTCGGACGAACAAGGGGCGATCGGCAGCGACACTGCGTCCCTTCGTGAAGCCGCGGAAAAGATCTCCGAGCAATCTGGGGACGTGGTTGTCAGGCAGTATCGTGACGCGGAGGGCAAACCCGCCGCGGCGAATGAAGCCGTAACCCTAAGCCGTGCGAGCCGTGACTACGCGGCCGCGGTTGCGGCCGAGAAGCTGATCGCCGACAGCGAAGGTGCCGACCGATTGGCCGAACGGGTGGACGCGTTGCGTGCGGAGGCGCTCGCAAAGAACCCGGAAGCGGCCGAATTCTACGGTTTCGAGCTGCCCGACGCGGACCTGGATGGTGTCGAGCTAAACAAGGACCACGCGGGGACGGAAGGCGCCGAAGCCGGTTTCGGCGGGGGTCTCGATCCCGCCTTGGCGAAGGCGCTGGAGCATCCCCAGGTACGTCAGGCGATCGATGAGGAGATTGCAGAGACGCACAAGGTCCGGCAGGGCTATCTCGATGCCCTGACCGGCGCGACGCAGATCGCGCAAGCAAGCTTCATCAACCAGTTCCCTGAGCTCGTCGGCATTCCGTTTGAAAACTTGCCTGGCGTCCTCGAACAGTTGTCGCGGCAGGATCCCGCGAAATTCGCACATGTTCAGAGCGCGATCGCGGCAACGGACCAGCTCCTTGCGCAACATCGGCAGGAGAGCCAACGGCAGACTGAAGCCGCGCATCGCGCCTTTCGCGCTCACGCGAAATCAGAGGACGCGCGCTTCGACGCCATGCTCAAGGGAGAACCCGTCGAGACCCAGCGCGCCGTGATGCAGGAGATCATCGCGTCGGCCAGGGCGAGTGGAATCGAGGCTTCCGAGCTGACGCATTTGCTCAACACCGAACCGCTGATGCGCAACGCCGCCTTCCAGCGAATGATGTATGATGCGGGAAAGTATCGTCTCATGATGAAGGCGAAGGATTCCGTCACGACCAGGCCACTGCCGCCGGTGCAGCGACCTGGCTCCGCGGCGTCACGCGGCGAGCGTGAGAACGCGGATCTTCGGACCCTCAACGCGAGGCTTTCGAGCACCGGCGACATCAAGGACGCCGTAGCGCTTTATCATGCGCGGAAGGCCATCAGGCGCTGATGCGTTAGACTCGGAAGCTATTTGTGCTGCCTGGTTAGCGGATGAGTCATGCGGCAACCGCCGGTTGGCTCCCCGGTCCCTTCCTGCTCTCGACGACGTTCGGCGGCTAGCTAACTCGATGGATGTTCACCAATTCAGTTCTCTTCAATTGGGTTTTGAAATGACAGACGACCGTAATCTTCTCGAGTACGCAGAATCCATCACGGAAAAGGCCTGTGGCCAGCCTGCTACCATTGACGATATCGCCGACAACTTTGCGCTCTATGGCCTGAACAAGCGCGTGGTCGCCCTGGATGGGCTCGAAGCCGAGCTCGACGGAGAGATCGGTTCAGGCTCGCATAGTCTTAGGCGTCATGTGCGCCTCCAGGAGCTGCGGCGGAGAATGACAAGCCTCCACCACGCATTGCGCAGGGCGAAGCGCTGAAGCAGACGATGGGTAACCCCGTGCTGGCAGCGCTCGCGCAGGCTCGTTTGCAGGCTGCGCCGACATTTGTCCGCTGGTGCGCGTTGCGTGGCGTGACCCCATGTCCGGCCGTGCCCGACGCCGTTGCCCGGTTCGTGGCCGACTGCGCGTCCCTCGGTATCGAGCGGCTCTGGCCGGCCGTGCAGGAGATCTCGAAGATGCACGTATCGGCGGGTCTCGCCGACCCGACGCTCGGAGGACCGGTAGCCTCCGCCATCGCCCAGATTTCCGGCATCGAACCGCCGAGATCCTGGCCGGACGATCGCAAGAGGCGCTTTCGGTTACTGCCTTACGATCTGCAGATATTCGTCGCCGCCCATGAGACACGTCGCGACAAGGCGTTGCGGCGCGCTCAGAACGCAGCGGCGTTAGCGCTGCGGCAACTTGAAGCGCTGCAGCGAACACCTCGCACAGAGTTAGAAGGGATCCAGGATGAGACCAGCACGCACACCACCCCTCGAAAGCCGCATCAATGAACTTCGTGTCGAAATTGAAGCCATCATCGATGCACGGGCACGGGCCGTAGCCGCGGAAAGCCCCGGCGTGCCAGTGGGCGTGATCCGCAACCTCCTGATCGCGCGAGCTCCGGCTTGTCCGTGCACACAATATCTCCAACTCGGTCGCGCGGAATAGCGGCGTGACGTCCGCCCATCGACGAATTCATCAAGGAAGGTATCATGACTCTCTTTAAGTGGTCGCGCGTGGCGGCCTCGGATGCGACCGCCGACAGCTCAATCAATTGGCAGGAGGGGCAGGCTCCGTCGAGCGTCAATGACTCTGCCCGTGCGATGATGGCGGCGACCGCGAAGTATCGCGACGATATCGCCGGCGCGATCGTTACGAGTGGATCTAGCACCTCGTACGCGCTGTCCAGCTATCAGCAATTCGACAGCTTCACGAGCCTAAACGGCGCGATGATTGCGTTCACGCCACATATCACCAACGGAGGGATAACCGTCATCAACGTGGATGGGCTCGGCAACCGTCCGCTGAGAACCGCGCCTGGCGTCGAGTTGCAAGCCGGCGTTATTATCCAAGGTACGCCCTATGCTGCTACCTACAATAACTCCGATGCAGCATGGTACCTGCATGGCTTCTTTGGCAATCCGTACAATGTACCGCTTGCGGCCGGAATGGACTATTGGGCACCCACCGCTCCGAACAGCTCGTTTGTCTTTCCGATCGGACAGGCGATTTCGCGTGTGACTTATGCGACGCTGTTTTCCTTCATTGGAACGCTTTACGGGAGCGGTGACGGCTCGACCACATTCAACCTGCCCGACAAGCGTGGGCGGGCATCCGTGGCGGCCGATGGAGGAACTGGCCGAATTTCCGGCCTAGTATTTAACTCGTTGGTTGCTGGTGGAGTAGGCGGTTCTCAAACGCAGACGCTCAGTGTTGTAAACCTGCCGCCCTATACTCCATCTGGATATGTAAGCAGTGTAATTTCTACAAACGTGAACCGTACCGGAATTGGTTACTCAGGAGGCGGAAACCAGGCATGGATGACGGTTCCAGACGGATTCACATACAATCTTGGCGCTGGCACAATGAGCGGAATTGCCGTGTCAAGCGCTTTCGTCGGTGTTGCGCAGGGCGGTATTAACCAACCGTTTTCAACAGTTCAACCCTCGATTGTCTGCAACTACATTATGCGGATCGTCTAGCTGTTTAGATCTGTAACTGCCGCAATGATTGCCGTCCTCCAAGCGGCGTATCCGGAGGCGCTCAAGTGAACGTCATTCGGAAATGTTGATCCCGCCGGCACGTTAAGCTCGATAAAGCGGATGCATTCGCTTGCGGCGGCTGCTTTGATCTCGGCGTTCTTTTCGTTGGCTCCGTCCTGCGGCGTTACCCCAACCGCAAGCAGAAGTGCAGACGTTCCCCTCAGCTTTTGTAACAGCGAGCGATAGCCAGTGCGAATGGTGCCTAGTTGATTGTTTGTCCCGAGTTCAATGACGATGACGGATGGCTTGTGATCGTCTAGGAGCGAAAGCGCTATCGAATTGAAGTCATCAACGGTTGCTCCCGCTATCCCGGCGTTGACCACCGGGCGGCCGGCGATCGCTTCGGGAAGGCGCGCCATTTCCGTGATGCTGTCACCCATGAATACGATCGGGCGGTCCAAGCCGCTTAAGGCATACCGGATCGCCGTTTTTCGGACGTCCTGATGGTCATGGAACGTGTGGCGGGTTACTTCGCCGAAGCGTTTTCGCATGCGCTGCAGTTCCGAGAAGCTCGCGCCGAACGCGACAAACAGAACTGCAGATACCAACCAGGGCAGGGCACGCTTCATTTCGTGCACTGCTTAGCACCACAACCCACGATAGACAATCTTGAGAAACTGAAAAGTCCTCCAGTAAAATAATACCATAATCGAATTGTTAGCTCATGCCGATCTCCTAGCGCCTGCTCCATTGGAGATATTATGACCGAACTCGTTGCCCTAAAGGTCGCGAATGCGAGCCGCTGGGCGAGGGCCCAGTTAACACGAAGCTCTTTGTCAGTTGCGAGGCGACTTGTCGCACCGCACGCCAAGGCTCGCTACCAAACTGTATCAGCCAGGACCGGCGTCCCCTGGTTCTTCATTGCGGTTGTCCATGAGCGCGAAGCCTCCCAGAACTGGAACACGCAGCTTGGGCAGGGTGATCCGCTCGGAAGCGTCTCTGTTCACGTGCCGAAGGGAAGGGGCCCTTTTAGGACCTGGGAAGACGGTGCCTATGATGCGCTAGTCAACTGCGCGCCCTTCGCCGCTCGCAACCAGGATTGGTCGATCGGCGGCACGCTGACCATGCTCGAGCGATACAACGGGCTCGGCTACGCTGCTCGGGGACGGCCGTCGCCCTACATCTGGTCCGGCACGGATCAGTACGTGTCGGGCAAATACGTTCGGGACGGGGTCTACGACGCCAACGTCGTGGATCAGCAGTTGGGCTGCGCCGGATTGTTGGCGGCGATGATGCATCTCGACCCGACCATCACCTTCTCGGGGGCGAAGATCATCCCTGCACCAAGGTCGCCTTCGCCGCCTCGGAAACCACCTCCGGTCACCCCATCGATCTGCACTCCTGCCAAAGGCTCCCTCGGAGCCTTTTTTGTTGACCTCTTCAAATTTCTCTTCGGAAAGAAATGACCATGCTTTGGCTTTTCCTCACCTTGCCCGGACTGCTTTGCGCCTACCTCATCGTCCTGCGGCCGATCCTGCACGCAATTCCAGCCCTCAAGTCGTTTTACGTCGAGGCCGATACGTTCTGGGGCAAGGCCTGGGCGCTGACCGGACGATCGGTGACCGTGGTTTGGGGCCTGTTGCTGACCGGTATTGGAACCGTCTTCCAGTGGCTTGATCCGATCGCGTCGGCTCTCGGCGATCCAGACCTCAAGTCCCAAGTCATGGAAGCGCTGAAGAACAATCCCCAATATCTCGCCTACACCATGATCGGGATCTCGACGATCACGATCGTCGCCCGGTTGCGGTCGATGGGAAAGAGCTGATTGATGTGGATGGCTATTCTTTCCTTCCTTGGGGGCCCCGTCATCAAGGGGCTCATCGATGCGTATCAGGCCAAGCTGAAGGCCGGCAACATTGACAGCAAGATCGCTGCCGATCTTGCTGCAAGCGAGATCGCCGCACAGACGGCCGAAATGCAGATACACAATCAACTGAAGATCGCCGAGATCGGTCACGCCTTGGAGCCGGAGAAATTGGCCTTCTATGTCACTTTGGTATTCTTTGCCAAATGCGTCATCTGGGACAAGGTTCTCGGGCTTGGGACGACGCCGCAGCTCACCGGAGATGTCAGCACCTGGGCCGGCATGATCATGGGTTTCTACTTTGGAAAGCGTACGTTTGAGAATGTCGCGCGCATCATACGACGGTGATCCAATGCACGAGGCGGATATCAAAGCGATCGTGATGGAGACACTGATTGAACAAGATCGAGTGCGCCGAAGCGATATCGACGCCGTGGTGGTCAAGACCATCGCGACTGTCTTGACTTCGTTCGGCTTTGAAGAGGGAGATCGACGCGAGCTGCGCGCCGATTTCCAACACCTGCGGCGATGGCGACGAAGCGTCGAGCAGGCGCAGAGTTATACGTTTAAGGCGGTGATCACCGTCATTGCCACGGGTTTTCTCGGAGCGGTTTGGCTGGGCATCAAAGCCACTCTCGGAAAGTAACCTTCCTCGCCCCGCGCGAGTTGACACGTTCAGGTCGTAGATCTGGGCACCTTGGCCGGTCATGAAACTCTTGAGGTGCGGCAATGTATCGGATTCGCGAAGTCGATTCGCATGATGACGAGGTCTCGGACTCACTCACCGAGCTTCATCAGCTGATATTCTGTGACGGGACCCGTGTGCCGGATTTTGAGCATGGGCATTGGTGGATGGCTTTCCGTGAAACGAAGCCAATCGCGTTTGCTGGCGTTATTCCCTCGACTCATGTTGCCAACGCTGGATATCTTTGCCGAGTCGGCGTTGCGATGCCGCATTGCGGCCACGGCCTTCAAGTGCGCCTTACTCGGGCACTGGAGGCACGAGCGCGGCGTGCCGGCTGTACAACGATTGTTTCGGATACGACCGATAATGTTTTCTCGGCTAACAATTTTATCCGGCAGGGCTACCGGTTGTTCGAGCCTGTCTCGCCCTGGGCATGGCACCACACGCTGTATTGGCGAAAGGAGCTCGTCCAATTCCGCGCGGCGAGTTGAGCCCCGTCGACAGTTCGACGACTTGGGGCGCCTGGTGGTCGAATGGCCACCGGGCTTCTCTGCGTTGCTGGTTCACAGGTAGCCCTTCGGCAAACCGGCGATTGTTAACCGAAGCCGTCTGTCGCGCACTGACCAGTCACGGCCGTAAGCGCCGCCTCAACGGGGGCAGCGGCGGCAGTTCCGTGTCTTGAATGCGCTGCAGGCGGGGTTACGCGTCTTGATCTCCGGTAATCGCTCGATAAACTGTGCCGACCTTTCCGATCGTGCGAATGCTTTGGAGATCGAACGAAGGAAGAGACCATGGTTGAGGTTGGCCGCGGGCTCGACGCGAAGCTGGCGCCGGATCGGGATGATTATTCGCTGATGGTCGCACGAGCGAAAGCGCTTGTTCCGACCTTGCGTGAACGGGCCGCGCGAACCGAAGAGCTGCGCCGCTTGCCACCTGAGACCGAGCGGGATCTGCACGACAGCGGGCTCTTTCGAATCCTGCAGCACAAGCGCGTCGGGGGAAAGCGAACTCGACTATGTTGCGCTCGTCGATTGCGCCGATGCCCTCGGGCAGGGCGACGCCTCGGTCTCTTGGAATTTTGCCTATCTTGCGAGCCACCACTGGATGCTGGGTATGTTTGCGCCGGCGGCACAGAGCACGGTGTGGGGAGAGGACCCGGATACGCTAATCGCCTCCTCCTTTGTCTTCCCGGCCGGTCGAGCCAGGAAGACGCGTGCCGGATACGTGCTGAGTGGTCATCGGCCCGTCTCGTCGGGGGTCGTAGCATGTGGTTGGAACATGCTGGCGAGCGTGGTTGCCTCGGATGATGAGGCCGACGGTGTCGATTATCGGCTATTCCTGTTGAACAGACGGGACTACGCCGTTGACGATACCTGGAATGCGGCTGGTTTGCGTGGAACGTGATCGAACGATGTGCGAGTGGTCGATGCATTCGTTCCTCAGCATATGACGGTTGCCGTCAGCGATCTTGCGGGTGGTGCAACGCTTGGCAGCATCGCCAATCCGAACGGGCTCTACATGCTTCGGGTCTTCTCGTCGTTTCCTTACGCCTTGTCCGGAGTCGGCCTGGGAAATGCGCAGGCGTGCCTTGACGACTATGTCGAGATCGCGCGATACCGCGCCTCGACATATGACCGTGCCAAGATCGGAGACCTGCAGAGCACACAGATCAAGATCGCTGAAGCGTCGGCGAAGATAGATGCCGCGCGGCTGATCATGCGTACGAACTGTTTGAACGTGCTTGCGGGGGTTCGGCTTGGGGATGTTCCGGGCATTGCTGCGAAAACGAAGCTGCGGCGCGATGGTGCGTTTGCGGTCAATCTCTGCACCGAAGCGGTGTCCCTCTTGTTTGCTGCGAGCGGTGCGCGCAGCCTGTTCACCTCGGGCGCGTTGCAACGTCAATTCCGCGATGCGCATGGGGTGAACTCGCATCTTGCTTTTAATTTCGACGCGGCGGGCACCAATTATGGGCGCGTGGCACTTGGGCTGCCATCCGAAAACCTGACGCTTTGAGGCTGGCCGGATGTCTGACTCACCCAAACATCGACCGGAACCGGCCAGTGAGCTCGCAAGCGACAGTTCGACGATCGATCCTCGTGACTTCCGCAATGCGCTCGGTACATTCGCGACCGGCGTGACGATCGTCACCGCGATGTCGGCCGACGGACGGCCGTACGGGATTACGTGCAATTCCTTCGCGTCGGTATCGCTCAATCCGCCGCTGGTGCTGTGGAGCCTCGGGATGTTTTCGCAGGGGCTGCCGATCTTCCAGAATGCCAGCCATTTCACGGTCAACGTTCTTGACGCCTCGCAGCAGGGGCTGGCGATGCAGTTTGCCAGATCGTCGGGTGACAAGTTTGCGGGTGTGAAGTGGAGTCCCGGCCTCGGGAATGCCCCGGTACTTGCCGACGTCGCCGCAAGTTTACAGTGCCGGGCCACGAACCGCTACTACGGCGGCGATCACGTCATTTTCCTGGGAGCGGTCGAGGCCTACGCCTATGGCCCCAGCAATCCGCTGCTGTTCGCGCGGGGAAGCTTTGGCCGGTCCTTGGCTGACGATGGCAGCGAGCCATCATGAATCGGAAGATGCCCGTCAAACGAGTTCGTGCTAAGCGAAAGCGGCTGTCAGCTGCTGACCGTCGCAGTGAATTCGTCACCAAAGCGACCGAGCTTTTTGCAGAGGAGGGATTTGGCGGCGGCACGCGTGCGCTGGCCCGCAAACTCGGCGTGACCCAGCCGTTGCTTTATCGGTATTTCCCGAGCAAGGACGATCTCATTCGAGAAGTCTACCGCAAGGTCTATCTCGAGCCCCTCGAGATCGGCTGGGAGAAATTGCTGTCGGATCGGTCGCGTCCGCTCCGCGTGCGATTGCAGGAATTCTACGAAGCTTATACGGACGCCATCTTCAATCGAAGATGGCTGAGGATCTATCTTTACTCGGGGCTGAAGGGTCTCGATATCAACCGCTGGTATGTTGGCATGGTCAAGGACAAGATCCTGACCCGCATTCTCAGGGAATGCCGCCACGACGCCGGCCTCGCGACGCAGAACAAGCCGAGCGCTGCCGAGTTGGAGCTCGCTTGGGTGTTTCACGGCGGCATCTTCTACTACGGTGTACGCAAGTACATCTACGAAGCGCCGGTCCTTGATGACAAGTCGCGGATGATCAGTGACGCGCTGGACATCTTCCTTGCGGGATTTGAGCGGATGGCGGAGAGCGCGACCGATCGCCGGCGGGCGCCGATCGAGGTCGTCGGCTGAGCCGGATTACTTCGCTGCCATCTGGTCCCGATACCAATCGCCGATTTCGCTCGCCGTCATCAGTGCCACGCCGTCGTGGCCGACGACGTAATCGAGCAGGGCTTCGAGGTACTTGATTCGATGTGGGACACCTGTGATGTAGGGATGCACCGAGATAGCCATGACGCGGGCATTCTCTGCGCCTTCAAGATACAGCCGATCAAACTGGTCGGTGCAGCGCGTCAGGAACTGTTCCGACGGCAGGTGCTGCAGCGCGTGAATGACAATATCATTGGTCTCGACCGAATATGGAATCGTCGTCACGATTCCGTGCGGCGTAGCGATCTCCTGCGGAAGATCGTCAATCACCCAATCGGCCACGTATTCAATTCCGTTCAGACGGAGGAGATCGAGCGTTTCTTCGGTTTCGGTCAGGCCCGGGCTCTCCCATGATCGCGGTGGCTTGCCGGCAAAACCGGCTATGGTGTCGACCGCACGCTTGATCGCGTCCGCCTGGTTCTCGACCTTGTGCATCGGGCCCTGGACGAAACCGTGTCCCATGAATTCGAAACCCGCCTCGAGCGCTGCGGACGCCACACGCGGATAGCTGTTGCAGACGTTGGCGTTCGCAGCCAGCGTCACCGGTATGTTTCGGTCGGTGAGGGCCTTGAATTGCCGCCAGAAGCCGGCACGCATGCCGTATTCATGCCACGACCAGTTCGGAACGTCTGGTAGCAAGGGCTGGCCCATCGGCGGGCTCAGCACGGTACGTGGCATCGGATTCCCGATGCGCCATTCCTCGACATTGAGGATGACCCAGACGGCAAGTTTTTTGCCACCCGGCAGTGTCAATTTCGGCCGGTCGACCTGTGCTTGGTACGGAACGCGATCGGTGAATGCCATGTCGAGACTCCCTTACGTCGACGAGCTGGCGCCGCCGGCATTGATGCGCGGCAAGACCTTCTCCGCCATCAGGATCATCGATTGGCGGCCGAGCTCGCGGTCCTTCCAGTCCTTGCCGGCATAGAGCAAGGTTCCGAAAGGGCCGGTCTCCTGCTGGAACGATAACAACTGGTCGGCCACACTTTCGGGTGTGCCGTAGATGATCAGCTTGTTGCAGATCGACTCAAGTGTAACCTCCGCGTCAGGTTGTTCCCGCCGCGTCTTGAACAGCTCAAGCCGGCCACTGCGCTTCAGCTTCGTGAACAGCTGGTGATAGTAATACACGTAGGGACCATCGGGCGCCGTGGCGTAGGCCTTCGCCGTAGCTGCGTCCTTTGCCACGAACACGCTCTTGGCTACGCGCCAATTGGCAGGGGCGGCTGCCCGGTTCACACGCTCGCAACCTTCGACGTATTTGGGCCAGTGACTCCGTACCCAGGCCGGCATCAGGAAGTTTGCCGAGATCGGATCCCAGCCGCGTGCCGCGGCCTCCGTAACGCCCTTTGAGAACGGCGCGACCGCCGTCACCACGATCGGCGGGTGAGGGGCTTGCAACGGGCGGGCAACTACGCCCTGGCCAATGTCTTCGATCAGAGTCCTTTTGACCGAGACATTCCAATATTTGCCTTGCAGATCATAGGGCGGCTTGCCGCCCCAGATATCGAGGACCTGATTGATCGCCTCGATGAACATGGCATTGCGGTCGGCGTCGAGATTGCCGAAGATCTCCGCGTCGGACAGCAATCCGCCAGGGCTTATTCCAAATATGAAGCGGCCATCGAGCATATGATCGAGCATGGCCACGGATGCCGCGACCGCCGCCGGATGGCTGTTCGGCAGGTTGATCGTGCCGGTCCCAAGCTTGATCTGCTTGGTCGCCGCTGCGAGCCAGGCAATGAACGCGATGCTGGAGGTGATGTTTTCGGCCTTGTCGGTGGCATGCTCCCCGACATACGCTTCGGTAAAGCCGAGCTCATCCGCCAGCAGGAAGGCTTCCCGATCCTCGCGGAGCGATTGCCGCCAGTCCTTGTCGAGAGGATGGATCGGCATCGTAAAGAAACCGAGCTTCATGATCCTCCTCCTCGTGCGTTGAACTTTAGTTGGTAAGGAACCTGCGGCCTTCACAGGACGAAGACAAGCCCCGCTGCACAAATAATCACTCGATAACCAAGCTTGACCTTTGCACAAGGCGGTTCTCTAATCGGCCGAACCAAAATTGGGCCGGGAGGCCACGCCCATATGAAAGCTGCGGCTTTCGCCTATGCCCGTGCGACCAGCGTCGTAAATGCGCTGGAACTGCTTGCCGCACATGGCGACAGGGCGAAGGTTCTATCGGGCGGCCAGAGCCTGATGCCAGCGATGAATCTCCGGCTGCTGTCCCCGGAGCTACTGGTCGATATCGGCGGCCTCGCCGAGTTGCGCGGCATTGCGTTGAAGGGAGACGTCCTGGTCGTTGGCGCGCTGACCCGGTATGTCGACTTGCTCAGATCGCCGGAGATTGCGCTGCATGCTCCACTGTTGCTGAATGCCGTCAGCCACGTTGCCCATCCCGCCATTCGCAACCGCGGAACGATTGGCGGTAGCCTCGCTCACGCCGATCCCGCGTCGGAGCTGCCGGCCTGTGTTGTTGCGCTTGATGCCGCGATAGTTGCTCGCGGTCCAACGGGCGAGCGGCGGATTGCTGCGACCGAATTTTTCAAGGGAATCTACGAAACGGCGCTGTCGCCGGACGAATTGCTTGTCGCGGTCGAGGTGCCGATCGCGGGCCAGGGCTCGACGTACTTCTTTCAAGAATATGCCCGGCGCCATGGCGACTACGCCGTCGTTGGTCTCGCTGCGCGTGCTGTCGTCGCAGCTGGCCGGTTTTCGGATCTTCGGCTCGGCTTCTTTGCGGTTGGCGAACGGCCTCTGCTGGCAACTGCTGCCGCAAAGCTCATCAATGCATCCGTGACGCCGGCGCTGCTTGCAGAAGCTGCGACGGCGCTGGCCGACGAACTTGAGCCGCAAGAGGATCAACAGGCGAGTCCGGCGATGCGCCGACACCTCGCCACAGTCTTGCTCCGGCGCTGCGTGGCCGCATTGCTGGCGCGGTCCGAGCTGGACGCGGGAGGAGCCAGGTGAGCACTCCGGTGTCGGTTTCGCTTATCGTCAACGGCGAACCCATCGATGCCTTCGTCTTGCCGCGGCTCAATCTTGCGGATTTCCTTCGGGAGAATTTGAAACTGACTGGGACCCACGTTGGTTGCGAGCACGGCGTCTGCGGCGCCTGCACCGTCCGGATCGATGGTGAGATCATTCGCTCCTGTCTGATGTTGACGGTCCAGGCGCAGGGCGCGTCGGTTGAGACGATCGAGGGGCTGTCCGACAGCGGCGAGATCGCCGATCTTCAGGCGGCATTTCGCGAACGCAACGCATTGCAGTGCGGCTACTGTACCCCCGGGATGCTGATGACGGCACAGGACTTGCTGAACCATGTGTCCGTACCTGATCGTCAGGCGATCCGCGAGCACCTGTCCGGCAACTATTGCCGCTGCACCGGCTATCAGGCCATTGTGGACGCTGTCGAGGCGACAGCCAAGACCCGTGCGGCGCGGCGAACATGACCGTAACCGGTGCGCCAACGCAGACACTTTCGGTGCTCGATCGTCCGAATTCCTATATCGGCAAGACGGTGCCGCGGCCGAACCTGGACAGGTTGCTGCAAGGACGCGGGCAGTACGTCAGTGACCTGGAATTGCCGCGGATGGCGCATGTGGTGTTTCTGCGATCGCCGCATGCCCACGCCAGGATCGTGGCGATCGACGCCGACGCGGCACGGCGTATGTCCGGCGTCATTTCCATCGTCACGGGCCCTGAGCTTGAAGCTGTCGTCACGCCTTGGGTCGGTGTCCTCTCGCATCTGAAGGGATTGAAGTCGGCCCCGCAGCACGCGATCGCGGTCGACCGGGTCTGCTGGCAGGGTGAGGCGGTCGCGGCGATTGTCGCTACCAGTCGGGCGGCGGCTGAAGATGCCATGGAGCATGTTGCCGTCGACTACGAGGAACTCGAGGCCGTCACCGACATGCGTACTGCGCTCGATCCAGCAACGCCAGTCATTCACGCGTCTCTTGGTGACAATCTTGCCTTTGAACGGACCTTCAATGCAGGCGATGTCGACCATGCGTTGGCGGAATCGGAGGTGGTCGAGGCCGACTTCATCTTTGGGCGCCACACCGGAGTGACGCTTGAACCGCGGGCTGTTGTTGCCGACTGGAATGCGGCCGAGGCACGGCTCACAATCTATCAGGGCACGCAAGCTCCCCACATGGTGCAGAACATCGCGGCCTTGCATCTCGGGCTAAGTGAGGCGCAGGTCCGGGTGGTTTGCAAGGATGTCGGCGGTTCGTTCGGCATCAAGGTTCATATCTACGCCGACGAAATGGCGACATACGCGTTGTCCAGGCTGCTGCGGCGGCCGGTTAAGTTTGTTGCGGACCGTATCGAAAGCTTCAATACGGACATTCACGCCCGCGA
Source organism: Bradyrhizobium sp. WCU1 (assembly GCF_053474805.1). Classification (NCBI taxonomy): domain Bacteria; kingdom Pseudomonadati; phylum Pseudomonadota; class Alphaproteobacteria; order Hyphomicrobiales; family Nitrobacteraceae; genus Bradyrhizobium; species Bradyrhizobium sp. WCU1. The sequence continues at coordinate 5,885,293 of NZ_CM130280.1, forward strand.
CCACCAATGCAGGGGACGGATCGGCGTCCGGCCGGACGGTAACATCACCGCCTTCGAGATCGACGACCTGACGGGGATCGGCCCCTATTCGATGTATCCGCGCACCAGCGCTATCGAGGCCAACCAGGTGGTCAATCTGGTTGGCGGGCCGTATGTCACCCCGAACTATCGGGCGCGAGCGCGCGTTGTCTTCCAGAACAAGAACGTGATGTGTCAGTACCGAGCAGTCGGACACCCGATTGCCTGTTCCGTCACCGAGGGTCTGATCGACCTTGCCGCGGCGAGGATCGGCATGGACCCTGTCGAGATCCGCCGGCGCAACTTGATCCCCGACGATGCCTATCCTTGCGCATCCCCATCCGGCATGAAGTTCGAGCAACTTTCGCATCACGCCTCGTTGGCCAAGCTGCTGCAGATGATGGACTACGACGCCCTGCGTGCTGAGCAAGCGGCCCTGCGAACCAGAAACGTCCACCGGGGCATCGGAGTCGCGACCTTCATTGAGGTAACCAATCCCAGTGCCGCCTTTTACGGCGTCGGCGGCGCGAAGATTTCGTCCCAGGATGGCGTTGCGGTACGACTTGACGCGCAGGGCTCGGTGATCTGCCAGACCAGCATCACGGAACAGGGACAAGGGTCGGAATCGCTGACTGCCCAGATCGTGGGCAGTGTGCTTGGCGTTTCGATGGACCGGGTGCGAGTGATTCTGGGCGACACCGACAATACGCCCTACGGCGGGGGCACCTGGGCTTCGCGCGGCGCAGGCATCGGCGGCGAGGCCGCGTTGCAAGCCGCCAAGGCTCTGCGCCAGAACATTCTGGATGTTGCCGCGGTCATCCTGCAATCGACCCCGGCCGCGCTCGATATCTCCGACAACCGCATCGTCAACGCCGACGACGGAGCGCCACGGATCGAGTTGAGTGAGTTGGCGCGGACTGTCTATTTTCGACCAGACACTCTCCCGCAGGGGATCCAGCCGGAGTTGATGGCGACCCGGCATTTCGTGCCGCGGCAATATCCCTTTGCGTTCACTAACGGCGTTCAGGCGTCGTGGCTCGAGGTCGATACCGAGACAGGATTCGTGACGCTGCTGAAGCATTGGGTCGTCGAAGACTGCGGCACCATCGTCAACCCGCAACTGGTCGACGAGCAGATCCGGGGCGGGGTCGTGCAGGGGTTCGGCGCGGCGTTGTTCGAGAAATGCATCTATGACGAACGCGGTCAGCTGACCAACGCCAGCATGGCGGACTATTTGGTCCCGATGTCTGGCGAGATGCCCGACATCGAGGTGGGCCACGTGGTGTCCCCGACGCAGGAGTCGGAGCTGGGAGCAAAAGGGGCGGGCGAGGCTGGTACGGCCGGCGCTGCGGCCGCGGTTGCCAACGCGGTCAATGATGCGCTGCGGCCGTTCGGCGCAACAATTACCGAGATTCCGCTCACGCCTCAGGTTATCCTGACGGCCTTGGGACGAATCTGAGGTGGAGGCGTTCCAGGCAAAGACAAGACGATAAGCAAAACACAGACAGTTCTTGGGGAGGAATAGTCATGACGAAGAAGGTCGCCAAAGCCGGATCGATATCGCGGCGTCGTCTGCTGACGACTGCAAGTGCTGGCGCCGCTCTCGCCGTCTCGCCGTTTCGCATCAATCTGCTGCAGGCGGAGGAAGCACCGATCAAGATCGGCTTCCCCGTTCCTTTGACCGGCCCCTATGGCGCCGAGGCCCAAGATCAGGTACGGGCCGGTCAATTGGCTGTCGCCCAATTCAATGATGCCGGCGGCCTCAATGGCCGCAAGGCCGAGCTCGTCGTGCGCGATGACAAGCTCAATCCCGGTGAGGCGGCGACGCGGACATTGGAGCTGGTCGAGAAGGAGAAAGTGAACTTCGTCGTCGGAAGCCTATCGGCGGCGGTTCAGCTCGCGATCAACAACGTCACCAAGGAACGTGGCGTCATCTTCAATTCGATCAGCCAGTCCGACGCCATCAACGAGGCCGCGGACTTCAGCAAATACACATTCCACGAAGCGTTGAACCCGCACATGACGTCGGGTGCGGTCGGTCGCTATGCCTTCGCGAAATTCGGCAAGAAGGTTGCGTTCCTCACGGCGGACTACGCCTACGGCCACGAGATGGTGCGCGGCTTCCTCGAGGTCGGCAAGGAATTCAACATCGAGAGCCTCGGCGACATCCGCCATCCCTTGGGAACGACCGATTTCTCCACCTTGCTTCCGCGTCTCCAGGCGCTCAAGCCCGACATTCTCTGCATCAGCAATTTCGGTCGCGACCAGCAGATCGCGCTGAAGCAGGCAACCGACTTCGGGCTCAAGAAATCCATCCAGATCATTGCACCGCTGCTCTCGCATGCCAGCCGCGTCGCCGCCGGGCCGCAGGCGTTTGACGGCGTCGTCGGCGGCTGCTCGTTCTATTGGGGGATCGAGGACAAGTTCGCCTCGACCAAGGCGTTCAATGACGCATTCCGCCAGATGTACGACGGCAAGCTGCCAACCGACTACGGTGCGCTCGGCTACGGCGGCGTGCGGACCGTGCTCGAGGCGGTCAAGGGTGCCGGCAGTGTCGAGACCGACAAGGTCGTCACTGCACTGGAAGCGCTCAAGTATGACTACTACAAGGGAACGCAATATTATCGCAAATGCGATCACCAGTCGGTGCAGTCGGTGCTCGTGATCAAGTCGAAGTCCAAGGACATGAAGAACGAGTCCGATGTGTTCGAGGTTCTGGCCACCGAGGAACCTAATGAGAAGAACCTGCGCACCTGCGAAGCGCTCGGCCACAAGGGCTGAGCCATGCGCCGGCGCGCGCCGCGTGGCGGTGCGCGTCGTGCCGAGGGGAACAAATGGCGGGCCTGAGCTTTGACCTGATTGCGCTGCAATTGTTTGCCGGGCTGGCGCTCGGCGCGATCTACGTTCTGTTTGCAATCGGCCTTTCGCTGATCTTCGGAATGCTGACGGTCGTCAACTTCGCCCATGGCGCCTTTTACATGGTCGGCGCCTATGTCGGGCTTTATCTGATCTCGATCGGGGGCAATTTCTGGATCTGCCTCTCGGCTGTTCCGATCGTGATCGGCTTGTTCGGCCTTGCTGTTGAGCGCGTGCTGATCCGGCCGCTTTATGGCCGCGGCATCGACTATCCGCTGTTGCTGACCTTCGGGCTGAGCTACGTGATGGTCGAATGCGTGCGCATTGCCTTTGGCAAGACCGGCTATCCCTTCGACACACCCGAGCTTCTGCAAGGCGCTGTCGATATCGGCGTTGGCTATTTTCCGCTCTACCGCCTGTTCGTGATTGGCGCGACGGCCGTGGTCCTGCTGGCACTCTGGCTGTTCCTCGAGAAGACCAGCTTCGGGCTGATTATCCGCGCCGGCGCGCGAGACCCGCAGATCGTCCGTGTCCTTGGCGTCGATGTTTCCAGGGTCTGGTTGATCGTGTTCGGGATTGGTACCGCGATCGCTGGATTTGCCGGCCTGCTGGCTGCCCCGCTTCAGGGCGTCATTCCGGAGATGGGCGGCACGATTCTCGCCGAAGCTTTCGTGGTGACGGTCGTGGGCGGAATGGGGTCGATCGGCGGTGCCGTATTGGCGGGGCTCCTGGTCGGGGTGGTGGTCAGCATGACCTCGCTGTTTGCACCCGAGATGGCCAAGGTCTCGATCTTTGCCCTGATGGCGATCGTTCTCATTGTTCGTCCCCAAGGCTTTTTCGGCCGCGCCGGATTGATGAGCTGAGCGCGGCATGACCGAAACCGTTCAATCAATCAAACAGCCTCGTGCCACGACGGGAGGTTGGTACGAATTCGCAACGCGACATCGTGCCAGCATTGCTGCGGCGGTCGTCCTGGTCTTCCCGTTGCTGATGCCGTTCACGGCGCTTGCCGTGAACATCTTGATCTATGGGTTGTACGCCCTCGGATTCAACCTCGTGTTTGGCTACCTGGGACTTCTGTCGTTTGGTCATGCGGCGTTGTTCGGGACCGGTGCCTATCTCTGCGGCATCGCCATCGTGCACCTCGGCTGGCCATGGTATGCGGCGATTGCGGCTGGGGTCGCTGGTGGCCTGTTGATGGCGCTGGTGGTCGGCGTGCTCGCGATCAGGACCCGCGGCATCTACTTCGCCATGGTCACAATGGCGCTCTCGCAGTGTGTCTATTACCTCTTCTATCAGGCGATCGACTTGACTGGCGGTGAGAATGGACTTCGCGGCATCAATGTCCGCACCATCGATCTGTTAGGTCTGCGGATCGATTTCATCAATCCGATGATCCGATACTACGTCGTTGCGGCGTTCGTGATCGCGGCATTCTTTGTGATGTCGCGTATTCTCGCGTCGCCATTCGGTGCCGTCATTGAAGCGGTGCGGGAGAACGAGATGAGGGCCCGCGCGTCGGGCTATGATGTCACCCTGACGCGATTGCTGACCTTCGTCCTGTCGGGCGGTTTATGCGGTCTCGCGGGTGCCTTGCAGGCGCTGCACTTGTCGATCGTTCCGATCGAGATCCTGCACTACGAGACGTCAGGCCTCGTGGTGATGATCGCTCTTCTTGGCGGCATGGGGACGTTCTTCGGGCCGATGATCGGCGCTGCGGTCTTCCTGGTCCTGGAGAACATCGTCTCCGTCTGGACCGTTCACTGGCAACTGATCGTCGGCGCCATCTTCATTGCATGCGTGCTGTTCTTCCCCGCAGGCATCTGGGGCACGCTGATCGCGCGGGGCAGGCGATGACGGCTGCAGCAGGCCAAGCGAGCGAGACCATCCTGCGCACCAGGGGTGTCGGCAAGACGTTCGGGAAGTTTGTCGCCCTCAACAATATCTCAGCCGAGTTCTCGAGGGGAGCGATCACCTCGATCATCGGTCCGAACGGGGCTGGAAAGAGCACGTATTTCAACTTGCTGTGCGGCGCCTTTCCGCCCACTAAGGGCAGGGTCGAATTCGAGGGCAAGGATGTCACGGGCCAGCCCCAGCACCGCTTTGCCCACATGGGGATCGCAAAATCGTTTCAGATCACCAGCGTGTTTCCACAGCTCACGACGCGTGAGAACATCCGTGTCGGACTGCAGGCATTGGTGTCGCGATACGACATCTGGCGTCCCCGTGCGCGTTTGACCGAACTGGTCGAGCGGGCCGACGAGTTATTGGCTCTGGTCGGGTTGTGGGAGTCCCGGGAGCGCGCGGCCAAGACGCTGGCACATGGTGAGCAGCGGGCGCTGGAGATCGGCATGGCGCTTGCGAGCCAACCCCGTTTGCTGCTGCTCGACGAGCCCACGGCCGGGATGAGCCCGGAAGAAACCCGGACCATGATGGATCTGATCGTGAAGCTCGCGAGGGAGCGCACGGTGATCCTCGTCGAGCACAAGATGAAGCTGGTGCTCGGGATCAGCGATCGCATCCTCGTGCTGCACCACGGCGAACTGCTTGCCGAGGGAACGCCACAGGAGGTTCGGCAGAACGAGGCGGTAAAGCGTGTCTATCTCGGTCAGCGGGAGCACTGAGGGATGCTGCGGATCAGCAAGCTCAATGCCTGGTATGGTGCAAGCCACGCGCTGCAGGACATCAGTCTCGATGTGACCAAAGGCGAGATCGTCTGCCTGATCGGCCGCAATGGCGCCGGCAAGACCACGACGCTGAAATCGATCATGGGCCTGATGGGGCGGACGCGCGGTTCGGTGACCTTCAAGGGCGAGGAGCTGCTGAACCGGCCGGCGCACGTGCGCTTCGCGTTGGGGCTCGCCTACGTTCCCGAAGAGCGGCGGATCGTGCAGGGACTGTCAGTGCGAGAGAATTTGCGGCTTGGCCTGGTGGCATCGAGGCAAAAGAAGCGCGAGGCGGAACTGATCGACGAGATCGCAATGATATTCCCGCGGCTGGCGGAACGCATGGATCAGGATGCGGTGACGATGTCCGGCGGAGAGCAGCAGATGCTGGCGATCGCGCGGGCAATGATCGCAAAGCCCGACCTGATCATGCTGGATGAGCCTTCGGAGGGCATCATGCCCGTGCTGGTCGACGAGATGTTCGAGCTGTTCCGCAGCATGAAGGCGCAGGGAACGACAGTTCTGTTGGTCGAGCAGAATGTCGAGCTTGCACTCGGTATCGCCGATCGAGCCTATGTGCTGGATCAAGGGGCCGTGGTGCACCAGGCCTCGGCGCGGGCGTTGCTCGCCGACGACGAGATCAAGGAGCGCTACTGCTCGGTGTGAGCAGGCGTTTCAGTCAGCGCTCCAGCGCGCAGCCCCGAACGGACCTCACTCGGCAGCGCTCGCGATCGCATCGGCCTTGCGATTGGTGACGACGACCTTGATCGCGTCATCGACACGATCCCGCGCATATCTCAGCGCCGTCGGCAGGTCGGCGAGCGGAAACGTATGCGTGTGGATCTTGGTCGCGTCAAACCGCTTCGCGGCCATCAGTTCCATCGCACGGTGAGTGGCACTCTTGCCTTCGCCGCGGATGCCGTAGGCGTAGATGTTGTTACGCACCAAGTGCGCGATGTCCAGCGTCGCGGCCTCGTGCGGGAAGGCGGCCAGACAGATCTTGCCGCCGCGATTCGTCATGTGAATCGCCTGGTTGAGTGTTGCTTCGGTGCCGGCACATTCGACGACATAATCAGCACCGATCCCCCCTGTTAGTTGCTTCACGACCTCAACGGCATCTTCGTCGTTGATGTTGATGACGCGGTCGGCCCCCAATTCCCCGCCGATCGCCAGCCGCTTATTGCGCGTTCCCGTCAGCATGACAGGACTTGCGCCGAGCGCCTTGGCCACGGCAACTGCGAGAAGTCCGATCGGCCCGGGGCCGATCACCACGACGCTCTCGCCGGCCACCAATCCCCCCAATTCCGTCAAGCCGTACATCGACGTCCCGGCAGTCACCACGAGCGTTGCCTCCGCATCGCTCATGGTGTCGGGGACGCGCGCCAGCGTGTTGATGTGGTTCATCGCAAATTCGGCGAATCCGCCATCGGTTGTGAAGCCGTTGGCGCGGTGTCCCTTTTCCGGCTTTCCATAGTTGAGGCACGACGTGTACATGCCCTGGCGGCAGCGTTTGCACTGGCCGCAGCCGGCATGGATCTCCACGCTGACCCGCTCGCCGATCCTGAATTCGTCCACCTCAGGGCCGAGCGCGGCAACCGTGCCCATGTATTCGTGACCCGGCGTGAAGTTCTTGTTGAAGGGCAGTCCGCCCTGAATGCTCGCCGGCGAACCTAGATGGATGATCTCGAGATCGGTCGCACAGATCGCGACCGCATCGATGCGCACCAGCACCTCGGCGCGCGACGGCGCCGGCGTTGGCTTGTCGCGAAGGTGGAGTTGATCCGGGTCACCAAGGACCCAGGCTTTCATCAGGTCGGGGACGGGAAGATCGGGAGATGTCTTGACGCCGGGCGGCTGATACATGGGCGCTTCCTGTTTTGCCTGATAGCCTAGCGCGAAACGACCGGTCGCCGCGAGCATCCGATGGCTGGCTCGGGAGCAGCTGGATCGCTTTGCTGCGCGGCAGCAAGCCGTCGCAAAACATTCATGCGCGGCCTATACTTGGTCGCCGGGTTGATGTTGAAATCCTTCATTGCATCCTCGCCCAGACCGGAGCCTCCCATGAAGACCGTCCGCCTTGTCCTCGCGTTGCTGGCGCTGACACTGATCGCGCCGTGGCAATCCGCCAGGGCGGCCGACGTGATCTGCTACAATTGTCCGCCGGAATGGGCCGATTGGGCCTCGATGCTGAAGGCGATCAAGGCGGACCTCAACTACGATATCCCGCATGACAACAAGAATTCCGGTCAGGCACTCGCCCAGATCCTGGCCGAGAAGAGCAACCCGGTGGGCGATATCGGCTATTTCGGCGTGACCTTCGGCATGAAAGCGAAGGCGCAGGACGCGCTCGAGCCCTACAAGCCGGCGCACTGGGATCAGGTCCCCGCCGGTCTCAAGGATCCGGATGGCTACTGGACCACGATCCACTCCGGCACGCTCGGCCTGTTCGTCAACAAGGATGCGCTCGGCGGCAAGCCGGTGCCGGCCTGTTGGAAGGACCTGCTGAAGCCCGACTACAAGGGCATGGTCGGCTATCTCGATCCGTCGTCGGCGGCGGTCGGCTATGTCGGCGCGGTTGCGGTCAATCTGGCGCTGGGCGGCTCGCCGGCCAATTTCGATCCGGCGATCAATTTCTTCAAGGAGCTGCGCAAGAACGATCCGATCGTGCCCAAGCAGACGTCGTACGCCCGCGTCGTCTCCGGTGAGATGCCGATCCTGTTCGACTACGACTTCAACGCCTACCGCGCGAAGTATTCGGAGAAGGGCAATTTCGAATTTGTCATTCCCTGCGAAGGCTCCGTGGTGTTTCCCTATGTCGTCGGTCTCGTGAAGAATGCGCCCGACAAGGAGAAGGCCAAGAAGGTGATGGACTATCTCCTGTCCGACAAGGGGCAGGCGATCTGGACCAATGCCTATCTGCGTCCGGCCCGCCCGATCGAGTTGCCGGCCTCCGTAAAGGGCAAGTTCCTCCCCGACAGCGACTACGCCCGCGCCAAGAGCGTCGACTGGGGCGAGATGGAAAACGTGCAAAAAGCCTTCGTCGACCGCTATCTCGCCGAGGTCCGCTGAGGCAATATGGTGCCCTTCGCGGGGCGCCATTCTTCCGATGTCGCAAAAGTCTTTCATTTGGCTCTGCCTGCTGCCGCTTGCGGTCGTGACCACGGCATTCTTCCTGTTGCCGATGGCACGGCTGGTGGTCGCGGGCGCGGAAGGTCCGCACGGGCTCGCCGGCTATCTTGCCATCCTGACCGAAGGCCGCTATCGCGCGACGCTGATCAACACCGTGCTGCTGGCGGCCGCAACCACGGTCGTCACGCTGATCGTGGCGACCATTGCCGGGATGTTTCTGCAGCGGCACCGCTTCCCCGGGCGGGCCGTGCTGATCGCGATGTTGACCTTTCCGCTGGCCTTCCCCGGCGTGGTGGTCGGTTTCATGATCATCCTGCTGGCCGGGCGGCAGGGATTGATCGGCGATCTGTCGAACCGGATCTTCGGCGAGAAGTTCGTGTTCGCCTATTCGATCTACGGGCTCTTCCTGGGCTATCTCTATTTTTCGATCCCGCGCGTGATCCTCACCATCATGGCGGCAGTGCAGAAGCTCGACGTTGGGCTGGAGGAAGCCGCGCGTTCGCTTGGCGCGAGCCCCTGGGCGGTGCAGCGCGACGTCGTGCTGCCGGCGCTGGCGCCGGCGTTCGTTGCATCCGGCGCGATCGCATTTGCGACCGCGATGGGGGCGTTCGGGACTGCCTTCACGCTGGCGACGAACATCGACGTGTTGCCGATGCTGATCTACACCGAGTTCACGTTGGCCGCCAACTTCGCGACCTCGGCGGCGCTGTCGGTAGGGCTCGGCCTGATCACGTGGCTCATCCTTGCGCTTGCCCGCACCTTCAGCGGCAGCACGGTCGCGGCGGCCGGGTGAGATCATGCGCGATCGCCTGATCTTCACCGGCCAGTTCATCTTCACGCTGCTCGTTGCGGCCTTCCTGGTGGTGCCCGCCGGGCTTTCGATCTCCGCCGGCGTGACCGTCAATTATTTCAGAGGCATCCAGTCCGGCGTGACGTTGCAATGGGTCGCGCAGGTCTGGGAGCTCTATGCCGGCACGATCCTGCTCTCCTTCGTGATCGCGTTCGCGACGCTCGCAGTCACGCTGCTCGTCGGCGTTCCGGCAGCTTACGCGCTGCATGCGCGGGGAGGCCGGCTTGCCCGCATCGTCGAGGAGATAATCACGCTGCCGCTGGCGATTCCGGGGCTCGCGATCGCGCTGGCGCTGTTGCTCGCCTACGGGAGCCTCGGTGACTTTCGCCGCTCCTGGCTCTTCATTCTGGTCGGCCATGTGATCTTCACCATGCCGTTCATGGTGCGGTCGGTCATGGCGGTGTTTGCGACCGTGGACATCAAGACGCTCGATGAGGGGGCTGCCTCGCTGGGTGCGTCGCCGTGGCGGCGATTTTGCGACGTCATCGTGCCGAACGCGCTGCCGGGAATTCTGGCTGGTGCGCTCATGGTGGTCACATTGTCGCTCGGTGAATTCAATCTGACCTGGATGCTGCATACGCCGTTGACGAAGACGCTGCCGATCGGGCTCGCCGACAGCTATGCCTCGATGCGGCTCGAAGTGGCTTCGGCCTACACCCTGATCTTCTTCGTGATGATCATACCGCTCCTGGTCGCAATGCAGCTCTTGGCCGACAGGGATCACAAGCGATGAGTACGGCGGGACACGGTGCAGCGGTGCGGATCGAGGCGTGCGGCAAGACCTTTGCCGACGGCACGCGCGCGCTCGATCCCGCAACGCTCGACATTGCCCGCGGCGAGACGCTGGTGCTGCTTGGCCCATCCGGCTGCGGCAAGACCACCATGCTGCGCATCATTGCCGGGCTCGAGCTGCCCGATGCCGGCGGCAAGGTCCTGTTCGACGGCAAGGACATGACCTCGGTCCCGATTGAGCGGCGCAATGTCGGGATGGTGTTTCAATCCTACGCGTTGTTCCCCAACATGACTGTGGCGGACAATATCGCCTACGGGCTGAAGATCCGGGGCGTTGCGAGGAGCGAGCGTGCCGCGCGGGTTGCCGAGCTGGTGGCTCTGACCAACATCACGGGCTTGGAGAACCGCCGCATCGACCAGCTGTCGGGTGGTCAACGTCAGCGCGTCGCGCTGGCGCGTGCGGTCGCGATCCGGCCCGGCATCTTGCTGCTTGATGAGCCGTTGACCGCGCTTGATGCCGCCTTGCGGGACCGGCTGCGGAGCGAACTCAACCGGTTGTTGCGCGCACTCGGCATTACGACGATCTACGTCACGCATGACCAGGCGGAAGCGATGGAATTGGGCGACCGTATTGTGGTGATGCGGAAAGGCGCGATCGCCCAGATCGGCACGCCGCGCGAGGTCTATTTCGCGCCGAAGGATCGCTTTGTGGCGGAATTCATCGGAGCGGCGAACATCGTGGAAGCTCCGGTCGAGAACGGTTTATTGATCCTGCCCGGCGGGCGATTGCCGATCGAGGGTGGTGCGACGAGCGCGAACGCGACGGTCATGATCCGCCCCGAAACCATTCGAGTGACGAGCGCCGGGGCGGAGGCGCTTTCGGGCGTTGTCGATTCCGTCAGCTTCATCGGCGACCGGCAGCGGCTTGTCGTGAGTGGTGCTTCGAGCAAGCCGCTCAATGTCGACGCGCCCAACACGATTCAAGCCAAGGTCGGCGATCGGGTTGGCCTGTCTATCGCACCCGACGCGCTTCGTATTCTGCCGTCCGAACCCTGAGATCCATCGATGCCGTCGAAGCCCACCCTCATCGCCCAGATATCCGACCTTCACATCAAGCCGCCGGGAGCGTTGGCCTATGGCCGGGTCGATACCGCCAAGGCGCTTGAACGCTGCGTGGCAGCGCTCGGCGCATTCGAGCCGGCGCCCGATTTCGTCGTCATCTCGGGCGATCTGGTCGATACGCCGTCGGTCGAGGAATACGACTATCTCAAACAATTGCTCGCGCCGCTGCGCCTGCCGTTTGCCGGCATTCCCGGCAATCACGACTCGCGCGAATGGATGCGCGAGGCGTTTCCTTCGGCGCCTTATGTTCACGCGACGGGCCCGCTCGACCAGAAGATCGAGGTCAACGGTCTCGATCTCCTGCTGCTCGATTCAAGCGTTGCCGGTAAGCCTCATGGCATGCTCGAAGCGTCCACGCTGCAATGGCTGGACGCGGCGCTGGCGGCGGCAGTCGACCGGCCGGCGCTGCTCTTTCTGCACCATCCGCCATTCAAGGGCGGCATCTGGCACATGGACCGGCAGGACCTCTTCAATGCCGACGAGTTGGCTGCCATCGTCAAGCGGCACCCGCGTGCGCGGCTGATCGCGTGCGGGCACGTCCACCGTGCCATGCTGACCACCTTCGCGGGGATTGCCGTGACAATATGCCCCGCGCCGAACCATGCGGTCGACCTCGACCTCGGACAGCTCCGCGAACCATCGTTCAAGGTGGAACCGCCGGCATTTCACTTGCATAGCTGGTTTCCCGGGCAGGATTTCGGGCAGGTGGTGACGCACCAGGTTCCCATCGGCCAGTTTGACGGGCCGCACCCGTTCTTTGGGCCGGACGGCAAGCTGTTGTGAGTTGGCGGCGTCGACCCCGACACAGCGGGTTCTGCGCGGTGAGACTGTCGTTGCTGGACCGGATATTCCGGATCACGGGCGGCCCTGCCTACAATTGAGCGTTGCATAGGCACGCATTTATTCCAAATTGTAGCTTGGATGCCTTCTATCCCGATGCCGCCGGCTCGGACCTTATGTTGCTGTAGGCCGGCGGTGGGGTTATAGTCCTTTCCGATTTCATTGATCGATGGCTATGTCGGAGTCGCGCTGTTGGCGCGCCGATTGAACGCAACAATCAGTCTGGATCACGATGACCAGTGCGCCGCCCATTGAACGAACTGCCGGCGCGCCGTTGTTTTCGAACAACAAGCTATCGGTGCTGCGCAAGCATCCCTATTTCGCCGACCTCGAGCCCGAAGCATTCGATCAGCTCTGTCGTTATGCCAAGCACATCACGCTGAAGCGCGGCACGGCGATCTTCTCCAAGGGCGATCCGGGCACCAGCCTGATCGCGGTGATCTCGGGTACGGTGAAGATCAGCATCTCGTCGCCGGATGGCCGCAACGCCATTCTGAACTTGATCGAGGCGGGAGAGATATTCGGGGAGATCGCGCTGCTCGACGGTCTGTCGCGGACGGCAGATGCCACCGCCAACACCAATTGCGAGCTCTTCGTCATCGATCGGCGCGAGTTCATTCCGTTCGTGCGCAGCCAGCCGTCGCTTGCGATGAAATTCATCGAGCTGCTGTGCGCCCGACTGCGCTGGACCAGCGACCAGGTCGAGTAGGTGATCCTGCAGGACCTGCCGGGCCGACTGGCGAGCGCGCTGCTGCGTCTCAGCGACAAGCACAAGCCGCAAGGTCGTACCATCTCGATCACCCAGCAAGAGATCAGCGAGATGGTCGGCATGACCCGCGAGAGCATCAACAAGCAGCTCCGCGCATGGGCGACACGCGGTTGGGTCAGGCTCGAGCATGGCGCGATCGTCGTGCTGAAGCCCGAGTCGCTTCAGGCGCTGGTCGACGCCGGGGCTGATGACGGCGAGTAGCCACGCCGGCTGCCGGGGTCAGCTCCGCACTTCACGAAATGGTGAGCCGGACAAGGCCTGTGAAACCATTCACATCGGCCTTGCGTGCCCTGCGGTAAGTGACCCTCGGTGGAGCACGTCCGCATTGTGGAGGAATCCATGCAGGGCTCTTTCGACAACCGACAGCAGGACCCCGAGAGCAATTACGGGAGCTTCAGCATCAAGCTGATTGCATTGCCGGTGCTGCTGGTCGTGGCGTTGATCGGGATGCTGGTCAGTCACCCCGCCGCGGTCAAATGGATTTCGGATGTGGCGCAAGCGGAGTTCGTCGGAACTGATGCCTTCGACACCAATCCACCGCCCAGGATTGCGCAGCCGGCGCCCGCGGCCTTGCCGCGCACGGTGAAGGCCAACTGATCATTGCTGTCGTCGCCGCGGATCAGGGCGACGACGATAGTCGGCCAACGACCGGCGGCCGTCGTCACGCGGCAACGCCGAGTAGCTTCGCCGCGGTCCGGCCGAGAATGTTGGCCTTGTCATCATCGCTCAGCGACGAGCAAGCGAAGATGTGGTCGACTGGCGCGAGTTGCCATGGATAGGGATAGTCGCTTCCGAGCACGATCTGGCCGGCGCCGACCTGCGCGGCGAGGTGCCGGATCGCCTCCGGCGTGAAGATCAGGGAATCGAAATAGATCTGCTTGAGGTATTCGGTCGGCGCTTTCTTGAGCTTGATCTCGGGATTGCATCCCTTCGGGCCGACCAGGCAGGCATGGTCCGAGCGATCCGCGTAGGAGGGGAGGTAGCCGCCGCCATGCGCGGCGACGATCTTCAATCCCGGGAAGCGATCGAGCGTCCCCTCGAAGATCAGGTGGGAGAGCGCGATCGTGGTCTCGAGCGGATTGGCGATCGTGTTGCCGAGCCAGCCATTGCCCGAGAGCCGCTTGTTGAGCTCGGGCACGCCTTGCGGATGAATGAACAGGGGGACACCCAGTTCCTCGGCCTTGGCCCATATGGGGTGAAACTTCGGATCGGAGAACTCGACGCCGTCGACGACACCGCCGATCGCCGCGCCCTTCAGGCCCTGCTTCTTCACGGCGATCTCCAGCTCCTGCACCGCAAGATCCGGCGCCTGCAGCGTCAGCGAGGCGAAAGCCGCAAACCGGTCGGGCTTCGAGGCGCAGAGTTCGGCGAGCTTTTCGTTCTGGATTTTCACGATCTTGCCGGCAAGCTCGCGATCGCGGTCGTACCAGAACGGATTGATCGAGAGCACCTCCATGTCGACGGCCTGCGCGTCCATCGCTGCCAGGCGCTTGTCGATCTCGATGAAGGCTTCGGCCGCGCCGTTGACCGGCGGCACTTGCAGTCTTTCGGCGTCGGCGCCGAGCAGGGCGCCCGCCTCGCGGAAGTGGCAATGCGAGTGAATGTCGATCGTCCTGACGCGCTTGCCATCGACGCTGACCGGCAGCTTCTGCCGCGACGGCTGTGCATTCGCGTTGTGGACGAGCCCGCAGCCGCAGAACACGATGCCTGCCGCCGCATTTGCTCCCGCTTTCAGGAAATCACGCCTTGTTGTCATGACGATCGCCTCCCTGTCTTTTTTGTTATGGAGCGGCGAGCGTAGGCATGGCGGCGAGCGGTCGCAAGGTCACACGCTGTGCGTGTCGCGCAATGTTGATCTGCTCAGATCGGTCTTTGTGCCAGGGCGACAGTTCCGCTCGCATTCAGTGCAGGACCTGAAGCTGCCGCGGCAGCCAAAGCGAGATTTCGGGGAGATAGGTCACGCACATCAGGACGAAGAACATCACCGCGTAGAACGGCCAGATCTTGCGCATGACCTGCTCGATCGTGACTTTGCCTACTGCGCAGCCGACGAACAGGATCGCGCCGACCGGCGGATGGCATAGCCCGATGCCGAGATTGAGCAGCATGATCATGCCGAAATGGACCGGATCGACGCCGAAGTTCTTCATGACCGGCAGCAGGATCGGCGTTGCGATCAGGATCGACGGCGCCATGTCGACGAGCGTGCCGAGCACCAGCAGCAGGACGTTGATCAGGAGCAGGATGACGTACTTGTTGTCGGAGATCGACAGGAAGAAGGCGGTCATCTTGGCCGGCATCTGGGTCAGGGCCATGATATAGCCGACGCTTGAGGCGCAGGCGATCAGCGTCATCACCATTGCGACGGTGCGCAGCGTGCGATGCAGCAGCACCGGCAGGTCGCGCCAGCGATAGTCGCGATAGATGAACATGGTGACGAAGAAAGCCCAGATGCAGGCGATGGCGCCGGCTTCGATCGCGGTGAAGATGCCGCCGAGAATGCCGCCAAGGATGATGACGAGGGTGATGAGACCCCAGGAGGCATCGATGGCGATCCGGATTGCGTCCTTGGCCGGCACGGTCTGGCCGTGCGGGTGCTTCTCGCGATAGGCGACGGCGAGGCACAGAATGATCAGCGAGAAGCCGAGCAGCAGCCCGGGGAACACGCCGGCCATGAACAGGGCGCTGATCGAAATCGTTCCGCCGGTCGCCAGCGAGTAGAGCACCGCGTTGTGGCTCGGCGGTACCAGAAGGGCCTGAACCGACGAGGTGATCGTCAGGTTGGTCGCGAACACGCGCGGATAGCCGTTCTGCTCCATCTGCGGGATCATCACCGAGCCGATGGCGGATGTATCGGCGACGGCCGATCCGGAAATTCCGCTCAGGAAGGTCGTCGCAAGCACGTTGACGATCGAGAGGCCGCCACGCAGACGGGTCAGTCCGACCAGCACGTCGGCAAACGCGACCAGGCGCCGGGCCATGCCGCCCTCCGCCATGATCGCGCCGGCCAGCACGAAGAACGGGATCGTCAGCATGGCGACCTTGCTGACCCCGTCGGAGATCTTCAGCATCACCGCTTCGAGCGGAATGCCGATCCACAGCGCGCCGACGATGGCCGCCATCGCCAGCGAGTAGGCGATCGGCATGCCGATCAGGAAGCAAAGCAGCATGGTCGCGAGCAGGATGGAGATGTCCATGGTGGCGTCTCGCGGTCAGTCGATCGATGCTTCGCGATGCGCGCCGATCGGATCGAGCGGTGCACCGAGGAAGATTCGTTCGATGATGAACAGCAGCAGGCAGCAACCGCCGATCGGAATCGGGAGATAGGTGACGCCGACCGAGAGGAACGGGAAGTCGGCAATCGTGTTGTGCCAGGTCACCTCGACCAGCCGATAACCCCAGATCATCATGAACAGCGCGATCAGCCCCATCAGGATTTGCACGACAAGGTCGGCGAGCGACCGGAGCGGAGCCGGCAGCTTGCCGGCGAAATAGCCGACGTTCATATGCAGATTGAGGCGATATCCTGCGGCCGCGCCGATGAAGGTCACGACGATGGTGAGCAGCACCGCCAGCGGTTCGGGCCAGGAGGCGGCGCTGTTCAGGACATAGCGCGTGAACACCGCCCATGGGATGACCGCTGATATCAGGAGCAGCGCCGCGGAGCCCGTGACGACGCAGGCAAGATACAGATAGTCCATCGCGCGACGATATGATCCAGCCATGTCGTGTCCCGTAAGATGTCGATGTCCTGTGCGGTGCCGTGTCAGGCAGCCTGGATGCGCCCGATCATGTCCTGGTATTTCGGGCCATATTTGTCCCAGACCGGCTTGACCGCGTTCTGGAATGGCGCCTTGTCGGCGATCTCGACGATCTCGCAGCCGGCGGCTTTCGCTTTCTCCATCGCCTGCTGCTCGTAGATATTCCAGAGCCCGCGCTCTTCCATCTGCGCCTCGCGGGCGAGCTTCCTGATCAGCGTCTGGTCGTCCGCCGACAGCGCCGACCAGGCTCGTTTCGAGAATACCAGCAGCTCGGGAACGATCAGGTGCTCGGTGAGCGAAAAGTGCTTCGCTGCGGTATAGTGATTGCTGAAGACGTAGCTCGGCGGATTGTTCTCGGCGCCGTCGATGACGCCGGTCTGCAACGCGCTGAACACCTGGTCGTAGCCCATCGCGACGCCGTTGCCGCCGAGCGCATTCATCATGTCGATGAAGATCGGATTGCCGATGACGCGGAATTTGAGGCCCTTGACGTCGGCGATCGTCTTGATCGAATGCTTGGTGTTGTAGAGGCTGCGCGCGCCGGAATTCATCCAGCACAGTGCGACCAGCCCGGCATTCGGGCTCGCCGTGATCTTGTCCAGCAACTCCTGGCCGAGCGGGCCATCGATCATCCGCTCGGCATGCGCCATGTTCTTGAACAGGAAGGGCATGTTGACGACGTTGATGTCGTCGACGATCGGGCCAATCGAGCCCGCGCTGACGCGCAGCATCTGGATCGCGCCGATCTGAGTCTGCTCGATGGTTTCCTTCTCGCCGCCAAGCTGCATCGAGGGGAACATCTGCAGCGACAGGCGGCCGTTGGTCGCCGCCGCAAGCTTCTTGCCGAGATTTTCCGTCGCGACCACGGTCGGATAGCCCGGCGGTTGCACGTCTGACGCCTTGAAGACCGCTTTGGACTGGGCAAGGGCGGTCTGTGCCGACGTCGCAACGATCGCGCCCAGGCCGGCGCCGATCTTGATGATGTCGCGGCGGTTGAGTCCGGCACCGCCGTGCTGCGGTCGTTCTGTACGGTTCATTTCATCTCCTCCCAAAAATGCTTGGCCGGAGTCCGGCCGCGGTCATGCCGGCTGGCTTTGCGCGTCGAAGAACTCCGGATTGTTGTGCTGGGTGGCCGAGATGTCGGCCAGCAGCCGTTCGAGGTGCCTCGCCATCGCAGCTCCGGCGGATGCGGGGTCGCGTGCCTCGATCGCGGCCATGACCGCTTCGTGCTCGGCAATGACCTCGGTCATCCGCCCACGCTGCGGCAGCGTCAGCCAGCGGAAGCGGTCGACGTGAACCTTGACCTGCAGGATCAGTTTCCAGATGCCGGGGTGCCCGGCAATTTCGGCGATGGCGGCGTGGAAGGCCTCGTCGGCCTGATGGAATGCCTCGCGCTCGCCGGCCTTGTCGGCCTCGCGCTGACGTTCGAGGATCGCGTGCAGGCCGAGGATCTGGCTGGTGCTGGCGCGCTCGGTCGCCATACGGGTCGTGGTTTCCTCCAGCGACCTGCGGACGATGATCGCCTCCGGGAGCGCGGCGAGCGGGATGTGCGACACGAAGATTCCGGATTGCGGGAAAATCTCGACCAGACCCTCGTCCGCCAGGCGCAGGATGGCCTCCCGTACCGGCGTCCGGCTGACGCCATAAGAGCGCGCGATCTCGGCCTCGATGATCGGATCGCCAGGCCTGCGCTGCAGGGAGACGAGCTCGGCGCGCAGCGCGGCATAGATCCGCGCCGCCGCCGTCGCGGTCCGCGGGCGGCCGGTCCGCCGGTGGCCGGTGAGGTTGCGGAGCTCCGACTTTTTCGGCGACCGGCCGGCCATTCATGCTCCCAATATTGATATATTAGTATATGAAGTGATCACGGAAGGCAAACCGGCGTCGTTCGCATCCCGGGAGGTCACATGACCGACGGCCGCAAGCCGTTCGATCTCACCGGCAAGATGATCCGGAAAAGTGGAAACCGGTTTCGAAAGGATCGTGCTCAGACAAGAAGTGAGATCAGAAGTCTGGCTGTAACCTGACGGCTCTGTCGATGACTGACGCTGTCTTCACGCATCGGAATATCGGCGGGAAGACGGTGTACCAACTTCGCCGGACGAGCATCGCGATGCCGATGGACAGTTCGCGAGCTTCCGGGTCTGGCTGTCGATCATTGCCTACAACACCAGTCTGGTGAAGGCCGAGGAGGCGCCGAAGAGCTCTGCCGATCTGCTCGATCCGAAATGGAAGGGCAAGATCGTCCAAGCGCATCCCGGCTACAGCGGCACCATCGCATCTTCCGGGTTTGACCCATGGTTGAGGTCGGTAGCCGAGCATTGAGCGTTCGACGCATGGCATATGCTCGGTTTTCGCCCGGACTGGGTCAATAATGCCTCTCGGCGGGGCGGGTGTTTGATGTTACGAACTTGGCATGAACCAGCATGCCAAAGTCGACATCCGCCATTCCACCTGCCCGCACGACTGCCCCTCGGCATGTGCGCTCGACGTCGAAGTGATCGACGGACGTTCGATCGGCAGGGTGCGCGGCTCCAAACAGCAGACCTATACGGCCGGCGTGGTCTGCGCCAAGGTCGCACGCTATGCCGAACGCATTCATCACGCCGAGCGGCTGATGTATCCGCTGCGCCGGACCGGGCCGAAGGGCTCCGGCCAGTTCGCGCGGATTTCCTGGGACGCGGCGCTGGACGAGATCGCGGCGCGCTTCGATGCGGCCGAACGCGAGTTCGGCGCCGAGTCGGTCTGGCCTTATTACTACGCCGGCACCATGGGGCTCGTGATGCGCGACGGTCTCAACCGGCTGTCGCATGTGAAGAAGTACTCGCGCTTCTACGGCACGATCTGCTCAACCATCGCGCGCATCGGCTTCACGGCCGGCACCGGCAAGATCGCCGGCGTCGACCCGCGCGAGATGGGCGTCTCCGATCTCGTCGTGATCTGGGGCACCAATCCGGTGAACACCCAGGTCAACGTGATGACGCATGCATCGCGCGCGCGGAAAGAACGCGGCGCGAAGATTGCGGCGGTCGACGTCTACAACAACGAAACCATGAAGCAGGCCGACATCAAGATCCTGCTGCGGCCGGGGACCGACGGCGCCTTCGCCTGCGCCGTGATGCACGTGCTGTTCCGCGAGGGATTTGCCGATCGCGATTATCTGGCGCGCTACACCGATTGCCCCGACGAGCTGGAGGCGCATCTCAAGACCCGCACGCCGGAATGGGCGTCGGCGATCTCGGGCGTGCCGGTCGCGGAGATCGAGGCCTTCGCGCGACTGGTCGGGACCACCAAGCGCTCCTTCTTCCGCCTCGGTTACGGTTTCACCCGCAGCCGCAACGGCGCCGCACAGATGCACGCCGCGCTGTGCATTCCCGCGGTGACCGGCGCCTGGCAATATGAAGGCGGCGGCGCGTTCTTCAACAATGCCGGGATCTGGCGCTTCGACGAATCCATCATTGAAGGCCACGACGCGATCGATCCCACGACGCGGGTGCTCGATCAGTCGAAGATCGGCCGCATCCTGACCGGCGATGCCGAGGCGCTGAAGGGCGGCGGGCCAGTCAAGGCGATGTTGATCCAGAACACCAATCCGATGACGGTGGCGCCCGAGCAAGGGCTGGTGCGCCAGGGGTTCGCCCGCGAGGATCTGTTCGTCGCGGTGCACGAGCAGTTCATGACCGAGACAGCGCAGATGGCCGACATCGTGCTCCCCGCGACGATGTTCATGGAGCACGACGATCTCTACTACGGCGGCGGCCATCAGCACATCTCGGTCGGCCCGAAGCTGATCGATCCGCCCGGCGAGTGCCGCTCCAACCACGAGGTGCTGCAAGGGCTCAGCGGCAGGCTCAACGCCGTACATCCCGGCTTTGCCATGACGCCGCGCCAGCTGATCGATGCGACGCTGAAGAAAAGCGGGCATGGTGATATCGACACGCTCGAGGCCGAGTTGTGGCGCGACCTGCAGCCCGATTTCCGCGCCTCGCATTATCTCGACGGCTTTGCGCATGCGGACAAGAAGTTCCACTTCAAGGTCGATTGGGGCAAGGTCCCGGTCGGGTCAGGCGGGCTGATGGGCGCCTGGGACAAGATGCCCTCGCTGCCGGATCACTGGACCATCATCGAGGAGGCGGACGCGCAGCATCCGTTCCGGCTCGCGACGTCGCCGTCGCGCAGCTTCCTCAACACCAGCTTCAACGAAACGCCGTCGTCGCAGGCCCGCGAGGGCGCGCCGACGGTGATGATTCATCCCGACGATGCGGCCGCGCTCTCGATCGCGGACGGCGATGCCGTAACGCTCGGCAATGCGCGCGGTGAGACCACGCTGACCGCAAGACTGTTCGATGGCGTCCGCCGCGGCGTGCTGATCGCCGAGTCGATCCATCCGAACAAATCGCATATCGGCGGTCGCGGCATCAACATGTTGACAGGGGCGGAAGCCGTCGCTCCGGTCGGCGGCGCCGCGTTCCACGACAACAAGGTCTGGATCAGGAAGGCGCCCGCCGTCGCATAATCCTGCTTGCAGTCGGCGCCGATCCTGCCGCAAATGTCGGCAGGAAACGGCGTACAAGGCAGGAAACATGACCGACAACAGCGTTCTTCTGGAAAAGCGCGGGCAGGCGTACTGGATCACCATCAACCGCCCGGACAAGCGCAACGCGCTCAATGGCGGTGTGATCGCGGGCATCGCCAGGGGCTATCGCGAGGCGCATGACGACAAGGACGTGCGCGTCATCGTGCTGACCGGCACGGGCGACAAGGCGTTCTGCGCCGGCGCCGATCTGCAGAACAGCGGCGCGGCATTCTCGATGGATTTCTCGCGGCCGAATGTCGACTACGCCGACCTGCTCCGCCTGTCGCAGAACGCGACCAAGCCCGCGATCGCGCGGGTCGGCGGCGTCTGCATGGCCGGCGGCATGGGCCTGCTGTGCATGACCGACATGGCGGTCGCCGCCGATGGCGTGATCTTCGGTCTGCCCGAGGTGAAGGTCGGTGTGTTTCCGATGCAGGTGCTGAGCCTGCTGCAATCGATCGCGCCGCCGCGTCTCGTCAATGAATGGTCGCTGACCGGCGAGCCGTTCGATGCCAAAGCCGCGCAGGCCGCGGGCCTTCTCAACTACGTCGTGCCGGCGGCCGAGCTCGATGCCAAGGTCGACTGGTTGATCGGCCGCATCGTCGACAAGTCGCCGACCGCGATCCGTCGCGGCAAGTACGCGATGCGCGCGATCGCTTCGATGTCGTTCGACGAAAGCATCGCCTACACCGAAAGCCAGATCGCGCTGCTCGCGATGACCGAGGACGCCAAGGAAGGTCTCAAGGCGTTCGGTGAGAAGCGCAAGCCGACCTGGACCGGGCGGTGAGGCATCTATTCCAGAGGCGGTCGTGCGGCGTACTGGGTCGCCCGGTCGAGCCGGGCGACGACAACGTGGATGAGGACAAAGCTTCACATCCTCGCGGGCGCAGTATCAAAATCCCGAAAACAACCCCATGCAAAGGAGCGGGCAGCGGCCGGCGTTCGGCAAGTCACTTGACATGCCGGGCAACTCAGGGGTATATTTCTAATATTCCGAAATTGCGCGCCCGGTCGCGTATCAGCCCGCGTTGGCCTTCAGGCCGGCGGCCTCGATCCCCGCGACGGCGCAGATCTCGTCATTGTCCGAGGTGTCGCCGCTGACGCCGACAGCGCCGAGCAGGGTGGTGCCGTCCATGATCAGCACGCCGCCGGGGACCGGCACCAGCCGGCCCTGCGCCAGCGTGTTCACGGAATCGATGAAATAGGCCTGCTCCTGCGCGCGCTGGAACAGCGCCCGCGATCCCATGCCGAGCGCCAGCGCGCCATAGGCCTTGCCATGGGCGATCTCGGCCCGCATCAGGCTGGTGCCGTCCTGCGCCGCCGTCACCTTCACCGCGCCGCGTGCGTCGAGGATGGTGACCACCAGCGGCTTCAGCTTCTTCTCGACGCCCTTGGCGAGCGCGGCATCCAGAATCTTGCGGGCAGTGTCGAGAGTGAGCTCAGCCATGGGCCTGTTCCTTTGTCGGTAATGATCTGCTGGAATTCGACTTCGCACGTTTCAGGCTGATCGCCAATACGCTGGCGACATGCAGCGGCGTGCGGCCGCTGCCGTCCTTGATCTGGTGCCGGCAGGAGGTGCCGTCGGCCACGATCAGCGTGTCCTGATCGGCGCTGCGCACCGCTGGGAGCAGCGACAGCTCGGCCATCTCGATCGAGGCCTGATAGGTGTCCGCGCCGTAGCCGAACGCGCCGGCCATGCCGCAGCAGCTCGACTCGATGGTCTTGACCTCGAGGCCAGGCACGAGGCGCAGCACCTTCTCCACCGGCTTGAACGCGCCAAAGGACTTTTGATGGCAATGCCCGTGCACGACCGCCTTTGCAGCAACGGCGCCGAGCGGCAGCACGAGGCGTCCAGCCTCGGCCTCGCGCACCAGGAATTCCTCGAACAGCAAAGCGTGCGCGCTGACGCTCTTGGCGGTGTCATCGGAACGCAGCGACAGCAGCTCGTCGCGCAGGGTCAGCAGGCAGCTCGGCTCGAGGCCGATGATCGGCACGCCGCGCGCTGCGAACGGCGCGTAGGTCGCAACCAGCCGGTCGAGCTCGGTGCGGGCCTGATCGACCAGTCCAGCCGACAGGAACGTCCGTCCGCAGCAGGGCGGCCGGCCGCCGTCCGATGGCTTCGGCAGATGCACGCGATAGCCGCCGGCGACCAGCACCTCGATCGCCGCGTCGAGATTCTCCCGCTCGTAACCGCGGTTGAACGTATCAGCGAACAGCACCACTTCGCGGCCATCAGGCGCGCCGAGCACCTCGGCGTCAGAGCGGAACGTATCGCTGCGAAACGCCGGCAGCGCCCGTTTGGCGCTGATGCCGGCGAGCGTCTCAAACAACGTGCGCAGCAACGGGCTTCTGTTGCGCCAGTTCGCGATCGGGGCGAAGCGCGAGGCGAGATCGAGGTAGCGCGGCAGATACCCGACCAGCCGGTCGCGTACCGACAGGCCGTGGGTCGCGGCGCGTGCCGCCAGCACCTCGATCTTCATCTTGGCCATGTCGACGCCGGTCGGGCACTCGTGGCGGCAGGCCTTGCAGGAGACGCAGAGTTTCAGCGTGTCCATCATCTCGTCGGAGGAAAGCGCGTCCGCACCCAACTGGCCGGAGATCGCCAGCCGCAGCGTATTGGCGCGGCCGCGGGTGACGTCCTTCTCGTTGCGGGTCGCGCGATAGGACGGGCACATCACGCCGCCTTCGAGCTTGCGGCAGGCGCCGTTGTTGTTGCACATCTCGACCGCGCCCTGGAAACCGCCGCCGGCGCCGGGATAGGCCGACCAGTCGAGCACCGTCTTCAATTCGCCGACGCGATAGTCCGGCGAGTAGCGAAACAGCGATCGGTCGTCCATTTTGGGCGGATCGACGATCTTGCCGGGGTTGAGCGTGTTGGTCGGATCGAAGCGCTGCTTGACCTCGCGGAAATCGGCGACGATGCGCGCGCCGAACATGGTCTCGTGGAATTCCGAGCGCACCAGGCCGTCGCCATGCTCGCCGGAATGCGAGCCCTTGTATTCGCGCACCATCGCGAAGGCTTCCTCGGCAATGGCGCGCATTGCCTTGACGTCCTTCTCGAGCTTGAGATTGAGCACCGGGCGCACATGCAGGCAGCCCTCGGAGGCGTGCGCATACATCGTGCCGCGGGTGCCGTGCTTCGCGAAGACGGCATTGAGCCGTTCGGTGTAGTCGGCGAGGTGCGGCAGCGGCACCGCGCAATCCTCGACGAACGAGACCGGCTTGCCTTCCTGCTTCATCGACATCATGACGTTGAGGCCGGCGGCGCGGAAATCGGCGATGCCGGTCTGCAGCGCGGGCTCTGTTATCTCGACCACGCCGCCCCATTTGCGCTGCGGCTTGTCCCAGCCGAAGCCGAGATCGCCCATCAACTCGCCGAGCTGCCTGAGGCGGGCGAGATTGTCGGCCTGATCTTCCTCGGCGAACTCGACCACCAGGATCGCGTCGGGATCGCCGCGCACCGCCGCCGAGATGATCGGCTGGAACATCGCGATCTCGCGCCCCAGCGCGATCATGGTGCGGTCGACCAGCTCCACTGCGATCGGCCGCAGCTTGACCAGATGCTGGGCCGCGTCCATCGCCTCGTAGAAGCTGCCGAAATGGCAGACGCCGAGCACCTTGTTGCGGATCACGGGCCACAGCTTCAACTCGACCTGCGTCGTGAAGGCGAGGGTGCCTTCCGACCCGACCAACAGATGCGCCAGATTGTTCGGCGTGTTGCGCGGCACCAGCGCATCGAGGTTATAGCCGCCGACGCGGCGCTGCACCTTGGGGAATTTATCCGAGATCTCGAGCGCCTCGCGCTCGCCGAGATCGAGCATGTCGCGGAACAGCCTCAAGCCGCTGTCGGACGCATTGACCCGGGTCAGGTCGCGCGGCACTTCGCCGAAATGCAGCAGCGTGCCGTCGGCAAGCGCCGCATCCATGGACAGCGTGTTGTCGCGCATGGTGCCGTAGCGCAACGAGCGGCCGCCGCAGGAATTGTTGCCGGCCATGCCGCCGATGGTGGCGCGCGACGCGGTCGAGACGTCGACCGGAAACCACAGCCCGTGCTTCCTGAGCTGACGGTTGAGATCGTCGAGCACGATGCCGGGCTCGACCACGCAGGTCCGGTTCTCGACGTCGAGCGAGATGATCTTGTTCAGATGCTTCGACAGGTCGACCACGATGCCGTCATTGACGGTCTGGCCGCATTGCGAGGTGCCGCCGCCGCGCGGGGTCACGATCCGCCCGGCGTCGCGGACGATCGCAAGCGTGCGCAGCGCCTCGTCGACGGTTCGCGGCACCACCACGCCGGCCGGCATGATCTGGTAGAACGAGGCGTCGGTCGCATAGCGGCCGCGGTTGAAGGCATCGAAAAAGACGTCCCCGGTCAGGTCGGACCGCAGGCGCTGTTCGAGCGATGAGGCGTTCTTCATCCCGGATCCAATGTGATCCATGGCGCAACCAAATGTTGCCCATGGATTATTCATTCAGTTGAGATCAGAGTTACATTATGAATGCAAAATGAGCAAGGCTAGCTGCCTTGAGGCGCTTCCCCAGGGGCGCTGTCGTGCCCCTCCGCGAGGTGCTCGATGGCGGCGCCCCGCTTGTTGCGCAGGTGCTGGAACAGGATGTCGCTGAGCTCGCTGCCGGCGCGGCGGCGCAGCGCGTCAAGGATCGCCTCGTGCTCGCGCATCGCCTCGGCCCAGCGTTGCCGCTTGCGGGCGAAATTGGCCGAATAGCGCACGCGGCGGATCCGGCCGGCGAAGTTGGCGTAGGTCGTCTTCAGCGTCGCGTTGCGCGCAGCCGCAACGATGCTCTCGTGGATCTGCTGGTTGGTCTGGAAATAGCCGTGCATATCGCGGTGCAGATAGTGGCCGTACATCTCGTAGTGCAGCCGCTCGATCGCAGCGATTTCCTCGTCCGTGATGGCCTCGCAGGCCAGTCGTCCGGCGAGGCTCTCCAGCCCGGCCATCACGTCGAACAATTCCTCGAGGTCGCGCTGGCTGAGTTGGCGCACCCGCGCGCCGCGATTGGGCAACAGCTCGATCAGGCCTTCGGCGGCCAGCACCTTGAGTGCCTCGCGCAGCGGCGTCCTGGAGATCCCGAGCATTTCGCAGAGCTGGCGTTCCGGAACGCGGGCGCCGTCGGGAATGTTGCCTTCCACCACGTAGTCGCGCAGCCGCAGCAGGATCTCGCCGTGCAGCGAGGCCTCCTGGCGGTCGCTGCCGTTGCCGGCGGCGGGTGGGGTGATCGGAACCCCGGTTTCGGGAATCGCAGATTTCATATTCTGAACAATAGTTTGCCGTCGTGGTCGCGTCGATGCGCTCAATAGAATACCAAAATGGGATTGAAAATACAAAAAATGAATGCAAAATGGTTGCAGAACGGCCGACATCCGGCGAT
This sequence comes from Bradyrhizobium sp. WCU1, assembly GCF_053474805.1. Taxonomy (NCBI): domain Bacteria; kingdom Pseudomonadati; phylum Pseudomonadota; class Alphaproteobacteria; order Hyphomicrobiales; family Nitrobacteraceae; genus Bradyrhizobium; species Bradyrhizobium sp. WCU1. Next base: position 5,911,997 of record NZ_CM130280.1, read on the forward strand.
TGGGAGGTTCTGATGCATCAAGGGCGCCATTTTCTGCAGATTCCAGGGCCGAGCCCGGTTCCGGATCGCATTCTTCGCGCGATGGACATGCCCGTCATCGACCACCGCAGCGCCGAGTTCGGCGAGCTCGGCCGCACCGTGCTCGAGGGCAGCGCCAGGATCTTCCAGACCGCAGGGCCGGTGGTGATCTTCCCGTCGTCGGGGACCGGCGCATGGGAAGCTGCGATCGTCAACACCTTGTCGCCCGGCGACAAGGTCCTGATGGTCGAGACCGGCCACTTCGCCACCCTGTGGCGGCAACTCGCCGGCCGCTTCGGCATCGAGGTCGACTTCGTTCCCGGTGACTGGCGCCGCGGCGCCGATCCCGCCCAGATCGAAACAAAACTTGCCGCGGACACCGCGCACAGCATCAAGGCGGTGATGGTCGTCCACAACGAAACCTCGACCGGCGCGACCAGCCGGATCGCCGATATCCGTGCCGCCATCGACCGCACCGCGCATCCGGCGCTCTTGATGGTCGACACCATCTCGTCGCTGGGCTCGGTCGACTACCGGCACGACGAGTGGAAGGTCGATGTCAGCGTCAGCTGCTCGCAGAAGGGCTTTATGTTGCCGCCCGGCCTCGGCTTCAATGCGATCTCGGAAAAGGCCCGCGCCGCGTCGCGTAGCAACAAGATGCCGCGCTCCTATTTCGATTGGGAGGAGATGCTGAAGCCGAATGCCAACGGCTTCTTCCCCTATACGCCGGCGACGAACCTGCTCTACGGGCTGCGCGAGGCGATCGCGATGCTGCTGGAGGAGGGGCTCGACAATGTGTTCGCGCGCCATCAGCGGCTGGCCGCGGCGACGCGTGCCGCCGTCAATCATTGGGGACTCGAGGTGTTGTGCCAGGAGCCGGCCGAGTTCTCGCCGGTGCTGACCGCGGTGTTGATGCCGCCCGGCCATGACGCGGACCAGTTCCGCAAGGTCGTGCTGGACAATTTCAACATGTCGCTCGGCTCCGGCCTGTCGAAGGTCGCCGGCAAGGTCTTTCGCATCGGTCATCTCGGCGAATGCAACGAGCTGACGCTGCTTGGCGCGCTCACCGGCGTCGAGATGGGATTGTCGGTCGCCGGTGTGCCGCATCGCGCGGGCGGCGTCGCGGTGGCGATGAAGCTGCTCGAGCAGCGCGACCAGCGCAATGCGTCGTCACACCTGAAAGTCGTCGGCACCTAGCGACACCAACAACCAAAATCGCAGACCAGGGAGGGGATATGAGGCTTCGGTTCAAGGCCACCCATGTCGTGTTGGCCATGCTCTGCGTGATGTATTTCATCACCTATGTCGACCGCGTGAACATCGGCACCGCGGCCGGCGAGATCCAGAAGGAGCTCGGCCTGTCCAACACCGAGCTCGGCCTGGTGTTCTCGGCATTCGCCTATCCGTACCTGCTGTTCCAGGTGATCGGCGGCTGGGTCGGCGATCGCTTCGGGCCGCGCCAGACCCTGTTCTGGTGCGGCATGATCTGGGCTGCGGCGACCATCATGACCGGCTTCGTCCATGGTCTCGTGGCGCTGTTCGTCGCGCGGTTCGCGCTCGGGTTCGGCGAAGGCGCGACGTTTCCCACCGCGACGCGCGCCATGCAGTACTGGACGCCGGCGAACCGCCGCGGCTTCGCGCAAGGCTTGACACATTCGTTTGCGCGGCTCGGCAATGCGGTGACCCCGCCGGCCGTCGCGCTTCTCATCCTCTGGCTGACCTGGCGCGGCGCATTCGTGGTGCTTGGTATCGTCAGCCTGCTGTGGGGGATTGTGTGGGTTTGGTACTTCCGCAACGAGCCGAAGGACCATCGCTCCATCACCGAGGCCGAGCTTGCGACCTTGCCGCCGCGGCCGAAAGGCGAGCGGCCGAAAGTGCCGTGGGGACCGCTGCTGCAGCGGATGTGGCCGGTGACGCTGACCTATTTCTGCTACGGCTGGTGCCTGTGGCTCTACCTCAACTGGCTGCCGCTGTTCTTCAAGAACAACTACAGCCTCGATCTGAAGAACTCGGCGCTGTTCGCCTCCGGCGTGTTCTTCGCCGGCGTGATCGGCGACAGCATCGGCGGCGTCATCTCCGACCGCATCCTCGAGCGCACGGGCAATCTGCGGCTGGCGCGGCTCAGCGTGACGGTCGTCGGCTTCGCCGGAGCGCTGCTGTCGCTGATGCCGATCCTGTTCGTCCACGACATCACGCTGGTCGCGCTCTGCCTGTCGGCCGGCTTCTTCTGCGCCGAGCTGGTGATCGGCCCGATGTGGTCGATCCCGATGGACATCGCGCCGAAATATTCCGGCACCGCCGCGGGGATCATGAACACCGGCTCGGCCTTCGCCGCCATCGTCTCGCCGCTGGTCGCCGGCTTCGTCATCGACGCCACCGGGAACTGGTACCTGCCGTTCCTGATGTCGATGGGCCTGTTGCTGCTCGGCGGCTTCTCGGCGTTCCTGATGCACCCGGAGCGGCCGTTCGAGGAGACGGGCGGAGGGGTGACGGCGGGCAAGGTGGTGGCCGCCGGGTGAGCGGCTGCCGGTGCGGGTGGAGCGCCGTCAGATATGCATGACGGCCCCCCGCCCGGCCGAGGACAAACCCGGCGAATAGTGATATGCGAGCGGCTCATCACGACCAAGACAAGACCGGGAAGGACGCTTATGACCGTGCATACTGGAAGGCATTTTCTGCAGATTCCGGGACCGACCAACGTGCCGGACCGGGTGCTGCGGGCGATGGACATGCCGACCATGGATCACCGCGGTGCCGAATTCGCCGAGATCGGCTTTGCCGTGATGTCGGCGATGCAGCGTGTGTTCCGCACCAAGCAGCCCGTGATCATCTACCCCTCGTCGGGGACCGGCGCCTGGGAAGCCGCGATCGTCAACACCCTGCAGCCCGGCGACAAGGTACTGATGTGCGAGACCGGTCAGTTCGCGGTGCTGTGGCACGGCATCGCCGACAAGTTCAAACTCGACGTCGACTTCGTTCCGGGCGACTGGCGCCACGGCGCCGACCTCGAGCAGATTGAGGCGCGGCTCGCCGCCGACAAGGCGCACAAGATCAAGGCCGTCTGCGTGGTCCATAACGAGACCTCGACCGCCTGCGTCACCTATCCGCTCAACGTGCGCAAGATCCTCGACACCCTGAAGCACCCGGCGCTCTTGATGGTCGACACCATCTCCGGTCTCGGCTCGCTGGAATATGAGCATGATGCCTGGGGTATCGACGTCTCGATCGCCGGCTCGCAGAAGGGGCTGATGCTGCCGCCCGGCCTCGGTTTCAACGCCGTGTCGGAGAAGGCGCTCGCGGTGGCCAAGGCCAACCCGGGCATGCGCTCCTACTGGGATTGGCAGGAGGTCATCAACATCAACAAGGCCGGCACCTGGCCGTATACGCCCGCGACCAACCTGCTGTTCGGCCTGCGCGAGGCCGTGAAGATGCTGGAGGAGGAGGGGCTTGAGAACGTGTTCGCCCGCCACAAGCGCCACAGCGAAGCGACCCGCGCCGCGATCAAGGTCTGGGGCCTGGAGACGCAGTGCCAGGAGCAGGGCGCGCATTCGCCGGCGTTGACGGCAGTGCGGGTGCCTGACGGCCACGACGCCGACCATTTCCGCAAGGTCGTGCTGGATAATTTCGACATGTCGCTCGGCACCGGCCTCAACAAGGTCAAGGGCAAGGTGTTCCGGATCGGCCATATCGGTCACTTCAACGACCTGATGCTGATGGGCACGCTGTCGGGCGTCGAGATGGGTCTTGATCTCGCCAAGGTGCCGCATCGCAGCGGCGGTGTGCTGGCGGCGATGGACGTCCTCAAGGGACGCGACGCCGCGCAGGCGTCGAAAGTCGCTTGAGAGGGCCTTGGTCTCAAAATCAAATCGTAACGAACAGAAAGAGCGAGACATGAACGCGCCCGTCACTTCGACCGAAGACCTGATCTATTCCGTCGAGGACGGGATTGCGCGCATCACCTTCAACCGGCCGCAGGCGCGCAATGCGCTGACCTTTGCGATGTATGAGCAGATGGCCTCGATCTGCGAGAACATCAATCAGGATCACTCCATCAAGGCGCTGATCCTGACCGGCGCCGGCGACAAGGCGTTCGCCTCGGGCACCGACATCTCCCAGTTCCGCGCGTTCAAGACCGCGCAGGACGCGCTGGATTACGAGGCACGGATCGACCGCGTGCTGGGTACACTCGAACAGTGCCGCGTGCCTGTGATCGCCGCGATCGCCGGTGCCTGCACCGGCGGCGGCGCCGGGATCGCCGCCTGCTGCGACATCCGCATCGGCACCGAGGCGACCCGGATCGGCTTCCCGATCGCGCGCACGCTCGGCAACTGCCTCTCGATGTCCAACATCTCGCGGCTGGTGTCGCTGATCGGTCCGGCGCGGACCAAGGACCTGATCTTCAAGGCGCGCCTCGTCGAGGCGCCGGAAGCGCTGGCACTCGGGCTGTTGAATGAGGTCGTCCCCGATGTCGAGACCTTGCAGCGCCGCGCCGATGAGACCGCGAAGCTGGTCGCCGGCCATGCGCCGATCACGCTCGAGGTGACCAAGGAAGCGGTCCGCCGCATCCGCCGCACGCTGTCGCGCGACGAGGGCGAGGACCTGATCCTGCGCGCCTATATGAGCGAGGATTTCCGCGAGGGCATGGACGCCTTCCTCAACAAGCGTGCGCCCAACTTCAAGGGCAAGTAGCGGCGGCGTCTCCGCTCCGCTCTTCATCCCAGCCACAACTGTCATCGCCCCGGGCGATGACACCGCGTGTTGGCATCGTGAACCGTCCTCATCGTCGTCCCGGCGAAGGCCGGGCCCCATAACCACAGATGGTGATTGTTGTCTGATGGTGGAACGACGAGTCCCATCTACAACATCCGCCGCGGCGTATGGGTCCCGGCCTTCGCCGGGACGACGATGGTGTATGCGGCCGGCTGTGAGACTCGGTCCGCTCACGTTCCTCATTCCAAAGTCATACGCCATGCGACGGTTCGGCGGCTTGAACTCACTTCTTTTCTCGGCACAATGACCGCACCCGCCGCTTCGTAGCTTTTGCCAAGCCGAACAAATAGATAGGGAAGAAACACGTGGGACAGATTGTGAAAGCCACGGCTGCCATCGCGGCCTTGCTCTTGAGCACGCCGGCATTTGCCGGCTGGGAGCCGAGCAAGCCGGTCGAGATCGTGGTTGCGGCCGGCGCCGGCGGCGCCTCCGACCAGATGGCGCGTATGATGCAGGCGGCGATCCAGAAGAACAATCTGATGAAGCAGCCGATGGTGGTGTCGCTGAAGGGTGGCGCGTCGGGTGCGGAAGCGCTGATGTACATGAAGTCCAGCGAGGGCGATCCCAACAAGGTGCTGATCGCCTATTCGCTGATCTACATGCTGCCGCTGTCGGCCAAGATCCCCTTCAACTGGCGCGACCTCACGCCGGTGTCGGTGATCGCGCTCGACCAGTTCGTGCTGTGGGACAACGTCTCCGGTCCGAAGACCGTGAAGGAGTTCATCGATGCCGCGAAGGCGGCGAGCGCACCGTTCAAGATGGGCGGCACCGGCTCCAAGCGCGAGGACCACGTGCTGACCGTCTTCATGGAGCAGAAGACCGGCGCGAAGTTCTCCTACCTGCCGTACAAGTCTGGCGGCGAGGCCGCGACCCAGCTGGTCGGCGGCCACACCGAGTCCAACGTCAACAATCCCAGCGAGAACCTCGAAGTCTGGCGTGCCGGTCAGGTGCGTGCGCTCTGTGTGTTCGACAAGGAGCGCATCTCCTACAAGACCAAGGTCACCGAGACGCAATCCTGGAACGATATCCCGACCTGCAAGGAGGAAGGGCTCGACGTGCAGTATCTGATGCTGCGCGCGATGTTCCTGCCGGGCAAGGTGAGCCAGGAGCAGCAGGCATTCTATGTCGACCTGTTCCAGAAGGTGACGCAGACGGCGGAATACAAGGACTACATGGAGAAGCAGGCGTTGAAGCCGATCTTCCTCACCGGCAAGGACATGGTCGAGTTCCTCGAGGACGACGACAAGCAGAACGCCACGCTGATGAATGCAGCGGGCTTTGTCGCAAAATAGCGCACGCGGTCCGGAATTGGCTTGCATGCGGCGGCGGCGCGGTGATTACTGCGCCGCAGTATGGCCGGACGTTCGGCTAGCCGTGGAGCGATCATGACCAAAGCCGTGTTGGGGATCATCGGCGGATCCGGCATCTACGATCTGCCGGGCCTGGAAAACGTCCGCGAGGAAGCGGTCGCAAGTCCCTGGGGCGAGCCGTCGGCGCCGCTGCGCCGCGGCGAGATGGCGGGGTTGCCGATCGTGTTCCTGCCGCGGCACGGTCCGGGTCACGCGCTGTCGCCGTCCGACATCAACTATCGCGCCAATATCGACGTGCTGAAGCGGGCAGGGGTCACCGACCTCGTCGCGCTGTCCGCCTGTGGCTCGTTCAAGGAGGAGCTGCCGCCGGGCACCTTCGTATTGGTCGATCAGTTCGTCGATCGCACCCACAAGCGCGAGAGCTCGTTCTTCGGCAAGGGCTGCGTCGCCCATGTCTCGATGGCGCATCCGGTGTCGCCGCTGCTGGTGAAGCATCTCGCGGCCGCCGCCGAAGCTGAAGCCATCGCGTTCGCACGCGGCGGCACCTACCTCTGCATGGAGGGGCCGCAATTCTCCTCACTCGCGGAAAGCCTGACCTACAAGGCGCAGGGCTATTCGGTGATCGGCATGACCAACATGCCCGAAGCCAAGCTCGCCCGCGAAGCCGAGATCTGCTACGCCAGCGTGGCGATGGTCACCGATTTCGACTGCTGGCATCCGGCGCATGATGCCGTGACCGTGCAGGATATCATCCGGGTGCTGAATTCGAACGCCGAGAAGGCCAAGGCGCTGGTCGCGCGGCTGGCGCGGGATTTCCCGCGCGAGCACGAGCCGTGTCCGATCGGGTCGGATCGCGCGCTCGATACCGCGCTGATCACGGCGCCCGCGGCGCGCGATCTGCATCTGCTCGCCAAGCTCGATGCAGTCGCCGGACGGGTGTTAGGCGCATGAAGGTCGACGGACGACATTTTCGCAGCATCTGGCTCGAGCCTGACGGCTGGTCGGTCGGCGCGATCGATCAACGCCGGCTGCCGCACGAATTCATCGTGGCCAGACTCACGACCGCTGATGAGGCCGGCGAGGCGATCAGCTCGATGCTGGTCCGCGGCGCACCGTTGATCGGCGCCACCGCAGCCTACGGCATGGCGCTCGCGATGCGATCAGATGCTTCCGACGCGGCGCTCGACCATGCCGGCAAGATGCTGGCCGCGACGCGGCCGACCGCGATCAATCTGAGATGGGCTGTTGACGAGATGCAGCGGGCGCTCGCGCCGCTCGCGGCGTCGGCCCGGGTGGACGCGGCCTACGCCCGCGCCCGCGCAATCGCCGACGAGGATGTCGAGATCAACCGCGAGATCGGCCGCCACGGGCTCGGCCTGATCGAGGCAATCGCCGCGTCCAAGAAGCCGGGCGAGCCGGTCAACGTCCTGACCCATTGCAACGCAGGCTGGCTTGCAACCGTCGATTGGGGAACGGCGACATCACCAATCTACCAGGCGCATGATCGCGGCATTCCGGTCCATGTCTGGGTCGACGAGACGCGCCCGCGCAATCAGGGCGCCTCGCTCACCGCCTGGGAGCTCGGTCATCACGGCGTGCCGCACACCGTGATCCCCGACAACACCGGCGGCCATCTGATGCAGCACCGCATGGTCGATCTGGCGATCGTCGGCACCGATCGCGTCGCCGCCAATGGCGACGTCTGCAACAAGATCGGGACCTATCTGAAGGCGCTGGCGGCACACGACAACGGCGTGCCGTTCTATGTCGCGCTGCCGTCGCCGACCATCGACTTTCGTATCGACGATGGCATCAAACAGATCCCGATCGAGCAGCGCGCGGCCAGCGAGGTAACACACCTAACCGGGCGCACGGCGGATGGACGGATCGAAACCGTGCGCGTGGTTCCGGATGGCTCCTCGGTCGCTAATTTCGGTTTCGACGTCACGCCGGCGCGGCTGGTGACGGGTCTGATCACCGAGCGCGGCGTCCTCGATGCGAATCGTGCTGCGCTTGCGAGCGCGTTTCCCGAACGGTCCAGTTAGCTGAAGGCTGCATTGACGGTGATTGCATCTGCGCGCTATCCCAATCGTTGCCGTCGCAACCCAGACCGTCGAGCCCATGTCCAACACCGATCTTGAGATCGTCGTCGACGATCCGACCGCGCCTGAAGAAAATTCGCCGACCGTCGTCTCGACCGGCTTCGTCGACATCGTCGTCTCGCTGCTGTTGCTTGCGCTCGCATTGGTGCTCGGCTGGGACAATTGGCGCACCGGCGCCTCGTGGGACTCGACCGGACCGCAGCCGGGCTATTTTCCGTTCTACCTCTCGGTGATCCTCGGCGCCGCCAGCCTCTATGGCCTGGGCGCCGCCTTCGTGTCGCGCCGGGAGGCTGTCGAGACCTTCGTCACCCGGGCGCAGCTTCGCCGGGTGATGGCGGTGTTCGCGCCGACATTCCTGTTCTGCCTCGCCACGCAATATCTCGGCCTCTATGTCGCGAGCTTCCTCCTGATCGCGGGCTTCATGCGCGTCGTCGGCAAGATCGCCCTGTGGAAGTCGTTGCTCACCGCCTTCATCTTCACCGCCGCGATGTTCGTGACCTTCGACATCGCATTCGATGTCATCATGCCGAAGGGGCCGCTCGAAGCGGCCTTCGGTTACTGAGCGATCGACAGGATTTCGAAACATGGAAGCTTTCGGTCTCCTGCTGCACGGCTTCGCCGTCCTTTTGACGTGGAAGACGCTGCTGTTGATGATGGTCGGGCTCGTGCTCGGCATCTTCGTCGGCGTGCTACCCGGGCTCGGCGGCCCGAACGGCGTCGCGATCCTGCTGCCGTTGACCTTCACGATGGACCCGACGTCGGCGATCGTGATGCTGTCCTGCATCTACTGGGGTGCGCTGTTCGGCGGCGCCATCACCTCGATCCTGTTCAACATCCCCGGCGAAGCCTGGTCGGTTGCGACCACGTTCGACGGCTATCCGATGGCGCAGCAGGGCAGGGCGGCCGAAGCGCTCACCGCGGCGTTCACCTCCTCCTTCATCGGTTCGCTGGTCGCGGTGCTCTTGATCACCTTCCTGGCGCCGATGATCTCGTCGTTCGCACTGAAGTTCGGGCCGCCGGAATTCTTCGCGGTCTATCTCCTGACCTTCTGCTCGTTCGTCGGCCTCGGCCGCGAAGCCAAGCACAAGACGGTCATCTCGATGTCGCTCGGGCTGCTGCTCGCCGGTGTCGGCATGGATACGGTGTCCGGGCAATTGCGCATGACCTTCGGCTCGGCGGAGCTCTTGCGCGGCATCAACTTCCTCGTCGCCGTGATCGGCCTGTTCGGCATCAGCGAGATCCTGCTCACGATGGAGGAGCGCCTGGCGCTGCGTGGACACGCCGCCGGCATTTCCCTGCGCGTGGTGCTGTCGGTGTGGAAGGACCTGCCGAAATACTGGGTGACCCTGCTGCGCTCATCGGTGATCGGCTGCTGGCTCGGCATCACGCCGGGCGGTGCGATCGCGGCTTCCTTCATGGGCTATAATCTCGCCAAGCGCTTCTCCAAGGATCAGGAAAGCTTCGGCAAGGGCCGCATCGAAGGCGTGTTCGCGCCGGAGACCGCTGCGCACGCGTCCGGCACCTCCGCGCTGCTGCCGATGCTTGCGCTCGGCATTCCCGGCTCGGGCACGGCCGCGATCCTGCTCGGCGGCCTGATGGTGTGGGGCCTCAATCCCGGCCCGCTGCTGTTCGTCGAGCACAAGGATTTCGTCTGGGGCCTGATCGCCTCGATGTATCTCGGCAACGTCGTCGGCCTCGTGCTGGTGCTGACCACGGTGCCGATCTTCGCATCGATCCTCCGCGTGCCGTTCGCGGCGGTCGCCCCGATGATCGTGGTGTCCTGCGCGATCGGCGCCTACGCGATCCAGAATGCGATGTTCGACATCTGGCTGATGCTGGGCTTCGGCGTCGTCGGCTACGTCTTCAAGAAGATCGGCATCCCGCTGGCGCCGTTCACGCTTGCCTTGGTGCTCGGCAGCCGCGCCGAGGACGCGTTCCGGCTGTCGATGATCGGTTCCGGTGGCGACATGAAGGTGTTCTGGTCGAACGGCTTGGTCGGCACGATCACCACACTGGCGATCTTGCTGCTGTTCTGGCCGGTGATCGATCGGGCCTTCGCCGGCGTCGCGCGTCTGCTGCGGCCGGCAAAGGCCTAAGGCGTCAAACGACCTTGCGCTGACGTAGCTCGGCGATCTCGTCACTGCCGAAACCGAACTCGGCCAGCACTTCCTCGGTCTGCTCGCCGAACTCCGGTGGACGCGCCACCATCTTGCTCGGCGTCCGCGACAGCGTCACCGGCTGGCTGACCAGCTGGATGTCCCGGTTCTCGTCGTTCGGCACGCGCTGGGCCATGCCGAGATGCTTGACCTGGGCATCCTCGAACATCTGGTCGATCGAGTAGATCGGCCCGCACGGCACGCCGGCGGCATTCAGCTCCTGCACCCAGGTCTCGGTCGATTTCTTCTCGGTCAGCGCGTTGATCCGCGCATTCAGCGCGTCGCGGTTCTTCGAGCGCGCCGGCGCAGTCGCATAGTTGGGGTCGGTGATCAGGTCGGGCGCGCCGATCGCCTGGGCGCACCGTTCCCAGATCCGTCCGCCTGTCGTGGCGATGTTGATGTAGCCGTCGGAGGTCTTGAACACGCCGGTCGGGATCGAGGTCGGATGGTTGTTGCCGGCCTGCTTGGCGACTTCCTTCTCCATCAGCCAGCGCGCCGCCTGGAAATCCAGCATGAATATCTGCGCCTGCAGCAGCGAGGTCTGCACCCACTGGCCTTCGCCGGAGACGTCACGTTCCAGCAGCGCGGTGAGGATGCCGAGCGCGCAAAACAGCCCCGCGGTCAGGTCGGCGACGGGAATGCCGACGCGCATCGGACCTTCGCCGGGCGCGCCGGTCACCGACATCAGGCCGCCCATGCCCTGTGCGATCTGATCGAAGCCCGGGCGCTTGTGATAGGGACCGTCCTGGCCGAATCCGGAGATGCTGCCATAGACGATCTTCGGATTGATCTGGCGGATGCTCTCATAGTCGATGCCGAGCTTGGCCTTGACGTCCGGCCGGAAGTTCTCGACGACGACGTCAGCCTGCTCGGCCAGCCGCTTGAACACTTCGAGCCCTTTGGGGTCCTTCAGGTTCAGCGTCATGGCCCGCTTGTTTCGGTGCAGGTTCTGGAAGTCCGATCCCCCGCGCGGGCCGCCCGGCTGCTCGCCGCCGCCGTCCTCCAGCAGCGCATCGATCTTGATCACGTTGGCACCCCAGTCGGCGAGCTGGCGCACGCAGGTCGGCCCAGACCGGACCCGGGTCAAATCCAGCACGGTGAAGCGGGACAGGGCTTGGGATGCGCGGGGAAAGGGCATTGAGACACCTCTTGTTTGGCGGGCCGCTCTGGGGCTTCGGTCACTCTGACTTAGACAATTTGGCAGGCCTTTCCAACCGTTACCCGGACAACAAACCGGAACTGGAAGCAAACCGGCATGGTTCCGCCGAGATCGGCCCTGCCTCGGCGGCCCGTTTCGGCCGGTCCGACGTGTGCTCGCGGCCCCGCCGTCCGCCAACCCTCGACAATCACTCCGCCGGCTGCTAGCCCGTCGCCAAGCCGAGTGGGTTTTGCCCTTTTGGAAGAGGCACTTGAGGCGTATCGAAGCGATGGACCGAAAGCGGGCATAGCGGTGAAGAGGGGTCCATCCCATCTGCTCGGTAACTCGGCATGGAATGCGACCGCGTTTGCGGTCGCGGTTCTGCTCAATCTGGCGATTCTCCCGTTCGTGATTCTCCGGCTCGGCCTTGCCGCGTTCGGCGTCGCGGGTTTGGTGACCGCCTGTGTCGCGCCGGCGCTGATGTTCAGCAATGCGCTTGGCCTCTCGACCGCGCGCGAACTCGCGCAACGGCTGGAGCCGTCCGATCGCGACGCGGCACGGCGGTTTTTCGCGACCGCCCTTGCGCTCGCCGTAGCCGGGGGCAGTGTGATCGCGGCATTGCTTGCCTTTGCCGGAGCGCCGCTCGCACGATTGGGATTTCACCTCGGAGGTCCGGCCGGTGACGACCTTGGGCTTGCCTTCGCGCTGGCCGGCGCCGGTTGGCTATGCCAGTGCCTGTTCGCGGTCTTCCAGTCGCTATTCACGGCACGTCAGGACTATCGGCGGATCGCGGCGATCAGCATCACCGGCACAGTGGTGACGACGATGTCGATGCTGCTGCTGATCCCCCACGCGCCGCGCGCCTCGACCTTTCTCGGCTGTCAGGCCCTGGGCTTTGCGACAAATCTGCTGATGGCTCTCGCTTGGTCGCGGCTCGCCATCAACGATTGGCTAGCACGGCCGACGCTCGATCAAGGCGCGCTGCGGGCATTGGTCAAGCTTGGCGGCTGGCAGGTCGCGGCACAAAGCGGCGCGCTGTTCTCAGGTCAGGCGGACCGCTATCTGCTCGGCGTGCTGCTGCAGCCGCAATTCGTCGGCTTTTACAGCGTCGCGCAGCGGCTGGAGGAGGCGGTCTATATCGGCGTGCTGAAGATCGGCGAGATCCTGTTCCCGTTCTTCAGCACGCTGCAGAAGGAGGATGACGACCGCAAGGTCGACCTCTTGCTGCGCTCGTCGTGGATTCTCAACGTCCTGGCCGCGAGCGCGCTGGGTGGTCTGATCCCGGTCGCCGGTGCGTTGCTGTATCGATGGACCGGCGCCGAAGTCGCCGCCGAGGCGCAGCTGGTGCTGGTGGTGCTTGCGATCAGCGGAATCTTGGGCTCGAGCGCCAACGTGTTCGCGTACTATCTGCTGTCGCAGGGCCGCTCCAGCTACAACGCGCTGATCTCGCTCGTCACGGGCTTTTTCACGCTGGCGACCAGCGCCATCGCATTGCCGATTTTCGGTTGGCAGGCGGCCGGCTGGAGCTCCTGTGTCGGCATGGTCGCCCAGGTGGTGATCACCGTGCTGCTGTTGCGGCGTACCTTCAGGCTTTCAGGGATGTGGTCGCGGATGCTGCATTTCGTCCTGATCCCGCTCGGGACCGGCGTCGCGATTGCGTTGGCGCTGCGCTCGCAGCTTGGCCATGTATCATTCGACCACGCGCCGTCATGGTGGTATGTGGTGTCGCTCTACGGCGTATCGGCGGCGGTGATCTTTGTCGCCGCCGTTGCCGTGTCGCAGCTGGGTCCCTATCGCTCCGTCTGCTGGCGGGATCTCCGCATCATCATCACCCGCTTCTTGCCGTTCAAGGCCGCCTAGACATGTGTGGTATCGCAGGCATCGTCAATCTTCGGGGCAATCCCGTCGAGCCGGCCGAGATCTCACGACTCACCAGCCTGATCGCGCATCGCGGACCGTTCGGCGAAGGCACCTGGTTCAATGCGAAACGAAACGTCGCCTTCGGCCACCGCCGGCTTGCCATCATCGATCCCGGCGAGGGCGGCTATCAGCCGATGGTGTCAGGCGATGGCCGCCATGTGATCGTCTACAACGGCGAGATCTACAACTTCCTCGAATTGCGCCGCGAGCTCGAGGCGAAGGGCGCGGTGTTCCGCAGCCAGTCCGATACCGAGGTGATCCTTGCCGCCTGGCAGGCCTGGGGAGAGGACATGCTGCTGCGCTTCAACGGCATGTGGGCGCTGGCGATCTACGATACGGCGACTGACGAGCTGTTCCTTGCCCGCGATCGCTTCGGCATCAAGCCGATGCTGTACGCGTTGTCATCCGAGCGGTTCGTGTTCGCGTCCGAGCAGCGGGCGCTGGCGCGGAGCGGGCTGCTCGAGACGTCGCTCGATATCGACGTGGCGCGTCGGCTGCTGCTTGACCCGTTCGGAATCGAAGGCAGCGAGCGGACGCTGTATTCGCAGGTTCGCCGCCTGCAAGGCGGCCACTGCATGTGGCTGCGCCAGGGCCGCGTACAGGTGCGCCGCTGGTGGCGGACCGTGGACCATCTGCCCGCGATCCCGCAAACCGAGACCGAACGCGTCGCGCGCTTTCGCGACCTGTTTCAGGATTCCGTTGCCTTGCGTATGCGCAGCGACGTGCCGATCGGGACCTGCCTGTCGGGCGGCTTCGACTCGTCCGCGGTGATCTGCGCCATGGCGAGCCATGAGAAGGCCGGCATGGGGCCACGAGACTCCACCGCCTGGCGGCATGCCTTCGTCGCGACCTTTCCGGGGGCCAGCAATGACGAGCGGCCGATGGCGGAGGAGGCGGCGGCGTGGGCCGACGTGGCACCGAGCTTCCTCGAGATCGGGCGCGCCGATGCGCTCACCGATCTTGACCGCATCCTCGACGATAATGACGACGTCTATATCGGGCTGCCCAGCGCGCCGTGGCTGATCTATCGCGAGCTGCGGCGCCAGAACGTCACCGTGTCGCTCGATGGCCACGGCGCAGACGAGTTGATGGGCGCTTACTTCCAGGAAGGACAGTCGGCCGCGTTCCGGATCCGCAACGCAGCGGCTGCGCTGATGTCGCGATCGCGGCTGGCGCAGCGCGGCATCGACTTCCTGCGCGCGCAGATGATCAGCCGCCAGGGGCGCTATTTCCTGCGGGGAGGCTTGACCGCGATCCCCGCAGCGCTGCCGCTGGTCGCCGAAAACGACGAACTCCCTGATACGTGGGGGGCGCTGAACCGGCGTCTCTACCGCATGTTCCACTCGACCACGCTGCCCACCATTCTGCGCAATTTCGACCGGCTCTCGATGGCCCATGGGATCGAGGTCCGCATGCCGTTCATGGACTGGCGTCTGGTGACCTATACGATGGCACTGCCGGAAACCAGCAAATCGGCCGACGGCATGACCAAGGTGGTGGCGCGGCAGGCGATGGCGAACCTGATGCCCGAAAGCATCCGCACCGCGCGCCGCAAGGTCGGCTTCAACTCGCCGATGCCGGAATGGCTGAATGGACCGTTGGCCGGTTGGACCGCGGAGCTGGTCGAGCGGAAGGTCCCGGCATTTGCCGAGTTCGTCGACGAGGCGCCGCTCCGACAGGCGGTTGGCCACTTGACGGCAACGCAGCGCTGGGATTGGGAATCCGTTGGCCGGATCTGGCCATACCTGAACATGAAATGGCTGTTGGCGAGGTCCGCATAACCAATGCGTCTGTTCCAGAATAGCGGTCTCTATCCGTCCTATCTGCCGCGATTGAACCAGCTTGCGGCAAATGCCTCGACTTTCGCGGCACGTCGCGACGTGTTCTTGCACGATCGTTTTGGTGCGGCGCATTTTCTCAAGCCGGTGCTCGATGGCGCGCCCGAAGCCTTCTTCACCAATGCTGACGACGAAGTGCTGCAGCGCCGGTGGGCGCGTGAGCAAGGCATGCAGGGCGCGCCGACGCTCGAGGCCATTCTGCTCGCGCAGATCGAGCATCACGGAACCGAGGTGTTCTACAATCTCGATCCGGTGCGCTTTCCGAGCGCGTTCGTCGCCAAGCTTCCCGGCTGTGTGAGGAAGACGCTGTGCTGGCGCGCGGCGCCCTCGGGAAATGCTGACCTCAGGGCCTATGGCGCCGTGCTCGGAAATTTCCCCTCGATCCTCCAGGCCTGGCGCGACAAAGGATGCCGGGCGGAGCTGTTCTTCCCTGCGATCGATCCTGTCATGGAGCAATATGGCCACGGCGAGCGGCCGATCGACGTGGCATTCGTCGGTGGATATTCGCGGCATCACAGCGCGCGCGGCAGGACGCTCGAACAGGTCGCGGCGCTGGCGGCCGATCGCAACATCGTGTTCTGCCTCGATGCATCGCGGCTGACCCGGCTTGCCGAAAGCGCGGTCGGGCGATTGCTGCCGCTGGGGAAACACCGGCGCCCCGACGTCATCGCGCGCATCGCAAGGACGCCGCTGTTCGGCCGGGATCTCTACGAACTGTTCGGGTCAGCGAAGATCGTGCTCAACGGCGCCATCGACATGGCCGGCAATGATCGCGGCAATATGCGCTGCTTCGAGGCGATGGGCTGCGGATCGCTGCTGGTGTCGGATGCGGGCAATTATCCGGAGGCGATGCAGGATGGGGTCACGATGCGTACCTATGATGTTCCCGAGCGGGCCGTGGAGGCGATTTCGAGCAGCCTGCAGGATTGGCCGCAATGGGCCGGGATCGCTGAAACCGGCAGGGCGCGCGTGCAGGGGACCTACAGCAAGGCCTGGCAATGGGCGCAGTTTATCGACCTCGTCGCGCGGATTGAGCCGTGCTAGAGGGGGGCATTGTGCCGGCCAGCGGGCGGGCGATCGGGCCGAGATGATGTCTGCAAGTGACTTGATCCATCAACTGAAATGGGCGGCTGACGGGCTTGCCGTGCCGCTCTTCAAGCTGCGGCCGCGTCCGTTCGGCCCAGGCTATCAGACGGTCAAGCGCGACACCATCACGGCGGCCATCGATGCGGGCCTGCTTCAGACGGGAAATGAGCTTCCGCCCGGCTACGGCGTCGCCATGGACGAGCGCGTGGTGGAATATCCTTGGGTCTATGGCCGACTGACCAATGTAGGCAAGATGCTGGACGCGGGATCGACCTTCAATCACGACTTCCTGCTGCAGCGTGCGCCATTGCGTGGCGCGGATCTCACCATCATGACGCTGGCGCCGGAGCGGCGATGCTATTGGCGTGATGGCTACTCCTACATGTTCGGCGATCTCCGCAAGACGATGTTCGGCGACCATGTGTTCGACACCGTCGCGAGCATTTCCACGATCGAGCACATCGGTCTCGACAACCAGATGCTCTACACCGGCGATCCGCGCGACGCCGAGACCGATCGGGACGGCTTCGTTCCGGCGGTGAAGGAGTTCAAGCGCATCCTCAAGCCCGGCGGCACCTGCCTGATCTCCGTGCCGTTCGGCAAGCGCGACAATCTCGGCTGGTACCAAGTGTTCGATCTTGCCATGATCGAGCGCATCATCGAGGCATTCGGTGCGGCATCGCACCAGGTGGATTATTTCGGCTATTCGCGACAAGGCTGGTCGCGCCAGAGCGCCGAGGCGCTCGCCGACGCGACCGTTTTTGACGTGCATACCGGAAAGGGGCAGGGCGATGACCTTGCGGCGTCGTCGCGCGCCATCGCTTGCCTGCAGCTGACGGCATGAATCTCGATTACCTGATCCAGCGTCTGATCGGTCGCGCGACCTGCCGCTTGCGGGCCGACGCGGCGCTCGGCCGCTACGCCAGGATTAGGAACATCCGCGGCGATTCCGACAAGATCGTCGTCGGCCGCAACAGCCGCGTCCTGGGCGAGCTCCTGACGTTCGCACATGGCGGGGAGATCCAGATCGGCGAATGGTGCTATGTCGGCGAGGGAACCCGGATCTGGTCGGCGGCCTCGATCGAGATCGGCAACCGCGTGCTGATCTCGCATTCGGCGAACGTGTTCGACAATCTCACCCATCCGCTGCGGGCAGAGGAGCGTCACCGGCAGGTGCAACAGATTTTCACGCGCGGCCATCCGGACGACATCTCGCTGGACGAGAGCCCCGTCAAGATCTGCGATGATGCATGGGTCGGCGCGGGCGCGATGGTCCTGCGCGGCGTGACCGTGGGCCAAGGCGCCATTGTCGCGGCCGGCGCGGTCGTGACCAAGGATGTCGCGGCATTTTCGATCGTGGCCGGCAATCCGGCCGTGCTGGTGAGGGAGCTTGGCCCCGGTGAGCGGTGAGCGCAAGTTTACTACCTGGGAGGAAGCGGTGGTCTGGCTGCGCAATCAGCCGGACCAGCGCCAGCTCGTACTCGACGCATTCTACGACGATCCGCTCGCCGGCGCCGCTGAACGCTATTTCCACAGCTCCGAGTGGCAGGCGGTCGCCTCGCTGTTGCGCGGCCGCTCGGGTGCCGCGCTCGACGTCGGCGCCGGCCGCGGCATTGCGAGCTATGCGCTCGCCCGAACCGGCTTTGCCGTCACCGCACTGGAGCCCGATCCGAGCTCGATCGTGGGAGCGACGGCGATCCGCGCTCTGGCGCAACAGACGCAATTGCCGATCAAGGTGGTCGAGGAGTTTTCCGAGCGGCTGCCGTTCGCCGACGCGACGTTCGATCTGGTCTTCGCACGTGCCGTCTTGCATCATACGCGCGATCTCGACGGCGCCTGCCGGGAGATGTTTCGCGTGTTGCGGCCGGGCGGCATGCTGATCGCCGCGCGCGAGCATGTCATCAGCAAGGAGGCGGATCTTCCGCAGTTCCTCGCGCAGCATCCGCTGCACCATCTCTACGGCGGCGAACATGCGTTCCTGCTGGATCGCTACACCGGCGCGCTGGCGAGCGCGGGATTTTCCGCGATCGACACGCTGGCGCCACTGCAAAGCCCGATCAATCTTGCCCCCCATACAGAGGACACGTTGAGGTCCGCACTTGTCGAGAAGCTAGCACAAAGGGTTCCCTTGCGCCCGCTCTGGCGCGGCGCACTCGCCTCCGAGCGCGTATTTGCCTCGCTACTCGCAATTGCTACGCGCTTTGACCGCAGACCGGGTCGCCTCTACTCATTTGTTGGCCGCAAGCCGGCCTGAATGCGCGCGTGCCGAAAGCGCGGCGCTGTCGTGAGGAAAGGCGCCAAGCTTGAGCGATCTCAGCTTTTGGCCTACCACTAAGCTGCTCCGAAAATTGGCCATGCAGCCATCCTGGATAGAATGATGGTCGACGAAGAGATGAAACTGCACCGGATCGACGAGGGTTCGATCTATGCAAACCTAGAGTATCTTGCCAACAATCCCTCTTGGCATGTCGAGGAGTCTCCCTGGAAAGCAGACAAGATCTACGAAATCTTGCGCAGGAATGGTCTCGCTCCATCCCGAATCGCGGAAGTAGGCTGTGGCGCTGGGGAAATTCTCGTGCAGCTCAAGGCGCGGCTGCCAGCGACTTCGTTCGTCGGTTACGAGATGTCAGAGCAAGCGTTCAAGCTGGCGGCGACGCGCGAACGCGACGGTATTCACTACGTCAAGGGCAACCTGCTTGAATTCGATGAATCCTTCGGTGCTTTGCTGTGCATCGACGTGTTCGAACACGTGGATGATTACATCGGATTCATCAAGGCCTTGAAATCCCGCGCAGAGTACAAGGTCTTTCATATTCCGCTCGACCTTTCCGTTCAGTCGGTTCTGCGCGGTGATGCTCTGAACGGAATCCGATCGAGGGTCGGCCATCTCCATTACTTCACCAAGCAGACGGCCTTGGAGACGATCAGGTATTGCGGATACGACGTGATCGACTACAATTTTACGGCGCTGGCGATCGAGCCGCCTGGCCGAGGTCTTCGGGCCAATCTCATGAAGGTGCCGCGCGTGCTGTTGTCCAAGCTATCGGTCGACCTGGCAGCCCGCATTTTGGGCGGATGGTCCTTGATGGTACTTGCGAAATAGCACCATAACCGGCTCGGGCAACTATATTCCTTGATCGGCGGCCGCGCTCGTCCGTGGGCAGGCCTGAGGCTCACGCGAGACCGTCATCGAACCGGCCGTCCCACGCGCGCTGCATGCTCTCTGCGAGGGATACTGAGGGGACCCAGCCGGTCAGCTGTCTCAACTTGTCCGTGGATGCTTTCAGCATGGGGCGGTCGACCGATCGCATCCGCGCGGGATCCTGCTGAATGTCGATCCTGATGCCGGACGCCGCCGCGATGGCTTCGACCACTTCGCCGACCGAGTGCGTGCGCCCCGTGCCGAGGTTCGAGATGATCGGGCCACGGTCGAATGCGTCAGAGGTTCCGAGCGCGCGGAAGCCGCGCGCAACGTCGCTGACGTCAATGTAGTCGCGATGCGGAAACAGGTTGCCCAGCGCAAGCCGGGTCGTGCCGGCCGCGAGTTGCTCCACGATCGCCGGCACCAGATGCGGATTGGTCTCGCCGGGGCCGACCACGTTGAACAGCCGGACGATCGTCCCGCGGACCTTGTTCTGTGCGTGGAAATAGCGAACGAAGTGCTCGGCATGAAGCTTGGTGTAGCCGTAGATATCGACCGGGCCGAGCGTGTCGTCTTGCTCGAGATGGGCTGCGTCGGCTGGACGATAGACCGCGGCGGTCGATGCAAGAACGAATTTGGTGCCTGGTGCCACCGCATGCAACAGGTTGATGGTGCCCGACACGTTGATGCTGTTGGCCGATCCCGGCTCCGCTTCGCAGGCCGGAATGAAGTGGACGGCTGCCAAATGAAAAACGATGTCCGGCTTGATCCGCTGAACGATTTCGCCAACCGCTCCGGAATCGCGGATGTCGCAGCGATGTAGGACGAACTTGCCCTGGTCCATCTTCTCGAGCCGGTCCTCGCCGCAGGCCAGATTGTCGATGACATGGATGTCGCGCGCGGCGTTTTCCGCGATCAGCTGGCGAACCAGCTCACGGCCCACGTAGCCGACGCCGCCCGTGACGACGATGGAACTACCGTTCATTCACTTCTCCTCTTGAAATGGGCTCGAAAATAGCCGATTTCTCGCCGCGATCTTCGACGTCCGGTTAGCGAATTTTTGTCCAAAGGGCTAGGTTTTGATAGGATCGCGCGGCTGTCGAACCGCCGGCTCCGCAGCGTTGGGCGGTATGGGCGAATGCAGGAAGTACAGTTCGTGAACGGTCGCAGCAGCGATGCCAGGCAGGCTGCGGGGCCGGTGACGGCAGGCGCACCGTTGCGTGTCGCGTTCACCCATATCTCGCGCCGGCGCTGGGCCGGCGGCTACAACTATCAAGGCAATTTATTCGCGGCGCTGGCGCGATTCCGGCCGGGCGAGTTCGCGCCGATCCTGTTTGCGGGAAAGCAGGACGATGCGGACGAGTTGGCCGGGCCAGCGGGCATAGAAGGTGTCGAGGTCGTTCAATCCGCGGCATTCGATGGACAGGCCGGCCTCGTTCAGGCGCTGACGCTCGGCGTCGACCGGGCCGCGGCTGCAGCCTTTCGCGCCCATCGCGTCGATGCGGTATTTGAATCAGCGCGTTTCTTCGGCTGGCGTCTGCCTCGTCCGGCGGTGGCCTGGATTCCGGACCTGCAGCATCTTGCCCTGCCGCATATGTTCACGACGGCCGGGCGCTGGCGCCGCGAGATCGGCTTTCGCGTTCAGATCGCGTCGGGACGAACGATCATGCTGAGCAGCGAGAGCGCCTTGCGCGATTTCAGGGCGCACTACCCGCGTGCCCAAAACCCGGTCAGCGTCGTACGCTTTGCGACCCAGCCGCCCGCCGCATTCCTGAGCACGGACCCGTCAGAGGTGATCGCCGCCCATAATCTGCCGGCGCACTACTTCTATCTGCCCAACCAGTTCTATCGCCACAAGAACCACCAGCTCGTCGTCGACGCCCTGACGATCCTGAAGCGTCGTGGGGTCGACGTGGTCGTCTGCGCCTCCGGCAGCACGGAAGATCGGCGCGAGCCGGGCTACTATGACCTGGTCAATTCCGAGATCAAGAAACGTGGTCTCGAGACCTACTTCCGGCACCTCGGCGTCATCCCGTTGCCGCACGTCTACGCGCTGCTGCGATCTTGTATCGCGCTGCTCAACCCGTCGCGCTTCGAGGGCTGGAGCACGACGGTCGAGGAGGCGAAGTCGTTCGGCGTTCCGATGATCCTGTCCGACATCGACGTGCACCGGGAGCAGACCGCCGGTGCTGCGCGCTATTTCGGGGTCGATGATCCGGCCGCGCTGGCGGATCATCTGACGCAGCTCTCGGAGCACAATCGCGGGCCGGTGATTCGAAATATCGTCCCGCATCAGGACGATGACGTCGGCGCGTTCGCGGCGAGTTTCGCTGCCACCGTGCGGCAGGCTGTTTCAGCAGGGTGAGAAGCAAGGCTTGGTGAAGTGGACGCTCAGCGTCTGCGCGAAACACGCTGATATCGCCGACTGAAGCCGCCGGTCAAACCGCTTGCCCTAACCGGCATCCGGAAGCAGTTCAAAGTTGCTGTCGGGGCTTTCATAGGCGCCGAGCATCGCCTTGGCGATCAGCTTCGGATTGTGCCATCGTTCGACATAACGGCGCGATGCCTCGCCGCGTGCGCGCCACTCGGACCATCGGTCAAGAATGCCGGCAATGCTTTCGACCAGGTTCCCCGGGCTCAATTCGTAAACGGGCAACTCGCGCTTGAGGGCATCCGGAACGAACATCATATCTTCATCCCGGACATAGCACGCGACCGGCTTTCCCATCGCCATCATCTCGACGGCAAAGCCGCCGTACCAGCCTGCCAATACCTGGTCGATTGCGAGGTCTGCCGACCGATAGATTTCCAACGCGCGCTCATGGCTCGTCTTTTCGACGAGGATGAGCTCGAAATCGTAACGCGACCGCAATTGTTCGAGGGCATTCAGGATCATCGGTGTACCCTTGATCCGTCCGGCAGTCGGGGCATGAACGATCTTCGGTCGCCCCTGCGTGGAGGGCAGTGCGACGTCGAACTTTTCGATCTCGACGTTTGAATACGGGAGAAATTGGCCGTTCGGGACGATGTGTCCGAGCTCCGGATTGAGGTAGAAGACCCGGTCGAACAGCGGCAGCACCTTGTCGATCAGGAAATGCCGCCGGTGGTCGAGAGCGTCCGTGCATCTTTGATACAGCTCGCAATGTTGCGGGGCGCACATCGTCCATTCGTTTCGGCTATTTCCCTCCCTGGCCAACCGGACATCACAACCCTGCAATGTCATGAACAGCTTCTTGTCGAAGAGGCGGGCGGCGTGCAGGTCTGCGGCCCCGAGCTTGTTGATCAGGTCCGTGATCAGCGATGGCCTGGAGAGCACTGATCCGGGCGCCGAGAGCGGGAAGCCTGGCGACAGGAAGGTCTGTCCAAAATAGTAATGAAGAACGTCGTAGCGCCACTGGTTCTTCAGGCCGAACGCCGCGCTGCGAATAGCCGTCTCGAGGAATCCGGCGTTCTTTCCAGCCAGCATCCGGTCTGCCGCGTATCCGAGCCACGTGTCGTTTCGAACGACCACGTCGCTCGATGCTCCGAGCTGCCGTTCAGCACGGGACAGCACCCAAGGCTGATTCCCGACATTGACTGGTCCGTGCAAGATTCTCATGTGCGCGCATTCAGGTCGACGGACCGGGGCGAAGGTCGCGCAGATTGCGAGACATGATCGTGTTTCGTGAGTTCGTCGACTTGCCGCGTCAGGCTCGCCAGCAGATTCTCGGGAAGATCGGCGGTCTCGCAATAGAGCTTCCCGAGTCTCGCTGCGACCGCTTGCAAACTGTAGTGCGTCTCTACATAGCGGCGTCCGGCGTTGCCGATGCCGTTCAGGTCGAGCTCGCCTCTGAGGCATCGCTTCAGGACGTTGTAGATCTCGTCAGGACGGGTGTTGATGATCGGACAGGTGGCCGGATCGATCATCATCTGGTCGCTACGCAGAAAGCAGAGCACCGGTTTGGCCATCGCCATCGCCTCGAGCGCCGTATAGCCGTGAAAGCCCGCGACGAATTGATCCGCAACCACATGCGATGCGCCGAATAGCTCGATGACCTTCTTGTTGGGAACTCCCTGCACGGAGATCAGCTCGATTTTCTCACCCTCTTTCACCAATCGGTCGATCGCTTCGATCAGAAGCCGGGTACCCTTGAAGTGCCCGTGGTTCGGCGCGTGTGCTACTTTCAGCGTGTCGCCGACGCTGTACGTCGGCGGCTTCGCGGCGAATTTGCCTGCGTCAATCGGCCAGTAGTGGATGTCCCGGCAACCGGGCACGTACGTCACCATGTCGCCCATTGCGATCTGAGCCGTCGCACGACCCTTCAGGCGGTTGATCGACGAGGCATGCATCTCCGTCGTGCAGACGCAGAATTTGCCCGGCGCCGGGCATTCTTCGCACAGGTTGGGGTGACCGAGTTCGAGCGTTGTTTCCCTTGCACGGACGTCAGCACCATAAGCGTAGGTATATAGCCGCTTTCTCGAGCGGACGAGGAGGTCGAGTTCCCATGGGTTGATGCCGTAGCGTTCGTCGCTCAGCATCAGGCCGCGGTCATAGAAGTAGTTGAAGAAATCGAAGCGCAGCAGGGCCCACGCAAAAACAAGGCGACGAAACAGGCCGAGGCCTCTTCGGCTGCGTATCAGTCGAAGGAATCCCTCGAACAGGATGAGATTGATGTCAAATGACCTCGTCACGTAGTAGGTGTTGAACACCAGCGAGGACGAGCGGAAGCCCAGCATGCGATCGCAGCGCGCGAGAAGCGGCAAGGTCAGGATCGGAGTGGAGGCCCACAAGGTGCGCACCTTTCCCTGCGCAAGACGCTTCTCGGTGGCGCGCCGCGCCGCGCTCACAAGCATGCGAGTGGCGAAATCTGCGATGGCAGATTGGGTCGGCCGCGGAGATTCAACACCGCCGGAGCGAAGGGTGGCTTCCTTCAGCGACGTTGGTCCGATGGGTTCAATCTTGTTCACTCGGGAGTCCGATGGATGCCAACTCAATGTCAACCGGGAGCTTTTAGCACATGTTCAGTTCGAAGTGCCGCTCGGATGGCCGCGGGCCCACGGAGAGGCTGCACGGAATTGGCGGCCGGCTAGCGCTATCTCAGGTTTCAGCAACGCACGAAGACAGCTTCGTTTGGTCCGGGAACGTTGACGTTCAATACGCGAACAGGCTAAGACAGCGGCGGTTTGTTCCAAATGCGCACATATTCTGACGCGGCGGTTATACCGAGCTCCGCCATCGAATCAATCTGGATAGGCATTTCGTGTGCGGCATTTTTGGACTTGTAGATAAGACCGGGCCCGTCGATGCCCGCCGAGTGGACCAGATGACCGATCTCGTTGCCCACCGTGGACCGGATGGGCGCGGCGTGAGGGTTAGCGGGAACGTCGGGCTGGGCCACCGGAGACTGGCCGTTATCGATCTGACCGATGACGGCGCGCAGCCGATGTGCGACAGGCGGCTTCCCGTCTGGATCACCTACAATGGTGAGATCTACAATTACATCGAGCTGCGCGCGGAGCTTGAGGCTCTCGGATATACCTTCGACTCGGCCTCGGACACCGAGGTCCTGCTGACGGCCTATATTTGCTGGGGCCCGGAGTGCCTCGAGCGCTTCAACGGCATGTGGTCGTTTGCGATTCACGATGAGCGCGACAATACGCTGTTCTGCGCCCGCGACCGGTTCGGCGTGAAGCCGTTCTACTATGTCGACACGGCCAAGCAGTTCGCGTTTGGCTCCGAGATCCGCCAGCTTCTTCCGTTGATCGAGCGCCCGATTGCGGATGATGGTCTGATCAACGATTTCCTCGTTTGCGGCATGACCGACCATACCAATCGGACTTTCTTCAAGGGCGTCGACAAGCTGCCTCCGGGGCATTGGATGCGTGTCGACGTGTCGACAGGCCGCGTCGAAATCAAGCGCTATTATTCGCTTGCTCCGGGTTCGGCGGTGACCGATGAGGCCGACGCGGCAGGGTCGCTGCGCGAGCTGCTTGACGACGCGACGCGCCTGCGGCTGCGTTCGGATGTCCGTGTCGGAACCTGCCTCTCGGGAGGATTGGATAGTTCGAGCGTGGCAGCGCTGGCCGCGCGGCGTTATGCGCCAGGTTCCGGCGAGCGCTTCTTTGCCATCACGGCCGTGAGTGAGCAGGCCTCCAACAATGAGGAGACCTACGCGGCGGAGGTTGCGGAGAAGGCGGAATTGAACTGGCTACGCACCAAGCCGACCTATCAGGATTTCGCGTCGACGGCGGAGACCTTGCTCGAGGTCCAGGAGGAGCCGTTCGCAGGCCCCTCGATCATGATGCAGTACGAAGTTATGAGGGCCGCGCGATCGAATGGCGTCATCGTGCTGCTCGACGGCCAGGGCGGCGACGAAACGTTGTTGGGATATCATCGCTACTATGCTGCCTGGCTGCTCGACCATCTCCGCCGCGGTGGCGTCGGTGGATTTCTATCGGCCTTCAGCGCTGCAACGCAGGCAGGTATTTCGCGCGGACGGTTGCTGTTCTATCTGTTCGGCGCCAGTTCGGCCGGGCTGCGTGCCGCCTATTACCGCTTGCGCTACGCCTTTCTGAAAAAGCCTGACCTTCCCGAACCGCTGCGCCGCTTTGCGTCGAAGGCGCGGGACGCGCAGGGCATGCAAGTGCTGGAGATCAATGAAACCAATCTACCGATGCTGTTGCGCTTCGAAGACAAGAATTCGATGAGGTTCGGCATCGAGACGCGGCTTCCATTCCTTGACTATCGTTTCGTCGAGTTTGCTCTGGCTCTTCCGACACGCATCAAGCTGAACAAGGGCTGGGTAAAATGGCCGCTCCGTGCCGCGATGAACGACCTTTTGCCGGCCAGCATCAGCTGGCGTCGGGACAAGATCGGCTTTGCCGCGCCCGACCAGATCTGGCTCACCCGGCACTCGGCCGCGATGTATGACAAGGTGATCGCAAGCGAGCTCCTGGCTCGCTATGTCGACATGCCGAAGCTCAAGCGGAAATTTCACCGGCTCGACCTTGGAATGCGCTGGAGGCTTTATTGCGTTGCGCTCTGGGGGGAGCGCTTTCGGGTCGAAGCGCCATGACGCCTGATGATTCCTGGATGTCATCGTCGCTATCGGCAACTGCCGATTTGTCAGCGGATTCTTTCCGGGCCGGCTCATGAACATCTGGCTATTGCATCCGTTCGCCGGGGGACCGGGTCTCGGCCGTCACTATCGTCCGTTCTGGCTAGCCGATGCCTGGACGAAGATGGGGCATCGGGTGGTGGTTGTCAGCGCCGCCTTTCACCATCTGCACAGGCAGCCGCGCGTGCCGGGACCGCAGCGGATCAATGACGTCGACTTCTGGTTTCTCGACGCGCCGCGCTATCGCGATGGCAGTTTAGGGCGGCTTCGGAACAATTTGAGCTTTGGGCCGGCTGTCCGCTCGGCAGCCTCGGCAATTGCTGCGCAGTTCGGCAAGCCGGATCTGATCATTGCGTCGAGCCCGCATCTGTTCTTCATCTCGGCGGCGCAACAGGTTGCACGGCAATTCGGTGCCGGGTTCTGGCTGGAGATCCGCGACCTCTGGCCGGAGAGCATCGTGGCGCTTGGAATGACGCCGCCATGGCATCCCCTGATGAAGGTGCTGGGCTGGAAGGAGCGCGCTGCCTATCGCGCGGCAGATCGCGTGATCTGCCTGCTGGCCGGAGCTGAAGCCCATATGCGTGCGCGGGGCTTGGCGGCCGGCAAGTTCCTGTGGATCCCGAACGGGGTGTCCGACGGCGAAATACAGAGCGCGCTGACGATCGAGTGTCTCGATCATCCCCTCGTCGACCGCATCAAGGCGCTGAAGCAGCAGGGCAGGCGCGTCGTCCTGTACGCCGGCGGCATGGGCCCGCCGAATGCGGTGGAGGCCGTTCTCGACGCGGCTTCGATCCTTGGCAAAGCGAATACCGGGGTCCATTTCGTGATGATCGGCTCCGGCACCTCGCGGGACGCCCTGAAGCAGCGGGCAGCAGCGCTTGCCAATGTGGAGTTTCACGAGGAAGTCGATCGCTCGGTCGTGCACGGCATGCTGCATGCTTCCGATTGCGCCGTCGTCGCCTTCCACAAGAATGCGCTCTATCACCACGGCATCAGTCCCAACAAACTGTTCGACTACTGCCTCTTCGCGCCGCGCACCGTCATTGCTTGCGAGGAACGGGCGCTCGTTGGGCTCGAAGATCTGGTGACCGCGCGATGTGCGCCTGATGATGCCGATGCGCTTGCCGTCTCCCTGCGTGCCGCGCTGGACGGTCCGCCGCGTCCGCTCAGCGATCGCGTCGCCGTCGCGCGTCGGTACAGCTATTCGACACTGGCGGCGCGATATCTCGCCGAGTCCTCAGATCCGGCCTGAAGTGTGACTGCCGCGACACAGGCTCAAGAGGGAATTCGTTTATAATCAGATAGTTGTGGTGTTCATCGCGTGAACGAATTCGCTTGACGTTCATTGGGTGAACGCGCTATCAGCCCTCTCCAGTTGGGATAGGCGTGATGGCAGGCATTCTACCGACCGATGAGAATGACAGCGACCGGCTGGTGCTCGGACTACTCACCTCGCTCGAGGCGGATGGTGCGCAGTCGCAGCGGCGGATCGCAGCCGACCTGGGCGTCGCGCTCGGTCTGGTCAACGCCTACCTGAAGCGGGCGATCAAGAAAGGTTTCGTCAAGGTCGGGCAGGCTCCCGCGCGGCGATATGCGTACTATCTCACACCGCAGGGCTTCTCCGAGAAATCGCGGCTGACCGTTCAATTCCTGTCCGACTCCTTTTCGCTGTTTCGCAAGGCGAAGGAGGAGTATGGCAAGCTGTTTGAACGTGCGCAGGCGCGGGGCTTCAAGCGGGTCGTGCTCGCCGGGCAATCGGACCTTTGCGAAATTGCGATCCTGTGTGCGGTCGACGGACCAATCTCGGTCCTTGCGATCGTCGATCCCGATGCAACCGCCGCCAGGTTCATTGGCGTCAAGGTGGTTTCCTCCTACGCGTTGGTCGAGGAGCCGTTTGATGCTGTCGTCGTCACCCATCTGACGGCGGCGCGAAGCGTATTCGACCAGGCGGTCAGCAATTTCGGCGCAGAGAAGGTGCTCGCGCCGGACCTGTTGGGCTTGCGTCCCAAGCAGCCGCAGGGAGCGTGATGGCAATGGAGCCCGGTTCGCGCTGGTACGTCGTCCAGACACAGGTTAACGCCGAAGCAAAAGCGGTCGCCAACCTCGGGCGGCAAGGGTTCTCCACGTATTTTCCCCGTTACCTGAAGCGCCGCAGTCATGCCAGAAAGGTGGAGACTGTGCCGCGGCCGTTGTTTCCGCGCTATGTCTTTGTCGGGATCGATGTTGCGTCCCAGCGCTGGCGCGCCATTCAATCGACGCTCGGCGTGTCGCATCTTGTGTGTGTGGGAGATCGGCCGGCCGCGGTGGAGCCTCGCGTCATCGATGCCTTGAAGGCGCGCGAGGACGAGGCCGGCTTCATCACGCTTGCGCGCAGGCCGGCTTTCTCGCCGGGTGACACGGTGCGAATTGTCGAGGGGGCGTTCGTTGACAGCCTTGCGCTCGTCGAAGACGTCAGCGATCACCATCGTGTTGCAGTTCTGTTGAATTTGCTTGGCCGCAAGGTTCGCGTTCTGGTCGGGGCGGATCTGATCGCCGCGGCATAAGTGCGTCTGCTCTCGGCAGGCGCGATCGAGATGTTGGGCTTGGGTGTGACGTTCGATTCACCCCGAGTGCGGTAGCTTGCCTGAAGCAGGCGGAAAGTTCGAAAGAGGGGCTCATGACGACTTACGCATTGATCGGCGCTGCCGGCTACATCGCTCCGCGGCACATGCGCGCGATGGCCGAGACCGGTGGCAAATTGGCGGTGTCGTATGATCCGAACGACTCCGTGGGCATCATGGACAGCCACTTTCCCGACGCCGAATTCTTCACCCAGTTCGAACTGTTCGATCGTTACGTCGATCAGCTGCGCAGAGGCGGCACGAAGATCGACTATATGTCGATCTGCTCGCCGAACTATCTGCACGACGCCCATTGCCGGTTTGCGCTGCGGTCGGGCGTGGACGCCATCTGCGAAAAGCCGCTGGTCCTCAATCCCGGCGACATCGACGAACTCGCGGCGATCGAGCGGGATACCGGCCGCCGCATCTCGACCA
The DNA here is from genome assembly GCF_053474805.1 of Bradyrhizobium sp. WCU1. NCBI lineage: Bacteria > Pseudomonadati > Pseudomonadota > Alphaproteobacteria > Hyphomicrobiales > Nitrobacteraceae > Bradyrhizobium > Bradyrhizobium sp. WCU1. The sequence continues at coordinate 5,941,609 of NZ_CM130280.1, forward strand.
TTCTGCAACTGCGTCTGCATCCGGCGATCATCGCGCTGCGCGATCGCTTCGCGAATTCGAAGAAGCGCCACAAGGTCGAGTTGACCTACATCACCTCTCGCGGGCGCTGGTATCACACCTCCTGGAAGGGCGCGGACGCAAAGTCCGGCGGCGTGGCCACCAATATAGGGGTGCACTTCTTCGACATGCTGAGCTTCGTGTTCGGCCCCGCCAGCCGCAACGAGGCGCACCTGCGCGAGGCGGAGCGGGCGGCCGGCTCCCTGGAGTGCGAGCGGGCGGATGTGAGCTGGTTCCTGTCGCTGGATCGCAACGATCTGCCCGACAGCGTGAAGGGCAAGAAGACGACCTACCGCTCGATCACCGTCGACGGCGAGGAGGTCGAATTCTCGGAAGGATTCACTGATCTCCATACGCGCAGCTATGAAGAGATCGTCGCCGGCCGCGGCTTCAGGCTGGACGAAGTCCGCCCCTCGATCGATATCGTCTCCACGTTCCGCAATGCGCCGATCGTCCGAAGCAACGGCGTTCACGCCTTTGCCCAGAAGGCGATGCACAGATGAGCGAGATGCGCGAGGATCCGCGCTTCCCTGGTGTCCTGATTCATCAATCCAGCTACGTCGACGACGGGGCAGTGGTTGGACGCGGCACCAAGATCTGGCACTTCTGCCATATTCTGCCGCGCACGGTGATCGGTGAGAACTGCTCGATCGGCCAGAATGTGATGATCGGTCCGAACGTTCGGATCGGAAACGGTTGCAAGATCCAGAACAACGTCTCGATCTATGACGGCGTCGAACTCGCCGATGACGTGTTCTGCGGTCCGAGTTGCGTTTTCACCAACGTCAACAATCCGCGCGCCGGCGTGTCGCGGAAGGACGAGTTTCGCAGGACGCCGATCGGACGCGGCGCCAGCATCGGCGCCAATGCGACCATCGTCTGCGGACATTCGCTGGGCGAGTACTGCTTCATCGGAGCCGGTACCGTCGTTACCAAGGACGTTGCTGCGTTTTCGTTGATGGCGGGCAATCCGGCGCGACGAATTGGTTGGATGAGCAGGGCAGGCGAGCGGCTGGGCAGCGACCTGGTGTGCCCGCGTACTCATCGTCGTCATGAGCTTCGCAATGAAGCGCTGGTGGAAATCGAGGATTGAAGAAAATGGACATTCGCGGAAAGAAAGTTGTCGTGATCGGCGGCGCCGGGCTGATCGGGTCGCATGCGGTCGATCAACTGACGCAGACCGATGTCGGCGAGATCGTGATCTACGACAACTTCGTGCGCGGCACGCATGAAAACCTGGCCGGCGCGCTGCGCGACCCTCGTGTCAAGATTTTCGAGGCCGGCGGCGACATCACGCAGGTCGACATTCTCGATGCGGCCCTGAAGGGGGCCGACGGCGTTTTCCAGTTCGCCGCGCTGTGGTTGCTGCAGTGTCACGAATATCCGCGCACGGCTTTCGACGTCAATGTCAACGGCATGTTCAACGTCCTGGATGGCTGCGTGCGCAACGGCGTCAAGCGGCTGGTCTGGTCGTCCTCGGCGTCGGTGTACGGCGATGCCGTCGAGGAGCCGATGACGGAGGACCATCCGTTCAACAACAAGAACTTCTATGGCGCGACCAAGATCTGTGGCGAGGCGATGGCCCGTGCCTACCACTTCCGCTACGGCCTCGACTATGTCGGGCTTCGCTACATGAACGTGTACGGTCCGCGTCAGGACTATCGTGGCGCCTACATCGCGGTCATCATGAAGATGCTCGATGCCATCGACAAGGGAGAAGGACCGACGATTCTCGGCGACGGATCGGAAGCCTTCGATTTCGTCGCGGTGGAAGATTGCGCGCGAGCCAATCTCTGCGCCATGGGCGCGAGTGCGACGGACCGCTTCTACAATGTCGGCACCGGACAGCGGACCTCGCTGAAGCAGATCGCCGAGAAGCTCCTCAATCTCACCGGCTCCAACCAGCCGATCAACTATGCGCCGCGGAGCCAGGCCACGCTTGTGCGCAATCGCATCGGATCGCCGAAGCGGGCACAGGAAGAAATCGGCTTCACCGCCGCGATCGACCTCGATGACGGGTTGCGGCGGCTGATCGAGTGGCGCAAGAGCCATATCGATCAGGTCGATCAGCGGCGCGCCAAGGCCCAGATCTGAGCGCGCGTACGAGATCATTGAATAGATCGGCCAGGACAACATGTGCGGCATAGCCGGAATTCTGCACCGCGACGGGCGACCCGCTTCGATCACCGCGTTGACGGCAATGACCGATATCATTGCCCATCGCGGGCCGGACGGCGAAGGCCACTACTGCAACGGTCCCGTTGGCCTCGGTCATCGTCGGCTGTCCATCATCGATCTGACCGACGCCGCGCGGCAGCCGATGGAGACGCGCGACGGCCGATTTGTGCTGACCTACAACGGCGAAATCTACAACTTCAAGGAGTTGAAGATCGAGCTTTCCGCCAAGGGGCACGTCTTCAATTCGTCAGGTGACAGCGAAGTGCTGCTGCATGCCTTCGCCGAGTGGGGCATTGGTGCGCTGCTCAAGTTCAACGGCATGTTCGCTTTTGCGATCTGGGACAATCAAGAGCGGAAGCTCACATTGGCTCGCGACCGCTTTGGCGTGAAGCCGCTCTACTATGCGGAGCTCGGTCAGACCTTTGTGTTCGCGTCCGAGCATAAGGCCTTTCGGGCATTTCCCGAGTACAAGGCACGCGTCGATATCAGGGGCCTCTCGGAATATCTCAGCTTTCAGAACTTCTTCGCGGAGCGGACGCTGTTTGCCGGCGTGAAGTTGCTGCCGGCCGGTTGCTATCTGCAAATTTCGCAGGGAGGCAAGATTGGCGAGCCGGTGCAGTACTGGGATTTCCATTTCGAGGAACCCGAGTACGCAGTCGATGAGAACGAGGCGCTCGACGAGCTCGATCGCCTGTTCAGGCAGGCGGTCAACCGGCAACTCGTGAGCGACGTTGAGGTCGGGTGCTATCTCTCCGGCGGCATGGATTCCGGCTCCATTACCGCGCTGGCATCGAGTCAGCTGCCGTTCATGAGGACGTTTACGGTCGGCTTTGATCTCAACTCGGCCTCAGGCGTCGAGCTCGGCTATGACGAGCGGACGAAGGCCGAGTACATGTCCTATCTGTTCAAGACCGAACACTACGAAATGGTCCTGAAGGCGGGAGACATGGAGCGTGCACTGCCCCGGCTTGCCTGGCATCTGGAAGAGCCGCGCGTCGGGCAGTCCTACCCCAACTTCTACGCGGCGAAGCTCGCATCCAAATTCGGCAAGGTGGTGCTGACCGGGACCGGGGGAGACGAGCTCTTCGCTGGATATCCCTGGCGCTACTATCGCGCCGTCGTGAACGATGATTTCGATCACTACATCGAAAAATATTTTGGTTTCTGGCAGCGCATGGTTCCGAGTGGAACGATGCCGAGCCTGCTCGGACCGGTATGGGATGAGGCTAAGCAGACCTCGCCGATTGATATCTTCAGGGGGGTGTTCAAGGAGCACGCTTCGGAGCTGCGGCGGCCCGAGGATTACGTCAATCATTCGCTCTACTTCGAGGCCAAGACGTTCTTGAACGGGCTGCTTGTCGTCGAGGACAAGCTGGCGATGGCGCATGGGCTCGAGAGCAGGGTGCCGTTCCTCGACAATGATCTGGTCGATTTCGCGATGAAGCTGCCCGCCAAGATGAAGCTCGGCAATCTGACCGAGGTTGTCAGCCTCAACGAAAACGAGCCCGGCGGAAAGGCGCAGCGCTATTACGAGCGCACCAAGGACGGCAAGCTGATTCTGCGCAAGATGATGAGCCGGCACATTCCCGACGAAGTGGCGGAGCGCGAGAAGCAGGGCTTTTCCGCGCCGGATGCCAGCTGGTTCAAGGGTGAGAGCATCGAGTATGTCAAACGCAGGCTCTTCAGCAACACTGCCCGCATCTACGATCTGGTGGACCGGAAGACCGTCCGTTCACTGGTCGATGAACATCTGGAAGGCCGACAAAACAGGCGGCTGCTGATCTGGTCCCTGCTCAACCTCGAGCAGATCATGGAAAGCTGCTTTTAGGTGCGGATGAATGGGGGCGCGTTGAAGATGAATGGTCTCTTCCCGGCGGCAAGATGGGTGCGGGTCGGCCTGTCGCCGTACCGTAACTCACAGGCCCTGTGGACCACAGTCAAACAGATCCGGCGATATCCCGATCTCTTGCGCGAGATGGTCGATCGTGACCTGAGCGCCGCGCATGCGCGGCACGGGTTCGGCGCCTTGTGGGTTTTCATCCACCCGCTGGTCGTCGTCGGAACATACCTGCTCATCTTCGGCTTCGTGCTGGGCAGCAAGCTGTCGATCACCGCGGATTTCCCCGGCGACTACTCCGCCTACATCCTCGCAAGCCTGGTGCCGTGGCTGATCTTGCAGGCGGCGCTGGTGCGCGGGCCGGGCGCGTTGATCGGGAGCGCAAGTCTCGTCAAGCAGGTCGTGTTTCCTATCGAGCTGCTCCCGATCGCGGCGACCATTGCTGCGACGATCCCGCATCTGCCGGCCCTCGGGCTCGTCATTGTCTACAAGGCTTATGTGGGGGGTCTCAGCTGGATGCTGCTGTTGCTGCCGGTCGTGTTTACCATCCATGCGATTCTGGCGATCGGATTGAGCTTCGCCCTGTCCGCTATCACTCCGTTCTTCCGCGATATGCGCGAGATCGTTACGGTCTTCACGTCGATTGCGATGTATCTGATGCCGACGGTGTACCTGCCCGATTGGATGCCGCGTGCACTCCGTCCGTTGATCTATTCGAATCCCTTCAGTTACGTCGTCTGGGTCTACCAGGACGTTCTCTTCTTCGGTTCGTTCAGGCATCCGTACGCCTGGGCGGTGACCATCGTGTTCGCGCTGTTCAGTCTGGGGCTCGGATACCGCATCTTTGAAAAGCTGAAACCGTACTATGGCAATGCTCTCTGACGATCGAAACGACGGCGGACTGGTCCCGCTTGCCGGTTCATTGGAGCCGCAGTGCGCCATTCGCGTCACTGACCTGGGAAAAGCCTATCGGCTCTATCCGCAGCCGTTGGATTTCGTGAAGGAGATCCTCACCGGAAAGCCCCGACACCACGAGCATTGGGCAATCCAGAATGTTTCCTTTGAAGTGCTGCGCGGACGCGTGGTCGGCATCATCGGGCCGAACGGCGCGGGAAAGAGTACCCTCCTGAAGATCATCGCCGGACTGCTGGATGCCACAACCGGGCGTGTTGAAGTGGCTGGAAAGCTGTCTGCGATTCTGGAATTGGGCACCGGCTTTCATCCGGACGTGTCGGGGCGCGACAACATCGTCCTGGGCGGCATGTGCCTCGGCATGTCGCGAGCTGAGATCGAAGCGAAGGTTCCCTGGATCATCGATTTCAGCGAACTTGAAGACGTGATCGACCAGCCATTCCGGACCTACTCCAGCGGCATGCAGGCGCGGCTCACCTTTGCCACGGCGATCAGCGTCGATCCCGAACTCTTTATCGTTGATGAGGCTCTCGCAGCCGGTGACACCGCATTCGTCAACAAGTGCATGAAGCGCGTTCGTCATATTTGCGAAAGCGGCGCAACCGTCCTGTTCGTTTCGCATTCGAGCGGGCTGATCAGCGAACTGTGCGACGAGGCGATCTGGATCGACAAGGGACGGGTGCTGATGCATGGCAATGCCCAGCGCGTCAGCAAGGCGTATGAGCAGAGTGTCTGGGATATCGAGGAAGCGCGCAATCTCAGGGAGACCAAGAAGCTCAGCCAGTCGGTTGAGAACACGGCTGAAACCGGTAAATATCAGCTTGGCGGCGATACGCTGCAGATCACTGCCGTCGAGGTGCTTGACGTCGACGGCAAGCCGATCGGCGTCGTCAAAAACGGGCAGCCGCTTCGAATCCGGGTGTCGTGGTCGGGCGTCTCTGAGCACAAGCAGATTTACGCAAGCCTGCGGATCGATACCGCGCGGCTCCAGGCGGTCGCCGGAATTGAGGGGTACGACGGTGGCCTGTTTCTCGATGGAGAGAATGGTCTGCCGGAACGCGGAAGCGTGATCTACGAGGTGCCCGAGCTCGCTCTTGGCGAAGGGCAGTATTACATTTCAGCCTCTCTGTGCCATCACATGCTGCCGAAGGGGGCGGAAGCCATTTTGCACTATGTGGAGAAGGCGGCTCAGTTCTCGGTGGCGCGGAACTCGTTGTGGCACTTCAGCTACCTCTATGATCCGAAGTTTACCTGCCGGATAGAAGGCGACCTATGATCGAAGACGGATGGCGGGAGAGACTGGAAGCCTTCTTCGAGCTCAGGGCCAGTTCGATCACGGAGCGGCCGACCCTCGAAGATCTCTGCTATATTGCCGGCCGCAATCCGCGGCTGTGGGCTGACGAGCGCCTTCTCGACGACCTCAGATTCGACATGCTCGCCCTAATGAAGGTCGGCCAAAGCTCATCGATTCTTGAAGTCGGCTGTGCAGCCGGTTTTTTAGCGAAGGTCGTCGCTCCCAGTGTCAGTGAATATACGGGAGTTGATCTCGCCGACGCTCCGCTTGCGGTTGCAAAGCGGCTTGGACTGACAAATGCGAATTTCGAGAGAGCCCGCGGCGAAAGCCTCCAGTTCCCTGATCGGCGGTTCGATGCTGCGTTTTGTTATGACGTGTTCTCGAATTTCCCGTCGTTTGCGGTAGGGGAGCCCATCATTGCGGAAATGTTACGTGTGGTGAAGCCGCAAGGCCGCGTGCTGGTCGGATCCATTCCAGATCGCGAGAAGGCGGAAGAACTACAGGCCGTGGCGAACAATCTCACGACGAAATTCGAGCAGGAGTTTGGACCTGAAGCGGAGCGGGCGCCACTGGGAACAATTCGGAAATCCGAGCAAAGACCGGGCCCTGGAGCGAAGATCGCTAGATTGCTGGGATTGAGGAAGTTGTCGGCGCCGATTTCGCTCGAGATCAAGCCCGAGATCATCTCCTACTATTTCGATCGTAAGGATTTTGTGGAGCTTGGACGTCGCCTCGGCGTCGAAACTAGAATTGTCGATATCCATCCGCTGAATCCCTATTACGGCACGCGCTTCAATGCAGTGTTTGAATCGCGATGAAAGTCGTCCGATTTCGCAAAATCGATCGTAGCGCTTGGGACCGTCTGGCGCTGCAATCGCCGCAGGCCTGGCTCACACATCGGTCTTCCTGGGTCGAGATCGAGGAACGGTTCTTCGTGTCTGCGAACCTGTCGTTCGCTTTAGAAGAGAATTCGCAACTCGTCGGCATCCAGCCGTTGTTTATCAGTGAAGGCGCCGGAACGGCGCTTGGCGAGCGATTGCTACACTCGGGAATTCATCGCCATACTGGCCTTGCGCTCGACGCCGATATCGACGCTGGCGTAGCGAAGGCCGCGCGTCAGGCCGCGATGCACGAGATACTCGCTATCGCCGATCTATATGACGTCGATCGCATTCAGTTGAACTGCCACAATCTTGCGCCGGCAAATCGGCCTTCCGGAAGGGAGGCAGTGCCGTTCTGGGTCAGCGATTTCGGTTTTCAGCTTGGCATTGCGTTCGGACCGTCGGGAATGTTGCCTTGCCCCGGTTCCTCGACCCTGAATGCTGATCAATTGGTCGATCTTGCTCCGGCCGTTGAACAGTTGTTCGCGAGATTGGATAACACTTGCCGCACCGCGGTGCGGAAAGCGGAGAAATCAGGTCTGCAATTCGAGATATCGAGCGATGTCTCACATCTCGAAGCCTACATCAATATCGCGCGCGCATCGGCCACAAGAACCGGCGAAAGCCTGCCACCACTCGAATATTATAGAAGTATCTTCAGGTCATTTGCTGCCACGGCCGGCGTTCACGTCGCATTTGTCAGGCACGATATGAACGCAATTGCAGGCCTCATCTTGTTGGCTGACAAGAATGCGGTCAGTTTTCTCGCCGGCGTTTCCCTGCCCGACGCGATGAAGCTGAGGCCCAACGACTTCCTGCACTGGAACGCGATAAAGTGGGCCAAGCATTCGGGATTCGAAGTATACCGGTTTGGACCCTGGTTTCCTGAGGTGCCGCGCGACTGGCCGATCTCCAAGGTCTCTCTGTTCAAGACCAAATTCGGATCGAGAAGCCTGCCAATCATCCAGGGTAGCTTGTTCCGCCGGCCAGAACTCTACACGTCGAACCTTCCGAATCCGCTGAACGAGGTTGGGAGGATGCCGGCGCGACCGACTGTTTCCGGACCAGCGGGTTCTTCGTTGATAGCTCACCATCTCCAGATGTTCGGATTCGAGAGGGTCTCGTCGATGCAGGATGGCGAGCCCGTGGTGCTTCACCGGCCGAGCCTTGCCGATGTGCCTTTGGCGAACGGCGTTCTTGAGCGGGGCGGCTGCGTGATCGCTGTTCTTCCCAGCGTGCCATTTGGAAAAGCGTTCGGTGTCGAAACGGAAGCAAGAACAGTTGTCTCACCTGAGGTGTTCCACGCGAGATTTGCGGGTCAAAAACCGTGGTCGCGGCTGCGAACGTTGCATTCTCATATGCTCCTCAGGGCTGAAGGTGATGTGACGACTATCGTCACGAACCACCGGCAGGAAGCGGTCTGGCTTCAGAGGCAGGCAGGGAATGGCGGTTCGATCATTTTCATCGGAACGGATATCGCTTCCGATCTCGTTCGCTATCGGCAAGGCGATCCCGCGGCCGCGAACAATCGGCCCACGAAGACCATGTGGGGTATTGCCGGCGAGCGGCCGAACTATCTTTTCGAAGGCCAGCTTGCAGGGGAAAGCTTGCGTGAGCGACCCGCCGACTGGTGGTGCGAGGCGCTAGCCGACGCATTAGCGCGCCTGTGCGGGGTGAACAGATTGCCGATGCTGCCGAACGGGGCGGCGGGTGCCATCATCGTGACCGGAGATGATGACCAGGCGGCGCTGAGCCGTTATGCGCAGCAGCGGGAGGCGCTCGGATCGACGCCGATCACCTACTATCTTCACCCCCTCACAAAGCACACCGCGAGCACGCTCAAGCAACTTGGATCAGGCAGGAGGCTCGAGCTGGGTCTTCATCCCGATGCGCTTGAGCAGCCCAACCGGTACGCCGATCTTTTCACCGAACAGGCGAAATGGTTTGAGCAGTTGGCCGGAGAGAGCGCGCGGACCGTACGAAATCATGGCTTTCTGAATGATGGCTATTGGGGGCATGCGACGGCCTGGAATGCTCGCGGCGTGAAGGGCAGTTCGAATTTGCCGGGGCTCGACGGCTGCATCATCAATGGTTCGCTGTTGCCCGCCAAGCTCCTGCTGGACAACAAGCTGACTGAACATTGGAGCATCCTGACTGCGATCGGTGACGGGATCGTATTTGTGCATGGTTGGGATGATCGTCAATCGGCCAACTGTATCCTTGATCTGGCTGATCGGATTCGCAACGATGGCGTTCCCGGAGTGATCGTTGTCAATCTGCATCCCGAGAATATCGATAAGACTCGGGGGATGCACCGGGCAGTCCGCAAAGTTGTCGAGGACGGCTTTGTTCCGTGGACGATGAGCGAATGTTTTGAGTGGTTCGAACGCCGACAGCAACCGGCACTTGAGCTGCGAAAACGACCATCCTTTCAATGGTGGAGAAAAATTTGAGTACAGCTCGTCGGCGTTTGGTTGTGCTTGGGGGGCCCGGAGATGGGCTTGTCGTTGCAGAAGCCATTCACCAGGCTGCTGCGGCAGGGCAGGCGATTGAGCTCGTCGGCTTCCTTAATGATGCGCTGCCATCAGGCTCGGTTTTGCAGAATGTCCCGGTCCTTGGACGTTTCGAAGACTGGCGGCTACTCGATTCCGATATGCTGTTCTGCCCGGCGGTTCAAAAGGTGAAAGACATGCCGGCGCGGGTCGATAGGATCGAAAGCCTTGGAATTCCGGATGAGCGCTGGGGAACCATCATTCATCCGCGAGCTGTGGTGGCATCTGACGTTGAAGTCGGTGTGGGCGCCTTCGTGGCCTCCTGCGTCACGGTTCAACCCGGATCCCGGATAGGTCGATTTGCCAGCGTCCGCGCCGGAGCAGTTCTCGGGCACCACAGCGTTGTCGACGATCACGGCTATGTTGGACCGAATGCAACGATGTGCGGCCGAACTGTCGTGTCGTATGGCGCTCATCTCGGCCCCGGGGCCGTTCTGCTCGACAGCCGCACTCTCGGACCATTCTCCGTCGCGGGAATTTCGGCGGCGGTTACCAAGGACGTGCCCGAGTATTGGGTTGTGTTCGGAAATCCTGCCGTCCGGGTTGGTACGGTTCCAAAACGTCAGAGATAAAGAGTTACCCGACCAGCGGCATGTTGGAATCAAGGAAACATGGCCGCTCTCGCTGATCATCTCGTATCGAGGGAGGATGTATGACGGACGTTCGCGCCAAGATAGTTGAAATCATCAACGGAATAACGCGGCCTGCAAAGATCGGAAATTCCGATCCCGAGAAGTCGTTGCTTGCCGAGGGGCTCCTGGACTCTCTCGATTTTGCGAGCGTGCTGATGGCCATTGAGGACGAGTTCGACCTCGTTCTGCAGGATGCCGACGTGGAGGACTTGAATTCAATCAACAAGCTGGTCCAATTCGTTTCGGTCCATGCGACGGCGTAGGTAGGTTGGTTGTGTCGCGACCGCCACAACTTATTCTCGTCACCGATGACACTGCAGGCAGAGCCCTGACGATCGATGATATCGTCGTCGGCGACGCGGTCGAGCAGCAGTTTGCATTCGATCGTCCAGCGCGCGACGCCTTTGCGATCGTTGCAAACGATCGTGCGCCTGTTCACGACGACGAACGGTTTGCCCACAGCAAGGGATTCGGCGGTCCAATCATTCAGGGGTTCTGCGTTGCGTCGCGCTTCTCTCGGCTGATTGGAATGTACTTGCCGGGAGAGCACGCAATTCTGCAAGGCGTCAATCTTACTTTCCGGCAACCTACGTATGAAGGGCAAGCCGTTCGTTTCCGAGTGTGCGTAACGCGAGTCCTTCGACCCATGCGGGTCATCAAGTTGAGTCTTCTGACGACATCAGATAGCGGCGACCATCTGGAGGGCGAGGCGCAATGTCTGATACGGTAGCGGGGAACGCATCGTCTGTCGCATGTCTCCTGGAGCGCCTGGAGGGTCGACGAGACGCTCCGGCATTGGCGATTGGCAAGGCGGAAATATCGACCGGTCAGTTGCTCACGGCAATGGCCGCTTGGGAAGCGGATCTCTTGGCGGCTGGTATCGCGCCCGGCGATATCTGCGCTTTCGAGGGGGAATATGGCGTCGAATCGATAAGCCTGATCCTGGCGTTGCTGAAGCTCAAGACCGTTCTCGTTCCCTTCAGCCTCGGTGTCCGCGAGGAGCGTGGACGATTGTCCTCGCTTGCCAGAGTGAAGTGGTTCATCGATCCGCTCGCAAGAGGAATCGCGCGAGAGGGCGAGTTGGAGGGCCGCGATCACCCGCTGATCGAGGAACTCAGGACACGGGAGCATCCAGGTCTTATCGTATTTACCTCTGGATCGTCCGGCACCCCCAAGGCGATCCTTCACGACGTCGAACGTGTCGCCTCGAAGTTTCTAAAGCCTCGCAAGTCGTGGCGCATGCTGTTGATGCTGCTGATCGATCATTTCGGCGGAATAAACACGCTTCTTGCCTGTCTGTTTGACGGTGGCGTGGGGATATGCGTTGACAACAGATCTCCAGAAGCAGTGTGCCGGGCAGTATCGGATGGGCGGGCCGAATTGCTGCCGACGACGCCAACGTTCCTCGGCGTGCTGATCGGCTCGGGTCTTTGGAGAAAGTATGATCTCTCGTCAATTCGTTTGATCACATTCGGCGCCGAGCCCATGCCACCCGCAACGCTTCGGCGAGTGAGAGAGGTCTTTCCAAATGCGGCTCTCAAACAGACTTATGGCTTGTCCGAGCTCGGGGTCCTCCGGTCCTCGTCACCTGATCCTGAATCTCTATGGATAAGGATTGGAGGGGACGGGTTTGAGACGCGCGTGATCGATGGTGAACTCCACGTTCGATCGGCGTCATCCATGCTCGGGTACTTGAACGCGCCGAGTCCGGTGAACTCCGATGGCTGGATGAGCACTGGCGATCTTGTCGAGGAAAACGACCGCGGATTGGTGCGCTTTGTCGGGCGCAAAACCGAAGTTATCAATGTTGGTGGGCAAAAGGTCTTCCCACTCGAAGTCGAGGATGTGATCCTCGAGCTGGACGACGTTGTAGAGGTAGCCGTTCATGGAGTGCCTCACACTCTGCTCGGCAATGCAGTCGTTGCGCGCGTTGCACTTCAGCGACCGGAAGGTACGGGCGAGGCAATTCAGAGAATTCGCGATCACTGCCGAAGCCGTCTGCAAAAATACAAGGTCCCGATCCGGTTTGAGATTGTAGACCACGCTTCGCTGACGACGATGCGGTCGAAAAAGGCCCGGAACCGCCCGATGCCGGAGAACTGATTTTGTGTGGCGCACGAGAGTTTCCAGATGAATGACAAGCACAGCATTTTGGTAAGTGGCGGAAGTCGCGGCCTCGGCTTGGCGCTCGTGAAGGCCTTCCTGGCAGATGGGCATCGGGTTGCATCTTTCAGCCGCCGGCAATCAGGCGAGGTTGCTGGGCTCCTCAACGACTATCCGGATCAGTTTGTCTTCTCTGAGTGCGATATTACGGAGACCGATCGGTTCAAGGAGCTTATTCGGAACTTTGAAAAGCGCATCGGACGGCTTTCAGGCCTGGTCAACAACGCAGGGATCGTGGCGGAGGAAATTCTGGCGCGGCAGGATGTCGGCGACATCGAAAAATTGCTGGCGGTCAATCTCGCGGGACCGTTGCACCTTACTCGCGCCGCGATTCGCGGCATGATGATCAATGGCGCCGGTGTAGTCGTGAACATAAGTTCGATCGTCAGTGTTAGTGGATACAAGGGAACGGTCGCATATTCTGCTACTAAAGGTGGAATCAATGCGATGACGCGCGCCCTGGCCAGAGAGCTTGGCGGCCGGGGAATACGGGTAAATACCGTGGCGCCCGGCTATATGGAAACGGATCTCGTTGCCGACATGGATCCCTCGAAATTGAAGCAGATCGTGAGGCGAACTCCGCTGGGCAGAGCAGGGACAGTTGACGATGTTGTCGGGATCGTTCGCTTCTTGATGAGCGAAGAGGCCCGGTTCATCACTGGGCAGACAATCGTCGTCGACGGCGGCTTGACGGCTTGAGCGAGATGCAGACGCTTCTCTTTGAACCAGCCGCCGCATTTCGGGGACCGCGCGACTATGTGCACTCCACCGATATCTATGAAGAAATCATGGCCGGAGCCCGATATCACGGTGTCGCGCTCGATTGTGGCCTCGACCTGAAGATTCTTAATAGGATTTGCTATCGTCCCGTCTATTCCTTCGTAAGGGACGGAGACGTTGATACGGCTGACGCTGCGGCCATTGCCTTACTCCCAGGGTCTCCCTGGCAGGTGAAGATCATTGAAACGACGGAGCCGGTTGTCGCGCGGAAGAGCTATGACGAGCAGAAGATCTTCAACGCGTCCAGGATTGCTGGAAACCGGATATCACTCGTGGAACCGGTTGGGATGAGGCCTGTCGAGATTGCTACGGCTCTCTCGGTGAAGTTTCACAAATTTGGCTTCCCGCCGGATCCCGGCACGCGCTGGCTCCTGGCGCGGCTCGAGTTGTCTCGACTGTTTCGAGACGAGGATTCTGTTGGTCTTGCGATCGAGCTTGAACGCAGAGTCGGCAAGAAGATGACCCGATCCCGTATCGTCTCGGCAGACGGCGTAATCGGAGCCCTAACGTTTATCCTGGCATAGTGGATGAAATTGCGTATCGACGCAATTCTCCGCATGCCGCATCCAGCTGAGGCGCTCAATTGAACATCACCGAGCCAAGTTTTGACGAGAGTGAGATCGCCATCCTGCGGGAATGTCTCAATTCGAAATGGGTTACCCAGGGGCCATTAACCGAACGCTTCGAGAAGCTGATCGCAGCGAAGCATGAAGTAAAGCATGCCCTCGCGTGCACGTCGTGCACCGCGGCGCTGCATTTGGCGACCTTGGCCCTGAACCTTGGGTCGGGCGACGAGGTGATTGTCCCGGCCTTCACCTGGGTGACAAGCGCGCACTCCGCGGAATATGTCGGCGCAAAACCCGTCTTCGTCGACATCGATCTGTCGACCTTCAATATCGCTCCGGAACGGCTGGAGGCCGCGATCACGCCGCGCACGAAGGCGATCGTTGCGGTCCACCTGTTCGGTCTCGCCGCTCCGATGGATGAGATCAAGGCGATTGCAGAGCCTCGCGGTATCGCGGTGATCGAGGATGCGGCGTGCGCGATCGGCACGACCTACAAGGGCAAGCCGATTGGCGCGATCGGCGACATCGGTTGCTTTTCGTTCCACCCGCGCAAGGCGGTGACGACGGGAGAGGGCGGCGCCGTGACCACCAACCGCGATGACCTCGCGGAACGCGTGCGATCGCAACGCAACCACGGCGCCACCGGCGCTCCGGATGCGTCGATCGAGCCTCACGGCCCCTGGACGATGGCGACGTTCGACAATCTTGGCTTTAACTTGCGCTTGTCGGACATCCAGGCTGCCGTCGGCGTGGCGCAGATGGGCAAGCTCGACCGGCTGCTGTCGGAACGCAGGCGTCTCGGGCATCGCTATTCCGAGTTGCTGGCAGGAAACAATTCGATCGTGCGGCCGCTGGGCGGGGACGTCGACGGGCATGCGTTTCAATCCTACGTTATTCGTGTCGTTGACGGAGATCGTGCGCGCCGCAACGCAATAATGGCGACGCTGGCTGCCGCGGGAATCCAAACCCGCCCGGGCACGCATGCGGTGCATCGGCTCGGCTACTACAAGAACAAGTATGGCCTGCGGCCCGAGCAGTTTCCGAACGCGGCACTTGCCGAGGACACGACGATCACACTGCCTATTTTCCCGAACATGACGGAAGAGGATCAGGCCCGGGTGGTTGATTGCATTAATCGGGCAAGCGCCTGAGGCAAGCGCGGAACGGCATCGGTGTCTTCGAGACTCTTTCGGTCGGCGCGCTACCTGCTTGAGGGGACGCGCTTTCCCAACCTTACGCGGTTCGCCCGAAAGAACCAGACGTTTGAAGCAGCTCTCTCGGCACTTGCTCCAACGCGAGGGAGAGGACGCGTAGACCAGGCGATCGTTGGAAACGCGAACCGGTTTGCTGCCGAGGGCGATTACGCGCTGCTCACCACTCTGCTGGATGCGTTGCGGCCGTTCCTCAATCCCGATCAATCGCCTGACGCGCGCGACTTCTGGGATGCTCTCGTCGCCGATTGTCGCGCGATCACTGAGGATCGCTTGCGGAGCGGAGAGATGAATTCGCTCTGGGGGGTCACGCCGATCGTCAATCTGACTTCGGGCGTCGCCGCAGACCGTGCCTTGGGCGTCAATGCGCGCTCGCTCGTGTTTACGACGTACCATACGTCTTCGAATTTCGATTTTGTATGCTCTGAAATTCAAGCGCGCCTCGTGGCCGAGCGGGGCGAGGACTGGTTCCTGTTTCGATGGCTCATGCTGATCTGGGCGATCGCCAACTTCGATTTTTTTCATCTCTACAACGATCGCGGCATCATCGAGCCGGCAGGTGGCTACGGCAGTCCCCGCTTCGGAATTGCGGTGCGCGAGATGGAAATCTATCGGCAGGCCGGGAAACGGCTCTATACCTACGCATATGGCGCAGACCACAGAACGCGCGAAAAAAACATGGCGCTGGGAAAATGGAATTTCTGCTCGGAATGTCCTGATCCGGGCGTCTATTGTGTCTGCGACGATGCCGGTGGCGCTGCCATGCTGCAAGTCATCAGGGAGTACTCAACGGCCGTGGTCGCGCATGGGCTCGCCATGAAGCTCATTCCTGGTGCTCGAAATGTGCCGTACTTGACGGTCGATGTTGACAGGGTATCTCCCGGGCCACCCCGGAGTCGAGGGAACGGCAAGCTGGTCGTGGGCCACTTTCCAAACCACGGTTATTTCAAGGGGACGAAGTATCTGCAAGGCGCAATCGACTCCCTGCAGGCTGAAGGTCATCAAGTCGAGTTCCTGCAACTGAGCGGAAGGCCGCACGATGAGATTCTGGCAGCGATGCAGACGATCGACGTTCTTGTCGACCAGCTCATCAGCGGGTCGTTCGGCTTGACGGCCGTTGAGGCAATGGCATCGGGCTGTCCCGTCATCTGCTACCTGCACGATGGGGTCGCGGTGGCCGAGCGGGAGGCCTGTCCGGTCATCGAGGCAAATCCGGACACGATAAAGCAGGTCCTGCATCAGCTGATCCTGGACCGCGCGCGGCTTTCCGACGCCGGCGCTGCCGGCCCTCACTATGTCCGCAGAAACTACTCGGTGGAGGCGCTGGGCAAGCATTTGGCAGATCTTTATCTGGCAACTGCGGACTTGCCGATACCGCTGAAGGCAAGAGTTGCCGAAAGCGCCAGGTTGCTGAATTCGTGATGCCGTCAAAGCGATGCATGCCCGAAAATCCGAACTGGCTTTGCCGTCGCGTCGCTCATGCACGGAGCGCCTGAACCAGTGTCAGTTTCCTATGTCGAAGCGCGCCTCGAGAGCCCCTTGAGCCCAACCGACGCAACACGCGCGATCGAGGCTGAAAACGCACGCGCATTGCGTCTGGTCGACGACTTCCAGCGAAGAATGGGGCGACCGCTCCGGGTTCTTCACATCGGCAACATCGCCAACAATGCCTACAACAATGCCCGGATTCAGCGACAGCTCGGCATCCAGGCGGATGTGCTCTGCTATAATTATTACCACATCATGGGCTGTCCCGAGTGGGAGGACGGCGCGCTGCAGGAGGGATCCTCGGCGCTGGGGCAGGATCATTTCAAACCGGATTGGTGGGCGACCAGCTTGAAAGGATGGAAGCGGCCTCGCTGGTTTGTTCAGGGGCCATCCGCGCTTTGCATTGAATACCTTCGCGCCAAGAACGCAGGTTGGCGAACGACGGCATATCTGAAATGGCTGGAGCTGGAGCTGAAGGCGCTTCAGGACGCCCGTTCCGGCGACAATGCGGGCTTCCGTGCCAAGTATGTTCCCCAGCATCTGAGATTCCTGCTCTGGCTCAGCGGACCCGGTCGGTCGTCGCAAGGGAGCAGGCAGCCGCTCAGCCTGTACAGAATATGGCTGGGCACTCTCGTGGCAAACGGCGTGCTCGGTCGTGAGGGCAAGACGGACGAATTCGAAGCGAGCTGGCTGGACAAAATCTCGGCCGCCGCATGGTTGAGGATTGCGCGCCGGGGTCCGCAGGCCGATGCGGAGGCCCGGGCCGCACTCGGGGCCCTGCGGGAAGATGTTCGCTGGTTGTGCACCGGCGGATTGCGGGAGAGATCGTCTTCGGTCGCCCGTTCACTGACCCACAGCTTCCTGGCGCTGCTCGAGCGGGTCATGCTCAAGTTCGTTCCGGTTTCGGAATCCGGCTGCGTGGCGCGATCGATGTCCGATCCGGTGACGCGGGCGAAGGAAATCGAGGCGCTGCTCGATGAAATCAGGAGGGATCCCGCCGAGCTTGACGGTCAGTCACTTCGTTACCGCGAAGAGTATGTAACGATCCATCCGAAGCCCTTCGAAGATGTCCTGCTGCACTATGACATCATCCAGGGATATGCGATCGACGGACTGATACCGATGATGAACGGCGTCAAGAATTTCAGCTGCTACGAGCACGGAACGCTGCGCGAAATCCCGTTCGAGAACAATCTGACCGGATTGATCTGCCGGATCTCGTTTCAGCGCGCGCCCGCAGTCTTTGTAACCAATTCGGACGTCCTGCCGTCGGTCGAACGCCTGGGACTGGCGAAGGACAAGGTCGTCTACCTTCCGCACGCGTTCGACAATCACAAGTTGCGCGCATTCCGTGAAGCATACCCGGAGCTAAAGCCCCCGACGGGCGGGCCGGTGATCTTCTTCAGTCCGTCCCGCCATCATTGGAAACTGGGAAATTCGTCCTGGCAGAAGGGCAATGATGTGATCATCCGGGCCGCGGCCGAAGTCGCGCGGGAGACGAGAAACTTCAGGCTTGTGTTCGTCGAATGGGGCCAGGAAGTCGCAGACAGCAAGGCGTTGATCGACGAACTGGGCCTGTCCGAGCTGGTCGAATGGATTCCGGCCATGTCGAAGCGGGAGCTGTGGCAGCGCTACTGCGTATCGCACGCGGTGGTCGATCAATTCGTTGTTCCAGCGCTCGGCGGCGTCGGGTTCGAGACGATGGCGCTGGGTGTCCGGCTGATCTCGGCGATCGACAGGCAGCAGACCGCGTTGTTCTTCGGTCAGGAGCCGCCGCTGCTCGCGGCCGGCAATGTCGCCGATTGCGCCGGCCGAATGCGGGAAGTCATCCAGGATCCTCTCGATACCCAGGGCCGGGGTGCCGCCGCTTCGCAATGGATGTCGACCTACCATTCCGCGGAAAGAATCGTTGCTCTCCAGTGCAAGGCGTACAGCAATTTGCTGGTGGGGCAGTGGTGATGGCGTTTCCCGCGAGGCCGATGCTGATTTCCTAGAGTTGCCATAGAATGATGCTCAAGCAGATATCATCTTTCATCAAGCAGTATCCTCCGCTTTTCCGCGCGCTGCGTCCCGTATTCTATTTCGGTTTTGGCCGGTGGAATGTGCTGGTCTCACAGCTCGTGGTCCGCCGCGCACAGTTCGTGCAGGCGCGAATCCCGAAGATGTCCGATGCGGCCGACGCGACGTCGCGAAACAGGCAGATTGGCCGATCTGCCTCTGGTCGCGAGGTGGTGATGCTCGTCGTCTCCGATCTGCGTGTGGACCCCCGGGTTGAAAGAGAAGCCCGCGCGCTCGGCGCCGCCGGATATGACGTGACGGTGATCTGCCCCGAGCCTGCGAAGGGGGCAGGGGCAACCTTCAATCTTGATTGGGGACCGCGCGTCCATATTCAGCACGCCGATTGGACGGCCGCGACGTTCATGAGCGAGCAGCCGGGTTACATTGCGGAACAGCTCTACCTGGAAGCGGTGAAGAGGAAGCCATTTGCGTTCCATGCGCATGATCTCTCCACGGCCTATGCCGCGATGGCGGCCGCAAAATACCGTGGCGCACACCTCGTGGTCGACTTCCACGAATGGTTCTCGGAGAACGTTCATTGGAGCACGAAGCAGTCCGCCTGGGCGCCGTATCCGCCGGAGTGGAAGCGGGCGCTGCAGGAGCTGGAGGTTCGTTGTCTCAACGAGGCGTCGGCCACCATCACGGTGTGCGACTCGATCGCGGATGCGATGAAGGCCGAGCTCGGCGGCAGCCGCCCCGTCGTGGTCCGTAACATTCCGGATATCGCGGTTACGCCGACGCGCGCGTATCCGCCGCTGAAGCAGCAACTGGGGCTGCCGGAATCGACCTTCGTGCTGCTGTGGCAGGGAGGAACCGGCCCGACGCGCCTGATCGAGCCGATCATCGAAGCCCTTGCTTATGTACCCGACTGTGTTTTCGTCATCCGGGGGCCTTCGCTGGATCTGTTCGGGCCCGACTATCTGGCATTGGCACAGCGCGTCGACGTGGAGGGCAGGGTGGTGCTTGCTCCGCCGGTGCCGTCGAAGGACGTTGTCGCGGCCGCCCGCGGCGCAGATGCCGGCATTTGGACATTGCCGGCGCTGTGCCGCAACTTCACCTTTGCGCTCCCCAACAAGATCTTCGAATACCTGGCCGCCGATCTCCCCGTCCTCGTTGCGCACTACGCGGAAGCGAAGCGTCTTGTCGAGGAGAACGCGGTCGGGTTGACGTTCGATCCCTACGATCCGCGTTCCATCGCGGAATCGATCAACCGCATGGTCCAGGACAAGCAGCTCCGGGCAGACTTCAAGGCGAGCACGCGGACGACCCTCGCAAAGCTCGATGCAAAGTCGGAATGGCAGAAGGTCGTTTCGCTCTACGAGAGCCTGTCTCCAAAAAAGCCGCTGCAGCGCGGATCCACGCAATGAAGGATCGACTGAGATCGCTCGCGCGGCAGGTTTTGCCGCGGAGCGTTCGGGTCTGGATGCTCACGACCTGGTCGATCGCGAGATCGCCGGGGCGGGGAGCCGTCGTGCGCCGCAAATTCCACGCGCTGCCGCTGAAGCTTCTCAGGCTGGTCGCAACGGGAGTTTCGATCGCCATTCTAAAGCTTGCGACCTACGTCGCTCCCATAGCCGGAGCCATGCGGTTGCGGCGCGGACGACCCAGGACCTTGTGGGGCGTAACGCCGATCCTGACCTTGGAGCTTAAGGCCAGGGCTGACCGGATGCTCGGCTTCCGGTCGACGTCTCTTGTCTACGTAACCTACGTCATCATGTCGCGCTTCGACCTGAATCTCCAGCGTCCCTACGTTCGGGCGCTCAGCTTCGCCCTGGGGCTCGCATTCCAGCGCGTGGTGCTCGCGTGGGCCTTGATGCGATATGACGTGTTTCACTTCTTCGCCGACCGCGGGCTGCTTGATTCAACGCAGCGCTTGCAGATCAACTTCGAGGAGCTTGCCGCGCTGCGACGGGCGCGCAAGCGGGTCTATATCTATGCGTATGGTGCCGATGTCCGCACCCGGCAGGCGACCCTAGCGCTCGGCCGATGGAATTTCTGCGTCGATTGCACGGAAGCGCCGAAATACTGCACCTGTCACGACGCAGAGGCTCAGCGCTATATTTCGGAAGTGGCCAGGAACGTGACGGCCCTGGTCTCGCTCGGTGACATGCTGACCTACATGCCGACGGCAAAACATATCAACTACTGGCCGCTCGATCTGGATCGGTTGAGTGCGGTTCTCCCTGACGCGCTGTCCGGTCCGCTGCGCGTCGCGCACGCGCCAAACCACACGCACTTCAAGGGCTCGAAATACCTGGAGCGGACCATCGACCGGCTGAAGCTGCAGGGGTACGATATCGAATATTGCAAGGTCCAGGGCGTGCC
Organism: Bradyrhizobium sp. WCU1; assembly: GCF_053474805.1. NCBI lineage: Bacteria > Pseudomonadati > Pseudomonadota > Alphaproteobacteria > Hyphomicrobiales > Nitrobacteraceae > Bradyrhizobium > Bradyrhizobium sp. WCU1. Next base: position 5,962,543 of record NZ_CM130280.1, read on the forward strand.
GAACAGCCAGGTGATCGAGCTTTTCGCGCAATCCGACATCGTGGCGGATCAGTTCATCGGCGGCGCGTACGGCTACACCGCGCTCGAAGCGATGGCGCTCGGCAAGCCGGTCCTGAGCTTCGTTAGAAGTCCGGATCTGGTCGAGGCGCCGGAGGAATGCCCGATCATCAACGCAACTCCGGACGAGCTCGAGCAGGCATTGCTGTGGATCCTCCGCAATCGGGAGCGCCTTCGCAGGATCGGCGAGCAGGGACGGCGCTATGTCGAGCGGTGGCACGGCATCTCCGCCATCGCTGCACGACTGGGTCAACTCTATCGAGAGACCGCAAATTTCCCCCCGAACGTCGTTGACCGCATTCGGATCGCCCAGGATCAGGAGGAAGCTCGCCGCAACGCTATTGCTGTCGCCGCGAATTGGGAGCATCCGTTCCAGGTCACGCGGCAGTCTGCTCCGGACGATGTCGGTGCGCTCGCGAGGACGATACCCTGATGACCGACCCGCAAAGGCGCTTCTGGTGACGTCAGTCGACGCTTTCGCCGCAATGATGTCGTCGCTACGGCCGCAGCCGCAAGGCGTCGATTGGCATCGGCGTTTTCAGCAAGAGCATGGGCGGGCGCTGCGTGTGCTGCACCTCGGCAACATCGCGAACAATGCGTTCAACAATGCCAGGATTCAGCGCCAACACGGCATAGATGCCTATGTCATCGCCTATGAAAACTATCACATCATGGCTTGCCCTGAATGGGAGGAGGCGGTGTTCGAGGGGGACCTCGGAGATCCGTTCTTTCCCGAGTGGACCAAGGTCAATCTCGGGGGCTACCGGCGGCCGCGATGGTTTGCTTCCGGGCCTCTGAAACTGTGTTGCTCGATGATTGCCGCCGAGGTTGGCGGGCAGTCGGACCAAGCCGATGAAGTTCGACGCGCGCTGGATCGCGCCCGGCAATCCGTGAGCGGGCAGACGCTGTCCGTCCGCGCGACTCGTCTTGGCCAGAAGATAGCACGGCGGATTCGCAGATCGCCTGCGATGGCCCGCGATCTCTTCCTGAGGCGCGTGCTGGCAAAGGATGATCCGGAGCAGATGCGGCTTGCGGCGGTATGGCGGCAAGGCAGCGCGCCGGCTTCACCGCCGAGCGCTGCCGATTTCGCCAGCTACCGGGCGCGGCTCGCGCCGCTCGTCGGTCTGCTGGATCAGTTCGACGTCATCCAGGCTTACGCAACCGATGGTGCTTGGCCGCTGCTCGCCCAGCGCCCTTACTTCGGATATGAGCATGGAACGTTGCGGGCGCTTCCATTTCAGGACGATAGCCTCGGGCGGCTGACCGCCACCGTGTTCCTTGGAGCTGACCACGTTTTCGTCACCAATATCGATTGCGTACCTGCCGCGCGGCGGCTCGGCGTGCCGCCGGATCGGATTACGCCGCTTCCGCACGCCTTCGACGACACGAAACTCATAGAATTCGGGAAGCAGAATAGCGCGATCCGGCCTCCCGGCGACGGTGTCGTTGTATTTCACCCGACCCGTCATGATTGGCGCGACGCGGACCCCAGCCTCGTGAAGGGCAATGATCGGTTGATCCACGCCTTTGCGAGCGTGGTGCAGCAGGCGCCGGCGCTGCGACTTGTGATGATCGCCTGGGGACGCGACCTCGACGCCTCGCGGGAGCTGATACGGAGCCTGGGTCTCGATAACAGGGTGGAGTGGCTTGCGCCGATGCGCAAACCGGAGCTTTGGAGAACATATCTTCGCAGCCACGCCGTGCTGGATCAGTTCGTTCTCCCGTCATTCGGTGGCATCACCTTCGAAGCGCTGGCGCTCGGAAGGCGCGTCATCACGAACGTGGATTCGGGCATGGCGAGGGATTTCTTCTCCGAAGCTCCTCCCATCCTGTCGGCATCGACGGAGAGTGAGATTGCCGACGCGCTTCTCCGGATCGTGGCCGATCAGGACGACCGGCATCGGATCGGCGCGGCCGGTGCAGACTGGATCCGGCAGTATCACTCCGCGGCGAGAATCGTCGAGTTGCAATTGACTGCGTATCAACGGCAGATCGAAGCCGCGCGTGGGCATCATGGCGATCACCAAGGCTAACGGCACGGCCAGTCTTATTTGCTTAACAAGATGAAAATCCTTCACGGCCCCTTCAATATCGGCAATCAGCCCTGGTCGCTCTCGCGTGCCGAGCGCAGGCGCGGCAACAGCAGCGACCTGGTCGTTCGCAGCGGAACCTGGTTTCGCTATCCGGCGGACAAGGTGCTGTATGACGAAACGGCAACCGAGTTTCAGAAAGCAGCGCGTAGCGCGTGGTTCGGATTGTCCGCGCTGCTTCGCTACGACGTGCTCCACTACTATTTCGGCACGACATTCCTGTACACGGGCTATGCATTCGAGGGCGTGGGCCGGATGGGACCGCTGCTGAAGCGGCTGGTGACGATCGATCTCCAGCTGGCCAAGGGGCTGGGCAGGAAGCGGTTCATGACCCTGCAGGGATGCGACGCAAGGCTGGCGGGGGAGGGCAATCGGCGAAATCAGTGGACTATGTGTGCCAGCGGGCGTTGCTCAGCCTTTGAAACCTGCGTCGCGTCACTGGATGCGCGCCGGTCCCGCTTGATCGATCGTGTGCTGCCGCTGTTCGACCGCGTGTTCTATCTCAATCCGGAACTGGGGCACGTCGTTCCGGGCGGGCAGTTTCTCCCCTACGCCAACGTGGAGATCAGTCATTTCTCGCCCGAGTATCCCCGCGCCGAAGGCAGGCCGAGGATCGTCCACGCGCCGAGCGATCCGAGTATCAAGGGCACCCAGATGATCCTCGATGCGCTTGAGCGCCTGAAATCCCGGTTCGACTTCGAGCTGATCCTGGTCGAAAAGAAGACCCACGAAGAGGCGATGGCCATCTACAGGTCGGCCGATCTTGCCATTGACCAGGTGCTTGCGGGTTGGTACGGCGGCTTTGCTGTCGAGATGATGGCGATGGGAAAGCCAGTGGTTTGCTACGTCAGGGAAAACGACCTGCAATTCATCCCGCCGGCCATGCGGGATGATCTTGCGATCCTGAACGTCGATCCCGCACGGCTCACGGAAGATCTTGCGTCCATTCTCGAGCGCCGGGCCGAATGGACCGAGCTGGGAAAGCGATCTCGTCGTTATGTCGAGCGATGGCACGATCCCGACCACATTGCCGGGGCGATGATCGAGGCCTATCGCAGCCCCGACAGTACGTTCGTGCTGGCGCCCGCTGGCGTCGAGGTCGGGTAGATTCAGATGTGCGGCATTTCAGGCATTTTGCATTTTGGCTCTTGTCCGGACGCGGACGAGCGCATCCGCCGCATGGCGGCCAGCATCGAGCACCGCGGTCCGGATGACGACGGCTACTATGCCTCGCCCGACGTAGCATTGGGCTTCCGCCGACTTGCGATCGTCGATCTTGTCTCGGGCCACCAGCCGATGAGCAACGAGGACGGCACCGTATGGGTCGTCTTCAACGGCGAGATCTACAATCACCGCGAGCTCAGAAAGCAGCTCGAGGCCGCCGGCCATGTCTTTGCGACGGACCACTCGGACACCGAGGTTCTGGTGCATGGCTGGGAGCAGTGGAAGGACGGGCTGTTCAGCAGGCTGAACGGCATGTTCGCCTGCGCGATCTGGGACGAGCGGCAGCGTGAGCTGGCGATCGCCCGCGACCGGTACGGGATCAAGCCGCTCTACGTCGCGGAACTGCCCGGCAAGGGTCTCGTCTTCGGCTCGGAGGTGCGTGCGCTCTACGCCAGTGGGTTGATCGACAAGCAGTTCGATGCGTCGGCAACCCTGGAGTACTTCACGCTGATGAACAATTGGGGAGGGCGCACGCCGTTCCGCGGCGTTCGTCTCCTCAAGCCGGGTACCTTCGAGCGATTTGCGGCGAGTGGAAGTTCGAGCGGCACCTATTGGTCGCCGTCCTATCATCGCAAATACTCGCCCGGTTTGGCACGGGCCTCGGGCGAGTTTGGCGAGATATTGCAGTCCGCGTTGCGGAGACAGTTGGCCGCGGACGTTCCGGTGATGGCGTATCTATCGGGCGGCATCGACAGTTCGGCAATCACGGCTGGTGCGCACCAGATCGATCCGGTGGTCCGCGCCTATTCGTGCATCTTCGATCTCGAGAATGTCGGCGTCGACAAATTTGTCGATGAGCGCGAGTTCTCGAGGGCGGTCGCAAAGCAGCTCAATATCGAACGCGTCGAACTCATGGTGCCGCAGGACGCGCTGGTCCGTCACCTGGATGCGACGGTCGGCGCGATCGAATATCCTCGCATGGGAATGGCCTATGTGAATTATCTGATCGCGCAACGCGTCGCTCAGGACGCCAAGGTCGTTCTGTCGGGTACGGGCGGTGACGAAGTCACCGGAGGATATGTCGGCAGATATGCCATTGTGCCGAGGGCGGCTCCGGCTTCCCTGATGCGACGTGCCCTTCAGCGTCTTCGCGCCGGAGCGGCGGGTCGGGCGGCCTCAAGCGATGCCTTTGCCCTCTACCGGGCAAGCCTCAATGTCCCGATCTCGGCGGAGCGCATCAAGGATGCCTTTACGCCGGAGTTCTTGCGAGCCGCGGGAGGTTTCGATCCGCTCGCCGCGATCGGAGATGCGATCGGCTCGGTTCCGTCGCAAGACCCTTGGGACGTCATCATGCACGTCGATATGACCACCTACCTTCCAGGCCTTCTGGCTCTGGAAGACAAGCTGTCGATGGCGCATTCCCTTGAGGCGAGGGTGCCGCTGCTTGATAACGAGCTGGTCGACTATCTGCTCAACGTGGACTGGAGCCTGCTGTCCGACGGCTCCACGGGGAAGATCCTGTTTCGCGAAGCCGTCCGGCCGCTGGTGCCCGATACGATCTACCGGAAACCGAAGATGGGATTTGGTCCTCCGGACGCATCTTGGTACAGGGGCATTCTGCGCTCATGGATCGAGGAGCAACTTTCTGAATCCCGCATCAGGCAGCGCGGCGTGCTCCAGTATGACTTCGTACGTCGGATTCTGAACGAACATTTCGAAGACAGGGCAAGCCATGTCGCGCTGATCTGGTGTTTGCTCAGCTTCGAGTCCTGGTGCAAGCAACACGGCGCCTATGGCGGTGCCCTCCATTAGTTGCAGTTGTAGGAGCTAGATTTATGCGAACCGTTGCGTCTTCACGTCTCCGTCCGAACGGAATGGAGCTTCAGCTCGAGGCTTTCACGCAACAGGACGGCCAGATTATCGAAGGCATCCTTCGGACGCCCGATGCATCGCTGTGGTATCCGATCCTGCAAGGGGTTCCCTGCTTCCTGAGCGGCCCGATGCAGCCCGACCTGAGCGAGTTCTGCTCGCGCTACGGCTTGCCGAAGCCGGCGACCGCGCAGAGCCGGCCGGAGGCCCATGAGCAGGCCAAGACGAACCAGACCTTCTCGGACAAGTGGCGCCGCTTCAAGCAATACGGACTGCAACCCGAGCACAAGGAATTCCTGTTTGGTTGGTATTGCAAGAAGCTCGGGCTGCCCGATCTGGACGCCTTGAAGGCGTTCTACCGGTCCAAGCAGCGCGTGCTCGAGGTTGGTCCGGGGTCGGGCTTCAACACCCGGTTCATCGCCGAGAACTGCCCGGGCGAGGTGTTTGCGCTCGACGTGTCCGACGCGGCATTGACGACATTCGAGAACACCCGTGATCTCGAGAACTGTTCGGTCGTTCAGGCCGACTTGATGGAAGCGCCCTTCCCCGATGATACGTTTGACTTCATCATCGCGGACGGGGTGCTGCATCACACGCCGAACACCCGGGCGGCGGTAGAAGCCCTGTATCGAAAGGTCAGGCCCGGCGGCCAATTCTTCTTCTACGTCTATCGGAAGATGGGAGCCGCGCGGGTATTCGCCGACGATCATATCCGCCAGAATTTCATGCTGCTCTCCGCGGAGGAGTGCTATGCGGCCTGCGAAGGCATCACGGAGCTGGGCCGTGAATTGTCACGGCTGAATGCCACGATCACGCTGGAGAAGCCGATTCCGGTGCTTGGAATTCCCGCAGGAACGCACAACGTCCAGCGATTGCTGTACTACAACTTCCTGAAGTGTTTCTGGAACGAGGCGTTCGACTACGAAACGAACAACATGGTCAACTTCGATTGGTATCATCCGCACAACGCCTGGCAGCATAGCGATGAGGAGGTTGCAGGCTGGATGAAGGAACTCGGGGTCAAGAGCTACACCTTCAACGACTCCAATCCGAACGGGATCTCCGTTTTGCTGACGAAGCCAACGGTCTGACACGGCATGCGGATATTATTGACAGGCTGTACCGGGTTTGTCGGTTCTGCCCTCGGGCCCCGGTTGGTGGCCGAGGGACACGAGCTTTTCTGCGTTTGCCGGCCAGGAACGTCGGTCGCGTTCGGAACGGCCGTGGTTTGGGATGGAGCGACGGCGATCGAGGATTCCAGTTTCCCAAAGATGATAGATGTTGTCGTCCATGCCGCTCAATCGAGGCGCTACCGCAATTTTCCAGCTGACTCGCGCGAGATGTTCGACGTCAACGTCAACATGACGATGCGGCTGCTGGATTGGGCGGCTCGGGCCGCGGCCAAGCACTTCTGCCTGCTTTCGTCGGGGGCGGTGTACGAGCCGTTTACGGGAGCTCTGCGCGAGGATGTCGCCTTAGCGCCTTCCGGATTCCTCGGCGCAAGCAAGCTAGCTTCTGAAATCGTCGCGAAGCCGTTCTCCAGTATCTTTTCCGTGAATACTCTGAGGTTGTTCTTTCCGTACGGCCCGGGTCAACACGACAGGCTGATTCCGCAGCTGATAAGCAGGATCCGGGACGGCGCGGCGATCCAGCTCTCGGGCAGCAAGGATGGAATTCGCCTCGCGCCCACCTTCATCGACGACATTGTCGAGGTCATTCTCGCAAGCATTGCTTCGTCATGGACGGACACGCTGAACGTGGCAAACTCAGAGGTGCTCTCGATCCGCCAGATCGCGAATGCGATTGGTCGGGAGCTCGGCGTCGAGCCGAAGTTCGAGATCGTGAATCCGAACACGCCTTCCGTCGATATCGTTCCTGAACTGGATCGTCTCGCATCCCGCGTGGATTTGCGGCGATTTGTGCAGTTCGGGGCAGGGCTGCATAGGATGATATCCGCGAATTCTCTTGATGTGCCGGATCATCGTCTGGCCGAGACGCAACACCGCTCGTGAAGCCATGACGCTGAAGATATTGACCATCGTTGGTGCTCGGCCCCAGTTCATCAAGGCGGCGGCCGTCAGTCGCGCGATCCGCGCGACCGATGGGCTCTCGGAAGTGATGGTGCACACTGGCCAGCATTTCGATCCGAACATGTCGGACGTCTTCTTCGAAGAGCTGGACATTCCGCGGCCGCGCCATCATCTCGATATCCACGGCGGCGGCCATGGCGATATGACGGGCCGCATGCTGATGGCGATCGAGCCGATCATGCTCGCCGAGAAGCCGGACTGGGTCGTCGTCTACGGCGACACCAATTCGACGCTGGCCGGCTCTCTCGCGGCGTCGAAGTTGCATATTCCGGTCGCGCATGTCGAGGCGGGACTTCGATCGTTCAACCGCCGCATGCCGGAGGAGATCAATCGGCTGGTAACGGACCATCTCTCCGCTCTGCATCTCTGTCCGACGGCGACTGCCGTCGCCAACCTAGCCGCCGAAGGCGTAACCGCCGGCGTCCATCATGTCGGTGACGTCATGTACGATGCGACCTTGTTCGTGACCGGCAAAGCAGAGAAGAGCTCGACGATATTGACCGGTCTCGGGCTCGCCCCGAAGGCCTATGCGCTCGCGACGATCCATCGTGCCGAGAACACTGGTGATCGGCAGCAGCTTCTGGCGGTCGTGCAATTCCTCCAGGAGCGGTCACGAAAGTTTCCCGTCGTGCTCCCGCTCCACCCACGCACGCGACAGGCGGCCCTGGCTTTAGGGGTCGACCTAGACGGCTTGAAGGTTATCGACCCGGTCGGTTACCTCGACATGGCTAAGCTTCTGCACAACGCGGTTGAAGTTTATACGGACTCGGGAGGGGTGCAGAAGGAGGCTTATTTCCATCGCGTCCCGTGCATCACCTTGCGTGACGAGACGGAGTGGACGGAGACGGTCACGCACGGTTGGAACCGGCTATGGAAGCAGCCGGGCCATGCAGTTCAACGCGATATTGACGAGTATGGGACTGGTCGTGCGGCCTATGAAGTCACGCGCCTGTTGAGCGTTGGCGGCCCTCGATAGCCTTGCCGGCCGACGCTGCGGTCGGAGCGCCGCAATCGCAAGCGACACTCCCGCCTGGTGCGTACCGCAGCGCCTGAAGAGGCCCCGAGGGCGGCTTCCGGGGTTGTGGCTTTGCCACTATGGCGCTATCAGAGGCCGAATTGGATGCTCCTCAGGCCGGTTATCCGTATCAACCCCGTACGAGTGCTAAAATGAATTCCGAACTGATCGCAAAGCTCAACGATAGAACGGCCAAGATCGGCATCGTCGGTTTGGGCTATGTCGGCTTGCCCTTGATGCTCCGCTATTGCGAGGTGGGCTACAAGGTGATCGGCTTTGATATCGACCAGACCAAGGTCGACGCGCTCCACGCAGGCCGCTCCTACATCGAGCATATTTCGAGCGCCAGCATTCGCAATGCGACGGAGCTTGGGTTCGAGCCGACGACCGATTTCTCACGCGCGCGGGAGGTCGATGCGCTGATCCTGTGCGTTCCGACCCCGCTCAATAAATATCGCGAGCCCGATCTCAGCTTCGTGCTGGATACGACGGAGTCGCTGCTGCCATACCTGCATCAGGGAATGGTGCTGTCGCTCGAGAGCACGACTTATCCCGGCACGACCGAGGAGGAGTTGAAACCGCGTATCGAGAAGCGCGGCTTCACCGTGGGGAATGATGTGTTTCTGGTGTTTTCACCGGAACGCGAAGATCCCGGTAACCAGAATTTCTCGACCCGGTCGATCCCGAAGGTGTGTGGCGGCTGCACGCCGGCATGTCTGGAGGCTGGCATTGCCCTGTATGGCCAGGTGATCGACAAAGTCGTTCCCGTGAGCTCGACGCAGGCCGCCGAACTGACGAAGCTGCTGGAGAACATTCACCGCTCGGTGAATATCGGTCTCGTCAACGAGATGAAGATGGTCGCCGACAAGATGGGGATCGACATTCACGAGGTGATCCGCGCGGCGGCAACCAAGCCGTTCGGATTTGTTCCGTACTATCCCGGCCCTGGCATCGGCGGCCACTGCATTCCGATCGACCCGTTCTACCTGACCTGGAAGGCGCGGGAATATGGTATGCATACGCGCTTCATCGAGCTCGCTGGCGAGATCAATTCCTCAATGCCGGAATATGTCGTGTCGAAGATCTCGCTGGCGCTCAATCAGCGACACAAGTCGATCAGCGGCAGCTCGGTCCTGGTGCTCGGTATCGCTTACAAGAAGAATGTCGACGACGTTCGTGAATCGCCTTCGGTGCTATTGATGGAGAAGCTTCGCGACCTCGGCGCCAAGGTCGCCTACAGCGATCCGCACGTCCCTGCGTTCCCGAAGATGCGCGCGCATTCGTTCGACCTGTCGAGCGTCGCGCTCACCGAGGACAATTTACGGGGCTTCGACTGCGTCCTCCTGGCGACCGACCACGACAAGTTCGACTATGAGCTGCTCCGCGCACATGCTCCGCTGCTGGTCGATTGCCGCGGAAAGTTTCCTCGGCGTGCGGACAATATCATTCGCGCGTGAGGATCTCGCAGGCGCTCCGGCGATCCCTCGCGCCGGACGACTTGTCTGGGAACGGCGGACTGGCGAACTTTGGAGCGCCGCGCTAGCCAGTGCTTGTCGCTTGTAGATTTTCGCTCACAGCGGCCTTCGGCGCCTGGTCGAAGGCCGACCGTGGCGCGATGTACCAGAGCAGGAACAGCAGCCCGGTGCCGTTCGTCAGCAAAGCCGTCGAAAGCGGCACGTTGAGGAGCACCTGGGGAAGCAGTCCGGCGGAGAGCAGCACAAATTGCGACGGCAAGCCGGCCGACAGGCGGTTGCCGAGAGCGATGATCAGTCCGCAGCCCAGCGCGGACAGCGGCGCCAGCACGAGGCCGACCGAAGCGATCCCTTCGGTGGCGAACAGCGAAGCATTGAAGGCGCCTAGATCGTAGGACCTGGCCATGACGGCCCATATCGGCTCGTTGTAGGCGCATGGAACCACGAGCTTCAGCACGTTGATCTGGCAGAAATGGGTCAGCGGGTGCGCTGAGAAGTAGTTGTTGTAGATTTCAAGGGCGAGCGACGGGATCGCAACCATCCTGGTGTTGACGGTGCCGAAATAAACCAATCCGGGTGTGAGCGGAAACACCTCGGCCTTGACCAGGACGAACAAGATGACGCCGATCAGGACAGGCAGGAAGAACGACAGAATCGTTGCGAGCCTGGCCTCGGCCACCAGCTTGCAGACGACGGCGAGGAACAGCAGCCAGACCGGAGCAAACAACGCCATCTTGGTCAGCATGATCGGGTAGAACAGAAGCATCAGCAGCAGGGCGATCCCTGCCTGCCAGATCCGCTTGCTGGTGACGAAGCAGGCAAAGGCGAGCGGCAACAGGGCGTTCGAGACGATCCAGACGGCGTATTGCAGGACACCTGGCAACGCCACCTCCGCGCGGTATTTGTACATCTCGGAGAGGTTGACTAGCTTGAGGCTATAGAGAGAGCCGATACCGATGATGGCGGCTGAGCCGATCAGGATGGCGGATGGCATCATGTGAAACGCGCGGGCCGGCATCACGACAGCCTGTCGCACCGGGCTGGTGATGAACAGCGCTGGGGCGAGGAATGCAAAGGCCGAGAGTACGATCGAGGCAAGCGCCAGGCGGTGATCGTAATCGAGTAACGAGAATTCGATGAGCCAGAGATAGCCCAGGACCATCACGTAGAAGTAGAAGCCGACGAGATAGCCAAAGCTGAAGCGTCCGATTACGAACAGGATCACGACCGGGCTGAATGCCACGACGTTCAGAATTGCTGCCGCCAGGTGCGACTTCTCAAAGCCGATGACAGCCGGGAAGGAATTGGTGATCGTGATGCAATACAGCGAAACGGCGCAAACCACGATGTGGGCATAGGCGAGCAGGGCAAGTCTGGCCTGGCGCCAACCGAAACCGGGCTCCAGCTGAATAGCGCGATCGTTCATTCTCATCTACCGCCGTGTCGGACTGTGCGTTGAGACCGTTTCATTGGTGGTTGTCGTATTCGGCAGACTAAGCCCACGCGATTGCCAACCGATGTTATGTCTTGGACCAAGGGACATGGCACGGCTCGAACAGGACGGCAAGAATGATGCCCACACGGCATTCTATTGCTCCCGCCCAATAGCACAAATTTCGTGTGCTGCAGCGACGCGTCCGAGCGCGGTTGAATTTGTGTGATGTGGTCTTGATGCCGGGATGCGGTGTTTTCGGATTATCCTGTTGCGGCTCCGGCGGGCCGGTGGGGGATTCCGCACCCGTAGTGTTCAGTTCGTCGTGACATTCCGAGGCGCGAGTGTCGGGCGCGGGCGACCCGAATCGGGTCCCTGATCGCGTGGCCTTGCGTTAACCCGGGTTTTCTGGGTAATGGAACGCTATCGTGCGGCTCGCAGGGCCGCTTGTTCCCTCGGCTTTTCGGCTGGCTGCAACGGTCGGCCGCGAGACAAGACAGGGCCTGTTGCATGATCAGATTCGGCCTGCTCGGGTGCGGGCGTATCGCCAAGCGCCATTCCGACCTCCTGGGTGGCAATCACATCGCGGGAGCAAGCCTGGTTGCGGTCTGCGATCCGATCCGCGCGCGGGCGGATGCGGTTGCCGGGAAGTTCGCTGTTCCGGCCCATTACGACATGGACGAATTCCTGGCACGCAAGGATATCGACGCGGTTGCCGTGCTGACGCCGAGTGGCCTGCACCCCGCACATGTGATCGCCTGCGCGAAGGCCGGCAAGCACGTCGTGGTCGAGAAGCCGATGGCGTTGCGGCTGCAGGACGCCGACGACATGATCCGGGCTTGCGATGAGGCCGGCGTGAAGATGTTCATCGTCAAGCAGAACCGCTTCAACGTTCCGGTGGTCAAGGCGCGCGAGGCGCTCGACGCCGGCCGCTTCGGCAAGCTCATCCTGGGGACGGTGCGGGTCCGCTGGTGCCGCGACCAGGCCTATTACGACCAGGACGATTGGCGCGGCACCTGGGCCTATGACGGCGGCGTGCTGACCAACCAGGCGAGCCACCATGTCGACATGCTGGAGTGGTTCTTCGGTGACGTGGTGAGCGTGCATGCGCGGGCGACGACGGCGCTGGCCAATATCGAAACCGAGGACACCGCTGTGGCGACGCTCAAGTTCCGCAACGGCGCGCTCGGCATCATCGAGGCGACCACTGCGGCGCGGCCGACCGATCTCGAGGGCTCGCTGTCGATCCTCGGCGAAAAGGGCACCGTCGAGATCTCCGGCTTCGCCGTCAACCAGATCCGGCACTGGCGCTTTGTCGACGAACTGCCGTCGGACAAGGACGTCGTGGAGAAGTTCTCGGTCAACCCGCCCAACGTCTACGGCTTCGGCCATCAGGCCTATTATCACCACGTGGTCGATTGCCTGGAGAACCAGCGCGCCGCGTTGGTCGACGGGCTCGAGGGCCGCAAGAGCCTTGAACTGATCTCGGCCCTCTATGAGTCGATCGAGACCGGCGAGGAAGTTGCGCTGCGGTTCACGCCGCGGTTGAGCCGGCTGGGTGTCGTTTCGTGAATCGACCGGACGTGCATCAGGCCAGCGTGCGCGACGTCGCGTTCGGCGAACGCGTCAAGATCGTCGAGCCCTGCAATCTCTATGGCTGCAAGCTCGGCGACGACTGCTTCGTCGGGCCCTTCACCGAAATCCAGAAGGGCGTGGCGGTCGGGGCGCGCACCCGCGTGCAGTCGCACGCCTTCATCTGCGAGCTCGTCACCATCGGCGAGGACTGCTTCGTCGGGCACGGCGTGATGTTCGTCAACGACACCTTCTCCACCGGCGGACCGGCGCGCGGACGCAAGGAGCTGTGGCGCGAGACCGTGATCGGCAACCGGGTGTCGATCGGCTCCAACGCCACGATCATGCCGGTCAGGATTGCCGACGACGTCGTCATCGGCGCCGGATCTGTCGTGACCAAGGACATCACGACACCAGGTACGTATGCCGGCAATCCGGCGCGCCGGCTGCTGGCGAGCCAATAGGGCAATAGGGGAATATCGATGGCTGTGCCGTATGCCGACCTGCAATTGCAGTACCAGTCCATCAAGGGCGAGATCGATGCCGCGATCGCCGGCGTGATCCGCGATAACGCCTTCATCCGCGGCAGCTATGTCGACGCCTTCGAGCGCGAGTTCGCGTCGGCCGCGGAAGTTACGCACTGCGTCTCCTGCGCCAACGGCACCGACGCGCTTTACCTCGCGATGCGCGCGCTGAAGGTGCAGCCGGGCGACGAGGTGATCACGACGGCGCATTCCTGGATCTCGACCGCGGCGATGATTACGCATTCAGGCGCCACCGTCGTGTTCTGCGATACCGACGACGCGACGTTCACGATCGATCCGGCAGCGATCGAGGCTGCGATCACGCCGCGCACGGTCGGCATCATCCCGGTGCACCTGTACGGCCAGCCGGCCGACATGGATGCGATCATGGCGATCGCGCACAAGCACAAGCTTTGGGTGATCGAGGATTGCGCCCAGGCTCATCTCGCGCGCTACAAGGGCCGCATGGTCGGCACGTTCGGCGAGGCGGCGACCTATTCATTCTATCCCGGCAAGAACCTCGGCGCGATGGGCGATGCCGGCGCCGTCGTCACCAACGATGCCGCGCTTGCCGAGCAGATGGCCATGCTGGCGCGCCATGGCGGCCTGGTGAAGCACCAGCACCATATCGAGGGCGTCAACAGCCGGCTCGACGGCATGCAGGCTGCGATCCTTTCGGCCAAGCTGCCGCATCTCGACGCGTGGACCGAGGCCCGCCAGGCCGCGGCCGAGGTCTATGATGCGGGTCTCAACCAGATCGAGGATGTCGTGGTGCCCGAGGTCGCGCCGGGGCGCAGCCACGTCTACCACCTCTACACGATCCGGCATCCGCGCCGCGACGCGCTCGCCGCGCATCTGAACGCCAACGGCGTGCAGACCGCGATCAACTATCCCACCGCGCTGCCGTTCCTGCCGGCCTATGCCCGGTTTGGCCACCGGCCCGAGCAATTTCCCAACGCCCATCGCGACCAGGGCCAGATTCTCTCGCTGCCGATCTTCGCCGAGATCACGCGGCAGCAGCAGGACGAGGTGATCGACCTGGTTCGGACGTTCTGATTGCGACCGTTGAGGCTCAGCTTCGCTGCAGCAGAGGCTTCAGGAACAGCTCCAGATTGGAGCCCGGGAACAGGTGGCCTTTCAGGCCCGCCGCACGCGCGGCCTCGAGGTCGGTCGGTTGATCACCGACCAGAAAGCTTCGCTCGACATCGACGGCAAAGCGCTCCAGCAGGTCATTGATCATGCCCGGCGATGGCTTGCGGCGATGGCTGACCTGCCGATAGCGCTCGACGGTTCCGTCAGGATGGAACGGACAGTACTCGAAGGCGTCGATATGGGCGCCGATCTTGCCGAGCTCGGCCGCCATCCAGTCGTGGAGCTTTTGGACATCCGCCTCCTCGTAGAGGCCTCTTGCAACGCCTGACTGGTTGGTCACGACAAACGCATAATAACCCATGTCGTTGACCGCCTTCACGGCCTCGCGCGCGCCGTCGATCCAGATCAGCCTGTGGCTCTCGAACAGATAGCCGATGTCCCGGTTCAGGACGCCGTCCCGATCGAAGAAAACCGCCGGCCTTCGCCGCTGATCTCCGGAAGCGCTGCTCATGAGGTGATGATCCCGTCTCCACGAGGCATGAGTCAGCTCAATAGTTCACAATGCCGCGCGCGACAACGCGGACTGGACCTCATGCGGGGCGTCGATCATCGTTCGTCCGCAATCACCTTGCCGTCGTTCGGCAGCGAGCCTGCGCCGACGAGCTCAACGGCGCCGCCGAGCTTTGTCACCGCACGCAGCGTCGCCGCGACTTCGCCCTGCAGGGCATCCGCCGCCGAGGTACATTCGGCCCGCAGCGTCATCGCGTCGGTCTCGCCGGCGCGGGTGACGACGAGGCGCAGCCGTCCGAGCTCGGGATGGCGCTTGCCGATTTCCGCGATCTGCTCCGGGCGCACGAACATGCCCTTGACCTTGGTGGTCTGGTCGGCGCGGCCCATCCAGCCCTTGATGCGCATGTTGGTGCGTCCGCACGGGCTCGCACCGGGCAGGACGGCGGTCAGATCGCCGAGCGCGAGGCGAATCCAGGGATGATGCGGATCGAGCGAGGTCACCACGATCTCGCCGACATCACCGGGCGCCACGGGATCGCCGGTGCCCGGCTTGACGATCTCCAGGATCAGATCCTCGTTGACCGTCATCCCCTCGCGCGCCGGGGTCTCGAATGCGATCAGGCCGAGATCGGCGGTTCCAAACGCCTGGTAGGCCTCGACGCCGCGCGCCTTCATCTCCTCCTGCAACGATTTCGGAAATGCGGCGCCCGAGACCAGCGCGCGCTTGATCGACGAGACGTCGCGGCCGGCGTTAGCGGCGGCGTCGAGCAGGATCTTCAGGAAGTCCGGGGTGCCGCTATAGCCGACCGGGCGATAGGCCTCGATCAGCTCGAATTGCTGCTCAGTATTGCCGGGGCCGGCCGGGATCACGGCACAGCCGAGCGCCCGTGCGGAGGCGTCGAAGATGAAGCCGCCGGGGGTGAGGTGATAGCTGAAGGTGTTCAGCACCACGTCGCCCTCGCGGAAGCCCGCCGCAAACAGCGCCCGTGCCCCGCGCCAAGGGTCCGCCTGGCGGCCTTCGGGCTCGAAGATCGGTCCGGGCGAGGTGAACAGGCGGGCAAAGGAGCCGGGCTTGTCGGCCACGAAGCCGCCGAACGGCGGGGCGGCTTTGTGCAGGGCCGGGAGCTCCGATTTGCGCAGCACCGGCAGTCCCGCCAATGCCTCCCGGCTCGTGATGGATGCGGGATCGGTGCCCCGCAGCAAATTGGCATAGGCGGGCGCTGCCATCGCCTTGCGCAGCACCTCCGGCAGCCGGGCGAACAGGGCGGCCTCGCGGGCGGCCGGATCGCGCGTTTCAAGGGCGTCGTAATGGTCGGTCATGGCGGGTCCTTGAGGGGAGGATTTGCGCAGGTGGCGTGCCGGTCTGCCCGTGCTATCAGACGGTGAGCGCTGACATTGGGACGGTTCCAGGAAGCACGATGGCTGAGGCAGAGAACGTGGCGGCGGACGGGGCCGCCGATGTCGTCGCGAGGTTGAAGCGCCGCATCATCGACCACGCCTTGCCGCTGTGGTCGACGGTGGGGTGGGACAGCACGGCCGGCGGCTTCGTCGACCGGCTGCATCAGGATGGGACAGCCGACAACGCGGCCCCGCGCCGCCTCCTTGTGCAGGCGCGCCAAATCTATTGCTACGCCAAGGCGGCCCAGATGGGCTGGTATCCCGAAGGGCGCGCGATCGCGCTGAAGGCGCTGGATTACATGCTCACCAAGGCCAAGGCGCCGGACGGCCGGCCGGGCTTTGTGTTCAGCCTGACGCCGGAGGGCGGCGTGCACGATCCGCTGCGCGACACCTACGGCCATGCCTTCGTGCTGCTCGCACTGGCGACTGTCTACGGCCTCGACCAGGACGCTCAGGTTCGCGCCGAGATCGACGCGCTGCTGGCGTTCCTCGACACCCAGCTGCGCTCGCCCCATGGCGGCTTCCAGGAAGGCCTGCCGCCGTCGATGCCGCGGCGGCAGAACCCGCAGATGCATCTGTTCGAGGCGATGATCGCCTGCTTCGACGCGACGCATGATCTGTCGTTCCAGAACCGCGCCGGCGATTTCTTCGCACTGTTCCTCGCCAACCTCTATGACAAGCAGACGCGGACGCTGGGCGAATATTTCGAGGAGGATTGGTCGCGGATCCCGCCGGTCAGCGTCGAGCCCGGGCACCTTGCGGAATGGGTCTGGCTGCTGAAGGGTTTTGAGCGGATCACCGGCTGCCCAACAGGGCGCCCGCGCGGCGAGCTGCTGGCCTCGGCGCTGCGCTATCGCGACGCCACCGGCTGCCTGATCGACGAGGGCGATGCCGAGGGCAACATCCGCCGCCACACCAGGCGGCTGTGGCCGCAGAGCGAGTTGGCGAAGGCCTGGATCGCGCAGGCCGAGTCGGGCGAAGCCGGCGCTGCGGACGAGGCGCGCGGGGCGCTGGTGCTGCTGGAGCGGCACTATCTCAGCCATCCCGTGGCCGGCGGCTGGTACGACCAGTTCGACGGCGGCGGCAATTCGCTGATCGCCACGATCCCGGCGTCGTCGTTCTACCATGTGCTCTGCGCGGTCACGGAAGCGGAGCAGGTGCTCAGCTAGGGCCGCCTTCCTGGTGTGACGCGCTTTCTGCACACGCAACTCCGCCCGAAAACGCTCCATATCCTCAGAGCCAGCGCTTGCGCCGCTTGAAGCTCTTCAAATTCTTGAAGCTCTTGCGCTGGTCGCCGGCGCCGCCGAGGTAGAATTCCTTGACGTCCTCGTTGTCGCGCAGCTCGTCGGCGGAGCCGTCGAGCACCACCTTGCCCTGTTCCATGATGTAGCCGTGGCTTGCGACCGAGAGCGCCGCGCGCGCATTCTGCTCGACCAGGAGGATCGTGACGCCGAGATCGCGGTTGATCTCCTTGATGATCGCGAACACTTCCTTGACCAGCAGGGGTGACAATCCCATCGACGGCTCGTCCATCAGGATCATCTTCGGGCGCGCCATCAGCGCGCGGCCGATCGCGAGCATCTGCTGCTCGCCGCCGGAGAGATAGCCGGCAAGGCCGGTGCGCTCCTTCAGGCGCGGGAAATATTTGAACACCATGTCGATGTCGGCAGAGACCTCGCCGTCGCGCCGGGTGAAGGCGCCGAGCCGCAAATTCTCCAGCGACGTCATGTCGGCGACGATGCGGCGGCCCTCCATCACCTGGAAGATGCCGCGGCGGACGATCTTGTCCGGGTCGATGCCGTTGATGCGCTGGCCCTCGAACAGGATCTCGCCGCGGGTGACCTCGCCGTCCTCGGTCTTGAGCAGGCCGGAGATCGCCTTCAGCGTGGTCGACTTGCCGGCGCCATTGGCGCCGAGCAACGCCACGATCGCGCCCTTCGGCACCTCGAGGCTGAGGCCGCGCAGCACCAGGATGACGTCGTCATAGACGACCTCGATATTGTTGATGCTGAGCAGCGGCGGCGGTGGGACCGCCATCGGCCCCGTGCGGGTGGCTTCGAGGGTTTCGTTCATCTCGACTATTCTCCGCTGTCGTCACCCGCGTTTCGTGCGCAATTGCGCACTCGAGCGGGTGACCCAGTATTCCAGAGACGCCGGCGATCACATCGTGAGAGCGCGGCGAACTGAATCCCCCGCTTTCGCGGGGGATGACGATTGTTGTCGAGGCTGCGCTCGCGGCAGCCTCACGATCCTCACCAGCCGAACCATTCCGGCTTGCGCGGCAGCTCGACGGTCTTCACTTTCTCGAGCTTGATCGTGCCCTTGCCCATCAGGTCGTTGATGTCGCCGTCGGTCGCGCCGGAAACCTTGGCGCGATAGAGATCGACCTTGGTCGTCGGGCGATGATCCTTCTCGGTCCAGTTCGAGGGATTGCAGACGCCGTCCATCCCGGCCGGCACCCAGTCCTTCTTCTGGTAGAAGCCCTTGGCGACGTTCTCGCCGGTGGCGCCGCCGTTCTTGGCGGCCCAGTCCAGCGCTTCCTTCATGTAGAGCGCGCTGCACACCGCGGCGATGTAGTGCACCGGGCGATAGACCTTGCCCGACGGGTCGGACATCTTCGAGATTTCCATCACCGTCTTCATGCCCGGCGCGTTGCCGCCCCAGCCGACCGCCGTGCGCAGCGGGAAGATCACGCCGTCGGCGGCATCGCCCGCGGTCTTGGCGGCGTTCTCATCCATGCCCCAGACGTTGCTCAGGAACTGGACGTCGACGCCGGCGGTCTTGCAGGCCTTCATGACCGAGATGTTGGAGGCTGCGGTGTTGCCGAGATAGGCGTAATTGGCGCCGGAGCTCTTCAGGCTGAGGCACTGCGCCGAATAGTCGCCGGGCGACAGCGCGAACACCAGCGGCGGCAGCACTTCGAAGCCGAGCTCGGTTGCGAGCGCCTCGCCGGCGGCCTTCGGCGCGTTCGGATAGGGGTGGTTGGCGCCCATGTGGACGAATTTGGGCTTGCCCGGCTTGCCCTTGGCCTTCCAGTCCTCGGCCGCCCAGGTCAATTCGGCGCGCAGCGCGTCCGAGTAGCTCGGGCCGTAGAAGAAATTGTACGGCGCCGGCTTGGCCTTGCCGCTGGTGCCTTCGGGATCGGTCAGCGCGGCGGCATACGAGCCCGACAAATCGGGGATCTTGTCCTGCGCGAGGAAGCCGGTCAGCGCCTCGGTGTCCGCGGTGCCCCAGCCCATGATTGCTGCGACCTTGCCGTCCGGCGCCGACCATTTCTTGTACAGCGCGATCGCGCGCGGCACCTGGTAGCCATAGTCGTTGCTGTCGACGCTGAGCTGCTTGCCGCCGACGCCGCCGTTCTTGTTGACCCAGGCGAAGGTGTCGGCGACGCCCTGGCCATAGGGCGTGCCGACGTCGGAAGTGCCGCCCGAGAGGTCCTGCAGATGGCCGATGGCGATCTGCGCCTGCGCGGTGCCGGCGGCGCTGCCGATCAGCAGCGCGAGAGAGACCGAGCTCAAAAGGGATCTAATCGTCATTTTTGTTTCCTCCTGCTTATTCGTTGAACCGAATTTTGAGTTGCTCGATACGTCAGTGCGAGAACGGGTAAAGCTTCCAGTAGGCCTTGATCTGCCGCCAGCGGTGCGCGAGGCCGTCAGGCTCGAACATCAAAAATCCGATGATGATCAGGCCGATCGCGATCTCGCGCAGGAACGTGATGTTGTTGTTGAGCTGCAGCGCCTTGTCGATGGCGCCGCCCTTCAGCCACGCGCTCAGCCATTCCATCGATTCCGGCAGCAGCACCACGAAGGCGGTGCCCATCAGCGTACCCATCACCGAGCCGGTGCCGCCGATGATGACCATCGCGAGGAACAGCACCGAGCGCTCGATGCCAAAGCCCTCCTGCGAGACCACCAGCTGATAATGCGCGTACAGCGCGCCGGCGATGCCGGCAAAGAACGCGGCAAGTCCGAACGACAGCGTCCGGTACTTGGTCAGGTTGATGCCCATGATCTCGGCGGACAGATAGTGATCGCGGATCGCGACCAGCGCACGGCCGTCGCGGGTGCGCATCAGGTTGGTGACGAGAAGATAGCTGAGCACCATGTAGGCGAGCACGACGTAGAAATATTGCCGGTCGCCGCGCAGCGTGTAGCCGAAGATCGAGAACGGGTTGGCGCTGGCCGGCACCGAGCCGCCCGAGAACCAGTCGGCGCGCGAGAAGAAATCGAGCAGGATGTACTGCGCGGCGAGCGTCGCGATGACGAGATAGAGCCCCTTCAGCCGAGCCGCCGGCACACCGAAGATCAGGCCGACCAGCGCCGTCACCACGCCGGCAAGCGGAATCGCGAAGAACACCGGGATCGGCAGGTTGTTGGAGATGTAGGCCGAGGTGAAGGCGCCGAACAGGAAGAACGCGGCGTGGCCGATCGAGATCTGGCCGGTGAAGCCGACCAGGACGTTGAGGCCGAGCGCAGCGATCGCGAAGATGCCGATCTGGATCGCGATCGAGAGCAGGTAGTTGGACAGCAGCATCGGCGCGAAGCAGGCGAGCACGATGCCGGCAATCGCGAAATTGCGGCTGGTCGCGGTCGGGAAGATCGTGGTGTCGGCCGCATAGCTGGTGCGGAAATCGCCGGACGGAATGAGTGTACTTGTCGCCATGGATCAGACCCGCTCAATGTCCTTGGTGCCGAACAGGCCGTACGGCTTGATCATCAGGATGATGATCAGGACGTAGAACGGCGCGATCTCGTAGAGATTGCCCCAGTGCAGATACTCGCTGTCGACATACTGCGCGACGTTTTCCAAGAGCCCGATGATGATGCCGCCGAGCACGGCGCCGCCGACCGAGTCGAGGCCGCCGAGGATCGCGGCCGGAAAGACCTTGATGCCGTAGGCGGAGAGGCCGGACGACACGCCGTTGACCACGGCAACCACGACGCCGGCGACCGCCGAGACGGTGGCCGAGATCGCCCAGGCCATCGCGAACACGCTCTTCACGGAGATGCCGAGCGACTGCGCGACCTGCTGGTTGAAGGCGGTGGCGCGCATCGCCAGGCCGTATTTGGAGGCGCGGAAGAACCAGGCCATGCCGACCATCATGGCGAGCGAGACCACGAGGCTCATCACATAGACGGTCTGGATCTGCAGCCCGAACAGGCTGATCGACTGGCTCTGGAATATCTGCGGAAACGGCTGCGGGTTGACGCCGAAGATCCACTTCAGCGCGGCTTGGAACACGGTCGACAGGCCGATCGTCACCATGATCACCGAGATGATCGGCTCGCCGATCATCGGGCGCAGGATCACGACCTGGATCGCGATGCCGAAGATGAACATGAACACCAGCGTGATCGGCATACCGATCCAGAACGGCAGCTGGTACTTGGTCAGCAGCGCCCAGCATACCCAGGCGCCGACCAGCAGCAGCTCGCCTTGCGCGAAGTTCACGACCTGGGTCGCCTTGTAGATCAGCACGAACGACATCGCGACCACGCCATAGAGCGTGCCGACCACGAGGCCGTTGACGATCAGCTGGATCAGGAACTGGGTGTTCATGGGGTACCGTGCTATCTTCGCCTCTCCCCGCTTGCGGGGAGAGGCCGGCGCGCTGCCGTCGATGCGAAGCATCGTCGGGAGTGCGGCGGGTGAGGGGGAGTCTCCGCATGCGCGGTGCTAGAGAGTCTAAAACCGAACGCGCGAGGAATCTGCGAAGCGCGTCGACGGATGCGGAAGGAGCGCTCTGGTACCGGCTCCGCGGTCGCAGGCTGAATGGTTACAAGTTCGTCAGACAGGAGCCGATAGGGCCTTACACGGTCGATTTTATCTGCCGCGAACATCGCCTCGTGATCGAGGTGGATGGTGGACAACACGCCAACAGTCAGACCGACGCCGTTCGCGACAAATGGCTCATCGATCACAAATACCGGGTCTTGCGCTTCTGGAACAACGAGATCTCCGGCAATTTGGCTGGTGTTCTTGAAACCATTCTCACCGCGCTTGCGGAGGCTCCCCCTCACCCGGATCGCTGACGCGATCCGACCTCTCCCCGCAAGCGGGGCGAGGTGAAGGTCTGTGTATGACGCGGACACAGTCATTCCGCGGCCTCCGCGATCGCAGCACGGCCGAGATCGACCACCTGCAACGTGGTGCGGACGCGTTGCGTCGTGCCGTCCTGGAAACGGATCACGGTGTCGACGGGAATGTTGGCCTTGCCGCGGTAGATCGCCTCGATGATGTCGGCGTATTTCTCGTTGATGACGCTGCGCCGGACCTTTCGGGTCCGGGTCAGCTCGCCATCGTCGGCATCGAGCTCCTTGTACAGCAGCAGGAAGCGTGAGATGCGCTGCGCCGGCGGCAGGGTAGCGTTGACGGTCTCGACCTCTTTCTTCAGCAGCGCGTAGACTTCCGGCCGCGACGACAGGTCGGTGTAGGTCGTGAAGGAGAGGCGGTTCTTCTCCGCCCATTTCGAGATGATCGAGTAGCGGATGCAGATCATCGCGGCCAGTGCGTCGCGGCCGGCGCCGAGCACGACGGCTTCTGCGACATAGGGCGAGAACTTCAGCTTGTTCTCGATGTATTGCGGAGAGAACCGTTCGCCGCGCGAGGTCTCGGCGAGATCCTTGATGCGGTCGATCACGACGAGCTGCCGGTTGTCGTTGTAGTAGCCGGCGTCGCCCGAATGCATCCAGCCGTCCTTGATGTCGGCGACCGAGGCTTCGGGGTTCTTGTAGTAGCCGTGGAACATGTTCGGGTGCCGCACCACGATCTCGCCGACGCCGTTGACGTCGGCATTGTCGATGCGGATCTCGATGTTGTCGGCCATCGGTACGCCGGTCGTGTCGGGATCGACCTTGCCTTCGGGATGCAGCGTGTAGGCGCCGAGCAGCTCGGTCTGGCCGTACAGTGTGCGCAGCGGCACGCCCATCGCCTGGAAGAACTTGAAGGTGTCCGGCCCGAGCGCCGCGCCGCCGGTTGCCGCCGAGCGCAGCCGGGTGAAGCCGAGCCGGTCGCGCAGCGCGCGGAACAGGATCTGGTCGGCGAAGACAGAGCGCTTGCCCTCCGCGAGCGCCGCGAGCCCGGTCTTCATGCCGAGCTCGTAGAGCCGCTGCTTGAACGGCGAGGCGTCCATCACGCCGGCGCGGACGTCGGCTGCGATCGATTCCCAGACCCGCGGTGCGAACAGCACAAAGGTCGGCGCGATCTCGCGGAAATCGTGCATCATGGTGTCGGGCTCTTCGACGAAGTTGACCTTCATCCGGGAGAGCAGCGCTTTGCCGAGCGCATAGATCTGTTCCATGATCCACGGCAGCGGCAGCACCGAGACGTATTCGTCCTCCGGCCCCTTCGGATCGAAGGAAAGATAGGTCGCGCAATGCCGCAGCACGCGCCCGGCCGAGAGCATCGCGAGCTTCGGATTGGCCGTCGTGCCTGAGGTCGTGCAGAGGATTGCGACGTCGTCGCCATCAGTGGCATCGACCAGCCGGTCGTACAGATCAGGCTCGCGCGCGGCGCGGTCGCGGCCCAGCCCAACGAGCTTGCTCGCCTCCATCAGCCTCGGATCGTCGTATTTGCGCATGCCGCGCGGATCGGAATAGATGATGTGCCTGAGATTGGGCACCCGATCGGCAAGGCCGAGCAGCTTGTCGACCTGTTCCTCGTCCTCGGCGAAGACGAGCTTGGCCTCGCCATAGGTCAGGAGATAGGCGGCTTCCTCGTCCAGCACGTCGCGGTAGAGGCCGAGGCTCATCGCGCCGATCGCGTGGGTCGCGATCTCGGCGGCGACCCAGTCTGGCCGGTTGTCGCCGATGATGCCGATCACGTCGTCGCGGCCGAGGCCGAGCTCGACCATGCCGAGCGCGAAGTCGTGGGTACGGGTCTGATAGTCGTTCCAGGTGAATTCGCGCCACAGCCCGAGATCCTTCTCGCGCAGCGCGATCTCGCCGCCGTGCTCCCTGGCGTTCAGGCGCAGCATCTTGGGAAAGGTGTCGGCCTGCGCGGCGCGACCGGCATAATCCATCATGCCGCGCTCTCCCGCACTGCCGGCTTGTCGTCGGGGTCGACCAGCACCTCGTCCTCTTCGCCGAGATAGGCGCGCTTGACGTGGGGATCGGCGAGCACGGTCGCCGGATCGCCCTCAGCGATCTTGCGGCCGAAGTCGAGCACCATGACGCGGTGGGAGATGTCCATCACGACGCCCATGTCGTGCTCGATCATCATCACAGTCATGCCGAACTCTTCGTTGAGATCGACGATGTAGCGCGCCATGTCTTCCTTCTCTTCGAAGTTCATGCCGGCCATCGGCTCGTCGAGCAGGATCAGCTGCGGCTCCAGCGCCATCGCGCGGGCGAGCTCGACGCGCTTGCGCAGGCCGTAGGGCAGGGTGCCGGCGGTCGCCTTGCGCACCGACTGCAGATCGAGGAAGTCGATGATCTCCTCGACCTTGCGGCGGTGTTCCAGCTCCTCGCGGCGCGCACCGGTCAGCCAGTACAGCGAGCCCGTGATGAAGTTGTTCTTCAGGAGGTGATGGCGGCCGACCATGATGTTGTCGAGCACGCTCATGTGGTGGAACAGCGCGAGATTCTGAAAAGTCCGGCCGATGCCGAGACGGGGCCGCGCGTTCGGGGTGAGGCCGGTGATGTCCTGGCCGCGGTAGAACAGCTGGCCTTCGGTCGGCCGGTAGCGGCCGGAGATGCAGTTGACGATCGAGGTCTTGCCGGCGCCGTTCGGGCCGATGATGGAGAACAGCTCGCCCTCGTTGACGCTGAAGCTCACATCGGTCAGCGCGCGGACGCCGCCAAAGCGCAATGAGACTCCGCGCACCTCGAGACTGTTGGCCACCCTGTTCCCTCCAGATACGGGCGCTTTGGCGCGCTCTTTATCTTTCGTTTCGAGCTCGGTTCGATCTTACATGGGCCGCCGAAGGAAACCATCCGACTAATGATGCCGGCGTCCGGGAGCATCGCTCGCCCCGATCGCCTGCGTCATGCGCGGTAACGCCGCACCCGCCTGCAAGCCCGCTCGCGCGTCGTCCGCCTTCAGCGATCCATCGAAGCGCTGCACGCGGCGTTACGCGAGGTGGCTCTGAATACGAGAAAGCGATAGGTTGAATTGTCATGTGCCCGACATTTGGTCAGGAATTTTCGCTGGCATTCCAGGCCTCGGGTCCCTGGCTTCGTGCACGGCGTTGCTGCGGTGCAATATCTTGGGTGGGATGCCGTCGCTAGAATGATTGCTGCTGATTACCTGAAGCGCATCGCGGCCTGGTCGCGCGAACTGACCGAGCAAGAGATCGAGATCGCGCGCGCCGGCATCTCCGAGAAGTCGTACCGCGCCAACGAATTCATCTTCATGCGCGGCGACAATTTCCAGTACTGGACCGGCATCGTTACCGGGCTGGCGCGGATGGGCATCGTCTCGCGCGGCGGCAAGGCCGCGAGCTTCGCGGGCCTCACGGCGGGCGCGTGGTTCGGCGAGGGCACTGTGCTCAAGAACGAGCTGCGGCGCTACGACGTGGTCGCGCTGCGCGATACGCGCCTCGCGATGATGGATCGCCGGACCTTCGTCTGGTTGTTCGAGAACAGCGTCGGCTTCAACCGCTTCCTGGTTGGACAGCTCAACGAGCGGCTCGGCCAGTTCATCGCGCTGCTCGAATATGGCCGCACGCTGGATGCGACCGCACGGCTGGCGCGCTCGATCGCCTCGCTGTTCAATCCGATTCTCTATCCCGAGCTTACCCTGCACCTTGAAATCACCCAGGAGGAGATCGGGGCGCTGTCGGGAATCTCCCGGCAGAACGCCAACCAGTGCCTGAAGCGGCTCGAGCGCGAGGGGCTGCTGCGGCTCGAATATGGCGGGGTCACGATCATCGAGCTCGACCGGCTGCGCCACTACGGCGAGTGAGCCGGCCCCAGACCGCTTTGAATCGGGTTTTCAAAGCTTTAAGGCCCTGATTCCAAACGATTATGCCATTAGACTTGGAGGTGGCCGGGTGCTACAGACCGGCCTCGTCGGGATCGCGCGGCCTCGCGCTCTCTGGAGATGATATGACGGCTCAGGACTCAAAGCGGCGCGTTGCGCTGATCACCGGCGTCACCGGGCAGGACGGCGCCTATCTCGCCGAATATCTGCTCGGCCTCGGCTACACCGTGCACGGGATCAAGCGCCGCTCGTCCTCGTTCAATACCGCGCGCGTCGACCATCTCTACCAGGACCCGCATGCCGGCAACGTGCCGTTCCTGATGCACTACGGCGACATGACCGATTCGACCAATCTGATCCGGCTGATGCAGCAGATCCGGCCGACCGAGATCTACAACCTCGCCGCCCAGAGCCACGTCCAGGTCAGTTTCGAGAGCCCGGAATACACCGCCAATGCCGACGCCATCGGCGTGCTGCGCCTGCTGGAGGCGATCCGCATCCTCGGCATGGAGAAGGAGACCCGGTTCTACCAGGCCTCGACCTCGGAGCTGTACGGGCTCGTGCAGGAGGTGCCGCAGAAGGAGACCACGCCGTTTTATCCGCGTTCGCCCTACGGCGTCGCCAAGCTGTACGGCTACTGGATCACGGTGAACTACCGCGAGGCCTACGGCATGTTCGCCAGCAACGGCATCCTGTTCAACCATGAGAGCCCGATCCGCGGCGAGACCTTCGTGACGCGCAAGATCACCCGCGCCGTCGCCCGCATCGAAGTCGGCCTCGAGAACAAGCTCTATCTCGGCAATCTCGATGCCAAGCGCGACTGGGGCCACGCCCGCGACTATGTCGAGGGCATGCACAAGATCCTGCAGGCGGATGAGCCCGGCGATTTCGTGCTCGCGACCGGCGAGACGCGGTCGGTGCGCGAGTTCGTCGAGCTGGCGTTCACCGAAGTCGGCCGCAGCATCGAATGGCGCGGCAAGGGCGTCGAGGAGATCGGTGTCGACAAGGCATCGGGCAAGACGCTGGTGCAGATCGACCCGACCTATTTCCGCCCGACCGAGGTGGATCTTCTGATCGGCGACGCCAGCAAGGCGCGCGCCAAACTCGGCTGGGCGCCCAAGACGCCGTTCGCGCAACTGGTGAAGGAAATGGTGGCCAGCGATCTCGTCGAGGCCAGGCAGGATGCGGCTCATGGCAAGCACGGCGTTTGAACTGAAGGGCAAGACGGTCTTCGTTGCCGGCCATCGCGGCATGGTCGGCTCGGCGTTGATGCGCCGACTGGCGCGCGAAGACGCCGATCTTCTGACCGTCTCGCGTAGCGAGGTCGATCTGCGCGACCAGGCCGCAGTGAATGCCTGGTTCGCCGCGAAGCGGCCGCAGGCCGTGTTCCTTGCTGCTGCCAAGGTCGGCGGCATCGTCGCCAACAACACGCTGCGGGCCGAATTCCTCTACGACAATCTGGCGATCTCGACCAATGTGATCCAGGCGGCGCATGCCAATGGCTGCGAGAAGCTGATGTTCTTCGGCTCGTCCTGCATCTATCCGCGCCTCGCGCCGCAGCCGTTGCGCGAGGATTCGATGCTGACCGGCCCGCTGGAGCCGACCAACGAGCCCTACGCCATCGCCAAGATCGCCGGCATCAAGATGGCCGAAGCCTATCGCAGCCAGTATGGCGCCGATTTCATCAGCGTGATGCCGACCAACCTCTACGGTCCGGGCGACAATTATCATCCCGAATACAGCCACGTCGTCGCGGCGCTGATCCGCCGCTTCCACGAGGCCAAGGTCTCGGGCGCCGCCGATGTCGTGGTGTGGGGCACCGGCACGCCGCGCCGTGAATTCCTCTATGTCGACGATCTCGCCGACGCCTGCATCCATCTGATGAAGACCTATTCCTCGCCGGAACTGGTCAATATCGGCACCGGCGAGGACATCACGATCGCCGAATTCGCCCGCGTCGTTGCGGCCACCGTCGGCTACCGCGGCGAGATCAGCTTCGACAGCTCGCGCCCCGACGGTACGCCGCGCAAGCTGCTCGACGTCAACAGGCTCGCCAAGCTCGGCTGGCGCGCCACCACCCCGCTCGAGGATGGCATCAAGCTCGCGTACCAGGCCTATCTGAGCGAGACCAAGCAGGCGGCGGAATAACGCCGAACTGCTACGTCGCCGCCGTGCGGGGCGGCGCTTTCGACAGCGCAGTCGCCATCGCCGAGATCAGCGGCTTCATGAAGAACGCATCGTTCGCCGGGTAGATGTCGGTGGATAGGCCGTACGTCTTCAACTCATTCGAGACCACGGGCCCGACGGAGGCGATCGGCGTGCGCTCCAGGCCGTCGCGCAATTGCGCCTCACACCGGTGCGCCTGTGCGACCTCCATGAGACGCCGAACCTGACCGGAGCTCGTCAGCGCGATGGCGTCGATGCGGCCCTGCGCCATCTGCTCGATCGCGGTCACGATGTTGGCGTCGGCGGCCTGCGCGTCATAGACGTAGGGCAGCACCGTATCGACCTCCGCGCCCTGCGCGTTGATCGCGGCGATCAGGGTGGCGTGATCCTTGTCCGGATAGAGTTGCAGGCCGAGCCGATGGCCGCTCAGGTCGAGCTTCGCCAGCATCTCGGCGACGCCTTCCGAGGTCGGCTTCTCGGTCGTCATTTGCGGCTCCAGGCCGATCTCGCGCAGCGCGCGGCCGGGCTTGGGGCCGCGGGCGAATTTGCGGGCCTTGCCGAGGCTGCCGACAAACTCCGCCTCGACGTCGATCCGGCGCACGACCTTCATCAGGCGACGCAGGCCCTCGCCGGTCATCAGCACGAGGTCGTCGAGCGGTCGTTCGATGGCGCGGCGGATCCAGGCCTCGATCGGCGCCGGGTCCGGCGCGTCGTGGATGGTGAACATCGGGCATTGCAGCACATCGGCGCCCTGCTCGGCGAGCAGGCGGGAAAACTGTGCCTCCTCGCGCGTCTCGAGGATCAGGATGCGGTAGCCGTTCAGCCGGTCAGCCATGATGGTCCCTAACAAACATTGTCGTCATTTGTTCGATTTGACCCCCGCACCGGGATTGGCGCAAGGCCGCCTGCGGTGATAGACGGGGCCCGAAAATGATCCTTCCACGCAACTGCTCAAGCTTTGGTCAATTGGCATGCCCGACCATCAATTCGTTCTGACCCTGTCCTGTCCGGATCGTCCGGGGATCGTCTCCGCGGTCTCGACTTTTCTAGCGCATAACGGCCAGAACATCCTGGATGCCCAGCAGTTCAACGACACCGAGACCGACAAGTTCTTCATGCGCGTGGTGTTCACCGCAGCCGACCTGGCGGTCGGGCTGCCGGCGCTGCAGACCGGTTTTGCCGCGATCGCCGAACGTTTCGGCATGGAATGGCAGATGCGCGACCGCGCCAGCCGGCGCCGGGTGATGCTGCTGGTCTCGAAGTCCGATCACTGCCTGGTCGACATCCTCTATCGCTGGCGCACCGGCGAGCTCGAGATGATCCCGACCGCTGTTGTCTCCAACCATCCGCGCGAGACCTATGGCTCGCTCGATTTCGGCGATATCCCGTTCCATCATCTTCCGGTGACGAAAGACACCAAGCGGCAGCAGGAAGACGCGGTGTGGAAGCTGGCCCAGGATACCAAGACCGACCTCGTGGTGCTGGCCCGCTACATGCAGATCCTGTCCGACGAGATGTCGGCGCGGCTGTCGGGCCGCTGCATCAACATCCATCATTCCTTCCTGCCTGGCTTCAAGGGCGCCAAGCCCTATCACCAGGCTCATGAGCGCGGCGTCAAGCTGATCGGCGCCACCGCGCATTACGTCACCAGCGATCTCGACGAAGGGCCGATCATCGATCAGGACGTCGAGCGCATCAGCCATCGCGACACGCCCGAGGATCTCGTGCGCAAGGGCCGCGACATCGAGCGCCGCGTGTTGGCCCGCGCGATCCGCTACCACCTCGCCGACCGCGTCATCCTCAACGGGCGCAAGACCGTGGTGTTCGTGGACTGATCCGCGTTTCATGATGCCGCGTTCCGATCGATCATCGCGAAGCACCGGAGCAGATCCGGCACATCTTCTTCGGCCATTGCCACATGGTGCTGAGCGGCTCGGTTGCCGGCGTCCCCACCACGTCACCGTCTACATGGTGGAGTTCGGCTACCGCGGCGAAATGCTGCGCGAGGATGCTCTCGATTAGGCCGACGCTCAGTGGGCAGCGCTCTGCGTTGTCGCCGCCGCCTTGGGATCATCGCCGCGCTCGGCCGCCGGCATAAGGCGCTTGCGCTCCCGTTCCTGCATGAACTTGTCATATTCCGGGGTGCCCGGCCGCGGCGGCGCGTCGGCGGGCAGGCCGCCGGCCCAGGCCGGAATGTAGTCGGCCATTCCCGCCGAAACTTTTTGGTTCACGGTGCCGCACCCCGCGAGCGCGCAGGCCGCGAGCGCGAGGGCAGTCAGGACAGGGATGTGGCGTGTGAAGTTTGGCATTGGCGGCAGCATACAGCCCTGATCTTTA
Source organism: Bradyrhizobium sp. WCU1 (assembly GCF_053474805.1). Classification (NCBI taxonomy): domain Bacteria; kingdom Pseudomonadati; phylum Pseudomonadota; class Alphaproteobacteria; order Hyphomicrobiales; family Nitrobacteraceae; genus Bradyrhizobium; species Bradyrhizobium sp. WCU1. Next base: position 5,993,252 of record NZ_CM130280.1, read on the forward strand.
TGGAAGATGATCTTGGGCGCGACCGTTCGGCTGCAATTGTGCTTGTTTGTTGACAATGGCGATTGATTTGTACGACCGTACAAATGAAGCGAGATCGCGGCCCATCCAAGCGGGCGAGATCGGTTCTCGTTGGGGCGTTGAGTTTCGGGGAGCGATTCTGGTATCCTGATACTTGTAGCTATGGCTGGGCTGATCACTCCACGCGCGACACCCGTCCATCGTCCGATTGACAATGGGGCGCTTGGAGACGCCTTGTCGGGCTGCGGCTTGGCTGTGACATGCTGGGGCTAAGGTTGAGGCAAGGGCCGGGGACTCGGCTCGATGCAGAAGAATGGAAGGGGGAGGGATGTCGATGTTCAATCGTCGCAAGATGTTGTTGTGGGGCGCTGCTGCGGCCGCGCTTCCCGGATTGTGCGCCGTGGCGGCGCGGGCGGACGATGCCGTCAAGATCGGCCTGATCCTGCCCATGACCGGCGGCCAGGCTTCGACCGGCAAGCAGATCGATAATGCGATCAAGCTTTACATGCAGCAGAAGGGCGACACCGTCGCCGGCAAGAAGATCGAGATCATCCTGAAGGATGACGCCGCGGTGCCCGACAACACCAAGCGGCTCGCGCAGGAATTGATCGTCAACGACAAGGTCAGCTTCATCGCCGGCTTCGGCGTGACGCCCGCGGCGCTGGCCGCGGCGCCGCTGGCAACGCAAGCCAAGATCCCGGAAGTCGTGATGGCGGCCGGCACCTCGATCATCACCGAACGCTCGCCCTATATCGTGCGCACCAGCTTCACGCTGGCGCAGTCCTCCACGATCATCGGCGACTGGGCGGTCAAGAACGGCATCAAGAAGGTCGCGACGCTGACCTCCGACTACGCGCCGGGCAACGACGCGCTGACCTTCTTCAAGCAGCACTTCACCGCCGGCGGCGGCGAGATCGTGGAAGAGGTCAAGGTCCCGCTCGCCAACCCCGACTTCGCGCCGTTCCTGCAGCGGATGAAGGATTCCAAGCCTGACGCGATGTTCGTGTTCGTGCCGGCCGGGCAGGGCGGCAACTTCATGAAGCAATATGCCGAGCGCGGGCTCGACAAGAGCGGCATCAAGGTGATCGGCCCTGGCGACGTCATGGACGACGATCTGCTCAACAACATGGGCGATGCCGCGCTCGGCGCGGTGACCGCGCATCTCTATTCGGCGGCGCATCCGTCCCAGATGAACAAGGACTTCGTTGCCGCCTACAGGAAGGCGTTCGGCAGTCGCCCGGGCTTCATGGCGGTCAGCGGCTATGACGGCATTCATCTGATCTACGAGGCGCTGAAGAAGACGGGTGGCGATACGAACGGCGACAAGCTGATCGAGGCCATGAAGGGCATGAAGTGGGAGAGCCCGCGCGGTCCGATCTCGATCGATCCGGAAACCCGCGACATCGTGCAGAACATCTACATCCGCAAGGTCGAGAAGGTCGACGGCGAGCTCTACAACGTCGAGTTCGCGACCTTCGAGGCCGTCAAGGATTCCGGCAAGACCAAGAAGTGACGCGCGAAAGCGCGTCATCCCGGGGCGCGCCTTAGCGCGAACCCGGGATCTCGAAGTTTTTGAAATGAGATTCCGGGACCAGCGCCGGCGCGCTGCCCCTTACATCGGGCTTTGTCTGAATTCATGGCCTCTATCCTCACCAATTTGTTCGATGGCGTCGCTTACGGCATGCTGCTGTTCGTGCTGGCCTGCGGGCTTGCGGTGACGCTCGGGCTGATGAACTTCGTCAACCTCGCGCATGGCGCCTTCGCCATGGCCGGCGGCTATATCTGCGCCGTGCTGGTGAACAATTCCGGCTGGCCGTTTTTCGCCGCGCTGCCGCTCGCCTTTGTCGGCAGTGCCCTGATCGGCATCGCGCTGGAGCGCACGCTGTACCGCCATCTCTACAGCCGCAGCCATCTCGATCAGGTGCTGTTCTCGATCGGTCTGGTGTTCATGTCGGTCGCCGCGGTCGACTACATCATGGGATCGTCGCGGGTCTTCATCAAATTGCCCGCGGCGCTGGAGGGCCAGATCGATCTGTTCGGCGTCGGCATCGGACGTTATCGGCTGATGATCGTCGTGATCTGCGGCCTGCTCACGCTGGCGCTGCAGCTGATCCTTGCCAAGACGCGGTTCGGCAGCCGTCTGCGCGCCGCGGTCGACGATCCGCGCGCCGCGATCGGTCTCGGCATCAACGTGCCGCAGGTGTTTGCGTTCACCTTTGCCTTCGGCTGTGGCCTCGCCGGCCTCGGCGGCGCGCTGAGTGCGGAGATCCTCGGGCTCGATCCATATTTCCCGCTGAAATTCATGATCTACTTCCTGATCGTGGTGACGGTCGGTGGCTCCTCCTCGATCACCGGACCATTCCTCGCATCGCTGCTGCTCGGCATCGCCGACGTCGCCGGCAAATATTATGTGCCCAAGGTCGGCCCCTTCGTGATCTATACGGTCATGATCGTGATCCTGCTCTGGCGCCCGAACGGCCTGTTCGGCCGCACCGCGGCGCGGTGAGGCTGAGATGACCGCGCTATCCGACGTCTCCTCTCACGCGATGGCCGGCGCGCGCTGGCGGGTCAGCGAGGTCGCGTTCTGGGGGCTCGCGCTCGCCTGCGCGTTCCTGTTCCCGTCGCGCTACCTGATCATGACCGACATCGTGCGGCTCGGCCTGTTCGCGCTGTCGCTCGACCTGATCCTCGGCTATGCCGGCATCGTCTCGCTCGGCCATGCCGCATTCTTCGGCGTCGGCGCCTATTCGGCCGGATTGCTGGCGTTGCACGGCATCATCAGCGAGCCCGTCATCGCGCTGGTCGCCGCCGGCCTCGTTGCGGCGGTGCTCGGCTTCCTGACCAGTTTCCTGGTCATCCGCGGCGTCGATCTGACCCGGCTGATGGTGACGCTTGGCATAGCGCTATTGCTGGAAGCGCTCGCTGAGCGCTTCTCTGATATCACCGGCGGCACCGATGGCCTGCAGGGCATCGAGATGCAGCCGATCCTCGGGCTGTTCGCCTTCGACATGTTCGGCAAGACCGGGTTGTTCTACTCGCTGATCGTGCTGTTCATCCTGTTCCTGCTGGCCCGCCGCGTGGTGCATTCGCCGTTCGGCCTGTCGCTGCGTGCGATCAGGAACAATCCGCTGCGCGCGGCTGCGATCGGCATACCGGTCAACCGCCGCCTGATCGCTGTCTACACGCTGGCCGCGTTCTATGCCGGGGTCGCCGGCGCGCTGTTCACGCAGACCACGGCGCTCGCCTCGCTCGACGTATTTTCTTTCGAGCGCTCCGCCGACCTGATGCTGGTGCTCGTGATCGGCGGTACCGGCTATCTCTATGGCGGCCTGATCGGCGCCGTCGTGTTCAAGATGCTGCAGGAGCTGTTTCAGAGCCTCACCCCGCAATACTGGCTGTTCTGGATCGGCCTCGTGCTGGTCGTGATCGTGATGGTCGGCCGCGCACGGATCCACCGCTGGGTGCTGTTCGTGCCGAACCTGATCATCCGTCAATTCGCCGGTCGCAAGGCCGCCGTCGCCGTGCCGGAGAACGAGGCGTCATGACGATCGCGCTGGAAACCCGCAATCTCGAAAAGTCCTTTGGCGGTCTTCGCGTCACCCGCGATCTCTCGCTGAAGGTGATGCAGGGCGCCCGCCACGCGTTGATCGGGCCGAACGGCGCCGGCAAGACCACCGTCATCAACCAGCTCACCGGCGTGCTGACGCCGAACAGCGGCCGCATCCTGCTCGAAGGCAGCGACATCACCGGCCTCTCCGTGCACAAGCGGGTTCTGCGCGGGCTGTCGCGCACGTTCCAGATCAACCAGCTCTATCCCGACCTGACCCCGCTCGAGACCATCGGGCTTGCGGTCTCCGAACGAATGGGCCGCGGCGGCGACTGGTGGCGGCGGATGGGAACGCGCGATGACGTCAACGCCGAGATCGCCGAGATATTGTCGCGCTTCCATCTGCTCGACGTCATGACCGAGCTCACCTCGACATTGCCCTACGGCAAGCAGCGCCTGCTCGAGATCGCGGTCGCGATTGCTGCCAAGCCGCGGGTGCTGCTGCTCGACGAGCCGGCGGCCGGTGTCCCCGAGAGCGAGCGGCAAGATATCCTGGCGGCGGTCGTGGCATTGCCGCGCGACGTCACCGTGCTGCTGATCGAGCACGACATGGACCTCGTGTTCTCGTTCGCCGACCGCATCTCGGTCCTGGTCAATGGCGGCCTGCTCACCCAGGGTACGCCCGACGAGGTCGCGCGCGATCCGCAGGTGAGGGCGGTCTATCTCGGCGAGGCCGCCGATGCCTGATCTGCTCTCCATCCAGGGCCTGCGCGCCGGATACGGCGAGGCGGTGGTGCTGCCCGACATGTCGCTCGCGCTGGCCGACGGCCAGGTGCTTGCGCTGCTCGGCCGCAACGGCACCGGCAAGACCACGCTGATCAACTCGATCGTCGGGATCACCCGCCGTTTCGGCGGCAGCGTCGCGCTCGCAGGCCTCGACATCACGGCACTGCGGCCCGATCAGCGCGCCCGCGCCGGGATCGGCTGGGTACCGCAGGAGCGCAACATCTTCCGTTCGCTGACGGTGGAAGAGAACATGACCGCGGTGGCGCAGCGAGGGCCGTGGACGGTCGCGCGGGTGTACGAGATGTTTCCGCGGCTGAAGGAGCGGCGCAGCAATTTCGGCAACCAGCTGTCCGGCGGCGAGCAGCAGATGCTGGCGATCGGCCGCGCGCTGACCTTGAACCCGAAGGTGCTGCTGCTCGACGAGCCGACCGAGGGGTTGGCGCCGATCATCGTTGAGGAATTGTTAAAGGCGATCGGAACCATCACGCGCTCCGGCGGCATCTGCTCGATCATCGTGGAGCAGAACGCGCAAAAGATTCTGGGGCTCGCCGACCGCGTTGTGATATTGGAACGCGGCATGATCGTGCACGACGCCGCAAGCAGCGCGCTGAAGGCTGATCGCTCCGTCCTCGAGCGCCATCTCGGCGTTGCCGCGACCAAGAAACACTGACGACCTCAGGGAGTTCACCATGCAGCGAACCAAGCCTCCGTTCCGCGCCGACGAGGTCGGCAGCCTGTTGCGGCCGCCGAAGATCAAGGAAGCCCGCGCCAGGCTGGAGAAGGGCGAGATCTCGGCCGACGAGTTGCGCAAGGTCGAGGACATGGAGATCGAGAAGGTCGTGCACAAGCAGGCCTCGGTCGGCCTCAAACTCGCGACCGACGGCGAGTTCCGCCGCTCCTGGTGGCACTTCGACTTCCTCAGCCATCTGACCGGCTGCGAGCTGTTCCACCCCGACATGGGCATCCAGTTCGCCGGCGTACAGACCCGGCACGATGCCATCCGCGTGATTGGCAAGCTGGATTTCTCCGATCAGCATCCGATGCTCGATCACTTCGGGTTCCTGAAGAAGTATGCCGACCAGGCGCATGTCACGGCGAAGATGACGATCCCGTCACCCGCGGTGCTGCACTTTCGCGGCGGCCGCAAGCTGATCTCGAAGGAGGTCTATCCCGATCTCGAGGAGTTCTATCAGGACCTCGGCAAGACCTATCGCAAGGCGGTGAAGGCGTTCTACGACGCCGGTTGCCGCTACCTGCAATTCGACGACACGGTGTGGGCCTATCTATGCTCGCCGGAGGAATTGCAGAAGTCGCGCGACCGTGGCGACAATCCGGATGGACTGCAGGAGATCTACGCCCGTGTCATCAACTATGCGATCGCCGATCGGCCGTCCGACATGGTGATCACGACGCATGTCTGCCGCGGCAATTTCCGCTCGACCTGGATTTCCTCCGGCGGCTACGAGCCGGTGGCCGAGACCATGCTGGCCGGTACCAACTACGACGGCTACTTCCTCGAATATGATTCCGACCGCGCCGGCGGCTTCGAGCCGCTGCGCTTCCTGCCCAAGGGCAACAAGGTCGTCGTGGTCGGCGTCATCACCTCGAAGTTCGGCGAGCTCGAGAAGAAGGACGACATCAAGCGGCGGCTGGAGGAGGCGGCGAAGTTCGCCCCGATCGAGCAGCTCGCGGTGTCCCCGCAATGCGGCTTCGCCTCGACTGAGGAGGGCAACATCCTGTCCGAGGAAGAGCAGTGGGCGAAGCTGCGGCTGGCCGTCGAGGTCGCGAACGAGGTGTGGGGCAAATAGCATCAACTCGGTCGTCATTGCGAGCGAAGCGATCCACGTCCCCGCGAGGACAGAATGGATTGCTTCGTCGCTTCGGGGGAGGGTGGCTTCACTGCTCCCCCAGATAGACCTCGCCGAGCAGCGAGGAGTTCGACCACGGCACCTGCTTGCCCTTGGTCGCGGCGACGACCTCGGCTCGGACCCGCGTCAGCATCTGCTGCACCTCGAGGCCGGGCGTGCCGACATGGCGCGACAGCGCCGTCGAGAACGGGCTGTTGGCGCCCTCGCCGTCGAGCGCGACCTGGCCCGGCGCGGTCGCGTACGCGATCAGCGTGCCGGCGCCGAGCGTCGAGCCTGATCCGAGCGAGGTGGGCGCGGCAAGACCGGAGCCGGCCTCGATGCCGCGGCTTGGGCCTGCGGATGCCACCTGCGGCGCCATCGGATTGTTGCGGCAGGCATCGAGGATCAGGATGTTGGTGCGGATCTGATCGTCGAGACCGGCCATGATCGTATCCATATCGACCATCGCGTCGGTCATGCGTGCACCCGCCTTGAACTCGATATCGACCGGCACGAGGTAGTTGCGGCCGTCGACCTGCACGCCATGGCCGGCATAGTAGACCACGGCGATCTGCGACCGCGTCGCCTCGCGCAGGAAGTCATGGATCGTCCTCTGCATCGCGTCGCGATCGAGATCGAGACCCTCCGAGACGGTGAAGCCGATATCGCGCAGGCTCCTGGCGATGGCGCGCGCATCGTTGGGCGGATTGGGCAGCGCTTTCACATGCGCATAGGCGCCGTTGCCGATCACGAGTGCGACGCGCCGCCCGGTCGCTGCGGCCTGCACGCGGGCTGCCGGAACTGCCGCGGCCGGCGCCGGCGGTGCGGGCGCGGGGCTGCTCTCGGCGGCAGGCGCTGCTGCGGTCTTGCGCGGTGCCGCGTCGGCCTCCTTGAGCAGCGCGAGCCGCACCTTCGCGGTGGCCTGGTTGGCCTTGCTGCCGGCGTCGGAGGCGACGCCCTCGAGCGCGGCGGCGTAGTCGTCCTTGGCATGCGCAGCGTCGCCCTTCGCCTCGTAGGCGAGACCGCGCTGGGTATAGGCCGAGATCAGCACGCTGCCGGGCGGCGTCATGATGTTGGCCGGCGCCTTCGCCTTCGCGAGCCGGATCGCTTCCGTCGTGTCCGCGATCGCGCGCGCGATGTCGCCCTTGGCGCGCCAGATCACGGCGCGGCGGATCAGCGGCTGCGGCAGTGATGGATCGATTCTGACAGCCTCGTTGATGTCGGCGAGCGCGCCGTCGAGATCGCCGAGCGCCTGCTTCGAGGCGCCGCGGTTCTGATAGGAGAACGCCGAGCTCGGATCGGCCTTGATCGCGGCATCATAGTCGGTGATCGCCCTGGCGTAGTCGCCCTTGCTGCGATAGGCGTTGCCGCGGTTGTGGAAGATGATGCCGCTCGGCCCCAGGCGCAGCGCGTCGTTGAAGTCGGCGATCGCGATGTCGTACTCGCCCTTGTCGTAATAGGCCGAGCCGCGCAGATTGTAGACGGCAGTGCTGGACTTGAGGCGCAACGCCTCGGTCGCGTCCGCAATCACCTGCGCGTAGTTGCCCTTCTTGTTCCAGCCGACCGCACGCCAGAAATGAATGGTCGCGAGCTTCTCACCGGAAAACACCTTCAACGCGATGATCTTGGTACAGGCGTCGATCATCTGATCGGCGGGCGTTGTGTCGGTCGTACAGAGCGGGCCGAGCTGGGCGTGCGTCTGTGCGACACAGGGCGCCGCCGACAGCATGGCAGCAAGCAGGCAGGGGATCAGGAGCAGGCGGCGCATCGGTTATCCCAGCGGGGTGAGCCGTCAAGATGATCGACGACGGCGAGGCGGTCCAAAGGGCGATCCAGGGGGCAATCCATGACTGTTTGGTGATTGGGCCGTGGAGGGGGTTCAACTGGTGGGAAAATGGTGGTAAGACGTCGCCACACACAATCTCTGCCCACTTTTGTCCCACTCGCCGCGGCCCGCTCCAGGCTTCATGAAGAACGACGAAATCCTCAGCCAGATCACGGATTTCTGCCGGCGCTCCGACATGGCGGAGACGACGTTCGGCCGCCGTGCCGTCAATGACGGCAAGCTGGTGCACCGGCTGCGCGAGGGCAAGCGGATCACCATCGATACGCTCGACCGCATCAACGGCTTCATCGCAACCTCGACCCCGGGCGGCGTGGCGCCGCCGCGCGGCCTCGTGGTGCCGCCGGAAAAGCGCGATCCCAGGGGCAATTTCCGCTTCTTCGAGAACCGCCAGCGCTACCTGCTGTTCGTGCACACCTGCAGCGAGAAGCGGGTGATCGCTGACCGGGTCGCGCTGGAACTGGCGGCGATCCACCCCCGACCGCCGGCGCTGCGGGTGTTCGACGCCGGGATGGGCGACGGCACGGTGCTGGCGCGCGTCCTGCGTGCCATGCATGGCCGCTTCCCACATATGCCGTTCTATGTCGCCGGCAAGGAACTGAGCCTGGAGGACGTCCGCCTCACCCTCGACAAGGTGCCGGACCGGCTGTTCGAGCATCCGGCGAGCGTGTTCGTGTTCACCAACATGTATTACGCCGAGGCGCCCTGGCTGACGCCCAAGAACTCCGCAGCGGCCGCCAGCATGATCTGGCACGAAGTGGCCCTGCGCGGCGCCTCCTCGGGTGATTTCGAGGCCCAGATCGCGGAACTCGGCCCGTTCCTGGAGCAGAATTGGCGGGCCAATCTCAGCCCAGGCAATGCGATGCCGATCTACGAGCGGCCGGTGGCGCTGGTGCTGTACCGGGACGATCACCGCTTCCTGCTCGATTCCATTATTCCGCGGGCCGGCCGCGCCGAGGCCAATTTCGATCTCGTGATCGCCTCGCAGCCCTACCGCGCCAAATCCTCGGTGAATTTCCGCGCCAAGCGGATCATCGCGCCGCTGGCGCGCGCGCTGCGCGGCGGCGGGCGGTTGATAGGAATCCACTCCCACGGAGGCGATCCCGGGCTGGAAATCATTCAAGCCGTCTGGCCCGGAGAAAATCCTTTCGCCGTCAGCCGTCATGAGATACTGCGCGCGGTGAAATACGAGTTGGGCTCGGCGGGCCGCGAGCTGAACTTCAATGCCTACGCCGATAACCGTTCGATCTTCCGATATGATATGGAGGCGCTGCCTAATGAGGTGACCGGCTCGATCGGAACCTCGACGGCCTTTGCTGCGTGGAATGCGGCGGTGTATGTCGCGCAGATCGAAGATGAGCGGTTGACCGAAACGACCGAAAACGGACGAGCTCTCGAGGCCACGCGCGAAGTTCTCCGCAAACACAACGGGCTGTGGTTTTACGACGAATCCTACGTCATCTCGCGACGGCGAGACTGACATTCCGGGGACATATTCACCAACCAACGTCGGGACATCGACGAAACAAGGGGTTTGCTTGATGCGCGCGTCTTATCTCTTCACCAGCGAGTCGGTCTCGGAAGGCCATCCGGACAAGGTCTGCGATCGTATCTCGGATGAGATCGTCGATCTGTTCTACCGCGAGGGACCGAAGGCGGGCATCGATCCGTGGCAGATCCGCGCGGCGTGCGAGACGCTCGCGACCACCAACAAGGTGGTGATCGCCGGCGAAACGCGCGGCCCGAGCTCGGTCACCAACGAGCAGATCGAGGGCGTGGTTCGCTCTGCGATCAAGGACATCGGCTACGAGCAGGACGGCTTCCACTGGAAGACCTGCGACATCGAGATACTGCTGCATCCGCAGTCGGCCGATATCGCGCAGGGCGTCGATGCGCTGCAGCCGGGCGAGGTCAAGGAAGAGGGGGCCGGCGACCAGGGCATCATGTTCGGTTACGCCACCAACGAGACGCCCGACCTGATGCCGGCGCCGATCTTCTACGCCCACAAGATCCTGCGGCTGATCTCGGAAGCGCGCCACTCCGGCAAGGAGAAGGTGCTGGGTCCGGACTCCAAGAGCCAGGTCACCGTGCAGTACGAGAACGGCAAGCCGGTCGGCGTCCGCGAGATCGTGGTCTCGCACCAGCATCTGGTCGAGGACCTCACCTCGAAGCAGATCCGCGACATCGTCGAGCCGTATGTGCGCGAGGCGCTGCCGAAGGAGTGGATCAGCAACAAGACGATCTGGCACATCAATCCGACCGGCAAGTTCTTCATCGGCGGTCCCGACGGCGACTCCGGCCTGACCGGTCGCAAGATCATCGTCGACACCTATGGCGGCGCGGCTCCGCATGGCGGCGGCGCGTTCTCCGGTAAGGATCCGACCAAGGTCGACCGTTCGGCTGCCTACGCTGCGCGCTATGTCGCCAAGAACATCGTTGCGGCGGGTCTTGCCGACCGCTGCACGCTGCAGCTCGCCTACGCGATCGGCGTGGCGCGTCCGCTGTCGATCTACATCGACACCCACGGCACCGGTAAAGTGTCGGAGGACGAGCTCGAGAAGGCGGCCGCCAAGGCAATGGATCTGACGCCGCGCGGCATCCGCACCCATCTCGATCTCAACCGCCCGATCTACGCGCGCACCTCGGCCTACGGCCATTTCGGCCGCACGCCGGACAATGAAGGCGGCTTCTCCTGGGAGAAGACCGATCTCGTCGAGCCGCTGAAGCGCGCGCTCTGATTTTCTCACCTCGCCCCGCCTGCGGGGAGAGGTCGCCGCGAAGCGGCGGGTGAGGGGGATTCTCCGCGAGCTCAGCGCGCGGGTAGAGCCCCTCACCATAGCCGATGCTCTGCATCGGCGTTCTTCAAGGACGGCGGCCGAAGGCCGCCTATGCCTCTCCCCGTAAGAACGGGGAGAGGGAGATGATCGTGCAACATCGCGTTCCGCTCGCTTTGTAACTGACACGCTGGATTCACCCACTAGGAAACCGACATGAACGCCCCCACGAAGCCCGGCTTCACCGACTACATCGTCAAGGACATTGCGCTCGCCGATTTCGGCCGCAAGGAAATCTCGCTGGCCGAGACCGAAATGCCCGGCCTGATGGCCACCCGCGAGGAGTTCGGCCCCAAGCAGCCGCTGAAAGGCGCGCGCATCGCGGGCTCGCTGCACATGACGATCCAGACCGCCGTGCTGATCGAGACGCTGGCCGCGCTCGGCGCCGACATCCGCTGGGTCTCCTGCAACATCTACTCGACCCAGGATCACGCTGCCGCCGCGATCGCCGCCGCCGGCATTCCGGTGTTCGCCATCAAGGGCGAGACGCTGACCGAGTATTGGGACTACACCGCCAAGCTGTTCGACTGGCACGGCGGCGGCACGCCCAACATGATCCTCGATGACGGCGGCGACGCCACCATGCTGGTGCATGCCGGCGTGCGCGCCGAGCAGGGCGACACCGCGTTCCTCGACAAGCCGACCTCCGAGGAGGAAGAGATCTTCTACGCGCTCGTGAAGCGCCTCCTGAAGGAGAAGCCGAAGGGCTACTTCGCCGAGATCGCCAAGAACATCAAGGGCGTCTCGGAAGAGACCACCACGGGCGTGCATCGCCTGTACGAGATGGCCAACAAGGGCACGCTGCTGTTCCCGGCGATCAACGTCAACGACAGCGTCACCAAGTCGAAGTTCGACAACCTCTATGGCTGCCGTGAATCGCTGGTCGACGGCATCCGCCGCGGCACCGACGTGATGCTGTCGGGCAAGGTCGCGATGGTTGCGGGCTTCGGCGACGTCGGTAAGGGCTCGGCCGCCTCGCTGCGCCAGGCCGGCTGCCGCGTCATGGTCTCCGAAGTCGATCCGATCTGCGCGCTGCAGGCGGCGATGGAAGGCTATGAGGTCACGACCATGGAAGACGCAGCGCCGCGCGCCGACATCTTCGTCACCGCCACCGGCAACAAGGACATCATCACCATCGAGCACATGCGCGCGATGAAGGATCGCGCCATCGTCTGCAACATCGGCCACTTCGACAACGAGATTCAGATCGCGAGCCTTCGCAATCTGAAGTGGACCAACATCAAGCCGCAGGTCGATGAGATCGAGTTCCCCGACAAGCACCGCATCATCATGCTGTCCGAAGGCCGTCTCGTGAACCTCGGCAATGCGATGGGCCATCCGTCCTTCGTGATGTCGGCCTCGTTCACCAACCAGACGCTGGCGCAGATCGAACTCTGGGCCAACAACAAGGACGGCAAGTACGCCAAGAAGGTCTACGTGCTGCCGAAGACGCTCGACGAGAAGGTCGCCCGCCTGCACCTCGCCAAGATCGGCGTCAAGCTGACCGAGCTGCGCAAGGACCAGGCCGATTACATCGGCGTCAAGCAGGAAGGTCCGTACAAGTCGGATCGCTACCGCTACTGAGCTGCGCTGACTGCAATCGATGAACTGAAGAGCCCCGGCATCGTCCGGGGCTTTTTGCTGCGCTGTTTTGCCGGCGGGCCTCCCCATTCGTCGTCCTGGCGAAAGCCAGGACCCATAACCATCGCAATCGATCGTGAGCGGGACCTCGGCCCCCAGCGTCGCGCAACAACGCGCGGTTGGGGTAATGGGTCCTGGCTTTCGCCAGGACGACGACGAGGATGTTTCGCGATTCAGAACATAAAACACGCGGTGTCATCACCCGCGAAAGCGGGCGATCCAGTATTCCAGAGACGGCTGGGCTTGAGCCGAGAGGCCGCGACGTACTGGATCGCCCGGTCGAGCCGCGCGATGACAGCGTGGAATGGGGCGCGGCTTCGTATCCGTAGGCCTCGGAGCAATAGACAGAACCATGCGTCATTGCGGGGCGTGCGAAGCACGAACCCGGAATCCATTCATCCAAGAGTTATGCGGTCCGACGGATTCCGGGCTCTCGCTTCGCGAGCCCCGGAATGACGACGGAAAGACTCACTCCGATGCCCGCGCCGTCCCGTGCCCCAGCTGCCGCGAGATATCGCCGGCACAATCGCGCAGCGCGGTTGCGATTGCGCTGTCCCAGCCGGCGTCGAATGTGCCTTCCGGGCCCATCGCGGTGATGACGACGGCGACGTGGCCGGCATGATCGAAGACCGGAGCGGCGAACGCGTTGACGCCGGGCAGGGGATCGCCGATCGCGCGCGCGAGACCGCGGCTGCGGACCTCGGCCAGCATCTCGGCGGCCTTTGCGTTGATCGGCTCACGTTTCGGATTGTAGCCGACGCCGAGCCGATCGAGGCCGCTGTCGAGCGCTGCCTTGACGGCGTTCGGCGGCATGAAGGCGGCGAAGGCGCGGCCGGTCGCGGTCTCCAGCAGCGCCACCACGGATCCGACGCGCATCGCGATATGCACGGGATGGCTCGGCTCCTCGAGCCGCACCACGGTGGCGCCATGGGTGCCCCACACCGACAGCGACACCGCATGATTGATGCTGTCGGCGAGCGCGGCGATCCTGGGCGTCGCGATCCGCACCGCGGAGAGCCGGCGCAGGCTGATCAGGCCGAGCTCGAGTGCCAGTGCCCCGATCTCGTAGCGGCCGGTGCTCTCGTCCTGCTCGATCAGGCCGATGCGGGAAAAGCTGACCAGATAGGGATGCGCCTTGGCCGGCGGCATGCCGGCCTCCCGGGCGAGGTCGCGCAGCATCATCGGCTCGCCGCTGCGGGCGAGCGCCCGGAGCAATTCTCCGCCGACCTCGATCGATTGTATGCCGCGGCTTTCTCTCGTCATGTGGCTCCGTTCGTTTTCCTGCGCCCGCACTTAGCACGTAGGATGCATGGCCACAGTCGAGCCGTCGACCCTTCGAGACGGCTGCGTTGCGGCCTCCTCAGGGTGACGGAGTGTTGACCGTCCTCTGCTAGGCCGCGGCACCCGCCAGATGCTTGCCCGCGATGTAGCCGAAGGTCAGCGCGGGGCCGAGCGTGATGCCGGCGCCGGGATAGTTGCCGCCCATGATACTCGCCATGTCGTTGCCGGCGGCATAGAGGCCAGCAATCGGCTGGCCGTCGGCGTCGAGCGCGCGGGCGTTGGCGTCGGTGCGGATGCCGGCATAGGTCCCGAGATCGCCGATCACCATCTTGATCGCGTAGAACGGCCCGCGCTGGATCGGCGCGATGCAGGGATTGGGCCCGTGCAGCGCATCGCCCTGGTAGCGGTTGTAGGCACGCGAGCCCTTGCCGAAGGCGGGATCGCGTCCCTCGGCCGCCAGTTTGTTGAATTCGGCGACGGTGGCCCCGAATGCGCCGGCGTCGATGCCGGCCTGCGCGGCGAGCTCGGACAGCGTCGCGCCGCGCTTGAGATAGCCGGTCTTCAGATGGTGCCCGAGCGGCATCGGGCGCGGCGGCACGCAGCCGAGACCGTATTTGCGCAGCGTCTCGTGATCGCAGACCAGGTAGGCCGCGATCTCCTCGCCGGGCTTCGCCGCTCTGATCATCGCCTGCACGAAGTCGTGGTAGGAATTGCCTTCATTGGCAAACCGCTTGCCGTCACGCAGGACCGCGATCACGCCGGGCTTGGCGCGATCGATGAAGTGCGGCATCACGCCCTTCGAGCCGTCCTTGCGCGTGGTGACCGAGACCGGCACCCACGCCGCCGCGTTCGGCAGCGAGTCCTCGACGCGGCCGCCGGCGGCTTCCGCGAGCCGCAGACCATCGCCGGTGTTGCCGGTCGGGCCCGGCGAATAGTGCTCCTTGCCGGTCGGCGCATGCGGAAACATCTTCTGGCGCCGCGCCACGTCATGGGGAAATCCGCCGCAGGCGAGCACGACGCCGCGCTTTGCATTGACGCGGATGGTGTGGCCCTCGCGCACGACGATCGCGCCGCGCACCACGCCGTTGTCGACGATCAATTCGCGCACCGGTGAATTGAGCCAGAGCGGGATATTGAGATCGAACGCCGATTTTGCCAGCCGGCCGGCCAGCGCATTGCCGTTGGTCAGCGTCATGCCGCGGCCGTTGCGGATCACGTCAGCGGCGTGTTTCGACAGCCGCTTGGCGACATAGGCCGCCGAGGTGATCGACCGCGTCGCGCGCATGAAGTGCACGATCTCCTTGCCGGAGCCGAGCATCATGCCGAACACGGTGAGCTCGGGCAGGGGGCTGCCGAGATCCTTGAGGGCCGGTCCAAGCTCGTGGGCGTCGAACGGCCGCGTCACCATCGAGCGGCCGCCCTGCGCGCCGCCGGGGGCTTCGGCATGGTAGTCCGGGAAGGTCAGCGGCATGTCGAAACGCACTGCGGTCTTCGTCGTGAAGAAGTCGACCGCCTTTGGCCCTTCGGTCAGGAACGCATCGACGCGCGCGGCATCGAAGCTGTTGCCGGCCTCGTGGCGCAGATAGGTCCTGGCCTGATCAGGGCTCTCCTCGATGCCCCACGCCCTGGCCAGCGAGGTGCCCGGAATCCACAGCCAGCCGCCGGAGCGCGCCGTGGTGCCGCCGAACCGCGGCTCCTTCTCGACGACGAGGACCTTCAGGCCGTGATGGCCGGCAGTGACCGCCGCCGACAGCCCGGCGCAGCCGGAGCCGACGACGAGTGCGTCGCAATCATACGTTTCTTCGTTAGCCACGTGATCGATCCTATTTCTTCAGCAGCGGGCACTTGGATTCGGAGACCGGACGAAACGCATCCTCGCCCTTCACCGTCTTGATGATGTCGAGATAGTCCCAAGGCTTCTTGGATTCCGAGGGCTTCTTCACCTTCGCCAGGTACATGTCGCGGATCACGCGGCCGTCCTCGCGCAGTCTGCCGCCGTGCACGAAGGTGTCCTCGATCGGCAGCTCGCGCATCTTGGCCATCACCTTCTGCGGATCGTCGGTGCCGGCAGCCTGGATCCCCTTCAGATAATGCAGCACCGAGCCGTAGACGCCGGTCTGGATCATGGTCGGCATCACGTTGGTGCGGGCGAAGAACTTCTTCGACCAGGCGCGCGTCTTCTCATCCATATTCCAGTACGACGCTGTCGTCATGTAGGTGCCCTGCGCGGCGTTGAGCCCGATGGCATGCACGTCGGTGTCGAACATCAGAAGGCCGACCAGCTTCTGGCCGCCCTGCACGAGGCCGAACTCGCCGGACTGCTTGATCGAATTGTCGGTGTCCTGGCCGGCATTGGCGAATGCCACCACGTCGGCCTTCGAGCTCTGCGCCTGCAGCGCAAAGGAGGAGAAGTCTGCCGTGTTGGTCGGATGCTTGACGCCGCCGAGCACCTTGCCGCCCATCTCGTTGATGAAGCGCGTGGCATCCTTCTCGAGCTGCTGGCCGAACGCATAGTCCGCGGTGATGAAGTACCAGGACTTGCCGCCCTCCGCGATCACCGCCGAAGCCGTCACTTTCGACAGCGCATAGGTATCGTAGGTGAAGTGCACGGTGTTTGGGCTGCACAGCTCATCGGTCAGCGAGCTCGCGCCGGGGCCGGAGAGCAGCGCGATCTTGTTGCGCTCGCGCACCATGTTGTGCACGGCGATCGCGATGCCGGAATTGGGAATGTCGACGACCGCGTCGACCTTGTTGTTGTCGAACCAGCCGCGCACGATCTGCACGCCGACATCGGTCTTCATCTGGTGGTCAGCGGAGACGATCTCGATCGGCTTGCCGAGCACGGTGGGGCCGAATTCCTCGACCGCCATCTTGGCCGCCTCGACCGAACCCGGGCCCGAATTGTCGCGGCCCCAGCTCGACAGGTCGGTCAGCACGCCGATGCGCACGACGTCATCGGAAACCTGGGCGCGAGCAGCCGTCACCGTCGCCGCGAGGATGGCTGTCGCCAAAACGTGTCTCATCGTTCCTCCCTTGGATGTCCGGGCTCTCCGGCGCGCAATCCAAAGAGTTAGATATTATCGAATTAGTTTGTCAATGGCGAAAAGACATGTGTGAATATTGCCACAAGGTTGCGACTTCGAATGCGGCGGTGCTTCACATTTGGTGAGTGTTCGCTTACATGGCTCATCCGGGATGGCACTGCGCGGCTCCAGCTCACGCCAGAGCTTGCGGCAGTACCAAGTCACTATGAACAGGGGAATTTTCGCGGACGGCGACGCGCTTCGCCGCCCGGGGCAGGGCCACCCGTCGCCGGGACCGGCTCTGCAGGGGCGGTGCATCAAGAGGGTCGGCGGACTGCGATCATAGACGGATTATGTTGAGACAGCTCTTCGCGCCGCAGCTCGTTATTCTCTACGCGCTGGTGGCCTCCACACTTTACGTGCACTTCCGCGGCAAGCAGCGGTTGCGCTTCGCGCGCCAACTCGGCGATCACTCGACCTATCTCGCGCCCTACAATGTGCTGATGTATGCGGGCTCGGCCGTGCCCAACACGCCGGTGATCCCGGTCGAGCAGTTTCCCGAGCTGAAGAAGCTCTCCGACAATTGGGAGACCATCCGCGACGAGGCGACCCGGCTGTTCGACGAGGGCTTCATCCGCGCCGCGGCCAAGAACAACGACTGGGGCTTCTATTCGTTCTTCAAGAGCGGCTGGAAGCGGTTCTATCTGAAATGGTACGACGACTTCCTGCCGTCGGCACGCACGCTGTGCCCGCAGACGGTGGAGCTGCTCAATTCGATCCCGAACGTGCACGGCGCGATGTTCGCGATGCTGCCGCCCGGCGGCAAGCTCGGCGCGCACCGCGATCCGTTCGCGGGCTCCTTGCGCTATCACCTCGGCCTGGTGACGCCGAACTCGAACCAGTGCCGCATCCTCGTCGATGGCGTCGAATGCGTCTGGCGCGACGGCGAGGCCTTCATGTTCGACGAGACCTTCATCCACAGCGCCGAGAACAAGACCGACGTCAACCGCATCATCCTGTTCTGCGATGTCGAGCGTCCGATGAAGTACGGCTTCATGACGGCGATCAACCGCTGGGTCAGCCACAACATCGTCAAGGCGTCGGCCACCCAGAACGTCGACGGCGAGCATGTCGGCGCGCTGAACAAGGTGTTCGGCAAGCTCTACGAGGTCCATCTCGCGAGCCGCAAGGTCAAGGAATGGAATCGGAACGTGTACTACACGCTCAAATATTCCGTCACCGCGCTGATCCTCGGCCTGATCGTGGTGTCGGCGCTGCGGTGATGCGCGGGGCGGATTGCGTTCCCTCCGGCCTGCGACCGAGCAATCCCTGCGCTTGATGCAGGAAAGCAAAAGCCCCGGAGCGATCCGGGGCTTTGTCTTTGGGCGCTCGCCCCGGACTTCACGCATCTTTGGCTGGCCATCTCGCCCCGGATGGGTTTTGTCTCCGATCCGTTGCGCGGCGGTGATACAGTTTCACTCGGCGTTTCGTATCGAGGGGATATTGTCATGTTGCAGACCGCTGCAGATTTTGCCACTACCGCGCTGAGCGGCTACGAGCTGTTGGCCGATCCGCAGCTGAACAAGGGTACGGCGTTCTCCGAGGCCGAGCGCGAGGCGTTCGACCTGCACGGCCTGCTGCCGCCCAACATCCTGACGCTGGACGAGCAGGTCTCGCGCCGCCTCGAGGCATTGCGCGGCTACGAGACCGACATCGAGCGCTATGCCTTTCTGCGCGAGCTGCAGGACACCAACGAGACTCTGTTCTACGCGCTCCTGGTCAGCAACCTGGAAGAGCTGCTGCCGATCGTCTACACGCCGACCGTCGGTGAGGGCTGCCAAAAATTCAGCCGGCTGTTTCGCAAGCCACGCGGGCTGTTCCTCAGCATTCCGCACCAGCACCGGATCGACCGCATCTTCGCCCATCCGCGCTTCGATCACGTCGAGGCCATCGTGGTGACCGACGGCGAGCGCATCCTTGGTCTCGGCGACCAGGGCGCCGGCGGCATGGGCATCCCGATCGGCAAGCTTGCGCTCTACACCGGCTGCGGCGGCCTTCACCCCGCGACTACGCTGCCGATCATGCTCGATGTCGGCACCGACAATCCCGACTGCCTGGCCGATCCGCTCTATATCGGCTGGCGCAACGAGCGCGTCCGCGGCCAGCAATATGACGATTTCATCGAGGCGTTCGTCTCGGCTGTCGTGAAGCGCTGGCCGCACGTCCTGCTGCAATGGGAAGATTTCGCCAAGAACAATGCGACGCGGATGCTCGAGCGCTATCGCGACCGGCTCCTGACCTTCAACGACGACATCCAGGGCACCGCGGCGGTGGCGACCGGCGCCTTGCTGTCTGCGATCAACGTCACCGGCGTGCCGCTGACCGAGCAGCGCGTCGCCGTGCTCGGCGCAGGCTCCGCCGGCTGCGGCATTGCCAGCCTGATCCGCGCCGCGATGGTCGATGCCGGCCTCTCGGAGAGCGATGCGGCGAAGCGCTTCTTCATGGTCGACCGCGACGGGCTGTTGCTCGAGGGCATGAGCGGGCTCGCGCCGTTCCAGCTGCCTTTCGTGCAGAACAAGCAGGCGATTGCCGGCTGGCAGCTCAGCCATCCCGACAAGATCGCGCTGCTCGACGTCGTGCGCAACGCCAAGCCGACGGTCCTGATCGGCGTCTCCGGCCAGGCCGGCGCATTCTCCGAGCCGATCGTCCGCGCGATGGCCGAGTGCAACAAGCGGCCGGTGATCTTCCCGCTGTCGAACCCGACCTCGCGCGAGGAGGCGACGCCGGCCGACATCGAGGCATGGACCGAGGGGCGGGCGCTGATCGGCGTCGGCAGCCCGTTCCCGCCGATCACCCGCGATGGCGCGCGCTTCAAGGTCGACCAGACCAACAATTCCTACATCTTCCCTGGCGTCGGTGTCGGCGCGCTTGCGGTCGGCGCCAGCCGGATCAGCGACGGGATGTTCATGGCCGCCGCCAAGGCACTGGCCAGCGTCTCGCCGGCCCGCAACAATCCGAAGCACAATCTGCTGCCGCCGGTCAGCGCGCTGCGCGAGGTGTCGCAGACGGTTGCGCTGGCGGTGGCGTTGCAGGCGCACAAGGAAGGGCTCGCCAAGGATGTTCCGATCGACGAGGTCGAGGCGCGCATCCAGGCCAAGGTCTGGACCCCGCGCTACGTGCCGTATCGGCGCACGGGCGGGAACGCGACCTGATCGCGGATGCCGCGACGTCGTCAGCCTAGCAGCCGCGGCAAATGCCCCTGATCCTGCGGTCAACCATCGCGTCTTCCTGATCGATGATCTGCTGCGACGTGGCCGTCGTTGCCGGGACGTCGGCGGCGTGCGGCTGGCGATGGCCGACCGGCGCCGACCATGGCCGCGTCGCGGTTTCGTTTGCTGCGTAGACGCTGGGCTCCTGGATTGTCGGCTGCGCGAAACAGGATGTTGCCGTTGCCGCCGACAGGATAGCAGCCAAGCCAAGCTGTCTGCCAAATCGTCGAAGCTCGAACATGAGACTCTCCGTGCCGTCGCCGCCGCGTTTGCGTGCGGCCCTGATGAATGGAATGCCTCGCACGTTTCGATATTCCCCGATCCGCCCGATGTGATGCGGCGCTCGCGGTTCGGTGATCGCGCGTGATGAAATAATCCTGGGGCGCTGACGCTCCTTGGTCACAGGAGCCGAGCTTGGTCGGCTTCACCCATGCGGAGAAATCCTATGACCAAATTGACCTTCGCGGCACTTGCGCTGGTTGCGGCAGCTGCGTATTCGGCTCAGGCGTCGGCGGCCGCCCACAATGCTGCGGCGCGGCGCGCTCATGCCGCGACGCCGGCGACGACGCCGGTCAGCAACAAGACCACCGACTGCGTGCGCGCGCCGAACGTCGGATCGTTCGCAACCGCGCCCTTCACCGAACCGCCCTGCATGCCCGGTACGATGCGTTGACCACACGCAACGAAAAGCCCCGGACGTCAGGTCCGGGGCTTCTGGCTTGGCCTCATTCTCAGAGGCTGGTTATTCCGGCTTGCCGATCGTCACGGCGAGCGTGCCGACGCCGTCGACGCCGCATTCGAGCTTGTCGCCGACCTGCAGCTGCGAGACCCCGGCGGGCGTACCGGTCATGATGATGTCGCCGGCGGCGAGCTTCACCTGCTGCGAGAGCTGCCAGATGATCTCCGGCACGTTCCAGATCAGTTCGGTGAGGTCGCCCTTCTGGGCTTCCTTGCCGTTGACGGTGAGCCAGATCTTGCCCGCGGTCGGATGTCCGATCTTGGAAGCCGGCTGGATCGCGGAGCAGGGCGCCGAATAGTCGAACGACTTGCCGACCTCCCAGGGCCGCTCCTTCTTGCGCGAGGCGATCTGCAGGTCGCGGCGGGTCAGGTCGATGCCGACGGCATAGCCGTAGACATGCTCGAGCGCCTTGTCGGCGGGAATGTTCAGCCCGCCGCTCTTCATCGCCACCACCAGCTCGACCTCATGATGCAGGTCCTTGGTCAGCGGCGGGTAGGGGATCGTCGCGCCGTCAGGCACCAGCATGTCGGCATGCTTGCCGAAGAAGAACGGCGGCGCACGCTCGTCATTGCCCATCTCCCTGATATGCTCGAGATAGTTGCGGCCGACGCACCAGATGCGGCGAACCGGATAGACGCCGGTCTCGCCGACGACGGGAAGCGAGGGCTGCGGGGGAAGCGGGATGACGGTGGAGGCGGCGTTCATGTGGGTCTCGCTGCTCTTGAGGTGAAGTTCGACTGGTCTAGCCGGTGGCGCTGATCGGCGCCAGTGCCAGCGGCGACGGGTCGTGGTGGTGCTGCAAGCGGAAGAACGAGGCGTAGCGGCCGCCACGGCGCAGCAGTTCCTCGTGACGCCCGCGCTCGACGATCTCGCCACCCTCGACCACCAGGATCGCATCCGCATGCATGATGGTGTGCAGGCGGTGCGCGATCACGATCGTGGTGCGGCCCTGGCAGAGATGCTCGATCGCCTCCTGCACCTGCTTCTCGGACTCCGAGTCGAGTGCGGCGGTGGCCTCGTCGAGCAGGATGATCGGCGCGTTCTTGATCAGCGCGCGGGCGACCGCGATGCGCTGGCGCTGGCCGCCGGACAGCTGGGCGCCGTGCTCGCCGACCGGCGTGTCGTAACCGAGCGGGAAGCTCATGATGAAGTCATGCGCGCAGGCGGCCGTGGCCGCGTCGATGATCTCGGCCTCGGTGGCGCCGCCCTTGCCGAAAGCGATGTTGGCGCGGATGGTGTCGCGGAACAGATAGACGTCCTGGCCGACATAGGCGGTCTGCTGGCGCAGCGATCTGCGTGAGACCGACAGGATCGACTGTCCGTCGATCAGGATGTCGCCCTCGCGCGTCTCGAAGAAGCGCAGCAGCAAGGCGAGCACCGTCGATTTGCCGCCGCCGGAGGGGCCGACCAGCGCGGTGACCTTGCCGGGCTCGGCTGTGAAGCTCATGCGGTTCAGCACCGGCTCGCCGGGCCGATAGGCGAAGTTGACGTCGCGCAGCTCGATCCGCGCGTCGGAGAGTTTCAGCGCCGGCTTGTCGTCGTCGGCCTGCTCGCTGGCCGGGCTGTCGACCACCTCGAGCAGCATCCGCGCGCCGACCAGCTGGCTGTTGAGGTCGATGTTGAGCCGCGCCAGCCGCTTCGCCGGCTCGGTCGCCATCAGGAAGGCGGTCAGGAACGTGAAGAACTGGCCCGGCGTCGAGCCGAGCGCCACCACGCTGTAGCCGCCATACATCAGGCAGCCGGCGACGGCAAAGCCGCCGAGCATCTCCATCAGCGGGTTGGAGCGGTTGGCGACGCGCGCCATCTTGTTGGCGTTGTTCTCGACGGTCGCGATGTGCTCGTCGATCCGCTGCTGCATGGCGTCTTCCAGCGTGAACGCCTTCACGGTGCGGATCCCCTGCAGCGATTCCTGCATCGTCTCCATGATGTCGGCGGTGCCGGTGAACTGGTTGTAGGCGAGCCCCTTGATCCGCTTCACCAGCTTGCGCAGCATCAGCATCGCCGGCGGCACCGCCACGAGCCCGATGAACGACATCAGCGGATCCTGCCACACCATCACGGCGAGCATGCTGATCAGCATCAGGAAGTCGCGGCCGATCGCATTCACCAGCATGTTGAGCACGTCGGTGATCGACTTGGCGCCGGCGGTGAGCCGCGCCAGGAACTCCGACGAGTGCCGCTGCGAGAAGAAGCCGATGCTCTCGCTCATCAGCTTGGCGAATAATTGCCGCTGATTGCTGGCGAGAATGGCGTTCGAGATCTTGTTCAGGATCACCATGTGGCCGTAGGTCGCCACACCCTTGATGAACAGCAGCACCACCGTGATCCCGGCGAACATGGCGATGCCGGGGATGTTCTTGTCGACATAGGCCTGGTTGATCACCTGGCCGAGGACATAGGTGGCGCCGGCGGTCGAGCCGGCCGCGATCGCCATCAGGCCGAACGCCATCAGATAGCGCCGCCAGTAGGTAATCCCTTGTTCCATGATCAGGCGGCGGATCAGGATCGCCGCGCCATAGGGATCGTCGGTAATTTTCTTTGGAAACTGAGCCATCCGCTTTCCATTGACGGCGGGCAGCGCCGGCCGTCAGGGTTGCGGACCTCCTTGCCCGCTTGGCGGGGCTTTTTCAAGCACAATAACGGCTTGATTTTTAGGCCGATTCTGCCTGCCGGGCGGAGCCGCCGCGTTCCCGGAACAGCTTCTCCTCCCAGGCCAGCGCATGGCTCGCGATGGTCTCGAGATCATCGTAGCGCGGGGTCCAGTCGAGGGCTGAACGGATCCTGGTGGTGTCGGCCACCATGGTCATGATGTCGCCGGGCCGGCGCGCGGCGTAGGCGACCGCGAAATTGCGCATCGAGACCCGGCGCACCGCCTCGATGGTCTCGAGCACGGAATAGCCGCGGCCGTAACCGCAATTCATCGTCACCGATTGCCCGCCGCTGCGCAGATAGGCCAGCGCCGAGCGGTGCGCCTCGACCAGGTCGCTGACATGGATGAAGTCGCGCACGCAGCTGCCGTCCTGGGTCGGATAGTCGGTGCCGAACACGTCGATCTTGGCGCGCTGGCCGGTCGCGGCCTCGACCGCGATCTTGAGCAGGTGGGTGGCGCCGATGGTGGATAGCCCGACGCGGCCCTTCGGGTCGGCACCGGCGACGTTGAAGTAGCGCAGCACGACGTAGCTCATACCATGGGCCGATGCGACATCGTGCAGCATGATCTCGGTCATCAGCTTCGACGAGCCGTAGGGCGACAACGGACGCGTCGGCGCAATTTCCGGCACCGGCACCTGGTCCGGATTGCCGTACACCGCGGCTGTCGAAGAGAAGATGAAGCGGCTAACGCCGCCCCTCACCGCGGCGTTGAGCAGGCTGCGCGTCGTCATGGTGTTGTTGCGGTAGTAACCGAGCGGATCGCGCATTGAGTCCGGCACCACCACCGAGCCGGCGAAATGGATGATGCTGTCGATGCCGTGCTGTGCGATCACGCCCTCGACGAGGTTCTCGTCGCCGGCATCGCCGATGAACAGCGGCACGACTTCGGGCAGGAACGCAGAGAAGCCGGTGGAGAGATTGTCGACCACGACGACGCTCTCGCCGGCATCGACCAGCGCATGGACCATGTGACTTCCGATATAGCCGGCACCGCCGGTCACGAGCACGGTCATGTCTAGAGCTCTCCCGATATCTTTAACGGGCGATGCTAGCGGGAGTGCGGTGAAGAGGGGGTTTCGCCGCGGCCGAACTGGCCACTATGCTTAATGTTGCGTATAGGAACTGGCGCGAAACGGAGACTTGCGTGCCGATCGAGAACACAGCTGCCGGCGAGCTCGAGCTCATCGTGCCCAATCTGCACCGGCGTTATTCCGGTGTCACTGCGACCAACCGCATGGTTGCACCGAAGCTTGCAAAGATGTTTCGCGCAGGCTGGCTCGGCTCGCATCGCCCCGACGGCATCGATGCGATGGGATTTGTCGATCTGATGCGGCTGTGGCGGCGCGCGCGGCCACTGATCTGGCACGCGCGGCGCAACGACGAGATGATTGCGGGGCTCGCGCTGCGCGCGCTCGGCTGGCCGTTGAAACTGCTGTTCACCTCGGCCGCGCAGCGTCATCACACCTGGTTGACGCGCTGGCTGATCCGCAACATGGACGCGATCATCGCGACCAGCCCGCTGTCGGCCTCCTACCTGACGCGCGAGGCCACGGTGGTGATGCACGGCGTCGACACCGACCGTTATGCGCCGCCGGCCGATCGTGCGGCCGCGTTTGCCGAGAGCGGATTGCCGGGCCGCTACGCGATCGGCTGCTTCGGTCGGGTGCGCGCGCAGAAGGGCAGCGACGTGTTCGTCGAGGCGATGTGCCGCCTGCTGCCACGCTATCCTGATTTCACCGCAATCATCGTCGGCGCCGTGGTGCCGGAGCAACTGGCCTTCGCGGGCGAATTGAAGCGCAAGATCGAGGCCGCCGGGCTGCAATCGCGCATCATCATCACCGGCGAATTGCCGATCGAGGATGTCGTGCGCTGGTATCAGCGGCTGACGATCTACGCCTTCACCTCCCGCAACGAGGGCTTTGGCCTGACCTTGATCGAGGCGATGTCGGCCGGCGCGGCGCTGGTGGCGGCGCGCGCGGGCGCGGCCGAGTTCGTGGTTGAGGACGGCGTTACCGGCGTGCTGACGCCGCCCGGGGATGCCGACGCGCTGGCGGCGACGCTCGAGCCTTTGATGCGCGATCCGGCTGCGGCTGCGGCGATGGGCGGGCGGGCGCGCCAACGAGTTGTGGATAAGTTCAGCCTCGATGCGGAAGCCGGCGCGATCGCCAAGGTCTATCGCGCGTTGATCTGAGCCAGCACGCGCTGTGCGATCTCCACGACCTCCTCGGCCGCGATGTCGCGCATGCAGCGGTGGTCGTTCATGGTGCAGACCGTGCGCTGGCACGGCTGGCACGGCAGCTTGCTCCTGGTCTGTCGCACCGTCGCGGCGAGGGGATTGAGGGGCGCCCAGAGGTAGGGATCGGTCGGGCCGAAGATGCCCATGGTCGGGGTGCCGATCGCGGCCGCGATGTGCATCAGCCCGGAATCGTTGGCGATCGCGACACTGGCCGCAGCCATCGCCAGCGCGCCGTTGCGCAGATCGGTGCCGGTGAGATCGCGGATCCGTGGGCCGCCGGCTGCCACAATCTCCTGCGCCAGCGCCTTCTCGCCGGGCCCGCCGACCACCCAGACGTCGAAACCGCGCTCGGCGAACAGCCGCGCGGCTTCCGGATAATAGGTCCAGCGCTTCGAGGCGCCGACCGAGCCGGGGCCCAATGCGATGGCCGGACCGGTACCGAGGCCGTTGGCCTGCCGCCACCGGTTGACCTCGTCGGCCGGAACCCGAAGCTGCGGCACCGGCCATTCCGGGGGACGGGCCGCGCCGTCGGGCAATGCCAGTACGGCGTTCTTGTCGATGAAGCGCGGCTGCTTCTTTTCACCCCACCGCATCGCGTTGATCAGGCCGAACCGCGCTTCGCCGAAGAAGCCGATCCGCTCGGGGATGCCTGCCAGGGCCGGCGCGATGGCCGACTTCCAGGTCCGCGGCAGCACCAGCGCGGTGGCGTAGTTCCGCTTCCGGAACTCGGCCGCCAGCTCCCGCTGCCGGGCCAGCGCCAAACGGCTGCGCGGCAGGTCGAACACGATCGCGGACCGCACCCCCGGCATATAATCGACCAAAGGGGCGCAAAGGCTGGACGTCAGGAGGTCGACCGGCCGATTCGGCCACCGCTTCCGCAACACCCGGACCACGGTCTGGCCGCGCACGAAATCGCCGATCCAAACATAGGGCACGACGAGGATAGGTCTGGTATCCTCGGTGTCCTGAGTTTCGATATCAGATATTGAATCAATATTCATTTCTAAAAGGGCCAAGGCCGGACCGAGCGCGGGCAAGTCGGTAACCGGTTCGCGATAAGAGGTAAAGCCGTCGTTGCCTGTGGCGCGGGAGTGGGGCAAAGCTGGCGGCTGCAAAGGAATCTGGCGGGATTTCATCATGTTTCTGGTAACCGGGGGCGCCGGTTTTATCGGATCGAACGTCGTGGCCGCGTTGAATGACGCAGGCCGCAGCGATGTTGCGGTCTGCGATATCCTTGGACAGGACGGCAAGTGGCGGAACTTGGCCAAGCGTCAGCTGGCCGATGTCGTTCCCCCGGCCGAGATCGGCGACTGGCTGAAGGGGCGGCGGCTGACCGCCGTCATCCACCTTGGCGCCATTTCGGAGACCACCGCGACCGACGGCGATCTGGTGATCGAGACTAATTTCCGTCTCTCGATGCGGTTGCTCGACTGGTGCACCGCGAATGCAACCCCGTTCATCTATGCCTCGTCCGCCGCGACCTACGGCGACGGCGAGCAGGGGTTTGACGACGACGCATCGGTCGAGGCGCTGAAGCGGCTGCGGCCGATGAACCTGTACGGCTGGAGCAAGCAGCTGTTTGACCTTGCGGTCGCGGAGCGCGCGGCGAAGGGCAAGCCGCTGCCGCCGCAATGGGCCGGGCTCAAATTCTTCAACGTGTTCGGCCCGAATGAATATCACAAGGGCCCGATGATGAGTGTGCTGGCGCGCCGCTTCGACGACATCAAAGCGGGCCGCGTCGTGCAGCTGTTCAAGTCGCATCGCGAGGGCATCGCCGACGGCGACCAGCGCCGCGACTTCATCTATGTCGACGATGTCGTGCGGGTGATCATCTGGTTGATCGCGACGCCGCAGGTCTCCGGGCTGTTCAATGTCGGCACCGGCAAGGCGCGCAGCTTCAGGGACCTGATCGTCTCGGCCTACGGCGCGCTCGGTCGCGAGCCGAACATCGAATATGTCGACATGCCCGAGCAGATTCGCGGCAGTTACCAATACTTCACCGAAAGCGTCGTCGATCGTCTCGCACGCGCCGGATACAATGGCGGCTTCACCCGCCTGGAAGACGCGGTCGGGGCCTATGTGAACGGCTTCCTCGATCGCGCGGATCGCTATCGCTAGAGCGGATGACGGTGACTGATGTTCGATTTTGAAGCGATCTCGCGTGCAATGTCCGGCCAGACCGTGCTCTGCGTCGGTGACCTCATGCTCGACGAGTTCGTCTATGGCGAGGTGTCGCGGATCTCGCCGGAGGCGCCGGCGCCGGTGATCGCGGTCAGGCGCAGCGAGACCAATATCGGCGGCGCCGGCAACGTCGCGCGCAACATCGCCTCGCTCGGCGGGCGCTGCATTTTCGTCGGCCTGATCGGCGAGGATGCCGCCGGCACGGTGCTCTCGGAGGCGCTGGCGAAAGAGGCCAGCATCGAGACCGTGCTGGTGCGCGACGCCGCGCGACCGACCACGCGCAAGGTGCGCTTCGTCTCCGAGCAGTTCTCGACCCATATGCTGCGCTCCGATTGGGAGCTCGCCGCGCCGGCCGCGCCCGCCATCGAGCAGCAGCTGATCGATACGATCCTGCCGCAGCTGGCGCGCGCCGACATCGTGCTGCTGTCCGACTATGCCAAGGGCGTGCTCACCGCGCGCGTGATCCGCAACGTGATCGACGCCGCGCGGCAGGCGCACAAGCGGGTGATCGTCGATCCCAAGAGCGCCAATCTTGCGATCTATCGCGGCGCGACCGTATTGACGCCGAACCGCAAGGAATTCGCCGAGGCAACCCGCAGCCGCGCCGATAGCCAGGACAGCATCGCGCAGGCGGCGCCCGATGCGATCTATCTCGCCGACTGCGAGGCGATGCTGGTGACCCAAGGCGAGCGCGGCATGACGCTGGTGACGCGCGAGGGCGGATCGATCCACGTGCCCGCGCTGCCGGTCAAGGTGCGCGATGTCTCCGGGGCCGGCGATACCGTTGCGGCGGCTCTGGCGCTGGCGCTCGCCGGCGGTGCCGACTGGGAAGGCGCGCTGCGGATCGCAAGCGCCGCGGCGGCGGTTGCGGTCGGCAAGACCGGCACCGCGATCGTCAGGTCGGCCGAATTGCGGCGAAGGATTCTGCCGCATGCGTCGCTGGCAGCCGAGGAGAAGATCGTCCCGGCCGGCGGCGATATCGATGCCTATCTCGAGGAATGGCGCCGGCAGGATCTGCGCATCGGCTTCACCAATGGCTGCTTCGACATCCTGCATCCCGGCCACGTCAAGGTGCTGACCGCCGCGCGCGGCGCCTGTGACCGCTTGATCGTCGGCTTGAACAGCGATGCCTCGGTGAAGCGGCTGAAGGGGGAGGGCCGTCCGGTGCAGAACGAGCGCGCCCGGGCCGAGGTGCTGGCGGCGCTGGAAGCCGTCGACCTCGTCGCGATCTTCGAGGAGGACACGCCGATCAACCTGATCACCAAGGTGCGGCCGAGCGTGCTGGTCAAGGGCGGCGACTACACCCGCGAGCAGGTGGTCGGTCACGAGATCGTCGAGGCCGCCGGCGGCGAGGTGGTGCTGGTCGAGATCCTGCAGGGTCACAGCACGACGTCGCTGGTTGCCCGGGCCCGCGAGGGCAAGGCGTGAGCGCGAGCATGGCATCCTCGGCACCGACCGCGGCGTGTCCGGCCTGGCGCGATCCGGCGCGCTGGCACACCACGACCGATGTCGTCGCGGTCCTGATCGCACTGTCGCTGCCGTGGTCGACCTCGCTGGTCGGTATCTTCGGCGTGGTGCTGCTGATCGCGATTGCGCCGACCGTCGAGCTCCGGGCGTTCTGGACGCTGCTGAAGCGGCCGATCTGCGTGGCGCCGATCGCGCTGTTCTGCCTCGCGCTCGTCGGCACGCTGTGGTCGGACGCCGCCTGGGGCGCGCGACTATACGCGGTCGGGCCGACCGCAAAGCTCCTGGTGCTTCCGGTCCTGCTCTATCATTTCCAACGTTCGACCCGCGGGATATGGGTGTTCGTGGCTTTCCTCGTGTCCTGCACGCTCTTGATGCTGATGTCGTGGCTCGTGCTGGCCTATCCGCACCTCGCGCTCCGGGCGCCCGTGCCGGGCGAGCAGGGTGTATTCGTCAAGAACTACATCGACCAGAGCCAGGAATTTACGCTGTGCGCGGTCGCGCTGGCCTATCCGATCGTGATGCTGTTGCGGGACAAACGCATCTGGCCGGCCATCCTGCTGATCGTGATTGCGCTCAGCCTGTTCGCCAACATGGCGTTGGTGGTGGTGTCACGGACAGCGATCGTGACGGTTCCGATTATGTTCGCGGTTTTTGCGCTGCTGCATCTGCGCTGGCGCAGCATCGTCCTGATCCTTTGCGCGGCCGCCGCGTTGTCCGTGGTCGCGTGGTATGGATCGTCGCCATTGCGACGGACGGCCGAGTCATTCCAGCGTGACTACAAGCTCTACATGGAGCGCAACGAGCCGACCTCGCTCGGCCTGCGGCTCGAATTCTGGCGAAAGTCGCTCGGCTTCTTTGCCGAGGCTCCGGTCATCGGCCATGGTACCGGATCGACGCGGGGCCTGTTCGAGCGCGTCGCGACCGGCGGCGTGGCCCAGGCGTCCGGCGAGGTGATCGGAAACCCCCACAATCAAACGTTGAACGTGGCCGTGCAGTGGGGCATTGTGGGTGTGGCGATATTGTACGCGATGTGGCTAGTGCACCTGTTGCTGTTCCGCGGCGACGGTCTCGTCAACTGGATCGGGCTTCTCGTCGTGGTACAGAATATTTCAAGTTCGTTGTTTAATTCACACATCTTCGACTTTCATGAAGGCTGGATGTATGTGCTGGGCGTCGGAGTTGCGGGCGGCATGGCGTTGAAAGGGCGATCGGGGACCGATTTGGAACCCGAGCCTCCAATCCGTTCATGATCGCTGCTGTCCATGATCGCTGGCATGGGCTCCGCAGATACGCTATCAGCCTGCCAATGTCTCGTAGCGAACTCCCAGTTGCCGGCACCCCGTCCATTAGATGACGCGTCTTTCACAATTCACCCTGCGCAACTTCCTGAT
Organism: Bradyrhizobium sp. WCU1; assembly: GCF_053474805.1. Classification (NCBI taxonomy): domain Bacteria; kingdom Pseudomonadati; phylum Pseudomonadota; class Alphaproteobacteria; order Hyphomicrobiales; family Nitrobacteraceae; genus Bradyrhizobium; species Bradyrhizobium sp. WCU1. The sequence continues at coordinate 6,024,007 of NZ_CM130280.1, forward strand.
CCTGGCACATGACGCGCTGGCGACGACGTTTGCGTTGCTGACGAGCTTCTATCTGCGTTTCGAGGGCAGCCTCCTCACCGATCGACTGCCGCATTTGCTGCGCATCCTGCCCTGGTTCGTGCTGTTCAGCATCGTGGTCAGCTATTTTTCTAATCTGACCACGGCGAAATGGCGCTTCACCTCGCTGTCGGACGCGGTGAACATCCTGCGGGTGGCCGCGGTGCTGACGCTGGCGCTGGTCGTGCTGGACTATGTCTACTTTTTCACCGAAGCGGCTTCGCTCAGTCCGGTGTTCCTTGGCCGGGTCACGATCATCCTGTTCTTCTTCCTTGAGGTGTTCGCGCTGAGCGCGCTGCGCCTGGGCTATCGCTATTTCCGCTATTCGCGCACGCGACTTCATGCCCGGTCCGACAATGCCGCGCCGGCGCTGCTGGTCGGACGCACGGCCGACGCGGAGGTCGTGCTGCGCGGCATCGAGAACGGCGCCATCAAGCGGCTCTGGCCGGTCGGCGTGCTCTCGCCGTCGATCGCGGACCGCGGCCAGATGATCCGCAACATTCCGGTGGTCGGCGGCGTCGATGACATCGAGGCCGTGATTCGGGATTTCGAGAGCCGCCAGCGGCCGATCAAGCGCGTGGTCATGACGCCCTCGGCGTTCGAGCCGGACGCGCATCCGGAGAGCCTGCTGATGCGCGCCAGGCGGCTCGGCCTGATGGTCAGCCGCCTGCCGTCGCTGGAGGGCGGCGATGCGCCGCGACTGACCAATGTCGCGGTCGAAGACCTGCTGCTGCGCCCGAGCCAGAAGATCGACTATGCCCGGCTCGAGACGCTGGTGAAGGGCAAGTCCGTGATCGTGACCGGCGGCGGCGGCTCGATCGGTGCGGAGATCTGCGATCGGGTCGCGACCTTCGGCGCGGCGCGCCTCCTGGTCGTCGAGAATTCGGAGCCGGCGCTCTATGCGGTTACCGAGGCGCTGTCCGCGCGCGACGCCGGTCCCGAGATCGAGGGCCGGATCGCCGACATCAGGGATCGTGAGCGCATCACGCGCCTGATGAGCGAGTTCAAGCCCGACATCGTGTTCCACGCCGCGGCGCTCAAGCATGTGCCGATCCTCGAACGCGACTGGAGCGAGGGGGTCAAGACCAACATCTTCGGGTCTGTCAACGTCGCAGACGCGGCGCGCGCCGCGGGCGCGAGCGCGATGGTGATGATCTCGACCGACAAGGCGATCGAGCCGGTGTCGATGCTCGGGCTGACCAAGCGGTTCGCCGAGATGTATTGTCAGGCGATGGATCACGACCTGATGACCGAGGCCAAGGGCAAGTCGCACATGCGGCTGATCTCGGTGCGGTTCGGCAACGTGCTGGCGTCCAACGGATCCGTGGTCCCGAAATTCAAGGCGCAGATCGAGGCCGGCGGACCGATCACGGTGACCCATCCGGACATGGTCCGCTATTTCATGACGATCCGCGAGGCCTGTGATCTCGTGATCACCGCCGCGACGCACGCAATGACCCCGGCGCGGCCTGACGTCTCGGTCTATGTGCTGAACATGGGGCAGCCGGTGAAGATCGTCGATCTCGCCGAGCGGATGATCCGTCTGTCGGGCCTGCAACCAGGTATCGACGTCGAGATCGTGTTCAGTGGCATCCGTCCGGGCGAGCGGCTGAACGAGATCCTGTTCGCAAGCCAGGAGCCGACGCTCGAGATCGGCGTCGCCGGCGTCATGGCCGCCAAGCCGAACCAGCCGCCGATGTCGACGCTGCGCAAGTGGCTCGCGGCGCTGGAAGATGCGATCGAGCGGGATGACCGCGTGACCATCCGTGCCGTCCTTCAGGACGCGGTGCCCGAGTTCGGATCGAATGCCGCCTGACCGCGCCGTCCTGCGGACGATGACGCAGGACCGTTTCGAAAGCCATTGATGCCCAGTTCCCGAAAAGTCGTGGTCGCCAGCCAGCACTATCCGCCGGACCACAGCACGACCGCCGCGATCATGTCCGCGATCGCCGAACGGATCGCGCAGGAGGCGGAGGTGGTGGTGGTCTCGGGGATGCCGGGCTCGGCGAGGGCGCCGGCGCCGGGGCGGCCCGCCGTCGTCGAAATCAGGAACCGGCTGCCGGGCAAGGCGGCGCTGATCAAGCGCGCACTGGCCGAGGCGCTGTTCACCGGCCGGATGTTCTTTGCGCTGTTGTCGCGGCTGCAGCGGGGCGACGTGGCGCTCACGGTGACCGCTCCCTTCGCGCTTCCGTACGCGGTTGCCGTCGCGGCGAGGTTGAAGGGGGCCAAGTCGGCGCTGATCCTGCACGACCTGTTCCCGGACGTTCTCGTGATGGCCGGCCTGCTGCGGCCGTCCTCGCTGGTTGCGCGAGCGATGCGCGCCATCAACGCGCTGATGTTCCGTGCCCTGAACGCGGTCATCGTCATCGGCCGCGACGCCGAGAAGCTGCTGCTGCGCTATGGCGGAATGACGCCGGCCAAGATCCGCTTCATCCCGAATTGGGCCACGCTCGCCCCTGGCAATCGTCCCGTCAGCCCCGACAATCCGTTTCGCAAGGCCATTGCCGCCCGCTTCGTCGTTGGCCTGTCCGGCAATCTGGGTTTCACCCACGACCCGGATATCGTCTTCCAGGCCGCGCGGCTGTTGCGCGAGGAGCGCGATATCCATTTCCTGCTCTCGGGGTGGGGCATGGGATTCGCGCGGTTGAAGGACATGCAGGCTGCAGCGCAGTTGGCCAACGTCACGCTGGTCGACCGCGTCGCGGACAGCGAGCTGGATGCGCTGCTCTCCAGCGCGGACGCCTGGCTCATTCCCTATCGCAAGGACGTCGCCGGTGTATCGGTCCCGAGCCGGTTCTATAATCTGCTCGCGGCCGGCCGGCCGGTCATCCTGGTCTCCGAACCCGAGGCCGAGGCGGCCCTGACCGTCAGCGAGAACGGGCTCGGCTGGGTCGTCACGCCGGGGCGGCCCGATCAACTCGCCGATGCCGTCAGGCTGGCGTCGCGATCGCAGGACACAGGGATGGCCGAACGCGCCGTCGCGACCGCGCGGAGCTTCAGTCCCGAGCGGGCGCTGGCGAGCTATGCTGCGCTGGTTGCGGAGCTGTTATCCGATCGCGATGTGGAGCGGACAGCATGAATGATCGCCGCCGGACGGTTCTGGTGACAGGTGCGAGCGGCTTTGTCGGTCGCCATGTGGTGCCCGAGCTGGCGCAGAACGACTGGCTGGTGCGGCGTGCGGTGCGCACCTTGCCGCTGGATGCAAACGACGTGGCGATCGGCTCGCTCAGCCCCGCCACCGATTGGCGCGCCGCGCTCGAGGGCGTCGACGCTGTTGTTCATCTTGCGGCGCGCGTTCACCAGCAGTCCGACGAGCAGGCGATCGAGCTTTACCGCAACGTCAATATCGAAGGCACGCTGCATCTGGCGCGCTCGGCGGTTGCGGCGGGCGTTCGGGATTTCGTCTTTGTCAGCACGATCCTGGTGCATGGGCGCAGCAATTACGGGCGCCCCCCGTTCCGCGAGGACGATGTCCTGACGCCCCGCGGCCTGTACGGAAACTCGAAGGCGGCCGCCGAAGTCGGCCTCAAGGAGATCGCGCCAGGCAGCGGCATGAGGGTGACCGTGATCAGGCCGCCGCTGATCTATGGTGCCGGTGCGAAAGGCAATTTCGCCTTGCTCAAGCGCGCGGTGCTCAATCGCATGCCGCTTCCGCTGGCGTATGTGAAGAATCGCCGCGCGTTCCTGTCGGCGGAAAACCTGGCGTCGTTCATCCTGCATCGCCTGTCGCAACCGGGAAGCGATTTCGATGTGTTCCTGGTGGCCGACCGCGAGCAAGTCTCGACGCGGGAGTTCGTCGAACGGCTGGCCCGCGCGGCTGAAACCTCGCCGCGCCTGTTCTGGCTGCCGCCGCCGCTCTTGAAGATGTCGCTGACGGTGGGCGGCCGCAAGGAGGCCTATGACAGCCTGTTTGCCTCGCTTGAACTTGATCTGTCCAAGATCGCGAGCACAGGATGGCAGCAGCCGATCAGCCTGGACGAGGGGCTGAGGCGCGCGCTCAGCCGAATCGATATCTGAGCGATCAGAATGCGTGCGAGAACCGGCGCAGCTGCCAGGCGACGGCGACTGCGCCGGCCAGCAGCAGGGCGAGGTCAGCAACCAGCGAATTGAGCAGGACCGAGGCGAAAGCGAGCAGCGCCAGCACCACGTTGAGCGCAAGGACTTCGCCGACGACGCGCCACACCGTGAAGCCGTTGTCGGTCGCGCGCTGATAGAAGTGCGAGCGGTGCGCGGCCCAGAATGGCTCGCGCCGCGCCATGCGGCGAAACAGCGTGACCGTCGCGTCGGTCAGATAGTACAGCGGCAACAGCAGCGCGGCGGCGAATTGCTGATGCAGCGCGAGCTCGAGCAGGCACCAGCCGAGCAGCAGGCCGATCGGCAGGCTGCCGACATCGCCGAGGAATATCTTTGCCACCGGCCGGTTGAACGGCGCGAAGCCGAGCAGTGCGCCGCACAGCGCCGCCGCGACCAGCGCGGGAGCCGCGCCGATATGGCCGTAGCTGCCGAGCAGGGCGACCGCCACCGTGATCGGCACCGCCTCGGCCACCGTCATCAGGTCGAGCCCGTCCATGAAGTTGACGAGGTTCACGAACCAGAGGCCGGCAATCAATAGCAGGCCGCGTTCGAGCCAGAGCGGGCAGGCCGGAACGAGCCTGAGATCGCCGGGCACCGAAAACAACACGGCGGCAACGGCGGCGGCCTGCAGCAGCAGCCGCGGGATGACGGGCAGGGAGTGGATGTCGTCGGCAAAGCCCACCACCGCGATGAACAGGCAGGCCGCGAACACCGTGAAGGGAATCGCCAGGTCCGGCGATCCGGCCAGCACGATGACGATCCCCGCCGCGAGCAGCGTCGCCGCCGTGACCGCGATGCCGGCGCCTTGCGGCGTTGGAATGCGGTGCGACGAGCGTGCATTCGGCTTGGCCAGCGCCACGCGCAGCAGCACCGGCCGCGTCGCCCGGATCAGGACGGCCGAGATCGATGCAGCCAGAACCGCTGCGATCAACGACAGGAGGATCTCGAAACTGCTCATGCTGGTCTGGTCACTGCGATCCCGGGACTCACGCTTGTGATCCGGGGACTGCGATCGCCTCTGTGCCCTTGGCAGCCTTTTCCGGGCTCAGGACCCAGACCAGGCCGCCGAATACGCCGACCACGAACGACACCGCGCCGAACAGCAGCGAGATGTTGACGCCCTCATTGGCGACCAATCCGGCATAGCCGAAGGCCAGCGCCATGGTGGCCTCGCGCACGCCCCAGCCGGCGATCGAGATCGGCATCATCGTGATCAGCATGACAGGCGGCAACAGCTGGAATATCTCGCCGAAGGTGACCGGAGCCGTGATCGACTTCACCACGCACCAGGCGATCACGACGGTCACGACGTGAATGGCGATCGAAAGGGTGGCGACCCTCAAGCCGTGCTCGCGGCTGAACAGCACGCGGTTGGCGATGACCGCACAGGCGTGGATGTGGTGCGTTGCCCACCATTGCTTCAGCCAGGGCCACGGCAGCAGGCCGATCACCAGGAAGCCAAATCCGGCCGCCAGCGCCGCGAGGTCGAGCAGCAGCAGCGCCGTCCAGCCGTGGGAATCGGAAATCAGCCTATAGCTCCAGGGCAGGGTGGCCGCGATGACGACCGCCAGCGCAATCAGTCCGACCGCGCGGTCGACGAAAATCGAGTAGGTGGCCGTGCGCCAGCCCGCACCGGCGCGCGCGACGAGCCAGAGCCGCACGGCGTCGCCGCCGATCGAGGACGGCAGCGTCTGGTTGAAGAAGGTGCCGATCACGTTGAAGCGCATCGCCTGCGCGGTCCGAAGCGGCGCGCCGCACTCGACGCTGATCTCACGCCAGCGCAACACCCCGAGAAAGATCTGCAGGAACGAGACCGCGATGGCGAGGCCGAGCCAGCCCAGGCTCTCGACCTGGATGCGGGAGGCGAGATCGTACAGATTGACCTTGCGCAGCGAGAAATAGAGCAGCGCGGCCGAGATCAGGATCTTGACGGTCGAAAGCAGGATTCGGCGCATTTCGGTTCGCGCTGCCAGGTGTCAGGATGTGTCAAAAACAGCGCAAAACGCTTTCGCGCGCCCAAATTCGTCGCCTTGGTATGGTTTCCGCACCGATCTGGCAATACCCGTGCTGGTCCCTATTGCGGCAGGTGGGAAGGGGCGGCTAAACAGGCCGGAACGGGGACGTCCCGCCGCTCACCGGGAGTTTAGACCGGTAAAATCCGACCAGACGCGCGGGGGCGCGTGACCGCTCGGATCGTGCTTCCCACGTCAAAGGGGGCGCCGGCCGCGGCGGTCCGGGCCACTGGTATGCCGTCCGTGGATGGGTACGATGGACTTGCACGACAGGATTTGAGGCATCGATGGATCGACGAATTATTCCCCTGATCATGTGCGGCGGTGCGGGCACACGGCTGTGGCCGGCGTCGCGCGAGGTGCATCCGAAGCAGTTCCTGTCGCTGTTCGGGGTGCGTTCGACCTTCCAGGAGACGCTGCTGCGCGTCTCTGATCCGACCTTGTTCGAGCGTCCCATCGTGATCACCAACGAGGCCTATCGCTTCATGGTGTTGGAGCAGCTGGCCCAGATTGGCCGCGAGGCCGACGTGCTGCTGGAGCCGATGCGCCGCGACTCCGGGCCGGCCATTGCGGCCGGCGCGGCATTTGCGCAGAGCCGTGACGGCGAAGCGATCGTGCTGGCGCTCGCCGCCGACCACCTGGTGCGGGATACGGCCGCCTTCGTCGCTGCGTGCCGCGGCGGGTTGGTGGCTGCCGAAGCCGGCCGCATCGTGACTTTCGGCGTCAAGCCGGAGCGGCCCGCCACCGAATACGGCTATATCAGTCCGGGTGAGGTGGTCGCCGGCGAGGTGCGCGCGGTGGCGGAGTTCGTCGAGAAGCCGGATGCCGCGACGGCGGCGGGCTATATCGATACGGGTTATCTCTGGAACAGCGGCAACTTCATGTTCCGCGCCAGCGTGCTGCTCGACGAGTATCGCAATGTCGATGCGGACAGCATTGCCTCGGTGGAGCAGTCGGTTGCGTCAGCGACGCGCGATCTCGGCTTCGTCAAGCTCGATGCATCGGCATTCGGCGCGGCAAAGGCGATCTCGATCGATTACGCCGTGATGGAGAAGACCGCCCATGCCGCGGTGGTGCCGGTGGCATGCGGCTGGTCCGACATCGGCTCGTGGCGCCAGGTCTGGGAGCTCTCCGACAAGGACAGCCTCGGCAACGCGGCGCGCGGCGCGGCGGTGTTCGAGGACAGCCGCAATTGCAACGTCGCGACCGACCGGGCGCTGGTCGCGCTCGAAGGCGTCGACGACCTCGTCGTGGTCGCGACCCAGGACGCCGTGCTGGTGTCACGCCAGAAGGACGCCAACGGGCTGAAGCGGCTGGTCGCGAAATTGAAGGTCGCCGCGCCCGAGGTGACCGAGAACCACATCAAGGTGCATCGCCCCTGGGGCTCCTATCAGTCGGTCGACAATGGCGACCGCCACCAGGTCAAGCGCATCATCGTCAAGCCGGGCGGGCGGCTGTCCCTGCAGAAGCACCATCACCGCTCCGAGCACTGGATCGTGGTGCGCGGCACCGCCCAGGTCACCGTCAACGAGCTGGTCAAGACGGTGCACGAGAACGAGTCGATCTACATCCCGATCGGCGCGGTGCACCGGCTGGAGAACCCCGGCAAGATCCAGCTCGAGCTGATCGAGGTGCAGACCGGCAGCTATTTCGGCGAGGACGACATCATCCGCATCGAGGATGACTACCGGCGCAGCTGAGGCGTCGGTTCCCGCGCGAATGATCGGGCGTGGGACGATGTAACTCTTTGAATCAAAACGTGTCCGGATTTCGCCCTTGGCAATCGCCACATTTGAGGCGCCGTGCTATAGCGGCTGCCAACGAAGCGGGGTGATTTGCGCCGAAGGCGCGGATCGGGAAGACGGGCCTAGGTGCTGATTCCCTCGGAGCCGGTGTGGCTCCCTGAGGAGCCGGGACAACCGCCAGAACGTTACTTGGGGTCTACGATATGAATGCAAAAGTGTCCGCAGCCGGCGCGAAGGCCGATATCGGCCGCGCCTTGCGCGTCGGCGTGATCGGAGCCGGCGTGATGGGCAGCAACCATGCCCGCGTGCTGGCCGGACTGCCCGGCGTCGTGCTGATCGGCATCGTTGATCCGCTGCCGGAACACCGCACCCGCGCCATCGACCTGGTCGGCTGCCGCGCCTTCGAAACCCTCGATCAGCTGCTTGCCGAGGGCATCGATGCGGTGACGATCGCAGCTCCCACCCATCTGCATCACGAGATCGCGCTCGCCTGCATCGCGCGCAACATACATATCCTGGTCGAGAAGCCGGTCGCATCCACGGTCGAAGAGGGCCGCGAGATCGTCGCCGCCGCCGAGCGGGCCGGCGTTACGCTGATGGTCGGTCATGTCGAGCGCTTCAATCCGGCGGTCGCTGCGATCAAGCAGGCGATCTCGGGCGAGGACATCCTGTCGATCGGCATCACCCGGGTCGGCCCGTTCCCGCCGCGGATGTCCAATGTCGGCGTCGTGATCGATCTCGCCGTGCACGACATCGACCTGATCCGCTGGTTCACCGAGTCCGACATCGTCGAGGTGCAGCCGCAACTCTCGAGCGCGGTCGCCGAGCGCGAAGACATCGCGCTGCTGCAGTTCCGCACCGCCTCCGGCGTGCTCGCCCACATCAACACCAACTGGCTGACGCCGTTCAAGGCGCGCAACGTCACGGTCGCGACCCGCGGCAAGTATGTGATGGGCGACCTGCTCACCCGCCAGGTCACCGAATGTTTCGGCTTCAAGCCGGACGGCAGCTATTCGATGCGTCATCTGCCGGTCGGACACGACGAGCCGCTCCGCGCCGAACTGATCGCCTTCCTCGATGCCGTGCGTAGCGGCAAGCTGCCGGCGGTGTCCGGCGACGAGGGCGTCGCCAGCCTCGAGATCGCGATCCGCTGCCTGGAATCGCCCGCGCGGCCCGCTGCCTCGACGATGCGCAAGGGACCGCGCCGCGTCGCCGGCTGATCGTATTCACCGGCCGATTGTCATCCATTCAACACGTGCAAAGAGCTTCCATGAACCAGCATATGCAGCTTGAGCCCATTCCCTTCATCGATATTTCCGCGCAGCGCCGGCGGCTCGGCAAGTCGATCGATGACGCGGTCGCGCGCGTGCTCGACCATTGCCAGTTCATCAACGGGCCCGAAGTCACCGCCCTGGAGAAGGCGCTGGCGGACTATAGCGGCGCCAAGCATGTGGTGAGCTGCGCCAGCGGCACCGACGCGCTGCTGATGGTCCTGATGGCGAAGAATGTCGGCCCGGGCGATGCGGTGCTGTGCCCGACCTTCACCTTCTGCGCGACCGGCGAGGTCGTGACGCTGACCGGCGCGACGCCGGTCTTCGTCGATGTCGACGAGGAGACCTTCAACATCGACGTCGACTCGCTGAAGCGCGGCATTGCGACGGCGCGCGCCCGCGGGCTGAAGCCGGTGGCCGTGATCCCGGTCGACCTGTTCGGCCAGAGCGCGGATCACGATGCGATCGGCGCGGTCGCCGAGGCTGAGGGCCTGTTTGTGTTGGATGATGCCGCGCAGGGCTTCGGCGCCACCTACAAGAACCGCAGGCTCGGCACTTTCGGGCTCGCCACCGGAACCAGCTTCTTCCCGGCAAAACCGCTCGGCTGCTTCGGCGACGGCGGCGCGATCTTCACCGATGACGAGGAACTCGCGCGCACGCTGCGCAGCATCCGCGTCCACGGCCAGGGCTCGGACAAGTACGACAACGTCCGGCTCGGCCTCACGGCGCGGCTCGACACCATGCAGGCCGCGATCCTGCTCGAGAAGCTGAAGATCTTCGACGACGAGATCGCGGCGCGCAACAAGGTCGCCGAACGCTATTCGCGCGCACTCGGCAACCTCGTCGCGGTGCCGCGCGTTGCTCCCGGCTGCACCTCGGTGTGGGCGCAGTACACCATCCGCCTGTCCGAGGGCATCGATCGCGACGCCTTCGCGGCCGCATTGAAGGCGCAGGGCGTCCCGACCATGATCTACTATCCGAAGTCGGTCCATCAGCAGACGGCCTACAGCCACTATCCGGTTGCCGACGGCGGCCTGCCGGTCAGCGAGCGGCTGTCGAAGGACGTCATTGCCCTGCCGATGCATCCCTATCTCGACGAGGCGGCGCAGGACCGCGTCATCGCGGCTGTGCGCAGCGCGCTTTCGGCCTGATACGCAGCTTTTGCGTATGGTGATGATGCGCTAGAAGCAGCGCATGCTTGGGCGCATCTTCACTGTCGGCGGCTATACCCTGCTATCGCGGGTCACCGGGTTCGCGCGCGACATCATGCTCGCGGCGATCCTCGGTGCCGGCCCGGTCGCCGACGCCTTCTTCGTGGCGCTCCGGCTGCCCAATCATTTTCGCGCGATCTTCGCCGAAGGCGCCTTCAACGCCGCCTTCGTGCCGGCCTATGCCCATGTCCATGGCGAACGCGGCGAAGCCTCGGCACGGCTGTTCGCCGACCGCATCTTCACGCTGCTGTTCGCCTCGCAGGTGATCCTGCTGGTGGTCGCGATGGCGTTCATGCCGCAGGCGATGAGCATCCTCGCGCCGGGCTTCACCGAGGACGCCGCCCAGCGCCAGCTCGCGATCGAGCTGACGCGGATCACCTTTCCCTATCTGCTGCTGATCACGCTGGTGACGCTCTATGGCGGCATGCTCAACGTGATGCATCGCTTCGCCAGCGCCGCCGCGGCGCCGATCTTCCTCAACCTCGCGATGATGATGACGCTGGCGCTCGCGGCGTTCTTCCCCAGCGCCGGCCATGCGGCGGCCTGGGGCGTCCTGATCTCGGGCGTCCTGCAGTTTGCCCTGCTCGCCGGCGACCTCGCGCGCCACGGCGGCCTGCCGCGGTTCGCGCCGCTGAGGCTCGACGAAGACGTCCGCGCCTTCTTCCGTGCGCTGGGTCCTGCGACGCTGGGCTCGATGGGGACGCAGGTTGCGTTGTTCGCTGACACCATCATCGCGACCTTCCTGCCCGCAGGCGCGCTGTCGGCACTGTACTATGCCGACCGCCTCAACCAATTGCCGATCGGCGTGATCGGGATCGCGATCGGCACCGTGCTGCTGCCGGAGATGTCGCGGCGCCTGACCGCCGACGATCACGCCGGTGCGATGGCCGCGCAGCGCCGCGCGTTCGATTTCACGCTGCTGTTCTCGGTGCCGTTCGTGGCGGCGTTCCTGACGGTGGCCGATCCGATCATGCGCGCGATGTTCGCCCGCGGCGCGTTCTCCAAGGCGGACGCCGCAAGCGCAGGTGCCACGCTCGCCGCCTATGCGGTCGGGCTCATTCCCTTCGTGATGATCCGCAGCGCCGTTGCGACCTTCTATGCCCGCAAGGATACCGCAACCCCGGTGAAGGCGGCGCTGACCGGGGTCGCGGTCAACGTCGCGCTGAAGATCGCGCTGGTCGGCACGCTGGCGCAGGTCGGCCTCGCGCTCGCGACCGCGGTCGGCGCCTGGGTCAACCTGCTGCTGGTGCTGATATTCGCGATCCGACGCGGCTATCTCGTGCTCGACCGCGTGCTGATCCGCTCGTTCGGCACGTTTGCGATTTGCGGCGTGCTGCTCGCGCTCGCGCTGTGGCTGACCTCCCATTTCGCCTATGTGTGGTTCGCGCCGGTGCAGCATTTCCGCGACGAACTGATCCTGCTGCTCCTGATCGCCGTCGGCGCCTTCGTCTACGCCTTCCTGATTCTTGCGCTGTTCGGCCGCGGCTGGCTGTTCGCGCTGCGGCGCGTATAGTTTTACCTGTCAAATCAAATGCATAGGAACGGGGTGCACGACAGCGCCGCGCGCGGTGGAAAGCGGTTTGCGCTTCGCGGGCAACCACGCCAATATGCGCAAAACACACCAAGGCAATTGGAGAGACGATGGCAGCTCCCATCAAATTCGGCGTCGGACAAAGCGTGCGGCGCAAGGAGGACGACGCTCTGATTCGCGGCAAGGGCCGCTATACCGATGACGTCGCGCCATCTCCCGCATTGCACGCGTTGATGCTGCGTTCGCCGCATGCGCATGCCACCTACACCATCGATGCCGGCAAGGCCCGCGGCATGCCGGGCGTGGCGCTGATCCTGACCGCGGCCGATGTCGCCGAGCTCGGCGGCCTGCCGTGCCTGTTCAACCTCGAAACCGATCCGTTCATTGCGCCGCCTTATCCGATCCTCGCCAAGGATGAGGTGCGCCATGTCGGCGATGCCGTGGCCTTCGTGGTCGCCGATACCGTCGATCATGCCCGCGACGCGATCGAGGCGATCGACGTCAAATGGACGCCGCTGCCGGCGGTGGCCGGCCTCGTCAACGCGGTGAAGAAGGGCGCGCCGCAGGTATGGCCGGACAAGCCCGGCAATGTGCTGTTCGATGTCTCGATCGGCGACAAGGGCGCAGCCGAAGCCGCGTTCGCCAAGGCGCATGCGGTGGCCGAGATCACCATCGTCAATCCGCGCGTCATCACCAATTTCATGGAGACGCGCGCCGCGGTCGCCGAATACGACGCCAAGAAGGATCATTTGACGCTGACGATCGGCAGCCAGGGCAGCCACCGCCTGCGCGAGATCCTCTGCGACATGATCCTGAAGATGCCGAAGGAGAACATGCGGGTGATCTGCCCGGATGTCGGTGGCGGCTTCGGCACAAAACTATTTCCCTATCGCGAATACGCGCTGATCTCGGTTGCGGCGCGCAAGCTCAAGAAGTCGGTCAAATGGACCGCCGAGCGTTCCGACCATTTCATGGGCGACGCGCAGGGCCGCGACAACCTCACCACCGCGAAGATGGCGCTCGCCGAGGACGGCAAATTCCTCGGCATGGATGTCGATTTGATGGGCGACATGGGCGCCTATCTCTCGACCTTCGCGCCCTATATCCCGCATGGTGGCGCCGGCATGCTGCCGGGCCTCTATGACATCCAGGCCTTCCATTGCCGAGTCCGCACCGTGTTCACCAACACGGTGCCGGTCGATGCCTATCGCGGCGCCGGTCGCCCGGAGGCCGCCTACGTCATTGAGCGCCTCGTGGATGCCGCCGCGCGAAAACTCGGCATGACGCCCGACGCCATCCGCCGGAAGAACTTCATCTCGCCGAAGTCGCTGCCCTACACGACCGCGACCGGCAAGGTCTACGATTCCGGCGACTTCGTCGCGCATATGAAGCGCGCGATGGAGATCGCCAACTGGAAGGAGTTTCCAAAGCGCGCCAAGGCGGCGAAGAAGGACGGCCTGGTGCGGGGCATCGGCATGGCGAGCTATGTCGAGGTCTGCGGCACCATGGGCGAGGAGACCGCCAATGTGGCGCTCGATCCCAATGGCGACATCTCGATCCTGATCGGCACGCAGTCGAGCGGTCAGGGCCACCAGACCGCCTATGCGCAGATCGTCGCCGAGCAGTTCGGCGTGCCGCCCGAGCGCGTCCATGTGCTGCAGGGAGACACCGACAAGATCGCGACCGGTCTCGGGACCGGCGGCTCGGCCTCGATTCCGTCCGGCGGCGTCAGCGTGCAGCGGGCGACGCACGAGCTCGGCAACAAGCTGAAGGAGCTCGCGGCGCAGGCGCTGGAAGCCGGCGCCGGCGACCTCGAAATCGCAGACGGCCGCATTCGCATCGCCGGCACCGACCGTTCGGTCAGCTTCGCCGATCTCGCCAAGCGTCCCGGCGGCGACACATCGAAGATGAATGCGAGCGCGACCTTCGCCAGCGCTGACGGCACCTATCCGAACGGCACGCATCTCGCCGAGGTCGAGATCGATCCCTCAACCGGCATCATCAAGATCGTCAGTTACGTCATCGTCGACGATTTCGGCGTCACGCTCAATCCGCTGATGCTGGCCGGCCAGGTTCACGGCGGCGCGATGCAGGGCATCGGGCAGGCGCTGATGGAGCAGGCGGTGTACAGCCCGACCGACGGTCAGCTCGTCACCGGCACCTTCATGGACTATGCGATGCCGCGCGCCGCCGACGGGCCGTCCTTCGTGTTCGAAACCCACAACGTGCCGTGCACGACCAACCCGCTCGGCGTGAAGGGCGCGGGCGAGGCCGGCGCGATCGGCTCCTGCCCGGCGGTCGTCAACGCGATCGTCGAGGGGCTGCATCGCGAGTTCGGGATCGACCACATCGACATGCCGGCGACGCCGGAGCGGGTCTGGATCGCGATCCGCGAGGCGCAGCGCCGCCATACTCTCTGATAAATTGTCGCAGGCGGAATGAAGATTCCGCCTGCGGTGTTTGCCAACCAGGCCGGCCGCGCACCTGCGGACCGGGACAGAGCGAATTGAGGGGTTTTGCCGATGAAGCGGATTGTCGTCGTTGCTGCGATGCTGGCGTTGAGTGCGGGTGCCGTCGTAGCCGACCAGGAGCAGGTCAAGCAGACCCAGGCGCAGATGAAGGAGACCGGCAAGAACGCCGGTGCGCTCGGGGCCATCATCAAGGGCGAGAAGCCCTATGACCAGGCAACCGTCGATGCTGCACTGGCGAAGTTCGAGGACACCGCCAAGAAGCTGCCGACGCTGTTCCCCGAAAGCTCCAAGGGGCTGAAGACCGAAGGCGATTACTCGGCCGATCCGAAGATCTGGGAAGACAAGGCGGGCTTCGAGCAGCACATCGCGAGCTATGCCAAGGCCGTCGCGGACGCCAAGGGCAAGATCAAGGATGTCGACACGCTGAAGGCCGAGCTCGGTGTCATCGGCAAGCAGTGCGGCGGCTGCCACGAGACCTATCGCCTCAAGAAGGGCTGATCGTGGTTTCCGACGCTGCAGGTCTTCATTGAAGAGGGGCGGACGCCGCGTAGCGTCCGCCCCTCTTTTGTGTCGGCCTTTTGTTGTTCGATTTGCGCCGTCGGGCCTACTTGGTGACCTGGCCGCGGATCTCGCCGCCCGGGTTGGCCGCGGTGTGGACGTTGACATAGTACTTGCCGGCGAGCAGATCGGCGGCCTGCGCGTCGGTCAGCGTGGCGCTGCCTTCGACAGGGCTCGACGTCGCGTTCGGGATGGCGACCGCGACGCCGGAATTCTTGCCGGCCTCGGCAGGGCCGTGGAAATGCGCGGCGGTGGCTGGGCCTGACAGGCCGGAATATGTCAGCTTCCAGCTGAGTTTCTTGCTGGCGGCATCATAGTCGATGTCGGCAGTGCCGGTGCCCGCGCTGGTGGTGGCAGGCACTTCGGATTTGCCGTCCAGCTTCGCTGTCAGCTTCTCGGCGAAGGCCGGACCGGCGAGGGCGACGGCAGCACCGAGTGTCAGCGTGGCAAGCAAGGTCTTGTTTGGCATGGTTCTCTCCCCTTTGACGTCACAGGACGGTTGCAGTTCTTCAACAGCGGCTTCGCCGATTTATTCCCAGAATGATCGTGAGCTGCGGCAAATTTGATGAGAGCTTGTACGAAGGGTTGTCATCATACTGGTTGATACGCTAGCGCGACCAATGACGGATCGGTGAATGTTGCGACGAATTGTTCTCCTTGCCGGCCTGGCCGGCATCATCGGCATCTGCGTGTTCTGGTGGCTGACGATCCCCGCGACCGTCGCCGCGAGTGCGCTGCCGGCCTACCAGCCAAACCTGGCCAACGGCCTCACAACGTTCAATGCGGGAGGATGTTCCTCCTGCCACGCGGTGCCGAAGCAGGACGACCGCACCAAATTGGGCGGCGGCCTCGCGATACCGTCGCCGTTCGGCACCTTCTACGCGCCGAACATCTCGCCCGATCCGAATGACGGCATCGGGCGCTGGAGCGAGGCCGATTTCGTCACCGCGGTCATGAAGGGCACCTCGCCGTCGGGGACGCACTATTTCCCCGCGTTTCCCTACACATCCTATCAGCACGCCAGGGTCAACGACGTGCGCGACCTGTTCGCCTATCTGAAGACCTTGCCGCCGGTCGCCGGCAAGGTGCGCGACCACGACGTGCCGTTTCCGTTCAACATCAGGCGCAATGTCGGGGTCTGGAAATTCCTGTTCATGGACGGCAAGCCGTTCGTCGCGGATGCAAGCCGCTCGGCGCATTGGTATCGCGGCGCCTACCTCGTCAACAGCTTCGGTCATTGTGCCGAGTGTCACAGCCCGCGGAATTTCCTCGGCGGCATCATCAGCTCGCAGCGTTTCGCCGGCGGCCCGAATCCGGAGGGCGAAGGCTGGGTCCCCAACATCACGCCGCGGGGGATCGCGGACTGGAGCGCGAAGGACATCGCCTATTTCCTCGAAAGCGGACAGACGCCGGACGGCGATAGCGCCGGCGGATCGATGGTGCGCGTGATCCGCAACACCTCGCAGCTCTCGTCAAGCGATCGCGACGCGATCGCCGACTACATCAAGTCGCTGCCGCCGGTCGACGGGCCGCCAAAGCCGATGAAGAAGGGCGGCTAGAGCGGAGCACGATCTTTCGCAACACCGCGCGACGCACGTTTCCGGATCATGCTCTGGCGCAGCGGCGTGTGCTACCTGGTGACGGCCGTCGGGATGTGAGCGGTGCTGCCCAGCGGCTCGATGGAGAAGTTGATCGGCACGTCCTGGCCGTCACGGCATTTCAGGAGGCCCGAATAGCCCTGCGCTCCGGATGCCGCGAGGTGGCATTTGTCGTCGGCCAATGCCAGCGTACCCTCGACATGCGGTGGCCGCGTCGATACGTGCAGCTCGAGGGTGCCGGTCTTTTCCTCCGATCCGTTGATGCTGCAGAGCCCGACATGCCGCAATGTGATCGCGCCGGCATAGCCTGTGCTGTCAGCGGTGCCGGCGAGATTCGCCTGCATCTCCCATTCCTGCAGATAGCCGATCTGACCTTTCGCGGAGAGGGACTGCGCCAATGCAGGGCCGGCGCTGATTGCGCATGCTGCGAGCAACATGCGTGCGGCCGGTTCATGTGCACGCCGCATCACGGCAACTCTCGCACGAAGCGAAAGCCGTTGCCATAGTAGCGCACGTCGACGTCGTAGCGGAATCGCGCCGCCGAGCGGATCGCGGTCGCCGGACTGGTGAAGTTGCCGCCCCGCAGCACACGCAGCCGGCAATCGCCGCTGGTCCATGCCGAGGCGTCCTTCGGTGCGTTGCGGTAATTGTCGTTCCAGCAATCCTCGACCCATTCGGCGACGTTGCCCGCGGTGTCGTACAGTCCGAAACCATTGGGGCGGAATGAGCCGACCGGTGCCATCTTCTGCGGCGGGGGAGTGACGCAGTTCGCGCATTGGGCGCGCCCCGTGCCGACGTCGCGGCCCCACCAGTACGGTGTCTTGGTCCCGGCGCGCGCCGCATATTCCCACTCGGCTTCGGTCGGAAGCCGATACTTCTGTCCGGTGCGTTGCGACAGCCACGCCAGGAAGAGCTTGGTATCGTCCCAGCTGACATTGATGACGGGCTGGCTGCCGCGGCCCCAACCGTGATCGTCGGGCCGAAACTTGCAGGCGCCTGCGTCGGCGCATTGATCCCATTCGGCGAAAGTGACTTCGCGGCGCCCGATCGCGAACGGCCGTGGAATGGGGATCGTCCGCTCCGGCTTTTCGTACGGCGTATCGTTGGAACCCATCACGAAGTCGCCGGGCGGCAAAACGACGAGCTCCCCACAGTCTGTACAGTCGCGGAAAACGTCTCCAGGTTCAAGGCGCGACGGCTGCGTCGGAGCTTGCGCCACGGTCAGATGTTCGGGAGGCGCTGGACGATGCGAACCAGATTCACTATCCTGCCTGAGGGTTGCGGTCTTGCCGTTGGCGCCAAGTGTTGTGGCCAACGCTGTGATTGATATCACAAACAGGGAATTTATTTTCATCTATCGTATCCGGCTAAAATGCCAATGATCGTCAACGCGATTGTGCAATCAAGCGGAGCAAGAATGCTTCATTCAGCGATGATCGGCAAGCCGAGCTCCGAAGCAGACGACTAGCAGTTATCGCGCAGCCGAGATTTCAGCGCGGACAAGACTGGACACAATTTTGATGATGCGATTGGCCGCGACGACGTGGCCGGGATCGGGGAATTGCAAATGATGCGATTGCAGAAGATGCGTAGGTCTTTCCCGTCAGCGTTGGTGCCGCTTCTTGCTCTGCTCGCATTCGCCGTGCCCGCGCGAGCGCAGACCGGGGGACCGACATCGTCGCCACCTGGCGCCGCCGTCTACTTCATCGGCCTCAAGGATGGTGATTCAATTCCCCCGAAGTCGACCATCCACTTTGGCCTGCGCGGCATGGGTGTTGCGCCCGCCGGTTCGGATCGCGCGAATTCTGGCCACCATCACCTGATCATCGATGCGCCGACGCCCCCGCTCAATGTCGAGATCCCGAACGACTTCCAGCATCTGCATTTCGGGGCGGGGCAGACCGAGACCGAACTGACGCTGCCGCCCGGCGAACACACGCTGCAGCTCGTGTTCGGCGACAAGAACCATGTTCCGCATTCGCCGCCGGTGATCTCGGAGCGCATCAAGGTGAAGGTCGTCGATCCCGCCGCGGCTCCGCAGGCCGCCGCGCCGGCCCCGCCAGCTGCGGCGCCGGCGGCTGCCGCAGCACCGGCCGCCGCTCCGCCTGCCGGTCGCCGGCCATCGCCCAAGGACGCCAAGGTCTATTTCATCTACCCTAGGGACGGCAGCTACATTCCGCCGAACCCGGTGATCCGTTTCGGCCTGCTCAACATGGGCGTTGCGCCCGCGGGCTTCGACAAGCCGAACACCGGCCATCATCACTTGCTGGTGGATGCCGACCTGCCGCCGCTCGATCAGCCGATTCCGAGCGACTTCAACCATCTGCATTTCGGTGCGGGCCAGACCGAGGCCAAGATCACGCTGCCGCTCGGCCAGCACAAGCTGCGGCTGCTGTTCGCCGATTTCAGCCATACGCCGCATGACCCGGCGGTCTTCTCCGAGGTCATCACCGTCAACGTCACCTCCGATGGCCGCCCTCCGTATCGCCGGAAGCACCATCATACGCATAGGTACTATCGCTATTGAGAACGACGCTGCGACGAACCATTGCCTACGCCGCCTGCCTCGCGGCCTCGACCTTGTTTGCGACTGCGGCTGTCGCGGATCGGCGCGTGGCGCTCGTAATCGGCAATTCCGCCTATAAGAGCGCGCCGACGCTCGGCAACACGATCAGCGACGCTACCGCGATTTCGGGCCTGCTGAAATCGGCCGGCTTTGAGGTGGTGATCTCGCGCAACGATCTCGGCGTCGTCGAGTTCAAGCGCGCGGTGCGCGACTTCCTGGTCACGGCGGAGAGCGCCGATATTGCCGTGGTCTATTATGCCGGCCACGGCGTCGAGATGAACGGATCTAACTACCTGATTCCGGTCGACGCGAAGTTGAGCCGCGACTACGACGTCGACGACGAGGCGGTGGCGCTTGATCGCCTGATCTGGGCGCTGCAGTCGGTGCGCCGGCTGCGCCTGATCCTGCTCGACGCGTGCCGCGACAATCCGTTCCCGTCGCGCGTCCGGTCGGCCGGCCTGCGCTCGCAGATGCGGGGAGGTCTCGGCAAGCTGGAAGACGTCAGCGCCGACACGCTGGTGGCCTATGCCGCGAAGGCCGGCTCGGTGTCCTACGATGGCGATGGCGTGAACAGCCCCTATGCGACCGCGCTGCTGCGGCATCTCACCGAGCCTGGCGTCGATATCCGCATCGCCCTCGGTCGCGTGCGCGACGATGTGATCAGCATGACCGGGGGGCGCCAGGAGCCGTTCATCTATGGCTCGCTCGGCGGAGCCACCATTTCGCTGGTGCCGCAGCCCGAGCCGAAAACCGAGCGGGTCGCACTACCCTCGCAGGTCGCCAATCCGCCCGTCGCCGCCAAGCCGCCGGCTGTCGCCTCGCGACCGGCGCCGGCTGCCGCCGGGGCGGCCCCGACCAAGCCCGCCGTCGCGATGGTCCCGCCGGTCCAGCCTGCGCCGGCGGTGCGCGACACGGCGGATCCCGCGACGGCTTGTAGCCGCGATGAGCAGCGTCTGGCGCGATTGCGCGCCGAGCCGTCGCCTGCAGAAATCGCCAAGCTGCAACGCGAGCTGACCTGCGAACGGCTGAAGGCCCAGGTGCAGCGCCTGCTTGAAAGCGTGGCGAGCGATCCGCCGCAGCCAACCGCGCCCGAAGCGCCCAGGGCGCAGCAGGCGCAACGTCAGGCCGTACCCGCCCCGCAGTCTTCCGATGCCGACGTCTGCGCGCGAGATGCCGCGCGACTTGCCAAGCTTCGCGGCGAGCCGAGCGTCGAGGCGTTCAGGACGTTCGAGCAGGAGCTTGATTGCGAGCAGATCCGACCGCAGCTTCAGCGGCTGCGCGAAAGCCTTGGTCTCTAGAGCCTTGGTCTCTAAAGCGCGATGAGATTTGGTTGAATCATCATCGCGCTTTAGACCTTTGTTTGAGCGTGATCTTTTCGGAAAACCGCTTCGCACTTTTCCGGATCATGCTTTAGCGAGCGCCGCCGAACGCCTTGAAGGTGATGATGGTGAGGGTGTCCTGGATGCCCGGGATCACCTGAACCTTCTCGTTGATGAAATGGCCGATGTCGGTGTCGTGGTCGACGTAGAATTTGACCAGGAGATCGTAATTGCCCGCCGTGGAATAGATCTCCGACGCAATCTCGGCTTCCGCCAGTGCGTTGGCGACGGTGTAGGACTGGCCGAGCTTGCATTTGATCTGGACGAAGAAAGGAACCATCAAAGTCGTCTCCGGGGATTTCCGCGACTATAGGCCAAAAACGGGCGGCCAAGGCAAGGGGGCAAGCAGGCGCAAGGCAAGGCCAACTCGCGGTAAAGTCAGGCGAACTTGCTGCCAGGGGGCGTCCGGGCTAGGACACGCTACAGTCCCATTCATGATGGTCTCCTTCGTGACGGTCTCATTCGTATCAGCCGCCGGTGCCGCCAGATGACGCCGGTCGCGCTCACCATTGCCGGCTCGGATTCCTCGGGTGGTGCGGGCATCCAGGCCGACCTCAAGAGCTTTGCCGCGCTCGGGGTCTATGGCGCCTCGGCGATCACGGCGCTGACCGCGCAGAACACCACGGGGGTCAGCGGCATCCATCCGGTGCCCGCTGCATTCGTCACGGCACAGATCGATGCCGTGTTCTCCGATCTCGACGTCGGTGCGGTCAAGATCGGCATGGTCGCGCAGGCCGAAACCATCGCCGCGATCGCCGACGGCCTGCGGCGCTGGGCGCCGTGTCACATCGTGCTCGACCCGGTGATGGTCGCAACATCAGGCGATCGGCTGCTGGCCGCCGAGGCGGTCGATGCGCTGAAGACCATGCTGTTTCCGCTGGCCTCGCTGATCACGCCGAACCTGCCCGAAGCGGCGGCGCTGCTGAACGAACCGGTCGCTGCAAGTGAGGCCGACGTCGAGCAGCAGGGCAAACGATTGCTGGCGATGGGCTGTCGCGCGGTGCTGGTGAAGGGCGGTCATGGGCACGGCGCCGAGAGCATCGACTACCTGATCGAAGGCGCGCGCAGCATCGCGCTCGCGGCGCCGCGTATCGCGACATCAAACACGCACGGCACCGGCTGCTCGCTGTCGTCGGCGATCGCGGCCGGGCTCGCGAAGGGCGACGACATGGAGACCGCCGTGCGCAACGCCAAGGCCTGGATATCAGACGCGATCGCCGCCGCCGATCGCTTCGCCGTCGGCCGCGGTCACGGGCCGGTGCATCACTTCCACAAGTACTATTGAAGCCGTGTAGCCCGTTACCCATCTACGTAATCGTCGCGTTGTCCCGCCGCGATATGCGCGCAACACAACGCCCGCTGCACACAGCCGCGACCGCCGATGTCGCCAGATTGTCGCATGCGGCTGTTATCCGCAGGGCAGGGGCGCGCTGCTGATTCTCGTTAACTCTTTGTGGAGCCTCAGGTCGCGGGGATCGTCATCGCCTTGTCACAGGAATCTGTTAGGTGCACAGGCATGGGAAGTGACTCCTTGAGTGAAGAGAGCCCCGAGCGGCGCTTTCGCACTTTGTTTATCTCCGATGTCCATCTCGGAGCCCGCGGTTCGCAAGCCGACCGCCTGTTGGACTTCCTTCGCTCTCACGATGCCGACACGATCTACCTCGTTGGTGATATCGTCGACGGCTGGGCGCTGAAGTCGAACTGGTACTGGCCGCAGACCCACAATGATTTCGTGCAGAAGATGCTGCGCAAGGCGCGTAAGGGCGCCAAGGTGATCTACGTCCCGGGCAACCACGACGAGTTCTTGCGCAAATATTACGGCACGCATTTCGGCGGCATCGACGTGGTGGAGAACACCGTCCACACCGGCGCCGACGGCAAGCGCTACCTCGTGATCCACGGCGACATCTTCGACCTCGTGGTGCAGAATGCGCGCTGGCTCGCCCATCTCGGCGACAAGGCCTACGACTTCGCGATCCAGATGAATCGCTTCGTCAACTTCTTCCGCAAGATGTTTGGCGTGCCCTACTGGTCGCTGTCGCAATGGGCCAAGCTGAAGGTCAAGAAGGCGGTGAATTATATCGGCGCCTTCGAGGCCACGCTTGCCGGCGAGGCGCGTCGTCACGGCTGCGACGGCGTGATCTGCGGCCACATCCACTACGCGACGATTCATGACGAGCACGGCATCCGCTACATGAATTGCGGCGACTGGGTGGAGAGCTGCACCGCGCTCGCCGAGCACGAGGACGGCAGCTTCGAAATCATCACCTGGACCGACCCGGTGCGCCGGATCGCGCCAGTTCCGCGGGTAACGGCACGCGCTGCATGACGCATATCCTGGTCGCGACCGATGCGTGGCATCCCCAGGTCAACGGGGTTGTCCGCACGCTGACCATGATGGCACAGGCGGCGAAGTCGCTCGGGGTCGAGGTGAGCTTCCTGACGCCGGACGAGTTCCGCACCTTCGCGATGCCGAGCTATCGCGATTTGCGGCTGGCACTGCCGTACCAGGCCAAGGTCGCCAGCCTGATCGATGCGGCCAAGCCCGACAGCATCCATATCGCGACCGAAGGCCCGATCGGGCTTTCGGTCCGCCGCTATTGCCGCAAGCGCGGCCTGCCGTTCACGACGAGCTTCCACACCCGTTTCCCCGAATATGTCTCGGCGCGCACGCCGGTTCCCGAAGCCTGGGTGTGGCGCGCGCTGCGCTGGTTCCACAAGCCGAGCCGGGCGGTGATGGCGGCAACCCCGGCGCTGGCCGCCGAGTTGCGCCAGCGCGGCTTCCGCAACGTCGTGCTGTGGTCGCGCGGCGTCGATACCGCCCTGTTCCATCCACGCGATGTCGATCTCTGCCTGCCGCAGCCGGTATATCTCAGCGTCGGCCGGGTCGCGGTGGAAAAGAACCTCGAAGCATTCCTCGATCTCGATTTGCCCGGCACCAAGGTGGTGGTTGGCGACGGCCCGGCGCGAGCGGCGCTGGAGCGGAAATATCCCGAAGCCGTCTTCCTCGGCGCCCGCCACGGGGAAGAATTGGCTGAGATCTATGCCGCGGCCGATGTGTTCGTTTTCCCCAGCCGCACCGATACGTTCGGTCTCGTGCTGCTCGAGGCCTTGGCGAGCGGCCTGCCGGTTGCCGCTTTTCCGGTCACCGGCCCCCGCGACGTGATCGGCGCGGCGCCGGTCGGCGTGCTCGACGAGGACCTGCACCATGCCTGCCTGGAAGCGCTCAGCATCCCGCGGCAGGCCTGCGTCGATTTCGCCGCGCTCCACACCTGGCAGGCGTCCGCTCGGGTGTTCATCGAGCGCTGCATGAACATCCGCCCTGCCGCGCCCGACGGCGAGGGGGAAGTATTCGAATTCGGTGCCGAAGAGCACCATTTCGCGGCCTTGCCGGCCAGTCACCCAACCTCGCGCTAAACAAACTCACGCCAAAGCGTCTTGCAGGGCTGCATCCCGCCGCGATACAAATCGTGGATGACGGACACCGTTTTAAATCCACCCGTCGCTGCCGCGGACATCGATGCCGCCGCAAGGGTGGTCGCGCCGTTCGCGGTGCGCACGCCGCTCCTGACCTTCCCCGTTCTCAACGAACGGGTCGGCAGCCGGGTCTTCCTCAAGCCCGAGATGTTGCAACGGACCGGGTCATTCAAGTTCCGCGGCGCCTTCAACAAGCTCGCCTCGATCCCGCAGGACAAGCGGAGCGGGGGCGTCGTGGCGTTCTCCTCGGGCAACCATGCCCAGGGCGTGGCCGCGGCGGCCAAGATTCTCAACATGCAGGCGACCATCGTGATGCCTGCGGACTCGCCGCTCACCAAGCGCGAGCGGACCAAGTCCTATGGCGCCGAGGTCGTGCTGTACGATCGCGATCGCGACGACCGCGCGGCAATCGCCAGCGGCATCGCCAGCAAGCGCGGCGCGACCTTGGTGCCTCCCTATGACGATCCCCTGGTGATCGCGGGCCAGGGCACCGCCGGCCGCGAGATTGCCGAGGACATGGCCGCGCTCGGGCTCACACCTGATATCGTCGTGGCGCCGGCGTCGGGCGGCGGATTGATCGCCGGTGTTGCGACCGCCGTGAAGGCGAAATATCCGCAGGCCCAGGTGATCGTCGCCGAGCCCGCGGGCTATGACGATCACGCGCTGTCGCTCAAGGTCGGACATCGCGAGGCCCATGCGGTTGCGCCGCGCACCATCTGCGACGCGCTGATGGCGATGATGCCGGGCGAGCTCACCTTTGCGATCAACAGCAAGCTGCTCGCAAACGGTGTCAACGCTTCCGACGAAGAGGTTGGTGCGGCTGTCGCTTTTGCCTATCGCGAGCTGAAGCTCGTGGTCGAACCCGGTGGCGCCATCGGGCTCGCCGCGCTGCTGGCGGGGCGGATCGACGCCAGGGGCAAGAACGTCGTCATCGTGCTCTCGGGCGGCAACGTCGACGCCGACCTGTTCGCGAAGCTCGTCGCCTGAAAACAGCGGGGGCAGGGCGATGGTCGCTCTGCCCCCGTTTCGTTGTGCGGTGTGGCCGATCAGCGCCTGAAGCCGCCATGATGGCTGCCGCTCATTCCGCCGGGATACGAGCCGGACGGAGTTGGGTGGAACACGGCGCGGCCACCACCGCCTGATCGCATCCGGTCGACTTGCATGCTCTGCCGCACCGCGTGGAAGCGGTGCTGGTCGCTGTCTTTCATGACCGGGCTCGATGCGTTCTTGCCGGCATTTGCAACAGGAAGGCTCGCGACCTTGCCCTTGCCGATCGAGGTCGGCATCCCGACCGGCTTCGCCCCGGGCGCGGGCATGTTGACGATCTTGCCGCCGCCGATCTGGCCATTGCCGCCGGCGCCCTGCAGGCCCGCATTGATCGGCTGCAAGGTCTGACGATTTGAAAGCCGCGTGAATTGCATCGGCGGCACGGCCTTCGGCTGCGCCTGCAGCTTCAGCGCCTGCTGCGCATAGGGGCTGCCGGCGAAATTGTCGTGGAAGGTCTTGTAGGCGAACGGCGTGTTGGCAAGCACCGCCTTGTGCCAGGCCGCGACCTGCAGCCAGTTCGTGAGCAGGAAGCGAATGCGATCGCACAGCGGATCGCGCGGATAGAGCCGGATGAATTCCTCATAGTAGTCCGGTCGCCCCTCCGACAGCACGAAATCATAGGCTTGGCGCACCGAGCGGTTCGGCAGGTTCGATGCCATCTGCACGACAGGCTCGTTCGCGGGCGCACGCGATGCCGCGACGGTGGTGTCGCCGAAGAAATAGAAATCCGAGGTCAGCGACGAGCTCTCCCATGGCGTCTGCCGGCCGTCGGTCGTCGCGTTGACCTCGAGGCGAACGCGCTTGAACAGCTGCTCGATCGGCAGGTTGGGCTCGCGCGCCAGCCGCAGGAAGGCGTTGGTGTAGGGGCTGTGGCCGTTGTTGCCGTCCTGTGCCTCCATGCCCGGCGCGGTGGAGTAGCCGACGATCGAGCCGCTCGGCGCATCGACGACGGCAAGGCCGCGGCCGGCATCGTTGACGTTGGGGAACGGGTTGTTGCGGCAGGCATCGAGCACCACGATGCGCATCCGGCTCGGGATATTCTCGAGCGTGCCCATCACGTCGACGAGGCGCACCGAATTGCCGTCGAGGTCGGACGGCGCCGCGATCTTCGCGTCGACCGGGATCAGGTAGTTCTCCCCGGCGAGCTGCACGCCGTGCCCGGCGTAATAGATCATCGCGACCGTGCCCGTGCCGCGCGCCGCGACCTTGTCGGAGAAATCCCGCAACACCTTCACCATGTCGCCCCGCCTGAGGTCGGTCGCGGAGATCACCTCGAAGCCGGCAGAGTTCAACAGCTCGGCCATCGACTGCGCGTCGTTGCCGGGATTGGCGAGTTTCGGTGCGTTCTCGTAATTCGCATTGCCGATCACGAGCGCAACGCGCTGCTCGGGGCCGCGGAGCGCAGCCGGCGTCGTTGCGGCCGATGTTGCCGGCGGGACCGTTTGATCGATGGACGGCGCCGCCGCATGGGTTGCATTGCCGACGGTGACGCCGCCGGCCTCGGCAAACGCCGTGCTTGATCCACCGAGGCTCACCAGGCCGAGTAATGCGGCCGATATCATGATGGATGTCAGGCGGACCATCGCGCGCTCCCAATGCTGATCCCGGTGCGGGACCGGTCGCAGGGAGGCTAGACGCGCATGCGCCCGCGGTACGTGAGCTGGGTCACGCTGCGTGGGTGCTCGATAGCAGATGGATGCGTAGCGCGAACGCGTCCGCCTTACGAGAAGAACGCGATCTTCTCGGCCTGGGTCATGCGGCGGATCGGCGCGAGCGGATCGTTGGCGGCGGCGTTCGGCTTTTTCAGGAGGCCGCTGGCGATGATGGTAGAGCCGAGCGAGACCTCTGCCGCAGGAGCCGGCGCAGCCGCAACGGTGGGCGGGAGAGGCGGCGGCACCGCCGTCGGGGTAGCGATCGACGCGACAGCGACCAGTGCCGGCTCGACCTTGACCTTCGGCTCGGGCGCCGGTGCAGGCTCCGGCTGAATGGCCGGTGCAACCATTTCGTGCTCGGGCTCGGCAGCCATCGCCTCGGCGACACGCAGCTCCTCGGCGGCGCGCATTTCCTCGGCGATCGCCTCTTCGTCGACCGGATCGGGCGCGCCCATCTCCATCGCGATCAGGTCGAGCACTGCTTCGTCATGGGCGTCGGCGGCGGCCGCGTCGGTGGCGCGCGCCAGCTCGGCGGCCTCGGCTTCGGCCAGCGCAGCCTCAGCCTTGAGCCAGGCTTCGCTCGGCTGCGGGACTGTTGCTGCGGCGACCTCGGAGGACGGCGCAACCGGCATCTCGGCTTCGCCGTTCGGCGTCGCAACGGCCTCCTGAGGCGGCGCTGACGGCGTGGCGGCCAGCGTCGCATCGAGGGTGGCGCTCTCGGCGGCAGTGCTTTCGGCCGCGGGCGGCGGTGAAGGAGCGGCCGCGGCCGGTTCCGCAACCGGTGCTTCGGCCGTGACCGGCTCGGCCGCAGGCGTCGTCGCCTTGTCCGGATCGAATTCGCTGAGGCGGCGGGCCAGCGCCGCGAAGGCGGAATCCAGCACGGCCTTGGCGTCGTCCATCGATATCTGCGCAGCACCGGCCTCGATCGCGCTGGCCTGCGAATCGATGATGTCGCAGATCCGGCCGTCATTGCCGATCTCGCGCAGCCGCCAGGAGATCTCCCGAATCACCCGCACGCCCTTGCGCACCGGCGCCAGATTCGGCTCGAAGCTGATGCCGTCGAGCGCTGTGATGGCGGAGGCCCGGGCGGCCTCGATCGCACCGCGCAAGGCGTCCAGCGCCTGCGCCAGCTGCTCGTCCCTGATGGCAGCTTGGGCGGCCTGCCGCTGCGCGCTGAGGCTATCCTCGATCCGCGCCACGGCATCGAGCACCATGCGCGTATCGGCATTGCGGTTGCGCTTGGCGTATTCGCCGAGGAACCAGCGGCCCCGCGAGGTCTCCATGAAGGCCGCGCTGATCGCGGCATAGTCCTCCTCGCTCGGCAGCGCCGCGCGGGCGGATATCGGCGACAGGGCGAATGCTTCTTCGGCCATCACAATCTCTTCGCGCAAATCACTGCGCGTTA
The DNA here is from genome assembly GCF_053474805.1 of Bradyrhizobium sp. WCU1. Taxonomy (NCBI): domain Bacteria; kingdom Pseudomonadati; phylum Pseudomonadota; class Alphaproteobacteria; order Hyphomicrobiales; family Nitrobacteraceae; genus Bradyrhizobium; species Bradyrhizobium sp. WCU1. Next base: position 6,052,061 of record NZ_CM130280.1, read on the forward strand.
CGCTAACGATCACCACGATATCGCGCGAATCGCAATTGAATTGATGTCTTCCGAATCACAAATCCCCATTGCAGCAAAAGTTGCATCGCGGCGATTCGCGCGAAGGCTCGCGGCATTCTATGCCACCCTGTTCGGCATGACCGGCGTGCATCTGCCGTTTTTCACCGTGTGGCTGAAGGCGATCGGCATCGATGCCACCTGGATCGGCATCATCACCGCGGTGCCGCCGGTGACGCGCTTCACCGTGCTGCCGCTGGTCACGGCAGTGGCGGAACGCCGCCAGATGCTGCGCGGCGCGATCATCGCCACGGGAGTAGCCACGGCGTTCGGCTTTGCCGTGATCGGCACCCAGCACCAGCCCTTCGTGCTGCTCGCGGTCTATGCGCTGACCTGCTGCGTCTGGACGCCGATGGTGCCGCTTACCGACGCCTATGCGCTGCGCGGCGTCAGGCAATTCGGTCTCACCTACGGACCGCTGCGGCTGTGGGGCTCGGCGGCGTTCGCGGTCTGTGCGCTGATCAGCGGGTTCCTGCTGCGTTATGTCGCGGAGGTCGATCTGATCTGGATCATCACCGCCGTGACCGTGCTCGGCGCGCTGGTCGGGCTGACCTTGCGGCCGCTGGGCCGTCCGGTCGCCGCAGTCGCGCACGCGGCCGGTTCGCCGCGGTTGCTGCGCAACCCGACCTTCCTCGCCATCATCGTCTCCTCGGCGCTGATCCAGGGCAGCCACGGCGCCTATTACATCTTCGCCTCGATTGCCTGGCAGCAGGCCGGTTTCAGCGGCCTGACTATCGCGGTGCTCTGGGTGCTCGGCGTGATCGCCGAGATCGTGCTGTTCGCGGCCTCACCGCGCTTCACGCTGCCGTCGGCGGTGCTGGTGATGATCGCGGCCGCCAGCGCCGTCGCGCGCTGGGCGATCACTGCGCAGGATCCGCCACTTGCGGTGCTTGCCGTGGTCCAGCTCGGACACGGCTTAAGCTTCGGGCTGACCCAGGTCGGCATCATGGGGCTGATGGTGCATCACGTGCCGGTGCATGTGATGGCGCGCGCGCAGGGCTATCTCACCGCCTGCGGCGGCATCGTCGCCAGCACCACGGCGATCGTCAGCGGCATGGTCTATGCGCGCTTCGGGCTCGGCGTCTACGACATGATGGCGGCGATGGCGGCGACCGGTGGGCTGGTGATGTGGCTGGCGCGGAAGCGACTCATCCATCACCCCCAGAGCGCGGCGTCGGGCGGATAGACCAGGCTGCCCTCGTAGCGCAGGCCGTTGTCGCGGTCGTTGGCCAGCAGCAGCGGGCCGTCGAGATCGACGAAGCGCGCGGCTTGCGCGATCAGCATCGCCGGCGCCATCGACAGCGAAGTCGCCACCATGCAGCCGATCATGATCTCGAAGCCGAGCGCGCGGGCGGCGTCCGCCATCGCGAGCGCCTCGGTCAGTCCGCCGGTCTTGTCGAGCTTGATGTTGACGGCATCATAGCGGCCGCGCAATCCGGCAAGCGAGGCGCGGTCATGCACGCTCTCGTCGGCGCAGACCGCAACCGGGCGCTCGATCCGCGCCAGCGCCTCATCCTTGCCGGCCGGCAGCGGCTGCTCGATCAGCGTGACGCCGGCATCGGCGCAGGCCTTGAGGTTGGCGGCGAGGTTGTCCTCGGTCCAGGCCTCATTGGCATCGACGATCAATTCGGAGGTTGGCGCGGCCCTGCGCACGGCGGCGATCCGCGCACCGTCGCCGTCGCCGCCGAGCTTGATCTTGAGCAGCGCGCGGTGCGCGGCCTTGGCGGTGGCCTCGGCCATTGCTTCGGGAGGGCCCAGCGAGATCGTGTAGGCGGTGGTGCGCGGTTCGGGCGCAGGCCGGCCGAACAGGTTCCAGATGCGCTGGCCGGCGCGTTTGGCCTCGAGGTCCGCCAATGCGCAATCCAGTGCATTGCGGGCGGCCCCGGCGGGCATCCGGGCTTGCAGGGCGATGCGGTCCATGCCGCCGGCAAGGGGCTCCTGCATCGCCTGGATCGCCTCCAGGGTTGCCTCCGGCTTCTCGTCGTAGCGCGGGTAGGGCACGCATTCGCCGCGGCCGATGAGGCCGCCCTGGCCGACCGCGGCCACCACGACGACGGCCTCGGTCTTGGCGCCGCGGCTGATCGTAAACGAGCCGGCGATCGGCCAACGCTCGATCCGCACGTTGAGGGAAATCGCTCCGGGCGGGGTGGAAGTCATTTTAAAGTCTACTATTTCCTGAACCGTAGCTTGCGACGCGCAACCAACTATGGCTGGTTAGTGACAGATTCGACAAGCCGATCCGGCAAGCCGCCGGAGATCTGCAGTTGCGGCGGCCAGCCGGCTTGAGGGGTAGGCAAAAAGGTGAGCGGCGACCCGACACTGGAGCGGATAGCCCAAGGCGAAGGACTGGCGTTGTGCGCGGCGGGCAACTGGACCGCCCGCTTTGCCCCTGCGCTCGAGCGGATCGTCTCCGACGCCGAGCGACTGCGCGGCAGCCGCCCTCATATCTTCATCGACGTGTCGCAGGTCGCAAGCCTCGACACGTTCGGCGCCTGGCTTATCGAGCGGCTGCGCCGTAGCCTGAGCGATGCCGGCGCCGAAGCCGAGATCGCGGGCCTCTCCGCGAACTATTCCAGCCTGGTCGATGAGGTCCGCCGCGTCGGCCCCGCGTCCAAGGCCGTGCGCGAACCGCTGCTGATCTCGGGCATGCTCGAGCAGATCGGGCGCACCGTGGCCGGGATCGGCGGCACCATCATCGGCCTCGTCGACATGCTCGGCGCGGTGCTGGCCGCGGCCGCCAAGGTGCTGATCCATCCGCGCAGCTTCCGCTTCACCTCGACGGTGCATCACCTCGAGCAGGTCTGCTTGCGCGCGGTGCCGATCGTGGTGCTGATCACCTTCCTGATCGGCTGCATCATCTCGCAGCAGGGCATCTTCCATTTCCGCAGGTTCGGCGCCGACATCTTCGTGGTCGACATGCTCGGCGTGCTGGTGCTGCGCGAGATCGGCGTGCTGCTGGTCGCGATCATGGTCGCGGGCCGCTCCGGCTCGGCCTATACCGCCGAGCTCGGCTCGATGAAGATGCGCGAGGAGATCGACGCGCTGCGCACCATGGGCTTCGATCCGATCGAGGTCCTGATCCTGCCGCGCATGCTGGCGCTGGTCTTGGCGCTGCCGATCCTGGCGTTCCTCGGCGCGATGGCCGCGCTCTATGGCGGCGGCCTGGTCGCCTGGCTCTATGGCGGCGTCGATCCGGAGGCCTTCCTGCTCCGCCTTCGTGATGCCATATCGATCGACCATTTCGTCGTCGGCATGGTCAAGGCACCCGTCATGGCCGCGGTGATCGGCATCGTCGCCTGCGTCGAGGGGCTGGCGGTGCAGGGCTCGGCGGAATCGCTCGGTCAGCACACCACCGCCTCGGTGGTGAAGGGGATTTTCTTCGTGATCGTGATGGACGGCGTGTTCGCGATCTTCTTCGCCTCGATCGGGATGTGATCATGGCGGACGAGGACATCGACGCCATCATCCGGGTCCGCGACGTCACCGTGCAATTCGGCACCACGCGTGTGCTCGACGGCCTCGACCTCGACGTCAAGCGCGGAGAGATATTAGGCTTCGTCGGCCCGTCGGGCGCCGGCAAGTCGGTGCTGACGCGCACCATCATCGGCCTCGTGCCGAAGGTCTCCGGCCGCATCGAAGTGTTCGGCGTCGATCTCGATGCCGCGAGCTCGTCGCAGCGCCGCGCCGTCGAGCGGCGCTGGGGCATCCTGTTCCAGCAGGGCGCGCTGTTCTCCTCGCTGACGGTGCGCCAGAACATCCAGTTCCCGGCGCGCGAATATCTGCGCGTCTCGCAGCGGCTGCTCGACGAGATCATGGTGGCGAAGCTGGTGATGGTCGGCCTCAAGCCTGAGGTTGCCGACCGCTATCCGTCGGAATTGTCCGGCGGCATGGTCAAGCGCGTCGCGCTGGCGCGCGCACTCGCGCTCGATCCGGAACTCGTGTTTCTCGACGAGCCGACGTCCGGCCTCGATCCGATCGGCGCCGGCGATTTCGACGAGCTGGTGCGCACCTTGCAGCGCACTTTGGGGCTGACCGTTTTCATGGTAACCCATGATCTCGACAGTCTTTACACCGCGTGCGACCGTATCGCCGTTTTAGGGAACGGTAAGATCATTGCTGCAGGATCGATCGCCGACATGAAGGCATCGCAGCATCCGTGGTTGCAGCAATATTTCAACGGCAAGCGCGCCCGAGCCGTTGTGGCCTAGCCCATGATCCCGAAGCGAGGAGACCGGTTTTTCGGACGAGATCATGCGCCAGCAGGAAATTCGAAGGGCTCGGATGCAGGCTCAGTGCGCGAGAGCCCAAGAGTAATTCAAGAGTGAATAACGCGAGCAATTGATGGAAACGCGGGCGAACTACGTCTTGATCGGGGCTTTCACGCTGGCGGTGATTGCCGCCGCGTTCGGCTTCGTGCTGTGGTTCCAGAGCCTGCACACCACCAAGCAGCGCAGCCCCTTGCGGGTGATCTTCGAGGGGCCGGCGTCGGGCCTGCGCAACGGCGGCAATGTCAATTTCAACGGTATCCGGATAGGAGAGGTGGTGTCGGTGAAGCTCGACAACCCCAGGCGCGTGGTCGCGCTGGCGATGATCGAGAACAGCGCGCCGCTCCGCAAGGACACCCTGGTCGGTCTCGAATTCCAGGGCCTCACCGGCGTCGCCGCGATCTCGCTGAAGGGCGGCGAGGAGGCCGCCCCGCCGGTGCCGCTCGATGAGGACGGCATCCCGGTCCTGACCGCCGACCCCAACGCATTGCAGGACGTCACCGAGGCGATCCGCGCCACCCTGCAAAACGTCAACCGCATCGTCGCCGACAATCAGCAGTCGGTGAAGAATTCGCTGAAGAACCTCGAGGTCTTCACCGAGGCGCTGGCGCGCAATTCCGAGAAGATCGACAACGTCATGGTCAAGGTCGACGGCGTGATGGCCAAGGCCGACAATCTGATGCTGGGCCTCAATGCGATCGCCGGCGGCAACAACGGCAGCGAGCTGAACCAGATGGTGAAGTCGATCCGCGAGCTCGCCGACAATATCGACAAGCGCTCCAATCTCCTGATCAACGACGGCCGCCGCACGCTCGCCGACATCAGCCGCGCCGTGAACAATTTCGACCGCAATCCGAGCCGGGTGATCTTCGGCGGCAGCAACAATGCCGCACCCGAGCCCGCGCCGGCTCCCGCCGCCGCAGCGCCCGGGCCACGGCGCCGGCAGTAGGCTGCGCCGCCCGTTCGGGACCGACGGCCATCCACTTTCTTACTGGGGCGCCGCCTGAGAAGGCTCGAGGGTTTCCGGAGCGAAGCGACCATAGCGGGAATATGGCTCCGGCTGCTCCGGGCGGATGCTCAAGCTGCGAATGTGGTGGGGATCGGATGTGGCACTGACGAGGCCCTGTGTGCCCGACCATTTGCCGCCGGACGTATTGCGGAGCTCATCGGAGGCAGGTCTGACCGGCGTCGTTTGAACGACGTGCGCATCGGCCGCGGGCTTGCTTACCACCGTTGTTGTCGACCACTCGCGGCCCGCAGCGTCGCGCTGCTCGTCGGGTAGTCTTGGCCGCACCGTCAACACGTGAAGGCGGTTGTACTTTGGAGGAGCCGTCAATGGATCACCACGGTCGTCAGCCGATGGTGGTGCAATCCTGATGGTCCGGATCTTCGACGGTTCAATCGGATCCGCCGTCGCGACTGCGGCAAATCCAGCTGTTCCGAGCACCGTCAGCGCGACGACGGGACGCCAGCCTGTGCGCAACATCTGAAGCCTCTCAGCTCGTTCCGGCGCAATTTTAGCCTTGCATCGGTCAACAGCAAAACGGAGGCCGTCAGGCCTCCGCTTCTATTCGCCATCAGTGTTCGCCGCTCACCCCAGCCGTCCCGCGGCGTGCGCGAGCAGGGTGTAGACCAGCCCGGTCTCCGAGGTCAGGTGGCCAGCCAGCTCCTGCTGGCCGCGGCCTTCGCGGGCGACTTCGTCGAGCAGGCGCTCGAACTCCGCGATGTAGCGGTCGACCGTCTGCTTGAAGCCGCGGTCGGAGCGGTACTTGCGGGCCACTTCGTCGAAGGCCTTCTGGCCGGCGGGCGTGTAGAGGCGTTTGGAGAACGCCTTGTTCTCGCCGCGCTGGTAGCGATCCCACATCTCCGCCGCCAGCGTGCGGTCCATCAGCCGGCCGATGTCGAGCGACAGCGACTCCAGCGGATTGGCGGCGGGCTGCTGCTGCGGACGCGGGCGCTGCTGGGCATCGCGGGCCTGCGGGGCCGGCGGCGGTGCGTCGCTGCGATTGAGCAGGTCGGAGAGCCAGCCGTCGGCGTTGTTGGGGCCGGCCGGGCTGACCGACGGAGCCTCGGTGCGGCGCGAGCTCGCCATGCCGAGATCGGGCGGCGGCAGCGTCGAGGCACTGTTGCCGTTGTCACGGACGCTGTCCCGCATCCGCAGGTCGGCGCGGCCGCCGGCGGCAGCCATCACCGGCTCTTCGTGCCGGACGCTGGCGCGGTTGGTTGAGACCACGTCGAGCCCGCGGCCGTGATGGGCGACGATGCGGTTCAGCTCGGCCAGCGCCTCGATCTGGTCGACGATCACCTTGCGCATCTGCGCGGTATTCTCGGCGGCCTCCTGCGGCATTTCCAGCACGCCGCGGCGCAGCTCGTTGCGGGTGGCCTCGAGCTCGCTGTGCATCTCGCTCGCCATCTGCTTCATCGCCGCGACCATCGCGGAGAACTTCTCCGTCGATTCCCTGAACATCGCATCGGTCTCGGCGTTGCTCTGCTGGTAGAGCTCGTTCATCGCGTCGACGGTCTGCTGGCGCTCGTTCTCGGCGGCCTGGCGCACCGCCTCGAACTGCCTGCTGATCGCAGCCGAACCGGCGCCGGCGGTCTCCGCCACCACGCGGGCGATGTCGCGGGCGCGTTCCTCGGCCGCGCCGAGCGATTCGTCGAGCAGCCCGGTGAAGCGCGACAGCCGCTGGTCGAGATCGGTGGTGCGCAGGTCGATGGTCGTGACCAGCGCCTCCAGCGCCTCCTTACGCTCGCTGACGGAGGCCGTCGTCGAGCGGTTGGCCTGCTCGACCACGGCAGCCGCCTCGATCAGCGCCTTGCCGTGGGTCTCGAACTGGCTCGACAGCGCGCCGAGATCCTCCAGCGCCTTGCCGGTCTTGCTGTTGAACACCGTGAGCTGGTCTTCCAGCGTCTGGGTCGCGACGCCGTTGCGTGAGGTGACGTCGTTCATGGCGGACACGAAGTCGGCCACGCGGGTCACCAGCGCGCGCTCCAGCGAGTTGAGGTTGTCGTGGGCGCCGGTCAACACTTCCTGCAGCAGGATGTTGCCCTCGCGCAGCCGCTCGAACAGCGCCACCGTATCGGTGCGCAGGATCTTGCTGGTCTCCTGCATCTCGGTGACGGCCGAGATCGAGACCTGGCGCGACTGGTCGATCGCCGCGCGCGAGGCCTGCTCGAGCTCCTTGAGCGACTTCGCCACCGCGCCGGTCGCCTGATCGCCGGCCGAGGTGATGTTGCGCGCGACATCGCCGCCATGCGCCGACATCGACTGCGAGAAGGCGAGGCCGCGGGTTTCGATCGCCTTCAGCGCGTCGGCGGTGGCGCGATCCATATCGCTCGCAAGTTGCGTGGTCTTGGCGGTCAGCGCCTCGACCAGCGAGCCGCGGCGGCCGTCGACCATCTGCGACAGACGCTCGGTCTGCTGCTGCACATAGGTAACGATCTCGTCGGTCTTGCCGGTCATCGCCGAGCCGAACGCGCTGGTGGCGGACAGCACCGAACGCTCGATGTCGGCGGAGGTTGTCTTGACCTTGGTCGAGACCTCGTTGGACATGGTGATCAGTGCGGCCTGCGCGTTCTGCGCCGAGGTCTGGATGTTGTCGGTGGTCTTGGCCGTGACCGAGCTTAGCGCACGCTCGATATCGGTCGAGAGCGTGCGGATCTGGGCGGCGGCATCGGCGGAGGTCGCAGCAAACGAGCTCTGGGCTTCGCGGGCGCTGCCCAGGATGGTCTGCGCGGTCTCGGCGCTGGCGGTGGTCAGCGAGCGCTCGATCTCGACGGAGATCGCGCGGATCTGGGTTGCGGCCTCGCTGGACGTCGCGACGAACGAGCTCTGGGCATCGCGCGCACTGCCGAGGATCGACTGGGCGGTGTTGGTGCCGACCGACGTCAGGGTGCGCTCGACATCGGCTGCCAGCGACTTGACGTGGTTGGCCGCCTCCGTCGACGCGGCGACGAGGGTGTTCTGCGCCTCGCGGGCGCCGGCCGTCAGCACCTCGGCGGTGCCTGAACCGGCCATCGACAGCGCACGCTGGATGTCGGCGGCAAGTGCCGACACCTTGGTCGCAGCTTCGGTCGACGCATTGACCAGCGTGCTCTGCGCTTCACGCGCGCCTGACGTGATCGATTCCGCGGTGGCGGAGCCGGCCATCGACAGCGAGCGCTCCATGTCGGCCGCCAGGGTGCGGACCAGATCGGTGGCCTCGGTGGAGGCGCCAGCCAGCGTGCTCTGGGCCTCGCGGGCGGAGGCGACGATGGATTCCGCGGTCGCGGTGCCAGCCATCGACAGCGAGCGCTCGATATCGGCCGCCAGCGTGCGGACCAGGTTGGTGGCGTCGGTCGACGCGCCGGCCAGCGTGCTCTGGGCCTCGCGGGCGGAGGCGACGATGGATTCCGCGGTCGCGGTGCCGGCGGTCGAGAGCGAGTGCTGCATGTCGGCCGCCAGCGTGCGGACGAGATTGGCGGCTTCGGTCGACGCACCAGCCAGCGTGCTCTGAGCCTCGCGGGCGGAGGCGACGACGGCTTCCGCAGTTGCGGAGCCGGCCATCGACAGCGAGCGCTCGACGTCGCTGGCGAGCGCCTTGACCTGGCCGGTGACGTCGGTCGAGGTCGAGATCAGCGTGGTCTGGGCCTCGCGGGCGCCGGTCATGATCGCTTCGGCGGCGGCGGAGCCGGACATCGACAGCGATTGCTCGACATCGGCGGCCAGCGACTTGACCTGGCTTGCGGCCTCGACCGAGGCGCTGACCAGCGTGGTCTGCGCGTCGCGGGCGCCCGACAGCACGGACGCGGCGGTGGCGCTGCCGGCTGCCTGCAGCGTGCGCTCGACGTCCTCCGACAGCGCCTTGATCTGCGAGGCGACGTCGCCGGAGGCGGAGACCAGCGAGACCTGCGCGTCGCGGGCACTGGTGAGGATCGAGTTGGCGGCGCTGGTGCCGACGGCGGTCAGCACGCTCTCGACCTCGGCCGAGCTCAGCTTGAGCTGGTTGCCGACGTCGGCGGACACGCTGAGCAGCGCCTGCTGCGCGGTGCGCGCGCCGGTCTGGATGGTTTCGCTGGTGTTGACCACGAGGTTGGTCAGCGAGCGCTCGGCGTCCTCGACATGGGACTTGATGCTCGACGACAGCAGCTCGGCGCGGGACATCAGGTCCTCGCTGGCCTGGCGGCCGCTGCTCTCGATGCGGCCGGCGACGGCCTCGACGCGGGAGCCGAGCAGGTCCTCGAACTGCGCGACGCGGGTGTCGATGTCACCGGCGATGACGCCGACGCGGCTCTCGATGCCCTGCTGGATGTCGGCGAAGCGCGCCGAGATCGTGTCTGTCAGGTTCGCGCTGTGGCCATTGATGGTGTCGGCGAGGCGGGTGCTGTGGCCGTTGATGGTGTCGACGAGGCGGATGCTGTGGCCGTCGATCGTCTCGGTGACGCCATTGATGCGGTGGTCGACCGCGGCGATCGCCTGCACGGTGCCTTCGGTCAGGGTCGTGGTGAGCAGGCCGAGGCGCGAGTCGATCGAGTGGATCGCCTGGGTGGCGCCTTCGGTCAGCTGCGTCGCGAGCGTGCCGAGATGGCCGTCGATGGTGTCGGTGACCGACTTGGCGCGGCTCTCGAAGGTGACCTCGAGCGTCTTCATGCGGCTGTCGATCGCGTCGTCGAGCGACTGCAGGCGGCCGTCGAACGAGCCGATCTTGCTGGCGAGCGAACTGTCGAACGACGACAGCTTGTCGGTCAGCGAGGCGTCGAGCGTGGTGACGCGGCTGCCGAGCGTGGTCTCGAACTGCAGCAGGCGCTGGTCGAGCGAGGCGGTGATCTCGCCGCCATTGGCGGTGACGCGATTGTCGAAGGTGTCGACATAGGTCTTCAGGCTGTCGGCGATGTCCTGGGTCCGCTGACCCATGCGCTCGACGATGTCGCCGCCGAAGGTCTTCACCGTGCGGTCGAATTCCGAGATGTGGCGGGTGATCAGCGCGCCGAGCGTGCCGGAGTCGCGGGCGAATTTCTCGGCGAGTTCGCTGCCGTGGTTCTTCACGAGGTCGTCGAACGCGCTCATCTGCAGCGACAGCGAGTCGTGCGCCGTCTCGGTCTGGCCCACCACCTTGGCGACCAGCGAATTGACGGTGACGTCGAGCGCCTCGCTCGCCCTGTCGCCGGACGTCATGATCTGGCCGGCGAGGCGGTTGCCGGCGTCGTCGATCTTGCTGACGAGGTCGTTGCTGCGCAGCTCGAGCTCGAGCAGCAGCGAGTCGGCGGAGTTCTTCAGCGAGTCGTGGACCTCCTCGGTGCGGTCGGAGATGCCGTCGACGATGGCGGACGAACGCTGCTCGAACTCGCCGGTGATGCGGTCGATGCGCTCGTTCAGCATCTCGTGGACGCGGTCGGCCAGATCGACGAACTCGTCATGGACGTGGCCGGTCTTGAAGTTGAGGCTGGTGGTCAGCCGCTCGGAGGCGTCCATCACCGCGCGCGTGGTCTCGGCGCTGGCTTCCTCGAGCCGGTCGAGCAGGTCGCCGCCGCGCTCGCCGAGCGCGAGGATCATGTTGTCGCCGGCATGGCTCAGCGCGGTCGTGATGTGCTGGCCGCGCTCTTCCAGCGCACCGGTGATGCTCTTGGCGACCTCGTCGACGCGCGAGGCGATCGCGTCCGAGATCAGCGCGATGTCGTGGCGCAGGTCGATCTGCACGCCGGAGATGGCGCTGCGCACCTGCTCGGCCTGGCCGACCAGATTGTCGCGCTGGTGGGCGATGTCCTGCAGCAGCGCGCGGATGCGTACTTCATTGTCGGAATAGGCGCGCTCCAGCGCCGCGACCTCGTTGGCGACGAGGGTCTCGAGCTCGCCGGCGCGCGCGATCGCGCGCTCGACGCCGTCGCCCATCGCCGCGACTTCGCGGCGGATCGCCTGGCCGACCGTCACCATGGAATCGGCGGCGGCGTTTTCCGGCTCGGAGAATCGCATCGCGACCTGCGCCATCGATTGCGCGATCATCTGCATGCGCTGGCCGTGCGAGGCGAGGCTGGCGAGGTAGTAGAACAGCAGGATCGGAACGGCGAACAGCGCGGCGAGGCCGGCGAGCACCAGCACGCCGGTGCCCTGGGCCATCGATGCCTGCAGGGCCGGCCAGAACGCGATGGTGAGGATGGCGCCGCCGAGCAACCAGGCGCCGGAGCAGACGAAGAACAGCGTGAAGGCGTTGCGGGCGCGCCCTCCCTGCAGGGTCTGCAGCATCTGGCCGATGGTCTCGCGATCGTCATTGGCGGCGCGGCGCGGGGCGCGCGGCTCCTCGATCGGCTCGAAGGCCGAACGATCGGAAGTCGGACGGGACTCGAACGATGTGGCGGAAAAATCCGGCGCCGACGGCGGCAGGCTGGGCGGCACCGCGCCTTCGTTGAGGGGGCTGCGGTTTTCCGTGCCCTGTTCGCTGATGTTGAGGGCTTCCTGGATGGCAGAAAGCGCGACTTCGGTGGGATCTTTGACCTTCTTGGGAGTGTTCGCCATGTTCAGTCCAAGCCCTCTCACTATCTACGCGTCGGCGAGCCTGCGATCGTCCCCACGCAAGCTCGAAGCCGGTGCCCACAAGCGGAGCGCAAGCGCCCCCCTCGGCGGCTTGTCCGCTACATCCACAAACATCCTATGGGGAGAGTGGTGCGAATGAAATGCTTGCGATTAATACTTTCTTAATCATCGTTAACAGCTTTGCGCCATAAGGCCTTATGGGTACTCGAAATTCCAGCCGCAGAGGGCCGATTGTGTCCGGAAATTGTCCAGAATCAGGCGGTTTTGCCGATCATCCCGACAACAATTCGTTAACCAGTTTCGTGATTGGCTCGCCGACGGTCCGCCGGTGAAGACCCCGGGGGAGACGACAGGGACAGGCCATGCCGCTTCATCTCGAACGGGTTGAATGGACGCAATCGCCGCCGCTCGCTCCCGGCGGCGGGCCGATCGACGTCGATCACCTTCAGCGCATGACGCTGGGCGATCCGGGGCTGGAGCGGGAAGTGCTGGCGATGTTCTCGACCCAGTCGGCCCGGATCCTTGGTGAGCTGGCCGGCTTGCCGCCCGACGCTCCGACCCATGCCCATACCCTGAAGGGATCGGCGCGGGCGATCGGGGCTTTCGGCGTCGCCGAGGCCGCCGCTAACCTTGAAACCGCGCTGGCCGGCGGTTCCGATCCGGCCCAGCCGCTTGCCGCGCTCGGGGTCGCGATTGCCGAGGCGCGCACGGCGATCGAGCTGATTCTGGGCCGGTCCTAGGCCTTCCGCATCCCCACCGGCTTGCCGCTAGCGCCTGGACGCTATCCCGGCCGGCCGGCAGGATTTCGGTCTCCGTGCTGGCGCTGTGCGGATCGACCCGTTATACGACTGCCCGGGACCTTTCCATCCATCGTCCGGCGTATTCCGGCAGCACGAGCAATCATGGCCAAAATCCACTTTATCGACCATTCCGGCGAGAAGCGCTCCATTGATATCGAGAACGGCGCAACGGTAATGGAAGGCGCGATCCGCAACGCCATTCCCGGCATTGAAGCCGAATGCGGCGGCGCCTGCGCCTGTGCGACCTGCCATGTCTATGTCGATGAAGCGTGGCGCGAGAAGGTCGGTGCGCCGTCGCCGATGGAAGAGGACATGCTGGATTTCGGCTTCGACGTGCGTCCGAACTCGCGGCTGTCCTGCCAAATCAAGGTCACCGACGAGCTCGACGGACTGGTCGTGTCGACGCCGGAACGGCAGGCCTAAGCTCCGTCACTCGCCGTCCGGGTTCACCCCGCGACGGACCCAGCGGCGGAAGTTCTCCTTGACCTCCGCCGGCAGCGGTGTCGGCCTGCGCGTCGCCTCATCGATCATCACGGTGACCGCCTTCGCCGACGCCACGCATCTGCCTTCCGAAAACACCACCTGATCGAAAGTGGTCGATGTCCGTCCGAACTTGACGAGACCGAGCCCGAGTTCGATCTGGCCCGGCCAGTGCAGCTCGGCGCGGAAATGGATGTCGAGACGCACCATGATCCAGCCGAGCCCGGCCGGCATCAGTCCCATGCTGCGGTCCTTCACCAGCGTGACGCGGCCGGTTTCAAAATAGCTCGCATAGACCGCGTTGTTGACGTGCCCGTTCGGGTCGAGATCGGCAAAGCGCACGTTGTCGGACAGGCGATAGGGGAAATCTTCCAGGCGCGGCGTGTCTTCCACGCGGACAGGGGCGTTCACGACAATCGATCTCCGTCAGTTTCCGTCCATACAGCCGAGTTACGAAGGCTCGGCAAGGGGTTGCCGCGCCGGCCGCGGTCCCTATTATGCATGTCCCGATCCGGCCCACTTGGCTGGACAGGCGAAAAGCCGTCCAGTCGACCTCAACTGAAAAGAAGCGGACATGAGCGAAGCGATCAAGACCGATGTGCTGATTATTGGCGCGGGCCCCTGCGGACTGTTCGCCGTGTTCGAACTGGGCCTGCTCGACATGAAGGTGCATCTGGTCGACATCCTCGACAAGATCGGCGGGCAGTGCGCCGAACTCTATCCCGAGAAGCCGATCTACGACATTCCCGGCATTCCCTTCGTCACCGGCCAGGGCCTCACCGATCAGCTGCTGGAGCAGATCAAGCCGTTCAACCCGACCTTCCACCTCAACGAGATGGTCGAGAGCATCGAGAAGATCGGCGATCCCTTGTTTCGCGTGAAGACCGATGCCGGCAAGGAGTTCGAAGCCAAGGTCGTGGTGATCTCCGCGGGCGGCGGTTCGTTCCAGCCCAAGCGCCCCCCGGTGCCGGGCATCGAGGCCTATGAGGGAACCTCGGTGTTCTATGCCGTGCGCAAGATGGAGCAGTTCCGCGACAAGAACATCCTGATCGTCGGCGGCGGCGATTCCGCGCTCGACTGGACGCTCAACCTGCATCCGATCGCCAAGCGCATCACGCTGCTGCACCGGCGCGACGATTTCCGCGCGGCGCCGCACAGCGTCGAGCAGATGCGTACGCTGGTGGCCGACGGCAAGATGGATCTCAGGATCGGCCAGGTCACCGGGCTCGAAGGCGCCAACGGTCAACTCTCCGGCGCGGCCTTGAAGGGCAACGACAATGCGATGTCGACGATCGCCTGCGATACGATGCTGCCGTTCTTCGGCCTCACCATGAAGCTCGGTCCGGTCGCGAACTGGGGCGTGGCGCTCGAGAACAATCTGGTGCCGGTCGACACCGCGGCGTTCGAGACCAACGTCTCAGGCATCTTCGCGATCGGCGATATCAACACCTACCCGGGCAAGCTGAAGCTCATTCTCTCCGGCTTCCACGAGGGCGCGCTGATGGCGCAGAAGGCGCACCGCTACGTGTATCCGGACAAGCGGCTGGTGTTCCAGTACACAACCTCGTCATCCAGTTTGCAGAAGAAGCTCGGCGTGAACTGATTCCACTCCAACGGAGACCAATGCCGGGGCATCGGCCATTTCCCGCGCGGCGCGGGTACTGGAACGCTTCGTGAAATGGCCGTAGTCTGCTCGTAGTCGGGTTTGATCGATCAGGTGACGATGATGCGGAACACGCTATCCAGACTCCGGCTGATCTTGGCGCTCGCCGCGGCCTTTTCGCTAACTGCTCCGCTTGCGGCTTCGGCGGCGGAGCCGACGGCGGCCGGTCTCTGGCAGAAGATCGAAGACGGCAAGACCGAGGGCTGGTTCCTGGTAATCGAGCGCAACGGCCTGTACGAAGGCATGATCGCCAAGATGTTTTCGGCGCCCGGCGATCAGCCCAATCCGGTCTGCTCGAAATGCACCGACGATCGCAAGGACATGCCGTGGCTCGGCATTCCGCTGATCCGCGACATGAAGCGCAACGGACTTGCCTATGAAGGCGGCAACGTGCTCGATCCGCGCAACGGCAAGGTCTACAAGGCCAAGATGACGCTGAGCGCCGATGGGCAGACGCTGACCATGCGCGGCTACCTCGGCATCTCGCTGTTCGGCAAGGACGAGGTCTGGACCCGGCTGCCCGACACCGCGCTGGCGCAGCTCGATCCCGCGATCGTCGCCAAATATCTGCCGGCGCAAGCCGCAGCGGTGAAGCCGCCGCCGCCTGCGCCGTTGCCCGCGACGAAGCGGCACTAGGACTCCCTACGCTCCGATCCGGATCGCGCTCGCCTTCGTGCCGTGCGCGCGTTCAGCGCTGTTCTGGCGTGGTCGGCAGTGGTGCGACCGGCTCGGACAGCACCTCGGGCACCGTGGTGTTCAGTTGCAGCACAGTGGCGGCTGCAGGCACGGCGGCATCGGCCATCGCCGCATGACCTTCGGCGCTGGGATGCACCGCGCCGCCATACACCGCCGACAGGATGCCCCATGTCGCGTCGTGGATGTCGGTCGGCTGCATCGAGGACGGCAGGCCCTGCGGATAGGTCATCGCCGCGAAATAGCTGTCATTGGCGTCGCGGATCCAGCGCGCACGCGGCAGGTAGGCGCGGTATTCGCCGGCGCTGCGGCCGCATTTCAGCGGCTGGCTCGCCGCGGCGACGATGTCGGAGACGAAGCTGTCGCCGTTGGCGGCGAAGCAGTCGCGATCGAACTCCGGATCGCTCGAGGCGCGCGCGCAGAAGCCATGGCTTGCGAACGCGTCCTGATGCGCATCGACGAAGGTCATGCGGTCGGCCTGCGGATTGCGGCAGATGATGCCGGACTGGCACTGCGCGATCGCCTTGAGTTGCGGCAGGAACTCGTTCTGCACGAAGCTCGAGACCGAGGCGAGCCGCTTGGGATCGGCGTTGAACGAGGGATGGATCTCGAAGCCGGCGCGGCCGCCGGGGCAGGGCGCGCCGCCGCTGGCCAGCGCCGGATTGGCATAGGCCGTGTAGATCACGCGCGACAGGTCGCCGCCGACGAGCGGCTTCAGCGCATCGCGCAGCTTGGCGAAATCAGCCGGCAGGTCGCGCGCCAGCGCTGAACGCGCATCGTCGACGCTGGCCATCGAGCCGCCCTGGCTGAACAGCGTGCGTTCGGTCGGCGTGTCGACGATCACGTTGGCGACGAGGCCGGAGAAGTAGATGTCGTTGGCGCCGATCGACAGCAGCAAGAGATCGAGCGCGCGGTCCGGCTGCCGGCGCTTGGCGGCTGCGAGTGCCGTGCGCAGCTCGGCGATCTGGCCGTTGACGGTGCCCGAGCAGGTGTTGGCGGTTTTCGTCGGCAGACATTCGCGCGCCTGCTGCGAGCCGAGCAGCCCGTCGGCTATGGTCGCGCCGGTGCAGGCCAGCGGCAGATAGGTTACCGCGATGTGCGGATATTGCACGGCGAGCGCAAGCGCGGTGCGGGTCTGGTAGCTGTACAGCGAACGATGGCACGCCGAATTGAGCCACAGCGCGCTCTGGCGCTGCCAGTTGGTGAGGGTGTCCGGCGCTTCGCAGGCGCGGCCGCCTTTGTAGCCGGCGCGGCTCGGTCGGTAATATTGCGCGCCGCCGAGATAGGAGCGGAAACAGAACCCTTCGTCGGAGAGCGCGATCGGGCGATCGGGATTGCCTTCACCCGATGCGATGCTGTCGCCGAGGCCCGCGATCAGCAGATCGCGCACCGCGATCGGCGTCGTCACGCGCTGGTTGGCGTCCGAGCCGCTGGCGACGTCGACGGTCGCGACGGTGGTGCGGCCGTAGCGGACGCGCAGATTGACCGGTTCGGCGCAATCGAAGGTCGAGGATTGCGGCCCGTCGCCGTCGTCGAACGACCAGGCGCAGGTCGCGCCGACCGGAACCGGGCCGGTGAGCCGCACCACGATCGGGTGATCGATCGGCGTCAGATAGCTTTCCTTGACGTTGTCGCGGCTGCACGGCTCGCTGACGCGGCCCTGCAGGTCGATGCACAGCCGGTTGACCATGTTGCGCGCCCAGCCGCGGCCGTCGCTTTGCAGTTCCAGCGCCTGTTCCGAGGCCAGCACGCTGCGGCCGAGCCCGCTTTCGACATGCAGGCGGAAGTCGCGTTCCTCGCGGAACAGGCGGAAACGGTTGCGGACCTCCCAGGAGATCGAAAGCTGGTTATCCTGCGCCCTTGCGGCCGGAGCCGATACCGTTGCGAGCGCGCTGCCGAGCAGCACGCTGCAGGCCGTCACACGAAACGAAAATCGAACCAAAAAGCCAATCATGGCGCGGTTTGACGTGAGCGGTGCGGCGAAAATAAGAGAGGCGGCTGCGGGGATCAAAAAACCGGAATCGAAAACCCGGGTCGGGGGCAGATAACGTCGCTGTTACCGTTTCAGCTGCCTGATCCGCTGCTGCCGGCTTTCGATCGGTTGCCGCACGGTCGCCGAAGCCGTGCAGGCTTGGCTCAATCGCTTGCGTTCCTGCCAGGGCTGCACCACGTTCAGCCACAGCTCGCGCATGCCCATGATCGAGATCGAGATCCCGAACGGGATCAGGAAATAGAGGATGCGGAACACCACCAGCGTCGCCAGCAATTGTTCCTTGCTGAACTCCGGCAGCGCCACCAGCATCGCGGCGTCGAACACGCCGATCGAGCCCGGGGCGTGGCTTGCGAATCCGAGCAGGGTTGCCAGGATGAACACGACCGCCAGCGAGACGAAGTCGATATGCGGCTCGGTCGGCATCAAGAGATACATCGCGAGCGCGCAGAAGCCGAGATCGACCACGCCGATGAAGATCTGCAGCAGCGTCAGCTTGGCCGAGGGCAGCACCACCTTCCAGCCGTTCTGGCCGAGCTCGCGGCGCTTGTCGCCGGTCAAGAGCCAGACGAAATAGGCGCCGATGCCGGCAAGGCAGCCGAGCGCGATCAGCCGGTTCATCGCCGGCGGCAGCAGGTCCATCGCCGACGCCGCGGCCGGGTGCCAGGCCATGCCGAAGCCGAGCACGAACAGATTGCCGAGCCAGAAGGTCAGTCCCGACAGAAAGCAGATCTTGGCGACGTCGATGGCGGAGAGGCCGTAATCGGAATAGATCCGGAAGCGGATCGCGCCGCCGGTAAACACGGTGGCGCCGATATTGTGGCCGATCGTGTAGCTTGTGAAGCTCGAGAGTGCTGCGATGCGGTAGGGGACGTGGGTCTTGCCGATCGTGCGCAGCGCGAAGAAGTCATAGAAGGTGAGCGTGCAGAACGCTCCGACCACACAGAGCGCCGCGAGCGCGATCCGGTGCGGCGCGATGTCGGTCAGCGCGGTGAGGATGACACCGGTATCGACCCCCTTCAGGGTGTGGACCAGCGAGGTGATCGCCAGCGCGATGATCAATACACTCGCGGCGATTCCGAGCCGTTTCCAGCCGATCTTTTCCTTGAAACCACGCCCAAGCGTGGTCAGCAGCCGAAGCATTCATCCTCCCGGCGAGGCGGCAAATTTCAGTGGGACCCGGTCGCGAATGGCGACGGGTGACGGGCAAGCGCACCGTACGCGATGACCCATAAGGCAAAACCGATGCGTTGTGCAGCCCTTGACAAGCCAAGCTTCGGCTTCCGTCCGGCGTCATTGTCATACTGCCTACATATGTTCTCGCTGAGCGGAATGTGAGTCGCCGCCATGTCGGCGGCTGCGAACGGATCGCCGCTTGGTCCGCTGTTCAAGGCAAATTCGTCGGTTTTTTGCCGGTTTTGCCGCCGCAGCGTCGCGGCCACAGGGCTTCCGGAACAGAGCGAATGGACGATATGCGTCAGCATGGGGACGGCAGGGCCGGCTGCGGCGTTTACCAAAGCGTGAAGTCGATCCGCGCATGCGCGTGATCCGGCTGTGGACCGCCGTTGGGGCCGGAATGAGACGCCCGGAGGGCGGTCCGTAGGTCTATTGAGGCAAAACGCCGCGCAAGATGGCTGCGGCCACATGGCCCGCCCGGCGCGACGATGCCACACTTCGATCGATGGCGAAGTGTTCGGGGGAAGCGAAGGCCTATGTCTCGCATTGGTTGCCCAGAGCGAGGTCAAGACCATGCAACAGACATCCCTGAACCTCCGGCGCATGCCGGAGCAGCACGCGGCGTCGCAACGGCAGCCGGCCGGGCTCGCGGCGACGCTGACGCTGGCCGCGATGAGCCTCGGCTACGGCGTCGTGCAGCTCGACGTCACCATCGTCAACACGGCGCTCAACGCCATCGGCGGCTCGCTCGGCGGCGGCGTCGCCGAGCTGCAATGGGTGGTCAGCGCCTACACCATCGCCTTTGCGGCCTTCATCCTGACCGCGGGCGCGCTCGGCGACCGGATCGGCGCCAAGCGCATCTTCATGGCGGGTTTTGCGATCTTCACCGCGGCCTCGGTCGCCTGCGCGGTCGCGCCTGATGCCGCGACGCTGATCGCCGCGCGCTGCGTGCAGGGACTGGCCGCGGCGATCCTGGTGCCCAACTCGCTCGCGCTGCTCCGCCACGCCTATGCGGACGACAAGGCGCGGGGACGCGCGGTCGGCGTCTGGGCCGCCGGCGCCAGCCTTGCATTGACCGCCGGCCCGTTCGTCGGCGGCGCGCTGATCACGCTGGTCGGCTGGCGCGCGATCTTCCTGGTCAACCTGCCGATCGGCCTCGCCGGGCTGTGGCTCGCCTGGCGCTTTGCCGGCGAAACCGCGCGCCATCAGCAGCACCGGCTCGATCTGCCGGGGCAACTTGCGGCGATCGCCGCGCTCGGCACGCTGGCCGGCGCGCTGATCGAAGGCGGCGCGCTCGGCTGGAGCAGCCCGTTCGTGATCGCGGGCTTCCTGCTCGCCGGCGTGTTCTCCGTGCTGTTCGTCTGGCGCGAGGCGCGCGCCGCGCAGCCGATGCTGCCGCTCTCGCTGTTCAGTCATCGAATGTTCGCGCTGACCTCGCTGGTCGGCCTGCTGGTGAACGTCGCGTTCTACGGGCTGATCTTCGTGCTCAGCCTCTACTTCCAGCAGGTCAACCGGCTCTCGGCGTTCGCAACCGGGCTGGCGTTCGTGCCGATGCTCGGCGCGGTGCTGCCGGCCAACCTGATTGCGCCGCGTGTTGCGGAGCGGATCGGTGCGCCGGCGGCGATCGCGCTCGGCGCCGCGCTCTCGGCTGCCGGATGCCTGGCGCTGCTGTTCATCGGTCCCGGCACGAGCTATCCCGCGATCTGCCTGCAACTGCTCGCGATCAGCGGCGGCCTCGGGCTCCTGGTGCCGCCATTGACATCGACGCTGCTCGGCAGCGCCGAGCCGCAGCATGCCGGGATCGCGGCCGGGGTGCTGAATGCGACCCGGCAGACCGGCAGCGTGCTCGGTGTCGCGCTGTTCGGCTCGATGGTCGGCCGGTCCGCCGCCTTCATGGCCGGCCTGCATGCGGCTCTCGTGATCTCCGCCGGCGTCCTGCTTGCCGCCGCCGCGCTGGTCTGGATCGGCGCCTCATCACAAGCACGGCCCTGAGCGAGGCTTGCCCCTCACGGGCGGTCGCCGGATGGCCAAGGCTGCCGAGAAGGCTGAATTGCGTGTGAGGACAACGGTTTTTCTCGACGGTACTCCGTGCATTCAAGGCTTCTTCACCATGCGTGGAAGCTTGCTGCGGTGCGGTTACCGTTCGTACACGAATGCGCTTGTTCTTATGGGTCCATAACGGGGGCCTATATGTATCGCGTACTCACCTGTCTCACCCTGGAACATGACTGGCGGTTGGTCGTCCTTGGTGGGGTGATCTGCCTGCTCGCCAGCGCCGTCGCGATCAGCCTGTTTCACCGGGCCCGCGCCGCACAGGGCCGCGCCCGCGAGATCTGGATAGGCCTCGATGCGGCGGTCGGCGGTTGCGGCATCTGGGCCACCCATTTCGTCGCCATGCTGGCCTACGATCCCGGCATCGAGGCCGGGTACAACATTCCGATCACGCTGCTGTCGCTGGTGCTCGCGGTTGCGATCCTGGCGATCGGCCTGGCGGTCGCAACGCTCAACGAACGCTGGTGGACGGTCGCCGCCGGTGGCGCCATCGTCGGCGTCGGTGTCGCGGCGATGCATTACACCGGCATGCTGGGGCTGGAATTGCCCGCGCGCATCGTCTGGTCCCCCGGCATCGTCGTCGCCTCGATCGCATTTGGAAGCCTGCTTGGCGCGTTCGCGCTGGTCGTTGCCGCGCGCGGCGAGCGACTTGGCATCACCGCGGCCGCGACCGGTCTCCTGACCGTTGCGATCGTCTCGCATCATTTCACCGCGATGGGCGCCGTGACGCTCGTTCCGGATCCGACCATCGTTCCCGACGGGCTTTCGGTCTCGCCGCGCGCGCTCTCGTTGATGACCGCGGTTGCCGCCTTCGCGATCCTCGGGCTGTCGCTGATCGCCTCCATCCTCGATCGCCGCGCCAAGACCGAGCTCCACAAGCAGAAGGTGGTGCTCGATACCGCGCTCGAGAACATGTCGCAGGGGCTGTGCATGTTCGATGCCGATGGCCGCATCATGCTGTTCAACGAGCGCTACAGCGAGATCATGGGGCGCAATCGCGTGCCGTTGCAGGGGCGTCTGCTGATCGACGTCCTGCAGGACCTGCATTCCATCGGCGAGTGGGACGGCGATCCCACCGAGTTCTGCAATGCGCTTGTCGCCGAAGCCAGGGCCGGCAACGGCGCGACGCGGATCGTCAACCGCAATGACCGCGCGATCCGCGTCGTCGACCAGCCGATGAAGGGCGGCGGCTGGGTCGCGACTTTCGAGGACATCACCGAGTGGCAGCAGGCCCAGGAGCAGATTTCACATATGGCGCGGCATGACGCGCTGACCAACCTGCCGAACCGGACGCTGTTCCGCGAGCAACTCGAGAAGGCCTCGAGATTGGCCAAGCGCACCGACCAGGTGGCGGTGCTCTGCCTCGACCTCGATCATTTCAAGGAGATCAACGACACGCTCGGACATCCGATCGGCGATGCGCTGCTCCGCGAGGTCGCGCGCCGGCTCGGCGAATGCGTGACCGAGCACGACACCGTGGCACGGCTCGGCGGTGACGAATTCGCCATCGTGCAGTTCTGCAGCAATTGCGAACCGTCCGTGGTGTCGTCGCTGGCAAGCTACGTGGTCGAGCGGATCGCCGCGCCCTACGAGATCGAAGGCCACCAGCTCGTGATCGGCGTCAGCATCGGCATCTCGCTCGCGCCCGAGGACGGCAAGGATCCCGACGAGCTGCTGCAGAAGGCCGATCTCGCGCTGTACCGCGCCAAGGCCGACGGCCGCGGCACCTACCGGTTCTTCGAGACCGGGATGGATGCGCGCGCGCAGGCGCGCCGCCTGCTGGAGCGTGACCTGCGGCTTGCGCTCGAGCACGACGAGTTCGAGGTCTATTACCAGCCGATCCGCGACGTCGAGGGCGACCGGGTGGTCGCCTTCGAGGCGCTGGCGCGCTGGAATCATGGCCTGCGCGGGCTGATCGCGCCCAACAATTTCATCCCCGTCGCCGAGGAAACCGGACTGATCGTCCCGCTCGGCGAGATCGTGCTGCGCAAGGCTTGCTTCGAGGCCGCAGGGTGGCCCGCTGACATCGCGGTTGCCGTCAACCTGTCTCCGGTGCAGTTCAAGAATCCGAACCTGGTATCGTCGGTGCGGGCGGCGCTGGATGCGTCGGGCCTGTCGCCGGATCGGCTCGAGCTCGAGATCACCGAATCAGTGCTGCTGCAGAACAGCGAGGCGACGCTCGCGGTGCTGCACGAGCTGCGCGGCTTCGGCGTCCGCATCTCGCTGGACGATTTCGGCACCGGCTATTCCTCGCTGAGCTATCTGCGCAGCTTCCCGTTCGACAAGATCAAGATCGACCGGTCGTTCGTGACGGACCTTGCAACGCGCGAGGACTCGATGGCGATCGTGCGCGCGGTCACCGGTCTCGGCAAGAGCCTCGGCATCGTCACCACGGCCGAAGGCGTCGAGACCGATACCCAGTTCGACCTGCTGCGTCGGGAAGGCTGCACGCAGGCGCAGGGCTATCTGTTCAGCCCGCCGCGGCCGGCGGCTGACGTCGCCAAGATGTTGCGCCGGGCGCCGGAACGGTCGGTGGCCTGACTGGCTTCTTGTCGGACGCGGTTTCTTGACGCGAGCCGGCGTCCACTTGGCTCGGGCGCTGTTCACAAATTGGCAGCGTCCGCTTCGCACTTGAATGGCGACGATGAAACGGAGATGGTGGCATGTCGGCCTTGGGACCAGATGCGGGCTCTGCGACCGCTCAGATCGAAGACTGCGGTCCTGCCAGCCTCAGCGTACGGTTGCATAGAGCTCCATCGGATCCTGGAGTCCCTTGAGCGAGTGCTTTCCCCGCTCACTGAACTGCAGGCCTGAGCCAGAGACCAGGTCCTTCACGGTCCGCGATACGAGGACTTCGCCCGCGACGGCAGACGCGGAGATGCGTGATGCAATGTGGACCGCGATTCCCAGCACGTCGTTGTCTCCAGTTTCGATCTCGCCGGTATGCAGGCCGCAGCGGACTTCAATGCCCAGCAGCCGCACAGCATCAGCAATGGCGCAAGCACAGCGGACCGCGCGGGCGGGTCCGTCGAAGGTGGCGAGAAATCCGTCTCCCAGCGATTTCACCTCACGGCCCCGGTAACGTGCGAGTTCGCGCCTCACCGTAGCATGATGTGCGCCGAGCAGGTCATGCCAATGTTTATCGCCGACTTGCTCGGCGCGTGCCGTCGAACCGACGATGTCCGTGAACAGGACGGTTGCGAGCACGCGGTGGCTTTCGGCTTCCGAGACCGATCCGGTCAGGAACTCCTCGACGAAGTCGCCGATCTGCTCGTGAATGAAGAAGAGATGATCCTGTCCGGCCAACTCGATCCACTGCGCGCCGGGGATAGTCTGCGCAATGAAACGTCCGCACTCGACGGGGATAAGCGTATCATCCTTGCAATGGATCACGAGTGTCGGCACCCGAATCGAGGACAGAACGCCGCTGACGTCGGTTTCGGCGGCCATGCGAAGGACGGCAACTGTCGCGGCGGGGCTCCCGCCCAGTCGCTCAAAGCGACCCCACCATTGCTGCATGGCCTGGTCGCTTCGGCGTGACGGTGCCCAGACGGGCAGACTTACGCCGCTCCCCCAGGCTCGATCGATGTACTTTATGAGAGGCTTGAGGACCTCGTCGGAAATTGGGAAGCGCGCAAACGTGCCGTACAGCACCAGCCGCTGGCAACGTTCAGGATAGGTCGCGGCAAACAGCGCCGCCAAGCCCCCACCCTCCGAGACGCCCAGCAAGGCCGCGCTCTTGCTTGCCGCCGCGTCCATCACCGCGCGAACATCATCCATGCGCATGTCCAGTGACGGCATTTCGGAGACCGGGTCAGACAGCCCGGTCCCACGCTTGTCGAACATGATCACGCGGGCAAAGGTCCCGAGACGAAGGAGCCATCGGGCTAGATCTGGATGCTCCCAGTAGTTCTCGATGTGCGAGATGAACCCCGGCACAAATACGAGATCAATCGCGCCATCGCCAAAGACCTGATAGGCGATATGAACTTCGCCACTCTTGGCATAGCGCGTGACTGGCACCGCCATTGTACCCTCCGACGCTCCGGCCGATAGGTCCGTGCCACGGTATCGCGAAGCCGTACTTCTGAGAAGCCCCGGCCAGTTGTAATCGAGCGACGGTCGAATGGCGGCTTGGGGTCAAGGTGCGACATCCGAGCCTCGGAACCAAGTGTCCTCTCGGACTCGGAAATCTCGGCGATGGCCCCGGAGGTCAGCAACGGGCCATAAGCCGTCTGCCGCGGCCAAGCGGAGCGACATCCGCTCTACCTCCGAGTCCGAACGTTTACGAGTAGACGCGCTAGCTCTTCCTCAGCGCAAAATAGGCGCCGCAAAACGCCATCACGGCGCCGAGGCACAAAGCGGCGAGGCCGGCGAGCACGGCGGAGATGGTCGACACCGCGCTCGGTGCGGAGGCCGCCTGGCCGGCGCCGGCCAGCATCAGCACGCCGACGACGATCAGGAACTGCCGCATCCGCTGCGGGATCTGGCCGGCCACTGCGCTGTGCATCAGATTGGCGGTGAAATAGCCGCCCGAGAACCCGACGCTCGCGATCAGCCACCAGGCGATCGCCGCACCTGCCGGCATGAACTCGTGGCTGTCGGAACGCCACAGCCCGCCGAGATCAAGCCCATAGCGCGCACCGAGCATATGCACGGCCAGCGCCAGCAGCACGCCTGAAATCATCGCGCCGCCGAGGATGAGGTAACGCGGAAAATAGGTCGTCTCGGGCATGGCTCGCTTGTAGGATAGGCACGACACTCCATGCAAGCGCGCGGATGTGTCCGAACAGGCGGAACGGCAAATTGCCAACAACGTTGCAGGCGCGGTCGGAGGCAGGCGAGGGCGCAGCCGTGCGCTATGCCTACAAGGCCTCCTTGGTCGGCTCGGCGCACCAGTTCGAGCTGACCGATGAGGGGCTGTCGTGGCGGATCGCCGGCCGATCGGGCGTGTGGGACTATGCCGACATTTCCGCCGTGAAGCTGTCGTATCGCCCGGTGTCGATGCAGCAGCAGCGGTTTCGCGTCGACATCGACCATGCCAAGGGCGGGCGGATCGCGATCCTCTCGACCACCTGGCAGACCGCGACGCTGGTCGCGCCGCAGGGCCATCTCTATCGCGACTTCATCGTCGAGCTGCATCGCCGGATGCAGGCGGCCGGCAGCACGGCGAGGCTGGTCGGAGGTCTCGGGTCGAAGACATACACCGCGGCGCTGGCCGTGCTGGCGTGGCTTGCGGTGGCGATGGTCGGATTGCTGGTGATGGCGTTGATGACCGCGAACTGGACAGGCGCGCTGTTCCTGCTCGGCTTCGCCGCGCTGTTCACCTGGCAGGTCGGCGGCTTCGTCGGCCGCAACCGCCCGCGGCGCTACGGCTTCGATCAACTGCCCGACACGCTGCTACCCAAGCCGTTGCCCAAGCCGGATCGCAATCAAGCGCAATGAAACGTGACTTCGTGCATTGCCTCGTGCGCGGCATCGTCGGCGTGTGGTGTCGCGAACGGAACGGGCAGGGGCATGGATGATCGAAGCTTGCGGATGCCGTCCGACGACGAGATCGCCGCGATCAATGCCCGGCACCTGATCGAGACGCCGCTCAAGCCCGCCGATCTGCTGTTCGTGTTCGGCACCCGCGGCGATGTCGCCGAGCTGGTCGACGCGGCTGTCCGGCTCTGGCGCGACGGCTTCGCGCGCTGGTCGATCGTGAGCGGCGGCGTCACGCCGGGCGATGTCCGCTCGGAATGCGAGATCATCAAGGGCGCCATAGTCGCGGGCGGCGTGCCGGCCGAGCGGATCCTCGAGGAGCATCGCGCGCGGAACACCGGCGAGAACGTGATCTTCTCGCTGCCGGTGATCGACGCGGCGCTCGGGCTCGCCAATATCAGCAGCGTGATCTGTCTCGGCAATAGCTGGACCGCGCGGCGCTATCCCATGACGCTGCAGCGGCACTGGCCGGAGGTCGAGAAGATGCTGGTGACGGTGGATAGCTTTGCGGTCCCGCGCGCGCTCTGGCACACCGTTCCCGAATTTCGTCGCCGTGTCCTGACGGAATGGGACAAGATCGAGCCGTACTTGGTGCGGGGATTCATCGCGCGATGGCCGGTCGCCTGAAGCACGAATCTGCACGTTCTCGCCGGCCGGATTGTAAGCGGGCTGTAAGCAACCCGCTGTAACATTGCCGTACGATTTGCTTCTAGCTGGAGTGTCAGATGACAATCCGGATCCCCCTTCTCGCTCTTTGTCTCATGCTCTTGAGTGTCGCGCCGGCTGTTTCCAAGGGCGGCAGCGTCGGCAACAAGCATGATCTGGCTGATCCTCATCACATCGATTCTCTGCCCCTCGACGTGCGGCAATATGTTGCCGGAATTTGCAAAGGTACGCCGGTCGCGCAGCACGACTTTGCGACCTACTCGCCGCAAGAAAAGCGCTGGCGGATCAACCTCGAATATCTGCAATGCGGCGCGATCGGCGAGTATCGTCGAGGCAACCAGTGCCTGGATGTCGACTTCGTCGCCGACGGCGCGCATTTTCGTCTGGCCCGGAAGACGTATGCTGCCTGTGGTTTCTAGCGTGCATCATGGGATTGGCTTGAACCTAGATCGGCAGCGGAGGTTCACCTCTCCCTTTGGGAGAGGTCGGCGCGTAGCGTCGGGTGAGGGGTTACACTCTCTCGTTAGAGCTGCGCCCCTCACCCGATTTGCTTCGCAAATCGACCTCTCCCAAAGGGAGAGGTGAAGCGAGCGCCCGGCCGAAGCCTTTCGATCACAGTTCATCATGCGTTAGCGCTTCGACCACCAGGAATAGGCTGCTGCAAGCGCGGTGATCGCGAGCGCCACCAGAATCCAGTTCTGAACTGCCGTGCCGCTGACGAGCCAATCACCCATCGTTGATTACTTGAACACCCGGCGCGAAAACGCGATCCAGGCCAGGAGCACCGCAAATGTCGGAGGCACCCAGTTCTGAATGGGAAACCCGTAGATCATGAAATATCCCGTCAACAGGCTGCGCATCAGAGCCTCTTGCGCGCGATGCTACTGCCGGTCGCTGACGGGAGACTTACAGGGGGCGCTGATGCAAAATAAAGCCGGCCGGAGATCGAAGAAGGCCGGTCGCTCGGCACGGTGTCACTCCGTCGAGCGGTGTCACTCCGTCGAGTCGAAATCCTCTTCGGTCGCGCTCAGCATTCCCGCCAGTGTCCGCAGGCCGAGGTCGAGTTGCTCCATCGGCGGCGCGGCGAGTGCAAGCCGCACTGCATTGGGCGCGTGCCCGGGCGTGGCGGCGAAGGTCGTCGACGGCGTCAACGCGATATCGCGGCGCGCTGCGGCGGCGACCAGGGTCTGCGAGCGCCAATGCGGCGGCAGGGTCAGCCAGAGATGATAGGACTTCGGGTTGGTCTGGATCTCGAAATCGGCCAGATGCTTCGCCGCGATCTGCTGGCGGCGGCCGGCGTCGATCCGCTTCAGCCGTGACAGCTCGGCGGCGGTGCCGTCGGCCATCAGGCGCTGGCCTGCGGCAAAGGCGTAGCCCGACGCGGTCCAGCCGCCCGAGCGCACCGCGGCCATGATGCTTTCGCGCAGTCGCGGCGGCGACACGATGAAGCCGAGCGCGAGACCGGGCGCGACCTTCTTCGACAGGCTGTCGAGCACGATGCAGCTGTCGGGTGCGAGCGCGGCCAGCGGCATCTCGTCATCGAGGAAGCCGTAGACGCCGTCCTCGATCACGACGAGGCCGAGCTTCTCGATCACGCGCAGCAGCTCGGCGCGGCGCTCGGCCGGCATGGTGATGCTGAGCGGGTTCTGGATCGTGGGCTGGACGTAGAGCGCAGACAGATGCGCCTCGCGGTGCGCCTTTTGCACCGCATCGGGGCGGACGCCGTGCTCGTCCATCGCGAGCGGCACCAGCGAGATGCCGAGCCGCGCGGCTATGCCCTTCACGAACGGGTAGGTCAGCGCCTCAACGCCGCAGCGGCCGCCGGGCGGCACGACGGCGGCCAGCGCCGAGGCGATGCATTGCCGGCCATTGGCGGTGAACACGATCTGGTCGGGATTCGGTGCCCAGCTCTTGCGCGCCAGGAATTCCGAGGAGATCGTCCGCGCCGCCCGCGTGCCGTAACTGGTCGCCGGCCGCAGCGCGCCCTCGAGCACCTCGGGCCGCTCCAGCCCTTCGAGGCTCTTTGCGATCATGGTCGCCTGGTGCGGCAGCAGCGGATAGTTGAATTCGAGGTCGATGCGGGCGCCGCGCGGCTCGGGTGGGGCAGCATTGCCGCGGCGCGCCTCGCCCGACACGAAGGTGCCGCGGCCGACTTCGCCGACCACCAGCCCGCGCCGCAACAGCTCGGTGTAGACCCGGCTCGCGGTCGAGACCGCGATGTTGCGGTCATAGGCGAAATGGCGCTGCGGCGGCAGGCGGTCGCCCGCCTTCAGCGCGCCGCTGGCGATCTCGGCGGCCACCGCATCCGCCAGCTTCAGATATTCGAACCGCGACATTATTGCACCGAGAGCAATGTTTTCCTTGCTCCGAGCAATGTACCGGATCATTTAGGAGGGAACAAGCCCATGATTGCACCGAGGAGAGCGCAAGCAATCCGAGGTCACGACGGCGCAGGTGCTGAAACGGCATTTGCGTCAACGGCATAGCCTTGCCGTTTGCGCGTCGAAGGAGATGATAATGACGACGATGTCCTCAGCCGCCGCAGCGCCCGCGCGGTCCAGCATGGTGAGTGAATTGCTCCGATTGCTCCGCGTGTGGGGCGATGCACTCGCGACCTATTGGGTGCGCCGCGAGGCGATCAAGACGCTGCGCCAGCTCGACGACCGGACACTGCGCGACATCGGAATCTCGCGCTGCCAGATCGAGACCGCCGTGGCCGGCAACTTTGACCTCGAGCTGGTCCGGATCCGTTGAGCCGATCCCTTGCGGGCGAGGGGGCCGGGCGAGGAAGCGGCCGCCTGACTGCTTTGCATGGGGTTGTTTTCGATATTTCGGCAGCGGCGCGCTCCTGCCGCGGTCGTTGAGATGGTACGCGGTGCGGCCGGACCGATCGCGCTTCAGTGCCGCACCACCAGCACCGAGCATTTGGCGTAGCGCACCACGTGGCCGGCATTCGAGCCTAGGAAGTAGGTGCGCATCGCCGGGCGGTGCGAGGTCATCACGATCAAATCGGCCTTCATGGTCGCGGCCTCCTCGAGGATCTCGTGATAGATGCCGCCCTGGCGGACCACGCCCGAGATGCGCCCGGGCGCGATGCCGGATTCGCGCGCCACGATCGCCAGCGCCTCTTCCGATGTTTCACGCTGCTGGCTGTCGAAATCCGCCGGCACATATTCGGCGAGCATCACCGGCGTCATCGGCAGCACGTTGAGCAGACGCACCGCGCCGTTCCAGGTTTGCGACAGTGTCGCAGCGGTTGCGATCG
Source organism: Bradyrhizobium sp. WCU1 (assembly GCF_053474805.1). NCBI lineage: Bacteria > Pseudomonadati > Pseudomonadota > Alphaproteobacteria > Hyphomicrobiales > Nitrobacteraceae > Bradyrhizobium > Bradyrhizobium sp. WCU1. The sequence goes on from NZ_CM130280.1 coordinate 6,082,159, forward strand.
CAGGCTTCGCCAGATCGGTATCGGCGAGGTCGATCGGCACGAGAATGGACTTGTACATCTGCGCCTCCTGTCCGCGATTGGTCTGGAGCCGTTTGGTCCCTGTGCCAGGGACGCGCGCCTTCTTTTTCTTGCAGTAGCTCGTGGTCGACGCGAACCGGTCCCCCTGTCGCGCATCGGCAATATAACATGGCGGCGCGGCGGTGTCCGCTCGCGTCAGCCGCGCGAGGCCTGCTTCAACAGTTTAGGGCTGACGAACAGGACGAGCTTGCCGCGGCGGAAGGAGACGTCGTTCCAGTCGTCGGTCGCGAAGTCGAACACGGCGAGTCCCGAAGTCGGCAGATTGTCGGCGAGCGCGCGCTTGGCCGCCTCGTCGCCGCTGCCGGTCAGCGTCAGCGCCAGCTCGTGCATGCCGGGATTATGGCCGATCAGCATCAGCTGCTTCGGATCGGTGACCGAGGCCATCCGGATCGCGGTCAGCAGCAGCGCCGGATCGGCGCCGTAGAGTTCCGGCACGAAGTCGACTTTCGGCGCAGGTCCGGCACCCGTCAGCGCCTCGCGCACGATCTCAAAGGTCTGCGTGGTGCGGACCGCCGGCGACACCAGCGCCAGATCGGGCAACGGCGGGTGGCGCGCGATCCAGCCGCCGATCTCAGCCGCATCGCGGTGGCCGCGCTCATCGAGACGGCGGTCCTGGTCCTGCCCCGACGGCGCGTCGGTTTCGGTCTTGGCGTGACGCAGCAGCAGCAAACGGCGCATGGACTTCCATCTCGATTCGGTCTGGTCGAATTAATTCTACAGGCTCATGCCCTGGACAAGGTGACAAGCGCCGCAGCGGTTCGTAAGAAACGACATGAGCGAGACTTCCACAAGTGCGGCAGACGGCCCCGATGCGGCGGCCTCGCCGTTCCGCGACCGCCTGGCGTTCGACCTCGACGTCGACATCTGCGTGGTCGGGGCGGGGCTGGCGGGCCTGACCGTGGCCCGCGAGGCGGCGCGGCTCGGGGCCAGCGTCGCCGTGCTCGAGGGGCGCCAGGTCGGCTGGAACGCCTCCGGCCACCATCTCGGCACCGTGATGCCGGGCTTCGGCCTGCCGATCGCGGATGTGATCGAGCGCGTCGGCCTCGATGATGCCCGGCAGCTATGGGCGCTGTCCAAGGAGGGCGCCGATTATGTGCGCGCCACCGCCACCGAGGATTTGATCCCGGGCATCAGCCCAAGCGACGGCGCGCTGGAAGTCTCCAATGTCGATGTCGGCGAAGCGCTGATCGGCCGCCTGCAGACGATTGGCGAGGAATTTGCGACCGAAGTCGAAGGCTGGCAGGTCGATCGCGTCCGCAGCGTGCTCAGGACCGGCCGCTACTTCCATGGCATCTACTATCCGAAGGCGTTCCAGATCGATGGCCGCAAATATGTCCACGGCCTCGCCGCGCTGGCTGTGCGGGCGGGGGTCCGGATCTTCGAGGAGACGCCGGTCGTCAGCATCGACTTTTCGGGCATCCGCAAACGCATCGTGACGCCGTCGGCGCGCTTGCGTGCCAATCACATCGTCCTCGCCGGCAATATCCACCTCGGCGCGCCGCTGAAGCGCCTGTCCGATACGCTGCTGCCGGTGTGGCGCTACGCGGCGTTGACCGAGCCGCTCGGAGAACGGCTGGCCGAGGCGATCGCCTTTTCCGGCTCGGTCGTCGACAGCAACGGCATCGACCATTTTCGCGTCGTCGATGGCGATCGCCTGTTGTGGGCCAGTCCCGAAACCACCTGGAACGCGCGGCCGAAGCGGCTTGGTGCGGCGGTGCAGCGCCGGATTGCCACGGTGTTCCCGCAGCTCGGGAAGGTTCCGATCGCCGACACGTTCGGCGGCGCGGTTGGTGTCACCGTGCACGGCATGCCGCAGATCGGACAGCTGCGCAGAGGCCTGTGGGTGGCGAGCGGCTTCGGCCGGCAGGGGCTCAACACCTCGGCGCTCGCCGGGCAGTTGATCGCGCGCAGCATTCTGTGGGGCGATGACCGCTGGCGGCTGTTTTCTCCGTTCGAGCTGGTCTGGGCCGGCGGCACCACCGGTCGTGTCGCCGGTCATTTCGTCGGCTTGTGGGCGAGGGGCGCTGCATCCGTGGCGGGCACCCTGGCGCGCCATCGCGAGAGTGCACGTGCGAAGGAACGGCTGCGCGAGGCGCGGCTGGCCGAGGCCAATCTCAAGGCCGGAACCCGGGGACCGGCGCCGCGCCGTCCGCCGCCGGGAGCCGTGGTGCGGCCGGTGCCGCCGCCCGTGCCGCCCCGGCGGATCGGGGAGGGTGAGACGCCGTATCCTCACGCCTCGCAAGAAAGTGAGCGGATCTCCGACGGGCGGATGTAACGTCCGGCGGCGGGGTTCGTATTTGTTGGCGAACCTGTTTGCCCGTCCGCATCGGAGATGATTAATGATCGATCGCCGTATCCTGCTTGCTTCCGTCGCCAGCCTGCTGAGCTTCGCGGCCTTCCGCTGGCTGCGCGCCTCGCCGGCGCATGCCGCCGAGAAATTCGAGATCGAGAAGACCGACGCCGAATGGCGCGCGCAGCTGACGCCGCAGCAATACGAGATCCTGCGCAACCAGGGCACCGAGCGGCCGGGATCGAGCCCGCTGCTCAAAGAGCACCGCAAGGGCACCTTCGCCTGCGCCGGCTGCGATCTGCCGCTGTTCTCGTCCGAGACCAAGTATGAGAGCGGCACCGGCTGGCCGAGCTTCTACAAGCCGCTGGACAACGCTATCGGCACTACGTCGGACCGCACCTTCGGCATGCTGCGCACCGAGGTGCATTGCCGCCGCTGCGGCGGCCATCTCGGCCATGTGTTCGACGACGGCCCGAAGCCGACCGGGCTGCGCTACTGCATGGACGGCTTTGCGCTGATGTTCCACCCGGCGGCGCCGTCGGCGACCTGACAGCGTTTTCGAGCGAAGCAGGGACCGGTTCGCGTCGCGGTCAAAACTGCGCTCCCTCCCGGCAATTGTTGCCTGCCCGGCAATTGTGCCCCGGTTAAACGGCCGGGGCATTTTTTTCAAGCGCATGATTTTGTTACGTTTCGTTTCCTGGCACGACCTTTGCGACATGCTCCGCCGATGCGGCCATCTGCTGATTGCCAGCCGCCGGGAATCGAATTGGAGAACATGTCATGGGTATCTTCGGCGCACTTACGACGGCGGTCGGTGGCTTGCGCGCAGGGTCGTACGCGCTTGAGAATATCTCCGGCAACATCGCCAACTCGCAGACCACGGCCTTCAAGCGCATCGATACCTCCTTCCTCGACCTCGTCCCGCAGACCGCGCTGACCGCGCAGCTCGCCGGCGGCGTCACCGCGCAGTCGCGCTCGACCAACTCGGTGCAGGGCGACGTGCAGTCGGCCTCGGTCGCGACCTTCATGGCGATCAACGGCAACGGCTTCTTCGCGGTGCAAAAGCCCGGCGGCTTCACCGACGGCTCGCCGGTGTTCGACGGCGTCGACCGCTATACCCGCCGCGGCGATTTCCAGCTCAACAAGGACGGTTACCTCGTCAACGGCGCCGGCTATTATCTCGAGGGCGTGCGGATCGACCCGACCACCGGCAACCCCTCCGGCTCCTCGCCGCAGGTGCTGCGGTTCAAGAACGACTTCCTGCCTGCGCAGCAGACCACCAAGATCGATTATCGCGCCAACCTCGCGTCCTACCCTCTGACCACCGCGCACGACACGTCGGTGCCGGGCTCCGAGCTGCTGCGGCCGGGCGCGTTCAGCGCTGGCCATAATCCGTTGGTGCTGGGCACGCCGGCCGCGCCGTATACCGATTCCTCCGTCACCGGCGCCGCGCAGAACAACAAGCAGACGCCGCAGGCGGCGAATACCGCCGCGACCTTGCTTTCGGGCGCCTCCGGCACCGACTCGATCGCTTCCAATTTCAACGTCGGCGACACCATCACGATCAACAGCACGGTGATCACGTTCGTGGCTTCGGGCGCGGGCGCCAACCAGCTCAACGTCACCGATAGCATCGGAACGTTGCTCGGCAAGATCGACTCGATCACCGGTGCCGCTGCCACCGTCCCCCCGACTCCCTCCACAATCAGCGGCGGCAAGATCACCCTGCATTCCGGCGTCAACTCCGATCTGTCGGTGACGAGCTCGAACAACGCTGCATTCACGGCTCTCGGCTTCACCACCACTGCGCAGGCGACGCGTGGCGGCGGCGGCACGGTCGGCACCGGCCAGGTGGTCGGCAACGACAACACGACGTTCCTCAACGAGAGCGTCGCCGGCGGCGCAGTCACGGCCTACGACGTCTCCGGCGCGCCGGTTAACCTGCAATTGCGCTGGGCCAAGAGCGACAGCGCCTCGCTCGGCGCCGGCCATACCGATACCTGGAACATGTTCTACCAGGTCAATCCCAATGCGACCGGCACGCAGGTTGCGTGGCAGAACGCGAACGTGAACTTCACCTTCGCGGCGAACGGCCAGATGTCGCCGGCGATCTCGTCGGTCACGCTCAATAATGCCGTGGTCAACGGCGTGTCGCTCGGCAGCCCGGTGATCAATTTCGGCTCCGGGGGCGTGACCCAGTTCGCGGACGCCAACGGCAACGTCCAGGTCAACCAGATCCAGCAGGACGGTTTCCCGGCCGGCCAGCTGCAGTCGGTCAGCGTCTCGACCAACGGCCGCATCGTCGGCAACTACACCAACGGCCGCAACATCGACCTCGCCGAAATCTCGGTGGCGACCTTCAACGGCACCAACTTCCTCAAGCGCATCGACGGCGGTGCGTTCGAGGCGACCGACGAGTCCGGCGCGGCGCTGTTCGGCAAGGCCGGCACCATCGTCGGTTCGTCGCTCGAGAGCTCGAACACCGATATCGCCGACGAGTTCACCAAGCTGATCGTGACCCAGCAGGCCTATTCGGCCAACACCAAGGTGATCACGACGACCAATTCGATGGTGCAGGATCTCTTGAACGTCGTGCGCTGATCGCATCGATGATGCGCGTGTGAAGCAGTAAAGGCGAGTACACATCATGGGTTTGAGCCAAGCCCTCTCCACTGCGATGTCGGGCCTGCGTGCCACGCAAGCCTCGCTCTCGCTCGTGTCGTCGAACGTCGCCAATGCGGAAACGCCCGGTTACGTCAGGAAGACGCTGAACCAGGATACCGGCACCACCGGCCAGTTCGGGTCGAGCGTCCTGATCACGGGCGTCAACCGCCAGCTCGACGAATTCCTGCAGACCCAGCTGCGTACCGAGACGTCGGGCGCCGCCTACGCCGACGTCCGCTCAAGTTTCCTGTCCAATCTGCAGGGCGTCTACGGCAATCCCGACTCCACCGGCACGATCGAGGACGCCTACAACAAGTTCCTGACCGCGGTGCAGGGGCTGTCGACCAGCCCGGACTCGCAGTCGGCCCGCATCGGCGTCGTCAATGCCGCGCAATCGATGGCGCAGCAGCTCAACGCGACCTCGCAGGGAATCCAGACGCTGCGCGCCAACGCAGAGGCCGGCATCAACGACTCCATCAACACTGCGAACAATGCATTGCAGCAGATTGCGCGCCTCAATGTGCAGCTGCAGGCCACTGGCGGCACGCAGGACGCGTCGACCGCGGCGTTGCTCGACCAGCGCGACCGCTACGTCACGCAGCTTTCGCAGCTGATGGACATCCGCACCGTGACCAACAGCCAGAACCAGGTGACCGTGTTCACCAATTCCGGCGTGCAACTGGTCGGCGCCCAGGCCGCGACGCTCAGCTTCAACGCCCAGGGCACGATGACGCCCAACACGCAGTACAATTCCGATCCGACCAAGAGTACCGTCGGCACCATCACCATCACGTTTCCGCAAGGCGGCACCTATGACATGGTGTCGACCAACTCGATCCGATCGGGCAAGATCGCGGCCTATCTCGAGCTGCGCGACAACACGCTGGTGAAGGCGCAGACGCAGATCGACCAGTTCGCCGCCTCGATGTCGAGCGCGCTGTCGGACAAGACGACGGCGGGCACGGCGGCGACGGCGGGCGCGCAGTCCGGCTTCGACCTCGATCTTTCGGGACTGCAGAACGGCAATACCATCCACGTCTCCTACAAGGACAACACCACAGGCCTCACGCACAATCTGTCGATCATCCGTGTCAATGATCCGAGCGTGCTGCCGCTGAGCAACAGCGCGACCGTCGATCCGAACGACGAAGTGCTGGGAGTGGACTTCTCCGGCGGCATGAGTTCGGTGCTGGCCCAGCTCAACGGCGCGCTCGGCGGAACGGGCCTGCAGTTCTCCAACCCCTCGGGATCGACGTTGCGGGTGCTCAACGATGGCGCCGCCAACAAGGCAACCGTGACCACAGCTTCGGTCACGTCGACGGTTTCGTCGCTGACGTCGGGAGATCCGCAGCTTCCGATGTTCACTGACAATGGCGCGCTCTACACCGGCGCGATCACCGGAAACGGCTCGCAGTCGACCGGTCTTGCCGCGCGCATCAGTGTCAATACCGCCCTGGTCGGCGATCCCTCGCGTATGGTCGTGTACGCGACCAATCCGCAGACCCCGGCCGGAGACACCACACGGGCCAACCTCGTTCTGAACCAGCTGTCGAACGCCTCGTTCAGCTATTCGCCGCAGACCGGTCTCGGCACGTCAGGCGCGCCGTTCACCGGCACGCTGCTGAACTTTGCCAAGCAGTTCATCAGCCAGCAGGGCGAATCGGCGACGGCCGCCAAGCAATTGGCCGACGGTCAGGACGTCGTGCTGAATACGCTGCAGACCAAGATGGACTCGACCTCCGGCGTCAACATGGACGAGGAGATGGCGCATCTGCTCTCGCTCCAGAACGCCTATTCCGCCAATGCGCGCGTGATGTCGTCGATCAAGCAGATGTACGACGCGCTGCTGCAGATCTCGTGAGGGTAACATGTCGATCGACGGCGTAAGCGGCAGAACTTCCTATATCGGCACCAATATCCTCAACCTGCGCAATCAGCTCAATGACCTGACGACGCAGCTTGCGACCGGCAAGGTATCGACGACCTATGCGGGGCAGGGGCTCGATCGCGGCTTCGCACTCAGCCTGCGTGCGCAGATCAGCGGCATCAATGCGTTTTCCGACACCGCCACCAACCTCAACACCCGCCTGAGTGTAGCCAATCTCAGCTTGCAGGGGCTGTCCGACGTCGGCAGTCAGGTGAAGAACGCTTCGACGACGGCGACGCTGACGCTCAACGAGAACGGGCAGACCTCGGGCCAGATCACGGCGCAGGCCGCGTTCGCCAACGCGGTCGCGATGCTCAATACCCAGTCGGGCGACCGCTATCTGTTCTCCGGCCGTGCCATGGATACGCCGGCCACGGTGCCTGCCGACACCATGTTGAAGGGCACGGCGACCCAGGCCGGCCTCACCCAGCTGATCAACGAGCGCAAGCAGGCCGATCAGGGCGCCAACCTGATGGGACGCCTCAGCGTGTCGTCGCCGCCGGCGACCACGACGGTGACCAGCGTCGCTGAGGACGGCTCGCCATTCGGCCTGAAGCTGCTGTCGGTGCAGTCGTCATTGACCGGCGCCACGGTGACGCAGCCGGCCGGGACGCCGAAGTCGGCGTCGGTCGATCTCGGCGCCGTCAATCCGAAAGATGGCGACAAGATCAAGTTCAACTTCACGCTGCCCGACGGCACCACCGATGCAGTCGAGCTCACGGCAACGACGACGAACCCGCCGCCGGCCGGTTCGTTCCTGATCGGTGCCGACACCACGGCGACGACGGCCAACCTTCAGGCGACGTTGACGTCGTCCATCAAGACGCTGAGCGACACATCACTGGTCGCGGCCTCCGCGATCGCGGCTTCGAACAACTTCTTCAATCCGGTCGCGACCGTGTCGGGCGCCGCCGTCAATAACCACAACACGCCGCCGGCGCCGATCTCGGGCGCCACCGCCCTTTCGGGGGCGGCGGGCACCGATTCGCTGTCCACGAGTTTCGCGGCCGGCGACACCATCACGGTGAACGGCACCCCGATCACCTTCGTGGCCTCGGGCGCCACCGGCAACCAGGTCAACATCACCGACAGCGTGCAGACGCTGATGTCGAAGATCGACCAGATCAGCGGCACCAAGAATCCGTCGACCATCAGCAATGGCGCGATCACCCTCCACGGCGCCGATGGTCAGAACCTTGCGATCTCGAGCTCCAACACCGCAGCACTCGGCGCGCTCGGCATTGCCAACAACACGACCGCGACCCCGGCGCCGCTCAGGGTAGGGGGACCGCCCTTCAATACAGCGAGCAATCTGGTCGCGGGCACGCCCGCCAACACCGTGTACTGGTACACCGGCGAAAACGGCCCGGGATCCGCACGCGGCACCGCCCTCGCGCAAGTCGATCAGTCGATCACGGTGCAGTATGGCGCGCGCGCCAACGAACAGGCGTTCCGCTACTTGCTGCAGAATGTCGCGGTGTACGCCGCGGTGACCACCAATGCCAGCAATCCGAATGCGAACGCACAGGTGACCGCGCTCGCGCAGCGGGTCGGCGCGAATCTTGCCCCGCAGAGCGGCCAGCAGCAGATCCAGGACGTGCAGGCCGAGTTCGCCGGTGCCCAGACCGCGACCAAGGCGGCAACCGATCGCCAGACCCAGCTCAAGAGCATGTCGGAAACGATGCTCGACTCGATCGAGGGCGTCAATCAGGATGAGGTCGCGACCAAGATCCTGGCGTTGCAAACCAGCTTGCAGGCCTCGTACCAGACCACGTCGATGCTGTATCAGACCACGCTGTTGAAGTATCTGCCGATCGGCTGATTGCCCGCCTGCCTATCTCCAGCCAGCAACAAGGCCTCCTCGCGGGGGCCTTGTTCGTTCAGACCGAGAGGCTGGCGTTTCAAGCGAAATGACGCCGGTTCGCGTGAAGAAAACGCGTCAGGACGAGAAGCTCTACGCGCTCTTGCGGGTATCGTCCTGGTTGGCCTTCTGCTGGCCGCGCGCGCTTTCCAGCAGCTTCTCCTCATGCGCGATCAGCTTCTTGGATTCCTTCAGCGCGTGATAGAGATCGCCGTTGAGGATGAAGTTGTTGACGCTCTCGATGAACGGCCAGGCGCTCGGCATCGCGGTGATGATGTCGCGCACCAGGCTGAAATAGGTCGGGTGGTGCGCCATCGGGTCCGGCGACAGATACATCAGCTGCACTGCGAGATAGATCAGCTTCGCCGGCGTGTCCGCGGTCTCCGGCGTCAGGATATCCTTCTCGCGCAGGATCGGGATGCGGTCGCCGTCGATCAGGAGGCGAGCACGCTGATCGGTGTTGGTGATCACGCAATTGCCGACGATGATGCGCTCGTTCGGCTTGAGTTCGACCTTCAGGGCCATGACCGTTCTCCTTTGCCGGGCAATCGCGCGATGTCATCGCTAGCGGATCGAGGTTGTGCTCGGCACTGCTTAGCAGCCGCCGTTGCGGCCCGGGGCCGATGCGACAGCGATCCTTTCCCATGATGGTTAATGCTTGGTGAATGACGAGCCCGCACAGGCGGCGGCGTTCGGCCGGAATCGGCAGTTGTCTCAGTAGTTTTCGCGGCGAACTTCGCCCAATGGCGACAATTTTATTCTTCCGCATTTGATTTAAATGCCTTGCCGGAGATTTCTTTTTCCTTGGCGGCTTGTCCGCAGGATCGGCCATCCGCCCGATCAGAAAGGATTGGCGCGGTTTTTTCCTCAGTTTCACACCAGAAAGGTATGAAAATGTCCGGTATCATTCTCTCCTCCTCCGTTCGCCAGAACCTCCTCTCCCTCCAGTCCACCGCCGATCTGCTCTCCACCACGCAGAACCGCCTTGCCACCGGCAAGAAGGTCAATACGGCGCTCGACAACCCGACCAACTTCTTCACCGCTCAGTCGCTCGACAATCGCGCCAGCGACATCAACAACCTGCTCGACGGCATCGGCAACGGTGTGCAGGTGCTGCAGGCTGCCAACACCGGCATCACCTCGCTGCAGAAGCTGGTCGATACCGCGAAGTCGATTGCCAACCAGGTGCTGCAGAGCCCGACCGGCTACACCACGCGGTCGACGGTGAGCTCGGCGGCGGCGCTCGGCGGAACGGCGGCGAACCTCGTCGACGGCGCCACGATCAAGAGCGGTGACACCCTGGCGATCGCGGCCTCTGCCGGCCAGCCCGCCTTCACCTTCACCTTTGGTGCCAGCACGTCGCTTGCCCAGCTGAACACGTCGCTGTCGGCCAGCAATCTGACGGCGAGCCTCGACAGCTCCAACAAGCTCGTCATCACCACGACCAATGACGCGGCGTCCTCGACGATCGGTGCGGTGACCTACACCGGCACCGGCACTGCGACGTTCGGCGCCGCGACTGCCCCGGTTGCCGATGCGGCCTCGCAGTCGGCCCGTGCGGCCCTGGTGACGCAGTACAACAACACCATCTCGCAGATCACGACCACGGCGCAGGACTCCTCGTTCAACGGCATCAACCTGCTGAGCGGCGACAGCCTCAAGCTGACCTTCAACGAGACCGGCAAGTCCACGCTCAGCATCACCGGCGTCAAGTTCGACGCCGCGGGCCTCGGCCTGAAATCGCTGGCGGCGGGAACCGACTTCCTCGACAACAACTCGGCGAACAACGTGATCGCTTCGCTGAGCACGGCGAGTTCCTCGCTGCGCAGCGAAGCCTCGACGCTGGGTTCGAACCTCTCGATCGTGCAGATCCGTCAGGACTTCTCCAAGAACCTGATCAACGTGCTGCAGACCGGTTCTTCGAACCTGACGCTGGCCGACACCAACGAGGAAGCGGCCAACAGCCAGGCGCTGTCGACCCGCCAGTCGATCGCGGTCTCGGCGCTCGCGCTCGCCAACCAGAGCCAGCAGAGCGTGCTGCAGCTGCTCCGCTAAGCGCGACGACAAGCACTTCAGGAACGGCGGGGGAAACCCCGCCGTTTCTCGTTTATCTCCGGGATATTACGGTATCTGTCCATGCCGTAAGAACGGCGTATTTCGTAACGTCTGCTAACCATATTTAAAGGCGCCGGATGCATAAATATCGAGCGCTAGAATTGCGTCTCCGCGGCTCGAGAAATCCGCATCCCATCGAGGTCATTAATGTCGAATGCAGCCCAGGCCTACGCTCGTACCTCAACGACGACGGCGTCCCCACGTGAAATCGAAGCGCAGGCGCTCTTGAAGGCCGCGCGGCAGCTGCAGGAAGTCCAGGCGAACTGGAACGGCCTCGACAAGGCGCTCGATCACGCATTGCTGTTCAATCGCCGGCTGTGGTCGATCTTCCTCAGCGCGGCAGAGGGCAACGACAATCCGCAGCCGCTCGAGGTGCGTCAGAACATCGCAAACATCAGCGTGTTCGTGATGAAGCAGACCATCGACATCCAGATGAACCCGGATCCGGCGAAGCTGAAGTCTCTGATCGACATCAACTGCAATATCGCCGCCGGCCTCTCCGGCCGCGGCTGATTGACCGGTTCACGATGGAGGCCTAGCCATGGCCGACGTGTTGAGCATCCTGTCCGCCAACTACAAGGCCGCCGGCCTCACGGTGCCGTCGAAGACGCCCTATGTGGCCGTCGATCCGAAGCTCTATGAGGGCAGCTGGAGCGGCAAGTACGCCAACAACAAGTCGTTCAACATCTCGGTGTCGAACGTCGACGGCTTCCGCGCCAAGGTTCACTATCAGAGCGAAGGCACCAGCAAGTACCAGGACGTCCTGATCAAGGACGGCGCGTTCCGGGTCGGCGATACCAAGTTTTCGCTGGTGCAGCAGGGGACGGCATTGATCGCCAATGTTGTCACCGATCCGGCCACCGGATCGACCTATCTCGACAAGGCCTACGCTACACAGAAGTGAGGCTCCATTCGCCTGGTTACGCGCGGCGGTCGGTTGCGCGTGCCCGGGTCGGCGCGTCCTTGCTGAGATCGAGCGCGTGGAAATAGGCGCGGCGGCGCAAGACGGCTTCTTCCGGAAACTGCCTCACCACAAGGTTGGTGCGATTGTCGACCACCTGATAGACCACGGCGCGGGCGTCGCGATCGATGATGACCTGGTCGGTGACCGATGGGGCCCGATTTGAAATTGACGCGTTGACGGCGTTGGGGTCGATCGTGACGCGCACGCTCGGCTCCGGAGCGGTGACGCTCTGGCTCGCGGGCAATTCGGTCTTCACCGCCTTCTGCGCCGTATCGCTCGCGGGAGTGATCATCGGCGCTGCAACCGGTGCCCCCACCGGCTTGATGTTGAAATCTGTACTCATGGCAGCCTCGTAGTGCACAGGCACTAGTTTGCTCGAGTCAAATCCCAACCCCTCACGATCCGCAACTCTACGGGGAACCTCTCAATAGGGTGTTAGAGAACACGCTGAACGGCGTGCTGCCAAGGCCGCGTCGAATTGAACTAAATTGTAGGCCGTGCGCGTCAGAGCGTCCGACTGACGGCGATCGGAGTCATGTTGCGCGGACCTGGCGCGGCGCGTTGTCCGTTCGCGGTGTAGGTGTTCGGGATGTTGCGGCGCTGCACCTCGGCATTGACGCCGCGCACGATGCCTTCGGAGACGGCGTGCGCGGTCGCAAGCACCGTCAGATTGACCTGCAGCATCGCGCGGAACGTCTCGTGATGACGCCGCAGCGTCGCGAGCAGTTCGGGCTCGCTCTGCGACAGCATCTTCTGCATCGATTTCAGATGCTCCACCGCGAGCATATAGCGCCGAGACAGCTCCGATTTCTGCGCCTCGAGCCGCATGCCCTCGCGGATCTTGCCGGCGCGGACGAACTCGGTCTCCCGCTCGATGACGGCGAGCAAGCCGCCCATCACCTCGGTCAGCTCGTTGGCAAGACGCGCGACGTCGGGAGGCGTCGACGTCGCACCCCGCGCGACGGGGGCGGAGGCTGGCCGCGGCTGCTGTGGACGCTGGTTCATCGCGCTGCTCCTTGGATAGCGGAATTAGCTCTTGTTCGCCTGCTGCAGGATCAGCGAGCGGAACACGTCGTTGGAAATGCCGACGCCGCCGGACTTGGCGAAATTCTTCGAATACTCGTCGGTCAGCATCGAGCGCCACGGGCCGGTACCGACCGTGTCGCCGTAGGGACCTTCACCCTTCAGGCCGGTCGTCATCTGCGAGAACATCGAGTTCAGGAACATCGATTCGAAATCGGTCGCGGTGGCCTTCGCCTTGGTGATCTGCTGCGGCGTGAGCTTCTTCATCGCGTCCTGCAGCACCGGATCGGGACGGCCCTTGAACATCGGCATCAACGCCTTGTTCGGCATGCTGCCGGTGGTGCTGTTGATCAGGCTTGCCATCACATCACCTCGATGTCGGCTTCGATCGCGCCGGCGGCCTTGATCGCCTGCAGGATGCTGATGAGGTCGCGCGGTCCGATGCCGAGGCCGTTGAGGCCGTCGACGAGTTGCTGCAGCGAGACGCCGTCCTTGACCACCGCGAACTTCTTGCCGTCCTCGGTGACCTGCACATTGCTGCGCGGCGTCACCACGGTGCGGCCGCGCGACAGCGGATTGGGCTGGCTGACCTGCGGGGCTTCCGAGATCGTGACGGTGAGATTGCCTTGCGCCACCGCTACGGTTGCGACGCGGACGTCGCGGCCCATCACGATGATGCCGGAGCGTTCATCGATCACGATCCGCGCGGCGAGGTCGGGATCGACCTGCAACTGCTCGATCTCGGTCAGGAAGGCGACGACGTTGCCCTTGAACTCCGGCGGGATCGAGAGCTGCACCGTGGAGGGATCGAGCGGCTCGGCGGTCTTGACGCCGAGATAGTCGTTGACCGCGGCGGCGATCCGCTTGGCGGTGGTGAAGTCGGCATTGCGCAGCGCGAGCCGCACATTGGGCAGGCGGTTGAGCGCGAACTCGATCTCGCGCTCGATGATGGCGCCGTTGGCGATGCGGCCGACCGTCGGCACGCCGCGCACGACCTTGGCGGCCTCGCCCTCGGCCTGGAAGCCGGAGATCGCCAGCGTGCCCTGCGCCACCGCGTAGACATTGCCGTCGGCGCCGAGCAGGGGGGTGACGAGCAGGGTGCCGCCGCGCAGGTCCTTGGCATCGCCGAGCGCGGAGACGGTCACGTCCATGCGTGTGCCCTGGGTGCCGAACGGCGGCAGGTTGCCGGTGACCATCACCGCGGCGACGTTGCCGGTGCGGATGGTGGCGCCGCGGATGTTGACGCCCATGCGCTCGAGCATGGCTTGCAGCGACTGCTTGGTGAAGGGGATGTTGTTGAGCGTATCGCCGGTGCCGTTGAGGCCGACCACGAGGCCATAGCCGATCAGCTGGTTCTGCCGCACGCCTTCGATGTTGGCGAGATCCTTGATCCGCGACGTCGCGGCCGCGGGCATGGCGGAAGCCGCCAGCGCGAGCAGCGCGGCGCAGGCCAACCCGAATAGACTTACGATGCGGATGCCGGGCATCCTGATGCTCCCCTCGAACTCACTGGCGGATCGCGCGACACTCCCATGACGGCGATCCGCCATTAACCATGCGAGCTGCGTGCCACTTTGTTTCGTTGGGGCAATGTATTGATATATTTATCGAAATTGTCTTGCTCGCGTTGGGTTGGGGTTGGCCAGCAAGCGCGAAACTGCCGTGTGGCGGCAGAAATTGCCGGGTCGTTTACGTGTCGTTAACCATAAAACGGCGATGCTTGCGGCATTCAGGCCTGCGGGATCATGGCGATGCGCATCTACGGACCGAACGGCACCACGCTTGGCACGTCCACCAGCGCCACGCGGCGCACCTCGTCGAGCGGCTTCTCGCTGCCGGACGCGACCAGCGCGCAGGAGGAGGTCCGCTCCACCGCAGCACCAAAGGCCGCCGCCAGCCTCGATGCATTGCTCGCGCTGCAGGGCGTCGAGGACCCGACCGAACGCCGCAAGCGCTCGGTGGCCCGCGGCAAGGGCGCCCTCGACGTGCTCGACGCGCTCAAGCTCGGCCTGCTCTCAGGCAATTTCGATTCCTCAACCGTGAACCGGCTGCGTGATGCCGCGGCGAGCTTGAAGGAATCCTCCGGCGATCCCGGCCTCGACGCCGTGCTCGGCGAGATCGAACTGCGGGTCGAAGTCGAGCTCGCCAAGGCCGGGCAATACTAGGCTCTTCCCTCAATCCCCCTGTCTCACGCCACGCGCGTCTCAGGCCGCCAGTGCCTTGCGCTGGGCGTCGTAGTGGCGCTGCGCAGCCAGCACCTCCTTCAGATTCTGCTCGGCCCAGTCGCGCAGCGGATCGACCGCCTGGGCGAGTGTCGAGCCGAGCGGCGTGATCGAATACTCCACGGTGACCGGGACGGTCGCGATCGCGCGGCGGCGCAGCAGCCCGTCGCGCTCCAGGCTCTTCAGCACCTGCGACAGCATCTTCTGCGAAATGCCCTCGATGGCGCGGCGGAGCTGGTTGAAGCGCATCGGCTCGCTGCGCAGCAGCAGCAGGATCAGCACCGCCCATTTGTCGCCGACCCGGTCGAGGATCTGGCGCGTCGGGCAATTGGCGGCATAGGCGTCCGGCTTCAGGCTCGAGGCTTTCATCGGGTTACTCCGGCGTAATCAGGTGAGACAAGAGTGCCTTCTTCACACCTACATCCATTTCGCTATCTAGTCACCATCGGAAACCATCAATCGGAGACTTGAGATGAAGATCGCCATCGCCGGCGCATCCGGCCAGGCCGGCTCGCGCATCACGGCGGAACTGGCCCGCCGCGGCCACGCCGTCACCGCCATCGCCCGCAACCCGGAGAAGATCGCAACCCTGCCGGGCGTCACCGCCCGGAAGGGGGACGTGAACGACCAGGCGGGCCTCGCCGCGCTGTGGGCCGGCCACGATGCCGCGATCAGTTCCGTCCATTTCTCGGTCAGCGACCCCCTCAAGCTGATCGGGGCCGCCAAGGCCTCCGGGGTCGGCCGCTATCTGGTGGTCGGCGGCGCCGGCAGCCTCGAAGTGGCCCCCGGCGTCCGCCTGGTGACGACGCCGAACTTCCCGCCCCAGTACAAGGCCGAGGCCTCCAAGGGGGCCGAATTCCTTGACCTGCTGCGCCAGCAAAGCGACCTGAACTGGACCTTTTTGTCGCCCTCGGCGCTGTTCGTGGCGGGCGAGCGGACCGGCAAGTTCCGGCTCGGGACCGACCAGCTTCTGACCGCCGCCGACGGCAAAAGCTCGATCTCGTTTGAGGATTTCGCAGTTGCACTCGCCGACGAAATCGAGCGTCCGGCCCATCTCCGCCAGCGTTTCACGGTCGGCTATTGAGGGGGCGGGGCGGCCCCCAAGCAGGGCGGATAAGTTTGCCTGTGCAAGGCCTTGGGGGCGGCCCGCCTTTCGCGGTGGCAGATATTGTCTGTCACATGACGTGGCTATATAAGGCGCCGCGCGGAGGGGTCCTGTTCCCTCCGCCTCACAGGGACATGGCTGCCTTTGGAAAAGCTGAAGAACTACCGGCCGACTGAAAAAGAGCCTTTCATGAATGAGCGGCAGCGCGATTATTTCCGCGCCAAGCTGCTGGCCTGGAAGGATGAGATCCTCCGCGAATCGAAGGTCACGCTGCAGACGTTGCAGGAAGAGAACGTCAATCACCCCGACCTCGCGGACCGAGCTTCCTCGGAAACCGACCGCGCGATCGAACTCCGTGCCCGCGACCGTCAGCGCAAGCTGATCTCGAAGATCGACGCGGCGCTCCAGCGCATCGAAGACAACACCTACGGCTATTGCGAGGAGACCGGTGACCCGATCTCGCTGAAGCGGCTCGAAGCCCGCCCGATCGCAACGCTGTCGGTGGAGGCGCAGGAACGCCACGAGAAGCGCGAGAAGGTCTATCGCGACGAATAGTGGCGGCTGGCCACCACAGATTGATTCCGGCGCGCACCGGTCGTAGGTTCGCGCCGCCATGATGACACGTACTCTCAACATCGCATCGGTCTTCTTCCTGGGCTGATCCCGTTTCCGGCAGGAAACGCTGATCGTCCCCGCGAGCCTGGGCTCGTGGGATTCCAGTGATCCGAATGGGTCAGCCCAATTCCGCGCACCGCGGAGTATCGATGGCCCGTGGCAGTTTGAGAGACAAATATGACTCATCGGGACGACGCATGTGCGCTGAGCGGCGCACAAATCGCGCAATTCATCGAACAGGGCTTTGTCAGGATCGACGTCGATGCGGCGATAGATCGACAACAATCTACGCCAGTCCGGCTTCGACTGTCGTCTCGATTGCCAGCGCACTGCGGCGCGGGCCGTGGGTCTTCGACCACGCCAGCAGTTCGCGGAAAGCCGGCGTCAGGCCCCAGGCCGAATCCGTCAGCTCGTATTCGACCTGTAGCGGCTTCTCGGCCAGCACCTTGCGCGCCACCAAGCCATCGCGCTCGAGTTCTCGCAGTTGGCCGGTCAGCATATGCTGGGTGATCGGCACGAGCGCACGGCGCAGCGCGCCGAACCGCACGCCGCCGTGCATCAGCGTGAACAGGATCTCGAGCTTCCATTTGCCGCTGAGCGCGCCGATCGCCTGCTTGGAGTCGATCAGCAAAGTCGGGTCGGCGGGGCAGCTGCCGCAGTCACCGCCGTCACACACATCACTGGTATTGTTTTCCATACCGGTCTCGATTTTCATTCTACTTGCCAGGACAGAGATAGTGACCAGATGCGGCCTGTGCAGGGTGGGCAGCGCGATGTTCGACCCCGCCGAACCATCGAAAGGGCGAGGACATGAGCACGGTGTTGGTCACGGGCGGATCTGGTTTCATCGGCGTGCATACGATCCTGCAGCTGCTGGCCGGCGGGCATGCGGTGCGCACCACGGTGCGTAATCCGGATCGCAGCAAAGACGTGATCGCGATGCTGCGCGAGGGCGGCGCTGATACGGCCGACCAGGTCGGCTTCGCGACCGCCGACCTGCTGCGCGATGACCGCTGGCACGAGGCCGCCAAAGGTTGCGATTACGTGCTGCATGTCGCATCGCCGCTCGGTGCTCACGCGCCCGAGGACGAGAACGAGCTGATCGTGCCGGCGCGGGAAGGCACGCTGCGGGTGCTGCGCGCGGCGCGCGACGCCGGCGTCAAGCGCGTCGTCGTGACCTCGTCGTTTGCCGCGATCGGCTACGGCCATCCGCCGCAGGCGGCGCCGTTCGACGAGACGGTGTGGTCCAATCTCGATGGCCCCGACGTGCAGGCCTATCCGAAATCCAAGACGCTGGCCGAGCGCGCCGCCTGGGATTTCGTCGCGCGCGAGGGCAATGGCCTCGAGCTTGCCGTGGTCAATCCCACCGCCGTGTTCGGCCCGGCGCTCGGTCCCGATTTCTCCGAATCGATCGGCATCATCAAGGCGCTGCTCGACGGCGCGATGCCGGCGGTGCCGCGGATCCATTTCGGGCTCGTCGACGTGCGCGATGTCGCCGACCTGCATCTGCGCGCCATGACGTCGCCCAAGGCCAAGGGCGAGCGGTTCCTCGCGGTCGCCGGCGAAACCATGTCGGTGCTGCAGGTGGCCCGCCTGCTGCGCAACAAGCTTGGCAGCAAGGCGCGGCGCGTGCCCCGGTTCCAGGCGCCGGACTGGATGATGCGGCTCGCCGCGCGGCGCAATCCGCTGGCGCGCGCCGCGCTGCCGCTGCTCGGCAAGGTGCGCCGCTCGACCAGCGCCAAGGCGCAGAACCTGCTGGGCTGGAAGCCGCGCGGCAATGCGGAGATGATCGTCGCGACCGCCGAAAGCCTGATCAGGCTCGGCCTGGTCAAAACCTGACGGCCTCTCCCGTCCGGCACGCTTGCCAGACGCATCGGCGGGTGCTGAATTGCCGTGAGCAGACGGAGGCGCCACCGCGCCGCCGAGACAACTGGGAGGCTGCGCAGATGGAACGGATCCTCGCGGCCGCAAAGGCGATCGCCAGCGCGCGCCGTAGCCGCGCGCCGCTCAAGGCGCTTCCGAAAGACGTCGTGCCGCGCGACGAGGCCGAGGGCTATCAGGTGCAGTACGCGCTGCACGATCTGTTGCAGCCGCAGGTCGGCAGCCTCGTCGGCTACAAGATCGGCTGCACCAGCGCCGTGATGCAGGAGTACATCAACATCCCGCACCCCTGCGGCGGCGGCGTGTTCGAGAAGGTCGTGCATGACAGCGGCGTGCGGCTGCCGGCGGCCGACTTCGTCCATGTCGGCGTCGAATGCGAGATCGCGGTGCGGCTGGCGCGCAATCTGGCTGCGAGCGAAGCGCCTTTTACCGCCGAATGGGTCGCGGAAGCGATCGAGGCCTACCATCCCGCGATTGAGATCGTCGACGACCGCTATGTCAAATGGGAGACGCTCGGCGCGCCGACGCTGATCGCCGACGATTTCTTCGCCGCCGGCTGCGTGCTCGGCGAGGCCGTGCCGCGCATTACCGTGCCGGATCTGCGCAAGGTGGTGGGACGCGCGATGATCAATGGCAAGGAGGAGGGGCGCGGCACCGGCGCCGACGTGCTCGGCCATCCCCACAACGCGCTCGCCTGGCTCGCCAATCATCTCGCCGCCGAGGGCCGTGGCCTGCATGCCGGCCAGATCGTCATGACCGGCAGCCTGGTCAAGACGGTGTGGCTGAAGGCGGGCGATGTGGTCGTGATGGAGCTCGATGGGCTCGGCAAGGTAGAAGCGGCGTTCACCTGAGGTCACTGTTTCCTACATTTGATCGTTCGTACACATCAGGGCCTTGCCGTCCCACAGGCTCCTGACGGCGTCGAACGGCACGGCCAGCCTGGCATATTTGCGATTGAACCAGACGCCGACCTCGAAGCCGTCGTCCCTGACCACGAGGCGATCGAATTCGTGTTGCAGGATGATCGTGATCTCCTCGGGGTATTTCTCGACCACGGCGGCGGGCAGCTTCACGCCGTCGGCCCGGGTTGCGAAGGTGATGTTGACCGGCCGGTCCTCCGCGGCGCGGCGGAGCAACGCGGTCATTTCGGTCCGCTTCTGCGCGGTGTTGCAGGGCTCGACGCCGGCGCGCGCCGGCAGGGAGGCCACCAGCAGGAGCAGCGCTCCAGCAATCCGTTCGCTCCGGTGCCACATCCGCCTGCTCCATGTCGCTCACGCGACGTCGTTCTTGGCTTCAGTGGTCGCAGACCGCGCCGAGGTTCAAGTGGTTGGCCGCTTGCCGTCCGCGACCAGCTCGACCTTGCCGTCAGTCAGCCGGTAGACCGCGCCGACGATCCTGAGCTTGCCCTGATCGACCGCGGCGCTCAGGATCGGTGTCGCCGTCTTGAGCTTGGCGACGTTGTCGATGACGTTTTGCCTGATCGCGTTGGCGAGGCGGTCGCCCGGCCTGCCCTCGGTCGCCTTCACCGCCGGCGTGATCGCGCTGACCAGCGAGGGCAGGTGGCCGGGCAGGGTGGAGTTGTCCTTGAGCGACTTGATCGCGGCATCGACTGCCCCGCAGCTGTCGTGACCGAGCACCATGAACAGCGGCACGCCGAGCACTGACGACCCATATTCGAGGCTCGCGATCATCTCGTCGCTGGCGAAATTGCCGGCGACGCGGCAGACGAACAGATCGCCGCGACCGGTGTCGAAGGCGTATTCCGGCGCGATGCGGGAGTCCGCGCAACTCAGGATGCCGGCAAACGGATTCTGTCCGGTGGCCAGCGCCTCGCGCTCGTGCTTGAAATCATGCCGCCGCGACACGCCTTCGACATAGCGGAGATTGCCCTTCACCAGCCGGTCGAGCGCGGCATCCGGCGCCAGCACGTTCTGCGGCTTCGGCGGCGGCTTTGTCTCCTTGGCGGAGATCGGCGGCGCAAAGGCGAGGCCGGCGGCGGTGCATGCCGCGGCGGCGAGGAAAGATCGTCGGGAGGTCTGGCCGGAAGGTACGACGTCGCAGAGTTGGCACATCGAGGTTCTCCGTGAACAAGGACCGCATCCGCGCGATATTTGTAGGTGAAGCGCAATCTATTCGCAACGACGTGCGTTCTCGCGTGCGCGGCCGCCACGTCCACGCGTCGTCGTCCTGGCGAAAGCCAGGACCCACGACCACCGCACCGGATTGCAAGAAGGATCGTGGCCCCAGCATCGCGCAGCGATGAGCTTTCGGGGTAATGGGTCCTGGCTTTCGCCAGGACGACGGTGGTGATGGTCCAACATCGGTGTCATCACCCGCGCGCATGCGGGTGATCCGGTATTCCAGAGGCCGCAGTGCTTGAGCCGATAAGCCGCGGCGTACTGGATCGCCCGGTCAAGCCGGGCGACGACAGCTTGAGTGGGGACACAGCTTCGCACTCTCGCGACACGAATTGTCCGAGCCATGCTCTTCGTTTCGCCCTCTGCTTGCGGAGTACCCATCGTTTGCGCCGCCGACTGTTCGCTTCGCCTCCGGCGGACAAGCTGCTCTGCCGATCGCAATGCCAGCGGACAGATCGACGTTATTTAATAACCCGCGGGTTATAAAAGAGCGGGCGTTCTGGGCAGGGCTGAGCCGCCCAATAAACGCATCACCTAGCGAAACTTACCTACTCCGAATTGTCGCTTGACTAATCCATAGCCGGCTAGTTATGCATAAATACATAATCAACGGGTTATTGATCGTAAAATGCCAGACGCTCACGACATGCTGTTTCGAACCCTCGCGGACCCGACCCGCCGGGCGATCTTCGAGCGTCTGTGCCGCGAGGGCGAGCAGACCGTCAGCGCGCTGACGGCGCGGGCGAGGATTTCTCAGCCGGCGGTGTCAAAGCATCTCGGCGTGCTGAAGCAGGCCGGCCTGGTGCGCGATCGCCATGAAGGCAGGCAGACGCATTACAGCGCGCAACTCGGCGCGCTGGCGCCGCTGATCGACTGGACCAGCCAGATGGCCGGCTTCTGGCAGAACCGGTTCGATCACCTCGAAGATCTTCTCAAAAGGATGGATCAATGAACGACACCACCCGTGAGACGCGCTCGGCGATCGTCGAGCGCGAATTTCCTCATCCTCCTGAGAAACTCTGGCGCGCGCTGACGCAACCGCATTTGATGGAGGAGTGGCTGATGAAGAACGACTTCAAGCCCGAGGTCGGACACAGCTTCAATCTGCGCGGCGAGTGGGGCGGCGTGCTGGACTGCAAGGTGCTCACCATCGAGCCGCACAGGACGCTGTCCTACACCTGGAATTTCACACATGAGGATGCCGCCTACAATCTCGAGAGCGTGGTGGTGTTCACGTTGACGCCGACGGCACGCGGCACCCATCTGCGCGTCGAGCAGTCCGGCTTCCAGCCGCATCAGAAGCAGGCCTATGGCGGCGCCCATGCCGGCTGGAAGCAGTTTTTCGAGAAGCTCGATCAGCTGCTGGTGCGGGCGGAGTGAGGATTGCTGCAGCTCCATCCTCGTCATTGCGAGCGAAGCGAAGCAATCCATCGTGCCGCATGCGCGGATAAATGGATTGCTTCCGCCTTCGCCAAGGCTTCGGCAGACAAGTCGTCGCTTCAGCACAAACACATACAACAGGAGATCACATTGAACTGGAACAACTTCATCAGGCAATCGCACCGCTGGCTTTCGATCGTCTTCACGGTTGCCGTCATCATCAACATCATCGCGATGGTCTTGCAGCAGCAGGCGGTCTGGATCGGCCTGCTGGCGCTGTTCCCGCTGATCCCTATGCTGCTCAGCGGCCTGTACCTGTTCGCGCTGCCCTATCTGGCGCCGCGGCGCCGGCTCGGGGGATCGACCTCGGCATCGCAAGTATGATTGATTGGGGCAGCCGAGGAGCGAGGAGGAAGCGATGACGGCATCGGAACGGATCGACCAGATGATCGAGGATCTCGCCGACTGGCGCGGCAAGGCGCTCGCCGGCCTGCGCAAGAGCATCCTCGCTGCAGACCCCGGCATCATCGAGGAATGGAAGTGGATGGGCAGCCCGGTGTGGTCGCGCGACGGCATCATCGCGGTCGGCAACGCGCACAAGGGCAAGGTGAAGCTGACCTTCATGTATGGCGCGCAGCTCCCGGACCCCGACAAGCTGTTCAACACCGGCTTCGAGGGCAATGTGCGGCGCGCGATCGACCTGTTCGAGGGCGACAAGATCAACGCTTCTGCGTTCAAGACCTTGATCCGCGCCGCGATCGAGCTCAACCAGGCCAGGTCAAGGAAGTCGGCGAAGAAGCCGGCAAAGAAGGCGACCGCAGGCGCCCACGCGACCGCGAAGAAAAAGGCGTGAGCTGCGCCGGCATGCGGTTAAGGATCCATCCGAGATGATCACGACCAGAGCGTTTTCGAGCCGAGTGGATACCGGTTCGCGTCAAGAAAACGCGTCAAAACAAGAATCTAGAGCCCGTTCCGATTCAATCGGAACGGAATAGGCTCGCGGCAGCGTCGGACGCGGACGCCATCTCCCTGAAAATGTAGCGCAATAAATCGTTCACCATTGGACATGAAAGTCGCGCGGCCCGCTGATGGTTGTACCGGTATACCGACGCAACTTTGCGGGCGGATGCTAAACTTGTGGCTGTGGAATGAGCGGGCTTCGTGTCGAAACGCCGCGCTGGAATGGCAGTTGCAATGTTCAGTGGATTGGTTGTCCGGCCAGAGATCGTATCGCCGGCCGACGTTGGTATTGCAGCGGGGGCCTGTCCGAGAGCGGAGCAATCTCGCACTCCTCGCGTCCACCACCGTGGTAGCGGCCGGCGTTGGCCCGCACTATCGCAGCCGGCGGACGCTCACCCAATTCAGGGCGAGGATACGCACCTCGCGGTTGCCAAGCGACTGCTGCAGCTCAATTGGATATTGATCGCCGCGATGCTGGTAGTCTTTCTGGGCGCGCTTCTCCTGACCGACTTTCGGGTGCGTGCCGGCAGCTACCTCATCGTCGCAGCGGTGGCCGGCCTCTACGGATCGTTCGGATATTTCAAGATGACGTCGGCTGACAGCGATCCGCGAATCTACGTGCCCCTGTTCGTCCTGCCGCAGATCTTCTGCGTCGCCATGTTGCTCGCGTCACTCGGATACATTGCTGCGGCGGCGAACCTGCCGATGCAGGACGCCAATCTGCTCGCGTTCGACCGGTTCCTTGGTCTGGATTTCCGCGCCTATCTGGACTTCGCCAACGATCGACCGATTCTGATCGGCGTGCTCGCAAAGGCCTACAACTCCATTTGGCTTCAGCTCTTCGCGTTGCTGTCGCTGCTCGGCCTGGTCGGGCACTACCAACGCGCGGCGGAGCTTGTCCTCGCCTTCGCGACAGGCCTTATTGTGACGACCGGAATCTCGACCCTGGTTCCGGCCACCGGCGTCTACGGGGCACTCGGGCTCCTGCCGGCGGACTATTCGCATGTTGAACCAAGCGTCTACTACGACACCTTGAGAGAGCTGCCGCTCGTCCGCAACGGCACCACGAGATTGCTCGACCCGTTTGAACTGGGGCCACTCCTGACGTTTCCGAGCTTTCACGCCGTTTCCGCGGCACTGTACGTGTGGGCCTGCTGGCCGATCCGTTGGCTCAGAGGTGTCGGCTTGATCTGGAACTCGGTGATGCTGGCGGCGACGCCGATCGGAGGCGGTCACTATTTCGTCGACGTCATTGCCGGGCTCGTGGTGGCGGCGGTATCGATCCATGCGGTGAACCGCGTTGGCAGGTATCTCGCGCGATCCGCAGATCCGTTACGGAACGTCTCCCCGCAGCCTTCGACTGCGGCGACATGACAAAGCGTTCTTCTCTGCAAATCTCGGGGACAGAATGCCCTGAACGCCGGCGTCCATGCGGGCTCGCGCGCAGCGACGCTATGCTGAAATGTCGACCGCCTGGCCGGCCTTGCCGGAGTTCTTCTGGAACGACTGCTCGATCAGCACCTTGATCTTCTGCTCGACCGCGGCGCGCTGATCCGGCGTCATGTTCTTCAAATCTTGTTCCGACATGCCCATGCTCTTGAGGATGTTGGCGCGCAAGCGGTCCATCGGGCTCATCTGCGCGTATTTGAGAAATTTCTGTTCGACGGTGTCGGTGGATGAGCTGTCGCCGGCGGCTTGCGAAGACCCCGTGGCGTCGGCGATCAGCGGCTTCTTCAACTTGCCGGTCGTCATGTTGGCTGTGACCGATCCGAAGGCCGATATCGCCGTCATCTGCGCGCGCTTTCCCGTTGCAGTGCTGCAATCGCGGAGCAAATGGCGTGCCAAGCGGTGCCACTGTAAATTCAAGCGGATCGCGGTGGCGCGACGCGCGCCACACGTGCCGCGGGAAATTGCTGCCGGGTGAAGTTTGCCGATAAACCGGCCGTCACGCCTTCGTATGCACGATGACCGGACCCGCAACCCCGTTGCGGCCACTATGCTTTCGTATGCACGACCGGAGCCGCAACCTCGTTGCGGCCACTATGCTTTCGTATGCACGATGACCGGACCCGCAACCGCGGTGGCCTGCCCGACCAGCAGGGGACCGAGATTGTCGTCGATCCAGGCCAGCGCGCGGCGGTTGGCTTCCTCCGCACCGGCATGATTGTTGAACACGCTGATCGCGGTGACGGTGTCGTCGCCGGCATACACCACATAATAGGCCATGAAGCCTTCGACGTCGCTGATGATCGGGATCGCGCCTTCCTTGATCCGGCGCGCGAGTTCTTCGGCGGTGCCGGTTTTTGCCTTGGCCTGGCGGATGGCGGCATACATGGGCTTGCTCCTTCCGGCTGGATCGATCGGGCTGCGCTTCGTGCGCATGCAGGATCGTACGCCGGCTCGGGCGCGGGCGCCATCGGGAACGGGGCGCGGATCAGACGATGCGCTTGCCCGCGAATGGATTCGGCGAGCGGCGGCTGACCGCGGGCTTTGGCAGCCTGGCGAGGCCGGCAGAACCCGGCGCGGATTTCGGCGGCGGCGTGGGCGCGGCTTCCGGCTGCTGCAGAAACAGCGTGGCCTCGAACACTACGCCGGGGGCCTGCTTCGCCGTTCCCATGCACACCGCGCGGTTGCCGCTGAACGAGCCGGTCAGCTGCGCCTCGACCTCGTCGCACCCGAACACGGTGGTGAACGGGCCGTCGGCATAGCGGTGCGTCGTCAGGACCGCCGTGAAGCGGTCCTCGTCAAGCTGATAGGAGCCGCCATATGTGAACATGGCGTCGCCGCCGCTGATCCTGCCATTGTCGAGCTGGACTATTCCGGTGCCTTCGCCCCGCGGCGTCCGGAACCACGCCGCATATTGTCCGTCTCTTTGCATGACCGTCATACAAACAGAAACCCTGCGTTGTCCCCTTGCTACGTTGCAAGCGTCGCGACTGCCACTGTGCACTGCTGCGACGGTTAACGAACCGAGAAGCCGATCGCGCGATTTGCGCGAAGCGGTATCGGACTGGTGCGCGACAACAGCTTGAGTGCATGCGACCGGTCACAAGAGCCTTTCCGTCTCGATTGAATCGAAGCGGGCTCCTGGCTTGTTTTGACGCGCTCCAAATGCCACGGCCCCCGCCAGGGGAGCTGGCGAGGGCCGTGTTGGTACACCGCGCCGCGCCTAGGTTCGCGACGAGATGTGGGAGCTCGTGAAGGTCTTACTCAGGCATGATCCTCATCCGAAATCGTTCGGGATCATGCGGCTAGAAGGGCAAGAGCACGTCGAGAACCTGCTGGCCGTAGCGCGGCTGCTGCACGTCGGTGATCTGGCCGCGGCCGCCATAGGCGATGCGGGCCTGGGCGATCTTCGAGGAGTCGATGGTGTTGTCGCTCTGGATGTCCTCCGGACGCACGATGCCGGCCACGATCAACTCGCGGATCTCGTAGTTGACGCGGATCTCCTGCTTGCCCTCGACCACGAGATTGCCGTTGGGTAGCACTTGGGTGACGACCGCGGCGACGTTGGTCTGCAGCGCTTCCTGCCGGTTCACCGAACCCTTGCCGTCGCTCGAGGCCGCCGAGTCGGCAGTCAGGATGCGGCCGGGCAGGATCTTGTTCGCTTGCGTGATGGTCTGCGATCCCAGGAAGTTGGAGACGCCGGAGTCTTCCTTGTTGGTGCGGCTGCGCTGGGTCTCGTTGGCGATCGCGGCCTTGTCGGTGAAGTTCACCGTGACGGTCAGGATGTCGCCGACGCGCGCGGCGCGCTGGTCCTTGAAGAAGGCGCGAGAGCCGCTGCGCCACAGCGAGTTCGGGCTGTAGGAGGCGACCTCGGGCTTCGGCATCGGCATCTGCACCGGCTTGTAGCCGGGCTGCGTCGTCGGATTGTCGATCGACGTCAGCTTCGGCTGTTCGCCGATCTGGGAGAGACGGTCGATCGAGGAGCAGCCGCTGGCGATCGTTCCGAGTGCGATCAGCGCACCGGTCAGGATGAGGCGGTTGATACGGTACTGGGACATGAACTTTACTCGGCGTTTGGTGCGACTGAACTCAGCTTGACGGGAGCGGAATCTGACGAGGTGGCGTCGGCAACCGGCGCCGGGCGCGGGGTCGCGACCGAAATCGAGACCTCGCCGCGGCCGGTGACGACGCCGGAGACGGCGCGCTTGGATTGCAAATTCATCACGCTGACGACGTCGCCTTCGGCGCCGCCATCCATCGCCTTGCCGCGGATGGTGAGATAGATGCCGGCGGTGCGGTAGATCAGGATGACGTTCTGGTCGCGGGTGACGAGATCGGGCTTTGCCATGTCGGCGACGCGCAGCGCCTGGCCGGCGCGGAGCTGGCGGCGCACCTGCATGCCGACGGCGCTGTCGCGTGCTGCCGCGTCGCTGCCGATTTCGGCCTTCGGACGGCGTTCGACCACCACGTCGGAGGCCTTCAGCACGTCGCCGCGCTCGACATTCCGCGTCAGCACGGCGGCCTCGATGGTTTCGATCGCGGTGCCGGTGAGGCGCAGCTTGTACGGCGCCGTGCCGGCGTCGTTGCTGATCTCGAAGGTGACGTCGAAGCGCGTCGAGCGCGGGTCGTAGCGCACAGCGATCGGCTGCATCGCGCCGGTATTGGTCGACTCCAGCCTGATATCGCCGGGATCGCGGTCGAAGGTCAGCGCGATGTTGCCGGCCCGGCCGAGCCCGTGGCGGCCCTCGAGCGCGCGCGACAGCTGCTGCTCGATCTCCTTGCTGTCGATGGTGCGCGCAAGCCGCGTGACGGTGATCTCCTTCAGCTCGCGGGTGTCGACGCCGATCACCTGGTGTGAGCGCAGTACGTTCAGCACCTGTGCGACCGGCAGCGTGCCCGTGGTGCCGAGGTCCGGCGCGCGGTAGATCGCGATGCTGCCGGCGCTGCCGGCATTGTCGATCAGGTCGCCGACCCGCACGATGTCGTCCGCGACCGTAATGCTGGCGCGCAGCGTCGGCACCGCGATGGTCTCGCTGCGGCTTTGCGCGGCGGCCGAAGTCATCGAGGCCGCGAGCAGCGCTGCTGCAATCAGGAGTGAGCGGGCGATCATCGACATCATCCTCAGCGAAATAGGTTGGAGGTCGACTGCATCATCTGGTCGGCCGCGGAGACCACCTTCGAGTTCATCTCGTAGGCGCGCTGCGCTGCGATCAGGTCGGAGATTTCCGAGACCACCTCGACGTTGGCCTGTTCGAGGTTGCTCTGCTGCATGTCGCCATAGCCGTCGGTGTTGGCGATGCCGTCCTGCGGCTGGCCGGAGGCCGGTGTTTCCGTGAACAGATTGTCGCCGATCGGCATCAGCCCGGCTTTGTTGATGAAGCGGGTCAGGCCGATCTGGCCGATCGTGGTCGATGCGGTCTGGCCCGGCAGCGTCACCGAGACCTGGCCCTGCGCATTGATGGTGAGGCCGGAGGCGTTCTGCGGAATCGTGATCGTCGGCTGCACCGGATTGCCCTGCGCGTTGACGATGCGGCCCTGGTTGTCCATCTGGAACGAGCCGTCGCGGGTGTAGGTGTAGGTGCCGTCCGGCATCAGGATCTTGAAGAAGCCTTCGCCGCGGATCGCGATGTCGAGATCGTTGCCGGTCGGCGACAGCGTGCCCTGGGTCATCAGGCGCGGCGTGCCGACGGTCTTCACGCCGCCGCCGAGGTCGATGCCCATCGGCAGGATGGTGTTCTGGTCGGAGGCCTGCGCGCCGACCCGGCGCACGTGGTCGTAGATCAGGTCCTGGAACGCGGCGCGCTGCTTCTTGTAGCCGGTGGTGCGCAGGTTCGCGATGTTGTTGGAGATCACCTGAACAGAGAGTTCCTGTGCCGCCATTCCGGTCGCAGCGGTATAAAGTGCGCGCATCGGTCAGTCCCCCGGATCAGTTCGGCACGTCGGCGAGCTTCTCGATCGCCGATTTGTGCAGGTCGCTCTGCTGCTGCAGCAGCGAGGCGATTTGGGTGTAGGTCCGCGTGATCTCGATCATGCGGCTCATCTCGACGACGGAATTGACGTTCGACTTCTCGATGAAGCCCTGGCGAACCTGGGCCTTGGTGGCCGGCTGCGCCACCGCGCCTTCGCCGGGTGCGTAGAGATTGCCGCCTTCCTTGAGCAGGCGCTGGGCCTGCGCGAACGAGACCAGGCGCAGCTTGCCGCGGATCGAGTCGAGGCGGGAGGTGCCCTCGAGCACGGTGATGTTGCCGTCGGCGGCGATCGAGACGTCGTGGTCGGTCTGCTGGAAGGTGATCGGGCCGGCGGTGCCCAGCACCTGATAGCCCGAGGCGGTGACCAGCTGGCCGCGGTTGTTGATCGCCAGATTGCCCTCGCGGGTGTAGCGCTCGCCGCCCGGCGTCTGCACCACCAGGAAGGCATTGCCGTCGATCGCGACGTCGAGCGGGTTCTTGGTCTCCTCGGTCGGGCCCTGCGAGAAGTCGTGGAAGGTCGCGCGGTCCTGCACGAACGAGACGCGGCGGTCGGCGGACGCGAAATTGTCCTCGTGCGCGTTCGAGGACAGATATTCCTGGAACAGCGACCGATCGGCCTTGTAGCCGTTGGTGTTCATGTTCGCGATGTTGTTGGAAACGACATCCATCTGCCGTTCCAGCACCATCTGCTTCGATAGGCCGACCAGAAGCGTATTCTGCATCGGTGGTTCTCCCCTGTGAGGCGATCCGAACGCAGGTTCTCCCAAACCTTCACGCCGGACCCGTCGGTAACCATTGGGTTCTCCCAAACCCGCCAGTCACGCCGTGCTCTCAGCGAAAGCCGTGCCAACTTGAAATACTAAGGTATTTGAAAGGCTTAGGTCTCTGGCCGGGCGTCGGAGGGGGCGGCAGAAAGGTCTTGTTGACCATGTTTGCCCGGCAGTTTTTTCCTAGTGGAAGGTAAATCCTAAGGTTCCGTTAACCATTCGGGCCCTAGCGTTGCCGGCGATGGGGCGCGTGTGCGCCGGCGGCATTTGTATCGCGTCTTCAGGCCAAAGCTGGGGCAAATCGCGTTCGCATCCTTCAGAGTGAAGCGAGCGGACGATGGCGGACGAGGAAAAGACGGAAGGCGGCGAAGGCGCGGCCGCTCCGAAGAAGGGCAAGCTCAAGCTGATCATTGCCGTCGTCGGCTTCCTCGTCGTGCTCGGCGCGGGCGCAGGCGGATGGTTTGTCTTCATGCGCGGCCACGGCGAGGAGCAGCACGCCGAGGCGCCGCCGCCGAAACCGCCGAGCTTCGTCGACGTGCCGGACATGCTGGTCAATCTGGTCGGCGCGCCCGGCGAGCGTGTGCAATATCTCAAGCTCAAGCTCGTGCTCGAGGTCAAGGAAGAGAAGCAGGTCGAGGCGATCAAGCCGGCGCTGCCGCGCGTCACCGACCTGTTCCAGACCTATATGCGCGAGCTGCGCCCGAGCGACCTCAACGGCTCGGCCGGCCTGTTCCGCCTCAAGGAGGAGCTGACCAAGCGCGTCAACCTCGCGCTGGCGCCCAACCAGGTCAACGCGGTGCTGTTCAAGGAAGTCGTGATCCAGTGACGGGGCGGATGTAAAGCCATGGCCGGCAACGACCAGATGGACCAGGACGCCATTGCGGCCCAATGGGAAGCCTCGCTCGATTCCGAGGATCCCGCGGCGGCCGCGGCGGAAGCTGCCAAGAATGAGCTCACCGAGAACATGGCGCTGCAATGGGCCGCCATGGTCGAGGACGGCAGCCGCGACTTCGGCAGCAAGACCACCAATGGCGAACGCGTGCTGTCGCAGGAGGAGATCGACAATCTCCTCGGCTTCACGGTCGGCGACGTCAGCCTCGACGATCATTCCGGCATTCGCGCCATCATCGATTCGGCGATGGTGTCCTACGAGCGTCTGCCGATGCTCGAAATCGTGTTCGACCGCCTGGTCCGGTTGATGACGACATCGTTGCGCAACTTCACCTCGGACAACGTCGAAGTCTCGCTCGACCGCATCACCTCGGTGCGGTTCGGCGACTACATGAACTCGATCCCGCTGCCGGCGGTGCTCTCGGTGTTCAAGGCGGAGGAGTGGGAGAATTTCGGTCTCGCCACCGTCGATTCCAGCCTGATCTATTCGATGATCGACGTGCTGCTCGGCGGCCGCCGCGGCCAGACCCAGCTGCGCATCGAGGGCCGACCCTACACCACGATCGAGACCAATCTGGTCAAGCGCCTGGTCGAGGTGGTGCTGTCGGACGCCGAGCAGGCGTTCCGGCCGCTGTCGCCGGTGACCTTCTCGATCGACCGGCTCGAGACCAATCCGCGCTTTGCCGCGATCAGCCGCCCGGCCAACGCCGCGATCCTGGTCCGCCTGCGCATCGACATGGAAGATCGCGGCGGCAACGTCGAGTTGCTGCTGCCCTACGCCACCATCGAGCCGATCCGCAACGTGCTGTTGCAGATGTTCATGGGCGAAAAGTTCGGTCGCGATCCGATCTGGGAAGGTCATTTCGCGACCGAGGTGGCGCAGGCCGAGATTGCGGTCGATGCGGTGCTGTACGAAGCGGACATCCCGCTGAAGGAGCTGATGAAGCTCAAGGTCGGCGACACGCTGCCGCTCGACATCCGCTCCGATGCGCTCGTCTCGGTCCGCTGCGGCAACGTCACGCTGACGGAAGGCCGCATGGGCCGTGTCGGCGACCGGGTCGCGATCCGCGTCACCAAGAATTTGCGTAAACCCCAAACCACCTTCGCGATGTTCGAGAAGGCGGACGAGCGGACCAAGATGATGGAGGCACCATGAGTCATGTGCTTGGACTAGCAATTGAGAGTCTGGTGGCCGTGCTGCTGATGCTGACCATCGGCTATTGCTGGCTGCTCAACAAGCGCCTGCAGCGGCTGAAGGCCGACGAGCATTCGCTGAAGGCGACGATTGCCGAATTGATCACCGCGACCGAGATCGCCGAGCGGGCGATCGGCGGGTTGAAGCACGCGGTGCGCGACGTCAACGAGAACCTCGGCAACCAGCTCGACGCGGCGACGCAGATGTCGGCGCTGCTGAAGACCCAGCTCGCCGAGGGTGACGGCGTGGTCCGCCGCCTGTCCAAGATCGCGCTGGCCGCGCGACCGTCAGAGCCCGCGCGTGCGCCGGCGCAGGCGGCTGCGCCTGCAGCGCCAGCGGCGCCGGCGCCCAGGGTTTCCGCCGCGCGCGCGGTTGCTGCGGCGGCCGAAGCGTTCACCGAGCGCAGGAGGGCCGGCGGCCTCGCTGCATGAAGTTGCTTCGTGACATCAGAGTGATGCCCGTGGTGCTGGTCGCGATCTTCGGCCTGATGGTGCTGAAGGTCGCGGGCCTCGTGCTCGATGGCGGTTACGTGTTTGCCGAGGAGGCGCCGGCCCGCCCGGCCGGCCCGTCCTGGGCGCAACAGAACTTCAACTTCCCCGGTGCCGGCAAGGCAGTGGCCGACAGCAAGCTCAAGGCCGATCCCGGCGACATCACGGGGTCGGTCGAGAACAAGGACGCCAAGAAGGACGAGGCGCCGAAGCCGGCCGCACCGGCCGCGGAGCCGTCCAAGCCCGACGGCGTCGTGGTCAACCTGGATGCGCCGCCGCCGGTGTCGGCATCCGAACGTGCGATCCTGGAACGGCTGCAGTCGCGTCGCCAGGAGCTCGAGACGCGTGCTCGCGAGGTCGAGATCCGCGAGAGCCTGCTGAAAGCCGCAGAGAAGCGAATCGAGGCCAAGGTCGAGGAAGCCAAGGCCAACGATGCCAAGGCGAACGCCGACGCCGCAGCCAAGGCGGAAGCTGAGGCCGCGCGCTTCAAGGGCATCGTCACCATGTACGAGAACATGAAGCCGAAGGACGCCGCCAAGGTGTTCGACCGGCTGGAGATGAACGTGCTCTACCAGATCGCCTCGCAGATCCAGCCGCGCAAGATGTCCGACATTCTGGGCCTGATGCAGCCCGAAGCCGCCGAGCGGCTCACGGTCGAACTCGCCCGCCGCGCCGGCGGCGACAAGTCGGCTTCAACCGACGATCTTCCCAAGATCGAAGGCAAGATGCTCGCGCCGAAGACGAATTGACGGAGCGTTGGCCCTTCACGATCGTCATTCCGGGAGCTCGCGGAGCGAGAACCCCGGAATCCATCCATCCGGAGAGCCTGCGGGCCAATGGACTCCGGGCTGGCGCCAGGAGGCGCGACCCGGAATGACGGACCAACAGAACATTACGTAACCTCCGTGCTCGCAATCCGTTGTCGTTAACAGCTCCTTAACGCCGCCCGATCCAAGATCGGGACGCGTGGGCGAGGGCGCTTCGCGCTGGCTTGCTGAGGTCCGAGAAGACGTTTCGAGATGGCGCGAACGGCTGCCGCTGGAACATGGTCGCAAGGCCGCGCCTGGGCGCGGACCGCGCGTCTGTGCCTGCTCGCCGCCGGCCTTGCTCTCTTTGTATGTCCGACCGCGCTGCGTGCCGAAGACCCGCCGCCGGTGCCGGGTGAGGCGACGTTCTCGGCCGCGAACGGCTATGCCCGGCTGGTGCTGAAGCTGAAGGAAGATGTCGAGTCGGAGGTCACGACCGCCGGCTCGATCATCGTGATCCGCTTCAAGCGTCCGGTCGATATCCCCGTCGAGAAACTGTCGGATGCTGTGCCCGACTATGTCGGCGCCGCGCGCCGCGATCCGGACGGCTCGGCGATCCGGCTGTCGCTGGCGCGCCGCGTCACCGTCAACACCATGACCGCCGGCGAGCGCATCTTCGTCGACTTCCTGCCCGACGGCTGGACCGGCCCGCCGCCATCGCTGCCGCAGGACGTGATCCGCGAACTGGCGGAGCGCGCCCGTGCCGCCGAGCGTCTGCTGCGCATCCAGCGCGCCGCCGATGCCGCCAGGAAGAAGCCGCCAATCCGGGTTCGCGCGCTGGTGCAGCCCACCTTCGTGCGCTTCGTGTTCGAGGTTCCCGACGGGGTCAGCGTCTCCTCGGTGCTGAACGAGCAGAAACTGACGCTGTCCTTCAACTCGGTCCTGGCGTTCGACCTTGCCGATGCCAAGGTCGCCGCCCCGCCGAACGTCGCCTCGATCAGTTCGCGGGCCGATACGGACACTTCGGCGGTCGACGTGACCCTGATTGGCGATGTCGACGTGCATTCGTTCCGCGACGAGAAGAGCTACATCGTCGATGTCGCGTTCCAGCAGAACGAGCAGCAGCCGGCGGCGAAGCCCTCGCAGAGTTCGTTGTTGCCCACGCGCGGCAAACTGAAGGGCGCCGCGGCCATCGCGCCGGTGACATCGGAGAGCTTCGCGCAGCAGGCCAGGATCGAGATCCGTCCCGATCAATCCAAAGCGGAGCCTGCCAAATCTGAGTCTGCCAAGTCTGAGTCTGCCAAGCCTGAATCTGCCAAGTCCGAGCCAGCCAAGCCTGAGCAGAAGTCCGGGCCGCCGCAATCCGAGCCTGCGAAACCCGAACCGGCTACGACCGAACAACCGGCCGCCATGCCGGCGAAGACCGAACAGCCGAGATCGGAGCTGCCCGATCCGGAACTGCCGAAGGTCGTGGCTGCACCAGCGGCCGACGTCGAGAACCCGCCCGCACCGCGCGAGGGCAGTGCCGGCGCCGCGGCAGAGCAGAACAAGGCACCAGTCAGCGAAGCACCGAAGCCCGCCGCTGAGCCATCGCCGCCGGCCGAGGCCCGTGGCAAGTCCATCGCCAAGTCCTCAGTCGATGCCCAGCGCGACAGCGATGGGCTGCGGGTGACATTCTCATTCCCCGGCGCGACGCCGGCGGCGCTGTACCGCCGTGCCGACACCGTGTGGATGGTGTTCGACACGCCTGAGGCGATCGATGTCGACCCGATCCGTGCCAAGGGCGGCGCGCTGATATCAGATGTCAGCCGGATTGCGCTGGAGAACGGGCAGGCGGTACGCTTCCGCCTCAACCGGCCGCAGATGCCGTCGCTCGAAAGCGACGACCGTTCGCGCGGCGTGAGCTGGACGCTGACCTTTGCCGACCGCGTGCAGAAGCCACCTTTGCCGTTGTCAGTGGTGCGCAACATCTCAGAGCCGTCGCTCGCCAATGTCAGCGTGCCGCTCGCCAATCCCGGCCAGCTCCACAGACTGGTCGATCCCGACGCGGGCGATACGCTCTGGATCGTGACCGCACCGCCGCCGACCCGCGGCATCATCAAGCGGCAGGACTTCGTCGAGCTCTCCCTGCTGGAATCGATCCACGGCGTCGTGGTCCATCCGAACGCCGACGACGTCAGGGCCGAGGTCGGCGCCGACAAGGTGATGCTGGGCCGTCCGGGTGGCCTGACGCTGTCATCGGCCGATGTCGCCGCCGAGCGCGCCACCGCGGCGGTGAAGCCGCTGTTCGATCCGGACGTGTGGAGCAAGAACCAGTCGGAGAATTTCCTCAAGCAGCTCGACGGCCTGATCACTGCAGCTTCGACCGCCAGTGCCGAGCAGCTGCCGCAGGCGCGGCTCGATCTCGCCGAGTTCTACATGGCGCGCGGCATGTACCAGGAAGCCCATGGTGTCGCCAACCTGATCCTGTCCGAGAGCAAGCGCGGCAGCGAGACGCCGTCCGTGGTGATGGTGCACGCGGTCGCCAGCATCCTGGTCGGGCACCCGGCGCAGGGCCTGAAGGATCTCGCCAATCCGGCGATCGGCAACGGTTACGATTCCCAATTGTGGAAGGGGCTGGCCTTTGCCCGCGAAGGCAGATGGGCCGAGGCGCGCGAAAAATTCAAGAATTCCGAGTTCGCGGTCGCGACCTTGCCGCCAGACCTGCAGCGCATCGTCACCATTGATTCGATGAAGGCCTCGCTCGAGGTCAAGGACTATGCCGGCGCCGCGCGGCGCAAGAGCGATCTCGACGTGGTCGGCGTTCCCGACGCGATCAAGCCTGCGGTTGCGGTGCTGCGCGGCCGGCTCGCCGAAGCGCTCGGCCAGGAGAAGGATGCGCTCGACGCCTACCGCTTCGCCGCCAATTCGGCCGACCGTCAGGCAGCCGCCGAAGGCAGGCTGCTCGAGACGCTGCTCAAGCAGAAGCGCGGCGAGATCGGCCGCGACGATGTGCTGAAGGAGCTCGAGCTGTTGTCGATGCTGTGGCGCGGCGACAATATCGAGCTGAAGACGCTCTATGTGCTGTCGAAGATCTATGCCGAGACCGCGCGTTATTCCGACGCCTTCGCGGTGACGCGCGCCGCGACCCGGTTGCAGCCGAACGCGCCGGAATCGCGCCAGGCGCAGGATGCCGCCTCGGCGCTGTTCGTGCAGCTCTATCTCGGCCCGAAGGGCGACGAGATGGCGCCGATCGACGCGCTCGGCACCTTCTACGAATATCGCGAATTGACGCCGATCGGTCGCCGCGGCGACGAGATGATCCGCCGTCTTGCCGATCGTCTCGTCGGCGTCGACCTGCTCGACCAGGCCGCCGACCTCTTGCAATACCAGGTCGACAAGCGGCTCGAAGGCGCCGCACGCGCCCAGGTCGCCGCGCGGCTTGCGATGGTCTACCTGATGAACCGCAAGCCCGACCGCGCCATTGCCGCGCTGCGTTCGACGCGGATCGCGGATCTCTCCGGCGAACTGCGCCAGCAGCGGCTGCTGCTCGAAGCGCGCGCGCAGAGCGACGTCGGCCGGCACGACCTCGCGCTCGACATCATCTCGAACATCACCGGCCGCGAGGCGGTCCGGCTGCGTTCGGACATCTATTGGGCGTCGCGGCACTGGCGCGAGGCGTCCGAGCAGATCGAACTCTACTACGGCGACCGCTGGCGCGACTTCACGCCGCTCAACGCGAGCGAGAAGGCCGACGTCATCCGCGCCGTGGTCGGCTACGCGCTCGCAGAGGATGCCATCGGACTATCCCGATTCCGCGAAAAATACGCGCCGCTGATGTCCGGCGATGCCGACAGGCTGGCGTTCGATTCGGCCAGCAAGCCGGTCGCGACCTCGAGCGCCGAATTCGCCCAGATCGCGCGGATGGCCGCCAGCGTCGACACGCTCGACGGCTTCATCCGCGAGATGAAGACCCGCTTCCCCGATGCCACCGCCCGCGCGCCGCTGCCCGATCCGGTGTCGACCGGATCGGTGCCCGACATGCCGAAGGCGGCGCCGGTGAGCGTGCTGCCGGCGATCAAGGGCGAGCGCCGCGCCAGCGCCGCCCAGTAGCCGCGCCGGCTTTACGGTCCGGGCGTCACCCACGCGGTCGAAATGATCCCTTTGTCGTCGAGTGCGATGCGCCAATGCGTGGCGCCGTTAGCCTGTCTGACGCTATAGACGTCCTCGCCCTGCTCGCCGACACCGAGAAAGCGGATCGACTGGATGTTGCCGAGGTCCGCGAGCGGCTGAAGCCACTGCATCTGCTTGCGGGTGGCCGCCGCCAGCGCCGGGCTCATCTCGTTGTAGTCGGGATTCCCCGATGCGATCCCATCGATCAGGCGATGAAGCGCCGCCTCGGTTCCGGGACTGGGCGCCTGGTTCTTGACGCGCTCCGCGGTCTGATCGGCGATCTTCGTGGCCGTCGCGGCGTCGATACGCACCATCGGAATATCGCTGCCATTCTGATGCAGAACCAGCGAGGTGGCGCGTCCGTCCGGTCCGACCACGAAGCTGACCTGCGCATCGACAATCCTGGCGAAGAATTCGGTTGCGCTCTCCGCAAAGAACCGCACCGGGCGCTGTCCGGTGAGCTGCATCACCAGATGCTGTCCATCGGGCGTCACCGTGAACACGGCGCGGTCGTTGAGCCGGTAGAAGCCGGCATAATGATCGAGCACGGCTGGGTCGACGGCGATCTCCTGCCGCGCTGCGATTGGTGGTGATTCCACAGCGGGCCCTGCAGCCTGGCCCAACGTGTTTGGCGGCCCGGCGAACTGGATCCGCGTCGCCAGCGTGTTCCAGTCTCGCTGGCCGAACAGCCTGGCGATCAGCTCCAGGCTGTCGCTGTGGGTGAGGGGGATCGATTTGGCGCCGAGCGCATCGCGCAGCGTTTGCGCCATGGCCTTGGCATCACGGAAGTCGCGCATGGAGTGGTCCTCTGCATCGACGAACGGAAAGCGTCAGGGGCTTGCGTTGCTGACCCGTTCGCGCGGGCAAAGGAAGCCTGAAACCGGCTTGATACATTCACCGTCCCCGGGCGGGGTGCAAGCGGCGGGTAGTATCGACCCGGGTCGAATGTTCGCCGCAGACCCGCAATTTGTCAATTGCAACAGCCCGTGATCGCCTGCGTCCTCTCGACATCCTGCTGCCAATTCGGCAACCATGGCTGATATCGCCAGCCGGGAGGACGTCGTCACATGAGCAAGCCGATCAAGACCGAAGCCGAACTCATCGCGATGGCGCGGGCCGAGCTGAAGGTGCATGCCGACTGCCCCGACGGCATCGACATTTCGGTGCTGCGCGACGGCGACAGCTGGGAATTCCGCGCCAGCGCCAATGAGGCCACGGTGGCGAGGCCCGGCTATCCCGAATGCGTCGCGATGCTGGTGCAGATCGGCGACCACCTCAGCAAGCAGTTTGATGTGAAGGGATCGGCATGATCCGGAAAAGTGCGAAGCGGTTTTCCGGTGCGACAAACGTACAGCGTTTGCGCACAGATCATGCTCAAACAATGAGCTAACGCGCGATGACAATTCGACTCAATCTCAACGTGCTTTAGCGGCTGCGGCGAAGGAGGATCGATGGACCGCATCGACGCCATGAAGGTCTTCGTCGCGGCGGTCGACGAGGGCAGCCTTGCCGGCGCGGGCCGGAAACTGCGGCGATCGCCGGCGGCGGTCAGCCGGGCGATCGCGTTTCTCGAGCATCACGTCGGCGCCGAGCTGCTTCATCGCACCACGCGGTCGCTGAAGCTGAGCGATGCCGGCGAGCGTTATGCATCGGCGTGCCGGCGCATCCTCACCGAGCTCGAGGAGGCCGAGATCTCGGCCGGCAGTGAGCGGGCCGCGCCGCGCGGCACACTCACCATCACCGCGCCCATTGTCGTCGGCGAGGATGTGCTACGGCCGGTGCTCGACGCGTTCATGACGGAATATCCGGCGGTGTCGGTGCGGCTCGTGATGCTTGATCGCACTGTCAATCTGATCGACGAGGGCATCGACGTTGCGCTGCGCATCGCCCATCTCGCCGATTCCAGTTTCGTCGCGATCAAGGTCGGCGAGGTGCGCCGCGTGGTCGCGGCATCGCCGGGCTATCTCGCGCAGCATCCGTTGATTGGCGAGCCGGCCGATCTGGCGAAACAGCAGATCATCGCGATGACGCATTTCGGGCTGGACTCCTGGAGCTTTCCGCCGGCCGCCAAGTCGAAGATCGCGCGCGCGGTCCAGTTCACCCCGCGGCTGGTCGTCAATACGGTGCGGGCAGCAGTTGCCTCGGCCAGCGAGGGGCATGGCGTCACCCGGCTGTTCTCGTATCATATCGCCGAGGAAATCCGCGACCGACGGCTGCACATCCTGCTCGCCGGCGACGAGCCTCCACCGTTGCCGGTGCACCTGCTGGCCCCGCAGGGCCGCTTCGACGTGCCGAAGGTGCGCGCCTTCGTCGATTTCGCGACGCCGCGGCTGAGACGCTACTTCGAGCGGCTCTCCCGCGAGGCCAGCCAGGCCGATGCCAGTCGTTCGCGGCGCGGAAGGGTGTCTGCCGAATAGCGGGCATTCGCACGGGATGCGGATGTATCTAGGTTCCCCTCCATCGAAGCGGCGCTGGGTCGCTTCAGCAACGGATGGAGAGAAATCATGGGTGCAGAGCAGAAGGTTGCCATCATCACCGGTGCGTCGCAGGGCCTCGGCGAGGCGATCCTGAAGGGTTATCGCGACCGCAACTGGCGCGTCGTCGCCAACTCCCGCAACATCAAGCCGTCGACGGATCCGGATGTTCTGACTGTAGCGGGCGACATCGGCGATCCCGAGGTTGCCGAGCGCACCGTCAAGCAGGCGCTCGGGCATTTCGGCCGGATCGACACGCTGGTCAACAACGCCGGCATCTTCGTCGCCAAGCCGTTCACCGATCATACCGACCAGGACTATGCGGCGGTGCTGGCGACCAACCTCAACGGCTTCTTCTACATCACCCGCCGCGTCGCCAAGGAAATGGTGAAGCAGGGATCCGGGCACATCGTGCAGATCACGACCAGCCTGGTCGATCACGCCAACAGCAATGTGCCCTCGGTGCTGGCGTCGCTGACCAAGGGTGGTCTCGCCGCCGCGACCAAGTCGCTCGCGATCGAATACGCCGCCAAGGGTATCCGCGTGAATGCTGTTGCGCCCGGCGTGATCAAGACCCCGATGCACGCGCCCGAGACGCACGACTATCTCGCCAAGCTGCATCCGGTCGGCCGAATGGGCGAGATGAAGGACATCGCCGACGCCGTGCTGTTCCTGGAAGGCGCGGGCTTCGTCACCGGCGAGATCCTGCACGTCGATGGCGGCCAGAGCGCCGGCCACTGAAGCACCACCAGGAGCGTGTCATGCCTATCGTCACTATCCAGGTCACGCGTGAAGGGACGACGCCAGGGGCGTCGTCGACCACGCCGGAGCAGAAGGCGGCCCTGATCAAGGGCAGCAGCGAACTGCTCCGCGACGTGCTCGGCAAGCCCATGGAATCGACCTTCGTCGTCATCGAGGAAGTCGACACCGACAATTGGGGCTGGGGCGGACTGCCCGCGCTGGAATATCGGAAGAAACGGGCCGCTGCAGCGGCTTCCCGCTGACGGCTTTGGGCCGATCGAACGACCACCTCTCCCAACCGGGAGAGGTGAGGTGTGATCGCGGCGAGCGATTGCTGCAATCGGAACTAATCATTTTTCACGAACGGTCGGAAGGCCTATTGCCATGTCTATGTCAGCCAATGTCGATCACCACAGGCACCACCGCGTTGAGCCGCATCGCGATGCCGGCAAGCCGTTGTGGGTTTCCGCGGCAGCGGGCTTGTGTGCCTCGCTGGTCGGGCTTGGGCTGGCGCGCTTCGCCTATACGCCGCTGATCCCGGCGCTCATCGCAGCGAAGTGGTTCACGCCGGCGGAAGCGGTCTATCTCGGCGCCGCCAACCTCGCCGGTTATCTCGCCGGCGCGTTGATCGCGCGCGACCTCGGCGCGCGGATCGGCTCGGTGTGGGCGTTGCGCGGCATGATGGTGCTGGCGGCGATCAGCTGCTTTGCCTGCGCAGTGCCGATCTCCTTCGTCTGGTTCTTCGGCTTCCGCTTCCTCGCCGGAATCAGCGGTGGCGTCATCATGGTGCTGGCGGCGACTGCGATCCTGCCGCACACCGCGCCGAGCAAGCGCGGCCTGATTGGCGGCGTGATCTTCGCCGGCGTTGGCCTCGGCATCGCCGCGTCAGGCACGCTGGTGCCGTTGTTGCTGCAACAGGGCGTCAAGCAGGCCTGGTACGGCCTTGGTGCGCTGTCGGCGGTGTTGACCTTGATCAGCTGGAAGGCGTGGCCGGCGGAAGCGCCCGCCGCGCATGTCGCGGCGGAGCCGCCTGTCGCTATGCATGGTGTGCGCTCGCCGCTGGTGCTCGCGCTGTGCGTGGAATACGGCCTCAACGCGCTGGCGCTGGTGCCGCACATGGTGTTCCTGGTCGATTTCGTCGCCCGTGGACTCGGGCAGGGGATCGCCGCGGGATCGTACTACTGGGTGCTGTATGGCATCGGTGCCGTGGTCGGCCCGCTCTTGACCGGACATCTCGCCGATCGCGCCGGTTTCGCTGCGGCGCTGCGCGCGGCGTTCCTGATCGAGGCCGTTGCGGTCGCGCTGCCCGCCGTGACCACATCGCCCGCCGCGCTGATCGTGTCGAGCCTCATCGTCGGCGGCTTCACGCCCGGCATCGTGCCGCTGGTGATCGGCCGCATCCACGAGCTGATCCCGCATTCGGCCGCGAGCCAGCGCTCCGCCTGGGCGCAGGCCACCACGACCTTCGCGCTGTTCCAGGCGGCGGGCGCCTACGGCCTGTCCTATCTGTTCGCGCAGAGCGGCGGCAACTATGCGCTGCTGTTCGTGATCGGCGCGGCCGGCGTGGCCGCAGCGCTCGCGATCGAACTGGTCAGCGTCCTCGTGCTCGGGCGCAAGCCGAGCTAACCGCGCAACGCGTTCGTCAAGCCTTCGACGAGGCGGTCGACATCCGCCTCGTCGTTGTAGACGTGCGGCGATATCCGCATCCGGCCGAGCCGCAGTGCGACATGGATATTCTCGGCGGCGAGCCGCGCGATCAGCTCCTTCGGGATGCCGCCCACCATGCCGAGGCTCAGGATGTGCGGCGCGCGCACGCCGCGCGCCAGCACGTCGAGCCCGAGGTCACGTACACCATCGGCGATCCGCTGTGTCAGCATCGCGAGCCGCTCGCTGACGGCGCCGGCGCCCCATTCGGCCATCATCTCCATGCCGATCGACGCCATCTCCAGCGTGATGAAATGATCGCGCTCGCCCATGTCGTAGCGGCGGGCATTGTCGACATAGCCGAGATCGCCGAAATAGACCGCGTTCTCGGAGTTGACGTTGCGGCGGCCGGCGGAGGTCTGCTCCAGCGGCACGCCGTTCTGGTGACGCTTTGCGATGTAGAGGAAGGCGCGGCCGTAAGGGCCGATCAGCCATTTGTAGGTCGGGAAGATCACCGCATCCGGATCGAGCTTCGTCACGTCCATCGCCACGACGCCGGCGCTCTGCGTCGCGTCGATCGCGAACATCGCACCCTGTCGGCGCAGCGCGGTCTGCACCCTGTCGACGTCGATTATGCCCCCGTCCGACCAGTGCACCGACGAGATCGAGGCGAGGCCCACCGGCGGTGCGGCGGAGCGCTCGATCGTTGCGAGCACCGCCGATGTCCAGTCGCCGTCGGCTGGCTGCGGCACGGTGTCGATGACGAACCCTTGCGCTTCTGCGCGGGCATGCCATTCGAGGACCGGCGAGGAGTGATCATTTTCCAGCACGACGACGCGGGTGCCGCGCGGAATGGTCAACGCTTTCGCGATCGTCGCGACGCCGTAGCTGATCGCTGGGATCAGCGCGACGTCACCCGGATCGGCGTTGATGAGGCGAGCGGCTGCGGTGCGGGCGCGCTCATGCTGGCGGCCGGCGAAACCGGGGTCGATCGTCCAGGGCTGGCCCTTGCGCCCGACGGCCACGCGGCCAGCCTCCAGCGTCTTCAGCGGCAGCGGGCTGTAGGACGCCGAATTCAGGTAGCAGACCTCGCGTGGGATCTCGAACAGATGGCGCTGGGAAGGAAGCATGTCGTCTCGTTGCTGGAATTTGCGTTGATGGCGTGTCGCGGAGATGCGGGCGCTCAACCGTCGTATTGGTCCGGCCCCATCGCCCACGGCGCTTGGTCGTAGCCGTTGGCGAAGGTGCGGTTGGTCTGATCAGGATTGCGGTTGACCAGCGGCCGCAGATACATCGGATGGGTGGCGCTGCGCACCTCGTGCTCGACGGTGAACAGATGCCGGCCATCGGCGGGATCGACGATGTCGCAGAAGCGGTACTGGTACTGATTGTCCTCGCGCGAGACCAGATTGCGCTCGCGCAGCCGCTTGTAGGGGCCCGAGAAGTCCGTGATGTAGATCTGCACGTGATGGCCGTCGAACTCGCCTTGCGGCTGGTCGGTCTCGCGGAATTGCAGATATTGGTCCTTGCCGACCTTTGCCCGTGCCACGACACCGTCGCCATTCACGACGGTGGCGGGAATGCCCATGATTTCGGGATAGAACCGGCTGATCGCTTGAGCCGTGCCGCGCGGCACGTCGAATTCGACATAGGGCATGCCGAGCGCGATGCGCCCGAACCGCTCGGCGTCCGGTTCAAAGCAGCGCAGGCGGTTGCCCCAGGGGCAAATGGCCTCGACGTGATCGTTGTGTTCGCGATAGCCGAACGCGGTGCCTTCCAGCTTGGGCGCGACCGCGGCGAGCCGCGCGAGCAGCGCCTGCCGTCCGGCGATCACGATTGCGGTGTGGCCGCGCAGCACCTGTGGCCGGCCGCTCGGCAGATGAAACTGGCTGCGGCCGGCATT
Organism: Bradyrhizobium sp. WCU1; assembly: GCF_053474805.1. Classification (NCBI taxonomy): domain Bacteria; kingdom Pseudomonadati; phylum Pseudomonadota; class Alphaproteobacteria; order Hyphomicrobiales; family Nitrobacteraceae; genus Bradyrhizobium; species Bradyrhizobium sp. WCU1. Next base: position 6,126,298 of record NZ_CM130280.1, read on the forward strand.
CACCCACATGTTGCTGTCGGAGACCATCAGATAGGGATCGCGGGTCAGCCCGATTCCGGCGACATAGAACAGCGTGGCGAGGCGCTGGTCCGGCACCTGCACGTTGACATGCTCGAGATGGATGGCGTTGCCGAGATCTTCTGCGGCGCGATCGAATGGCTGCTGCACGGCGCGGCTCCCTGGATGCGGTGCCGCGCATGATAATGCAACGGCACGGCCGATCCAGCCGACAGGCCATGAATGTTTCGCAGGGCGCTACCCCCCGTAACTCTGCACCAGGCTGCCGGCGACCAGCGCCCAGCCGTCGACCAGGACGAAGAAGATCAGCTTGAACGGCAGCGACACCACGACCGGCGGCAGCATCATCATGCCCATCGACATCAGCACCGAGGCGACCACGAGGTCGATGATCAGGAACGGCAGGAACAGCAGGAAGCCGATCTCGAAGGCACGCTTCAGCTCTGAGATCATGAAGGCCGGCACCAGGATGCGCAGCGACATCTCGTCGGGCGTCGCCGGCGGCGGCTCGCCGGAGAGGTCCATGAACAACTTCAGATCCTTCTCGCGGACGTTCTTCTGCATGAAGCCGCGCAGCGGCACCGAGGCGCGCTGCAGCGCTTCCTCGACGCCGATCTGGTTGGCGACCAGCGGCTTGATGCCGTCGTCATAGGATTTCTGCAGCACCGGCCCCATCACGAACGCGGTGAGGAACATCGCGAGCGCGATCATCACCGAGTTCGGCGGCGCGGTGGCGGTGCCGAGCGCGGTGCGCAGCAGCGAGAGCACCACCACGATGCGCGTGAACGACGTCATCATGACCAGGATCGACGGCGCGATCGACAGCACCGTGAGCAGCGCGATCAGCTGGATCGCGCGCTCGGTCACGCCGCCATTGCCGCCGCCGAGGTTGATGCTGATATCCTGCGCCATCGCCGGATCGGCAAAGGATCCGGCGGCGATCAGGACAGCGATGAAAAAAACTCTACGCGGGACGGCCCCGAACCTCACGAAGGGTTCTTCGGTCGGCCGAGCAGCGATGCCATCTCGTCCTCTAGGTTCTCGAACCCGCTCTTCTGTCCGCCGGCCGGTGGGGCGGGTGGCTCGCTGCGCGGGGCACGCACCGGCGGCGCCTCGGGTGCAACCGGCGGGGCGACGGTCTCGCCGGCACCGGTCGGGCGCCGCAGGGCTGCCTCGAGCCGCTGCGCCATCTCGGCGAGATTGGCATCGGCGTTCGATGCGGGCGGGGCGGCCACTGGCGCCTGCGTTGCGATCGGCGGCGGAGCCGGGGGAGGCGGTGGCGGCGGGGTCACGGCGCGCTCGGGCGCACGCAGCGGCGGTGGCGCCTTCGGCGGTTCGGCAGCGCGCGGCGCACGGGGGATGGCAGGCTCGGAGCGCGGCGGCAGGCGCGGCGGCATTGGATCAGGCCGCGGCTCGCCCCGCTCGGCTGTGAAGCCCGCGAGCGGATCATTGCGGCGCTCGGCGATCGGCGGCGGGGGCCGCCGCAGCTCGTCGGCAAAGGAGGGGCGCACCGGACGCGGCGGCAGCTCGGGCTCGGGAAGATCGAAATTGTCGGCGCGGACGGCCTCGCTCTCGTTCCAGGCAGCGTCCGGGAGCGGTGCGGCACGTGGCAGCGCAGCCTCGGGGGCGACCGCGGGCCGGCTCGACATCTGGTCGCGGCCGGGCATGGCGCGCACGATGTTCGGCTCGACGACGATGTCGGTGGGGCCGCCGATCATCAGGAGATGCTCGATATTGTCGCGGCGGACCAGGACCAGCCGGCGGCGGCCGTCGACGGCGGCGGCGTCGATCACCGCCAGGCGCGGCATGCGGCCGCGGTTGGCATTGGCGCCGAGGCGGTTTCCAGCGAAGCGGCGGACGAGCCATGCGGTGACGCCGATCAGCGCCAGCACGACAACGAATGCCAAGACGAAAGTAATGACCTGCATATTGGAGTCCCCGGCCATCTTGGCCTTCCTCAGCTTCCGCCATCAACGAGCGCGGATTGATAGTTGCGGTTTTACGCAGCGAATCGCGCCCGAGATTCGCCTTATTTCTTAATTCCCAGCGGCTTGCAGCCGACTGTTCTATTAATAAACCAAGAATCGCTTGTCCCAAAACGACTTCTCAGCGCCCCACGCTGTCTCGGTTTGTGCTGGTTAACGCAGCATTCGTGGCGAAAATGCGCTCGGAGGCGGCTATTGCGGCATTCTCCACGGATCGGTCCGGCATTTTAACCACCCGTTAACCATACACCGGGCAAATTCTGCCTACCTCGGGAGGACCCAGAGGTTAACGGAGCCGCGGCGATGGCCATGAACGATCTCCCGATCCTGTCGGCGTTGCGCACCAAGATGCAGTGGCACCAGGAGCGCCAGCGGGTGCTCGCCGAGAACATTTCCAATTCAGACACGCCGAACTTCCGGCCGCGCGACCTGGTCGAGCCGAAGTTCGACAAGGGTGGCGCGGCGGTCGGCGGTGGGGTGGGGACGCTGCCGATGATGCAGACCAGCGCCACCCACATGGCAGCCTCCGGCGCGCCCGACACGTTCGACAATGATCGCGGCAAGAGCGGGTTCCAGACCCGCCCGGCCGGCAATGCGGTCAATCTCGAGGAGCAGATGCTGAAAGTGTCGGCCAACCAGATGGACTTCGCAGCCGCCACGTCGCTCTACAGCAAAAGCCTGCATTTGCTGAAGACCGCGATCGGCAAGGGCTAGGCCACTTAACGGCGGCAGGAGGATCCCATGGCAGATGGAACGAGTGATTTCGCCCGCTCGATGAGCATTGCGACCTCCGGCCTGCGTGCGCAGGCCGGGCGGATGCGGGTGATCTCGGAAAATATCGCCAACGCCGATTCGACGGCGCAGACTGCAGGCGGCGATCCCTACCGCCGCAAGGTGCCGACGTTCTCCTCCGCGCTCGATCGCTCGCTCGACGCCCAGGTCGTGACGCTCGGCCGGATCCGCCCCGATCAGTCGTCATTCCGCATCAAGCACGAGCCCGGCAATCCGGCGGCGGACGCCTCCGGCAACGTCAAATATCCGAACGTCAATTCGATGGTCGAAATGACCGACATGCGCGACGCCCAGCGCTCCTATGAGGCGAACCTCAACATCATCAGCGCGACGCGGCGGATGATCCAGCGCACGCTCGACATCCTCAAATCCTGACGCAACAAGAACAGGGAACGTAACTCATGGCTACCCCGACAGTCGCCGCCAACGCCTATGCCAGCCTCGCGAGGATGATGGAGCGCGGCGGCGCCGAGAAGGCCGGCACGCAGGCGGTCGCCGGCCCGTCCTTCAGCGCGCTGCTCAAGGACTCGGTCGGCAGCGTGCTGGAAGCGGGCAAGAAGTCCGACGCGCAGACCATGGCGATGGCCTCGGGCAAGGCGAACGTGATGGACGTGGTGACGGCGGTCGCCGACACCGACGTCGCGGTGTCGACGCTGGTCTCGGTCCGCGACCGCGTGATCCAGGCCTACGAAGACATCATGAAGATGCCGATCTGACGTCCGTCAGGACGTCATCCCGGGGCGACGCGCAGCGTCGAGCCCGGGATCTCGAGGTTCCGGGCTCGATGCTTTGCATCGCGCCGGAATGACGGTGCAAACAACTGAAAGCGAGAATCCAAAATGACCGGCCCTGAAACTCTCGACGTGGCGCGCGATGCGATCTGGACGATCGTGATCGTGTCGTCGCCCTTGATGGTGGTCGGCCTCGTGGTCGGCGTCGTGGTGTCGCTGTTCCAGGCGCTGACCCAGATCCAGGAGCAGACGCTGGTCTTCGTACCGAAGATCCTCGCGATCTTCGTCACATTGCTGCTGGCGCTGCCGTTCATGGCGGATTCGCTCAGTAGCCACATGATGCGGATTTCGTCGCGAATCATCGGCGGTTGATGCACTAATGCCGCGGTCATGCGCATCGATGTCTCCCTGCTGCCGGCGCTGGCCGCAATCTTCGTGCTGGTCTTCGCGCGCGTGGGCGCCATGGTGATGCTGCTGCCTGGTTTCGGCGAGAGCAACATCCCGGCGCGGGTCAAGCTGTCGATCGCGCTGCTCTTGACGCTGATCATCCTGCCTTTGCATCGCAACGCCTATCACGTCGACCTGACGTCGATCTCCTCGCTTGGTGTCCTGATGGTGCATGAGCTCATCATCGGTATCGTGCTCGGCGCGACCGCACGGGTGACGCTGTCGGCGCTCAACGTCGCGGGCTCCGTGATCGCCCAGCAGCTCGGGCTCGGTTTCGTCACCGCGGTGGACCCGACCCAGGGCCAGCAGGGCCAGATCATCGGCAACTTCCTCACCATTCTCGGCCTGACGCTGCTGTTTGCCACGGACAGCCACTATCTCGTCATCGCGGCGTTGAGCGAGAGCTACCGGATCTTCTCGCCGGGCGAGATCATGCCGACCGGCGACGTCGCTGCGCTTGCGACCAACGCCTTCTCGGCCGCCTTCAAGATCGGCCTGCAATTGTCGGCGCCGTTCCTGGTGTTCGGGCTCGTCTTCAACATCGGGCTCGGCGTGCTGGCGCGGCTGATGCCGCAGATGCAGGTCTACTTCGTCGGCGTGCCGCTCTCGATCATGGTCGGCTTCCTGATCTTCGCCGTGGTGCTCGCGGCGATGATGAGCACCTATTTCGACTACTTCAACGGCGTCATGCGCCAACTCGCTCCAATGAACTAGGGGAGAAGAGATGGCCGACGATACCGAAGACAAAACAGAAGACCCTACGCAAAAACGTCTCGACGAAGCCCTTGAGAAAGGCGACGTCGTCAAGAGCCAGGAGGTCAACACCTGGTTCATCATCGCCGGCGCCACGCTGGTGCTGTCGACCTTCTCGGGCTCGATCGGCGGCGGCATCTTGATGCCGCTGCGCAATTTGATCGCCAATTCATGGATGATCCGCACCGACGGTGCCGGCCTGCTGCAACTGACCCAGACGCTCGGCTACGCCGTGGTCGCGGCGATCGGCGTGCCGTTCCTGATGCTCGCGCTGGCCGCGGTCGCCGGCAACATGATCCAGCACCAGCTGGTGTGGTCGGGCGAGCAGCTCAAGCCGAAATTCTCCAAGATCTCGCCGGCCGCCGGCTTCAAGCGGCTGTTCGGCAAGCAGGCGGTGGCGAACTTCCTGAAGGGCCTGTTCAAGCTGATCGCGCTCGGCGTCGTCATGGTCATGGTGTTGTGGCCGGATCGGATGCGGATGGAATCGTTCCTGCGGATCGATCCGGCCGAACTGCTGCCCGCCATCACCGGCATGACGGTGCACCTGCTGGCGGCGGTGGTCGCGATCCTCGCCGCAGTTGCGATCGCCGACTACTTCTTCCAGTACCGGACCTGGTACGAGCGTCACAAGATGTCGCTGCAGGAGATGAAGGAGGAGTTCAAGCAGTCGGAAGGCGACCCGCACGTCAAGGGCAGGATCAAGCAGTTGCGGGTGCAGCGCGCCAAGAAGCGCATGATGGCCCAGGTTCCGAAGGCCTCGGTGATCATCACCAACCCGACCCACTATTCGGTCGCGCTGGCCTACGACCGCAGCATGTCGGCCCCGATCTGCGTCGCCAAGGGCGTCGACGTCCTCGCCTTCAAGATCAGGGAGATCGCCAAGGAGCACGACATCCCGATCGTGGAGAACGTGCCTCTGGCCCGGGCGCTCTATGCCACCGTCGACATCGACAAGGAAATCCCGGTCGAGCACTATCACGCGGTTGCCGAAATCATCGGTTACGTGATGCGGCTGAGGCGCGGCCTGTCCGGCCTGCGGCAGTAAGGGGCGGAAAACCGCTTGAAATGCGCGTAACTTGCGAAATTGCCGCCCGGTGGACTTGCGTTTTCGGGTCCGATTCAGGCACTCAGGGGCAAGGTGGCCGGCCGGTCGCCTTCGTGATGCAGACGAGCCATGTCTCTCCAGATGACCGCCGATAGCAACGATCCTCCCGTGACCGAGCCGTTCGTGGCTCACGGGCCAGCCCGGCGGAGCGGCAGCATCCTCTTGGTGGTGCTGATCGCGATCGGCATCGTCGCGGTGGCGGTCTGGCTCATGACCATCGGCCGTACCCAGGCACAGCCCTATATCCTCGGCGTGCTGGCCCTGCTTGCCACCGCCGGACTGTTCAACCTGTTCGCCCTGGCCGCAGGCATCATCCGCTTCTCCGACCGCGCCACCGACGACCCGGTGATGGCGCGGATCGCCGACCAGGCCCAGGAAGGGCTCGTCGTCACCGACGCCCGCGGCCACGTGGTCTATTCCAACGCCGCCTATCTGACGTTGACCGGTGCGGCCGGTCCGCAGGACGTTCGTCCGGTCGAGCGCGTCTTCATCGGCAACCCCGATGTCTCCGAAGCGGTGTTCCGCCTCTTGAAGGCCGCGCGCGAGGGCAAGCGGCAGCAGGAGGAGGTCCGCGTCGCCGGGCATGAGGCCGGGCAGGGTAGTGGACAAGGCCGCTGGCTGCGGCTGCGGGTCCGCCCGCTCGGCGAAGGCAAGCGCGACGCCAAATATGCGGTGTGGTCGATCGCCGACATCACCCGCGACCGCGAGCGCCAGGAGGATGTGTTCCAGGAGCTGCGGCACGCGATCGAATATCTCGATCATGCGCCGTGCGGCTTCTTCTCGGTCAATCCGGCCGGCGAGATCGCCTATGTCAACGCCACGTTGGCGAATTGGCTGGACTACGATCTGGCCGAGATCGGCTCAGGCGGCCTCAAGCTGACCGACATCGTGTCGGGCGACGGCGCGGCATTGCTGACCTCGATCGCGGCCGTGCCGGGCGAGGTCAAGACCGAGGTGTTCGACATCGACCTGCGGATGCGCGGCGGCAAGACCGTGCCGGTGCGGCTCTATCACAAGCTCGCCTTCGGCGCCGACGGCGCGGCGGGCGCCTCGCGCACGCTGGTGATCAGCCGCGCCCGCGACGAGCATTCCGATCCGGAGCGCGCCGCCGAGGTGCGCTTCATGCGCTTCTTCGACCATACGCCGATGGCGATCGCGACCGTCGACCGCGGCGGCAACGTGGTCGGCGCCAATGCGCGCTATGCCAAGCTGGCGCAGGGGCTGAACGGCGACGGCGGCGCGGCCAAGTCGATCTTCCGCGCGGTCAACCCGCGCGACCGTGGCCTGTTGATCGCCGCGATCAACCAGGCTGCCGAAGGGCAGGGCGATATCGCGCCGGTCGAGGTGATGCTCGACGGGCCCAAGGAGCGCTTCGCGCAGTTCTTCGTCACGACCGTGGAGAAGGACGAGCGCGACGCCGAGACCGCGATCGTCTACATGCTCGAGACCACCGAGCGGCGCGCACTGGAAAACCAGATCAACCAGTCGCAGAAGATGGAGATGGTCGGCCAGCTCGCCGGCGGCATCGCGCACGACTTCAACAACGTGCTGTCGGCCATCATGATGGCCAACGACTTCCTGCTGAACGCGCACAAGCCGACCGACCCGTCGTTCCAGGACATCATGCAGATCAAGCAGAACGCCACCCGCGCCGCGACGCTGGTGCGACAGCTGCTGGCGTTCTCGCGCCGCCAGACGCTGCGGCCGCAGGTGCTCGATCTCGGCGATGCTTTGTCCGATCTCACCATGCTGCTGCGCCGGCTGATCGGCGAGAAGGTCAAGCTCGATCTCGTGCATGGCCGAGATCTGTGGCCGGTGAAGGTCGACGTCTCGCAATTCGAGCAGGTGGTGGTCAATCTCGCGGTCAACGCGCGCGATGCGATGCCCGACGGCGGCAAGCTGATCATCCGCACCGCCAACGTGCCGACCGAGGAAACCGTCCAACTCGCCAACAAGGGCATGCCGGCAGCGGACTATGTCAAGATCGAGATCGCGGACACCGGCACCGGCATTCCGCACGAGATCATCGACAAGATCTTCGAGCCGTTCTTCTCGACCAAGGAAGTCGGCAAGGGCACCGGCCTCGGCCTGTCCACGGTGTACGGCATCGTCAAGCAGACCGGCGGCTTCATCTATGTCGATTCCGTGCCGGGCGGCGGCACCACGTTCCGGATCTATCTGCCCCGGCATCGCCAGGAGCAGGAGGTCGCACCGGAGGTGCAAGTCGGCAACGGCGCGGCAAAGGAAGCCGTCGCCGCGGAAGCCGCCAATCCGAAACCCGACCTCACCGGGCAGGGCACCATCCTGCTGGTCGAGGACGAGGACGGCCTGCGCGCGCTGAATGCGCGCGGTCTCCGCTCGCGCGGCTACAGCGTGATCGAGGCGGCCAACGGCGTCGAGGCGCTGGAGGCATTCGAGGAGAAGAACGGCGCCGTCGATCTCGTCGTCTCCGACGTCGTGATGCCGGAGATGGACGGGCCGACGCTGCTGAAGGAGATGCGCAGCCGCAATGCGGAGCTGAAGATCATCTTCGTCTCCGGCTATGCCGAGGATGCGTTCGAGAAGAGCCTGCCGGAAAACCAGCAATTCGCGTTCCTGCCGAAGCCGTTCACGCTGACGCAACTGGTCGCCGCGGTGAAGGAAACCATGACGGCGAACTAGGTGGTTGCCGCCGCAACTGCCTTCGTTTCTCGCAAGTGCGAGGTGAAATTCCGATGCAACTGCGATTGAAACCGGGTCGCATCTCGCGCTAGGACGCGTTGTCGCGGCCACAAGGCCCATAGTGTCACATCGCCGCGACCGAGGGCCGCAGCCGCGGTTCCCGTTTCCCGCTTCACTTTTGTCAAGCCCTGCCCATCTTAGGGGCGCGTTTCCCCATGCCGGGGAATCCTTTGAGGAAACCAACATGAATTTCTCGCAACGCACGCGTGGAATTGTTCGGGCGATCGCCGTCGCGATGGCGCTGGCGCTGCCTGTGATGATGACCGTCTCGGCGGCCGACGCCCGCGTCGGCGGTGGCGGCTCGCGCGGCTCGCGGACATTCTCCGCGCCGCCCTCGACCAGCACCGCGCCGGGCTCGGTTGCGCCGATGAACCGCACCTTCAGCCAGCCTGGTAGCCCGGGGATGAACTCGACGGCGGCCGCGAACTCCGGCGGCTTGCTCGGCCGTGGCGGAATGGGGCGCGGCCTGCTCGGCGGCCTGGCCGCGGGTTTCCTCGGGGCTGGCCTGTTTGGCATGCTGTTCGGCGGCGGCTTGTTCTCGGGTCTCGGCGGCCTGTCGTCGATGCTCGGCCTGCTTCTGCAGATCGGTCTGATCGTGCTCGTGGTCCGGCTCGCGATGTCGTGGTGGCAGCGGCGCAATACGCCGGCCGCCGCTTACGCGGGCGGACCCGACGTCGGCCCCGGTCCGCAGGCGAACGCCCGCTCGGGTTTCGGCTTTGGCCTCGGCGGCGGGTCGAACGCGCCGGTCGAGATCGCGCCTGCCGACTATGAGACGTTCGAGCGGCTGCTCGGCGACATCCAGACCGCGTGGTCGAACGAGGACATTGCGAAGCTGCACACGCTCGCGACTCCGGAAATGGTGTCGTACTTCTCGAAGGACCTCGAGGGGAACAAGCTACGCAACGTCACCAACAAGGTGACCAATGTGAAGCTCTTGCAGGGCGATCTGGCGGAAGCCTGGCGGGAAGGCGACAGCGAATATGCGACGGTCGCGATGCGCTACGCCTTGGTCGACACGATGCTGGAACGCGGCACCGGTCGCCAGGTCAGCGGCGGGCAGCCGGAGGAGGTCACCGAGGTCTGGACCTTCGTGCGCCAGCGCGGCGGCAACTGGGAGCTTTCGGCGATCCAGCAGACCAACTGATCGACGTCCTGATATGACAATCACAAGGCGCCGCGGCATCGTCCGCGGCGCTTTTGCTTTGTACGTTTCATTGAAGTGTCGCGGCACCGGAATATCCGGACCGGGCACGGGTTGATGTCAGCGGACCATAACAATCATCGGGAGGATGGAATGAAGGTTGCTCAAATCGCGGTTCCCGCCTGTCTTGCGTTCGTCGTCATGGCTGCAGCGCCGGCCAGCGCGCAGACCGCCGAGACCGGCTTCTTCGTGACCAGCAACGGCATCGGCAATGGCGGCAATCTCGGCGGACTCGCCGGCGCCGACAATCATTGCCAGACCCTGGCGCAAGCCGCGGGCTTCGGTGCGCCGAAGACGTGGCGCGCCTATCTCTCGACCCAGGCTGCCGATGGAAACCCCGCGGTCAATGCGCGCGACCGCATCGGCAAGGGGCCGTGGAAGAACGTGAAGGGCGTCGTGGTCGCCAAGGACGTCGCCGACCTGCACAGCGCCGACAATAATCTCACGAAGCAGACCGCCTTGTCCGAGAAGGGCGAGGTCATCAACGGTGCCGGCGACACGCCGAACCGTCACGACGTGCTGACGGGATCGCAGGCGGACGGGACTGCGTTTGCGACCGGCGAGGATCGCACCTGCAAGAACTGGACGAGCAGCACGCAAGGTTCCGCCATGGTCGGGCATTTCGACCGCAAGGGCCTGCGCGAGGACGAGCCGTCAAAATCCTGGAACACGTCGCATCCCTCGCGCGGTCCCGACGGCGGCTGCTCGCAGGCCGACCTGAAGAGCACCGGCGGCGACGGCCTGCTGTACTGCTTCGCAGCGAATTGAGGGGACGACGGTAGCGGCCATTCAATCCGTCATTTGGAGGAACGATAGCGACGAAGCAATCCATCCTTCCGCGTGTATGCGGTACGAGGGATTGCTTCGCGTGGCCTGTCATCGGGCGCGCGTTCGCGCGATCCGTTGGCTTGCAATGATGGAACGCGCTCAGCTCGTCTTGCGCTTGGCAGCCTTCTTGACGGTCTTCTTCGCAGCCTTCTTTTTCTTCGCGGCTTTCTTCTTCGTCGCGAAGTAGGCCTCGACCTTCTTCGAGGAATGTCCGACCTCGGCCACGGCGGCCTTGAGCCGGGCAGGGGTCACCTTGAACTTCTTCGACCAGTAGCGGACCTCGTAGGGCTCGTGGATCGCGATCCGCGCGCGGTCAGCGGCCCTGTGGCGCTGCTCCTTGAAATGGGCTTCCACCTTCCTGGCGGAATGTCCGACCTTCTTGACGGCAGCCCTGAGCTTCGCCGGCGTGACCTTGAACTTCTTGGACCAGTACGCAACTTCGTAGGACTCGCTCAACGCGATCAGGGCACGGTCTTGCGTGCCCCGCTTCTTCTTATCGTCGGCCATAAGATGATCCTTCATCGAAGATTCGACGTCGGAACCTTAGCAGTACCGGCGCAGTTCGGACAGCCGGCCCGTGCACGATGGACGATCCCATCGCGGCCCGGCTACGATTGCGGTGAGGGGCCGCGATGCAGTGAAGTTTGTGGAGGTAACTGCATGTCTCATCTCGCGTTCGCGGAATGCCCTATCCGGCCAGCGCCCGGCGCGGTGCAGCGACTGGCGTTGGAGCGTCGTGGCGCAACAGCTCATTGGCCTTTGCGATCGCGGTCGACATCTGTTCGAGCGGCACCGGCTTTGCGAATAAATAGCCTTGCCCCTTTGAGCAGCCGGCGTTTGCGAGGAATTGCCATTGCGTATGTGTCTCGATGCCTTCGGCGAGCACCGGAATGCCGAGGCTGACGCCGAGCGCGAGCACGGTGCGCACAATCGCGGCTGCAGCGGCATCCTCGGGCACACGCCGCACGAACGACTGGTCGAGCTTAATCTTGTCGAATGGAAACGAATGCAGCGTTGCCAGCGATGAATGGCCGGTACCGAAATCGTCCATCGCAACCGAAATGCCCATCGCCTTCAGCTTGCGCAGGACGTGCAGGCCGCGCGTCTGGTCCGACATGATCGTAGACTCGGTAACCTCGACCTCAAGCCGATTCGGCGACAGCCCGGTCTCGATCAGGATAGCGTGGATGGTCTCGGCAAGATTATCGCGGCTGAACTGCACCGGTGAGAGGTTGACCGCGATCGTACCGGGAATTCTGCCTTTGGCCGCGTCCAGGCACGCGCGGCGTAGAGCCCATTCTCCCATGCCGATGATGGCCTCGGTCTCTTCTGCCAGCGGGATGAATTCCACTGGCGAGACCATGCCGCGGTTCGGATGCTTCCAGCGCATTAGCGCCTCAGCGCCGCAGATCGCGCCATCCGCGAGCGATGTCTGGAGCTGATAGAACAGCACAAGTTCTTCGTTTTGCGCTGCGGTCTGCAGATCACGGGCCAGCGCGCGCCTGGCGCGGGCCTGGTCATCCATCTCGCGCTGATAGCGGCAGATCAGGCCACGCTGCTTGCTCTTGCCGCGATGCATCGCAAGCTTGGCGTTTGACAGCACCTGCTCACGCTCCGGCGAGTCGATCGGGAAGATCGAGTAGCCGATCGAGGCGGTGAGTGTGATGATATGGTCGTGCACACGGAACGGCGTGGCGAGCACCGCGGCGATGCGTTCCGCAAACGCCTGCGCATCGGACGGGTGGTTGCCGGACATCTGCAGGCCGAGAAACTCGTCGCCGCTCTGTCGCGCAAGGAATTCTCCGGGACGAAGTATCTCGCGCATGCGGCCTGCGACCTCGATCAGCAAGAGGTCGCCGACGGCGTGGCCGAATACATCGTTGATATCCTTGAAACTGTCGAGATCGATCGAGAACGCGGCGAGCTTGTGTGCCTTCTCGTGCGCTTCGGCCGCATCGAAGCTAAGCCGCTCGTTGAAGGCGATACGGTTCGGCAAACCGGTCATGGTGTCGTTGAAGGAGAGCTGATGGATGCGATCTGCCGATTCAGTGCGCACGCGTAGGTCGATGAGATAGGTCGAAAATCCGCTGCCCATCACCAGCAGAACTGTGCCGACGACGGCAAGTCCGAGGATATGCGCCGGGATCACGTAACCGGGCAAGTCGATCGCGGGATCGAGCACTACGGATGCGGATGCCGTCAACACCCAGTGCATTGTGCAGACCATGAAGGCGAGTACGATGGCAGCGCCATGGCGGCACCAGCGCGTCACCGGCCGATTGGCGCGGTTTACAGCGAGTGCGGACAGGCCGAGCCCCAGCACGAAGGTCACCGCAACGCCATACAGATTCCATTCGACGATTCCCACGACGTACCAGCCTTCGAACGCCACCACATGCATCGCGAGGATGCCGACGCCCATTACGAGGCCACCGGCTTCGGGCGCCAGCGTGAAATGGCGGCTGCCGATTTCGAAGCCGATCAGGCAGGACGTGATGGCGATCAGCAGTACTATGCCGGTCGAGAGCGGAGCAAAACCGCTGTTGAGAGATGGATCGAGCGCAAGGATTGAGATGAAGGTGGATGCCCAAAGCGCCGCGCCAGTGCCCACGGATGCCATGAACAGCCAGCCGATGCGTGTCGCGCCCGAAGTGGCTCGGGCACGGGCGAAATGGCGCATGCCGACCCAAGTCCCCAGCAGACAGACGGAACCGGCGAACATAACCAGCATCTGGTGATAGGCAAAACTATTGCTCGTGACGTCAGGCATGCTGCGATTTTCCTACGGTGAGGCATTCTAGGTTGGAGCGGTTAACCGGACCGTCGCGTCTCGTGAGAATCTGCCAAGGCCGGCGGAACGCTGACCAACAGCGTTGAGAATTCGTAAGTGCTATCACCAGCATGAACGATCCCGGCAATGATTCGTTAAGCTTGTCATGACGAAATCGAGGAGAACCGGTGATGCACTATCAGCTTTACTACTGGCCGATGATCCAGGGCCGCGGCGAATATGTCCGTCTTGCGCTCGAAGATGCCGGCGCCGGCTACACCGACGTTGCCCGCGGCAAGGGCGGCACCGGCGCCATGATGAAGATGATGGACGCGGACAACGGCACGCCGCCGTTCGCGCCACCGTTCCTCAAAACCGGCAGCCTCGTGATCGGGCAGACCGCCAACATCCTGCTCTATCTCGGCGCGCGCCATGGCCTGGCGCCGAAGGCGGAGGCGGGCAAGCTCTGGGTGCACCAGCTGCAGCTGACGATCGCGGACTTCGTGCTGGAGATCCACGACACCCATCATCCGCTCGGCCCGTCGCTGTATTACGAGGACCAGAGGGCGCCGGCCAGGAAGCGCACGGAAGAATTCTGGAAATCGCGGGTGCCGAAATATCTCGGCTATTTCGAGGACCTGGTCGCGGCGAACGGCGGTGCCTTCGTCACCGGACGCCGGCTCACTTACGTCGACCTGTCGCTGTTCCAGATCGTGGAAGGCCTGCGCTACGCCTTTCCGAAGCGGATGGCCGCGTTCGAGAAGAAGGTCCCGCGCCTGATCGCGCTGCGCGACCGCGTCGCCGGGCGGCCCAACATCAAGGCGTATCTGGCGAGCGAGCGGCGGATACCGTTCAACGAGGAGGGGATTTTCCGGCGCTACAAGGCGCTGGATTTGTGACCGCAGTCACCTGTTCCGTCCATCCACCGGCGTCATCCTGATCTTCGACAGGTCGATGCCGTCGATGCAGCTGACGTTCAGTGCCACGATGTCCGAACCATCGGGCTTGTTGCCGCGCGCGAACACGTCGACGCCGCAATCGACGCAGAGCTGGTGGCGGATCGCATGACGGTTGAAGAGATACTCCTTCAGGTTCTCGGCGCCGGCACGGAGCTGGAAGCTCGACGGCGGCATGAACACGAAGTGCAGGCCCTTCTTGGTGCAGATCGAGCAGTTGCAGGCGGTGACCATCGCCATGTCGGTGGTGCATTCGAAGCGCACCTGGCCGCAATGGCAGCCGCCGGTGTAGATCTTGCTCTCTGCCATGACGGTCGGTCCCTCACCACAGTCCGGGCACGAGACGATAGCGCACCCGCGCCGCATAGTCAGCATAGCCTGATAATCCCGCCCTCAGCGTGCGCTCCTCGATCCCGGTGCGGAACGCGAACATCGCGAAGAACACCGGAACGAAGGCAAGGCCCCACCAGGAGCCGAGCGTCAATGGCGCGCCGATGAAGAACAGCATCACGCTGGCATACATCGGATGGCGGACCAGCGCGTAGGGGCCGGTCGAGATCACGTGATGGTGGCGCTCGGTCTGCACCTTGACGACCGGTGCTGCGAACGAATTGGTGCGGAACACCCACAGGATCAGCACGGTCGAGAGCAGATACAGTGCGAGGCCGAGCACGATCAGCGGCACGCCGGCATCGGCGCCGCCGAAGCGGCGATCGAGCCCCATCGCGACGAACCACAGCACGGCAATGACCAGGAACACCAGCATGAAGCGCTTGTCCTCGGCGGGCTGGCCCTCGCGTGCGGTGAGCCGCATGCGCTCGGCCAAGAGGCCGGGATCGACCTTGGCAAGCCACAGCCCGCAGGCCGGGCCGATCAGCGCCGAGGCGATCAGGTAGGCCCACGCGCCGGGCCAGTGCAGCGTGCCTGCGAAGGCAAACAGCAGCGCGGCCATGGCGAGGACGAAGAACGTATTCTGCAGGAGGAGTTTTGCGATCATGGGCGACTCCGTGATTCCGGAGGCGATTATCGTACGGTTTTTCCGGCAAACATCCGGTAGCAGCCATCAACTTTACGAGCGGGGGAGGCGTTCCTGCGTCGGCCGCAACGATATTAAATAAGTAGTTGCTTATGCCGCGAGACGCCGGATGTCGATCCGACGGGGCCGCGCGTCACCCGGGAAGCTTGACGGATCACTCGTTGTTGCCGCGCCGCACCGTGATCGAGGCGTCGGTCTTGTTACGCGTGCATTCGAGGTTGAGGCGGCGATAGCGCATCGTGATGGTGTTGCCGCGCAGGATGCCCATGCGCTTCAGGCAGCGTGAGGTGCCCGTGGTGGCATCGTCCTTCGGCACGGTGAAGATCAGCGCCGTGGCGGAGCCGACCAGGTTGAAAAACTCCGGCTTCATCTTGCGGTCTGTCTTGGCATAGAGCTCGATCGCATAATCCTTGCCGCGGCAGCCGAGCGACAATTCCTTGGCGGCCGGGTGTGTGAGGTATGTGATGTTGGCGGCGCTGAAATTGACCTTCAGCCCGTCGATCTGGCCGGCGAGTTGCTTTGCGATGTCGACGCAGGGATCGGCATGCGCGGGTGTTGCCGCGAAGGCCGGCGCCAGCGCGATCAGCGCGGCGTGCAGGGTGGAGCGGATGCCCAAAGGCAAGCGTCGGCGCAACGGTGCTGTCACGAAATACCCCCGCGGTACGAAAATACGCGAAGCTACATGCAGGCTCCCGCGCAGCGCGTCAATATGGCCCGCCCGTCAGGACGTGCACTTGCCGTCCTGTGCCTTGGAGGCGCCGGCGGCGCGGCGCTCGCAGTCATTGCCGTAGGTCTTGCCGTCGCAGCCGCACACGGGCTTGTAGATCTTGTTGCAGATCGTCGGGCGGAACGCGCAGGTGCCGGACTGGTCGGCACGTCCGCAGCTGCCGGGTTTGAACTGGCAGAATTGGCCGCGACTGCTGCATTGCACGCCGGCAAGGCCGCCGCAGGCCCTGCCGAGCCGTGCTGCATCGGCGCCGCTCGGGAGCGCGACCAGCAAGGCGAGCGCCGCAAACCCAAAGAAAAGCGCTGTCTTCATGAAGGCCTCCTGGTGGCGTCCCGGTGGTTTCCGTGTCCGGTGTCCGCCGAATGCACAGCGTTGTGGCAAGCCGAGATTACCGAGGGATGAAACCTAGCACGTGGATTGCCGCTCCGGCGCATGGCTGGAAGACGGCCGGCTTCCCTTTCCTTTGTCCGAAAAAGGCTTAGAACGGCTCTACATTGCCGGCGGCCCCGCGGCCGGACCGGGCCTTTCGAAACCGACGAGCAGCTCATGAACGCCCCCTCAGCCTTTCCCGACCAGCAGAAGCCCGTTCCGCCCTACAAGCACACCCCGCTGTTCCCGCTCGGTGCCGACACCACGCCCTACAAGAAGGTGACGAGCGAGGGCGTCCGGGTCGAGAAGGTCCTGGGCAAGGACATGCTGGTGGTGTCGCGCGAGGCGCTGCGGGCGCTCTCCGAGGCCGCCTTCGGTGACATCAATCACTATCTGCGGCCGGGCCATCTGAAGCAGCTGCGCTCGATCCTCGAGGACAAGGAAGCCAGCGACAACGACAAGTTCGTCGCCTTCGACTTCCTCAAGAACGCCAACATCGCCGCCGGCGGCGTGCTGCCGATGTGCCAGGACACCGGCACCGCGATCATCATGGGCAAGAAGGGCTGCAACGTCATCACCGACGGCGACGACGAGGCCGCGCTCTCCGAAGGCGCGCGCGATGCCTATCTGCGCCGCAACCTGCGTTACTCGCAGGTAGCTCCCTTGTCGATGTATGAGGAGAAGAACACCGCCAACAACATGCCGGCGCAGTGCGAGATCTACGCCGAGGGCGATGACGCCTACAAGTTCATGTTCATGGCCAAGGGCGGCGGCAGCGCCAACAAGAGCTTCCTGTTCCAGGCGACGCCCTCGGTGCTGACGAAAGATCGTCTGCTGGCGTTCCTGAAGGAGAAGGTGCTGACGCTCGGCACCGCGGCGTGCCCGCCGTACCACCTTGCGATCGTGATCGGCGGCACCTCGGCCGAGCTCTGCATGAAGACGGTGAAGCTCGCATCGGCGCGCTATCTCGATGCGCTGCCGACCCACGGCTCGGCCGACGGCAATGCGTTCCGCGATCTCGAGATGGAGCAGGAAATCCTCAAGATGACGCAGTCGCTCGGTGTCGGCGCGCAGTTCGGCGGCAAGTATTTCTGCCACGACGTGCGCGTGATCCGGATGCCGCGCCACGGCGCCTCGCTGCCGATCGGGCTCGGCGTCTCCTGCTCGGCGGACCGCCAGGTGCTCGGCAAGATCACCAGGGACGGCGTCTATCTCGAGGAGCTCGAGCACAACCCGGCGCAGTATCTGCCGGCAGTCGAGCAATCGCTCGGCGGCGATGTGGTCAAGATCGACCTCAACAAGCCGATGAAGGAGATTCTCGCTACGCTGTCGCAATATCCGATCAAGACCCGGGTCTCGATGACCGGCACCATGATCGTCGCGCGCGACTCCGCCCACGCCAAGCTGCGCGAGCGGCTGGAGAAGGGCGAGCCGCTGCCGGATTATTTCAAGAATCATCCGGTCTATTACGCGGGTCCGGCCAAGACGCCGGACGGCTACGCCTCCGGAGCGTTCGGCCCGACCACGGCGGGCCGCATGGACTCCTTCGTCGACCAGTTCCAGGCCGCAGGCGGCTCGATGGTGATGGTCGCCAAGGGCAACCGCGCCGTCGCGGTGCGCGAGGCCTGCAAGAAGCACGGCGGCTTCTATCTCGGCTCGATCGGCGGCGCGGCGGCGAACCTCGCCGAGCACTGCATCAAGAAGGTCGAAGTGGTCGAGTATCCCGAGCTCGGCATGGAGGCGATCTGGCGCATCGAAGTGGTCGACTTCCCGGCCTTCATCATCATCGATGACAAGGGCAACGATTTCTTCAAGGAATTGAACCTGGGTTGATTGCGGTCGGCCTCGACGGCTTTTCGAAGGGCTGGGTCGCCGTCAGCATCGACGGCGACCGCCGCACACTTTCCTTTCACGGCGATGTCGCGGACGCGCTGTCGCGTCCGTTCGATCGTGCCGGGATCGATATCCCGATCGGCATGACCGATGACGGCGAGCGCGCCTGCGATCGTCTCGCACGCGCGCGCCTGCGCCCGCATACCTCGCGCGTCTTCACCGGTGCGCGGCGCTGGCTGTGGCTGGAATTTCAAGACCCCGACAAGGCGAACAAGGAAGCGCGGCGGCGCGGCCAGACCGCCGTCTCGCGCCAGCTCTGGCACCTCGGGCCGAAGATCATGGAGGTCGATGCGTTCGTGCGTGCGAATGCCGCGCGCGAGATCCGCGAGGTGCATCCTGAGCTGGTGTTTCTGCGGCTGAACGGCGGCACGCCGCTGCCGCGCAAGAAATCGGAGGAGGGCGATGCACTCCGTCGCAAGCTGCTCAAGCGAGCAGGTTTCCGCGAGATCGATCGCTGGCTCACCGTCACGCGGATCGGCAGCGGCGCGAAGCGCGACGATGTGCTGGATGCCTGCGCGGTGGCGTTGGCTGCCCATGAACCAAGCGGCTGCGTTCCGGAGGGACCGCAGCCGCTGGATGGACATGATCTGCCGATGCAGATCTGGTTCTAGAAGATCGCGCTTATGCCCGCGTGCCGGTGAAGGGGAAACTGCCCATCGGGCCGATGCCCATCTCGCCGGAGATGCCGTCGCCAGCGACCTTGCCGGTGAATTCGAGCGTCAGCGGCATCGGATTGGTGATGGAAACCTTCCAGGCGACGTCGTCGCCGTTCACGGTGCCGTCGAAGATCTCGGTGGAATTGCCCTCGGCGCCCTGCGTGCCGGTGAGCGTGCCGCCTGAGCTTGCCAGCGACAGTGTCGCCTTGCGCTCGCCCATCGGCGTCGTCATCGTGAGATTCCAGTTTCCGTCCACCGCCATTGATGTATCCCCTCGGTTATTTGTAGCGTCGCGGGTATAACCCATCTTGCTGCTTGCGCCTAGTTCGCCGCTAGCGGCGATCAGGCGCGGGCCGTGGCGCGCAGCCGGCTGCCGGTCAGGAAGCGGAAGGCGACATACTGGATCGCGAAGGCGGCGATCTTGGCACCGACCAGCACCACCGACACGTAGAACGCCCACAGCTTGATGTCACCGGTCGCTGCGATCGCGATGGTGCCGGCGGCGAGGATAAACATCAGCCCGGCCCAGGCATAGCCGGCGAGGGTGGCGTATTCCGGAATGGTCTCGGTCACGATCGGCGGCAGATAACGCAGCATCCAGCCGCGCTTCAACATGATCGTGCCGATCGCGATATGGCCGATCGCGGGCTTGGCCAGCACGAAGCGCGGATCGTTGGTGAGTAGCGTCGCGCCGCCCAGCACGATCACCAGCCCAAGGCTCGCCCAGGTCATGGTGCCGAGCGCCTGTCCCTTGACGCGCGCATAGACCACTTGCGCGACCGCGCCGGCGATCGCAACGCCGGTGGCGACCAGGACGTTGTCGGTGGCGAGATAGACCACCAGGAACACGATGGTGGAGAGGAAGTCGCTCGCGAGCCTGGCAAATACGCGCTTCATCGTCGTGGTTTCCGTTTCCTCGGGCGAGTGAATGTTCTGGTATCGTTATGGCAGCGTTCAGTGCGACGGCAGCGCGTTGGCCGGCGGCGTGCCGTACTTGGCCGCGCGATACTGCGGATACCAGCGGGTGAAGCCGACTGCGGCGTTGCGCGCGGCGAAGGCAACCAGCAGGCCCGTCCACAGCGGCAGCGCCGGCACATAGAGCACTGCGATGTTGCTGATCAACATCAGCAGCGTCGCGGCGGTCCAGGCGCCGGTGATCAAATAGTTGGCGTAGAGGAAGCCAGGCTGCTTCGCGGTTTTGGCATCGACTTGCTCGAGCGCGTATTGCCGCGTGAAGGGATGGCCGATCAGGATCGAGCCGAGCGACACCAGGAGGATGCCGGCATCGACCGCGATCTTCACCGCGATCATGCTCGGCGTCGCATCGACGAAGGTGAGGTAGCTGCCGACCGCGGTGAACACGACCACCGAACCGATGCCGAGGATCTTGATGCTGCGGCGGCGCGCGATGTCGAACGCGATGACGGCAAGGCAGATCAGTGCGGCACAGAGCAGGCTCACCGTCGCCGAGGTCACCAGCATCAGCGTAGCGAAAGCGCCGTAGGGGGCGAGGATCAGAAAGATCGTCATTGGAAGCCTCGAAGGCCAATCTTTACAATGTAAAGATAACCTAGCGGCGGGAGAGAAAAGCGTCAAGCGAAATCTTTACAGTGTCAAAATCATGAGGCGGCATGGAAAACGTGAATTATTCCAATCGAATAGGGCGTGATGGTTCGCCGGCGTGCTCTTCGCCGTCGTCATGGCCGGGCTTGTCCCGGCCATCCGTGTCACTCGTTCAACAGCTGAAGAACGTTGCTGTCCGGGCTGGGCTCCGTGTTTGGCCGAGAGCGATAAATGGTCGAGCTTGGGCTTGTTGCAGCAAGCTGGCCCCGACCGTGAGTTGCTAGCGCTTTGGAAGGCGTGATTAGCTGCAAGCGAGGAAGGAAGCGACGTCGCTCCAAAACTCGTCCTGCATAGGCAAGAATATTGATGAGTGGTTCGAACATGGCAGCGGCGAATTGCAAGACAAGGCTGACAAGGGCGTGCTGTGCGGCAATATTGATAGCCCTCCTGACGGATCTATGTCCAAAGGTCGCGGCGCAAGAGGGGATCTTCCGCTGGCGAGTCAATCGAACGGAGAAACAGTCCGTCCTCGTTCAAGCTGCGTCTGATGCAACCGATGATTTCGGTCGTGTCGCCCTTTCGTGTGAACCTGGGTCTGGGAACATCGAAGTCTCGGTGATGATGGAGGACGATCAGCGTGCCAAATTCGCGGAACTTCTGAAGAGCGAGCGCTATCCAACCGTTACGCTGTCGAACGGCGGTGAGGACAGCAAGTCGGTGATCGATAAGCTTGTCTTCAGTGACGTGGGCGGCTGGTCATACGCCTTTCAAGTGCAAGATGATGACAAGTGGCTGGTCGATTTCGAAAAGACCGGAACGCTGCGCTTTAGGGTAGGAGACACCATAGACGACAGCGATAGTTTGAACGTCGGTCTCGACGCCATCTCGACCTTTCGAGATCAGTGCAGAAAACGGCCGCAGGCACCACCCCCATCGACTCACTCCGGCGGATCGTTGCCGTGGACCCAGCCGAATCCAAACGCATTCCCGCCGCCTCCATCGATCTCCGGTCGACGCGAGCAGTAATTCTTGATCGGCGGTCTTGAACCGCGCCGCGCCGGGCGCAACGCGCATTCACCTCGGGACTGAGCCGGACGTTGGAGCGGCCGGCTTGTACCGGAGTCGCGCGCCCGGTCTCGGCCAAAACCTGCCCCGGGCGCGACAGTGGAGGACTTAGCTTGTGTTGGAGAGGGAGCGCCGCTACTCCGCCCCGACCCAATTGCCGTGGAATCCATCCGGCACGCGGTGGCCGAGATGGACCAGCGCGGTCGGGCCCGCTTCGACATCCTGTGCGTTGAACACGGCGAGGTCGCTGCGGTTTTCGCGGGCGCGCCAGACCACGGCGAGCAGCCAGCCGTCGCCTTCCGCGGCATCGGCGCTGCGCTCGACGAACACGGGCTCGGAGATCGTATCACCGGCGGGCAGCAAATAATGGCCAAGCCGCTTGCCGCGGCCGTCGACATGCACGATGCCCGACAGCGCGCCGAACATCGGCAGGTCGGGGTTGGCGCAGGCGTACCAGCCGTGATTGCTGGCAAGTCCGGCGCGACGATCGTCGACGCGGGGGAATTCGCCGGTGAGGTCGTCGAGATAGGTTTGCGTGAAGCGGTCGGTATTGCCCGAGAGATCGAAGGTCCAGCGGCAATAGCGCGCGCGGTTCTTCTTCGGGTCGGTCGGCGAGCCGTCCGGATGGTTGAACAGCGGCGCTTCCTCGAACTGCATCACGTCGGCGATGATGCGGTTGCCTTCCTCCCACGCGTTCATGACATGGAAGACGTAGCAGGTCTCGGCACGGAACCAGACGATGTCCTTGGACGAACCGCTACGCTTCATCACGCCGACATAGGCGCCTTTCTCCGGCTCCCAAGCGTAGGGCGCCTGTCCGCGCATCGCGCGCTGCACGCTGCCGGTGATCGGCAAGATCGGAAACAGCACGTGGTTCTCGGTGACGATGAAGTCGTGCACCATGCTGGCATAGGGCGCCTCGAAGCGTTCGAAACGCTTGACCACGCCGGACGCATCGATCGCGCCGTATGACAGCACCGGCGTCAGCGGACCGGCGGCGTTGTAGCCGAAGAACACCAGCTCGCCGGTGACCGGATCGATCTTCGGATGTGCACTGAAGGGGCCGGAAATAGCGCCCTTGTAGTCGCAATAGCCGAGGCGATTCAGCGTGCCGGGTTCGATCTCGGTCGGCAAATGGCTCTCGACGAGCGCGAGCAGCTTGCCGCCATGGAAGATGATGTTGGTGTTCGCGACGCAGCCATCGGTCGTGATGTCGGCAGGAGCGTCCGGCAGCTTGCGGCCGAAGCCGCCGAACAGTGCGCGTCCGGCGTCGTGCTCGGCTTGCCATTTCGTGGTGCGGACCCAGCGGTTGCGATAGCTGGCGCGGCCGTTCTCGAGATGGAAGGCGTGCAGCATGCCGTCGCCGACGAACCAGTGTGCGCCCGGCACATCGAATTGCGGGTTGGGGCCGTTGCGGTACAGCGTGCCGTTCAATTCGCGCGGCAGTTCGCCGGTGATCTTCAGGAATGGCGCATCGGCTTCAAACGGGATCGGCGCCAGATTGGACCGCGCCGCGTTCGAGGTGACCTGATCGAGCATTCGCATCTCCCTGCATTATGATCTTTACATCGTAAAGATATCAGTAGGGAGGGTGCCTTCGATCGTCAAGCAAAATCTTTACAGTGTAAAAATTGCGACATATAACGGCGTCATGGCAAGATTATCCAAGGAAAACAAAGCGGCTCGCACGACGCGGGCCCCGACGCGCCGGGTTGCGCGTGCCGCGGCGGATCGTCCGACATCGCGGCGCAAGGCCAATGACACGCCGTATCATCACGGCGATCTGCGTGAGGCGCTGTTGAAGGCCGCCGAGCGCGTGCTCGAGCGTGACGGGCTGGCGGGTCTGACCTTGCGCGCGGTGGCGCGCGAGGCCGGCGTGTCGCACGCAGCGCCGACGCATCATTTCGGCGATCTCACGGGCCTGCTCAGCGAACTCGCGGCGATCGGTTTTCGGCAATTCGGCCAGGCGATGGCGACCGCGAACGCGTCCGCGGCCACGCCGCCGGAGAAGGGAGTGGCGAGCGCCAAGGCCTACGTCGCCTATGCGCAGGCCCATCCCGGCATGTATGGGCTGATGTTCCGCAGCGAGCGGCTCGATCATGCGCGGCCGTCGCTGCACGAGGCGTCGGAAGCGTCGTTCGCGGGGCTGACCCGCGGCGTCGGCGCCAGCCGGCATGAGGAGATCTCCAAGGAGGTGCTGACGCTGGACCAGGCCGCGGCGATCGCCTCCGCCTGGTCGCTGGTGCACGGCTTCACCATGCTGCTGCTCGACGGCCGTCTCAAGACGATCCTGGATCGCGCGCCCGCAGGCACGTCCGCGGAGACGTTGTTGAGCGCGATGCTGGGTCGATCGGGAAGCAGACAGCCGCGGCCGTGACCGATGCTGTCGCCGCGATCAGCGCCTGGTGAGCGCTGTGGTCCGGCCGCTCTCGCCGACCGCCTTCACCTGATCCGTGCCGCATTGGAAATCGCGGGCGAAACCGTCGGCGGCCTGCCGCGCCAGTTCGTTGGCGTTGGGATTGGCGGCGACATCGACATAAGCGACGTGACAGACATCGCCCGGCGGCAGCCGCGTCACCGCGAGCATCGCCCGCGAGACGGGTCCGCCGTGCTTGTCCTGTTCGCTGTTGTCGGCGATCTGCCAGCGTTGGATGATCGCAAAAGGCTTGCTGCCTGCGGCGCGCCATTCGACCGTTTCGCCGGTCGAGCTGAACGGGCCGAACCAGGCCTGCGCCGCCGGTTCCTTCGCCTCAGCCGCGCGATTTCAGCCCACCGAGACCACTTCGCGCAGATCGCCCTCGTTGATCAGCACCACAAGGCCGGATTTGCGGTCGAGGTGTAGCTGCTGCTGATCGTCTCAGAGGCAGCCTGACCGGGATTTGCGCAGGCGAGCGCCATAATGATTGTTGCAAAAGCCGGGTATTTCACGTGGGAAACCTGCGATCCGGACGTTACTTTGTGTCTGACATATGCAATCTGTGGAAGGTTCAACAGACACGCGGGAAACACCTGACAGGCGCGCGGAATCGTCCTAGAAGGGCGGCTTCGCAACTTTGTCGCGTGCGCCCCGGCGTGCCGTAGCCTCGATCATCATGCCCGCATCATTATCGCACAAGCCCTATCGCGTTGGTCGCTCCCGTACCGGCCTCGGCCTCTTCGCCACCAAGCCGATCAAGAAAGGCACCAAGATCATCCGCTATTTCGGGCCGATCCTCGACTCCAAGAAAAAGGATGAGGACGCGATCGAGAACAAATACCTGTTCGAGCTGACCAACCGCTGGACCATCGACGGCTCGGTCCGCGAGAACGTCGCCCGCTACATCAACCACGCCTGCCGGCCCAACGCGGAATCCGACGTTCGCCCGCGTAAACGCAAGGTGTTCATCCGCGCCATCAAGGACATCGAGCCGGGCGACGAGATCAACTACGATTACGGAACCGACTATTTCAAAGCCTATCTGAAGCCGATCGGCTGCAAGTGCGACGCCTGCGAGAAGAAGCGCAAGAAGCAGCGCGCGGAGGCGAGGGCGGAGCGGCTGCGGCTAAAGGAAAAGGCCGAACGTAAGGCCAGGCGCGAGGCCGAGAAACTTGCTGAAAGCCGCGCCAAGGAGCGGAAGGCCAAGGCGAAGAAGGCCGCCAAGGCAAACGGCAAGACTGCAAACAGCAAGACCCTGAATGGCAAGGCCTTGAACGGCAAACACCTCAACGGCCACAGCCTCACTGCTGCGGCCGGTAGGCGGGCGGTCCCTTCGAAGCGCGGCGCCGCGCGCCCGCTGCAAGCCTGAGTCCCTCGACCGATCCTGTTCGCCGACCGTCATGATGCGCGCGCCGGCCGCGGCAGGTAGGCGCATTCCGCCAGCGTGGTTCCGTCGAGCTCGCGCATGAAGGCTTCGCGCGCCGCAGCGAGCCTTGCCTTCAGCCGGCAACGCGGCAGCAGCACGCAATCCCCGCCATCATCCCTGAAACATTCGACCAGCGCGCTGCCGCCTTCCAGCGCGCGGACCACTTGCCCGAGGGTGATTGTCTCCGCCGGCCGCGCCAGCGAAAACCCGCCGCCCGCGCCGCGCTGGGTCGCGATGAAGCCGGCCTCTGCGAGGTCGCGCACCACCTTGGCGAGGTGATTACGGGAGATGCCGAACTCGGCCGCGATCTCGCTGGTCGCAAACGAGCGATCCGGTTCGCCGGCCAGCCGCATCAGGGCGCGGAGCGCAAAATCCGTGAATGAAGTCAGGCGCATGGAAGCCCTTCGAAATCGGCGCTTGGCGGATCAGCTATAGCAGTCTAAATAGGCATTTAAAATGCATATTTAGGATTTGAGCGATGACCGGAGCAGAGCGCCGCGAGCAGATCACCGCCGAGATCGTCGCGCAGACCGGAATCACCGAGGCGATGATCGCGCAGCTGGTGCACGGATTCTACGCCAAGGTCCGCAGGGACCCGATGATCGGGCCGGTGTTCGAGGCCAGGATCACCGATTGGGAGCCGCACCTCGCCCAGATGTGCGCATTCTGGTCCTCGGTCGCGCTGATGACCGGGCGCTATCACGGCACGCCGATGGTCAAGCACATGAAGCTGCCGATCGACGCCGCGCATTTCGACCGCTGGCTAGAGCTGTTCGAGGCGACCGCACATGAACTGTGCCCGCCCGTTGCAGCAGTTCATTTCATCGAGCGCGCGCGCCGCATCGCCGCGAGCCTCGAGATGGGCGTCGCCGGCGGGCAGGGAGTGATGCTGGGGGTGGGCGAAAGATACAGACGAAGTCTCCCCTCGTCATTCCGGGGCTCGCCAACGGGTCCGCGCGAAGCGCGGCCCGATGACAGGCTCCGCGAGAGCCCGGAATCCATCGGGCCATAATCTCTGCAGCACAATGGATTCCGGGTTCGCGCCAAGGGCGCGCCCCGGAATAACGAGATTAGCAATCCATCCCTTGCTTGCCGAGAGATGGATTGCTTCGTCGCTTCGCTCCTCGCAATGACGATGAGTGGCCTACGCCGTCACCGCACCCTCACTCCTGCGCAATCCGACATATTGCAGCTCGGCGAACACGCCGGTGGCGATCGCCTGGGCGAGGATGACGATGGTCCCGAGCAGATTCGGCGACACCGCGCCCGAGAGCAGCAGCGCGATGCTGGCGAGCGTCCAGGCCGCGTTGCCGGCGACCACGAGGATCACGGGGCCTTTCGGCAGCGAGGTCCGCGCGCCGAGCCAGCCGACCAGCGCGGTGTAGGCGATCAGGAACAGTCCGGTCTCGCGCAGCAGCGCGTCCGGCAGGCCGAGCAGCGAGGCCAGCGTGCTGGTGTCGAGCACCATTGCGACCGCGGATACGCCGCTGAACACGGCATCGGCAAGCAAAGCGCAGCGCAGCAGCGGGGACGAATGGATCATGGCAGCATCTCCTTGGGTTGGAGGGGTTGGTCAGCGCAACAGGGACTGAAGCTGACGCCACAGCCGCGGCGGGCACAGCGCCTTGCCGACCCTCATCTCGGCCGCGTAGACCTGCGCGAACACGAACAGGCCGGTTGCATGCACGAGCGGCTGGGGCATGTTGAGCGAGCGCGCGACCAGCCAGGTGGCCAGATGGACCAGCCACGGCAGCAGGACGGCGAAGGCGCGGATAAGGGACAGCATCAGCATGGTCATCTCCTGTGCCGTGGAAGATGAGCCGGCCGGCGCGCCAATTCGATTACCTCGGGCGTAATGGAACGGGCGAATTCCGCATGGTAGGTTTTGCACCATGAACGCACATGCATCCCTGGCGCGGGCCGAGCCCGCAAAACCCGTCCTGATCGGCGAGCACCTGCGCGAATGGCGGCAGCGCCGCCATCTCAGCCAGCTCGACCTTGCCGTCGATGCCGAGATCTCGGCGCGGCATCTGAGCTTCGTCGAGACCGGCCGCTCGGCGCCGTCGCGCGACATGGTCCTCAAACTGGCGGAGCGCCTCGACGTGCCCCTACGCGAACGCAACGTGCTGCTGGTCGCCGCGGGCTTCGCACCCGCATTCCCGCAACGTTCGCTGGAGGATCCGGCGCTGAAATCGGCGCGGGAGGCAATCAACCTGGTGCTGAAGGCGCATGAGCCCAATCCGGCGCTGGCCTATGACCGGCACTGGAATCTGGTCTCCGCCAATCGCATGGTGGCGCCGCTGCTCGAGGGCGTGCCGCAGCGGCTGCTCGGCCAGCCCTTCAACATCCTCAGGCTCGCCTTCCACCCGGAGGGGTTGGCGCCGCGCACCGTCAATCTGGCGGAATGGGCTGCGCATCTGCTGGAGCGGCTGCACCGGCAATGCGAGGCGACGGCGGATCCGGAGCTGCTCAAGCTCTACCAGGACCTGAAGTCCTATCCGATCCCGGCGCGCTCGGCGCCGATCACCACCGACAACAATGTCGCGCTGCCCTTCAAGCTCAGCCTCAACGGCGAGATCCTGAGCTTCATCTCGACCACCATGGTGTTCGGCACCCCGGTCGACATCACGCTGCAGGAACTGGCGCTGGAGACCTTCTTTCCGGCCGATGAGCTGACCGCCGAGCGGATGCGGCAGATGGCAGCCAGTATGAAATAGCGGCTTGTCTCGGGGCGCTTTCGGCCTACCTTTGGGGTTCCAAATTTGCCGGGAACCCTGCCATGAGCGATCTGAAGCCGCTTCGCCTCGACATCGTCTCCGACGTCGTTTGTCCCTGGTGCTACATCGGCAAGCATCGCATCGAGGATGCGCTCAAGCTGGTGCCCGACGTGCCGGTCGAGGTGCACTGGCGGCCGTTCTTCCTCAACAATTGGGTGCCGCGCGAGGGCATCAGCCGCGACGAATATCTGACCGCCAAGTTCGGCTCGGTCGAAGCCTACAAGGGCATCGCCGGCCGCGTGGTCGCCGCCGCCAACGAGGAGGGGCTGACCTATCATCCCGAACTCGTCAAGCGCCAGCCCAACACGATCGATTGCCACCGTCTGATCCATTGGGCCGAGGCCAAGGGCAAGGCGGCCGAGATGAAGCAGCGGCTGATGGAATTGTACTTCCGCGACGGCGGCGATCTCACCGACAGCAATGTGCTGGTGCAGGCGGCCGCCGATGTCGGGCTCGACGCCGACGACATCCGCAAGCGTCTTGCCTCCGACGAGGACGTTGCCCTGGTCTCGGCGCAGGCCCAGGAGGCGGCCGAGAAGGGCATCTCCGGCGTGCCGACCTTCGTGTTCGCGCAGAAATACGCGGTGTCCGGCGCCCAGCCGGCCGAGCAGCTCGCCCGCGCCATCCGCCAGGTCTCGGCCGAGATCAACGCGCAGGCGGCAGAGTAGTCCGCGGGTCCCCATCGAAAGCCCGGCTCGCGCCGGGCTTTTTCATTTGCCCACTTCCATCCGAAATCATCAGGGAGACAACCATGATCTATGAGCTGCGCACCTACACGGTCCGTCCAGGAACCGTCGGCGAGATGGTGAAGGCCGCGAGCACGATCTCGCGCGACATCCGCGCCGATAATTTCGGCAAGCTGGAAGGCTACTGGATCACCGAGATCGGGCCGCTCAATCAGGTCATGCACATGTGGAGCTACGCCGATCTCAACGAGCGGGCCCGGCTGCGTGCGGAGCTTGCGAAAAATCCGCGCTGGACCGGCGAGTACATTCCGGTGATTCGTCCGCTGCTGATGCGCCAGGACGTCCGGCTGATGAATGCGATCATTCCGCCGGTGGCGCCGGCCACGACCGGCAACATCTACGAATTCCGCAATTATCGCGCCAAGCCGGTCGGCGCGGCCAAGCAATGGCTCGACCTGATCACCGGCGTGATGCCCGAGCGCGAGAAATATTCCAAGGTCGTCGGCCTCTGGGCCACCGATGCCGGGCAGCCCAACGAGGTCTGCCACATCTGGGCCTATCCCGATCTCAATGCCCGCGCCGCGGCGCGCGGCAACGCGCTGAAGGATCCGGCCTGGCAGGAATTCCTGGGCAAGGGCACGCAGCTGCTCGAGGAGATGCACTCGACGATCATGCTGCCGGCGCCGCACTCGCCGTTGCAGTAGCGGACGGTGGCGCAGAAAGCCTCACCCGACGTTTCCATCGGATGAGGCTTTCCAAGGCAAGGGCATGCGCCGCCTGAGAAACAGCGCATCGCGACGCTAAAAGGGCCAGCTGACACCAACCTGACGGCTAAGCCGGTTGTTTCCTGATGTGTCTGCATGGCTACGAAAGGGTAAACCGTCGGTTGAGGCCCTTGCGCCGCCGTGTGCTAGGCCGGCTTCCGCTGACTGCGGATGAAGCGAACGGCATTGCGGGCGGCCTCGTAGGCGACATTGTTCAGCGTCAGCGCGGCATGAATGGCGCCGACCATCGGATCGCGGCGTCGTAGCGGCAGCAGCACGTCGCCGATCGCGAAGCGGCCGCGCCAGATCGGGTCGATCATCGGATGGCCGGACGCCGCGGTGGAATCGGCCGAATTGATCGCCGGATCGGCGCAGAGATGGCGCGTCAGCTCAAGCGTCAGCTGCGTGCCGGGCGAATGCTTCGCAAAGCGCTCGTCGATGCCGATCTTGAAGAAGAACGCACGGTCCTGGTGGCGTACCACGATGCCGCCGGCGACGGCCGTGCCGCCCGCATGCAGCGTGACGATCTCGCAGCGCCCGGTCTCGGCCATTGCCGAGGTCGCGCGGCGGATGAAGGCGGCGTCGCCGGCGTGCTGGCTGAGCGCGGTGCCGCGCTGGCCCTTCCAGCCGCCAGCTTCGAGCGCAAGGAACGTCTCGAGCGCCACTGCGACGGCGCGCGGCGTACGCGCGACATCGAAGCGCACCGCGCCGTGGTCGGACAGGCGATGGCGCTGCCGCCGCAGCTCCTTCAGCTTCTTGGGCCCGAGCGCGTCGCGCAGCAAATCGTCGGCATCACGCGTCGCATCGAGCTGCGCGCGCTGATAGGTGCTCAGCAGGCGCGGCTGCAAACCATCCCTTGCGAGCACCGTGCGGATCGCCGCCATGGCCGGGCCATCGAGCGACATCGTGCGCAGGATCAGCGCATGCGCGCCCGCATCGCGTGCCTGCTGCAGTATCTGGCCGGCGGCCTGCTCGGCGGCGTCGCGATCCAGCAGCGGCGTGCACAGCGTGCCGTAGGGCTCGGCGCCGACCAGCGCAGGCAAGGGGATCCGATAGATTCGCCGAAATGGCACGACCGGCAACAGCCCGATCAATTGCCCGGCATCGCCGGTGGCGCTGAGCAGCGATGCGCCGGTGCGACCGCGGGCGGAGGCATCGACCGCCAATTCCCAGTCCGCCTGGTAGTAGCCGTTGGGCTCGATCGCGCGCTCGGCAAGCGCGCGCCATGCGCCGACCGGCGCCGCAGACAGCGGCGGCAACGCGCGATCGTCCGTGGCATCCTTGCGCGATGCACGGCGGATCATTGCCTGGTCAGCAATATCGGCCACGTCCCTTTTCCCCGATGCGCACGCACGGCAGATCAGCCGGCGTTCGTCAGGGCAACGCTAGAGCAAAGAGATGGAAAATGCCGTTGAGGCCATCGGGCAATTTGAGCGGTAATGTTAACGGGCCATTCAGGATGCGGCTCGTGATGAGCAACCCCGTCCAGGCTCAGGGTTTGGTGCTCTTCTGCGCGTCCGCCGCAACGGTGCTCTCGACCGGCTCGTAACTCTCGGTCAGGCAATTGTCGTCGGCCTCGACCTGCCGGCGATCGAAGATCGCGCCTTCACTGATGAAGACGCGATAGGTCTGCGTCCCCAGCGGCTTGCCGATCACCGAAGTCAGTTCGGCACGCACGCAGGCAGTCCAGCCGGTGCCGCGCGGGTCGTGCAGCGGAGCGGAGACCCGCACATGGGACGGCTGCGAGCCGGCGGTGAACACTGAATCCAGCTTGCCCGCAACCAGCCGCTTGACATCCGGAGGCGTCTCGAGCGGCGCCGGCTCGGTGGCCTTGACCTTCAACATCTCCGGCCACACCGCGTGGCTGTCCGCCAGCCCGCAGCCGCTCAATATCAAGGCGGCGCCGGCCAGCAGCGCCGCCAGGTGTACTTGTCCCTGTCCCATCGACCGGATTTAATGTTCCGCCGCCAACATTGCGCCCCCCTGGTGGGGCTGAATTCGGCTCACGCGACGCTTTGTCGATCAACAAATGTCGAGCGACAAGTTATCTTTGGGGTAGAGGTGTTGCCGGATGTTTCTACGGCTGCGGGGGAGAGAGACTGACATGAAAAGCTTCACGGTTGCTGCCGTCATTCTGGCGCTGATCGCGACACCGACCCTGGCTCAGGGCCGGCGGGGCGGCGGAGGCGACGACAGGAAGACGGAGCAGAAGCCCAAGATCGACGAGAAGGCCTACAAGGCCGCGCTCGATCGGATCCCCGAGCCCAAGGAGAAATACGATCCCTGGGGCGTCACCAAGCCGGCCGCTGATCCGGCCAAGAAGCCGAAATAGTCAGCCGCGATAGCCGGGGCCTATCGGGTTCCTGTGACGTCGCGACATCACAATCGGCGCCGGTGGCTGCACTTTGCCGCACGGCATGAACCTTCGTCTGACGGCGTCAGACCCATCTCCGATATCATGTGTCGGAGGCCGCCATGCTTCGCCGTTCGCTCCTCGGCCTGATCGTTCCGGCTGCGATCCTGTTCGGTGCCGTGCCGGCATCGGCAGAGAGCCGGCTGGCGCTCGTGATCGGGCAGTCCGCCTACAAGTCGGTTCCCGCGCTGCCCAATCCGGCCAACGACGCCAGGGCCGTGTCACAAATGCTGACCGATGCCGGATTTGCGGTGACGGCGGCGTCGGACCTGTCCCAGGACGAGATGCGCGCACGGATCAGCGATTTCGCCGGCCAGGTGGCGGCCAAGGGCGCCGACACCGTGGCGCTGGTGTTCTATGCCGGGCATGGCCTGCAGATCGATGGCGAGAACTATCTGGTGCCGGTCGACGTCGATCCGAAACGTGAGGCCGACATCCCGATCCAGGCGGTCCGTCTCAATGACATCCTGAACACGCTGACCTCGGTGCCGAGCCGGATGCGCATCGTGCTGCTCGATGCCTGCCGCAACAATCCGTTCCCGGAGCTCAGCAAGACCGCAGGGCACGGGCTTGCCATCGTCGACGCCAGGATCGGTGCGCCCGGCACTTTCGTGTCGTTCTCGACGTCACCGGGCGCCGAAGCCGAGGACGGCAGCGGCGCCAACAGCCCATACACGACCGCGTTGCTGGCTTCGGCGAAGGAGCCGGGGATCCCGATCGAGGATACCTTCAAGCGCGTCCGCCTTGCCGTGAACAAGGCGACCGATGGCCGGCAGACGCCGTGGGACTCCTCGTCGCTCACCGACGACTTCCGCTTCATGGCAGGTCCCTCAGCATCACCGGCACCGGCGCCGGCCGCGGCCAAGCGCACCGTCGACGAATGGAAGCGCGACCTGCAGGGCAAGCCGATCGAGGCTGCCAACGAACTGATCGTGGTGGACGGCACCGACGAAGCCTATGAAGCCTTTGCCGCTGTGTTCGCCGGCACGCCGCGCGGCCTGCAGGCGCGCGACTGGCTCGACCGGCATCGCCGCATGGTGGCGTGGAGCGACGCTGTCCTCGCCAACACCGCAGCGGCCTATCGCAGCTTCCTGGTGCTGTATCCCGACAGCGATCTCACGGCCACGGCGCGCAAGATGATCGAACGGCTGCGTTACCGTCCCGACCTGACGCCGGCCACAGCGCTCAGCGTGCCCGCGACCAATGTCGCGCTGGCGGCGCCGACCTGTCCGTGCAACGCCGCGCCGCCCCCGCAGCAGAAGGCCGCCGTCGCGCCCACCAAGAAGCGTGTCGAGAAGCATGCCGAGCCCGATCCGCCGCGGCGTGCCGGCAAGCGGCCGCCGCGCGACGTGGTCGAGGACGATGTCGTGGTGGTGCGCCGTCCGCCGCCGGCGGTGGTCTATGAGCCCGTCGGGCCGCCTGTTGGAATCGGCATTGGCATCGGGATCGGCGGTGGTGGCTATCGCGGCGGTTATCGCGGCAACGACGGCGGCGGGTATCGCAGGGGTGGATACTGACGCGCCGATCGCGTAAAGGCTTTCCCGCATGAGATGCGGCGTCCGATGATCGCATCCTGCGGGAGGACGCAATGCAGTTCCTGTTTCGCCTGTTTGCCGCGCTGGTGCTGTGCGTCCAGCCGGCGCTCGCCTGGGAGTATTGGGGAGGCGATCGCGGCGGACAGCGCTTCTCACCGCTGACGCAGATCACGTCCGACAATGTCGGCGCGCTGGTGCGCGGCTGGGAATTCCGCACCGGCGATCTCGACGCCCGTCCGCCCGAGGTCATGAAGCGCACCAAGTTCGAGGTGACGCCGCTGTTCGTCGAGGACAGCCTGATCTTCTGCACGCCGTTCAACGAAGTGATCGCGCTCGATCCCGGCACCGGTGCGCAGAAATGGCGTTTCGATCCGAAGATCAGCATGGCGCAGCGGCCGGCCAACCGCTTCGTCTGCCGCGGCGTCGCGCACTGGACCGATGATCGTGCAGCCGATGGTGCGGCCTGCAAGTCGCGCATCTTCACCGGCACCAATGACACGCGCCTGATCGCGCTCGATGCCAGGACCGGCAAGCCATGCGCGGATTTCGGCAACGGCGGCGAGATCAAGATCGACGCCGGGATCAAGCTGGAATGGCCGGGCGAATTTCAGATCACGTCGGCGCCGGTGACAGGCCGCGGCGTGGTGGTGGTCGGGTCCGCGATCGGCGACAACCGGCGGGTCGACGCGCCGGTCGGCGCGGTGCGGGCTTTCGATGCACGGACCGGCCAGCCGCGCTGGACTTTCGATCCGCTGGTGCACAGCGGCATCGAGGCCGGTCACAGCAATGTCTGGGCGCCGATGTCGGTGGATGAGGAGCGGGGCCTGGTGTTCCTGCCGACGACATCGCCGAGTCCCGATTTCTGGGGCGGCAAGCGCCCCGGCAATGACGAGCACGCCAATTCCGTGGTCGCGCTGCGGATCGAGACCGGCGAGTTGGCGTGGGCATTCCAGACCGTGCATCACGACGTCTGGGACTACGACCTGCCGGCGCAGCCGACGCTGGCGCGGATCGACACCGGCGACGGCATGCGCGATGTCGTGATCCAGCCGACCAAGCAGGGTTTTGTGTTCGTGCTCGATCGCGACACCGGCAAGCCGGTGTGGCCGGTCGAGGAGCGCGCGGTCCCGCAGAACGGCGCCGAGGGCGAGCAGCTGTCGCCGACCCAGCCGTTTCCGACCCATGTGCCGCCTTTGTTGACGCAGCGCATGACTGCGGATGACATCGGCGGCCTGCTGCCGGGCCTCGGAAGCGCCGCTTGCGAGAAGCTGCTCGCGCAATCCCGCAATGAGGGCCTCTACACGCCGCCGTCGACGCGTGGCACGATCGTCTATCCGATGACCGGCGGCGGCGTGAACTGGGGCAGCGCGGCGTTCGATCCGGTCAACCAGATCCTGCTCGCCAATGTCAGCCACGCGGCGCATATCATCACGTTGATCCCGCGCGAGCAGGCGAAGGGCTTCAACCCGCCGCCCGGCCATGATTTCGGCCAGCAGGAGGGCGCGCCGTTCGCGATGTCGCGGGCGCTTGCAATGACCTCAGTCGGCACGCCCTGCAACAAGCCGCCGTGGGGCGAGACGGTGGCGGTCGATCTCAAGGCCGGAAAGATCCTCTGGCATTCGACGGTCGGCACCAGCGAGGATCTCGCGCCGCTCGGCATTGCGCTCAAGACCGGCACGCCGCTGCTCAATGGCGTTGCGATCACCGCGGGCGGACTGGTGTTCACCGGCGCGATGGACGCCTATTTGCGCGCGTTCGATGTCAAGTCGGGAAAGCAATTGTGGCTCGGTCGGCTTCCTGTGCCAGGCGTCGCCAATCCGATGACCTATCTGTGGAAAGGCGAGCAGTATGTCGTGATCGGCGCCGGCGGGCATTCCGAGGGCGGCACATCGATCGGCGACAGCGTGGTCGCGTTTCGCCTGCCGCGTCAGGGCGAGGGTGCTTCGCTTCTCGCGCGCTTGATCGATCGTCCCGGTGGACGGTTTGCTGCGAAGGCACTCGCGGCCGGCGTGGTGGTGATCGTGCTGGTCGGACTGCTCTGGCGTTGGCGCAGGAGGCGTCGCGTCGCTGCGGCGTAGTGCGGCAGCGCGCGCGTTGCGCCGCTGCATGACAAATCAGCGACATCGTTTCAGCGACATCGGTTCTCAATGCGTGCACCGAAACGACGTGCAGACGAACGCGCACGATGTCATGCTTGCGTTCGCCGCAACGCTTCGCTTACGAGGTCGCGAGCGGACGCGCAGGGCTTCCAGCGCCTGTTCATTTCAGATCATTGCCCATGGAGATTGCGATGAAGATCACTGCCTCGATCATGTTTGCCGCCGCGCTCGCGCTGTCGTCCGCGCCGGCCAGCGCCACCGTCCTCGATCTCTCGACCATGACCTGCAAGCAGTTCGTCGAGGGCGGCGACGACACCATCAAGATGGTGCTGGTGTGGATGGACGGCTGGTACAAGGGCGATTCCGACGAGGCGATCATCGACACCGACGTGTTTACCGAGAACGCCAGGAAGTTCGGCACCTATTGCGGCAAGAATCCGACCATCAGCATCGTCAACGCCGCCGAGGCCGTGCTCGGCAAGTAAGCTTGCTGCGCAGGTCGCTCCGCTCGCACCTCCAGCGACAAAGGCGGAGCCTTTGCGCGGGATGACGGTGATGGGTTTTGCTGCTGTCTGATTCAACTGTCAAACAGCTTACCCAGTGCCATCACCCGCGCATGCGGGAGATCCAGTATTCCAGAGACGGTCGTGCTTGAGCCGATAGGCCGCGGCGTACTGGGTCGCGCGGTCGAGCCGGGCGACGACAACAGTAGATGCGGACAAAGCCTCACATCTCTCAGGATGACGGTGATGGCAGCGTAGTTCATTCACGCGCGTCGCCTCGGCGTCCTATCCCGGCAACATCGCGAACGCGCTCGATACCATCGCCACCGGCTTGTTGTCGGTGGCGGAGGAGAGCGTGACGCGGCCGAAGCTCATGGTGCGGCCGAGCCGGACCACGCGGGCGTCGGCCAGCACGTCGGAGGCGGTCACCGCGCGCATGAAATGCGTGGTCTGGTCGACCGTGGTCATCGGACGATAGCCCTTGTTGGCGGCGAGGTTGGCCAGCACCATCGCGGTGTCGGCGAACGCCATCAGCGCCTGCCCGCAGACGATGCCGCCGGTGCGGCACAGCCGCTCGGAGAACGGCATGCGCAGGATGGCGCCGGGCTGCCAATCGGCCGCGTTGCCGGGCGGCGGCGTGAACTCGAACTGCTCGATCGACAGATTGAGGTCCTGCACCCAGGGCGCAAAGACGTCGCCGAGCATGCGTTTCGCCTCGTCGATCCCGAATTCACCGGCCTGCTGCATGACGTCCCGCTTCCCCTGTTGATTTATTGTTCTCTAATCTATCGCCTAATTGCGCGTGACATGCACGCCCGGCCGCTTGCCGTCATTCCATTTGCCGTCGATCGCCCGTTCGATCTGGGCGGCGAGCTGCAGCAGCAGCCCGTCGTCGGCCTGCTTTGCGATCGCCTGGATGCCGAGCGGCAGGCCGTGCTCGTTGGTCGCGAGCGGCAGCGAGATCGCCGGGATGCCGCAGAGATTGGCCAGCGGCGTGAAGGCGAAGTTGCGCCAGAGATTGCCGAACCAGTCCAGCACCGACGGGTTGTCCGAGATGGTGAGATATTCCGTGGTGCCGACCTTCGGCGTCGGCAGCGCGGTGACCGGCGTCAGGATGATGTCCCAATCCTCGAAGAAGGCGCCGAAGCCGCGAGATGTCGTGTTGAAGACAGCCTGCATACGCGCGCGATCGGCGAAGCTGAAGTGCCTTCCGTGCTCCCAGATCCGGATGTTGACCGGCTCGATCAGGTCCGCCGGCGGCCGCTCCAGGCCGCGCGCGGCGAGCATGTTGCCGATCACGACGGCGAAATTGCTGATGTAGCAGGTGGTCTGCGCCGCGAAGGCTTCCGCATAGTCGAGCGACGGCAATGCGTAATCGACCTGATGGCCGAGGCCTTCGAGGAAGCGTCCGACCCGCTCGAGCTCGGCGGCGATATGCGGCGTCGCGCGATAGTCGCCCCAGGCGTGCGACAGCGCGATCTTGAGCCGGCCGGGGTCGCGCGCGATCATCGCGGTGTACGGCTCCGGCGGCGTCCAGAACGGCATGAACTCGCCGGGTGCAGGTCCCCGGCAGGCATCGACGAAGGCCGCGGTGTCGCGCACCGAGCGTGACTGGCAGCCCTGGATCGAGACCAGGCCGGTGAGATCGGACAGATGCGGCGCGAGCGAGAACACGCCGCGCGACACTTTCAGTCCGATGTTGCCGTTGACGCCGGCGGGAATCCGGATCGAGCCGCCGCCGTCGGTCGCATGCGTGATCGGCACGACGCCGGCCGCGACCATCGCGGCGCTACCCGCCGACGAGCCGCAGGTGGTGTAGTCGGTGTTCCAGGGATTGCGCGTGACATAGACTGCGGGATTCTCGGCGGAGCTGCAGACCCCGAATTCCGGCGTGGTGGTGCGGCCGATCAGATTGAGCCCGGCCTTGCGCAGCTTCGCGGTCAGGAACGTGTCGGCCGTGGCGCGGTTGCCGCGCATCATCAGCGAGCCCATCTCCTGCAGCCGTCCCTTCAAGGTCGGGCCGAGATCCTTCATCAGGAAGGGCAGGCCGGCGAACGGGCCGTGGAGGTCGGCGCCGTCGCGCGCCGGATCGGCGATCACGTCGTCGAACAACTCGACGACGCCCGAGAGCGCGGGATCGACCTTGGCGACGGCGCTGGCTGCCTGGGCCGCCAGCTCCCGCGGCGTCAGCTCGCCGCTCCGGACGCGCCCGGCGAGCGCCGTCCCGTCGTGCCGCGTCCATTCGTCCCAGCTCATCGCCAAAGTCATTCGTCGATTCCTTTTCTGCTTTGTTGCGCAGTGTAGTTTGGGGGACCGCCCGGTCAAACCATCGCGCCGCCGCTGCGTTCCGACGCGCCGGCACCGCGTTCCGATACGCTGGCGCTGTGTTGCAAGCGCCATGCCCGGCTTGAAAATGCCCCAGTTTCGGCGCCCGATTGCCTCTCGTCAGTGGTGGGGGCGTACATGTTCCGCAGGTTGGTCTTGCTGGGTGGCGTGATTGCGATCGGGCTTGCGCTTGGTGGGTGTACGCGATGCGGTCCGATCTGGGACGACTGGATGCAGTCGCCGAAATCCTGCAAGTCAGATCATCTCTAGGACAGGGACAAGCGCGCGGGCCAGACATGCTTGGCGACCGCTTTCCTGCGGTGATATACCGCTGACGAAAATGCAGGGAGCGTTGTTATGAGAGTTTTGTGCGCAGTTGCGGTCGCGGTGCTGCTGTCGGCACCGGCCTATGCGCAAATGCCGAACGTCAATCTGATGCCTGAGGTCAAGACCAAGACCCAGGAAGAGAAGGACCAGGACGCGGTCAACGACCGGGCCTACAAGAACTCGCTGAGCAAGATTCCGGATGCCAAGGGATCGTCCGATCCCTGGGGCGCGGTGCGCAGTGATGCACCGAAGGCGGCGGCCCATCCCGCCAAGCCGAAAACCAAGACCGGAAGCTCCGCGCAGTAGCGCCGGGCCGGGGCCCCGTCCACCTCCCGCAGACTCGGATTCTCCCGGCGCCGCCCCTATATTGGGGCGTCGTCAGTTGGTCCGGAGTAGCGGCAATGGTGTTTCGTCCGCGCGATCTCGCCAGCCGGATGGCCGCGCGGCGCCAGCCGGATGACGGCTATCTGCGCGAGACCTTCAGCCTGCCGCGCGATCAGGCCCGCCTGCGGGCGCGCGCCTTTCTCAAGCGCTATCCGAAGGCCGCCTATATGAGCGCCGTCGAGAGCTGGCGCGAGCTGCCCGGCGGCGACATCGAGTTCACGATGCGGCGGCTGGCCAGCGCGGACTGAAGCGTAAGGCCGGCCCGCGCAGCGGAGCCGGTCGAACCGGCTGCACCTCAATCCTGATCGCCGCGTCCGCGGCTCCGTCCAAGCCCCAGATTGTTCAACTCGCGGTCGATCCGCAGCTGCACGCGGCGGATCGCCAGGAGGTCGAGTTTCGCTTCGGTCTTGCCGGTGAAGACCCGATCGCCGATCTGGAAACGCCATTTCCAGACGCCGGCCGTGAGCTGCGTGACGCTGAATTCGACACCCTTATGAATCATCTGGAACGGTTCCGCGGAGGAATGGCGGTCGTTGATAATTAAACTAAAGGTTGCAGCGATGATTAACACCCGTCAAGCGATGTTGTGAACGGCGGCGCCATCCGGGGCGTCGTTGTGGATCTCGAAGCGGATCCGTTCCGCCGGCGGTACGCCGTGTGTTGCGACGCAAAATCCGTGCGTTGGCTTCGGCGGGCTAATGTTACGAACACTGGTGGAACCCGGGTCTTCCCGTGAAGGCTACGTAGTTTTTTTGGGCGTCAGGAGGGGTACCAAGGTAGTATGCAGATTGTGCCAACGACATTTCCGGTGTCACTGAACCTGCAGCTAACCCATTGATTATGGAAATCACTTTTGGCGAATCCGATCGGTCTATGCGCGGAACTTTGTTCTAGCCCGGAGAACTACGGATGGTGTCGCGACACAGCCCAGACGGTCCGATCATGAGCCGGCGACGCATTCCGCGATCGGGAAGATTTTCATTGCGGCGAACGCCCGACAGCACGACGCCGCCCGCTTGAAATACACGCGGACGGCGCCGGCCCTAGCCCCAGGAAGGTGTGCAAAATCCTGATAGATGGAAGCCTATACAATTTGTGCCGGAGCACATGTCCCAAATTGGCTATCACGGATGATCGACGCGGAACGACCGGGCCGCCGCGCTTCACCGCGTTGGCGTGACCGAGGGCGGGGCATCATGCGGAAGCGCGCCGAAAAATTTGAAGAGGAGCCCGCCAACTGGTGGCGGCCTCTCAGAGAAATCTCCTGATTGTATGAGCGGAGGGATCGTTCGCGCGGGACAGCAATTTCAGCTTTCCTTGCCGACCTCCGGAGCGCGCGGCGCGGCCGGAACGGATCGCGACCCACAGAAAATAATAGCCCTAGAACATTTGCGATGCCGTCTCGGTAGTCCTACTGAGAACATCGGCTAAGCTATGGTTTTTGTTCGCTTAATCCGATCCAGGGCAGTTTCGAATCCAGCTTGGGACACGGGGGCTTGAATGCGGCCGGCGCCCGCATCTCGGTGCTGTCCTAGTCAGGACACTCGGTAGAACAAATGAGGACACTACGTGCTTTTCCGGAATTGCTGCGGGTGCGAAGCGAGCTAGGATTTTCGGGCCGGGACGAATTTCAGTTCGGATGATTTTCAGATTGACCCGGTCGGGCCGTTCGCGTGACGCGGCTCTCTCGTTTCCACTGGGCCCCCTCGCCGGGGCCGTTTCTTTGGGAGGTCCGTCGCTGCGACCTGTGGATAGCTAAGGAGACGAGACTGCCGGGGGATATGAAAGAGGACGCCAACTGAGGCGGTCTATTTCTCTCCCAGCAATTTGCCGGTCGCCTTATTGATGAAGTGTATCTTGGCGCAGGCTAAGCACTCGACGGCCTCGTAGTCCTCATCGTCCGCGTCATCGTCTTCCAGCAAATGTTGGACGTTTTCACTGGTGCTAGGACATCGAAAGATGATCGGCTTTGCCATGGGCACATTGTCGCGGTCGCTGCACCCTATGACTTGATGCCCGTCAACGCCTCGCCGTGCTGATCTCGGGCTGGCCGATCACGCGGGCGCGCAGATCCAGGAACTCGCGCCGCTCAGATGCCGAAGCGGCGCGCCGGCGCTCCGAACGGGAGGACATTCCAGAATGAAAGAGGCCGCCAACTGAGGCGGCCTTACTGTCAGGTCTGCGATTGAAGGCTGGGAGCGCGCAACCATTCGGTCATGCCTGCACCAGCTTCAGCTTGTCGGGCAAGCTTTAGCAGTGCTTCTTTCTCGATACCTGGGGAGAGTGCTGCGGCCTGTTGGCGTAGCTGTCTGGCGCGCTCTAGAAGTCTTTCTTCAAGTGAATTTGTCTGCTTCACACGGCGACGTTTCGGACCCATTTCCCTTTCCCTCGTTCGGTTTCCTGCCCGGAACGGGGAACTTAATTTTCAGACGAATGTAAGGTTCCTAGCGGCGCTTAGCTATTGGAGCCAGAACTGATCGCCCGCTCAACCTCGTCGGCCAGCGCGCGGTGGTGAGCCGCCAGTTTGGCGAACAGCTCTTTCTTGGTCGCGTTGGTCGCGAGCTTGCTGATTAGTTCGCACTCCTCAGCCTCAACCCGAAGCTTCTCCAAGTGCGCCTTCATGTCCTTCATTGACGATCCCCGCAGTCCTGACCGAACCCCATAGTGGGAAGACAGCGCCGGCCGTCAATCTCATGCGCTAGTTGAGATAGGAACTCCGTTCACCCACGGAGAACCCCGGGCGGCAACTGGCACAAACTGCATAGTGAATCTTATGGCCGTATAACATCCGGGGATGGGCAGAACATTCCGTGACCGCCACACGGTAAATCCTACCGAGGACGTCAGCTAGGCCGTGGTTTCTGTTCGCTTAAACCGAACTAGGACACTTTCAAAATCAACTTAGGACGCAGGGCTTAAATACGGACAGCACCCGCATGTCGGTACTGGCCGAAAGAGGCCGCCAACTGAGGCGGCCTTACTGCTTGGTGCGCTTGGTCTCGAATGAGAACTTAGCTTCAAATAGCGGTACGCTGCCGTCACGAACCTCGACCACTAGATATTGCGCGAAGGGGCTGCCGTCAGTAGAGCGCATCTGTTGCCTAAGCAGATCGGCGAGGGCATACGCCGCTTCGTCTTGCGCATCGCTCATCGATGCAAGG
Source organism: Bradyrhizobium sp. WCU1 (assembly GCF_053474805.1). NCBI lineage: Bacteria > Pseudomonadati > Pseudomonadota > Alphaproteobacteria > Hyphomicrobiales > Nitrobacteraceae > Bradyrhizobium > Bradyrhizobium sp. WCU1. The sequence goes on from NZ_CM130280.1 coordinate 6,168,730, forward strand.
TCGGTGCCCTCTTCGTCGGCCGACACTTCATCGAGAACACGTAAATCGAAATAGTAGGCGGACATAGGACCGCTCCGTCTCTAGGCCGGAGCATTAGTCTCTCTCTCAGCCAACGACGCCTTATGGAACCGACGCCGATGGAACAGAGCCGGAGCCGGTGATGCTTGGTAAGCGGTCGCAAGGTCGAAGCGTTCCTAGGGAGCAAATAAAGCTACGCCGCCCGTTTGAAACTCTTACAGGCGGCGCGGCCTTCCAGCCCGAGAGGGTACTAACAAAATCCCGGTTATAGGTCAGTCTTGCCGGTTCAGAGTAAGGTTCACCAATACTTCGGACCTCACAAGGCGGCCGCACCACGTCCTCTTGGTCATCGCACCCGGTCAATCCGGCGCGCCGAGCGTATCAGGATGCAACTCGCGCTTTTTGCCTTGCAGATCGGCCAGCAATCTAGCGATGCCGTCCAATGTCCTTTCATCAGTAACGCGCACCGCAAGTTCGGTGTAATGCGCGATCCTCTTATCTAGCTCAATGCACTGCTCACACATGGATCAACTGCTCCCGCCCGGAGAGGAAGTAACCCATGTTACTTTTTGTTCCTGTGTCTACCTATGGAGAACCACGTAGGGAAAGAGTTTGCCGCCCTATAGAGACTGGTTATGCCCAAGACGGGGCGTAGGTCAGTAGTCCTACTGAGACCAGCCCCAGACATTCCGGCCAAACGATTTAGGACACTGCGAGATTCGAATTAGGACACTCGGGGTCAAATACGGACAGCGCCCGCATGCCGGAAAGAACATATTGCGAACATAGAACAAACGTGGTACGAGGTTCCTATCAACAACGCATTCCAACTGATCTCACCCGCCCGTTTGTCCCGCTAGCGAATCCTCGCCATAAGGAGCACATCCCAAATGTCCGCCACCGCACTGCGTATCGTCGAAGGATCCTCCATGGACAAGTCCAAGGCCCTCTCAGCCGCGCTCTCCCAGATCGAGCGCCAGTTCGGCAAGGGCTCGGTGATGAAGCTCGGCAAGAACGACCGTTCGATGGACGTCGAGACGGTGTCGTCGGGATCGCTCGGGCTCGATATCGCGCTCGGCGTCGGTGGCCTGCCGAAGGGCCGCATCGTCGAGATCTACGGGCCGGAATCGTCGGGCAAGACCACGCTGGCGCTGCACACTGTGGCGGAAGGCCAGAAGAAGGGCGGCATCTGCGCCTTCATCGACGCTGAACACGCGCTCGATCCGGTCTATGCCCGCAAGCTCGGCGTCAACATCGACGAGCTGCTGATCTCGCAGCCGGACACCGGCGAGCAGGCGCTGGAAATCTGCGACACGCTGGTGCGCTCGGGTGCGGTGGATGTGCTGGTGATCGACTCGGTTGCGGCGCTGGTGCCGAAGGCCGAGCTCGAGGGTGAAATGGGCGATGCGCTGCCGGGCCTGCAGGCGCGGCTGATGAGCCAGGCGCTGCGCAAGCTCACCGCCTCGATCAACAAGTCGAATACGATGGTGATCTTCATCAACCAGATCCGCATGAAGATCGGCGTGATGTACGGCTCGCCGGAAACCACCACCGGCGGCAATGCGCTGAAATTCTATGCCTCGGTCCGCCTCGACATCCGCCGCATCGGCGCGATCAAGGAGCGCGACGAGGTGGTCGGCAACACCACCCGCGTCAAGGTGGTGAAGAACAAGCTGGCGCCGCCCTTCAAGCAGGTCGAGTTCGACATCATGTACGGCGAGGGCGTCTCCAAGATGGGTGAGATCCTCGACCTCGGCGTCAAGGCCGGCCTCGTCGAGAAGTCCGGCGCCTGGTTCTCCTATGACAGCCAGCGGCTCGGCCAGGGACGCGAGAATTCCAAGGCCTTCCTGCGCGCCAATCCCGACATCACCACCAAGATCGAAGCCGCGATCCGGCAGAACTCCGGCCTGATCTCCGAGCAGATCCTCGCCGGCACGCCGGAGCGTGACGCCGACGGCGAGGAGCCGACGGAAGAGTAAGGCTCAATCATTTCGCTGCAAGCGGGCGCTGAGGACGTTGAGTTGCCGACGTCTTCGGCGCCCGTTTTGTTTTGGGTTCGGCGAGGTTGGATGATGAAGCGTTTGATTCTGACTGGTTCCGGTATCCGTCTCGCGCGCTCAGGTCTGGCAGAAGCGGTCATTGAATTTCGCTTTCGCTTCGTTGGGGGGCCGTTGCCCCCGGCAGAAGAGTTCGAAGATTATTTTGGCGCGCGTTCAGGCCAGGGCCCGGGTCGTCATTGGTCGGATTGGTGTTCATGGAGATTGTTCTCCGATGAAGCGCGGGCTCGCAGGCACCTTTCGTTCGTCGAATATTGCGAACCGTATGACGTTATCGAGCTCTGGTTCGAACAATATCCGAACGATCAGCTGCAGCTGGCCTTCCTTCTGGCTTTTTTCGGATATCATCCCGAGACAGCGGCCAGATTGAAGTTGCGTCTTGTTGATTTCGATCTGACGATGCCGGCTGAACAGATGCCCGAGCCAGAGGATGTGTTGACGGTCGACGTCGGCCCGGTCGAACTCAATACCGGAAGTGCAATCTGGTCGGCGTATCGCGCAGCCACCCCAATGCCTTTTCTGGATTGCTTGCAGAGTGACCTTAGCTCACTGCCATTTCTGAGGTCGGCGCAGCTTGCCTTGGTTGCAGAATTGCCCTCCCGCACGACGGGGCTTGGCGCAACTGAAATGCGACTTCTTGAGCTGATCGCACGTTACGACGGCTTTTCAGCGCTTGGACTCCTTCATCGTTTCTGGCGCCCCGGAAATGTGTTCGGGGAACTCGAACTTTTCTCATTGCTCGACGGCCTCACGGATGGTCCGTCGCCTGCAGTGACCGATCTCGAACGACCGCAGAGCAAAAGGAGTTGGTACGCGCGCTACGCTGCAAGCTATCCGCGGCTGACCGAGTTCGGCGAAGCGATCATCGCGCACCAGGAAGACTTCAGCAGCCATAACCCGATCGATCGCTGGTGGGGCGGCACGCACCTCACCAACGACAATCTCTGGCGCATTGCTCCGACGCTGACCAAGCCGTAGTCAACTCAACCTGGCGCCAGCGCCTTCTCCCGGCTTGCGACCAGCGCCCGCAGATCCTCCGTGACGGCGACCGATTGGTGGGTTGTCTGGTCGGTCGCGACCCAGATGATCTCGCCGGTGGCGCGCAGGTCGTCGGAGCCCTTGGCGAAGATCGCCAGCGCCAGGTTGATCGAGGAGCGGCCGATCCGCGCGACCCGGACGCAGACCTCGATGTCCTCGTCGAACCGGATCGGCGCCTTGTACTCCACCACCGACTTCACGGTATGGAAGTCGATGCCGGTGCGCGCCACTTCGCCGAGATAGTCGTAGCCGAGCGCGCGGAAATACTCCGTGATCGCGGTGTCGAAATAGGTCAAATAATGGGCGTTGAACACCACGGCCTGCGCGTCGACCTCGGAATAGCGGACGCGAAACGGGAAGTGAAACCAGAATTCCTCGCGCATGTCTCCTCCTGCCGCAGCGTCGGTCGCTCCCGCGCATTCCCTGCGATGGCGCGAATCGCGGACCCGTTGGCTCTACCCGTCTGACCGACTGGATCTAGTGCCTGCGGATGACCAGTCGCCCCAATCCCTACTGTGCATGGGGTTGTTTTTGACGTTTTGAACCGGACCTCGTAGCAACCATCCCCGGTGGACGGTTGCTACGACATCCCGCAACAGAGGCCGCGCTACTCTGCGGCTTCCGCGTAATCTTCGATCGGCGGGCACGAGCACACCAGGTTGCGATCGCCGTAGACATTGTCGACGCGGCCGACCGGGCTCCAGTATTTGTCGGAGCGCGACACGCCAGCCGGGAAGCAGCCCTCGGCGCGGGTATAGGCCCGGTCCCACACATCGTCGGCGATGTCGTGCACGGTGTGCGGGGCGTGGCGCAGCGGCGAGGCCTCGACCTTCCAGCGGCCGCTCTCGATCTCCGCGATCTCGTTGCGGATTGCGATCATGGCGTCGCAGAAGCGGTCGATCTCGAACTTCGATTCCGATTCCGTCGGCTCGATCATCAGCGTGCCCGCCACCGGGAAGCTCATGGTCGGCGCGTGGAAGCCGTAGTCGATCAGCCGCTTGGCGATGTCGTCCACGGTGACGCCGCTGGTCGTCTTCAGCGCCCGCGGATCGACGATGCATTCATGCGCGACGCGACCGCGCTCGTTGCGGTACAGCACCGGGAAATGCGGCTGCAGCTTTGCTGCGATGTAGTTCGCATTGAGGATCGCCACTTCGGTGGCGCGCGTCAGCCCTTCGCCGCCCATCATCAGGATGTAGATGTAGGAGATGGTCAGGATCGACGCCGAGCCGAACGGCGCGGCCGACACCGGGCCGATGGCGTGCGCTGTCGCACCGTCTGTCGAAGGATGGCCCGGCAGATAGGGCGCAAGATGCGCCTTGACGCCGATCGGACCCATGCCGGGGCCGCCGCCGCCATGCGGGATACAGAAGGTCTTGTGCAGATTGAGATGGCTGACATCGGCGCCGTAGTCGCCGGGCCGCGAGAGCCCGACCTGCGCGTTCATGTTGGCGCCATCGAGATAGACCTGCCCGCCATGCGCATGCACGATGTCGCAGATCTCGCTGATATGCTCCTCGAACACGCCGTGGGTCGACGGATAGGTGATCATCACGGCGGCGAGGTTGGCCGAATGCTTCTCGGCCTTGGCGCGGAGATCATTGACGTCGACGTCGCCGCGCGCGTCGCAGGCGACCACCACGACGTCCATGCCGACCATCGCGGCCGAGGCCGGGTTGGTGCCGTGCGCGGAGGAGGGGATCAGGCACACCTTGCGATGCGGCTCGCCGCGCGCGAGATGGTAACCCCGGATCGCAAGGAGTCCGGCATATTCGCCCTGCGCGCCGGAGTTCGGCTGCAGCGACACCGCGTCATAGCCGGTGATGTCGCACAGCCACTGCTCCAGCCGCTTGAAAAGCGCGTGATAGCCCTTGGCCTGATCCGTGGGCGCAAACGGATGCAGATTGCCGAACGCCGGCCAGGTCAGCGGGATCATTTCGGTGGTGGCGTTGAGCTTCATGGTGCAGGAGCCGAGCGGGATCATCGCGCGGTCGAGCGCGAGGTCGCGATCGCTGAGCTTGCGCATGTAGCGCAGCAGTTCGGTCTCCGAACGGTGCGTGTTGAACACCGGATGGGTGAGGAAGGCGCTGCTGCGCCGCAGCTCCTTCGGCAGCGCCTCGCGTGCGCCGGCCTCGATCTCGGCAAAGCTCAGCTTGCCGCCGAACACCCGCCACACCGCCTCGACGGTCTCCGGCGTGGTGGTCTCGTCGAGCGCGATGCCAAGCGTGGTCGCGCCGATCCGCAGGTTGATCCGTTCCGCCTGCGCGCGCGTAACGATCTCGATCTGCTTCGTGCCGGCTTCGACGGTCACGGTATCGAAGAACGCCTCGCTGGTCGGCGTAAAGCCGAGCTTGCGCAGCCCGGCGGCGAGCACGGTGGTGCGGCGATGCACGCCGCGTGCGATATGGGTCAATCCCTCGGGCCCGTGATAGACCGCATACATCGAGGCGATCACGGCGAGCAGCACCTGCGCGGTGCAGATGTTGGAGGTCGCCTTCTCGCGGCGGATATGCTGTTCGCGGGTTTGCAGGGCGAGGCGATAGGCCGGCGCACCACGCGAATCCACCGACAGGCCGACGATGCGGCCGGGCAGCGAGCGCTTCAGCGTGTCGCGCACCGCCATGTAGGCGGCGTGCGGCCCGCCATAGCCCATCGGCACGCCGAACCGCTGTGCCGAGCCGATCGCGATGTCGGCGCCGAGCTCGCCGGGTGAGGTCAGCAGGGTCAGCGACAGCAGGTCCGCGGCAACGATCGCAAGCGCCCCCTTGGCGCGCAGCGATGCGATCGCCGGCCGGAGATCGCGCACCGTGCCGGTCGTGCCCGGATATTGCAGCAACGCGCCGAGCACGTCGGCCTTGTCGAGCTCGGTGAGGGGATCGCCGACCACCAGCGCCCAGCCCAGCGGGGCGGCGCGCGTGCGCATCACGGCGAGCGTCTGCGGATGCACCTCCTTGTCGACGAAGAATACCTTCGCCTTGACCTGCGAGTGGCGCTCGGCGAGCGCCATCGCTTCGGCGGCCGCGGTCGCCTCGTCGAGCAGCGAGGCGTTGGCGACGTCGAGCCCGGTGAGGTCGCAGATCATGGTCTGGAAGTTGAACAGGGCTTCGAGCCGGCCCTGGCTGATCTCCGGCTGATACGGCGTGTACGCCGTGTACCAGGCCGGGTTCTCCAGGATGTTGCGCTGGATCACCGCCGGCAGGATGGTGCCGGAATAGCCTTGGCCGATCAGCGACGTGAATATCTGGTTCTGCGCGGCGAGCTCGCTCATATGCGCGAGCGCCTCGGTCTCGCTCAGCGCGCGGCCGAGATCGAGCGGCGCCTTCTGGCGGATCGACGCGGGCAGCGTCTCATTCATCAGCGCCTGCAGGCTCGCGGCGCCGACCGTCTCCAGCATCGCGTTGACGTCGCGCGGTGAGGGGCCGACGTGGCGGCGGACGAAATCGGTGGCGGCTTCGTTGATCGGCTTGAAGGGCGCGTTCATGGCGTGATCCTTTAGGCGGTGTGCGCGGCGTAGGCGGCCTCGTCCATCAGGCCGCCGAGCTCGCCCTTGTCGGCAATCTTGAGCTTGAAGAACCAGGCTTTGCCGCCGGCATCCGAATTGACCAGCGCGGGCTCGGCGGCGAGCGCCTCGTTGACCTCGATCACCTCGCCGGTGATCGGCGCGTAGACGTCGGAAGCGGCCTTGACGGATTCGACGACGGCGGCGGCCTCGGCCTTCTTCAGGCTGCGTCCGACCTTGGGCAGTTCGACGAACACGACGTCGCCGAGCTGCGACTGCGCGTAGTCGGTGATCCCGATCGTGGCGACGTCGCCCTCGATGCGGAGCCATTCGTGGTCGGACGTGTACAGCGTCGTCATGGAGAGATCCTCTGGCGTTTAGCGTTTGTAGGTATTGGGAACGAAGGGCGTGGACGCGACTTTCAGCGGCAGCCGCTGGCCGCGCAGTTCGGCGAAAACGGTGGTGCCGGCGGCGGAAAGAGCGGTCGGCAGATAACCCATCGCAACCGGTGCATTGAGGCTCGGGCCGAAGCCGCCCGAGGTCACCTTCCCGATCTGCTCGGACGAGGTGGCATCGGCAAACAGCGCGGCGCCCTCGCGCACCGGCGCGCGGCCCTCAGGCTTCAGACCAACGCGGCGGCGGGAAGCGCCTTGTGCGAACTGGCCGAGAATCTTGTCGGCGCCCGGAAAACCGCCGGCGCGAGCGCCGCCGCTGCGGCGGACTTTCTGCACCGACCATTCCAGTGCGCCTTCGACCGGCGTCGTCGTCGTGTCGATGTCATGGCCGTAGAGGCAGAGCCCGGCCTCGAGCCGCAGGCTGTCGCGCGCGCCGAGCCCGATCGGCAGCACGTCGGGATTGTCGAGCAGCGCAGTGACCAGGGCCTCCGCCTTGTGGGCCGGAACGGAAATCTCAAAACCGTCCTCGCCGGTATAGCCGGAGCGTGAGACGAAGCAGTCGATGTCGGCGACGCGGCGCGGGCCGGCGTCCATGAATTTCATCGAACTGACATCTGCACAAAGCTTCGCCAGAGCCGATTCGGCCTTCGGGCCTTGCAGCGCGATCAGCGCGCGGTCAGCCAGCGACAGGATCTCGCAAGCATCGGTGAGATGCGCGCGCAGATGCGCCTCGTCCTCGGCCTTGCAGGCGGCGTTGACCACCAGGAACAAATGATCGCCGAAATTCGCGACCATCAAATCGTCGAGCAGGCCGCCGTCATCGTTGGTGAATTGCGCGTAGCGCTGCCGTCCCGGCGCGATGCCGGCAATGTCCTGCGGCACCAGTTTTTCCAGCGCCAGCGCCGCGTCGCCGACCTTGCCGGATTTGGCCCTCAGCACGAGCTGTCCCATGTGGGACACGTCGAACAGGCCGGCGTCCTTGCGGGTGTGCAGGTGCTCCTTGAGCACGCCGGCCGTGTACTGCACCGGCATGTCGTAGCCGGCGAACGGGACCATCTTGGCGCCGCGCGCCAGATGCAGCGCATGCAGCGGGGTCTGTTTCAGCGGGGAAGTTTCGTGCGCAAGCATCACAGGGCCCTCGCGGTTCCCACGGGGACCTATTTCCCCTTGAGGAACCTGCAGAAAGCCCCATCTGTCGCTGTGCCTGAGAGTATTATCCCGTCGGCGGACGCAATCGGGGACAACCCCAGCGCCTCTTTCCAGATGTCAGACGTCACGCGGTCCTTTTGCCTGAGAGTTTCCGGGGCGGTTGCTCCTTCGGCGCCGGCCCAAAGAAAGGCCGGTCTCTCCCGACGTGACGGGTTAACAGGCCAGTAGAAAACACGCCGCCGCCAAGCCTGTCAACGCAGCTGCAACAACTATCCAATGGGCTTTGTGCTGCCGCGGCAAGCCCATGATCCGGCTGCACAGTTTCTGGACACCGCAGCTGGCAATGTCTAAAAGCGTTCGGCCGGAAATGACGCCTTTTTGCGACTGGCCGGCCCCATTTTTCCGATTGGATGAACATGAGCAGCGTCAACGACATCAGGTCGACATTTCTGAACTTCTTCAAGGAGAACGGCCACGAGATCGTGGCGTCGTCGCCTCTGGTGCCGCGCAACGACCCGACCCTGATGTTCACCAATGCCGGCATGGTGCAGTTCAAGAACGTCTTCACCGGCGTCGAGAAGCGCGGCTATCAGCGCGCCACGACCTCGCAGAAATGCGTCCGCGCCGGCGGCAAGCACAACGACCTCGACAATGTCGGCTACACCGCGCGCCATCTCACCTTCTTCGAGATGCTCGGCAACTTCTCGTTCGGCGACTACTTCAAGGAACGCGCGATCGAGCTCGCCTGGAATCTGATTACCAGGGATTTCGGGCTGAAGAAGGACAAGCTGCTCGTCACCGTCTACCACACCGACGACGAGGCGGCCGGCTACTGGAAGAAGATCGCGGGCTTCTCGGACGATCGCATCATCCGCATCCCGACCTCGGACAATTTCTGGGCGATGGGCGACACCGGCCCGTGCGGTCCGTGCTCCGAGATCTTCATCGATCGCGGCGAGCACATCTGGGGCGGACCTCCCGGCAGCCCGGAAGAGGATGGCGATCGGTTCCTCGAATTCTGGAACCTGGTGTTCATGCAGTACGAGCAGGTGACGAAGGAGGAGCGCGTGGCGCTGCCGCGTCCCTCGATCGACACCGGCATGGGCCTGGAGCGTATGGCCTGCATCCTGCAGGGCGTCGAGAGCGTGTTCGAGACCGATCTGTTCCGCCATCTGATCGATGCGGCTTCCTCGGCGCTCGGTCATGGGCCGAACGCGCAGAACGTCGCGTCGTACCGGGTGATCGCCGACCATCTGCGTTCGTCGGCGTTCCTGATCGCCGACGGCGTGCTGCCCTCGAACGAGGGCCGCGGCTACGTGCTGCGCCGGATCATGCGCCGCGCGATGCGCCATGCGCAGCTGCTCGGCGCGAGCGAGCCGCTGATGCATCGCCTGGTCTGGGCGCTGGTCCGCGAGATGGGCCAGGCCTATCCGGACCTGGTGCGCGCGGAGAAGCTGATCGAGGAGACGCTGCAGCTCGAAGAGACCCGCTTCCGCAAGACGCTGGTGCGGGGCCTGTCGATCCTCGACGAGAAGAGCGCCGGCCTCAAGAAGGGCGACATGTTCGACGGCGACACCGCGTTCACGCTGTACGACACCTACGGCTTCCCGCTGGATTTGACACAGGACGCGTTGAAGTCGCGCGGCATCAGCGTCGACCAGGCATCGTTCACCGATGCAATGAACCGCCAGCGCGAGAAGGCGCGCGCCTCCTGGGCCGGATCGGGCGAGGCGGCAACCGAGACGATCTGGTTTCCGCTGCGCGAGAAGCTCGGCGCAACGGAGTTTTTGGGCTATGAGACCGAGAGCGCGGAAGGCGCGGTGACGGCGCTGGTCAAGGACGGCGCCGAGGTCGATAGCCTCAAGGCCGGCGAGAGCGGCGCGATCGTGCTGAACCAGACGCCGTTCTACGCGGAGTCCGGCGGCCAGGTCGGCGATATCGGCGTGCTCACGGGCGAGGGCGTCAAATTCCGCGTCACCGACATGCAGAAGAAGGCCGGCGATCTGTTCGTGCATGTCGGCACGGTGGAGCAGGGCACGCTGAAGGCCGGCACGGCGCTGCAGCTCGAGGTCGACCACGCCAGGCGTTCGTCGATCCGCGCCAACCATTCCGCGACGCATCTGTTGCACGAGGCGCTGCGCCAGGTGCTCGGCGATCACATTGCGCAGCGTGGCTCGCTGGTCGCGCCCGATCGCCTGCGCTTCGACTTCGTGCATCCGAAGCCGATCACGCCCGAAGAACTCGCCCGGGTCGAGGACATCGCCAACGATGTCGTGCTCGAGAATGACGAGGTGACGACCCGCGTCATGGCTGTCGACGATGCCCGTGAGGCCGGTGCGCGTGCGCTGTTCGGCGAGAAATACGGCGACGAGGTCCGCGTCGTCTCGATGGGCAAGAGCGCCCGCGAGCATGGCCAGAACGCGCTCGGCTGGTCGGTCGAGCTCTGCGGCGGCACCCATGTCCGCCGCACCGGCGACATCGGCCTGATCTCGGTGACCAGCGAGAGCGCGGTCGCCTCCGGCGTCCGCCGCATCGAGGCGCTGACCGGGCGTCATGCGCGCAAGCATGCCAACGACACCATGGCGCTGGCCAAGACCGCGGCGGCCGAGCTGCGCACCACGATCGAGGACGTCCCGGCGCGCATCACAGCGCTGATGGAGGAGCGCAAGAAGCTCGAGCGCGACCTGTCCGATGCCCGGAAGAAGCTCGCGATGGGCGGCGGCGGTGCGTCGAACGGCGCGGCCTCGGCCGTTCGCGAGGTCGGCAATGTCAAGCTGCTGGCGCGCGCGGTCGAGGGCGTCGAGACCAAGGATTTGAAGAGCCTGGTCGATGACGGCAAGAAGCAGATCGGCTCCGGCGTGGTCGCGATCGTCGGCGTCACCGAGGACGGCAAGGCCGGCATCGTGGTCGGCGTCACCGCCGATCTGACCTCGCGGTTCAACGCGGTCGAACTGGTGCGCAAGGGCTCCGAGGTGCTCGGCGGCAAGGGCGGCGGCGGCCGGCCCGATATGGCGCAGGCCGGCGGGCCCGATGGCGCCAAGGCCGACGCCGCGCTGTCGGCGATCGAACAAGCGATGGCCGGCGCCTGACGGAAGGGCTGATCGTGGCGACAGCTCCGCTCAAGCCCACGATCAGCCATCCCGGACTGCGTGACCGTCTTTACGAGCTACTCGAGCGCGATGATTTGCCGCATTCGGGCGGCTCGCGGTTTGCCGGGTTCATCGTCGCGATCATCACCGTCGACGTGCTGGCGGCGATCCTGGCCTCGGTGCCCGAGATCGATGCACAGTTCGGATGGCTGCTGACCGCGGTCGAAGTCGCGGCAGTCATCGCCTTCGCGCTCGAATACGCCGCGCGGCTCTGGAGCGTGGTCGGCCATTCCCTGCGCGACATGACGCCGCTGAAGGCGCGGCTGGAATACGCCTGCTCGGCGCTCGGCGTGATCGACCTGCTCGCGTTCCTGCCGTCGGCCGTCGCCCTGGTCATCAACGACAAGATCGCATTGGTGCTGTTCGGCATGCTGCCGTTCCTGAAGCTGGTGCGCTATTCGCCCGCGATGCGTTCGCTTCTGGCGGCGCTGCATGCCGAGCGGCGCACGCTGTTCGGCTGCGTCGTGATCCTGACCGGCGCCGTGCTGCTGTTCGCCGCGCTGCTCTATGCCATCGAGCACAAGGTGCAGCCGGACAAGTTCGGCACCATGCCGCAGGCGATGTGGTGGGCGATCGTGACGCTCGGCACGGTCGGCTATGGCGATGTCGTTCCGGTGACGCCGCTCGGCCGGATCGTCACCGTGGTTGCGATCGTGGTCGGCTTCGCGATGATCGCGCTGCCGGTCGCGATCATCTCGAGCGCGTTCGCCGAGGAGGTCCGGCGCCGCGACTTCGTGGTGACCTGGGGCATGCTGGCGCGGGTGCCGCTGTTCTCGCATCTTGGCGCTGCCGACATCGCCGACATCATGCGCCTGTTGCGCTCGCAGACCATCGAGGCCGGCGAGGTGCTGGTGCGGCGCGGCGAGGCGGCCTCATCAATGTATTTCATCACGGCGGGCGAGGTCGAGATCGACCTGCCGAGCCAGCGGGTCCGGCTTGCCGACGGCACGTTCTTCGGCGAGATCGCGCTGCTGCGCAGGACCAATCGCTCCGGCACGGTAACGGCGACGCGCAAGACCAAGCTCTTGCTGCTCGATGCGCAGGACTTCCATGCCCTGATCGAGCGCATGCCGGCGCTCGCCGCACATGTCCGGGAGACGGCCGAGGCGCGGCTCGCCGATCCGCTCACGGCCGGCGGCGACCTCGCCGTCGCGGAGATCGCCCAGCCGCCCGGCGAGGCCGACGGCGGCATCCGGGACTAGTCAGTCTCTCCGCAGGAAAACGTAATCCGCCGAATACGCCGCACTCCCAAGCGCGCCGGCCTTGTCGCAGGCGCCGCTGAGCTCGCCGCCCGAGGTGTTGATCCGCTGCACCGTGGCAACACTGGAGAACAGGCCGTTGCCGCGGTGGGAAATCACTTCGAGCTTCAACCAGGCGATGTCGGCAGGGGTCGCGCCGGGCGCGCTGCCGGTGGTGCGGGCGGTCACTGCGCTGCCGTCGACATGCTCCCAGTTCGGGCCGGCATAGTGCCGGCCGACGGTGCGGCCGTCGGCGATCAGGGTGGCGACCGGTTCGCGGAACGACCAGGCGAGCTTGCCGTCGGTGACCGGCTTGCACTCGTAGACCTGCACACCCTCGGCATGGACTGACAGGACCGGAATCTCGCTAGGCGCCGCGACGGCGTCCGGCAGGGGATCGGCAGCTGATGCCGCCGACCCTGTGAGCGCGAATGATGCGAGCACGACGGCTCTGACAAGGGCCTTGGTCATGCTCGCACCCATCATTCCAAGACGGCAGCCTTTAGGTGGCCATCGCCTTCACGAGATTGTCGGACACCTTGTCGAGGAATCCGGTGGTCGAGAGCCAGCGCTGGTCGGCGCCGACCAGCAGCGCGAGGTCCTTGGTCATGTAGCCTTCCTCGACGGTCGACACGCAGACCTTCTCCAGGGTGGTGGCGAACTTCGCCAGCTCCGGATTGTTGTCGAGCTTGGCGCGGTGGGCGAGGCCGCGGGTCCAGGCGAAGATCGACGCGATCGAGTTGGTCGAGGTCTCCTTGCCCTTCTGGTGCTCGCGGTAGTGCCGGGTCACCGTGCCGTGGGCAGCTTCGGCTTCCACCGTCTTGCCGTCCGGGGTGAGCAGCACCGAGGTCATCAGGCCGAGCGAGCCGTAGCCCTGGGCCACGGTATCGGACTGTACGTCGCCGTCATAGTTCTTACAGGCCCAGACATAGCCGCCGGACCATTTCAGCGCCGAGGCCACCATGTCGTCGATCAGGCGGTGCTCGTAGGTCAGGCCCTTGGCCTCGAATTCCTTCTTGAACTCGCGGTCGTAGATGTCCTGGAAGATGTCCTTGAAGCGGCCGTCATAGACCTTGAGGATGGTGTTCTTGGTCGAGAGGTAGACCGGGTAGTTGCGCAGCAGGCCGTAGTTCAGCGAGGCGCGCGCGAAATCGATGATGGAGTCGTCGAGATTGTACATCTCCATCGCGACGCCGGCGCCGGGCGCCTTGAACACTTCGCGCTCGATCACGGTGCCGTCCTCGCCGACGAACTTCAGCGACAGCGTGCCCTTGCCGGGGAACTTGATGTCGGTGGCGCGGTACTGGTCGCCATAGGCGTGGCGGCCGATGATGATCGGCTTGGTCCAGCCCGGAACCAGACGCGGCACGTTCTTGCAGATGATCGGCTCGCGGAAGATCACGCCGCCGAGGATGTTGCGGATGGTGCCGTTCGGCGACTTCCACATCTGCTTCAGGCCGAACTCCTTCACCCGGGCCTCGTCGGGGGTGATGGTGGCGCATTTGACGCCGACGCCGACCTTCTTGATGGCTTCGGCGGCGTCGATGGTCACCTGGTCGTTGGTTTCATCGCGGTATTCCATGCCGAGATCGAAATAGAGCAGTTCGACATCCAGGAACGGGTTGATCAGCTTGTCCTTGATGTACTGCCAGATGATCCGGGTCATCTCGTCGCCGTCGAGCTCGACGACGGGATTGGATACCTTGATTTTTGCCATGACGGAGAGGCCCTCTTGGGAACAGCGCGCTTTTGACGGCGGGTTGGAAAATACGCCTGCGCTATAGCACTGCCCGGGGACGGGCGAAAGCGCACCGGTTATGCACTTTCAGCCCATCATTTCACCTAAAATGGGACCTGAGTGGCGGTCCCGGCCACGATGTACCAGGTCACGAACAGGCCCGCGATCAGGGCGCCCGGCAGGCTGGATCCGGTCCGCCGCCAGGTAAAGGTCGCGATCACGGCCACGATCGCCAAGAGCGGTACGAACTGGATCGCGACGATGGTCGAGAGCGGCACGAAGCCGGGGTCCGGCAGCGGGTTGAACAGCTTCCCCGTCAGCCACATCGTGCCGTATTGCAGCACCAGCAACACGATGAAGCCAAGCGTCAGCGCCAGGATGTTGGTCAGATAAAGCGCCCCGCGCGGCGCGCTCATGGTCGAGAAATTCCGGTGTAGCACGTGCAGCGCCACGACGAAAAACGCCGTGAACGGAATCAGATAGATCAGGAAGATGAGGAATTGCTTCGCGCTCATCAATTTGAGCGCGACGATCCAGAACCTGAAGTCGATCTTGAACGCGAGGTCGGCGAGCCAGAGCGCGGCGTAGCCCACCGCCACGGAGGCCAGCGCGATCACGACGGATTGACCGATCAGGCCGGCCCGGCTGGCGCGCTTGGGGGCGAACCGCATCAGGGCCAGCGTGATCAGCAAATTGATGATGGCCCAGACCAGGATCTGGTTGGTGATGCCCTGCGGCAGGACCGCGCTCGGGGTGACGAAGGTGCCACCGAGCGCGAAGGCCGGGTAATAGGTCAGCGCCGGGACGAAGGCGGACAGGATGAATGCCGTGGTCCAGCGCCGGCCGCTCGCCGCCTGATGCGGCGGCATGGTGCCGTCGGCAACCGCCGGTAGCCGCAGGCGGGAGAACATCTGGGCCTCCAGCAGCCCGTCGAACGTCCCGATGACGAGAGCAACGAAACCGATCAGGGCGATCAGCGTGCCGATCTCCTTGCGGAACCAGATCTGGTCGTCGACCGGGCGCGGCGTGCCGCCTTTCAGCGTCTTGGCGAACCAGTCGAGGCTGTAGCCGATCGCCTCATGCGAGATGTGCTCGGCCGGATGGGTCATCGCGGGGGTGTAGAGCACCCGCGCGGTGCCGTTGGCCGGGTCGCCATAGACCTTGCCCGGCTCGACCGCGCCTTGGGTGCCGAACAGCGCCCAGAGTTTCGGGCTCGTGGTGACGTCGCGGGCGAGCTGGACGCCCCACATCAGGTCGGGGAATTCCTCGTATTGGGCGAACACCAGCGCGGTGTTGCGCGGCCAGCTGGTGGTGCCCTCGGCGGCAAATGGCTTGCCGGTCGACGAGCCCTCCAGCACCATCGACTTGTAGTCGTTGGGCATCGCGGCGGCAGCCGCCAGCACGGTCCAGCCGCCCATCGAGTGGCCCTCGAGGCCGATGTTCTCCTTGTCGACGAAGGGCAGGCTGCGGAGATAGGCGAGGCCGTCAGGTCCACCGAACCCGTTGGCGAAGGAGGGCGGGTCGCTATAGCCGTGGCCGGTCTGGTCGAGCGCCAGCACCACATAGCCGCGGCGGGCGAACTCGATGGCGAAGCCGTCCTGGGTCTCGCGCGAATTGATATAGCCGTGGACGGCGAGGATGCCGGGCGCCGGGATCTGCGCCGTCGCGTTCGGCGGGACGTAGAGCAGGGCGCTCATGGTGTTGCCCTTGGCGCCCTTGAACCTGACATCCTCGATCCGGATGCCGCCTGCGGTCTGCGTGAAGTGGGCGAGCAGGCTCCCCGCCACGATCAAGATCAGGCCCACAATCGCCAGCGTCCATCTGCCCCGCATCGTCGTCTCCCCCAAGGTGCCTCGCCGTTCAACCGGCGTCTCAAGCGTGCCTTTACAGCTTCGCTTTGGTTGTGGTTGATAGCCTATCCGAAGGCGAAGCGCGCGCAAGCGGCGACCCCGGCGTTGTGCGAACGGGATTCCGATTGAGGATTCGCAATCGCGGCTAACCCTGTTATCTGCTTGGAGAAATTGGTCCCGCGCAAAACCGGTGCAAAGCTGGTTTCGGGGACCTGTATGAGACTTTGAATCAGCCGCTTCGGAAGCTGATTCAAAATCTTCAGACGTTGAATCAGAAAGTGAAGTGAGATGTCCGGCACCGACAAGACCAAGGCAGGGCACGACCTTGCCGGTCCCGTCGTCATCCTGGTCGAGCCGCAGCTTGGCGAGAACATCGGCATGGCCGCGCGCGCGATGGGCAATTTCGCGTTGACGCGGATGCGCATCGTCAATCCGCGCGACGGCTGGCCGAACATCGCCGCCCAGCGCGCTGCTGCCGGCGCCGACCACATCATCGATTCCGTCGAACTGTTCGACACCGTCGAGCAGGCGATCGCCGACCTCACGCTGGTGTTCGCGACCACCGCCCGCGCCCACGACCAGGCCAAGCCGGTGGTCGGGCCAGAAGGCGCGGCCAGCGAGATCGTCGGCCATGTCGCGTCCGGCGGCGGCGCCGGCATCCTGTTCGGGCGGGAGCGCTCCGGCCTGACCAACGACGAGGTCGCGCTCGCCAACCGCATCATCACCTTTCCGGTCAATCCGGGCTTCGCCTCGCTCAATCTGGCGCAGGCGGTGCTGCTGATGGGCTATGAATGGTTCAAGCTCTCGACCGCGGGCGCGCTGCCGTTCGCGATGCCGGAACGGTCCGAGCCGGCCTCCCAGCACCAGATGCAGGCGTTCTTCGACAACCTCGTCGCCGAGCTCGACAAGGTCGAGTTCCTGCGGCCGGCCGAGAAGCGCGACACCATGCTGGTCAACCTGCGCAACATCTTCACCCGGATGGACCCGACCAAGCAGGACATGCACACGCTGCACGGCGTGGTGATGGCGATCGCCGAGGGCCGCAAGGGCCCGGCCAAGGGCGGGGTGCTCGACGGCGCCCAGGCGACGAGGCTTCGGGCGCTGCTCGCCGAACAGGGCGGGGGCGGCGCGACCGCGGACAATTCCAGCACGGTGCGTGGCCTCGCCCGGCTGCTCCGCCGCAACCCGACCGACGCCGAACGCATCCTGTGGCAGGCGCTGACGCGGGACCGCCGCTTCGCCGGCCAGTTCAAGCGCCAGACCCCGGTCGGCCGTCACATCCCCGATTTCGTCTCCTTCGTGCACCGGACCGCGATCGAACTGGTCAATCCGAACGAGAGCGAGGCCATCGCCACCGACCGCGCCAAGCGCCGCGCCTGGCTCGAGGCGAGGGACTATCGGGTCGTCGACATGCATGTTGCCGATGTCGAGCGCGATCTCGACGGCGAGCTGGCGCGGCTGGAGGGGAGTCTTCCGCAGGGGCGGTGAGCCTCGGTCGTTGCGCCGATTGCCTGATGGCGTCGCGACCTCGTTCCAACGTCGTCCTGGCGAAAGCCAGGACCCATAACCACCGCATTCCGTGATGTATGGGATTGCGGCCACAGCGTCGCGCAACGATGGAGATTTGGGGTAATGGGTCCTGGCGTTCGCCAGGACGACACTGTGTTTATCGCGCGAGCTTTGGCTCATACACCAACATTCTCGCGACATGATTTGTCCGAGCTTTGCATCTCTTGTTCGCCGTCCTGATGTCGGAGGGCGCAGGGAAAGCCGGGTGCCGATTCCCGTTTCCATCCGCCGGATGCGTGGCGATCGACGTTTCGCGCTCAGAGACTGACTGCCGCGTGGATCGCGCGGCAGTGTTGCGGCAGAGCGTCGTGCGACACCACGAACCTCTTCAACGGCGTGTCGATGTCGTAGAAGTAGATGTTGGCCACGAAGCCATAGATGCCCGCGTCGATGGATGTCGGTTTGTCGCCATGTACATAGCCTTGCCGCGAAATCAGGTTCGCCAGTGCGGCGAGATCGGCGAGCCCGCGGGCCATCGCGGCGTCGGGCTCGAAGCGGCCGATGCCCTGGTAGTGATAGCGTTGCGCGTTGAACTCCCTGGCCTTCATCAAGCCGTCGTCGGTGAGGTCCGGATGCTCCCGCTTGAGCGCATCGCGGAACTTGGGCCAGTAGCGCTCGTCCTTCCAGCGCGAGTAGGACATCACCCAGTAGAGATCGTCGAGCATGCGCGTGACGAGGAGATCGGTGGTGCGTTGCGCCGGCGTCAGCGCCGCATCCAGCGTCACGCCGTATTTTTCGGTGACATAGCGGAGGATGGTCTCGCTGTCGCCGACGGTGTCGTGGCCGTCGACGATGTAGGGCAATTGCTGGCGTGGCGCCTTCGACGCATCGAAAATGTGCTCGTGCCGGAACGGCACGCCGGCGAGCCTCAGAAAGGCGAACACCTTCAGACCGTAGCCATTGTTGTCGGCGACGCCGAACAACGGCGGATACGAATAGAGCGTGAGCATGGCGGCTCGCCTCGTTCAGGATGGACGAGGCTACCTCAGGATCGGTCGATTGGAAACGTCAGGGCGGTGCGTGCTTCAGATGATCACGCCTTCGAAATCCCGCCGTCGATCACCGGTCCCAGCGGCTCGTAGCGTTCGCCGCTGAAGCGCGTCAGTTGCAGTTGCTCGAGCGGATAATAGTCGGTCGGCGAGGTGTTGATCTTGATGCCCGGCAGCAGCATGTCGGATTCGACGTCCCTGAGGTTTGCCGCCTGCTTGATAATGCTCTCGGACGAGATGTCGTCGCCGCACTGCTTGAGCACCTGAACCAGGATCTGGCTGGTGAGATAGCCGGTGACCGCGTAGATGTCGTTCTTGGCCGCCGTTGGATCGTATTTGTCGAGGAAGGCGCGCCATTTCTGGATCGCGGGATCGCTGTCCCAGGCGGCGTCGACGGGATCCTTCAAATAGGCGCTCGAGATGATGCCCTTGGACACGTCGAAGCCCGCGGCCTTCAGCGTCGAGCCGGCGGAGGAAGCGTTGTTGCCGATGTAATGCGCCGGCTGCCAGCCGAGCTCGGCGATCTTCTTGATGCCTTGGGCTGCGAATTTCGGCGTGGTCATGCTCATGAACACGTTGGCGCCGGCGGATTTGCAGCGAACCACCTGGCTGTCGATGGTCGGATCCGCGGTCTCATACGACAGCTCGGCCACGATTGCAGACGTCTTCGCGCCAAGTCCGTCCTTGAAGCCCTTCAGCACGTCACGGCCGAAATCGTCGTTCTGGTAGACGATGCCGATCTTCGGGTCGGTCTGCGTCGACAGTACGTGCTGCGCGAAGGCCCGGCCCTCGATCTGGTAGCAAGGCTGGAAACCCATCGTGTAGGGGAAATTCTTGTAGTCGCCGAACTTGGTCGCGCCCGAGGCGATGAAGAGGTGCGGGACCTTCTTCTGGTTCATGTATTTCATGATCGCCGCATTGGTGGGGGCGCCGAGCGGCGCAAACAGGACGTCGATCTCGTCGCTCTCGACCAGCTTGCGCGCCTGCTCGACGGTCTTGGCCGGGCTGTAGGCGTCGTCATAGGTGATGTATTTGATCATGCGGCCGTTGATGCCGCCTTGCTCGTTGATCATCTTGAAATAGCCGCCGGGCGTACGGCCGATCGACGAATAGACCGCAGCCGGTCCCGAATAGGCGTCGATGTTGCCGATCACGATCTCGGTCTTGCCTTTGGCGATCGCAGGCTTGCCGAGCAGCAGCGTGGCCGACGCGGCGGCGGTGCCCTTGATGAGCTGACGGCGTGATAGCTGGATCGAACGGTTCCTTGGCATTGTAGTCCTCCGCTTCTTCTTGTTGGCCGTTTTGGCATTGTTGGCCGTTTGGCAGCCTCTGACGGGCGTCTCGGCTTCAAGCATTCCATGCTGGTTGATCCGGATCAAACCAGTTTAGGTGCGCGGCGCTGCGGAACTTGTGCGTAGTCGCTACCAGCAGCAATATTGGCGGCGGTGTCAGGATGCGCAGCGGCGCGGCGGATCAAATGATCCACTGCGCCGCGCGTTGAGGTCGATCAGGCCGGCAAGGCCCGGGTCACCGTGCGATCATGCGCGCCGGGCCGGGGCAGCGGAAACACCCGGTCGTAGGCGATGTTGAACACGAACGCGTAGATCAGATAGAACGCCACGATCGAGATATCCATCATCAGCGCGGCCCACAGCGAGACGCCGAGATACCAGGCGACGAACGGGATCAGCAGCACGATCAGGCCGGCCTCGAACAGCATCGCGTGCGCGACGCGGATCGGCATCGTCTTGACGACACGCCCGGTGAGGCGGACCAGCGCGTGGTCGAAGCCGAGATTGAACAGCAAGTTCCAGATCGTCGCCACCGTCGCCGAGACGACGCCGATGACGCCCATATGGGCGACCGGCTGATTGAACAGCCAGGCCGCTGCCGGCGTGAAGATGGCGATACCGATCAGTTCGAACAGGACTGCGTGCCTGATCCGGTCGGAGAAGGAACGCATAGACATTTTGAAAACCCTTTCTTGTCGTTGTGATCGGGTTTCTATCTGATATTGTGGGATTATAAAGTTAGATAATATCTGGAAAAGAGATAGATGTCCCTCTCCATGGACCAGCTCGAATCCTTCGTGGCGGCCGCCGAGCAGGGCTCGTTCTCCGGCGCGGCGCGGCTTTTGAAGAAGGCGCAATCGGCGGTCAGTACGCACGTGGCAAACCTGGAGACCGACCTCGGCATTGCGCTGTTCGACCGGACCGGGCGCAACCCGGTGCTGACCGAAGCAGGGGCGCGACTGCTGCCCGAGGCAAAACTGATCCTCGATCGCCGCGAGCACCTGATCGGCGTTGCCAGCAGCTTCGAGGCGCATGTCGAGAAGCGCCTGGTGGTGGCGATCGACGAGCTCTATCCGGAGAGCGCGGTGGGCGAGCTGTTCGCGGAATTCGCCACGCGCTTTCCGCATGTCGAACTCGAGCTGCTGTTTCCGATCATGGAGGACGTCAGCCGGCTCGTGCTCGACGGCAAGGCCGATGTCGGCGTGATGTGGCGGCAGGAGCAGCTGCCGCCCGAGCTCGGCTTCAAGACCATCGGCTGGGTGCCGTTGCAGCTCGTCTGCGGCAAGACCCATCCGCTGGCGCATGGGCGGGTGGACTGGGAGGAGCTGAAGCGGCATCGCCAGATCATGGTCACGGTGCGCAACGAAGGCACCGAACGGCATCGGCTGCGTGTCGCGGCGGAGGTGTGGTGGGTCGAGAGCCATTGGGTGATCCTGCAGATCCTCAAGCACGGCGTCGGCTGGGCGCTGATCCCGGCCCACATCATGGCGAGTTCGCAGGTCGCCGAAGACCTCGCCATTCCCGAACTGGAATTCGACGAGGGCGCGCATCCGGTCGCGCTCGAAGTGGTCTGGCACAAGCAGCGGCCGGCCGGGCCGGCGGCAAAATGGCTGCGCCGCCGCTTCGCCACGCGGCCACCGATGCTCCGCCTGTGAGCGCTGGACCCGCCCGCCGTCGTGCACCGCATGGCAGCTGACATCGCGACCGCGATGTGTTGCCATGCCTGTCGCACTGACCTGACAGGGTGGAGACGATGGCGAAGCAATTGGAAGGCAAGGTCGCGGCGGTGACCGGGGCGGCATCCGGCATCGGACTTGCGAGCAGCGAAGCGATGCTGGCGGCCGGCGCGCGCGTGGTGATGGTCGACCGCGACGCCACCGCGCTCGCGGCGCTGGCGGAAAGACACGGTGATGCGGTGATTCCGCTGGTCATCGACCTGCTCGATGCCGCGGCCTGCGCGACGCTGCTGCCGCGTGCGCTGGAGAAAGCAGGCCAGCTCGACATCCTGCACGCCAATGCCGGCATCTATGTCGGCGGCGATCTCGTCGATGCCGACAGCACAGCGATCGACCGGATGCTGAACCTCAACGTCAACGTGGTGATGAAGAACGTGCACGACGTGCTGCCGCACATGATCGCGCGGGCAACCGGCGACATCATCGTGACGAGCTCGCTTGCCGCGCATTTCCCGACGCCGTGGGAGCCGGTCTATGCGTCGTCGAAATGGGCGATCAACTGCTTCGTGCAGACGGTGCGGCGCCAGGTGTTCAAGCACGGCATCCGCGTCGGCTCGATCTCGCCCGGGCCGGTGATCAGCGCGCTGCTCGCCGACTGGCCGGCGGAGAAGCTTCAGGAAGCCAAAGCGTCGGGCAGCCTGCTGGAGGCGAGCGAAGTGGCCGAGGTCGTGATCTTCATGTTGACCCGGCCGCGCGGCATGACCATCCGCGACGTCGTGATGCTGCCGACGAACTTCGATCTTTAGGCGGTCCGCCGGACCTCGTTTTCAGGCGGCGCCGCGATTGCGGGCGGGCGCGGGGGCCTGTTTCGTCAGCCGGCGCAGCGCGGCGACATTGGTGGTGACCGAGGCCATGCGGCACTGGGCCTTGCCGGCGGATTTCGCTTCATAGAGTGCGGCATCGGCGACCGCCAGCAACTCTTCGGCCTCGGTGCCGTGCTCGGGCGAGACAGCGACACCGACACTGACGCCGACCTTGGCAAAGACGCCGTCGGCGAGCCGGTAGGGCATCGTCACGGCCTGGATGATGCGCTGGCCGACGGCGAGCGCCTGCTCGGCGGTGACGCCGTTCGCCAGCACCACGAATTCATCGCCGCCAAGTCGCGCGATCACGTCGGTCTCCGGCAGCGCGCGCCGCAGCCGCTCGGCGGCCAGCATCAGCACCTGGTCGCCGGCCGCGTGACCATAGGTGTCGTTGACCGGTTTGAAATTGTCGAGGTCGAAGAACAGCAGCGCGAACGGCCGGCCGTTTCCGGCCGGGGCCTCGAGCTTGGCGTTCAGCGCGGCGACGAAACCGGCGCGATTGCGCAGCCCGGTGAGGGTGTCGTGAAGGGCAAGATGACCGTTCTCGCGCTCGGCGCGCATGGTCGCGACCAGCATCTTGTTGAGGCGGAAGGCCGCGACCGTCATCGCCGTGAGATACAGCGGCACCTGCAGGAAGACGATGAACAGCAGCGGCTCGCCGGCAAGCGCCGCGCCCGGCACGATCGGGCCAAGGCTGAGCAGGATCATGGTGCCGGCAAGACGCGGGGCGCTGAAATTGCGGAAGCAGATGCCGCCGACCATTGCCGCGGCCGACAGCGAGGCCAGCATCGCGACCACCCAGTCGCCGCTGGCAAGGCTGATCAGGATGCCGAAGCCGACGCTGGCGCTCCAGGCGACCGCGAGCACGAGGTGCAGATCGGTCGGCGTCGGCCGTCGCTCGCGCGCCGCGCGATGCGCAGCCACCAGCACCGCCAGTCGCGACAGGCAGATGACGAGCTCGAGGATGACCCAGGTGATGAACCATGCGGTCGGCTCGCGGATCGCAATCACGGCCGAGACTGCGACCGTGTTGACCGCGCCGGCCGCGAATACCGGCAGCGAGCCGTAGAGATCGCCGATCAGCGCTTGGCGGATGTCGTCGGGCACGCCCGGCCCGGCATCGGCAAGCCAGCGCGTCACGCCCCAGCGCGGCTGGCTGTATCGTCCTGTTTCGGACTGCATTGTTCTTGCCCCGTACTTTCACGTGGCAACTGATCCCAGCGGGCCTAACAGGCCTTTAAGGACGCCGCCGATCACGCGGCGTGCTTGACGGGAAGTAAACCGCACGGATGCGCCAAATTGGCGCGCCCTCGCATCGCCGCTGCGCGCCGTCAGTGCCGTGGCCGGTCCGGCAGGATGCGGTATTCTCGATGCGATTTCGTGAGCCGCGGTTTCGCGGGAACGACCGCAGGAACGATCGAATGACCGAGCATACCATCGTCGCCGCGACCGGCGAGCCGCGGACCCAGCACAGCCTGATGCGCGACCTGCGACTGCTCGGCGTCATGCCGGGTGAAACGCTGCTGGTGCATTGTGCGATGAGCGCGCTCGGCTGGGTCGCGGGCGGCGCCGAGGCGGTAGTGCGCGCCTTGCTTGATGCGGTCACCGACGCCGGCACGCTGGTGATGCCCGCGCAGTCGTCGCAGCTCAGCGATCCCGCGAATTGGCGCGCGCCGCCCGTCCCCGAGAGTTGGATCGGGATCATCCGGGAAGGCGTGCCGCCGTTCGATCCGCGCACCACGCCGACCCGCGACATGGGCGCCGTCGCCGAATTGTTCCGGAGCTGGCCGGGGGCGCGGCGCAGCCTGCATCCGACCTGCTCCTTCGCGGCCCTTGGTCCCGAAGCGGAGTGGATCACGGCGTGGCAGTCGCTCGGCGAGCCGTTCGGCGACGATGGACCGCTCGGCGTTCTCTACCGATCGGCGGCGCGCATTCTGCTGCTCGGTGCCGGCTTCGACGCCTGCACGGCCCTGCACCTGTCCGAGCTGAAGGCTTGGCCGTCGCTGCCGAGAATCGCGGAAGGCTCCGCCATGACGGTCGACGGACAGCGGCGCTGGGTTCGCTTCGACGTCGCGGCCGGCTACCCCGACGGCTTTCCGGGGATCGGCCAGGCGCTGGTTCGGCAAGGCGTTGTCCGCACCGGGCGCGTCGGATCGGCGACCTGCCACTTGATGTCGATGACGGCGATCGTCGATGCCGCCGCCGGTCTGATGGCGGAGCAGGGCGCGCCGTTTGGATGATGGCCGGAGGGATCACGGCGCGGTCATTCGGCTGTCACCTCGTTCGACTGTGATGGCGGCGAAACGCCGCAACAGTGAGCCGGGGCATCCATGGCCTATCTTGGGATCATCGCGACCTGGATCGGGATCGCCGCCTGCATCCTGCAGTCGGCATTGTTCGCCGGCCTCAATCTCGCGGTCTTCAGCCTCAGCCTGTTGCGGCTGCAGATCGAGGCGGACAGCGGCAATGCCAACGCGGCGCGCGTGCTCGAGCTTCGCCGGCATTCGAATCAGATCCTCGCCACCATCATCTGGGGCAATGTCACCACCAACGTGCTGCTGACGCTGTTGTCGGACTCGGTGTTGGCCGGCGTGGGCGCGTTCCTGTTCTCGGCCTTCGCCATCACGCTGCTCGGCGAGATATTCCCGCAGGCCTATTTCTCGCGCAACGCGCTGGCGATGACCGCGCGGTTCCTGCCGTTCCTGAACTTCTATCGCATCGTGCTGTTTCCGCTGGCGAAGCCGACGGCCATGGTGCTCGACTGGTGGCTCGGCTCGGAAGGCATCACCTATCTGCGCGAGCAGGATATCCGGCAGATGATCGCCCGCCACGTCGTCGACGGCGGCGACATCAGCAAGGTGGAGGCGATCGGCGCCCAGAACTTCCTCGACCTCGACGACATCTCGGTGTGTGACGAGGGCGAGGCGATCGATCCCGCCAGCATCCTCAGCCTGCCGCTCGCCAATCAGCGCTGCGTGCTGCCGAAATTCGACAGCGTGCCAGATGATCCGTTCCTGCGCCGGATCGATGCGTCGGGGATGAAATGGGTGATCGTGACCGATCTCGCGGGTGAACCGGTGTTCGTGCTCGATGCCCACCACTTCCTGCGCGATGCGCTGTTCAACCAACTCGAAAGCGATCCGACCGCCTATTGGCACCGGCCGATCATCGTGCGTGACGCCAAGGCGCGGCTCGGCGACGTCATCGGGTTGATGAAGGTGGTGCCGGAGACGCCGGGCGACGACGTGATCGAGCACGATCTGATCCTGGTGTGGAGCGGGCAGAAGCGCATCATCACCGGCTCGGACCTGCTCGGGCGGCTGTTGCGCGGCATTGCGACCGTGGAGAAGCGATCGGCCGCCTAGAGGGCGACGAGTTCGGCGGCGCTGCTGGCGCGTTTTGCCTTCTTCGCCCTGGCCGGGGCGAACAGGTTGCCCGCGGCAAGCCCTGCGGTGTCGGCGACACCGGGATCACCCGATACCATCGCGGCGACGATGGCGCCGTCGATCAACAGCGCGAGCTGGTGCGCCAGCACGGCCGGCTCGGTAGCGCCCATCTCGGCGGCGAGCCTTTCGATATGCGCCAGCACCACCTTCTTGTGCTTCAGCGCGATGTTGCGGAACTGCTTGGCGTCCTTGTCGTGCTCGGCGACCGCGTTGATGAAGGGGCAGCCATAGAAGCGCTCCTCGCCGAACCAGGTCTTCAGGGCAGGGAATATCCGCGACAGCTTGGTCTGCGCATCGCCGCCGCCCGCCTCGATCGCGCCGATGAACCAGTCGCGCCACTGCCGGCCTTCACTCTCCAGCACCGCATGCACGAGGTTGGTCTTCGAGCCGAACAATTTGTAGAGCGTGGTCTTCGCGGTTCCGGCCTCGTCGATGATCGCATCGATCCCGGTGGCGTTGATGCCGTTCTTGCAGAACAGATGCGTCGCCGCATTCAGCAGCCGCCCGCGCGCCGATTCATCGTCGCCGGCGCTGAACGCCGCGGCAGGTTTTTTCTTCGCAATCGATTTGGCCATGCGCGGCAGTAAATCGGAGCGCGGCAAAATCATCAAGTCGCATCTTCATGCGCGCATCGATGCGCTGAAAATAATCGCCGGCGCGCGGCATTTGCTTGGCGATTGAGCAGCAGCGCCCTGGTCAATCGGCAGGCAGGCGCGCCTAAGCGTCTGCGGAATTTCGTCTTTTGACCTGGGGCATGATTGGCACGCTTCGTGCAGGAAACAGACCGTTCGGTATCCTGACCATTTCCATCGCCCTAGGGAGAAAACTGATGACCGCTGTCGCTCAAAAAACCGCACTGACCGGCTGTCTCGCGCCGATCGACAGAGGCGGGCTCGAGCAGCTCATTGCCAACGGCAAGGCCAACCCGAAGGTCGTCAAGACCTTGAAGTGCAAGACGGTGGCCGAGGGCAAGTTCCGTCACGCCAATTACATCCGCAACCTCGCGCCCTACATCGTCGACGAGCCGCCGGGCCTGCTCGGCGACGACACCGCGCCCAATCCCTCGGAGGCCTCGCTCGCCGCACTCGGCTCCTGCCTTGCGGTCGGCCTGCACGCCAACGCCGTGCATCGCGGCTGGATCGTCAACAAGCTCGAGCTGCAGCTCGAGGGCGACCTCAACATCACAGCGGTATGGGGCACCGGCGACGTCAGTGAGAAGCCGGTCGGCTTCACCGACGTCCGCGTCAAGGTCGACATGGAGTGCGAAGGCGTCGCACAGGACGAGATCGACGCCCTGGTGGCGCATGTGAAGAAGTGGTCGCCGGTCGCCAACACCTTCACGCGCCCCGTCAATCTCGAGGTCAGCGCCTAGGCGCCTGGCAGGCAATTCAAGGTGCGGAGATCATCCATGAGCTCACTGGCAATATCGCGGGTCGCAACGCGAGATCCCGCACCGACGATCGCGGGCGAGGTCGCGCGCCTCGCCCGTCAGGAACTGGCGCCGCTTGCATCCGCGATCGATGCCGGCTCGGTCTATCCCGGCGAATTCCTGCGGCGGCTCGGCGAAATCGGCGCGTGGAGCAGCCACGTGCCGCTGGAAGGCCCGGCCGACCTGCGCTGGGCCATCCAGTCGATGGCCGCGATCGGCGAGGTCTGCGGCGCCACCGCCTTCATGGCCTGGTGCCAGAACACGCTGGTCTGGTACGTCGCCAATTCCACCAATCTGAAGCTCGCCGCGCGCTTCGGCGACTGCTTCTCCCGCGGGCGGGTGCTGGGCGGCACCGGGCTCTCCAACCCGATGAAGAGCTTCTTCGGCATCGAGCGGCTGAAGCTCAGGGGGCGCAAGGTCGACGGCGGTTACATCGTTCGCGGCGCGCTGCCGTGGGTGTCGAACCTCGGGCCCGGCCATTACTTCGGCACGATCTTCGAGCGCGAGGACGACGGCATCGCAGGCGGCGAGGCTGGTGAGACGGTGATGTTCCTTGCCGACTGCTCCGATCCCGCGATCACGCTGACGCCGTGCAAGCCGTTCCTGGCGATGGACGGCACGGGTACCTATGGCGTCCAGTTCCGCGACGTCTTCGTGCCGGGTGAATTGATCCTCGCCGAGCCGGCTGCACCCTTCGTCAAGAAGGTCCGTGCCGGATTCATCCTGTTGCAAGTCGGCATGGGCCTCGGGCTGATGCGGGACTGCATCAACATCATGGACGAGGTCCATGCGCCGCTCGGTCATATCAACCGCTATCTGCCGCAGCAGCCGCTGCAATTCCGCGAGCTCTATGCCGAGTTCGAGAAGGAGGCGATGACGCTGGCGCAGGATCCCCACAATGGCGATGACAGCTACTGGCGCAGGGTCGTCGCGCTGCGGCTGCGCATCGGCGATGCCAGCGTCGCGGTCGCGCATGCGGCGATGCTCCATTGCGGCGCGCGCGGCTACCTGATGAGCCACCGCGCCCAGCGCAGGCTTCGCGAAGCCTATTTCGTCGCCATCGTCACGCCCGCCACCAAGCAGCTGCGCAAGATGCTGGCGGACGGCTGAAGCATGATCCGGAAAAGCGGGGACCGGTTTTCCGAAGAGATCATGCTCAAACAAGTTCGGGACCACCAAGACTAGCAACCATGCAACAGGAGAGGCTGCCATGACGGACGTTCTGATCACCGCCGGCGAACTTGCCGAGCTCGTCAAGAAAGAACCGTGTGTCATCATCGACACGCGTAATCCGGATGCCTATGCGGCGGGACATCTGCCCGGTGCGGTCAATGTGCATGACATCTTCACTTACCTCGCGACCTCGACGCCGGAGGGCATGCACGCGCTGAAGACCAAGTTCGCCGATGCCTTCGGCGCCGCCGGCCTGTCCGGCAAGGAGACCGCCGTGATCTACGAGCAGTCGATGAATTCCGGCTTCGGCCAGTCCTGCCGCGGCTATTACCTGCTGGCGATGCTGGGCTATCCCAAGATCAAGGTCCTGCATGGCGGGTTCGATGCCTGGAAGGCGGCGGACCTGCCGGTCACCACCGACGTCGCGGTGCCGGCGAAGGCTGCGTTCGCGATCGTGCCGGAGGCCGGCGACATCATGATCGACGCCAAGGCGATGCTGGCTGCGGTCGGCAAGCCGGGCGTCGCGATCCTCGACGTGCGCGACGTCGACGAGTGGATCGGCGAAAGCTCGTCGCCTTACGGGAAGGATTTCTGCCCGCGCAAGGGCCGCATTCCCGGCGCGGTGTGGCTGGAATGGTACCGCATGATGAAGCCGACCGGCGAGGGCCCGCGCTTCAAGTCGAAGGACGAGATCCTTGCCGAATGCGCCACCGTCGGCATCTCGCAGACCACGCCGGTCTATCTCTACTGCTTCAAGGGGGCGCGCGCGTCGAACACCTTCCTGGCGCTGAAGAACGCCGGCGTGAAGGACGTGCGGATGTATTTCGGCTCCTGGAACGAGTGGTCGCGCGATCCGGCGCTGCCGATCGACGAAGGCTTGCCGACCGCAGCCGTCGTGACCGGCAAGGCGGCATAGAACCTGCATGTTTGTCGGCGTCCGGCGGCGCAAAACGCGGCCGGACGCCGATCAATGAACCGGATCGCGGAGCTTTCCTCGTTTCGGTGCGACAATGGGGCGCAGCATGTCCATGTCAGACGATCCCTTCGACGCCGACCGCGCGCTGGTGCGATCGGGCTGCGCCTGCGGGCTGCATCGCTCGGCCGCCGAGCACGATCATGCCGCGCGCCCGCTGCGCTGCGAGCCTGTCGTGAGTGAGGAGAAGCGGTACGAAGGCATCGTTGCCTCCGCGGTGATGCGGGCGGTGTTTCCGCAGGATGTCGCACGCCGCGCCTTCCTGAAGTCGGTCGGGGCTGCGACCGCGCTCGCCGCACTGTCGCAATTCTTCCCGTTGAAGACGGCGACGGAGGCGTTCGCCGAAGCAGGGTCGCCGGAGAAGAAGGACCTCAAGATCGGCTTCATCCCGATCACCTGCGCGACCCCGATCATCATGGCGGCGCCGCTCGGCTTCTATGCCAAGCAGGGGCTCAATGTCGAGGTGGTGAAGACCGCCGGCTGGGCGGTCATTCGCGACAAGACCATCAACAAGGAATACGACGCCGCCCACATGCTGGCGCCGATGCCGATCGCGATCTCGCTTGGCTTAGGGGCCAACGCGATCCCGTTCACGGTGCCCGCGATCGAGAACATCAACGGGCAGGGCATCACGCTGGCGATGAAGCACAGGGATCGGCGCGATCCAAAGGACTGGAAGGGCATGAAGTTCGCCATTCCATTCGACTATTCGATGCACAATTATCTGCTGCGCTATTATCTTGCCGAGCACGGGCTCGATCCGGATACCGACGTGCAACTCCGTTCGGTGCCGCCGCCGGAGATGGTCGCCAATCTACGCGCCGACAACATCGACGGCTTCCTCGCGCCGGACAATATCTGCCAGCGCGCGATCTATGACGGTGTCGGCTTCCTGCACATCCTCTCCAAGGAGATCTGGGATGGCCATCCCTGTTGCAGTTTTGCCGCGAGCCGCGAGTTCATCACCGCGGCGCCGAATTCGTTCGCGGCGCTGACGCGGGCGATCGTCGATGCCACCGGCTATGCGGCGAAGGCCGAGAACCGCAAGCAGATCGCGGAGGCGATCGCGCCGGCCAATTACATCAACGCGCCGGTCACGGTGCTGGAGCAGGTGCTGACCGGCACCTATGCCGACGGCCTTGGCGGCGTGAAGACCGACGCCAAGCGGGTCGATTTCGATCCGTTCCCCTGGCAATCCTTCGCGGTGTGGATGCTGACCCAGATGAAGCGCTGGGGCCAGATCAAGGGCGAGGTCGACTACCGGGCAGTGGCCGAGCAGGTCTACCTTGCCACCGACACGAAGAAGGTGATGGTCGAGATGGGGCTCTCGCCGCCGGCAACCGCCTACAAATCGTTCTCGGTGATGGGCAAGAGCTTCGATCCGGCCAAGCCCGACGATTATCTCGCGAGCTTCAAGATCAGGAAGTCGTCGTGAAGGTAGGCACCGGCTTATCCACGTCGTCCCGGCGAAGGCCGGGACCCATAACCACGACCGTCGGTGTTTGTGCACGGCGTCTCCCCGCGTGCCCCACCGAGGCGGCGCGGCGTATGGGTCCCGGCCTTCGCCGGGACGACGGGTTGAGAGGGCGCGCCGAATGAGGCTGTCCCTCCGCTTCCGCGCCGCGATCGTCTCCGTCGTGCTGCTCGCGACCTTCCTCGCCGCCTGGCACCTGGCGACCCGCGGCACGGGCGCTGTGGCGAACATGAGCCCGGAGTATGCGAAGCTGATGGGGCTGACCGCGACCCAGGGCAAGTCGGCGATGCCCGGACCGCTCGATGTCGGGGCGAAGCTGTGGGAGCATCTGAAGCGGCCGTTCTACGACAACGGACCGAACGACAAGGGCCTCGGCATCCAGCTCGGCTATTCGATCGCGCGCGTCGGGCTCGGCTATCTGATCGCCGTCATGGTCGCGATCCCGCTCGGCTTCCTGATCGGGATGTCGCCCCTGATCAGCAGGGCGCTCGATCCGTTCATCCAGGTGTTGAAGCCGATCTCGCCGCTGGCCTGGATGCCGCTTGCGCTCTACACCATCAAGGATTCCTCGATCTCGGCGATCTTCGTCATCTTCATCTGCTCGGTGTGGCCGATGCTGCTCAACACCGCGTTCGGCGTCGTCGGCGTGCGCAAGGAATGGATCAATGTCGCCCGGACGCTCGAAGTCGGTACCGTCAGGCGCGCCTTCACCGTGATCTTGCCGGCGGCAGCGCCGACGATCCTGACCGGGATGCGGATCTCGATCGGGATCGCCTGGCTCGTCATCGTCGCCGCCGAGATGCTCGTCGGCGGCACCGGCATCGGCTATTTCGTCTGGAACGAGTGGAACAATCTGTCGATCACCAATGTGATCATCGCGATCCTGTTGATCGGTCTGGTCGGCATGCTGCTCGACCAGGTGCTGGCGCGGTTCACGCGCATGGTGACATTTCCGGAGTAGCGATGACCGACAAGTTCATCTCCATCGAGGGCATCGCGCGGCGCTATCCCGGCGCGGGCGGCGGCACCACCACGGTGTTCGAGAATTTCTGGCTGTCGATGGCACGCGGCGAGTTCGGCTGCGTGATCGGCCATTCCGGCTGCGGCAAGACCACGGTGCTCAACATCCTCGCCGGCCTCGACCAGCCGAGCGAGGGCACCGTGATCGTCGACGGGCAGGGCATCGAGGGCACCAGCCTCGACCGCGCCGTGATCTTCCAGAGCCACGCGCTGCTGCCATGGCGCACCGTGCTCGGCAACGTCGGCTACGCCGTCAGTTCGAAATGGCGCAAATGGGACCGCGCCCGGGTCAAGGCCCACGCGCAAAGGTTCATCGATCTGGTCGGGCTCACCGGCTCCGAGCACAAGCATCCGTCGGAGCTGTCCGGCGGCATGAAGCAGCGCGTCGGCATCGCGCGGGCGCTGTCGATCACGCCGAAGATCATGCTGATGGACGAGCCATTCTCGGCGCTCGACGCGCTGACCCGCGGCACGTTGCAGGACGAGGTGCGGCGCATCTGTCTGGAGACCGGGCAGACCACCTTCATGATCACCCATGACGTCGACGAGGCGATCTTCCTCGCCGACAAGATCTTCCTGATGACCAACGGCCCTGGCGCCGTGCTGGCCGAGATCGTCGAGAATCCGCTGCCGAAGGAGCGCGGCCGGATCGATCTGCACCGCCACCCCTATTATTACGCGCTGCGCAACCATATCGTCGATTTCCTGGTCAGCCGCAGCAAGAGCTTTGCGGCCGAGGTGACCGGACACGATCCGCGCCACGTGCCGACGGTGCGGCCCGGCCTGGGCGAACCGGTGATCGTCTCGCCGCCGCGCGTCGTCGAACCCAATCCCGCGCAGAGCATTGCGCGCTGAAGCCTGAGGAGGAAACCAGATGAAACGCGAAGACCTCACCGAAAAGCTGCTCGACATCAAGCGCGAGAAGGGCTGGAGCTGGAAGCATATCTGCGAGAAGATCGGCGGTTATTCCGAAGTCCTGATCGTCGGCGCAATTCTCGGCCAGATGAAATTGACAAAACCGCAGGCTGCCAACGCCGGGGAATTATTCGGGCTGTCGAAGGCTGAGACTGCGATGCTCAACGAGGTGCCGATGCGCGGCACCGGCACGGCGATGCCGCCGACCGATCCCCTGATTTACCGCTTCTACGAGATGGTGATGGTCAACGGTCCGGCATGGAAGGCGCTGATCGAGGAGGAGTTCGGCGACGGCATCATGTCGGCGATCGACTTCGACATGGCGATGGAGCGCGTCGCCAATCCGAAGGGCGACCGCGTCAAGATCACCATGAGCGGCAAGTTCCTGCCGTACAAATATTACGGCGCCAGCGGCAACGTGCCGGAATACGGCTTCAAGGAGGAGTGAGAGCAGGGCGGCGCGACTGCTTCACGCCGCGCGCTCGGAACTTCCCTCCGACCTCACAGAATCGCGCGTGGCGCATAGCTCGCCGCGTCGGGCTTGGCTCTCGCCAGGGCGTCGACCTGCTCGGCGAAGTAATCGACCTGAGCGGCGGCGTCGCCGGAGTTGGCGCGACCCTGGTCCAGCACAAGCTGCAGCTCGGCCTCGCTCAAGCCAAGGCGCTGATCGGCGGCGAGGCGCTGCAGCAGATCGTTTTGCACGATCTTGCCGGTCCGCAGGTCGCCGATGGCGGCGACGGCATGTTCCTTGATCGCCTCGTGGGCGCTTTCGCGGCCGGCGCCCTTCTTGACCGCTTCCATCATGACCGTGGTGGTCAGCAGGAAGGGCAAATAGCGGTTGAGCTCGGTCGCGACCACGGCCTCGAACACGTCCATCTGATCGAGCACGGTGAGCAAGGTTTCGAGGAGCCCATCCATGGCGAGGAAGGCATCGGGCAGCATCACGCGGCGGACGACCGAGCAGGAGACGTCACCTTCGTTCCACTGATCGCCGGCGAGCCCGGCGGCCATGGCGAGATAGCCCTTCAGGATCACATGAAGGCCGTTGATGCGCTCGCAGGAGCGGCTGTTCATCTTGTGCGGCATCGCCGAGGAGCCGACCTGGCCCTTGGCAAAGCCTTCGCTGGCGAGTTCGTGGCCCGCCATCAAGCGAATGGTCTTGGCGAAATTGCCGGGGCCGCTGGCAAGCTCGGTGAGCGCACTGACGGCACGGAAGTCGAGGCTGCGCGGATACACCTGGCCGACGGCATCAAGGGCTTTCGGCAGGCCGAGGTGAACGAGGATGCGCTGTTCGAGTGCGCGCGCCTTGCCGGCATCGCCATTGAACAGGGTGATCTGGTCGAGCCGGGTGCCGACCGCGCCCTTCAGGCCGCGCGCGGGATAGGTTTGAAGCACATTGACCAGGCTCTGATGCGCCAGCAGCGTTTCCTCGCCGAACATGGCGATGCGCTTGCCGAGCGTCGTGACCTGCGCCGCCACGTTGTGGGTGCGTGCGGTAAACGGAACGTCGCGCAATTGCTGCGCGCGCTTTGCAAATCGAACCAGCGCGGCGACGCTCTTGGTCTCGACCAACTGCAACGCGCGATAGACCTGCAATTGCTCCACGTTCTCGGTAAGATCGCGGCTGGTCATGCCCTTGTGCAGGTGCTCGTGACCGGCGAGTTCGCAGAACTCCTCGATGCGCGCCTTCACGTCGTGGCGGGTGATGCGCTCCCGCTGCATGATGGAGGCCAGGTTGATCTGGTCCTTCACGCGCTCGTAGCTCTCGATCACGCCATCCGGAACCGGAATTCCGAGATCGCGCTGGGCCTTCAGCACGGCGATCCAGTAGTCGCGTTCGAGGCGGACCTTGCCTTCGCCGCTCCAGATGGCGCGCATGGCGGGCGAGGCATAACGTTCGGCGAGGACGTTGGAAATGTGATCTTGGGACATGATCCCGCTCTCTTGGCATTACCTGGTGCCGGCTGCAAGCCGAGAGCTGTCATGGATCGTCGAGATTGCAGGCACCACGGCCCGGGCTTGCGGTGTTGGCGGCACCTTAGCAGATAGTGATCCGCACCGCCTCAGGCAACCTGAGGCGGCTTCGGCATGCACGCAGCACTGGCTGACGTCATTGTCGCCAGCACTGCTCGCAATCACGGGGCGGGAACGGATCCGTTGAACGCCGCCCTGACCTCCTTCACCGGCGCCATGTCGCGGACATAGCTGAACGAGCCCTTGTCCTTCATCTCGCGGGCGGAGCGCAAGAAGGCGTTGAGCGCGTGGCGCTCCATCGCGCCGCCGGTGCTGATGCGCTTGACGCCGGCGGCGGCGATCTGATCGACCGTCAGGGTCGGATCGGCAAAGCCCATCACCAGGTTGAATGGCTTGCCGAGCGAGGCCGTCACCGTGCGGATGGTCTTGGCGTCGTACACGCCGGGTGCGTACAACACGTCGGCGCCGACCGCCTCGAAGGCCTGCAGCCGCTTGATGGTGTCGTCGAGATCGTTGCGGCCGTGCAGCAGGTTCTCCGCCCGCGCGGTCAGCATGAACGGGAACGGCAGCGCCCGTGCCGCTTCGACCGCCGCCTGCACCCGCTCGACCGCGAGCGAGAAGTCGTAGATCGGATGCTCGCGATTGCCGGTCGAGTCCTCGATCGAGCCGCCGACCACGCCGGCCTCTGCTGCGCGGGTGATCGCCCTTGCCGCGGTCTTCGGATCATCGGCGCCGCAATTCTCGAGGTCGGCGTTCACGGGCAGGTCGGTGGCCTCCACGATCATCCGGCAATTCTCGATGATAGCGTCGAGGCTGATGGTGGACTGCCCGAGCGTGTTGGCGACCCCGAGGCTGGTGGTCGCGAGCGCCTCGAACCCCATGGCAGCGAGCAGTTTCGCGGTTCCGGCATCCCAGGGGTTGGGAATGATGAAGGCGCCGGGCCGCTGATGCAGCTCGCGAAACCGTGCTGCCTTGTCTGCCTGGGTGCGCATGTGAACTCCTGATGGTTGGGAAAGCGACTGGCAGCAAGCGATAGGGTGGTTTCGATCATCAGACAAATTTGTTATTTCTCTCGATATCATTAGCTTTTTGCATGAGGCGAGAATGGACAGCGACGCGCTCAACACGTTCCTGGTAGTGCATCGCCGCGGCGGGATCTCGAACGCCGCGAAGGCGCTGCATCGCTCGCAGCCGGCGATCTCTAGGCGGATCGCGCTGCTCGAGCAGGAGCTCGGCGTGCCCCTGTTCGAGCGCATCGGAGGCAAGACGCGGCTCAGCGATGCAGGGCGGGTGATGGTGCCCTACGCCGAGCGCGCGGTGGCGGCGGCGCAGGATGCCGAGAACGCGGTGCGCGCGCTGCTGCGCGACAATTCCGGCCCGGTGGCGCTGGCGGTGACCGGCACGCTGGCGGGCGAGCGGCTCTCGAAGGTGCTGAAGCGGTTCGCCCGCCGGCATCCGGATGTCGCGCTGACCTTGCGCACGGCGACCAGCGCCGAGGTCAGCGACCAGATCCGGCGCGGCGAGGCGACGATCGGGCTGCGCTACGACCGCGACCGCTCAGGTGACCTCGAATGCGAGGTGCTGTTCGCCGAGCCGCTCCAGGTGGTCTGCGCGCCGGACCATCCGCTGGCGGGACGGAGGGTCGGCAGGCTCGCCGATCTCCGGGACGAGCGGTGGATCGCCTTTCCCGAGGTGCCGGGCCGGCGCGAGATCACGGCCTCCCATGTGTTCGCGCTGTTCCTGACCCACGGGCTCGGCGAGGTCGCATGGACGCCGGTCGACAGCCTGACGGCGCAGAAGCGGCTGGTCGAGGCGGGGCTCGGGATCGCGCTGCTGTCACACAGCAATGCGGCGGAGGAGCTGCGGACCTCGGCGATCGCGACCATCCGCGTCGGCAATCTCACTGCCAGTCACGAGGTCGTCGCGGTGACACGGCACGGCGGCTTCCTCAGCGCCGCGTCGCGCCGCCTGCTCGACATCATCCGCGCAGACTTCACCAAGGCAAGGGGCACAAACGCGTCGCGCCGGAACAAGGTCCGGCGCGCGTAGCAACTCGAAGGTGAGCGAAGCCGGGGCGTGAACCTAGGTTCCCGCCTTGACCTGGGCCACCGCCACGGCCAGCAGCTCGTCCATCTTGGCGCGGATATCGCGCTCGGTGGCGGGCTGGCCCTTGGCCGTGAGGTCCTTCAGAACCTTGTGCAGGACGTCGTTGTCGCCGGCTTCCTCGAAATCGGCGGCCACCACCTCCTTGGCATAGGCGTTGGCGGCATCGCCCGTGATGCCGAGCTTCTCGGCAGCCCACAGGCCGAGCAGCTTGTTCCGGCGGGCTTCCGCCTTGAACTTCAGCTCCTCGTCGAGGGCGAACTTCTTCTCGAAACCTTCCTCGCGCTTGTTGAACTCGTTCATGGCCGAAGTTCCAATCCCTGCTGAATGCGGGCCGCAGCTCGTTGCGGCAGCCCCGATGCCTGCCTAGATAGTTGGGAGGAATCGGCAAGACAACGAGCCGTTAAGCCGCAGGCAAAACAGGCGGAATCGGCCCTTTTCGATAGGGCGGTATAAGTGCCCGCAAGGGGGCACTATCGATTGTGCTGGATGGGCCAATCGGATAGGTTGCCAACAGGCGTGGTTCTTGTTCTGTTTCCAGTTGGATAGCTCAGGTTCCAGGCCTCCGCGGCAGCTCCGTCGTGGGTCGTAACCCCAAGTCATCCGGAGCACCCAAATTCATGGATTTCAACAAAACACGGTACATCCCAATGAGCCGTCGACGCCGCATTTATGAAGGCAAGGCCAAGGTGCTTTACGAAGGCCCCGAGCCGGGAACCCTGATCCAGCACTTCAAGGACGACGCGACCGCGTTCAATGCCAAGAAACACCAGGTGATCGAGGGCAAGGGCGTCCTCAACAACCGGATTTCGGAGTACCTGTTTCAGCACCTCAACGACATCGGGGTGCCGACCCACTTCATCCGTCGCCTCAACATGCGCGAGCAGCTGATTCGCGAGGTCGAGATCGTGCCGCTCGAGGTGGTGGTACGGAACGTCGCCGCCGGCTCGCTGTCGCAGCGGCTCGGGATCGAGGAGGGCACCCAGCTGCCGCGCTCGATCATCGAGTTCTATTACAAGAACGACCAGCTCAACGACCCGATGGTGTCGGAAGAGCACATCACCGCGTTCGGCTGGGCCACGCCCCAGGAGATCGACGACATCATGGCGCTGGCCATCCGCGTCAACGACTTCCTGACCGGCCTCTTCCTCGGCATCGGTATCCGCCTCGTCGACTTCAAGATGGAGTGCGGGCGGCTGTTCGAGAACGAGATGATGCGGATCATCGTCGCCGACGAGATCTCGCCGGACTCCTGCCGGCTGTGGGACATCAAGTCGAACGAGAAGCTCGACAAGGACCGTTTCCGCCGCGATCTCGGCGGTCTGCTCGAAGCGTACACCGAGGTCGCGAAGCGGCTCGGCATCCTGATCGAAAACGAGCGGCCCGCTGGAAGCGGCCCGGTGCTGGTGAAAAGTTAAGGGGCTATCGTGAAGGCACGTGTCACTGTTACGTTGAAGTCGGGCATCCTCGATCCGCAGGGCAAGGCGATCGAGGGCGCGCTGAAATCGCTCGGCGTCGACGGCATCGCGAGCGTTCGCCAGGGCAAGGTGTTCGACATCGAGCTCGCCGCGACCGACAAGGCCAAGGCGGAGGCGGCATTGAAGGCCGCCGCCGACAAGCTTTTGGCGAACACCGTGATCGAGAACTACCGGGTCGAGGTCCTGAGCTAGCCGGGCGCGCCAGATGACAACAGCCACCCTCGCTGCTGGCGGTGACCGTATCGTCGTCCGATCGTTGTTGGCTGCTCTGCTGACGGTTGCTGGATGCGGCGGTGTCTCGGCGCAATCGGCGCCGCCGCCACCCTCCGCCACGACGCAGGCGCCGCCGTTCACGGTCAGCGGATGGAGCTACGAGCGCCGCGGCTCCGATGCGCACATGTTCCGCTGCACGCAGTCGTCCTGCGGTGCGGGCTCCAAGGTGAGCTACCGGTACTATATCGGCGGAAAGCAGATGACGCTCGACCAGTTCCGTGCGGGGCAGGAGCAGATCATCAAGGCGCTGGAACAGCGGACGCCCGGACAGCGGATTACGCTGCTCGGCGTTGACGGCGACAAGGGCACGGCGACGCCGCGCATGTTCAAGGCACGGCGTCTGACCGTGACGGCCGATGGCGCAAGCGAGTATCAAGTCAGCGGCTTGCTGATCGGCGGACAAGGCTCCGCCAGCCTGATCAGTTCGGCGCGCGACGAGAAAGCCAGCAACGACAATTACGCAAAGTTTGCCGCCGCAGCGAAGCTCGTGCTGGCGCCCAAAACCAGGTGATCCGATGAAATCAGCCGTCCTCGTCTTCCCCGGCATCAACCGCGAGCGCGACATGGCGCGAGCGCTGAAACTGGCCTCCGGCAACGAGACCGCAATGGTCTGGCACGCCGAGACCGCGCTGCCAAAAGGCACCGACCTCGTGGTGGTGCCCGGCGGCTTCTCCTATGGCGATTATCTGCGCTGCGGCGCTATCGCGGCGCGCGCGCCCGTGATGGACGCCGTGCGCGACTTCGCAGCCTCGGGCGGGCTGGTGCTCGGCGTCTGCAACGGTTTCCAGATTCTGTGCGAGTCCGGTCTGCTGCCGGGCGTCT
The DNA here is from genome assembly GCF_053474805.1 of Bradyrhizobium sp. WCU1. Classification (NCBI taxonomy): domain Bacteria; kingdom Pseudomonadati; phylum Pseudomonadota; class Alphaproteobacteria; order Hyphomicrobiales; family Nitrobacteraceae; genus Bradyrhizobium; species Bradyrhizobium sp. WCU1. The sequence continues at coordinate 6,208,330 of NZ_CM130280.1, forward strand.
TGATGCGCAATGCCGGGCTGAAATTCGTCTGCCGTGACGTGCACATGAAGGTCGAGCGCTCCGACACCCCGTTCACCCGCGGCTACAATGCCGGCCAGGTGATCCGCGTGCCGGTGGCGCATGGCGAGGGCAATTACGAGGCCGACGAAGAGACGCTGAAGCGGCTCGAGGGCGACGGGCGGGTGCTCTACCGCTACTGCTCGGCCGATGGCGTGGTCGACGAGGCCTCCAACTTCAACGGCGCCGCGCATTCGATCGCCGGCATCGTCAACGAGCGCGGTAACGTGCTCGGCATGATGCCGCATCCGGAAAACCACGTCGAAGAGATCATGGGCTGCACCGATGGCCGCGGCCTGTTCGCCGGGCTGGTCCAGCAGTTCGAGAAGGCGGCATAGCCATCATGCTGGGACGGTACCTTGCCGCGGCCGCAGCCGCGGTTCTGCTGCTTGTGACATCGGCTCACGCCCAGGACTTCCCCAAGCGTCCGATCACGATGATCGTGCCGTTCACGGCCGGCGGCACCTCCGACGTGATCGCCCGCGCGGTCGCCGACCAGATGAGCGCGGCGCTCGGCCAGAGCATCATCATCGAGAATGTCGGCGGCGCGGGCGGCTCGACCGCGCTGACCCGCGCGGCGCGCGCCGAGCCGGACGGCTACACGATCGCGATCGGCAATGCCGGCACCAACGCCGCGACCTACACGATCTATCCAAAACTGTCGTTCACGCCGGACTCCTTCGCGCCGATCGCGGTGGTGGCGAAAACCTTCGGCATCGTCGCTTTGCGCAAGGATTTTCCGGCCAGGGACCTCAAGGACTTCATCGACTACGCCAAGAAGAACCCGGGGAAGGTCAATCTCGGCCATGCCGGCGTCGGCTCGTCGAATTATCTGATCTGCAAGAGCTTCGTGCATGCCGCCGGGATCGACGTGCAGCTGGTCGGCTATCGCGGCGCCGCGCTGGCGCTGACCGATGCGATCGGCAGCCAGATCGACGGCGTCTGCGATGCCGCGGCCTCGGTGTCGCAGGCGATCGACGACAAGCTCGTGAAGGCGGTCGTGGTCGGCTCGACGGTGCGGCTCGCCTCGCTGCCGGAGCTGCCGACCTCGAGCGAGGCCGGGCTGCCCGAGTTCGAGGCGCAGGGCTGGAACGGCCTGTTCGCGCCGAAGGGCACCCCGCCCGAGATCATCGCCAGGCTCAACGCCGCCGCACGCACCGCGGTCGCAAGCGACGCGGTGAAGAAGCGGTTCGCCGATCTGTCGACGGTCGCGCCGGACGCCGACGAGCTCGCGCCCGAGGTGCTGCAGCAACTCGTGGCCCGCGACGTCGCGAAATACCGCGCGCTGCTCGCCGACGACAAGAAGTAGCGCCTCCGAAATGCAGGCGACATCAGAAGAGGAAAAGCGCGCTGAAGAGGAGCGCAAGGCTCGCTGCGAAGCGCAATAGGAACCGTGAACCCGGACTGTTCGGTCTGCGACCAATGCAGGGATAATCGCCTCCGTTTCACAATCTCTTCACGCTAGCGCGGCCGGCATGGCAACCGGGGATTGTCGCAGCGTGCCGGGCACGTTATGACGAGGGCGATTGGGATGGTCTGTCCGGTTCGCGGGGATCCGCAATGCCTGTTGCATTGGTCATATTGCTGCTCGACATCACGCTGATCTACCACGCCTCGCGCACCGGGCGCTTGCAGCCGTGGGCCTTCATCATCCTGATGGTGCCGCTGATCGGCGCGATCGCCTACATCGTCGTCGAGCTGATTCCGGAATGGTGGGGCGGACCGGGCGCCGCGCAGGCGCGCAAGCGCGTCGCCAACCGGCTCGATCCCGAGAAGCGGTATCGCGAACTGTCCGACCGGCTCGCGACATCAGACACGATCGCCAACCGCGCGGCGCTGGCCGCGGAGTGCCAGGCGATCGGGCGCTTCGAGGAGGCGGAGAGCCACTACGACCATGTGTTGGGGTTGCCGCAGGGCGACGATCCGGCTTACGCGCTGGCCAAGGCGCAGGCCCAGTTCGGCCGCAAGCAGCCGGCCGAGGCGCTGGCGACGCTCGACGCCTTGCGCGAGCGCTGGCCGGATTTCGAGTCCGCCGAGGGGCATCTGCTCTATGCCCGTTCGCTCGCCGAACTGGGTCGGCTCGACGAGGCACTGGAGGAGTATCAGGCGGTGTCGCAGTACTTCCCCGGCGCTGAGGCGCGGGTCCGCTATGGCCTGCTGCTGCAGCTGGTCGGCCGCACCGCCGAGGCGCGCATGGTGTTCAACGAGCTATTGATCCAGATGCGGCGCGCGCCGAAATACCTGCGCGATGCGCAGGCCGAATGGCTCTCGATCGCCGAGAAGCAGCTATCGACTTGAGCTGCGACTACCCCTGCGCAGCCACCGCTTAACCGCATCGCCCGGCACCGTCATCGCGGCGACGCCGAACATGACCAGCACGAGTCCCAGTGCCAGGTTCGACGGCACGGATTCCCCGAGCAGGATCACCGACAGCGCGACGCCGATCGGAATCCGCAGATAGCCTTGCGCATTGGTCGTCAGCGTGCCGAGCCGCGTCAGGCACATGTAGAACAGCATCAGGCCGAACGCGCTGGAGAAGATGCCCTTCACGACGGTGGCGACCAGCGCCTGCGGCGTCGGATGCAGCGTCCAGGGATGGTCGATAATCAGGGCGACCGGCAGCAGCACGGTGCCGCCGAACAAGAGCGAGCCGGCGGCGACCACCATCGGATCGTAATCCGACAACCGCAGTCCGAAGATCGTCGCGCAGGCGAACGAGATGGTGGCGAGCAGGATCGCGATCTCCGCGAATATTTCCTTGCCGAAGCCCGAGAGCGCGTCGAGGCCGATGATCGCGACCGTGCCGGCGAGGCCGAGGATCGCGCCGGCCAGCTTGAGCAGCGAGGCCGGCTCGTGCCGCGTGATCGCCCAGGTGATCAGGAAGGCGAAGATCGGCGTCGTCGAGGCCAGCACCACGGTGTTGGACGCCGGCACATAGAGCTGCGCCCAGGTGATCACCAGGAACGGGATCGTCGAGTTGATGGTCTGCTGGAAGGCGAACAGCTTCCACGCCTTGATGTCGGTGGGGATGCGGATGCCGCGGATCCGCAGCACGACGAGCAGGAAGGCTGCCGCCACCAGCGAGCGGGCGGAAATGAAGGTGACCGGCGGGATCGAGCCGAGGCCGATCTTGGTCAGCGGATAGGTCGAGCTCCAGCAGCAGGCCAGCGCCAGCAGCAGCGCATAGTCGCGCCAGCCGCGCGCACCGGGCGCCGATATGGACGGATGGGGCGTGATCGCGGGAGCCGTCACGCCGCCCGTGTTCGCTGTGCTCTTCGGCACCTTGATTGGCTCCCTTCGCGCATTGTCGCGCGATGGGGCGAATGTAGCTTGGCCACAGGGCGAAAGGCTAGAGGCGGTGGTTCAATAGTGAAAAGCGACGGACGCGCGTGGCGTCCGTCGCACGGAATTTAGCTGAGATACTAGCGCAGCACCTCGTTCAGCACCTCGCCATCGACGTGATGCGGTGTGGTGCCGAGGATCCGCATGATGGTTGGCGCCACGTCGATGTTGCGCATGTGCCGTACTACGGTATCCCTGCGGATCTGCGGTCCCGCGGCGATGAATGTCGCGCTCATCACCGGAAGCTCGGGGTCGTGACCGTGGGCGCCGTAGAAGTTCGGCATCGACAGCGCGGTGGTCGCCGAATTGAACGGCGCATCGCCCTGGCGTGCGACGCCCGGATTCTGCACGCCGTCGAAATTGTAGCCGGGCGCCATCAGCGCGAACACGTCGCCATAGTCCTGGCCGACGGTCTTGCTGGTGCACTGTCCGGTGCCGGCGTCGCATTGCAGCGGCCGGGTCTCGACGACGGTGAAGATGCGCTGCTCCTTGAGCGAGTAGTTGAAGCGTGCGTTGGGATCGACCGCGTTCTTCACCGCATCGGTGATCTGCGTCACCAGGGCCCGGTAGGTCGCAAGATCCACGGTGCCGCCGAGCTCGCGGTTCTGCAGGTTGACGTAGATGTCGGCCGCAGGGCCCGAGGTGCGGATGCCGACCTTGCTGGTGTCGATGCCCGCGTTGCGCAGGATGTTGGTGAGGTTGACCGAGGTGTGGAACGGCGCGAAGCCGTGATCCGACACCACGACGACGTTGCTGTCATGGCCCGCCGCTTCGGCGACCTGCTTCACCGCCTTGTCGGCGGTCTGGTAAGCGAAGCGGATGTAGGAGGCGTAGCGCTTGACCTTGGCGGGGTCCTGGTTGGCGCCGATCGAGTTCGGATCCGCCGGGTTGGTGCCCTGGCGCGGATCGGTGAGCAGGAACTGGTGCTCGGAGCCGTCGGGTTGCTCGATATAGACCATCACGAGGTCGGCGTCCGGATGGGTCTTGATGGCACGCTCGCCGATATTGGCCTGGTAGCGCACGAAGGTCTTCACCATGTCCTCGTACATCGTCTCGATCTCGACGTCGGGGAAGTTGGTGAAGCCCGGGCTCAGGCGCTCCGGGATGCGGAAGTCGGCCTGCGCACGCCAGAACCCGATGTTGTTGTTGATGTCGTCGACGTCGGCGAGAACCGGCGTGTTGCGCGGGATGTAGTTGGCACCGTAGCGGGCGAAGCGCACCACCGAGAGGTCCGGCGACAGTGCCGAGACGAAGTAGGCGGCACCGACCTTGGCGCCGCTGCCCTCGAAGAAGAACGGCGCGTTCTCGCCACCGAACCTGGCATAAGCCGGCCCGGTCGACGGTGCATGGAACGGACCTGCGGTGATGCCGCGGTTCTCGTCGAAGAACACCAGCGTGTCGTAGTTCACCTTGCGATCGTTCGTGGTGTCGATCGCGGCGACGCGGATCGAGTATTTGACGTCAAGCGTCGACGCATTGGTGCAGGTCGCGGTTGCAGCCGCGGAACATGAGAACGTCTCGATCGGCGCCGAGGTCACCAGCACCGGGCTGAACGAGAAATGACCTGCCGCCTGCAGCGCTGCGACGATGCCGGGATCGGCGGTGAAGTCGCTGCGCGACAGCGTGAAGCCCTGGGCTCCGATGCCGCCGAATGCGCCGAACGGGACCGTGAAGTCGGTCACGCGGGTCGGCTGCGCCGGTTGCACCACGGTCTTGTTGATGGAGATGTCGGCGCCGTCGCCGCCGGGCCAGGTCGCGGTGACGACCTTCTTGCCCTGCTGGCGCAGCTGCACCCACAGGGGCTCGGCCGTCGGGTGCGCCGACGGCCCGAGCGGGCTCTCGGTGTAGCCGCCGATCGGGGCCGCGAAGCCGCTGATGCTGCTGGAGATCAGCCCGACGATCGGCTGGAACGTGTTCGAGGGGATGTCGTTGTGGACCGCGGTCGAGCCGGTCGCGATCGCGATGTGCGACACCGCGGTGAGCGACGGTGATGCCGTCACGTTCTGCAGCGCCACCGCGCCGCGCCGGCTGAGCCGGGCGAGGCCGCCGTCGCGCGGCAGCACGCCTTCCTCGATGAATTTCTGGATGAAATCGGGTTTTGCACCGTCGAGCGAGATCAGCACCACGCGTGGCTTGCGACCATGATGGCCGCCGTCATGGTCTTGATCCTGGTCCTGATCGTGCCCGCGGGAGTCGCTGCCGCGATCGCCATTGTCGCCGTCCTGTCCGGCGCGCGCCGGAGTTGCGGTCCAGGCCAGCGATGCGACAAGCGTCATTGCCGTCGTGACGGAAACAAACGTCTTCAATGTCATGAGAATGCCCCAAGCTCGCTGCGCGAATGCACAAACCGAAACCGTTCGGCAATCTACGGAAGCTTGGCTGACGGGCATGTGACGCATGCGCGACGACGCAACGACAGCATCTCGTCGCGTCACAACTGCAGTGCGCATTGCTTCACACGAAGAACGCGCGTGAACACAACGCGCTAGAGCCGCGCCTTCGATTCAATCCGCGCCGATGTAACGGCCGGATGACGACGCGTGTTCACGGCGCGTGCGTGTTCTCAAGCGAAGCGAGGTGCGCGTGCTTACGCTGTCGGCTCCGCCGGCGCCTTGCGCTTCACGCGCTTGATGGTGCCGGAGAAGGTGAACAGCGGTCGCTCGGCCGATGTCAGCATGCCACGCACGAAGATCAGCGAGCCGCCGGCGCGGGTGACCTCGCCGCTGCATTCGATCAGATCGCCCTCGCGGGCCGCGTCGAGGAATTCCGACGCGAACGAGACCGTGACGCCGGGACCCTGGAGCACCGAGCCGGCGAGCGCGAACAGGCAGTAATCCGCGAAGGTCATGAAGCAGCCGCCATGGACATTGCCGGAGCCGTTGAGGTGCTTCCTGGCGACCCGGAACGCGCAGGAGATGCGGCCGGTCTCGTCCATCCGGTGGTAAAACGGGCCGGTATGGGTCTCGAAATTGTCCCGCGTCCAGGTTCGCCAGCCGGCGAATTCGCCCTCGGTTTCGACGTGCAGGTCGGGGCGGCGGTTGAATGCGGTGTTGAGTGCGGTCGGGGCGAGCTCGTTCACGAAATCTGGGCCTTCAATTGTCGGGTTCGGGTCCTTAAATCCGATCCATCCCCATTGTGCAAATCCCGGGTACCGACCCCAAGCCGGGTCCAACCGCCGCAAAGCTCTGGACAGGCCGGAAATGGGCCGTAAAAGGCCTTTTCGCCCCCGTTCGATCTACCTATTAAGGGTCCCATGACCGCGCCCAAGAACGACCCCAAGAACGATCCTAAGAACGAGCCCCAGATCACCCCCGAACTCGTCGCCGCCCACGGGCTGAAGCCGGACGAGTACGAGCGCATCCTCAAGCTGATCGGGCGGGTTCCGACCTTCACCGAACTCGGCATCTTCTCGGCGATGTGGAACGAGCATTGCTCGTACAAGTCGTCCCGGATCCATCTGCGTGGGCTGCCGACCAAGGCGCCCTGGGTGATCCAGGGCCCCGGCGAGAATGCCGGCGTGATCGACATCGGCGACGGCCAGGCCGTGGTCTTCAAGATGGAGAGCCACAACCACCCGAGCTACATCGAGCCCTATCAGGGCGCCACCACCGGCGTCGGCGGCATCCTGCGCGACGTCTTCACCATGGGCGCCCGCCCGATCGCCTGCCTGAACGCGCTGAGCTTCGGCGCGCCGGAGCACCCCAAGACCCGGCACCTGGTGTCCGGCGTGGTCGCGGGCGTCGGCGGCTACGGCAATTCGTTCGGCGTGCCGACGGTCGGCGGCCAGGTGCGCTTCCACACCCGCTACGACGGCAACATCCTGGTCAACGCGATGGCGGTGGGCCTCGCCGATGCCGACAAGATCTTCTACGCGGCGGCCTCCGGCGTGAACATGCCGATCGTCTATCTCGGTTCCAAGACCGGCCGCGACGGCATCCATGGCGCCTCGATGGCCTCGGCCGAATTCGACGACGCCTCCGAGGAGAAGCGCCCGACCGTGCAGGTCGGCGACCCCTTCGCCGAGAAGCTGCTTTTGGAAGCCTGCCTCGAGATCATGGAAGCCGATTGCGTGATCGCGATCCAGGACATGGGCGCGGCCGGCCTGACCTGCTCGGCGGTCGAGATGGGCGCCAAGGGCGACCTCGGCGTCGAGCTCGACCTCAGCGCGGTGCCGACCCGCGAGACCGGCATGAGCGCTTACGAGATGATGCTCTCGGAGAGCCAGGAGCGCATGCTGATGGTGCTCAAGCCCGAGAAGGAGCAGGAGGCCGAGGCGATCTTCCGCAAATGGGGGCTCGATTTCGCCATCGTCGGCTACACCACGCCGACCAAGCGCTTCGTCGTCAAGCATGGCGGCGACGTGATGGCCGACCTGCCGATCAAGGAGCTCGGCGACGAGGCGCCGGTCTATGACCGTCCGTATGTCGCCTCGAACGCGCTGCCGGTGATCCGCGGCCAGGACGTCGAGCCGCCGCTCGGCATCACCGCGGCGCTGGAGAAGCTGATCGGCACGCCCGAATTGTGTTCGAAGCGCTGGGTGTGGGAGCAGTACGACCACGTCATCCTCGGCAATACGATGCAGCGTCCCGGCGGCGATGCCGCCGTGGTCCGCGTCGAGGACGGGCCGAAGGGGCTTGCGCTCACCGTCGACGTCACGCCGCGCTATTGCGAGGCCGATCCGTTCGAGGGCGGCAAGCAGGCGGTGGCGGAGGCCTGGCGCAACATCACCGCGGTCGGCGGCCGGCCGCTCGCGATCACCGACAATCTCAATTTCGGCAACCCCGAGCGGCCCGAGATCATGGGCCAGTTCGTCGGCTGCCTGAAGGGCATCTCGGAGGCCTGCCGCGCGCTGGACTTCCCGGTCGTGTCCGGCAACGTCTCGCTCTACAACGAGACCAACGGCCGCGGCATCCTGCCGACGCCCTCGATCGGCGGCGTCGGGCTGCTCGACGACTTCACCAAGTCGGCGACGCTGGCGTTCAAGGCGTCGGGCGAGGCGATTCTGCTGGTCGGCGACACCCAAGGCTGGCTCGGCCAATCGGTCTATCTGCGCGACGTCTGCGGCCGCGAGGAGGGCGCTCCGCCGCCGGTCGATCTCGCCACCGAGAAGCGCAACGGCGACGTGGTGCGCGGCATGATCCGCGCCGGCACCGCGACCGCGGTGCATGACGTCTCCGACGGTGGCCTGTTGATCGCGCTGGCCGAGATGGCGATCGCAAGCGGTATCGGCGCGCAGCTGCTGGCGGCGCCGTCCTCGATCGTGCCGCATGCCTATTGGTACGGCGAGGATCAGGCCCGCTACATCGTCACGGTGCCGGCAGCGGATGCCGGTCTCGTGCTTGCGAAGATGAAGGGTGCAGGCGTGCCCTGCGCACGTATCGGCACCACCGGTGGCGATGCCATCGCAGTGGCTGGCGAGGCGCCGGTTGCGGTGGAGACGCTCGCTCGCGCCTTCGAGCACTGGCTGCCGAATTACATGCGCAACGGCGCGGCCTGATCCGGATGGATCAGGCGCTGTGGCGCGAAGCAGCAATCTTGATAGCGCGATGAACCCATCATCGCGCTATTGTCTTATGTCCGGGCGCGATCCTTTTGGATCAAGCGCTAGGTTGCGCCGCGGATCGCGCGCCACGCAAAGATGATGATGACGGCGCCGATGAAGCCGGCGATCAGATAGCTGATCCATCCTCCGCCGAGCGATACGCCAAGCAGACCCAACAGCCAGTTCGCCAGCGCGGCGCCGACGATGCCGAGGATGATATTCATGAAGATGCCGGTTCCGGTCTTCATGAACATCTCGGCGAGCCAGCCGGCCAATCCGCCGACGATGATTGCCGCGATCCATCCAACTTGAGGGTCGTTCATTCTGGGACTCCCTAGGGTCAAGCAGTCCGGCCAGCATAACCGAGAATCACCCGATGGCATGTGACCAATGGCAGGTTGTGCGCAACTTGTCGGTGGTGGCGTCCGGTCTCAGCCCTGCCGCTTGCGCCGCTGGCGGCGTTCGGCAGCAGTGATCAGGACGCGCGGGCCGGGGCCTTGGGTGCCGAGCCTGTCCTCGCCATTGCGTAGCGGGCAATCAGTCAGCGACAGGCAGCCGCAGCCGATGCAGCTGAACAGCTTGTCCCTGAGATCAGTGAGATCGTCGATCCGCTGCTGCAACGCAGCGGTCCAGTTCCGCATCGCGCGCTCCCACTCGCGCAGCGTCGGAGCGCGCTCCAGTGGTATCGCGGAAAAAGTCTGCCTGATCTCCTCCAGCGGAATTCCGGCGCGCTGGGCGATCCGGATCACCGCGATCCGCCGCAGCACGCCGCGCGGATAACGCCGCTGATTGCCGCCGGTGCGCCGGCTCGCGATCAACCCCTTGGTCTCGTAGAAGTGAAGAGTGGAGACTGCGAGCCCGCTGCGCCTTGCGACTTCGCCGACTGAAAGCTCGGTGGCTGGCACCATCGCGGACGATCCTGTGTTCGGCCTGTTGACCTCAACTATGCTTGAGGTTCTATATCACTCGGCAGCTTGCAGGAGCAAGCATCCGGCTGATACCGCCGGCTCGCCGTTCTGGAATCGAAATGCCGTCCGCGTCATCTCCTTCGCGCGCGCCGCTGCGTGCTCGCGCAGTGCTGCTTCGCATTGCCTGCTTGTTGGTCGCCGTCCCCGCCGCGCCTGCCGGACCGGCCGAACATCCTCGCCGCCGGTCAATGCGAAGGCGACATCGCCACCTTCTTCTCCACCCTGATGAGTAAATCATGACTGTCTCAGAGAATATTCATGCCGCCAGACTAGAGGCTGGCAGCGCTCAAGACCGCCTTCCGGTCGGGCAATTGCTGGCGTTCACCGTGGCGGGCTTCCTCGCCATCATGACCGAGAACATGCCCGCCGGTTTGCTTCCGCAGATCGGCACTGGCCTCGGCGTGTCGGAAGCCATGGCAGGGCAGACGGTTACGCTCTACGCGCTCGGGTCGGTTGTCGCCGCCGTTCCGGTGATTGCGGCGACGCGGAGCTGGAATCGCCGCCCGCTGTTCCTGCTGGCGATTGCGGGGTTGCTGATCTTCAACACGATGACGGCGGTTTCTGCCCAATACGGGCTGACACTCGTGGCCCGCTTTGTCGCCGGCATGTCGGCCGGCGTGGTGTGGGGGCTGGTCGCCGGCTATGCGCGGCGGCTGGCTCCGCAGAACCTGCAAGGCAGGGCGATGGCGATTGTCGGCGTCGGGCAACCCATCGCGCTTTCGCTCGGCGTGCCGCTCGGGTCATGGCTGGGCGGGATGTTCGACTGGCGGGCCGTCTTTTACATCATGTCCGCCATCGCATTGTTGCTGTTGGCGTGGGTCCGGCTCGCCGTCCCTGATTTTCCTGGTCAAGCCCGGCATCAACGTTTGCCCGTCCGCCTTGTCTTTCTCATTCCCGGGGTTCGGCCGGTCCTGTTGGTGCTGTTCGCATGGATACTCGCGCACAACATCCTCTACACCTATGTCGCTCCGTTCCTTGGTGCGACCGGAACGGATCTGCGCCTTGACCTCATCCTGCTCGTCTTCGGCGTGGCGTCGGTCGTCGGCATATGGGGCACCGGACTTCTGGTGGATCGCCAGTTGCGGGCGTTGACGCTGATCAGCTTGGCTGCCTTCGCTGTCGCCGCCATTCTTCTGGCGATACCGCATCACTCTGCCGTGCTGGTGCTGATCGGCGTGGCGGCCTGGGGACTGACTTTCGGGGGCGCACCCACGCTGCTGCAAACGGCACTGGCGGATTCGGCGGGTGACCACGCTGACGTCGCTCAATCCATCCTCGTCACGGTCTTCAATCTCGCGGTGGCCGGGGGAGGACTGATCGGAGGACTCGTCACCGACCAGGCCGGACCTGGTTGGCTGCCGTGGATTTTACTTCCCCTCGTCATGACTGCGCTGGCCACCGTGTGGCAGGCAAAAGCGCATGGCTTCAGGGCTGGGCGGCGAGCAGCATGACGAAGATGTGAGCGGACGCGACGGTCGGAATTCCCGTGATTGGAGGTTCTGCAATCTGCCTGGTCTTGACCTCAACCATGCTTGAGGTTCTATAACATCCGCGAGCTTGCAAGGGGCAAGCACCCGGCGAAGCCGTCGGGTTCGCTGTTCTGGAATCAAAATGCCGTCCGCATCATCTTTTTCTCGCCGGTCGCTGCGCGCCCGCGCAATGCCGTTCGGCATTGCTGTCCTCCTGGTTGGCGCGGCTGCCGCTGCATTGTTGGCATGGCGCGGCGGCGGAGCGGTCGCCAAGCCGTCCGCCGAAGCCCCGCCGACGCCGGTGGCGGCCATGGTGGTGCGGACCGAAACCCTGCCGCGCGGGCTCGAGGCGATCGGCTCGCTGCAGGCGGTGCGGCAGGTGATCCTGTCGCCCGAAGTGGCCGGGCGTGTCACCGCGATCAATTTCGACGCCGGCACCGACGTCGCCGCGGGCGCGCCGCTGGTGCAGCTCTATGACGCGCCGCTGCGCGCCTCGCGCGCCGTTGCGGTCTCCAAGGGACGCTTCGCGCAATTGCAGGAGAAGCGCTCCCAGGGGCTCGCGCCGTCCGGATTCGTGACCCAGGAGACCCTGCAACAGCGGCAGGAAGACCTGAAGCAGGCCGACGCCTCGGTGGAGCAGCTCGATGCGCAGATCGCGCAGACGACGATCCGGGCGCCGTTCGCAGGCCAGATCGGCCTGCGCAAGGTCAATCTCGGTCAATACGTCAACGCAGGCGATGCGCTCGCCACGCTGACCGCGCTCGACCAGCTCTATGCCAATTTCACCGTTCCGCAGCAGCGCCTGTCAAATCTGAAGGTGGGAGGCGCGGTGACGATCCGTACCGATGCTTTCCCCGATCGGGTGTTCGAGGCCAAGATCAATGCCATCGAACCGCAGGTCGCCGAGGACACCCGCAATGTCCTCGTGCAGGCCCTGTTCGATAATCCCGACCGGCTGCTGCGGCCCGGCCTGTTCGTGACGGTCAACGTGGTGCTGCCGCCGCAGCTGGATGCGATCGTGGTGCCGGTCACCGCGATCCAGACCAGCGCATCCGGCGAGAGCGTGCTCGTCGTGCGCGACAACAAGGCGATCGGTGTCGCGGTCAAAACCGGGCAGCGGATCGGCGAGCGCGTCGTGGTGGAGCACGGGCTTGCACCCGGCGACCACATCGTCACATCAGGCCAGCTCCGCGTCGTGCCCGGCGCAGCCGTGCAGATGACCATGGCCGAAACGCAGGAGAAGGGGCGCTAGCTCCGCGAGCGGCGCCCGAAGCAAGCATCATGCATTTCACCGACATCTTCATCCGCCGACCGATCCTGGCGACGGTCGTCAGCCTGCTGATCCTTCTGATCGGCACCGCAGCGATGGTCTCGCTGCCGGTCCGGCAATATCCCAGCATGGAGAGCGCGACGATCCAGGTCGACGTCTCGTTCCCCGGTGCGACCCAGGACGTCATGCAGGGGTTCGTCACCTCTGTCATCGCGCAGTCGATCGCGACCGCCAATGGCATCGAGTACATGACCTCGAACTCGACGCTCGGCACGAGCCAGATCAAGGCCAAGCTGGTGCTCAACGCCAACGCCGACCGTGCCATGACCGAGGTGCTCGCCAAGGTGCAGCAGGTCAAGTACCGCATGCCCGCCGGCGTGTTCGACCCTGTCATCACCAAGATCACCGACGGCGCGTCGGCGGTGCAGTACATCGCCTTCACCAGCGCGACGCTGAGCTCCGCTGAAATCACCGACTTCGCCACCCGCGTGGCGCAGCCGCTGTTGACGTCCGTGCCCGGCGTCGCGTCGGCCGATACGTTGGGCGGCGCGGCGCTGGCGATGCGGGTATGGATCGATCCGTTCAAGCTTGCGGCGCGCGGGCTGACCGCGGGCGATATCGCGGCGGCGCTGCGCGCCAACAACGTGCAGTCGGCGCCGGGCCGGCTGCGCGGCGAGATCACCGTCACCAACATCGCGGCGCAGACCGATCTCAGGAATCTCGACGATTTCCGCAAGATGGTGATCAAGACCGGTGCCGGCAGCGGCGGTTTGGTGCGGCTCGGCGATGTCGCGACACTCGAGATCGGCGGCGAGAACTACGATGCCAATGCGCGCGACAACGGCACGCCGACCGTGTTCATCGGCGTGCAGCCGACCCCCGACGGCAATCCGCTGGAGATCGTCGCGGCCACCAACAAGGTGATCGGGGATCTCAACCGGGCGGCGCCGCCCGGCCTGCAAGTCAGGGACGTCTTCAACATCGTTCACTTCGTCAAGGCCTCGATCTCGGAGGTCCAGCACGCACTGGTCGAGGCGATCGTAATCGTCGTGGTGGTGATCCTGTTGTTCCTCGGATCGTTCCGCTCGGTGCTGATCCCTGTCGTCACGGTGCCGCTGTCGCTGGTCGGCACCGCCGCGATGATGCTGGCGCTCGGCTTTTCCATCAACCTCTTGACCCTGCTTGCGATGGTGCTCGCGATCGGGCTCGTCGTCGACGACGCCATTGTCGTGGTGGAGAACATCCATCGCCACATCGAAGAGGGGCTGAAGCCGGCCGAGGCGGCCTTGATCGGCGCGCGCGAGATCATCGGCCCCGTGGTCGCGATGACGATCACGCTTGCCGCGGTCTACGCCCCGATCGGCCTGATGGGCGGCCTCACCGGCAGCATGTTCCGCGAATTCGCCTTCACGCTGGCGGGCTCGGTGATCGTATCGGGCGTGGTCGCGCTGACCCTGTCGCCGATGATGAGCTCGCAGCTGTTGGGTGAAGCGACCTCGCATGGCCGGTTTGCCCGCTTTGTCGAGTACCGGTTCTCGAAGCTGTCGCGCGGCTACAGCTGGCTCTTGGCAGCGACGCTTAGGATGCGTACCGCGGTGCTGGTGGTTGCCGTCAGCGTGCTGGCCGCGATCGTGGTGCTGTTCCTTGGCAGCCAGCGCGAGCTCGCGCCGCCGGAAGACCAGGGTTACGTGTTCACCGTGCTCAGGGCCCCGCAATATGCCAGCGTGGATTACACGACGCGCTACACCGATCAGATCGAGCAGATGTATCGCTCGTTTCCGGAGTATCAGTCGAGTTGGGTGCTTAACGGCAATGACGGACAGAACCGGGCCTTCGGCGGCATCAACCTGACCGACTGGGACAAGCGCAAGCGTTCCGCCGACGACATCCAGAACCAGCTCTACGGCATGTCCTACGGCGTGCTCGGCGCCAGCGTGACGCCGTTCCAGCCGGCCGCACTGCCGGCGGCGACCGGCGGCCTGCCGTTCCAGATGGTGGTGCGTTCGGCCGGCGATTTCGCCAGCATCTATCAGGAGGTCGAGACTTTGAAGGGAGCGGCCTGGAAGAGCGGGCTGTTCGTCTTCGTCGACAGCGATCTCGCCTTCGACAGCCCGACCGCGCGGATCACGATCGATCACGCCAAGGCGGCCGAGGCGGGCGTCAGCATGCAGACCATCGCCGATACGCTCGCGGTGCTGGTCGGCGAGAACTATGTCAACCGCTTCAATTTCTTCGAGCGCTCCTACGTGGTGATCCCGCAGGTGCGCCAGGCCGACCGGGTCACGCCGGAGAATCTCGGAAACTTCAACGTGCGTTCCAGCTCGGGCCAGATGTTCCCGCTGTCGACGGTGATCAAGATCGACGTCAAGCCGGAGCCGAACCGGCTGCCGCAGTTCAATCAGATGAACGCGGCGACGATCTCGGCGGTGCTCAAGCCCGGTGTGACCATGGGACAGGCGGTGTCCTTCATGCAGGCGCAGAAGCTGTCGCCGGGCATGACGGTCGACTGGCTGTCGGACAGCCGGCAATACGTCCAGGAGGGCAACCGCCTGATCGTCACCTTCGGCATGGCGCTGATCGTGATCTTCCTGGTGCTGGCGGCGCAGTTCGAGAGTTTTCGCGATCCGCTGGTCATCATGGTCACGGTGCCGCTCGCGGTCTGCGGCGCGCTGCTGCCGCTGTATTTCGGTTTCACCACGCTGAACATCTACACCCAGATCGGGCTCGTCACGCTGATTGGGCTGATCTCCAAGCACGGCATCCTGATGGTGAGCTTTGCCAACGAGATCCAGCACCATGAAGGACTCGACCGCGTTGCCGCGATCCAGAAGGCGGCCGTCGTGCGCATGCGGCCGGTACTGATGACGACGGCCGCGATGGTCGCCGGCCTCGCGCCGCTGCTCTATGCCGACGGCGCAGGCGCGGCGAGCCGCTTCGCGATCGGCATCGTCGTGGTGATGGGGATGCTGATCGGCACGCTGTTCACGCTGTTCGTGCTGCCGACCTTCTACATCCTGATCGCCCGCGACCATCGCGCCGCCGCCACGCCACGGCTCGAAAGCGTGGCGGCGAGGGGCGAGATCGCTGCGTGATCTCTACAGCACGTAGTTGGCGCCCGGCAGCTTGCGCAGCACGGCTGTCGCGGCCCAGCTCAGCGCCACCGTGGCGAAGAACGCGATCGCAGCCTTTGCGATCGCCGGCAGATCCATGTCGAACAGCCAGTATTGCAGCCACAGCACGATCGGATAGTGCACCAGGAACATGCCGTAGGCGTCGCTCTGCATGCGGTCGAGCAGCGTCGGCCCCACTGCTTTCGATTGCAGGAAGTAGGCCAGGATCGCGAACAGGATCGAGGCACTGAACAGCACGTAGAAGCTGCCATAGGCCGCAAGATACCAGCCCGGCAGCGGATCGGGGTTACCGATGATCTGGCGCTTGATGTAGATCATCACCCACATCAGCGCGTAGGGGATCAGCGTGACGCCGGTCCAGAACCAGCGCCGCTCGGTCAGTCGCCCATGCGCGCTGAGCACGCCACCCTCGAGGTTTGCCGCCCCGATGCCCGCCCCGATGAAGAAATAGGACGCGTACAGCAGCACGCGGCTCGCCTGCACCGAAAACGGCCCGAGCTCGAACCAGTAGTTCTGGCCGTAATGGACCAACATCGGCAGATAGGCGGCGGCGCTGACGACGACGAGGAACAGCCAGAACTTCGAGGGACGTTCGAATCCCATGATCGACAGACGGTTGATCGGCTCGAGCAGATGCGGCGAGACCCGGTACAGCAGGCTCGCCGTCAGGTCGAAGGTCATCAACACCCAGACGAACCAGATCGGGCCGCTTGGCCATGGCCCGAACATCATGGTTTTTCGCCAGAACTCGGAGAAGGTCAGCTCCGGCGTCGCGCGCAGGGCGATCGCGTAATAGGCGATCGGAATTACGGTGACGGCGCAGACCACAAACGGCAAGCCGAGCCGCAGCAGCCGGTCGCGCAGGAAGATCAGCCACGGCTTGCGGCCGAGCCCGGGCCAGACGAACAGCCCGGACAGAAAGAAGAACATCGCCATGAAGAAGCTGTCGGTGGCGAGCACCACGCAGTCGAAGCCGATCCACGATGTGGGGTCGGTATGCCCGAAATGGGTGTAGGGGATCACCGCATGGTGCAGCAGCACGACCAGCGTCAGGAAGGTGCGCGCGCGGTCCAGCGCGACATTGCGCTTGTGGAGCTTCGGTGCTGCCTGGATGTCGACGGCCGGAGCCGCGTGAGCAATCGATTTCATGGTGCCCCCAGCCTGGTCTGCATCCCGATGTTGCAATCGGGAACCCGATTCAGCAAGGCCCAATCGTCCCGATTCCGTGGTGTCGAGGTCGGTCATCTCAGCGCGTCTGTTTCGTTTTGGAACTGGCGTTTGTAGCGGGCGTTGTCTGGAAGGCTGGCGGGCGCACGGGGCGCGCGCCTTTGAGGAGCAAGTAATGACACTGCTGAAATGGGCGTTGGTCTTCCTTGTCGTATCGATCATCGCGGGCTTGCTCGGCTTCACAGGTATCTCAGCCGCTTCAGCCGATATCGCACGCTTTCTGTTCTATGTGTTCGTCGTGATCTTCCTGGTGCTGCTGATCCTTGGGCTCACGATATTCAGGGTCTAGCGGCAAAGCTGCTTCAACAAATGCCGTCATTCGGGGCGCGAAGCAAACCTCCGACGCGCGATTGCGCTTCGGGGGATCCCGAGAGTCCGGGGCGATGCTTGTGCATCGTCCCGGAATGCCGACGTTGAACCTAGGCGACTTCCTCGATCTTCACCTTGTCGGGATAGAATGCGAGGTGGCCGGCGATCTCGGTCATGGCCGGGAAAGGCTCCTCATAGGTCCAGATCGCATTGTCCAGCGTCTTGCCGTTCGCCTTGATGCTGAAGTAGCTCGCATCCCCCTTGTACGGGCAATGCGTGGTCCGCTCGGTGCGGGCGAGCAGCGCCATGTTGGCGTCCTGCCGGGGGACGTATTGCACGGCCGGATAGCTCGCTTCCTTGAGGGTCAGCGCATGGGTGGTCTCGGCGATCACGACGCCGTCGGCGGTGACGCGGACGCGTTTGGCATTGGGCGTGATCGTGATGGGATGGTCGGGGCCGGGGAGCTTCATGATTCTGCGCCTCTTCTGGTTATTTCGACGTGATGGCTTGTGACCGATTGATGCAGGTTTAAATCGCTGGGAATGGGAATATAGTGTGCCCGGGATGACCTAGAAGACCTCAGGCGCCAGGTTTTGCCTTGGGTGTTGTCGCAGATTTTCTCGGGCTACTCGGGTTTTCTTGGGTTTTCCTGGCCAAATCGGCCCTGATTCGAATGACCTGACGGAGGTGGACTGGGATGCCGATGGACGCCCGTGATATCGAATCGATGATCAAGGCAGCGATCCCGGACGCCGAGGTGACGATCCGCGACCTGGCCGGCGACGGCGACCATTATGCGGCCACTGTCGTTTCCGAGTCATTCCGCGGCAAGTCCCGCGTCCAGCAGCACCAGATCGTCTACCAATCGCTGAAGGGCCAGATGGGCGGCGTCCTGCACGCCCTGGCGCTGCAAACCGGGGTGCCGGAAGGCTAAGGCCCGGCCAGCAGGCGGGGGCCGCAAGCAATGGCAGAAAATCCGCGCGGCGCCATGTTTCGCGTCATCGTGCCGAACCAGCACAGCCGCGTCACCAATGCCGAGCTGTTCTTCGACCTCGTCTTCGTCTTCGCCGTCACGCAGCTGTCGCACACGCTGCTGCATCACTTCACCCCGCTCGGCGCGGTGCAGGTCACGCTGCTGTTCCTCGCGGTGTGGTGGGTGTGGGTCTACACCACCTGGGTCACCAACTGGCTCAATCCCGACCTGACGCCGGTCCGCCTGCTGCTGTTCGTCCTGATGCTGGGCGGGCTGTTGCTGTCGACCTCGATCCCGACCGCATTCGAGGGCCGCGGGCTGTGGTTTGCCGGGACCTATGCCGCGATGCAGGTCGGCCGCACCGCGTTCTGGCTGCTGGCGACGCCGCGGCGCCGCACCGCGGTGCGCCACAATGCGATCCGGATCCTGACCTGGCTGTCTTGCTCGGCCGTGCTGTGGATATCAGGCGGCTTCGCCGAGCATGAGACGCGGATGTGGCTCTGGATCGCGGCGCTGACAATCGAATATATCGCGCCCGCCGCGCGGTTCTGGACCCCGGGGCTCGGCCCGTCCTCGATCGAGGCCTGGTCGGTCGAAGGCGGCCATATGGCCGAGCGCTGCGCCGGCTTCATCATCATTGCGCTCGGCGAGGCCATCGTGGTCGACGGCGCGACCTTCGCCGACCTGATCTGGACGCCGGAGAATGTCACAGCCTTCATCTCGGCTTTGGTCGGCAGCATCGCGATGTGGTGGATCTATTTCCACAAGGGCGCCGAGGCGGGCTCCGAGATGATCTCGAAGGCGGAGGAATCCGGCCGTGTCGCGCGGATCGCCTACACCTATCTGCATATGCCGATCGTCGGCGGCATCATCCTCACCGCGGTTGCCGATGAGCTGGTGTTGAAGCATCCAGGCGGCCATTCCGACCTGAAGACGATCATCAGCTCGGTCGGCGGCCCCATGCTGTTCCTGGTCGGGACCATCCTGTTCAAATACGTGATCCGCGGCTTCCTGCAGCTCTCGCACGGCGTCGGCATCGTCGCGCTGGCGGTCACGGCGTATTTCGCCGGCGGGATGTCGCCGCTGATGCTCTCGATCGTCACCACCGCGATCATGATCGTGGTCGCGGCGTGGGAATCGATCTCGCTGCGGTCCGATCCCTCGGCCGAAGAATAGCCGGCGGGGTCCGCTCCCGAGTCTATTCCGCGATCAGCGCGTGCACCGAGAACATCGTGTTGGCGTCGGTCCAGCTGTTGCGCACCGTCCAGCCCGCGCTGCGCGCCAGTGCGGTGAAACGCTCGATCGAGTATTTGTAGCTGTTCTCGGTGTGAATGCTTTCACCGGGGCGGAACGCGAAGGTGTTGCCGAGGATCCGCACGGTCTGCGCCTTGCGGCTGATCAGGTGCATCTCGATGCGATGGCGGTCACGGTTGTAGATCGAACGGTGGGTGAAGCCCGAGAGATCGAAATTGCCGCCGAGCTCGCGGTTGATCCGCACCAGCACATTGAGGTTGAAGCGCGCGGTGACGCCGGCCGCATCGTTGTAGGCGTCGTACAGCACGCGCTCGTCCTTCTCGAGGTCGACGCCGATGATCATCTGCGCGCCGTGGCCGAGGATCTTGCGCGCGCTGCGCAGGAAGGCCAAGGCCTCGCTCGGTTCGAAATTGCCGAGCGTCGATCCGGGGAAGAAGCCGACCTTCGGCATCGCGGCGACCGCCTCGGGCAGCGCGAACGGCGTGGTGAAATCGGCCGTGACCGGATAGATGCCGAGACCCGGGAAATCCTTCCGCAGGCCGTCGGCCTGGGCTTTCAGGAAATCGCCGGAAATATCGACCGGCACATAGGCTGCGAATTCGCAATGCTCGAGCAGCAGGCGTACCTTGGTGGTCGCACCGGCGCCGAACTCGACCAGCGCTGCGCCGTCCGGAATGTTCGCCGCGATCTCGTCGCCGCGGTCGCTGAGGATGCCGAGTTCGGTGCGTGTCGGATAATATTCCGGCAGCACCGTGATCTGCTCGAACAGCTCCGAGCCGGTGGCGTCGTAGAAATATTTTGGCGACAGCCGTTTCGGGTGACGGGCGAGATCGCCGATCACGTCGCCGGCAAACGCAGCAGTCGCTTCGTCGAACGGATAGGCTTTGGCCAAAGCGGCGGCATGCACATTCATGATACTCTCCTGAACGCGCTTACCGGCGCGCACTTGATGTCGACTGGAATCAATCAGGCGTAGTCGGCGAGGCGTAACCCCGTGAATTGCCAGCGATGGTGCGGATAGAAGAAGTTGCGGTAGGTGACGCGGCTGTGACCCGGTGGCGTCGCCAGCGACGACCCCCGCAGCACGAGCTGATTCACCATGAATTTTCCGTTGTACTCACCGAGTGCGCCCTCGATGGCGCGGTAGCCCGGATAGGGCGAATAGGAGCTGCGGGTCCATTGCCAGACGATGCCATAGGCGTCGCTGAGCAGGCCGGCGCGGGCGGCGACCTCCCATTCTATCTCGGTCGGTAGATGCTTGCCGGCCCAGCGGGCGAAGGCGTCGGCCTCGTAATAGCTGACATGGCAGACCGGGGCCTGCGGATCGATCGGCTGCAGGCCGCCCAGCGTCATGATCTGCCATTCGCCGTCGATCTCACGCCAATGGCCGGGCGCCTGCCAGCCCTCTTTGCTGACAGTGCCGAAGCCGTCCATCAGCCATAGCGTCGCGGTGGAATAGCCGCCGTCCTTGATGAAGGCGAGCCACTCGGCGTTGGTGACGAGATTCTTGGCGAGCTTGACCGGGCCGACCAGGGCTCGATGCGCGGGCTTCTCATTGTCGAAATGGAAGCTGTCGTCGGCATGGCCGACGGTGTGGATGCCTTCGTTGAGCGCCACCCATTCCTGCGGCCCGTGCTGCGACGCCGGGAAGCGCCACGCCGGATCGTAGGCCGGCGGAATCGGGTTCTGCGCGAAGGCATGCAGGATGTCGGTGACCATCAGCTCCTGATGCTGCTGCTCGTGATTGAGGCCGACCTCGACCAGCGGCACCAGCGCCTCGAGCTTTTCAGGCGTCGCGGTCCGGAAGAACTTCACCACCTCGGCGTCGACATGGCGGCGGTAGGCTGTGACTTCGTCGGCGGTCGGTCGGGTCAGATGGCCGCGCTGGTGGCGGGCATGCCGGGGGCCGGCGCTGACGTAATAGGAATTGAACAGATAGGCGTAGTCAGGATGTAACGGCGTGTAGCCCTTGACGTGTTCTCCGAGCAGAAACTGCTCGAAGAACCAGGTGGTATGGGCGCGGTGCCACTTGGCAGGGCTCGCATCCGGCATCGACTGGATCAGCTGGTCTTCCGCCGAAAGCGGGGCGGCCCGGCGCTCGGTCTCGTCGCGGACCGCACGATAGGCGTCCGCCAGCCGCTGCGCGAGCGGGGCGGATTCGGAGGAAGGTGACGGGGCGGCGGCGGAATTGGCGGCCGCGGCAGAGGCTGGTTTCGTCACATGGGTCTCCGATTCCAGGGGAGAACGTTGCTTCGGCAGTCTGGTTCCTGACGGACAGTTCGTCCTAGATAGGGGCTCCGTTACGGGAAAAAAGCCTCCCCCCATGATGATATTGGGGCCGTCAGATAATCCCGGCGCTTTTGGGGGTGCCGTCCGGCCCCAACCGCATGCCGGATTTCCGCCATTTTGCTTTGGATGCACAATGGTTTGAGCTACATATATAGCCAGTCACGGGTTAGAAGGGCGGGCCGGCCCGTCAAGGCCTGAGAGCGCCGCCTACGCAAGGAAGCGAAAATGAGCATCGAGCAATTCATCGACAACGAAGTGAAGTCGAACGACGTCGTGCTGTTCATGAAGGGCACGCCGCAATTCCCGCAGTGCGGGTTTTCCGGTCAGGTCGTTCAGATCCTCGACCACATCGGTGTCGGCTACAAAGGCCTCAACGTTCTCGAATCGGCCGAGCTGCGCAACGGCATCAAGGTCTATTCGAACTGGCCGACGATTCCGCAGCTCTACGTGAAGGGCGAGTTCGTCGGCGGTTGCGACATCATCCGCGAGATGTTCCAGGCCGGTGAATTGCAGCAGCTGTTTGCCGACAAGGGCATCCCGGTCGACGTGGCTGCCTGACCTTGACCGCGCGCCGGATCGGCAATGCGCGGCTCGAAGTCATCGTCACCGACATCACGACCCTGCGCGTTGACGCCATCGTCAACGCGGCCAATTCATCGCTGCTCGGTGGCGGCGGTGTCGACGGCGCGATTCATCGCGCCGCTGGACCCGATCTCGTCGCCGAATGCCGTATGCTTCATGGCTGCACGACCGGCCAGGCAAAGATCACCAAGGGCTATCGGCTGCCCGCCAGGCACGTGATCCATACCGTTGGCCCGGTGTGGAATGGCGGGAAGCTCGACCAGGATGCTCTGCTTGCATCGTGCTATCGGCGTTCGATGCAGCTCTGCGACGAGCACGGGCTTGCGTCGGTGGCCTTCCCTGCGATTTCCACCGGGATCTACCGTTTCCCCGCGGATCGCGCGGCGGCAATCGCCGTTCGAACGGTCGTGGACGCCCTGCCATCCGCCCCCGGTGTCACACAGGTGATCTTCTGCTGCTTCGCGGCTCCAAGCGGCGAGCTGCATCAGGCGGTCCTGGACGCCTTTGGGAGCCCTTGTGCCTGATGATACCGCCGCTACACTTCCCCGTGATATCCGGGGAGGGACAGACCGAATGCATTCATTTCGTTTGACATGCGCGGCCGCAGCCGTGGCGGTCGTGCTAACGGCGCCGGCATTCTCGCACACCGAGGGCACCTATGAGATTCCGGCGGGTGCGCATTTCAACCCCGACAAGCTTGCCAGGATCAGCGAGTTCTTCAAGAACGAGGTCGCGACCGGCAAGATTCCCGGCGCCGTCGTCCTGATCCAGCAGCACGGCAAGCCGGTCTATCACGAGGCCTTCGGCGTGCAGG
This sequence comes from Bradyrhizobium sp. WCU1, assembly GCF_053474805.1. Lineage (NCBI taxonomy): Bacteria > Pseudomonadati > Pseudomonadota > Alphaproteobacteria > Hyphomicrobiales > Nitrobacteraceae > Bradyrhizobium > Bradyrhizobium sp. WCU1. Next base: position 6,231,557 of record NZ_CM130280.1, read on the forward strand.
ACGTGGTCAGCAAGGTGCCGATCACCGACCAGACCATCTTCCGGCTGGCGTCGATGTCCAAGTCGATCACCGCCGTAGTGTCGATGCAGCTGCTGGAGGAGGGGAAATACAAGCTCGACGACCCCGTCTCGAAATACATCCCGTCCTTTGCCAATGTGAAGGTCGGCGTCGAGAAGAAGGCCGAGGACGGCACCAAGACGCTCGAGCTGGTGCCGCCCAGGCGGCCGATCACGATCCTCGATCTGATGACGCATACGTCGGGTATCACCTACGGCTTCTACGGCGACAGCCTGGTCCGCAAGGCCTACAAGGAGGCCAACATCTACGGCGGCGATTTCGATCTCGCTGAATTCGCCGAGCGGATCGCCAAGCTGCCGCTGCACAACCAGCCCGGCGCGCTCTGGCAATATGGCCATTCCACCGACATCCTGGCGCGCGTGATGGAGGTGGCCACCGGCGAGAAGCTCTCGACCATCGAGCAGGAAAGGCTGCTCGGCCCGCTCGGGATGAAGGACACCGGCTTCTTCGTCACCGATCCCGAGAAGCAGAAGCTGATGGCCGAGCCGATGCCGAACGACAGCGACTTCAGGGTCGGCCGGATCAACGATCCGACCACGGTCAAGAAATGGGAGTCCGCCTCTGGCGGCATGGTCTCGACCATGGCGGACTATTCGCGCTTCGCGCAGATGCTGCTCAATGGCGGCACCCTCGACGGCAAGACCATCATGAAGCCCGAGACGTTCAAGGAACTGATGACCGACCGTGTCGGGCCCGGCTCCGGCGTCGAGCGAGACTTCTTCTACTTCCCCGGCGACGGCTTCGGCTTCGGACTGGGGATCGCGGTGCGCACCGATCCGGGTACGGCGAAGCCGCCGCCGCCCGGCGATCTCGGCGAGCTGAAATGGGACGGCGCCAGCGGCTGCTACTACATCATCGACCGCAAGCAGGACTTCTTCTTCGTCCTGCTGGAGCAGACGCCGACCGAGCGCCAGCGCATCCAGCGGACGTTGAAGCAGCTCGTCTACGAAGCCATGGAAAACTAGAGCGTTTTCGAGCGAAGTGGATGCCGGTTCGCGTGAAGATAACGCGTCAAAAACAAGGAATGAGAGCATGATCCGATGCAATCCGATCGGATCATGCTCTCTCATGCGTAGATGCCGCGCTGTCGTCGCGGCGCTCGTGCTCGCGTTCGTCGCAACCGATGCGAAGGCCGGCTCCCCGGGGTTGGCCGCGCACAGATTCTCTCCGGAGGGCCTCGCCAAGGTCTCCGACTATGTCAGGAACGAGATCGCGAACGGGAAGATTCCCGGCGCGATCCTGCTGCTGCAACAGCACGGCAAGCCGGTCTACTACGAGAATTTCGGGGTTCGCGACCCCACCACCGAGCTGTCGATGAGCGCGGATACCATCTTCCGCCTCTATTCGATGTCGAAGCCGATCACGACCGTCGTCGCGATGATGCTGGTGGAGGAGGGCAAGCTGGCGCTCAGCGATCCGGTCTCGAAATACATTCCTGCCTTTGCGGATATGAAGGTCGGAGTGAAGACGCACGGAGAAGATGGCAAGCCGGCGCTCACACTGGAGCCGCTCAAGCGCGCGGTGACGATCGAAGACCTGATGCGCCACACTTCCGGGCTGCCCTACGGCTACTATGGCGGTGGGCTGGTGAACAAGGCCTATGCCGATGCCGACCTGTTCAAGAGCGACATCTCCAATGCCGAGTTCGTGGCGAAGCTTACCGCGCTGCCGCTCGCCGAACAGCCCGGGACGAGATGGGACTACGGTCATTCCACCGACGTGCTGGGCCGCGTCATCGAAGTGATCACGGGAAAATCCCTGCTCCAGTTCGAGAGGGAGCGGCTACTCGAGCCGCTCGGCATGGACGAGACCGCGTTCTATGTCGCCGATCCCGCCAAGTGGCCGCTGATCGCCGAGCCGATGCCCAATGATCGCGCGATCAGCCCGACCACACAGGTGCGCGATCCCAGGAAGCCGCTGAAATGGCGATCCGGCGGCGGCGGGATGGTCGGTACCGTCAGCGATTACGCACGCTTTGCGCAGATGTTGTTGAACGGCGGCGTCTATGAAGGCCGGCGCTACCTGAAGGCGGAGACCATCGCACTGATGGCGTCGGACCATATCGGCCCCGAGACCGGCGTCGCCCGCGACAAGAACTATTATCCCGGTCCGAATTCGGGCTTCGGCCTCGGCTTCGCCGTCCGCACTTCGGTGCCGGCGAACACGAACTGGCCGCTGGGCGAATACCGCTGGGACGGCGTCGGCGGTACGTTCTTCTTCATCGATCCCGCCGACGATCTGTTTGGAATTTTCATGGTGCAGACGCCGTCGCAGCGCGGCCGGATCCAGCAGGAACTGAAGACGCTGATCTACCAGGCGATGGGGCGGTAGGAATGGCGCGAGGCGGTGGCCATGACGACGCCGCTTCCTCGCAAACCGGTTCTGCCGGCGGTTCGAACAGTCAAAGCGATGTCGCAGCGCGCATCGAACGGGTCACGATGGGGCTGAGGACCGCCGTCATCGTCGATGGCGATGCGCCGATGAGCCTGTCCGAGCGGATGGGCGAACTCCGCGTCCCGGGTGTCAGCATCGCGGTCATCAGCGGCGGCGTCATCGAATGGGCGCGCGGCTTTGGCCTCACCGCCATCGGTGGCCCGCCCGTGGTGCCGGAAACGCTGTTCCAGGCCGGCTCGATCAGCAAGCCGGTGACGGCCGTCGCGGCGTTGGCATTGGCGCAGGCCGGGAAGCTCGATCTGGATGCCGACGTCAATCTCGCGCTCAAGGGCTGGAAAATTCCTGACCATCCGTTCAGCCGCCAATCCAGGGTCACGCTGCGCGGGCTGCTCAGTCATTCGGCCGGCACGACTGTTCAGGGCTTTGAGGGCTACCCGGCCGGCGAACCGGTGCCGTCCCTTGCCGAGGTCCTCAATGGCGCGCGGCCTGCGAACAGCGCGCCGGTTTTGGTCGAGCACGAGCCGGGCAAGCAGACGCAATATTCCGGCGGCGGCTACGCGATCATCGAGCAGTTGCTGGTCGACGTGACGGGGCGGCCGTTTCCGGCGTTGCTTGACGATGTCGTTCTCAGGCCGTTCGGGATGACGCATTCCAGTTTCGCGCAACCATTGTCCGCGGATCGCTTGCCGATGGCCGCAACGCCCTACCGCTCGGACGGCGCGCCGGTGCCCGGCGGCCCCCGCATCCATCCGGAACTTGCCGCTGCCGGACTATGGACGACGCCGACCGATCTCGCTCATTGCTTGCTCGCCACGCTGGATGGGCTGACGGGCCGCCGCTATTCCGTGCTCTCGCAATCGACGACTGTGGAGATGCTCTCGCCCGTTCTCGGCAGCGCCGAGGGGCTTCCGCCGGGGCTCGGACGATATGGATTGGGCTGGCTGGTTCGCGGCACCGCGCCTCAACGGCAGTTCTGGCACAACGGCGTCAACCACGGCTTCGTCAACACGATGGTGATCTTCGAGAACGGTGATGGCGCGGTCGTGATGACGAATAGCTGGGGTGGACAGATCCTGGTGGGCGAGATCCTGCGCAGCATCGCGGATGAGTACCGCTGGCCTGATCGCCAGGCCAGGATCAAGACAGTCATCGCAGCGGACCCGCAGGCGCTGGATCGCCTGGTCGGGACCTATCAGTTCACGCCGCAGTTTGCGATCCGCGTCGCCAGGGAGGGCAATCGCCTGTTCAGCCACGCGACGGGGGAGGAGCGTCGCGAGCTCTTCCCCGAGAGCGATCGCACCTTCTTCTTCAAGGTGGTTGATGCGGTGCTATCGTTCGATGGTGACGGCGAAGCTGCAGCGACGCAGTTGATCTTCCACCAGGACGGTAGGGATCACCTTGCGCGACGCGTTCCGCAAGCCAAGCCGTAGCTACGCCGCGCGGACGATGTCCCGGACGTGCCCGACCGCTTCCTCGATCATCTCCGCCGTAACGTCGAGATGCGTGCAGGCCCGGATCCGGCCGTCCATCATCGCCAGCATCACGCCGCGCTTGCGCAGCTCGGCGACCATCTTGTCGCCCGATACGCCGGCACCGTCCGGCTTGAAGAAGACGAGGTTGGTCTCGGGCGTCTGCACCGCGATGCCGTTGATCTGCGACAGCCCGCGTGCCAGCGCCCGCGCATTGGCGTGGTCGTCGGCAAGGCGGTCGACATGATGATCGAGCGCGTGGATGCAGGCGGCGGCACAGACGCCGGACTGCCGCATCGAGCCGCCGAGCCGCTGCTTCCAGCGCCAGACGTCGTCGATGAACGCTCTGGTGCCGGCGATGACGCCGCCGATCGGCGCGCCGAGGCCCTTGGAGAAGTCGATCCAGGCCGAATCCCAGCCCGCCGTCATGTCGCGCGGAGAGATGCCGGAGGCGACGGTCGCGTTCAACAGCCGCGCGCCGTCCATGTGGGTCACGAGCCCATGGGCCTTGGCGATGCCAACGACCTCATCCAGCGCGGCCTTCTTCCAGATCGTGCCGCCGCCGATATTGGCGGTCTGCTCGACGCTGACCAGCACCTGCGGCGGCTGGTAACGGGTACGCGGATGCAGCGCGGCCCGGAAGGTGTCCGGCGTGAACTGGCCATCGTCGCCCGCAAGCTGGGTGATCTGGAAGCCGCCGAGCGCGGCATGCGCGCCGCCCTCGCGCGCGATGATATGCGCGGTGGCGTGCGCCAGGATCTCGTCGCCCGGCCGGCAATAGGCCAGCGTCGCAGCGACATTGCACATCGTGCCCGACGGCATGAACACGGCGGCTTCCTTGCCAAGCAGATCGGCGACGCGGGCGCAGAGCTCATTGGTGGTCGGATCGTCGCCGACCTGCTCGTCGCCGACCTCAGCCTTCGCCATCGCCTCGCGCATCGCCGGCGTCGGTCTGGTCTGGGTGTCCGACAGCAGGTTGATGCGCACGGCGGGCGCCTTCGGATCGGGCGGGGCAGGGGTGTAGTGCATGATGTTTCTCTCGGTCGATTTGCCCTGACTTTAGCCAAACAAAAAGGCCCCGGCAAAACCGGGGCCTTTCCGAACTCGCAATGCTGAACTGATCAGCGCGAATAGAACTCGACGATCAGGTGCGGCTCCATCTGCACCGGGAACGGCACGTCCGAGAGGCCGGGGGTGCGCGCGTACTTCGCGGTCATCTTGGAGTGATCGACTTCGATGAAGTCGGGCACGTCGCGCTCGGGGAGCTGGCTTGCTTCCAGCACCGGGGTGAGCTGCTTGGAGGATTCCTTGACCTCGACGACGTCGCCGACCTTCAGCTTGTAGCTGCCGATGTTGACCTTGCGGCCGTTCACCTTGATGTGGCCGTGGTTGATGAACTGGCGCGCGGCGAACATCGTGGAGACGAACTTGGCGCGATACACCACGGTGTCGAGACGGCGCTCGAGCAGGCCGATCAGGTTCTCGCCGGTATCGCCCTTCAGGCGGCTGGCCTCGACATAGATGCCGTGGAACTGACGCTCGGAAATGTTGGCGTAGTAGCCCTTGAGCTTCTGCTTGGCGCGCAGCTGCACACCGAAGTCGGAGAGCTTGCCCTTGCGGCGCTGGCCGTGCTGGCCGGGGCCGTATTCGCGGCGGTTCACGGGGCTCTTCGGGCGGCCCCAGATGTTCTGGCCCATGCGGCGATCGATCTTGTACTTCGCCTCACTGCGCTTTGTCATCGCGTCCTCTTTGTATAGCCGTCGCTGTCTGGCGTCCGGCGTTTTGTCAGTCCAGGGTTTGAGGAGACGCGCCCTCCTGTGTACCTGCCTAAAGGCCTGTACCGACAGGTCCGCCTCGAAAGCTCGGGGAGAACCACGGGTCGCGAAACGCATCGCGGGCCGAAACCGGCCCGCGAGCAAGGGTGGTCTTAAGGAGAAAGTCCGGTCCTGTCAAACGAAACACCGGCTATTTGGGGCCGAATCGGCGCAAAATTTGGCAGTTTTTGCCCTTTAGGGGCGGTTTGCGGCTGCCCTAGCCGGTCGGCCTCGTTGAGCGGCGGGATCGCATCCAGCTCCGCGGCAATTTCGCCGCCAAGCACCTGCTCGAGCCGGGTCAGGGTCTGGGCGATCAGGGCGGCGTCGCAGACCAGATGGTCCCAGCGCAGCACCACATCGATGGTGTCGTCCGGCTTGACCACGCCGTAGCTCAGCAGGAACGGGCCGGGGCTCAACGCGTGCAGCTCGCCCGGGCCGTAGGCGGCGACCGAGGTCACGCCGTAGCTGCCGCAGAAATTGGCGCGCTGCCGGCCGAAGTTCATCCCGATCGCCCATGCCAGGCGGCGCAGCGGAATTGGCAGCCGCGTCACACAGAGGGTTTTGCGGAACGAGGGAATCTCGTGCAGCGGCGCGGTCTTGGCGCGCCGGATCAGCGCGTCGACAGCGGTGAGCGTCATCTGGTCGGCGCCGCGGACGCGCTCGAACAGCACGCAGTCCTCACCCTTCTCGACGCGCGCAACGGCCACCATGCCGACGCTGCACGGCAACTCGTAGAGGCAGGGCCACGGCCATTTGACGTGCAGCGTTCGCAGCGTTGGCTCGGTCCTGGCGACCAGCGCGAATGCCTTGACGAAGATCGCGGCCCAGCCTGGTGCCTGTGCCCCGCGTGCGCGGGCCTCGACCACTGCACGGACGTTCAACGAGCGCGTCAGGGAGACGAACGGCACGCCGGCCGACGCGTGCATCAGATCAGCGACGAGACGGCGCGGCAATGAGATCCGACGAAATTCACCGCGCATTTGTTCGGTTCATTTCCCTGCAATCAGGCAAAAAATCAAAGGCCCGGAGAACTCAGGCTTTGCTCGCCGTACCTGAAGCTGACATGAACCAATTGGCCGGAGGCCAATCGGTTTCTGCTCATGGCGCCGGTTTGGCCAAGGGCTCGCCGGCCTTGACCACGTAGACCCCGAGCACCTTGAGCGGCTTGTCGCCGGAAGTCCTGGCATCGTGCACCGCACCTTCCGGAATCTGGTAGGAATCGCCCGCCTTCAGCTTCAGCGGCGGCTTGCCGTCGATCACAAGCTCCAGCTCGCCTTCGAGCACATAGCCGGTTTCAGCACCCGGATGGCTGTGACGCCCCGACGCACCCCCTGCCGGAACCTCTGCAATCGCTGTGACCGTGTTGTAGCCCGCCGGAAAATCGACCTTCTGCAGCGGCGTTCGCTTGATGCCGCTCTGCTGCGCCAAGGCAGCGCCAGCACCAACAAAACCAGCGCCGGCGCCGGCAAACGCAATCACGGTGAGACCCAGCAGCAAATTCCTGAACATGCAATTTCCTCCCAACCCGCGAAACTCTAGCAGCGTGGAATCGCGGCGAAAAGCAGGCGTTGTGTGATGTACGCTTTCGACAATGGGATTAGTCCGTTCATCCGGTCGTGCTGGCCGTCATGGAATTATCCGCGGCCAAGCTTACAGTGGGCTTACCTGCTGTTCAGGCAATTGCGGCGTGCAGGCGCGGCGGCTCATCGCAGCCGCGCTGGGGCGGTGCTGGGGTTCCGTCATGACAGGGCTGGAACTTGCTCGCCATCGCGCCTACCGCCTGATCCCGGCGAACGCGGCGGCGATGCCGCGCTGGAATAGCGACCAGTCGAAGCCGAGTGCGAGCGCGAGGTAGCCGCGGTCGATCATCGCGTTGGCCTGCTCGGCGGTGCGGGCGACGCCGCCGATCGGCACGCCGCTCCTCATGATGCCTTCCTCGGCACGCTGCATCAGCGCGATCACTTCGGGATCGTCGGGCAGCCCGCGCTTGTTGATCGAGGTGGCGAGATCGCCGGGGCCGATCACCGCGAGGTCGATGCCGGAGGTTGCCATGATCTCGTCGATGCGATTCACGGCATCGACATGCTCGATCGTGATCATGCAGATCATGTCGTCGTCGGCGGTCGCCATGTAATCGTTCATCGAGACGCCCCAGCGGAACGGTGCATGGAACGGACCCCACAGCCGGTCGCCGTTTGGTGGATAGCGCACGCTGCGCACGGCTTTCTCGGCGTCGGCGCGGTTGCAGATCATCGGAAAGTTGATGCCGAGCGCTCCGATGTCCATCGGCGCCTTGGCAAGGTGCGGCTCGTTGGCTGATATCCGCACCATCGGCACGCATGGCGTTCCCGAGGTCGCCACGATCATCGCATGCGCGGTGCCGAGATCGATCGGGCCGTGCTCGAGATCGACGATGATCCAGTCCAGCGACTGCGCCATGATCTGCACGGTCTGGATGCTCGGAATGGTCGCGATCGCGCCGAAGGTCGGGCGCTTGTCGCGCCACGCCTTGCGCAGGCGATTGAGCGGCGTCAGCGGTGCTGAGGTCAATGCAGGGCTCCCTCGGTGAGGCGAGGGCAAACTAGCAGCGCGTTGTGGCGACGGAAAGGATCAGGCCGGGACGCGGCCGCCGAAGAACGGCGTCAGCGCCGCGGTCAGGGCATGCGGGCGGTTCGAGGTGAAGATCATCTCGGCGCCGGCTTCGTCGCTCTCCCCGCCTGCCGGGCCGAGCAGGTCGGCGACCCGGCGGGCGATCGCCGGCGCCGGATCGATCCAGTCGACCGGCCAGGGCGCGAGCCGCGTCAGGCGCTCCAGTAGCAGCGGATAATGCGTGCAGGCCAGCACCACGGTGTCGGTGCGGGCCGGGTCGTCAGCGCCATCGCCGACGAAGCAGGGCGCGAGCTCGGCCGCGATGTCCTCGTCGCGCACGGCCTTCCCGCTGAGGGCCGCTTCCGCCAGAGAGGCGAGTTCGCCGGAGCCGACCAGGGTGACCTCGCAACCCTGCGCGAAATCGGAAATCAGCTTGCGGGTATATTCCCGCTTCACGGTGCCCCTGGTGCCGAGCACCGAGACGCGCCGTGTCTTCGACGAGGCGCAGGCCGGCTTGATCGCCGGCACCGTGCCGACGAAGGGCAAAGGATAGGCGTCGCGCAGATGCGACATCACGAGCGTCGATGCCGTATTGCAGGCGATCACGACGAGGTCGGGGGCATGGGCCTCGATCAGCTCGCCGACCAGCGGCACCACGCGGGCGATGATCTCGTCTTCGCCATGGTGGCCATAGGGGAAGAACGCGTCGTCGGCGACATAGACGAAGTGCGCGTCGGGCCGGGCCCGGACGATCTCGCGCAGCACGGTGAGGCCGCCGAGGCCGGAATCGAACACAAGGATGGTCGGGGGATTGGACACGCGGAAATTCTATCCGAACCAGGGTTACCATTCAGTTGTTTTTGGCTATCTAGCGTCTGCGGCCGACAAAAGGCGGTGAAGGCGGGAATTTCATATGGCCTTGACCGATCCCTGCAAGTATCTCGGCAAACTATTGCTGCGACGTGCGAAATCCTAACGGGGCATTCGACCATGATCCGCAATACGACGGCAAGCTGGGGCTCGCTCGCCCGCGCGTTTCACTGGGTGCTGGGCGTCACCATCATCGGCATGCTGGCCTATGGCTGGTGGATGAACCACATCCCGGCGCGGGCGGACAAGTTCTTCTACCGGTCGATCCATGCCGACATCGGCTATCTGGTGCTGCTGCTCACGGTGCTCAGGCTGGTGTGGCGCGGAGTCAATCCGACGCCGGCGCTGCCGGCCGACATGCCCTCCTGGCAAAGGATCGCCGCCCGGGTCAACCACGGCGCACTCTATGCCGTCACCATCCTGGTGGCGATGCTGGGCTGGGCGCATTCCGGATCCCGTGCGCAGGACTATTCGAGCTTCTTCGGCCTGTTCCACGTTCCCCAGATCACCTCGCCGGACAAGGCGGCGGCGGATGCCTATGAGGGACGCCACATCTTCTTCGCCTATGTGCTGCTCGCACTGATCGTGCTGCATCTCGGCGCAGTCGCCTTCCATCATTTCGTCAAGCGCGACCGCGTCGCCGCTCGCATGATCGGGGCGGGTGAGGCCGACCCCGCTCGCTAAAGCATGATCCGGAAAAGTGCGAAGCGGTTTTCCGAAAAAATCATGCTCAAACAAAGAGCTGAAGCGCGATGACGATTCAACCCAATCTCATCGCGCTTTAGGCGCCTCACCAAGCGACTTGGGCGGCCAGCCCCAGGGCGAGCGGATCACCGTCAGATCGTGGCGTCGGGTTGGCGACGGGGCTAATCTGGCGGTCAAGCCGGGAGGGCCATCGCGGCCGGTACGCTCGTGGACGACCTTGCACGGGACAATGCAAATTGGCGGATGCCGGATGAGGGCGCGCCGCATGCCGCGACCTGGATGGCGTTCGGCGCCAGCGCCGCGATCTGGGGCGGCAAGCTGCTTCCGGCGGCGCGGGAAAATCTCGCCGGCATCGCCAAGGCGATTGCGGCCTACGAGCGCGTCAACATGCTGGTGCGCGAGGAGGACCGCGAGATTGCCGCGCGGCTCTGCGGCCCCTCGGTCAGCCTCGTCATTCGACCGGTCGATGACGTGTGGATGCGTGACACCGGACCGGTGTTCGTGAGGGACCCGTCCGGGCAGCTTGGCGCGATCGGTTTCAACTTCAACGGCTGGGGCAACAAGCAGCGCCACGCGCTCGATGCCGAGGTCGCGGAATACGTCGCCCGTGCCGCGAACGCGACGTTCGTCAAGGCCGGCCTGGTGCTGGAAGGCGGCGGCATCGAAGTCGACGGTGAGGGGACCGCGATCGTCACCGAAAGCTGCGTGCTCAACCCCAATCGCAATTCCGGTGTCTCCAAGGAGAAATGCGAGGCCGAACTGTCGCGCCTGCTCGGGTTGGACAAGATCATCTGGCTGCCAGGGATCGCCGGCAAGGACATCACCGACGGACATACCGACTTCTACGCACGATTTGCCGGTCCAGGCGTCGTCGTGGCCGGCCTCGAGCCGGATCCGTCGTCGTTCGATCACGCGGTGACCAGGCGGCACCTCGATCTGCTGCGCGGCGCGGTCGACGCGAAGGGCCGGCATCTCGACGTCGTGGTGTTGCAGGGCCCGTCGACGGTGCGCCCCAAGCACGGTACGAAGGACTTCGCTGCCGGATACATCAACTTCTACGTCTGCAACGGCGCCGTGATCGCGCCGGAATTCGGCGATGCGGCCGCCGACCGCAATGCGCGCGACATCCTGCGGGAGCTGTTTGCGGACCGGGAAATCATCCAGCTCAACATCGACGGCATCGCCGCCGGCGGCGGCGGCATTCACTGCACCACGCAACAGCAGCCGCGTTCGTGATGTGAATGGCCCGGCCGCGATGGATCGCGGCCGGGCCATTCGTCGTTCATCGGTTGCGCGGGCGGTGCTAGCCCGCCGGCATCTGCTTCTCGACCAGGCGCACCCAATAGGACGCGCCGTGGCCGAGGATGTTGTCGTTGAACTTGTAGGCCGGGTGGTGGCACATCGGGCCGTCGCCCATGCCGAGGAAGACGAAGGCGCCGGGGCGCGCTTCCAGCATGAAGGCGAAATCCTCGGCGCCCATCACCGGCACCAGATTGTCGTTGACGCGGTCGGCGCCGACCACGTCGCGGGCGATCTCGGCGGCGATGCCGGCCTGATGCGCATGGTTCAGCGTGACCGGATACATCCGTCCATAATCCGTCTCGGCCGATCCGCCATAAGCCTTGGCGATGCTGGAGGCGACCTCGCCGATCCGGCGCTCGACCATGTCGCGCACGCCGGGGTCCAGCGTGCGCACGGTGCCGCCCAGCGTGACGGTCTCCGGGATCACGTTGAACGCGCTGCCGGCCTCGAACATCGTGATCGAGATGACGGCCGATTTGAGCGGGTCGAGATTGCGTGACACGATCGATTGCAGCGCATTGATGATCTGGGCGCCGATCAGGACGCTGTCGATCGCCTCGTGCGGCGCGGCGCCGGCGTGGCCGCCCTTGCCGCGGACGACGATCTTCAGGGTGTCGGACGAGGCCAGCATCGGGCCGGGCGTGGTCGCGAAATAGCCCTCGGGCAGGCCGGGCATGTTGTGCAGGCCGTAGACCTCCTGGATGCCCCAGCGGGTCATCAGCCCGTCGTCGACCATCGCCTTGCCGCCGGCGCCGCCTTCTTCGGCAGGCTGGAAGATCACCACCGCGGTGCCGTCGAAATTGCGCGTCTCGGTGAGGTATTTCGCAGCGCCGAGCAGCATCGCGGTGTGGCCGTCATGGCCGCAGGCGTGCATCTTGCCGGGGACCTTCGAGGCGTAGGGCACGTCGGCCGCCTCCACGATCGGCAGCGCGTCCATGTCGGCGCGCAGCCCGATGGTCTTGCCCGAGCCGTTCTTGCGGCCGCGGATCACGCCGACCACGCCGGTGCGCCCGATCCCCGTCACCACCTCGTCGCAGCCGAACTCGCGCAGTTTGTCGGCGACGATGCCGGCGGTGCGGTGCACCTCATAGAGCAATTCAGGGTTCTCATGGAAGTCATGGCGCCAGGCGGCCATTTCATCCGAGAGGGCGGCAACGCGATTGACGATGGGCATGGGGAGGGTCCGTTTCTTGTGGGCTTTGTAAGACGGGTCAGCGTAGCGCAACCCGCTGCGATGTCACGCGGGAATGGCGGCCTCGCTCAGGCCTCGCCGAACACCCGCTTGAAAATTGTGTCGACGTGCTTGAGGTGATAGCCAAGGTCGAACTTCTCCTCGATCTCGGCATCGGTCATGTATTTCGTCACGTCGGGGTCGTTCTTCAGCAGCGTCTGGAAGTCGCCTTCGCCACGCCACACCGGCATCGCGTTGCGCTGCACGAATTTGTAGGCGTCCTCGCGGCTGGCGCCCTTCTGGGTCAGCGCGATCAGCACGCGCTGCGAGTGCACCAGGCCGCCGAGCCGGTCGAGGTTCTTCTGCATGTTCTGCGGATAGACCAGCAGCTTCTCGATCAGGCCGGCGAGCCGGACCAGCGCGAAGTCGAGCGTGACGGTGGCATCGGGGCCCATCATGCGCTCGGCCGAGGAGTGCGAGATGTCGCGCTCATGCCACAGCGGGACGTTCTCCAGTGCCGGCGTCACATAGGCGCGCACCATGCGCGACAGGCCGGAGAGATTTTCCGACAGCACCGGATTGCGCTTGTGCGGCATTGCCGACGAGCCCTTCTGGCCCTCGGAGAAGAACTCCTCGGCTTCCAGCACCTCGGTGCGCTGCAGATGGCGCACCTCCACCGCGAGCCGTTCGACCGACGCGGCGATCACGCCGAGCGTGGCAAAATACATCGCGTGGCGGTCGCGCGGGATCACTTGGGTCGAGACTGGCTCCGGCCGCAGCCCCATCGCTTTCGCAACGTGCTCTTCGACCCGCGGATCGATCTGCGCAAAGGTGCCGACCGCGCCCGAAATCGCGCAGGTCGAAATCTCGTCGCGCGCGGCGACCAGCCGGGCGCGGGCGCGGGCGAACTCGGCATGGGCATAGGCGAGCTTGAGGCCGAAGGTGACCGGCTCGGCATGGATGCCGTGCGAGCGGCCGATGGTCGGCGTCATCTTGTGCTCGAAGGCGCGGGTCTTCAGCGCCGCCAGCACCCGGTCGAGATCGGCGATCAGCAGGTCGGCGGCGCGCTTGAGCTGGACATTGAGGCAGGTGTCGAGCACGTCGGAGGAGGTCATGCCCTGGTGCACGAAGCGCGCCTCGGGGCCGACGATCTCCGCGAGGTGGGTCAGGAAGGCGATGACGTCGTGCTTGGTCTCGCGCTCGATCTCGTCGATTCGCGCCACATCGAAGGTGGCGTCCTTGCCCTTGGCCCAGATCGTCTTGGCGGCTTCCTTGGGGATCACGCCGAGCTCGGCCAGCGCGTCGGCGGCATGCGCCTCGATCTCGAACCAGATCTTGAAACGCGTTTGCGGCTCCCAGATGGAGGCCATTTCCGGGCGGGCATAGCGGGGGATCATCGAGAACTCCGAATCGGACGGGGCGGGGCGCGCAAAACGCGCTCCGGCCGATCCGATTTTACGCTGCGCTTTAGCAAATCGGGTCGGCCGAAGCCACCTTTTCGGGGCATTTGGCGGGGAAAACCGGCCGAAACCGGCGGTTGGTAGCCCGGATTGGCGCAGCGATATCCGAGGCCTTGTTTCGCCTCGCCCCGCTTGCGGCGAGAGGCCGGAACGCATCGCCGGATGCGCTCGGGGTGAGAGGGGCCTCCGCGAAATTCGGCTGTCAACGTCTTCGCGGAGATAGCAAGAACGGGGAGAGGGAGCAGTTAGAGGTTCGCCAGGCCGCATTCGACGGCGAGGCGGACCAGCTGGGCGTCGGTCCGCATCCCGGTCTTGGCCTTGATCAGATAATGGTAGTTCTGCACGGTTTTGGTGCTGAGGTTGAGGTTGGCGGCGATCTGCTCCTTGGTGCTGCCGGCCGCGAACTGCCGCAGGATCTCGATCTCCCGCTCGCCGAGCTGGTCGAGCGCCGATCTGGTCGGCACCAGGCTCTCCAGCGCGAGCACCCGCGCGACGTCGTCGCTCATCGCGTGCTCGCCGCGCGCCACCGAGCGGATCGCCGCGATCAGCTCGGCCGGCTCGCTGCCCTTGGTGACGAAGCCGGAGGCGCCGGCGCCGAATGCCGCCTTCACCTGGGCGGCCTCGCTGTGCATGCTGAAGACCAGGATGCGGGCGTCGGCATCGCGCGCGCGGATGTTGCGGATTGCCTCCAGGCCGCTCGCGCCGGGCATCGAGATGTCCATCACCACCACATCGGGGCCGTGCGACTTGAACGCACGGTAGGCGTTGGCGGCGTTGTCGGCCTCGGCGACCACGCGGAAATCGTCCTGATGCTCGAGCACGCGCCGGTAGCCCTGGCGGACCACGGGATGATCGTCCACCAGCAGGATCGAGATGCCCCGGAGGGTTGCGGTGGTTTTCGCGGTCGTCATCTCAGGCGGCGAGCGGGATCGTGGCGGCGACGGAGAGGCCGCGGCTGGCGCGCGCGATCGACAGCGAACCGCCGAGTGCTGCGACGCGCTCGCTGACGCCGGTGAGGCCGAAGCCCGCCGACTGCGCCACCTTGGCGGCATCGCCGCCGCCGTCATCCTCGACCCGCACCAGCAGCGCGTTTTCAGTTCCGCTGCGCCGTTCGATCCGCAGCACGATCTCGCGCGCCGAGCTGTGGCGCAGCGCGTTGGTCAGGCATTCCTGCGCGACGCGATAGGCAGTGACCGCGACCGTGCCGCTGATGTCGGCGAGGTCGCCCTGCAGATCGAGCTGGATCTGCGGCTGCGTCGCGCGCGACCGCCAGCTGTCGACGAGGGCGACCAGGCTTGCCTCCAGCCCGAGCTCCTCGGCCGGCGGATGGCGCAACCGGTTCAACGTGTCACGCAGGCAGGCGATGATGCGGCGCGTGGCCTGCGAGATCATCCGCGCGTCCTGCGCGATTTCAGTGCCGGCGGCGTATTCGTCGCCGGCGCTCGCCTCGATCGTGGTGGCGAAGGCCAGGATCGCGGTGAGATTCTGGCCGAACTCGTCATGCAGCTCACGGGCCAGCGCGCGACGCTCGTCGCTGCGGATTTCGAGCAGCCGCCGGGTCAGCAGCGTGCGCTCCTCCTCGGCCTGCGCCAGGCGATCGCCGAGATCGCCGACGGCGCGTCCGATCATCGCGAGCTCCATCGATCGGATGCGCGGCAGCGGCGTACGATACTCGCCGTCGGCCATGCGCCGCAGCGCCGACACGATCGAGTGGGCGGGCGCCAGCGTATGCGCGATCGCGAGCGACGCGAGCAGCGCGATGGCGAGCGCCATCAGCAGCGCGACATGGATGTTGTCCAGGATGTGCCGCCAGGCGAGCGCGGTCGCGGCCTCCGGATCGGCGATGGCGCGGACGGCTCCCGCGGTCGTGGCGCGGGCGCTGATCGGCCGCTCGACGGTGGCGTGATCGCCGAGCACCGCCTGCACCGTGGCCGCGAACCAGCGCGGCGGCGCCTGGCCGATCCCCTTGCTCTGGCCGCAGAGCGGCCTCTCGAAGGCGCCGGCCGGTTCGAACTGCACGCAGATCCCGGGTGCGATCAGGCCCATGGTTTCGATGGTGCGCCAGTCCGGCGCCGGCAGCAGCTGTTCCCGCATCCGGTTGCTGCGCAGCAGCAATTCGCGCCAGTACAGCGCCTCCAGTGCCTGCGAAACTCGCTCGGCGGACGCCGACGTGGCGCGATCGACGCTGCGATAGGCATCGATCGTGGCCCAGACGGTGGCGGCGCCAAGGCACAGCGCGACGATGACGAGCAGGCGGGCGACCAGTTGAAGCACGAGGCGCATATGATCACTCCACGGCCGGAGCATGATCCCTCGCGATAAACGCGGCACGCGCTTGCGCGGAGATCGCGCTCAAAAGAGCGGCGCGAAGCCTAACAGCAACCCCATTCCCGGCAAGGACAAGCATGCGCAGCGATGCAGGTCGGGAAATTTGCCCGACCAAACCTGGGCAGATGTCTTTGGACGACGCCCGCCGGCTCTGCTCTAACCGAAGGCGAGGCCCTCCCGGAGCCTCATGGAACAACCGCCACAGGGAGCGAGCGCAGCATGAATGCCAAGGTCGGCGCCGCGGCCGCTTCGGCCGGCACGGATGCGGCGGAGCGCAGCGTGCTGCTGCTCTGGATGATCTTCACCGGTCTTTCGGTGTTCGCCGCCTTCCTGCTGTGGCGCTACGGGCTGATCCGCCTGATGGTCAGTTCCGACCGCACCTACATTTCCAGCGTCATCGCGGTGCTCTACGTCGTCACCTGCGTCCATTGCTTCTGGCGGACGCGGGCGATCGCGCGGGAAGGCGAGGTGGCGCGGTCCTGCCGCACGATCCTCGCCGCGCCTGACGGCGCCAAGGTTCTTGTACCGGATGCGCGCGGCTTGCCCGGTGGCCTCGTCACCGATCACATCAAGAGCCTGGTTCAGAAGGCCGACGCGCAAGCCAAAGGCCGCATCGACCAGACCCTGCTGCTGCGGACGCTGGCGGATCGCTTGCGCGGGTCGAACGGCTTCGGCGCCTTCGTCTCCGACACGCTGATGAAGCTCGGCCTGCTCGGCACCATCATCGGCTTCATCATCATGCTGGCGCCGATCGCCTCGCTCGATGCCGCCGACAAGGTCGCGATGAAATCCTCGATGGGGCTGATGAGCGACGGCATGGCGGTTGCGATGTACACGACGCTGGCCGGGTTGATCGGGTCGATCCTGGTCCGGATCCAGTACTACATGCTGGATTCCGCGACCCAGCGGGTGTTCTCCGATGCCGTCGTGCTGACCGAGACGCACGTCACGCCCGCTCTCGAACGTCGCCTTGGTACGCCGCCATGATGGACGAGTTCGGGCTCTATCCGCGCGAGGAGCCGTTTGATCCGCTCGGTGTCATGCTGTTCAAGGCGCTGCAGGTGATCGCCTTCCTGTTCTTCCTCGCGCTGCTCGCGGTGTCGCCGGACTCCAAGGACGGCAAGATCGAATCCAAGGCGGAGTTCATCATCACGATGGACTGGCCGGACAACCATCCCGACGATCTCGACCTGTTCGTGCAGGACCCGGCCGGCAACATCGCCTGGTACCGGCATCGCGAGGCCGGCTTCCTGACGCTCGATCGCGACGATCGCGGCGGCGCCAACGACTTCATCGTGGTCAACGGCAAGAAGATCGCTTCGCCAATCCGCGAGGAGATCGTCACCCTGCGCGGCGTCGTCGCCGGCGAATACACCGTCAACGTCTCGCATTTCCAGGCCACGACAGGCGAGCCGGTGCAGGCCAATGTCAAGGTGCAGAAGCTCAATCCGACGGCGCAGGTGATCTTCGACGACAAGCTGACCGTCGACCACACCGGCGACGAGAAGACCGCGGTGCGATTTCGTCTCGATGCCGAGGGCAAGGTGATCAACGTCGACCGGCGGCCGAAATCGCTGCTCGAGACTTTCCGCAGCAGCTGGCGCAACGGTGCCGATCTCGATCCGAACACGGGGGTCCCGAGATCCGGCGTGAGGGTGCTCCGTCGTGATTAGCCTGCAATCAGTCATCCTCACGCTTGCGGTCGCCTACGCGGTGGTCGGCGCGCTGCTCTTGATCGTGCTGGTCTATGCGCGGCTGCACTGGTCGCTGAAGGCCGTCGTCATCGTCGTGACCAGCGCCTTCTACTTCGTCAGCTTCGGCGGCATGCGCGGCCTGCTCGGCTGGGCCTCCGCGGAGAAGCTGCCGGCGAACTTCAAGCTGCTCTCGACGCGGATCGTGGAGCCGCACTCGCTGGAGGGCGATCCAGGCTCGATCTATCTGTGGGTCGAGGAGCTCGACGAGGACAACCGCCCGAGCGCGGTGCCGCGCGCCTTCCGCATTCCCTACAGCGACGCCCTGGCCGAGCAGACCCACACCGCCGACAACGAGATCAAGGCCGGGCATCCGCAGGGCGGGCGGGCGGCGGATTTCGGCGGCGGTGACGGGACCATCATGGACTTCGTCAGGGAGTACATCACGCCGAAGACGATTGTGGAGACCACGGGCGGCGATTCCACGACAGGGACGTTCGTGGCCCCGCCGGCGGGCGCGCAGGGATCGGTTTTCACCCCGCTGCCGCCGCCCCGGATGCCACCCAAGGACGAGCAGCGATAGGGCGACGCGGGCCGGCCGGGCGATGGCACAAAAGTAGGGATCGCCAATAATCAGTCAGCGGAGCGGACAGTAGTCATCCGGAATTCCTCAATTGCCTGAACCGTGTAGACTTTGGGCTAACCGGGGCTAGATTTTATCCCGAAGCCATTTTCCCGGCAAAGGGGCCGCTGCGTGAAGCGGCCCCTTTCGATTCTGCCGCCAGATCCCGACCGGCATTTTCCAGCAAGGCCGCGCTCCGTGCATGGCTGTCATCTCACACCGTCTCGCTGACAGATATTGAAATCTGTCAGCGAGACGGTGTATACACAATCCAGCCCAAGGGAGGAGGGCGCCCAGTGGCTGTTCCGGCGTTTGGCCGGGGAAGCCGTACTTAATTTGACCACCTCGAAGGACTACCTCCATGACGATAGAAATCTTTCAATTGACCGCCCAGATTCAACAGTGGCTCAACCTTCGCGTCGCCCGCCATTTGGCTGCCCAGGCCGCCAAGTTCACCCGCGGGCAGGACAGCGATAACCAGACGGTAAACGCATGAACGAGGCGGTGGTTTTGACACCCGAGCGGATTCTCGAGGCAACTGAGGATGTCTTGAGACGCTACGGGTTGACCAAGGCCACCGTTGTCGACGTGGCCCGTGCGCTGGATGTCAGCCACGGCAGCGTCTACCGCCATTTCCCCAGCAAGGCCTCGCTGCGCGACGCGGTCGCCAAACGCTGGCTGGACCGCGCCAACGAGCCGCTCTGCAAGCTCGCAGCCGGCGACGGCCCGGCGCCGGAACGGCTGGAGAAATGGCTGCGCACCGCCTTCTCGATCAAGCAGAAGAAGGTCTGCGACGATCCGGAGATGTTCGCGACCTACCTTGCGCTGGCGCAGGGCGCGCGCGAGGTGGTGGAAGCCTACAAGGACAAGCAGGTCGACCTGATCGCGAAAATCCTGTCCGACGGCGTCGCGCAGGGTGTGTTCGAGATGGACGACGTCAAGACGACGGCGCGCGCCGTGTTCGACGCGACCGTCCGCTACCATCACCCGGCGCATGCCGAGGAATGGGCCAAGCCGGAATGCCCGTCACGGATCGATGCCCTGATCGCCCTGCTGCTGCGCGGCGTGCGGGTGTGCAAGCACTAGCCTGCTTTCTTCCAACATCCTCTGACGACCTGATGCCTCCGGCCGATTGCGAGGCCGGGGCCGCGTGTGCTTGATATCCGTCAAGATCAGTCGTGCTTTTCTCGATCATTCTGCGGACCACGATGCGGCTTGCACTGCTTGCGGATATCCATGCCAACCGGCAGGCCTTCGCCGCCTGCCTGGATGCCGCGCGTGCGCGCGGCGCGGAGCGGCTGATCTGCCTCGGCGATATCGTCGGTTACGGCGCCGATCCCGAATGGGCCGTCGACACGGCGATGGACCTCGTCGCCAACGGCGGGATTGCGGTGCGCGGTAATCATGACAATGCGATCGGCGAGCCCAGCGACAGCATGAATGCCGATGCGCAGGCCGCCATCGACTGGACTCGCAATCGGCTCAGCGCCGAGCAGAAGGCCTTCCTCGCCGGCCTGCCGATCCTACGCGCGGAGGACAACCGGCTCTACGTGCATTCCGAGGCCTCCGACCCCGCGAAATGGCGCTATGTCCGCGACACGTCGGATGCCGCGCGCAGCATGATGGCAACCGAATTGCAGATCACCTTCTGCGGCCACATCCATCGTCCCGGCCTCTACTCGATGTCCTCGACGGCGAAGATGACGAGCTTCGTTCCGACCTCGGGCGTGCCCGTACAGCTTCTGACCGGGCGGCGCTGGCTTGCGGTGCTCGGCTCGGTCGGCCAGCCGCGCGACGGCGATCCGGCGGCGTCGTTTGCGATGTTCGACACGGCAAGCCGCGAGATCACCTATCATCGCGTGCCCTACGACGTCGCGACCGCCGCGGCACGCATCAAGGCGAATGGCCTGCCGCTCTGGCTCGCCGACCGCTTGTCGATCGGCAGGTGACCGACATGGCGGCGCTGACGATGCAGCCCGGCGCCGAGATAGATGGCTTCACCATCGGCGAGCGCGTGCACCGTGGCGGCATGGCGACGCTGTGGACGGTCACCCATCCGGGCATCAACGTGCCGCTGCTGATGAAGGTACCGCTCACCTCGGAAGGCGAGGATCCGGCCGCGATCGTCAGCTTCGAGATGGAGCAGATGATCCTGCCGCGGCTGTCGGGGCCGCACGTGCCGGCCTGCTTCGGGACCGGCGATTTCGAACGCCAGGCCTATGTGGTGATGGAGCGCATCCCCGGCCAAACGCTCTACAAGCGGCTCGACGCGCTGCCGTTGCCGTACGACGAGGTGCGGGTGATCGGCGGCAAGGTCGCCGCCGCGCTCGCCAGCCTGCACCGGCAGAACGTCATCCATCACGACATCAAGCCGAGCAGCATCATGTTCCGCGAGCGCGGCGAGGCGGTGCTGATTGATTTCGGCCTCTCGCATCACCAGCATCTGCCCGATCTGCTGCAGGAGGAGTTTCGGCTGCCTTACGGCACCGCGCCCTACATGGCGCCGGAGCGCCTGCTCGGCGTCCGCGACGATCCGCGCAGCGACCTGTTTTCGCTCGGCGTGCTGCTCTATTTCTTCACCACCGGCGTCCGCCCGTTCGGCGAGACCGAGAGCCTGCGCGGCATGCGCCGGCGGCTGTGGCGCGATCCCACTCCGCCGCGCGAGCTCAAGCCCGACTATCCGCCCTGGCTGCAGGAGATCGTGCTGCGCTGTCTGGAGATCGACCCGGCCGCGCGCTACCCGACTGCGGCGCAGCTCGCGTTCGATCTCGGCCATCCAGAGCAGGTCAAGCTGACGGCTCGGGCGCAGCGGCTCAAACGCGACCCGCTGAGTACGGTCTGGCGCCGCCGTTTCAATCTCGGCGCGGCGCCGCCGCAGCCGAAGTCCAACGTCGCGGTGCAGCTCGCATCGAGCCCGATCGTTGCCGTTGCGCTCGATCTCGGCGAGGGTACCGAGGCGCTGAACGAGACCATCCGCGTCACCGCCGAGCAGGTGTTGTCGACCTCGCCGTCGGCGCGGCTCGCCTGCGTGAATGTGTTAAAGCTCAATCGCCTCGCGATCGACCGCAGCCACGACGAGCAGGGCCAGAACAAGCATGTCGACCGCCTGGTGGCGCTCCAGCATTGGGCACGCCCGTTCCGGCTCGAGGAGGGGCGGCTGACCGTGCATGTCCTGGAGGCGATCGATCCGGCCGCCGCCATCCTGGAATTCGCCGCGGTCAATCTGGTCGACCACATCATCGTCGGCGCGCGGCAGTCCTCGATGCGGCGCGCGCTGCTCGGCAGCGTGTCTGCCCAGGTCGCCGGGGAAGCGCCGTGCACCGTGACCGTGGTGCGGCCGTCGCGGTTGGCCGCGATGGATACGGGCGACGCCGCGGCGGATGCCGCGCCGACGCCCCCCGCTTTGTTCTAAATCGCTTCGCCGCGCGCCTCGGCCGCGGCGTGGCGGATCGCGGCGATGTTGGTCTTGTAGGCCTCGAGCGTGCCGCCCTTGAACACCGCGGAGCCCGCGACGAAGGCATTGGCGCCGGCGGCGGCGAGCTGGCCCGCGACGTCGGGCGCCACGCCGCCATCGACCTCGATGTCGATCGGGCGGCCCGCGACCATCGCCCTGACGTCAGAGATCTTGCCGATCGCCGAGCGGATGAAGGCCTGGCCGCCGAAGCCGGGATTGACCGACATGACAAGCACGAGGTCGATCAGGTCGAGCACATATTCGATCGCGCTCGCCGGCGTCGCCGGATTGATCGAGACACCGGCCTTCTTGCCGAGCGCGCGGATCGCCTGCAGCGAGCGATGCAGATGCGGGCCCGCCTCGGCATGCACGGTGATGTGGTCGCAGCCCGCCTTGGCGAAGGCCTCGAGATAGGGGTCGCAGGGCGAGATCATCAGATGCGCGTCGAACACCTTCTTGGTGTGCGGCCGCATCGCCTTGATGACATCAGGGCCGTAGGAAATGTTCGGCACAAAGTGTCCGTCCATCACGTCGAGATGGATCCAGTCGGCGCCGGCCTGGTCGACGGCGCGGACCTCCTCGCCGAGCTTTGAGAAATCCGACGCCAGGATCGACGGAGCGATGATGAGGGGACGCGGGGTGAATGGCTGAGTCATAGCGCAGTTCCGGAAGACTTCAGGGGGCGACGGGTGATCCCGCCTAACACGCGCAGGCGTGGCGGGCAATGCGAGCGGACGGCGGCTGGAAGCCGGAAATTCCTGCCGCCAACGGCAGTTCTTGCCGGGTGCGCGGAACCCGCGTCGATGTGCCAAGGCCTGGTTTTATTGGGTTTTTGCCATGGCATGCCCCTTGCTCCGCCAATGACAAGCGTTTGAGCCGCCAGGCGCGGCCTTGTTGGAGTATTGCCATGTTATTTGCCATTGGCGCTGCGTCATCCGCCGTCGATCTTTTGAGCTCGCTGATGTCGTCGAAGTCGACGACCCAGACCGGGAGCTCCACCCAGGGAAATCAGACCACCGGGCTGTTCGACCTCTCGACCGCGACATCGACGTCGAGCAGCACCAGCGGCGGATCGGGCGCCGGCACCCCGCAGATTTCGCCGCAGACCATGAGTGCGCTGCTCGACGCGCAGAGCCAGGCGACCGCTTCGACCGGCACGGCTTCAACCAGCACAACGCCGACCAGCCGGTCGGATGCGCTGAAGGACCTGTTCTCGCTGATCGACGCCGACGGCAACGGCCAGATCACCAAGACCGAATTCGAGAACGCGCTCGGCGCCGGCGGTACCAACATCGCGCAGGCCGACGATGTGTTCTCCAAGCTCGACAAGAACGGCGACGGCAGCGTCAGCCTCGACGAGATGTCGCAGGCCTTGCAGGGCCACAAGGGCGGCGGCCATCATCACCATCACATGGAAAGCGGCTCGACCGATGGATCCGGCTCGAGCGGCGGCTCGGGTGGCTCGAGCTCCGATCCGCTGATGCAGGCGCTGGACGGCGCAACCTCGACCTCGGTGACCAACAGCGACGGCTCGACCACCACGACGACGACCTATGCCGACGGCTCCAAGGTGTCGATGACGACGCCGGCCACGGCGTCGGCCAACAGCAGCGCGAATTCGTCTTCCGCCGGCAACAAGGCCACCTCGTCCTACAATTTCATCGAGCAGCTGATCCAGCGCCAGTCGCAGGCGATCTCGGCCCAGGCCTCATCGTCGCTGTCGGTCAGCGCGTAGCTCGTCATTGCGAGGAGCTCGGCGACAAACTTGCAAAGCAATTTTGCGCTGGAGCGACGATGCAATCCATCTGTCCGCATGTGCGGATAAATGGATTGCTTCGCTTCGCTGGCAATGACGGGAGAGTGACGATCTAACCGAACCGGTCCCGCCAGCTCGGCAGCGCGCCGGGGAAGGGCAGGGGGGTCGCTGAATGGACGCCGCGAGCGATCGCGCGTGCCACCGTGTTGGCGGCGATCGCACCGAGCTTGGTCAGCCCGAACAGCGGATCGACCGGCTTGGCACCGGTCGCGGCGGCAAACACCACATCGCCATCGAGCGGGGCGTGCACTGGGTAGATCGCGCGCGCCATGCCGGTCTGTGCGATCATCGCCAGCCGCCGCGCCTGCGGTTTCGTCAATTGCGCATCGGTCACGACCACGACCAGCGTCGTGTTCTCGGCGGCGGTAGCGTCCGTGCCGCCCTTCAGCCGCGGCTTGAGCATGTCCTGTGTGAACGAGGGTGGCAGGCCGCGTCCGCCGAACTCGCTGTTCACCTCGAACGGCGCCGCCCAGAACCAGGGGCCGTTGCCGACCGCGACGCTGCCGACCGCGTTGACCACGGCGAGCGCTGCGACCTTGACGCCGTCGTCGGTCACATCAGACGCCGAGCCGAGGCCGCCCTTGAGGTTGGCTGTTGTCGCGCCCATGCCGGCGCCGACGCTGCCGAGCTCGAAGTCGTCGGAGGCGGCATTCGCCGCCGCATAGCCGAGATCGCGATAGGGCGGAAAGCGTCCCCACGCCTTGTTGCCGCCGTTGAGCAGGTCGAAGCAGATCGCGCCGGGCACGATCGGGATCACCGCGTCGCGGATGCGAAAGCCGCGGCCGCGCTCGGCAAGCCAGGCCTGCACGCCGCCGGCGGCATCGAGCCCAAGCGCGGAGCCGCCGGACAGCGTGATGGCGTCGATCGCTTCGACGACATTATGCGGCGACAGCAGCGCGTCCTCGCGGGTGCCCGGACCGCCGCCGCGGACATCGATCGAGGCGACCGCCGGCCGTTCGAACAGGATCGCGGTGACGCCCGAGGCGATCACCGCGTCGTCGGCGTGGCCGACGGCAACGCCGGCAATATCGGTGAGAAGGTTTTTCACGATTGGGCCCGTCCGCCTGCTGTCCGATCGATCCGGTATAGCAGCCGCGGTACCAAAGAAAAACGCCCCGGCGGACCGGGGCGTTTCGTATCTCTGATCGGATCAGGCGCGGGGGGCTCAGGAGCCCTTCGGGTTGATCTCGGTGTAGTTGCCCTTGGCGTCCCACTTGTAGACGACGTAGTCGATCGCCTTGATGTCGCCTTTGGCGTCGAAGCCCATCTTGCCGAGCACGGTGTCCCAATCGCCGGCCTTGATGGTCTCCATCACCTTCTTGGCGTCGGTGGTGCCGGCCTTGGCGACGGCCTGCGTCCACACCTGCATCGCGGCGTAGGTGTAGAGCGTGTAGCCTTCGGGGTCGATGTTCTTGGCTTTGAACTTCTCGACGATCGCCTTCGCGGTCGGCTTGTTGCGCGGATCGGGGCCGAAGGTGAACAGCGTGCCTTCGGCGGCCGGGCCGGTGATCGAGGCGAACTCCTTATCGTTCATGGCGTCGCCCGCCATCAGAATGGTCTGCAGGCCCTGGTCGCGCATCTGGCGCAGGATCAAGCCGGCTTCCTGATGGTAGCCGCCGACATAGACCAGATCGATGTTGTCGCGCTTCAGGCGCGAGACGATCGAGTTGAAGTCCTTGTCGCCCTTGTTGTAGGACTCGAACATCTTCTCCTGGAAGCCGGCCTTGTTCAGCGCCTTCTTGGTCTCGTCGGCGAGGCCTTTGCCGTAGGTGGTCTTGTCGTTCAGGATCGCGACGTTCTTGCCCTTGAAGTTCTTCACGATGTAGTCGGCGGCGACCAGGCCCTGCTGGTCGTCACGACCGCAGACGCGCGCCACGTTCCAGAGCTTGCGCTCGGTGAACAGCGGGTTGGTCGAGGCCGGGGTGATCTGCAGGACGTTGGCGTCGGCATAGGCCTCGGAGGCCGGGATCGACGACGACGAGCAGAAATGGCCGGCCACGAACGGAATCTTCGACGAGCCGATCTTCTCCGCGATCGAGCGCGCCTGCTTCGGATCGCAGGCATCGTCGTCGGCTTCCAGCGCGAGCTTCTTGCCGAGCACGCCGCCGGCGGCGTTGATGTCGGCGACTGCCTGCTCGGCGCCGTTCTTCATCTGCCGGCCGAAAGCGGATTCGGAGCCCGTCATCGGACCCGCGACTGCGATGGTGATGTCTTGCGCGAATGCGCTCGCCGACAATGCGAACGAAGCGCCCAATGCCAGGCCGATCAGCTTCAGTGATTTCATGAGACGTCCCTCGTGGTCGTTGCCTCTTGCGGAAGGGCCCGGCACGCCGGGCCCTCAAACCGCGGGCATTCTCGGCTGGTTTCGCGGCGAAGTCACCGGCAATTTTCAGGCAAATCGACGCTGCATCAGCTGCATCCTGCTGCAGGAGCGGCACGAAACGTGCAACTACCCGTGGCGGCCGCCTTCCAGATAGGCGGCGCGGATTTCCGGGCGCTGCAGCAATTCGCTGCCGGTTCCGGTGAGCGTGATCAGGCCGTTGACCATGACATAGCCGCGATGGGCGAGCTTCAGCGCATGGTTGGCGTTCTGCTCGACGATCAAGACGGTGAGGCCGTCCTGCCGGTTCAGCGTTCGGATGGCGTCGAAGATCTGGCGCGCGATCAGCGGTGCGAGGCCGAGCGAGGGCTCGTCAAGCATCAGCAGGCGGGGCCGGCTCATCAGGGCGCGGCCGATCGCGAGCATCTGCTGCTCGCCGCCCGACAGCGTGCCGCCGCGTTGTGCGATGCGTTCCTTCAGGCGCGGGAACAGCGCGAACACCCGCTCCAGCCCGGCCTCGCGTTCGGCCTCGCTGCTTTCGGTGGCGTCGGCGCCCATCTGCAGGTTCTCCGCGACGCTCATGCGCGGAAAGATTCGCCGGCCCTCGGGCGATTGCGCGATGCGCAGCCGCGCGATCTCGTGGGTCGGCACGCCGGTGATGTCATTGCCGTCATATTCGATGCTGCCGGCACGGGCGCGCGGCCGGCCGAAGATCGTCATCATCAGCGTCGACTTTCCGGCGCCGTTGGCGCCGATCAGGGCCACGATCTCGCCTCGGTTGATCTCGATGTCGACGCCCTTCAGCGCCTCGATCTTGCCATACGCCGCACGCACGCCGCGCACCGCGAGCAGGGGTGTGGTAGCAGCTAGCGCGCTCACGTGCCGCTCTCCATCACGGCGATCGCCTCTTCCTCGTCGGCCCCGAGATAGGCGGCGATCACCTTGGGGTCGTCGCGGACGGTCTGCGGCGGCCCTTCGGCGATCTTGACGCCGTAGTCCATCACCACGACGTGGTCGGAGATCTCCATCACGACCGACATGTCATGCTCGATCAGGAGGATCGAAGTGCCCTGTTCGTTGCGGATCGACAGCAGCAGCTCGTTGAGCCCGCCGCTCTCGCGCGCGTTGAGGCCAGCCGCCGGTTCGTCGAGACAGAGCAGCGCCGGCTCCGTGCACATCGCGCGCGCGATCTCGAGCCGCCGCTGGTCGCCGTAGGGCAGGTTGCCCGCGGCATCGTCGGCGCGGTCGAGCAGGCCGACGCGCTTGAGCCAGGTCCGCGCCAGCTCGATGGCGCGCTGCTCGGCCTCGCGCCAGGACGGCAGGCCGAGCAGCCCGAGCACGGTCAGGCCCGAGGCGCGCATCAGCGCGTTGTGCTGGGCGACCATCAGATTCTCCAGCGCGGTCATGCCGGGAAACAGCCGGATGTTCTGGAAGGTTCGCGCCACCTTGGCCTGCTTGGAGATGCGGAAATCGTTCAGCCGCTCGAGCTGGATGGTGCGGCCGTCGTCATGGGCGAGGCGGATCGCGCCGCCGCTCGGCCGGTAGAAACCGGTGATGCAATTGAACACGGTGGTCTTGCCGGCGCCGTTCGGCCCGATCAGCGCGGTTATCTTGCGCCGCTCGGCGGCGAAGGAGAGCTCGTTGACCGCGACGATGCCGCCGAAGCGCATCATCAGGCGGTCGACGGTGAGGATGGGGTCGCCGCTCATCCGTGGCCCTCCTTGACGAGGTCGGAGGAGATCGCCTGGTTGCGCTCCAGGAACACGGTCGGCGCGCGATGGCCGATCAGCCCGCGCGGCCGCCAGATCATCAAGAGCACCATCGCCATGCCGAACACCAGCATGCGGTACTGATCGAGCCCGCGGAACAGTTCGAAGCCGCCGATCATGGTCAGTGCGGCGAGCGCAACGCCGAGCTGCGAGCCCATGCCGCCGAGCACGACGATCGCCAGCACCAGCGCCGATTCCTGGAAGGTGAAGGATTCCGGGCTGATGAAGCCCTGGCGCGTTGCGAAGAACGCGCCGGCGAAGCCGCCGAACATCGCACCGGTCGCGAACGCCGTCAGCTTGGTGGTCGTGGTGTTGATGCCGAGCGCGCGGCAGGCGACCTCGTCCTCGCGCAGCGCTTCCCAGGCGCGGCCGATCGGCAGCCGCCGCAGCCGGATCGTCACCCAGTTGGTGAGCAGCGCCATCCCCAGGATCAGATAGAACAGGAAGACGAGGCGGTGGGTCGGCGAGAACTCGATGCCGAGCTTGGCGGCGAGCCCGTCATCGCCGGGCGTCAGCGGAATGCCGAACATGGTCGGACGCGGAATCCCGGAGACGCCGTTGGGGCCGCCGGTCAGACTCTGCCAGTTGATGATGACGAGGCGGATGATCTCGCCGAATGCGAGCGTCACGATCGCGAGATAGTCGCCGCGCAGCCGCAGCACCGGGAAGCCGAGCAGCACGCCCCAGAACGCCGCCAGGATGCCGGCGAGCGGCAGGCAGACCCAGAACGACAATCCGAAATTGGTCGCAAGCAGCGCGTAGGAATAGGCGCCGACCGCATAGAAGGCGACATAGCCGAGGTCGAGCAGGCCGGCGAGCCCGACCACGACGTTCAACCCCCATCCCAGCATCACATAGGTCAGGACCAGGATCGACAGGTCGAGAATGTAGCGCTGGTTGTAGAAGATGACGGGCACGAGGAAGGTGAACACCAGCAGCGCCGGCGCCAGCCAGCGGCCGGCGAACGACATCGCCGATTGCACCGGTTTCGGCACGAGGCGGTCCTTGTCGACCGGCCCCCACCATTGCCGCAGCAGCTCGATGATGATGCTGCCGCCGAACACGGTGCCGACCAGTGCGGCGAGGTCGCCGAACCGGGTCCAGTAGATCAGGCCGCCCTGCGGTCCGGCCTCGGTGCGCACGCCGATCATCAGCGAGAACAGCACCAGCGCGACGAGGGCGCTGATCAGCGCTTTCTTGAGAATGAAGGCGCTGCCCGAGGGCTGCGCGGCGTGCGAGGGGCGGGCTGAGGTCGCGCTCACGAAGTGCCTGTCAGACTTTTTCGACTTCGGGACGGCCGAGCAGGCCGGTCGGCATGAAGATCAGCACCACGATCAGGATCGAGAACGCGGCGACGTCCTTGTACTCCACCGAGAAATAGGCCGACCAGAACGTCTCGATCAGGCCGATCGCGAGCCCGCCGAGCATTGCGCCCGGCAGCGAGCCGATGCCGCCGAGCACGGCGGCCGTGAACGCCTTGATGCCGGCGACGAAGCCCATGAAGAAATCGACCAGGCCGTAATACAGCAGGTACATCATGCCGGCGACGGCGGCGAGCGCGGCCCCGATCACGAAGGTCATCGAGATGGTGCGGTCGACGTCGACGCCGAGCAGCGCGGCCATGGTCTGGTCCTGCTCGCAGGCGCGCATGTCGCGCCCGAGCCGGGTGCGCGACACCAGCCAGGTGAACAGCGCGAGCACCACGATGGTGGCGAGCACGACCATGATCTGGATGTTGGACAGCTGCACGGCGAAGCCCTGCGAGCCTTCATGCAGCGTGTAGCCGCCGGTGATGATCGGCGGCACCGGCTTGACGCGCGCGCCCTGCGACACCTGCGAGAAGTTGGTCAGCACGAACGACATGCCGATCGCCGACAGCATCGGCGCCAGGCGGAACGAATGCCGCAGCGGCCGGTAGGCGATACGCTCGATGGTCCAGCCGTAGAGCGCGGTGATCGCCATCGAGACCAGGAGCACGATGAGCAGGATGAGCGGGATCGCGGTGAGGCCGAGCGACACCAGCACCAGGAACGAGATCAGCGCGATGAAGCCGCCGATCATGAAGATGTCGCCATGGGCGAAGTTGATCATGCCGACGATGCCGTAGACCATCGTGTAGCCGATGGCGATCAGGCCATAGATCGAACCGAGCACGAGGCCGTTGATCAGTTGCTGGGCGAAATAATCCATGCGCTGCCGTCAGGGCCTGTTCGGTTGAGAACCGAACGGGCTCTCGGTTTGATTTGGACGCGTTGTCTTCACGCGAACCGGTCTCCACTTCGCTCGAAAACGCCACGTCGCGGGTGACGCGGCGAGGGCCCCCGGCAGCCTGGTCCGTCGCGTCGCGGTATTTTCTAACAGCGGAACCCCGGCGGCGGCAACAGCATGGCAGCAGCAGAGAGGGCTTTGTACATAACTACTTTGGCGGGTGCGGTTCCGATGTCACAGGGGGCGACACCTCGTTGCCTTGCAATGATCGCGCCGGAACCCGCGTTCCCAGCGCAACTGCGGTCCCGATGCGCGCGTTGTCCCCAGCTTGATGAAACAACGAGCATCCGGAGCCCAGGTCAGAAGCGCGGGTGCCTCAGGAACCGTCCCGGCGTGAGAAGCCCGAAGCCCTCATCGGGGCAACTGAGCAGCTGCAACAAAAAGGGTCTCGCCGCGTCGCGAGGTCCCTGTCGTCAGCTCATTTGTTTGTGTCCGCTGTGGTTCATGCCAATTGATCGGCGAAGCGGCCGCGGAAGGCGTATGATCCGAAATGCGTCAATTCGCTGCGCAGGTCGAGCCAGATCTCGCCGCCGAGGTCGAGCCAGCGCCGGCAGAACGCGTAGTCTTCCGACAGATACTCGCCGGTCGTCTTGTCGATCATGCATTCGAACAGCGACACGCGGTCGAGGTCGGCGCGCACCAGGTCGCCGGTGTTCAAGTCATTGGTCTTGTGGTTGGCTCGATATTTCAGCTCCGGATGGGCATCACACATCCTGACGAGGACCGACCGCTTCAGCAGCAGGAACCCGGTCCCGGCGTAGCGGACCTTTGCGAAACCGTCGCGAGCCTGGATCTGCTCGCCCTCCCACGTCACGACATAGTCCAGCGACGATGATGCGAGGTTCTGCCGCTTGGCGTCGGCCGCCCGCTGCACCTTTGCCCAATCGATGTGCTTGAGCGGATAGGCCGCCGCCGAAACGTCGGCGCCCCTGTCCAGCAGCCGGAACACGGACTCGGGCTCGAACCCGATATCGGCATCGATGAACAGCAGATGGCTGGCGCCGGACATCAGGAATTGGTGGGCCAGTTCGTTCCGGGCGCGCACGATCAGCGATTCGTTTCCGATCAGGTTGAACTGGATGTCGATGCCCCGGGCCGTGGCCGCAGCCTGCAGCTTCAGCGCTGATAACACATAGGCCATCTTCAGGTCGCCGCCGAAGCAGGGCGTTGCGACGAAAACGCGGGTTCTTTCGGTCATTTTACCCCCTTTTGTCTCGGCTGGCGCAGGATCCCGGCCGGCCCCGATCGCATCGGTCCCGGCACAATCGCACCGCGCTTAACCTTAACAAAGGGTTTAAATTGCTGCCGGCAATCGATCGGCGTTACCTCGCAGGCTGAACCGTCGCCGGTCGATAAGGCGCGGCAAGCACGGGAAGCGGCAATGTCGAGTAACTGGCGGATCAGCTCCTTCAATGGCGCGCTGCTTGCGGTCTATTTCATTCCGGTCTGGACCATCATCGCCTTCAGCATCATGGTGTCGCCGATCCACGGCCTCTATGAGCGGCCGAGCGTGTCGATCGCACTGTATGCGAGCGACTATCTGCACCTCGGCAAGATGGCGACGGTGCGGCTGGCATGGCTGCTGGCGCTGGCGCGGATCACCGTGGTGGCGTTCTTCGCGGTCTTCCTGGCGATGGCCGCGTTCTCGCCGCTGCGTAGAAACAGCAGCGGCGCCGACGAGGCGCTTGCGGTGGCGCTCTGCCTCGGCAGCGTGCTGAGCTTCGCCAGCATGATGATGGCCTCCAGGGTCGGCGAGATCGAAGCGCTGCGGATGCACGCGTCGGAGCTTCTGATGCTGCTCGGCACCGCGATCGTGATGCTGTTCGAGCAGCCGGCGAAGCCCGTCACCAAGGCGCCTGTCGCCGAGGCCGGAGCCCCGGCGAGCGAGCTATCCCTTCAGCAGCCCTAGTTCGGCAATGATCGCACCGGCTTCCTTGACGGCGTGATTGGCCGCGGGCACGCCGCAATAGATAGCCTGTTGCAGCAGGATCTCCTTGATGTCCTCGGGCGTGAAGCCGCCCTCAGTGAGCGCGGCGCGCACGTGCAGGCGGAACTCATCCCATTGGCCGAGCGCGACCATGGTGCCGATGACGAGCACGCGGCGCGTGCGGTGATCGAAATGCGGCCGCGTCCAGATCTCACCCCACGCATAGCGCGTGATCAGATCCTGGAAGTCGGTGTTGAACGCGTTGCGGTTCTTGATCGACTTGTCGACCCATTCATTGCCGAGCACCTTGCGGCGCTGAGTCATGCCGTCGTCGCGGCGCTGGTTGTCGTCCATTGAATTCTCCTCCTCGTCATCGCGAGGAGCGAAGCGACGAAGCAATCCATGTTACGGCAGGCGGTGACATGGATTGCTTCGCTTCGCTTGCAATGACGTCCATTGCTGCTCGGGGGCTAGCGTTGCGTCAGGAAGCCGACCACGGCTTCGGTGAAGGCGTGCGACTGCTCGACATTGGAGATGTGCGCGGCATCCAGCAGCGTCATGCTGGCGCCGGGAATGCCGCTGCGGATCATCTCACCCGCCGACACCGGCGTCGCCATGTCCTGCTTGCCTGCGATCACCAGTGTCGGGCTCTTGATCCCAGGCAGCAGCGCGCGCTGGTCGAGCGTCGACAACGCTTCGCAGCAGGCGAGATAGCCTTCGACCGGAGAGGCCAGCAGCATCGCCTTCATGCGCGCCGTGGTCTCAGGCTCGCGCTCGCGGAATTCGGCGGTCAGCCAGCCCGCGATCACGGTGTCGGCGACCGCGGCGATGCCGCCTTGCTTCACCGCCTTGATGCGATTCAGCCAGTTGGTCGGATCGGGATAGTAGCAGGCGGTGTTGGCGAGGATGATCTTGCCGAATCTTTCGGGAGCGTTGGCGCCAAGCCATTGTCCGACCATGCCGCCCATCGACAGGCCGCACCAATGCACCTTCTCGATGTTGAGGTCATCGAGGATCGCGAGCACGTCGCGGCCGAACCGTTCCATCGAGTAGGGGCCGGCCGGGACGCCGGATTTGCCGTGACCACGGCGGTCGTAGCGGATGACGCGGAACATCTGCGTCAGCGCCCGCATCTGCGGCTCCCACATCTGCAAGGTGCAGCCGAGCGAATTCGACAGCATCAAGGTCGGCCCGCCGTCGCGGCCATCCACCTGGACGTTGAGCAGGCATCCGTCGGCGTTGATCATCGGCATCGTCTTGTCCCTCTCGTCATGCGCTTGCCGGGCCAAGCCCGGCAATGACATCTTCGCTATTTCTCATCCAGTGAAGCCAGCAACCGGTCGATCAGCACCTGTGAGGCGCCCTGATAGGCCATCGGCTCGAACAGTCCTGCGATCCGCTTGGTGTCGAGATGCGCGGTGACCTTGGCATCCGCCGACAGCACATCGCGCAGATGCTTCTTATCGGCGACCGCCTTCTTGCTGGCGGCCTCGATCAAGTGATGGGCGTCGCTCTTGCCGATCTTGTCGGCCAGCGCAAAGGTGACGGCTTCCGCCATGATCAGCCCTTGCGTCGCATCGAGATTGACGCGCATCCGCGCCGCATCGACCTCGAGCCCCTCGGCGAGATCGACGATCGCGGCAAGCGCACCTGAAGTCACCAGCATCAGGCTCGGCAGGGTCGGCCATTCCGCGTGCCACGGGCCGGCGCTGCGCTCATGGTCCTGCACCTGTGCGGCGAAGATCGTCGCGGCGAGATTCGGCGCCATCGTCGCGGCGCCGAGCGCGCTCGCGGCGGCGACCGGATTGCGCTTGTGCGGCATGGTGGAGGAGCCGCCGCGGCCGGCGCCGGCCGGCTCGAAGGCTTCGCCGACATCGGTCTGCATCATCAGCGAAACGTCCCGCGCGATCTTGCCGCAGCTGCCGGCGAGGATGGCGAACACGGACGCGGCCTCCGCGATGCGGTCGCGATGGGTGTGCCAGGGCGCATCGGGCAGGGGCAGGTCGAGGTCTTTCGCCAGTGCTGCGGCCACCGCTAGTCCCTTGTCCCCGAGCGCGGCGAGGGTGCCGGCGGCCCCGCCGAATTGCAGGGCCAGCGTCTCGCGGCGCAGCCGCAGCAAGCGCTGGCGCGAGCGATGCAGCGCCGCGGCATATTCGGCGAGCTTGAGGCCGAACGGCATCGGCAGCGCGTGTTGCAACCAGGTGCGCGCCACCACTGCGGTGTCGCGGTGGGCACGCGCAAGCCCGGCAAATCCGGCAATCGCGCGATCGAGATCGGCGAGCAGCGCATCGATGCCGGCGCGCAACGACAGCATGGTCGCAGTGTCGACGACGTCCTGGCTGGTTGCGCCCCAATGCACGTAGCGGGCCGCCTCGGCATCCGCTTTGGCGACGTTGGTGGTCAGGGCCTTCACAAGGGGAATCGCCAGATTGCCCGATCGCGTCGCCGCATCGGCCAACGCCGCGAGGTCGAATGATTCGGCTTTGCAGGCCGCGGCAATCGGTCCAGCGCTGGCTGCGGGAATCACGCCGCAGGCCACCTCGGCGCGGGCCAGCGCGGCCTCGAAATCCAGCATGTTCTGCAGGGTGGCGGCGTCGTCGCACACCGCGCGCATCGCCGCGCTCGACAGCATCGGCGCAAGCAGGGGGGAGAGGGCTGTGCTCATGGCGCGCGACCTAACCACTCCTGCGCGTCGCTGCCAATGCCCCTGCGCTGCCGTCACATCCGGCAAGCGGACCGCGCGATTTCGTGAACGATGCGCTCGGCTTGCTGCGGTTGCGAATATGCATCGCTCATCCTCCCAAGGTGGCCTTTCCTTTGCGCCCGGGCTGCTTTACTTGGGGGAAAAGGTTTCTTGCGATCGAGGAGGTCCCCCCATGGCCATGACAATGACCGGCGAAGTCCAGCTTGCAGCGCCGCGACAGGCTGTGTGGGACAAGCTCAACGATCCCGAGGTGTTGAAGGCCTGCATTCCCGGCTGCGAAGAGCTGGAGAAGACCGATGAGGGCGGCTTCCGCGCCACCGCCAAGATGAAGGTCGGCCCGGTCTCCGCCCGCTTCAAGGGCAAGGTCATGCTCAGCGACCTTGATCCGCCGAACGGCTACAAGATCTCGGGCGAAGGCGAGGGCGGGGTCGCCGGCTTCGCCAAGGGCGGCGCCACCGTCGGCCTTGCCGACAAGGACGGCGGCACGCTTCTGAGCTACAACGTGGAGGCGCAGATCGGCGGCAAGCTCGCCCAGCTCGGCCAGCGCCTGATCAACGGCGCCGCCAAGAAGCTGGCCGACGAATTCTTTGCAAATTTTGCAAAGGCGGTGCAGGGTTAGCCCTGCCTTCCGGCTGGACTATCTGGGTCCGGCCAAGGCTTCCCGCTATGTCCTGGATGGGTGGCTCCAAAGGTTGCCCATCGCGGGGCGCGCCCATATTATGCCGTCTGGAATGATTTTAAACCGCCTGCTTCGCCGATATGCGGCGGGGCAGATAAGAGAGTGCTGATGGCCAAGATTTCAATGATCGTGAACGGCAATCCCGTTAACGCGAATGTCGACCCCCGTACCCTTCTGGTCCAGTTCCTGCGCGAAAACCTGCGGCTGACAGGCACCCATGTCGGCTGCGACACCTCGCAGTGCGGCGCCTGCGTCGTGCACCTGGACGGCAAGGCGGTGAAGTCCTGCACGACGCTTGCGGTGATGGCCGACGGTCATGAGGTCAAGACCATCGAGGGGTTGGCCGCCGATGGCGCGCCGCTGCATCCGATGCAGGAGGCCTTCCGCGAGCATCATGGCCTGCAGTGCGGCTTTTGCACGCCGGGCATGATCATGACCGCCGTCGACCTGGTCCATCGCAAGGGCCACGACCTCTCCGACGAGGTGATCCGTGAGGAGCTGGAAGGCAATCTGTGCCGCTGCACCGGCTACCAGAACATCGTCGCCTCGATCGCCGCCGGCGCCAAGGCGATGGCCAAGTCGGATTTGGCCTGACAAGCCGGATCCCGCTTAATCAGCAATTCGTCGCGACTGCGATCAGGACATTCCCAGGAATTTCGCCAATGTACGAATTCAAATATCATCGCCCCGGCACCGTGCGGCAGGCCGCCAACCTCCTGGTGAAGAACGAGGACGCGAAGCTGATCGCCGGCGGTCACACGCTGGTGCCTGTCATGAAGCAGCGGCTCGCAAGCCCGCCGCATCTGGTCGACCTCTCCCATATCGAAGGTCTCGACACGATCGAGATGAAGGGCCGCTCGCTGGTGATCGGCGCCACCGCCAAGCACGCCGAAGTGGCGAACTCCGCGATCGTTGGCGAAGCGATCCCGGCGCTCGCCGAACTCGCAGGCATGATCGGCGATCCCGCGGTGCGCCATCGCGGCACCATCGGCGGCTCGCTCGCCAACAACGATCCGACCGCCGACTACCCGGCCGCGGTGCTGGCGCTGGGCGCGACCATCGTCACCAACAAGCGTCGCCTGAAAGCCGAGGAGTATTTCCAGGGCTTGTTCTCGACCGCGCTGGAGGCCGACGAGATCATCACCAAGGTGATGTTCCCGCTGCCGAAGAAGGCGGCCTACATCAAGTTCCGCAACCAGGCCTCGCGCTACGCGTTGGTCGGTGTGTTCGTGGCCAAGCGTCCGTCCGACGTCCGCGTCGCGGTCACGGGTGCGGGCTCCGACGGCGTGTTCCGCGCCACCGCGTTCGAGGAGGCCTTGAAGAAGCGCTTCTCGCACAAGGTGCTCGACGGCATCGCGGTTCCCGCCGAAGGGCTGAACAGCGACCTGCACGGCAGTGCGGAATACCGCGCCCACCTGATCGGCGTTTTGACGCGCCGGGCGGTGGAAGCCGCCAATGCCAAGGGCTAAATCCAAGGACTAGATCCAAGGGACTAGATCGGAACTGGATCCCAGGGACTAGATTTCACGCGTGACCTCGCTGACCCCCGTTCGAAGACTGGCTGTTCCATGAGTGCATCGGCGTTACCCACTTCCGTCGATGCGCTCGAGGAGCTCTTGACCTCGCGCGGCTATCTGGCCGAGCGGTCGCTAGCGACCGTCACCTATCTCGCGCTGCGCATGGGCCGGCCGCTGTTCCTCGAAGGTGAGGCCGGCGTCGGCAAGACCGAGATCGCCAAGGTGCTGTCGGCGGCGCTCGGGCGCAAGCTGATCCGCCTGCAATGCTATGAGGGCCTCGACGTCGCTTCCGCCGTCTATGAGTGGAGCAGCGCGGCGCAGATGATCGCGATCCGCCTCGCTGAAGCCTCCGGCGATACCGATCGCGACCAGCTCGCGAGCGACATCTTCGCCGAGCGCTTCCTGATCAAGCGGCCGCTGTTGCAGGCGCTCGAGCCGGATGTCGCGGGGCCGCCGGTGCTCTTGATCGACGAGCTCGACCGCGCCGACGAGGCGTTCGAGGCCTATCTCTTGGAAATCCTCAGCGACTTCCAGGTCACCATTCCCGAGCTCGGCACCGTGAAGGCGCCGGCGCCGCCGATCGTGATCATCACCTCGAATCGCACCCGCGAGATCCACGACGCGCTGAAGCGGCGCTGCCTCTATCACTGGGTGGATTATCCCACAGCCGAGCGAGAGCTCGCGATCGTCAAATCGCGGGTGCCGAACATCTCCGCCAAGCTGTCGCAGCAGGTCGTCCGCTTCGTGCAGGCGCTGCGCAACCAGGACTTCTACAAGTCGCCGGGCGTTGCCGAGACCATCGACTGGGCCACCGCACTGTCCGAGCTCGACGCCCGCTCGCTGACGCCGCAGGTGGTCGGCGACACGCTGGGCGCGCTGCTGAAATACCAGGACGACATCGCGCGCATGCAGGGCGATGCGTTGCAGAAGACATTGAAGGAAGCGACGAGCGACTAGCCGTCATTCCGGGGCGCGCACAGCGCGAGCCGGAATCCATCGGGCCGCCTTGACGCTGAACAATGGATTCCGGGCTCTCGCTTCGCGATCCCCGGAATGACGGGAGTGGATAGCTCGATGCCGATCAACCACCTCAATCCCCCGACCGGCCACATGGCCGACAATGTGATCGGCTTTGCCCGCGCGCTGCGGGCGGCGGGGTTGCCGGTCGGGCCGGGCTCGGTGATCGATGCGCTCAATGCGTTGCAGTTGATCGAGGTCGGCAACCGCTCCGATTTCTACGCCACGCTGGAGGCGATCTTCGTCAAGCGCCATGAGCACGCGCTGATCTTCCACCAGGCCTTCATGCTGTTCTTCCGAGCCGCTGAGGAGTGGAAGAGCATGCTGGATTCGGTGCCGCTGCCCGACCACGCCAGGAAGAAGCCGCCGCCGGCCTCGCGCCGGGTCCAGGAGGCGATGGCGCAGCCGGCGAAAACCGAGGAGCGGCCGCAGGCCCAGGAGCAGGAGCTGAAGCTATCGGTCTCCGACAAGGAGGTGCTGCAGAAGAAGGATTTCGCGCAGATGACCGCGGCCGAGATCGCCGAGGTGACGCGCGAGATCGCCAAGATGCGGTTGCCGCAGGCCGAGCTCGTCACCCGCCGTTACCAGCCGAACGCGCGCGGCCTGCGGCTCGACATGCGCCGGACCGTGCGCAATTCGCTGCGCACCGGCGGTGAGATCATCGATATCAGGAAGCTCGGTCGGATCGAGAAGCCGGCGCCGATCGTGGCGCTGCTCGATATCTCCGGCTCGATGAGCGAGTACACCCGGCTGTTCCTGCACTTCCTGCATGCCATCACCGACGCCCGCAAGCGGGTCTCGGTGTTCCTGTTCGGCACCCGCCTGACCAATGTGACGCGCGCGTTACGGGCGCGTGACCCCGACGAGGCGCTGGCGAGCTGCTCGTCCTCGGTCGAGGACTGGGCCGGCGGGACCCGGATCGCGACCTCGCTGCACACCTTCAACCAGCTCTGGGCCCGCCGGGTGCTAGGGCAGGGCGCCATCGTCCTCCTTATATCCGATGGACTAGAACGGGAGGCGGATGCCAAACTGGCCTTCGAAATGGACCGTTTGCACCGCTCCTGCCGCCGCCTGATCTGGCTCAACCCGCTGCTGCGCTATTCCGGCTTCGAGGCCAAGGCGCAGGGCATCAAAATGATGCTGCCCCACGTTGACGAATTTCGCCCGGTGCATAACTTGACGTCCATCAAGGGCTTGATCGGGGCGCTGTCATCCCCGCCGCCGGCGCACCACCGCAGTTTGATCCGTTCCGTAGCCTAGAAGCCTGACCCGATAGCAGGAGGCCACCATGCTCAACCGCGACGAAGACATCCTTCAGGCCGCCGAGACCTGGCAGAAGCAGGGCCATGGCGTGGCGCTCGCTACCGTGGTCGAGACCTGGGGCTCGGCGCCGCGCCCGGCCGGCTCCAGCCTCGTCATCAATGACGACGGCACGTTTCTGGGCTCGGTCTCCGGCGGCTGCGTCGAGGGCGCCGTCGTCACCGAGGCGCTCGACGTGATCGCGAGCGGCCAGCCCAAGATGCTCGAATTCGGCGTCGCCGACGAGACCGCCTGGAATGTCGGCTTGTCCTGCGGCGGCACCATCCGCGTCTTCGTCGAGAAGGTCGGTTAGCCGTGAAACTCGAGATATTGAAAGAGCTCAATGCCGAGCGTGCTGCGCGCCGTCCGGTCATCATCGTCACCGACACCGCCAATGGCGATCAACGCCTGGTCAAAGCCGCGGACATCGCCGGCGATCCGTTGCGCGCCGAACTGTCGAAGCAGCTGCGGATAGGCAAGAGCGGCAATGTCGAGGTTGCGGGCAAGAAGCTGTTCCTCAACGTCTACGCGCCGACCGCAAAGCTCGTGATCATCGGCGCGGTCCATATCAGCCAGGCCCTGGCGCCGCTGGCGCGGTCGCTCGACTATGACGTCACGGTGGTCGATCCGCGCACGGCGTTTGCAAGCCCCGAGCGTTTCCCCGACGTGCCGCT
Source organism: Bradyrhizobium sp. WCU1 (assembly GCF_053474805.1). NCBI lineage: Bacteria > Pseudomonadati > Pseudomonadota > Alphaproteobacteria > Hyphomicrobiales > Nitrobacteraceae > Bradyrhizobium > Bradyrhizobium sp. WCU1. The sequence continues at coordinate 6,271,494 of NZ_CM130280.1, forward strand.
GGTCGCCGAATGGCCCGACGTCGCGCTGCCGCCGCTCAACGTCGATCACTACACAGCGTTCGTCGCGGTGACGCACGATCCGAAGATCGACGATCCGGCGCTGCTGCACGCCTTCGACCGCGAGTGCTTCTATATCGGCGCGCTCGGCTCGCGCAAAACCCACGCCAAGCGCGCCGAGCGCTTGCGCGCGCAGGGCGCCAAGGACAGCGACATCGCGCGCATCCACGCGCCGATCGGGCTCGACATCGGCGCGGTGTCGCCGTCGGAGATCGCGGTATCGATCATGGCCGAGATCACCGCGCAGCTGCGTCTGCCTCCCAAGGAAAAAGAAGAAGCGGCATGAAGTTCGGTCCCGCCAGTCTGGCCGACGCGATTGGCGGCGTCACCGTGCATACGCTCCGCCAGGGCGCGCTGGTGCTCAAGAAGGGCACCACCATCGGCCCGGATGAAGTCGAGGCGCTGACCAGGGCCGGCGTCAAGGACGTCGTCGTGGTGCGTCTGGAGGACGGCGACGTCTCGGAAGACGTCGCGGCCGCCAGCATCGCACAGGCGGTGGCGGGCGAGGGCGTCAATGTCGAGCGCGCCTTCACCGGCCGCGCCAATCTGTTCGCGGCGCGCCCCGGGGTGCTGGTGGTCGACCGCGCCGCGGTCGATCGGATCAACGGCGTCGACGAGGCGATCACCTTCGCGACGCTCGCGGCCTACAAGCCGGTGGTCGAAGGCGAGATGATCGCAACCGTCAAGCTGATCCCGTTCGGTGTCGAGGGGCGCTTGCGCGATGCCGCCGTCGCGGTGGCGGGCCGCGACACGCTGCGGATCGCGCCCTATGTGATCAAGAAGGTCGGCGTGGTCTCGACCTTGCTGCCGGGCCTCGCACCGAAGGTGATCGACAAGACGCTGCGCGTCACCGCCGAGCGTCTCGCGCCGGCCGGCGCCACCATCATCGCCGAACGCCGCGTGCCGCATGACGAGACCGTGCTCGCCGCCTCGATCAAGGAATTGCTCGGGCTCGGCGCCGAGCTCGTCATCGTGTTCGGCGCATCCGCAATCGCCGACCGCCGTGACGTGATCCCGGCCGCGATCACCGAGATCGGCGGCGCCGTCGAGCATTTCGGCATGCCGGTCGATCCCGGCAATCTGCTCTTGATCGGCAGCGCCGGCGGCGTGCCGGTGCTGGGCGCGCCGGGCTGCGCGCGCTCGCCGGTCGAGAACGGCTTCGACTGGGTGCTGATGCGGCTGCTCGCCGGCATCAAGGTGACGCGGTCGGATCTCACCGGCATGGGTGTCGGCGGTCTTCTGATGGAGATCGTGACGCGGCCGCAGCCGCGCACCGTGCCGGACACCGAAGGCAACCGCAACGTCGCGGCGATCGTGCTCGCCGCCGGCCGCTCGACCCGGATGGGCGGCCCCAACAAGCTGCTCGCCGAGCTCGACGGCAAGAAGCTCGCGCGCATCGTCGCCGAGCAGGCGCTGGCCTCGAAGGCCTCGGAGGTGATCGTCGTCACCGGGCATCAGGCCGACCTGGTCGAGCAGGCGCTCGATGGACTCAAGGTCAAGTTCGTGCGCAATCCGGATTTCGCTGGCGGTATTGCGAGCTCCGTGAAGGCGGGTATCTCCGCGGTGTCAGACCGCGCCGACGGCGCGATCGTCTGCCTCGGCGACATGCCGCTGATCGATGCCACGCTGATCGATCGCTTGATCGAGACCTTCGCGCCCGACCGCGGCCATCTGATCGCGGTCCCCGTCAGCGAGGGCCGCCGCGGCAATCCGGTGCTGTGGTCGCGCCGCTTCTTCAAGGAGCTGATGACGCTCGACGGCGACATCGGCGCCCGCCACCTGATCGCCAAGCACGCCGAAGTGGTCGCGGAGGTCCCGGTCGAAGGCAACAGCGCCTTCCTCGACATCGACACGCCGCAGGCGCTGGAAGCGGCAAGGCGAGGCTGAACTATCAGCCGTCGTCCCGGCGAAGGCCGGGACCCATTGCCACCGAAAGCGATTGTTGCACGACGTTGTAGCCGCAGCCTCTTTCAATAACTCAACCCTGTGGTTATGGGTCCCGGCCCCCGTGCGCAATTGCGCACTAGGCCGGGACGACGCGTGGATAGAGCTTCGTCGCGCCCTCAACCCGTCATTCACCATCTGGCAACGACCCCCGCGTACAGTCCGCGCCGGACTTTGGGGGATTTCCGCTTGATCATTTCGACCGCCGCCGCGCAGCGCCGCGCGCTGACGATACTTGTCCTGACATTGCTGCTGGGTGCCGCGCGTTTCTCCGTGGAGACCTTCGTGCCCAAAGCGCACGCGGCCGGTGCGTTCGCGGTCGGCAAGTGCGGCGCCTATGGCCAGGCCTACGACTATTCGGCCGAAGGCGCGGCGCGCGCCGCGGCGCTCAAGCAGTGCAAGGGCGATTGCACCACCGTCACCATGAAGCGCGCCTGCGCCGCGCTCTCGATCGATATGAAGAATCCCTGCGGCGCCCATGGTTATGCGGTGGCGCCCAGGATCTCGAGCTCGCTCAATGCCGCGACCAAGAAGTGCTACGAGTTTGGCGGCAAGGAATGCGTGATCCGCGCCTGGGCCTGCGACGCCAAGGGCTAGCGCGGGCTACAAGAATGGCGGCGACGGTCGGCCGCGTAAGCCTTGCAGGAAACGAACGCCGGCGCCTGACGGGCAGGCGAGGGATGCGCCGTCAGGGCTGGTGTTGGCCGTCGGCCTGCGGATAGGTTTACCGCTATGCAGTTCGACACCAAGATCGCGGTCGTGATCCGCACCGACCTGGAAGTCTGGCAGAAGCTCAACGTGGCGTCGTTTCTCGCCGGTGGCATCGCCGCTTCCTTTCCCGAATGTATCGGCGAGAATTATGAGGACGGCTCGGGGACGAGGTATCTCTCCCTGATCGGCCAGCCGATCCTGATCTACGGCGCCGACCGTGCGCAGCTGTCACGCGCCCTGGAGCGCGCGCTGGCGCGCGACGTGAAGCCTGCGCTCTACACCGAGGACATGTTCAAGACCACGCACGACGCCGCCAACCGCGAGGTCGTGAAGGCGGTGGCGCGCACCGAGCTCAATCTGGTCGGCCTCGCCATCCGCGCCGAGCGCAAGGTGGCCGACAAGATCCTCGATGGGCTGAAGTTTCATACATAGCGCGACACCGCTTCCCGCCGTCATTCCGGGGCGACGCGCAGCGTCGAGCCCCGGAATCCATTCATCCAGGAGTTCTGCGGCTCAATGGATTCCGGGCTCTCGCTTCGCGAGCCCCGGAATGACGAAGAACGTGCGGTGATTTGATCGCGCTCAAGCCGGCGAACAGCAACCTTTCGTAAGGGAACGCGCTATCCTTCAGCGAATTGACAATGACTGACCAGTCAGTCATAATGTGGTCATGGCAAAGCGCACCGAAAGAACGACCCGCACCAAGCCCGCCAAACGCCCGGCCACGATCCGGGCTGCCGCGGCGAGGATCCCGAAAGTGGCTTCGGCGAAGCTGCCCGAGGCGAGGCCGCCGGCGAACCGCGCCGAGAAATCGGCGGAGCGGCGCGCTGCGATCGTCGAGGCGGCGATGGATGAGTTCATCGCGCGCGGTTACGCCGCGACGCGGCTCGACGATGTCGCCAAGCGGGCCGGCGTCGCCAAGGGCACGCTCTATCTCTACTTCAAGGACAAGGAGACGATGTTCGAGGAGCTGATCCGCACCGCGCTGGTGCCGCTGATCAGCCGCATGACGGCACTGCCCACCATCACCGGTCCGGTGCGCGACGCGGTGGAGGGGTTTGCCGAGACCTTCATCCGCGAGGTCGTGTCGACCAGGCGCGGCGACATCATCCGTCTGATCGTCTCGGAAGGGCCGCGCTTTCCGGCGATCGCCGATTTCTATTTCCGCGAGGTGGTGTCGAAGGGCCTGACCGGCATGAAGGCGCTGGTCCAGCTCGCGATCACGCGCGGCGAGATCAAGCAGCGCGAGCTCGGCGAGTTTCCCCAGCTGGTCGTTGCGCCCGCGATCGTCGCGGTGATCTGGCAGAGCCTGTTCGCCCGGCACGCGCCGCTCGACGGGCTCGCGATGTTCAAGGTTCATCTCGACTTGATCTTCGGCGAACGGAGGAAGACATGACCGCGCCGCGCATGATGAAGCTGATCACGGTCGCCGCCCTGGCGGTGGCGCTCGCCGGATGCAAGGAGACGCGCGATCCAGGCTTCCAGGGCTGGGTCGAGGCCGACATGATCTTCGTCAGCCCCGACGAATCCGGCCGCGTCATCAAGCTCAACGTGCGCGAAGGCGACGAGGTCAAGCCGGGCGAGCTGCTTTATTCGGTCGACGACGATCTGCAGCGCGCCGATCTCAACCAGAACAACGCCACGCTCGCCAACGCGCAGCAGAGCTACGACCGCGCCGCCTCGCTGCGCGGCACCGGCGCCGGCACCCAGGCCAACCTCGATTCCGCGGTCTCGGCGCTGCGCGTCGCCGAGGCGCGCGTCGTCACCTCACAGACCCGGCTCGACCGCCGCAAGGGTTTTGCGCCGATCGCGGGCTCGATCCAGCAGATCTATTTCCGCGAGGGCGAGATGGTGCAGGCGCAACGCCCGGTGCTGTCGATCATGCCGCCCGGCAACATGAAGCTGCGCTTCTTCGTGCCGGAAACCGAGTTGCCGAAGCTTGCGCTCGGCGACCAGGTGCGGGTGACCTGCGATAATTGCGCCGCCGATCTCACCGCGAAGATCTACTTCATCGCCACCACGGCGGAATACACGCCGCCGGTGATCTACAGCCTCGATGAGCGCAACAAGCTGGTCTATTTGATCCAGGCGCGGCCGAGCCGGCCCGATGTGCTGAGAGTTGGCCAGCCGATCAGCGTCTATCTCAATCCCAAGACCCCCGTGGCGGACCGCAGATGAACGGCGGCCAAACCAGTGCGCCCGGTATTGCCATAGATGTGAAGGGCCTGACCAAATCGTTCGGCGGTCGCGAAGTGGTCCATGACCTGTCGATGCAGGTCAAGCGCGGCTCGATCTACGGCTTCCTCGGTCCGAACGGCAGCGGCAAGACCACGACCATCCGCATCCTGTGCGGCCTCTTGACGCCCGACAGCGGCGAGGGCACCTGCCTCGGCTACGACATCCGGCGCGATGCCGACAAGATCAAGCGCAAGGTCGGCTACATGACGCAGCGCTTCAGCCTCTACCAGGATCTGTCGGTGCGCGAGAATCTGGAGTTCGTCGCGCGGCTCTATGGCATGCCGGACCCGCGCGGCGCCGCGGCCGACATGATCGCGCGGATCGGGCTGAAGGGCCGCGAGGAGCAGCTCGCCGGCGAATTGTCCGGCGGCTGGAAGCAACGGCTGGCGCTCGGCGCCTGCACGCTGCCCAATCCGCAATTGCTGCTGCTGGATGAGCCGACCGCCGGCGTCGATCCCAAGGCGCGGCGCGATTTCTGGAACGAGATCCATGCGCTCGCCGCCGAAGGCCTCACCGTGCTGGTCTCGACACATTACATGGACGAGGCCGAGCGCTGTCACGAGATCGCCTACATCGCCTACGGCCATCTGCTTGCCCACGGCACGGTGGACGAGGTGATCGCGGCCTCCGCGCTGTCGACCTGGACGGTGACGGGCGAGGATTTCAACGGGCTGATGGCCGAGCTGACCGGTAAGCCCGGCGTCGACATGGTGGCGCCGTTCGGCACCAGCCTGCATGTCTCCGGCCGGGACAAGGCGGCGCTCGAGGCTGCGATCGCACCCTACCGCCACAGTTCGAAGTGGCGTTGGCAGCCGAGCGAGCCGTCGCTCGAGGACGTCTTCATCGACCTGATGGGGCGCTCCAAGGACAACTTCCAGGGATAGTGTCATGAGTGCAACGGATACGATCCGGATTGGCGAAGAGAGGGAGCCGGCGTTCGGCTTCTGGCGCCGCAGCTACGCGATGCTGGTCAAGGAATTCATCCAGCTTCGCCGCGATCGCGTGTCCTTCGCCATGATCATCATCATTCCGGTGATGCAGCTGCTGTTGTTCGGTTACGCCATCAACACCACGCCGCGGCATCTGCCGACCGCGGTGCTGCTTCAGGAAGATACCGACCTCGGACGCTCGATCCTGAAGGCGATGGAGAACACCGCCTATTTCCGCTTCACGCGCGAGGTGCACACCGTCGAGCAGCTCGACGAGCTGCTGCAGTCGGGCAAGGTGCTGTTCGGCGTCGAGATCCCGCGCGGCTTCGAGCGCGCGGTGCGGCGCGGCGACAAGCCGGCGCTCCTGGTCGCGGCCGATGCCACCGACCCGGTCGCGGCGGGCTCGGCGCTCGGCGCGCTCGGGCCGTTGGTGCAGGGCGCGCTGGCACACGACCTGCACATCGGTGATCCGCCCGAAATGCCGTTCGAGATCCGCGCCCATGCCCGCTACAATCCGGCGGCGGAATCGCGCCTCAACATCGTGCCCGGCCTGGTCGGGACCATTCTCACCATGACCATGCTGATCTTCACCGCGCTGTCGGTGACACGCGAGATCGAGCGCGGCACCATGGAAAGCCTGCTGTCGATGCCGATCAAGCCGGTCGAGGTGATGTTCGGCAAGATCATCCCCTACGTGATGGTTGGCTTCATCCAGGCCGGGCTGATCATCGGCATCGGCGTGCTGCTGTTCGGCGTACCGGTGCTCGGCAGCCTCACATTGCTGGGGCTGCTCACCACGCTGTTCATCACCACCAATCTGTCGATCGGCTATACGTTTTCGACCATCGTGCAGAACCAGCTGCAAGCGATGCAGCTCTCGATGATGTTCTTCCTGCCTAGCATCCTGCTGTCCGGCTTCATGTTTCCGTTCGCCGGCATGCCGGTGTGGGCGCAATATATCGGCGAGGTCCTGCCGCTGACCCATTTCATTCGCATCGTCCGTGCCATCATGCTGAAAGGCGCGGCGATGCCGAACCTGCAATACGACACCATCGCGCTGGCTGCCCTGATGCTGTTCGCCATGACCGTCGCCGTGACGCGCTTCCGCCGCACGCTTGATTGAGGCTAATATAAGCAAGGAGTCATTCTGGCATGGTGACCGGAGCGATGACGATGGCTGGCTGGTGGAGCGGCGAAAAGACAACGCAGGACACGACGGTCTCTGCCGACTTCCACCACGCCCTGATGCAGGAGGTGATGGCCACCGAGCTGCTTCGCATCAAGGTGCTGATCGGCATTGCCCTGGCATTCTCGGCGCTCACATCCGTGATCTACTTCACGGCTCCGGACGCGCTGGTCCGGGTGTGGCACGGCAATTTCAAGCCGTCCTATCTCTACTCCGTCATTACGCCGTTCATCCTGTTCGAATTGTGGGTGCATGGCGCGATCAGCTGGTACAGGAGGCAGGGGCGCGACCTGCCGATCATCAGGCGCTATGTCGGCGCTCTGATCGAGACGTCGATGCCAACCGTCGCGCTCGCCCTGCATATCGACAGCATGGGGCCGGTTGCGGCACTCGGCTGGGTCGCGCCGATGGTCTATTTCATTTTCATCATCGCCTCGACCCTGCGGCTGGACTTCTGGCTGTCGACCTTCACCGGCTTCGTGGCGGCCTCGGAGCTGTTCTGGATGGCGATGTATTATCGCCCAGAGGGAACGCTCGACCCCGAGCCGGATTTTTTCTACCACTGCGCGCGCAGCGCCGTGGTCCTGATTGCCGGCGTGCTTGCGGGGACTGTCGGCCTGCAGATGCGGCGGCAGTTCGCGGCCAGCATCGCGGCTGCCACAGCGCGCGATCGCATCACCAATCTGTTCGGCCAGCACGTCTCGCCGCAGGTGGTCGAGCGTCTGATGACGGAGGGCGCCTCGACCGCGAGCGACATCCGCCGTGTGGCAGTGATGTTCGTCGATTTTCGCAGCTTCACGGCCGGGGCGCGCTCGCGGTCGCCGCAGGAGGTGGTGGATCGGCTCGATGGCGCCTTTGCCGTATTGGTCGAGATTCTCGATCGCCATGGCGGCATCGTGAACAAGTTTCTCGGCGACGGCTTCCTCGCGCTGTTCGGCGCGCCGTTCGAAACCGGCGATGCCGCGCATCAGGCGGTCGCCGCCGCGCGCGAGATGCTGGCCGCCAATGAGCGCACCAACGCGGGCTCGAGCTGGCCGCTGCGCATCGGCATCGGCATCCATATCGGCGAGGTCGTCGCCGGCAATATCGGCTCGCCGCGGCGCAAGGAATACACCGTCATCGGCGACACCGTGAACTTTGCCGCGCGGCTCGAGGCGCTCAACAAGGAGCTCGGCTCGCAATTCCTGATTTCTTCCGCGGTGCGCGAAGCGCTCGGCGATGAGTGCAGGGACGCGGTCTCGCGCGGCGAGATCCCGGTGCGGGGCTACGAGCATCCGGTGCCGGTCTGGCAATTGGGGTAGGGCACCGCATCTGATCGCATAAAGGTAGATTGGTAGTGATTGACGCGATGTCCTTTACTCATATAGATGACTATATGAGTTCAGCCCTCGACGATCGACTGCCGCGCTACCAGCGTCTCCGCGACGATCTCGCGGCGCGCATCAACCGCAATGAATGGCGTCCCGGGGACCTGATCCCTTCCGAGGCCGAGCTCGGTGCGTATTACGGCGTCGCGATCGGCACCGTGCGCAAGGCGATCGATCAGCTGGTCAGCGATGGCGTGCTGGAGCGTCAGCAGGGCCGCGGCACCTTCGTGCGCCGCGCGCGGTTCAACTCCTCGCTGTTCCGCTTCTTCCGCTTCCAGTCCGAAAGCGGCGAGCGCCGCGTGCCGCAGAGCCGCATCCTGCGCCGCAAGGCGATGCCGGCGACCACGGCGGTGGCCTCGGCGTTGCGTATCTCGGTCGGCGAGCCCGTGATCAGCCTGTCGCGGCTGCGGCTGATCGACGACGTGCCGCTGCTCGCGGAAGAGATCTGGCTGCAGCGATCGCGCTTCGAGGCGATCGTCGCGCTCGACACGGCTGAATTCGGCGACTTGCTCTATCCGCTCTACGAGGATCGCTGCGGCCAGGTCGTGGTCTCGGCCGATGAAGTCCTCACCGTCGAGATCGCGACCGAGATGCAATCGCGCCTGCTGCGACTGGAGGCCAACGCGCCGCTGATCGTGATCGAGCGCCTGGCCTTCGACCTGGAGCGGCGGCCGATCGAGTGGCGCCGCTCGCGCGGCCCGGCGGATCGTTTCCGCTACCACGCCGAGATCAGATGACCGCGACGATCAATTAAAAACAACACAAGACATCTCAGGGAGGAATGATGGCAAACTGGTATAGCGAATGTTCGCCGCTCGAGCGGCGCACCTTCTGGGCAAGCTTTGGCGGCTGGGGCCTCGACGCACTCGACGTCCAGATGTTCAGCCTCGCCATTCCGGCGCTGATCACCGCATTCGCCATCAGCAAGGCCGACGCGGGCCTGCTCGGCTCGGTGACGCTGTTCTTCGGCGCATTCGGCGGCTGGCTCGGCGGCGCACTCGGCGATCGCTTCGGGCGGGTGAAGGCGCTGCAGATCACGGTCGCGACCTTTGCGCTCGCGACCTTCGCCTCGGCCTTCGCGATGAACTACAGCCAACTCGTGGTGCTGAAGGCCATTCAGGGCGTCGGCTTCGGCGCCGAGTGGGCCTGCGGCGCGGTGCTGATGGCGGAGATCATCCGCGCCGAGCATCGCGGCAAGGCGCTCGGCGCCGTGCAGAGCGCGTGGGCGGTCGGCTGGGGCGCGGCGGTGCTGCTCTCGGCCCTGGTGTTTACCTATGCGCCGGCCGACATCGCCTGGCGCATCCTGTTTGCGGTCGGCCTGATCCCGGCGCTCTTGATCCTGTATATCCGCCGCGGATTGAAGGAGCCGCCGCGTGCCGCATCGCGCACAGCCGAGCCGCCGTTCTTCGCGACGCTCGCCGGAATCTTCCACCGCGACGTGCTGCGCTCGACCCTGATCGGCGGCCTGTTCGGCATCGGCGCCCATGGCGGCTATGCGGCGCTGACGACATTCCTGCCGACTTACTTGCGCGAAGTGCGGCATCTATCGGTGCTCGGCTCCAGCGCCTATCTCGCCGTGATCATCGTCGCCTTCTTCTGCGGCTGCGTGGTCTCCGGGATCATCAGCGACCGAATCGGCCGGCGCGCCAATGTGACGCTGTTCGCCGCCGCCTGCGTCGTGACGGTGCTGGTCTACATCTTCGCGCCCCTGTCCAATTCGCAGATGCTGGTGCTCGGCTTTCCCTTGGGCTTCTTCTCGGCGGGCATTCCGGCCAGCATGGCGGCGCTGTTCAGCGAGCTTTATCCGGCAGGCGTGCGCGGCACCGGTGTCGGCTTCTGCTACAATTTCGGCCGCATCGTCTCGGCGGCGTTTCCGTTCCTGGTCGGCTATCTCAGCGATCACATCGGCCTTGGTGCCGCGATCGGGATCGACGCGGCTTTCGCCTATTCGCTGGTGCTGGTCGCCGTGCTGATGCTGCCGGAAACCCGCGGCAAGGTTTTCGAGCAGGCCACCGCTGCGCGCGCGTGATGATGGGGAATGATCATGACATCGTACGAACATGGCTTGACGCGGCGCCGGTTTGCCGCGGGGATGATTGCCGCGCTGTCGGCCGGCGGATTGGCGAGCAAGGTGAGGGCTGAGGTGCCGAAACTGGCGATCGATACCCACGCCCACGTCTTTCATCGCGGGCTGAAGCTCGCGCCGGGCCGCCGGTACGCGCCCGACTACGACGCGCCGCTCGCGCTCTATCTGCAGCAGCTCGACCAGAACGGCATCACCAATGGCGTGCTGGTGCAGCCGAGCTTTCTCGGCACCGACAATTCCTATCTTGTGGAGTGCCTGAAGGCGACCAACGGCCGGCTGCGCGGCATCGCCGTGGTCGATCCCACGGTTCCGGCGGAAGCGCTTCGTGAGCTCGATCGTGCCGGTGTCGCCGGCATCCGTCTCAATCTGGTCGGCCAGACGCTGCCCGATCTGACATCGGGCGAGTGGACGGCGCTGCTCGGAGAGATCCGGACGCTCGACTGGCAGGTCGAGATCCAGCGCAATGCCAGCGATCTCGCAACGTTGGCGCCGAAGCTGCTCGACCAGGGCGTGAAGGTCGTGTTCGATCACTTCGCCTTGCCCGATCCGAAGCTCGGCATCGACGATCCCGGCTTCCAGTCGGTGCTCAAGCTCGGCACAACGCGCAATGTCTGGGTCAAGATATCGGCGCCTTATCGCAACGGCGCGGCCGGCGAGGCGTTCGCGAAGCAGGCCTATCCGCTGCTGCGCAACGCCTACGGCGTCGATCGGCTGCTGTGGGGCAGCGACTGGCCGCACACGCAATTCGAGTCAACACAGAATTACGCGAAGAACCGCAAATTCCTCGACGAGCTCGTCACCGATGCCGATGAACGCGCGCGCGTGCTCGCATCGCCGCGGGAATTGTTTCGGTTCTAGGCATGATCCGGAAAAGTGCGAAGCGGTTTTCCGAAGAGGATCATGCTCAAACAAGGCGCGCGCGATTGTACCGAGTGCTCTGACGGGCGTCGTTGCGGCTATGCTACGATGACGCCATCGGTCGCAGATGACCGGAGCACAAGGACACGCAAGATGCAGCGGCGCTATATCACTGTCGACGTTTTCACCGACCGCGCCTTCGGCGGCAATCCGCTCGCCGTGGTGCTCGACGCCGAGGGGCTGTCGACCGCACAGATGCAGGCGATCGCAACCGAGTTCAACTATTCCGAGACGACCTTCGTGCTGCCGCCGCAGGACAAGGCCAACGACGCCAACGTTCGCATCTTCACGCCGGTCAGGGAGCTGCCGTTCGCCGGGCATCCCAACGTCGGTACGGCCTTCGTGCTGGCGCAGCTTGCCAAGGAGCCGAAGCCGCGTCTGGTGTTCGAGGAGAAGGCGGGGCTGGTGCCGGTCGACATCACGCGAGACGGCGGCAGGGTGGTTGCCACCGAGCTGACCGCGCCGCAGCCGCTGTCGCGGCTGGCGCAATTCTCCGCCTGGGAGGTCGCGAGCCTCATCTCGCTCACGGCAGACGACGTCAGGACGGATCGTCAGGCACCGCAGGTGGTTGGTGTCGGAACTCCATTCCTGGTCTTCGAGGTCGCATCGCGCGATGCGGTGCGGCGGGCAAAGCCGGATGCGGCGGCGTTCGGCCGCTTCTTCCCGCGCGACGGTGCGTTCTCCACGTATTTCTACACCCGCGACGTCCCGGCCGCGGAGGCGCCCTGCGATCTGCAGGCGCGGATGTTCTTCTCGGGATCAAGCGGCCTGATCGAGGATCCGGCCACAGGCAGTGCCACGGTTGCAGCGGCCGCGTTGCTGGCTGCGCTCGATCCGCTGCGTGACGGGGTCCTGAAGCTGACGGTCGGCCAGGGCTTCGATATGGGCCGGCCGAGTCTGCTGCTGACCCGCGTGCGCAAGCAGGACGGTGCTAACATATCGGCGCATGTCGGCGGCGCCTGTGTGCAGATGATGCAGGGGACGTTGCGCCTGGAGGGAGAAGGCTAGAGCGGGAAGAGATTCGCTCGAGCTGGACCGGCAGCGGAGGTTCACCTCTCCCTTGGGAGAAGTCGGCGCGCAGCGCCGGGTGAGGGGGGACGGTCCCTCATTGAAGCTGCGGCCCCTCACCCGCTTTGCCTCGCAAATCGACCTCTCCCCAATGGGGAGAGGTGAAGCAAGCACGCGGCGAACGCGAATCGATCTGAGTTTATTTTGCGTAGACCACCTGCGGCGCTGCGAGGTTCTCGATCTTGACGCCGTCGCGCTCCTCGATGATCTCGGCGATCCAGCGGCGGTGGCAGTGTTCGTGGTCGCGCTCGTAGCAGAGGATGCAGACCGGGCCGGACTTCTTCACCAGCGCCGACAACTCGTCGAGCTCCTCTTTGGCCTGCACTGTCTTGAGATGCGCCGAGTAGATCTTGTGCAGCAGCGCATATTGCCCGCTGCGCGCCGCCTCCCGGCCGCTCTTCGGCGTGCCGAGGCCGCGCAGATGGACGTAGCCGATGCCGCGCTCGTCGAGGCCTGCGGCGAGCTGGGTCTTGGAGAAGCCCGGCCGGCGTGAGGAGGCGACCGCGCGGACGTCGACCAGCAGCCTGACGCCGGCCTGCTCGAGCTCGTCGAGCACCGCCTTTGACGGCGTCTGCTCGTAGCCGATGGTGAACAGCCGTTTCGCCTTTGCCATCGATTGTCCCTTACTTTACCCGTTCGATCAGCTCCATCGCGCCGGCGGGCGCGCGGATCTTGCCCTCGTGGATCACATAGGCGAACACGTCGCGCGGCGCCTTCTTCGGCGCTGATTTGTCGACCTTCGGCAGGTCGTCCGGTTCGCCGCCGGCAGCCCAGTCCTGAAACCGCTTGGCCCAGGCGTCGAGCTGCTTCGGCGGATAGCAGGTCTTCAACTCGTCATTGCCCTTCTGCAGCCGAGCATAGACGAAGTCGCTGGCGACGTCGGCAATCGCCGGATATTTGCCGTGCTCGGCGAACACCACCGGCACCTCGTGCTCGCGAATGAGGGCGATGAACTCGGGCACGCAAAAGCTGTCGTGACGCACCTCGACGACATGGCGCAGCGCGCGACCGTCGAGCTTGCGCGGCAGCAATTCGAGGAACTTGCCGAAATCGGCGCCGTCGAATTTCTTGGTCGGTGCGAACTGCCACAGCACCGGGCCGAGCCGGTCCTTCAGCTCGAGCACGCCCGAATCGTAGAACCGCTTCACCGAATCGCCGGCCTCGGCGAGCACGCGGCGGTTGGTGGCGAAGCGCGGCCCCTTCAGCGAGAAGATGAAGCCGTCGGGCACTTCGCTGGCCCATTTGCGAAAGCTCTCCGGCTTCTGCGATCCGTAATAGGTGCCGTTGATCTCGATCGAGGTCAGCTTGGAGGCGGCGTAGGACAGCTCCTTCGCTTGCGTCAGCTTCTCGGGATAGAACACCCCGCGCCACGGTTCGAAGGTCCAGCCGCCGATGCCGATATAGATGTTGCCTGCGTCCGTCTTGGTCGTCTTCGTGTCTGTCTTGGTCGCCTTGGTGGGAGCTTTGGCCACGACTGCACTCATCGTGAGGAGGGAAGGGAATAGAGAGTAGTCAAAATAATCGTGATTGGCCAGTTTGCCAGATTGGCGTGGCAGTGCTTATCGTGACCGCAAGCGTTGGCTAGGATGCCGAAAAACGGGAGAACAACAATGCGCATGCTGGTTGCGGCCGCCCTCTTGATCACGTCTTCCGCGGCCATATCGTCTACTGCAATGGCAGACGAGGTCGACGATGCGCACAAGCTCGCGATCACCGGCCGCGACGCCTACTGGAATTGTCTCGCCCGCGAATATCCCCGCGACAGCAACAAGGCGATGTCCGACCAGGAGTTCACTGCGCTGATCGCCAATGTCTGTCCTTCGGAGCGGCAGAACTTCCGGGTGTCGCTGATCGACTTCCTGTCGCTGCAATTTCCGAAGCAGGATGCCGACGCCAACCTGTCCACCGCGAACCGCGCGATCGAGCTGGCGCAGAAGGACATCGTGATCGCCTTCGTCAGGCGCAGGGCAGCGGCGAAATAGGTTCCCGAATCCTGTTGCGGCCGGCCGATTTTTGATATCAATCCGCGCAGGCTAAGGGGATGACGGGATGAACTCACGATCGACGGCAGGCTTCTTGGGCGCAGTGGTCGCAGCCATCGCGCTGGCGGCGGCGTTCATCTACGGGCCGTCGCCGAGCCAGCTCCGTAACCCGACCAAGCCCGCCGCGATGCAGCCGCAGGCGGCTCCCGCCGCGGAGGCTGCGCAGGCGGCCCCGGCGCCGCGCGGCCCGGTGATCCGGGAAGTCCCGAACAACTAGCCTTTGTGCAGACTGCCCCTTGCGAACCGCATGGGGGCTTCCTATCTGGATCATAACGGCGACGTTGCAGCTTAAGGGCTCCGGCGCTGGGACGACCACGGCAATGTCGGCTGCGCCGGATGTACGCGCGCCCCTTTGTTCGTGGTCGTTGGCATTTTCGGGGGTATTCTGCCCCGTTTTCCCGCTTTCCGAGACCGCGTTTGGGCCGGCCCGCCTTGGCAGCGGGGGAGGCTGCCGCTATACGCTGGCGCTCATGAACGACGCCATCAAGCTCAGCCCCGAAACCTCGTCGCAAGCGGCCAGTCTGCCGCAGCTTTCGGTGGTGGTCCCGACCTTCAACGAACGCGACAATGTCACGGTGTTGTACCGCCGGCTGGACGCGATCCTGAAGGACGTGTCCTGGGAAGTCATCTTCGTCGACGACAATTCGCCTGACGGAACCTGGGACGTGGTGCGCGCGCTGGCGCGGAAGGATTCGCGCGTGCGCTGCATCCGCCGAATCGGCCGGCGTGGCCTGTCGGGTGCCTGCATTGAGGGCATCCTGGCATCGAGCGCGCCTTACGCCGCCGTCATGGACGCGGACCTGCAGCATGACGAGACCCAGCTCCCGAAGATGCTGGGACTGCTGCAGAGCGGCGAGGCCGAGCTCGTGGTCGGCAGCCGCTACATCGAGGGCTACAAGGCCGACGGCTTCAACAAGCAGCGCGCCGGCGCCAGCGCCTTCGCCACCGAGATCGCGCGCCGCGCGCTGAAGGTCGAGGTCGCCGATCCCATGAGCGGCTTCTTCATGATCCGCCGGGACCGCTTCGAGCAGCTCGCGCCGCAGCTCTCGACCCAGGGCTTCAAGATCCTGCTCGACGTCGTCGCGACGGCGGAGGGCAAGCTGCGCACCGTCGAGATTCCCTACACTTTCGGCGCCCGCCAGCATGGCGAGAGCAAGCTCGACTCGATGGTTGCGCTCGACTTCCTCGGCCTCGTGCTGGCGAAACTGACCAACGACCTGATCTCGCTGCGCTTCATCCTGTTCGCCGCGGTCGGCGGGCTCGGCCTGCTGGTGCATCTCACGGTGCTGTTCATCGCGCTGGAACTGTTCAAGGCGCCATTCCCGGAGGCCCAGGCCGCCGGTGCGATCGTGGCGATGACCAGCAACTTCATCCTCAACAATTTCCTGACCTACCGCGACCAGCGGCTGAAGGGTATTGGCATCCTGCGCGGCCTGCTGCTGTTCTATCTGGTCTGCAGCGTCGGCCTGCTCGCCAATGTCGGCGTCGCGTTCTCGGTCTACGACCAGGAGCCGATCTGGTGGCTTGCGGGCGCGGCCGGCGCGCTGATGGGCGTGGTGTGGAACTACGCGATGTCCGGGCTGTTCGTCTGGCGCAAGCGATGACGGCGGCATGAACGCGAACGAGGCGCGGCCGGCCCGGAACACCGCGCTCGCGGTGTGCGCGCTGGTGGTGTTGCGGCTGGCCGCCGCGGCATGGACGCCGCTGACCTTCGACGAAGCCTATTACTGGATGTGGTCGAAGTTGCTCGCCGGCGGCTATTACGACCATCCGCCGATGGTTGCGGTGGTGATCCGGCTCGGCACCATGATCGCCGGCGATACGCCGTTCGGCGTGCGCCTGGTGTCGATCCTGCTCGCATTGCCGATGAGCTGGGCGATCTACCGCGCGGCCGCGATCCTGTTCGGTGGCCAGCGCATCGCTGCGAGCGCGACGATCCTGCTCAACGTCACGCTGATGGCCGCCGTCGGCACGCTGATCGTGACGCCGGATGCGCCGCTGCTGGTTGCGTCCAGCTTCCTGCTGTACGCGCTTGCGAAGGTGCTGGAGAGCGGCCGCGGCGCCTGGTGGCTTGCGGTCGGCGCCAGCGCCGGCATGGCGCTGCTGTCGAAATACACCGCGCTGTTTTTCGGTCCCGCGATCCTGATCTGGCTTGCCGTCGTGCCGAAGCTGCGGCGCTGGTATCTCTCGCTTTGGCTCTATCTTGGCGGCCTGGTCGCGGCCGGCCTGTTCGCGCCGGTCATCCTCTGGAATGCCGATCATCAATGGGTGTCGTTCATCAAGCAGATGGGCCGCGCCCGGATCGAGGATTTCCGGCCGAACTACATCGCCGAGCTGATCCCGACGCAGTTTGCGTTCGCGACGCCGCTGGTGTTCATCCTCGGCGTGATGGGCCTCTATGCATTGTACCGGCGCCGCGCCGGCGCGATGCCGGCACGCGTGCTGGTCAACACCATGTTCTGGACCATCGTCGTCTACTTCACCTGGCACGCGCTGCATGCGCGGGTCGAAGCCAACTGGTTCGCGCCGGTCTATCCGGCCTTCGCGGTAGCGGCCGCGGTCGCCGCGATCCAGGTGCAGTGGGCGCCGCGCGAGCAGCGCACGATCGATTTCTGCCGTCGCTGGGCTGCGCCCACCGGCGTGGTGCTGTTCGCGCTGCTGATCGTGCAGGCCAACACCGGCATGCTCTCGGGTTACCGTCGCGACGCCACCGTGCGCAGCGTCGGCGTCGGCTGGCGGGAGCTCGCGGATGAAATCGAGGCGGCGCGGGTGCGGGCGGGCGCGACCTGCGTGCTGGCGCCGGACTACGGCACCACCGGCTGGCTGGCCTTCTATCTCCCCAAGGGCACCTGCGTCGCCCAGCAGGGCCAGCGCATTCGCTGGATCAACATGGGCGAGCCGAGCCCGGCGCAGCTGTCCGGCAAGCTGCTCTATGTGCACGAGGTCGAGCAGGAGATGCCGGCCTCGGTGCGCGACAATTTCGCTCATGTCGAAACGGTGGCCGAGGTCAAGCGCTTACGCGGGCCCTTGGTGATCGAGACCTATGCGCTCGATCTGCTTGATGGCGCCAAGGGCGAGGTCTTTGACCGCTCGCCGCCGCCGGAACTGCAGTGAGAGATGGTTTTTGTCCGATCCCCGCGTCTTCACGGGGTGATCGGCAAGGAAATTCTCTCTTGAATTTATTCCGCTGAGCTGCGCTGGAGCAGGGTGCCGAAATGTCCCATCATGGGACAGAAAAGCCGCTTTAGCGGTCCAATGTCATCTTAAAAAAGCCCTACGCCACAGGCACTTCCCGCGCTGCAGGGGATCACATCCGGTTAAGTCGCATTTAACTAAAAGGCGCCTTAATGGCCGTCTGTGCCCCCGCGCGACGTTGAGCCGAACTCCGTTCGACCACGCGTCGAGTGAGGGACAAAGGTGGACCTGTTTTGAGCGCCGGGTGTATGGGTACGAGTGCGAGTGCGTATGTTCTTGAGGCGCCAAGCCGCAAGAAATCCTCCAAAAAAATCCTCCCTCAGCATTTCCTCGGCAGCGCCGCGGTGGCGGGGCTGGTGCTTGGCTGCGCCTGGACGGTCTACGCCAACATCTTTGCCGCGAACGTCTATCCGTCGGTTGGCAATGCGTCGTTCGATGCGCCTGTCGTGAAGCGGCCGGTCGCCGCTGCCGCGCGGCCGGCACCGGCGTTTAACGAGGTGTTCGCGTCCCTGACGCCGGCACCGGCGGCGCCCGCAAAGACTGAGGTTGCCAAGACTGAGGTTGCAAAGACCGAGGTCGCGACGTCGGAAGCCCTGGCCCCGTCACTCATGTTTAACGATCGGTTTGCGGCCGCCACGCCGGAGGGCGTCGCATCCAGCGTGGTGGCTGACGCCGCTCCGCAGATCGACCCGATCAAGCAGGCCGCTGCACCCAAGGTCGTTGCGACGGCGAGGGCGGTGGCGACCGCGGAGCTCGCCGAGACATCGAAGCCGCTGCCAGCCCCGAAATCGGTCGAGACCGCCAAGAAGCAAGCCGCCGCCAATCTGCAGGTGGCGCTCAACGATCCCACCGTCAACGTTCAGCCCAAGGGCGTTGAGGCGAAGCCGGCCGAAGCCAAGCAGGCCGCGAAATCCGGCGGCGTCCGCGACATGGCCGCGCGCGCCAAGGCCGCGGTGATGTCGATCGCATCGAGCGAGCGGCAGACCATGGTCGAGAAGCTGTGGGGCAAACGCGAGTCGAGCGGCGGGCTGCTGTCGTTTGCCTCCGCCGATGCCAACGTCACCGGCAGCATTCCCTCGACGCTGGACCAGAACCCGATGCTCGGCGGCTCGCCGCCCTATGACCGCCAGACCGCGGTGTACGACATCTCGGCGAAGACCGTGTATCTGCCCGACGGCACGCGCCTCGAGGCGCATTCGGGTCTCGGCTCGCGGCTCGACGATCCCCGATCCTCGCATCTGAAGATGGTCGGCGTGACGCCGCCGCACATTTACGAACTCAAGCCGCGCGAGGCGCTGTTCCACGGCGTGCCGGCACTGCGGCTCAATCCGATCGGCGGCGAGGGCAAGATCTTCAACCGCGACGGCCTGCTCGCGCACACCTTCATGCTCGGTCCGAACGGCGACTCCAACGGTTGCGTCTCGTTCAAGGACTACTACGCGTTCCTCGACGCCTACCGCAACAAGGGCATCCGCCGCCTCGCGGTGCTCGCGCGGATCCAGTAGGCGCATTCTGCGCCAGGGGGCTTGCCCCTTGGCTTGTCCGCTCGCGGCCAACTATCCTCGGCAGCGTATCAGCGCGTCGAGCGTGGAATTCCAAGCGACCGGATCGATCGGCGTGGTCAGGCCAAAGCGCGCCTCGATCGCCTCCGATAGCATGCATCAAATTCCGCGTCGCTGGAACTGGCCTGTCGATTGTTGCTATACTGCGGCGACCAGATCACCGGTCGAAAACGCAATGCATCCTGCTCCGCTCATCGAAACCCCGCCGCCGATCACGACCCAAGCGTTCGGCGATGGGGCAGCCGCGGTTGCCCGTCTCGAAGAGATCTACGAGCGCAACACCGGCTTCCTGCGCAATCGCTTCGAGGCCTATGTCAACGGCGTGCCCTTCACGACGCGGGTCCGCGCGCATTATCCCTTCGTCCGCATCACGACCTCGTCGCATGCGAGGCTCGATTCGCGGCTTGCCTACGGCTTCGTCGCGGGGCCCGGCATCCATGAGACCAGCATCACGCGGCCGGACATCTTCCGGACCTACCTCACCGAGCAGATCGGGCTGCTGATCAAGAACCATGGCGTGGCGGTCGAGATCGGCGAGTCCGGCGAGCCGATCCCGATTCATTTCGCCTACCGGCGCGACATCAATATCGAGGCGGCGCTGACCGTTGCCGACAGCTCGGCGTTCACGCGATCGCTGCGCGACATCTTCGATACGCCTGATCTCGCGGCGATGGACGATGCGATCGCCGACGGCACGTTCGAGCTGACGCCGGGGACGCCCGAGCCGCTGGCCCTGTTCCGCGCCGCGCGGGTCGATTACTCGCTGCGCCGGCTCTACCACTACACCGGCACCGACCCCGAGCATTTCCAGAATTTCGTGATCTTCACCAACTACCAGTTCTATGTCGACGCCTTCGCGCAATCGAGCCTGCAACGGCTCGCGGCGGGCGAGGAAGGGATCGAAGCCTTCGTCGCGCCCGGCAATGTGATCACGCGCAACGCGCTGGCCGGCGGCGGCACTACGGGGGCGGCATCGGAGCGCACCCCGCAGATGCCGGCGTTTCATCTCGTCGAGTCCGGCTATCGCGGCATCACCCTGATCAATATCGGGATCGGTCCGTCGAACGCGCGCAACATCACCGATCACGTTGCGGTGCTGCGGCCGCATGCCTGGCTGATGATCGGGCATTGCGCGGGCCTCCGCAACACGCAGCGGCTCGGCGACTACGTGCTGGCTCATGGCTATGTCCGCGAGGATCACGTGCTCGATCACGAGCTGCCGCTCTGGGTGCCGATCCCCGCATTGGCGGAAATGCAGGTCGCGCTCGAGGAGGCGGTCGGCGAGGTGACCGGGCTCACCGGTTTCGAGCTCAAGCGGCTGATGCGGACGGGCACGGTCGCCAGCGTCGACAACCGCAACTGGGAGATCAGCGGACCGCAGGTGATCCGGCGGATGTCACAGTCGCGCTCCATCGCGCTCGACATGGAATCGGCGACGATCGCCGCCAACGGCTATCGCTTCCGGGTGCCCTACGGTACGCTGCTGTGCGTCTCCGACAAGCCGCTGCATGGCGAGATCAAGCTCGCGGGCATGGCCAGCGAGTTCTATCGCCAGCGCGTCGGCCAGCATCTCCAGATCGGCCTCAAGGCGCTGGAGCGGCTCAAGCAGCAGGAATCCGAGCGGCTGCATTCGCGCAAGCTGCGCAGCTTCGCCGAGGTCGCGTTTCAGTAGAGCGGCAGGGTGCAGGTGACCTGATGGCATAGTTGCGCGTAGAAGACGAGGCGGCTCTACAACGTGCCGTAACTTCGCAGACGGCCTGAAGCCGACAAATCCAATGGTTGAGCCGGTCCGGAATAACGGGTGAGTTGGATGGGGCCTTGGCAGCTTGGGATTGACTATTCCATCAGACTCTCGTTAAAAGCGAATTGGCGCGATCGTGGCATTTGTTCTGGTCGTTGATACTGCGACCTTGCTAAAAACGTTACTGCAGAAGCAGCGCGGCGCGGCGTGCGGCCCAATGGCTCACGTGGCGCATGCGTTTGGTAAGTGAGAAGTCTCGCGATCGCGTCCATCATCTCCCTCTTTCAGCAGCGCCATGGACCTTTCTAAGGCTTACGACCTCACATCATTAGCGATCCTTCTTGATTGTTCCGCGAAGCAGCTTGGATACTACGTTTATAAGCGCGACCTCGCTACGCAATACAAGCAGTTTCAAATCAAAAAGAGGAGCGGAGGCGCTAGAATTATCAAGGCGCCTGCCACGAATCTCAAGATAATCCAGCGAAGCATTGTGCGTGAACTCGAGAGGCTTGTTCGCTTCAAGCCATGCGTTACCGGCTTTGTGAAGGGGCGCGACATAAAGCGGAATGCTGTGCTCCATGTAGGTCAGCGTCATGTACTGAACGTCGATCTTCAAGACTTTTTCAATACTATCAACTACGGTCGCGTCTATGGCTTGTTGACCAAGAAGCCCTACGGGATAGCACCAAAAGTCGCGGCGGCGATCGCTAAGGCTTGCACGCTCGATAATGCTCTTCCCCAGGGTGCCCCAACTTCACCGATCCTCTCGAACCTCATTTGCGCAAAAATGGACGCAGAGCTGAGTCGATATGCTCTTGCTAACAAGTGCATTTACACCCGCTACGCTGATGATTTGACGTTTTCGACTAATCGACAATTCATGCCGATGGCCGCGCTGAACCTCAACTCGGACGGGACACCGATCACTGAACTGGCAAGACCTCTTCGCGAAATAATCGAAGCTAATGGCTTCGTCATCAATGAGCGCAAAGTTCGGTTGTCGACTCGAGGTCGTCGTCAGGTCGTTACGGGCCTTGTCGTAAATGAGCGCGTCAACGTACGGCGCAGCGCGATCCGGGAAGCTCGAGCGTTGCTTCACGCTTGGAGGAAATTTGGCCTTGTAAAAGCGAGCAGCGTCTTCAACGAAAAATTCGGGGGAGCGGGACGAGACTTCGAGGCGGTAGTTCGTGGTAAGATTGGCTTTATTGGACAGATCCGAGGTCGACCCGACGAGTCATTCAAGAAGCTTGCGCTGGAGTTCAATAAGCTGACTGCCAACGGAAAGATTCGAACTGCGCTTAGCAGGTCCGAGATTGCTGCACAGGCCATATGGGTTATCGAGCATGACGGCGATTCTCAGGGAACCGCTTTCTTCCTGGACGGCGTAGGTATCGTTACATGTGCCCACTGCCTCGGTGAGAATCCTTTCATTTACCATCCTTCCGATCATACTAAGCGCTTCAAATTAAAGGTTAGGGCGGAGGATAAGCATCGGGACCTTGCTATTCTTTATGTTCCAGTCGAATTGGAGAATGTTGTCCCGCTCTCGGCATACAAGGGCGTCGCTCTGGCGAACGGTGCCGATGTCAGCCTGTGGGGATACCCAAACCATTTTGCTGCTACTCCCATACGTATGGAACGTGGCAAGCTCATTCGCTCGTTTGTGAAGAGCGCAGTTTCCTATTTGGAGATATCGCCCAAGATTATCGGCGGAAACAGTGGTGGTCCGGTCTTGAATGACGGCTATCAAGTAATTGGCATTGCCGCGGTTGGCTTTGGTGGTTCAACTAAGTTCACTGGTGTCGAATTCATGGCAGTTAACGGAATTGAGCTTTCGGCGCTGCTGAGTAAGTAAGAGCGGAACTATGGAAAGCAAAACAACTGCGCAAGATCATATTCAAGGCGTCGGCGCCATCGTAACAAACCTTCAAGCGCTGGAGACGGTCGTGAGATTATTTCTCGCGGCTGTGCACAACCAGCGGCTCAAGTTACCCGGTTTAGGCGACTAAACAGCAACGGAGACGTATCTTACGAACTTCCGTTCGATAGGCTCTCTCATTGACGAATACAACGGGCTCCTCAGCGAGGCCGAGGGAAAGTTTAGAGTTGACAGGAGTGTAGTCGATGTTCGCGACGCTTTTGCTCATGGCAGGCTGTTGAGTGTGGGAGAAATATATCCAGCGACGCTTTATAAGTTTGTCATCTCGAACGGCGGCGACGTTCCAATTCAGTCGCAACATGTGCTAACAAGGCATGGTTGGATGATGTGAGGCTCAAAGTGCACGGCGAGCAAATGAAGGTGGTTAATTGTCACAGGACTCGTGGATATGCCGGGTTCTGAGCGTTCAATAAGGCGCCTCGGGCTATCTCTGGCGTCATCGCTTTAAGCGGCATAGTTGGTCTGCCAAAGTCTTAGCAGACGCGACGCTCACGCCGCGACCGTCTTCCACAACTGCATCTCGATGCCGACCGCGGCCTTGACCTGCGGCCGTGCCTGGATGCGCGAGAGATAGTCTGCCAGTGACGGCCATTGCGCGACGTCGACGCCGGCGGCGCGGAGCAGCAGCAGGGCCCAGGCGAGGTGCGCGTCAGCAACCGTGAAGCGGTTCCCAACCAGGAATTCGCGGTGCGCCAGATGCGCTGCTGGCACCGACAAGGTCGGCCCGATCCGGGCGCGCGGTTTGGCAAGCGATGCGTCGTCCTTGTACCAGAAGGTCGGAAACAGGAATCCCTTGTGGATCTCCGTGCCGGTGAAACTCAGCCATTCCTGCAGGCGGTAGCGATCCGGATCGCCCGGCGGAGGCGCCAGGCCGAGTTCGGGCTTGCGGTCGGCGATGTATTGCAGCACCGCCGCGCTCTCGGTCAGCCGTTCGCCGTTCTCGAGCACCAGCACCGGCACTGCGCCCTTCGGTGCGACGGCGCGGAAGTCGCCATCGTCCTCGAGCACCTTCTTGGTCCAGAGCTGCACCATGCGATAGCGCGCCTCGATGCCGGCCTCCATCAATGCGATGCGGCTGGCGAGGGAGCAGGCCATCGGCGAGAAATAGAGCTCGAGCATGATGGTGGTCTCAGGCGAGCGCGTTGCCGCGGGCGATGATCGCGAAGCGGTCGGACAATTCGGCGAGCGCGACGTCGTGAATCAGCCTCGCCGCAATCGTGCCGCCCTTGCCGTCGGGCAGGTCGCGGGTGGCGCAGCTCTCGGCGTCGATCGTGGTGCGGAAGCCGAGATCGAGCGCGGCGCGCGCGGTCGAGCTCACGCACATATGGGTCATGAAGCCGGCGAGCACCAACTCCTTGCGGCCGGTCGCGGCCAGCTGCACATTGAGCTCGGTGCCGGCGAAGGCGTTCGGCAATTGCTTCTCGATCACGATCTCGCCGGGCCGCGGCTCGAGCTGCGCCACGATCGCGCCGCGCTCCGCGTCGCGATCGAACAGGCTGCCCGGCGCTCCCTTGTGCGCGATGTGGATGATCTTGGCGCCGCTTTCCCGTGCGCGACCGAGCAATGCGGTGGCGCGCGCAATCGCCGGGCTGGCGTCGGGCAGGGCCAAGGGACCTGCGAGATATTCGTTCTGGATGTCGATCAACACCAGGCAGGCATCGCCGAGGCGCGGCGGGGTGAGGTCGATACCGGCGAGCTGCATCAAGGTCTTGGCTGACGACATGGTCCAGGTCTCCATGAAATGGGTCGCGTGAAATATAGCCGTGGACCGGCCTGCCGTTATGCAGGGAGTTTGCAGCCGGTGGCTGCGTTATTGCAGGTGGTCAAGGCCGGATGTAGCCTGCCGAAATGAACTGGGACGACCTTCGGATCATCGCGGCGGTCAGGGACGAGGGCACCTATGCCGGCGCCAGCGCGCGGCTGCGCATCGACGAGACCACGGTCGGCCGCCGCCTGGCGCGGATCGAGCGCGCGCTTGGGCTCCGCCTGTTCGAGGCGGCCGACGGCGTCCGCAAGCCGACCCGGCAGTGCGACGTCGTGCTCGCACATATCCAGGCGATGGCCGTGCATGCCGAGGAGATCGGCCGGGTCGGCGACAGCCTGCCGGGCCCGGTCGGCCGGCTGCGCGTCGCCTCCACCAACGCGATCGCGGAGGAAGTGCTGGCGCCGCGCACCGGCGCATTGCTGCGCGCCAATCCGGGCCTCACGCTGCAATTCCTGACTTCGAGCGACAACGTCAAATTCTCGCGCTGGGAGGCCGATCTCGCCATCCGCCTGCGCAAGCCCGACAAGGGCGATTTCGCGATCTCGAAGCTTGGCGAAGTCAGGCTGTATTTCTTCGAGCCGGCCGCGACGTCGGCGGCAGACGCGGTGACTTGCGCCTATCCGGACGAACTCGGCGCAATTCCCGAGATGCAGTTCCTGCGCGCCAAGCGGCTTCGCGCGCGCTGCGTCACCGACAATGTCCGCATCATCCACAAGATCATCCAGTCGCATCAGGCGGTCGGCGTGCTGCCGGAGCATAGTTGCGCGGACCTTTTGACCGATCGCCGTCTGCGCGCCACGCTGCTACCGAAGCGGCGCGACGTCTGGCTGCTGGTGCAGAGCCATCTCAAGCGCGATGCGGCAACGCGCGTCACCATCGACTGGCTGCGCGGTTGCTTTCAGGATGTCGCGCGCAGCGGGTGAGGTGGAAACACTGTCATTCCGGGGCGCGCGTAGCGCGAGCCCGGAATCCATTCATCCAAGATGTCCGGCGGCAATTTCCGGATACAGATCGATCCACTGTGGGTTCTTCTCTTCGATCAACCTGATCTTCCAGTCGCGCCGCGACTTCTTCAATTCCTTCTCACGCGCGATCGCCGTCAGTACATCATCGTAGATCTCGAACCAGACAAGTTTGTCGACGGCGTATCGCTTGGTGAAGCCCTTGACCGTCTTGCTCTTGTGCTCGTGGACGCGGCGCACGACATCGTTGGTCACGCCGAGATAGAGCGTGCCATATTTGTCGCTTGCGAGCAGGTAGACGTAGTAGGCCATGAGCAAGCGGACCAATGGATTCCGGGCTCACGCTTCGCGTGCCCCGGAATGACGGAGACCCCAAAACAAAAACCCCGGCATCGCTGCCGGGGTTTTGCATTTCGTGGATTGCCTTGAGTGGCTGGACTTAGAAGTCCATGCCGCCCATGCCGCCGCCCGGAGGCATCGCGGGGCCGCCGGCGTTCTTCTTCGGCAGCTCGGCAACCATCGCTTCCGTGGTGATCAGCAGCGCGGCAACCGAGGCAGCGTTCTGGATCGCGGTGCGGACGACCTTGGTCGGGTCGATGATGCCCTTCTTGACGAGGTCGGCATAGTCGCCGGTCTGGGAGTCGAAGCCGTGATTGTAGGCCTTGTTCTCCAGGATCTTGCCGACGATCACCGAACCGTCTTCACCGGCGTTGATCGCGATCTGGCGAGCCGGAGCCGACAGCGCCTTGCGCACGATCTCGACGCCGGTCTTCTGGTCGTCGTTCTTGGTGCGCAGGCCCTTGAGCTGCTCGGAGGCACGGAGCAGGGCGACGCCGCCGCCCGGGACGATGCCTTCCTCGACAGCCGCGCGGGTCGCATGCATCGCGTCATCAACGCGATCCTTGCGCTCCTTCACCTCGACTTCGGTCGCGCCGCCGACGCGGATCACCGCGACGCCGCCTGCGAGCTTGGCGAGACGCTCCTGCAGCTTCTCACGGTCGTAGTCCGAGGTGGTTTCCTCGATCTGCGCCTTGATCTGGGCGACGCGGGCGTCGATGTCGGCCTTCTTGCCGGCGCCGTTGACGATCGTGGTGTTCTCCTTGTCGATCATCACCTTCTTGGCGCGACCGAGCATCTGCAGCGTGACGTTCTCGAGCTTGATGCCGAGGTCTTCCGAGATGGCCTGACCGCCGGTCAGGATCGCGATGTCCTGCAGCATGGCCTTGCGGCGATCGCCGAAGCCCGGAGCCTTGACGGCCGCGACCTTCAAGCCGCCACGCAGGCGGTTGACGACGAGGGTGGCGAGCGCTTCGCCTTCGACGTCTTCAGCGACGATGACCAGCGGCTTGCCGGTCTGCACCACGGCCTCGAGCAGCGGCAGCAGCTCGTTCAGCGAGGAGAGCTTCTTCTCGTTGATCAGGATGTAGGCGTCGTCCATCTCAACGCGCATCTTGTCGGCGTTGGTGACGAAGTAGGGCGAGATGTAGCCGCGGTCGAACTGCATGCCCTCGACGACGTCGAGCTCGGTCTCGAGCGACTTGGCTTCCTCGACCGTGATCACGCCCTCGTTGCCGACCTTCTTCATGGCGTCTGCGAGAAACTTGCCGATCTCGGCATCGCCGTTGGCCGAAATGGTGCCGACCTGGGCGATCTCCTCGTTCGAGGTGACCTTCTTCGAGTTCTTCTGCAAGTCCGCAACGACGGCTTCGACCGCGAGGTCGATACCGCGCTTCAGGTCCATCGGGTTCATGCCGGCGGCGACCGACTTGGCGCCTTCCTTCACGATCGCCTGGGCGAGCACGGTCGCCGTGGTGGTGCCGTCGCCGGCCGCGTCAGCGGACTTGGAGGCGACTTCGCGCACCATCTGGGCGCCCATGTTCTCGAACTTGTCCTCGAGCTCGATCTCCTTGGCGACGGTGACGCCGTCCTTGGTGATGCGGGGAGCGCCGAACGACTTCTCGAGCACGACGTTGCGGCCCTTCGGGCCGAGCGTGACCTTCACCGCGTTGGCGAGGATGTCGACGCCGCGCAGCATCTTGTCGCGCGCCTCGACGGAGAATTTGACTTCTTTAGCTGCCATCTGAGTTTTTCCTTGAGAGGTTTACCAGGGAGGGAGGGGGCGCTTAGGCCGCCTTCTTCTTGGAAGCGGGGACGTCGAGCACGCCCATGATGTCGCTTTCCTTCATGATCAGCAGGTCTTCGCCGTCGATCTTGACCTCGGTGCCCGACCACTTGCCGAACAGGACGCGATCGCCGACCTTGACGTCGATGGGGATCAGCTTGCCAGCTTCATCGCGGCCACCCGGGCCAACGGCGATGACTTCACCCTGCGAGGGCTTTTCCTTGGCACTGTCCGGAATGATGATGCCGCCAGCAGTCTTCTCTTCGGCGTCGATGCGCTTGACCACGACGCGGTCGTGAAGCGGACGGAATTTCATGCAGTCCTCCTAAATATTTGCGGATGCTGTAGAATTTTGGAGTGTTAGCAGTCCAGCCCAGCGAGTGCCAGACCGGCTGCGCAGGAGATAGGCCAAGCCGTGGCGGCGGGCAAGAGCCTCTAGCAGAAATTTTGGCACTCGCAGATGGTCGCTGCCAGGATCATTTCGGCATCCTTAATGGCGGCGCGAATCTCGTCGTTGCTATTAGCAGTTGCGGTAAGTTGCTGCTAACGCAAGAAATTTCAACAACCTATTAAACATTTGGGCTTGAGATGGGTTAGTCGCGTGCGTCACATTTCTCTCATGTGAGCGCATCCATTGCCGGTGGTCCGGCGGGGAAGGTCGGCCACCATGTGAATGCGCTCCGTCACAGGAGGTTGGCATGGTCTCGCGAGTTGGTGGGGTTGTTTCCGACGATTTCCGGAAGCAGTTGTTGGGGTATGGGCTGACGACGGCGCAAATCCTTTATCGGATGCCGGATCATCCCTCGTTGCTGCAGACCTATGTCTGGCAGAACTACGACCTGTTTCCGAAATTTCCGGCGCTGCAGGATTTCCTCTCTTTCTGGCAGCAGAAGCTCGAGGGCCCGCTGTTCGCGGTGACGGTGGCGCATTCCAAGCTGGTCAAGCCGGCCGAGCTGCGCGCGGTGGACGGCGTGTTCCGGCTGAATTGATCCGCTGAGGGGGCAAGGCAAGGGGGAAGGCGCGGTGCGCGCCTTTGCCCACCGCGCGCGGCGCGACTTGTGTTAGCTTCCCGTCCGCCAGAACAAGACGGGAGGCGAACAATGGCCAAGAAGACGGCATCGAGATCCGCAGCCAAGACCGCGGTGAAGAAGAAATGGTCGGGGCTTGGCGGCGGCGCCAAGAAGACGTCCGCGCGCAAGACGATCAAGTCCAAGGGCCGCGTCTCGGCGGCCAAGAAGAGCACACCGAAGGCAGCGACGAAGGCACGGCCCAAACAGCGCATCGCCATCAGCCATCACCGCGAAGAGGACTTCAAGGCCGATGGGCTGCGCGCCTACGCCAAGTACCGCGACCTCGGCATATCAGCCGCCTCGCATGGCCTCGCCCAGGCGCATGTGATCCGGCTGCAGGGCCCGTGCAATCCGGATGAGGTGTCGAAGCTGCACTTCCACGACGTCGACTTCCAGATGGTCTATGTGCTCAAGGGCTGGGTGAAGACCTACATGGAAGGCGAGGGTGAGACGCTGATGAAGCAAGGCAGCGCCTGGACCCAGCCGCCGCGCATCCGGCACATGATCCTGGACTATTCCGACGACGTCGAACTGCTGGAGGTGATCCTGCCGGCGGAGTTCAAGACGGTGGAGCTGAAGGCGTAGTCTCGATGTCATTCCGGGCTCGATGCTTCGCATCGCCCCGGAATGACGACTACGTCGTCACGTCATCGCCCCCACGATCGCCCCCATCAAGCACGTCGTCAGCGTCCCCGAGACGATCGACTTCAGCCCGAGCGCGTTGATCTCGTCGCGCCGGGTCGGCGCCATGATGCCGAGGCCGCCGATCATGATGCCGAGGCTCGCAAAGTTGGCAAAACCGCACATCGCGTAGAGCATGATCAGGCGCGAGCGCGGATCGAGCGCGTCGGGGCCGAGCTTCGACAAATCGACATAGGCAATCAGCTCGTTCAGCACGGTCTTGGTGCCCATCAGGCTGCCCGCCGTGATCGCCTGCGGCCAGGGCAGGCCCATCAGCCAGCACACCGGCGCCATGACGTAGCCGAGCAGGCGTTGCAGTGAGATCTTCGCGCCGCCGATTTCCGGCAGCAGGCCGACGATCTTGTTGGCGAGATACACCAGTGCGACCAGCACCAGCAGCATCGCGATGATGTTCATCAGGAGCTCGAGCCCGGCGGCCGTGCCCTTGACGATGGCATCCATCGTCGATGACACCTGGATATCGGGATCGTCGAGCGATCCGCCGGTGCGCGTGTCCGAGGTTTCCGGCACCATGATCAGGCTGACCAGAATGGCGGCCGGCGCGCCGAGCACCGAGGCGATGACGAAATGCGCGGCCGCATCGGGGATCAGCGGCGCCAGCAGCGTCGCGTACAGCACCAGCACGGTGCCGGCGATCCCGGCCATGCCGCCGGTCATCACCAGAAACAATTCGCTGCGGCTGAGCTGCGCCAGATAGGGGCGGATGAACAGCGGCGCTTCCACCATGCCGAGGAAGATGTTGGCTGCGGTCGAGAGCCCGACCGCGCCGCCGACGCCGAGCGTGCGCTCCAGCAGCCAGGCCATGCCGCGCACGATCGGCGGCAGCACGCGCCAATAGAACAGCAGCGTCGTCAGCACGCTCATGACCAGCACGATCGGTAGCGCCTGGAAGGCGAGGATGAAATCCGAGCCGGGTGCCTTCGGATCGAACGGCGCCGGGCCGCCGCCGACATAGCCGAACACGAAGGCGGTGCCGGCGCGCGTCGCGGCGGCGATGGTGCCGACGGCATCGTTGATCACGCCGAAGGCCTGCGTCACCAGCGGCACCTTGATCAACACCAGCGCGGTCACGACTGTCACCGCGAGCCCGATCGCCGCCTGCCGCAGCGACACCATCCTGCGGTTCTCGCTCAACACCCAGGCGATCACGAGCAACGCCACCACGCCGAACGCCGATTGCAACTGCAGCATCACGCCCCCAAGAACCCGCATGCGATTATGGGCAGGGGCCTCGCGCAGCGCAATGCTGTTGCGCATTAGAGCGTTTTCCAGCGAAGTGGATTACCGGTTCGCGTGAAGAAAACGCGTCAAATCAGGAGTCCAGAGCCCCGTTCCGACTTTTCGGAACGGGGCTCTGACCATCCTCTCCATTGACAAGTTGCAGGCGCTCGGCCACGCAATCATCCATGTCCTCCGCCACGCCGGCCGGCGCCCGCGATCTGCTCGGCCACCGACCATTCCTGTTCTTCCTGTTGTCGCGCAGCCTGTCGCGCTTCTCCAGCCAGATCGGCGCGGTGGCGATCGGCTGGCAGATCTATGATCTCACCGGCAGCGCATTCGACCTCGGCATGGTCGGACTGGTGCAGTTCCTGCCGACCGCATTGCTGGTGTTCGTCGCCGGTCATGCCGCCGATCGTTTCGAGCGCAAGCGCGTGGTGCAGGCCTGCCAGTTCGCGGAAGCGCTGACCGCATTGTTTCTCGCCGGAAGCACCTTTGCCGGCACCATCTCCGAAATCCAGATCTTCGTTGCGACTTTCGTGCTGGGAATCGCCGGTGCGTTCGAGAGCCCGGCGACCGCCGCGGTGTTGCCGCTGATCGCGCCGCAGGGTTCGCTACAGCGGGCGACCGCGATATCGAGCGGCGCGGCGCAGGTCGCGACCATCACCGGCCCTGCGCTCGGCGGCTTCGCCTATGCGCTGATGCCGAGCGCGCCTTACGGCATCATGATGGTGTTCTGGCTGTTCGGCGCGTTGCTGACCGGCGGTATCGGCCGGCTGCAGCAGGCGCCGGTGAAGAACGGCGGATCGTCGGACGATCTGTTTGCCGGCGTCACCTTCGTGCGCAGCAATCCGGCGATCCTCGGCACCATCTCGCTCGACCTGTTCGCGGTGCTGTTCGGCGGCGTCACCGCGCTGTTGCCGATCTATGCACGCGACATCCTGCAAACCGGTCCGCTGGGCCTCGGTGTATTGCGCGCCGCGCCCGCGGTGGGCGCGCTGCTGATGACCATGGTGCTGGCGCGGCACACCATCAACCGTCGCGTCGGATTAAGGATGTTCCAGTCCGTGATCGTGTTCGGCGTCGCGACGGTGGTGTTCGGGCTGTCGCACTGGATGTGGCTGTCGGCGCTGGCGCTCGCGGTGCTCGGCGCGGCCGACACGATCAGCGTCGTGATCCGCTTCTCGCTGGTGCAGCTCGCCACCCCCGACGAGATGCGCGGCCGCGTCGGCGCGGTCAATTTCCTGTTCATCAACGCCTCGAACCAGCTCGGCCAGTTCGAGAGCGGCGTCACCGCGGCGCTGCTCGGCGCCGTGCCGTCAGCCGTGCTAGGCGGCGTCGCCACGGTCGCAGTCGCGCTGCTCTGGATGAAGCTGTTCCCGACGCTGCGGGATGTGGAGAAGCTGGAGTAGGGGCCTTACCTCGCCCCGCCTGCGGGGAGAGGTCGACGCGAAGCGGCGGGTGAGGGGCACTCTCCGCGAATTCGTCTTTCACCGTCCGCTTGGAGGCTTCCCTGGATCCCGATCGGGGAAGACTATTTCGGAATAATGGAAAACTACCGCTGATTTGCCCGACGTGTCAAGGCGCCCGGTCGGACGCCGGCAGCCGCCGGCTCCTTTGCATGGGGTTGTTTTCGATATTTTGACAGCGCGCCCCTGCGAGGCCATAGCCGGGACCTGCCCGGCCATGGCCTGCCGCACGCGGGGAGCAGGGGACGATCAGCCCCGCCCCACGAACGGCATCTTGGTCGCCATGACCGTCATGAACAGCACGTTGGCGTCGAGCGGCAGGCCGGCCATGTAGGCGACGGCATCGCCGACAGCCTTGGCGTCCATGCGCGGCTCGTGCTTGGTGGTGCCGTCCGGCTGCAGCACGCCGGGGCCGTTGACCATGCGGTCGGTCATCGGGGTCGCGGCATTGCCGATGTCGACCTGGCCGACCGCGATGTCGTACATCCGGCCGTCGAGGTTGGAGGCCTTGGTCAGGCCGGTGATGGCGTGCTTGGTCGAGGTGTAGGCCGCCGAGAACGGCCGCGGCGCATGCGCCGAGATCGAGCCGTTATTGATGATGCGGCCGCCGCGCGGCGTCTGGTCCTTCATGATGCGGAAGGCGTGCTGGGTGCACAGGAATGGCGCGGTGAGGTTGGTGTTGACGACGGCCTGCCACTGCTCGAGCGGCAGGTCCTCGAAATTGACCGGGGGCGCGCCCATGCCGGCGTTGTTGAACAGCACGTCGAGCCGGCCGTAGGTCGCCTTCACCTTATCGAACAGCGCGGCGATCGCGGCCGGGTTGGCCATGTCGGCCGAGACGCACAGGCTCTTGCCGGCGGGGCCGAGCTTGGCGGTCTCTTCCAGCATCTCGATGCGGCGGCCGGCGAGCACCACGGTGTAGCCCTTGTCCATCAAAGCGAGCGATGCCGCGCGTCCGACGCCGGTGCCGGCGCCGGTGACGAGTGCGATCTTGCTGGTTGCTTCGGTCATCTCCGAGTTTCCTCTTACTTGGTTTTTGCTTCGGTTTCGTTCTTGTAGGGCGGGCGTGGAATGTTCTGGTGCGCCGCGCGGAGCGCCGCCGACCAGCGCGAGCGCAGATCGTGGAAATAGGGCTCGCCGGCCTCGATACGGTGGTTGAGGTCGGCCTCGCAGACGTCGGTGCGCACCACCAGCACGTCGATCGGCAGGCCGACGCCGAGGTTGGAGCGCATCGTCGAATCCATCGAGATCAGGCCGGTCTTGAGCGCCTCATAGAGCTCGACATCGTAATGCATGGCGCGGTCGAGCACCGGCTTGCCGTATTTGTGCTCGCCGATTTGCAAATAGGGCGTGTCGGTGGTGCATTCGATGAAGTTGCCCGCGGTGTAGACCATGAACAGGCGCATCCGCGAGCCCTTGATCTGGCCACCGAACAGGAACGAGACGTCGAACGAGATATCCTCCGAACGCAGCGCCTCGCCCTCGGTGGCATGCACTGAGCGGATGGCGCGGCCGATCCGCTGCGCCGCCTGGAACATGGTCGGCGCATTCATCAGCGTCTCGAGCTCGCCGGTGTGCGGGTCTTCCATACCCTCGGTCAGGGTCGACAGCACCGACTGGCTGATCGCCAGATTGCCGGCGCTGGCGATCGCCATGATGCGCTCGCCGGGCTTTTCGAAGATGTGCAGCTTGCGGAACGTCGAGACGTTGTCGAGGCCGGCATTGGTGCGGGTATCGGCGATCATGACGAGGCCGTCGCGCACCAGAATTCCGCAGCAATAGGTCATTTCCAGTCCCCAAACGGTCCGAGTTTATCGGCGCCAAACGTGTAGCCAATTTCGAGGTCGCATCCAACCCCAATTCCCCGTGACGGACATTGCTGCGGCCGGTCAAAGTGGCGGGTCCGGATCGCGGAGACGGCCCGCAGGGGCCTGTTCCTGTGACCACGGTTCGGAGTTTGGAGCGCTATCGCTCTGCGCTGTGCGCAGCCGGCAATGATCCGGATTCGCTGTCATTGCGAGGCACCTGACCTTGTGGTCGACTGCCCGCAACCGACAACAACAAGAATTCCGGGAGGCGAGAATGTCGTTCAAATTGGCCGCGTGCATCATGGCGTTGGGCGTCGCGGCAATCGCCGCAAGCCCTGCGTCGGCGCAGAAGAAGGGCGGCACGCTGCGGCTCTATCACAACGACAACCCACCCTCGACTTCGCTGCTCGAGGAATCCACCATCGCCTCGGTGCTGCCGTTCGCGGCCGTGTTCAACAACCTCGTGGTGTTCGATCCGGCCAAGGTGCACGAATCGATCGACACCGTGATCCCCGATCTCGCCGAGAGCTGGTCGTGGGACCAGACCAACACCAAGCTCACCTTCAAGCTGCGTCAGGGCGTGAAATGGCATGACGGCCAACCGTTCACGGCCAAGGATGTGCAATGCACCTGGCGGATGCTGACCGGCAAGAGCGAAACTCAGGACTTCAAGCGCAATCCGCGCAAGGTCTGGTACTCGAAGCTCAGGGATGTCAGCGTCAACGGCGAGGATGAGGCGACCTTCGAGCTGACCGAACCGCAGCCCGGCCTGTTGGCGCTGCTCGCCAGCGCCTTCTCGGTGGTCTATCCCTGCCACGTGCCGCAGCAGGTGATGCGTACCAAGCCTGTCGGCACCGGACCGTTCAGGTTCGTCGAGTTCCGGCGCGGAGACTCCATCCGTTTGGTGCGTAACCCCGACTACTTCAAGAAGGACAGGCCGTATCTCGACGAGATCACGGTGCGCTCGATCGACAGCCGCGCCACCCGCATGCTGGCGTTTGCGACCGGCGATTACGACATCACCTTTCCGTCCGACGTCAGCATTCCCCTGATGAAGGACGTCAAGGCGCGGGCGCCGAACGCGATCTGCGAGATGACCTCGACCAATCTGCAGATCAATCTTCTGGTCAACCGGGTCAATCCGCCGTTCGACGATCCGGAGATCCGCAAGGCGATGTCGCTGGCGCTCGATCGCAAGGCCTTCAACTCCATCCTGTTCGAGGGCAGCGGGCGGCTCGGCGGCGCGATGCAGGCCAAGCCCGAAGGCGAGTGGGGCATGCCGCAGGAGATATTGTCGACGCTGATGGGCTATGGCCCCGATACCGAGAAGAATCTTGCCGACG
This sequence comes from Bradyrhizobium sp. WCU1, assembly GCF_053474805.1. Lineage (NCBI taxonomy): Bacteria > Pseudomonadati > Pseudomonadota > Alphaproteobacteria > Hyphomicrobiales > Nitrobacteraceae > Bradyrhizobium > Bradyrhizobium sp. WCU1. The sequence goes on from NZ_CM130280.1 coordinate 6,306,936, forward strand.
CGCAGGTGATCATGCAGAAGCTCGGCTACAGCGACGCCAAGCCGCTGTCGATCAAGATCCAGACCCGCAATTTGCCGACCTATCGGGACCCGGCCGTGATCCTCGCCGACCAGCTCAAGAAGATCTACATCGTCGCCGAGCTCGATATCCTGGATACGCCGCGCTGGTACTCGCGGCTACAGCGCAAGGACTACACCATCGGCCTCAACGTCACCGGCGTCAGCGTCGACGATCCCGACGGTAACCTGGTCGAGAACTATTCCTGCAACTCGGAGCGCAACTACACCCAGTACTGCAACGCCGAGGTCGACAAGCTGCTCGCCGCGCAGTCGCGTGAGGTCGACAAGGACAAGCGGCGCAAGATCGTGTTCGACATCGAGCACCTCTTGGTCGACGATGCCGCGCGGCCGGTCATCCTGCACTCATCGGCCGGCAATTGCTGGCAGCCTTACGTGAAGAACTTTCATCCGCACGACAACAGCCAGTACAACAATCTGCGCTTCGAGGATGTCTGGCTGGACAAGTGACGCAGTGCTGGGCCGTTACGTCTCCTGGCTTCGTCCTGCCGGTGCATCGACGAGGAACGCTTCATCCACCGGCACGCCGAGCGCGGTGACCAGTCGGTTGGTCTCGGCGGCCATGCCGACGATCGCCAGCATTTCCTGGTACTCGGCGTCGGTCATGCCCTTGGCGCGGGCAGCCGCGGTGTGCGAATGGATGCAGTAGCTGCAGCCGTGAGCCACCGAGACCGCGACATAGAGCATCTCCTTGACCTTCGGGTCGAGCGCGCCGGGGGCCATCACTTCCTTGATGCTCTCCCAGGTCCGCCGCAAGGTCTTCGGATCATGCGCGAGCGCGCGCCAGAAATTGTTGACGAAGTCCGACTTCCGCGCCGCACGGATGTCGTCGAACACGGCGCGTGCCTCGGGCGAGAGTTCGTCGTCGGAGAGCAGTTTGACGGTTGCCATGGTGTGTCCCGATGGTTCGGATGAAGCGGCAGCAATGATAGCATGCTCGTATCTTACGATCGTCATTCCGGGGCGCGCCTCTTGGCGCGAGCCCGGAATCCATTTCTCCGCATAGTTGGTGGCATCATGGATTCCGGGCTCTCGCTGCGTGAGCCCCGAAATGACGGAGAAAGTGTGGGACCTTACGACTGCGTCTGGCTCTGCCACTGCCCGGGGCGGCCGGCCTGGTCGACCTTGACCGCGACCGTCAGCGTTTCGTTGCCGCCGCCATAACGGGTGCCGCGGACCGGCGCGGCGCCGAGATAGTCGAGACCGATGGCGACACGGGCATGGGCGTCGGTGGTGCAGATGCCGTTGGCGGCGTCGAAGCCGATCCAGCCGAGGTCGGGCACGAAGGCCTCGGCCCAGGCGTGGCCGGCCTGCTGGTTCACCATGCCGTCGGAGCGCAGGAAGTGGCCGGACACGAACCGCGCCGGAACGCCGCCGGCACGCGCGCAGGCGATCAGGATGTGCGCGTAGTCCTGACAGACGCCGCGCTTCAGCGCGAACGCCTCCGACGCCGACGTGGTGCTGTTGGTCGGGTCCTCGTCGAAGGTCATGTGCTCGTAGACCTGCACCATGAGCGCGTGCAGGAAGCCGAGCACGTCGCTGCCGGCTTCCGCGCGCATTTCGCGCACGAAGGCCGTCATCGCCGGGTTGAGGTCGGTCAGTGGCGTCGGGCGCAGGAACAGGCTCGGCGGAAACCGCTCGTCGGTGCCCTTGAGCACGCCGCCGGTGTCATGGGTCTCGACCAGGCCCTCGCAATGGATGGTGAGGTCGCTGATCGACCCATGTGTCAGCACATGGGTGACGTTGCCGAAAGCGTCTTCGTGGGTGTCGAGCCGTGAATCGGTCGAGACGTCGATCTGCCAATCCGCGACATACTGGCCGTCATGGCTGCCCGGCGTCATCCGCAGAATCTGGATCACGCCCGAGGCCGCCGGCTCGTAGCGATAGGTGGTGGTATGGGCTATCCGCAGGCGCATGGCTCAACCGGAGTTCAGTCGGTTTTGAGGGCAGGGGCGTGATGCCCGGTGCTTTCCCGGGCACTCCCGTCTTTCTTCCTAATCGGCCGCGAAAGCAAGACGTCGATGGCCGGGATCAGGTCCGCCATGACGACAATTTGAGCAGTTTTCCGGCCGTATCGGTCAGATCAGATACTGCTTGGTGATGATCTCACCCAGCCGTGAGTTGTCCGCGATGAACTCCTGGATGAATTCGTGCACGCCGTGCTGGAAGATATCATCCATGTTGCTGTGCTCGAGCCGGTTCCGGATGCCGCGGGCGTGGCGCTGGGAGGCGCCCTGGCGGCCATAGGCGACGCCGATCTGGTCCAGATTGCGCACCAGATTGCTGTAGCAGCTCGCAAGCGACCGCGGCAGCGTGTCGTTGAGGATCAGGAGGTCGGCGATCAGCCAGGGTTTGAGGGTTTCCCGGTAGACCCAGTGATAGGCTGTCGTTGCCGACACCGAGCGCAGGATCGAGGTCCACTGGTAGTAATCCAGCGGGCCGCCGACGTGTTCTTCCTCCGGCAGCAGCACGTGATATTTGACGTCGAGAATCCGTGCGGTGTTGTCGGCGCGCTCGAGGTGGACGCCGAGCCGCGAGAACCAGTAGGCGTCGTTGCGCAGCATGGTGCGGTAGGCCGAGCCATCGAAGCGCAATGAGGTCTCCTGCACGAAGCGCAGGAATTTTGCCAGCTCCTCGCGGCTGCCGGTGCCGCCCTTGCTCCAGACCGCCTGCAGCTCGATCCAGGAGGAGTTGATGGTGTCCCACATCTCCGAGGTCAGCGCGGTTCGTACCGAGCGCGAGTTGAGCCGCGCCGCCTCGATGCAGTTCTTGATCGAGGAGGGGTTCTCCGAGGAGAACGACAGATACTCGACGACGTTCTGCTGGTTGGCTTCCTGGTAGTGATCGTAGAAGCTCGCGCCGACGCCTGCCGTGAGCAGCGCGGAGTCCCACTCATTGGTCTTGCCGACATAGGCCGCAGGCAGCGCGGTGACGCGGAGCGTGGCGTCGATCGTGCGCGCGAGGTACTCGGCGCGTTCGACGTAACGGGCCAGCCAGAACAGGTTTTCAGCGGTGCGCGACAGCATGCGTTCAACTACTCGCTCAGTATCCAGGTGTCCTTGGTGCCGCCGCCCTGGCTCGAATTGACCACCAGCGAGCCTTCCTTCAGCGCGACGCGGGTCAGCCCGCCGGGCACGATGGTGGTGTGGCTGGAGCCGGTCAGCACGAAGGGACGAAGGTCGACATGGCGCGGCGCGAGGCCCTTGTCGGTGCAGGTCGGGCAGGTCGACAGCGCCAATGTGGGCTGGGCGATAAAGCCCTCCGGCTCGCGCTTCAGCTTGTCGCGGAACGCCTCGATGGTCGCCTTGGTGGCGGCCGGGCCGATCAGCATGCCGTAGCCGCCCGAGCCGTGCACCTCCTTGACGACGAGGTCGGCGAGGTTGTCGAGCACGTAGGACAGATCCTGCGGTTCGCGGCAGCGCCAGGTCTGCACGTTCTTCAGGATCGGCTCCTCGCTGAGATAGAACTTCACGATGTCAGGCATGTAGGAATAGATCGCCTTGTCGTCGGCGATGCCGGTGCCGACTGCGTTGGCGAGCGTGATGTTGCCGGCGGCATAGGCCGACATCAGTCCGGGCACGCCGAGCGCGGAATCCGGCCGGAAGGTGAGGGGATCGAGGAAATCGTCGTCGACGCGGCGATAGATCACGTCGACCCGCTTCAGCCCCTCGGTGGTGCGCATGAACACCTCGTCGTTCTTGACGATGAGGTCGCGCCCCTCGACCAGCTCGATGCCGAGCTTGTCGGCCAGGAACGAGTGCTCGTAATAGGCCGAGTTGTAGACGCCGGGCGTCATCAGTGCGACCGTCGGTTCAGCCGAGGCGCTGTGCGGGGCGACCGAGCGCAGCGCCGACAGCAGCTCGTCTGGATAGCGCTCAACGGGAGCGACGCGGTGGCGCGCGAACAGGTCCGGAAACAGCCGCATCATGATCTCGCGGTTTTCCAGCATGTAAGAGACGCCGGACGGCGTGCGCGCATTGTCCTCCAGCACGATGAAATTGTCGGGATCGGTGCGGATGATGTCGATGCCGGCGATGTGGACGTAGATGTCGTGCGGCACGTCCTGGCCGTTCATCTCCGGCCGGAACACCGGGTTCTGGAAGATCAGGTCCTCGGGGATGATGTTGGCGCGCAGGATGTCGCGGCCGTGATAGATGTCCTTCAGGAACATGTTGAGCGCGAGCACGCGCTGTTTCAGGCCCTTCTCCAGCAGCGTCCACTCGTTCGCCGATATGATGCGGGGAATGACGTCGAACGGGATCAGCCGTTCCTGGGCCTCGGAATCGCCGTAGACCGCGAAGGTGATGCCGATCCGGCGGAACAAGAGCTCCGCTTCCTGGCGCCGATATTCGAGCGCGTCCGGCGGCGTCTCGTTGAGCCAGCGGGAGAGCTCCTGGTAGGCCGGGCGGAGATCCTCGCCGAGGCCGTTCATCTCATCGAACGCGACTGCCATATATCCCGACTGCCCTCCCAAGCCATGTGACACAGTGCATGACTTGATGGGATGGTAGCAAGGGGCGGGCCAGCGCGATATGCATTGGCGTGTGGCATTTGCTAGGGATAGCCAGGAGGCCTGCCCGAAAAACCGGCTGAGGTCTGCTTAATTCGGCGGCAAAACCCCGTGACATCAAGGCATTGGATCGGCAATGTCAGGGGATCAAGTTAGGGCAAGTGTTAGGGAATGAGACCATGAGCGAGATCGTCACGGCGGGGATATTGGTGATCGGCGACGAGATCCTGTCCGGCCGGACCAAGGACAAGAACATCGGCTTCATCGCCGAATACCTGACCAATATCGGCATCGACCTGAAGGAGGTCCGCGTCGTCGCCGACGACGAGGCCGACATCATCTCCGCCCTTGATGCGCTGCGGCACAGGTACACCTACGTGTTCACGACCGGCGGCATCGGGCCGACCCATGACGACATCACCGCCGACAGCGTGGCGAAGGCGTTCGGGGTCGATATCCACCATCACCCTGAGGTGGTGGCGCGGTTCAGGGAGCGCTGGAGCGAACAGGACCTCAACGAGGCGCGGCTGCGGATGGCCCGGGTGCCCGACGGCGCCGAGCTGATTCAGAGCGCGACCATCCTGGCGCCGGGCTTCAAGCTCGGCAATGTCATCGTGATGGCCGGCATCCCCACCATCATGCAGGCGATGATGGACATCGTGGCGCCGACCCTGAAATCCGGCGTGCGGATGCTGTCGGATTCGGTCCGCGCCGACGCGCGGGAAGGCGACATCGGCGGCCCGCTGCGGGCGATCGCGGAAGCCAATCCCGACACCATCATCGGCAGCTATCCGTTCCAGGACGAGAACCAGAAGCCGAACACCAATCTGGTGGTGCGCTCGCGCGATCCGGACAAGCTTGCGGCCGCGATGGCCGCAGTAAAAGAGATGTTGAAGCAGGTACAGGCCGCGCAGAAGAAGCCGGCGGGTTGAGACGATATGGTCGAGAAAATTTCTGAACCGAATGCGCAGGATCGGGCCGGCAGGCCGTTCCCGGTCTCGTGGGATCAATTCCACCGGGATTGCCGGGCGTTGACCTGGCGGCTCAATGAAGTCGGACCGTTCCATGCGGTGATCGCGATCACCCGCGGCGGGCTGGTGCCGGCGGCGATCGTGGCGCGCGAGCTCGGCTTGCGGATCATCGATACGGTCTGCATCGCGAGCTACGACCATGACAAGCAAGGCGACCTGCAAGTGCTCAAGGGCATTTCGGAGCAGACCGCCAAGCTCGGCGGCGGCACCGGCAAGGGACTGTTGATCGTCGACGACCTTGTCGACACCGGCAAGACCGGCAGGATGGTGCGCGAGATGCTGCCCGACGCGCATTTCGCCACGGTCTACGCCAAGCCGAAGGGGCGGCCGTTGGTCGACACCTACATCACCGAGGTGTCGCAGGACACCTGGATTTTCTTCCCCTGGGACACCGCGCTGTCGTTCCAGCCGCCGATCAAGGATGGGGCGGCCTAGCGAGTCACCTCGCCCCGCGCGCGGGGAGAGGTCGGATTGCATGCAGCGCAGCGGAATGCAATCCGGGTGAGGGGGACCCACCACGAGTCCAATTCTCACCGACCTTGCGGAACGCCCCCCTCATCCCGACCTTCTCCCCGCAAGCGGGGAGAAGGAGAAGAAAATGCCCCTGCAAAACCGCGTCACACCGACAGGCGAGATCGTCGCGTCAGAGCATCGCGGCACCTTCACCGGCAATCGCGGCATCATCCACGACCCCGCGACACGGACGCTTCTGAACAAGCGGTGGTCGTCGCCGGCGTGGCTCACTTGCGTCTGCGAGTTCAGGGGACGGCGGCGCGAGGTGATGCGCCGGCAGAGCTGGACCGAGCTGTTCTTCCTTGACGAAGCCACCTCGTTCGCGGCCGGGCACCGGCCCTGCTTTTACTGCCGCCGTGACGACGCCGACCGGTTTCGCGCCGCCTGGGAGCAGGGCAACGGGGCGAGTGATCTCAGCGCCAAGGCGATGGATGCGGTGCTGCATTCCGAGCGGCTGGATCGCCGGAAGAAGCGGCTGCATCCGTTGCCGGTGCCGGTGAACGAACTGCCTGATGGCACGATGGTGCAAGCGAACGGGGAGAGCTATCTCGTCTCCAAGGGAAAAGTGCTGCGGTGGTCCTTTGCCGGTTACGAGCGCGCCGAGGGGGCTGCGCCCGCGATGCTGCTGACGCCGCCGTCGACCGTCCGTGCATTTCAGGCCGGCTATCGGCCGGCGTTGCATCCGAGCGCGGCGGTCGCGCTCGGCTGAACCGCCGGCATCCCTACGCGAGCCGTTGCCGTGCCAGTTTGGCGCCGGCACCGAGCGCGATCAGCTTGGCTTCGGCGATGTCCCGCCGCATCGGCGCCATGCCGCAATTGGTGGTCGCGATGATGTTGCCTTTCGGCACATGCTTGGCGACCGCCTCGATCACCTTGACGACATCCTCAGGGGTTTCAATCTCGTCGCTGGCGACGTCGATCACGCCGGCCTGCACGATCTTGCCGGGGAGCGCCGCGAGCAGCTCGATCGGCACCTTCGAGTTGCGGCACTCGATCGCGACCTGCTGGATCGTGCTCTTGTCGATGACCGGGAAGGTCTCCTCATACTGCCGCCATTCGCCGCCGAGGGTTTCTTTCCAATCGGTGTTGGCCTTGATGCCGTAGCCGTAGCAGATGTGCACGGCGGTGGCGCAGGTGAGGCCCTCGGCGGCGTGCTCCAGCGCCTTGATGCCCCAGTCGCGCACCTGGTCCATGTAGACATTGAAGGCCGGCTCGTCGAACTGGATCATGTCGACGCCGTCGGCCTGCAACGCCTTGGCTTCCTGGTTCAACAGCTCCGCGAAGGCGAACGCCATCTTGACGCGGTCGCCGTAATATTGGTCGGCGATGGTGTCGATGATCGTCATCGGGCCGGGCAACGTGAATTTCAGCCGGTTTCGGGTGTGGGCGCGCGCCGCTCGCGCCTCGTTCTCATGGACGCGGCCCTTGAGCTGCAGCGGCGCGACCACCTGCGGCACCATGGCTTTGTAGCGATCCTTGCGGATGCCCATCTCGACCTTGTGGGCGAAGTCGATACCCTCGATCCGCTCCAGGAAACCATGCACGAAGTGCTGACGCGCCTGCTCGCCCTCGGTGACGATGTCGACGCCGGCATCCTCCTGCAGCTTGACCGCGAGCACCGTGGCGTCGCGCTTGGCGCGGGCGAGCTCGGCGCCATCAGACTTCCAGGGGGCCCACAGCATGTTCGGCTCCGCGAGCCATTCCGGCTTCGGCAGCGAGCCTGCGATCGTGGTTGGAAACAGCATGGGTGCCTCCCGATGGGTTCTGATTGAGCGCCTGTTTGCCATGTCCTAGAGTGGAGGTACAGAACAACAAAAGTCCTTGTGATGGGGAAGTGGACGCCGATGATCGACCTGCACTACGCGCCGACGCCGAACGGCTGGAAGATTTCGATCATGCTGGAGGAACTGGGGCTCCCGTACACGGTGATCCCGGTGAACATCCGCGCCGGCGAGCAGTTTCGGGCGGAATTCCTGGCGATCAGCCCGAACAACCGGATCCCCGCGATCGTCGACCATGAGCCATCCGACGGCGGCGGTCCGTTCTCGGTGTTCGAGACCGGCGCGATCCTGATCTATCTCGCCGACAAGACCGGCCGCTTCCTGCCGAGGGAGCTGCGTGCGCGGTCGAACGTCATCCAATGGGTGATGTGGCAGATGGGCGGCCTCGGGCCGATGCTCGGTCAGCACGGCCATTTTGCGCTCTATGCGGCCGAGAAAATTCCCTATGCGATCGAGCGCTACCGCGACGAAACAGCGCGGCTCTATGGCGTGCTCGACCGGCAGCTCGGCAAGACCGGCGCCTATGTCGCCGGCGACGATTATTCGATTGCCGACATAGCCTGCTTTCCCTGGACCATGACCCACAAGGCGCAGGGCTTCACCCTCGACGACTACCCGAACATCAAGCGCTGGTACGCGACGGTGCGCGCCCGGCCGCAGGTGCAGGCGGGACTTGCGATCGGCAAATTCGTCAAGGAGCCGTTCGACGAGGAATCGCGCAAGAACATGTTCGGCCAGCGTGCAAAGGAGCTGGTCGAGAAAAAATAACGTCCGTTATTCCGCGGCGCGACACGGTCGCGATGCCCGCGCCTTGCGGCGCATCGCGGAATGACGACAATGGATGCGGAAAAGACAAAGGGAAACGCCATGATCGAATTCTTCTTCGACTGTTCCAGTCCGTGGACCTATCTCGCGTGGCACAACATCCAGCCGCTGGCGAAGGAGTTCGACGCTGACATCACCTGGCGGCCGATCCTGGTCGGCGGCATCTTCAACACCGTCAATCCCTCGGTCTATGCGCAGCGTGAAACGCCGGTGCCGCTGAAGGCGCGCTACATGAAGAAGGATCTCGCCGACTGGGCGCGTTCGGCCGGTCTTGCGATCAAGATGCCGCCGACGGTGTTTCCGGTGAACAGCGTCAAGGCGATGCGCGGCTGCATCTGGCTCGGCAACGAGAAGATGGTACCCTTTGCCCGCGCCGTATTCGAGGCCTATTGGGGCGACGACAAGGACATTTCGCAGGATGCGGTGCTGACCGAGATCTGCGGCAAGGTCGGGATCGATCCCGCAAAGTTTTTTGCCGGCATCGGCGATCAAGCCATCAAGGACCAGCTCAAGGCCAACACCGAAGAGGCCGTGGCGCGCGGCGCATTCGGCTCACCCACGATCTATCTCGACAAAACCGACATTTATTTCGGCAATGACCGCCTGCCGCTGATCCGCGAGGCCCTGGCGCGTCTCAAGGCGCGAGCCGCCTGATGCCGAAAGCCGTTGTCTGCCGCGAGCTCGGCCCGCCCGAGCGCCTGCAATTGGAGAGCTTTGCGTCGGTGCCGCTGAAGCCGGGCGAGGCGCGCGTGGCGATCCGTGCCGCCGGGATCAATTTCCCCGACATCCTGATGGCTGCCGGCGAGTATCAGCTCAAGCCGCCGCTGCCGTTCACGCCGGGCTCGGAAGCAGCCGGCGATGTCGTCGAGGTCAATGAAGCTGCCGGTGTCGCAGTCGGCGACAAGGTGATCGTCAAGATGCGCTTCGGCGCCTATTGCGACGAGACGGTTGCTGTGCCGGCGCAGCTCGTGCCGGTGCCGTCGACCTTCGACTATGCCGAGGGCGCGACTTTCCTGGCCGCGCACGGTACGGCCTATCACGCGCTGATCGACCGCGGGCAGATCAGGCCGGGCGAGGTGCTGCTGGTGCACGGCGCCGGCGGCGGTGTCGGGCTGGCCGCGGTCGAGATCGGCAAGCTGCTCGGCGCCACGGTGATCGCGGCGGCCTCATCCGAGGAGAAGCTTGCGATCGCCAGGGAACGCGGCGCGGATCATCTCGTGCTCTACGCGCGTGAGCCGTTCCGCGATGCGGTCAAGCGCCTCACCGACGGCCGCGGCGCCGACGTGGTGTTCGATCCTGTCGGCGGAGAGGTGTTCGAAAACTCGATGCGCTGCATCAACTGGGGCGCGCGGATTCTCGTCGTCGGCTTCACCGGCGGCATCGGGCTGGCCCGCACCAATCTGTTGATGATCAAGGGCGCGAGCGTGCTCGGCGTTCGCGCCGGCGAGGCGGTGCGCAAGGACCCCGCGCTCGGCGAGGTCAGGTTCAAGGCGCTGAGCGAATGGGCGGAGGCCGGCCGGGTGCGGCCGAACATCTCACACCGGCTGCCGCTGGAGGACTACGCGAAGGCGATGCGGCTGTTGATCGAGCGCAAGGCGATCGGGCGGGTGGCGCTGATGATGCAATAATTCGGCATTGCGAACGAAGCGAAGCAATCCATGCTGCCGGATATGCGGAGCGATGGATTGCTTCGTCGCTTTGCTCCTCGCAATGACCGCTATGGTGTGTTGAATCGTCCCTCCCGCAAGAACGCGATCGTCTGCGCGATCGCCTCCCTGTTGCGTACCAGCCAGGGATGCGAGGTGCGGATCACGATGTGATCCGCCATGCCGTCGAGCCTGGTGTTGGCGACCGACACCCGTCCGTCATGCGGACGGGGCAGGGCCATCGAGGTGATCGGATAGACCGAGCGGTTGCCGGCGATGATGCCGGCCTCATAATCGATTGCGGGCAACAGCGCGCTGGTCGCAGCATCGCGGCGGGTAACGAGCTGCTGGCCGGCCGAGCCGAAGAACGCACGATACGCGGCGAGGTTCTTCAGGCGGTCGGCGATCTCGCTACCGCCGTTCGGCGTGCCCAGCATCACGACGCGACCGAGTTGCGCGGGGCGGTGTCGTGCGAGGTACGCGCGGGCCAGCAGGCCGCCCATCGAATGACAGACGAAATGCACCGAGCCGTCGAGCCCTTCGGCGAAACGATCGATCGCCGGATGAATATCCTCGGCCAGCGCATCGAGCGCCTTGCGCCGGCTGTCATAGTCGAGGTTGAGGGTGGCAAAGCCGGCATCGCCGAGCGCCAGCTCCATCCTGCGAAACGAGCGCGCCGTCCTGCTGATGCCGTGCAGCAGGACGACGCCGTCGGAAGTGGACGTCGTGGGACGCCGTTCGCTCACTTATAGTCGCGCTCTTGCCACCATGGGAAATAGTCGGGCATGTCGGACGAGACCTTGTTCTTGAACTGCGCGGGACGCTTCTCCAGGAACGACACCACGCCTTCCTTGACGTCCTCGGAGCGGCCGCGGGCATAGATGCCGCGGCTGTCGACCTTGTGCGCCTCCATCGGATCGTCGGCGCCCAGCATGCGCCACATCATCTGGCGGATCAGCGCCACCGACACCGGCGCGGTCTTGGCCGCGAACTCCTTGGCGAGCGCACGCGCGGTCGGCAACAGGTCCTCCGGCGGCACCACCTTGCTGACCAGCCGGCCGGCGAGCGCTTCCTGCGCCGGGAAGACGCGGCCCGAATAGCACCATTCCAGCGCCTGCGAGATGCCGACGATGCGCGGCAGGAACCAGCTCGAGGCGGCTTCCGGCACGATGCCGCGCTGGGAGAACACGAAGCCGAAGCGCGCGGCCTCGGAGGCGATGCGGATATCCATCGCGAGCTGCATGGTGACGCCGATGCCGACCGCGGGACCATTCACCGCGGCGATCACCGGCTTCAGACATTTGAAGATGCGCAGCGTCACCTGGCCGCCGCCGTCGCGCACCTGCGGATCGCTGTAGTCGACGCTGCCGTCGGCATTGCGCTTGACCGGACCGCGCCGCGCATCGCGGTCGAATGTGTTCGCGCCGGAGGAGAGGTCGGCGCCGGCGCAGAAGCCGCGGCCTTCGCCGGTCACGATGATCGCCCTGACGTCGTCGTCCTTGTCGGCCTTGTCAAACGCGTCGATCAGCTCCTGCTGCATCGTGGCGTTGAAGGCGTTGAGCTTGTCGGGCCGGTTCAGCGTGATGGTCAGGATCTGCTCGGCGACCTCGTACTTGATCGTCTCATACGCCATGGGGATGATTTCCTTCCTTCGTTCGTTTCTGATTGATCTCTAGCACGTCATTCCGGGGCGCGCGAAGCGCGAGCCCGGAATCCATTGCTCCACAAATCACAGCCGGACCTGCGGGGAAATGGATTCCGGGCCCAGCCCTTCGGGCCATCCTGGAATGACAAGTGGAGGTATCTACTTCTTCGGCGGCGTCGGCCACGGCTTCTGCGGGCCACGCAGGCCTTCGAACGCCTTGCCCATGCCGAGCACCCCGATATCGTCGAAGCGGCGGCCGATGATCTGGACGCCGATCGGAAAGCCCTTCTTGTCATAGCCGCCGTTGATCGACAACGCAGGATTCTCCGACATATTCCACGGCACGGTAAAGCAGATGTGCTCGAACGGCTTTGCCGGATCGTTGAGCGGTGATGCGAATTCCGCCGGGAAGTTCACCACCGGCGACACCGGCGAGATCACGTAGTCGACCTCGCAGAACAATTTTGCGGCGGCTGCGCGGATCGCCATCGTCTGGTTGAATCCGCGCACCACGTCGACGCCAGAGAGTTTTGCGCCGGCCTCGGCCCAGTTGAGGATATAGGGCAGCGTCTTGCCGCGATCGGCCTCAGACAATTTCGACAGCTCGTCCCAGGTCCGCGCGCGCCAGAAATTGTCGAGCCCTTCGAGCATCTCGGGCGTCAGGATGCCGTCGATCTCGGTGATGACGGCGCCGGCGGATTCGAACGCCTTCGCCGCCTTGACGGCGATTTCGCGAACGTCCTTCTCGACCTTCTGGCCGGAGCCGGCATCGAGCATCAGCCCGATACGCAGCTTGCGCGGCGATTTCTCCAGCGCCTTCCAGTTCACCTCAAGCGCCGGCAGGCTCATGCCGTCGCGGCGATCCGGGCGCGACAGCACGCTCATCATCAGCGCGGCGTCGTCGACGGTGCGGGTCATCGGCCCCGCGACGCGGCCGACATAGGGCGGGTCGATCGGCACGCGGCCGAGGCTCGGCTTCAGCGCGACGAGGCCGCACCAGGAGGCCGGCAGCCGCACCGAGCCGCCGATATCGGTGCCGAGATGCAGCGGGCCGTAACCGGCAGCACCGGCGGCGCCCGCGCCGGAGCTCGAGCCGCCGGGGTTTTTGCTGACATCCCAGGGATTGCGGGTGAGGGGATGGAACGACGACAGTCCCGACGACAGCATGCCGTAGTCCGGCATCGTGGTCTTGGAGAAGATCACGCAGCCGGCTTCGCGCAGCCGCGCGGCAGGCGGCGCATCCTTCTCCGCCGGCGCGAGCTTGACACTGGCGCTGCCGAGCGGCACCGGCTGGCCCTTGGTCGCGACATTGTCCTTAATGGTGACGGGCACGCCGTCGAGCGTGCCGGCCGGCTCGGCCTGCTGCCAGCGCTCGGTCGCGGCCTTGGCGACCTTCCGCGCCCCGTCGGGGTCGTACAGATACAGCGCCTTGATGTGCGGCTCCCAGGTCGCGACCTGGGAGATGATTTCCTCGAGCACCTCGGACGGCGAGAACTGCTTGGCACGATAGCCGGCGAGCAGGTCGACGGCCGAGAGATCGTGCAGCGACGTGATGGCGTCCGCTTTCGGCCTATGCATGCGCACCTGCCGGCATACGTTTCTCGATGATGCGGGCGAACATGCTGGCGCCGATCGGCAGGATCTTGTCGTCGAGAACGTAACCGGGATTGTGCACGGGCACTGAACCGTCATGGCCGACCCAGAAATACGCGCCGGGAACGGCCTGCATCATGTCGGCGAAATCCTCGCTGCCCATCTTGGGCGTCGAGCGCGTGATCACCTTGGCCGGATCAACCACGGTGCGCGCGACTTCCTCGACAACGCGGGACTGCTCTTCCTGATTGACCAGCACGCTGAAACCGTCGCGGACCTCGACCGAGATTTCGGCGCCATATGCGGCGGCAAAGCCGGCGCAGATCTCGCGCATGCGCGTGCGGATCAGCGCGCGGATCTCCTCGGAGAAGCAGCGCACCGTGCCGCACATCCAGGCATCGCCTGGAATAACGTTGTAGGCCGAACCGGAATGGATCTGGGTGATCGACAGCACCGCTGCCTGCAGCGGATCGACGTTGCGGCTGACGATGGACTGCAGCGCCTGTCCGAGCGTCATTGCGATCACGACCGCGTCCTTGGAGCGTTCCGGCATCGCGCCATGTGCGCCATAGCCCTGGATCCTGATGTCGAAGAAGTCGGCCGCGGCCATCGCCGGGCCCGGCAGGATCGCGATCTCGCCATGGTTGAGGTCGGGGGCGTTGTGCAGGCCGTAGACCTCGTCGCAGGGGAATTGCTTGAACAGGCCGTCCTTGATCATGGCGCGGGCGCCGCCGAGGCCTTCCTCGGCCGGCTGGAAGATGAAGTGCACGGTGCCGTCGAAATTGCGGGTCTCGGCGAGATAGCGCGCCGAGCCGAGCAGCATCGTGGTGTGGCCGTCATGGCCGCAGCCGTGGAACCGGCCGGGAATGGTCGAACGCCATTTCAGATTGGTGTTCTCCTCCATCGGCAGCGCGTCCATGTCGGCGCGCAGGCCGATCTTCCTGGTGCCGCTGCCCTTGCCCTTGAGCACGCCGACCACGCCGGTGCCGCCGAGGCCGCGATGCACCTCGATGCCCCAGCTCGTCAGCTTCTCGGCCACGATGCCCGATGTCCGCACCTCCTCGAAGCCGATTTCGGGATGCGCATGCAGATCCCGTCTGATGGCGGTGAGTTCGTCGGCAAAACTGTCGATGCGCTCGATGGTCGGCATGGTCTCTATCCGTCTGTGCGTGATGGGGAGGAGGGGGTGAAAGTCGGGCCGTTGGGCTTGATACGAATGCCCGGCCGCAAATGTTTCCACGGCAGCGTGGCGGGATCGGCGGGCATCGGCCCGGGCGCGGCGCAGATCAGCAGTTTCTCGGCAATCGGCTCGAAATCGGCGCGGAAATGCACCGAGCTCTTGTTGACCAGGATCTTCTGCGCGGTCGGCTCGATGCCGACATAGCGGTACATCGCCTGGTCCGCGAGCTGCGCCTTGTAGGAGCCGACGACGACGCGGACGTCGCCGATCCGCAGGCAGGCCGAGGGTCCCATATCCATATCGCGGCCGCCGTAAAATGGTCCCGGCGCGACGAACCGGCCGTCCGAGAGCTGCTCGACGACGAACGTTTCCCTGTAGGGCGCATCACCGGGAATGCCGGACTTGCCGCCGAGATCGAGCGTGACGGTCGCACCGACGCCGGCCGCGTGCGCAGCGCGCGCGGATTGCGGGTCGCAGATCACGCCGGTGGCCGCGCTTGCTCCGTTGCGTACCAGCGCACGCAGCATGCCCGTGGTGTCGGAATTGCCGCCGGCACCGGGATTGTCCTGGGTGTCGGCGATCACGATCGGCTTCGACGCCGTCGCCGCGAGCTTCATCGCAAGCAGCACGCCCTCGTCGGGCGTATGGATCGGGCCGTCGAAATCGTTCTCGTGGCGTTCGACCAGCGCGGCGATGCTGTCGGCGGCAGCGTCGGCGTCGGCCTGGGTCCGGCCATAGGCGAATACGCTCGGGCCGCAGTCCCTGATATCGGCGGCCGGGAAGCCGAACGCAAACGACAGCGTCGGAACCGCGTCGCTCTCCAGCGCCGCAAGTTTCTGATAGATGCCCTTGGCCGGCTGGTCGTTGGTGCATTGCCAACTGATCGCGATCAGGAACGGCAGCTGCCGGAACGCTTTTGCGAGACGTTGTCTGGATTTGAGCAGCAAGGCCAGATGCCTCGCGCAGGCGCGGCCGGTGTCGGCCATGTCGACATGCGGATAGGTGCGGTAGGCGATCAGCGCGTCGGCATGTTCGATCATCTCGGGTGAGACGTTCGCATGCAGATCGAGGCTCGCTACCAGCGGAATGTCCTTGCCGATCGCCTTGCGCACGCGGGCGAGGATTTCGCCTTCGCCGTCGTCATAATGCTCGGTCACCATGGCGCCGTGCAGGTCGAGATAGACGCCATCGATCGGCCCGGCCGCGGCGATGCCGTCGACCATGTCCTTGACGATCCGCTCGAAGGCGTCCTTCGTCACATGTGCCGACGGGGTCGCCCCGGTCGCGATCGTCGGCACCAGCTCCCAACCATTGGCTTCCGCCGCCTCGACAAAACCGGCAAGGCCGGCATTGATCTTGCGCATGACCTTGAGCACCTCGGCGCCGCGCGTCATCGACGGCCAGCCGCCGCCATGCACGAAGTCGTCGTAAGTTGCCTTCGTCGGTGCGAAGGTGTTGGTCTCGTGCAGGAAGCCGCCAACGGCAATACGGGTCATCAAGTAGGTCTCGACACGTTTCTTCGCTTGTGATGCGATTTGGAAGCAATCGCATCATCTCGCCTTTTCAATATCAGCATGATCTTCGAAGGCCGGTTCGCCTCTCCGGATCGCGCTCTGGCGGGCGACGTTAAGCGTGTCGTCGCGCCAAGCGCAAGCCGGGGAGCACCACCGGATTTGCATGCCCTGTGGGCGTAAAGGCTTGAGGCTAAAGACCTAGGCCGTCGCCACAATGCCTTCCGAAACGGGGCGGAAGTTGGCGAAGTCCCAGCCGCGCCCGGGCGCCGCCTCGAGCAGTGCGCGGGTATAGGCCTGCTGCGGATTGGTCAGCACCTCCGCCGCCGGTCCCTGTTCCACGACCCGTCCACGCTGCATCACGGCGACGTCGTCGCAGATCTGGGCGGCGACGCGCAAATCATGCGTGATGAACAGCAGCGCGATGCCGAGCCGCCGCTGGATTTCGTCAAGCAGCTGCAGAACCTGCGCCTGCACCGAGACGTCGAGCGCGGATACCGCCTCGTCCGCCACCAGCACGTCGGGATCGAGCGCCAGCGCGCGCGCGATCGCGATGCGCTGACGCTGGCCGCCGGAGAACTGGTGCGGATAGCGCGAGATCGCGTCGGGCGGCAAATGCACCAGCTCGAGCAACTCGCGGGCCCGCGCCAGCGCGTCCTTGCGCGGCATGCCGTAATTGATCGGGCCCTCCGCGATGCTCTCGCCGACCGTGACGCGCGGATTGAGCGAGCGGTAGGGGTCCTGGAAGATGATCTGGATCTTCTGGCGATGCGGCTGCAACAGCCGGCGCGACAAATCGGAGATCTCGCGGCCGGCGAGGCGCACCCCGCCCGAGGTCGGATCGATCAGCCGGACGATGCAGCGCGCCACCGTCGATTTGCCGGAGCCGCTTTCGCCGACGATGCCGAGCGTGCGGCCCTTGCGCAAGGTGAGCGTGACGTTGCTGGCGGCGGCGACCTCGCGGGCTTTGCCGTACAGCGACCGCTCCCGGTAGACCTTGCTGAGCTCGTTGGCTTCCAGCACCACCGGCTCTTTCGTCTCCGGGCGCGGCGCGCGCGGCACGAGGCTGGGGACCGAGGACAGCAGGTTGCGGGTGTACTCCATCTTCGGATTGCGCAGCACATCCTGCAGCGGGCCGGTTTCGACCAGCCGGCCGTGCCGCATCACCGCGACGCGGTCGGCGATCTCGGCCACCACGCCCATGTCGTGGGTGATGAAGAGGACGGCGGTGCCGTGATCGCGTTGCAGATCACGGATCAGGGCGAGGATCTGCTTCTGGGTGGTGACGTCGAGCGCCGTGGTCGGCTCGTCCGCGATCAGGAGCTTCGGCTCCAGCACCAGAGCCATCGCGATCATGATGCGCTGGCGCTGTCCGCCGGAGAGGCGGTGCGGGTAGGAAGAGAAGATGCGCTGCACGTCCGGCAGCCGCACATGCTCCATCATCGCCAGGATCTTCTGGCGCCGCGCGCGGGAGTCGAGATCGGTATGGGCGCGCAGCACCTCGTCGATCTGGCGGCCGACCGGGACCACCGGATTGAGCGCGGTCATCGGCTCCTGGAAGATCATCGCCATTCGCGTGGCGCGCAGCTGGCGCAGCCGGCGGTCAGTGGCAGTGAGCAGCTCCTCGCCGACCAGCTTGACGCTGCCGCCCGACGGCACCAGCGTGCCCTTCTGCAACAGGCCCATCGTGGTTAGCGAGGTCACCGACTTGCCCGAGCCGCTTTCGCCGACCAGGCACAGCGTCTCGCCCTCATGCACCTGGAGGGAGAGGTCGTCGATGATGCGATGCGCGTCCGCCTTGCGGCCGAGGCCGACGACGAGGTTGTTGATGTCGAGGACGACGTTGGTCATGTCAGGCTCTCTTGGCGCGGCTGCGAAGGAATTTACCCACTGTCATTCCGGGATGGTGCGCCAGGACCAGACCCGGAATCTCGAGATCCCGGGTTCGCTGCGCGCCCCGGGATGACGGCTTCGATTGCATCGAAGCCGTCACTTGCCCTCACGCTGCTTCATGCGGGGATCGAGCGCATCGCGCGCGGCGTCGCCGATCAGGTTGATGCTGAGAATGGCGATCGAGAGCAGAAGTCCCGGCCAGAAGATCAGCGACGGCTTGACCTGGAAGAACGCGCGGCCCTCGGCCATGATGTTGCCCCAGGTCGGCGTCTCCGGCGAGATGCCGGCGCCGAGGAACGACAGGATCGCCTCGGTCAGGATCGCGGACGCGCAGACATAAGTGCCTTGCACGATCAGCGGCGCGATCGTGTTCGGCATCAAATGCCGCCACATGATCTTCGGCAGGCTCGAGCCGAGCGAGATCGCGGCCTCGACATAGGGCTCCTCGCGCGCGGTCAGCACCACCGAGCGCACCAGGCGTGCTACGCGCGGGATCTCGGGGATGGTGATCGCGACCATCACGGTCCAGATGCTGGCGCCAGACAGCGAGACCACGGCGATTGCGAGCAGAATGGCCGGGATCGCCATCAAGCCGTCCATCACGCGCATCATCACCGCATCGACCCAGCGGAAGAAGCCGGCGACGAGGCCGATCAGGAGCCCGATGGCGATCGAGCAGACGGCGGCGCCGAGCCCGATTACCAGCGAGATCCGCGCGCCGTAGATGATGCGCGACAACAGGTCGCGTCCATAGGCGTCGGTGCCGAGCAAATATTGCGCGCTCGACGGCTTCAGCCGCAGCGACGGCGTCAGCAAGAGTGGATCACGAGGCGCAAGGAGCGGCGCGAAGATCGCCATCAGGATGATGAGGACGAGACAGATCGTTGCGACCGCGATGATCGGCGTCGAGGTCAGGAAGCCGAACTTGACGCGGAACGGCCGGGTGACGGGGAGAGAGGCTTCGGGAAGGGTTTCGATCGCCATTGCTCAGTACCGGATACGAGGATCGAGCAGGGTGTACGCCACGTCGATCAACAGATTGACGCCGACATAGATGCCCGACGTCAGAAGGATCATGGCCTGGATCACCGGATAGTCGCGCGCCAGCACCGCATCGACGGTGAGGCGGCCGATGCCGGGCAGGTTGAACACGCTTTCGGTGACGACGACGCCGGAGATCAGCAGTGCGAAGCCGGAGCCGATCACGGTGATCACCGGCACCGCGGCGTTGCGCAGTGCGTGGCGCAGCAGCACGCCGGTCTCGCCGATGCCCTTGGCGCGCGCGGTGCGGACGTAATCTTCACCCAGCACATCGAGCATCGAGGCCCGGGTCATGCGCGCGATCAGTGCCACATAGATGAAGGAGAGGGTGCAGGTCGGCAGGATGATGCGCTCGAAGAACGGACCGAAGCCGGCCGAGATGCTCTTGAAGCCCTGCACCGGCACCCAGCGCAGATCGATCGCGAACACCTGGATCAGCACATAGCCGATCACGAACACCGGCACCGAGAAGCCGAGCACCGACAGCCCCATCACGCAGCGGTCGATCCAGGTGCCGTGCTTCCACGCCGCGATGACGCCGAGCGGCACCGCGACCAGGATCGAGAGGACGATGGTGGCGAGCGCGACCGAGATCGACGGCTCGAGGCGCGGGCCGATCATCTCGAGGATCGGCTTGTTCGAGATCAGGGAGACGCCGAGGTCGCCGTGCAGGAGCTTCGCGACCCAGGTGTAGAACTGGATGTAGATCGGCTCGTTCAGACCAAGCGAGGTACGGATGCGCTCGAGCTGTTCCGGCGTCGCATTGTCGCCGGCGAGGATTGCGGCGGGGTCGCCCGGCGTCAGCCGCAGCAACAGGAACACGAACAGGGCCACCACGCCCATCACGGGAATGGCAGCGAGGATGCGGCGAAGCAGATATCCGATCATCGCTGCTATCTCCTGCCGTCAGATGGTGTGAAGCGAAGGCTGGGCCGCATCATACTCATGGTGTCCCCGTGATGTGTCTCATGCGCTTCTGCGTCTTGTGTCAAAGCCAGCGCGAACGTGATGAATTTGCAGGCAAATACTGTGCCAATGGCGACGTTATATCAAGGCGAGGGTCGTGCCGTTGGCGGCCTTCCCTGGTCTGATGCTGCTATTTCGAATTGCACTTGTCGTCGTGTGCCACCGAGCTGAAGCGACACGTTCATTCACGCTCTCATCACGCCGCACCAGTTGGCGGCGAACAGTGCGATGCTCTGCGTTGTCTTGCGAAGGCTGTCGAGCTCGACACGTTCGTTGAACGCATGTGGGCCGACACCGTAAGGACCATAGCAAAGTGCAGGGATGCCGTAATCGACACAATAGTAGCGGGTGTCGTTGACGGCCGTCGACAGGCGCTCCTGCATCGGAGCCTGGAAGACGCAATGATGGGCAGCCGACAGGGCTGCTTCCGCTTCGCTGCCGGGCTCGCAGACCGCTGCGTCGGCCTGAAAGCCGCTCCACACCAGTTCAGCCGGATTGCCGGACAGGAACTCGTCGGCCTTGTGCGCGTCGGCCAGGCACTCCTCGATGCCCTGCATCGCCTGCTGCGGCGTTTCGCCCGGCAGCAGGCCGAGACGGCAATCCAGTTCGCACCAGGCCGCGGTCGAACTGGCCCAATCGCCGCCCTTGATGATCCCGACGTTGAACTTGATCGGGTTCTTGACGCTGCGGAACCAGCTGTTGTCGAGCGCCCGGGCATTGAGCGCCTTGGTGTAATCCTGAAACGCGCGCACCAGATGCATCGCCGACAGGATGGCGCTTGTCCCGGTTTCCGAATAGGCGACATGCACCGGCGTGCCGCGGACGCGCAGGCGGAACCAGACGGCGCCGACCTGGGCACGCGTCAGCGTGTGTCCGGTTGGTTCGGGAATGAGGCAGGCGTCGGCGCGATAGCCGCGGATCAACGTCGACAATGCGCCGTTGCCGGTGCTCTCTTCCTCGGTCACGGTCTGCAGATGGATGCGTCCGCCCGGAACATAGCCGGCGTCGCGGATCGCATCGAGCGCGAAGATCATTGCCGAGACGCCGGCCTTCATGTCTTGCGCGCCACGCCCGAACATCCAGCCGTCCTGCACGGCGCCCGAGAACGGCGGCTGGTCCCAAAGGTCAGCAGGCCCTTCAGGCACCACGTCGATATGACCTTGCAGGATCAGGCTGCGCCCGCTGCCCTTGCTGTTGAGCGTCGCAACGACCTGCTGCGATCCGGCAAGATCGATGCCGTCCATCGGTGCTGCTTTCGGATGGCTCATCAGGTTGACGTCCGCAAGGCTGAATGCATCGACGTCGTAGCGGCGCTTGGCGAATTGCTCGGCCAGCCAATGTTGCTGTGGCGCCTCCTGTCCACGCAGGCTGCGGAATTGCACCATGCGCGACAGGAACGCGATCTGATCGTCGAAGTTTCGATCGACGGCCGCGCACAACTCGGCGGCAATCTGATCCGCCTTGGTCAACGTCCCGGTTGTCATGTCGCGCCTTTCGTGGAGCCTTGAGCAATGAGCGTTTCGGAAAGATGGCGCGCGCAACCGATGCGCGTGCCGATGGCGAGATTGCGTATCGGTCCGCCGAAGCGATTGCCAACGACACGCGTGCCGGCCGGAATGCCGCTCCGGGCCGCAATGCCATGCGTGCCCGTGACCCCAATGCGCATTGTCCCCTCCCGCGCTGAAGCGCTTTTCCCCATTACGACGCTAATCGTTGTCACGCGGCGATTCCCAGCGAATCCCGACTTGGACACACGCAAATACGCACATATTCTTCCTCTCCGGTCGGATGATTAGGGGAAAGCTGCGCGGGCAGGCTCGATCGCATCGGCCTGCGATGGCACCATTGAAGGCGTGTCGAGGTCGCGCCAGTCATCGATCGCACCCGCGATCATCTGTGCCGTCGCGGCCGAGAGTGTCCAGCCGAGATGACCGTGGCCGGTGTTGTAGAACACGCCAGGAATCCGTCCCGAGCGCACCACCGGCATCATGTTCGGCATCATCGGGCGCAGGCCCGCCCACGGCACGACCTTCGATGTATCGATCCCCGGAAAATGATGCCGCACCCAATCCACCAGCGGCTGGATGCGGTCGGCGCGGATATCGCGGTTGAAGCCGTTGAACTCGGCGGTGCCGGCGACGCGGAAGCGGTCGGCGCCGAGCCGGCTGGTGACGATTTTTGCCGCTTCATCGAGCAGGCTGACGGTCGGCGCAGCGTCGCGGCTTTGCGGCGCATCGAGCTGCACCGTGATCGAGTAGCCCTTCACCGGATAGACGTTGACGCGGTCGTTGAGCAGGCTTGCGAAGTGGCGGCTTGCCACGCCGGCGCAGATGACGATGCCGTCGGCCTGCAGCTCGTGCCGTTGCGCGACCTCGGCGTCATGCGAAGCGACGTCGTTCCAGCCGATGCGGAAACCGTCATCGCCGCGCGCGATGGTGTCGACATCGGCTTCATGGACAAAGCTCGCGCCGCGACGGATGCAGGCCTCGGCGAGACCGCGCGTGAACTTGTGGATATCGCCGGTCGCATCCGACGGCGTAAAGAAGCCGCCATAGCAGCTCGTCTGCAGCGCGGGTTCGAGGGTGCGGATTTCGTCCGCCGTCACCGGACGTCGGTCGAGGCCGCCTTGTTGCAGCAGCGTGTTGACGCGCAGGCCCGCGTCGAAGCCGGCCTTGTCGTGATAGACGTGCAGGATGCCGCGGCGCTCGAGATCGAAGGCGATGTTCTCGCGCTGCGCGATTGAGAACAGATACTTGCGCGCTTCGATTGCGAGCCGTGTGGTCTCGATGGTGTTGGCGCGATAACGGGTGATGCTGCCGACGAATTCGCCGATCCAGGAATATTTGTGCCAGCTCGGCTTCGGATTCATCAACAGCGGAGCGTCGCTTCGCAGCATCCAGCGCAGCCCCTTGAGAATGGTCGCGGCGCTGTTCCAGACTTCGGCATTGCTGGCGGAAAGCTGTCCGCCGTTGGCGAACGAGGTCTCCATCGCGGCGTAGCGATGCCTGTCGAGGACAGTCACCCGGTAGCCGCGCTCGAGCAGGGCATAGGCCGTCGTCACGCCGGTGATGCCGGCGCCGATGATCGCAATGTGTGGCATGGTGGTCTTCAGGCTCCCGTGGATTAGAGTCGCCGAACCGCCGGTGCAACCGGCTGTTTCAGCGCCCCATCTGTCACGGTACCTGAGAGCTTGATCCGCATCGGACCTGTGCCCGATCGCGAACTATCCCCTTCGGTGGACGTCACGGCCCTTGATGTGCGGTCGTGTCCGTCTCTCTCCAGATCGTCCTGACGATACAGTCCTTTTGCCTGAGAGTTTCCGGGGCGGTTGCTCCGTCGGCGCCGAAGCTGACAACACGAATGTTGTCGCTTCGATCTCTCCCGCATCGTCGAGTTGGACGGCCGGACCGTAGGCGAAGCCTCAAAAATGGACAAGGCTAAATTTCGATCTGGCAGTGCCAACGTGTTGTGCAGTGCAATCGACGTCAGTCGAGCGTCGCCAGCAGTGCCGCCATCAGGCGGCCGCGCTCGGCAAGGCTGTCGACCTCAATGTGTTCGTTGAGCGTATGCGCATCGGCGCCGCGAACGCCGAGGCCGTCGAGCGTCGGGATGCCCATTGCGCCGGTGAAGTTGCCGTCCGATCCGCCGCCGGCGCTGCCATGCGGCAGGTCGAGGCCCATCGCCGCTGCGAGGCCTTTTGCCTTTTCATACAGCGCCATGGTGCCGGCATCCGGCTCCCATACCGGGCGGGTGACGCCGCGCGTCACCTTGAAAGTGACGTCGTTGGCCGTGCCTGACAGCGCCAGCATGCGCTCGACGCCGCGGTCGAGATCGGCCTGGCGCTTGGCCATGCTGAGCGCTTCGCCGGTGCAGGTGGTCGCGACGCAATTGACCCATTGGCCGCCATGCACGACGCCGACCGAGAAGGTACAGTCCTCGGTGGTCATGCCGTCGATAGCGATGATCTGCCGGGCCATTTCCCGGATCGCGGAACGGCCGGAGGACAGCGTCGCGCCGGCATGGCTCGGCTTGCCGGTGGCTTCGAGGTTGAAGCGCGCGATCGCGTAGCGGCCGGTGACGACACCGTTGTTCGGCCGGCCGGGCTCCGGCACCAGCACATATTTGTTGCGTGCGGCCTCGGCCTCGATGATGTCGCGCGTCGAGGGCGTGCCGACCTCTTCATCGGGCGTGAACAGCACCGTGATCGGCAGCGGCGTCGTGAAGGACGCGCGAGCCAATTGCCGGATCGCTTCGATCGACAGATAGTTGCCGCCCTTCATGTCGAAGATGCCGGGCCCGAAGCACTTGTTGCCTTCGCGCCGCCATTGCAGCTTCTCGATGGTGCCGACCGGGTGCACGGTGTCGAGATGGCCGGCAATCAGGATGCCGGGCTGGCCTTGCTTCGGATGGGGGAAACGGGCGCGGACGCAGCCGGCAAAGCCCTGGCGTCCCGCGATGCGTTCGATCGTCGCGCCCATGATCGCCATCTCGCGCGCGGCGAGACCGAGCATGCGTTCGACCGCAGCCGCATCCCATGTCGGGCTTTCGCATTCCACCCAGCTGCGCAGGCCCTGCAGCATCGCTTCGGAATCAAACGGAAGATTGGCTGGGTTCATGTCGTTTCTCTCTAGTTGTTTGATTGCATGACTACGCATATCCGTACCTGCGCGCATGCTTATCGCACGAAAGGCTCAGGCGACGATTTTGTAAAGTCAAAATGCACCAGGCTTCTCGTTCATTCGTTCGTATACGTTTGATCTCGCCCGAAACCGATTGACGCGCATTGCGCTTGATGCAAGTCTCGATTTCACAAGCCATACAGCATGTTAGTTCGCCAAATAACGAACCGCATGCATAACGAATAAGCCGGCTTTGACCAGTTACACGTCAGGAGAGATTTCATGTTCCCTATCTCGCGTTGGAAGCGCCGCACGCTAGCGGCTGCGTTGACGGCGGTCGCGCTGTCGTTCGCGCCGCAGGAATTGTCGTTTACGCAACACGCCGTGGCCGCGGACAAGACCATCACCGCGGTAATGCATTCGGATCTGCGCGTCATCGATCCGATCCTGACCACGGCCTACATCACGCGCGACCATGGCTACATGGTCTACGACACGCTGGTGGCGACCGACTCCAACTTCAAGATCGAGCCGCAGATGGCGGACTGGAAGGTCTCCGACGACAAGCTGACCTACACGTTCACGCTGCGCGACGGCCTGAAGTGGCATGACGGCACGCCGGTGACCGCCGAAGACTGCGTCGCGTCGCTGAAGCGCTGGGCCAAGGTCGACGGCATGGGCCAGAAGCTGATGGACTTCACGGCGAGCCTTGAGGCCACCGATGCCAAGACGATCACGCTGAAGCTGAAGGAGCCCTACGGCCTGGTGCTGGATTCGATCGGCAAGCCGTCGTCGCGCGTCGCCTTCATGATGCCGAAGCGGCTCGCCGAAACGCCGCCGGACAAGCCGATCCCGGAACAGATCGGTTCGGGCCCCTTCAAATTCGTCCAGGCGGAATTCCAGCCGGGCGTCAAGGCGGTCTACGTCAAGAACAAGGACTACGTGCCGCGCAAGGAGCCGGCGAGCTGGACCGCGGGCGGCAAGGTCGTCAAGGTCGACCGCGTCGAGTGGGTCACGATGGCCGACGCGCAGACGGCGATGAACGCGCTGCAGTCCGGCGATATCGATTTCGTGGAGAACCCGTCGTTCGACACGTTGTCGATCCTCGAGGCCGACAAGGACATCAAGGTCGAGACGCTGAACAAGTTCGGCTTCCAGACGCTTGGCCGCATGAACTTCCTCTATCCGCCCTTCGACAACATCAAGGTTCGCCAGGCGGCGCTGCTGGCGATCAACCAGAAACAGGTGCTCGACGCGCTGGTCGGCAATCCCAAGTATTACAAGACCTGTGTCGCGTTCTTCATCTGCGACACGCCATTCGCGTCGGAGATCGGTGGCGAGACGCTGGCGAAGGGAGGCGACATGGCGGCGGCCAAGAAGGCACTCGCCGAGTCGGGTTACGACGGCACGCCGGTCGTCATCATGGCGCCCGGCGACGTCACCACGCTGAAGGCGCAGCCGGTCGTCGTTGCCCAGCAGCTGCGCGACGCCGGCTTCAAGGTCGATCTGCAGGCGACCGACTGGCAGACCGTGGTGACTCGCCGCGCCAGCCAGAAGGCGCCGAAGGACGGTGGCTGGAACATGTTCTTCACCAACTGGGTGAGCGCCGACGTCTCCAACCCGATCGCCAACCTCTCGATCGGCGGCCAGGGCAAGAATGGCGGCTGGTTCGGCTGGGCCGATGATCCGAAAATCGAACAGCTGAAGGATGCCTTCGTCCGCGCGCCGTCGCTCGACGAGCAGAAGAAGATCGCATCCGATATCCAGAAGGAAGCCTACGAGCAGGTCATCTACATCCCGCTGGGCCAGTATCAGGGACCGAGCGCATGGCGGAAGTCGCTGACCGGTGTGCTCGACGGCCCGGCGACGCCGATCTTCTGGAACATCGACAAGTCCGAGTAAGCGCGCCTTGATTCAGAATGGAATGGCCGGGGCTCGTCCCCGGCCATTTTCGTTTGCGTCGCCGCGTGCGGCGAGGCATGCGCCCGCCTGCAGCACGACGACAATGAAGCAGTGATCGGACCGAACCGATGGCCGCTAGGGCATGTGGCCCGATCTCGCGCTGCTCGTGCTCGACAGGCTCGTGAGCTGCGTCTGTCCGGCGTTGCCGCCGCTCATCCAGACCGCCGCGCCAGCGGCCAGCGCCAGCAGCACGCACGACACGATCGCGCCGCGGATCCATCGTTGGTAGATCGCGCGTTCGTCGGGCGGTGCTTCGCGGAATCTCTGCGCATTGAGCCCGTTGCTGCAATGAGCGGCGTCGTCGCCGTGCTCGAGCAGGGAAGCGCCATGGTCCGGCGCGGTGTTGTCAATCTGATTGCGACCGGCAATCCGATTGCGATCAGCAATCGTCATCGCCCAGCTCCAAAGACATTTGATCTCGGAATGCGAGAGCCGCGAAATGCGCGGCAGGAATTTTCCAACGCCTCGACAATACCACAGTCGGCGAGCACGGCGTGTGAACCTCGCCACAGCCGGTGGACACGATGAGGTGATGCGGGCCGGCCGCGCGCCCTGGCATGCCAATGGGCGCTCGCAAAGGGTTTGACGGCGGTCGCGCCGCGCCGATTTTGCCTGGCAAGTTGTCGTCTATTTCACAATCTACCTTGGGTTATCGAGGTATTGTTCTACGGGCTGGTGTCGGCGCCGCCCGGGATGCATCACCAGCCGTGCACGGCGGCGTCCATTGTTTCGCACCGATGGATTCACCCAGCTTCGGGGAAATTATCATGACAATCAATGTCAAGGCCTATGCGAACGCCGACGATATCCTGATCGCCTGGCAGCCGGGCACCTGGTCCAACGACTGGGTCGGTTTCCAGCTCGAGCGGCGCAACAACATCACGCAGCAGACGACCGTGCTGTCCAACCGCATTCCGCCGAAGCCCGGCGAGAAGCCGGTGGCGGACGCCGGCATCTCCTCGACTCAATCGCCGTTCCGGCGCTGCATCTGGACCGATCACAGCGTCGTCGACACCGACAACGTCTCCTACCGCGTCACCGCGATGAACAATGGTGCGAACGGCACCTTCACGCCCGATCCCGCCTCGGTGTCGGCATGGACGGCGCCGACGGTCGCTTCCGGCGATGCGGGCGGCGGCCTGTCGGCCTATTTCAACCGGGGCACGTTGATGTCCCAGATCGTCAGCCGCTTCGTGAAGGGCAATACGACCGACGACGCGCTGCGCAATTTCGTCAAGGGCCTGTCCGATCCGGCCAACCAGGCGCGGCGCTATTTGTCCGGCGACGCCCTGCACGAGATCCTGGGCTTTCTGCATGATGCCGACCTGCGCGGCAGCCAGGTGCATGCCGCCATCTACGAGATGAATGACGAGGAACTGGTCGGCGCGCTGAAGCCGTTCGGCAGCCGCGGCAACGTCCTGCTCGGCAATGGCAGTGCGACCAAACCGAACATCGCGGGCGAGCTCAGTAGCGCCGGCCTGACGGTCAAGCATCGCGACCTGTCGAATGCGGGCAGGTCGTCGCCCAGCGTTCACAACAAGTTCGTGGTCGAAAGCGACGCGCATGGCAACGCCATCCGTGTGCTGACCGGAAGCACGAACTGGACCACCACCGGGCTGTGCACGCAGCTCAACAATGTGCTGATCATCGAGAATGCGGTGATCGCCAAGCGCTACCTCGATCAGTGGGGCAAGCTGGTCGCCGCGGGCAACGCCATGCCGGCGGCGCTGAAGGCGTCGAATTCCTCTCCGACCAACGACAGCAACATCTCGGTCTACTTCGCCGCGACCAACGGCGAGGCGGAGTTCAAGCCGGTGCTGGACCTGATCAAGAACGCCAAGGACGGCGCGCTCTTCCTGATGTTCATGCCGGGCCAGTCGCCGCTGCTGAGCGCACTGCTCGACCGCGCGCAGCAGAACGACATGTACGTCCGCGGCGTGGTGTCGACGATGATGCCCAGCAAGAACGGCAACATCGTCTCGGTCGGCGGCCAGGTCGTGAAATCGGGCGCGCCGGCGCAATCCTTCCATGACGACGTGCAGTTGCCGCATGGCGTCAACGCCACGAACGAACCGTCGTGGGCCGATGTCGAGTTCAGCGTGTCGCAGATCCGCAATGCGGGGATGATCGCGATCGTGCATTCCAAGACCATCGTGATCGATCCGTTCTCCGACGATTGCGCGGTCATCACCGGATCGCACAATTTCTCGGTCGCCGCCTCGGAGAAGAATGACGAGAATCTCGTGATCATCCGCGGCAACAAGAAGCTTGCCCAGGCCTATGCGCTGCACATCAACGGCGTCTACGACCACTATTCCTGGCGCGGCTATCTCGGCAGCGGCGGCAATGCGGATCAGATCTATTCGCTCGATGGCTGGAAGCCGGGCGGCGGCAAGGAGCAGGAGCTCGACTTCTGGATGGAGGAGCCGGTGCCGCCGCGCCCGGCACGCGTCGGGGGTGCTGGCAGTGGCGGCGCGGCGCAACAGCCCAACACCGCTGGTCGGGCCGCGAAGAAGAGGGCCGTCAAGAAGACCCCCAAGAAGGCAGCCAAGAAGCCGACCAAGAGGGCTGCCGCCAAGGCGTCAACCAAGAAGTCAGTCAAGAAATCGCCGAAGAAGGCCAAGGCCAAGAAGCCGGTGAAGGCGAAGGCCAAGACAACAAAGAAGGCCAAGGCCAAAAAAGCGAAGGCCAAGAAATAGAAGAAATCGAAGGCCAGCAAATTGAAGCGGTAGCGCAGGGTAGGGTGCGCAGACTCGCAGGCGCCCAAGCGCTGGAGATGTGGTGCGGGCGGTGGGACTCGAACCCACATGACGTTGCCGTCGAGGGATTTTAAGTCCCTTGCGTCTACCAGTTCCGCCACGTCCGCATTGCCAGATCGTGATGCGTTTCCACGGAAACGCGTCACGATCTCATCTCTTTGTTTGAGCATGATCTTGTCGGAAAACCGGTTTCCACTTTTCCGGATCATGCTCCAGGGCGTGCCGATATCTAGCGCGTTTGGTGGCGGAGTGGAATTGCCATTATCCGCTGCTAACAGATGCGCTTTCAAGGGCTTAAGCTGCGGCCCGCAATTCCATTTGCGTTGGCGGCCGGGCATTGGGATAAGCAGCGCGCCGCCGCGATTGAGCCTCAATCCGGACACCGGCGGCTGCTTTAGGCAATCTCAACACTGTCCGAATAAGAAAGCCGAATGCCCGTTCGTTTCCCATGCCGCCCGAATCTGTTGCGCGCGGCAGCCATCGTTGTGCTGCTCGCCTCGGCCGCGGGCGTTTCCGGCTGTGCGCAGATCGGCGACAGCGTGCCGTCGGCATTCGCCGATCCCGCCAAATACGACCTTTATGATTGCAAGCAGCTCGACACCGAGCGCAAGAACCTCGCGTCCCGCGCGACGGATCAGGAAAAGCTGATGGCCAAGGCGGAAACCGGCGTCGGCGGTACCGTGGTCTCCGAGGTGGTGTATCGCAACGAGCTAATTTCGATCCACTCACAGCAGAGGCTGGCGGATCAGGCATGGCGGGCCAACAAGTGCCATGAAAGCCCGCCGGACACCCCTGCGGCGGCCGCACCCGCAACGCCCGCGCCGGCGGCGAGGGGGCCGCGCGCCCCGCGGGGCGTGGTTCACTGAACAAGCGCTTTCGGCCGAGGTGATCGGGCGCGAGCCGCAGATGCTTCAGGCGCGCCAGTCGTAGATCCAATCCTGCCGCGCCAGCATGCGCTGCGGGCCGATGGCGCGAATCGCGAGATCGCGTGCGATCGCCAGCGGTCCGCTCAGATGATAGATGCGGCCCTGCTGCCGCGCCAAACGCTGCACCTTCAGCACACGCTCGCGGCGCATTCGCGCATAGAGTTTCAATGCGGCGGGAATCCCGGCGGTGTTTTCGCCGGTGCAGTCGGCCAGGGCCTTGGCGAGCACGGCGGCATCCTCGATCGCCATGCCGGCGCCTTGCGCGGCAAACGGCAACATGGCGTGCGCAGCGTCGCCCATCAGCGTCACCGCGCCTTCGCTCCAGTGGCCGACGTCGGGCAGCGTGAACAGCGCCCATTTGCGCCAGCCGTCGACCGCGCCGATCAGCATCCGCGCGGTGCCGGGCCAGCGAGCCGAGGCGAACGCGCCCTTGATCTCGTTGCTGTCGCCCGGCGCGCTCCAGCCCGGCCTGTTCCAGGTGCCCGACACGATCGCGACCACGTTGATCTGGCGTCCGGCCGAGATCGGGTAGGCCACGAGATGCGCGTCCGGTCCCATCCAGAGCTGCACGCGCGGCGCGGTGTATTCACGCGGCAGGGCAGTTGCGTCCAGCGTGCCGCGCCAGGCGATCAGGCCGGAGAATTGCGGCTGTACATCCGGAAACAAATGTCCGCGGACGGACGACCAGATGCCGTCGGCGCCGATCAGCGCAACCGCCAATTCCTGCTGCCGTGCATTGCCGCGGCGCTGCACGACGGTCAGGCCCTTGGCGTGCTTTGTCACGTCCTCGAACTGACAGCCGAGCCGCAGGTCGATATCGGGGTGATCGTTGACGGCGGCCTGCAGCGCGGCCTGCAGATCGGCGCGATGGATCACCCAGTAGGGAGCGCCGGCGCGGAATTCGGCGGCCTGGCCGAGCGGCATCCGGGCGATTTCGCCGCCGGCCCGCGCGCTCAGGATGTTGACGGATTCAGGCGTGACCGCGCGCCGCGCAAGCGGCTCTTTGAGCCCGAGCTCGACCAGGATGCGGCTGGCGTTGGGAGAGAGCTGGATGCCGGCGCCGGCTTCCTCGAGCCGTTCGGCCTTTTCCAGCACCACGACGCGAAAGCCTTGTGCCGCAAGGGTCAGCGACGCCGTCAGTCCCCCGATCCCGGCGCCGGCAACGATGACGGTTCGCGTCAGCGCCACGGGGCGGTCAGGCGACCTTGTCTTTCAGCACGCATTCCGGCGGCCGCGCTTCGCCGGCGGCGAGGTCGGGCGCGAAGCGATAGAGCGTCGAGCAATACGGGCAGATGATCTCGTTGTCGTTGCCGAGGTCGAGGAACACGTGCGGATGGTCGAACGGCGGGTTGGCGCCCACGCACATGAACTCCTGCGATCCGATCTCGATCACCGAGACACCGGCATCGTTATGGAAGTGCGGGACGACGTGGTCGGACATATTCTCACCTTGGTGGCAACGATGGGCAGACGCAATCAACAGCATGCGGCATCGCGAAATGCCGCGCACCATACTGGCGGGAACAGTTGATTCCTAGAGCCCCGATGGCTCATTTGCTCATGCAAATTCGACACAATCTTGTCGTCCCAGAGAAGCCCTTCTTTGGTCGGAGCCGTTGTGTCGCAAAAACGGCACACTATTTCCAAGGCGAATAAAACTAGAGGTTTTAGCGGAATGAACGGGGTGCGCCTCGGCGTTGCGGTGGCTGGCCTGGCGGTAAGTGCTGCCGTCGGCGCTGCTATTTGGCCGCATGCCCGTGACGCGGGCGCGCTGCTGTCGGCGCGGGACGATCCCGCTGATCTCGCCGACCTCAGGGTCAATTCCGTGCTGCGCAACAACCCGGGGTTGATATCGGACCATATCGAGGCGGCACTCGCTACCGGAGACGCCGATCTTGCGGCCAGCTTCGTCGCGCTCGCGGGCGAGAAGAACATCGCGCTCAGCGCGGAGCTCACAAAGCGAGTCGACGATGCGCGCGCCGAGCAGTCGTCGACTACGCATTTCGCCAAGGGCTTCGCCACCGGCCTCGTGACCGGCAATGCCGACGATGTGGCGAGCCTGTCCGGCACGGTCGCGGGCGACCTGTTCGTGTTCGGCGATGTCAGGGACGTCGTGCGTGAGGGCAAGCACCTGGTGATGGGCGAGGACACCGACCAGCTGGTGCTCGGCCTTGCGGCCGCCGGGCTTGCCGTGACCGCGGCGACCTACGTGTCGGTCGGTGGCGCCGGGCCGCTGCGCGCCGGGCTGACGCTGGTCAAGGACACGCGCAAGGCGGGACGGCTGAGCGAGGGCATGATCGAATGGGCCGGACGCTCGACCCGCGAAGTGGTCGATCAGGCGGCGCTGCGCGAGGCGGTCGCCTCCGGCTCGGTGCTTCGGCCGGCGGAAACCGCAACGGCCATTCGCGCGGCATTCCGCGCCGAGAAGGCCGGCGGGCTGGTGCGCGTCGCCAAGGACGTCGGGCGCATCGGCGAGGCGGCCGGCGTTCGCGCCGCGCGGGACACGCTGAAGGTCGCGGAGAACCCGCAGGAGATCGCGCGTGCGGCCCGCATCGCCGAGGTGAAGGGCGGCCAGACCCGCGCCATCATGAAGCTGCTCGGGCGCGGCGCGCTGCTGCTGGTGGCCGGCACGTTCAACCTCACCATGTGGCTGTTCGGCGCGCTGCTTGCGCTGTTCGGTTTCCTGTCGTCGATCAAGGCCACCACCGAGCGAACCACGGCGTGGTGGCTCCGACGAAGCAAGGCCCTGCGCCTGAAGCGGCAGATGGCCGCCCAGGCCGCGCTGGCGAGTATGCCAGTCCAGGGCTAAGCTTGCGGTCGCCGGTCGATCGCAAATCCCAAATCGCAAATCGCAAGAAGAAACGGAATCGATGATGCCGAGCTTCCATCACGGCGATGTTGAAATTGCCTATCTCGACGAGGGCGCGGGCGAACCGATCGTGCTGGTGCACGGCTTTGCCTCGAGCAAGAACGTCAACTGGATCTATCCGACCTGGGTGTCGGAGCTCGTCAAGGCCGGCCGTCGCGTCATCGCGCTCGACGATCGCGGCCACGGTGAATCCGCCAAGCTCTACGATGCCGCGCAGTACGAGATCGCGATCATGGCAAGCGACGTGATCGCGCTGATGGATCATCTCGGCATCGCGCGCGCCGACATCATGGGCTATTCGCTGGGCTCGCGGATGACCGCGATCCTGGCGCACCAGCATTCCGATCGGGTGCGCTCGGCGATCCTGGGCGGCATCGGCATCGGGCTGATCGAGGGCGGCGGGCCCGGCGAGACCGTCGCGCTGGCGCTGGAGGCGCCGTCGCTCGACGATGTCACCGATCCGGTCGGCCGCACCTTCCGTGCCTTCGCCGACCAGACCCGCTCCGACCGCCGCGCGCTCGCCGCCTGCCTGCGCGGCTCGCGCCGATTGATGACGCACGAGGAAGCCGCCGGCATCGGCGTGCCGGTCCTGATCGCAGTCGGCAGCAAGGACGAGATCGCGGGCTCGGCGTCAGCGCTCGGCCGGATCATTCCGGGCGCGCAGGTGCTCGACATTCCGAACCGCGACCACATGCGGGCGGTCGGGGACAAGGTCTACAAGACCGGCGTCATCGACTTCCTGGCGCAGCGCAAATAGCTCGTCGGTATTGTTCTCGGCATCGTCTTCGGTATCGTCTTTTGCGAAGGCGCGCGCCGCTGCGATCAGCACCACGAAGGTCGCGACCCACACCATGCGCGCAGCGCGCCAGGTAGCCGCCGGTATCCCATTGGAGCAGCGGATAGCCGTTCCAGAAGGCAGGCGCGAGCAGGAGGAGGGGAATGGCGATGGTGGCGATCCAGACCGACCGGGCATCGGTCAGGCGGGCGCGTAACGTCTGGCTGTTGATGATGCTTCCCCCGTCAGAGGGGCCGACCATGCCCAAAACCACACTTGGGCCGAAATCCGCCAATAGTTGCAGAAGCACGGCTTGATTTCGGCGAAATCCCGACCAATTCCTCTAGACGTCGGCCCCAGGGTCGTTCGGCTGGGGTTTACCGTACCGAGCCTTCCCGGGACGCGCTGGGTCTACCGTGCTATAACGCACTCCAGAACAACCGAATTGCGAGACCAGCTATGGCAGTTCATCAGGTCAATCCGCAGGGGAGCAAGCTCGCGGCGCTCGATCCGATCTGGGATCGGATCCGCGGCGAGGCGGAAGACATCCTGCGGCGCGAGCCCGAGCTCGCAAGCTTCATCTATGCGACCGTGCTGCATCATGAGCGCCTGGAAGACTCGGTGGTCCATCGCATTGCCGAGCGGCTCGACCACGCCGCGCTGTCGGGCGACCTGATCCGCCAGACCTATGGCGAGGCGCTGCGCGACGAGCCCGATATCGGCAATGCGTTTCGCGCTGATCTCGTCGCCGTCTATGACCGCGATCCCGCGACCTCGCGCTTCATCGATCCCTTGCTCTACTTCAAGGGCTTTCATGCGCTGCAGACCCATCGTCTCGCGCACTGGCTGTACCAGAAGGGCCGCAAGGATTTTGCCTTCTATCTGCAGAGCCGCTCCTCGGCGGTGTTCCAGACCGACATCAATCCGGCGGCCAGGATCGGCCGCGGCATCTTCCTCGATCATGCCACCGGTTTCGTCTGCGGCGAGACCGCCGTCATCGACGACGACGTCTCGATCCTGCATGGCGTCACGCTCGGCGGCACCGGCAAGGAGAACGA
This sequence comes from Bradyrhizobium sp. WCU1, assembly GCF_053474805.1. Taxonomy (NCBI): domain Bacteria; kingdom Pseudomonadati; phylum Pseudomonadota; class Alphaproteobacteria; order Hyphomicrobiales; family Nitrobacteraceae; genus Bradyrhizobium; species Bradyrhizobium sp. WCU1. Next base: position 6,342,116 of record NZ_CM130280.1, read on the forward strand.
GGACCGCCATCCGAAGATCCGCCACGGCGTGTTGATCGGCGCCGGCGCCAAGATCCTCGGCAATATCGAGATCGGCCATTGCGCGCGCATCGCGGCGGGCTCCGTCGTGGTCAAGCCCGTGCCGCACAACGTCACCGTCGCGGGCGTGCCGGCGAAAATCGTCGGCGAAGCCGGCTGTGCCGAACCTTCGCGCACCATGGACCAGATGCTCAACGCGATCGGTCTTTGATTTCATTCGCTTTCTGATCGGCAGCGCGTTTTTGCGTGTGCGCAACATCACGTCGCCAAAGCCTGAAAAGGCGCTGGCGATCTTTGCCATCTCGTCCTAAAACCTCCCCGAAAATCATCGACCCGATTGGAGACGGCCGTGGACGTTCAGGAAGTCAGGAAGCTCGACGCGTATCTGAAGCGCGTGTTCAGCAATCCCAAGATCCGCGTGGTGCCGCGGCCCAAGAAGGACGACTCCGCTGAGGTCTATATCGGCGAGGAGTTCATCGGCGTGCTGTTCGTCGACGACGAGGACGATGATCGCTCGTTCCAGTTCCAGATGGCCATCCTGGAAGAAGATCTGGCCGAGTAAGGCTGAACAGCCTCTGCTTGTTGAATCGTCACTGCGATGCTCGCAGTGACGAACAAGTTATCCCTTCGCGCTGTGCATCTGCGCGGAGAGGCGGTTCATCGCGGTGGCGATGTCGCGCCACTGCGCAAGCCAGCTGCGCGGAAAGCGGAAGGTCAGGTCGGCGCCCTCGATGCGCTGCTCGCTCAGGCACATGCCGGGTGTCGAGGTATCGCGCGTGCAGCGCGCCACGAGCTGCGGCTCGGCCGCGGTGTACAGGTCCTCGCCGCCATAGGGCGTGCCGTCGCGGAACGCGCGCGCCGTCAGGCCGTCATCGGTATTTGCACGATCGTCGAGATAGCGCGGGTAGATCGTGCGCAGGCGCATGTCGGGCGCCAGTGAATCGTGGTGGGCCGCGATCGACACGAAGATCCGGTCGATCGGCTGCACCTTGTCCTCGACCGTTTCGGCGCTGTAGTGCTTGGGCGCTGAGGGCGCCTCCAGCGAGGGATAGAGGAAGCTCAGATCGACGCGCTCCTGCGGCCCGGAGTGGCGCTGGATCTTCATGCGCACCGCCATCGTCGGCACGTTGAACAGCGTGCCGCCGACGCTGACCGGCAGCCGCGACGGATCGCTCACCGGGATGGTCGTATAGGTCGGCCACAACAGATAGGCGACGAGCGCAATCGCGCCGGCCGCGATGACCGCCGAGGCGATGATCGGGACGAGATGCGCGCGTGGATTGCGGCGGGTGTCGCGGGCGAGATGCTGGGCGGTCGACAGAAGCGTCATGAACGAGGCAAAGGCCGGGTCGGGGGTGGTCGAATCACCTGCCGAATATGCCATGAGGCGAGGAATTTCCGTACGATTCCAACGGAATCCCTGAGCGAACGGCCATGCGCAAACGCCAAGCCGGGCGGACCGGATTAACCTTTCCTTAAGGATGATGTGGCGGCCGGCAGCCAATTCTGCGAAGCAGGGGTGAGTAGCCTGTTGCGTAGCGGAAGTTCCCGATGTCGCCCGATACCCTTAATTCCCTGTTCTCGCTCTTCATCGGCTTTGCGTTCGCGGGCGCACTGGCCAGCGGCTATCAGGCGATGGCAGAGCGCCCGGCCGGTTTCGGCCTGCTGCAGGAGGGCGTGGCGCCGAAGACCTTCGCCGCTGTCCCGTTCCTGGTGTTCGCCGCACCCTTCATCATCATGCGCAACACGCTGCGCGGCGCGCGCATCGAGCGCCGCCGCTTCGAGTTCGTGATGATGGCAACCGTCATCTCCGGCTTCTGGAGCCTGATGTCGGGCACTTTCTTCATGATGACGCTACGCGCTACGGGCGTGCTCGGCTGAGCCGATCGTGATCCGCGCCGGATCGTCACGGCGCTTGCTTGAAACCATGTCCGCCGCTGTGCCAAGGTCTCTTCCGATCCAAGGAGACCTCAATGGCGATCTACGAACTCGACGGGCAGGGGCCCGATCTTCCCGCCGACGGCAGCTACTTCATCGCCGATAATGCCGTCGTGATCGGCAAGGTGCGCCTCAAGCCGGGAGCGAGCGTCTGGTTCGGCGCCGTGCTGCGCGGCGACAATGAGTGGATCGAGATCGGCGAGGGCTCCAACGTCCAGGACAATTCGACCCTGCATGTCGATCCCGGCTTCCCCCTGACCATCGGCAACAACGTCACGATCGGCCACAACGCGATCGTGCACGGCTGCACGCTGGAAGACGGCGTGCTGATCGGGATGGGATCGATCGTGATGAATGGCGCGCGCATCAGGCGCGGCAGTGTGGTCGGCGCCGGCTCCGTGATCACCGAGGGCAAGGAGTTTCCGGAAAATTCCCTGATCATCGGAGCGCCCGCGCGCGTGGTGCGCACGCTCGACGCCGCGCAGGCGGAAGCGTTGTCGCGGCCGGCGAAGTCCTATGCGATCAGGGGACCGCAGTACAAGGCGGGACTGAAGAAGATCGGCTGAACCCTCAGCGCTTCCGGCCCTGCTTGCGCGCAGCCTTCGGTGCTGCGGGGCCGGGCTTTGCTGCCTCCTGAAGTCTTGCGCTCTTGCGCAGCGCGTCCTTCAGGTCGATCGGAATACCGTGCTTCCTGAGCAGGTCGGCGAACGCCTCGTCCGCGAGCTCCTGCAGGGTCGCCATCCGGTCGCGCCCAAGCTGCTTCAGCTTGCCGAACGTGTCGTCGTCAAATTCGATCAGCTTGCGCAAATTGCATTGCTCCCAAACCTTATTGCTCCAACGCCTGTGGGAACCGGCGTTTTGCGGACCCGTTGATGTCCGCAAGGGAGAGTTGCCATGCGCAAATTATCCGTCACCGTCGCGTCAGCGACAATCGCGATTCTGCTCGCGCCCGGAGCGATCGTCGCCCAAGGCACGGGGAGCAGCAGCCGCGGTTGTTAACTTTTGAAGGCCGTGCCTTGATGAACGCGGGTCGCGCAGAAGTGAGCGCGACACAGGCGCGCGTTGGAAGCTGCGGTCCTAGATTGGGTTAGCATGCGCGGGACGCGGCGGAGGAGGCTTGAAAGGAAAAGCCTGGAAAGAGGAGTGACGGGTGATGTTGCGTAAAACGATGATCGCCTTGCTGGCGACGGTATCGGTCGGCCTGTTCACGGTCGACACCGCGTCGGCGCGCGGCGGATTTGGCGGCGGCGGCTTCCACGGTGGTGGTGGCTTCCACGGCGGTGGCGGCTTCCACGGCGGCGCCTTCCACGCCATGGGCGGCGGTGGCGGTTGGCACGGCGGCGGCTGGCACGGTGGTGGCTGGCACGGTGGTGGCTGGCACGGTGGTGGCTGGCATGGCGGTGGCTGGCACGGCGGCTACTATCGGCGCGGCTGGGGCTATCCGTTCGCTGCAGCAGCGATCGGCTTCGGGCTCGGCTACGGCGCCTACGATTACTATGACGGCTATTACGGCAATCCGTACTATGCCGGCTACGGCTACGACGATGGTTATGGCTACGGTGACGGCGGCTGTTACGTCGTGCGCCGTCGCATGCTGACACCGTATGGCTGGCAGATCCGGCCCGTGCAGGTTTGCAACTGAGCCATCCGCCGACGCATGGACGATCCATTGGATCGCCATGCTGATGAGTCTTGGAATACAGGTCTTGGAATACAGGCGCGGCCTCGGTGTCTTGATGCCGGGGCCGTCGCGCATTGGTATGCAGCTTGCTTTGCGTGACAGCGGTTAGCGCGTGAGCGCATCACGAAAACATATGGTCCGGCTGCGGTTGGAGCCGGTCTCAGAGGACATCCGAGATGCTGACCATTCCCGATCTGACATTGCTGTTCATGGTGATTGTTTCGAGCCTTGCGGTTGCGCTGGTCTACATGCTCCACGAACTCGAGCCGAAGCTGGCGCGGCTGCGGCTGAGGGGCAATCGCGTGTCGCACGATCCCACGAAGCAGCCGTAGCGATGTCGCGCCTGCAGGGCCGTCGGCCGCTTGCTTGCGGTCGCTGGCGCGGCGCGCTCGGTGTCGGGTGCGGGGTGCAGTCCGGAGACCGGGATTCAGCGGGCCAAAAAACAAGGCCGTCGACGCAGTATACCGTCAACGACCTTGCCAGCCCCGGATATTGAAATCGGCTCACGCCATCCGGTCATTTAAGGATGACTCGGATTCGAAGTCGGATATGTGAAGCAGTTCACAAAGTCAGGATTAATTCACTGTAACAGGCACTCCTGCGAGGCCGCTGCCGGACGGTCCGAGTTCGCAAGGTTCCACGTTAGTGACTGATCTTGCATGGGATTTGGTGCATTTTGTGGCTGATCCCGCCGCTCGGCGCTGGCCGCCCCGGGGGCCGTCAGCCGCGCGACCTGTGGCGCTTCCGGTTGGCGCTACGGGCTGCCTTCGAGCGCTTGCGCGGCTCGGGTTCGGCTGCTGGCTCATTGGCCTGCGCGCTCGCCAGCGACTGGCGCAGGCCCTCGACCTGCTCGGTCAGCGCGGTGACCTGGTCGGACAGCTTCTTGGTGTCGGCCTGCTGCGCGGTGAACTGCTTGCGCATGGTTTGCAGCTGGTCCTGCACCTCCTGCAACTGGTCGATGGATTCCTGCTGGGTCAGCTCCATCCCCTTGGTCTTCTCCACCAGGGCCTCGGAGACCTGCGCAGTTCGCGCCTGCAGCAGGCGGGCGGCGGCCATCCGGTCGGTCTCGGGCACGGTGCCGCCGAAGCTGCGCCACAGCGCGATCGAGCCGATCCCGAACAGCACGAGCACCAGCGCCACAGCGCCGATCGCGATCGGCTGCACGCCGATCAGGCTGCTGGCTTGTGCATTCCGGGGGGCAAGTTCGACCATGCGACCAGAACCGGACATCAATTGAAAGGTTGGAAATAGCACAACCTCGGCTCGGGCAAAACCCGTGGCCTCAAGCCGATGGCTCGGGGTCCATAAAATTCGCCGCAAATTCCGAGGCTTCTGCCCCAAGACGGGACTGACGTCTCAGTCCGCCGGGGCGATCAGGCCGACTGATGCGGAAGTCAGAGTCTTCGCGTCTCTCGAAAAAGGTTGCGGCCAAGCTTTGGGGGAAAAAGGGCTGCGCGTTGATCGCACTCGCGAATTTCACGCGCGACGTCGCTTCCCCCGGGTTTTCCCCATCATCGGCAGATCCTCGACCTGCTTCCATTCATCACGCAGCACCACGTGCGAATAGCGGCTCGCGCTGTGCTCGTCGCGCCAGTTCTTCGTCGCAACCAGGCCCTGCACATCGGCGCCGCCGTAGTAGCGGAGCCACGTCGCCCATGTGTGGCGGAAGACGTGGAAGGTCACGAATGCTAGCCTGAACTTCGGCTTCTTCCATCCGGTCGGCCGGCGCTTCGGACATTCGGGTCCGCAGGCTGCCATTGTCGCGTGGTGCAAGGCCAGCGATCAGGTCGAGCGCGCCGGCTGGAAGGCAATCGCGACCGTTATTGTCACCGGCCTGTGCGGCCATCTGGCTCGGTATCCAGACCAAATTCGGCAAGTACCGTTCGCGCGCCGGCGAGTGATGCCGTCGGCTGATGAGATGTCCCGGCCGGCTGTTCCTCGGCGGAGTGGCTGGGAGGTGGCCCGCGCGGTGGGGATTTCCCGCCGCGCGGGCTTTTCCGCGCTATGGGCTGATTTGCTCTGCCGCGGCCGTCTCTATTGCTCTTGCCACGAAGATCGCTGAGCGTTCATCCAGGTGAGCGCCATCCGTCCATCTGAGCTCCGACCGGTCGACCTGAAGCGCAAGCCACGAAGCGCTGTCGGGAAAGGTCTTCCGCGCCATCGCGGCGCTGCTGATGACAGCGGCGCTCCGCTCGACCTCGGCGGGATAAGGCATTTCGAAGAACAGCACCTTGGTGCCTCGCGATCGCAGGCTCCGGACAAGTTGCTCGATCCTCGAGAGAGTTCGCTCGATCGTTTCTGGTGGCGGAGCTGGCTGCGCCTGAAGCTGGAATGGCGGACCGACGATCTCAGCAGCCGGCTGCGCCACACGCCAGTCGGCGCCGCGCCTGACCTGGTCTTTCGACTTCGTGGGGTGTAACAGGACCTCATAACCAGCCGCAGCCGATCTGATCGGCTGGAACGCCGCCGGCGTCGCGGTCGTCAATCTTGCTTTGAGCCGTTCGATCAGGCGGGCGTCAACCGGCCGGGTCAGGATGTTGGCTTCGACAAGCACCAGCTGCGGGAGCGGCTCGTTGGCTGCAATGATCTGAAGGCCGGTTTCCGGCGACCCGCCGGCCAGAGCTAAATTCTCGATGTTGGGCGAGGTGAAGTAATCCTCGGACAGCCTGACCGACAGCGAACTGCCGACGATCACCATGCGGTGCGACGGCTGGTCGACGTATCTGACGGCAACATGATAGTTGCGATCATCCGTCGTGACCGGCAACAGCGGGTCGTCCGATCCGCCCAGGGCCTTCAAGGCCAGAATGCCGATGATGGCGGTAACGAAAAACTTCAGCAGCCACGACATCGATCCGGCCTCAGAACTGGAAATAGATGAACGCGGAATCCGGTCCGGCTTCGGCGAAGGTCAGGGCGACAAGCGCGCCGTAGAAAACCGGCTCGAGCCGTCGCGCCCACGAGCCCTTTGGCCGGCCGGGGACGATGAAGTGTTGCAGGATCACCGGCAGCGCATAGGCCAGCGCCAAGCTCCGATAGATCTTCGGTGGGTTCGGTACCTCGTCGCTGCTGAATAGTCCCACAAAATAGGCTGCGGCGTGCGCGAAGTCCGGCAGCTTGAACAGGATCCACAACAGCGACACGGCGAAGAACACGACGAAAGCCCTGGCGGCGTTCAGCAGGGGGGACTTGGCGCCATCCAGCCGGTCTACGAACCGCCGCTCGATTGCGAGCAGGAGGCCGTGCATGAAGCCCCACACCAGATAGCTGACGGCCGCACCGTGCCAGAGGCCTCCGAGAGCCATCGTCGCCATCAGGTTGAAGTAGGTGCGGGCCTTGCCGTGCTTGTTGCCGCCGAGCGGGATGTAGAGGTAGTTCCGTAGCCAGCTCGACAGCGAGATATGCCAGCGGCGCCAGAAGTCGGCGATCGAGGTCGCGATGTATGGCCGGTTGAAATTCTCCGGCAGGCGGTACCCGAATAGCAATGCAAGGCCCAGCGCAATCGCCGAATAGCCGGAAAAGTCGGCGTAGATCTGGAAGCTGTAGAGGAACAACAGCAGCCATTTATCAGTGGCCTTCACCGTCTCAAAGAGCGGATAGGCCATGTAGGACGTCATCTCATTCAGATTATTGGCGACGTACAGCTTGAAAAAGTAGCCCAGCACCAGCCACTGTACCGCCTCAACGAACGGCACTTCGGCAATCGACTTGGGCTTGATCTGCGGGAAGAAGTTCTTGGCCTGCGTGATCGGCCCGGAGACCAGCTGCGGAAAGAAGATCACATAGAGGAACACTTCCCACAGGCTCCTTTCGCGTTTTTGCTTCGGCAGGTCGACCAGCAGGCTGATATTGTGGAAAACGAAAAACGAGATCCCGATCGGGAGCGGCAGGTTGAGCAGGAAATCCCCGATGGCCTGGCCGGTCTGGACCGGCGGCGCAAAGAACAGGAATTTGTATTTGAAAAACGCCAGCAGGCCGAGATTGAAGATAATGCCGAGCGCGGTATAGGCGGGCCGCCGGAACGACAGAGCCAAGAAAGCCCAAGTGCCGACCACGGCGACTAACAGCAGCGGTAACAGTTCCGGCTGGCCGTATCCGTAAAAGAAGACGCTCGCAGCGATCAGAATATGGACCTGCGCGCGCCGCAGGGGCGGCAAGTAAAAGACTGCAAAAACGGCGCTGACGAAAATTCCAAACTGCCAGGATGTGAAGGTCATCGCGCTCCGGTTGCGGCCGTCCGAACCGCGAGTGGATCGATCTAGTTCTTAGAAGAGACGCTTTTAGGTCTGTATAGGGACCATGCCAACTGGAAGTTGAAGCCCTTCAACAGGCGCCGGGAACCACCAAAGGATGAGACTATGTCGCGCTTTGCGATCGGCATCGCTGCGCTCGTCGCCATTGTTCACCTGGCGCGCCGGCGTCCGCGCGGGATTCTGACGGCCGCTACGCCAACTCGCCGCTGAGGGGATGTTTCGAGGGCCTCGCCAGCACGGGCGGCGGGCGGTGCTGCAGCGACGCCGACGGCACCGCGCTGTCTGACGTCGACTGGGACACCCCCGACGGGCGCTACCGGGCGCGGCTCGAGGGGCAATGGATCGATGTGCCGGGTGATACCGTCATTACCGAGCCGAGCCGCTACGGGCGGACGTGGTGTGGCCGTTCTATTTGAACGGCCGGCCGGTGTTGCCCGGATTTTTCCCGGTCCTGTCGGAAGTTTACGGCCTGTTCCTGGGTTTTGCGTCTCCAATCGTTTCGGAGTGGATCGCTAAACACCTATGATCCATAAGGATTTTCGGTGTTTTCGCATGCAGCAAAAGGTTGCGGCCAGGCTTTGGGGGAAGCCTGGCCGCGCGCGAACCGGTCTGGGACGGGGAGGGGTGGGGATGTGACCGGGTCGCGAACTCGATTCCTTGTTGCCGCTCAGCGCGAGCTGGCCGTTGAAACTGCGGGGCGGTTGTCACCGAGCGAGACCCACACATTGGGATCGCTCTGCGATTGCCGCTTGACGAAGCGGTAGCCGGTCTCCGTCCAGGCGACGATGCTCTCGTTCTGATTGTCGAGAACGAACTCGCCCTTGTCGGTCTTCACCGTCAGCACCGCGTGGCCTTCGCCCTTCTTGTCGCGGACCACCGTGATCAGCAGCGCCTCGCGGGGCCAGCCGGCATCCATCAGCATCTTGCGCTTCAGGAGCACGTAGTCCTCGCAGTCGCCGTAGCCGTCGGTCGGCAACGACCATTTCTCGATCACGCCCCAATGATCCATGTCGGTCATCGGCTTGATGGATTCGTTGACCCACTTGTTGACCCGCACGAGGTCACGCCAGGCGGTCTGCGACATCACGATGTCGCGTGGTTGCGTCGCGCCGCCGCGGCATTCGGCCGGATTGTCGGCGCAGAATTCGACCCAGCCGATCGGCGAACGCGCGACGTCACCCAGGCTGGCATAGACCACGTCGCCGGCCTTGGCCGACACGCACGTCGCAAACAGGATGGCGGCAACCGCCAAACCTTTCCCCTGTCCCCTGAACCCAAACATTGTGGCCCCCGTTCTTCTTGTTGGGACCACGTTTCGCACAAAGTTTTTTCGCCGCCGCTAAGTGCGCAAAGTAGATTTGACGCGAATACTGGTAAAAGCTGCGGCGAATTCGATCTGTACTTGAATCGAATTCGCGTAAAATTTGAAACAACTGCAATTGATTCAAATTTTATGCATTAACGCGGCAAGTGTTGCGCCAGCGCGGTTTGTTGCGCCAAACCGCGCGGCCGTTAACCGCCGATTGCACCGTGCCAAACGCGGCGAAGGCGGCCACCGGTGCACCGGAGGCCGCCTTCGCAGGCTGAAAACGGGGGTCTGAAGCGGCTTTTCGCTTTACCTCGCGGTAACGCTCTCTTCGAGGGTTTCCGCGGACTGCTCGTGGACGAACTCGAGCGCGAAGCCTTCCTCGAGATTTCGCACCACGCGGGCCTGCACCCGGCCGAGCATCACCAGCGACTTCAGCGGCGGGCGGTTCTCGGCGGCAATGGCTGCACCGGACAAGGAAAGGTCGATGATACGGCAGGTCATCCGCGTACCGTCTTCCTGGGTGAGCAGGGCGATCGGGTTGCGCGGCACGATACGGTCGTGGCGGCGATCCTCGGGCAGGTTGAGGATGTCGCGGTTGGCAAGCCAGGTGAGCTGGGCGGCGAGCTTGTCGCGCTTGCGCGCGGTGGCGCCGATCGTCATGGCAAAGCCGTTGTCGATGATGCGGGTGATGCGGCCCTCGACGCGGCCGATATGGTCGAGATAGGCGATCACGCGATCGCCGACATTGCCGATACCGGGCGCCAGCAGCGCGAGGCCGCCCGGCGACATGTTGATAATCTGGCAGGGAAACTCGCGCCGGTCGGGCAGCATGTAGCGGCCGAGCAGGTGCACCTTGACGCGCTGGAAGCGGCGCCGCTCCTCGGCTACGGGGACGACGTTAGTTTTCTTCTGTGCAAACGACATCACGACAAACCCGGCCACCGTCCATTCGGAGCCCCGATGACCCTAAAGCTGATAGGGTTAACGGGGCGTTACGGTTGTGGGAGGGAACCCGGACGCGGCGCTAGAGCGATCAGCGAAGTTCACATGCGCCGTACCCGAACAAGGCGAGGCCGAAGCTTGCGGTCTACTCGCACATCCTATTTGGTCTCGGCGTCGATCGCCGGCTCGACCGTCACCGCCTTGAGCACTTTTTGCTTCGCCGCGCGGATCTCGAGCTGCAAGGGCGGCTGATAGGACCCGCTCGGCGGCTCGAACATGAAGCCATGGTGCCCGTCGCCCTTGTTGAGCTTGAGCAGGTCCTTGCGGAACTGATCGGCGACGATCTCGGCGACGAGCTCGCCGTTGAAATAGATATCGATCGTCACCCGCTTGTCGGGGTGCTGGTCGTACAAGGCCCAGCCGGCGATCCTGTTCTCGTTGAACACGTCGACATGGCCGGTGATCTCGCCTGAGAGCTTCTCGATGCCGGCTTTGATCACTTCGAGATCACTCCGGTAGATCGATCGCGTCACGTCGAAGTTGAAATTCGCAGTGTCGACGCATTGGTCGAGCAGGCTCTGCCGGTGCTCCTTCATGCGTTGCAGCGTGTCGAGCTCGCCCAGCTTGACGTACATGCCGACGATGCCTTCGATACCAGGATTCATGCTGTCGTTCCCCGCTGAAGCGCCTCGTCCGCCAAAGCCTGTCAGGAAAGTCTTCATGACAGGCCTTCATGACATCCCGATCGTCCTGACCTAAGGCCGGTGCGGCCGAACCCGGCCCAACGACACGGACAGGGAGGGCGAACCGATGGAGCAGATCCGCGTCTGCACGCATGACAGACCTGGAGCCAAGCCCGTAATCCGGACCGTGCCATGGCCGGAAGTCGGCAAAAAGGCGGCCTTGATCAAGGTCGGCGCCTGCGGCGTTTGCGGAACCGACCTGCACATCCTGAAAGGGCATTGGCCGAAGCCGCTGCCCTGGCCGTTCACGCTCGGCCATGAGCTCGGCGGCGTGATCGTCGAATGCTGCCCGGAGTTCACCGAGGACTTCATGAGCAAGCCGCTCAAGGTGGGATCGAAGGTGATGATCCCGCCCTTGATGCCGTGCAGCCGCTGCTATTACTGCATCCACTATCCGCAGAGCGCCAACAAATGCCTGACGCCGGTCTATTGCGGCCGCGATCCCGGCTTCGACAAGGCGCCGCACATGTGGGGCGGCTGGGCTGAATATGTCTATGTCTATGTCGATCTCGATGGCGGTGGCGGACGCGATGGCGATGAAGACGGTGAAGTCGACCATCGTGCCATGGCCCGAATTGGTCGGGTGAGGTCGCTATTCCTGTTGCAGTGCCCCCAAGGGAATAGCGGCCGGGTGCTGCCGATCATGCTGTGATATCGCTCGCAGGGGCGGCGCCCCGGCGCTAACATCTAATCATGCAATCGAACCGTGTGCCGCCGCGTGCAACATTTGCGTGGGGAAACCTGTCCGAGGACTTCGCGCTGTTCAGGACACTCAGCGCCGAGCAGCGGCTGATCGCCTTTGGCGCGATGACCCGGCGCGACCTGGTTCGCGGCGAGCTGCTGGTCGAGCAGGGCGGTGCTTCGGATGCATTATTCCTGGTGCTGCACGGCGCGCTCGCGGTGCACCGGACCGATCATCCCGAGCCGATTGCGGAGCTGCGCGCCGGCGAACTGGTCGGCGAGATCGGCTTCTTCGCCAACATCCCGCGCACCGCCAATGTGATCGCGATCCGCGACAGCAGCGTGCTGGTGCTGACGCGGGCGGCCTATGCGCGGCTGGTCGAGGAGACGCCCGGGATCGTCGAGGCGCTGCTGGCCGCGCTTGCACAGCGCTTTGCGATCCAGACCGCGCGGCTGTTGCCGGTCCGGGCCTCACCGAAGGCACGCACCGTCGCGCTGATTTCGGGCGGACGCGAACCGGTCCCTGCCGCCTTCGAGCAAAGGTTGCGCGAGGGCCTTGCCGCCGCCGGCGCCGAGATCGTCGACCTCGCGCGCGTCCAGGCGATGTTTCCCGGCCGTGCGCTGGATGCCTCCGAAGTCGCCGACTGGCTCAACCGGATCGAGTATGACGTGCCGCTGGTGGCCTATTTCGGTGGCGCCGAAGCGTCGGAATGGGCGCGAAAGACCATCCGCCAGGCCGATCTCGTCGTGTTCGCCTGCCGCGGCCAGGCGCCGGCGCCTGATCTCACCCAGCTCGAAAGCTTTGCTTGCGGGGTGCATCCGGCGCCGGCGCGGCGCCTCGTGCGCGTTCATGATATCAGGCAAAACGAGGTCAGCGGCACCGCGGCCTGGCTCGCGCGGCTGCCGTGCTTCATGCACCACCATGTCGCGCTCGAGGACCAGATCGATATCGACAGCCTGGTTCGCTTCCTGTGCGGCCGCGCCGTCGGGTTCGTCGCCGGCGGCGGCGGCAGCCTCGGCACCGCGCATGTCGGCGTCTACAAGGCGTTTCGCGAGCGCGGCGCGATGTTCGACATCTTCGTCGGCACCAGCGTCGGTTCGGCGATGGCGGCAGGCTTTGCCAAGAACTACGACGCCGAGCATCTCGAGCGCGGCACGCATGAGATCTTCGTCTCCAGCCGCAGCTTCCGCCGCCCGACCTGGCCGCGCTACGCGCTGCTCGACCATAAGGCCTTCGATGCGGCGCTGGCCGATCAGTACGGCCACAATTGCCGGATCGAGGATTGCTGGCGGCCGTTCGCGGCAGTCGCCACCAATCTGTCGACGCACAGCCTCGAACTGATCCGGACCGGCCTGCTGTGGCAGGCGGTGCGCGCATCCAGCGCCATTCCCGGCCTGCTGCCACCGTTCTACACCCACGACGGCTCGATGCTGGTCGACGGATGCCTCGTCGACAACGTTCCGCTGGCGCAGATGCACCAGATGAAGAGCGGCCCCAATCTGGTGGTCCATTTCGGCGAGCCGGCGACCGAGATGTTCGATGTCGACTACGCGGCGCTGCCGGGCAGGTTCGAGTTGCTCGCGTCGCTGCTGATGCCGTTCCGGCGCAAGGCGCTTCCGGCTGCGCCGAGCGCCGTCAACGTGCTGTGGCGAAGCCTCGTCGCGCATCAGCGCTACGATACGCTGCCGACCACGCCGCTCGACATGGTGATGCGCCCGCCGACGCCCGATGGCATCGATGTCACCGATTTCGACCGCCATCAGGAGATATTCCAGTCGTCATACCGTTGGGCACGCGAGACCATTGCCGTCTCCGAGGCTGCGCACAACCCGGCCATTGCGGCGATCTTCGCATCCGCCAAGGATGTTGATAAGGATGCGGACCGTAGCGCGGATCATGCAACAGTGACCGCGCCGGTTTCCCAACAGGCCCGTGTCGGTTGAGCCGCTTGCAGGCACCGCCGAAGTCGACCATCGTCCCGGACTGAAATCAGGAGATGACGATGGCTTTCGATTTGATTCTGCGCGGCGGGCGGGTGGTCGACCCGTCGCAAAAGCTCGATGCGGTGACGGACGTCGCCTTTGCCGGCGGCAAGGTCGCGGCGATCGGGCAGGGACTGGCCGCCGACGGTGCGACCGACGTGCGCGACGTCTCCGGGCAGATCGTCTCGCCGGGGATCATCGACCTGCACACTCACGTGTACTGGGGCGGCACCTCGCTCGGCATCGACGCGGAGGAATTCTGCCGGACCTCGGGCGTCACAACCTCGGTCGATACCGGCAGCGCCGGCCCGGGCAACTTTGCGGGTTTCCGCAAGCATGTGATCGAGCCGAGCCAGGTTCGCATCCTGGCCTATCTGCATGTCTCGCATGCCGGCATCTTCGGCTTCTCCGACCGGGTGATGGTCGGCGAAAGCGAGGAGTTGCGCCTGATGAATCCGGTCGATGCCGCGCGCGTCGCGGACGAGAATCGCGACCTCATCGTCGGCATCAAGGTCCGGGTCGGTCTGTTCGCCTCGGGCACCTCGGGGCTGGTGCCGCTCGAGATCGCGCTCGAAGTGGCGGAGCAGGTCGGCATGCCCCTGATGGCGCATATCGACCATCCGCCGCCGAGCTATGAGGAGGTGCTGGCGCGGCTGCGCCCGGGCGATGTGCTGACCCATGCCTTCCGCCCGTTCCCCAATACGCCGGCAACCGCGCAGGGCACCGTGAAGAAGGTGGTGCTGGAAGCGCGCGAGCGCGGCGTGCTGTTCGACATCGGCCATGGCAAGGGCTCGTTCGCCTTCAAGACCGCGCGCGCGATGCTCGCCAACGGCTTTTATCCGGACACCATCTCGTCCGACATCCATCAGCTCTGCATCGACGGCCCGGCCTTCGACCAGGTGACGACGATGTCGAAATTCCTCTGCATGGGGATGTCGCTGCCGGACGTGATCGCGGCCTCCACCGTCAATGCCGCGATGGCGTTGCGGCGGCCGGAGCTCGGCAGCCTCAAGCCGGGCAGCGTCGGCGACGCCACGCTGCTCTCGATCCGGCAAGGGCAATTCGACTATGTCGACGTCGTCGGCGAGCACCTGACCGGTGATCGCAGGATCGCATCCGAAGGCGTCGTGATCGGCGGACGCTGGTGGCATCCGAGGTAGGGGGCACGCTCAAGGAATCCGCATCGGCTTCTCCCCGAAAGGCCGGCACCGAAGGCGGATTGAAGTGGTGTCGGCTAAGGGCCGCGATAGCCGGCATTTGTTACCCTGGCCCGCGTGCTTTCGGTTTCGGCCGACCAAAGCCATAAAAATTTTTGGTCCCCCTCTTGAAACCAAAAACGACTTTGCTAGTTTTTTTGTCGCCACCGAACGGTGGTGTCCGGAAGCCTCGTGGGTCCGGACCGTTGAGACGGGCACCGGTCGTGTCCGGTGCCGCTCGTAACCATCTTGCTCTTTGGAGGATTTGGCTATGCGCACTTATGACTTCTCGCCCCTTTGGCGTTCGACCGTTGGCTTCGACCGCCTTTTTGACCTCGCGGAAATGGCCCAGCGGGCCGGCGAGGACAATTATCCGCCCTACAATATCGAGAGGCTCTCCGAGGACCGCTACCAGATTTCGCTGGCGGTTGCAGGTTTTGCGCCCCACGAGATCTCGATCACGGCCGAGCAGAACGTGGTCACCATTGAGGGCAGCAAGTCGGACAAGGCCGAGCGCGATTTTCTCTATCGCGGCATCTCGACCCGCAACTTCAAGCGCCAGTTCAATCTGGCCGACTATGTTCAGGTCAAGAGCGCCGCGTTCGACAATGGCTTGCTCAAGATCGAGCTGGTCCGGGAAATCCCTGAGGCCATGAAGCCGCGCCGTATCGCAATCGGCGTGCCGAGTGACAACGTCCAGAAGCTGGAAGCCAAGGCGGCCTGAGCCGTCTCCGACCGGCGCCGCGCGAGACTTCGCGCGGCTGCCACTCGTCGTCAATGCAAAGGAGGATATCATGCGGCCGACGACCGCTGACGACAACGTGTTTGACTTCAACGCGCTCCTGCATCCCGGCACCGCTTTCGACCATCCCCGGGATGTCGTGTGCCACACCGGCCTGACGACGGCCGAGAAGCGGGCGATTCTGGCATCCTGGGCGTCTGACGCATCCGCGATCGCATCATGCCCGTCGCTTCGCTCGCCCGCCGGATTGAAGAAGCCCGTATCGATCGATGAAATTCTCGAGGCCCTGTGCGAACTCGACGGGGGACCCCGAAATCCTCCGGGTGGAAAGCCTTGCCGGTTGCGCTCGACCGAACGTGCCCTGGCTGCCTGAGATGAAAGGGGGCGAGTGATGATCGAGGGACACCTTGAACGCCTGCGTACCCATCGCACCAATATTCGGCGCTACCGCAGGCTGCTCGCGACGCGTCTGTCGGACCTGGAGCGAGCGTATATCGCGCGCCGGATGAGGGAGGAGCAGCGCTCCGTCGAGGCACTTTTGCACGAGACGTTTCCCGATCGCCTCTCGCTGCAGATGGATCGCCGACGAACGACGGACTTGGAGATGGCCGGGCTATTGCATCCAGCCGAGGCGTTCGCCCATCCAATGGACGTTGTCGATGATTGCGACCTGACATCGTACGAGAAACGGGCCATTCTATCGTCTTGGGCCGTGGATGCCTGCGCCGTGAAAGACGATCGGGACTCGAACCAGACGATCGATGGAGCTGGGAGCTTCGACGACATCGTGGATGCCCTGCGTCTTCTGGAGTCCGGTTCGGATCGAAAGACCGATGGCTCCAACCGAAAGGGCCGACGTTCTGGCCGTCATGAGGCAGACGGTAATCCTGCTTTGTAGACGATGCATCCTGTTGCTCTGCCGCTACGAGAGCGCGGCAGATGTGAGAAGATTTTTGAGCACTGCGAGGGAGAAATGTCTCGAGCTGTTTCTCAGAGATTGCCGTCGCTCGGCACCGATCTGACGACCTATCTGACGGAAATTCGAAAATTTCCGATCCTCTCTCAGGACGAAGAGGCCACCCTCGGTCGGCGATGGCGAGACCGCGGCGATCGTGAAGCGGCTTATCGCTTGGTGACGAGCCACCTGCGTCTCGTTGCGAAAATCGCCATGAGATATCGAGGGTATGGGCTACCCATTGCCGATGTCATTTCCGAGGGCAATGTCGGCCTGATGCAGGCCGTGCGACGATTCGATCCGGAGCGGGGTGTCCGCCTGTCCACCTATGCCATGTGGTGGATCAAGGCGACGATCCAGGATTTTGTTCTTCGCTCCTGGTCGCTGGTGAAGATCACGGCGGACGCTGCCCAGAAGAAGTTATTCTTCAAACTGAGGCAATCGAAGAGTGCGATCTCCGCCTTGGAGGAGGGGGATCTGAGGCCAGAACAGGTCAAGACGATCGCCGCGCACCTCAGGGTATCCGAACGTGACGTCGTGAACATGGACCGACGCTTGCGTGGCGACTTGTCCCTGAATTTGCGCCACAACCATGCCGGTGACGTCGGCGATGCCCTCGAACGGCTGGTTGATCCGTCGCCTCCCCATGACGTGACGTTGGCCGAGGACCAGGAGCTGGCTCAACGGCGCCAGGCTTTGTCTGCAGCCATTCAAAAGCTGAGCCCCCGTGAAAGGCATATCTTCACCGCACGCTATTTGAGCGAAGATCCCCCGAAGCTCGAGGCGCTGGCCTCGGAGTACGGAATATCGCGCGAGCGCGTCCGCCAGATCGAGCAACGGTCATTTGAAAAGGTACAGTCCGCGATGCTGGCAGGAGGCCATCACCGGACTCTTGCATCGCAAGAAGCCTCCCGCAAAAAATAACGTGCCAATTCCAACATCCGCCCCGAGTGGCAGCTGTTACTTGCAGCCCCGGCAAATCGTAAGCTTGCCCTTTAGCTCGTCATCGTTCCCGGGATTGGCCGTCTGTTGCCTCGAGACATGATCTGCTGCTTGATTGAGCTTGGGCTGCCTTGCCTCGTGCGACCTGACGGGTCGTGTCGTCCGGCTTGGGGGGGCATCGTCGATGCCGACGCTAAAGCCATCGTAATCGGGGGCCGCCCCGGCAGACGGCGACGGCCTGTTGATCGCTTGTGCGGGCGAAGCGCGGTCGGACTGCGACGGTGTGTGTTCGACAGCCGCAGATCGTGAAGCGGCGCGTGGTGGCACATCTTGGGCGGCTCGGGGCGGCACCGAACCCTTGGCGGTCGCCGTCGGCGGCCGAGCGTTGGTTGCGTCCGGAGATGCGGCCTCTTCATTCGACGCCGGCGGCGCAAGCGAAAGCGGAGGGAAAGGCGACGTCTGACATCTCGCACTGTCGTGTGACCAGATTGCCGCCGCAAACAGACCAAGGGCAAACAGCGTTGCGCTTTTCATTTTTTCCGTCCTGCAAATTACTAAAAAATGATCGCGTGACCTTCCACGGCTACGCGTTGGCGAAAATGCCGGATCTGACATGACGACCAAAATTGACGGAAGTGGGGAGCCACAGGCAGATCAACAATGGGTCCGGGATTTGACGAACCGGCGGATCGTCCGCCATGGGTCAAAACCGGAAGAACTCAGGCTGAGTATATCAAGTCGGCTTCACCCCAAAGAGCCGACATCCAGCGGACATGCCGGGTCGGCCGCTTGGGGCCAAGAGCGGAAGTGGCGCCTACCGTCACAACGATGCCGGGACACGCAAAACGTAGGCGGCGCGTGACTATTCTGGCAATCCGGCGCGTCGTAGACCTTCCGCATATCTAGCAAGATCGTCGGGACGGCGCAGCGGTACGTGATCGGCCACACTAGATACTCTAAATGCAGGATCTATTTCCAGCACTCGCTTTGCCGCTTTCTGGGCTTGCTCCAGTTGACCGGAATTTCCGGCGCTAGTCGCGATAATTCTAATGGCGGGCAAGAAGTTCGGATCCTCCCGCGAGGCTTTTTCAGCCCAAAAAACCGACTCGTCATATCGGCCGGCAACGAAATGGGCGAGCGCCATAGCCGTCTGCATCGAGTAGAGACTGGGATCGAGCGGGCTCAGTCGCATAGCGTGAGCCAAATGTTCAATCGCCGTTTCCGGCTCTCCGCGAAATGCCTTGAGCAGGCCACCGTATTGCCATGCAGAGGAAAGATGCGGATTGAGCGCAAGCGCCCGTTCGATAAGGTCAGCGCCTTCCTCCGGTTCGAACGCAACCCGCGCGAGAGCGTAACCGGCCCGTGACAGAACTGCCGCGTCTTCTCTTCCCAGCTCCGC
Organism: Bradyrhizobium sp. WCU1; assembly: GCF_053474805.1. Taxonomy (NCBI): domain Bacteria; kingdom Pseudomonadati; phylum Pseudomonadota; class Alphaproteobacteria; order Hyphomicrobiales; family Nitrobacteraceae; genus Bradyrhizobium; species Bradyrhizobium sp. WCU1. The sequence continues at coordinate 6,360,898 of NZ_CM130280.1, forward strand.
CGCGCGTCGGGCCACTTTGGCGGTCTCGGCTGATTCCTTTGCAACATCTGTCATCCAGCCGTTTGCTTTGCGTAGGGTGAAGCACCGCGCCACCATCGCATGCGCTAGTGCAAAATTGGGATCGATCTCGATGGCTTTGTAGAAGTGCCGAAGAGCTTCCTCGTTCTCGTCCTTGGTTGCGCCTTCGACAACCGCAAGCCCGCGAAGATAGTAATCATAGGCATCCAGCTTTTCGGTCGGCTTTCGCTTAGAGCGTTCAATCTCGGCCTGGTCGAGCTTCGGTGCAATCGCGGCAACCACGCTCGTGGTGATCCGGTCCTGAAGTCCGAACACATCTTCAAGTGATCCATCGAACTTGTCTGCCCACAGATGCGAGCTGCTCGCGGCATCGACCAACTGCCCGGTTATTCTGACCCTTGCTCCCGCCTTGCGGATGCTGCCTTCGAGCACATAACGAACGCCCAGCTCCTGGCCGACCTTCTTGATGTCGACCGCCTTACCCTTGAAAGTGAAGCTCGAATTGCGCGCGATGACGAACAGCGACTTGAAGCGCGACAGTGCAGTGATGATGTCCTCGACGATTCCGTCCGCGAAATACTCCTGCTCAGGATCGCCGGACATGTTTTGAAATGGCAACACGGCGATGGACGGCTTGTCGGGAATCGCGAGCGCTTGCGATTGGCCTGAATGCAAGCCCGGTTGCGGTCTCGCCACGTGTTGATCAGCAAGCTGAAGCCGCCACGCCCGCATCGGCTCCACAATGTTCTTCAGGTTTTGAGGCCCAAGATCATCACTGACGATTTCGACCTTGCCCCGTATTTGCCGATAGGCGTCATCGGAGATACAAACTCCGCCCGGCTCAGCAATACTCTCCAGCCGCGCGGCGATATTGACGCCGTCGCCGAAAATATCGTTGTCGTCAAAAATGATGTCACCGACGTGGATGCCGATCCGGAAATCGATGCGGTGCTCTGGGAAATTCACATTCTGACTGGACATGCCGCGCTGAATCTCAACCGAGCAGCGAGCGGCATCCACCGCGCTGGCGAACTCCACCAGCAACCCGTCACCGGTGGTCTTGACGATGCGGCCGCGATGAGCGGCGATGGTGGGGTCGACCACGGCATTTCTGACAACCTTTAGCCGGGCCAGTGTGCCCTCCTCATCGGCACCCATGAGGCGGCTATAGCCAGCGACATCCGCCGCAAGCACTGCCGCTAACCGCCGTTCAACGCGCCCGCCTGTCAAAAGGCCTCCGAAATCGGAAAATGACCCGCTGCATCAAAGCATGGCAGGCTGTTGTCCGGCTAGGGCCAATGTCCGGTCAGGGTCAAAAGCTGACGTCAGCTCCGGCCGGTCGGATGTCGGCTTTGGGGCCAAGAGCGGACGTCCCGCATACTTCCCAATCACATGAAAGTGCGGTCATATGGCGCCCGCTGATGCTTGGCATGTTGCGGACAAGATGTCCGCTTGCATGGGGGAATGCACGTGAAGGACCTCGCTGGAAAGACGGCGTTCGTGACCGGTGCAGCGTCGGGCATTGGATTGGGGATCGCGACCGCTCTCGCCCAGGCCGGCGCGAAGGTCATGCTTTGCGATATTGAGGAAGCAGCCCTGTCCACGGCGCTCGAGCAACTGAGGCGCACCAACGCCGATGTCGACGGCGTGAAAGCGGACGTTTCACTGAAAGCCGAACTCCACGCCGCCGCCGAAGCCACGACGGCTCGCTACGGCAAGGTGCATATCCTCGTCAACAACGCGGGCGTCGGCGGCGGTGGGCCTTATGGCACCTGGACCGACGCGTCGTGGAATTGGACCCTGGGCGTCAACCTGATGGCGACCATCTGGGGGATCGAGATTTTCGGGCCGTTGATCGAGCAGCACGGCGAGGGTGGACACATCGTCAACACGGCCTCGCTCGCCGGCATCATTTCAGGGGGAAGCACGGCCTACAACGTGTCGAAGTATGGCGTCGTCGCGTTGTCCGAGGGGCTGCGGCCCGAACTCGCGCCGCGCGGGATCGGCGTATCGGTGCTGTGTCCCGGGTTTATCCGCACTCACATCATGGACTCCACGCGCAATCTCCCCAAGCGCTTCGAGGGGGCGACCCGTCCTTTGCCGACGTCGGGCCCGCTTGCCGAGCGGATCAATCTGGTCCGCCAACGCATCTCCGATGGTATCGATCCGATGTACGTCGGTGAACTCGTCCGCGAAGGCATCGAAAGCGATTGGCCCTATATCTTCACCGACCTCGAATTCGAACCGGTGGTCGACGCGCGCTTCGCCGCGATCAAGCAAGGCTTCGACCATATCCGCGGGCGTGACCCGAAACGTTAAGCGTAAGGTGTCCGCGCTGCGAATGATGTGCAATTGCAGCGCGCGTCGATGTCGCGCGAGTCGTCAGGCGGTTCATCCTGTCATCAAAAAAAGATCGGCTGCGCGAATAATGTTCACGCCTTGCACCGCCATGGCCGCTCCACATGTCCGCATCGCAATTCTTGGGTCAGGTTTGGGTCCCCAAACCGCCCAGTTGCGAATTGTGGAGACGGACTATGGACTTCCTCGGTTTTCTTAATGGCTCAGGTTTAACCCAACCGGCCATTTGGACCGCAGTCGCGATCGCGTTTGTGATCCTGCTGCGGATATCGAACGTATTTCGCTACATTCCCAACAATCAGGTCGGCATCGTCGAGAAGCTGTGGGCGATCAAGGGCTCGATCGGCGGCGGCTTCATCGCGCTGAACGGCGAGGCCGGTTATGAGCCGGAGGTGCTGCGCGGCGGCCTGCACGTGATGTTTCCCTTCATGTACCGGATCCACCGCTCGGACCTCGTGACCGTCGGCCAGGGCAAGATCGCCTATGTGTTCGCGCGCGACGGCGCGCCGCTGGAGCCGTCGCAGGTGCTCGGTGCCAACGACACCGAGGACAAGTCGGACTTCCAGGACGCACGCCGCTTCCTGCTCGGCGGCGGCCAGAAGGGCCCGCAGCGCAAGATCCTGCGCGAGGGTACCTATGCGATCAACACCACGCAGTTCGCCGTCATCACCGACGAGCGCGTCTACGGTCACGCCCTGAGCGAGCGTGAGCGCGGCGTGCTCGAGAGCATGCAGCTCACCATCACCGAGCGCTGGGGCTTTGCTCCGGTCGTGCTGGCGGCCGATCACGATCTGGTCGGCATCGTCACCGTGCATGACGGCCCGTCGCTGCCTCCGGGCGAGATCATCGCGCCCGAGGTCGGCATCGCGCTGCGGGATGCTGCGACCTTCCACAACAATTTCCAGGAGCCGGAGAAATTCCTGAGCGCCGGCGGCTATCGCGGCCGTCAGCTCCAGGTCATCGTCGAGGGCACCTGGTACATCAACCGCCTGTTCGCGACCGTCGAGGCGGTGCCGAAGACGGTGATCCCGGTCGGTAATGTCGGCGTCGTCATCTTCTACACTGGTCCGCGCACCGACGACGTCTCGGGCGAGCAATATCGCCATGGCGAACTGGTGCTGAACGGCAGCCGCGGCGTCTGGAAGGAGCCGCTGTTGCCGGGCAAATACGCCTTCAACACCTACGCCGGCAAGATCGAGGTGATCCCGACCGTCAACTTCATCCTGAAATGGATGCGCGGCGAGGTCGGCGCGATGAAGCTCGACGAGAACCTGTCGGAGATCTCGCTGATCACGAAGGATGCGTTCGAGCCGACGCTGCCGCTCTCGGTGGTGATGCATATCGACTACAAGAAGGCGCCGATGATCATCCAGCGCTTCGGCGACGTGAAGAAGCTGGTCGAGCAGACGCTCGACCCGATGGTCTCTGCGTTCTTCAAGAACATCGCGCAGAAGATGACCTTGATCGAGCTGTTGCAGAACCGCGCCGCGATCCAGGAGGAGGCGGCGCACGACATGAAGGCGAGGTTCGAGAGCTATTCGCTCGACCTTCAGGAGGTGTTGATCGGCACGCCGCGCGCAGCTCCCGGCGACCACACCATCGAGAACATCCTGATCCAGCTGCGTTCGCGCCAGATCGCGCGCGAGCAGATCGAGACCTATCAGGAGCAGGAGAAGGCCGCGGTGCAGGAACGCGCGTTGAACGAAGCCAAGGCGACGGCGGCGGCGCAGTCGGCGCTGACGCAATCGCTGATCCAGGTCAAGGTCAACGAGAACGAGGGTGCGGCGGCGCTGGCCCGCGCGCAAAAGGATGCCGAGACGCGCAAGGTGACCGCGGCCGCGGTCGGCGAGCAGTCGCGGCTCGAAGGCCAGGGCGAGGCCGACCGCGTGCTGGCGGTCGGCACCGCCAACGCGCAGGCGACCAAGCTCGCGGTCGATGCCTATGGCGGGCCGGAATACCGGCTTGCCGAGCAGAATTTTGCAAAATTCGCCGAGGCGCTGACGCGGATCAACCAGCCCCTGGTGCCGCAATTCCTGATGTCGGGCGGGCAGGGGCAGGAAGGCAGCAGCGCCGGCCTGATCCCGACCGCGATGCTGAGCTCGATGTTCGGCCAGATGATGCCCGGCGCATTGGAGAAGCTGAAGGACGAAGCGCCGAAGGCCGCACGCCGGACCAACGGGCAGTAAGGCGAGGCACCTCTCCCAAGGGAGAGGTCGACGCGAAGCGCCGGTGGGGTTACGGTCCCTCGCTGGAGCTGCGACCCCTCACCAAATTTGCTGCGCAAATCCACCTCTCCACTACGGGGAGAGGTGGACCGGTTCTGCGGTTGCTTGATCTCAAAATGCGGCATCCGAGCCTCGGCACGAGGTGCTCGCCGTATTCCCGGATAGCGAACTTAGCAGCATCCACCCGTTCGGGCAGCGCGAGATACTGCTCGATGGACACCTCCTGAAAGCTAACATCTAGTCCGGTTGGTGCCAATGTTGTTCGGTTCGTGCCAAGTTCGACAGAAGCCGTTGTCACGACAGTCGCGCCAAGATAGGTAGGTCGCGCAATTCGCCCAGAGTGATTGACAGGTGGGAGCATGCGTAATGGATATGCTTGCTTATTGCCAAGCAATGGCCAGCTTTTGCCGCCAGCGCGCAGTATTTGAAAATGAAGACGCCTCGTTTTGGATCAACGAAGCAGAAGGTTGGGACGAGATTAGCTTCGAGATGCAGACTCGGCCGATCCAGTTCCGACTCGACGAATGTGGGAAGCCAGAGCCGGAGGACCATTGCGTGGAAGCAGAATTGGCTATTTCCAGCGGCAACGGCCCGGCATCTTCGTTCGACGTGCAGCAGCCTGTCTAGCCACGCGCAATCGCTGCTGCCTCGGCGGCGGCGCGCTGCATGCTGCTAGACATCTCGTTGGTCACCGTAGATTGCTCCTCGACAGCAGCCGCCGTCGAGGTAACGTACTCGCTGACGCTGTTGATTGCTTGCTTGATCGAATTCAGCGCGTTCACCACATCCGCCGAAATGCCATTGAGGCTGCCGATCTCTTGAGCGATCTTGTCGGTCGCTTGCTTGGCTTGATTGGCGAGACTCTTGACCTCGGACGCCACCACCGCAAAGCCACGGCCAGCCTCACCTGCACGGGCAGACTCGATAGTCGCATTCAGTGCAAGGAGATTGATCTGGCCAGTAATGTTGTTGATCATCTCGACGATGCCGCTCATCGCCTGCGCGGCGTTGGAAAGACGCTGTGCTTGTGCATCTGCCGTGGCGACCTGCTCGACGGCCCCCAAAGCGGTCTCCCGCGATTTGGTCATCGCTTCGGAGATTTCCCGCACTGAAGCATTGAGCTCTTCTGATCCTGCTGCAACCGACTCCATCATGTTACGGACGCGTTCGTTTCCTATGCGCGTCAGGACCTGGCTCGTAACATCGCTGGCGTATTTAACGACCTTGAACGGCTTGCCGTTGAGATCAAAGATTGGATTGTAAGAAGCTTGAATCCAAACTTCTTTGCCTCCCTTGCCGATGCGCTTGTACTCTCCGGCTTGGAACTGGCCCCGATTGAGCGACGTCCAGAATTCGCGATACTCGGCGCTGGTGCGCTCCACGTGCTCCACAAACATGCTGTGGTGTTGCCCCTTGATCTCGCCAAGGGAGTAACCGAGGGCCTGCAGGAAATTGTCGTTGGCTTCAACGATGGTTCCGTCCAATTTAAACTCGATGACGGCCTGAGACTTCCTGATCGCGTCGATCTGGCCGGACAGGTCGGCATTCCGCAGTTTTTGGTTCGTGACATCGGTCGCGAACTTGACAACCTTAAAGGGCTTGCCCTTTTCATCAAGAACCGGATTGTAGGACGCAAGGATCCATACCTCCTTGCCTCCCTTTCCGATCCGCTTGTATTCGGCGGCCTGGTATTCACCACGATTGAGCGAGGCCCAGAATTCGCGGTAGGCTGCGCTATCCCGCTCCTCAATCGGCATGAACATGCTGTGGTGTTTGCCCCGAATTTCGCCCAGAGAATAGCTCAAGGCATTTAGGAAGTTTTCGTTAGCGGTCACGATGGTGCCGTCGAGATTGAATTCGATCACCGCCTGCGCTCGGCCGGCAGCCGAGGCTTGGGCCGCATAATTCAGGTTTTGCAGGCGTACCGTCGCGTCGGCCCATTCAACGACGAAGCCGACCCGGCGTCCGTCAGCCTGCAACAGCGGCGATGCCAACAGGTCGAACGTCCTCTGACCTACTTTGATGGTCGCGCGATGCTTGGCGCTGAGACCCTCCAGCATGCGTCGCTGATGGCTCGGGTTCTTGTGAAAGATATCGATATTGCTTCCGATCAGCGTGTCGACGCTGAACTGCGGCAGCTCCTTCTTAAGATCAGATTCCGCTTCGCGCAGAAGCTCAACGACGGCGTCGTTCATGTAGACGATGTTGAGGTTCTGGTCCGCCACCATGATGCTGGCGCCGATTGTTTTGGCCGCGAGGAGAGCAAGGCGGTCAGCGCCTAGGTTACGGCTAAACATGGTTTGTCTCCGATTCCGTGAGTTTCGTCATTGATGGGAAGGCGCTTCACGTTTTCGATGTCGCGCTGCGGGCGACCTCAAGCCATTCTGCAACGAGTGCGGCGTTGGCCAGAATCAGTTCGCGGGCGGCAGTGTCGCCGAGATCACGAGCGAGCAGCCGGGCCTGCGTATTTACGAGATCGAGAAGGAGTATTGCCTTGCGAACATCTTCCTTCGTTTCCATTGGCGCATCGCGGACAACGGACAGCGCAACCGACATGCTCCCGAGAGCATCCGTCATCTGCGGCCGGGGCCTGCGTCCGGGCTGCAGCGATTGGCGAATTCGGGGGAATTGAACCACTTGAGCCAAGGCCTATTTCTCACCTCAGTTATGGCGTTGCGCCGATCGCGCTCAATTTGAGCGAGACCGATCAACTCAACACCGTCAAAAGTCGGTCATCGTGCCACTCGCGGCCGTCGACACGGATTGTCGCGCAGTGTGGGCGCGCAGGTTTTCCAACGTACGGCGCTGGTGACGAATGCATTCCAAACGTTAGATGCATTCGGTTAAACCGGGATTTGTACATTTCCTGCCAATCCGACTGCGCCCATCGCGTTCAGCAAGCGCAGTTCGCGGGTGAGTCTGTCGCATGTCAGCGGATCAGCCGGAATTGGCAGTTTCCGGCCAGCACGTGGCACAGGATGGCCAGCGATCCATCTTCCGCTGTGCAATTTGAGATTGCTGGAAAAACTCGTCCGACGACGTAATATTCGGGGCGGAGCAGGATTCGACTTGCGCGGCCTCGCATATCTCGAGCGTTACCCCGTGGTGCACTCGCGCGACAGCGAGTTTGCACGCGACAAGCTTTATTCTGCTTACGGCGCAACCGGTTTCGAAGCACGGAACGACGGCTTTGGTATCCGCGCTAATTTTGCACAGCTGACGTCGATCGGGTTGGCGTTCTGCTCTTATAACAGCGCTGTTTCCCTGTCCTTTCCGGAGGCGGATTTTGTCCGGCAGTTTTTTTCAATTCAGGGGGACGCGAAATTCAGCACTGCGAACAGGAGCGAGCCGATCGGAGCTTGGAGTCCATTTGTATCGGCTGAGTCCAGGCTTCGGCTCGATTTTGAAGCTGGCTACCGGCAGTTGGTGGTCAGGGTAGATGCGAAAGCTCTCGAACGCTCGTTGAAGAGCCTGCTAGGAGATGCCAGCGACCGGAAATTGACATTCTCCGGCGACGCCCCTGATTCGAGGCAGATGTCGTTCGTTCGCCAGGGTGTTTTTCAGCTGGCCCAGGATCTGGAAACATTTGGTCCAGAATGTTCGCCCATGCTTCTGGCCGAGTTGGAGCGAAGCCTGATCTTAAGGTTCTTGCTGGCGCACCGGCACAACTTCACGGATCGGCTGCAGGGCACGCCTCCTCGCGCGAATCGCTCGGTGGTCAATATCGTCGAAACATTCATTGAGACGAATTGGGACAAGCCTATCGACGCCGTGAAACTTGCCAGCGTTGCCAACGTCAGTGCACGGACAATGTTTAGAGAATTTGCGCTTGCAGGTCATGGCTCGCCGGCGCAATTCGCCAAGCGCATACGACTCCAGCGCGCCGCGGAATGTTTGAGGCAGCCGGATGAACTGACGACTGTAACCGGCGTGGCGTTAAGGTGCGGATTCCAGAACCTTGGCCGCTTTTCCTTCGAATACGCTCGGCTCATTGGAGAACTGCCCTCCGAAACCTTGAGACAGGCTAGGGGACGATTGTGATACCGTCCGCCGCGGAGAATCCGGGCTTTTCCTTACGGAGAACCCCGTAGGGAACGAGTTTGCCACCCCATAAAAATCGTCATGAGCACTGCGGTCAGTATAACAGCCTAAACGGTGTCGCTAAGTGATTTAGGACACTGCGAGATTCAAACCAGGACACACGGGGTCAAGTGCGGACAGACCCATGATCGGGTGAGAACAAGCAGGGAACTGTGAACTACGCTTCGTCCGCGTTGGTCACAAACCGCCCGTGGCGGTCCACCTGACATCAGCTCACCCGAAAGCTAGACTTCGAGAGTCCACGGGCATTCATCTCGCGAGTCCTTCGCCTGCAAGAGCAGCGCGGATGCGATTGCCGGCGCGGCCGAGATTTACACGATTTCGGAATATTAGAAATTTATCCCTGAGTTGCCCGACATGTCAAGCGGCCTTGTCGAGCCGCCGGCTCCTTTGCATGGGGTTGTTTTCGCGTTTTTTGGTCGCGCGCGATTACTCGGTCTTGTCGACGTTCCAGAACACCGGCGGCGCCGGGCCTTCGAGCACGCCGGTCAGCGATTTGCGCCAGGCGCTCGGCAAGCGGAACTGGCCGAGCGGGAGGTAGATCACCTGCTCGTAGGCTTCCTTCTGGATCTCGACCGCGAACTTCTTCTGCTCCTCGGGCGAGGTTGCGCGCGCATAGGCATCGCGCATCTGCTCGAGTTTGGCGTCTTCGGGCCAGCCGAACCAGGCTTTCTTGCCGGTCGCGGCGATCTGGTTGTTGACGATCGGGTTCATCACTTCGGTGGCGCCGGTGAAGGTGAAGAACAGGTTCCAGCCGCCTTCCTTGGGCGGCTTCTGGCTGGCGCGGCGGCTCACCACGGTCTGCCAGTCCGTCACCTGCGCGTCGACGGTGAAGCCGGCCGCGCGCAACAGTTGCGCCGCGACCGTCGGCGGCCCCTTCAGCGTCTGCACGTCGCCGGGGATCATGATCACGACCGGCGTGCCGTCATAGCCCGAGCCGGCGAGCGCCTTCTTGGCCTCGGCCATGCCGTTGCCCTTGATCAGCGTCTCCGCGCCGACGTCGCTGGCGAGCGGCGTGTCACAGGCGAAATAGGAGCCGCAGATCTCGTAAAACTTCGCGTTGCCGACGGTGGCGTCGAGCACGTCCTTCTGGTTCATCGCCAGGAAGGCGGCGCGGCGGATCTTGGGATTGTCGAACGGCGGATGCAGGAAGTTCATCCGGCCCTCGATCTGGAAGCCGAACTTGTTCAGCACGGCCACGGTCAGATCGGAATTGGCCTCGAGCACCGGCAGCAGGTCGATCGAGGGCTGTTCCAGGAAATCGATGTCGCCGGATTGCAGCGCGTTGATCGCGGTCTGCGCGTCGGGCATCGTGATCCATTCGATGCGATCGACCTTGGCGACCTTGCCGCCCGCCAGCCAATCCGGCTTTTCCTTGCGCGGCACGTAGTCGGCGTTGCGCTCATAGACCGCCTTGACGCCCGGCTGGAATTCGCCGGCCACGAACTTGAACGGCCCGCAGCCGACCTGCTCGGGGATCTGCTTGCCGGGCGGTGTCTCGGCGAGCCGCTTCGGCATCATGAACGCGACATAGGAGGAGGGCTTTGCCAGCGACTCCAGCACCAGGCCATAGGGCTCCTTGAGCTTGAGCACGATGGCCTTCGGGCCGTTCGCCTCGAGCGAAGCGGTGAATTCGGCGAGCTTCTGCGCCATGCCGTCGACGGCGGTCCAGCGCTTCAGCGAGGCGATGCAGTCCTCGGCCGTGACGGGCGCGCCGTCATGCCATTTCAGGCCGTCGCGCAGCGTGAAGGTGTAGGTCAGTCTGTCGTCGGAGATCGTCCAGTCTGCCATCTGCGGCCGGACCTTGAAGCTGGAATCGATGCCGAGCAGCGTGTCGTAGACCATGTAGCCGTGGTCGCGGGTGATGTAGGCGGAGGTGAAGCCGGGATCGATGATGCGCAGGTCCGAATGCATCACCGCAGTGATGGTCTTGCCCCTGGCCGCGGCGACGGCGCGCGATGACAGGATGGCCGGGGTCGCCATCGCAGGCGGCAGGCTGGCCGCGAGCTTGAGGAGTGTTCTGCGCGAAACATCCGCCATCCACCATCTCCCGATCTGTCGTTGCGCGGGCATCCCTGCCGCAGCGACCGGCATGCTTCACGAATTCGTGGTTGAAAGCAAGCAAGGGCCGCGCCGCCGATTACCGCACTTCGGCGCGCCTTCGCATGGATTGGTGACGCGCGAATGTTCGACGACTGCAACCGTCGACGGGCCCTTCGGCACCGCGCAAGGGCACATCCTGCATGGGAGCCTGTGCTTCCTGCCGCACCTCGACGGCTGTTCGGACGCCGATCAGGCGTGTAGGCTTGCGGTCTGCCGGCCAGCAATAAGGCCATATCCCCCAACGGGAACAAGCAGCGCTGACAAGCAGCCGAGGGAGACCAGAAGAACCGTCATGACCGATATCCGATACGTAGCACCGCGCACGCTTGATGAAGCGATTGGCGCATTTGCTGCCGCCGGGAGTGCCGCCCGCATTATGGCTGGGGGTACCGACTTATTGGTGCAAATGCGCTCCGGCCTGGTGCGGCCGGGATTGATCGTCGACATCAAGAAGATCGGCGAGATGACCGAAATCACCGAGACCGCCGATGGCGGTTTCCGCGTCGGCGCCGCCGTCTCCGGCATGGCGCTCGCCGAGCATCCGCGTTTCGGCAAGGTGTGGCCGGGCGTGCTCGAGGCCGTCAACCTGATCGGCTCCAAGCAGGTGCAGGGCCGGGCCTCCGCCGGCGGCAATCTCTGCAACGGCTCGCCGGCCGGCGACAGCGTACCGGCGATGATCGCGGCGGGTGCCATCGTCACCGTGCAGGGCCCGAACGGCCGCCGCGAGATCAAGGTCGAGGACGTGCCGGCCGGACCGGGCCGCACCAACCTCAAGCCCGGCGAGATTCTCGTCAGTTTTGCGCTGCCGCCACGGCCCAAGGGCTCGGGTGATGCGTACCTGCGGATGATTCCGCGCACCGAGATGGACATCGCGGTGGTCGGCATCGGCGTCAGCCTGACGTTAAAGGACGGCGCCTGCACCGCGGCCCGTGTCGGCCTCGGCGCGGTGGCGCCGACGGCGCTCTTGGTCGCACCCGCAGCGCAAGCGCTTGTTGGCTCGAAGCTCGACGATGCGGCGCTCGAAGCTGCTGCTGCCGCGTGCCGCGCCGCCTGCCGTCCGATCGACGACAAGCGCGGCACCATCGCTTACCGGATCAAAACCGCCGGCGTGCTGCTCAAGCGCACCGCCGCGATCGCCGCCCAGCGCGCGGGAGGACATTAGCACCATGGCGAAACTGCACGTCACCACCTCGGTCAACGGTGAGCCGGTCGAATTCCTGTGCGAGCCCTATGAGACCATGCTCGACGCACTGCGCGGGCAATTGGGGCTCACCGGCTCCAAGGAAGGCTGCTCGTCCGGCGATTGCGGCGCCTGCTCGATCACGCTCGATGGCCGCCTCGTCTGCTCCTGCCTGATGCTCGCGGCCGAAGCCGAAGGCCACGAGATCGGGACCATCGAGGGCATGGCCAAGGGCGACAGGCTGCACCCGTTGCAGCAGAAGTTCCTGGAGCACGCAGCGCTCCAGTGCGGCATCTGCACCTCGGGCATGCTGGTCGCCTCCGAGGCGCTGCTCGCCAGGAATTCCAATCCGACCGAAGAGGAAGTCCGCTTCTGGCTCGCCGGCAATCTCTGCCGGTGCACCGGTTACGACAAGATCGTCCGCGCGGTGATGGAGACCGCGGCTGAAATGCGGGAGACTGCGCGATGAACGTCGTCAACAACAAATGGATCGGCCAGCGCACCATCCGGCCGGATGGCGTCGACAAGGTCACCGGCCGCGCGGCGTTTGCCGCCGACACCACGATGCCCGGTATGATCTGGGGCAAGGTGCTGCGCAGCCCGCATCCGCATGCCCGCATCAAGGCGATCAACACCGCCAAGGCCGAGGCGCTGCCCGGCGTGAAAGCGGTGGTCACCTCGCGCGACATCGTCGACTTCACGATCGAGAAGGGCGCCGTGATGCTCGGCATCCAGGACATGCGCTGGATGTGCCGCAACGTGATGGCGCGCGACAAGGCGCTGTTCCCCGGCCACCCCGTCGCCGCTGTCGCCGCGACCACGGAGGCGATCGCGGCGGAAGCCTGCAAGCTGATCGAGGTCGACTACGAGGTTTTGCCCTGGGCGATCGAGATCGACGACGCGCTCAAGCCTGACGCGCCGATCCTGCACGAGTTCAACAAATTCGACGGCAAGCCCTCGAACATCATGGGCCGCATCGAATCCAGGAAGGGCGACATCGCGACAGGATTCAAGGACGCCGAGATCGTGATCGAGCGCTCCTTCACCACGCGCCCGGTGCACCAGGGCTATATCGAGCCGCATGCCTGCCTGATCTCGGTCGCGGCCGACGGCAAGACCACGATCTGGTCGTCGAGCCAGGGCCAGTTCATGGTGCGGGCGATGACCTCGATGCTGACGGGAATCCCGCAGAGCGACATCCGCGCCATCCCCGCCGAGATCGGCGGCGGCTTCGGCGGCAAGACCATCGTCTATCTCGAGCCGCTAGCGACCTTGCTCGCCAAGAAGTCCGGACGCCCGGTCAAGATGGTGATGACCCGCGAGGAGGTGATGCGCGCCACCGGGCCGACCTCGGGCTCGAAGAGCACGGTGAGGATCGGTGCGAAGAAGGACGGCACCATCGTCGCCGCGCATGGCAGCTTCTATCTGCAGGCCGGCGCCTTTCCTGGCTCGCCGATCCGCGGCGCGGTCGGCTGCAGCTTCGCGCCCTACGACATTCCGCATGTGCTGTCGGAAGGCTTCGACGTCTGCTCCAACCGCTCCAAGGTCGCGGCCTATCGCGCGCCCGGCGCGCCGATCGGCGCCTATGCGGTCGAATGCGTGCTCGACGAGCTCGCCGAGGCGCTCAAGATGGATCCGCTGGCGCTGCGGCTGAAGAACGCAGCGAAGGAGGGCACCAAGGCCGCGCACGGCCCGGTGTTCCCGCGCATCGGCTATATCGAGACGCTGGAGGCTGCGAAGAACCATCCGCATTATGCCGCGCCGCTCGGCAAATTGCAGGGCAGGGGCGTCGCTAGCGGCTTCTGGTTCAATGCCGGCGGTGAATCCTCAGCGCAGGTGAACATCACCGAGGACGGCAACGTCGTCGTCACGACGGGGCATCCCGATATCGGCGGCTCGCGCGCCGGCATCGCCAACATCTGCGCCGAGCTGCTCGGCATCGACTACAAGCGCGTCTCCGTCATCATCGGCGATACCCAGACCGTCGGTTTCTCCAACCTGACCGGTGGTAGCCGCGTGCTGTTCGCCTCCTCGATGGTGGTGACGCAGGCCGCCGACAAGGTGATCGCGACCTTGCGCGAGCGGGCTGCGAAGATCTGGGAGATCGATCCTGAAGCGGTGAAGTGGGAGAACGGCGCCGCGCATCCGGTCAGTCCGAATGCCGGCCAGTTCGAGCCGCTGACGCTCGCGGACCTCGCCGAGAAGGCGCCGTCGCAGGGCGGACCGATCGGCGCCAGCGTGCAGCTCAACACCCAAGGCGCCGAAGGCGGCTTCGGCACCCATATCTGCGACGTCGAGGTCGATGTCGATCTCGGCATCGTCAGGGTGATCCGCTACACCGCCGTGCAGGATGTCGGCCGCGCCGTGCATCCGAGCTATGTCGAGGGCCAGCTGCAGGGCGGCGTCGCGCAGGGCATCGGCTGGGCGCTGAACGAGGAGTACATCTACAACAAGGACGGCAAGGTCGATAATCCGGGCTTCCTCGATTATCGCATGCCGGTTTGCTCCGACCTGCCGATGCTCGACTGCGCGCTGGTCGAGGTGCCGAACCCGAAGCATCCGCAGGGCGTCAAGGGCGTCGGCGAGGTGCCGCTGGTCCCCGTCATGGCCGCAGTCGCCAACGCCGTCCACAATGCGCTCGGCAAGCGCTTCTACAGCCTGCCGATGTCGCCGCCGAAGGTCTCGGCAGCGCTCGATGCGCCGACGCAGCAGGCCGCGGAGTAGGGAGCGTCGGGCGGGTTAGGGTTCGCTAACCCGCTCCACGGTTCTGTGCCATTGACGCGGCAGTCTTTGCCTCGGCAAGATCGCGGGATGACCAACCCCGACGAACTCTCGGCTTACATGATCTTCAGCCGCAGCGACTGGGCCGCATTGCGGGCCAGCACATCGCTGACGCTCTCGGAGGCCGATCTTGCGGCGTTGCGCGGCTTGAATGGGCCGATCACGACGGCCGAAGTCTCCGACGTCTACTTGCCGCTCACGCGGCTGCTGAACCTGCATTTCTCGGCGGCGCGCAATCTGATGCAGGTGAAGGCGGAATTTCTCGGCCGGCCGGCGCGGCGTTCGCCCTACATCATCGCACTGGCCGGGAGTGTCGGCGTCGGCAAGAGCACCTTTGCCCGCGTGCTGTGCGCGCTGCTGGCCGGCTGGGCCGATCATCCGCGCGTCGAGCTGGTGACGACCGACGGCTTCCTGCATGCCAACGCCGTCCTGGAAGAGCGCGGCCTGATGCGGCGCAAGGGCTTTCCCGACAGCTACGACCTGCCGCGGATGCTGCGCTTCCTCGCGGCGGCCAAGGCGGGCGAGGGCGAGCTGGAATTGCCGGTGTACTCGCATCTGATCGGCGATATCGTGCCGTCGGAGCGGCAGCTGATCCGGCTGCCGGACATCCTGGTGTTCGAGGGCCTCAACGTGCTGCTGGCGCGCGGCAATGCGCCGGTGGTGGTGTCGGATTTCTTCGACTTCTCGATCTATCTCGATGCCGACGAGGCCGACATCCAGTCCTGGTATGTCGAGCGCTTCCTCAAGCTGCAGCCAACCGCGTTCCGAAACCCGGCGTCCTATTTTCACCATTACCGGGACCTGCCGCCGAGCGACGCGCGCGAGGTGGCGGAGCGGCTGTGGCGCGAGCATCATCGCGCCAATCTCAGGGAGAACATCCTGCCGACGCGGACCCGCGCCGACGTCGTGCTGCGCAAGCGCTCCGATCACTCGATCGGCGAGGTCTGGCTGCGGGAGACGTAGCCGCGTCACGGCGTCGGGCGAGTTACGCTTCGCTAGCCTGCCCTCGGTCCTTGTCGTTACCGCAACTCCTTCCCCAGCTGCGCAAGCACCGTCTCGCAGGTCATCAGATCGAGATGCCCGCCGCCGGCGTTCTTGAAGAAGGTGATGTCGCTATCCGACAAGCGGCCCTTCACCTTGCCGCCGGCGAGGTCGTAATGGTCGCCGAGCACGTCGCTCTCCTTGATCGCGCCGCTGGCGATCGGCTGCAGGATGTCGCCGACGCCGTCGAAGGCGGATTCGCGGCGGTCGACGAAGATGCGCGAGCGCTGCGCCGCCTCGTCGTCGGATTCGCGGGTGTCGGGGGTGAAGCCGCCGACCAGGTCGAGATGGGTGCCGGGCTTCAAATTGGCACCCTTGACCAGCGGCGCGCGCGAGCGGGTGCAGGTGGTGATGATGTCGGCCTCGCGGGTCGCGGCGTCGAGGTCGGTGACGGCCTCGGCGGCAATCCCTTCGCCTTCGAGCTGCGCGGCGAGTTCCTCGGCACGCGCGATGGTCCGATTCCAGATCCGGACCCGCTTTAGCGACGGCCGCACCGTGCGGTGGCCGCGCACCAGCCAGTGCGCCATCTCGCCGGCGCCGACCACCAGCAGCGTCTCGACGTCGGGCCGCGCCAGGTGCTTGGCGCCGAGCGCAGAGTCCGCCGCGGTCTTCCAATGGGTGATCTCGGCGGCGTCCATCACCGCGAGCGGCCGGCCGTCATTGCCGTCGAACAGCACGCAGACCGCCTGCACCGCCGGCAGCTTGCCGTGGGCAAGGTTGCCCGGGAAGCTGGTGTACAGCTTGGTCATCATGAAGCGACCGGCATCGACCGCGCTGCGGGTCACCAGCTGCTGGCCCTTGTCGTCGCCGAGATAGCTGTCATGCACCGCAATCTTCGGCCGCCGGTGCGCGGCCTCGATCGCCTCGATCAGGACCGGAAAGCTCAGGACGCGGTTGACCTCGCTGTCGTCGACAATATGCACGTCAGTCTCCTCCACAGCGCGCTTGCGCTCTCCGGGGCGCGTCGGACGCCCTCAATCTGGCCCGCACTGGATAGCGCGTGGGGAAGGGCAGTCAACATGCACCGCCGCGTGGCACTTGCTATCCTGTGCACCTGATTCTCTCGCAGGTCTCCGCAAGCCGTGGTTGCAGTCGTCGTCGCCATCCTGATCTTCGTACTGTTGACCGGTGCGGCGCTCGCGACCATGGCGATCCATGCCCAGCTCGCGGACCATCACCGCAGCGACGAGACCAATACCTCGGTACGCCTGGTTGCGACCCTGTTCGTCACCATGCCGTCGCTGCTGCTCGGCCTGATGATGAACAATGCCGCCAACACCTATGTGGCGGTCGACCGCAATCTGCATGTCTTCGCCACCGATCTCATCCTGCTCGACCGCAGCATGCGGCCGCTCGGCCCCAGCGCCGACGAGCCGCGCAAGCGGCTGCTCGCCTATGTCGAGCAGGCGCTCAAGGATGCGCCGATCTCGCGCGCGAACGAGGTGTCCGAACATCTGCTCGACCAGGTCGGCAACAGTCTCCGCGAGCTCAAGTTCAACGACGAGCAGAAGATCGCGCTGTGGAACGAGGCCCGGTCGGTCTACCGGCAGGCAGTGCAGCAGCGCTGGACCTTTGTCGAGCAGTCCGACGGTTCGTTTCCGTCGCCGCTGATCTGCATCCTGGTCGGCTGGTTGACGCTGATGTTCGCGACGCTGGGCTTTCGTGCGCCGCGCAACGCGGTCGTGATCTCGATCACCGTCGCCGCGGCGGCGCTGATCGCGGCCGCGATCTATCTGATCCTCGAAATGAGCACGCCGTTCTCCGGCCCGATCCAGCTCTCCGACCGCCCGCTGGTGCGCGCAGCCGAGGAGATCAGGCGATAGCAGCCGTTACTGGCACCTCGCGCAGCCCTGAGGTTGGCCTTGTTGGGCGGGTTGCGCCATCGCTCACCCGCCCGACGTTCCAACGCCAACCCGCTAGCGGCCGCCGCCACCACCGCCGCCGCCACCACCACCACCACCTCAGCCCCCGTTCATCAGGGCCTGATTGTAACGGGGATCGGATTGTTTCATGTAGTCCGGCGAGATGTCGCGGTTGCGCGCGCGACCCGGATCGGCCGTTGACACAGGCTGCCCGCATCCTGCGAAGATCAGGAAACTGCAGGGCGGATCGAATCGCGGCTGAAATGCATGGGCTGCCGTGGTCGTCAGCGCCGTCGTGGCGACGGTAGTGGCCAGCACGGCGGCTGCCGCCGACGCGGTGGTGCTCGCAACGGTGAGTAATGTCACTGATGAAAACCTTGATCGCATCGACATAGGAAATTCCATCCTTCGGTTCGGCGAAACCGGAATGGCCCGCTCGCAAAATTGGACGGGACCTGATGGAAGTGGGTTCGAGCGGGAAGCTGCGATTCTGCGATCTGGACACGACAACGTTAAGGCGCGCGCCTTCACGTAAGGCTCGCGCCTCAAGCGATGCCGGCAGGTTCGCGGGCGCCTTGCGCGCTCAGGCGCGCTGCTTCAGCGCCATGCCCATGCTGATCCAGCTGACACCGGCGCAGATCAAGTCGACGCTGAGGAAGATGCCGAGCACGTAGAGGCTCGACACCGGCCAGCGCGCCAGGATCATGGCGCCGAGCACGAGCGTGATCAGCCCGGAGATCGCGACCATGCCCCACGGCGCGGCCGAGTTCATGCCGAACGCCAGGAAGATGCGGACAATGCCGGACACCACGAGAGCTACGCCGAGGAACAGCGTCAGCGTCGCCGCGGCGAGTAGTGGGTTCTCGAAGGTAATGAAGCCCGCGACGACGTAGAGCGCGCCGAGGAGCAGCCAGAACAGGAACTTGCCCCAGGTCTTGAACTGGAACGCGTTGATGATCTCAGCAACGCCTGCGACGATCATCATGGCGCCGACGAACAGCACGCTGACGACGGTGGCGAAGAACACGCTGCCGAAGGCGAGCACGCCGGCGATCAGGTAGATCACGCCGAGGGCGACGATCCAGCCCCACTTCGCGCGAAGGTTGGCAAGCCCGGATCCGAGGCTGTGAGGAGGTGTGGCGGGTGAGCTGGACGCAGTCGACATCGTATCGCTCCCGAATGCTTGATCAAACCATGCTACCATAGGTCAAGGCGCGGACAAGGGCAGTTGCAAAGTTGGCGCCAAATGCAGTTGGCACTAAATGCGCCGCGACACGTTGATTCAAATCAACCGGCGTGTTGCCGCGCAGCATTGGTTCGGCGACAGCCGGTTTGCATCAGACGACAAACTGTCCAGATCGGACTACAGATTGTCCGGATCGCGCATCTACAGAGGAGGTCGACATGCCCACGACGCACGACAAGGACCACGTCTACAAGATCCTCGAACTGGTCGGATCATCGGACAAAAGCATCGAGGCGGCGATCGAGAATGCGGTCAGCCGCGCGTCGAAGACGATCCGGGAAATGAAGTGGTTCGAGGTGGTGCAGACTCGGGGCCACATCGAGGGCGGCAAGGTTGCGCATTATCAGGTGACGCTGCGGGTCGGCTTCACGCTGGAGTAGGGGCGCGCGTACGGCCGAGCTGTTGAAGCGAGTGGTGTTTCTCCCCGCCGTCATTCCGGGGCGTGCGAAGCACGAACCCGGAATCCGTCGGGCCGCACAATTGCGGCGAAATGGATTCCGGGCTCTCGCTCTGCGAACCCCGGAATGACGGGAAGCGGAAGGCCCCCATCACCGCCGCGACAGCGGCGCGGGGGGCGGCGGGGCGGTCGAGCCGGCGGCGAGCGAGCGTTGTACCATCACGGTGTCGGACCAGCGGCCGTAACGATAGGCGACGCCCGGCAGGTGACCGACACGGGCAAAGCCGAAGCGGTCGTGCAGCGCGAGCGATGCGGCGTTGTCGCTGTCGATGTAGCCGATCATCTGGCGGAAGCCGGCCGCGGCGCAGGTGTCGACCAGCTCCTGCAGCAGCCGGCCGCCGACGCCCTTGCCGATGAAGCGGTGGTGGATGTAGATCGAATGCTTCACCGTGTAGCGGTAGGCCGGGCGCTTGCGGAACTGGACCACATAGGCGTAGCCGACCACCTCGCCGTCGCACACCGCGACCAGATGCGGCAGGCGGGTGTTGCGCAAATTCTTGCGGCGGTCGCGTAGATCGTCGGGCTCTGGCGTGCCGTTGTCGTCGACGCTCTCCTCGATGCCGTGGCGGATGTGGTGGCGGTAGATCGACAGCATCGCATCGACGTCGCTGTCGCGCGAGGCACGGACGGTGATCTTGTGATCATTCTCCATTGTGCTGCGTCCGCCGGCCTATTCGGACACGACATAGGTGTAGAAGCGGACCCGGCCGGCGTCGTCGATCTCCTTGTAGATGCCTTGCACCTCGACCTCGAAGCCCGGGAACGCGTTGAAGCTCGCCTCGAACATCTTGAGATAATCGATCATCGGCTTGCTTCGTTCCGACAGCCGCTCGCCGGGCACGATGGTGGCGATGCCGGGCGGGTAGACCACGAACGGCGTCGCGGCGACGCGGCCGAAGATCTGGTCGATCGGCAGATAATCGACGTCGTTGCGGATCAAATATTGCGCCGCCTGGCGCGGCGACATCGCGATCTCGGGCAGGTGCTCGGGCAGGAATTGCCTGGCCTGCAGCGTGCTGACGCCGCCGTCGCGGAAGAAGCGGTGCATGTCGCCGCAGAGATCGCGCAGCCGCACGCCGGTGTAGCGTTGCGGGCGGCGGCGGAAGAATTCCGGGATGACGTCCTCGATCAGCGCGTTGTCGTCGTGCAGCTTCTTGAAGGCGACGAGCCCGGAGACCAGCGTGCCGGCCTTGCTGGCCTCGACGCCGGGCGTCAGCAGGAAGAGCAGGGAGTTGAGGTCGTTCTTCTCGGCGACGATCTGGTTCTCGCGCAGATACTGCGCCACGACCGGCGCGGGGATGCCGTGATCGGCATAGGCGCCGGTGGCATGGTCGAAGCCCGGCGTCAGCAAGGTGAGCTTGTTCGGGTCGGTCATGGCAAAGCCGGCCGTCAGCTCGGGGAAGCCGTGCCAGGTCTCGCCGGGATTGAGCTGCCAGTAGGATGGCGTGGTCGCGAGCTGGTCGGTCGAGATGGTCTCCCAGGCGACATTGTGCACGCCGTTCTCGCGGGCGGCATCAGGGATCATCACGCGGTCGGGCACGAACGGCTCGAAGAACCAGCGCCGCTCGGGGCGCGTCTCCTTTTCCTCGAACTCGCGCTTCACCGCGCGGATCTTCTTGCGCAGCTCGATGCCGAGCCGGATCGTGTCGTCCCACAACACTTCGCCGGAGCGGCCCTTCATCATCTGCGCGCCGACATCGAGCGAGGCGAAGATCGGATAGAACGGCGAGGTCGAGGCGTGCTGCATGAAGCTTTCGTTGAAGCGGCGGTGCTCGACCCGGCGCTTCTGGCCCTTGATGTGGCGGTCGCGGATATGGATCTGTGAGGCCTGCGAGAAGCTCGCGAGCTGCTTGTGGGTCGATTGGGTGGCAATGATGCCGGGCGCCTCGGGGCCGAGATTGGCGAGCCCCATCGCGAACCGCCCGGCATAGATCGGGTGGAATTTCATGAAGCCGGCCCAGGCCTCGTCGAACAGGATGTAGTCGCAGAGGTGGCCGATCCGCTTCAGGATCATCTCGGCGGAGTGGATGGTGCCGTCATAGGTGCACTGCTCGACCACGGCGACGCGGAACGGGCGCTCCTTCTTCCAGGCGTTCTCGTCCTTGACCAGCGGATGCTTGCGGATGTGGTCGCGCAGCGTGCCCTCGTCGAGCAGATCCCAGCGCATCGGACCGATCAGGCCCCAGGCGTTGCGTACCGTCGGCACATAGACCGGGATGCCGCCGCCGAGCAGCAGCGCGCCGTGATGCGCTGCCTTGTGGTTGTTGCGGTCGAACAGCACGAGGTCGCCGTCGGTGACCAGCGAGCCGAGTGCGACCTTGTTGGAGGTCGAGGTGCCGTTGAGCACGAAATAGGTCTTTTCGGCGCCGAAGATCCGCGCCGCTTCCTTCTGCGCCTTCAGCGCCGGCCCCTCATGGGTGAGGAGGTCGCCGAGGTCGAGCACGGAATTGTCGAGGTCGTCGCGGAACACGGCTTCGCCGAGATGCTCGACGAACACCCGCCCGATCGGGCTGCGGCTGTAGAACACGCCGCCATTGTGGCCCGGGCAGGTCCAGAGCTGGTTGCCTTCCTCGGCATAGTCGACCAGCGCGCCGAAGAACGGCGTCTTCAGGTTCTCGGCATATTGCTTCAGCCTGGAGATCAGGTTCTTGGCGATGAAGGACGGGGTCTCCTCCGACAGGAACACATAGCCGTCGATGAAGTCCAGCACCTCGACCGGTAGGTCCTCGAAGCGCTTGCGGCGGATCAGGAGCAGGATCGGGAAGTCGAGGCCGCGGCGGCGCATCAGATTGATCAGGGCCGCGGTCTTGCCCTCGAGGCCCTTCTTGCCCCAGTCGACCACCATGCAGCCGATCGCGGCATCGGTCTGCACCGCGATCTCGGCGTCTTCCAGCTTGCGGGCGCGCACCACCTCGAAGCCGGAGCGCTCGATCTCAGTGACGATCTGGTTGAAGCGGATGCCTTCGAGGTCGTCGGACTCGAAAACCGGCGCGGCGAACAGAAAGTTGAAGCGTTTGAAATAGTCCATGCGTGTCCCCGAACTGTACCGCTGAACCTGTCTGCACAATTCATGACAAAGAGATGACAATGGGGATAGCAGACTATCAAATGCGATTGGAGCGGCATTTTTCAGCGCACGGCTTGGCCCCGCGGATATTCGAGCTGCACGGCGACCAAATCCGCTGTGCCCGAGCCATCGCGCGCCTCGATCCCGGCAAGCGTCTGGTCGAGCGCATGCGCGGGCGTGGTGCCGACTGCCGGTAGCAGGCGGCCCGCGGGCCAGCTGGTCGCCACGGTTTGCGGATAGATGCGCAGGCCGCTGCGGCTCGTCACCGCGCCGCCGGTGGCGGAGAACGTCGCGGCGTGCGAGCGACAGGTTCGCGACCAGCCGTCCACGACCAGCGCCAGCGAGATCTCGTCGACACCGGGGGAGAGCGCGACGCCGAGCTGCTCCGCGTCGCGCCGGTCTGAATGGGGACCAGCGGCATCCACGACTGACCTATCCGCGTATATCGCTCTCGCGCAGGAAGGCGCGGCTTGTTCAGTAGACGAGACTTGTCCCTGGCGGTTTCTCGAGCGCCGCGGCCAGCGAGCGATATTCGTCGCACGTTGTGCCGCAGATTTCGGCAATCCGGCTCAGATGATATTGGGCGGCATCGCGGTTGCCCTGCTCGATCTGCCACAGGCCGTAGTAGTTCCACGTCAGCACGTGGTTCGGATCGGCCCTCAGCGCACGCTCGTACCAGACCTGCGACTGCTTGTAGTCGCCGAGCTTGCGATAGGAGTAGCCGATCAGGTTGGCGACGTTCGGATGATCATCGTTGCCGAGCGCGTGCAACTGCGCGATCGCGGCGGCATAGTCGTTCTGCTCGTAGATCGTTGCATAGGCAGCGCGATAGCCGTCACGGAATGCCGGATCGTCGAAGCTGGATTGCTTGGCCGGTTTCTTCACCCTGTGCGTGGTCCGTCTGCCCTTCTCCTGGGGATACGACGGCGCAGGAGTGCTGTAGCTCGAGCCGTAGAGTTCACCGCCGCCTGCTCCTCCGCCGCCACCACCGCCGCCGGCAGCGCGGGCAGTCTGCTGTGGCAACATGATGATCGGCGCTGTCAGAAATGCCGCAAGCATTGCGAGCTTCGCCGGTGACTTGATCATGCGCACCTCCCGATTCGACGTGAACAGTCATTGATCTGAAGCACTAACTCCCGATCGCAGCAGGCATTCCTCGCGTTCTGAAAAATATCTGTCGATGCGGCAATCGCACTGTCGCTTCCGGACGTTGCATTTGCGTGCGGGCTGGTCCGCGATCCGACGACGGAACCGAAACTAACTTCGGTGTTAGAATCTGACGTGCAGGGACAAGGACAATTGATGATGCAAACGGACCTCGCCGAGAGTTCAAGGCGCCACGGGCACCAGTCCGTAACGCAGCATGGTTTCCTTCATCTTCGCGGGATCGGGCGCGCCGCCGGTCAGCAGCGCTGCCATCTCCCTGAAGTATTGCGGACCGAGCGCGCCGGGGCTCAGCATGCAGAGACAAGTCGCGGGACCGTTCGAGCGGTTGGTGAAGCGGTGCACGATGCCGCGCTTGATGAACACCATCTCGCCGGTGCCGAGCTCGATGTCCTCGCCGTCGAGCCGCCAGGTCGAGACGCCCGACAGCCCGTAGATCGTCTCGTCCCAGCTCTCATGATAATGCGGGATCGGCATCCGCGCGTTCGGCTGCAACGTCATCTCGAACAGGTCGATGCTGCCGCCGGTCGTCTCCTTGCTGTGCAGGAACTTCAATTGTAGGGCGCCAAGATTGATCAGTTCAGGCATGATGGTCTCGTGCATGGTGATGTGCAGGATATGCGACGGCGCGATCTGACGCCGGCGAGCCGCTCTACTTGGACTCCAGGTGCCACGCACCGTCCCAATCGGCAGCCGGCGGATCGCGCCGGAAGCGTTCAACCCGCGCCTTCAGTGTGATCGACGGTCCGTCGCCCGGTACGGCAGCCAGCGCGGCATCGAACGCGCGCGCCGCGTCGTCCCAGCGGCGCTCGCGATAGGCGGCGAGACCGTCGGCGTAGCGCTGCCGCAGGTCGGTCTGCGCCGGCGTCAACTCATCCTTCTTGCCGATGATCTCGAACACGGCGACCGGCTGGGTCTGGCCGACGGCGACGAGGCGGTCGATCTCGCGCAGCTCGATGGTCGAGGCGCAGGCCGCGGCGGTGGCCTCCGAGATCAGGCTGCGGCTGCCGTAGAACTTGTTGGCGCCTTCCAGCCGCGAGGCGAGGTTCACGGTATCGCCGAGCACCGTGTAGCTCATCATGAATTCGGAGCCGATGCTGCCGACCAGCGCTTCGCCGGTGGCGATGCCGATCCGGATGTCGCAGTCGGCCGGGATCGCGCGCACGCCGAGCAGCTCGGGCAGATCCTTGCGGAGCTGGTTGACCTGGCCGATCATGTCGATGGCGGCAAGCGCAGCCAGATGGGTCTGCTCGGCCTCCTCGACGAAGGGCGCCCCCCAATAGGCCATGATGGCGTCGCCGATATACTTGTCGATGATGCCGCGATGGGTGTGGACCGGCGCCGACATCGTCGACAAATAGAGGTTCATGATCTTGACCAGGCCGCGCGGCGTCACGCCTTCGCTCAGGCTGGTGAAGCCCTTCATGTCGCAGAACATCACCGTCATGATGCGGCGCTGTCCTTCGGTTGCGGCGATTGCCGGCTGCTCGAGCAGGCCCTCGGCGATCCGCGGATTGATGTAGCGGCCGAATGTCTCGCGGATACGCTGGTTGTGACGCAGCGTCTCGATCATGCGGTTGAAGGCGGCCGACAGCTGGCCGATCTCGTCCTGGGTCGTGATGGCGATGCTGCCGTCGAGGCGGCCGGCCTCGACCTCGCGGGTGCCCTCCAGGAGGCGCATCACCGGGCGCGTGATGCCGCTGCCGACCAGCATCGCGAATACGAAGCCGAGGATCGCGGCGATGGCGGTGACGACGCCGGAGATGATGATCGCCCGCTGCTGCGCGCCGGTCACCTTCGCCGCGGCCGAGCCGACCTGCGCCAGCATGTCGGCACGGATGCCTTCGATCCTGGTGTTGAATTCGTCGCGCAGGGCGTCGGCGCGGAGCGTGGTCTGTCGCGCGGCCGCGAAATCCTTGCTGTCGAGCTGGCCGAGCAGCGTCTTGTTCTCGGCGTTCAGGCGCATCAAGAGGTCGTTGACGGCGTTGTCGATGCGGTCGTCGAGCCGTCCGAGCGCGGCATTGTCTGAGGGCGTCGAGGGATCGGCGATGATCGAGGCGATCAGCACGCGCGCGGCGTCGGCCTCGCGCTTGATCAGCGGCTCGACTTCGTCGAAAGTCTTGCGCGCCGCATCGTAGCCTGCGTCTTCGCCCGGCGGCTGCATCTTCGCCATCATCATCCGGCGCATCGCCAGCGACCGCTCCAGTGCGCGGATGTTGACGCGGGCGAGATGGCCGTAGGCGGGGATGTAGCGATTGGTGAGTTCATCGAGGAGGTGGCCGACCTGGCTCGCCATCACCATGGAGAGCAGCGAGGTGATCACCGCGAGGATGATGAGTCCCGTGGCGATGCCGACGATCTTCTGCCTGATCGAATTTCGAAACATGCCGAGCCCCGCCGCGGCTGCAATAAGCGGGTCAATCCCGCCATGGCGGCGAACCAGCTAATAGAGTTCCACGGCCTGCGGTGCAAGCGACCGGTGCCTTCCATCGCGTCGCCAAACCGGAGTCGGGGGCTAGCGCAGCCCTTCGTAGACCATCAGGCCGCGCGCGATCGCGAGCTTGCGCAAGGTCCGCGGCACGAATCGCTCCTGGGGATGCAGGTAACGCCACGAGGTCAGGACCAGGTCGTGGAGCCTGGTGACGTCGTCCTCGAACGGGGCGAGCAGGCCGGTGAGGCTCGCCGGCATGTGGACGCGGGCGGTGAAGGGCAGCAGCAGCAATTCAAGGTGCGCCTTGGATCCGGTCTCGGCGGTGGCGCTGATGCCGGCGATGGCCGGCAGGGTCTCTTCGACCACGCAGGTGATGATCTCTTCGATCTCGCCGCGGCTTTCGTCGGTGAACAGGGCGGAAAAGCTGCGGTTCTTCAGGTCGCAGCCGAGCAGGGCGGAGATGCGGGTGCCGGCGACGCGGAACGGGAAGCGGGTTTCGCCGTCATAGGACAGCACGAAGATGTCGGACAGCAGCTCGCGCACCGCGGACGGCTCGAACTCGCTCCGGTCGGGTGCACGCGCGGTGCCGCGCTTCGCATTCCAATAGGCGAAGAATTCGCGGCTGGAGCTGTGTTTCATCTAAAGAACCTTGCCCGGCACCTGTCTCGGCGGGACACATCTGTCCCGGTTTTGCTCAGAAGCCTTCCCTTGTCTGTTGTGCAGGGAAGGCTGTGCAGCGTCCATGCCGCGGCCGTGGTTTGGGCGTCTTATAGGCAGCTTTGTGTTGTTAACGTAAATTTAACTATGTCCTTGGCGTCGGCGGGCGGCCCGCATAGGGTCCGTGCGTTCCCGTTCGCCGGCTGCCCCAAGCGCCGGCGTGGTTGGTACACAGGTGGCGTCAAACAGTTTGGTCGCCGTGCGGGGAGGGGTGGGGATGTTCTCCCGATCCTCTCGGGGCACGCGAAGGCCAACCGATCAGGGAGGGTGTTCTCAGCGCCCTCCCTTTTCTTTTTTCTCGATTCCGGTGCCGAGCGACACCCGGTGTCCGATTTCGGGATTGTGCACTTGCACAGGGGTGTGAAAGCCGCCTATCTCTGATCCACAGCCGCTTTCGAGGTCGCCGACCCCTTGGACTCCTATCCCGAATCCCCGCTCGCGCCGCCGCCGGAGGCGCCGCGCGAGCCGATCCTGACCTTGCCGCGGGCGCTCACCGCCTACATCCTCCTGATCGCGGTGATCCATCTGCGGGTATTGCTGCCGCCGGAGCTGGAGAACTGGACCGTCGACGTCTTCGGCTTCATCCCGAAGCGCTACGATTCGACGCTGCTCGACATCACCTTCCCGGGCGGGGACGGCGCCAAGGTCTGGACCTTCGTCACCTATTCGCTGCTGCACGCCAACCTCACCCATATCGGCTTCAACGTGTTGTGGCTGTTGCCATTCGGCAGCGCGCTGGCGCGGCGCTTCGGCGCGGTGCGCTTCTTCGTCTTCATGGCGGTGACGGCGGCCGCAGGCGCGCTCGCGCATCTGTTGACCCACGAGCACGCGATCGCGCCGATGATCGGCGCATCGGCGTCGGTGTCGGGGACGATGGCGGCGGCAATCCGTTTCGCCTTCGTGAAGGGCAGCTTCCTGTCGTTCAGTCGGGGCGATGCCGAGGCAGCCGCCAAAGTGCCGGCGCTGTCGCTGTGGCGGGCGCTGCGCAACGGACGGGTGCTCGCCTTCCTGGCGATCTGGTTTGGCGTCAATATCCTGTTCGGCGCCACCTCGTTGTCGCTCGGCGGCGAGGAGGCGAGCGTCGCCTGGCAGGCGCATATCG
Organism: Bradyrhizobium sp. WCU1; assembly: GCF_053474805.1. Lineage (NCBI taxonomy): Bacteria > Pseudomonadati > Pseudomonadota > Alphaproteobacteria > Hyphomicrobiales > Nitrobacteraceae > Bradyrhizobium > Bradyrhizobium sp. WCU1. The sequence goes on from NZ_CM130280.1 coordinate 6,388,751, forward strand.
GCGGCTTCCTCGCCGGGCTGCTGCTGTTCTCGCTGTTCGATCCGATACCGCGTGCGCGAGACGATGCTGCAGATGCGTCGTCCATGGACCAGTCAGGCCGCGCCTGATCGCCGCTTGCGGCTCGGTTCGAATTCCTCCATCATCTTTGCGACACAGAAACAAAGCGGGCCGGCAAAATCGAGCCCAGCTACCGACCGCGCCCCGGAACCGAAATCGGCGCGGAACTGTTGATTGAAGACTCTGGCGAACAGGCGCGATCCCGCTCAAGCGGGGCGCGGACGGATTCAGGGAGGCGACAATGACGGTACGTTCCATTCTCGATGCAAAGGGCCATCAGGTCATGAGCGTCGCGCCCGGCGCGAAGCTTTCGGCTGCGGTGAAGCTGCTCGGCGAGCGCAAGATCGGCGCCGTGCTGGTGATGGAGCAGGGCCGGATGGAGGGCATCCTGTCGGAGCGCGACATCGTGCGCGTGCTCTCGGAGCGCGGCGCGGGCGCGCTGGACGAGCCGGTGAGCGCGGTCATGACCAGGAAGGTCGTGAGCTGCCGGCAGTCCGATACGGTCAGCGCGCTGATGGAAATGATGACCACCGGAAAATTCCGCCATCTGCCTGTCGTCGAGGACGGCAAGGTGGTCGGGCTGATCTCGATCGGCGACATCGTCAAGAGCCGCGTGCAGGAATATGAGCGCGAGCAGGAGGCGCTGCGCGACTACATCAAGACCGCCTGAGCGCTATTTCCCGGTGGTGCCCGCGCCGGTCGACGGCGGCACCAGGATTTCGATCGCTTCCTCGATCGCGCCGATGGCGCGTTCGGCTGCGCGGATGCCGTGCGCGATCAGCTCGTCGGCACGGTGGAAGTCGAACCAGCCGATCTGGCCGACCCGCGGCGAGATCAGCATGTCAGGCGGATCGCCGGCGAGGCGCGCACGGGTGATGCGGTCCTGCATGATATTGAAGGCGTCGACCATGACGCTGGAGATGCCGGGGCGGCTGGCGCTGCCGAAAAACTCCCGTTTCACGGTACGTTCGGCGGAGAAGAAGCGGCCAAACCGCCGCTTCGGAGGTTCCGGCTCGATGTCCGCCTCGGCGGTCACCGCGACCGTCACCTCGGGCGCGGCCGATGGCCCGTGATTATAGATCGTGGTCGAGTGCGCGAACACGTCGCTGGAGAGGTTCGCCGCGATGACGATTTCGGCGCCGAGCGCGCGGGCGGCCGAAACCGGCACCGGGTTGACCAGCGCGCCGTCAACCAGCCAGCGGTCGCCGATCAGCACCGGCGCGAAGATGCCGGGCAGGGCGTAGGAGGCGCGCATGGCGTCGACCACGCGGCCCTGGGTCAGCCAGATCTCGTGCCCGGTGCGGACCTCGGTCGCGACGCTGGCGAATTTGACCGTGAGGTCCTCGATAATGACCTGGCCGAGCGCGGCTTCGATCTCGGCGGCCAGCTTGGTGCCGCCGATCAGGCCCGAGCCGTTGAGGCGGATGTCGAGGTAGCCGAGCACGCTGCGCGGCTGCAGGCTGCGGGCCCACTGTTCCAGCGTGTCGATATGGCCGGCCGCATAGGCGCCGCCGACCACGGAGCCGATCGAGGTGCCGACCACGACGTTGGGGACGATGCCGTGGGCAAGCAGGGTCTTGATGATCCCGATATGGGCGAAACCGCGCGCGGCGCCGCCGCCGAGCGCAAGCCCGATCACCGGCCGGCGAACCGTTCCCAGTCCGACCTTGTCGGGCCCGTCGGAGCTCTTGTGGCCGCGGCCCATCCAGCTATCCAACACGACAAATCTCCTGCCAGCACGAGACTAGGCTGCGCGGCATGGCTGCGCCAGCGTCGTCCGTGTTCATGGTTATTCCCGAGAGGCATGATTCATGCCCGGTCCGACCGCGGTAGGCAGGGATTGTGACTGGACCGCGACGATACGGCTAACATCGGGGTGAACGGCCGGTTCCAATTGGGGTGACACCCCGCCAGGACTGTGACGAAGCTTCGACGAAGGCTTGAATTTGCCGCGTTTTCGTTGAAAAGCATTGACATGACTACGAGGGGCAACGGCATCGGCGGATGCGGGCGGGGCATGCGGCTCCTTCCGCTATTTGCGCTTGCGGCATTTTTGCTCGCCCTAACCCCCACGTCCGGCTCTGCGCAGTTCTTCAGCGACCGGCCGCCGCCGATCCCGCCAGCCTCGGTGCCGGACGTGCCGTCCGGCCCGGCGCTCAATCTGGCGCCGCCGTCCGGGTCCGGATCGGGGCCCGTGCTGCCCGGCCCGCTGAACCAGCCGACCATCGTCCAGCCGTCGATTGCGACCGTGCCCCCGGTGACGCCGCCGCCCGGCTCGCCGACCGCGGGGCAGGCGGTGCTGTCGCTGACGGCGCGGTACGGCAAGGATCTGCCGGTGATCAATGGCGGGCTGGTGTGGCGGGTGTTCGCCGACAAGCCGGATGACAACGGCACCTACAAGCTGATCCGCGAGGAACGCGGCGCGACGCCCAACGTGGTGCTGCCGCCAGGCAACTACGTCGTCCATGTCGCGCTCGGCCTCGTCAGTGCGGTGCGCGCCGTCAGCCTGAAATCGGAGACCGACCGCGAGTCGTTCGTGCTGCCGGCCGGCGGGCTGCGGATCGAAGGCCGGGTCGGCTCGAGCAAGATCCCGGCCAACCAGATTTCGTTCGCGATCTACAAGGGCAGTCAGTTCGACGGCTCGGACCGCGGACCCCTGGTGCCGAACGTATCGGCCGGCGACGTCGCGCTGCTGCCGGAGGGCACCTACTACATCGTCTCCAACTATGGCGACGCCAACTCGGTGGTGCGCTCCGACATTCGCGTCGCGGCGGGCAAGCTGACCGACGTCACCGTCACCCATCGCGCAGCCGTCATCACGCTCAAGCTGGTCAGCGAGAAGGGCGGCGAGGCGCTCGCCAACACCGCGTGGTCGGTGATCACGCCGGGCGGCGACGTGATCAAGGAATCGATCGGCGCGTTCCCGCGCGTCGTGCTCTCCGAAGGCGAGTATCGTGCGATCGCCAAGAACGAGGGCAAGGTGTTCGAGCGCCCGTTCAACGTCGTCAACGGCGTCGACGGCGAAGTCGAGGTCGTGGCGCGCTGACTCCTGACCGAATTGCATTTCACGCAACTGTCATAGTCTCTAACACGAACTAACCATCGCGCGAATTTGTGCTGTCATAATCGCTGGCGGCGACGCACCGCATCGCCATTTTTACATGACGTTAAGCTGCGGCATGACTTGGATGCCACGGGGATTTTTGCTTGGGCATGATCCTTTCGGAAAGCCGCTTCGCACTTTTCCGGGTCATGCCTAGCGTTCGCGTCAACGGGGCGTGCCGTGGTGATGGCCAACAAGAAATCAGCAAAGATATCGGCCAAGTTCAATTCCGAGATGTTCGCCGACGTTCCGGTTCTGCAGCGCAAGTGGCAGGCAGCGGTTCGTCCCGGTGAACGGCTGCCGCATTACGAAGACGTGATGCTCGGCAGCCTTGGCCGGCTTGCGGACCATATCGTGCTGTTGCGCGACGTCGACGGCGTGCTGTGCGCGTCGCACACCGGCCGTTACGTCCAGACCTGGCTGAATGACGAGCGTTGGGACATTCCGCTCAGCGCGCTGCCGCCGGACTGCGCGACGGCGTTGACCGAAGCTGCCGCCAACGCGCGCGAGAACTGCCGGCCCTATCTGGCGTCGGCGCATTGCGTGCGCGACGGCCTGGTGCGGACCTTCGATGTGCTGGCGCTGCCGACGCGGTCGCGCTGGGGCGGCATCCTGGTCGGTGTCTATGTCAACGAGCGCAACGACCAGTACAATCTGCTGGATACGATTTTCTCGGCCACCGACGAGGGCGTGCTGTCGCTCGCCGCGATCCGCGATGCGCGGGGCGAGGCGGCCGATTTCCAGATCGTGCATCTCAACCAGGGCGCAGCCAGGCTCCTGATGCAGCCGGCAACCGAATTGCTGTGGCGTCGGCTCAGCGCCGGCGGCAATCCGCTCGCGGCGCCGCCGGTGATGAATCGCCTGCGCGGCTTCGTCGGCAGCGGTCCTGGCGGCCAGTTCGAGATCGACAGCGGCGATCGCTGCCTGCGGCTCGGCGTCACGGCGTTCGGCGACATGCTGTCGCTGACCGTCTCCGATGTCACCGCGTTGAAGCAGCGCGAGGTGTCGTTCCGCCTGCTGTTCGAGAACAACCCGATGCCGATGTGGGTGTTCGACGCCGGCACGATGGAATTCCTCAGCGTCAACGACGCCGCCGTTCAGCACTACGGGTACAGCCGCGAGCGATTTCTCGGCATGACGCTGCGCGAGATCTGGCCGGAGGACGAGCGGGGCGTGCACAGCGCCGCCTTGCGCGAGATCGGCGACGTCTATCAATCGAGCCGCGACTGGCGCCACATCAGGGCCGACGGCACCGAGATCCATGTACTGACGTTCGGACGCAAGGTGGCGTTCGAGGGCCGCGACGGCTACCTGGTCGCGGTGGTCGACATCACCGAACGCCGTGCCGCCGAAGCACGGATCGCGCACATGGCGCACCATGACGGTCTCACCAACCTGCCGAACCGGGACTTCTACCAGGAGCGTCTGCGCGAGGCGCTGGAGCGCGGCCGAAGCGGCAACAAGCGGGTCGCGGTGATGTGCATCGATCTCGACCTGTTCAAGAACGTCAACGATTCCTTCGGGCATCCGATGGGCGACCGGCTGCTCAAGCTGGTGGCGGAACGGCTGCGCGAGGTCGTCCGCGACGACAATGTCGCGGCCCGCCTCGGCGGCGACGAGTTCGCGATCGTGCTTGCCGCCGACGTCTCGCCGAACGAGGCGAGCGCTTTCGCCGAACGGCTGATCGATGCTCTGAGCGCGCCTTACCAAATCGACGGGCTCGAAGTCGTGGTCGGCGCCAGCGTCGGGATCGCATTGTCGCCGGGCGATGGCACGACGTCGGAGGAATTGATGCGCAATGCCGACATGGCGCTGTATCGCGCCAAGTCCGAGGGCGGCGGCGTGCATCGCTTCTTCGAGCCGGAGATGGATCTGCAGGCGCAGAAGCGCCGCGACATGGAGCGCGATTTGCGCGCGGCCTTCAGCAACGGCGAATTCGAGCTGCACTATCAGCCGCTGGTCGACATCGCGGCCAATCGTATTTCGGGCTTCGAGTCGCTGCTGCGCTGGCGGCACCCGCAGAAGGGCATGATTTCGCCCGCGGAATTCATCCCGGTCGCCGAAGACATCGGCCTGATCGTCGCGCTCGGCGAATGGGTGCTGCGTGAAGCCTGCGCCGAGGCGATGAAATGGCCGGCCGACGTGAAGGTCGCGGTCAATCTGTCGCCGGTGCAGTTCCGCAGCCGCAATCTGGTCCAGGCCGTGATCTCCGCACTGGCGCATTCCGGCTTGCCGGCGCGGCGGCTCGAGCTCGAGATCACCGAATCGGTGTTCCTCGCGGAGACCGAAGCCAATCTTGCGATCCTGCATCAGCTGCGCGAGCTCGGCGTCAGCATCTCGATGGACGATTTCGGCACCGGCTATTCCAGCCTGAGCTATCTGCGCAGCTTCCCGTTCGACAAGATCAAGATCGACCGCTCGTTCGTGAAGGACCTGGCGCGGCGCGCCGATTGCCTCGCGATCGTGCGCGCGATCTCCGGCCTCGGCCGCAGCCTCAAGATCACCACGACCGCGGAAGGGGTCGAGACGACAGACCAGCTCGACTGGCTGCGCGCCGAAGGCTGCAACGAGGTGCAGGGTTTCCTGTTCAGCGCGGCCAAACCGGGAAGTGAGATCGCGGGGTTGCTGAGCAAGTTTGCGGAACGCGCGTCGAAGGCCGCGTAGCCCATCTTGCTCGGAGGTCACCCGGGCATCATCAAACCAGCGCGTCGCCGATCGCGCAGATCAGAGCGACATACCGGCTGACAGCGGTCGGGCGGAGATATTGCCGCGCGCTGCCATCCGCTCTCATTTCCACTCGCGGTGTAGCTGAGCGCGCCGGCATTCCTGAGTCAGGCCCGGATCACAGCGTGGCCGTTTGGTTACATTCAGACAAAAAGTAGCTCTGTGCGCTGGGTGAGAAGACGCAGTGCGCGGGCTGAGAAGACGCGCGCTCGAAAGCCTGCGACATGAAAGACGGAGTCTGCGTCCGGCGCCATCATATCGCTTGAAATCAATTTGCAGCAGGCAGTTCGCAGGGGCCGCCGACGATCGGCCTCGATTGAGGGTGGCGCCCGTGGGGCGGACGAACCAATGCATGGAAATCAATTTGCGCGGGCGGCCGGCACAGTGAGAAGCAAGTTTTGGTTCGCGACGGCGCTGGTCGTCGCTGTCTGTCTCGGGACGGTGACCGCGGCGCAAGCGCAGTTCGTCGTCACCACCACCGCCGATAGCGGTCCGGGCTCGCTGCGCGATGCCATCAATCAGGCCAACGTCGCAGGTGGAACGATCACGTTCAACCTGCCGGCAAACTCGACGATTGCAACCAGCGCCGCCAATGGCGCGCTGCCGCCCATCAATAACAACGTCACGATCGATGGCTCGGGATCGAGCGGCCTCGTCATCAGCGGCGGCAACGCCAATCGCGTGTTCTTCGTGCTCTCAGGCACGGTCGCGATTTCGAACCTCACGATTGCCAACGGCAGTGCCCAGGGCGGCGCCGGCGGCGGATCCAGAAGCGCCCCCGGCGGCGGCGGTCTGGGCGCCGGTGGTGCGATCTTTGTCAACGCCGGCTCGACGACCGTCAGCAACGTGACGTTCAGCAACAACACCGCCACGGGCGGCGTCGCTGGCGGTTCTGTGGTGCATAAGGGTACGTCCGGCGGCGGCGGCGGTGGTGGTCTGGGTGGCAGTGGCGGGGGCGGCGGTCAGGATGCCGGTGGCGGTGGCGGTGGTTACAGCGGCGGCGGCGGTGGCGGCGGCGGATCCAATGACGGATCGACATTCCTGACCGGCGGTGCTGGCGGCAGCGGGACCGGTGGTGGCGGTGGTAAGGGAAGTGACGGGACCAGCGGCGGGGGCGCCGGACAAAATGGCAGCAACGGCGGAGCAGGCGGTGCAGGAAGCACGGGTGCTGGAGGATTCTCGACCGGCGGCGGCGGCGGTGGCGGCGGCATCAACGGCGGCAACGGCGGCAACGGCAGCACCTCGAATGTCAACGGCGGCGGGGGCGGCGGGGGCGGCGGATTGACCGGCGGTACCGGTGGTGTCGGCGGTTCGCAGCCGGGCAGTCCGAACGGAACGAACGGCACGTTAGGCGGCGGTGGTGGAGGCGCGGCTGCTGATAGCTCCACGGCCGGCAAAGGCGGTGATTTCGGCGGTGGCGGCGGTAGTGTCAACTTCGGCGGCGCGGGATCCGGCGGCTATGGTGGTGGCGGCGGCGGCAGCGGTTACTTGAGCTCGTCGGCCGGAAATGGCGGCTTTGGCGGCGGCGGCGGGGCCGGCAGCAACTTTAGCACTGCCGGATCCGGCGGCATCGGCGGTGGAAATGGCGGGACTGGTGGCGCCGGCGGTGGCGCAGCGTTCGGCGGCGCTGTGTTCGTCCGTGCCGGCGCCTCGCTGACCGTGGGTGACGGCACGTTCGGGAGCAGCGTCGTCACCGGAGGCGCGGGCACCAACGCGGGCGCGGCGGCCGGCTCGGATCTGTTTTTGACCAGCGGCACGACGACCACGTTCAATCCGACCGGCACGCTTACGCTCAACGGCACGATCGCCGACGACAGCACCGCGAGCCTTCCGACGGGCCAGGGTTATACCGGCGGTGCCGGCACCGGCGCGGCGGTCGCCATCTCGGGCGGCACGGTCATCATGACCGGCGCGAATACTTATAGTGGCGGCACCACGATCAACAGCGGCACCTTGCAGCTCGGCAACGGCGGCACGACGGGTTCGATCATCGGCGACGTCGCCAACAATGGTAAGCTTGCATTCGATCGGTCCAACACCATCGCGTTCAGCGGCACGATCAGCGGCAACGGCAAGGTGGCGCAGATCGGCAGCGGCACGCTCAGCCTCTCGGCTGCCAATACCTATTCGGGCGGCACGACGCTGTCGGCTGGCATCACCCAGGTCAATGCATCCTCGACCGGCGCTCCGGGCGCCGTCACCTCCGGTCCGCTCGGCACCGGCGTCGTGACGTTCGATGGGGGTACGCTGCAGGCCGGTGGCGCCTACACCATCGCCAATACCGCGGCGATCAACATCACCGGCGGCACGATCGATGCCAACGGATTTGCCTTCACCTACTCGGGCGTCATCGGCAACGGCAACGGCACCACCGGTGGCCTGACGATCGCCAATACCGGCGGCAACGCCGGCGGATCCGTGACGCTGGCCAATACGGAGACCTACACCGGCCGGACAACCATCAACAGGGCGGCGACGTTGAACCTTGGCGTCGGCAACGCGATCGCGGCATCGAGCGGTGTTGTCGTCAACGGGACGCTCAACCTCGGCGGTTCCGACCAGCGGATCGCAGCGCTGAGCGGGACCGGTACGGTGACGAACGTCACCAACTCGAATGTCCTGACCGTCGCGGGCGGTACTGCCTCGACCTTCTCGGGCGCGATTACCGACGGCAGCGGCAAGACCGCGCTCTCGCTCGTCAACGCGAACACTGCGCTGACGCTGAGTGGCGCCAACACCTACTCCGGGGGCACGACAGTTGGCGACGGCGTGAGTGCCAGCTCGCTGATCGGCGGTGCGGCGAACGCGTTCAGCGCCAATTCATCGGTGACGGTGAGGTCCGCCAGCAATCTCGATCTCGGCGGCTTCAACCAGCAGATCGCGGGGCTGTCCGGCAGCGGCACCGTCACCAACAACGGCGCGGCTGCGGTATTGACGGTCAACAATCAGGGCGGCAGCGCGACGACGTTCGATGGCACCATCAAGGACGGCACCGGCGCGACGGGACTGGCGCTCAGCGGCAGCCAGACCAAGCTGACGCTGACCGGCACCAACACATACTCCGGCGGGACCACGATCAACGCGGGCACGCTGGCGCTGTCGGGAACAGGCTCGATCGCAGCATCGAGCGCGGTCAATCTCGCGACCGGAGCGACCTTCGACATCTCGCAGACTTCTGCCGGCGCGTCGATCACAACGCTCGCCAATACGGGTACGGGGCAGACGGGGACGGTGTCGCTTGGCGCCCGGACGCTGACCATCACGGCGGGTTCGACATCATTTGCGGGCGTGATCCAGGACGGCGGTATCCAGAATGATGCCGGCGGTGCGCTGAAGATCACCGGAGGGTCGCTGACGCTGACGGGCGCGAACACCTATACCGGCGGTACGCAACTGAACGCCGGTACGCTCACGGCCGGGAACAATTCCGCATTGGGTACCGGCACCCTGGCGATGGCGGCGGGTACGACGCTCGGATTTGCCAACACCGGCAATTACGCGATCGCCAATGCGATCACGGTCTCCGGCGATGCAACATTCCTCGCGTCGGCCGGGACGGCGCAGACGCTTTCCGGAATTATCTCCGATGCGACGGGCGGTGCTCCAGCCGGAGCGGTTGTTGTCAATGGTGGCGGCACGCTGGTGCTGTCCGGCGCCAACACTTATTCCGGCGGCACCACGCTGTCGCAGGGGACGCTGGTGGTGCGGGGCGCGTCCGTATTCACCAACGTCAACATTCCCTCGAGCCAGACGGCCTCGGCGATCGGTCTGGGGACGCTGACATTCAACGGCGGCACGCTTGCGGCCGGGCCCTTGCTCGATCGCTCCTTTGCCAACGCCGTCGAGATCACCGGCAGGGGTGGCACGATCGACGATGCCGGCGGCCTCATTCGCTTGTTCGGTACGATCTCGGATGAGGCCTCGTCGCGAGGCGGCACGCTGACATTGATGAGCAGCAATCCGCGTGCTTTCGCGGAAGGCATTTTGCTGGGCGGCGTCAGCACGTATTCCGGCACGACGAACATCGCGTCGGGCACCGTCATCGCGCAATCATCGACGGGCCTCTCGCGCAACTCGGCCTTCCTGATCAATGCAGGCGCGACGCTCGATCTGTCGGGCTACAGCAACTCGGTCGCCTCGCTTGCGGATGGAAGCAACGGGGGTGGTATCGTCAGGAATGCCGCGGCGAGCGGCACGGCGACGCTGACGATCACGGGTGTGAACGGCGGGTCGACCACGTTCTCCGGCGCGATCCAGAACGGTGGGGGAGGCGAAGGCGGCGCGGCCGGCTCCAAGCTGGCATTGGTCAAGAACGGCAACAGCACGCAGATCCTGACCGGCACCAACAGCTATCTCGGCGCGACGACGGTGAACGGCGGCACGCTGGAGATCGGCAATGGCGGCGCGATCACGCGCAGCGCCTCGCTCACCAACGCTGCGAACTTCGTCGTCGATAGCGGCGGCGCAGCGACATTCGGCTCAGTCACCAACACGGCGACCGGCAAGATCATCGTCGCGGCAGGCGGCACGCTGCATGACGACCTCACCAACGCAGGCACGGTGATCAACAATGGCACCTATGTTGCCAACGTCGCCGGCAACAGCGGCACGATCGCCAACAACGGGATCTGGACCGGGACCATCACGACCGCGGGCACCCTCATCAATGGGACGGGTGCGACCGTATCAGGCCTGGTGACCAACAGCGGCACGGCGAGCAATGCCGGCACGCTCAACGGAGGCCTGACGAACACTGCTGGCACCTTCAACAACACCGGCACGATCAACGGCACCACGACGATCTCGGGCGGTGCATTGTTCGGCACCGGTGCAGTCGCAAACCTCAGCGTCGGCACTGCCGCCATCTTCGCAGCGGGCAACGGCACCGCGGGATCGTCGATGACGGTCAACGGCAGTCTCGCATTCTCGTCGGGGGCGTTCTATCAGGTGGCGATCAATCCGACGACCGCATCCTTCGTGAACGCGACGGGATCGGCCACCCTGGGCGGCGGCTCGGTGCAGGCGTTCTTCTCGTCAGGCACCTATGTCAACAAGCAATACACCATCGTCTCGGCCGCAGGCGGCGTCAGCGGCACGTTCAACACGCTGGCCAACACCAACCTGCCGTCCGGCTTCACCTCGACGCTGAGCTACGATCCGACGCACGCCTATCTCAACCTCGCGCTTGTCTTCACGCCGCCAGGCGGCGGGCTCAACATCAACCAGCGCAATGTCAGCAACGCCATCGTCAATTCCTTCAACAGCACCGGCACGGTACCGGTCGCGTTCGGCGCGCTGACGCCGACCGGCCTGACGCAGGTCTCAGGCGAACTCGCGACGTCGACACAGCAGACCACGTTCAAGGCCATGGACCTGTTCATGGGGCTCTTGACCGACCCCGTCATGAACCGGACCGGTGGCGGAGGCTCGCCGGACGCGTCGGGTTACGCGGACGACGGTAATGGCAGCGCCTATGCCGCGACAAGTCAGAGCAATGCGTTCGCGATGTTCGCCAAGGCGCCGCCGGCGGCGTTCCAGCAACGCTGGAGCGTGTGGGCGGCCGGCTTCGGCGGTTCGCAATCGACCAGCGGCAATGCGGTGGTCGGATCGAACGCCACGACCAGCAGCGTCTACGGCACCGCCGTCGGCGCGGATTATCTGTTCTCGCCGAATACGGTCGCCGGCTTTGCCATCGCAGGCGGCGGTACGAGCTTCGGCGTGAGCGGCCTCGGCAGTGGACGCTCCGATCTGTTCCAGGCCGGTGCCTACGTTCGCCACACCGAAGGCAATGCCTACATCACGGCGGCGCTGGCCTACGGCTGGCAGGACATCACGACCGATCGCACGGTGCCCGTCGTGGGGCTCGATCATCTCCGGGCCGAGTTCAACGCCAATGCCTATTCCGGCCGCGTCGAAGGCGGCTATCGCTTCGCCATGCCGTGGATGGGCATCACGCCCTATGCGGCCGGCCAGTTCACGACTCTCAACTTGCCGAGCTATGCCGAGCAGACGATCTCCGGGCTGCCGACCTTTGCGCTCGGCTATGCCGGCAAGAGCGTCACCGACCCGCGCAGCGAACTCGGCTTCCGCACCGACAATTCGTTCGCGGTGCAGGATGGCCTGCTCACACTGCGCACGCGGTTCGCCTGGGCGCATGATTACGCTCCGAACCGCACGATGGCAGCGACGTTCCAGACGCTGCCGGCCTCGTCCTTTGTCGTCAACGGCGCCGCGCAGGCGACGGACTCGGCGCTGACGACAGCCTCGGTCGAGATGAAGTGGCGCAACGGCTGGTCGGCGGCAGCGACCTTCGAGGGCGAGTTCTCGAATGTGACCAACAGCTACGCCGGCAAGGGCGTCGTGCGCTACGCCTGGTGATGTCTGCTAGCGGCCTATTGCGTCGTTAAGGCTGCGTTGCAGATTTGGTCACTGCCGGTGCATGCGGGCTCCAGCAGGCGGCCCGCCGACGAGTTCACGGGGGCACGACCGCTGCTAGAACCGCGTCACGATATCGGTCAGCGCCGGGCGCGGGCGATCCTCGCTCGGCTTGGTCGGCGTGCCGATATGAATGAGGCCGGCGAGCTTCTCGTCCGGCTTCAGGCCGAGGCCGTCGAGCACGTCGCGGTCGAAGGCGAACCAGCCGGTCAGCCAGCAGGCGCCGTAGCCGAGCGCGGTCGCCGCGGTGACGATGTTCATGGCGCTCGCGCCGGCCGACAGCTCCTGCTCCCACGGCGGCACCTTCGGGTGCGGCTTGGTGAAGGAGACCACGCCGATCACCAGCGGTGCGTCGGTCAGGCGCTTCTTCTCGACCTCGATATCGGCGGCCGGCGCGCCGGGATTCTTGCGGGCGAAGACCTTGGCGATCACGTCGCCGGCGCGGGCGCGGGCGTCACCCTCGAACACGATGAAGCGCCAGGGCGCCAGCTTGCCGTGGTCGGGCACGCGCGCGCCGATGGTCAAAATGGTCTCGAGCTCGGCCGCGGACGGGCCCGGGCCCGTCATCTCGCGCGGTTTCATCGAGCGGCGTGTCTTCAGGAGTTCAATAGCATCGGGCACGGAAATGTCCTTCAGGAGGAGTCGTGCCCCCAAGATGGGGGCACGACGAAGCCGGCGAAAGCCAGTTTAGACCGATTGTGAAGATCAGGCGACGGATCGCGCCTGCTTCACGTCCGGCGGCGTCGCCTCATCGACCAGCGCGGCGATCGCCTCGTCGGTCGGCATCACGGTTTGCCGCTCGCTGCCGAGGCGGCGGACCGAGACCGAATGGGTCTCGGCCTCCTTCTTGCCGACGACGAGCAGGGCCGGGATCTTGGCCAGCGAGTGCTCGCGGACCTTGTAGTTGATCTTCTCGTTGCGCAGATCAATCTCGACCCGGAGGCCGGCGCGGCGCGCCGCGGCCGCCACCACCTTGGCATATTCGTCGCCTTCGGAGGTGATGGTCGTGACCACGAGTTGCGTCGGCGCCAGCCAGAGCGGGAAGTTGCCGGCGTAGTGCTCGATCAGGATGCCGATGAAGCGCTCCATCGAGCCGCAGATCGCACGGTGCACCATGACAGGCGCTTTCTTCGAGCCGTCGTGATCGATGTAGAACGCACCGAACCGCTCCGGCAGGTTGAAGTCGACCTGGGTGGTGCCGCACTGCCAGTCGCGGCCGATGGCGTCGCGCAGAACGTATTCGAACTTCGGCCCGTAGAACGCGCCTTCGCCGGGATTGATCTCGGTTCGGATCCGGTTGCTGCCCTTGGCCTTGATCTCCGACAGCACGGTCGCCATCACCCGCTCGGCGTGGTCCCACATCTCGTCGGTGCCGACCCGCTTCTCCGGTCGCGTCGAGAGCTTGACCGTGAGCTCGCCGTCAAAGCCGAAATCGGCGTAGGTCGACAGGATCAGGTCGTTGATCTTGAGGCACTCTTCGGCGAGCTGCTGTTCGGTGCAGAACACGTGGGCGTCGTCCTGGGTGAAGCCGCGCACCCGCATCAGGCCGTGCATCGCGCCCGACGGCTCGTAGCGATGCACGACGCCGAACTCGGCGAGGCGCAGCGGCAGGTCGCGATAGCTCTTCAGCCCGTGCTTGAAGATCTGCACGTGGCCCGGGCAGTTCATCGGCTTCAGCGCAAACCAGCGCTTGTCCTCGGCCTCGTCGCCGGCGGACTGCGCCGCGAACATGTTCTCGCGGTACCAGTCCCAATGGCCCGAGGTCTCCCACAGCACCTTGTCGAGGATCTGCGGCGCGTTGACCTCGTTGTAGTCGCCGAGCAGCCGCCGCCGCATATAGGCGATCAGCTGCTGGAAGATCGTCCAGCCCTTGGGGTGCCAGAACACCACGCCGGGGCCTTCCTCCTGGAAGTGGAACAGGTCGAGCTCGCGGCCGAGCTTGCGATGGTCGCGCTTCTCGGCTTCCTCGATCTGCTTGAGGTAGGCGTCGAGGTCTTCCTGCTTGGCGAATGCCGTGCCGTAGATGCGGGTCAGCATCGGATTGTTGGAATCACCGCGCCAATAGGCGCCGGCCACCTTCATCAGCTTGAAGGCGTTGCCGACCTTGCCGGTCGAGGTCATGTGTGGGCCGCGGCAGAGATCGAACCAGTCGCCCTGGAAATAGATCTTGATCGGCTCGTTGCCGGGGATCGCGTCGACCAGCTCGACCTTGAAGGCCTCGCCCTTGTCGCGAAACACCTGTTTTGTCTTTTCGCGATCCCAAACCTCTTTCGTAAAAGGCTTGTCGCGCGCAATGATCTCGCGCATCCGCTTCTCGATCGCGGCAAAATCTTCCGGCGTGAACGGCTCGTTGCGGAAGAAGTCGTAATAGAAGCCATTCTCGATCACCGGGCCGATCGTGACCTGGGTGCCGGGCCACAGCGACTGCACCGCCTCGGCCAGCACGTGCGCGGCATCGTGCCGGATCAGTTCCAGCGCGCGCGGGTCTTCGCGGCCGATCAGTTCGATTTTGGCGTCGGCTTCGATCGGATCATTGAGGTCGGCAAGCGTGCCGTCGAGTGCCATCGCGACGGTGCGCTTGGCGAGCGAGGGCGAAATGCCCTTGGCGATGTCGAGGCCGGTGGTCCCTCTCGGGAAATCGCGCCTCGCTCCATCAGGGAAGGTGAGGGCGATCTTGTTCACGGGTTCTGCGGGTTTGAGGTTGGAGAGGCTGTACTGGAATCCGGACTCGGATTTGGGCGTGTCTGCCATCGATGTCTCCTGTAGCTCACTCCTGCGAACGAGCGCAGGTAAGCGGAAAGCAGCGGTATAGCAGGGGATTTGACGCCTGCAATCGGGCAATATCAAGAAAATGGACCTCTCGCGCACCGAATCGCGGGAGCTCGCCTGCACCTCGTGGCCCTGATCGTTGCGACGCTGCCGATCATCGTCTAACGTCGGATGCCCATTTCCCCGACATCGCGAGCTCCGCAAGGTTCATGTTTTCCCGTCTCCTGTTGTTCGTGGCGTTGCTTCTGATCCCGGGCGTGTTGCGGGCGGAAGACGCGCCGGTCGAGAAGGCCGGATTTGCGAAAAAGCTGACCATCTACCTTGCCAAGGGGCCGGCCAATGCCTGCGGTGCGGGTTGCGATCGCTGGATCGCGATCGAAGGCGAGATCGATCGGGAAGCCGCTCAGCGGATTCGCACCTTCCTTTACGCAACCAAGGACCCGCAGCTTCCGATCTACCTTCATTCGCCGGGTGGAAATGTCGAGCAGTCCTACGCGATCGCGCGGTTTCTGCGTGCGCGCAAGGCAATCGCCCGGGTCGGCCGCACCACCGTGCCGGCCTGTTCCGCGGGTACGCAGGTCGACGCCGCCTGCCTGAAGATCAAGGCCACGAAGGGAGAGGTCGCCGCTGAACTCACCACGCGCAACGCGATGTGCGTCTCGGCCTGTGCCTATCTGTTCCTGGGCGCGACCGACCGTGAGGTGGCGCCCGACTCGGTGCTCGGCGTGCATAATTCCAGGCTGATGTTCGTGGTCCACGGGCATCCGCCGCCGCAAGCTGTCGCGGACTTCAAGCGGCGCGAGATGGTGAGTGCCGATCGCGACCGCAACCTGTTCCTCGCGGCGATGGGGATCAGCCGTGAGCTCAGTGACCTGATCCGGACCGTGAAGTTCGAGAACCTGCACGTGCTGACGCGGCCGGAACTGTATCGATTTGGAATCGATACGCGGCCGTTGCCGGACACGCTGTGGGCGGTCGAGAAGGAAGCCCGGCCCTATGTCCGCAAGATCGCGCAGCAGAAAAACGGCGACGGCAGCGCCTTCCGCATGATGGAGTGGCGCCTGTTCTGCGAGAACAAGGATCGCGGGCGGTTGATGTTCGTGCGCGAGTTCGAGGAGGGCCGCGCCGGCAAGAGCACGGTGGTGATGATGGCCGGCGTCACCAAGGCGGTCGCGTTCGGCAGGCTGCCGGCGCGGTTCGGCAAATACGAGGTCTGGAGCGATCCGGTGAGCGCGGACATCGTCAAGGCGATGACGGCAGTGCCGCATCTGCAGATCGGCGAAAGCGCGCTGTCGTCCGACGGCAAGCCGGATCCCGCGAGGCCCGGCGTCGCGACGTTCGACATCGACACGACCGGGCTGGAGCAGGGATGGACGCAGCTTTTGGCGTCGTGCCCGACCGCGACATCAGCTCCGAAGTCTGCCAGCCCGTGGCCGGCCGCAGTGTCGCCTGGCGTCAACGCGGCGCCGGCGGCATCGCCGTCGCCATGAGCGCAAGGGGCGCAAATCGATCGCGTGCCATGCATTTAGATGCAGTTGCATTGAGTTCGGGGTCTGCTATCAACGCGGCGTGAAACGCTTCGCCCCCACCGCATTGATGCTCGGCAACATCGTCACCGGCTGCTCGGTGCTGGCGCCGGCCGGCATGCTGGCGGAGCTGTCGAGTGGGCTCGGCGTCACCATCCACACCGCGGGTCTCTTGATCACGTTCGGCGCGATCGTACTGTGCGTGGGCTCGCCGGTGACGGCGTGGCTGACCAGCCGGTTCGAGCGGCGCGCCTTGCTGACCGCGACGCTTCTGGTGCTGACGCTGACCAATGCGGCATCCGCCTTCGCGCCGGACTACGACAGCCTCCTGATCATCCGCCTCGTGATGCTCGCGGTCGGTGTGCTCTACACGCCGCAGGCGGCCGGCACCGCGGCGCTGATCGTACCGGTGGAAAAGCGCGGCAGCGCGATCGCCTACATCTTCCTCGGCTGGTCGCTCGCCGCCGCGATCGGGCTGCCGCTGATCACCTTCATCGCAAGCCGCTACGGTTTTCGTGTGACCTATGGCGCGATCGCGCTGACCGGGCTCGTCAGCTCGCTGCTGCTGTGGTGGCGGCTGCCTGGCGGATTACATGGCGCGCCGGTCGATCTGCGGACCTGGGCCGATCTCGGCCGTAATCCGACCGTCGTCCTGCTGCTGTCGGTCACGACGTTGCAGATGTCCGGCCAGTTCGTCGTGTTCACCTTCATGGGACCGCTGCTCGCCAAGTTGACCGGCGCGAATGCGGACGCGGTCGGTATCGTATTTGCGCTCTACGGCATCTTCGGGTTCGTCGGCATTGCGATCGCAACGCGCATCGTGGATTCCTGGGGCGCCTGGAAGACGTCGGTGCTGTTCACCGTGCTGCTGCTCACCGGCGTGGCCGGCTGGGCGCTGAGCGCCGGTGCCTATGCATTGATGGCAGCTTCGGTGGCGGTGTGGGGGCTCGGCTTCGCGTCGACCAATTCGATGCAGCAAGTGCGACTGGTCGGGGCGGCGCCCGCGCTGGCGTCGGCGTCGGTCTCGCTCAATACCTCGGTGCTGTATGTCGGCCAGGCCATCGGCTCTGCGATCGGCGGATTGCTGTTCGCGCGCGAATGGCTCTACTGCGCGGGCTATGTGGCCACGGCCTTGGTCGCGGCCGCCCTCGCGGTCGTGATCATCACGCGACCGCGACCGGCCGCGCGCGCAGCCGCGGCCGAGTGAGTTTCTCGTCTTGACGCCGCTCTCCGCGTGAACCCGCGCCCAAGTCGCACCAACGTCGCTCGAACCTGTCCTAGTCGGCGATCCGCGTCAGGAACGCCTTGAAGTTGACGCCCGGCAGCTGCAGCGCCTCGCCCTCGAAGTCGACCATGTCGCCGTTTGCTGTGCCTTTCAGCGTCAACGTGATCATGTCGGTCCCGAACAGTGGCCGGAAGGCTGGATCGGGATTGTGCCGTTGGGTCGAGACCTTGACGTGAATGCCGTCGCCGCGGTCGCTGTAGTTGCCGACGAAGGCGAAGGCCGAGTTGCCGCCGCGAAGCTTGCCGTTGGTCGCGTAGAGCACCCCGGTGCCGGTGCCGTGAACGGTGTGAAATTCGAGCTTGTACAAGCCTTCCTGCAATGCCCATCTCCAAAAATGTTCGTCCCAATGGCGGCAGCCTATGGTGCGAGCGGGGTGCAAACAATGCCGCGCATCGCAAAATCGCGCGGCCGTCAACACCACAATGCCTGCGGGATGAGGGCAGGCGCGCAGCTTCATCCTCGCCAACAATGCGACGATCATCCAGCGCCGCCGTCCGACGACGTCTGGGGCTGGCACTAGCCGGTGATGGGCGCGCGCTGCGTCACCACTTCACGCTCTGGCTCGGCACGATGAATGCCGTTGTGCTCGGCTTGGTCGCATTGTGAGTGAAGTAGCCGTAGGCGGCAATGATCACGACGAGCAAGGCAAGCACGGCCAGCAAATCGATCTGCCGGGGATCGTGACCGTCGTGGCTGATTTTCCAGCGCATTGTTATTTCCTCCCCAAGGAACCGCAAGGGGCACGGAAACAATGCGCCAAGTATCGCCCCAGTTCCGCCGGGCAGCAATGCGAGCCGCGCCTGGGAGCGCTGCAGCAATTGATCAGCTGTCGTTGACGCCGCGCCAGCGGCCGTAGCGCCAGGGTACGTACCAGTGCGCGCCCGGCGGCTTGACCGGCGGCACGTTATCGATTCCCGAGGTGCCCCAGGGCTGGCAGCGCAGCAGCCGCGCCAGCGTCATCCAGCCGCCGGCCCAGAGCCCGAAGCGCTCGATCGCCTCGTCGCCATAAACCGAGCAGGTCGGCAGATGGCGGCAGTTGTAACCGACCAGCGGCGACAGCGTGTGCCGGTAGACCCAGATCAAGGCGCGGCCGACATTGCGCGGCATGCGGCGCGCGATGCTGGCACATTCCGTGCATCGCTGGAGGTGTGACGTCGGATGATCTGTCGGCTGCATCACGCAACTATGTACGTAGTCTTGCGGGGGTTCCAAGCCAAGGAACCGTGCTGTCGCAGATATTTACGCCACAGTTCGAAATTAACGCACAGGTCGATTGGCACCGCAGCAAGGGTCCTATGGACGGTCCAGGTCAGCAGGGCTACCGTTCCGATAACGCGCCGATGACAGAATCGTGGCGCTTTGCCATGGGGCCGTTGCCACCGCTCGTATCACCAGGGGCTTGGGGGAAGGAACCAAATTGAGGCTCGTCAGGTCGCTCTCGTTGCGCAGTTGGGCGCTCACCGGCGCCGTCGCCTTTTGCTTCGCGGTTTCCGGAACGGTGACGACGGCGGGAGGTTCCGCGCAGGCCAGTTCGACCCTCGAAGAGCGCAAGCTGCCGATGAAGTTCAGCTGGATCGCCTGCCAGCCGAATTGCCGCGGCTGGGTGTCGGCGGTCGGCATCATCACGGCCGATAGCCCCAAGGAGTTCGACGAGTTCGCGCGCAGCCGCCAGCTCAACGGCGCCACCATCGTGCTCGACTCCAGCGGCGGCTCGGTCAACGACGCGATCGCGCTCGGCCGTCGTTTCCGCGGTCTCGGCGCGTTGACCACGGTCGGCACCAGCGTCGTCAATCAGG
This sequence comes from Bradyrhizobium sp. WCU1, assembly GCF_053474805.1. Taxonomy (NCBI): domain Bacteria; kingdom Pseudomonadati; phylum Pseudomonadota; class Alphaproteobacteria; order Hyphomicrobiales; family Nitrobacteraceae; genus Bradyrhizobium; species Bradyrhizobium sp. WCU1. Next base: position 6,408,446 of record NZ_CM130280.1, read on the forward strand.
CCGCGCAGGGTGACCGCGCCAGCGTGTTGCCGGATGCCTATTGCGAGTCGATGTGCGTGTTCCTGCTGCTGTCGGGCAAGACGCGCTATGTGCCGCCGGCCGCCCATGTCCGCGTGCATCAGATCTGGATGGGCGATCGCGCCGACGATGCCAAAGCCGCCAGCTACACCGCGCAGGACCTGATGATCGTCGAGCGCGATATCGGCCGTCTCGCCAAGTACACGTTCGACATGGGCGGCGCGGGTGAGCTGCTGTCGCTCGCACTCAGCGTGCCGCCGTGGGAAGACCTGCACGAATTGTCGGCGGCTGAATTGCGGCTGACCAATCTGGTCACAACGGATGCCGTCGCCGACGTGTTGCCGCGGCAGGACAATTCAATTCCCGTCGCCGACGCAAAGCTGAAGAACGGCGATCGCTTCGTCAGCAGCGCGATGGAAGGTGAGGCGCAGCCGCAGGCCGCGAAGGCAACCAAGACCGCCGAGGTCGTGGTGCCGATTGCCGGCACCTCAGCGCCCCCGCCGGTCCAGCCGGCGCAGTAACAGGATTTGGGCCGGCAGCAAGCTCTACGCTGGCTGCTTTGCCTTGGCCTCGATCTGGCCGATCGCATCGACCACTGCATCGAAGGTCAGCAGCGTCGAGGCATGGCGGGCCTTGTAGTCCCGCACCGGCTCGAGCAGCGCGATGTCGGCCCATTTGCCGCCCTGCGGGGGCCGGCCATTTTCCTTTAGCATCTTGCGGACGGTCTCGCGCAATTCGCGCAGCTCTTCCGCGGTCGACCCCACCACATGGCTCGCCATGATCGAGGAGGAGGCCTGGCCGAGTGCGCATGCCTTCACGTCATGGGCGAAGTCGGTCACGACAGGGCCGTCCATCTTGAGGTCGACCTTGACGGTCGAGCCGCACAATTTGGAGTGCGCGGTGGCGCTGGCGTCCGGCTCGGACAGCCGTCCGAGACGCGGAATATTGCCGGCCAACTCGATGATCCGCTTGTTGTAAATGTCGTTCAGCATGGGGACAGATGCCTGGTTCCGGCCGTGCCGGGCGCTCTTGGCGGTTGGGTTTCACCGTCCTATATATGGACGGCAGTGCCGGAAACATAGCCCGGCCATGCGGCCAACGCGGCCCACATTCGTCGCGCTGGTGCTACAAAGATGGGACTCAGGCGTCCGGCGGTTCGATGATCCGCCCCGTCTGCCCGGTGACACATCCGGCCCCACGGCAGATGCCGGGCCGGTCGAACGGAGAAGACATGGACGCCTTGATCAAATCGCTTCGCCCCAACAAGCCGGCCGACGCCAAGCCCGGCGAGCTCGACCCCTCGGAATTCATGGCGGCGGCTGTTCGTGCCGACCAGCCGCGCCCGTCGCGGGCGGAGGCCGAGGAGGCCGTGAAGACGTTGCTCGCCTATATCGGCGAGAACACCGGCCGTGAGGGCCTGCTCGACACGCCGCGCCGCGTCGTCGAAGCCTATGACGAGCTCTATCAGGGCTATCATCAGTGCCCGGCCGAAGTGCTGAACCGCACCTTCGGCGAGACCGCCGGTTACGACGATTTCGTCCTCGTCCGCGACATCGAATTCACCTCGCAGTGCGAGCATCACATGATGCCGTTCTACGGCAAGGCGCATATCGCCTATACGCCGGTGGAGCGCGTCGTGGGCCTGTCCAAGCTGGCGCGGCTGACCGACATCTTCGCCCGCCGCCTGCAGACCCAGGAGCATCTCACCGCCCAGGTCGCGGCTGCGATCGACGAGGTCCTGAAGCCGCGCGGCGTTGCCGTGCTGATCGAGGCGGAGCACACCTGCATGTCGGTTCGCGGCGTCGCCAAGCATGGCGCGTCGACCTTCACCAGCCGCTTCACCGGCATGTTCCGCGACAATCCGGCGGAGCAGCAGCGTTTCCTGTCCCTGGTGCGAGGACCGAACCGGTAACCTCGCATTCTCTCGAGCGAGGTTTGCCGTGTCCGCATCGACCCACGATCACGACCGCGAAGAGGGGCTCGACTTCCGGCCCAAATTCGACGCGACCGGTCTTGTGACCTGCGTCGCGACCGATGTCGCGACCGGCGACGTGCTGATGGTCGCGCACATGAACGACGAAGCGCTGCGCAAGACGATCGCGACCGGCGAGGGCTGGTACTTCAGCCGCTCGCGCAATGCGCTGTGGCGCAAAGGCGAGAGCTCGGGCCAGACCCAGCGCGTGGTCGAGATCCGGATGGATTGCGATCAAGACGCCGTGTGGCTCAAGGTCGAGCAGATCGGCGCCGCCTGCCATACCGGACGGCGCTCCTGCTTCTATCGCGCGGTGAAGGGCGAGGGCGGAGCCGTCAGCCTGTCCTTCGTCGATGCCGAGCGCCTGTTCGATCCGGCGCAGGTCTACCGTAAATAGCGGCCTCCGCGTTGCCGCCGTGCCGGCGCCTTAACGTGCCGTTAACCATAATTACGGCAGGTTGACGGCACATGGGTGCCGATTGCCGGCACCCCGCAAGGCACCCGATCAATGGCGGTCGACCTCTTCAATGCGACGGCTTCGGCAGGTGTCGATGCTTCGCGCCTGAAGGTCGCCGGCTCGATCAAGCAGGCGGCGGCCACCACCGGTACGAGCTTCGAATATCTGCTCACCACCGCGAAGATGGAATCCAACTTCAATCCGCGGGCCGGCGCCACGACCTCGTCGGCGCATGGACTCTATCAATTCATCGACCAGACCTGGCTCGGCACCGTCAAGGAGGCGGGAAGCCAGCTCGGCTACGGTCAATATGCCAATGCCATCACCAAGAACTCCGACGGCAGCTATTCGGTCAGCGACCCCTCGGCACGCAACGCGGTCATGAATTTGCGCGACGACCCCGATGCGGCGTCGTCGATGGCGGCGGCTCTGACGCAATCCAACAGCTTCAAGCTCACCGGCACGCTCGGCCGTCGTCCGACCGACGCCGAGCTCTATATGGCGCATTTCATGGGCGTCGGCGGTGCCGGCAAGCTGATCTTGAGCGCCGAGGATAGTCCGAGCGCCAATGCGGCCGCGATGTTTCCGAAGGCGGCAGCGGCGAACCAGTCGATCTTCTACGACAAGTCGGGCAGCGCGCGCAGCGTCAGCCAGGTCTATTCGGTGCTGACCACGCGCTACGCCGCGGCGGCGAATTCGAAGGACACGCGCACCGCCTTTGCTGCGGCGGGCGGCGACACCATGAGCCCCTACGCGATGGCAAGCGCCGCGCCGACGCAAGCGGTGTCGATGGACACTGCGTCGTATCTCTCGACGTTCCCGAACGCCAGTGCGGCCTCGTCAGCCGGTGCGACCTCGACCGTGGCATCGGCGCAGCCGGCGCCGGCCTTCCGCTCGCTCTACCAGGGCGGGGACCGTCCGCAACCGATCTCGCCGGCCGTACAGGAGTTGTGGGGCAACTCCTCTGCGTTGACCACGTCGGCGACGCCGAAGGTCCGCGCGCCCGGGCGGCTTGATCTGTTCAGCGATCCGAACGGCACCTACAGCAACAGCTAGCATTGCCGGTTTCGCAGGCGCGAAGCCGCGCGCCTTGGCCGTCTTAACGAAACGTCAATAATCCCAAACGTTTATGGTGAACCCTTTGTTAAGCGTCATGGTTTATTTTTCCTTGTAGTGGCGTCGTATGTCGATGCCGTCTCGTTGCGTAAGCCGGCAGGACCATGATCGTTCGGCAGTTCATTAGTTGGATTAGAACCGCTCCGGCAGGCGAGCGGGCAGAGGCGACGCGGGCGTTGGCCCGGGCCTGGCTCATTTCGGATCTCACCGAGGACGATCGCATCGTAGCCGAGGGCGCGCTGCTGATGCTGCTCGACGATCCGTCGCCGCTGGTGCGGCAGGCGATGGCCGAGGTGTTCGCATATAGCGCGGAGGCGCCTGCTGCGATCGTGCAGGCGTTGGCGGCCGACCAGCCGGCGATCGCGCTGCCGGTGCTGGAGCATTCACCGCTCCTGATCGATGCCGATCTCGTCGACATCGTCGCGACCGGCTGCGACGAGATGCAGTGCGCGATCGCGCGCCGCGTCAATCTTCCGGCCTCCATCGCTGCCGCGATCGCCGAGGTCGGCTCGGCAGCGGCTGCGCTCGAGCTGATCGAGAATCCCTATGCCGGCCTTGCGCCGTTCTCCTGGGACCGCATCGTCGAGCGCCACGGCCATCTTGCGGCGATCAGGGAATCGATGCTGGCGCTGGAGGACCTGCCGTCGGCGACGCGGCTGGCGCTGGTCGCAAAGCTTTCCGATACGCTGGCGCAGTTCGTCGTGGCACGAAACTGGCTCGGCGCCGACCGCGCCGACCGGATCGCCGGCGAGGCGAAAGAACGTTCAACGGTGAACATCGCCGCGCGGGCCTTTGGCGACGACATGCAGAACCTGATCACGCATCTGCGCGCCACCGGCCAGCTCACTGCCGGGCTGATCCTGCGCGCGCTGCTGTCGGGCAATCTCGACCTGTTCGGGGCGGCGCTCGCCGAATTGTCCGGGCTGCCCTATGGCCGCGTCTCCGCGCTGCTGAACGACCGCGGCGGCAACGGCCTGCAGGCGCTGCTGCGGCGTGCGGGCCTGCCGGAATCGACCTACGCGGCGTTCCGCGTCGCGCTCGAGGCCAGCCACGAGGTCGGCTATGTCGACAGCGGCGACGGCGCGGCGCGGCTGCATCGCCGCATGGTCGAGCGGGTGCTGACCCATTGCGAGACCGACCATTCGGCGGCCGAGCCGCTCTTGATCCTGCTGCGTCGCTTTGCGACCGAATCGGCCCGCGAGGATGCCCGCATGTTCTGCGAGGAACTCGCCGCCGAAGACGCGCTCGCGGTGCTGCCCAGCGACGACGATCTCATCGCGGCCTGAAGGCCGCGCTTCCTGCAATTGACGATGATTGAAGCCGGGGCCGCAAGCCGCGGCGCGCCGCTATTCGCCCGGCACGATGCTCGGCGCGAGGATGGCCTCGAGATGCTCGGGGCGGTCGCGATTGGCGTGGGTCAGGAACTCATCGGCGATGCCGCGGAGCTGCTTGCTGAGCACGCCGGCGACGACCGCGGTGTCGAGCTTGGTGCGGTTGCGCACGATCGCCTGCACGGCGTTGATGTGATGGGCAATCAGCTGGTCAGGCACCGCGGCGAGATCGGGCGCGTGCTCGATGATGCGGCACAGGCTCTCTGCTGCTGCGGCTGCCGACGGATAGCCGAAGGTTGCGGCGTCGCCCTTGATGTCGTGCGCGGCGCGGAACAGCTCTTCGCGGGTCTTGTCGTTGAAGCCCTCGCGCAGCACGGTGGCATGCGCGGCGGAGAGGCGGTCGGCCTCGATCGTCATCCACTCCTTGAACTCGCCCGACAGTCCGGCGAGCGCCTTCTCGGCACGGCCGACGGGATCGTCGAGATCGCTCTCGGGGACGCGCAGCAGCATCTTGCGCAGCGGATTCGGCTGCGTGATGACGTGGTGCGTGCCGAAGCTCTTGACCTCGATCGTCCCGGGTTTGTCTTTCGCCATGGCGATATCCTAGATGGTCGAGCGCGCCTTATCGAGCAGCGACGGCTGTTGCAGCACCTCGACCTCGCCGCTGCCGCGGCGCTCGGGGCCGATATAGGTGTTGGTGGTGTTGCGGCGGCGGTCGGGCCCGAAATAGGTCTTGGTCTTGATGAACGGGCGCGGGTTGGCGACCACGTTCATGATGCGCTGGTAGAGCCCCTTGGCCGAGATCGGCTTGGCCAGGAATTCGGTGACCCCGGCATCGCGCGCCACCGTGACGCGGCGCTTCTCGGAATGCCCGGTCAGCATGATGATCGGCGCGTAGGGATTTCCCTTGGATTCCGGCTGCCGGATCATCTGCGCGAGCTCGAGCCCGTCGAAGATCGGCATCGACCAGTCGGTGATGACGATGTCGGGCACATAGTGCGTGTACATCTCGAGCGCGGTGGCGCCGTCCTCGGCCTCATACACCTCGCGCGCGCCGAACGAATGCAGCAGTGTCCGCAGGATGCGGCGCATGTGCGGATTGTCGTCGCAAATCAGAAATCGCAGCTTGTTGAAATCGATGCGATACATGGTCCGGTCCCGAACGGGCATACCGGGCCAAATGCGGTATTACCCGACGTTAACCATATCCCGCCCGGGGTTAATGATTGGTTGCCGGGCAGCGGCAGGCGCGGCCGTCAGTAGCCGAACTGCTCGCGCAGGATGCGCTCCTCCAGCGAATGGCCGGGGTCGAACAGCATCCGCATCGCGATGGTCTTGTCGGAGAGCACCTCGACGCGGCGGACGTCGCGGACCTCGTCATGGTCGGCGACCGCGGCGACCGGGCGCTTCTCGCCCTCGATCACCTCGATCACCACGAAGGCGGAATTCGGCAGCAGCGCGCCGCGCCAGCGCCGTGGCCGGAACGCGCTGATCGGGGTCAGCGCCAGCAGCGCCGCGTTGATCGGCAGGATCGGGCCCTGGGCGGAAAGGTTGTAGGCGGTCGATCCGGCCGGCGTCGCCACCAGGATGCCGTCGGCCATCAGCTCCGCCATCCGCTCGTGCTCGTCGATCAGGATGCGCAGCTTGGCGACCTGGTAGGTCTGCCGGAACAGCGCCACCTCGTTGATGGCGTGATGCAGATGCACGGCGCCGTGGATGTCGGTCGCGCGCATCAGGAGCGGATTGATCAGCGACTCCCGCGCGGCGGAAAGCCGGGTGCGCAGATCATGCGTAGAATATTCGTTCATCAGGAAGCCGACGGTGCCGCGGTGCATGCCGTAGATCGGCTTGTTGCTGCGCATGTTGGCGTGCAGCGTTTGCAGCATCAGGCCGTCGCCGCCGAGCGCAACCACGACGTCGGCATCGGCAGGGAGATGGTTGCCGTACATCGCGGTCAGCTGCTCAAGCGCGGTCTGTGCTTCCGCACTCGCGCTGGCGACAAAGGCGATCTTGTCATACCGCTTGGGGCTAGCCATCGCTCACGAACTCTTTTGGCCCGGATTACGCCGCGCTCGTCTATACATCCCGGGCGACCTTGTCGAGATGGCCCGGAAACCGGACCGCATGTCTTGCGGGCGTCGCCAAGCTACCGCAGTTTGATGGCGGAATGCGTAAACGTCGGCCCAGGGAGTGAACGGCATGGCTAACAGTTTTGCGACACGGCTCGCGGCAGCGCTGCTGGTGGCCTGCCTTGCAACCGCGGCGCGGGCCGACGACGAGACCCCTCAGCCATCGCCGTCGCCGAGCGCGCAGGCGCCAAGCGGCCAGAAGGGGCGGGCAGGGCGTGGCGAAGGGGCCAGTCCAGGCGCCAACGCCGCCGGCAGTGGATCGACGCCCGAGCAACATCGGCTGCCGCCGGACTCCACCACAAAGCAATCGGTCGCGCTGCCCGGCCGCACGCTGAACTTCAGCGCGACCGCGGGCTCGATCCGCGTGTTCGACGACAAGGGCGAGGCGCTCGCCGACGTCGCCTACACCTCCTACCAGCTCGACGGCGCCGAGAAGGCGAGCCGTCCGGTGACCTTCCTGTTCAACGGCGGCCCGGGCTCTGCGTCGGCCTGGCTGCAATTCGGCAATGTCGGGCCGTGGCGGCTGCCGTTCGATGGTGACGGCGCAGTGTCCTCGGCCTCGCCGGAGTTGCAGCCAAATGCCGACACCTGGCTCGACTTCACCGATCTCGTCTTCATCGATCCGGTCGGCACCGGCTACAGCCGCTTCGTCACGACATCGGAGGAGGCGCGCAAACGTTTCTTCACGGTCGACGGCGACGCCAGTTCGATCGCGCTGGTGATCCGCCGCTGGCTCGAGAAATACGACCGGCTGACCTCGCCGAAATTTGTCACCGGCGAAAGCTATGGCGGCATCCGCGGGCCGAAGGTGGTGCGCAATCTGCAGATGCAGCAGGGCGTCGGCCCGCGCGGCCTGATCCTGATCTCGCCGGTGCTCGATTTCCGCGACTATACCGGCTCAAGCCTCCTGCAATATGTCGCAAGCCTGCCGACCATGGCGGCGGTGGCGCGGCAGGCCAAGGGGCCGGTGACCCGCGAGAATCTCGCCGACGTCGAGGCCTACGCGCGCGGCGACTTCCTGCTCGACCTCGTCAAGGGCCAGGCCGACACCGAAGCCACCACGCGGCTCGCCGACAAGGTGGCCGGCCTGACCGGCATCGATCAAGCGGTGAGCCGCAGGCTCGCCGGCCGCTTCGACATCGGCGAATTCCGCCGTGAGTTCGACCGCAAGAACGGCAAGGTGACCGGCCGCTACGACGCCTCGGTCGAGGGCTTCGATCCCTATCCGGACTCCAGCTACTTCCGCTTCAACGATCCCTCCGGCGATCCCCTGATGGCGCCGCTGACCAGCGCTGCCGTCGATCTCACCACGCGCAGACTGAACTGGCGGCCGGACGGCTCCTATCAATTGCTCAGCGAGAACGTGAACAAGGCCTGGGAGTTCGGTCACGGCATCAATCCAACGGAGTCGGTGACGCAGCTGCGCCAGATGCTGGCGCTCGATCCCAAGCTGAAACTCCTGATCGGCCACGGCCTGTTCGACCTCGCGACGCCGTACTTCGCCTCCAAGATCATCCTCGACCAGCTGCCGGCCTTTGCGGGTCCGAGCCGCACCAAGCTCGTGGTCTATCCGGGTGGACACATGTTCTACTCCCGCGACAGCTCGCGCCAAGCGTTCCGCAAGGAGGTCGAGGCGCTGGTGAAGTGAGGGGTGTCCGGCGAGCTGAATTTTGTCACCGCGGCATCACTGCGTCGTCCCGGCGAAGGCCGGGACCCACACGCCGCGGCGGATGTTGTGGGTGTGACTCGTCGTTCGAGTAGTGCTCAACAATAAGCTTTTCGTGGTTGATGGGTCCCGGCCTTCGCCGGGACGACGGCGGATTTGTTGCAGCATCAAGAGCCATGCATTCGCGTTCTCGCGATATGATTAGCCATAGGTCTCCACGATGAAGTCGATCAGGGCGCGCAGCTTCGGGGTCATCTTGCGGTTCCTCGGCCACAGGATCTGACGCGCGCGGGCTTGCGTCGTGTAGTTCGGCAGCAGGACCTGGAGCCGGCCCGCGGCGATGTCCTCGGCGAGCAGTTCGTCGCGCATCAGCACGATGCCGGCGCCGGCGAGGGCCGCATAGCGGATGCCGAACGCGCTGTTGATGAAGAGGCGGCTTGTGACATCGACTTGCACTTCGCCTTCCGGTCCGAGGAAGCTCCATCGTTGCGCGTCCGACCAGCCGGGATAGCGTAGGCATTCATGAGCGGCGAGGTCCCTTGGGTGGGTCGGCGTGCCGCGTTCGGCGAGATAGCTCGGCGCAGCGCAAACCACGCCGGTGTAGGGCGACAGCGAGCGCGACATCATCGTGGAGTCGGTCAGCGTGCCGACCCGGATCGCGGCATCCAGCCCTTCTTCGAGCAGGTCGACCATCTTGTCACTGAGGATGAGGTCGACCGACACTTCCGGGTACTTGTTCATGAAACGAACCAGCGCCGGAGCGAGGCTGTAGGAACCGAAGGCAACCGATGTCGCCACGCGCAGCCTGCCGCGCGGCGCGCTCAAGGCTTCCTCGACCAGCGCATCGCCAGCCTCGGCCTCGACCAAAAGGTGCTTGCAGTGATCGAGATAGTTGCGGCCGAGTTCGGTGAGGCCCTGTCGCCGCGTCGAGCGGTTGATCAATTGCGAGCCGAGCCGGTCCTCCAGAAAGCGGATATGCTTGCCGATCATGGTCGGCGATATCCGCAGCTCCTTGGCTGCCGCGGTGAAGGAGCCGAGATCGGCGACGCGGGCGAACACGGACATGCTGGTCAGTCGATCCATGATTATAAACCAATGGTTACTTCACTGCGGATCAAAGCGCCGCTTTTGATGCTTTGGATTTCTATTTATTACCATGAGTGGGCAATCGGCGCGAGGAAGCACACGATTGCTTTGGAATGTGGCCGGCCACGCCCGGAGGGCGCGGCCGGCAGGGGTCTCGAACCAGGACAGGAGTGTCAGGATGCCCTTCCAGATCACGATCAATGGGACCAGTCATTCGGTCGACGCCGACGGCGATACGCCGTTGTTGTGGGTGCTGCGCGACGTGCTCGGCATGACCGGCACCAAGTTCGGCTGCGGCATGGCGCTGTGCGGCGCCTGCACGGTGCATCTTGACGACGCCGCGGTGCGCTCCTGCATCACGACGATCGACAGCATCGGCGATTCCAAGATCACGACCATCGAGGCGGTCGGCGGGACTGCGGCGGGCAAGAAGATCCAGGACGCCTGGCTCGCGCATGAGGTGCCGCAATGCGGCTACTGCCAGTCCGGGCAGATCATGTCGGCGGCAGCCTTGCTCGCGAGCAAGCCGAAGCCGACCGACGCCGATATCGATGATGCGATGTCGGGCAACATCTGCCGCTGCGGGACCTACGTCCGCATCCGCGACGCCATCAAGCAAGCCGCGCAGTCGGGAGGTTGAGCCATGACGCTGATGGACAATCTGTCTGAACGCGCCGCCGATCTGTCGCGACGCAACTTCCTCCGCGCCAGCGCAATCGCAGGCGGCGGCCTGCTGCTCAGCGTGAACCTGCCGTTCGCCGGCCGCGAGAGCGAGGCCGCGGCGGCGGCCGGCGACTTCGCGCCGAATGCCTTCGTCCGGATTGGTGGCGACGGCAAGGTCGTGCTGACCATGCCCTACGTCGAAATGGGGCAGGGCACCTACACCTCGATTCCGATGCTGATCGCCGAGGAGCTCGAGATCGGCCTGAATCAGGTGCAGCTCGAGCATGCGCCGCCGAGCGACAAGCTCTATGCCAACCCGCTGCTCGGCGTGCAGGCGACCGGAAATTCGAATGCGATGCGCGGTGCATGGCAGCCGATGCGAAAAGCCGGCGCCACAGCGAAGGCGATGCTGGTCGCAGCTGCGGCGAAGCGCTGGAACGTCGAGCCCGCCACATGCCGCGCCGAGAACGGCGAGGTGCATCACGCGGCCTCCGGACGCAAGCTGGGCTACGGTGAGCTCGCGGCCGATGCGGCGCAGATGCCGGTGCCGGAGAATGTGACGCTGAAGAGCCCGGCCGAGTTCAAGCTGATCGGCACGGCGGCCAAGCGGCTCGATACGCCGTCGAAGGTCAACGGCACGGCGGTCTACGGCATCGACGCGCGGCCGCCCGGGGTGAAGGTCGCGACGCTGGCGCAGTCGCCGGTGTTCGGCGGCCGGGTGAAGCGCGTGGACGATGCGGCGGCAAAGGCCGTCAACGGCGTGCGCCAGATCGTCACACTTGATGACGCGGTCGCCGTGGTGGCCGATCACATGGGCGCGGCGAAGAAAGGTCTCGCGGCGCTCACGATCGAGTGGGACGAGGGGCCGCACGCCAAGCTTGCCACCGCAGATATCGCGCGCGAGCTCGAAGCCGCCACCACCAAGCCGGGCGCGGTCGCGCAGAATATCGGCGACGCCGACAACGCGCTGGCGGGTGCGGCGACGAAAGTGGAGGCGACCTATCAGCTGCCGTTCCTCGCCCATGCCACGATGGAGCCGATGAACTGCACCGTGCATGTGCGCCCCGATGGTTGCGAGATCTGGGTCGGCAACCAGGCGCTTTCGCGTGTGCAGGCGGTGACCGCGAAGCTGCTGAACCTGCCGCCGGAGAAGGTGGTGGTGCACAATCATTTACTCGGCGGCGGCTTTGGCCGCAGGCTCGAGGTCGATGGCGTGATCCGCGCCGTGCAGATCGCCAGGCAGGTCGATGCGCCGCTCAAGTTGGTGTGGACCCGCGAGGAGGACATTCAGCACGACATGTACCGGCCGTATTGGTGCGACCGGATCTCGGTCGGGCTCGATGCATCCGGCAAGCCGATCGCCTGGAACAATCGCTTCGCCGGCTCTTCTGTGATCGCGCGCTGGGCGCCGCCGGCGTTCCGCAACGGTCTTGATCCCGACACGACGGAAGGCGCGATCGATCTCGTCTACGACATCCCGAACTTCCACGTCGAATATGTCCGGGTCGAACCACCCGGTATCCCGACCGCGTTCTGGCGCAGCGTCGGTCCCTCGCACAACGTGTTCGTCACCGAAAGCATGATCGACGAGATGGCGGCGGCCGCGAAGCAGGACCCGGTCGAGTATCGCAAGGCATTGCTTGGCAAGTCGCCGCGCGCCAAGGCGGCGCTGGAACTCGCTGCGGCCAAGGCCGGCTGGGGCGGCAAGCTGCCTGCGGGGCGCGGACGCGGCGTCTCCCTGCAGTTCGTGTTCGGCAGCTACCTTGCACTGATTGCCGAGGTCGAGGTTGCAAAGGATGGCTCAGTCCGCGTCCACCGCGTGGTCTGCGCCATGGACTGCGGCACCGTGGTCAATCCCGACACGGTGCAGGCGCAGCTGCAGAGCGGCATCAATTTCGGCGTCACCGCCGCGCTCTATGGCGAGATCACGCTGAAGGACGGTCGCGTCGAGCAGACCAATTTCGACAGCTACCAGATGCTGCGGATCGATCAGGCTCCGGCGATCGAGGTCCATATCGTGCCGAGCACCGAGCCGCCCGGCGGCATGGGCGAGACCGGGACATCGGGCATCGTGCCCGCGATCAGCAACGCGATCTTCGCGGCGACCGGTAAGCGGTTGCGGAAGATGCCCGTCGATCCGGCGGTGTTAAAGCAGGCGTGAGGTGCCACTGGCGCGATCGTGAAGTCGCACGGATTTGCAGGTTCCACTGATCCGTGCGACAAGCGGGCATGCAAATGAGGCGGCTCGTCAATTTCTGGATTCTGCTGCTCGTCGCGGCCGGGCTGTTGCTCGCGCCCGTGGCGTCGGCGTTTGCCCGGACGATGCCGCTTACGTCGGCCACCGCCATGCAGGCGATGTCCGGTCACGATGATATGCCGGATCATGTCATGTCCGGCATGGTGTCCGACGAAGCCATGTCCATGCAGGATATGGCCGACAACATGCCCTGCTGTCCGGACCAGACCAAGAGCAAGGGCTGCGACGATTGTCCGTTCCTTGCGCTCTGCATGCTCAGCGTCTCGCTGTCGGCGCCTGCCGGGGCGATGTCGCTGATCGCGCGCGAGCCGTCACGGAATGGCTTCGCCCCGCGCGACGACCGTCTGCTTGACGGGCTCGGCGCCAAGCCTCCGGATCATCCGCCTCGAACCAACGTCTGACAGGCGCTTGACGCGCCTGATCGCTGACGCGTGCGCCTGACGGCGCGCGTGCCTTCGCATGCCGCTCATGCGGTCCATCAGACGTATCGAGGATTATTACCAATGAAGTCTCTCCACCTCGCGCGCGCCGCTGCGGCCGCGCTGATCGGCGTTGCCCTGGCCCACGCGCCCGCCCATGCCGAGATCAAGAACTACGAATTCCAACTCGTTCAGCCGACCGTCAAGGCCGGCGCGGATCGCGTCGTTTCGGTGCGGTTACTCGACAAGAGCACCGGAAAGGCCGTCTCCGACGCAGTCATCTTCTCGACCCGGCTCGATATGGCGCCCGACGGCATGCAGGAGATGGCCACCAAGGTGACGCCGATGCAGTCGACTGAACCCGGCACCTACCGGTTCAAGGCGACCTTCGGCATGGCCGGCCGCTGGCAATTGTCGCTCGGCGCTAAAGTGCAGGGCGAGACCGGCTCGGTCGAGAGCAAGCTCGTCGTCACGGCCGAGCAATGAGCTCTCGAGCGATGCGGCCCTTGATATGGGCCGGCGCTGCCGCTGCGATCGCCGCAGTGGCCGGCGCCGCATGGACCGCCCGCGGCCTGCCGCCGCGGCCGGCGACCGCCGCCATCGTCTCCGCCGTGCAGGCGGCGGAGAGCGCTGCGCCGATCTATTACCGCGATCCCGACGGCAAGCCGCTCTACTCGGCGACGCCGAAGCAGACGCCCGACGGGCGCGACTATCTGCCGGTGTTCCCGGAGGCCGATGCGCAATCCGGTGAGCCCGAACAGCCGGCGAATGCGAAGTCCGCGGCCGCGAAGAGCGAGCGCAAGGTCAAATATTATCGCAACCCGATGGGGCTTGCGGACACCTCGCCGGTGCCGAAGAAGGACTCGATGGGGATGGACTACATCCCGGTCTATGACGGCGAGGACAGCGATGACGGTTCGATCACGCTGTCGCCTGGCAAGATCCAGCGCACCGGCGTCAAGTCGGAGGCCGCGCTGATGCGCCGCATCCGCACGCTGGTCCGCGCCCCCGGCACGATCCAGCTCGACGAACGGCGCGTCTCCGTGATCGCGATGCGCGCCGAGGGCTATGTGCAGAAGGTCGCCGACGTCACGACCGGCAGCCGGGTGACCAGGGGGCAGCCGCTGATGGAGGTCTATAGCCCGGCGATCTCGTCGGCTGCGGCCGAATACGTCGCGACCATCACGTCGAAGGCGACCGCAGGCATCGAGCCCTACGGGCGAGGCTCCAAGCAGCGATTGACCAATCTCGACGTCCCCGAGGCCGTCATTGCCGACATGGAGAAGAGCCGGACGGTGCCGATCGCAATTCCGTGGTCGTCGCCGCGCGACGGCATCGTGCTGCAACGCGCCGCGATCGAGGGCATGCGCGCGCAGCCGGGTGACGTGCTGTTCCGGATCGCCGACGTCTCCGTCGTGTGGGCGCTGGTCGACGTCGCCGAGCGCGATCTCGGCAATATCGGGGTCGGGCAGGATGTCACGGTGCGGGCTCGCAGCTATCCCGGCCGCGCGTTCGCGGGGAAGATCAGCATGATCTATCCGCAGGTCAACAAGGAGACACGCACCGCGCGGGTGCGGATCGAGCTGGAGAATGCCGATCTCGCGCTGCTTCCGGATATGTATGTCGACGCCGAGATCGACACCGGCAGCGCGGCGCCGGTGCTGACGGTCGCCGATAATTCCATCCTCGACACCGGCAGCCGGCAGACCGTGCTGCTTGACCGCGGCAACGGGCGGTTCGAGCCGCGTGAGGTGAAGCTCGGGCGACGCGGCGACGGCTATGTCGAGATCCGAGATGGGATCGCTGAGGGCGATGCGGTCGTCACCTCAGCCACTTTCCTGATTGACGCAGAAAGCAATCTGAAGGCGGCGATCAAGGGGTTTGCCGAGGCCGGCGCGAAGCAGGCGGCGGGCGGAAGCGAGATGATGGATGGAGGCAAGCCATGATCGCCCGCGTGATCACCTGGTCGGCGCGCAACCTGCTGCTGGTGCTGTTCGGCACCGGCTTCGCGGCGGCCGCAGGGCTCTATGCGCTGCTGCACCTGCCGCTCGATGCCATCCCCGATCTCTCGGACACCCAGGTCATCGTCTACACCGAATATCCGGGGCAAGCGCCGCAGGTGATCGAGGACCAGGTCACCTATCCGCTGACCACGGCGATGCTGACGGTGCCCAAATCCAAGGTCGTGCGCGGCTTCTCGTTCTTCGGCGTGTCCTTTGTCTATGTCATCTTCGAGGACGGCACCGACATCTACTGGGCGCGCTCGCGCGTGCTCGAATTTCTCAACAGCGCGTCACAGCGGCTGCCGGCCGGCGTCTCGCCGACGATCGGGCCCGATGCGACAGGGGTCGGCTGGGTCTACCAGTACGCCGTGATGTCGAAGCAGCTGAACCTCGCCGATACGCGCACGATCCAGGATTGGAACCTGAAATTCGCGCTGGCCAAGGCCGAAGGCGTCGCCGAGGTGGCAAGCGTCGGCGGCTTCGTCAAGCAATACAATGTGATCCTCGATCCGCAGCGGATGCGCGACCGTGGCATCACCATGCAGCGGATGCGCGATGCGATCCGCGCCAGCAATGCCGATGTCGGCGGCCGCACCGTCGAGCTCTCCGAATTCGAATACGTCATCCGCGGCAAAGGCTATCTCAGGGACATCAACGACCTCGGCAATGTCGTGCTGAAGACCGACAACGGCACGCCGGTGTTGCTGCGCGACGTCGCCCGCGTCGAGCTCGGGCCCGATGAGCGGCGCGGCATCGCCGAGCTGAACGGCGAGGGCGAGGTGGCGAGCGGCATCGTGCTGCAACGCTTCGGCATGAATGCGCTCGACGTGATCGAGAACGTCAAGAAGCGATTCAGGGAGATCGCGACCAGCCTGCCGAAATCGGTCGAGATCGTGCCGGTCTATGACCGCTCCAACCTGATCTATGCGGCGATCGACACGCTGAAGCGCACGCTGCTCGAGGAGAGCGTTGTGGTCGCGCTGGTCTGCATCGTGTTCCTGCTGCATGTCCGCAGCGCGCTGGTGGCGATCCTGATGCTGCCGGTCGGTGTGCTGATGGCGTTCGGCGCGATGAAGTTTTTCGGGATCGGCTCCAACATCATGAGCCTCGGCGGCATCGCGATCGCGATCGGCGCCATGATCGACGCGGCGATCGTGATGATCGAGAACGCGCACAAGCATCTGGAACGCGCCAAGCCTGGCCAGTCGCGGGTGTCGATCCTGATCGAGGCGGCGGCCGAAGTCGGGCCGGCGCTGTTCTTCAGCCTGCTCATCATCACCGTGTCGTTCATGCCGATCTTCACGCTGGAGTCGCAGGAGGGCCGGCTGTTCTCGCCGCTCGCCTTCACCAAGACATTTGCGATGGCGGCGGCCGCGCTGCTGTCGGTGACGCTGGTGCCGGCGCTGATGGTGATCTTCGTGCGCGGCAAAATCATTCCCGAGCACAAGAATCCGATCAACCGCTTCCTGATCTGGATCTACCGTCCGGTCATCCACGGCGTGTTGCAGGCCAAGACGCTGGTGATCCTGCTGGCGCTCGGCGCGCTCGCTGTGACCGTCTGGCCGGCGCGGCAGCTCGGCACCGAGTTCATGCCCGACCTCAACGAGGGCACGCTGCTCTATATGCCGACCACGCTGCCGGGCATCTCGGTGACCAAGGCATCCGAACTGATGCAGACCCAGAACCGCATCATCAAGAGCTTTCCGGAGGTCGCCTCGGTCTATGGCAAGGCCGGCCGCGCCGCCACGGCAACCGATCCGGCGCCGTCCGAGATGTTCGAGACCGTCGTCAACCTCAGGCCGAAGCAGGAATGGCGTAAGGGCCTCACCCTCGACGGCCTGATCGCCGAGATGGACAAGGCGCTGCAATTCCCCGGCGTCTCCAACGCCTGGACGATGCCGATCAAGGCGCGCATCGACATGCTCTCGACCGGCATCCGCACGCCTGTCGGCGTCAAGGTGATCGGCCCGGATCTTGCTGTGATCGACAAGCTCGCGCGGCAGGTCGAGCAGGTGCTCAAGGCCGTGCCCGGGACCTCGTCGGCTTATGCCGAGCGTAACCTCGGCGGCTACTATCTCGAGATCACGCCGAACCGCGAGGCGCTGGCGCGCTATGGCATCGCAGTGCAGGACGTGCAGGACACGATCGCGACCGCGCTCGGCGGCCAGAGCGTCACCACCACGGTGGAGGGGCGGCAGCGCTTCACCGTCAACATGCGCTACCCGCGCGACCTGCGCGACAATCCCGGCGCAATCGCAAACGACATCCTGGTACCGATGCCGGCCGGCGGCGCGGTGCCGCTCGGTGAGGTCGCCAACGTCACGCCGGCGCGCGGGCCGAGCTCGATCCGGACCGAGAACGGCCAGCTCGCGACCTACATCTATGTCGACATCCGCGACCGCGACCTCGGCGGCTATGTCGCCGACGCACAGCGCGCGGTGCAGGCGAGCGTGCTGTTTCCGCCGGGCACTTATCTGGTCTGGAGCGGGCAGTACGAGTATCTCGAACGCGCTGCAGCCCGGCTGAAGATCGTGGTGCCGGTGACGCTCGCAATCATCTTCCTGCTGCTCTACCTCAACTTCCGCTCGGTGGCGGAGACCCTGATCGTGATGCTGTCGCTGCCGTTCGCGCTGGTCGGGGGGCTCTGGCTGATGTGGGCGCTCGGCTTCAATCTGTCGGTTGCGGTCGCGGTCGGCTTCATCGCGCTGGCCGGCGTCGCCGCCGAGACCGGCGTCGTGATGCTGATCTACCTCAACCACGCACTGGAGGCGGCGAGGGCGCGCTGCGCCGCCGAGGGGCGGCGCATCGGTCGCGACGACCTGCACAGGGCGATCATCGAGGGCGCGGTCGAGCGCGTCCGCCCGAAGATGATGACGGTGGTCGCGATCATGGCCGGGCTACTGCCGATCCTGTGGAGCACCGGCACCGGCTCCGAGATCATGCAGCGCATCGCGGTGCCGATGATCGGCGGCATGATCTCCTCGACCTTGCTGACGCTGATCGTGATCCCCGCGATCTTCGCCATCGTGAAGGGGATCGAGATCCGCGTGAAGGTACCGGAGCGAGAGGTCGGTGCAGCCGTCGCCCGCCAACAACCGCAGCTATGACCTGGACAAGCCACTTTTTTGAAATGGAGAATGCAATGAATCGCCTCACCATAACCTGCATTGCGCTCGTTGCGTTGTCGGTCGCGGCAGCGCCGGCGCGCGCACACGAAAATCACGGTCACCAATCCTATTCGGCCGGCGAGCCCGGCGATCCCACCAAGCCGTCGCGCACCGTCGAGGTCGAGATGAAGGAGATGGAGTTCACGCCGTTCCGCATCGAGGTCAAGCGCGGCGAACAGATCCGCTTCGTGATCAGGAATGTCGGCACCGAGGATCACGAATTCCTGCTCGCGACCACCGAGGAGAATCTCAGGCATGCCGAAGTGATGAAGAAGCATCCGCACATGGAGCATGACGATCCGAACGGCGTCCGTCTCGCGCCGAAGAAGAGTGCCGAGATCGTCTGGAAGTTCACCAAGGCCGGGACGTTCGAATATTCCTGCCTGATCCCCGATCACCGCGACTACGGAATGACCGGCCGCATCATCGTGAAATGAAGCCACCAACGAGCAACAGGACGATAGCGATGAACAGGATGATCCACCTTGCGGGCGCTGGTCTGCTCATGCTGGCTCTGAGCCTGGGCGCGGCGTTCGCGCAGGCCGCTGATATCGATGGCGAGGTCAAGAAGATCGACGAGGGCGCGGGCAAGATCACGCTCAAGCATGGGCCGGCCAAGAGCCTCGGCATGGAGGCGCCGATGACGATGGTCTACCGGGTCAAGGATCCCGCGCTGCTCAAGCAGGTGAAGGTCGGCGACAAGGTCAAGTTCGAAGCCCGGGAGGGCGACGGCGGCTACACCGTCACCGCGATCCAGAAGGCGAAGTGAGGCGACGGCCGCAACGTCGGATGGTCAGACGCGTGGCCAGGCAGGCGGCATTGGCCACGCATTTACCTAAAATGATGGGGTCGCGGGAACGTCCGTGGCAGCGATGCGTTGCCGTGCATCATTTGATGCGCAGCAGGCCCCCTCATGACAGTCAACGCGGCGATACTGATGGCAGCTCTGATGCTGTCGGGGACCGTGTTGGCGCAAAGCTCCGGGCCTTCGGCGGGCTCAGTGGGGGTGGGCCAGGCGGTCGACCCGAGCACCACTGGCCAGGCGCTGAACAATGGCAGGAAGACCGGCGACAGCGGCCCAGCGATCGAGCGAGCCGCGCGCCCGGCAAAGCCGGGGGAAACCGCCGATGCCAACACGGTCGGCGCGAGCCGTCCGCAGAAGCCCGAGCGGCGGCTCGAACACTACCCGTAACTATCTGCAAATATCCGGATTCCTGGATTTATTCTTGGGGGTTTCGCCGGACCAGGCCGGCTCGGCACAGCTCTGTCTTGATCCCGTCATGCCAGGTCGGTTAGCCCAGCGTTCTGATTGGAATGCGGTGGACTCATGGCCGGGACGAGCCGGGCACAGTTTCTAGGTATCGACCGGCAGATCGGCGGCGTGCTGCTCGTTCTTGCCGTCGCGCAGGTTTTCGGCTGGGGCACCCTTGGCCTGCCGGCGATTGCCGGCCACCGGATTGCGGCCGACCTCCATGTCTCGCTGCCGATGGTGTTCGGCGGCACCTCGACGCTCTACGTGACCATGGGCCTGTGCGGGCCGCTGCTGGCGGGACCGTTCCGGCGCGTCGGGGCGCGGCGGGTGATGATGACCGGCAGCGCGGTTGCCGGGCTCGGTTTCGTCGCTCTCGCCTGCGCGCATGGGGCCGCGGGCTACTTCATTGCCTGGACGATCCTCGGGATGGCCGGAAGCGCGGCGTTGAGCACGGCCGCCTACATCATGCTGAACGAGGTGGCCGGGCGGAACGCGAAGGGCGCGATCGGCGCGCTGATGCTGGTCACCGGGCTGTCCAGCAGCATCTTCTGGCCGACCACCGCGTTCCTCGCCGAGGCGCTGGGCTGGCGCGGCACCTGCCTGGTCTACGCCGCGGCGATGCTGCTGGTCTGCCTGCCGCTCTACACGTTCGGGCTGCCACGCCGGGCAGCCCATGAGGCCGAGACGGTATCGACACCGGATCGCGCGACGGCAACGCCGCCGGTGGGCAGGGGCACGTTCGTTCTGGTGGTCGCCGCGATCGCGCTCAACGCCTTTGTCAGCTTCGGCTTCAGCGCGGTGCTGGTCGAGCTCTTGAAGGCGCAGGGGCTATCGGCCGCCGAGGCGGTCGCGTTCGGCTCGACGCTCGGCATCGTGCAGGTGTCGGCGCGCGCGATCGACTTCCTCGGCGGCGGCCGCTGGGACGGCATCACGACGGGCCTGTTCGCCGGCACGCTGCTGCCGGTCGCGATGCTGATCCTGATCGTCGGCCACGGCAGTTACGCGGCGATCGCAGCCTTCATCCTGATTTACGGCCTCGGCAGCGGCGCGCTTGCGGTGGCGCGCGCGACCATCCCGCTGGTGTTCTACGACAAGAGCGAATTTGCCAAGGCGTCGTCGCATATCGCGCTGCCGCTGAACCTGATCTCGGCGGCCTCGCCGCCGGCGCTGGCTTATCTGCTGACCCGGTTCGGCAGCAACGCCGTGCTGGAGCTCGCGTTCGCCTGTTCGGTCGGCGCGCTGGTCATGCTCGCCGTTCTCGGTCGCCGCCGGCGCGAGGTCGGGATCGCTGCGACGTCGTCATGAAAAAGCCGGCGTAGTCGTTTGACCACGCCGGCTTGATCAAGACGATCGTTGGATCGCTCAGTAAACCAGGCCGGTGCCCGGGGGCTTCTCGAGTGCTGCAGCGAGCGAGCGGTATTCGTCGCTGTTGGTGCCGGCGAGCTGGGCGATGCGGTTCAAATGGTACTGCGCCTGGTCGCGGTTGCCCTGTTCGACCTGCCAGAGGCCGTAATACTGCCAGGTGCGCACATGGGCCGGGTCGGCCTTGAGCGCGCGCTCGTACCAGATCTGCGAGACCTTGTAGTCGCCGAGCTTGCGATAGGAGTAGCCGATCAGATTGGCGACGTCGGCACGATCGTCCTGGCCGAGCGCCTTCAGCTGCTCGATCGCGGCGGTATAGTCGTGCTTGTCGTAGATCGTGGCATAGGCGGCATGGTAGCCGGCCAGGAACTTCTGATCGTCGATCGCGGAGCTCTTGTCCTTCTTGGCCGCCTTCTTGCCCTTGCTGCTGCCGCTGTCGGACGCCGGCGGCGAGGGATTTTCGCTGCCGGCGGCGTAGGCCGAGATGACCGGCCCGGCGGCGAGCGTCATCGAGAGCACTGCGAGGCCTAGAAACTTCGTCGTCTTGCTCATTCCTGGTTGCTCCTGATCGTTCCTGATCGTGCTCGGTAATCCTACACCCAAGCCTGCTGACTTGAACACCCGAGGGTGCAGAACATTCCCGGCCGATCCCACGATTGCGTGAGGACTGCGACCCGCAGGAGCGGGCAACATGACCAAGATGTCATTCACATGAATGAATTCCGTCCATGCCCTTCAGAACGGGTTCAGTGCGCGGCCCCTAAGGTCGCATGCATTGATCGGTGAGGCCGACCATCCGGCCGGAGACCTCTCGATCCCGAAGAGGAGGACCACCATGTTGAAGACGATTTCCGCCGCGCTGCTCGCCGTGTCCGTCATCGCAGCGCCCGCGCTCGCCGCCGAAACCGGCAAGACCGCAACCCCCGCGCCCGCGACCACCACCGCCCCGGCGACGACTGCCCCGGCGACCAAGGCCGCCCCTGTCATCAAGAGCGAGCAGCTGCCGTCGAAGGTGCGCAATGCCAACGCCAAGCTGCACCACAAGCACTATCGCCATCACCGCCACCACAAGCACATGGGCATGCTGAAGGTGAAGTCGCCGAAGCACGCGACCAAGCACGTTCACGCCAAGGTCGCGAGCAAGCACGTCGTGCCGGCCAAGCGTGGCTGATCGAGCGAGGCTGAACTGATCTCGAGTCTGATCCCTGGGGCGTAGTTCGCTCCACATTGCCCCGCTACGCCCTCAGCGACAAAGGCAAAGCCTTTGCGCAGGGATGCAGAACCGGCCCGTCCGTCCATTGCTTCCCCAATGGCGGCGGGCCGGAGTGCGTTTGGCTTCAGTTGAGACCCGCCGTCGCGGGCCGGAATAACCGAGTTGCGAATTCCCCGCCTGGCGGTTTATGAGACCGGCCGGGGACCCATGAAACAGCTGACCTTGCGGACATCATCAAAACTGGCGGCAATCCTGCTGCTCTCGATTCCGCTCGCCGGTTGCCTCACCAGCGATGACGGCGGCGGTTCGACCACGTTCACCGACGATCGTGGTGTCGCCAACCAGCCGTTTCCCGACCGTTATCGCGAGCAGATCGTCGCTTTCATGCGTATCTACCTGAACAATCCGGTCGGGGTCCGCGAGGCGGCCATTGCCGACCCGGCGCAGCGCACCATCGGCGGCCGGCTTCGCTACATGGTGTGCGTGCGCTACAGCGCCAGGGAGACCGACGGCAATTATCGCCCGACCCGGGAGCGGGGGATCATGTTCGTCGACGGCCGGCTCGACCGCATTCTCGACAATCCCGCCGAGCCCTGCGCCGGCGCATCCTACGCGGCATTTCCGGAACTGGAAAAAATGGCGCGCTAGGCGTGATCCGGAAGAAAGCGTGAAGCGGTTTGCCCGCGCGACAAGCACGGAGCGTTTGCGCGAAGATCATGCCCGCGCCATAGGCCGCGGCGGCCTGTCGCAGCCCTGACCAGTTCGTGAGCGAATTCCGATCACTTTTCGGGGAGTGCTGAACTTCACCTTAGCCGTTTGCGACTTACATACAGCCGAAATACGGCTGCTTAACCTGTGAAAAACCTTCTGCGCCAAGGAACAAGCGGGCGTTGTTGCGACCCCGCTACAGCTCGGAAACATCACGGGTCTGGCATTGCCCCAAGGCAACCTAATTGACGTCACGTTGTTTGGTTTAACAGCGCAGCGTTCGTAACGGGGATCAGAGATGAAGACGTTTTTGCTCGGCACAGTCGCGCTGGTCGCCCTCGCGGGCCCGGTGTTTGCGGCTGACATGCCGGCTCGCACCTATACCAAGGCCCCGCCGCCCTATACCGCACCGGCGCTCGTCTACAATTGGACCGGTTTCTATATCGGCGGCCATGTCGGCGGCGCGTTCACCGACGGCACCAACCTGATGGGCAGCGATGCGCGCTTCATGGGCGGCGTGCAGGGCGGCTTCGACTATCAGTTCGCGCCCAACTGGGTGATGGGCGTCGAGGCGCAGTACTCCTGGCTGCCCAGTTCCTCGAACAACAATGGCGTGCTGCTCCCCGGCGGGACGCTGGTGACCGGGAATACCGACCAGCTCGGTTCGGTGACCGGCCGCCTTGGCTACACCTGGGGTCCGGCGTTGCTCTACGCCAAGGGCGGTTACGCCTGGCGCGACAACAATAACATCACGGCGACGGTCGGCGGCGTGCCGGCGGCCTTCACCACCGACGGCGGCCACAAGGACGGCTATACCGTCGGCGCGGGCCTCGAATACATGTTCGCCCCGAACTGGTCGGCGAAGGCCGAATACCAGTACTACAATTTCGGCAAGACCAACTTCACCAGCGGCCCGGCCGACCTAGTCGGCACAAGCTTCCGGAACGACGAGCATACCGTCAAGGTCGGGGTCAACTACCGCTTCGGCTGGGGCGGTCCGGTGGGCTCCCGCTACTGATTGCGTCTTCTTCCATCAACATCAAAGGCCGCCTCCGTGGCGGCCTTTTTTGGCCTGACGTTTGCTTGTTCAGCCGGTATTCACGCCTGATCGTGCAATGCAAAAAATAATTCCTGCATTGCACGGAACTTTCATCGTGATCCGTTATTATGCGAACGCCGGGGCTGGTGGACAAACAAAAATGCGTAGCTTTGCGTTAGGGCTGATCCTCTCTGCGGTCGCTGTGCCGTGCGTTGCCCAGACTGTGCTTAAATCCGAACCCTTGTCGCTTGCGCCATATGAGGTCGTGCTGGTCCAGGACGTGTCCTGCACGGCGGGCAAAGTCCTCAAGGTGACGGGCGCAATCCGCGGTCTGCATCGGCGGAAGATCTGCGTTTCGCTCGCCGCCGAACAGGCTTCATTGGCGACGGCGACGCCGTAGGAGCAACGCGACGATCGCACCGGTACCCGGTCCGCTCCTGCGCGCCGGGCGATCTGCCGTCGCCTAGTTCAACCGCGGCTCCTGCCGCGCTTCGCGATCGGCATCGGCCTTGTTCTTGACCGGGTCCTCGTTCGGATCGAGCTGGCAGGGTCGGATCTCGTAGTCATTGTCCAGCACCGGGCGCGGCGAAGACGTCTCCTCCTCGGAGACAGCATCCACCACCAGCCCCGATTTCCGGGCCAGCTTCCAGACGTCAGCCTCGGTCGGATACGCCTTGCTCAGCTTGGTGTCCTGATAGAATAGCGCGTACGGCATTTTGTCGTTCCCCAATCGGCGACAACGCCAATGACGGTTCTGGGTTTCGGGGGAGATCACCCGTTCCAATCACGGAACCGTGAGCCGGGTCCACAGCAAGCATCTGAAATTGTGAGTCATTTCGGTCCTTTTGCCGGAGGGCCTGAGTCCTTAATGAGCGGTAAATCCCGGAAAAAAGAATCCCCGGGACTCTCCGGGTAGAATCGCCGGATGCTTCGGCCCATGAGAGCGATCCACCAGCCCCCCTACGAACGCGTGCAGCTCGCGCTTGCGGTTGTGCTGCTCGCGGCCTGCGCCGCCAACGTGGCGCTGGTCTGGTCCTGGCTCTAGTTTCTCTCCGCGCGGACCGATTGCTGGCGTGCCCAGCGAAAACGCCGTAGCCCCGCAACGCTCGTAGCGATTGACGGTTCGGCCGTTCCTTCCATCATTGCCGGCAGAACAAGTGCCTGCTGCGCTCTTCCGCGGACGGGCCGCGGCCAGGGTGGAGCTGACATGATCGAGATGCTGAAGGAACGGGTTAATCGCGACGCCGGCCTGGTGCGGCGCGGCCGCTATCTCACCACGACATTCCTGCTGGAGATCGGCAAGACCGACTGGTTGATCGCGATCCATGAGGGCCGGGTCATGGCGGTGACCAAGGGGCCGTTCGTGATGCCGTCGTGGTCGTTTGCGCTGCGCACCTCGGACGAGGAGTGGGACAGGTTCTGCGAACTCAGACCACCGCCGGGCTCAAACGACCTGATGGCGCTGATCAAGCGCCGGGCGCTCAAGGCCGAGGGCGAGCTGCAGATCTTCATGGCGAACCTGCGCTACTTCAAGGAAGCGCTCGGCAAGCTGCGCCGTGAGGGAGTGCCGGCATGAGCGCCAATTTCGAACCGATCGTCGGTCGTTATATGCATCTCGAGCTGTCCGGCCGGGCGCACCGCGTCTATGTCGAGGAGGCGGGCGAGGGCACGCCGCTGCTCTGCCTGCACACCGCCGGCGCCGACGGGCGGCAGTATCGCGGCCTGATGAACGATGCCCGTGTGACGCGCAACCATCGCGTCATCGCCTTCGACATGCCCTGGCACGGCAAGTCGTCGCCGCCGCAAGGCTGGCACGACGAGGAGTACCAGCTCACCTCGGCACAATACACGGCGATGATCCTGGCCGTGATCGACGCACTCGACCTCGACAAGCCGATCGTGATCGGCTGCTCGATCGGCGGCCGGATCGCGCTGCATCTTGCGCTCGAGCATCCCGAACGCTTCCGCGCCATCATCGGCCTGCAGGCCGGCGCGCATGTCGATCCCTATTACGACCTGAATTTCCTGCACCGGCCCGACGTGCACGGCGGCGAGGTTGCTGCCGCCATCGTTTCCGGCCTCGTCGGCCCCGACGCGCCCGACAAGGAGAAATGGGAGACGCTGTGGCATTACATGCAAGGCGGCCCGGGCGTGTTCAAGGGCGACCTCTATTTCTACAAGATCGACGGCGACATCCGCGCCCGCGTCGCCGAGATCGACACCGAACGCTGCCCGCTGTTCCTGCTGTCAGGTGAGTACGATTATTCCTGCACGCCGGAGGAAACGCTGGCGGTGGCGAGCAGCATTGCCGGCTGTGAGGCCACCATCATGAACGGCCTCGGCCATTTCCCGATGAGCGAGAATCCGGGTGAGTTCCTGAAGCATCTGCTGCCGGTGCTGGAAAGGGTCGGCGGGCGCTAGGGCTGCGCGCCACGCCCAAGTCAGGCATGGCCCGTCTCAAGGTTTCGGCTGCATGCCCTGCAAGAACCGAAGCGGGTTGAGCGGGCCGATCGGGATCAGCTCGAAGCTCATCATATGGGCTTTGCCCAAAGGCAGCTTTTCGAGCATCTCGTGCGCGACGGCCGGATCGGTGACGTTGATGATGAAGGCCACGCCCGGCTTTCCCTGGAGCGAGTACCACTGCTCGATCTTGCCGGCGAGGTAGAGATCGACGGTTTCGCGAACTTCCTCGGGGAGAACAGCACGCACTTGCGATTGTTCAAAGCCGGGATTGATGGTGCCGATGGCGAGAATTTTGGTCGTCGGCGTGGTTTTCATGGCGGCGTCTTGCGCGCTTGCGCAATTGATGCCGGCAAGCCAGCCCACAAGAGCCAATGCGGCGGCAGCAACGAATCTCATGTTATCTCCCTTCGGTGTGGTATGACAAACTGCGTATCCACGTGGACGGCGTGAACCGGTTGCGCGGGAGGTCTCGATGCTTCCGAAAGCTGAAGCGGCATATTTCGCGATTGCCGACATCTCCGGCTACACCAACTTCCTGGCGGCGGTCGAACTCGACCACGCGCAGGATATCATCGCCGATTTCATGGATGTTGTGGTGAAGGGGCTGCGCCCGCCATTTCGCCTCGCCAAGTTCGAGGGCGACGCCGCATTCGTCTACTCGACCGCGACGATCGACGGCTCGCTGCTGCAGGACGCGATCGAGGGGGCCTATTTCAAATTCCGCCGGCGCCTGCGCGACATCCGCCAGGCCTCGACATGCGAGTGCCGGGCCTGCGTCGCGATGGGCGATCTCGATTTCAAATTCGTGATCCATCACGGCGAGATGGTGAAGCAGAAGATGGGCGGCAGGGAAGAACTCGCCGGGCGCGATGTCATCCTGGTCCACCGGCTGCTCAAGAACAGCGTTGGCGAAAAGCTTGGCGGCCGTGCCTACGCGCTCTACAGCGACGCGGCGATCCGCGCCATGGGCGTCGATCCGGTGGCGCAGGGGCTCATCCCGCATCACGAGACCATCGACATCATCGGCGATGTGACGCTATGGGTCCGCGATCTCGAAGCGGCGTGGCAACAGGACGACGCGCAGCTTCGGATGGAGGTGACGCGCGAAGACGCCTACGCCATCCTCGAGTTCGACATCGCCGCGCCGCGGCAGACGGTGTGGGAGTTCATCACCGTGCCCGGGCAATGGCGGAAATGGTGGGACGCCGACGACATCGTCGAGGAGTCGGGCAAGGGGCGACGCGGTGTCGGCACCAAAAATCATTGCGCGCACGGCAACCATACCAATGTCGAGGAGACGCTCGACTGGCGTCCGGTCGATTACTTCACGGTCGGCATCACGCTGCCGGTGCCCGGCGCGCCGCGCATCATCATGACCCGGGCAGTTCTGGACGGTCCGGACGGAACGTCCCGTTTCGAACTGCGGATCGCCAAGCCGAAGCCGAAGGACAAGGCATTCCTCGATGGCGCCGCGGCCAAATTCGCCGAACGCATGACCCAGGCTATGGCTGGCCTGCGGTCTATGGTCGAAGGCGGGCAGCCCGGCCTCGACGCCATGGCAGAGCCGGCGCCGGCGCCCTCGAGCGGGCGCTTCCTGACCGAGCCGGTGAAAACCGGCGCGCGGGGCTGAAGTCCAGTCGTCGGTTCGGAGATTAAAGCGCGCCGGTTACTTGCCGGAGCGCGGCAGCTCGCTGTTGTCGCGGATCGCGGCGCGGACCTTGGCCATGGTCGTGGTGCAGTACTCCTCACGCTCTCTGAGGAAGCGCTGTTGCTGTGCGCGGAAGTTGGCAACCCGTTCCCGGACCTCGGACCCAAAGTCACCACGGATGTCGAGCTTCGGGAAGTGCGGCGGCTGCGCCGGTGGCGGCGGGACTTCGACGACCGTCACCGCTAGGGGCGACGGAGCGGGGGGCAGGCCCTCAAGCACGGTAGGCACTGGAAGCGGGGGCGGCATGACCACCCTCGGGGCCTCCGTTTGGGCCTCGGCCGCAGGCTTGAGCTCCGGTGTAACCTTGGTCTCCAAGGCGGCCCTTGTCTCCAAGGCCGGTTCGGTCGCGGCTGGCGTTGCGGCGGTCCGCTGGGCAGGCGCCGCCACCTCGGCGTCGGGCAGCTTGCCCTTCACCGACTGTACGAAGGCCATTGTCTGCGCGATCAGGAGATCGCGTTCTTTCATCCATTTCATGGCGCACCTTGAGCGCGCGGATTCCAGCAAAGCAACCGCGCGGAATCAAGCACCGGTCATCATGATGGTTGACGAAGACGCCTGTTTCACGGGTGCGGTGACATAATTGTGACAATCGCCGGGCGTGGGCACCGTCAGCACAGGCGGGCATTGGCGTTCGAGACGAACGGGGTACCGGCGATCCGGACCGGCGGCTGACAATGTAGCGGCGCTTGATTCGGGACCGGCCGAGGTGCGGCGGGCGCGGCGGCAATGCCGCTGATCTTGTACGGGGGACGATATTCGCGACGGGGCGGGAGCGGAGTGGGCAGCCTTAGTGGGCGGTCACCGCCTCGACGGGGGCCGATTCGGCGCCGCGGGCCTCGATCAGGTCGGCGTAGCGGCCATACTCCTCGGCCATTTCGAGCAGCTTTTCGCGCACCGCGGCGTCGGTAACCTGGCGGGCGAGCCGTCGCGCTTGATCGGACTGGAAGCGGTAATGTGCTGTGTCGGACATGGTGGGCTCCTCACACATGTGTAAGGGCCACCGGGCAAAGGTTCATCAAGGCGTCATTGAAGGGTCGGCGGGCGATCAGTCAGCGCGGTCGCGTGCCCCGCCTTGTCCTCGCGGACCTCGACCTCGAACCAGCCCATCTCCTTCAGTTCGCGTGCCTTCTTCTCGGCCGCGTCTTCGCTGTCGCGCTTCAGCACGATTTGGCTGGTGCCGTCCCGGGCAAGGATCAAATAGGTCATTGGCTGAGTCCCATCCGCATTCTGCATACCCCGTTTCGGGCCGCAAGGACAGAAGCAAGGCGAGGGGTGGGTGATCCTACGGGGATGATCCCACGATTCCTGCCAAGAGCAGGCGTGGTCGGTTGCGGTTTACCAACCGGTCCCGGATCGCAGCGCGGTTCGGACGACATGCAGATGCGCAGCCTGCGGCGCGCGCCGGGCAGCGCAATCGATGATGCGAAGCTGAAGACCGGAGTCATACGGTTCTCTCCGTGCTTGTGGGGAATCGAGCCAAGCGCTTTGATTGAATCGCACGCACGTGTTCGGATTGCTCCTGGGGACGAACACCCGGCGTGAGCCGCAAAAAAATCTGGATGGAGGACTCGATGCCCAGGCACTTCGGTTTGAAAGTGACATCCGCAGCAGGACGGTCTGCGTTCACGGGATCATCAAGAGACTTGCAGGCGCGGACCGCGTCGGCAGCTGGATCGAAGAACCTTGCTGCGGCCAGCGCACCGGCGTCAAAGCTTTCGTCTCCGTCCGCGGAACTGCCGTATTCACCTGCGAGCTGGCGGGGCTGCTGCGGTCGGCGATCCATCTCGGTAGACTGACGAGCCAAGCGAGGAGCCGTTGGCTGCCCGGTCCTTACGGCTGGGACGGGCTGTGCTTCTTCTCGCGCCTCAGGTCCATGCGATCGATGCGCTCATCGATCAGTCGATTCAGCCTCTCGTCCTGCAGTGTATCCTTCCTGAACAGCCCGCCATGCAGGCGATAGGCGAGGAGAAGCAGGACGACGGCAACGCCGACGAGATAGTAGGACCAGTCCATCGTCAGAACCGCGTCTGATAACCTCTATTGCCGCAACCAAGCGGTAGGGCCGGTGCGGGCACCTTGTCCAACGCTATCCTCAGTCCCGTCTGCCGGACATGGTTCGAAATATCAATCGGATGCAACAGCCGCAACACGGAGAGGTCTGACCAACGATGCGAGGCGGCGTTGCCGGCGGCTGGCCGGCACGAGCGCAGGTCAGCTCAATTGGAGCCCGCGAGAATGATCAGATTGTTGTACACGGGCGTCGCAATGAAGGCGACCACATAGGCCATCTGGCGTTCGCTTTTGCCGCGCCAAAGCATCCACATCACGAGATAGGTCAGACCCAGCTTGGCAATCAGCCACCATTCGCCCAGCCACTCCTGGGTGAACCGCATGAACGGGTTCAGTTCGCCCATTCCGCGCTGCAATATCTCGTTGGTGGTGATGAGATCCGAGTAGCCCATCAGCAGGGCAGAGACGAGCAGCATTGCCTTCAGCAGAGATGTCCTCGCCCGCAGCTGCTTTTCCGTCATCCGGTGAGTGCCCGAATTCGCGTGTGGCTTCCCTGTTGCACAAGTTTGCGGACTATTTTCGGTGAGTGCAAGTTCCACGACCCGGTTGTCCAACGCCAAGTCTTGGCAGACCGCGCGGCAAACCGGCGTTCGGCGGGTGCGATGAGCCAGCGTGGAGAGCTGGTGCCGGCTGAGGGGATTGAACCCCCGACCTTCAGTTTACAAAACTGCTGCTCTACCGCTGAGCTAAGCCGGCAACATCGGAATGATTTGCGCGCTCGCATAGCAGACTTGGCGCGCCAGGGCCAGAACCCGACGGCCCGACCAGGGCCAGAGCCCGGAAGGCCCTGATCGACCGCTTCGCCTCCGGCCGGGCAGCAAAAAGGCGGCCCGAAGGCCGCCCTTTGCGTATCGTCGTCTCGGCCGGAGCTACTGGCTGGCAGGGGGGCTGTCGGCCGTCGCTGCCGCGGAACCAGGTACCGGGGGTGCAGACAAAGCCGTTCTGCCGCCTTGCCCCGCGTTCAAACCACTGTGAAGTTCCGGTAGCCGGCGCATGATGCGTTCCGGACCATGCGGGCTTTAACGAGAATTGCGTGTACAGCAGTGTTCGATCTGGCGTCGGCGCGGGGAATTGATGTTCGGAATCTTGAGTCTTGGCTTTCTGCTCGGCATGCAGCATGCGCTGGAGCCGGATCACATCGCAGCCGTATCAAGCATCGCGGCGCGCCGGACCCATGTCGGTGACATCGTCAAGCATGGCCTGACCTGGGGCCTCGGTCATACGCTGACGCTGTTCATTTTTGCCGGCGTCGCGATCCTGCTCGGACGGGCGATTCCCGAAACGGTGTCGCAGCCGATCGAGACCGCGGTCGGCGTCATGCTGGTCGGGCTCGGTGCGCATGTGTGGTGGCGGCTGTGGCGCGACCGCGTGCATTTCCACAGCCATTCGCATGGCGACACCACGCATTTCCACGCCCATAGCCACGCGGGCGAGACCGGGCCGCACGCCCGCGCCGCGCACAGCCACGGGCACGGCTTCCGCTGGCGCACGCTGCTGGTCGGCCTGATGCACGGCATGGCCGGGTCGGCGGCGCTGCTGGTATTGACGGTGTCGCAGGCGCCGAGCCCGGTGATCGGGCTAGGCTATGTCGCGCTGTTCGGGGTCGGCTCGATGATCGGCATGGGCGTGCTGTCCAGCGTGATCGCGGTGCCGCTCGCAGCCTCCGCGCGCTGGCTGACCTGGGCCAATCGCGGCCTGCAGATGGCGGTCGGCGCGGTCACGATTGCGATCGGCATCCACTCGATCGTCGAGAACGCCTTCACCTGACACGGGCTCGCCCAGGACCGCCGTTAACGATTTCTGATCCCGCTCGGCCGCATTGACCGGTTGCCGATGCTTACGCGTTAGGCTTACCGCCAGTTTGGCCCGCGTCCTTAACCCTTCCGCCGAGCTGTTGGACTAGGCTGCTCCTGGAACAATTCGGGACGCTGGGTGATCATGCGCGCAACTCTTGCGCTGGCGATATTGGCTGCGATGACCTCGACGGCGCTGGCCGGCGGCGGCTTCGACATCGTCGTGCCCAACCGTCCCGGCGTGCCCATCATCATCAATGGCGTCGACGCCTCCTACGCGGTGGTCGAAAGCGCGATGGGGCTCGCGCGCAACGAGTCGATGGTGCCGACCATCTATGGCGGCCGCCCGATCGATCCGGTGCCGAATGTCGGCCACTATTATCCGAGCCTCGGCCACATGCCGGGTTACGGCCGCCTCGAGATCGAGCCGCCGGCCAACCGCCAACTGCCCAAGCCCGCCGAGAGCTATCATGAATCATGGTCGGCGCGATCGGCGCCGCTGCCGGCGCAATCCTCCGTGCCGGTCGATCCGCCGGCGGTGATCTACGCACCGCAATTCAACGGGCCGCAGCCGCTGCCGGGGCCGGTCCCGCGGCCACCGCGCCCCCGGGGCCCCTAAATCAAGAGCCCCGTGAACCGGGGTCCTTACATAGCCACCAAGAGCTACGCGACGAACAGAGAGACCTACAGGAGAGAGTAATGCGTCAAATGATCAAAGGACTGATTGCGGCGGTGGCCGTCATGGTGACCGCACCCGCAATGGCATGCGGCTTCAACCCTTGCGGCTATTCCGCGCCTGTCGTGAATTACGGCTGCGGCGGTTGCGGTGGCTACGGCTACGGTTATGGCGGTTACGGCGCGGTCGAACGCCTGCCCGACCCGGAGGCGGCCTATCCCGACACGGCGCAGCAGTACTACTACGTCAACCAGGGACCGACCTACACCGGCCCGGGCAACTGGGCGCCGCGTCCGTACTACCGCGAAGGCTATGGCCGTCCGTACTACGGATATCGCCACTATGGCTATCGCCATCACTATCGGCCGTACCGTCCGCACTACGGCTACCGCTATGGCTACGCGCATCGCGCGCCGGCCTATCACTATGGCCACCGCGTGCTGCGCCGCTACTACTGATCCGGCGATCTGTCGAAGACATCAGCGCCCGTTCGCATGACGCGAGCGGGCGCTGTTCGTTTGATCATTGAAGTCGGGTCGCTTCGGTAGCCGGCGCCGCATCAGCTGCAGATGCGCGCGGCCAAAATATCGAAAACAACCCCATGCAAAGGGGCCGGCGGCGATCGGCCTTCGACGGGGCGACTGTCGACGGGGCGACTTGACACGTCGGGCAAATCAGGGGTGGATTTCGAATATTCAGAAATTCGTGCGAGCGCCGTCTCACAAGCGCCCCGGACCGCAGGCTCCGCAGCCCATCAAGTGCCGCGGCCGATCCGGATATCAAGCTAACCCATCAGCCCAAGCCGGCTGGCGCCGATATAGAGCGCGAGCGCGGCGGCGTTCGACACGTTCAGGCTCTTGATCGCGCCGGGCATGTCGAGGCGGGCGACCACGCGGCAGGTCTCGCGCGTCAATTGCCGCAGGCCCTTGCCTTCGGCGCCGAGCACCAGCGCGAGCGGCTGTTGCAATTGAACCTTGCCGAGATCCTCGGTGCCCTCGCTGTCGAGCCCGACGGTCTGGAAGCCGTGCTCGTTCAGCTCGTTCAGCGCGCGCGCCAGGTTCTGCACCGTGACGACAGGCACCAGCTCGAGCGCGCCGGAGGCCGACTTCGCCAGCACGCCGGTTGCCTCCGGGCTGTGGCGGGCGGTGGTGACGATCGCCTTCACGGCGAATGCCGCCGCCGAGCGCAGGATGGCGCCGACATTGTGCGGGTCGGTGATCTGGTCGAGCACCAGCACGATGCCTTCCTGCGCCAGCGTGTCGATATCGGGCGAGGGCAGGGGATCGGCCTCCGCCAAGAGGCCCTGATGCACGGCATCGGGGGTGAGGCGGCGGTCGATATCGCCGGGCCGGACGATCTCCGGGGTGACGCGGGTCGCGATGTTCTCCTCGGCGAGGCGCTTGGCGGCGTTCTCGGTGAGGTAAAGCTTGCGGATCTGCCGGTCCGGGTTTGCGAGCGCGGCCGCCACCGTGTGCCAGCCATACAGAATCACCGGCCCGTCGGAACCGGATTCGCGGTCCCGCCGGCCTTGCGGGCGGCCGAATTTCGGCCCTTTTTGGAAGGGTTTACCGCCCTTGCCTCGGAAATTAGGTCTGCGGTCGCGGTCGCTCATGTGAGGCTTGTGTCACGGGTGTCGCAGAATGGCAATTTAACCGGCAAATTGCGCGCCCGCTTGGTTGACTTTGGGGACCGCCTTCCCCCATAAACGCGCCCGACCGCGCACCCGCTTCGGGTCGGCCGGTTATCAGCGTCATTTCGATGACCCGGTCCGCCGCCACTCGCGCGGCCGGTTCGACGCTGTTGGACGGGGGAGTGTCCCGAGTGGCAAAGGGAGCTGACTGTAAATCAGCCGCCTCATGGCTTCGCAGGTTCGAGTCCTGCCTCCCCCACCAGCCCGACATTGCAGCACCGCTGCGGTTGCGGTTTTTGATCCAGCTATCCAGCTCACGACCGATCTTGATTCGCCGCATCGGGTGTCTTCCTCGCGACCCGCACCGAGGCCGACGTCGAAGCGTGGCGCTGCCGGCAGGGATGAACCGAGGAGACCGGCTGCCGCTGCGGTTTAAGTGGGCAATCCAACCGCTCCAATTGTGTCTGCGCTCCCGGGAGTGGTAGCACTCGCCCTTGCGCGGGAAAAATCCCGCGAGGCGGGGGCGCGGGAATGCGGCAGGAGCTGCGGGCGTTGACCGGTCTGCGAGGGGCAGCCGCCATGGCCGTTGCTCTCGCGCATTTCAAGAATGCCTTTCCTGCCAATGCCGGCGCCGCATTCATGTGGCACAACGCCGTCGACCTGTTCTTCTGCCTCAGCGGATTCACGCTGTCCTATGTCTACAGCCGCGACACGTTCCGCTTCTCGGACTATCTGACGGCGCGCATTGCCCGCGTCTATCCGCTCTATCTGGTCTGCCTGATCTCTGCCGGCGCGCTCTATGTGTGGCCGCGCCTGATCGATCCAGTCACCTATCCCGCCAGCCGCGCTGCCTTGGACTTCGCGCTGCAGCTCGTCATGCTGAATGGATGGCCCGTGATCGGCACCGGCATGCACTGGGACGCGCCGGCCTGGTCGCTCTCGGCCGAGTGGTTTTGCTACGTTGCGCTGTTCCCGCTGCTGCTGTTCCGGAACGCGCCGCCCACGGCTGCCGCCAGGTTTCTCGGCATCGTGCTTTGCTCCGCCGTCGGCTATTGGCTGTTCGCTCGCTACTTTTTTGAAGGCAGCATCGGCAGCGTCCCGGAAAGCCAGGTGAGCTACTGGGTCCCGTTGGGGCGGGCAACCTGCGGATTCGTGTCGGGCTGGCTCGCCTTCGCAAGCTTCCAGCGCCGCGACGGGCTTCATGCCGCGTGCACGCGATTTTCCGGCGCGATCTGGTGCGGCGTCGCGCTCATTGTGCTGCTGGCCTATCGCGGGCCGACCAACCCGCAGATGCTGGTGTTCGTGTGGCCGTTCGTGGTGCTCGCTGGAACCGGCGAGGATTCGCTCAGTTCGCGGCTGCTTGGGTCGAAGCCGATGCACTTCCTCGGCGTCATCTCCTACTCGATCTATATGACGCATTTCATCATCCTGACCACGTTCATGACGACGTTCGGCCCGCTCGACACCTGGTCCCCGGCGATTTTCGGCCTGCTGGCCGGAACGACCGTCGCGGTGTCGATCGGCGCGCATGTCGTGCTCGAGGTGCCGGCGCGCGATGCGATCCGCGGCCTGCGGCGCTTGCGACGGGTTCAGGCGGGTACTTGAAAGGCCAATCAGCCGGCGCAAGGCGACAGAGGTCGCAGGCCTCGATCGGTCATCGCATGCGCGGATAGGTCTGCATGTCCGGGGCATTGCACATCCAAGGTGTGTCAATGAACTGTAACGAACGCTGACTAGAGTGACTGACACGTGACGATTGTATGAAGCTGGGATTCCGCCCATGTTCGCGGCTCTTCATCTGCCGCGACCCGCAGGCGTGGTGTTGTGGCGGACCGTGTTTGTCGGACTGAGCTTGTTTTTTCTTGCCGATAGCGCCGATGCTGCGCAGGACGAGCAGGTTCGTTTCGAGATTGCAGCCCAGCCGTTGGCCAGCGCGCTCGACGCCTACAGCGCCGCCACGGGGCTTGAGGTGTTTTACGACGGCGCACTCGTGGCCGGGCAGCGCTCTCGCGCCATTCACGGCGTGCTGGAACCAAAAGCGGCGTTGCGCGAACTTCTCGCAGGAAGCGGACTGACTGCGCGCAGCACCGGCATGCGCAGCTTCACGCTTGTCTCGTCGGCGTCGATCCGGGTCGCCGGCGCGACCGATCAATCATATTTCGCGACGCTCCAGAAGGAGGTCTCTCGTGCCCTGTGCGCCCACGCCGAGACCCGGCCGCGCGACGTCGATGTGCTGCTCAAGGTCTGGATTGCGGCGTCCGGCCTGATCGAGCGCGCCCAGCTGTTCGATATCTCGACGGGCACGCAGCGGAGCGTCGATGTTGTCGGCACGCTGCAAAGGTTGTCGCTCGGAGCGCCGCCGGCGGATATGCCGCAGCCGGTCACGATCGCGATTCTCGCGCAGGCGCCAGGCGAGCCGGTCGGGTGTGGCCGTGCCGCGAGCGGGCCGAGGTAACGGCCGCGCATGAACCACTCCAATCGCGATCTGCTGCGGCAACTCTTCGTTCTCGGTTACGATGACCTGCGCGCCAGGCTGACACGGCGGCTGGGCTCGGCCGAGCTTGCCAACGACGTGCTGCACGACACCTGGTTGCGGCTCGATCGTGCGGCTCCGCCGGGCGAGCTGCGCAGCCCGAGAAGCTATCTGATCCAGATGGCTTTCCATGCCGCGCTGTCGCACTGGAGGGGCGAGAAGCGCCTGGTGACCTTGTCGGACGCCAAGGCCGCGATCGGCCTCGTCGACGAAGCTCCCGATCCGGAACGTGCCGCGAACGCGAGGTCCGAAGTGGAGGCGCTGAGGCGGGCGCTGGCGGAATTGACGCCGCGCCGGCGCCAGATCTTGCTGTTGTCGCGGCTGGACGGCATCGTGCTGCGCGACATCGCCGCTCGTCTCGGGATCTCGCAGCGGCTGGTTGAGCTCGAGTTGAAACATGCGCTGGCGCATTGCGCGCTCCGGCTTGGGCGGGATGTCGTTCAAAGATTCGGTCCGAGGACGCGAAAAGACTCTGAGGATTGAGAGGCCATGGATCGACTGCGGGCCAGTCGCGGGGAAGCAACGGTACGATGAGGAGCACGGACCATCCGGCGGCATTGCTCGACGCGCTCGACCGCGAGGCACAGGACTGGTTGCTTCGCTTCGCCGCGGGCAAGGCCAATGGGGCCGATATCGAGGCGTTCAAGCAGTGGGCGGCCGTCGATCCGGTGCGTGCAGATGCATTTGCCCGGGCGTGCCGGGTCTGGGACACGATCGGACCCGCAGCGGCCGGGTCAGCGGCTTGGCGCGACCACGCGCGTATCGCACCAAGGCCGCATATGGCGCGGCGCGCCTTCATCGGCGGGGCGCTGGCCGCCTCGACGGCGGCGGCAGCCTATCTCGCCGTCCGTCCTCCGCTCGGCTTGTGGCCCTCGGTCTCGGAGCTTGCTGCCGATTACCGGACGGCAATCGGCGAGCAGCGCAACATCGCGCTCCCCGGCGGCTCGTCGATCGAAATGAACACGCGAACCAGTATCGCGTTGCGGACTGCGCAAGCTGGAACCGAGCGTATCGAACTCCTGTCCGGCGAGGCCGCGGTCACGGCTCTCGGCTCGCATCGCGTCGAAGTGCTCGCCGGGGATGCGCGCGCGGTGGCGGAGGGAGCGACCTTCAATATCCATCTTGTTGGAGGTGCGGTCTCCACCACCTGCATTGCCGGTGAAGTGGAGGTCGCATCGGCGGCGCGCGCGGTTCGGCTGCGCCCGCAACAGCAGATCATCTATGCCGCGGGAGACCTCGGGGCGGTGACCTCGATCGATCCGGCCGCGGTGACGGCGTGGCAGGCGGGGGTGCTGGTGTTCCACGGCACGCCGTTGTCGGAGGCGGTCGAGGAGATCAACCGCTATCGCCCGGGACGGATCATCGTGACCAATGCGGCGCTGGGACGCAGGCTGTTCAATGCCCGCTTTCTGATCGCCAATGTCGATGGTGTCGTTGGGCAGATTCAACAGGTTTTCGGTGCGACGATCACCAATCTGCCTGGCGGAATCGTCCTGCTGGGATGATCGGGCGTGGCCTTGCGCGCCCAGGCGTTGCCGCATCCGGCGACAAAGGGACGAGTTATTTTTTCGGTTGTGACCGGTCTCGGGACTCTCAGGGAAGACCGCAACGCCAACGAGATGGCCGCGGCCGCTGTCCCGCCTGTGCTCGATGAGAGAAGTCCGATGTCCGCCAAGCCGCATGCTCCACAGACCAGCCGCACCGGGATGGTCGGCAAAGCTTCCGTGACGCAAGGCGGGGTGCAGCAGCTGTCGACGCGTCGTCTGCTTCTGGCCGGCGCAAGCGCGTTCGCGCTGATGTTGACCGGGCAGCAGGGCGCACTTGCACGGCCGTTCGGGATCAACGCGGGAACGATGTCGGCGCCGACGATCGCCAGCGATGCGGCAACCGCTGCGGCCCAGCAGGCCACCGAGGCTGCAAGGCAGAGCCAGGGCGCGCTGACGCGAGCCTCGCAGGCGATCCAGGCATTGCAGGCTGCGCAGGCCGCCGCGCGGGGCGCCGCCGCTGTACGGCAGGGCTCGACCACGCTGCCGCAGCTTGCGGTGCCGAACGGCCTTGCGCCGGGCGGGCTCCAGGTCGCGCCCGGCGCGGTGCCGGGCTCCAATCTGTGGAAGGGCGCCGATCTGCCGTTGCAGGCGGCAGGCGGCGGCCAGACCACCGTCACCGTCAATCAGACCGCGCCGCAGGCGATCCTGAACTGGCAGAGCTTCAACGTCGGCAGCCAGACCACGGTCAATTTCAACCAGCAGGCCGCCAGCTGGACCGCGCTCAACCGCGTCGTCGGCAACACCGGCCCGAGCCAGATCCTCGGACGCATCAACGCGCCGGGGCAGGTGCTGGTCATCAACCAGAACGGCATCATCTTCGGCGGCGCGAGCCAGATCAATGTCGGCTCGCTGATCGCATCCACGGCCGGTATCACCGACCAGCAATTTCTCGCAAGCGGAATCTATTCGCCGCAGAGCGGTCCGAACTATCTGCCGAGCTTCAGCGGAGCCAGCGGCAGGATCGTGGTCGAGGCCGGTGCGTTGATCACCACCAGCGCGCCGGCTTCGGTGAAGTCGGGCGGCGGCTTCGTTGCGTTGCTTGGCAGCGCCGTCGACAATGCCGGATCGATCGCGACCCCGAAGGGGCAGGCGCTGCTGGCGGCGGGCGACGACTTCATCCTGCGGTTCGGGCTCGGCACCACCGCCAACCAGGTCTCGACCACCCGCGGCAGCGAAGTGGTGCCAATCATCCGCGCCGGAAGCGGCAGCGGCGGGGTCGGCAATAGCGGGCTGATCTTCGCCCAGCAGGGCGACATCACGCTCGCCGGACATGCGATCACCCAAAACGGCGTGCTGGTCTCGACCACCTCGGTCAATCAGCGCGGCACGATCCATTTGTTGAACTCGGCCGCAGATGCCGGCGGCACGGTCACGCTCGCGGCCGGCAGCCTCACCACGGTGCTGCCCGAGCTCGATTCCGCGGAGACCGCGCTGAACTCGCAGCGCGATGCGCTGATCGCCGACTCCGCCACGCAAAATGCCATCCGCGCCACGCAGAACCTTGGCCAGTTCGACAACCTGTCCCGGCTTGCCGATCGCGAGGACCGGTCCCGCGTCGAGATCGTGAGCGGTGGCCTCGTCAACTTCCAGAACGGCTCGCTGACGCTGGCGTCGGGCGGTCAGGTGGCGGTCTCGGCGGGCAAGCGGGTGTTCGCCGCGACCGGCGCCGTTATCGACGTGTCGGGTGCCCGGGACGTGATGCTGCCGATGTCGGCCAACGCCATCAAGGTCAACGTCCAGGGCAATGAGCTGCGCGACTCGCCGCAGAACCGCGACGGCTCGGTGCTGATCAACAAGAACGTCTGGATCGACGCCCGCGATCTCACGCTGGTTCCCGCCGGCACCGGCGGCTACGCGTCGGATCGCTATTACACCGCGGGCGGTCTGCTCGAGGTCGGCGGCTATCTCAACAACACCAGCCACAAGATCGGCGAGTGGGCCGCGGTCGGCGGCGACATCACCTTGTCGGCGCCGGAGGTGGTCGCGCAGCGCGGATCCATCTTCAACCTGTCCGGCGGATCGGTCCAGTTCCAGGGCGGATACCTGCCGCAAACCTATCTGCTCGGCCGCGACGGCCGTGTCTACAACGTCAACGACGCGCCCTCCGACCTCGGCTATGCGACGGTTGCGAACGGCTTCGTGGTCAATCACGCGCACTGGAATGTCGTCGAGGTCTATCTCAGCCCGTTCGGCAGATCGGCCATGCGCTGGGAGAACGGTTACACCGTTGGCCGGGATGCCGGCCGGCTGATCTTGTCGACGCCGACCTCGGTGTTCGAGGGAGCGATCCTTGCCGACGTGATCAATGGACGACGGCAAATCGCCGCGCGTCCCGCCGGTGTCACCGACGGCTACAAGCTGACGCAGAACACCGCGCCGCTGGCCGGTGCGCTGCAGCTCGGCCTCTACGATGCGCGCGGGCTGGTCAATGCGTCCACGACGGACGTCAGGTTCGGCAGCGTGGCGTCGATCTCGGCGGGGCTCGATCCGGCTGCGGCGATTCCACTCGACCGGGTCAATACCGGCTGGTTCGACGCCGGAACGATCAACGGCTTCGGACTGGGCGGGCTCGGCGTGGCCGCGAAGCGGTCGATCTCGACCGAGGCGCCGCTGAGTTTCGCGCGCGGCGCGCAGGTCGAGCTCATCGCGCCGATTGTCGATATCAAGGCCGACATCACCGCCCGCTCGGGCAGCATCAGCGTCACCAACATTCTCAGGCCGGATCTGGCCGCGCTCTCGCCGATTGTGCTGACGACGGCGGACGGGCTTGCGCAACTGACCGTGCGCGCCGATGCAACCATCGATGCGCGCGGGCTGTGGACCAACGCGCTCGGCTCGCCGGACGATCTCTCCGGGCTTGCCTTCATCAACGGCGGCAGCGTCAGCTTCAACTCGACGCAGGGCGTCACGCTGGCGAGCGGCAGCAGCATCGACGTGTCGTCGGGGGCGGCGGTCCTGCAGAACGGCAAGACACGAGGCGGCAAGGGTGGCGATGTGACCCTGATCGCCGACGATCGTTCGGTCGGCGGTCCCTCGGTCGGCGGTCGCCTGGTGCTTGACGGGCAGATCGACGGCTTCGGCGTGAACGGCGGCGGCAAGCTCGTGATCGGCAGCGGTCCGGCGATCGTGATCGGCGGCAAGGCGCTGGCGACCGATGGCGTGCTGGGAGCCGGCGAGAAGGCGCAAGTCAATCTGCGGCTCGCAGAGGAGCTGTTCATTCCGGCTGGCGCGGCCGTGCCGTTCAACTATGATGAGTCGATCACCTATCTTGCGCCCGGCGACACCGCGCCGGCATCCGTCGCCGTGAATGCGACACAGAGCAAGCCGCTCTTGATCGGACCGAGCGGATGGACCGTTCCCAGCGGCCTCAACTTCTCGGATCTCGCCGGTCACACCTATTGGCCCGGCACGCAGATCCCACCCGGCACCTGGGTCATGACCGATCCGTCGTCAAAGCTCCCCCTCGGTTTCAAGGTCGACGCCGGCGTCTTTCCGAACGGTATCGCACTGGTCGGCACGCGGGTGACCTTCAACGCAGGGGATGCTGCGCCGGTGCCGCTGCATTTCACCGTCGGCACCATGATCCCGACCGGCACGGTCGCATCGCGCAGCTATGCCGTCGCGCCGCTGACCGAAATCGACACGGCGCTGTTCCGTACCGGGTTTGCGAGCTACGACGTGAACGGCCATCTCGGCCTGATGGTGGCGAGCCACGCTACTCTCGACGCGGTGATGCCGGTCTATCGTTTCACCGAAACCGCGTCGAACGTGGCAAGCGGTAGCGATCCGTCGTCGGCGCTGACGCTTTGGCTGCCGCCGCTCTATTCGGAGGATCCGGTTGGGGCGCGCATGATCCGCCGCGGCGGCGCCGACCTGACGTTGCAATCGAACCTTGATCAGTCCAGGGGATCGCTGACGATCGGCACGCAGGCGCGCGTGACGGTCGATCCGGGACATGCGATCACGCTGCGCAGCCCGGGTCAGATCAATGTCGATGGCCGCCTGACGGCTGCCGGTGGCCGGATCGATGTCCTTCAGAACGGCAATCCCGGTGATCCCTTCATCGGGCCGCGGTCGATCTGGCTCGACGGCAATGCGGTGCTCGACGTCGCGGGCCAAAGCGCCGTGGCGATCGATCGCGCCGGTCGCCGCTATGGCTTTGCGGACGCCGGCGGCAGGATCACGCTGGGTGACGACAGCGAGGCTCCGGGCGCGATCGCACCGGCCGGCCTAGGCTTTGTCATCGTGCGGCCCGGCGCGCGTCTCGACGCATCCGGCGCCAGTGCGGTCATCGACGTGGTGGATGCTGCGAACTCCGTGCATCCGCTCACGCTGGCGGGCGCGGGCGGCAGCATCGCCATCAGCGCGCTGAGCGGCTTCTATCTCGATGGCACCATGACGGCACGGGCCGGCGGCGAGGGTGCTGCCGGTGGCACGCTGTCGCTGGCGCTGGTGACGCCGAGCTACGGTAACTCGCCCGATCGGCCGGCTCCGAACGAGGTGCGCAAGTTCCGCATTCTGGAGGTCGC
The DNA here is from genome assembly GCF_053474805.1 of Bradyrhizobium sp. WCU1. Taxonomy (NCBI): domain Bacteria; kingdom Pseudomonadati; phylum Pseudomonadota; class Alphaproteobacteria; order Hyphomicrobiales; family Nitrobacteraceae; genus Bradyrhizobium; species Bradyrhizobium sp. WCU1. Next base: position 6,451,253 of record NZ_CM130280.1, read on the forward strand.
GGCGCAGGCCGGCGCGAGCGGCCTTGCGCCGGATCTGGCGTGGGGGGCGCGTGATCCGGCTCTGCAGTTCGGGCACGGGCGCGTCGGCGCCGACCAGGTCGCGGCTGGCGGCTTCGCCAACCTTCGCCTCTACTCGGAGACCATTGCATTCGACGGCGACGTTCAGCTCAAATTGCCGCAGAGCCTCAGGATATTCGGCAACCTCGTCGCCAAGGGAGGCAACGAACGGATCGACCTTGCGGCGCCTTATGTCTCGTTCGGGAGCGTCTCGTTCTCGTCGAGCGAAGGCGCGCTCGAGCCGCGTCCGGGCAGCGTGACCGGTGCCAGGCAACCCGGTTTCGGCACCTCGCTGGGCACCCAACCAGCCAAGACGGGCACCGCGCAGCTGACCGTCAACGCCGATCTCGTCGATCTCGCCGGCTCTTTCGAACCGCTCAACACCGCAATCATGCAGGCGGACAATTCGACGTCGGCGCTGACCAGCATCGCCGGCATCGATCAGGTCCGTGTGGTCAGCCGAGGCGACATCCGTGTCACCGGCGACACCTATGGCTCCCGCACGCTCGAGCTCGACGCGGCGCAGATCTATCCGGTCAGCAACGCCAAGGTGATCGTCGAGGCCAGTGAGCTTGTGCGGTTCGGCCGCACCACGTCCTATGCGCCGGCGCCGCCGTTCTCGGTGTTTGGCCGGCTTGCCGTCTACGGCAAGACGATCGAGCAGGGCGGGATCGTGCGCGCGCCGTTTGGCACGCTCATTCTCGGCAGCCCGGCCGTAGGAAGGAAGCTGACGGGCGCGCAGCAAATCGATCTGCTGCCGGGCAGCATCACGTCGGTGAGTGCCGCGGGCCTTGCGATGCCCTATGGCGGCACCGTCGACGGCATCGTGTACAATTACAACGGGGCCGCGGTGACGCAAGCCATCAATGGCGTCAGCGTGTACGGCGAGACGGTCGGCGGCATCAGCCTGTCCGGTCCCGCAGTGACGGTGGCCAGCGGTGCGCTGCTCGATCTCTCCGGCGGTGGCCAGCTGCTCGGCGCCGGCTTCATCAGCGGCCGCGGCGGCTCGGTCGATGTGCTGCTCAATCCGCTGGCCGCCGCCAATCCGGGCAACAGCTACAGCAACCTGAAGAACCAGGTGTTCGCGATCGTCCCGAGCGCGAATCCGGATTATGCGCCGATCGTGCCGGCAAGCCAGGGTGCGGCGCCGTCGATCGGGCAGCGCATCACGGTCGGTGGCGGCGTGCCCGGCCTTGCGGCGGGAACCTACACGCTGATGCCGGCCTCGTATGCGCTGCTGCCCGGCGCGTTCCGCGTCGAACTCGGTGCGCAGACCCAGACCGGAGGCCGTACGGTCGCACTGCCGAACGGCTCCTACGTGACGACTGCCTATGGCAGCGTCGCCAACACCTCGATCCAGGCCAGCCAGCCCAATCTGGCGGTGATCACACCCGGCACGACGGTGCGCAGCTATTCGCAGTACAATGAGCAGGACTACACGAGCTTCATGCTCGCGACCGCCGCGCGTACCGGACAGCCGCGCCCGAGTCTGCCTGCCGATGCTGCCGTCTTGCAGCTCATTCTTTCGGCGCCGCCGGCAGGCAGCCCGTCGTTCTCATTTGCCGGGCAGGCTTTGTTGACGCCGGGCAGCGGCGGCTATGGCGGCACGGTCAGCATCGATACGCCGTACAATGGGCGTCTCGAAATTCTTGGACCCAACGCGACGCCGACAGCCGGCTTCGCCTCGGTGCGTGCGGCGGACCTCGATGCGATCGGCGCCGCCAGGATTTCGATCGGCGGCGGCCAACAGCTCTATCTCGACCTTGGCTACGTGGGGACCACCGGTTTCGCCACCACGGTTGCGGTGCGTGGCGGCGCCGTGCTGCGGGCGCCGGAGGTGTTCATCACGGCCGGCGCCGGCGGCATCCGGATCGAGGACGGCGCGCGGATCGACACGACAGGGACTGGCCCTGCGACGGTGATGCCGTCGAGCGACGGCTTCGCCTACAGCATTGGCGGATCCGGGAACATGATGATCGTCTCGAACGGCTGGATCGACCTGCCGGCGTATCCGCCCGGTAGTGGCGCCGGCGGCATCACGATCGGCGCCGCCACCATCGCGACCGAAGGCATGCTTGCCTTTGGTGTCCAGAAGGGAGCGCTGTCGATCGCCGATGGCATGCGTTACGGCGCGCGCTATCTTTCGCTGATCACGCCGAATGTGAATATCGGCGACGCGACGGCGATCGCCGCGGCGCGGAGCGCCGGTGTGCTGCCCGACGGTCTGGTGCTGAACCAGGACGTGTTCGGCCGCCTGCTGGCCGGCAACGCCGTGATCGGTGCTCCCAAGCTGGAGAGCCTGATCCTGACGGCGCAGTCGTCGATCAATTTCTACGGCTCGCTGAATCTCTCGACCATTGATCCGGTGACTGGCCAGTCCAGCCTGCGTTCGCTCGTGCTCAACACACCGGCGATCTACGGCCTCGGGACGGCCGGCGACCGCGCCACGCTCACCACCGGGCAACTGGTCTGGAACGGCATCAGCGATTGCGTCCTGCGCACCGGCAGAAACGAACCGCGCAGCCTGCCGCCCGGCGCGGTGATCACGCGCGGCGCCGGCACCGGCCACGGCACACTCAATATCGTCGCCGATGAAGTGGTGTTCGGTTATCCCAGCGAGGCGAGGCCGGACACCCAGGTGACGCTCGACCGCCTGGCGCTCGGCTTCTCCACGGTCAACGTGACGGCGCGCGGCCGGATCACCGCGAACAACCGCAATACATTGTCTGTGTATGAGAGTCAGGGCGCGTACCAGACCGGCGTGGGATACAGCTACAGCGGTGGCAACCTCAATCTGATCACTCCGGTGCTGACCGGCGACTCCGGCTCGATCAACCGCATCACCGCCGGCGGTGCGCTCAACCTGACCGGCACCGGCGGGCCGGCCGCAGCAGGCCCGGCGGCGTTCGGCGCCGAGATCGGCCTGACCGGCAGCTCAGTGGCGATCTCCAGCGCCGTCGTGCTGCCGAGCGGCAAGCTGACCGTCTCCGCGAACGGCGACATCGCGCTGAGCGATGCGGCGCGCATCGACATGGCAGGGCGAACCGTCAGCCTGCTCGACGCGGTGCGCTACAGCTGGGGCGGCGACGTCGCGTTGGAAAGCGCGCATGGCAACATCACCCAGGCGGCCGGATCGGTCATCGACGTCTCGGCGGTGAACAATCGCGCCGGATCATTGTCGGCGACGGCGCTCGATGCCGCAGCCGGGCACGTGGTGCTGGGCGGCTCGCTCCGCGGCAGCGCCTCGGGGCACTACGACGCCGGTGGCACGATGGTGCCGTTCCTTGCCGGCAGCATCGACGTGCGCGCGCAGACGATCGACGATTTCGCCGGGCTGAACCAGCGGCTCACGCTCGCCGGCGTGACCGGGGCGCGCAACTTCCAGCTCAAGCAGGGCGACCTCGCCATCGGTGACGAACTGGTGGCCAGCAGCATCAGCGTGTCGGTGGATGGCGGCCGCCTGACCGTCAATGGCCGCATCGATGCCAGCGGCGAGCGCGTCGGCACCATCCGGCTCGCTGCACGCGACGGACTGACGTTGGGCAGCGGCTCGGTGCTCGATGCCCACGGCACGGTGCTTCGCGTCGACAGCTATGGCCAGCCGATCGATGCGCCGAACCGGGCGGTGGTGGAACTGACCACGACGCAGGGCCGGCTCGCTCTCTCTCCCGGCGCGCGGATCGACGTGCGCTCGGCGGACAATGTCGCGCGCGGCACGATCGAGTTGAGCGCGCCGCGGCTCGGCGGCGCGGGCGGCAGCGGCGACGGCGCCAACGACGTGGCGATCGATGCGGCAGGGCCGGTGACCATCGCGGGTGCACGCAGCATCGCGGTGAATGGCTTCCGTACTTACAAGCCCGCCGGCGGCATCATCAACCAGGGCCTGATGGACACCGTGCATGCCTCCAGTGCGGCGTTCGTCGCGGCGGCGTTGCAGAACGGCGACTTGCAGGGCCGTCTCGGCGGGCTGCGCGCCTATGCCGATGCCTTTCACCTGCGGCCGGGCGTCGAGATCACGAGCGCGACACCGAACGGCGACCTGACGATCTCAGGTGACATCGACCTGTCCCGCTACCGTTATGACAGCCTCAACCCCAATTCCGCGAAGACGGCCGTCTACGGCTCCGGCGAGCCGGGCCGCCTGGTGATCCGCGCCGGCGGCAATCTGAATGTGTTCGGCAATGTCAGCGACGGCTTCGGCGCGCCGCCGGTTGCGGGCACCGACGGCACCAATACGCCGGAGGTCGCCCGGCTCCTGATCAAGGGTGCGCAGCCATATGGCAGCGATGTCGTGATTCCGAAGGCCGGCGTGGTGCTGGCGAGCGGAACGCTTTTCCCGCGGTTCAGCGTGCTGAACTACGACCTGCCGGTCCAGGGATTCTCATTGCCGGCAAACACCGTGCTTCCCGCCGACGCGCCGCTACGTGGCGTGTTGACGCTGCCCGCAGGCACGGTGCTGCGCGCAGATGTGCGCAATGCGTCCGGCGCGGTGATCTATCCACGCGGCACGTTGCTGCAGCAGAGCACCCGGCTGCCCGTCGGCACGATCATCGGCGCCGGCAACCGGTTCGCGTCCAGCATCAGCGTCGGCCCGATGCTTTGGCCGAAGGACGTACCGCTGCCCATCGCAATGACGCTGAACGGCGCGCTTACGCTGCAGATCGGCGCCGTCATTCCAGCGGCGACGGTCGTCAAGCTGCCGAATGACGCACCGTTCGTGAAACTGCGCGACGACCCGACCCCGAGCGGGATCTGGGCCGCGGCGCCGCTGCTGCCGCAGGGATCACAATCATGGTCGCTGCGCCTCGTGGCCGGCGCGGACGTCACCGCTGCCGACAGCCGTGCACTGCGGCCGCGCAGCGCCAAGGCGGGGAGCCTGGTGCTTGCAGACACCTCGGTCATGGCTGTCGTCTCGATTCAGCCCGCCGGCTGGGTCTGGGCAAACATGGGCGATGGCACCAATCCGTTCGGAACGCCGGGGAAAACGGCCGACGATCCGTACATTTGTGAAAATCTCCCGGATTACTGCGCCTGGAGCGCCGGGGGTGCATCCGCCGTGACGCAGTTCCCGCTGCCGAGCGTGGTGCGGACAGGCACCGGTGATCTTGAACTGCTAAGCAGCTCCGATCTCAAGATGCGAACATCGTTCGGCATCTACACGGCCGGCGCGCAGTCGCCGGCGCTCCTGGCGGCGGACGGCTCCAATCCATATGATCTGCCGCGGGGCCGACCGATCGGCAGCTCCGTGCTCGGAAACACCGGTGCCTCGTATGAGGGACAGGTCAACGGTCAAGCCGGCAGCGTCTATCACGCCTGGTATCCCGAAGGCGGCGGCAATCTGCTGGTGGCGGCGCAGGGCAACCTGACCGGCACGTCCGGCAATCCTGGCGGCATTCAGGACGGCAACCCGGGCAACTGGCTCTGGCGCCAAGGCGGCAACATCACCGGCCAGCAAACCGCGTGGTGGATCAATTTCGGCACCGTTGCACTTCCACAGCCGCGCGATCCCGATGCGACACCTTTGGCGCTGGTCGGTTTCACCGGCTTCGGCACGCTCGGCGGCGGTAACGTCACCGTCCTGGCAGGCGGCGATGCCGGTGTCCTGGCGACGCAAACCGCCACCAACCAGGCGACGAGCTCGACTGCGTTGAACATCACGGTTGGCTCGACCGGGCGCATCACGCCGGACGGACAGCTGATCCTGACCGGCGGCGGCGACATGCAGGTCAAGATCGGCGGCCGGCTCAACCCGCTGCAACCGACGCTGATGACCACGAGGGTCACGAGCGAAACCAGCGGCGTGCTGACCAACCTGCGTGGTCTGATCGACGTGCAGGCCGGAACCATCGGCGGGATCAACCTGACCTATGGCGCGAAGCTCGCCGCCGACCCGCGTTGGCCAGAGCCGTCGACCGCCAACAAGGGACTCGGCTTCGGCGGACTGCTGATCATCCCCGGCGATGCCGTGGTCGATTTGTCGGCGCGCGGCGATTTGGTCCTGGCCGGCGCCGCAGATGCGGGCCGGGTGCTGCAGCAGAACACCACGAGCTATTCGGTCGGCGGCGTTCCGCACGTCGGCGGCGGCACCACCTGGTTCTCGCTGTGGCGCAACGAGACGGCGATCAACCTGGTCTCGGCCGGTGGCAACCTCGTTCCCACCACCCAGAACAATCTGTCGGTCAACAACACCATCGATGGCCCCACCGACGGCACATATCTCTACCCGCCGACGCTGACGGCGCTCGCAGCCAGAGGCAGCATCTACTATGGCGCTTACGACACGCAGCCGACCAACATCCCGCCGCCGCTCACGCTGGCGCCGTCGCCGATTGGGCAGCTCGAACTGCTGGCCGGCCGCTCGATCTATGCCAACGGCTATGCGATCGACATCTCGGGCGCCGATCTGAGTGGGCTGACGACGCCGTTCCATCCCGCCTTTGTCGGCTGGCAGCGCAATGACACCACGACGACCAACGTCAATGGTACCGGAACGATCTTCCCGCAGTTTGGTTCGCTGTCTCCCCGTGGTGTCGAGCTGTTCGCGTTCGGTCCGAACACCGCGAGCAATCTGCATGCCGCCGATCCGAACCCAGCGCTGATCTATGCCGCGGTCGGCGATATCGTCGGCTTCAAGAGCGGCGAGGTCTTCAGCGGCAGGGGCGCAACGCCGCAGCCGGCGGGAACCTGGTACGTCGCGGCAAAGCCGATGCAACTGATGGCGGGGCGCGACATTGTCAGCCTCGGCACCCCGATCGGCGCGCCGGACTTGCCATACAACGGGATGCTGACCAGCAACCTGATCTTCCACACCGGTGATAACGATGTCTCGGTGATCTCGGCCGGCCGCGACATCATCTACGCCAACCAGCAGATCGCAGGTCCGGGCACGCTGATGATGACGGCGGGGCGCAACATCTACCAGGCCGACCAGGGCGCCGTGACGAGCCTCGGCGCGGTGGTGCCGGGCGATCATCGGCCGGGTGCCTCGGTGCTGATGATGGCCGGCGCGGACGCGGCAAATTACGGTGGGCTGCTGCTCTATCTCGATCCCGCCAATCTGGCGAAGGCAGGCGTGCCGCTCGCCGATCAGCCCGGCAAGGTCGTGAAGACCTACGAGAAGGATCTGGTTGACTGGCTCTCGGAGCACTACGGTTTCAAGGGATCGGATGCGGAAGCGCGCGCGCGGTTCGCATCGTTGCCGCCGGAGCAGCAGGCGGTCTTCCTGCGGCAGGTCTACTACAATGAGCTGCGCGACAGCGGCCGCGAATACAACGACGCCAACGGTCCGCGAGCGAAATCCTACCTGCGCGGCAGGCAGGTGATCGCGGCACTGTTCCCGGATCGTGATCCCTCAGGCGCCCCCATCGCGTATCAGGGCGACATCACGATGTTCGGCGGGGCGGGCGTTCGAACCCTCGAGGGCGGCAATATCCAGTTACTCGCGCCCGGCGGCCGAATCCTGCTCGGCGTCGAGGGTGTCGTGCCGCCGGCCTCGGCGGGCCTGATCACCCAGGGCAAGGGCGATATCGAGACCTACTCGAAGGGCAGCCTGCTGCTCGGCCTGTCGCGCATCATGACCACCTTTGGCGGCGACATCCTCGCCTGGTCGGCGGAGGGCGACATCAACGCCGGCCGCGGCTCCAAGACGACGCAGGTCTATACGCCGCCGAAGCGCGTCTATGACAATTACGGACAGGTGACGTTGTCGCCCAGCGTTCCCACGACCGGCGCCGGCATCGCGACGCTCAATCCGATCCCGGAAGTGCGGCCCGGCAACGTCGACCTGATTGCGCCGCTCGGCACCATCGATGCCGGTGAAGCCGGCATTCGCGTCTCCGGTAACGTCAACCTTGCGGCGCTGCAGGTCGTCAATGCCGCGAACATCCAGGTGCAGGGCACCTCGAGTGGAGTTCCGACGGTGCAGGGGCCGCCGGTCGGCGCGCTGACGGCCGCATCGAATACGGCAGCCGCCTCGCAGCAAGCCGCCGCGCCGCCGCCATCGAACAACAACCAGCCTTCGGTGATCATCGTCGAGGTGCTCGGTTATGGCGGTGGAGAAGGCTCTTCGGCGCCGGGCCCGGAGCGGGATCAGAAGCGGGACCAGCGCGATCAGCAGAGCCAAAATCCTGACAGCGCCTATCAGGTGCTGGGGGCCGGGGAGATCACGATCGAGGAGGCGAAGCAGCTGATTGCAGATCGTCGCCGTCAGATGCAACAGCAATAGAGGCGGCTGATCGAGCCGATGTGCGGCCGGCAGTGTTGCTCCCCGGAGTCGGCCGCACACCCGTCGCGCCAACTTGCGGCTCAACCAAGCGAGGCCGCGTGATAACACGACATCACGCGATCGTCAGTCTGCATGGGGCTGCAGCGTCTGGTCTAACTGCTCGGGACTTGTAACAATCCTTGGTTGAGGCATCTGCGTTCTTCACGATGTGGGAGGCAGTCGCACGATTTCATGGGGAGCCCGGCAATGCGCCTTGTCACAGCGATTGCATATTCGGCCCTGTTATGGCTGGCCATCACGTCGGCGCAGGCTCAAGTCATATTCAATACTGTTCCGCCTTCGCCTCCTCGCGGCTTCATGGAAATCACGGTTGCGCTTGCGAGCGTTGCCGTGCCTCCTTCATCAGTGCAGGGTAGCGACCGCGAGATCGCCCTGAATGCCATAAGGCAAGATCTCTACGAGGAAGCGAAGGCGCAGTGCCCGATCTTGTCGAAGGTGTATGAAGCGACCTGTCGGGTGACTTCCGTCAACATATTCAGATCCCAGGCCGTGACGAAAGACGGCCCTCCCAGCTTTTCGATCACCGGAACGGCCAAATACGAACTGAAGACCAGCGATAGCGACACCAAGCAATGACCTGCCTCGGCCGGCAGTCGGAGCGTGAACGGCAGCCTTTGTTGCTGGACTTGCCTTGCCGGTGCCATCCGATCCTCATGCCTTCAACGTGCGCCGGAGCAGTCCGGCGAAGTCCTGCGCAACCTGGGACAGCGCTTCATGCGTGGGGGAGAGGATCGCGATCTGGTACTGGATCCTCGGCTTGAAAGGACGAACGACAAGGCCCTCGGTGAACGGCTTGCTCACCACCGGATCGACAATCCCGACGCCTTGGCCCTCAGTGACGAGCTGGCACGCGGTCGAAAAGAATTCCGTCTCCGCGACGACGTTCCAGCGTGCGCCATGTTCGGAGAAGGCTGACGCCAGCTGCTGGTAGATCGGGTCGCCGCGGAACAGCGTCACGAACGGGACGCCGTCGAGGTCATCAGGTGTGATCTGCTTCAGCTTCGCAAGTGGATGCGCGCGCGGCAGCATGCACATGCAGTCATATGAGAACACCTCCATGTGCGAGGTCGGATAATCGAGCGGCAGTTCGGCAACCGCGAGATCGAATTGCTGCGTCGACATCAACTCGCGGACGGTCGCCGAATTCCGCGAGATGATCTTGATCTGCAGCTCGGGCTTGTTCTTGGCGAATTGCGACAGCAGCCGCGGCAGCAGATTGATGGAAATGCTCGGATAGGCGGCGATCGCGAGATGACCGCGCCGGCCGGACCTGATCTCGGCCGCGACGCGAGAGGCGTTCTCGGTGGCTTCGAGCGCGCGTGCCGCCTCGACATAGAACAGCTTGGCTTCCGGGGTCGGTTGCAGGCGGCCGCCGCGCCGTACGAACAGGTTAAGGCCCGTCTCGTGCTCGAGGCCGGCGATCATCGTGCTGATCCCGGGCTGTGACATGCCGAGCAGTTCGGCCGCTCTCGTCATGGTGCCGTGGAGCATCAGGGCGCGGAAGCATTCAAGCTGTCGGAGTCGCATGCCACAACTATACGATTTTGTTATAATGGATACAATTAATATTATTAGAATTACATGTCCGACGGTGCTGCAATGGCGCGACAGAGCCTTGAGGAGACATCACGTGCCCGCAGCAACCACCGACCTCACCCGTCCCCGCCTGATCCCAGCCCGCAACGGCGTGGCGGCCCGTCTGAAAGCGGGAGAAACCGTCACCGTGGTCAACACCCATGGCAAGCAGGTGGTCGACACCTGGGCCTTCAATGCCGGCGACACCAGCGAGTTCATGTCGATGGAGCACAGCCGCGCGTCGATGCTGCGGCTCATTCCCCGCGTCGGCGATACGTTGACGACCAACCGGCGCCGCCCGATCCTCACATTCGTCGCCGACACCAGCCCAGGTATCCATGACACGCTGATCGCGGCCTGCGACATTCACCGCTATCGTCAGCTCGGCGCTACCGGCCATCATGACAATTGCACGCACAATCTGGCGCACGCGCTCGAGACTGTCGGGCTGTCGGCTGCGGTGACGCCGGCTCCGCTGAACCTGTTCATGAACGTGCCCGTCACGGACAATGGAGAATTGGACTTCAAGTCGCCGGTCAGCGAGGCCGGGCAGTATGTGTCGCTGCGTGCCGAGATGGACCTGGTCATCGTGTTCTCCGCCTGTCCGCAGGACATGGTGCCGGTGAACGACATGCGGCCGACCGACGCGCATTTTCTCATCGCCTGACACGGGACACGCGGAGAACCGATCATGCGCAAACTGCCGCCGCTCAATGCCGTCCGCGCGTTTGAGGCCGCCGCGCGCCACGAAAGCTTCACCGCCGCAGCCAATGAGCTCTGCGTCACGGTGACGGCGATCAGCCATCAGGTCCGGCAACTCGAAGCGATCCTCGGACACAAGCTGTTCGAACGCTCCGGCCGCGCGGTCGTGCTGACCGCGGATGGACACGCAGTGTTTCCGTTGCTGCGCGACGGCTTCGACCGGATGGCGAGCGCGTTTGCCGCGATCCGGCCGCCGGCCGACGGCGATGCGATCACGATATCGACCACGCGCGCCTTCGCCGAGCGCTGGCTGATGCCGCGGCTCGCGCGCTTCAATGCGGCATTTCCTCAACTCGTCGTCCACATCGATGCGACCGAAGAGCTGCGGGCGCCGGGCGCCGAGGGCGTCGATCTGGCCATTCGTTACGGTCGCGTCGATCGCGCCGGCGAGCCGTCGGTGCTGTTCAGCGATCGCTACATTGCGGTTGCGGCAAGCGCGATCTGTCCGCCTGGTGCTCGTCCGGCCATTGACGACCTCCGTTCGCGCTCGCTGCTGGCGTTCCGCTGGAAGAATGCCGCGCTGGATTCGCCGGCGTGGTCGGCGTGGCTTGCGGGGGCCGATCACGATCCCGGCCGCGACTTCCGCATCTCCTGGTACAGCGAGGAGCCGCTGGCGTTGCATGCCGCCGAGCGCGGGCTCGGACCGCTGTTGTGCAGCGACGCGCTGGTCGACGAGCAATTGCGCGAGGGCACGCTGCGCCGGCTCGACGGCCCCGCGCTTGCGGGCTTCGCCTATCGCCTCGTGAATGCGCCGACTGCTGCCCGGCGCAAATCAGTGACGGCATTCATCGACTGGCTGCGTGCAGAGGCTGCCGCATTTCGTGCACCCCACGAACTGGTTATGACACGGGCTGCGTGAAGTAGGGCAGGGTCTCGACGCGGACCTGGTAGGTGCCCGCCTTGACCAAGCCGTCGAGATGCGCGGCGATGTCCTCAAGCGATGCGAACCAGACCTTGCGCTCGGCGACGATCCGCTCGAGCCAGCGCTCCACCACGCGCCAGCGGGCAAGCCGGCCGGTCAGGAACGGGTGCCATATCCCCATCCAGAATCCACCAGCCTCATAGGCGGCCTCGAACTCCTCAAACGAGGCCGCAAGGCCTTCACTTGGCGATTTGACCGGCATCATGTAGCCGATCTCCGCGTAATGGGCGAAAGGCGGCCAATCGTCCGATCCCCAGTGCGGCGGCATCTCGTAGAGCGATCCGCGTGCGGTGCGCATCTGATACGGGATGTCGTCGGCCATCAGCGACGAATCGTAGACAAAGCCATGCTCGATCAGGAGATCGATCGTGGTCTGGTTGGCGTTGTAGACCGGCGCGCGGTAGCCGCGCGGCTTGCGTCCGGTCATCGCGACATGAATGGCGAGCGCGCGTTCGAAGGCTTCGCGCTGCTGCGCCGAGGAAATCTCCGTCGGATCCTCATGGATGTAGCCGTGATGGCCGATCTCGTGGCCCGCCTTAAGGATCGCCTCCACCGCATCCGGATAGCGCTGCATGGTCCAGGCCGGCATGAAGAACGACTGTTTCAGGCCGAGGCGGCGATAGGTCTCAAGGATGCGCGGCACGCCGACGGTCGGCCCGTAGCGTCCCATCGTGATCGGATAAAGCCGGTCGAACGAATCCTTCGGCCGGGCGATGTGAATCAGACTGTCGGCGTCGACGTCGAACGTGATCGTGCAGGCACAGCGCGCGCCGTTCGGCCAGGGGATGGGATTCTTTATCATCGGTTCATCCTCGCACAGCCGGCGGACAACGGCGCATCATTCCGCCGCGACATTAACAGTCCCGTCGATTCCAAGACACTGCCGGACCAGCACCGGGATTGCGGCAAGGGCATCGGCGAGTGACCGGCGGTAGCGTTCGTCGTTGAACTCCTGGTAATCGACCGCGATCAGATGGCTCTCCTGCACCCCGAGATAATGCGCGCAGGTGAAGATATGGGTTTCCAGATGGTTCATGGTCTCCCGCACCCCGCCAGGGCCAAAACCGAACTCGCCGCGCGAGCTCAGCACCACAAGCGTCTTGCCGCGCATGATCGGCTCGAGCGGAAAGTCGCCGCGTGCGAGATCGAAGCTGAAGGTCTTGTCGATCCGGATCACCTTGTCGAACCATGATTTCAGCGCCGCCGGCATGCCGTAATTGTGCATCGGCGCCCCGATCACGATCACGTTGGCGCGGTCGAGCTCGTCGATCAATTCGTCGGAGAGACGAAGCTCGTCGCGCTGCTCGGCGGTGCGGTCGGCGGGCGCGGTGAAGGCCGCGGCCACCCACGTCTCGGTGATGAGGGGCGGCGGATTGCGGCCGACGTCGCGCGAGATGATCGTGGCACCGGGCTCGTGCGTGAGCCAATGCTCGACAAACGATTTGGAGAGCTTTCGGCTGACCGAACGGTCGCCGCGTGGGCTGGCATCGATATGCAGAAGTGTCGTCATCCCTGACCTCGGCTGATTGGCGCTTTGCGTCGGCGCTACAATGACCGAGCGCCCGGGGCGGCGTGATTGATGAATCCGGCAGGCGAGTTGAGAAAATCTCAACAGTGATGCGGCGCGCCAGTGTGGCGCGGTGTGCTGGCCTTGTCGCAGCCCGATTTGTCCATATCCGGTATGCAAGCTTCACTCTCGACATGCTCTCAACCCGGCTTGAGGAATTCTCATTATCGCCTCATCGCCGCCTGCTGCTCAGATGCCCCATCCCGGCCCAGACCAATGCGCCGGACAAACGGGGGGAAACATGTTGCTCAAGCAGACACAGCTTCCGGCGCAGGATGAGGCGGGCTTCGATGCTCACGGAATTGAGCCGGTGCCGGTGGCGCACCGCACGTCGTCACCATCAGATCAATTCTGGATCTGGACCGGCGCGAACATCGCGCCGATCAACTGGGTGCTGGGCGCGCTCGGCATCCAGCTCGGCCTGAGCCTGCTGCAAACGCTTGCCGTCATCGTTGTCGGCAATCTGTTCGGCGCAGCGCTGTTTGCCGCCTTCTGCCTGATGGGACACCGCACCGGCGTGCCGCAGATGGTGCTCGGCCGGCTGGCGTTCGGCCGGCGCGGCGCCTATCTGCCGGCGCTCGCACAGGTGCTGATGCCGATGGGATGGGTCGCGATCAACACCTGGATCGTGCTCGACCTCTGCATGGCCGCGCTCGAGCGGATGGGAATCGGCGGCGGCGTCGAGCTCAAATACGCGATCGCGGTGCTGGTGATGCTGTTTCAGGTCGGCATCGCGGCCTGGGGCTTCAATGCCATCAAGGTATTCGAGCGCTACACCATGCCGGTCATTCTGTTGATCATGGCCGTCATGACCGCATTGGCTTTCCTGCGCGTCGACATCAAGTGGCAGTCCGCCGCCGTCACCGGCATGCCGGCGTTCGCCGCGGCGACGCAGCTGATGACCGCGATCGGCATCGGCTGGGGCATTTCGTGGCTCACCTATGCGTCCGACTATACGCGCTTCACCAGGCCCTCGCTCGGTGCTGCCAAGGTGTTCCGGGCGACATTCCTCGGCATGTTCGCCCCGACGGTCTGGCTCGCTTTCCTGGGCGCTGCGATTGCGTCTGCCGGTGCCGGCTCCGACCCGTCGAAGCTGATCATCGCAGCATTCGGCACGATAGCGTTGCCGGTGCTGCTGGTGCTGCTCCATGGCCCGATCGCAACCAACATCGTCGTGATCTATTCAGCGGCGCTGTCGTCGCTCGCACTCGATCTGCGGCGGCCGCGCTGGGTAATTTCAGTGGCCTCCGGCCTGATCGCCTCCGCGATCCTTTACGGCTTCCTGCAGTCGGGCGACTTCGCCCATGCCTTCGACAATTTCATGGTCGCCTTGATCGTCTGGATCAGCCCATGGGCGGGGGTCACGCTCGCCGACTTCTACTTCGTGCGACGCGGTCGGATCGATCTCCCATCGCTGTACGAGGAGCCGGGCAGGGGTCGTGATTTCAACTGGGCCGGGCTGATCGCCTTTGCCGCCGGGTTCGCAGCGGCGTGGGCGTTCCAGATGGGCACGATCAAGGCGATGCAAGGTCCGCTGGCGCTCGCCACCGGTGGGGTCGATCTGTCCTGGCTCACGGGGATCGGTGTGGCAGCGCTGAGTTATCTGGCGCTGCATCGGCTCTTTGGACGTTCGCTGGCGCGAAGCGACGCGTTGCCGGCCGCGGGCGAGGCATCGATCGAGCCCGCGCCGACATCGACCTGATGGGGCACATCTTGTGCCAGTTCACTCCATCCGCGCGAACAGCCCCACCAGCGTGTCGCGCAGCCAGCGCTGCGCGGGGACGGTGTCGTTGCGCTGGTGCCAGAACAGGCTGACGATGCGCGGCGGCGCCGGCAACGGCACCGGCACGGCGTGGAGGTGGGGCGCCTGGCGCGACTGCGCGCTGAGATCGCGCGGCAATACCGCGATCAGATCGGACTGCCGCACGATCTCGTAGGCGGCGTTGTAGTGATTGACGATGGCAACGAGGTTGCGCGACAGCCCGCGCGAGGCGAGAAACTGGTCGTAGGTCGGTGCCGTGCGGCCTGCCAGGCTCACGTCGACATGCTTGGCGTTGAGGAAGCTGCGTACATTCAGCCGCTTCCGGTTCGCGAGCGGGTGATCCCGCCGCATGAAGCAGGCATAGTCGACCGTCCACAGCGAACGCGAGCGGATCAGCCCCGGATGCTGCGCCTCGTTGACATAAACGCTCAGCACGCAATCGACCCGGTTGTCCTCGAGCTGGTCGGCGATGCCGATGATGGTGTTCGGCGCGGTGCGCAGGCGCGCGCTCGGTGCCATCTCGGCAAAGTGGTTCAACAGAGCCGGCATCACCAGCGACGCCACGTAGTCCGACATCGACAGGCTGAACTCGATCTGCGCACTGCGCGAATCGAACACCTTTTCGTCGAGCGCGCCACGGATGCTTTCCAGCGCGCCACTGATCGGGTCCCACAACGCCACGGCCCGCTGGGTCGGGCGGATTCCCGTGCCGGATCGGACGAACAAGGGATCGCCGAGCGCGTCGCGGATCCTCGCGAGCGCGTTGCTGACCGCGGGCTGGGTCATCGTCAGCGCGCTCGCGGCGCGCGTGACGCTGCCCTCGGTCATCAGGGCCTCGAAGACTTTCAGCAGGTTGAGGTCGAGCGTGCGGAACGACACGGGCAATATTCACGATGGTGATGTACCAGATAATAAATATAAATTATTCCCATAATGTTGATTTGTCTATCATTCCCCGGCTG
This sequence comes from Bradyrhizobium sp. WCU1, assembly GCF_053474805.1. Taxonomy (NCBI): domain Bacteria; kingdom Pseudomonadati; phylum Pseudomonadota; class Alphaproteobacteria; order Hyphomicrobiales; family Nitrobacteraceae; genus Bradyrhizobium; species Bradyrhizobium sp. WCU1. The sequence continues at coordinate 6,467,144 of NZ_CM130280.1, forward strand.
ACTCTGCGGCGCGTGCCGACCGCGGGGCGGAGGGGGGCGTCTTCATGTCAATGATCTCGGCGCGCATCGAGCGCCTGCCGTTCGCGCGATTCCACGTACACCTGCTGCTGATGGGCGGCCTGGGCTATCTGTTCGACGCGATGGATGCCGCGGTGCTGGCGTTCATCCTGCCCGTGCTGCGCACCGCCTGGGGGCTGACCAATGTCGAGACCGGGGTGCTCGGCAGCAGCACCTTCGTCGGTTATCTGTTCGGCGCGCTGCTGGCGGGGACGCTTGGCGACCTGATCGGCCGCCGCGCGGTGATGATGTCGGCGCTGGCGCTCTACAGCGCGGCCTCGCTGCTGAGCGCGGCGGTGGACAGCTGGCCGTCGTTCTTCGCCGCCCGCGTCGTCGCCGGCATGGGCACCGGCGCGGAGAGCGCGATCATCGCGCCATACCTCGCGGAATTCGTGGCGCGGCGCTACCGCGGCGCCTTCACCGGCGCGCTCGCCGGCTTCTTCTCGTTCGGCTTCGTCGCCGCGGCGCTGCTCGGCTATTTCATCGTGCCGGCCTACGAGAACGGCTGGCGTATCGTGCTCGTCATCACCGCGGTGCCGGTCGTGATGCTGCTGTGGTGGCGGAGGTCGCTGCCGGAATCGCCGCGCTGGCTGGAGAGCCGCGGCAGGGCGAACGAGGCCGAGGCGGTGCTCGACAGGATCGAGGCTGTCTTCGCGCGCGAGGGCCGGGTGCTGCCGGCTCCGGTCCCCGAGCCGGCGCTACCTGCCGTATCGTCGGGAACGCTGCTGAGTAATTTCGCCGCGCTGCTGGCCGGCCGCCAGGCCCGCATCACCACCATGACCTGGATCATGTGGCTGTCGATCACCTTCAGCTATTATTCCTTCTTCGTCTGGATTCCCGGCCTGCTGGTGCAGAACGGCATGAGCATCACCAAGAGCTTCGGCTATTCGCTGGCGATGTATTGCGCGCAGGTGCCGGGTTATTTCACCGCCGCCTTCTTCAATGAACGGATCGGACGGCAGGCGACGATTGCGACCTACATGCTGCTCGGCGGCGTCGCCGCGCTCGGGCTCGCCTTCGCCAAGAGTGACGCGGAGATCATGACGGCCGGCCTGCTGCTCTCGTTCTTCATGAACGGAACCTATGCGGGCGTTTATGCCTACACGGCCGAGGTGTTCCCGACATCGATCCGCACGACAGGTGCAGGCCTCGCGTCCGCGATCGGCCGCATCGGCGCGATCGCAGCGCCGATCCTGGTCGGCTACCTCTATCCGAATTTCGGCTTTGCCGGCGTATTTGGCGTCACCACGTCGGTCCTCTTGATCGGCGCGCTCACCGTCGTGCTGATGGGCGTGCCGACGCGCGGCCGATCGCTGGAAGAAATTGCAAGCAAGACCGCGTGACCACGGCGGCGTCCTGACAGGAGATCCAATCATGTCCACCATCCTCTTCAAGAATGCCGCGCTGCTCGATCCGCTGCGATCCGATCTGCTCGAAGGACACCATGTGCTGGTCGAGGATCGCCTGATCAAGGAGGTCTCCGATCGGCCGATCGAGGCCTCAGTCGATCGGGTCATCGATCTCAAGGGCAAGACCCTGATGCCCGGCCTGATCGACCTGCATGTGCACGCGGTCGCGGTTGAGCTCGATCTGTCGCAGCAGGCGCGCATGGCGAACGTGCTGGTGACCTTGCGCTCGACCATGCTGTTGCGCGGCATGCTGAAGCGCGGCTTCACCACCGTGCGCGATGCCGGCGGTGCAGGCTATGCGCTGAAGCAGGCGATCGACACCGGCCTGACCGATGGTCCGCGGCTGTTCGTCTCCGGCCGGGCGCTGAGCCAGACCGGCGGCCATGGCGACGGGCGGGCCCGCTCCGACTATCTTGCCGATCCGACCTGCTCCTGCTGCGTGCGCGTCGGTGCCATCGCGCGCGTCGTCGACGGCGTCGATGCGGTGCGCAAGGCGGTTCGCGAAGAGCTGCAGATGGGCGCCGACCAGATCAAGATCATGGCGTCCGGCGGCGTCGCGTCGCCGACCGATCCGATCGGCGCTTACGGCTATTCCGAGGACGAGATCCGCGCCATCGTCGCCGAGGCGAAAGCACGGCACACTTACGTGCTGGCCCACGCCTACACCGCGGAGGCGATCGAGCGCGCGGTGCGCTGCGGCGTGCGCACCATCGAGCACGGCAATCTGATCGATCTGCCGACCGCGCGGCTGATGGCCGAGAAGGGCGCCTATGTGGTGCCGACCCTGGTCACCTATGAGGCGCTGGCCAATGAGGGGGCGAAATACGGCCTGCCGGCGGCGAGCGTCGCCAAGGTCGCCGACGTGCGCGACGCCGGCTTGCGCTCGCTCGCGATCTACCGCGAGGCCGGCGTCAAGATGGGCTACGGCTCCGATCTGCTCGGACCGTCGCAGCGCTTGCAGAGCGACGAGTTCCGGATCCGCGCCGAATTGTTGGGCCCGCAGGCGGTGATCGCCAGCGCAACTATTGTCGGCGCCGAGGTGCTCGGCATGGAAGGCAGGCTCGGCCGCATCGCACCGGAGGCCTTCGCCGACCTGCTGGTGGTCGAGGGCAATCCGCTGCGCGACGTGTCGTGCCTGCTCGGCCAGGGCGAGCATATTCCGATGGTGATGAAGGCCGGCAAGGCCGAGGTGGATCGGCTGGGCGGGTAGGCACACTCGCCGGCCCAGCGTTCCTGTCATCCTCGCGTCACGCGGCGGCCGGCAGCGCCTCGCGGCCACCCGGCACCATACGATCACGATAGCGCTGGCAGCGTTGACGTGGCCGGGCGGAAGCACGACATATCGGCTGCCCGACTCAACTCCCCGCCCCGGAGCCAGCCATGAACGCGCCGCCCAACATCGATTCCGTTACGCCGCAGTCCGACGGCGATGTGGTGAGCTGGCTGACCAACGAGACGCGCGACCAGCGTTTCATCGACAACATCTTTGCCGAGCTGTGCATCCGGCTGCAGGGCGCGGGCATCCCGATCAAGCGGGCGACGATGAATCTACTGATCCAGCATCCGCAATGGCTCGGCGCCCGGATCATGTGGGCGGACGGGAAGCAAGAGGCGGAGATCTCGCGGGTCGACTACGAGGTCAGGGAGCGCTCGGAATATATCGGCAGCTCCGTCTACGAAATCCAGGAGGGCGCCGCTGAAGTGCGCGAGCGGCTCGAAGGAGCGCCCGGCCGCAAGCACGCGCTCTATGACGACATGCGCGCGCAAGGCCTGACCGACTATGTGGCATGGCCGCTGCTGCATACGCTCGGCAAGCGGCATGTCGTGACGTTCGCAACCGACCGCGCGGGGGGCTTCGATGACGCCCACGTCGCCAGCCTGAAGAAGGTACTGCCGGTGCTGGCGCTGGTCAGCGAGATCCGGATGAAGAACCGCCTGGCGCGGACGCTGCTCGAGACCTATGTCGGCACCCATGCCGGCGAGATGATCCTGGCCGGTGCGACGCGGCGCGGCAGCGGGACCACGGTGCGCGCCGCGATCATGATCTGCGACTTGCGGGATTTCACCCGGATCTCGGACTCCTGGCCGCGCGACGACGTCATCGATCTCTTGAACGACTATTTCGACGCGATGTCGGAGCCGATCGCGCGGCATGGCGGAGAAATCCTGAAATTCATCGGCGACGGACTGCTCGCCATTTTCCCGCTCAGCGACCCCAAGGCTTGTGCCAACCTGCTGCATGCGGTGGCCGAGGCGCGGCAGGCGATGGCCGCGCTGAGCGAAAAGAACAGCATGATGGGTCGTGCGCCGATGAATTACGGCATCGGCGTCCATGTCGGTGACGTCATGTACGGCAATATCGGATCGCGCACCCGGCTCGACTTCACCGTCATTGGTCCCGCCGTCAACATGGCCTCGCGGCTGGAAGCCTTGACAAAGCAGCTGGGAAAAAAGGTGCTGCTGTCGCGCGCATTCGCCGACCTCGTGGAGCGCGATTTCGCACTCGAACATGTCGGCGAACATGCGGTGCGCGGATTCAGCGAGCCGATCGAGTTGTTTGCCTATAACGGCTGATGGAGTCTTCAGGCCGGCGTCGTCTTCTGCGCCGGCGCAGCCCGGTCGATGAACCCCTTGGCGAGGGCGTGATAGACGCCTTCCTTGCAGATCAGGCGCGAGCTCGCGTGTGCGATCAGGGCTGCGGCCATCAGCGGCACCACCATCGCGTGATTGTCGGTCATCTCGGTGACGATCACGAAGGCGGTAATCGGCGCCTGCACCACGCCTGCGAAGTACGACACCATGCCGAGCAGCATGATGGCCGGCAGCGGCGCGCCATGAAACAGCGGCGCGATGTTGGAGCCGAGCCCGGCGCCGACCGCGAGCGAGGGCGCGAAGATGCCGCCCGGTATGCCGCTGATCGAGGCGAACGTCGTCGCGAGGAACTTCCAGACGCTGAAGCTCGCGGGCAATTGTGAGCCGGTTTCGAGCGCGGATTTGACCTGCTGATATCCCGTGCCGTAGATCGCGCCGTCGGACGCAATCCCGCAGATCGCCGCCGCCAGTCCGCAGATCGCGGCAAAGCCGACCGGGTAGCGCTTGATCGCGCGTCCAACGGGATTGGCAAATCCGCGGGCCATGGCGATCAGGATGCGGCTGAACAGGCCGCCCGCCAGGCCTCCGGCCACGCCGCAGAGCGGGACCGCGAGCCAGTCGGCGCCGTTGCGCAAGCCGGTCGCGCTGGTGCCGAAATAGGTGTAGTTGCCCATCAGCGCGAGCGAGGTCAGGCCGGCGGCGATCACCGCGCCGATGATCAGGCTGGAGGTTCGCGTCTCGAAGGCGCGGCTCATCTCCTCGATGCCGAACACGATTCCCGCGAGCGGGGTGTTGAAGGCCGCCGCGACGCCCGCGGCCGCACCGGCCAGGATCAGGCCGGGCTGACGGCGCGGCGAGAAGCGGCCGAGCGCAAACATGATCGACGCGCCGATCTGCACCGTCGGTCCCTCGCGCCCGACCGATGCGCCGCACAGCAGGCCTAACAGCGTCAGCAGGACCTTGCCGGCCGCAATGCGCAGCGAAACCAGGCTTTCGCGCGCGGTCTGGTCGGTGAGATGGCGCGCGGCGATGGCCTGCGGGATGCCGCTGCCCTGCGCGTTCTGAAAGAAGCGATTGGTCAGGAACACCGACAGCGCGAAGCCGACAGGCGTCAACAGCAGCGAGGCATAACGGAAATGCGACACCAGCGCGGCAAAGGCGATCTGTGCCCAATCCGCGAGCTGCGCGAGCGCGACGGCCGCCGCACCGACTGCAATGCCGCCCAGCAGGAAGATGGCGCGGCGTCGCCAACGCGCGGAGACGATTCTGAACAGCCGCCGCTGGCGGTTGGAAGGAAAGCTCATTCGACCGGCATTTTGGCTAATATCGTGGTCCGATACGAAACGGATCACGTCATCCTTAGCATGCGTCGAGGGTGCGCGAAGCTCAAGAAATCAGCAGGATACGCCGGGCAATCGCGCAGAGCCGAAGTCTACACCCGCCGTCTATCGGCGCCGCTGCTGCTTTCTCGGAAACAGCCGGTCGCGGATGTAGCGGGAGGTCGCGGTCAGGCGAATCCCGCGGGGCTTCTGCCAGGCAGCGCGGTCGATCTCCTTCTTGTCGCCGATCGACAGCCGTCCCTTGGCGTTCTTGGCGATGAAGATCGCATCGCTCATCCTGCGGCCGGAACGCTTGTTCTTGGCCGTCACTTCCTTCCAGAGGCTGAGCCGGCCGAGCTTGAGCTTCGGCAGCTCTTCCTTGATTTCGCGCTTGAGGCAATCCTTGCCGGTTTCGCGCGCGCGTCTGCGCCCGCCGGGGAACATCCACAACCCGTCAGATCGGCGTCGAACCAGGAGAACTTTGCCGCGCTTCGCGGCCACCAGTTTGGAGGACTTGGTCATGTACTGCGCAATGATCGAAACAGAATCTGTCTCATTTAAACTTGTCTATTTGGGTAGACAAGTTCTATTGACCTGTTGTTCCACAGCAGTGTGTCGGCTGTTTGTCTCAGATGGACAGCCGGAGCACGCGGACTCTGACGATGCGCTGATGCGATTCGGAGGAGGCGGCAAGAAGGCCGAATGGCTGCGACGGACTGTCGCGACGTCGTTGTCACTCTGCTTCACGTTCGCTGTGATTGCGCTGGCGGGCTTGCCCGTGACTCCACACCCTCACATCGCCTTCGTGAAATTGTGATCCAGCGGTTCCTGCGGCAGGAACTCGTCCGATCGCGTGGGGATGAAAAAGTCCATGATGGACGGCTCCGCCGCGTCGACGTCCCTTGACTTCTTGTTCTTGTTTTGTTCTAGTTGTCTTCCACCGTGAATAGGAGGCCGCCATGGACAACCGTATCAGCGAAATTCGCAGGCAGATCAGGGCGCTGCGCGTCAGCATGCTCGAGGCCGAGGCGATCATGCGAGAGCAGATCAACCGGGACGAGGACTGCGCCTTCGTTGCCGGGGACCTCCTGAAGATGCGCCTGGTGATGAGCCGCCTGGTCGAAGAGCGGGCCATGCTCGGAGACCGCGATCCGATCATCGTGCACGCGGGCGTCGCTCCACGCCGCCGTGCCGCGACCCCGGTCTTTCTTCGCGCGGCGAAGCGGGAGCTTGTCGCCGGCGAAGCGCGTGCCTGATGACGCACCCAGGATGCGGCGGCTGCGCGCCGAGTTGCGCGAGCTCGATGCATCCTTGAACCGGCTCAGGCAGGCCGGACGCGATAGTGCATCGGCGCAGCTTCTGCTGTCGCGCAAGCGCGCCGAGCTGGAGGACGTGATCTGCCGGAGGAAAGATGAGAGAGCCGCTTCGGTATTTCCACGACAGCGATGATCACGCGCCCTGGATCAAGGCGCTGGCCGAGGTCCGGCACATGGCAACGCGGGAAGGCTGGTGCTTTCACCACGTGCAGGCGATCATCGTGGCAATCGACCAGTATGCGGAGGCCGCGCTCGGCAACCGCGAGTTCTTCCTCAACCGCCCGCAGACCGTTGGCCCGTTGCGGCGCGGCGAGGTGCCTTAGCGGACGCCTGCTGTCGGTCACGCCGCTTTGTGGATGCCATGCTCAAGGCAGCCGGTCGGCCGGATGCTTGTTGCGATGCTCGACATACTCGGCGCGGGTCTGGTCCGGATGCTGCACCAGCATGTTGCGGCCGGTCGGGACCGGTTTGGGGCCGTCCAATATCGTGGCGCCGACGCTGGGCAGATGCGCGGCGAACGCGTCGATGTCATCGACCATAAACGTCAGATGCGTCGCCGTGAACGGCTTCAGGCTCTGTTCGGTGCCAGCAACGAACAGGATCGAGGCGACCTGTGCGAGCCTCAGGTCGTGTTCCGGATAGTCGAAGCGAAGCCGCGCCGTCTGGCCGATCAGTTTTTCGTGGAAGGCGACCGCTTGATCGAGGTCCTCCAGTGGCAAATAGCGCCTCACCAGGATGTTGAGTATCTTCATTGCCAAGTCCTCATCGGGGTCCTCATCATGCCCTCATGCGTTGCGGTGGTCGCGATCCGATCCGGTCAGCCGTCGCGACAAGGCAAGGCGCCGCTTGCGGAGCGCCGCGATCGCGCGGTCGATCTGGTCGAGCTTGTCCTGCATCACGGCGGCGCAGCTGACACGCGCTGCACGCCGACCGTCTTCGAGCGCGCTCAGGAGATTGCGAAGCTCGCGGGTCGAGAAACCCGAGGCGATCAGGTCCCGCACCCACGCAGCTCGTTCGATCTCCGGCGCGGAATAGCTTCGATAGCCGTTCGACGTCCGGCGCGGCACGATCAGGCCGGCCGCTTCATAGTGCCGAAGCGTCCGCGCGCTGACGCCGAGATGACGGGCCGCCTCCTGAATCTTCATCGCGATCTCCTGTCGAGGGCCGGCCTAGCACCTTGTCGTTAATGTCAATGTCAAGCGCCGGGTTGCGCAAGTCTGCACCGGACGCGGACGCCGAACTCCGCCGCTCCGCCGGAGCCGTGGAGGGCCAAATGTCCCGGCCGGCTGGCGTAGCCCGGGATGGCCAATCCGCGCCCGGCGACCTATCGTGTCGCTTGCGGCCGAATCTGAGGCGGATCGTTCATCGCCGGGTCATGTAAATCCGGCCATCGTCAGCGCCGCGCCCGCGGGGGCGGCGGCATATTTTCGGAGGAGGTTTCGGATGATCAGGGGCTGGCAGCTTGCGGCGTCGGCGCTCGCCATCGTCGCGATGGTTGCAACGCTGGGCGCAGAGGCCAACGCGGCGCAGTGCGGCAACGGGCCCGGCGGGTTCGAAGCCTGGAAGGAGCAGTTTGCCGGTGAGGCGAGGGCCAAGGGCGTCGGCGCCACCGCGATCGACGCGTTGATGCAGGCGCATTATGCCAGCGCGACGATTGCCGCCGATCGCGGCCAGCGCAGCTTCGGCCTGTCGCTCGAGCAGTTCATGGCCAAGCGGGGATCGGCGACCATCGTGGCGCGCGGCCGATCGCTGAAGCAGTCGCAGGCGGCGATGTTCGCCTCGATCCAGCAGCGCTACGGCGTGCCGCCGGGACCGCTGATCGCGATCTGGGGCATGGAAAGCGGTTTCGGCAGCCAGCGCGGCAACCAGAACATGCTGTCGTCGATCGCGACGCTTGCCTACGACTGCCGCCGGCCGGAGTTCTTCACCGAGCAGCTCTATGCCGCGCTGAAGCTGATCGACCGCGGCAGTTTGTCCGGGAGCACGCGTGGTTCGATGCACGGAGAAATCGGCCAGACCCAGTTCATGCCGAAGAATGTCCTCGCCTACGGCACCGGCAATCTCGACGTCGCCGCCAATGCGCTGGCCTCGACGGCGAACTTCCTGCGCGCCAATGGCTGGCGCGCCGGCGCCGGCTATCAGCCCGGGGAACCCAACTTCGCGGCGATCGAGGCATGGAACGCGGCGGGGGTCTATCAGAAGGCGATCGCCATTATGGGACGGCAGATCGACGGCCAATGAGCGCAGGCCCGGGTTCCTTCACTTCCTGTTAACGCAACGGTGCCCAGATCGTTTGCTGTGAAAACGGAGCGAGTGGAGACAGGCTCCATGCTCAAGAACGGCACTTATGCGGCGTGGTTTCGAACGTCGCTCGCCGACGGCACCGGCATCGTGCACATGGCCGATGGCAGGCTGTGGGGCAGCGATGCCATCATGCTCTACAGCGGCACCTATGAGGTCGACGGCGAGCGCTTCTCCGCCGTCCTCACCGCCAGGCGGCACTCCGAAGGTCATCAGACCGTGTTCGGCACCGACGACCTCGTGGTGCGGCTCGAGGGAGTCGCGAGCGGCCCGATCGCGACCGCCACGGGCAGGGCCGATGCGGTGCCCGACCTTGCCTTCGAGGTGACGCTGATGCCGAGCCAAGAGGTGGCGCCCGAGCCGCCGCCGGATTTGCCGCTGCCGAAGTTCGATCCGAGCCGGCTGCCGAAATTGCCGAAACGCTCGAGTCGCTGAGCAACTTCTACACGTCGCTCGGGCCCGCGGTCTCCGGAAAAGGGGCGCCGGGGATGTAGAGCTTCAGCGGGCGGATCTCGTAGACGGCCGACGGGTTGACGCTGCGCAGGTCGCGCGCCGCGGCGATCGCCTCCGCCTCATCGGCGCAATTGATCACGTAGAAGCCGAGCAACTGCTCCTTGGTCTCCGCGAACGGGCCGTCGATCACGACGCCATGGCCGGGCCCGCGCAGGGTGCTGGCCTTGCGGGTCTCGCCGAGCCGTGCAGCCGGGCCGAGCCGGCCCTTCAGCCGTTGATGGACCTCGCGCAGGCCCGCCATCACGGCTGCGTCCTCATCGGCATTCCACGACTTGACCTCGGCCTCGACGTGATAGGCCAGGATGGCATAAAGCATGTAGCGAACTCCTCATTTCCGATGCGGCAGGCGCTGGCGCGCGATGATTGTTCGAGCATGATATTCCCGGAAAACCGCTTCGCGCTTTTCCGGGTCATGTTCTAGGACGGCTCGCGGCCACCCAGTCCGACATCTCATCTGTAGCGGATCAGGCCACTTTTGTGCTGCTACGACGTAGCCCGCAGGTCGTGTGGCGGCGCCGATTCGCGACGCCCGAACAGCAGAAAGGCGCGGCGGAATCACTTCCGCCGCGCCCCCGATGTTGATGTCTCGCTGGTCCAGGGCTGAGAGCGCCCCGATGCCAGGCTGATTGCTCAGCGCCTAGCGGGCGATCCCAGCGAGGTGACAGCGCTTGAGACAAGACACTAGATCACCTCCTTTCTTTGTTGATGGGACCAGCAATATAGGTGGCGAATCCGCCGCTGTTAAGGCCGCCGTCCGTCCGATCCGGGCCAGGAACCGGGCGCAATGCGCCGGCATGTTGCCGTGGACCGGCGTATAATCACGCCCGTCGAGGCAGTTGAGGCGGCCGTCGGGTCGTGTTAGGGGATCGTTCGATGCGGGTGTAGCTCAATGGTAGAGCAGCAGCCTTCCAAGCTGAATACGAGGGTTCGATTCCCTTCACCCGCTCCAAAAACGATTTCAATGGCTTAGCCAGAAATTTTAAACTTCCATTCTGATTCCATTCCGACAATTTTGAAACATCACGGCTGAAGGCTGACGCAGATTTGTGGGCGTTTTCAATCTCTACTCAAAGTGGTTCTTATTTATGATGATCGTCTCCAATAAGGGTAGCTAGTGGCCGTCTGACGACGATGGCCGGTACGCTCGAACAGAGATGATCGCGACTCTCGGATGAGATGCGAGCTTCGGGCGAGGTGCGACCCATGCTTCGGCGCCGGTTTACGCCCACGGCGTAGCGGCGACGTTGATGTGGCGATACATTGCTGCGGGGTATGCCGAAGGAGGCACCATGTTGGGAGGCAAATGGGCGGCGGCGATGGTCGCGGCAGGCCTGATGATCCTCGCGGCTTCGGGCGCACAAGCGGATTCAACCCACATCGCCAAAATCCAGGCGGCCTTGGACGCATGGCTGGCCGACCGCAGCTCAGCTGAGAAGGTGACGGGAGTTGCCGCCTACGTCAGCTTCGGGGACACCGGCCCGGCTATCGAGGCGTTCGCCGGAAAGATCGGCAGCGGTCCGCAGGATGCTCCGGTCCGGCAGGGCACGCTGTTCCAGATGGGCAGCACGTCGAAGTCCTTCACGGCGGCCTTGATCCTGAAGCTCGAGGCTGCGGGCAAGCTGTCCATCGACGACGCGCTTGGCAAATGGCTTCCGCAATATCCGGCGTGGAAGGATGTGACGATCCAGCGTCTCCTCAACATGACGAGCGGCATCCCGAACTACTCCGAGACCGAAGCCATGTCCCGCATATGGATCAACGATCCCACGCGCGAGCTGAGTGCCGAAAACCTGATAGACCTCGTCTATCCTGCCGGAAGCGGCGACCTGCCTAAGAGCAAAGGCTACCATTATTCGAACACCAACTACATCCTCGCCGGCATGATCGCGGCAAAGGCAGCCGGCCAGTCTTATCGTGATCTCGTGCACCACATGATTATCGAAGCGTTCGGGTTGCACAGCACGTTCTACGAAAACGGGACATATCCGGACCCGGTGACCGATCGCCTGGCGCACGGCTATTTCGACAACCCTGCCTGCGCCGATTATCAACCCAAATGCACCCAGTCCTGGAATCACGCGCTGATGGGTGGTGACGTTCGCGGGATGAGCACCTCATGGGCTCAGGCGGCAGGTGGCGCGATCGCCGACGCGCGCGATGTGGACCGCTGGATGCGCGCCGTGCTCAAAGGACGCGTGGTGCCGCCGAAGCAGCAGGCGGAATGGATGGCACTCGTGTCGATCAGGACGGGTGAGCCGATCGCAGACGTAACGGCAGACGATCCGCGCGGATTCTCGCTCGGTCTCGGCAAGGCAGTTCTCGGATCGTTTGGCGCACACTGGTTTTATCAGGGCGAGACGCTCGGCTACCGAACGCTCTATGTGTGGTTCGAAAAGGAAGAACTGATGATTACGCTCCAGACGAACTCGCAGCCGGCGGCCGAAGCGGACAAGCTCCACGACCTCGTGGGTGTCATCTATGACATCGTGCGGGGTGACGCGAAATAGGCGTCGGCGAACAGGCTTCTTCCGGCTATCAGGCCGCAAGAGCGGCGATCGGGCACGTCATTTCGGGCTCTCTCTCCGCACGCGGAGGTTCGAATCGAAGAACTGCAACGCGGCGTTGCCGATGTATTCGTGCAGCTTGACCCGGTCCACGCCGGGAGTATCGTTGCAGGTTTCGGGAAAGTTATCGCGTCCCACCTGGTCGCACTCATTGCCGAAGATCTCATGGCTGACCGGACCGGGCAGCACGTCCAAGTGAGCATGCGGGATGTATTTCGCCGCAAAGGCTGCGTTTTCATCAGATGGTGTTGTCGTGTCGCCGGCTCCGACGATGAGATAGGTCGGGATCGCCATTTGCCGTAGCCCGGCCTCGTCCATGCCGAACCCCCGGATATCGCCCGGCGCCATCGCGAAGGCCGCCCGGACCCGATCGTCGCGCAGGTCGCGGGCGGGTTCGGCATCAAGCTTCATCTGCTCGCGGATATAGGCCGGCACCGCCTCATTGTCCTTCCAGCTGCGCTGAAACTTCAGGAAAAGTTCCGGATTGACCTTGGCGCCCCCGATCCAGAGCGAAGTGAATCCTCCCTGTGAATGTCCCGCCACGCCGATCTGGCTTGGCTCGATATGCGGTCCCCAAACCTTGTCCTGAAGAAGATGGGAGATATCCAGACTGAGATCGCGCGGGCGCTGCCAGATCCTGCTGCGCACGTAGAGCGCGCTGGAGTCGAAGGTGTTGGCCCGGAAGTGATACAGCATCGCCACGAGATAGCCGTGAGAGGCGAGGTATTCGCCGAACCAGGCATAACCCGAACCGTTGCCGCCCGCCCCGTGCGAGAACATGACAAGTGGACGCTTCACGCCATCGGACACGACGGGCGCGTCCTTGTAAAGGTTCAGATTGGTGGCCAGGAAAATCTTGAAAGGAACGGCGGTTGTAGCCGGGACCGCCGGATAGATCAGCATCAAGTTCAGAGGCCGGCCGCCCTCGGACGGATCGACATATTCGAGCTGCGTCACCCCAACGGGATACGGAGCGGTCCGCAGCACGTCCTGAGCCAGCGCAGAACCGGAATAGATCCCGAAACCAACGGTGACGCCAGCGAGCAAACGAGTGAGACCATTTTGGCCCGAGTGGACAGCCCGCATGTCTTGCTCCTTTGAATGTCTTGTCCTTCGATTGACGGTACATGGTTAGACCAATCGGGCGAAGGGCTAAACCCGTCGCCATTCCGACAAAGCGAAACTCTGGAGCGATCTCAATCGCCCAAGAAGCTGAGAAATGTCAGAATGGCTCTTGATAACATTGCAGAATGCGGCGACTTCCAAGCTGAATACGAGGGTTCGATTCCCTTCACCCGCTCCAGTGTTTTCAATCGCTTGCGGCACGGTGCCGGCTCCATTTGGGCGAAGGCGCTGCTGCTCCCTCGGATAAAATCTGGGCTTTGGTTCGCGCCGCGCGGCGCTTTTTGGTGCCGGTCTGGGCGCGCTGTCACGGCGCGCGACATCCGTATTGAACTTGGCCCAGGATAGCGGCGACCAAACTGTCGGTAGACTGGAGGACCACGCCATGCCCGACTGGATTCTTGCGCCGATCTGTATGGTCGCACTCGGCGGCTTCATCTGGTTCGCGTTTCGACAGGGGTTCAGCATTAAGCCCGACGAGAACAACCGCGACCATCCGACTTTGCCCCTTGGCCCGGACGGGTCTTGGCGCTAACGGCGGTACCGGGCGAGAGGCGCTGACGGCGCCGAGAATAGGTTCAATGACGTCCTTTGCGGTCGGCGATCCCTACACCCTTTGGAGTATCCCGATCGTCACGTGAACTTTCGGCCCCGATGTGTAGACCTAGTCGCTACCGGGATTTTGCATTTCCTTCCTGGGGCTAGAGCCGACGCCGTCCGCATGCATTTTAAGCGGGCGGTGTTTGCTGATGTGAACCACCGCCCCGTCGCAGCATCCCGCTCCCGCGCGCGGAGGCTGCCCATGAAGCGAATACCCACGAGCGAAGCGATCATCACCGTCGCCCTGCTGGTGATGTTCGCGCTCGTGATTTGGTTTGGCGCCATGCCCTGAGTTTCGGGCGCCGCTCGATCAGGGGAGCGAAACGACCCGCAGATTGTTGGTGCTTCCCGCTTGTCCAAAGGGAATGCCGGCGACGACGACCAGCAGGTCGCGGCTTGATGCAAACTGCTCTGCACGCGCGAGGGCCGTCGCGCGCTCGACCATCTCCTCATAGCTCCCGACATCGTCGGAAAGGACGCTGTGAGCCCCCCACAGCAGGCACAGGCGGCGGGACACTTCGCGGCTTGGAGTGATGGCGAGGATCGGCAGGCTCGGCCGCTTGCGTGCGACGCGCGCGGCGGTGGTGCCGCTCGACGTGTAGGCCACGATGGCCGCGGCGTGAACCACGGAGGCGAGGTCCGCAGCGGCCGTCGCGACGGCATGCGGCGGCGTCTGCTCCTCGCCGGGCTGGGTCGCCTCGACGATCGAGCGATACATCTTGTGTTGTTCGGTGCTGCGGATGATGCGATCCATCATCTCGACGGCCTCGCGCGGATAGCGGCCCGTCGCGGATTCCGCCGACAGCATCACTGCGTCTGCGCCGTCGTAGATCGCGGTCGCAACGTCGGAGACCTCCGCGCGCGTCGGAGTCGGCGCGGCGACCATCGAGTCCAGCATTTGCGTGGCGACGATCACGGGCTTCACCGCGAGACGGCACGCCCGTACCAGCTCTTTCTGACGCCCCGGCACGTCCTCATCCGGAATTTCGACGCCGAGGTCTCCGCGCGCAACCATGATGGCGTCGCACAGCTGGATGATGTCGTCGATCCGCTCGAGCGCCGCCGGCTTCTCGATCTTGGCCATCAGGCCGGCGCGGTCGCCGACGAGGCTTCTCGCCTCGATGATGTCGGAGGGCTTTTGCACGAACGACAAGGCGACCCAGTCGACGCCCAGCTTCAGGCCGAACTCCAGATCGAGGCGGTCCTTGGTGGTGAGCGGCGAAAGATCGAGCACCGTCCCCGGCAGATTGACGCCCTTGTGGTTCGAGATCGTGCCACCGACAATCACCTTGGCTTCGATGAAATCGTCACCGAGACCAATGACGCGAACGCGCACCCGGCCATCGTCGATCAGAAGGTCGTGGCCGGGAGCCACCGCCGCAAAGATTTCCCGATGCGGCAGCGGAATCGCCGATCGGTCGCCATCCGACCCGGACAGCACGAACCGGATGGTCTCTCCGGCCGCCGCGCTGATCTTGCCGTCGCGCAAGGTGCCGACGCGGATCTTCGGGCCCTGAAGATCCATCAGAATGCCGATCGGACGGCCGACGTCCTGTTCCAGTCTCCGGATCGCGGCGTGGACGGTCGCGTGGTCGCTCTGGGTTCCGTGACTGAAATTCAGGCGGAATGTATCGACGCCCGCCAGCAGCAGTGCCTTGAGCATCTCGGGAGAACTGCTCGCGGGGCCGACGGTTGCGACGATCTTGGCCCGTCGATGACGACGCATGGGTCACCTCATTGCTGGCTTGCCGGCTGCAATCAATCGTGAGGCGCCGGCCGATAGGTCTCGTATTATGGCGTCTTCTTGAGACTATCGTAAGACGCCGATGCCTCCGGTATTCCGCCGAGGACCAGCTTTGCGCGAGCGCCGGCGCCGATGCCCGCGACAATGGCCGCGGCATAAAGCATGACGACAGACGCGGCGAATGCGTTCAGCACCCAGGCCCGCCTGGCGACGTTGCCGGTTTCGTGCTGGAGATCATGTGCGCTCCCAAAGCAGCTGTTGGTCGTTTGGTCCGGCGTCAGGCCGTCGTCCTGCCGCCGCCTACTGACGAAATTCGTTGGTCAGTTCGCCGATCCCGTCGATCGCGACGGTGACCGTATTGACCGGCTCCTTCATCACGCCGACGCCGATCGAAGTCCCGCAGCAGATGAGGTCGCCCGGCAACAGCGTCATGTCGTGCGAGATCTTGCTGACCAGCGCCTGCGCGCTGAAGATCATGTCCGCGATCGGGTAGTTCTGGCGCTCGACGCCGTTGAGGATGGTGCGAACCACGAGGCGCGCGGGATCGAGGCCCGAGGCGATGACGGGACCGAAGGGGCCGTATCCGTCGAAGCTCTTGGCCCGCGCCCATTGCGGGAACGTCGGATCGCGATTGAGGATATCCGCGGCGGTGACGTCGTTGGTGCAGGTGTAACCGAAGATGAAGGCGTCGGCCTGTTCGGGGGCGACTGCCGTGCAGCGCTTGCCGATGACGATGCCGAGCTCGCCTTCGTAGGTGGTCTTGCCGTCGTAGCCGACCGGGCGCGTGATCACGGCGCCGGGCTCGGTCACGCTTGTCACCGCTTTCAGCAGGTACAGCGGTTCGGGCGGCTCAGGTGATTTCAGCTTCGCCGCAAGAGCGTGAAAATTGTTCCAGAGCGCGATGACCTTGCTTGGTTGAGCCGGCGCCAGCAGTTCGACCTCGTCGAGCGTCAACGTCTGTCCGGTCGGTCGGGTGTCGCCGAACATCTCCCCTGCGTGCACGGCGATGCCGGACGAAGTGAGTTGTCCGTAGCCGATTTCGGCATCGTGGCGAAAGCGGACCCAGCGCGTCACATTGGCCATCACGATCACGCCACCGCAAGCGATTGTGCTTCGGCGCCGGCCGCCCCGTCATAGAGGCCGGCCAGCCTGGTGCGCTGCGCCACCAGCGCCAGCACCGCGTCGAGGGCGGGCGTCGCAATGTCGGTCATCCGGCCCATCTCCTGCACCACGGTGATCAGCGGATCGATCTCGACGGGACGTCCACGCTCGAGATCCTGCAGCATCGAGGTCTTGTGTGCGCCGACCTTGCGTGCGCCCTCGATGCGGCGTTCGACATCGACCCGGAACTTGACGCCGAGGCTTTCCGCGATCGCCTGCGCTTCCAGCATGATCGCCCGGGACAGCGCGCGGGTGCCGGGATTGCTGCAGATCACGTCGAGGGTCGCGTGGGTGAGGGCGCTGATCGGGTTGAAGCAGACATTGCCCCACAGCTTGAGCCAGATCTCGTCGCGGATGCGGTCGAGCACCGGCGCCTTCATGCCCGCCGAGGTGAACAGATCGGACAGCCGCTGGACGTCGGGCGTGATCTCGCCGGAAGGCTCGCCGAGCGGAAAGTTGTTGCCGTAGACGTGGCGGATCACGCCGGGCGCCTCGATTTCGGTGGCCGGGTACACCACGCAACCGATGGCGCGGGCAGCGCCAAGTTCGCTCCACTGCCGTCCGCCGGGATCGATGCTCTCGAGCGTCGATCCTTCGTGCCGGCCGCCATGCCTGTAAAAATACCAGTAGGGAATGCCGTTGACGGCGGTGACGATGCGAGTCCGCTCACCCAGCAGGGGCCGCATCGGTTCGATGACGCCGGTGATCGAATGCGCCTTGAGGCAGATGATGACGAAATCCTGCTCGCCGAGTTCGGCGGGGTTATCGGTGCAACGAGGATGCACCACGCGCTCCTCGTCGCCGATCAGCAGCTTCAAGCCGTTCTGTCGCATCGCGGCGAGGTGCGCGCCGCGTGCGACCAAGCTGACATCGGCGCCAGCGCGCATCAATTCGACACCGAGATAGCCGCCGATGGCACCGGCGCCGTAGATGCAGATCTTCATGAAATCCTCGCGAGCAGAATGGGGACACGGCTCGAGCCGCAACGGCTCGAAACGGGTGGCAATGCCTTAGATGTCGGTCAGGCCGCGCAGTCGGCCTCCTCGAACGCGAGGCTGATGTCCCGCATGCTCACGACGCCGACGAGCCGGCCGTTGTCGATGACCGGGATATGGCGGACGTCGTGACGGCCCATCATATGCTCGACCTCGGTGAGGCTGTGTTGCGACGTGCAGGACACCAACGGCCGCGGCGAAATGAACTGCGCGACTTTTGCGGCAAGGCCACCAGTGCCGCGCTCGGCGATCACGGCGACCACGTCGCGCTCGCTGAACATTCCGACGACGGCGGCGTCGACGCTGCGCGAGACGTTCCTGACCACGAGTGCGCCGACATTGCTGGCGTACATCAGGTTGGCCGCGATGCTCACGGTTTCGCTTGAGCCGATCGTCACCGCGGGCGCACGGTTGGTGCGAAGGATGTCCCCAACGAACATGATATGGTCCTCCCGGTTGGGTTGTTAAGGAACAATCTTGGTATACATTATTCCAGAAGTCAAATAGAAGAATTGAAGCCTACTTCGATAAGAACGGCAAAAATGCTGACCTACTTGCCAGTATTGTCGCCTTGACTCCGACGTCGTTTGGCATGCCATATGCCAACTCTGACGCTCGTTTCCGGCGAGCGATTTCGTTCTGAACCACAACCGGTTGGGGGCAGGTCGTCATGAAAAGAGAGCCGATCCGCCGCAAGCCGTCCGATCCCGATGTTCGTGCACAGCCGGATCCGGACGCGCGAGACGGCGGCGTGCAATCCGTCGATCGCGCGCTGCAAATCATGGAAGCGCTTGCCGAGGACGACGAAGGCTATCGGCTGACCGATCTTGCGATCCGCATCGGCTTGCCGCCGTCGACGGCGCATCGGCTGCTGACCACGCTGGAGAACCGCAGGTTCGTGCAGTTCGACCGCGAGGAGTCGAAATGGCATATCGGTGCGCAGAGCTTCGTGGTCGGCTCGACCTTCATGCGCCGGCGCAATTTTTCCGCGCGGGCCTTGCCCTATCTGCGCAAGCTGCGCGACCAGACCAGGGAGACCGCCAATCTTGCGGTGGTCGATGATGAATCCATCATCGTCGTATCCCGTATCGAAAGCCGGGAGATCATGCGCTCGCTGACCAAGGTCGGCGGACGCGTCGCCTTGATCGCCTCGGGAGTAGGGAAGGCGGTGCTGGCCGCCTATTCCGATGCCGATGTCACTGCGATCATCCGCCGTCGCGGCATGCCGCGCCTGACCGAAAAATCGATCATTCGACCGGGTGAGCTGTTCAGGGAATTGGAGATCGTGCGGCGCCAGGGCTATGCGGTGGACGATGAAGAGGCCCGGCTCGGCCTGCGCTGCGTGGCCGCGGTCGTCTTCAACGATTGCAGCGAGCCGTTCGCTGCGGTCTCGGTGTCGGGCATGGCGGATCGGATGACGGACGACCGCCTGCCGGAGATCGGAGCCACCGTGCACAAGATCGCAGCCGAGCTCACGGCGGAGCTGCGCGGCAGCAGCCCTGCGCAGCCGCAGGCGTGAAGCCCGCCGGCTTTCCCGTCGTTGCCGGTTTCCATTGCGTCGCCGGTGCTAATCGCTTGGAGACAGGCAAGAAATCGCGAGCGCTGCCACAGCGCGGAAAATCCCGTCGATTGCGTTGAGATCGATGGTCGTGGCGCTGATGATCCTGCTCAGGCCAACTCAAGCGAAGCGGGATCATCAGATGAAGATGCGAGCGGTGGATGCGGCAGTCCGCATACTGGAACGCGAGGGGATCACTTGCGCTTTTGGCGTTCCCGGCGCCGCGATCAACCCGCTTTACTCCGCATTGAAGCGCAACGGCTCGATCCGGCATGTTCTGGCGCGGCACGTCGAAGGTGCCTCGCATATGGCGGAGGGCTATACCAGGGCGAACGCGGGCAACATCGGCGTTTGCATCGGCACGTCGGGCCCCGCCGGAACCGACATGATCACCGGCCTCTATTCGGCGATCGCGGATTCGATTCCGATCCTCTGCATCACCGGCCAGGCGCCGCGAGCGCGGCTCTACAAGGAAGATTTCCAGGCCGTCGACATCGAGGCGATCGCAAAGCCGGTGACGAAATGGGCCGTCACGGTGCGCGAGCCGGCGCTGGTGCCGCGGGTGTTCAGCCAGGCCTTCCATGTCATGCGCTCGGGGCGGCCGGGACCGGTGCTGATCGATCTGCCGCTCGATGTTCAATTGGCCGAGATCGAGTTCGACGATGAGACCTATTCGCCGCTGCCGGTCTACAAGCCGACGGCGACGCGCAAGCAGGTCGAGAAGGCGCTCGAGATGCTCAACGCCGCGGAGCGGCCGCTGATCGTCGCCGGCGGCGGCGTGATCAACGCTGATGCATCCGAGCTCCTGGTTTCCTTCGCCGAAGCTGTCAACGTGCCGGTGGTCCCGACGCTGATGGCGTGGGGCGCGATTCCCGATGATCACGCGCTGATGGCCGGCATGGTCGGCCTGCAGACCAGCCATCGCTACGCCAACGCCACGATGCTCGAATCCGATTTCGTGCTCGGCATCGGAAACCGCTGGGCCAACCGGCATACCGGTTCGATCGAGACCTATACGAAGGGTCGCAAATTCGTCCATGTCGACATCGAGCCGACGCAGATCGGGCGGGTCTTCAATCCGGACCTCGGTATCGTGTCGGACGCCAAGGCCGCGCTGGAACTGTTCGTTAGCGTCGCCCGCGAGTGGCGGAAGTCCGGCAGACTGCGCGACCGGCAGGCTTGGCCCGCAGCCTGTCGCGACCGCAAGCGTTCGATGCTGCGCAAGAGCCATTTCGACAACATCCCGATCAAGCCGCAGCGCGTCTACGAGGAAATGAACAAGGCGTTCGGCCGCGACACCTGCTACGTGACTGTGATCGGATTGTCGCAGATCGCGGGCGCCCAGTTCCTCAACGTCTATCGTCCGCGCAACTGGATCAACGCCGGGCAGGCCGGTCCGCTCGGCTGGACGCTGCCGGCCGCGCTCGGCGTGCGCGCCGCCGATCCCGACCGCGACATCGTCGCGCTGTCGGGCGACTACGATTTCCAGTTCCTGATCGAGGAGCTCGCGGTCGGGGCGCAGTTCAATCTGCCCTACATCCACGTGGTCGTGAACAATTCGTATCTCGGGCTGATCCGGCAGGCGCAGCGCGGCTTCGACATGGACTATCACGTCCAGCTCTCGTTCGAGAACATCAACGCGCCCGAGATCGGCGCCTACGGCGTCGACCATGTGGCCGTCGCGGAAGGGCTGGGCTGCAAGGCGATCCGCGTGACCGATCCGAACGACGCGCAGGCCGCATTCGCGACAGCGCGCGAGCTGATGGTGAAGCACCGCGTGCCCGTGGTGGTCGAGTTCATCCTCGAGCGGGTCACCAACATCGCGATGGGAACGGAGATCGACAACATCGTCGAATTCGAGGAGGTGCTCGATCTTCCGCTCGATGACGTGCCGAGCGCACAACGAACCGGCACGCTGTTGCCGGCCTGACGACATCATCCAGCGCTGCCCCAAGCGGAGATCCGACCCGTGCCTCAATTTGCCGCCAATCTCACCATGCTGTTCAACGAGCTGCCGTTCCTCGACCGGTTCGCAGCCGCCAAGGCCGCCGGCTTCAATGCTGTCGAGTATCTGTTTCCCTACGAGTTCGAGAAAGGCGCGTTGCGCGAGGAATTGGCGCGCTCTGGGCTGACCCAGGTGCTGCACAATCTGCCGGCCGGCAATTGGGCTGCCGGCGAGCGGGGCATTGCGATCCTGCGCGACCGGGTCGATGAATTCCGCGACGGCGTGGTGCGCGCGATCGACTACGCGAAGGCACTGGACTGCCGGCAGCTGAACTGCCTGGTCGGCATCGCTCCCACTGGCGCGGACGCGGCGGAGCTGCGCGAAGTCCTGGTGCCCAATCTGCGCTTCGCTGCCGGCGCGCTCGCGCAGCATGGCATCAAGCTTCTCATCGAACCGATCAACACGCTCGATATTCCCGGCTTCTTCCTGAGCGGGACGGAACAGGCGGTGCAGCTCATTGCCGACGTGGGCTCACCCAATTTGTTCATCCAGTACGACATCTATCACATGCAGATCATGGAAGGTGATCTGTCACGAACGCTGCAGAAGCATCTCGGCCGGATCGCGCATGTCCAGCTCGCCGACAATCCGGGCCGTTTCGAACCGGGCACCGGCGAGATCAACTATCCCTATCTGTTCAAGCATCTCGACAGCATCGGATATCGGGGCTGGATCGGATGCGAATACAAGCCGCGGTCGACCACGCTCGAGAGCCTTGCCTGGCACGCCGCACACACTCTCGTGACTTAATCCGGCGGACAGGAGCGACGACAATGAAGGACATAGGATTCATCGGGCTCGGCACCATGGGACGTCCGATGGCGAGCCACCTCCTGGCAGCGGGCTATCGCCTGTTCCTGCACGACGTCACGCCGCTCGCGCCGGAGCTGATTGCTGCCGGCGGCATCGCCTGCGAGTCCGGCAAGCAAGTCGCGCAGGAGGCGGACGCCGTCATTATCATGGTGCCGGATACGCCGCATGTCGAAGCCGTGCTGTTCGGCGAGGGCGGCGTCGCGGAGGGCGTCTCCAAGGGCATGATCGTGGTCGATATGAGCTCGATCTCGCCGCTGGCGACCAAGGAGTTCGCCCGCAAGATCGATGCGCTCGGCGCCGACTATCTCGACGCACCGGTCTCCGGTGGCGAGGTCGGTGCCAAGGGGGCAAGCCTGACCATCATGGTCGGCGGGCGCGAGCGGGCGTTCAATGCGATGAAGCCGGTGTTCGAGACGATGGGCAAGAACGTCACCCATGTCGGCGGCAATGGCGACGGCCAGACCACCAAGGTTGCGAACCAGATCATCGTGGCTTTGACCATCGAGGCGGTGAGCGAGGCCCTGCTGTTCGCCTCCAAGGCGGGCGCCGATCCCGCGCTGGTGCGCAAGGCGCTGATGGGCGGCTTCGCCTCGTCCCGGATCCTCGAGGTGCATGGCGACCGCATGATCAAGCGCAACTTCGATCCAGGCTTCCGCATCGAGCTGCATCAGAAGGATCTCAACCTTGCGCTCGAAGGCGCGCGGGCACTCGGGTTGTCGCTGCCAGGTACGGCAGCTGCCCAGCAGCTGTTCAACACCTGTACCGCGCTCGGCGGCAAAGCCTGGGACCATTCGGCGATCTTGAAGGCGCTGGAAGTCATGGCGGGCCACGAGGTCGCGGCTGCCTGAGCCTCACCCGGGGCAATGGATGAACTTCAACGGCCAGCCTCCGGCGATGCCATGCTGGTCCGGCGGGTGAGGGGGCGTCGCGCCAGGCGACGAACCCCTGCATCCGAGGGAAGGATCTTTAGCTCCTTGACACGGTAAGTAAAAATATTATTACATACCGGCCTTGGAGAAACGGGCTGATGTTGCAGACAAAGCGAAGCTATGGCGGCATGGTGACCGCGCCGCACCACCTCGCGGCGCAGGCTGGACTCGCGGTGTTGTCGGAAGGCGGCAATGCCATCGAGGCGATGATCGCCTCGGCGGCGACGATTGCCGTGGTCTATCCCCACATGAACGGACTCGGCGGCGACAGCTTCTGGCTCGTCGGTCGCGCCGGCTCTCCGCCGGTCGGGATCCAGGCTTGCGGACGCTCCGCGATGGCCGCCGATCGCGACTGGTATCGCGCGCGCGGTTGCAGCAGCATTCCCGGCCGCGGCCCGCTCGCTGCGCTCACCGTCGCCGGCACCGTCGACGGCTGGCAGAAGGCCTATGAACTCAGCCGCGATCGTCATGACGGCCGGTTGCCGCTGGCGCGGCTGCTCGAGCCCGCGATCCGCCATGCTGAGGACGGCGTCGCCGTCACCAGCACGCTGCATGAAAACATCGGCAAGAAGCGGCACGAGCTCGAAAACGTGCCCGGCTATGCCGAGGTCTATCTGCCGCAAGGCGCGCCGCTTGCGGTCGGTGCGCGGCTGCGCCAGCCTCGCGTCGCCGAGACGTTGCGGCGGCTGGCCAAAGCGGGCCTCTTTGATTTCTATCACGGCGAACTGGCGCGCTCGATGGCGGCCGACCTCGAACGGGCGGGCAGCCCGCTGCGGCTGGCCGATCTGGAACGGCATCAGGCGTCGCTGGTGACGCCGCTCTCGGTCGAGGTGTCCGGACACAAGATCTACAACATGCCGCCGCCGACGCAGGGGCTGGCCTCGTTGCTGATCCTGGCGCTCTATGCCCGGCGCATCGCTGATGAGGCCGACGGCGTCGATCATCTGCACCGGCTCGTCGAATGCACCAAGGCCGCGTTCCGGATTCGCAACGGCCATGTCACCGATCCCGACTACATGAAGCGCGCGGCCGCTGAATTCCTGTCCGAGCAGTCGCTGGCCGCGCTGCATCAAACAGTATCGAATAGCCGCGCTGCGCCGTGGCCCGATCCGTCCAAGCAGGGCGACACGGTGTGGCTTGCTGCGACCGATCGCAATGGGCTCAGCGTCAGCTTCATTCAAAGCGTGTACTGGGAGTTCGGTTCGGGCGTCATCCTGCCCGAGACCGGCGTCACCTGGCAAAACCGCGGGACGAGCTTTGGGCTCGGCGAGAGCGATACCAACAGGCTCGACCCGGGGCGCTTGCCATTCCACACGATCCAGCCGGCGATGGCCGAACTCGGCGATGGGCGGTTGATCTCGTATGGCACGATGGGCGGAGAGGGGCAGCCGCAGACCCAGGCCGCGATCTTCAGCCGCTACGCCATGCACGGCCAGGAGCTGCAATCAGCGATCACCGCGCCGCGGTGGCTGCTCGGTCGCACCTGGGGCGAGGAAAACAACAATCTGAAGATCGAATCCCGCTTCGACCCGGCGATCATCGAGCGGCTACGCGCGCTCGGCCACGACATTCAGGTGACCGGCCCGTTCGAGGAGTTCATGGGACACGCCGGCGCGATCGTCTGGCATCCGGATGGCCTGATGGAAGGGGCCAGCGATCCGCGCAGCGACGGTGTCGTTGCGACCCGCTGAGCCGCATTCCCGGCGCACGATGCCGTATCGTGCGCCGCGCCCGCTAGCGCGACGGCTTGCGGGGTTGCGCGGTCACCTTCGATCCCGCAGACCTTGACTTGCGTTCCCCAACGGGCGCCGTCAGCCAGGTCAGGATCATGTCCTGCGCATGCTCGCGCCGCAGCGCAAGCCAGTCCGGATCGCCGAGGTCCCGGTCGAACATCGCCGACAGCGTGTAGCGGTTGGACACGTGGAAATAGCTCATCGCCGTGATCGAGACGTAGAGCTGGATCGGATCGACGTCGCTGCGAAACAGGCCCGCCGCCACACCGCGCCGCAGGATGCTTTCGATGCTTGCGACCAGGGGCAGAGTGAGATCGGCGATCTTGCGCGACTTGCGCATGTTGCGCCCGCGTTGAAGGTTCTCGGTGTTGATCAGGGCGATGTAGTTCTGGTGCTGCCCGAAGAACGTGAAGGTGAAATCGATCAGCTCGCTCATCGCGGCGATCGGCTCGAGATCATCCAGCTTGAGCTGCTGTTCGGCGGCGCGGATCTCGGTGTAGACGTCCTCGAGGACCGCGATGTAGAGCCCGTTCTTGTCGCCGAAATAGGCGTACAGCAGGCGCATGTTGGCCTTGGCGCGCTGCGCAATGGCCTCCACGCGTGCACCCCCGAGGCCATTGTGGCAGAACTCGAAGGTCGCCGCGCGCAGGATCGCCTCCTTGGTGAGCGCGGAGTCGCGCGGACGTTTTCCGCGGGTCGTGCTGCGGGTGGGGCTGGTCTGTGCTGTCGTCTCTGTCACGGCGTCAACCTTGCCTGGGCTCGGGTAGTCACGCAAGGCACGGCCGCATCAGGCCACAAAGGGCAGCGGTCCGGTTCCCGGCGCAAGCAGCCCGGATTGAGATCGGCATTGCGGCTGTTCGTCAAGGGCGATTCCTCCCTGTTCACTGCTTCCGGGCGCCTTAGATCACCACCACGCCGCCACGGGCGATGAGCCGGCCGGCCTTGTAGACGTCGCGCGGCTTCGGACGCGCGACCACCGCTTCCTGGACGTGCCGTGCATCCAGCACGACGAAATCCGCCGCCGCGCCGACCGTGAGGCCGTAATCCCGGAGGCAGAGCGCACGCGCCGCGTTGGCCGTCACCATGTCGAAGGCCGCGACCAATTGATCGTCGGTGTTGAACCCGGAGCGATAGCCGACCATCATTGCGCGTTCGAGCAGGTCGCCGTCGCCGTAGGGCCACCAGGAATCGCGGATGTTGTCGTTGCCGGAGAACACATTGACGCCGGCATCGCGAAGCAGCAGCACGGGCGGAAATGCGTGCGAGCCCGGCGCATTGGTGAAGATGGCGACGCCGGATTCGGCGAGCTGTTGCGCGGTCCGTTGAGCGACGTCAGCGGCCACTTCGCCGAGCGCGTAGGCATGACTGATCGCGACCTTGCCGCCAAGCCCCGACGCTTTGGTCCGTCGCGCGATTTCCTCAATCTCCGCGATGCCCTGCAGACCGCCGTCATGCAGGTGAATATCGATGCCGACGCCATGCCGCTCCGCGATGCCAAAGACGACGTCGAGATGGCCGGCGGCGTCTCCATCGTGGCCTGCGGGATCAAGTCCGCCGATCAGGTCGGCGCCGGCGCGAACTGCGTCTTCGAGCAATGCGGCTGTTCCGGGCGAGGTCAGGATGCCGCTCTGGGGAAACGCGACGATCTGGATTGAAACCTTCTCGCGATGCGCCTCCCGTGCCGCTGCGATCGCTTCGAAATGCTGCAGGCCGACCGCGGCGTCGACATCGACGTGGCTGCGCATGTGCGTCGTGCCTTGCGAGACGCAAAGATCGATCAGGGCTGCTGCCCGAACGGAAATCGGCTTGGCGCCGGCGAGCGCTTCCTTCTCGAATTTGACGCGCTCGCGCACGCTGAAGCCCGCGGTGCAGGGCCGATGCGGCTTCCAGTCGTCGCCGATGAAGCATTTGTCGAGGTGGATATGACCTTCGACCATGCCGGGAAGCACCAGGCGCCGGCCAAGATCATGGGTGTCGCCGACTGCGCCGTAACTTTGCCGGGACGGCGAGATCGCAACGATCTTGCCGCCGCTGACGGCGATTTCGACCAGCTGGCCATCAGTCAGCCGCGCGTTCTGGAACAGTGTGTCGATGGCGGTCAATTGAGGTCTCCAGTTTCTTATGTCGGCACGATGCCGTCGGGCAGGGCGCGAGAGAATGCCGCGATCTCGCCCGCGGTGGTGATCCAGATGTCGTTGCGCCTTGCGACGATCGCCTGCAGGGCGCGCCGCAGCGGCCGCAGCCGGTGTGGCTGGCCGACCAGGTAGGGGTGCAGCGCGATGCCCATCACCAGTGACTGCTTGGTGGACTGCGCCAGCATCTCCTCGAAACTGTCCGCGATCATGGTCGCGAACTGCTCGCCGCTGTCCTTGCGCCCGACAATCGAGGGGATGTCGTTCAGTTCCTGCGGATATGGGACGGACAGGATGCGTCCGCCACCCCGTGTCGAGAACCACACCGGCTGATCGTCCATGCACCAGTCGAGCAGGTAGTGGTAGCCGGCTTCGGCGAGCAGGTCCGGGGTCACGGCGGATTGCGAGATCCACGGACCGAGCCAGCCGAGCGGCCGCCGTCCCTCGGCGCGCGCGATGACATCCGTCGCCTCCTCGATCAGTCGCTGCTCATCGGCCGGGGAGAGCACACCCTGGCGTTCGGAATTGGTCCGGCCATGGCCGACCACCTCGTCGCCGCGCGCGCGAAAGGCGTCCATCACTTCCGGGCAATAGTGATAGATGCTGCTGTTTGCGAGTACGGAGAGCGGCAGTTTCAGTTCGTCGAACAGATCGATGAGCCGCCACACGCCGACCCGGTTGCCATAGTCGCGCCAGGCGTAGTTGAGGACGTCCGGGTGCGGGCCGCCCGGGCAGAGCTCGGCGCCGAGCCCGTCGCCGAACGCGAAGTGCTCGAGGTTGAGCGCGATGTAGACCGCCAGCCGCTTGCCGTTCGGCCAGACGAAATCGGGACGGCGCGTGATCGCGCTGTAGCGGTAGCGGTCATGAGAGACGAGACCGCGCGCCGGATCAGGTGGTTGCGCAGATGTTGCATCGCCGAGCACGGCTCGTTCCGGTTCCGCTCCAATCTCCCGCTGCATCGCAATCTCCATTCGGCGCGCGATCGGCCGCTTGACATTCGCCAATTTGTGAAGAAAGTTTTTACTTCCGTCAAGGCCGCGGAAACGGCGGCCGCGGACCAGGGGCGGCAAGGGAGCCGTCGGAGCGGGAGGAATTGCAGAAATGAACCACGCTTGTACCCCCATTACCGGGTTGTGCCGCCGCGTTGTCTTGCAGGGCGCGCTCGCCATTCTCGTCGGTTCGCTGCCGTTTGCCCAGCGCGCGCAGGCGGCCGACCCGATCAAGATCGGCCTGGTCACGGCGCTGTCGGGGCAGTCGGCCCGCGCCGGCGAAGCATTGACCCGCGGCGCCACGATTGCGATCGAGGAGATCAACGCGAAGGGCGGCGTGCTCGGCCGGCCGCTGGAGCTGGTGCGCCGTGACGACGAAAGCAATCCCGCAAAGGGGCTGACCGCGGCGCGCGAATTGATCCAGCGCGAGAAGGTCGCGGTCTTGCTCGGCGGTCTCGATACGCCGGTCCAGCTTGCGATCGTGCCGTTTGTCAACAACGTCAAGATGCCGTTCGTGGTGCCATGGGCCGCCGGAACCAACATCACGCAGAACGGCGCGGCGTCCAACTACGTGTTCCGCGTCTCGGCGATGGACGACGAGGTCGACAAGGCGATCGTCGCGTTCGCCGGCAAGACCTTCGCGGCCAAGAAGCCGGGCCTCATCCTCGTCAACAATCCCTGGGGCGAATCGAACGAGCACGGCCTGCGCGCCGCGCTGAAGGCCGCCGGGATCGAACCGGCCGGCGTCGAGAAGTTCGAGGCGAACGATGTCGACGTCGTCGCGCAATTGTCCCGGCTCAAGCAGGCGGGCGCCGATTCCCTGTTCCTGGTCGGCAATGTCGGTCCATCCTCGCAGGTCGTGAAGTCGCTCGATCGGATGGGCTGGTCGCCGCCGATCGTGTCGCATTGGGGACCGGCCGGCGGCCGCTTCACCGAGCTTGCCGGGCCGAGCGCCGAGAGCGTCGTGTTCGTCCAGACCTACAGCTTCTTCGGCAACCTCTCGCCGGTCGGCAAGCGCGTGCTCGCCGAGCTGCAGGCGAAGTATCCCGACATCAAGGGGCCCGCGGACGTGACCCCGGCGGTCGGCTTCGCCAATGCCTATGACAGCGTGCTGGTGATCGCAGGTGCGATCCAGAAGGCCGGCAGCACCGATCCGACCGCGATTCGTGACGGCTTCTACGGGATCGACCGGCTGGAAGGCCTGATCAAGACCTATGAAAAGCCGTTCGCCCAGGACAAGCACGATGCGCTGACGGCGCAGGACTACATCTGGGCCCACTTCGAAGACAACCACATCCTGCCATTCAAGAACTGACGGCAGCGGTCGTCCAGCAAGCAGATCGGGGTGATCATCGATGTCGTTTCTTTCGGCGATAATAACCGGAATGGCGCTGGGGAGCATGTACGGTCTGCTCGCGCTGGGCTTTCACGTCACTTACGCCGTGTCCGGCACGGTCAACTTTTCGCAGGGCAGCTCGATGACCCTGGGGGCCGTTGCCGGATACTTCTTCCTCGTCGTGTGGGGCTGGCCGGCCGCGATCGGCATCCCCGCGGTGCTGCTGGTCTGCGCCGTCTACGGCGTTCTGATCGAGCGCTACGCGGTTCGTCCGTTCGTGCAGCGCGGGTCGGACAACTGGTTGATGGCGACGGTTGCGGTCGGCATCATCGTCGACAACGTGATGCTGTTCGTGTTCGGCAAGGAGCCGCGCAGCTTCCCGTCGGTGCTCGCGGCCAAGCCGATCCAGATCGTGGAAGGGGCAGGGGTCTACCCGCTGCAGCTCCTGATTCCCGTGGTCGGCCTGCTGCTCGCCCTGGCCCTGCATCTGATCAGCCGCCGCACCCGGCATGGCGTCGCGATGCTTGCGGTGGTGCAAAATCCCAATGCCGCACGGCTGATGGGCATCAATGTCAGCGGCGCCATCGCCGCGAGCTACGCGGTGTCGGCGATGCTGGCAGGCGTCGCCGCGCTGCTGATTGCGCCGCTGCTCAACGTCTCCTCGGAGATGGGCACGCTGTTCGGCATCAAGGCGTTCGCCGCCGCGATCATCGGCGGTCTCGCCAGCGCCTGGGGCGTCATGCTGGCCGGACTGTGCCTTGGCCTGATCGAGGTGTTCGCGACCAACTATCTCGGGTCGGTCTACACCCAGATCATCACGTTCGCGTCCGTCATCGTCATCCTCGTCATCATGCCGCACGGGCTGCTCGGCCGAGCTGGAGTTAAGAAGGTATGATCTCTCGCGCTTCCCTTCTGGTCGCGGTCGCGGCATTCGCGATTGCTATCTTCTATGCCGCGGTCGCGGACAGCTACGCCGTGTTCCTGATCGCGACGATTTCGCTGACCGCGATCGCCTGCATCGGGCTCAACGTCCTGCTCGGCCTCGCAGGCCAGATATCGCTCGGCCATATCGGCTTCATGGCGATCGGTGCCTACACCACAGTGCTGCTGATGGAGAAGGCCGGCTGGCCCTACCTCGCCGCGACGGCGGGCGCCATCGTGCTGGTCAGCATCGTCGGCGGCCTGCTTGCGCTGCCGGCGCTGCGCGTGCGTGGGCCGTATCTGGCGATGGTGACGATTGCTTTTGGTTTCATTGTCGAACATGTCACGATCGAGTGGCGCGATCTCACCGGCGGCGGCAACGGCCTGATGCTGAGCGCGCCGCCGAGCGTGTTCGGCTATGCGCTGTCGGAGCGTTCGCTGGCTATCGCGGGCATCGTGCTGGTGTTTGCCGGCCTGTTCCTGTTCGAGCGGTTGAAGCGCAGCGGCTGGGGCTATGCCATGCGCGCCGCCCGCGACACCGAGGTGGCGACGCGCTCGCTCGGCATCGACCTGGTGCAGGTCCGCGCGGTGGCCTTCGTGATCTCGGCCGCAGCGATGGCGCTGGCCGGCGCGCTGTTCGCGCCGCTGCAGGGCTATATCAGCCCGAGCTCGTTTCCGTTCCTGCAATCGGTGCTGCTGCTGTTCGGCGTGATGGTCGGCGGCGCCGGCTCCGCGCTCGGCCCGGTGATCGGCGCCGCGTTGGTGGTGCTGCTGCCGGAAGCGCTGTCGGATCTCGCCGAGTATCGCCTGCTGGCCTTCGGCGTGTTGCTGTTCGTCGTGCTGCGCGCCGCCCCCTCCGGCATCGTCGGCCTCGTGGAGCAGCTCGCGGCAAAATTCCGGCCGGCGCGCAAGCCCGTCGCGGAGCCCGCGATCGCGGCGGCGCATGTCGATGCGGCGATCCTCGAAACGCACAACGCGGCGGGGCTCGACGTGACGGATCTCTCGATCTCGTTCGGCGGCGTGCGTGCCGTGCAGGGTGTGTCGTTTAGGGCGGCGCCCGGCGCCGTCACCAGCATCATCGGTCCCAACGGCGCCGGCAAGACCAGCGCGCTCAACCTGCTCTGCGGCTTCTACCGGCCGCAGGCGGGAACGGTGATGCTCGGCGATCGCGATGTCACGGGCATGACGTCGCATCTGCTGGCGCGGGTCGGCGTGGCGCGCACGTTCCAGACCACGCAATTGTTCGGCTCACTCACGATCCTGGAGAACATCCTGCTCGCCGAGCGGGTCGGCCGTCTTGGCGGTCTTGTCTCTGCGCTGCGCAACGCGGAGACCGAGGGATTCGCCAGGCTCCTGCTGCGCTTTGCCGGTGTCGACGGCGACGTCGACCGGCTTGCGGATTCGCTGTCGCATGGCGAGAAGCGGCTGGTCGAGATCGCACGTGCGCTGGCGCTGCGGCCCCGCATCCTGCTGCTCGACGAGCCCGCGGCGGGTCTCTCGAAGGGCGACAAGCAGCGCCTGACCGCACTGTTGCGGCGGATCGCCGATCTCGGGATCGCCGTCATCATCGTCGAGCACGACATGCCGATGATCATGTCGCTCAGCGATCTCATCGTCGTGCTCGACGGCGGCAAGCGCATCGCGATCGGCGATGCAACGGCGATCCGCAACGATCCGGCGGTCCGCAAGGCCTATCTGGGCGATGCCTCGCCGGGTGAGCAGAGCCGCGCGCCGCGGCCGGCGCGGCAGGGCACCGCACTCGAGGTCAAGGCACTCGATTCGTTCTATGGCCTGTCGCGCGCCCTGAACGGGATCGATCTGGTGGTCGCGCCCGGCGAGGCGGTTGCCGTGCTCGGCGCCAACGGCGCCGGCAAGACCACCCTGATGCGGTCGATCGCCGGTCTCGAACCGCCGCGATCCATCGGTGAAGTCCGGCTCGCCGAGACGCGCATCGACACGATGCCCGCGCATGTGCGTGCCCGCTCGGGCGTTGTGCTGGTGCCGGAAGGACGGCAGGTGTTTCCGGAACTGACGGTGAAGCAGAACCTCGAGCTCGGCGCCTATGCGCGCAAGGGCCTCGACCTCGATGCTGAGATCGAGGCGATGTTCGTGCGCTTCCCGCGGTTGAAGGAGCGCATCGACCAGCGCGCCGGCCTGTTGTCCGGCGGCGAGCAGCAGATGCTCGCGGTGGCGCGCGGACTGCTGACCGGGCCGAAGATCTTCATGCTGGACGAGCCGTCGCTCGGCCTCGCCCCGCTCGTCGTCGACGAATTGTTTGCGTCCTTTGAGCGGCTGCGCAGCGAGGGCATGACCATCATGGTGGTCGATCAGATGGCGGGCCACGCGCTCGCGTTGGCCGACCGGGCCTATCTCTTGGAGACCGGCTCGATCCTGAAGAGTGGCCCCGCCGACATCATTGCCGAGGATCCGCTGCTCGAGGCGGCCTATCTGGGCGGCGAGGCCCAGGCCGGCGCAGCGCAGCGCTTCGCGGCGCAGGCACGCTGAGGAGGCGAGGGCGGATGTTGGTCGGAGGCCGCGAAGCTGACGGAAGGCAGGCCGGTCGCATGGGAGCACGAGACGAGCGGCGTCCCGGGCCCGCACCGTCCGTCTGCGATCGTGTGGAGGTGGGGCTGCTTGCCGACCGGGCGCTTCGCGATCGCGCCGCTGGGCAGGTCGTCGCCGCGTTCGAACGTTCGTTCTACGCCGTCATCGACGGGATCTGGATCTGCGTCGGACAGGCCGGCATCGGATCGGGTCCATTGCATGTCCTCGGTGATTTCCGATGGCCGCGACTTGTGGTCGGCGATCCCGTGCGGGTCGCCGACTCCATGCTGTGGATCGCAGGCGTGCCGCTGGCGAATCTTGCTTCGCGGTCCGTCTGGGCGCCGCGCGCCGCACCCCATTGGTCGATCGGCAGCCTGCAACGCGGGCTTGATGCGGTCGATGCGGTGTGGGGCGGTAAACTGATTGCGGAAGGTCTCGCCGTGGTCGGCTCCGGACGTGTTCCAGGCGATGCGTCTCTCCTCGTTCGCGCTGCGATGCCCGGTCTTGCTGCGCTGGAGCAAATCCTGTCCGGCGCGCCCGATGCGGATCGCGAGTCGGGGCTTGGCAGCTTGATCGGTCTCGGGCCGGGGCTGACACCGTCCGGCGATGATCTGATCGGCGGCGCGCTGATCGCGCTGGCTGCGCTGGGGCGCACCGAATGTCGCGACGCATTGTGGGACCGATGCCGCGCGCTGCTTGACGGCACCAATGACATCAGCCGAATCCATTTGCGTGCGGCGGCGCTGGGGTACGGCGCAGCAGCGCTGCACGACGCCATTCATGCAACGATGAGCGGCGAGCGCGCCGGATTTCGTCGCGCGCTCACGGCGCTCTCGGCGATCGGGCATACATCCGGCCAGGATGCATTCGCGGGCAGTCTGATCGTGCTGCGCCACGAACTACGCGGACGCTGACGCCGTCACCGATTAGAATTTCGAGTTCTCCCAGACTGCTCCGAACGAAGTTCGGAGCATTTTTTTAGCGGAATTTCCTTCGCATCGAAGATTTCGCATTTCCCGAGAATCCGGTCTTGACTAAGTAAGTGTTTTCTTATTAGTTCGACGTAACGAAAACGAACTTTGTTAGGGCGGAGACGATGACGGATCAGGATAGGCCGCAGTATCAGCAATTGTTGGCGCGCAAGGTCGAGGTCGTGAATGTCGGGCTCGAGGGGTTCGTGAAGGACCTTCGCGACTGCGACATCAGCGTCGTTCACGTCGACTGGAAACCTTCGGCCGGCGGCGATCCGCAGATGGCGGCCCTGCTCGCGAAGCTCGGTGTGTGAGGGCGCACCGATGAAGCTGATCGAGGACGCAAACCAGCAGGCGCTCACCCGGATTCTCGAAGGGGAGCCTCGGCTGATCGACATCGTTCCCGCCCGTCAACTGATCCCGGGCCTGCGCGAACGGATGATCCTCCACGCCGGACCACCGATTTCCTGGGACCGGATGTGCGGCCCGATGCGCGGTGCGGTCGCCGGCGCCATCGTGTTCGAGGGCTGGGCAAAGGATCTGCTGGCGGCGACCAAGCTCGCCGCCAGCGGCGAGATCGAATTTCACCCGAACCACCATTTCGGGGCGGTCGGCCCGATGACCGGCATGACGACGATGTCGATGCCGTTGTTCGTGGTCGAGAACGCGCGCTTCGCGAACCGCGCCTATTGCGCGATCAACGAGGGGCTCGGCAAGGTGATGCGTTTCGGCGGCAACGACGCGAGCGTGCTGAAGCGGCTCGCCTGGCTGCGCGACGTGTTCGGGCCGACGCTGGGCAAGGCGATCCGTGCCGCCGGCGGCATCGACCTCAAATCGATCGTCGCGCGCGGCTTGTCGATGGGCGACGAATTGCATCAGCGCAATCTCGCCTGCTCGAGCGTCTTCCTGCGCGAGATCGCGCCCTGGATGGCGCGCACCTCGACGGACAACGCCGTGCTCGCCGAATGCCTCGCGTTCATCGGGCAGAACGATCAGTTCTTCCTCAACATCGCAATGGCGATGGGCAAGGCGATCACCGATCCCGCCAACGGCATTCGCGGTTCGACCATCGTCACCACCATGTGCCGCAACGGCACCGATTTCGGCATCCGCGTCTCTGGGCTCGGCGAGCAGTGGTTCACCGCGCCGGTCGAAATGCCGGAAGGCCTGTACTTCGCCGGCTATTCCGAGAAGGACGCCAATCCGGACATGGGCGATTCCGCGATCGTCGAGACGATCGGTCTCGGTGGATTTGCGATGGCGGCGGCGCCGGCCGTCGCCGGATTCGTCGGTGCCGGTGCGCCATCCGAGGCCGGCAACTTCACCCGCTCGATGGGCGAGATCACGGTCGCGCAGAATCCGGAATGGACCATCGCCGCGATGGACTTCGCGGGCGTGCCGACCGGCATCGATATCCGCCTGGTCGTCGATTCCGGCGTGGTGCCCGTCATCAACACCGGCATCGCGCATCGCGAGCCCGGCATCGGCCAGGTCGGTGCCGGCGTGGTCAAGGCGCCGCTAGCGTGCTTCCAGCAGGCGATCGTCGCGATCGCCAAGGATTTGGGTGTGTCATGAACGTCGTTGTCCTGAACGAGGTACGCAAGGGATTCTATCTCGACTCGGTCGCGCTGATGCGGCTGTCGCGTGAGGTGGCCGGCTCGCCCGGCGTGATCGAGGCTGCGTTGATGATGGGAACGCCGTCGAACGCTGCGATCATGCGCAATGCGGGGCTGCTGGAGGAGGGTATTGCGGTCAAGGGCAATGACCTCGTGATCGCGGTCAAGGCCGAGTCCGAGCCCGCCGCCCGCGAAGCGCTCGACACTGCGATCAGGTCGCTCGACAAGCCGAAGACCCAGGGCGAGGCGCAGGCCGCATGGCGGCCGCACTCGATCGCGGCCGCTGTCAAGGCGAGGCCGGAGATCAATCTTGCGCTGATTTCCGTTCCCGGCGAATTCGCCGCCGCCGAGGCGCGCAAGGCGCTCAATCGCGGCCTGCATGTCCTGATGTTCAGCGACAACGTATCCCTCGGGGACGAATTGTCGCTCAAGCAGCAGGCGCGGGCGGCCGGCCTCCTGATGATGGGACCTGATTGCGGAACGGCTGTGATCGGCGGCGCGCCGCTGGCGTTTGCCAACAAGATCAGGCGCGGCAGGATCGGCATCATCGGCGCGTCGGGGACCGGAACGCAGGAGGTCTCGTGCCTGATCTCGGAAGCCGGCGCGGGAATCTCCCACGCCATCGGGGTCGGCGGGCGCGATCTGAAGAAGGATATCGGCGGCATCACCACGCTGATGGCGATCGATGCATTCGATGCCGATCCGGAAACCGACCACGTGGTGCTGATCTCGAAGCCGCCGCATCCCGATGTCGCGAAGGCCGTCCTCGAGCGGATCGGCAGAAGCCGGAAGTCGTACACGGTGTGCTTCATCGGTGCGTCTGAGGTCCAGCTCCCGCCGAACGCCCGGTTCTCGCCGACGCTGAAGGGCGCCGCGGAGCTGGCACTGGGACGCCGGCAGATCGGGGCGGGCTTCGATGCGAACGCTGTTGCGTCACGGCTTCCGCGGAACGGTCGAGGCGGCATCGAAGGTTTGTTCGCCGGCGGTACGTTGTGTGCCGAAGCCCAGGTGATCCTCGCGGCCGCAGGCCGGAAGGTGGCGTCGAACGCCGCCATCCCCGGCGTGCTGAAGCTCGGCGTCGAACCGAACGATGGACGGGACCGGCTGATCGACCTTGGCGACGACGAATATACCCGTGGCCGGCCGCATCCGATGATCGACCCGTCGGTGCGCGACGATGCGTTGCGCGCCGCGCTCAAGAACCACGATCTTTCGGTGATCCTGCTCGATCTCGTGCTCGGCTATGGCGCGCACGCCGATCCCGCCGAGCATCTGACCAAGATCGTTGCCGATCGTGGGCAGGATGCACCTGTCCTGGTCGCGTCCGTCGTCGGCACGGAACAGGATCCGCAAGGGCGCTCCGCGCAGGTCAGGAAACTCGAGCAGGCAGGATTCGTCGTTGCGCCGTCGAACGCGCAGGCGTGCGAGCTTGCTGTCGCCATCGTGCAGAATGCGGGGAGATAGGGAAATGCGTACACTCAATGACGTACCGCGTCGCCTGGTGGTCGCGATCGGCGGCAATGCGGTTCACCCCGAGGATATCAGGGGTACGTCGCAGGAGCAGAAGTCGGTCGCGCAGATCACCGCGGAAGCGCTGCTGCCGTTGGCGCAGCTCGATAACGAGCTGGTCATCACCCACGGCAACGGCCCGGTGGTCGGCAAGATCATGATGCGCCAGATGCTGACGATGAGCCGGATTCCGCCGATGGACATGGACATCTGCGTCGCGCACAGCCAAGGCGGCATCGGCTATCTCCTGATGCAGGCGATCGAGAATGCGCTGCGCGAGCAGGGCAACCAGCGACACGTGGCAAGCCTGCTGACCCAGGTCGAGGTGGACAAGGACGATCCCGCGTTCAGGAATCCGACCAAGTTCGTCGGGCCGTTCTTTTCCGAGGACGAGGCGAAGAAGATCAGCGACGAGCTCAACTGGGCGATGCGTGAGGATTCGGGGCGCGGCTGGCGTCATGTCGTACCGTCGCCGAAGCCCAAGCATGTCTGCGACATCTCGCTGGTCGACGCATTGGTCAAGCGGGGAACAATTGTCATTGCCGGCGGCGGCGGCGGCGTTCCCGTGGTCCGCGACGCCAAGGGCGTGCGCACCGGCGTGCCGGCCGTGATCGACAAGGACCTGACATCGGCCCACATCGCGAATGTGTTGGGCATCGAGGAGCTGCTGATCCTGACAGCGGTCCCGCGCGTCGCGGTGAATTTCGGCAAGCCGAACAAGAGGGACCTGGATCAGGTTAGCCTCGAAGAGCTCAAGGCTTACCATCGTGAGGGACACTTTCCTCCTGGAAGCATGGGACCCAAGGTCGATGCCGCCATCCGGTTTCTCGAAGGCGGAGGCAAACGGGCGATCATCAGTCACCTCGATTGCGCGATGGCGGCGCTGCGGGGCGAGACCGGGACGCATGTCGTTCAATAACCAACGGGACTGGCGCTTCGGCGGGACATCCGCCCGCGCCAAAGCAATTGAGACGCCGGATCGGCGCCTCAACTGATTAGGCAATCGAGCTGGCCGCCGGCTGAGGCTCTAGCACAAGACCAACAAGCAGCCTGCGGGATTCAAGGGAACGACAGGGCCATGGCCATCCAATCCAGCATTAAGGCGAACCTGTACAAGGATTCCGTGTCGTTGATGCGGATCTCGCAGGTCACGGTGGCGCGGACCGGCGTGCAGCGGGTCACGCTCTTGATGGGAACGCGCAGCAACAAGGAATTCCTGCAGCAGGCCGGGCTGATGAGTCCGGCGCTCGAGGACGCCAAGCCCGGCGATATCATGATCGTCGTGGTGGACGATGCGCCCGAAAAGCGCGCGGCCGCGGAGCAGGAGATTCACTCCCTGATCGTCGGCGAAGAGCCGAAGGGCGGCCCGGCCGAAGCGGCCGCGGAAGCACCGCCGCGCTCGATCTCCCGCGGCGTCGTGATCGCCGATCGCGCCGACCTCGCATTGATCTCGGTGCCGGGTCCCTATGCGGCGGCGGAAGCGCTGAAGGCGCTGAGGCAGGGTCTGAACGTGCTGCTGTTCAGCGACAACGTGCCGATCGAACAGGAGCAGGCCATCAAGCGCGTCGCGGCACAGAAGGGCCTGCTGGTGATGGGGCCGGATTGCGGCACGGCCATCATCAATGGCGTGCCGCTTGGATTTGCCAATGTCGTTCGGCGCGGCGCGATCGGGCTCGTCGGCGCATCGGGCACCGGTCTGCAGGAAGTGATGTGCCAGATCCATCGTCAGGATCAGGGCATATCGCAGGCCATCGGCACCGGCAGCCACGATGTTTCCAGCGAGGTCGGCGGCATCACCATGTTGCAGGGCCTTGAGTTGCTGGCCACCGATGCGCAGACCAAGGTCGTCGCCATCGTCTCCAAGCCTCCTGCGCCCGATGTGCAGAAGCGGGTGATCGAGCGCGCCGGCGCGATCGGCAAGCCGGTCGTGATCTGCTTCCTCGGCGGCGATCCGGCGGCATCGGCCGGCAATGTTCATCGCGCGTCGTCGCTCGAGGAGACGGCGCGGCAGGCCGTCGCGCTTGCGGGAGCGCGCCAACCCGGGGGTGACGAACAGTCGATCGAAGCATTGGCAACGCGGGTTTGTGCGTCGCTGGCGCCTTCGCAGCGCAATCTGCGCGGGCTCTATTCCGGCGGAACGTTCTGCTCGGAGGCCCAGACCATTTGGCGCGCCGCGGGCCTTCGGGTCCGGTCGAACGCGCCGCTTGCGGAGGCGGACCGTCTGGCCGATGTGGAAGCGAGCCAAGGACACACCGCGATCGATCTCGGCAGTGACGAATTCACGGTGGGACGGCCGCATCCGATGATCGACTATGGCGTGCGGATCGAACGGCTGTTGAAGGAAGCAGGTGATCCGACCGTTGCCTGCGTCGTGCTGGATGTCGTGCTCGGCTACGGCAGCCACCCCAATCCGGCAAAGGTCCTGGCTCCGGCGATCCGCCGCGCGAAGACCGCAGCGCGCGGGCAAGGGCGGGAGCTTCCCGTGATCTGTTTCGTCTGCGGCACGGACGCCGATCCGCAGCCCCTCGAGACGCAGAAAGCCATGTTGGCGGACGCCGGCGCGGAGATTTTCGGCAGCAGCACGGGCGCCGCCCATGCCGCGCAAGCCATCGCGAGCCGCATGGCAGCGGACGACAACGTCTCAGCGCGCCGCGTGATGCAAGGTGGAGAATGATGATGAACGCAGCCCCTTCCGCGCTCCAGCATAAGACTTCCGTCATCAGCCTCGGCGCCTCCGACCTCGATCGCGGCGTCGAAAGCAGCGGTGCACCACTGGTGCGTCTGCAGTGGCAGCCGATCGGCGATGGAAGTCCCGAGGTGGCCTGGAGCCTTGCGCAACTCGTTGGCGATACCGCAGATGCGGATTGCTTGGGATCGCGGATCGATCGCGCCAATGCCGAAGTGCTCGAGCGGATCCTGACCGCGCAGCCGGTTTGGGTCGATATCGCGGCACATGCATCGGAGGTCTGGCCGGACATGGGCCGGACGCTGCTCCATGCTGGTCCGCCGATCGCCTGGAACGACATGTGCGGCCCGATGAAGGGCGCGGTGGTCGGCGCAATCCTCTATGAGAACTGGGCGACCAGCCCGCGAGAGGCCGAGCGACTCGCGGCGTCGGGCGGCATCAGCTTCGCGCCGTGCCATGAATTTGGCGCGGTCGGGCCGATGACCGGGATCATCTCGCCCTCGATGCCACTCTTCGTGGTGCAGAACAAGACCACAGGCAATCGCGCCTATGCGCCGATGATGGAATCCGGCGGCGCCAAGACGCTGCGTTTCGGCGCATTCGCCCCCGAGGTGATCGAGGGCCTCAAGCTGATCGAGACGGTGCTGGCGCCATGTCTGAAGGCTGCGGTCACCGGCATCGACGGAGGCTTGCCGCTGAAGCCGCTGATGTCGCAGTCGCTGCACATGGGCGACGATGTCCACAATCGCAACACGGCTGCAACCCTGCTGCTGTATCGCGCCGTCACGGAAGCGCTGCTCAAGTCCTCGATCTCGCGCGACCTCGTTCACGAGACGCTGCGGACGATCGGGGCGGACGACATGTTCTTCCTGAGCCTGTCGATGGCGGCGTGCAAGGCGACCATGGACGCCGCGCACGGCGTTCCGTTCAGCAGCACCGTCACCGCGATGGCGCGCAACGGCGTCAATGTTGGGATCAGGGTCAGCGGCCTGGACGGGCAGTGGTTCGTCGGTCCGGCCGATATTCCCGTCGGCTTGTTCCTGCCGGGCTTCAGCGTGGCCGATGCCAATCCCGATATCGGCGACAGCGCGATCACCGAGACCGCGGGGCTCGGTGCGTTCGCGATGGCGGCAGCTCCCGCGATGGTCCAGTTCGTCGGCGGTACGCCGCAGGATGCCCTGCGCTATTCGCGCGAGATGGCGCACGTCACCATCGGCCGCAATCCCGGCTTCACCTTGCCGATGCTCGACTTCATCGGAGCGCCGGTCGGCATCGATGTCCGCAAGGTCGTGGACGAGAGCATGCGGCCGGTCATCAACACCGCTACGGCGCACAAGGAGCCGGGCATGGGGATCATCGGCGCCGGAGTCGTGCAGGCCCCCATGAAGTGTTTCGTTGATGCCGTCAGCGCGTTGGCGGCAATCCGCGCGGGGTGAGATTGCTTCGATACTGAAACTGACGGCGCTGACGCGCCGCCGATACAAGAATGCCGCAACAAAGAGTGCGGCAACACCGGGAAACGAACAGGAGGAAACACATGAGCGCTACCCGTCGTGCATTTCTGCAAACCGGCATGCTCTCGGCAGCCTTTATCGGTTCATCAGTCCGGCTCGGCTTCGCCGACGATGCGGCAAAGCCGCTTCGCATCGGTATTCTGATTCCGGGGTCGCGGGCCGACCATGGCTGGATGGAGTCGGCCTACAACGGCATGAAGGCGGCTGAGCAGCGCTACGGCAGCAAGGTCGTGATTACGTCGATCGAGAACGTCAAGTTCGCCGACATGGAGCAGGCGCTGGTGACGCTCGCCTCGAAGAACGACATGGTGATCGGCGCTGCGGGGCAGACCCAGGCATCGGTCCTCAAGGTCGCCAAGCGCTTCCCGAAGGTGAAGTTCTCCATCGTCGGCCCGACCGGACAGCCGACCGACAACGTCGCGCAATACGACGTGCTGCAGGCCCAGATCGGATTCATTGCCGGCGCCGTCGCGGCGCTGATGTCGAAGAACGGCGCGGTGAGCTATGTCGGCGGGCTTGAAATTCCGGCCATCGTCAACACCGGAACGGAGTTCGCGAACGGCGCCAAGCACGTCAAGCCGGATACCAAATGTTTCGTGACCTACACCGGTGACTTCGACGACGTCGCCAAGGCCAAGGAGGCGACGCTTGCCGCGATCGCGCAGGGCGCCGACGTGCACTACAACATCCTCAATCTCGGCGTGCGCGGCATGGAGCAGGCGGCGCGCGAGAAGGGCACCAAGATGATCGGGAGCTACACCAATTACTGCTCCGACAACAACCCGCTCTACATCGCCTATACAGTCAGCGGCATCGGGTTCATGGTCGAATACGCCATCGACCAGGCCGTCGCCGGAACATGGCACCCGGAGTACAAGCAGTTCGGCCTCGCCATGGGACCGCGCTCGGCCGACATCGAGATTTGCGCGGGGGCGACGCCCGAGATCCAGGCCAGGATCAAGGAACTGAAGGACGACCTGCTGTCGAGCAAGATCAAGGTCAAGGTGGGTTGACCGTGGCTGTTCTCGAACTGTCTGGCTTGACCAAGCGCTTCGGGGCTTTCACCGCGCTCGACGACATTTCGCTGCAGATCGAGCGCGGCGAGGTGCACTGCCTGCTTGGCGAGAACGGCGCCGGCAAATCGACATTGTGCAATCTGGTGTTCGGGGTGCACCGGCCGGATGCCGGCACGATGACGCTGGGCGGAGAGCCGTTCCATCCCCGCGGCCCGGCGGAAGCGCTGCAGCGCGGCGTCGTGATGGTGCACCAGCATTTCAGCCTGGTGCCCAACATGAGCGTGGCCGAGAACCTGATGCTCGGCCGCGCCAGCGCGGTGCTGAAGCCGCAGGAGATCATCGTGCGGATGGAGCAGCTCGCCGCGGAGTACGGGCTCGAGAT
Source organism: Bradyrhizobium sp. WCU1 (assembly GCF_053474805.1). Classification (NCBI taxonomy): domain Bacteria; kingdom Pseudomonadati; phylum Pseudomonadota; class Alphaproteobacteria; order Hyphomicrobiales; family Nitrobacteraceae; genus Bradyrhizobium; species Bradyrhizobium sp. WCU1. The sequence continues at coordinate 6,509,491 of NZ_CM130280.1, forward strand.
TGATCCCGAGGCGCGGATCGATGAGCTTTCGGTCGGCGAGCGGCAGCGGGTCGAGATCATCAAGTGCCTGCTCGGCGATCCGCAACTGCTCGTGCTCGACGAGCCGACTGCCGTTCTGCAGCCGGATGAAATCGACGCGCTGCTGGCGATCTGCCGCCAGGTCGCGCTGCGCGGCAAGTCCGTGATCCTGGTGACGCACAAGCTCGGCGAGATCAGTCGCGTGGCCGATCGCACGACGGTGCTGCGGCAGGGCCGGATCATCGAAACGGTCGCGATGGAGGGCGCCGACATCCGCTCGCTGGTGCGCTCGATGGTCGGCCGCGATGTCCAGTCGGCAGGGTCGGTGCTCGCCGCAGCGGTCGATATCGAGGGCAACACGCCGGAAAAACCCAATGCGGATTCGGTTGGCCCGGCATCGCCGGGCGAGGCGGTGCTGCAGATCTCGGACCTCGTCTATCGCGACCCGCATGGCGTGCCGCGGCTCGACGGTTTGAGCCTTAGGGTTGGCACCGGCGAGATCGTCGGGATCGCGGGCGTCGAGGGCAATGGCCAGACCGAGCTCGGACTGATCCTGGCCGGGCTCGCCGTGCCGAGCGAAGGTGCAATCGTGGTCGGCGGCACACGGGTCACCGGCTGCACGCCGCAGGAGATCACGGATGCGGGTGTCGGGATCGTGCCCGAGGATCGCCATGCGGTGGCCTGCATCAAGGAATTGTCGGTCGCCGAAAACCTTTATCTCGGCGCGATCGGAAAATTCAGCCGCTTCGGCCTGCTCGACAAGTCGGCGCGGCGCAAGGCGGCGGAGGCGATGATGCGCGACTTCGACGTGCGGGCGAGCAGCCCGGATGTTTCGATGGCGTCTCTCTCGGGCGGTAACCAGCAGAAAGCGGTGCTTGCACGCGAGCTGTCGCTCGATCCGCTGGTGTTCCTGCTCGCGGCGCAGCCGACGCGAGGCCTCGACGTCGGGGCGATCGAGGCCGTCTACAACCGCATCCGTGCCGCCCGCGATGACGGCCTTGGGGTGCTTCTGATCTCCAGCGAGCTCGAGGAGCTGATGGCGGTGTCGGATCGGATTGCGGTGATCTACCGCGGAAAGTTGGTTGGCGAGCTCGCGGCCGGGTCGTTCAGCCGTGAGGCGATCGGGGCGATGATGTCGGGGCACGCGCATGTCTAGGTTGGCCATGGTCATGAAAAATCCGAAGCTGGCGCGGGTCGCGCAGGGCACAAGACTCGAGCTCGTGCCGCTGCAGGTGCTGGTTCCGGTGGTCTCGACCGTGATCGCGCTCGGGATCGGCCTGCTCATCATCGCAGCCACCGGTGCGTCGGTCGTCGAGGCGATCGAAGCGTTCTGGGACGGTATGGCGGGAAGCGATTTCAACATCGGAGCCTCGATCAATCGCGCCATCAGCCTCGCGCTGGTCGGTCTCGGCTTCATCTTTGCCAGCCGTGCCAACCTGACCAATGTGGGCGGCGAGGGGCAGATCGCGATGGGCGGCATGTTCGCAACCGCAGCCGCCCTGCATGGCGCCGGCGGCCTGCCGCTGGGACTGGCGTTCATCGTGCCGCTCGCGGTCGGAACCCTCGCCGGAGCCGTTTGGGGCGGCCTTGCTGGTGTTCTCAAGGCGGCACGCGGCACCAACGAGGTGATCAGCACATTGCTGCTGAGCTTCATCGCACTGCCGCTGGTGTACTGGTCCGTCGAGTCCTTCCACCTGCTGCGCAAGCCGATCAGCGATGTGTCGTCGCTGCCGGAATCGGCGGAGATCCCTGACTCGACCAAGCTTCCGCTGCTGTTCCCGGACAATGGATCGCCGCTGCATATCGGACTGCTGATTGCGGCGGTGGCGGTAGTGGTCGTGTGGCTGGTGCTCAGGCACAGCTCGCTCGGCTTGCGACTGCGCGCGGTCGGCTTGAACGCGATGGCTTCCCGCCGCGCGGGGATGCGGACCAGTTTCTATGTGATCCTGGCCATGACGGTGTCCGGCGGCCTCGGCGGTCTCGGCGGCGCGATCATGATCCTCGGCCAGCAATTCTATCTGACGAGCGATTTCTCGTCGGGTTACGGATTCGACGGCCTGGTGGTCGGCCTGTTGTCGCGTGGCTCGGCCGTCGGCGTCGTGATCGGCGCGCTGCTGTTCGGATTCCTGCGATCGGGATCCATCAACATGGAGATCTCGGCGCACGTCCCGTCCGCCGTCGTGCTGATCTGCCAGGGCCTGATCGTCATCGTCATTGCGGGCTCTGCGATCCTCACCAACCGGAAGGTGACCCGATGATTGACGAACAGATGGCCGTGTTCATCGGCTCCGGACTTCGCCTCGCGGTCCCAATCATTTTCGCCGCAACCGGCGAGATGCTGAGCGAGCGCGCCGGCGTGCTCAATCTCAGCCTCGACGGCATGATGCTGATGTCGGCCTTCACGGCGGCGCTGGCATCGTGGGCGACCGGTTCGCCGCTGCTCGGCGTCGCGGCCGGCGTATTGGTCGCGACCGCGGTGGCCGCGGTGCAGGCCGTGCTGAGCGTGACGTTGCGCGCCAATCAACTGGTGGTCGGAATCGGGTTCAACATCCTGGCGCTGGGCACGACGACGTTTCTCTACCGCGAGATCTTCGGGCCGCTGTCGCGCGATCCGATCCCCGGCTTCGCGCAGCTCAATCTGCCGTGGCTCGCACATATCCCGGTGATCGGGCCGGCATTGGCGAACCAGACCGGCCTTGCCTATGTCAGCATCCTGATGGTCGTCGTGACCTGGTTGATCCTGAAGTACACGTCGTTCGGGCTGGCGGTGCGGGCGGTCGGCGAGGATCCGCGCGCCGCCGACAAGGCCGGCATCGGCGTGGCGAGGACGCGCTATCTCGGCGTGCTCTATGCCGGCATCCTGGCGGGCCTCGGCGGCGCCTTCATGTCGGTCGCGGACAGCAATACGTTCACCGAGAACATGACCAAGGGCGCAGGCTATCTCGCGATCACGGCGGTGATCTTCGGCGGCTGGAATCCCTGGTACACGCTGGCGGCGTGCCTGCTGTTCGGCTTTGCGACCGCGCTGCAATTTCTGGTACCGGCGCTGCAGCTCGACGTGCCGGTCGCGCTGCTGTTGTTGCTGCCGTATCTGCTGGCGCTGGTCGCCATCGCGGGCTTTGTCGGCAAGAGCAGGCAGCCCTCGGCCTTGACCATTCCGTTCGAACGCGGCGGCTGATCGCAACCGATTTCAAGAAAGCAAAAGCAGGTGAGGAAAATCCGATGACGAGTTCCAATTTAGCGAAGGCAGCGGCGTCCGCTGCGTCCAGCGCCGCCAATCCTCTTGGGTCTGCTCCCGGCTACAAATGGCTGGTCGACGACAACAACGTCAACATGGCGATGGCGCTGCCGCCGCCCAGGGTGGTGACGATCGACGCGCAGCCTCAGACGGTGACTATCGACCTGAACCGCACCGTCCTCATCGTCGTCGACATGCAGAACGACTTCTGCGCGAAGGGCGGATGGGTCGACCATCTCGGCCTCGATCACACCCCGGATCGGGCGCCGATCGAGCCGCTGCAAAAGCTGCTCCCGGTGTTGAGGAATGCCGGCGTGCACGTCATCTGGCTGAACTGGGGCAATCGGCCCGATCTCAAGAACATGGCGCCCAACCAGCTCCATCTGTACAAGCCGAAGGGCACAGGCATCGGTCTGGGCGAGCCGTTGCCGGGCAGCGGCGCGCGCGTGTTGCAGAAGGACAGCTGGGCCGCGGCCGTCGTTGATGAGCTGAAACAGGAGCCCGAGGACATTCACGTCGACAAGTACCGGATCAGCGGCTTCTGGGACACGCCGCTGGACAGCATCCTGCGCAATCTCGGCACCAAGACCATCCTGTTTGCCGGCGTCAACACCGATCAATGCGTGCTGCATTCGCTGACCGACGCAAACTTCCTGGGCTATGGCTGCGTCCTGGTCGAGGACTGCTGCGCGACGACCTCACCTGGCTTCTGTGTCGAAGCAACCCTGTTCAACGTCAAGAAATGCTTCGGCTTCGTGACGCATTCGTCTGACGTCATCGATGCGGTTCAGGAGCACGTCCAGCAGCACCGGTGACATCCGGGCAAGCCGTGGCTTCCTGTCCGCCTGATCCAAGGCGCGGCTCCGTCCCTGCCAGCAGCCGCTGAATGTTGGCGCGATGGCGCGCGATCACGTAGAGGCCACCCGCGATGACCAACAGCCGATAAGGCAACGGCTGCTCCATGGCGCAGACGAGGGCAATCGCAGCGAGCGCCGCCGACATCGAACTCAGCGACACAATCCGGGACATTGCCAGCACAACGCCAAAGACGAGGGCTGCGCCCAGGCCGACCGGCCAGGACATTGCCAGCAACACGCCGAGCCCCGTTGCTGCGGATTTGCCGCCGGTAAAATTCAACCAGATCGAGCGGCCGTGCCCCAACAACGCGGCAAGTCCCGCCAGGCAGACCGCCCAAGGCAGCAAGGTTTGCAGGTCAACGGCCGTCGGTGGCGTGACCGATGGCAATGTGTAGAGCCAGGGATAAAACCAGCGGGCAAATGCGATCGCCGCCGCGCCTTTCAGCACATCCACCAGGAGGACCGCCAACGCGGGCCACGTCCCGAGGGTTCGCAGGACGTTGGTTGCGCCGGTGGATCTGGAGCCGTGCTGGCGGATGTCGATGCCCTTGAGCAGTTTCCCCGCCAGATAGCCCGCGGGCGTCGAGCCGAACAGATACGCAGCCAGAAGGCCTACTGCACTCGCTATCCAAAAAACCATAGACCTCTCCTCGATGCGCAGTGTCGGGCAAGCGTCATGCTGAGTCTACCTCTGTACGGCGGCCGAAACCCGGGATACGAGGGATGGCTTCCCTTTCCCACTCCAATTCGCTTTGGAATGGGCTGGCCGCGCGACAGATGCCGACGTGCCGATCGATCGGCCATGCTGCCGCGAGGAAGACAGGACACGAAATGACGACGCAGCTCATCGAGATTCGACGCCTCTTGCCGGCGGACGCGTCGCTCTATCGCGACATCCGACTGGAAGCGCTGCGCTTGAGCCCCGAGGCGTTCGGCAGTGCGTATGAGACGGAGAGCATCCATCCCGTCGGCTGGTTCGCGGAGCGGCTGGACCGCGGGGCGGTGATCCTCGGGGCGTTTCGAGGCGGCGAACTCGCCGGCATTGTCGGCTTCATTGCGGCGGAAGGGCCGAAGCGGCAGCACAAGGGTATGCTGGTCGGGATGTATGTGCGGCGGCAGGCGCGGCGCGCCGGCGTCGGCCGGCTGCTGGTCGATGCCTTGCTCAGGCTCGCCGCGAAATCGGTCGAATTGGTGCAACTCGTCGTAGTGAAGGGCAACGAGCCGGCGCTTCGGCTCTATCAGAGCATGGGGTTTGTCGAGTACGGGCTGGAGAAGCATGCCCTGAAGATCGACGGCCGCTACTATGACGACATCCTGATGGCAAAGGATTTGGTCGGGCGGAGCTGACGGCTTCAAGCCGTGCGACACATTTCCGACTGGCGATCGCGATAGGAATGGGCAGCCGCTCATCACATCGCCAGGACGTCGCCATGCCGAAGATCGATCTGACAAAGGTGCCGGAACGCAAGGGGACCGGCTATCCGGCCGAGTTCGCCGCGCCATGCGCCGAGCGGGTGCGGCAGCGCCTTGGTGACGCCGCCGGGCTCGGCGATTTCGGCGTCAATCTGATGCGCTTGCCGCCGGGCAATTGGTCGAGCCAGCGCCACTGGCATTCCGACGAAGACGAATTCGTCTACGTGCTCGCAGGCGAGGTGGTGCTGATCGAGGACGGCGGCGAGACGGTGCTGCGCGCCGGCGATTGCGCGGCATTCCCGAAGAATTCCGGCAACGGGCATCACATGGTCAACAGGTCGCAGATGACCGCCACCTATCTCGAGGTCGGCTCGCGCTCGCGCGCCGACGTCATCACCTGCTCCGACATCGACATGATGAGCCCGAGCTCCGATGGCCGCTTCCTGCATAAGGACGGCCGGCCTTACGAGTAGGATTCCGAACCGCCGCGTCGGCGCGAAATCGGGCGTTGCGGATTGACCGGCGAAGGATCAATCTTGCCGAGAGGGAGCTTGGTCGCGGCCATGGCGGAATGGTATTTCATCTGGATTGATGGGCCGCGCGGACCCGAGCCGCAGAAGTGGTCGTCGGACGCGCTGTGGGGACAACTGGCCCGCCAGGACATTATTGTCCGCTTTCCCCTGAGCGATCGCGAAGCCGGTTTGTCGCTCGATCAGCTTGCGCGGCTACATCCAGTGCCGTAGTGAACTGCGCCGCTGAAGAGCACGGCGGTCTCACACCACCAGCCGTCCTTCGCGATCCGCGGCCGTGATCTGCGCTTCCGCGCCGATTCGAAGCAAATATGTCTCGCGACCTGCATCGATCCGGAATAGCCGCGCCGCCGTGGCAACACCCGAGACGGATGTGACGGCGTCGATCGTTGCCGTGCCGATCACCTCACGCAGTGCGGCATGTGCTGCATCGCGCTCGGCAGGCGGAAGTGGGTCGAGAGCACTCTTGCGCAAAAAGTTAGCATGACCGTTATGCGTGCCGAAGTCGCATTGATGCATGGTTCCCGGCATTCAATCGCTGGATGCGCACGACGAAGCATGAAACAATGCCGCAAAAATCATGTCGGGAGAAAACTTGATGTCGTTCGTGCGGGAGTTGCATCGCGCCGTTGCGTGCAGAAGCATTAAGCGCAACGCATGGATCGCGTTACCATTATTCTGCCTGATCGGCACGTTCGGAGTGATGCGTAGCGCCGTCGCGAACGAATCCCTGGCGATCCTGGATGCTCGCGTACCGGCGGTCGACACAGCGGGCGGGGACCTTCCCTTGACGATGACGATCAAGAACGAGGCCGAGAGCGCCGATGCGCTGCTACGTGTCCGCTGCCCCGTCGCGAATTTTTCCGAGCGGCACACCGTCGATCGCGGCGAGGGCGCGCCCGCCATGCGCTCGATATCCAATATACCAGTTCCAGCCAAGGGAACGCTCGAACTGAAGCGCGACGGCTATCATGTGATGCTGCTGCAGTTGCGCCAGGCGCTCGCTCCCGGCGAGACGTTCAAATGCGCGGTCGTTTTTCAGAAAGCTGGAACCATCGAGACGGAGGTAACGGTCCAGAAGTGACCAGAAGCAAGTGACCAGGAATGCGGCGGGCGGCACAGCCGATCGCCGGGACTCAAGGCTTCTCGCGCGACTTGTCCGTATGTGACGGGCGGTTCGATCAATGAAGAATGCTAGATCCGGAGGAAATGAATCTATGACAAGGATGAATTGGGTAAAGTCTCACATGCTCGCGGCGGCAGTAGCATCCGCTGCGACCTTTGCGGGCTCGTTTGCGCTCGCCGAGGATGTCAGCCAGGACCGTCTGCTCAATGCTGACAAGGAAGCAGGCAACTGGCTGCATCATCACAAGAACTACTCGGCGACGCGCTTCTCGTCGCTGGCCGACATCAACAAGGACACCATCAAGAATCTGAAGGTCGCCTGGACCATGCATCTCGGCGGCGTCGAGGGCGGTGGCATCTGGGCGCATGGCGGCCTGGAGGGAACTCCGATCGTCGAGAACGGATTCATATACGTCACCGACGGCTGGGGCTCGGTCTACAAGATCGATGCGCATGGCGGCAAAGGCGTGCTGGTCTGGAAGATGGATCCCAAGACCGACCATGACTGGGCCGGCGCGGTCGCCTGCTGCGGCGTCGACAATCGCGGTGTCGCGTTGTGGAACAACCTCGTCATCTCGCATACGCTCGACGGTCGCCTGGTCGCGACCAACAAGGAGACCGGGCAGGTCGCCTGGCAGCGTCAGGTCGCCGATCCCGACAAGGGCGAGGTGATCACCGGCGCACCGCTGATCGTCAAGGATAGGGCGATATCAGGCGTCGCCGGTGCGGAATACGGCATTCGCGGCTGGATCGCTGCGACCGACCTGAACAGCCAGAAGGAAGTCTGGCGCACCCACACCATCCCGGGCAAGGATGAGCCGGGTGCGGAGACCTGGAAGGATGACAAGAACGCCAAGGCGAGCGGCGGTGGTTCGACCTGGGTCACCGGAAGCTACGACCCCTCGACCAACACCATCGTCTGGGGCGTCGGCAATCCCGGACCGGACTGGGACAATGAATACCGGCCCGGTGACAACCTCTACACCGACTCCTCGCTCGGTCTCGATGCCGACACCGGCAAGATCAAGTGGCACCACCAGCACACGCCGAACGATCCCTACGACTATGACAGCGTGGCGGAAAACGTGCTGGTCGACGTCCCCGGTCCGAACAACACGACGCTGAAGCTCGCGCTCGAGGCCGACCGCAACGGCTTTGCCTATGCGGTCGATCGCAACAGCGGCAAGTTCGTCTGGGGTCTGCCCTTCGTCAAGAAGGTGACCTGGACCAAGGGGCTCGATCCGGAGTCCGGCAAGCCGGTGGAGTATGATCCGAAGCAGGGCGTGCAGAAGTACAACGCGTCGGTCACGCCGAGCCGCAGCAACAAGGAAACGGATATCTGCCCCGGCAACATGGGCGGCAAGAACTGGCCGCCGACTGCGTACAATCCGAACCTGAAGCTCTGGTACATCCCCGTGATCGAGAGCTGCAACCATATCAAGGTCGAGGAGTCGCAGCAGGACAAGCTGAAAGCGCGTGAGTTCTGGACGGGCGGCGGACCGAGCCAGAACGTCAAGATCACCGGCAGCGTGACCGCGATCGACGTCACCACCGGCAAGGTGGCAGGGAAGGCGGAGACGCAATTCCCGAATCTCGGCGGCATCCTGGCAACGCCTGACCTGGTGTTCTCAGGACAGCCCTCGGGCGAGATGATCGCCTATGACGCGAAGTCGTTGCAGAAGCTGTGGGAGTTCAACACCGGCGGCGGTCTCAACGCGCCGCCGATGACGTTCTCGGTCGACGGCAAGCAGTATGTCGCGGTCCTGGTGGGCCTCGGCGGTGCCTGGGACAAGTGGTTCATCGATGCCACGCCCGAGCTGAAGCGGATGCAGCCGGGCTCGATGCTCTACGTGTTCGCGCTCTGACATCGCACGTGCGGGAGGCCTCAGTGAGGGGCCTCCCGCGTCGATCTCGCCAACAGAAACGGAACAAATGAAACAAACATGGCTGATTGGCGCGTGGCTCGGCTGCGCGCTGGTGACGGGATTTGCAGGCATGGCGCATGCACAGTCGGCAAGCGATCCGACCGATGCAGGCAAGGCGGTGTTCAAGCGCGGCAATTGCATGGGCTGCCACAAATGGCACGGCAATGGCGGCGGCGGCTATGGCGGCGACGCGCTGTCGCTGCGCAAGACCGAGCTGACGAAGGAACAGATCATCGAGACCGTAACGTGCGGGCGGCCGGGCACCGGCATGCCGTTCTTCGTGCGCGGCTCCTATGACACCACGAAATGCTACGAGATGACCCGGCAGGATGTCGCCGACCGCATGCCGCCGGAGGCGAACGTGTTCCTGCGGCCGAACGAGATCGAGGCCGTGGCGGATTATGTGCTCGCCCATGTCAAGGGCAAGGGTGAGCCGAACTATGACGAGTGTCTCGCCTTCTTCGGCGAGGGCTCGCGCGTCTGCAACATTTACAAGGAGGCCGGCCACGCCGCCGCGCCGTCCGATCAGAACGAGAAGGCCAAGCCATGAGCAAGCAGAGAACGACGATCCGCGCACTGGTCTTCGCCGCGTCAGTCGGAGCGGCCGTGCCGGCGATGGCGACCGCGGGAGACCTGCGCGACATCAATGTCGGCATGGCGATATCAAGCGTGCCCGACGCAGGCTACATCAACCTGACCTGTGCCGGCGAGAAGACCGCCCACAGATTGGCGGAATGGGCGCAGTGGTCGAACTGCCCGGAAGGGCCGGACCAGTTGCGCGGCATTCGCTTTGAGTATGATCGCGAGACCGCGCGCGAAGGCACCATGGTCGGCGGCCATCCGGCGATCCTGACCGTGATGATCGACAAGGACGCCAGGATTGCCGCGCTGACCATCGAGACCGATCCGAAGGCGCGGCTCTATCTGCGCAAGAAGGCGTTCCTGCTCGGCCTGCAGGCGAAGTCGCGCTACGGCGAGGATGGCTGGACCTGCTCGGAGGCAAAGCCGGGCGCCGACAAGCAGGAGGTCGGCGGCGTCTTTGTCGACGAGAAGTGCACAAAGACGACCGATGGCCGGACCGTCGAGATCGAGCGGCATCTCTATCGTGAGCCGAACAAGGAGCTCAAGGACATGACCGACGAGAGCAGGATCACGATCCGGCGCGCCGGGTCTTGAGCGGCTAGAGCATGATCCGGAAAAATCTGAAGCGGTTTTCCGAAAAGTTCATGCTCAAACAAGGAGCCAAAGCGCGATGATTATTCAACCCAATCGCATCGCGCTTTAATGCCGCGCCAGCAGCACCACGACGATCAGCGCCAGGATCGCGCACAGCACTCTCCAGAACGTCAGGGGATCGCGGTCGTGCAGCGACTTGCGGGTGGCGACGGCAGGGCCAGCCCATGTCGCGCCGTTCTCCAGTTCGTGCGCGAACTCGATGGCGTCGCCGAAGCGCTGCGCGGGCTCGACGCTGAGCGCCTTGCCGATCACCGCATCGAGCCAGGCCGGCAGGTCCGGCCGATAGCGTGAGAGCGGCGCCGGCTTGCCGAAGCGCGGCCGCGAGAACGGCTCGATCTCGCCGAACGGATAGTTCGCGGTGAACATCCGGTAGACCGTGACGCCGAGCGCGAACAGGTCGGAGGCCTCGTCGCCGGCCTTGCCGCCGAACAGTTCTGGCGCCATGTAGCTCGCGGTGCCCGGAACGTCTTCGGCGGGAAAGTCCTCCAGCAGGGGGACGCGCGCGACGCCGAGGTCGACGAGGCGCAATCCGCCGTCTTTCAGCAGGATCACATTGTCGGGCTTGATGTCGCGATGGATGATGCCGGCGCGGTGCAGCGCGGTGACCGCGCGCACCAGCTTGGTCGCGATCGCGATGCCCTCGGTGAGCGACAGCCGCGGCGCGCGCTTGAGCCGTTGCTCCAGCGTTTCGCCCTCGTAAAGCGGCATTGCCGAATAGAGCCGGGTCTGCCGCTCGGCCGGCACCTCGATGATCTCGCCGATCCACAGGCTGCGCACGCGCGCGGCGACCCAGGCCTCGCGCACGAAGGCGAGGCGATAGGACCCTTCGCTCGCGACCCGCGGATGCGGGAATTTCAGCACCACGTCGCGGCCGGCGCGCTTGTCGGTCGCCTTGAACAGACGGCTGTAGCGCCCGTCGGACAGCACGTCAGAGAGCGCAAAATCGTCGACGGTGTCGCCGCTGTCGGGCAGATCGAGAATCGGCAGCGTCGCAATCGCGTGCGTAAGATCGTCGCGATCCGCCGGCGGCAGGTCGACGATGTCGAGCACCAGCGCGGTCGTATTGTCGCTGCTGCCGGCCGCGAGCCCGGCCTCGACGATTCTGCGTGCCGACTCGTCGGGCGGCGTGCGTTCTTCCAACAATTGCCGGAGGCGGGGATCGCCCAGCGCGCCGTGAACGCCGTCGCTGCAGATCAGGAGACGGTCATGCTGCCGCAGCCCCACCGAGGTGTAGTCGAAGCGGGCGAACTCCTCGAAGCCGATGGCGCGGCTCAGCATATGCGCAAGGTCGCCGCGGCCGGCGATATGGTCCTGCGTCAGGCGCTCCAGCCGTCCCTCGCTGAGGCGGTAGGCGCGGGTGTCACCGATATGGATCACATGGCATTGCCGCCGCGACAGGATGATGGAGGAGAACGCGCAAGCCATGCCGCTGCGCGCGGCGTCGACGCGGCCCTGGCCGTAGATCCAGCTGTTGGCGGATTCGAGCGCCCGCGCGGCGCGGCGGCGGACGCCGAGCGTCTCGGGCAGCGAATAATAGGCGTCGATGAAGCTGCGGACCGCGACCTCCGCTGCCTCACGTCCGCCCTTGTGGCCGCCGACGCCGTCGGCGACCGCCGCGACGATATCGCGGTGAAGCGTGCTCGGCTGGCCCAGGCAGGCCGCGACATAGTCCTCATTGGCGGCGCGCTTGCCGGTCTCGCTGGCGAAGCCGACGCGAACGCCCAAGTCCGGTTGTGCGCCATTCGCCACGTCTATCTCGGCCGGCCGTTAGCGAGTTGAGGTAGTCTGGCCGCGGAGATCACCTCTCCCCATCGGGGAGAGGTCGGCGCAAAGCGCCGGGTGAGGGGGTTCAGGTCCCACGAGAGAGCGCAACCCCTCACCCGGATCACATCTGTCGGTGCGATCCGACCTCTCCCACAAGGGGAGAGGTGGACTGCCGACGCTGCTGCACCTCGGCCCAACTTCATGTCCAGTTCCCACACCGGCCGTCAGACGCGCGCTCCCGACACGGCGCCCCAGGTGGTGCGCCAGCGGACCTTGACCATGGCAAGTCCGATGAAGCCAAGCAACGCCAGCGCGCCGAAGAACAGGAAGCCCGCGCCGAAGCCGCCGGTCATGCCCTTGGCGTAACCGAGTGTCTGGGCGAGGAAGAAGCCGCCGACGCCGCCGGCGCAACCGACCAGCCCGGTCATCAGGCCGATCTCGTGACGGAAGCGCAGCGGGATCAGCTGGAATACGGCGCCATTGCCCATGCCGAGCGCCAACACGCCGATCGAGAACAACAGCACCGAGATCCAGGCGATGCGCGGCAGCTCGGTCAGCGCCCAGCCGCCCGGCGTCGCCGCCCCTGGGCCTTCGGGCATGAAGGCGATCACGACATAGGCGGCAACGACGACGCCGAACAGGATCGACAGCGAACGGATGCCGCCGATCCGGTCGGCGATCATGCCGCCGACAGGGCGAAATCCGGAGCCGAAGGCGACGATCAGCGCGACCAGCATGCCGGCTGCGACACCCGAGACGTGATACTGCACCGTAAAATAGAGCGGCAACGCGTTGGCGAGGCCGACGAAGCCGCCGAAAGTGATGAAGTAGAAGAACATGAACCAGCGGGTATCGGAGTCCTTCAACAGCGTGCCATAGGCTTTCAGCGAAATCGGCTTGCGGTCCCCCGGCGCGTCCTTGGCGGCGAATGTGTAATAGGCCAGCACCATCAGCATCGGAATCAGCAGGCATCCGAAAACGGCCTGCCAGCCCCAATGTTCTGCAATGGACGGGGCAAGCAGCGTGTCGAGCACGACGCCCATGTTGCCGGCGCCGGCGATGCCCATCACCACGCCCTGATATTGCGGGGGATACCAGCGGCTCGCCTGGGGCAGGGCGACGGCGAACGAGGCGCCGCCGACGCCGAGCGCAAGCCCGAACAATTCGATTGCGAGCTTGCTGGTCAACCCGAAATGCCAGACCGAAGCGGTCGCTGAAATCACCACGAGCTGGGCAATGATGCCGGTGCGCTTGGCGCCGATGACGTCGGCGAGAATGCCCATCGGCACGCGCAGCAATGCGCCGGCCAGCACGGGTATGGCGACGAGGGTGAACTTCTCGTTCACGGCGAGATTCATGTCGCGCGCGATGTAGACGATCAATGGTCCGAGCGCGACCCACGCCATGAAACTGATGTCGAAGTACAGGAACGCGGCGAGCAGTGTCGGCCAGTGACCGGCTTTCTTGAACTCGGCAAGTTTCATCGCAATCGTCTCGCGGTGATGCGGCGGAGGGCCGCAGACGCGCGGCGATCTCAGACGCAGATAAATCGAATGTGGGTGAAAGCGTGAGCGCGCTCGTCGTTGAGCCGCACTCCGGCAACAGAAGAGGTCAGCAATTTGCGTGCCATCGAGTCGATCGCGTCGCTTTGCCGTGCAGTCGCAAGGCGTTGCCGCGTGTTCTCGATCCGCGTTCGGCGATCGGAATTGGCTGGCCCGCAGCAGGCGCCGCCGCGCAAACGCGCATGCTGATGCTTTCTTGTGCGATGCGCCATCGGCATGCGACGGCGGATCGATTAACTGACCCGCGATCGCCATCATTGACGTCGATGCTGTGATGCACAAGAGATCATCGGCGTGGCTAAAAAATCGGCCGGCGATCTCGCCGGCGCGCCATCAGGCCGATTCGATGTTGCTGAAAACCAATTGATTTTGCAGCAAAATCGGCCCGCGTCGAATTGGCACGCGTTTTGAATATCAGTTCGTAACGGAACATCGATCGTCATTGAGGACGGTCTGCGCCCGCGGCTGGGCTTCCTAACAACTCCAAACCTCTATCGGTGTCGATCGACGACGCGCGCCGCGTCGCTGAGCACAGCCGTCGGATTTGAAAGGCAGACCATGCTCGACAAGGTGATCAAGCAGAAGCTCGTGGTGATCGGCAACGGGATGGCCGGCATCCGCACCGTGGAGGCGCTGCTCGAACGCGCGCCCGATCTCTACGACATCACAGTGTTCGGCTCCGAGCCCTACGGCAATTACAACCGCATCCTGCTGTCGCCGGTGCTCGCCGGCGAGAAGACCGTCGACGACATCATGCTCAACACCGTCGACTGGTACGAGGACAACAACATCACGCTGCGCAAGGGCGAGACGGTCAGCATGATCGACCGTCGCACCTGCGAGGTCGTCACCGATGCCGGCGATCGCGTTCCCTACGACCGTCTGTTGATTGCGACGGGCTCGAACCCGATCGTGCTGCCGCTGCCGGGTAAGGAGCTGCCGGGCGTGATCGGCTTCCGCGACATCTATGATGTCGATCGCATGATCAAGGCCTCGACCGACTATCGCAACGCAGTCGTGATCGGCGGCGGCCTGCTCGGCCTCGAAGCCGCCAACGGGCTGATGAAGCGCGGCATGAACGTCACGGTCGTGCATCTGCTCGACACCCTGATGGAGCGCCAGCTCGATCCGGTGGCCGGCGGTCTCCTGCGCAAGTCACTGGAAGAGCGCGGCATGGTGTTCAAGATGCCGGCGCAGACCCAGGCGATCCTCGGCGAGGACCGCGTCACCGGCGTGCGCTTCGGCGACGGCACCGAGCTGCCGGCCGATCTCGTCGTGATGGCGGTCGGCATCCGCCCGAATTTCGAGCTCGCCAAGAAGGCCGGGCTCTATTGCGAGCGCGGCATCGTCGTCTCCGACACCATGCAGACCTATGACGGTCGCATCTATGCGGTCGGCGAATGCGTGCAGCACCGCCGCCAGGTCTATGGCCTGGTGGCGCCGCTGTTCGAGCAGGCCAAGGTCTGCGCCAATCACCTCGCGATGAAGGGCTTTGCCACCTATGACGGCTCGGTCACCTCGACCAAGCTGAAGGTCACCGGCATCGACCTGTTCTCGGCCGGCGACTTCGCGCCGGGACCGGACAAGGAGGAGATCGTGCTGCAGGACGCCAACCGCGGCGTCTACAAGCGCATCATCCTGAAGGACAAGAAGATCGTCGGCGCCGTGCTCTATGGCGACACCATCGACGGCCCGTGGTACTTCCAGCATCTGCGTGACGGCACCGACGTCTCGCACATGCGCGAGCGCCTGGTGTTCGGCGCCGCCAATCTCGGCGATGGCGGCGTCAGCGGCCAGAACTCGGTGGCCGCGATGAGCGATGAGACCGAGATCTGCGGCTGCAACGGCGTCTGCAAGGGCGCGATCGTCAAGGCGATCTCGGACAAGAAGCTGTTCACGCTCGACGACGTCCGGGCGCATACCAAGGCGTCGTCGTCCTGCGGCTCCTGCACCGGGCTCGTCGAGCAGGTGCTGGCCTTCACGCTCGGCGGCGACTATTCGGCGGCGCCGAAGGTCAAGCCGCTGTGCAAGTGCACCGATCACAGCCACGACGACGTCCGCCGCGTCATCGTCGAGCAGCAGCTCAAGACGATTCCGGCCGTGATGCGCTTCATGGAGTGGAAGACGCTGAACGGCTGCCATTCCTGCCGTCCGGCGCTGAATTACTATCTGCTAGCGACCTGGCCGGGCGAATATCGCGACGACCAGCAGTCGCGCTTCATCAACGAGCGCGTCCACGCCAATATCCAGAAGGACGGCACCTATTCGGTGGTGCCGCGGATGTGGGGCGGCGTCACCACGCCGGGCGAGCTGCGCGCCATCGCCGACGTCGCCGAGAAGTTCAACATCCCGACGGTGAAGGTCACCGGCGGCCAGCGCATCGACCTGCTCGGCGTCAAGAAGGAGGACCTGCCGGCGGTGTGGGCCGATCTCAACGACGCCGGCATGGTGTCGGGCCACGCCTACGCCAAGGGCCTGCGCACGGTGAAGACCTGCGTCGGCTCCGAATGGTGCCGCTTCGGCACTCAGGATTCCACCGGCCTCGGCGTCAAGCTCGAGAAGTTCATGTGGGGCTCCTGGACGCCGGCCAAGGTCAAGCTCGGCGTCTCCGGCTGCCCGCGCAACTGCGCGGAAGCGACCTGCAAGGACGTCGGCGTGGTCTGTGTCGATTCCGGCTACGAGATCCATTTCGCCGGCGCCGCGGGCTTGCACATCAAGGGCACAGAGTTCCTGACCAAGGTCGAGACCGAGGACGAGACGATCGAGGTGATCGTCGCGCTGACGCAGCTCTACCGTGAGGAGGGTTGGTATCTCGAACGCATGTACAAATGGTGCGACCGCGTCGGTCTCGAGCAGATCCGGAAACGGGTGGTCGACGACGTCAAGAACCGCAAGGCGCTGTTCGCCCGCTTTGCCCATTCGCAGCAGTTCGCCCAGACCGATCCTTGGGCCGAGCGCGCCAGCCGCGGCGTCGACCGCAACGAGTTCGCGCCTCTCGCCGAATTGGAGCTCGCATGACCAGCTGGATCGAGATCGGTGCGCTCGACGATATTCCGCGGCTCGGCTCGCGCGTCGTGCGCACGCCCCGTGGCAACATCGCGGTGTTCCGCACCGAGAGCGACGAGGTGTTCGCGCTCGACGACCGCTGCCCGCACAAGGGCGGGCCGCTGTCGCAGGGCATCGTGCACAACAAGCGCGTGACCTGTCCGCTGCATAATTTCGTCATCGAGCTTTCGAGCGGGGAGGCCGTCGCACCCGACGAGGGCTGCACGCATACCCATCCGGCCAAAGTCGAGAACGGCGTGGTCTGGCTGTCAGTGCGGCAGGCGATTGCGGTGAGCTGAGCAAGCATGTCCATCAAGACCACGTGTCCCTATTGCGGCGTCGGTTGTGGCGTCATCGCGTCGAGGGACGCGGCGGGCGTCGTCCGGGTCGAGGGCGACAAGCAGCATCCGGCCAATTTCGGCCGGCTGTGCAGCAAGGGCTCGGCGCTCGCCGAGACCATCGATCTCGACGGCCGTTTGCTCGAGCCTGTTGTCGACGGTGCGCCGGCCACGTGGGACGACGCGCTCGATCGCGTCGCCGGCGGCTTTGACCGCATCATCAGGGAGCACGGGCCCGACGCGGTCGCCTTCTATGTCTCCGGCCAGCTCCTGACCGAGGACTATTACGTCATCAACAAGCTCGCCAAGGGCTTCGTCGGCACCGCCAATATCGATACCAATTCGCGGCTCTGCATGGCTTCGAGCGTCGCCGGGCACAAGCGCGCCTTCGGCAGCGACACCGTGCCGGGCTGCTACGAAGACCTCGAGCAGGCGGATCTGCTGGTGCTGGTCGGCTCCAACGCCGCCTGGTGCCATCCGATCCTGCACCAACGCATGCTGGCGGCGAAGGAGAAGAACCCGGCGTGCAAGATCGTGGTGATCGATCCGCGCCGTACCGCGACCTGCGAGGGCGCCGATCTGCATCTGCCGCTGCGTTCCGGCAGCGATAGCGTGCTGTTCAACGGGCTGTTCGCATTCCTCGCCGGCAGCAATGCGGTCGACCGCGGCTTCGTCGGCAATTGCACCACCGGCGTGGTCGATGCGCTCAAGCAGGTGGCCGGCCAGACCGTGGCGCAAACGGCTGCGACCTGTGGTCTTACTGAAGGCGCCGTCGGGCTGTTCTTCGACTGGTTTACCCGGACCGAACGCGTCGTCACGCTGTATTCGCAAGGCATCAACCAGTCATCGAGCGGCGTCGACAAGGTCAACGCCATCATCAACTGCCATCTCTTGACCGGACGCATCGGACGTCCCGGCATGGGGCCGTTCTCGCTGACCGGCCAGCCCAATGCGATGGGCGGCCGCGAGGTTGGCGGGCTCGCCAACCAGCTGGCTGCGCATATGGAGATCGAGAATCCGGCGCATCGCGAACTGGTGCAGCGGTTCTGGCGCGCGCCCGTGATCGCGGAGAAGGCCGGGCTGAAGGCCGTCGACATGTTCGACGCGATCGCCGACGGCCGCATCAAGGCGGTGTGGATCATCTCGACCAATCCGGTGGTGAGCCTGCCCGATGCCGATCGCGCACGGGCCGCGCTCGACGCCTGCGAGCTCGTCGTGGTGACGGATTGCATGCGCGACACCGACACCACGCGGCATGCCGACGTGCTGTTGCCGGCACTGGCGTGGGGCGAGAAGGACGGCACCGTCACCAATTCCGAGCGCCGGATCTCGCGGCAGCGGCCGTTCCTGTCGGCGCCCGGCGAGGCGCGCGCGGACTGGCGCATCATCTGCGACGTCGCCATCCGCATGGGATATGCCGGCTTCGACTACGCCTCGGCGGCGGAAGTGTTTCGCGAACATGCCGAGCTATCGGGCTTCGAGAATGACGGCCGGCGCGATTTCGATATCTCGGCGCTGGCGGCGCTCGACGACGGCGCCTATGACGCGTTGGCGCCGGTGCAGTGGCCGGTGACATCGGAGCATCCGGCCGGTACGCCGCGGATGTTCGAGAGCCAGGCATTCTTCACGCCCGACCGCAAGGCGCGCTTCGTGCCGGTCGTACCGCGCGCGGCGCGCAACGCCACCAGCCGGGATTTTCCGCTGGTGCTGAACACGGGCCGCGTCCGCGATCAGTGGCACACCATGACCCGGACCGGGAAAACCGGACGGCTGCTATCGCATATCTTCGAGCCCTATGCCGAGTTTCATCCCGAGGACGCGCGGCAGGCAGGCTTGCAGAACGACGGGTTGGTGCGGCTGACCTCTGGCTGGGGCGAGATGATCGCGCGGGTCGTGGTCAGCGCCGACCAGCGCCGCGGCTGTGTGTTCGTGCCGATGCACTGGAACGAGCAGTTCGCCGGCGAGGGGCGCGTCAACGCACTGGTCAATCCGGCGGTCGATCCGCTGTCCGGCCAGCCGGAATCCAAACACACGCCGGTCAAGGCCGATCCCTACGCACCGAAATGGCACGCGTTCATCCTGAGCCGCGACGCGATCAAGCGTCCGGCGTCAGGCTATTGGGTTTACGGCAAGGCCGGCGATGGCACCCGGCTGGAGCTTGCGCTCGATACCCGCCCGGAGAGCTGGCGCGACTGGGCGAGGGCGCAGCTCGGCCTCGACGGCGTCGAGATCGAATGGATCGCCTATCGCGATCCGGCGGCCGGCCGCTTCCGCTACGCGGCGGTGCGCGACGGCCGGCTCGAAGGCTGCGTGTTCATCGCGCCGGATCACACGCTGCCGTCGCGGGCCTGGCTGACCGGGCTGTTCGCCGAAACGCAATTGTCGGCCAATGCGCGGATGTCGCTGCTGGCGGGGCGGCCGTTCGGCGCCGGCGAGGATGTCGGGCCGATCGTCTGCTCCTGCTTCAGCATCGGGCGACACCAGATCACCGCCGAGATCAGGAAGGGCGCCGCCAGCGTCGAGGCGATCGGCCGCTGCCTGAAGGCCGGCACCAATTGCGGCGGCTGCAAGCCCGAGATCGGCAAGCTGATCGGTGCCGTTGCACGGCCGACTGGGCCGCAGCCGTTGCTGGTGTCGTGAGCATATCGGCGCGATCGAGGCAGGCTAGGCCGGCTGCGGCGTTGCGGTGCTGCCGTCGGCCCGCGCTGGCATCAGTTCGCGGATCAACGCAAGCCGTCGTTCTACGATCAGCGAGCGGGACGGGCCGCTGACTTCCATCATCGCCTGCCATCTGCGGCTGTGATCGAGCAACACCGAGCGCAGCGTCTCGTTGCCGGCCATCTCCATCCGCACCGCGGCAACCATCTTCTGTCCGAGCGGCGTCAGTTCGCTATCCAGTGGCGATCGTACGCCGGGACGGATGCCGGACTTGCGAGGCCAGGCCGCGGCTAGCAGGCGGATGGGATCCGGCCATCCGTTGGTCACGGCATCATTGGATTCTGTTGGGATCGGCAAGTCGAGCAACTTGGTGAGGATTTCGTAGCCCGGTCGGCCGAACGGAAACAGGGAAAGCGCCGCCTCGTACACTGAGAGGCTGGTCGACCAGCCGGCATGGGTGGTCGCCACGACCGGCGAGTAAGCGATCTTGCAGGCAAGTTCGAAGCCGCGGCTGGCCAGGTCCACGGCCCGCTCTCCAGTTTCGCGCGTGATGAACCCTGCAACGAGGTGCTGAAGCAGGCGAAACTTGCGATCGAGATATACGGACTCGATGAAATCGCTGGACAGTTGCGGCGAGGGTGCAGCCAGGTTCTCAAGCAACCGGCACAGCATGCCGAAATCTTCGTCGGCGTGGCTCTTGTCGAACACAATCTCGGTCGTGAACCAGTCGCTGCTGCCCGCTGTCCCAGTCCTTCCTGCCGACTGGCCGGGGAAGGGAAGGTCATCCGGCGTCGCCGCGCGCAGAAGCAGGTTGATCGCCAGGTTGCGGCTGGTCGCCGCGAGCAGGCGGCAAGCCATCAAGCCGAGCTGATGGCCTCGGCTCACCTGGAGAATGGTGACGCCGACCGTCTCCGTCAGGATGATGAAAGTGTTCGCGGGGTCGGCAAGCACGTGCTGGAAAGAGCCGGTGCTGGCGGGCTGAGCGGTGTTCGGCACCATTCGCATCAGGCGTGTTTGCTCCGTCGCAGCCTCCAGGTCGCGGGCCAGGCGTGCCATCTCCCTGCGCGGATCGCAGCGATTGGTTTCCAGCTCGTCGAGCCGTTCGTGCAATTCATCGTGGACATCGTCGAGGCCGAGATTGTTGGACTGCGGCGCCAGCGCGGCCTTGAGCTCGCGCAGATTGCGTTCGATAAGGTCGGCGTAGGCAAAGAAGGCCCAGGCTTCCCGCGACGCTTCCGCAACGCCGCTGCGCCGCTCGTTGCCGAGCGAGCGCAACCGGGTGACCGTTTTCGATATCTCGCGATAGGCCTCGCGGACCTTACCGATCTCCCGCAGGATGGCTGCATGCCGCAGATTGCTCGAGGCGTCATATTGCTGGTCGGGCCAGAGGCGAAGCAGCAGCTGGATTTCCCGAAGATTGATCGTCTCCAGTGCGCAGACCAGCGCGCCACGCACGGCGAGTTCGCGGGCGGAGTTGTTGTCTCCGAGGTAGAGTACGCAACGTAGCTTCAGCGCAGTCCAGTCGTCACCGCGCAGGCGTGCCTCGCGCTCGACGACCTCAATGATCGGCAGCAATGAGGAAACCAGGTCGCGTACGCGCCCGTCCTGATCACCCTGCAACAGCTTGGCTTTCGCTTCATCGATAGCCTCGATCAGCGCGGCCTCGCTCCGCCTCTCCGGGTCACGAAGCAGCAGGCGATCGACTTCGATCGGTTTCAGCACCCCCTCGTCGATGATACCGAGCAGCTGTTCCATGGGCTGCTGGCTGGGTGCGCTGTCGACGGGATCAATTTCGCTGAAGACGATTGCAAATCGGCGCAATAGCGCGCCGGCCAGAATGTCCTGCAGGGTCATCAACAGCTTGTCGCCAGGGCGCGCCATCGCTACACGCAGCGCATTGGCGACGATGAGAGCTGCTTCCTCGGGCTTGGCGAGCGCGCTGCCGGAAGCACTGGAACCGCCCTGGGGATCATCGGCTGTGCTGGGCTCGACAAGCGCAGCAAGGCCGCCCGCTAGCGGATTCCTGTCGTAGGCGTTGACGATGGCCTCGTCGAGATGCTCGATCAGATCGGCCCGATTCTGCGCCGGTGCAACGAGCCAACCCGGATAGGCGCGCTGGCGTTGCCACCAGTCATGCGGATCCGGCGTACGTGTGACGGCCTCGCGATCGCGCCAGACCCGATGGTCGGAGGGCCAATCGAGATTGACGTTTAGATTGCGCAGCCGCTTCTGGATCTGCTCGAGAAACGTCTCGATCTTCCGTTGCTCGTCGAGATTGGGCCATTTCTCGGACAGGTCGATATGCGTGATCAACCGGCCGGCCATCAGGTTGACGTCGACCGGCTCGGTCGGTCGCAGCGAAACCATGTAGATGGGCTGCAGATTGCTGCCCAAATGGTCCCGCACCCAGCCATGCCATGCTCGGAAATTCGGATCGGCGCCGGAAAACCCGAAGAGTACGATGACGTTCTCCATCAGGCTCTGCTGCACCAGTGACACGAATGGTGCGTATTCCTTCGGGTAGGTCCTGAAGCTTTCCTCGGTGAAGATGAGATCGGTCCCGGAACGCGCGCAGCCATGCAGCTTGACGATCCGCGGGGCGATCGCCGAGGCGATCTGCTTGACGGTGATCACCGTGTCATAGGAGCGGTCGTAAGCATCGACGGCGCGCTCGAGCAGGGAATCCCAGTTGGTGGTGAGAATATCGGCCCATGGCAGGCGTACCAGCAATTGATGTGCGTGGCCGGGAGCGTAGTCGCGGTCAGGTACCGCTGACTCCAGCGCCGCACGCAGGCGAGCTGACCCTTTCTTGGCCTCGAACTTGTCGCCAAGCGCCATCATCCCCGACGCTCCGGAGGCGTCTGCGAATAGATGCTCGCGCCGCCTGCAAATGTCGCGATGGTTGCCGCTGCCCGTCGGGCACTTCCCGCCGCCCGCGCATTCTGGGCAAGGCGGCAGCAACTCGTCGATCAGGGGGCGCACGATGTCGCGCCAGAGCGGGAAATTGCGCGCGCCTTCGGTCCGCTTCTCCGCGTTGCGGCTGAATCCTGCACCGATCATCGCGGTGGCTCGACCGCCACCCCGACCGCCCCGTTGCGCCAGCGCTCTGGCGATCGAGTCGATGTAACTGTCGACGTCCATCATACACGCCCGGGGTGCAATTCTCTTGACACAAGTCTACCGGGGGGCTGAATATCACGCAACCTTTCGTTGAAGTCATTTGCTTGTACGAGATTATCGCGCACACATCCGGCAGAAATTCATCCGGCACGACATGCAGGCCTGAGCATGAAGAACAGCGCGAAACCGAAGCGCGGTCGAGGTACCGCGAAATCGTCCAAGGTGAAGATGCTGGGGCGGGCGATCACCGCTCTCGAGAACGATCTGCGTCATCTCGCCGAGCTCAATCGTGTGATCTTTCCGGTCATCGTCGGTAGTGCCGGGCTTCCGGGCGATGTGCTCGTTGCCAGGTTCGACAGCGCCGCTCCCAAATCGTCGGAGCTGTTGCACTTGCCCGCGCAGGGCGACTTCTACTTCGCGCGTCGGATCGACAACAGCATCTATCTGGTCGTCGGCGATGCGACGGGCCATCACGCCCATGCCGGCGGCCTGAAACTGTACATGGCCACCATGCTGACTCGCCTCTTCGAGAAGTGCGAGCGCGAGAAGACACTGCTGTCGCCGACCAAGATACTGAAGCAAGTGGACGCGTGGTTTTCGATCGCGACGCAATCGCCGACTGAGGACCTTGGGGGCGCGCAGCTGGTTTTGATCCGTATCGACATGGCCGCGCCGAGTAGTATCAGGTTTGCCAGCGCGGGGTTGCCGGTCTACGCGCTGGGCCCGGACCTGGACGAATACGGAGCATTCAACGAGTTCAACCGCGTCCAGTTCCGCCAGGCTGGCGAGCAGGCCAAGAGCAAGCGCCAGGTCGGCGAGATCGCCGCGAGAAAGGCATGTTTTCTTGTTGTCGCCACCGATGGCTTTCACGGCTTGAAGCGACGCGTTCGCGCCGCGAGGCGCGGGCGAGGCAAGTCGGGGGGGGATGAATCGTTTGGCCTTCGCGGAGTCAAGCGGGCGTTGCGCCGCGGCTACAAGGCGGCGGCTGCCGGATCGGCCGCCGTGTGTCCTGCGGAACGCATCGCCGACGCGTTGACTGAATCGGCAAAGCGGTTCCGCGAAGGCGGCCCCCCGAAGGACTACGATGACGACCATCGGCTGGTCGTGGTTGTCGATCTCGGCGCGGTCTGGCGAATGGCGGAGACCGAAGCCGAGGCGGCCGCGCTGGTACCCGTCCCGGATGCCCTCCGGATCGGCGCCGGCAGGGCATCACAGGCTGCGGAGAACGTTGGGGCTTTAACGAAATGCATACCGTGAATCACCTAAGCTGTAGTAAAGTCAGCCAAGCTGCCCCCGGCCTGACCGGCGCGCAGCCAGTGGTGCCCTTTGGCCGGCCTGGGAGCCGGCGGTGCATCGCAAGGCCCGCGAAGTTCGTCGATTTCATCGCTGGAAAATCCGCGGAAGGCCCGATGACGATCTATCACAGGCGAATACAGGAGATGGTGCGGACCTACGGCATCGCCTCCGATCTCGATCCGGACGAGGACGTGCTGATCGCTGCAGTCCGGGCGGATTTGATCGACGGCGAGCGCCTCGAGATGGTGCTCGACATGCTGGAGCAGGCATTGCGCGCCACGCATGTCGAGGATCGCACCGTCTACGCGGTGAAGAACATCGTGATGGAGCTCGCAGGCAATACCCTGCTTCACGGCACCGGCGCGCGCACCGAGCAGGAATTGCTGGTCGTGAACCGGCGCGGCGAGAATGTGCAGATCTGGCTGTTCGGCTACGGCCTGAACAGCGAGGTCGACCGGCTGTTCGGTATCATTCGTGAGATCAGATCATACGCCACGCCGCCCGACCACCGCGAACCGCTGCTCGAGCGACGCAATATCGAGCTGATGAGGCGTGCGTCGTCCGAGCCCAGCAAGCTGCGCGGCGCAGGCGTGGGCATGCTCACCATTGCCGCCCTATCGAGCAAGCCGCTCTGGTTCAAATTGAACGCGGCGAGGGAGCATTCCTCGTTCGCGTTGCGCTCGACGGTGCAGGCTGCGTCGGCATGAAGCAAGACAGGAAGATCCAGATTCCGGGCGTTGATTTGACGTTTGCCGACGGCAGGACGGGCCGGATCTGGGGGACGTCCGGCCTGCACGACCTGAAGGGCGAGTCGTTCAGGCGCGCCGCCGAATATCTTGCCAAGCGCGCGCGGCAGGATGAGGCGTTCGACTGGAAGATCATCGTCGAGCTCGATCAGGTGATCACCTCGGCCGTCACACCTCTGTTCAACCTGATGAAGGACCTCAACGACATCGCCGCCGAGAAGAGCGACCGCCGGTCGATCGAGATCGAGTGGCACGTCAGGCCGGGCGATGACAGCATGCGGGGTCTCGGGACCGGCCTCCAGAAGGAGTTACCGGAGACATCGAGCTTCTCGTTCAAGGTCGTTGACGTCAAGAAGCCTCAGAGGCGCTAGCGTACGGTCGAGCGACACGAAAATTGCGGCGCTCTCGCCGACCGTCTTCGGTAATACCTCCTGCCGCATCTCTCAGCTGGGCATCATCGTGCTGCTGTCCGCTGCACCGCCTTTGCGGGCGGTGCGGGGCAGAGGCCGTCGCGTCCACTGATGGCGGCCAAAGCCTAACAGCCGCGGCAGATACTCTTCAGCTTGCTGTTCAGCAGGCGGTCAGCTTCGTCTGAGGCCGCCTTGGTATAGGCATCGTCGCTGTGGCGCTTGTCGGCGGCAAACCCGCCGCCGCGCATGGCGCCGCCGGCATGCATGCCGTGACCGTGTCCGCCGCCATGGCCATGGCCGCCGCGCGCATCCGCTGGCGGCCTTGCGGCCGCAAGCAGCGTCAGCACCACCCCGACCGTCGTGATCGTCCGCATGGTCTTCTCCTCATCGGAGGCAAAATACCGCAGGCGCTACGGCAAATCGGTGTCGGGCCTATTCACAATTTCGCGTGGCGGCAATCGGCGCGGTTCTCGCCGCCGGTTCCCCCACGGTTCGGCCAGCGCGACGCACGTAGGCCGTCCGGGGATGGCTTCATGCCGACAATGCAGTGCTCGCGGCATCAAAATGGTGTATCGGCAAGCTCTGGCGCGCCAGGGTCACCGTTAGGACGCGGTCCGGCGCCGGACAATCAAGATTTAGCAAGATATCGGAGGAATGCTTCATGTCGGCTCTGCCACTCTCGGGCATCAAGATTCTCGACCTGACGCGGGTGCTCGCGGGCCCGCTGTCGGCCCAGATGCTGGCGGATCTCGGCGCCGAGGTTATCAAGATCGAGCGGCCCGGCGGTGGCGACGATGCCCGCGCCTTTGGCCCGCCCTACCTCGCCGACCCCGAAGGCAAGCAGAACAACAACAATTCGTTCTACCTCTGCGCCAACCGCAACAAGAAGTCGGTCACCGTCAATATCGCCAAGCCCGAAGGGCAGGCGATCATCCGCGAGCTCGCCAAATCGGCCGACGTGATGATGGAGAACTACAAGGTCGGCGACCTCAAGCGCTACGGCCTCGACTACGAGACCATCAAGCAGCTCAACCCCGGCATCATCTATTGCTCGGTGACCGGCTTCGGCCAGACCGGACCCTACGCGCCGCGCGCCGGCTACGACGCGATCCTGCAGGCGATGGGCGGATTGATGAGCGTCACCGGCCATATCGACGGCGAGCCAGGCGAGGGCCCGATGAAGGTCGGCCCCTCGATCGTCGACTACATGACCGGAATGAACACCTCGATCGGGATCCTCGCGGCGCTCTACCACCGCGACGCCAATAACGGGGAAGGGCAGCATATCGACGTCTGCCTGTTCGATACCGTGATCGCCTCGCTGTCGCATTGGCTGCAGATCTACCTCGTCAACGGCAAGACCCCGCCGCGCCGCGGGACCTGGGGCAATGGCGGCATGCCGGCCGGCGTGTTCCGCTGCACCGACGGCGAATTGATGCTGGTGGTCGGCAATGACGGCCAGTTCCAGCGCACCTGCGCCGTGCTCGGCGAACCCGAGCTCGCCAATGACAAGCGCTTCGTCAAGAACAACGACCGCGTCGTGCACGGCAAGGAGATCATGGCGATCTTCGCCGGCCTGTTCCTGAAGCACCCCGTCGCGTACTGGCTCGAAAAGCTCGAGGAGGCCGGCGTGCCGTCAGGCCCGATCAACAATTTCGAGCAGGTGTTCAGCGACCCGCACGTGCAGTCGCGCGGCATGCGGGTGAAGGTCGATCACCCCTTCGAGCCGAACCTGTCGCTGATCCGCAACGCGCTGACCTTCTCGGGCACCCCGATCACCGACTACCGCGCCCCGCCGCTGCTCGGCGCCGACACCAAGGACGTGCTGGCGACCATCGGCTATGACGACGCCAAGGTCGAAGGGCTGAAGGCGCAGGGGATTCTGTAGGGGCTCGAAGCCACGCGAAGAGCCTTCCCGCTGCTCTCTTTTCCGTCACGCTGAGGAGCGCGAAGCGCGTCTCGAAGGGTCGACGGCCAACGGCCGGGCCGTCGACCCTTCGAGACTGCCGCTTTGCGGCCTCTCAGGATGACGGTCTGAGCCGGGTTCCGCATTTACTGCAACACTTCGACCTGTATCGAAGCATCATTGACGCCCGCCTGCTAGATTGGCGCCATCGATCCCCCTATCGAAGGTGCCAATCATGAAACGGGAAGTGATCCGCGTCGAACCGATCTCAAGCTGGCTGGAGCGCTGGAAGGCGCCGGCGTCGGCGGTAACCCGCGCCGGCAACATGATCTTCGTCTCCGGCCTGCCGCCGTTCGATCCCGCGACCGGCGAGATCGCCGCCGGGGCCTCGATCGAGCGGCAGAGCGAGCTCGTCATGGAGCAGCTCCGGGAGTGCCTGGAGGCCGCCGGCGCCTCGTTCGACAATGTGATGAAGTGCAATATCTTCTGCACCTCGGCGAAGCACTTCGCCACCTTCAACGCAATTTACCGCAAATATTTCGCGGATGATCTGCCGGCGCGGATCTTCGTCTGCATTCCGGAATGGACCGGGCCGTTCGATATCGAGATCGACTGCATCGCGATGGTGTGAGGCGGGCGAGGGCGGCCGCGCCCCGCGTCTGTCGTAAATCCGTACAACTTGTGATCGTATTCTCCCGGTTTTCACCGGGAGATGATCCGATGCTGCAAATTGCTCTGCGTTGTCTCTATGCTCTCATTGCGATGATTGCTCTTGCCGGCAACCCGGCTTCAGCCCAGACCGGCGCGCCGGTCGATCCAAGGCTCGGCTGCGACAAGGCCGGCACCGCGCCGCCGCTCGACCTGCGTGAGCCCGACAATATCGATCTCTTCAAGCGGCGGCTCTTGGCCTATCGTTGCACCGCCTATGAGAACGATATCGCCGAGGTGCTCGGCAAGGCGCGGAAATGGGTGGCGGCGCGGGCCGGCGAGGTCCAGCGTCCGGCCATCGTGTTGGATATCGACGAGACCTCGCTGCTCAACTGGCCGCGCATCTACCAGGACGACTACGCCTACATCCCGAGCGTCCCCGGCGGTCACTGCGATTTTGTCCAGGTCGGCGATCCCTGCGGCGACCTCGACTGGCAGCAGAGCGCGCGGGCCGCCGCGATCGGCCCGACACTTGCGCTCTACAAGCTCGCCCGCTGCATCGAGCAGGCTGCCTCATGCACCAAGGTCGATGTGTTCTTCGTCACCGGGCGGCGCGAGCAGGCGCACAACGACGAGATGGCGAGCGTCTGGACGCTGCGCAATCTTCAACTCGCGGGCTTCGACGGCATCGCGCGCGATCATCTCTACATGCGTGATCCGGCTTCGACCGGCTCGGTCAGCATCCACAAGACCGCGGCGCGCACCGAGATCGAGGACAAGCTGGGATTTGTCATCATTGCCAATGTCGGCGACCAGAACAGCGATCTGGTCGGCGGACATGCCGAGATGACCTTCAAGGTGCCCAATCCGTTCTACTTCATTGATTGAGACCGCGCCGTTGCGCCGCCGCTCACAGATCCTGCCGCGTGAGCCGGCCGTGCACCAGGACCGGCCGCGCGGCCGGCTTGCTCGGCGTGTCGCCCATGGTCAGTGCCATCACCGAGACCGTGACCACGCGATCGATGATGGCACGGACGTCGTCGAGGTCGCATTTGCCTTCCGACAGCCGCAGCAGGCGTTCCTTCTCGCGGATGGTGTGGTGCGCCATCGCCAGCGCGAAGTGCAGGCCCCAATACAGCTCGGTGTCGTCGCGGCCGGGCATCGCGCGGCGCATCGCGGCGGCAAACTTGCGCAGATGATCGACCTCGCGGTTCTTGATGCGGCGGATCGGCGGCACGGATTCGATCGAGGCGCGGATCATGAAGCGCGCCGCGGTCGAGCCCTCGCGATCGGGCCCGAGGCAGCCGCGCAGAGTGGGGCCGACGAGGGCGCGCATGATGTCCTCGATCGCGGCGCGGCCGCCGCCGGCTTCCTCGGCGGCCTTCAGTTCGTTGAGGCGTTCGCGGTTGGTCTGGATGCTGCGGGTGACGAACAGCTCCGCGATCAATTCGTCCTTGGAGCCGAAATGATAGTTCACCGCCGCGAGGTTGACGTTCGCCTCCGCGACGATGTCGCGCAGCGTGACGTCGCCGAAGCCGCGGTCGGCATAGAGCCGCTCGGCGGCGGCGAGAATGGCGGATCGGGTCTGGTCGCTGGCCATGGCTGAGAGCCTTTCCGTTATTCCGCGGTGTGCCGGGGAATGACGAAGACGACGGGGAGTTGATTTTCAAACATTTGTATGAAACTATCGTTTGAACAGCCGGCAATGTCAATCCGCAACAACGCGGGCGGCATTCTGGCACACCACCGCGCCGGTCCCGCGAACGCCCTTGCGGCGTCCGGGCGCCGGGTGGACAGTGCGGCCCAAAGTCTAGGAAACGAGGAGCGTCCCATGGATTTCACGATGTCGGCCAGGCAGAAGGAGTGGCTTGAGCGCGTTCAGGCCTTCATGAAAGCGCATGTCCGCCCGGCGGTGCCGATCTACGAGAAGCAGGACGCGGAAGGTCCGCGCTGGAAGGTGATCCCGATCCTCGAGGATCTGAAGAAGAAGGCGAAGGCCGAAGGCCTCTGGAACATGTTCATGCCGCCGTCCTCGCATGAGGACGACGAGTTCCACGGCGCGGGACTGACCAACCTGGAATACGCGCTGCTGTCGGAGGAGATGGGCCACATCTCCTGGGCGTCGGAAGTGTTCAACTGTTCCGCGCCCGATACCGGCAACATGGAAGTGTTTATCCGCTACGGCACCAAGGAGCAGAAGCGCAAATGGCTGCGCCCGCTGATGGACGGCGAGATCCGCTCCGCCTTCCTGATGACCGAGCCCGCGGTGGCTTCGTCTGACGCCACCAACATCGAAACCCGCATCGAGAAGGATGGCGATCACTACGTCATCAACGGCCGCAAATGGTGGTCGTCCGGTGTCGGCGATCCGCGCTGCAAGGTCGCGATCCTGATGGGCAAGACCGATTTCAACGCCGCCAAGCACCAGCAGCAGTCGCAGATCCTGGTGCCGCTCGACACCCCCGGCATCAAGGTCGAGAAGATGCTGCCGGTGTTCGGCTTCGACGATGCGCCGCACGGCCATGCCCAGGTGCTGCTCGAGAACGTCCGCGTGCCGAAGGAGAACATCCTGCTCGGCGAGGGCCGCGGCTTCGAGATCGCGCAGGGCCGTCTCGGCCCGGGCCGTATCCATCACTGCATGCGCACCATCGGCCAGGCCGAGGAAGCGCTGGAGAAGATGGTGAAGCGGCTCGCCTCGCGCACCGCGTTCGGCAAGAAGATCATCGAGCATTCGGTCTGGGAGCAGCGCATCGGCGAGGCCCGCACCGACATCGAGATGAATCGCCTGCTGTGCCTCAAGGCCGCCGACATGATGGACAAGGTCGGCAACAAGACCGCGCAGGCCGAGATCGCGATGATCAAGGTCGCAGCGCCCAATATGGCGCTGAAGATCATCGACCAAGCGATCCAGGCGTTTGGCGGCGGCGGTGTCTCCGACGACGCCGGGCTCGCGAAGGCCTATGCCCACATCCGAACGCTCCGTCTCGCCGACGGTCCGGACGAGGTGCACAACCGCGCCATTGCAAGGCTTGAAGTTCGGAAGTATGCAAACACGTCGCATTGAGCATGATGCGGAACGCATGGCGTTCCCGCGTACATCGTGCTCAGAATGAAAAAGACAATTGGGAGCGTCCGACGGCGCTCCCAACAAAACCGAGTTGAGGGAGCGTCATCGTGGCGGACGGCGTCAGGAAAGACGAAGAATTTTCCGGAACACGGGAAGTCGAGGAGCGCCATCGCGTCAACGAGGCGAGCCTCGATGCCTGGATGAAGCAACACGTCGAGGGCTATCAGGGCCCGCTCAAGGTCCTGCAGTTCAAGGGCGGCCAGTCCAACCCGACGTACAAGCTCGAAACCCCCGGCCGCAACTACGTGATGCGCCGCCGTCCGTTTGGTAAGCTGTTGCCGTCGGCCCATGCGGTCGATCGAGAGTTCCGCGTGATTGCGGCGCTCGGCAAGCAGAATTTCCCGGTCGCGAAAGCCTATGCGCTGTGCACCGACGATGCGGTGATCGGCTCGGCCTTCTACATCATGTCGATGGAGGAGGGGCGGGTGTTCTGGGATCCGACCTTGCCGAGCCAGGAGCCGGACGCGCGGCGGAAAATCTTCACCAGCAAGATCGAGACGCTGGCGAAGCTGCACATCCTCGATCCGGAAAAGATCGGCCTCGGCGATTTCGGCAAGCCCGGCAACTATTTTGCGCGGCAGGTCGATCGCTGGACCAAGCAGTACCGCGCGTCCGAGACGCAGCACATTCCCGAGTTCGAGAAGCTCGCTGAGTGGCTGCCGAAGACGGTGCCGGAGCAGAAGCGCGTCTCGGTCGTGCATGGCGACTATCGCCTCGACAACATGATCTTCCACGCCACCGAGCCGCGGGTGCAGGCGGTGCTGGACTGGGAATTGTCGACGCTCGGCGATCCCATGGCCGACTTCACCTATCTGTTGATGCAGTGGACCATGCCGGGCCTCGCCAATGCTGACCTCAAGGCATTGAACATCCCGAGCCAGGATGAGGCCGCGCAGATCTATTGCAACGTCACCGGCATGGCCGTGCCGGATCTCAACTGGTATTTCTCGTACAATCTGTTCCGCCTCGCCGGCATCACGCAGGGCATCGCGGGCCGCGTCCGCGACGGCACGGCCGCCAACGCCAAGGCCCTCGAGTCAGCCGCGCGCACCGTGCCGTTGTCGAAGGCGTCATGGGAATACGCGCAGAAGGCCGGCGCAACCTGATCTGAGAACGCGGCGCGATCCCACAGGGCTCGCGCCGCAACTGCGAGATGCGGCATGTTTCCGTATTGTAGCCATCTGTGATTTGAGTTCGCAGCGCCGCTTTGGCAAGTCCATCCGGTCAACGCCCGCCTGGTCCTGATCGGACAATTTCATCTTGCCCCTTTCCTCGAATCTTCGCGGCAGCCTGTTCATGGCTGCTGCCATGGCCACCTTCACGGCCAACGACACCATCACCAAGGCGGTGTCGGCGGAGCTCAACATCGGGGAGATCTTGCTGGTCCGCGGCGTGGTCGCGATGGTGCTGGTCGCGGCACTAGCCTGGTACCGCGACGCCCTGCGCAGTTTCGGCGCGCTGTTGATCTGGCCGGTCGGCTTGCGCGTGATCGGCGAGATCGGCGGCACGCTGACCTATCTGTCGGCGATCTCGCAAATCCCGCTCGCCAACGCCTCGGCGATCTTCCAGGCGCTGCCGCTGGTCATCACGCTGGGCGCTGCGCTGGTGTTCGGCGAGCCGGTCGGCTGGCGGCGCTGGCTGGCGATCGCGGCCGGCTTCATCGGCGTGCTGGTCATCGTCCGGCCCGGCGCGGAAGGCTTCAACCAGGCCGCGCTGCTGGCGCTGGCGTCGGTCGGCTTCTGCACGGTGCGCGATCTCGCCACCCGGCGCATCCCGAAGGACCTGCCGACCGTGTTCATCACGCTGCTGACGACCGTGACGGTGACGACCGCGGGCGCCGCCGTGCTGGTGCCGCTCGGCGGCTGGCGGCCGCCGTCCGGCCAGGCGCTCGGCCTGCTTACATTTGCCGCGGTGCTGATCCTGATCGGCTATCAGTGCATCATCGTGTCGCTGCGCACCGGCGACATCTCGGCGGTGGCGCCGTTCCGCTACACCGCGCTGCTATGGGCGATGCTGACAGGCTATCTCACCTTCGGCCACAAGCCCGACGGCGCGATGCTCGCGGGTGCCACGATCATCGTCGCCTCCGGCCTCTACGCCTTCTACCGCGAGCGCAAGCGCGACAAGCTTCGCCCGGCCGCGACAGGTCCGGGCCTGCCGCCGGATGGGCTGTGAATAGCTTGTAGGGCGGATTACACTTCGGCTAATCCGCCCTACAATTGGCAGCCTCACTTCGCGCAATGCGCGATCAGCCGCGCGACGAAATCCCCGCACGCCTCGAGCTGCGACATTTCGACGAATTCGTCCGGCGTATGCGCCTGCGCGATCCCGCCGGGGCCGACCACCACCGACGGCACGTCCGCCATGCTGGTGAACAGGCTGGCCTCGGTGCCGAACGCGACCTTGGCGTGGTCGTTGCGACCGGCGAATTGCTTGGCGAGCGTGACGATCGGGGCGTCGGCGGCGGTATCGAGCGCGGGATAGTCGAGGATTTCCTCGAAATCGATGCCGCAGTCCGGGTACCGCGCGCGCATCTTCGGCTCGACCTCGGCCTTGGCCCAGGCGACGATCGCGTCCGTCACCTCTCTGGACTCGGTGATCCCGATGCCGCGGCATTCGAATTCCACCACGCATTGGTCGGGAACGATGTTCAGCGCGGCGCCGCCGCGGACGATGCTGGTGAGCAGGGTCGAGTGCGGGACGTCGTAGAGGCTGTCTCGCTCGGCATCCACCACGAGCAAGGCCGCGCGGCGGCGAATCTCGGTGATCAGGTCGGCCGCATACTCGATCGCGTTGACGCCGTCGGGCGCGATCGAGGAGTGGCGGGCGAGCCCGCGGAACGTGGCGCGCACGCCGTGCTTGCCCTTGTGGCCGATGATCACCTGCATCCGGGTCGGCTCGCCGACGAAGCAGCCGAGCGGCTTCACGCTCTTGCGCGCGACCTCGCGCAGCATCGGACGGACACCGACGCAGCCGACCTCCTCGTCATAGGAGATCGCAAGATGGATCGGCGTCTTCAGGTTGACCTCGACCATCTCCGGCACCATAGCGAGACAGACCGCGACAAAGCCCTTCATGTCGGTGGTGCCGCGGCCGTACAGCTTTCCGTCGCGCTCGACCAATTCAAACGGGTTGTGGGTCCAGTCCTGTCCCGCGACCGGCACGACGTCGGTGTGCCCCGACAGAACCAGGCCTGCCTTGTCTTGCGGGCCGATCGTGACCCACAGCGAGGATTTCTGCCCGGTGTCATCCACGATTCGCTGGCCGCTGACGCCGAGCGAAGCGAGATAGCGCTCGATGTAATCGATCAGTGGCAAATTGCTGCGGTCGCTGACGGTGTCGAACGCGACGAGGTCGGCCAACAGCTTGCGGATACGGTCGGGTCGTTGATTTTGCATGGCCTGTTCGTTTGCGAGGGGGGTGAGGGGGCGATCCTGCCAGGGAACTATAACAGTTCGTTTGCGCGCCGAGGCCAGGCAATATTCGGACCGTTACATCCTCAGCTGTCATCGCCCGGCTTGCCGCCTCCGTTGAAGCTTCGGCGCGCCGGGGTGGATCACCCGCTTTCGCGAGGTGATGGCACCGCGCGATGCGAGACGATGAATCGAGAACCCATCCTCATCGTCGTCCCTGCGAAAGCAGGGACCCAACCACCGATGGTCATTGTTGAACGACGCTGGAACGACGTGTCCTTTCCACCACACCTGCCGCGGCTTATGGGTCCCGGCCTTCGCCGGGACGACAGTGGTGGATGTGGCGGCGTCATCGCGCCAACGCAAACCTCGCCGTTCCGCGAAAGGCGAGCAGCGTTGCTAAATCGGCTTGCCCGTATACGGCATCGACGCCGTCAGGCCGCCGTCGACAGGGATGGCCTGGCCGTTGACATAGGACGCTTCGTCGCTCGCCAAAAACAGTCCCATCGCGGCGAGCTCGTGCGGCTGGCCGGGGCGCTTCAACGGATTGAGCTGGCCGATCTTGTCCTGGGTGCCGCGCTCCTTGGCGCGGTCGAACACCGGCTTGGTCATGCCGGTCTCGATCAGGCCCGGGCACACCGCGTTGACGCGCACGCCGGTGCCGGAGAGCGAGTAGGCGGTGGTCTGCACCAGGCTGATGACGCCGGCCTTGCTTGCGCCGTAAGGATGTCCGCTGGCGCCGGCCTTCAGGCCCGCAACCGATGCGGTAAGGATGATCGAGCCGAAGCCCTGCTTGGTCATGTGCGGGATCGAATGCTTGATCGCGAGGAACGGGCCGATCAGATTGACGCGCAGCACCTCCTGCCAATGTTCCGGAGTCTGGTCGGCGAGCGGAACGAGGCCGCCGCTGACGCCGGCATTGGCCCAGATCGCATCGAGCTTGCCGTACTTCGAAACCGCCTTCTCGATGAACGCCTTCACGTCGCTCTCCGATCCTGCGTCCGCAGTGACGGCTTCGACCGTGCCGCCGGCATCGCGCACCAGCTTGGCGGTCTCGTTGACGCCGTCGGTGCGATCGACTGCGATCAGCTTGGCGCCTTCCTTGGTGAACAGCAGCGAGGCCGCGCGGCCGATGCCGCTGCCCGCGCCGGTGATGATGACGGATTTGCCTTCGAGGCGGCCCAAGTTCTTGGTCACGTTTTTCTCCCTGTTCACATGATCCGTGGCACGCCTGCCGCGCGACGGAATTCAAACAAAATTTCAAACGTCAGAAGCACTTGAGACGATGTGCGGCGTGACGTACAGCGTGACGGGACACTATTGAAGGGCTCATCCGATGTCCAATCCAGACAGGCCTGTCGTGACGGTGACGCGCTGGTGGTGGGTCCGCCACGCGCCGGTACGCAGCGACGGCGGCAACATCTACGGGCAGGAGGACATCGACTGCGACACCGGCGATGTCGAAGTGTTCGAGGCGGTCGCCAAGATGCTGCCGCGCGATGCTGTCTGGTATTCGAGCAATCTCAAGCGCACGCACAAGACCGCGGAGGCGATCTGGGCCGCCGGCTATCCGAAGCCGGCCAGCATGACGCAGGAGCGCGACTTCGCCGAGCAGCATCTCGGCCGATGGCAGGGCATGAACCGCGCCGCGCTGCTCGCGAGCCAGCCGCCCGGCAGGAGCTGGTTTGCCGACGTCAATGAGCCCGCGCCGGGCGGCGAGAGTTTCATGGATCTCTACACGCGGGTCTGCCGCACGATCGTGCGGATCACGGCTGCGGAAGCGGGCAGGAACATCATCGCGGTCGGCCATGGCGGCGTGATCCGCGCCGCGGTCGGCCTTGCACTCGGCGGCCAGCCGGATCGCGGATTGTCCTTCGACGTCGATAACGTCTCGGTGACGCGGCTCGATCACATCGCAGGCGTCGGCCTGTCGACCTGGCGGCTGCCGATGGTGAACCAGCAGCCGTGGATTGCCGATCCCCGACACGCCGCGATGCATCAGCCGGCCGGACCGGAAGTCAGGCCGGCGAGCAAGCTTGCGTGATGGCGCTATCGCAACACACAACCACTGCCTAAGCTCAACGCAGAATTCAAACGCCTTACATCAGGGAGAGAACCATGACCTTGTTCGACATGAAGGGAAAAGTCGCCGTCATCACCGGCTCGACGCGCGGCATCGGACGCGCGATCGCCGAGCGGATGGCCGAGCACGGCGCCAAGGTCGTGATCTCCTCGCGCAAGGCCGATGTCTGCGAAGAGGTGGCCAAGGAGATCAACACCAGCTACGGCAAGGGCACCGCGGTCGCGATCGCAGCCAACATCTCCTCGAAGGAAAACCTGCAGAACCTCGTGGACGAGAGCAACCGTGCCTTCGGCAAGATCGATGTGCTGGTCTGCAACGCGGCATCCAATCCCTACTATGGCCCGCTCGCCGGCATCTCCGACGATCAGTTCCGCAAGATCCTCGACAACAACATCGTCGCCAACAACTGGCTGATCTCGATGGTGGTGCCGCAGATGATTGAGCGCAAGGATGGCTCCATCATCATCGTGTCCTCGATCGGTGGCCTGAAGGGCTCGACCATCCTCGGAGCCTACGCGATCTCGAAGGCCGCCGACATGCAGCTCGCGCGCAACCTCGCCTGCGAGTACGGCAAGCACAATATCCGCGTGAACTGCATCGCGCCGGGCCTGATCAAGACCGACTTCGCCAAGGCGCTGTGGGACAATCCGGACAATCTGAAGGCCTCGACCGCGCGCTCGCCACTGCTGCGCATCGGCGTGCCGGACGAGATCGCGGGCGCCGCCGTGTTCATGGGTTCACGCGCCGGTGACTTCATGACCGGCCAGACCGTGGTGATCGACGGCGGCGCGACGATCAGCTGACGCGAAGCGTCATCCCGGGGCGCGCGTTAGCGCGAACCCGGGATCTCGAGCAGCAAATGGCCTCACTCCACAGCCGCATACACTCCGTTGCGCACCAGCGAGCGGGTGTATTCGCGCTGGCCCGGGCCCTGCATCATGAACACCGCGATCAGGTCTTCGTGCGGATCGATCCAGAAGAACGTGCCGGCCATGCCGCTCCAGAAGTACTGGCCGACCGAGCCGGAGAACGGCGCGATGCCCTGCTGCATACGCACGGCGAAGCCGAGGCCGAAACTGTGGCCCGGCGACACCAGCGTGCCTTGGATCTTGACGCCGGCACCAAGGTGATCGGAGGCCATGAATTCGAGCGTCTTGCGGCCGATGATCCTGGTGCCGTCGAGCGATCCGCCATTGAGCAGCATCTGCGCGAAGCGGGCATAGTCCATCGTGGTCGACACTAGGCCGCCGCCGCCGGATTCCATCGCCGGCTTCTCCAGCATGTTGAACAGCTGCACCTTCTCGTTGCTCCAGGGATCGTTGGCAAACGCCTCGGCCAGCCGGCCGGCATTGGCTTCCGGGGTATGGAAGGCGGTCTCGTTCATCTGCAGCGGTGAGAGGATGCGCTCAGTGAGGAACGCGCCGAGCGTCTTGCCGCTGACGACTTCGATGATGCGGCCGAGGATGTCGGTGGAGCGGCTGTAGTTCCACTCGGCGCCGGGCTGGCAGACCAGCGGCATGGCGGCGAGCATGGTGGCGTGCTCGGCATTGGTGATCTTGCGGCTGCGCAGCCGCGACTGCTTGTAGAGCTCCTGCACCGGGCCGTTGCCGGTGTGGTCATACGTCAAGCCGGAGGTGTGGCGCAGCAGGTCCTGGATCGTCATCTGCCGCTGCACGGGGACCAGCTCGAGCTTGCCGTTATGCTCGACGCCGACCTTGGTCTCGGCGAATTCGGGGATGAATTTCGCGACGGGGTCGTTGAGCAGGAAGTGGCCGTCCTCCAGCAGCTGCATGATACCGACCGAGACGATCGGCTTGGTCATCGAGAAGATGCGGAAGATCGTGTCATGCGTCATCGGCGCCGCGGCGGTCGGGCTCTGCCGGCCGATCGCGTCGAACCAGCCGATCTGGCCGCGCCGCGCCACCAGCACCGTGAAGCCGGGCGCGGTTCCCTTGTCGACCTCGCGCTTGAAGGTGTCGGACAATGCCTGCAGCCGCGCGCCCGACAGTCCGATCGATTCGGGTTTGGCGAGCGGGAGGGACGGGGTGGTCTGGGTGGCGGAGTGCTTGGTGGCGGTTTGAGCGTTCATGGTCTCTCCCTGGTTCTTGATTCTTGCGGCGGAGCGCCGGCAATGAGGTGATCTTGGAGTGATGGCTGAAGTCTGGCGCAGAAGTTTTGCAATGAACAGAAGGTTCGCCGCTTCGCCCTTGCAAACCGGCCATGCCCTGTGCTTGAAACGGCGCGAACCGGCGGCGACGCCGGTTCCCTGCAGGAGTGTAGCTCAATTGGTAGAGCACCGGTCTCCAAAACCGGGGGTCGCAGGTTCGAGCCCTGCCACTCCTGCCAGCTTTTAGCCAACAATTTGAATGCCTTGGCCGAGGTCCTGGACCCCGGCCATGATCATTTTCAGTTACTTGATCAGCGGGCAGCCACCGTCCTTGAGCGGCCGGAATGCCTGGTCGCCGGGTACCTCGGCGAGCACCTTGTAGTAATCCCACGGCGCCTTCGATTCCTCGGGTTTCTTGACCTCGAACAGGAACATCGAATGCACCATGCGGCCGTCCTCGCGCACCACGCCATTGTCGGTGAAGGCGTCGCGCACTGGAGTGGCGCGCATCTTCGCCAGCACGGGCTTGGTCTCCTTGGTGCCGGCGGCCTTGACCGCGTTGAGGTAGTGCAGTGTGGCGCTGTAGGTCGCGGCCTGGTTCATGGTCGGCATCCGCTTCATGCGCTCGAAGAAGCGCTTGCCGAAGGCGCGGGTGCGGTCGTTGAGGTCCCAGTAATAGGCCTCGGTGATGATCAGGCCCTGCGCGAGCTTCAGCCCGAGGCTGTGGATGTCGGAGATGAACATCACGATGCCGGCGAGATTCTGCCCGCCCGCGACGATGCCGAATTCGGCGGCCTGCTTGATCGCGTTGATGGTGTCGCCGCCGCCATTGGCGAGGCCGACGATCTTGGCCTTGGACGACTGCGCCTGCAGCAGGAATGAGGAGAAGTCCGGCGTATTGAGCGGATGCCGCGCGCTGCCGAGCACCTTGCCGCCGGCCGCGCGGACCACGTCGCCGGTGTCGCGCTCGATGGAATGGCCGAACACATAGTCGGCGGTGATGAAGAACCAGGTGTCGCCGCCGTT
This sequence comes from Bradyrhizobium sp. WCU1, assembly GCF_053474805.1. Taxonomy (NCBI): domain Bacteria; kingdom Pseudomonadati; phylum Pseudomonadota; class Alphaproteobacteria; order Hyphomicrobiales; family Nitrobacteraceae; genus Bradyrhizobium; species Bradyrhizobium sp. WCU1. The sequence continues at coordinate 6,549,082 of NZ_CM130280.1, forward strand.
CTTCACGATCGCGCTGCCGACGGTGTGGGCGTTGGCGTAGGTGTCGTAGGTCCAGTGCAGCGTGTAGGGCGAGCAGGATTTTCCGGTGATGTCGGAGCTCGCCGCGTCCGTCACGATCATGATCTTCTCAAACTGCTTCGACATCTCCATGCCGGCGAGCGCGGTCGCCGAGGTCGGCATGTCGATGATCATGTCGACATTCTCGGCCTCGTACCATTTGCGGGTGATGGTGGCGGCGACGTTGGCCTTGTTGAGGGCGTCGGCGGTGACGAGCTCGATCGGCTTGCCGAATATCGAGCCGCCGAACTCCTCGATCGCCATCTTGGTGGCCTCGACATTCCCGGCGCCGCCGATGTCGGAATAGACCGACTGGAAATCGGTCAGCACGCCGATCTTGAGCGGCGTCTGTTGTGCGAGCGCGGGCCCCGCCAGCACTGCGGCGAGCAGGCCGGCGGCGGATAGACTCGTGGCGATGGATTTCATGGTGATGCGTCCTCCCAGGATGTTCTTATCGGTTTGTCCGACAAAGCTAGATTTGCCCGGTTCCAGTGTCAATTCTGGCCATCCGGGTGCGACAATCCGGCTTAGAACGGCCCATTTGACGCTCTTGGCGCCTTCTCCTATCCTTTGTCCGACAAACGACAATCGGGAGCCCAAGGTGCCCGCCACACCACTGTTCCGACGCATCGACGTCGCGCCGGCCTACCAGAAGGTCGCCGACGCGATCGAGCGCGAGATCATCAACGGCCGGATCAAACCCGGCGAGCCGATCGGCACCGAGCAGCAGCTGGTCGCGCAGTTCGGCGTCAACCGCTCGACGGTGCGCGAAGGCATTCGCGTGCTCGAGGAGGGCGGGCTGATCCGCCGCGATTCCAGTCGCCGCCTGCAGGCCTGCCTGCCGCGCTACAACAAGCTCGCCACGCGACTGTCGCGTGCGTTGATCCTGCACGAGGTCACGTTCCGCGAACTGTTCGAGGCGTCGATGACGCTGGAGGTCGCGAGCGTCGAAGGCGCGGTCGAGCGCGCGACCGAGGAGAACATCGCCGAGCTCGCCGGCAATCTCGAGCGCAGCTCTGATGTCGTCGGCAATCCCGCCGAGCTCGCCGAGCTGGATGCGGAATTCCACGTGCTGATGGCCAAGGCCTCGCAGAACCGCGTGCTGCAACTCGCCCGCGAGCCGGCCGCGCAGCTGTTCTTTCCGACCACCGAGATGATCGTCGGCGGCGTGCCCGAGGGCGGCGCGCGGCTCGTCGAGGCGCATCGCCACATCCTCGATGCGATCAGGCGGCGCGATAAGGAGGCCGGCGTGCTGTGGACCCGGCGGCATTTGCAGGACTGGCGGCGCGGCTTCGAGAAGATCGCCTCGCTCGATCGCTCGGTCGAGCACACCTACATGGAACACGCCTACGCCGCACGCCAATAGCGACGGCGCGGCGACAACGAGACAACGACAAAAAACACGTTCGGGAGGGACTTCATGAGCGACACCATCGCAGCGACCATCCAGCGCGCCCGCGAGCACAGCATTGGCGATCTGCTGCGCCGGTCCGCGAAGCGCTATCCCGGCAAGACCGCGCTGATCTGCGGCGAGGTGAGCTGGACCTTTGCGGAGATGGACGCGATCTGCAATCGGCTCGGACGCGGCTTGCTCGGCCTCGGCATCGCGAAGGGCGACCGCGTTGCGGTGCTGTCGCGCAACTCGCACGGCTTCGCCGCGCTACGCTTCGCCGTGGCGCGGATCGGCGCGATCCTGGTGCCGATCAACTTCATGCTCAATCCCGACGAGATCAATTTCATCCTGGCCAATTCCGGCGCCAAGCTGCTCGCGGTCGGCCCCGATTTCGTGGACACGGCGCACGCCGCCGCCGCCAAGGGCTCGGCCGTCGAGACCCTGATCTGGCTGCCCGGTGAAGATCCCGCGACCGCGCCAGACGGAATCACGACGTTCGACAACCTGCTGAACAGCGACGCGTCGGCGCCGGACGTAGCGGTGGACAGCCGTGACCCCGCGCAGATCATCTACACCAGCGGCACGGAGTCGCAGCCGAAAGGCGCGATCCTCACCCATGAAGCCGTGATGTGGCAATATGTCAGCTGCATCATCGACGGCAGCATGGCGACCGACGACACCGTGCTGCACGCGCTGCCGCTCTATCATTGCGCACAGCTCGACGTTTTCCTGGGGCCCGCGATCTATCTCGGCGCCACCAGTCTGATCACCGGCAAGCCGGTGCCCGACAATGTCCTGGCGCTGATCGCGAAGCACAAGATCAATTCGTTCTTCGCGCCGCCGACGATCTGGATCGCGATGCTGCGTTCGCCGTCGTTCGACCGCACCGATCTCTCGACCCTGCGCAAGGGCTATTACGGCGCCTCGATCATGCCGGTCGAGGTGCTGCTCGAATTGCAGCGCCGGCTGCCCGACGTGAAGTTCTGGAATTTCTACGGCCAAACCGAGATCGCGCCGCTCGCGACGGTGCTCGCACCGCAGGACCAGCTGCCGAGGGCCGGCTCGGCCGGCAAGCCCGCGATCAATGTCGAGACGCGGGTGGTCAAGGCTGACATGACCGATGTCGGGGTGGGGGAGGTCGGCGAGATCGTGCACCGCTCGCCGCATCTGTTGTCCGGTTACTACAACGATCCGGTCAAGACCGCGGCGGCGTTTGCCGGCGGCTGGTTTCATTCCGGCGATCTCGCGACCGTCGATGCCAGTGGCTACATCACCGTGGTCGATCGGGTGAAGGACATGATCAAGAGCGGCGGCGAGAACGTCGCAAGCCGCGAGGTCGAGGAGATGATCTACCGGCTGCCCGAGGTGTCGGAGGTTGCGGTGGTCGGGCTGCCCGACCCGCGCTGGATCGAGGCCGTGACCGCGATCGTCGTGGTCAAGGCCGGCCAGGACCTCGATGCCGACGCCGTCATCAAGCACTGCGCGGCGTCGATGGCCCATTTCAAGGTGCCGAAGCGGGTCATCTTCGTGGATGCCCTGCCGAAGAACCCGAGCGGCAAGCTGCTGAAGCGCGAGTTGCGGCAGCGCTATGTCGGCGGCGCCACGCTGGATCAGGCTGTTCAGAAGAGCTTTGCCGGGTAATCGACCCGGCCGCCGCCGCCGACGGCGGGGAGGCGAACCGCCGGTCGCCCCGCTAAGTGCTTGAATTGAGGGGCTCAGTCCCGGTTTCCCCGAGCTGCGGCCGGGGCGGGCCGCGACGGTGCCGACCTTGACGTTTGGCTCCTCTCGCAGTAGATACCCCGGCACTCGCAGTCGGCCCGCTTTGATGGCGGATATCCGGCGCGGCCTAATTCCCCGAACATTCGAGCTCGTTTATCGGCTCAACCTTCCAAACGAGGGCTGGGTCCGCAAGGTCGGCTGTTCGGATTCCTTGAAACGTTGCAATCGTCCGGAGACGGACGCGGATCTCACGATGGCTTTCAGCCCGTTCAAATTCCTGCAGGAAGTGCGCTCGGAGACCGCCAAGGTCACCTGGCCGACGCGCCGCGAGACGACCATCACCACCATCATGGTGTTCGTGATGGTGGCGCTGGCCTCGATCTTCTTCTTCGCCGCGGACCAAATCATCCGCTATCTGATTACCCTGATACTGGGCATCCACTGATGAGCACCCAATTGATGGACAAGCGCTGGTACATCGTCCACGCCTATTCGAACTTCGAGAAGAAGGTTCAGGAATCGATCCGCGAGCAGGCCAAGCAGCGCGGGCTCGAAGAGCTGTTCGAGCAGATCCTGGTGCCGACCGAGAAGGTCACCGAGGTGCGCCGCGGCCGCAAGATCGACGCCGAACGCAAGTTCTTCCCGGGCTATGTGCTGGTGAAGATGAAGCTGACCGACGAGGCGTTCCATCTGATCAAGAACACGCCGAAGGTCACCGGCTTCCTCGGCGCGGAAAACAAGCCGATGCCGATCTCGGAAGCCGAGGCGATGCGGATCCTGCACCAGGTGCAGGAGGGCGTGGAGCGTCCGAAGGCGTCGGTGTCGTTCGAAATCGGCGAGAATGTGCGCGTGGCCGACGGCCCGTTCGCCTCGTTCTCCGGCGTGGTGGAAGAAATCGACGAGGCGCGTTCGCGCGTGAAGGTCGCGGTGTCGATCTTCGGCCGCGCAACGCCCGTGGAACTGGAATTCGGTCAGGTCGAAAAGGTGGTCTGACCGGACGGCGCGGGGTATATGGCTCGCGTCAATTGAGGCCGTGGGAGGGAGGAGGCGGTCGCCAGCCCCTCCAACCGAACCACGGAACCTGAAACCGCCGGCCCCGTCCGGCACAACAGGAGTGATAGATGGCAAAGAAAGTGACCGGATACCTGAAGCTTCAGGTCCCGGCCGGTGCGGCGAATCCTTCGCCCCCGATCGGCCCCGCGCTTGGTCAGCGCGGCCTGAACATCATGGAGTTCTGCAAGGCGTTCAACGCGCAGACCCAGAAGGAAGAGAAGAACACCCCGATCCCGGTGATCATCACGATCTATGCGGACCGGTCCTTCACCTTCGAGATGAAGACCCCTCCGATGTCCTACTTCCTCAAGCAGGCCGCCAAGATCCAGTCCGGATCGAAGGCGCCGGGCCGCGACAAGGCCGGCAAGGTGACCAAGGCGCAGGTGCGCGAGATCGCCGAGAAGAAGATGAAGGACTTGAATTGCGATACCATTGAATCGGCCATGAAGATGGTCGAGGGCTCTGCCCGTTCGATGGGTCTGGAAGTTGCGGGGTAACGGGCCATGACAATCGGAAAGCGTCTGAAGAAGGCCCGTGAGGGTGTTGATCGCGAGAAGCTCTACCCGCTCGCGGACGCCATCAAGATGGTCAAGGAGCGCGCCAAGTCGAAGTTCGACGAGACGATCGAGATCGCGATCAATCTCGGCGTCGACCCGCGCCACGCCGACCAGATGGTCCGCGGCGTCGTCAACCTGCCGAACGGCACCGGCCGCACGCTGCGCGTCGGCGTGTTCGCGCGCGGCGCCAAGGCTGAGGAAGCCAAGGCTGCCGGCGCCGACGTCGTCGGCGCCGAAGACCTGGTCGAGAAGGTGCAGGGCGGTGCGATCGACTTTGATCGTTGTATCGCGACCCCCGACATGATGCCGCTGGTCGGCCGCCTCGGTAAGGTGCTCGGTCCGCGCGGCATGATGCCGAACCCGAAGATCGGCACCGTGACCATGGACGTCACCAACGCCGTGAAGGGCGCCAAGGGTGGCTCGGTCGAGTTCCGCGTCGAGAAGGCCGGCATCGTGCAGGCCGGCATCGGCAAGGCCTCGTTCTCCGAGGACAAGCTGGTCGAGAACGTCAAGGCGCTCGCCGACGCGGTCTCCAAGGCGAAGCCGGCGGGCTCCAAGGGCACCTACATCCAGCGCGTGGCGGTTTCCTCCACCATGGGCCCGGGCGTGAAGGTCGAGCCGGGCACCATCCTCGGCTGATATCTTTGGCCGTGACGAGATAAAGAGGGGCGGGATCGGGCAACCGGTTCCGCCCTTTGTTTTTCCCGGAGCGTTTTCGAGCGGAGCAAACGCGTCAGAACGAGAATCGAGAGCCGCGTTCCGCTTCAATTGGAATGGAAAAGGCTCCAGGTGAAGCCTCTCGCAGGAAACAAGAACAATGCCCGATAAGGTCCTGGTCTATTCACGCTTTCCCAAGGCCCAGCTGATCCGCTTCGGCGAGCGCTATGAGCTGCTCAACGCGGCAGGCAAGCGGCTGGACGAAGCGTTCCCGGTGGCCGAGCTCGCCGACGTCAGCGCCATGATCACCGCGGGCGGCACGCCGCTCCGGGGCGATGCCATGGACATGCTGCCGAAGCTCGGCGCGATCGTCTGCTACGGCACCGGCTATGACGGCGTCGATCTCGCCGCCGCCGCCAGGCGCGGCATCGCTGTCGGCCACAGCCCCGGCGCCAATGCGGCCTCGGTCGCCGACATCGCGCTGACCTTGATGCTGGCATCGGTGCGGCGTCTGCCGGTCGCCGACAATTATGTCCGCAGCGGCGACTGGGCCGGTGCAAAACCGTCGCCGATGATGCGACCGCAGGCCGGCATGCGCGGCCGCAAGGTCGGCGTCTACGGCATGGGCGAGATCGGCCGCAAGATCGCGAGCCGCGTTGCGGCCTTCGAGACCGAGGTCGGCTATTTCAGCCGTACCAAATATGACCTGCCGTATCAGTACCTGCCGAGCCTCGAGGCGCTGGCCGACTGGTGCAGCGTGCTTGTCATCGCGGTCCGCGCCGGCGCCGACAATGTCAATGTGATCGACGCCGACATCCTGCGTCGGCTCGGCGGCGACGGGCACGTCGTCAACATCTCGCGCGGCTCGGTCATCGACGAGAAGGCGCTGGTTGCGGCTCTGACTGACGGAACCATCGCCGGCGCCGGCCTCGACGTGTTTGCCCAGGAGCCGCATGCGCCGGACGCGCTGACCGCGCTGCCGAACGTGGTGCTGTCACCGCATCTCGGCGGCCACACTCTGGAATCGCACGTCGCGATGCAGGACTGCGTGCTCGCCAATCTCGACGCGTTCTTTGCCGGTACGCCGCTGCCCTATAAGGTGAGTGGCACCTGAGCAGCTACCGGCTCCGTGACCGGAGCCGGCTCCCCGTCCGTCATATGAAACTGGTCCAATATTTGCTCTTGGCAAGCCAGGCAGGACCGGCTACATAGCGCCTTCCGGGCGTGCTGGCACTTGCTGGCATGTCTGTGCTCGCATTCCGAAAACCTGAGTTGATAGGAGATCATTCCTTTCCGCATGCCCGCAAGGATGCTCGAAAGGAAGGGGACCCGTCGCCTCGGATCGGAGTGAGAGCAGGGGGCTTCAGCGTGCTGAAGTGCCTCGATCCTGTCCAAGACTGCAGGCGCCCGCGAGAACTTCATGTTTTCAACGGCTTAATCGCATGGCCTGCATAGACGGGTGAAGACCGGATTTTGCGCTTCACGTCGCGGCATGTTCGCGGCTGGAAGGCTGGTTTGGTTCGAACCTCGACAGCCCATGGCCGTAAGGCTCTGGGAGGGCAGGCTTCTAGATGTCGTCTTGCCCGGCATGTCCGAGGGTCTTGGACCCTCCGGATCAGGTTTAGGGCGGGACGATGGGTGCAACCCGGCGGTCCTGCCTTCGCGGAAAGGCCGCCAACCGGAAAGAGCTTGCTGTGGAACGAGCGGCAAAAAAAGAGTCGGTCGAACAACTTAACGAGGTCTTCAAGACCACGTCGGTTGCGATCGTTGCTCACTATTCCGGCCTCACCGTGGCCCAGATGCAGAAGCTGCGCATGCAGATGAAGCAGGCGGGCGCATCGGTGAAGGTCTCGAAGAACCGTCTCGCCAAAATTGCTCTTGAAGGCACTGACGTCGCTGCCATCGGCTCCCTGCTGAAGGGGCCGACCGTGATCGCTACTTCGAACGATCCGGTTGCGGCGCCAAAGGTTGCCATCGAATTCGCCAAGGCGAACGAGAAGTTCGTCATCCTCGGCGGCTCGATGGGTAAAACCGTCCTGAATGTCGACAGCGTGAAGGCGCTCGCCTCACTGCCGTCGCTCGACGAACTGCGCGGCAAGATCGTTGGCCTCCTCGTGGCGCCGGCGACCAAGCTTGCTCAGCTCTCCAACGCGCCTGCGGCCAAGCTCGCGCGCGTCATTCAGGCTCATGCCTCAAAGGGCGAAGCGGCCTGACCCCTTCGCTAATCTCAAACCTGGTTCGAACCAAACGTTTAAGGAACTGAACAATGGCTGATCTGCAGAAAATCGTCGACGACCTCTCGAGCCTCACCGTGCTCGAAGCGGCTGAACTCGCCAAGCTCCTCGAAGAAAAGTGGGGCGTGTCCGCCGCTGCCGCCGTTGCGGTGGCTGGTCCGGCTGCTGGTGGTGCTGCCGCTGCTCCGGCTGAAGAGAAGACCGAATTCACCGTCGTGCTGGCTGCTGCCGGCGACAAGAAGATCGAAGTCATCAAGGAAGTCCGCGCCATCACCGGCCTGGGCCTGAAGGAAGCCAAGGACCTCGTCGAAGGCGCTCCGAAGCCCGTCAAGGAAGGCGTCAACAAGGAAGAAGCAGACAAGATCAAGGCCCAGCTCGAGAAGGCTGGCGCCAAGGTCGAGCTCAAGTAATGCGCGATCCGGGAGCGCCGCAGGGCGCTCCCGGGCCATGCAAACGGCGTGCGACAGGTTGTCGCGTGGCGTGTTGGACACAAAAAAGTGTGGGGATCCGTGGACTTAACCCTCGAATCTCCTTTATTGCCATCCCATATCGGGTTGGCAGCGGAAAAACACGGTAGGCGACGGGGGCGGCAGGGTCCCTGGCGGAAGCCGTTGGGAGACAGTCAGATTTCGGGCTTTTTCAGTCCGTAAAGCGGAGTGTTTGGACGGGCGGGTGCAGTGATGCGCCCCGCGCGTTGTTTTGCGTTTTGAAGGTGGTTGGGGCCGGGACCGGGATTTAATTCCTGACTTTGCGCTTCGTTCCTTCGAGACGATTCGAAATTCAACCCGGGGCCGATGGCAGTCGTTCCCGGAAGGTTCGCCCCACAAAGGCGACGAAAATGAGAGGCCACGATGGCGCAGCAGACATTCACCGGTCGCAAACGCGTACGCAAGTTTTTCGGTCACATCAAGGAAGTCGCCGAGATGCCGAACCTCATCGAGGTTCAGAAGGCGTCCTATGACCAGTTCCTGATGGTTGACGAGCCCGCCGGCGGTCGCCTCGACGAGGGCCTGCAGGCGGTGTTCCGCTCGGTGTTCCCGATCTCGGATTTCTCCGGCACCTCGATGCTCGAGTTCGTCCGCTATGAGTTCGAGCAGCCGAAATATGACGTCGACGAGTGCCGCCAGCGCGGCATGACCTTCGCTGCGCCGCTCAAGGTGACGCTGCGCCTCATCGTGTTCGATATCGACGAGGAAACCGGCGCCAAGTCGGTGAAGGACATCAAGGAGCAGGACGTCTACATGGGCGACATCCCGCTCATGACGATGAACGGCACCTTCGTCGTCAACGGCACCGAGCGCGTCATCGTCTCGCAGATGCACCGTTCGCCCGGCGTGTTCTTCGACCACGACAAGGGCAAGACCCATTCGTCCGGCAAGCTGCTGTTTGCCGCGCGCGTGATTCCGTATCGCGGTTCCTGGCTCGACATCGAGTTCGACGCCAAGGACATCGTGTTCGCGCGCATCGACCGCCGCCGCAAGCTGCCGGTGACCTCGCTGATGTACGCGCTCGGTCTCGACGGCGAGCAGATCCTGTCGACCTTCTACAAGAAGATCACCTACAAGCGGACCAAGGAAGGCTGGCGCGTGCCGTTCGACGCCAACCGTTTCCGCGGCTATTCGACCGTCAACGACCTGATCGACGCCGACACCGGCAAGGTGGTGCTCGAGGCCGGCAAGAAGCTGACCGTGCGCCAGGCGCGCCAGCTGCAGGAGAAGGGCCTCAAGGCCCTGCGCATGTCGGACGAGGAGCTGGTCGGCAACTATCTCGCCGAGGATCTCGTCAACCCGAAGACCGGTGAAATCTACGCCGAAGCCGGCGAGGAGATCACCGAGAAGTCGATGAAGGTGCTGAACGAGCAGGGCTACAAGGACCTGCCGCTGCTCGACATCGACCACGTCAATGTCGGCGCCTACATCCGCAACACGCTGTCGGCCGACAAGAATATGACGCGTGAGGACGCGCTGTTCGACATCTACCGCGTGATGCGTCCGGGCGAGCCGCCGACGCTGGATTCGGCGCAGGCGATGTTCCAGTCGCTGTTCTTCGATGCAGAACGCTACGACCTGTCCGCGGTCGGCCGCGTCAAGATGAACATGCGCCTCGAGCTCGATGCGCCCGACACCCATCGCACGCTGCGCAAGGAAGACATCCTGGCGGTCATCAAGACGCTGGTCGACCTGCGCGACGGCAAGGGCGAGATCGACGACATCGACCACCTCGGCAACCGCCGGGTGCGCTCGGTCGGCGAGCTCATGGAGAACCAGTACCGGATCGGCCTGCTCCGCATGGAGCGCGCCATCAAGGAGCGCATGTCGAGCGTCGATATCGACACCGTGATGCCGCAGGATCTGATCAACGCCAAGCCCGCGGCTGCCGCGGTGCGCGAGTTCTTCGGTTCCTCGCAGCTGTCGCAGTTCATGGACCAGACCAACCCGCTGTCGGAGATCACCCACAAGCGGCGCCTGTCGGCGCTCGGCCCGGGTGGTCTGACCCGCGAGCGTGCCGGCTTCGAAGTCCGCGACGTGCATCCGACGCATTACGGCCGGATCTGCCCGATCGAGACGCCGGAAGGTCCGAACATCGGCCTGATCAACTCGCTGGCGACGTTCGCGCGCGTCAACAAATACGGCTTCGTCGAGACGCCCTATCGCAAGATCAAGGACGGCCGGGTCACCGATGAGGTGGTCTATCTGTCGGCGATGGAAGAGGGCCGCTACCGCGTCGCGCAGGCCAACGTGCCGCTCGATGCCAAGGGCCGCTTCACCGACGATCTGGTGGTCTGCCGTCATGCCGGCGAAGTGCTGCCGGTGACGCCGGACAAGGTCGACTACATGGACGTGTCGCCGAAGCAGCTGGTTTCGGTCGCCGCGGCGCTGATCCCGTTCCTCGAGAACGACGACGCCAACCGCGCGCTGATGGGCTCGAACATGCAGCGCCAGGCGGTGCCGCTGGTTCGTGCCGAGGCGCCGTTCGTCGGCACCGGCATGGAAGGCGTGGTCGCCCGTGACTCCGGTGCTGCGATCGCAGCCCGCCGTTCGGGCGTGATCGACCAGATCGACGCCACCCGCGTCGTGATCCGCGCCACCGAGGATCTCGATCCGACCAAGTCGGGCGTCGATATCTACCGGCTGATGAAGTACCAGCGCTCGAACCAGTCGACCTGCATCAACCAGCGTCCGCTGGTGAAGGTCGGCGACATCGTCAAGAAGGGCGACATCATCGCTGACGGTCCGTCGACCGATCTCGGCGAGCTCGCGCTCGGCCGCAACGTGCTGGTCGCGTTCATGCCGTGGAACGGCTACAACTTCGAAGACTCGATCCTGCTCTCCGAGCGGATCGTGAAGGACGACGTGTTTACCTCAATTCATATTGAAGAATTCGAGGTGATGGCTCGCGACACCAAGCTCGGCCCTGAGGAAATCACCCGCGACATTCCGAACGTCTCGGAAGAAGCGCTGAAGAACCTCGACGAAGCCGGCATCGTCTACATCGGTGCGGAAGTCCGCGCCGGCGACATCCTGGTCGGCAAGATCACGCCGAAGGGCGAGAGCCCGATGACGCCGGAAGAGAAGCTGCTCCGCGCCATCTTCGGCGAGAAGGCCTCCGACGTCCGCGATACCTCGCTGCGCGTGCCTCCGGGCGTGCAGGGCACCATCGTGGAAGTCCGCGTGTTCAACCGCCACGGCGTCGACAAGGACGAGCGTGCGCTGGCGATCGAGCGCGAGGAGATCGAGCGTCTGGCCAAGGACCGCGACGACGAGCAGGCGATCCTGGACCGCAACGTCTATAACCGCCTCGCCGAGCTCCTGGAGAACCGCCAGGGCATTGCCGGCCCCAAGGGCTTCAAGAAGGATACCAAGATCACCCGCGCGGTGCTCGACGAGTATCCGAAGTCGCAGTGGTGGCTGTTCGCCTCGCCGAACGACAAGCTGATGGCCGAGATCGAGGCCATGCGGAAGCAGTACGACGAGTCGAAGAAGGGCCTCGAACAGCGCTTCCTCGACAAGGTCGAGAAGCTGCAGCGCGGCGACGAGCTGCCGCCCGGCGTGATGAAGATGGTCAAGGTCTTCGTCGCGGTGAAGCGCAAGATCCAGCCCGGCGACAAGATGGCCGGCCGTCACGGCAACAAGGGCGTGGTGTCGAAGATCGTGCCGATCGAGGACATGCCGTTCCTCGAGGACGGTACGCATGCCGACATCGTGCTCAACCCGCTCGGCGTGCCCTCGCGCATGAACGTCGGCCAGATCCTCGAGACGCATCTCGGTTGGGCCTGCGCCGGCCTCGGCAAGCGCATCGGCCAGACCATCGACGCCTATTATCAGAGGCAGGATCTCAAGCCGCTGCGCGAGACCCTGAAGAAGATCTACGGCGAGGATGAAACCATCAAGTCGCTGAACGACAACGAGCTGCTCGAGCTTGGCCGCAACCTCAGCCACGGCGTGCCGATCGCAACGCCGGTGTTCGACGGCGCCAAGGAAGCGGACATCGAGGAGATGCTGAAGCTCGCGGGCTTCGACGCCTCCGGCCAGTCGACCGTCTATGACGGCCGAACCGGCGATGCGTTCGATCGCAAGGTGACGATGGGCTACATCTACATGCTCAAGCTGCACCATCTCGTGGACGACAAGATCCACGCGCGTTCGATCGGTCCGTACTCGCTCGTCACCCAGCAGCCGCTGGGCGGCAAGGCGCAGTTCGGCGGCCAGCGCTTCGGCGAAATGGAGGTCTGGGCGCTGGAAGCCTACGGCGCCGCCTACACGCTGCAGGAGATGCTGACCGTGAAGTCGGACGACGTCGCCGGCCGTACCAAGGTGTACGAGGCGATCGTGCGCGGCGACGACACCTTCGAGGCCGGTATTCCGGAATCGTTCAACGTGCTGGTCAAGGAAATGCGCTCGCTCGGCCTCAACGTCGATCTGCACAATTCCAAGGTGGGACCGGCGCCGACGTCGGAAGCGGCCGAGTAACGCTGTGATTTATGCCCGGCGCGAACCGCGCCGGGCCTTCGCACCCTTCTCGGACGTTGAGCGGGGCGCGCGCTGACAAAAACTTTCGAATTTGCTGCCGGTGACGATCGGCACGCGAGGAGAAGACCATGAATCAAGAGATTATGAATCTTTTCAATCCGACGACGCCGGCTCAGGTCTTCGACCAGATTCGGATTTCGATCGCGTCTCCGGAGAAGATTCTGTCCTGGTCGTACGGCGAGATCAAGAAGCCCGAGACCATCAACTACCGTACCTTCAAGCCGGAGCGTGACGGCCTGTTCTGCGCGCGCATCTTCGGGCCGATCAAGGACTACGAGTGCTTGTGCGGCAAGTACAAGCGGATGAAGTACAAGGGCATCATCTGCGAGAAGTGCTCGGTCGAGGTGACGCTGTCGCGCGTCCGGCGCGAGCGCATGGGCCATATCGAGCTGGCGGCACCGGTCGCCCACATCTGGTTCCTGAAGTCGCTGCCGTCGCGCATCGGCCTCCTGCTCGACATGACGCTGAAGGATCTCGAGCGGATCCTGTACTTCGAATACTACGTCGTGCTCGAGCCGGGTCTGACCGCGCTGAAGGACCGTCAGCTGCTGTCGGAAGACGAGTATCTGAAGGCGCAGGACGAGTACGGCCAGGACAGCTTCACCGCCATGATCGGCGCCGAGGCGATCCGCGAGCTGCTGAAGGGGCTCGAGCTCGAGAAGCTCGAGGCGACGCTGCGCGCCGACATGGCGGAGACCGACTCCGACATCAAGCACAAGAAGCTCGCCAAGCGTCTGAAGATCGTCGAGGCCTTCCGCGTCTCCGGCAACAAGCCGGAATGGATGATCATGACGGTGGTGCCGGTGATTCCGCCGGACCTGCGTCCGCTGGTGCCGCTCGACGGCGGCCGGTTCGCGACCTCGGACCTCAACGACCTCTACCGCCGCGTTATCAACCGCAACAACCGTCTGAAGCGGCTGATGGAGCTGCGCGCGCCCGACATCATCATCCGCAACGAAAAGCGCATGCTGCAGGAGGCCGTCGACGCGCTGTTCGACAACGGCCGCCGCGGCCGCGTCATCACGGGTGCCAACAAGCGCCCGCTGAAGTCGCTCGCCGACATGCTGAAGGGTAAGCAGGGCCGGTTCCGCCAGAACCTGCTCGGCAAGCGCGTCGACTATTCGGGCCGTTCGGTGATCGTGGTCGGTCCCGAGCTGCGCCTGCATCAGTGCGGCCTGCCGAAGAAGATGGCGCTCGAACTGTTCAAGCCGTTCATCTACTCGCGGCTCGACGCCAAGGGCCTGTCCACCACGGTGAAGCAGGCCAAGAAGCTGGTCGAGAAGGAGCGTCCGGAGGTCTGGGATATCCTCGACGAGGTGATCCGCGAGCATCCGGTGCTGCTGAACCGCGCGCCGACGCTGCATCGCCTCGGCATCCAGGCGTTCGAGCCGGTGCTGATCGAGGGCAAGGCGATCCAGCTGCACCCGTTGGTCTGCGCCGCCTTCAACGCCGACTTCGACGGCGACCAGATGGCCGTGCACGTTCCGCTGTCGCTCGAAGCGCAGCTGGAAGCGCGCGTGCTGATGATGTCGACCAACAACATCCTGCATCCGGCGAACGGCCAGCCGATCATCGTACCGTCGCAGGACATCGTGCTCGGCCTCTACTACGTCTCGATCATGCGCGAAGGCCTGCCCGGCGAGGGCAAGATCTTCGGCGACATGGCCGAGCTCGAGCACGCGCTGCATTCGAAGGTCATCCACCTCCACACCAAGATCAAGTACCGGTGGGAAGGCATCGACGAGGAAGGCAAGCAATCCAAGCGCTGGATCGAGACCACCGCCGGCCGTGTCATGCTCGGCAATCTGCTGCCGAAGAGCACCAAGATCTCGTACGACATCATCAACAAGCTGATGACCAAGCGCGAGATTTCCGGCGTGATCGACCAGGTCTACCGGCACTGCGGTCAGAAGGAGACCGTGATCTTCTGCGACCGCATCATGGCACTCGGCTTCTACAACGCCTTCAAGGCGGGCATCTCGTTCGGCAAGGACGACATGGTCGTGCCGGCGTCGAAGTGGAAGATCGTGGACCAGACCCGTACGCTGGCGAAGGATTTCGAGCAGCAGTACAATGACGGCCTAATCACCCATGGCGAGAAGTACAACAAGGTCGTCGACGCCTGGTCGAAGGCCGGTGAAGAAGTCGCCAAGGCGATGATGAAGGAGATCTCGTCGACCAAGAAGACGGCGGCGGGCGCGGATGCCGACATCAACTCGATCTACATGATGGCGCACTCCGGTGCGCGTGGTTCGCCGGCCCAGATGCGCCAGCTCGCCGGCATGCGCGGCCTGATGGCCAAGCCGTCGGGCGAGATCATCGAGACGCCGATCATTTCCAACTTCAAGGAAGGTCTGTCGGTGCTCGAGTACTTCAACTCGACGCACGGCGCCCGCAAGGGTCTGGCGGACACCGCGTTGAAGACGGCGAACTCGGGCTACCTGACGCGTCGCCTGGTCGACGTCGCGCAGGACTGCATCATCACGCAGACCGATTGCGGCACCAAGCTCGGCATCAAGATGCGCGCCATCGTCGACGCCGGCACCGTGGTCGCCTCGCTCGGCTCGCGCATCCTGGGCCGTACGGCCTGCGACGACGTGCGTGATCCCGCCACCAACGAGGTCGTCATCAAGCGCGACACCTTGATGGAGGAGAGCCACGTCGACCTGATCCAGCAGGCCGGCATCCAGGAGGTGAAGATCCGCTCGGCACTGACCTGCGAGTTGGTCAACGGCATCTGCGCCAAGTGCTACGGCCGCGATCTGGCCCGCGGCACCCCGGTCAACCACGGTGAGGCCGTCGGCGTCATCGCGGCGCAGTCGATCGGTGAGCCCGGCACGCAGCTGACGATGCGCACGTTCCACATCGGCGGCGCCGCGCAGCTCAACGAGCAGTCGTTCGTCGAATCGAACTTCGACGGCAAGATCGTGATCCGGAACAAGGCCATCGCCCGCAACAGTGAAGGCAATCTGGTCGCGATGGTGCGCAACATGGTCGTTGCGATTGTCGATGCCGACGGCACCGAGCGCGCAACCCACCGTATTCAGTACGGTTCGAAGATGCACGTCGACGACGGCGACATGGTCAAGCGCGGCCAGCGCATCGCGGAGTGGGATCCCTATACCCGCCCGGTGCTCACCGAAGTCGAGGGCACGATCGGGTTCGAGGATCTGGTCGAAGGCCAGTCGATCTCGGAAACGCTCGACGAATCGACCGGTATTGCCAAGCGCGTGGTCATCGACTGGCGCACGACGCGCGGCGGCTCGGACCTGCGTCCGGCCATCGTGGTCAAGGGCAAGGACGGCAAGGTGCTGAAGCTCGCGCGTGGCGGCGATGCCCGCTACATGCTGTCGGTCGACGGCATTCTGTCGGTCGACATCGGCGCCAAGGTGATGCCCGGCGACATCCTGGCGCGTATCTCGACCGAGAGCGCCAAGACGCGTGACATCACCGGCGGTCTGCCGCGGGTGGCGGAACTGTTCGAGGCTCGCAAGCCGAAGGATGCGGCGATCATCGCGGAGACCGCGGGAACGATCCGCTTCGGCCGCGACTACAAGAACAAGCGCCGCATCTCGATCGAGCCGATGGACAAGACCGAGGAGCCGCGCGAGTACCTGATCCCGAAGGGCAAGCACATCCATCTTCAGGACGGCGACATCGTCGAAAAGGGCGATTTCATCGTCGAAGGCAATCCGGCGCCGCACGACATCCTGGCGATCAAGGGCATCGAGGAACTCGCTGCCTATCTGGTCAACGAAATCCAGGAGGTCTACCGGTTGCAGGGCGTGCTCATCAACGACAAGCACATCGAGGTGATTGTCCGTCAGATGCTGCAGAAGGTCGAGGTCACCGACCAGGGCGACACCGACATGATCTCGGGCGAGCAGGTCGACAAGATCGAGTTCGACGCGCTCAACGTCAAGGCCAAGGAGGAGGGCAAGAAGCCCGCCACGGGTACGCCGGTTCTGCTCGGCATCACCAAGGCGAGCTTGCAGACCCGCTCGTTCTTCTCGGCGGCGTCGTTCCAGGAGACCACGCGCGTGCTCACCGAGGCTGCCGTCAATGGCAAGATCGACCCGCTCGAGGGCCTCAAGGAGAACGTCATTGTCGGCCGCCTGATCCCGGCCGGCACCGGCGCCTCGATGGCGCGGATCCGCGAAGTCGCGGTCAAGCGCGACAAGCTGATCCTCGACGAGCGCGAGAAGCAGCAGGCGGCGATCGTGCCGACGGCTCCGGAAGCGGAGCCGCTGGCGCTGCCGCCGGCGGAATAGGCCTCCGCAAGACTACGGTAACAACGAGAAGGCCGGCGTTCTGCCGGCCTTTTTGCTGCTTTCTTCTCCTGCTGCGGTGCAGGGACGCAGTTTGTTCATCTTCCCTTCAGGCAAAAAAGTGCCTTTGTTAGGGTGACTTAGACCGGCTGTTTGACAGTGCCGGAGACGACGGAATTCATATGCTCGACTTGGCTATCGTAGGCGGCGGCCCCGGGGGGCTGATGAGCGCCTGGTATTTGAAGCGCAAACTCGGCGACCTCTGCCGCGTCACCATCTTCGAGGCGTCGAACCGCCTCGGCGGCAAGATCGTCACGCGCAAATTCGACAGCGCGCCCGCGATGTACGAGGCCGGCGTTGCCGAGATCTACGACTACTCGATGACCGGACCCGACCCGCTGCGCGAGCTGATCCAGCATTTCGGCCTGCAGACGATCCCGATGGATGCCGAGCAGGTGCAACTCGACGGCGAGTTGCTCGCCGATGTTCCCGGCATGCGCCGCAAATACGGCGCCAAGACCGCAGCCGCGATCGAGGCGTTCCGCAAGCGTTGCGCCGAGCTGGTGTCGCCGATCGAGTATTACGAGGGCGTCGGCGCCCACGACAACGAACACCCCTGGGCCTACAAGACCGCCGAGCAGATCCTCGACGAGGAGGTCGAGGACGCGACCGCCAAGCGGTTCTTCAAGGTGATGGCGCGCTCCGACCTTGCGACCGAGAGCCACAACACCAACGGCCTCAACGCGCTGAAGAACTACGTGATGGATGTCGACGGCTATATCGGCCTGTATTCGATCCAGAACGGCAACGAGCAGCTGATCGATTGCCTGCGCTCGGAAGTCAGTGCCGACATCCAGCTCAACCATCGCGTCCTCAAGGTCGGCAAGACCGCCGAAGGCCGCTACCAGCTCAACATGATGAACGGCAAGGGGCCCGAGACGCGCGATTTCGACCTCGTGCTGGTCTGCCTGCCGCACTCCTGGCTTGCGACCATGCGCTGGGACGGCGAGCAGCTGCGCAAGTCGATGGTCAAGCACGTCGCCTATTTCGATCGTCCTGCGCACTATCTGCGCGTCTCGATCCTGTTCGACGAGCCGTTCTGGGGTGAGAAGATCCCGGGTGCCTGGTTCATGTCGGAGGCGTTCGGCGGCTGCTGCGTCTACAATGAGGGCGCGCGCCACGATGTCGGCAAGCACGGCGTGTTGAACTGGCTGATCGCCGGCTCCGACGCGCTCGCCTACGCCAATCTCAGCGACGAGGAGCTGATCGACGCCGCGCTGAAGTCGCTGCCGGCCTCGCTCGGCGATGCCCGCGCGCATTTCCTCGAAGGCAAGATCCACCGCTGGCTGTCCTCGGTCAACGCGCTGCCGGGCGGCCTGCCGGTGCGTGACGTCATGACCAACCACCGCCCCGAGCCGAAGGAGCATCCCGGCATCGTGGTGGTGGGCGACTATCTGTTCGATTCGACCCTGAACGGGCTGCTCGATTCCTCCGACGCCGCGACCGACATCGTCGTCACCGAGATGATGCGGCTGCGCCGTGCCCGCGCGCAGGACGAAGGCGCGCTGTCGGACAAGATCGATCGTGGCTATTTCGACAATTACCGCGGCGTCGGCCCCTACGGCGAAGTCTGGCGCACCTTCACCGACCCGGCCTATCTGACCGACCTGATCAAGACGGTCTGGGGCAGGGCGAAGGGCTACAAGCTGCTGATCGCCGGCTCCGCCAGCGGCGAGCTGGTCGGGGCGCTGCGCGAGCGCGGCATCGACGCCTGGGGCATCGAGAACAACCGCTACATCCACGGCAAGACGCCGAAGGCACTCAAGAAGTACAACAAGCTCGGCTCGATCGCCGACATGCCGTTCAAGGACGAAGAGTTCGACTTCGTGTTCGAGACCTCGCTGTGCCATCTCGGCGAGAAGCAGGTCGTGCGCGGGGTGCGCGAGCTCAATCGGGTGGTCAAGACCGGCGTCGTGTTCGCGTCGGTGACCTCGGACATGGCGCCGGCGGTGATCGATCGCTACGACCTGCTGCGCGGCGTGAAGAAGCTCGGCACCTGGTGGGAGTGGTCGGAACTGTTCTTCGGCAACGGCTTCGACCTGTCCATGCACCGCCGCGACTGCACCGATGCGCTGTGGACGCTGACGCTCGCCGCCAACAAGGGGCCGGGGCAGTGGTACGCCGACTCCGACAGCCTGCGTTATTCCTTCTTCGACAAGGTCGACGCCGACCTCGACGACTAGCGGCGGCAACAGTCGACTTCTGACGCAAGGCGATCGGCCTTGCGCCGACCAGCCGTCAAGCGGCGGCCGTGCCGTGATCCCGAATCCACTCGGCGGCGTGACCGCGCGTCGTGCGGTTCCAAACGCTTTGCCGAATTCATCTTGATCGCATAGGATTGCAGCTGCAGCGTCGTCAGCTGCGGTTTCGATTTGCGGTCATGCCGGCCGTGGAGCATCGGTTGGTTTCATGGCGCCAAGACCTCCTGCATCAAGACCTCCTGGATCAGACGATCCGACGAGATCGGCGCCCGACGATCCCGAGCTGAAGAAGAAGCCCGCGCCCGTTGCCGGTTCCGCCGCGACGCCAGCCTCCGCGAAACCCGCTGCGCCGCCGGCTGACGAAGAAGACGACGACGAGGACGACGAGTTCGAGCTCGATGACGACGATGATGACGAGGATCTCGTCGTCTTCACCGCCAAGGAAGCCGCCGGCGCGCTGTCGACGATTTTCGGCTTCGTCAAGCCGATCCTGGCGAACTACCGGAAGCCGCTGGCCTTCGTCACCTTCGGGGTGGTGGTCGAGACGTTGTTCAACGTCATCATGCCGCTCAGCCTGAAATTCCTGATCGACGACGCGCTCGGCGAGGAGGATTTCCAGGCGCTCTACAAGATCCTCGGTGTGCTCGCGGTGGCCGGCATCGTCACCTCGATCATCGCGGTCTGGTACGAGCGCTGGGATGCGCGGCTTGCCGCCGGCGTTATCGCCGACGTCCGGACCCGAATCTTCGAGCACGTCCAGAACCTGCCGTCAGCCTATTTCGCCCGCACCAAGCGCGGCGAGATCTTGTCGCGCTTCTCGATCGATCTGTCGGCCTTCGAGGGCTCGGTCAAGACCTTCGCCAACAGCGCGGCGTTGCCGTTCTTCGAGTTGATCGCCGGCATCATCCTGATGCTGTTCCTGAACTGGCAACTGGCCGCGGTCGCCCTGCTGGTGTTTCCGATCACGCTGATCGGGCCGCGCATCCTGACGCCGAAGGCGGTGCAGGCCAATTACGAGCAGAAGCAGAACGAAGCCGCGCTGCTCGGAACCGTGCAGGAGAATGTCGCTGCCCAGGCGGTGGTGAAGGCGTTCAATCTGCAGCGCCGGGCGCTGGGCTGGTTCACGCTGCGCAACCGCGACGTCCGCGCCAAGGCCGCGTCGGCCATGTTCCTGTCGACCATGGTGGAGCGCACCGTCACCATCGCGGTGCTGCTGCTCCACCTCGTGGTGCTGGCGATCGGCGCCTATCTCGCCACCAAGGGGCAGATCACGGTCGGCACCTTCGTGACCTTCGAGAGCGCATTCTGGGAGGTGTCCTACAACATCGCCCATTTGATGCATTTCATTCCGGTGTCGATCTCGTCTGCGGCGGCGGTGCGGCACATCCAGGAACTGCTCGATGAGCCGACCCGCGGCGCCGACCGTCCCGGCGCGCCGGATCTGCCGCGCATCACCAACGACATCTCGTTCGAGCGCGTGACCTTCCAGTATGACGGGGCGCAGACGCCGGTGCTGGACAATCTTAGCCTCAAGCTCAATGCCGGCAAGAGCATCGCGATCGTCGGTCCGAGCGGCTCCGGCAAGAGCACGCTGATCAACCTGATCCTGCGGCTCTACGTGCCGGACGAGGGCCGCGTCGCCATCGACGGCGTCGATATCCGCCGGGTGACGCGCGAGTCGCTGCGGGCCAGCATGGCGGTCGTGTTCCAGGAGAACATGCTGTTCAACATGTCGATCCGCGAGAACATCCGGCTCGGCAAGGAAGGGGCCACCGACGCGGAGGTCGAGGACGCCGCGAAGAAGGCCGAGATCCATCGCTACATCATGAGCCTGCCGCAGCGCTACGACACGCCGGTCGGCGAGCGCGGCGACACGCTGTCGGGCGGCCAGCGCCAGCGCATCGCGATCGCGCGCGCGATCATCCGCAATCCGTCCGTGCTGCTGCTCGACGAGGCGACCTCGGCGCTAGACCAGACCACGGAGGCCGCGATCAACCGCACGCTGCTCAAGGTCGCCGAGGGCCGCACCATGATCTGGTCGACGCACCGCCTGACCTCGGTGGTCGAGATGGACGAGATCATCGTGATCTCGGGTGGCCGGGCGATCGAGCGCGGCTCGCACGAGGAACTGCTGGCCAAGAATGGCGTCTACCGCAAGCTGTGGGACGACCAGGGACATGTGCATCATGACGCGGACGACGAAGACGACGACACGGACGATGATGATGAAGACGATGAGGACGATGAGGATGAGGGCGAAGACGAGGAGGCGTGACGCCGGCACCTCGTCGCCGATGACGTCCGGCCGCTAAAGCGCGATGAGATTAGATTGAATCATCATCGCGCTTTAGCTTGTTGTCTGAGCATGATCTTTTCGGAAAACCGCTTCGCACTTTTCCGGATCATGCTTTAGGCCCGGTCCGCCGCCTGTGGACGTTGCCGGAACTGATTGCCCGTCCGTGTCGCCGCGACCGCCTGCGGGCGTTGCAGCCGGCGCAGCGAGCCCCGGCCGAGATAGCTGAGGAAGCGCGCCCAGCGCTGGGCCTGCCAGTAGGGTCCGCTCCCGATCGACACCTCGCGGAAGTTGAAGGCCTTGGCGTTCGACCAGGCGTCGCATTCCGTCTTGACCGGATCGTCGTAGAACGCGGTGATCTTCTCCTCGCCCATGCCGTCGGTCGCAAGCCAGGCCGGGATGTGGACGTTGCAGAGCTGGGACACGTCGGTGAACACCTTGTCGGTCCCGGTCCCGCTGACGGGGCAGGTGCTGGCGAAGGCATCACCGACCAGCACGACGCCGGCCTGCCGATAGCCGGTGCTGACATAGATGTCGGCGGGCCGGATCTTGATGTCGCCGGCGACGCTGAATTCGCCGGTGAGCCGGCGCAGCCGCGGCAGCGCGGCGTTCAGCGTCTCGACCGGGTTGCGCCGCATCGCGCGCAGCCACGGATCGTCGGCCTGGCGGTAGGTGAACAGGTTGGCGCGCATCCGGTTTCCGATCGGAAACAGCGTGATGTAGGGGATACGGTCGCTCGGCCGCTCCGAGAAATAGGTCATGGCCGCGAACGGGAAGGCGGGACGGCCGACGGGGACGAAATCGAAGCCCAGCGAGATCGAGTGGCAGAAGCTGGTGACCAGCCGCTCGATGCCGAGCATCCGGCGCAGCCCGACATTCAGCCCGTTGGCGAGCACCACGAGGCGCGCCGAGATCTCTTCGCCGCCCGAGAGGACGAGCCGCTGCCGCTCGGAGCTGGTCGCGATATTGACGACCTTGTCGCAGATGAATTCCGCCGGCCGCGCGATCTCGTCCCGAACCGCGGTGATCAGCGCGTCATACATGATGCCGTATTGCCGGCTCGGCTGCCGGTCGAGCAGATGGCCGAATCGCGCGATCCAGTTCTCGCCGTCCAGCGTCGCCGAGCGGAGCACGGATTCGGCAAGGCCGGTTCTGGCGAATCGCTCGAGCTGGAGGTCGCCGCCGATCTTCTCGACGCGGAAATCGAACGGATAAACCTGATGGGGGTCGATCAAGACGGTCGGAACCCCGGCACGGCCGAGCATGGCGGCTGCGGTCGAGCCCGCAAGACCTCCGCCGATGATCGCGATGTCGGTGTATCGCATGAGAGATTCCGTGGCCGTAGATCGCGATTTTTGCGCTGCTAATGGCAAATAAAGGCTTAGTTTCGAAATTCGCCTTCAGGCCTAAGTTGTGGAGAATTGTTTCTATTCATATTTTACCCGGATATAATATGGCCGCGACGATGTGCGGGAGATTCGGATTGGAGCGAGGGAAGGCGTGAACGTTGTCACAATTCATCGCCCGAAGAGCATCGGCGAAATGCAAAATCCGCAAGTGCCAGAGGCGTTTCTTCGCTTATCGTTTTGCTTGACTTCATCATCTCTCGATTATACAAGGCGCCCACTTAACGACAGGCGGTGAGCTACGCCAGCGTCGGAACGGAACACCCGAAGGCCCTTTTTCAGGCGCCGGACGGGCACCAACCTCGACGAATGCCGCTCAAACGCTGTCGATGATAGCTAGGCAATGCCAGGACGATTTTGGTTCTCTTGAGCTCGTCCTCTTGAGAGTGAATTCGGATGCATGACCTCGGTGGCGGGCCGGACAGCGAACGCTGAACGGCTCGGAATCGCGGTCCTCTGTGGCGTCGAAGCGCTTTCCGCTCAGCGATGAGTGGTTGGCGCGATTTCGCTTTGCGCGGGTATTTGATTCGCGTCGAGCGGGCCGTGCGGGGCGGCTAGTCCCGAGAAGAAATTTGCGGAGCCATTCAAGGTTCTCGCGTGAACTAAAGGGTGAAGGCTGCATGCCGACGATCAACCAGCTGATCGCAAATCCGCGTGAAGTGCAGAAGTCGCGTAAGAAGGTGCCGGCGCTGCAGCAGTCGCCGCAGAAGCGCGGCGTGTGCACGCGCGTCTACACCACGACCCCGAAGAAGCCGAACTCGGCGCTTCGTAAGGTCGCCAAGGTGCGCCTGACCAACGGCTTCGAGGTGATCGGCTACATCCCGGGTGAGGGCCATAACCTGCAGGAGCACTCGGTGGTCATGATCCGCGGCGGTCGCGTCAAGGACTTGCCCGGCGTGCGCTACCACATCCTCCGCGGCGTGCTGGATACCCAGGGCGTCAAGAACCGTAAGCAGCGTCGTTCGAAGTACGGCGCGAAGCGTCCGAAGTAAGCAGGAAACGATCAGATGTCGCGTCGCCATTCTGCCGAGAAGCGTGAAGTTCTTCCGGATCCCAAGTTCGGGAACATCATCATTACGAAGTTCATGAACTCGGTGATGTACGCCGGGAAGAAGTCGGTCGCCGAAAACATCGTTTACGGTGCGCTCGGCATGATCGAGGCCAAGACCAAGCAGCCCCCGCTCGGCGTGTTCGAGCAGGCGCTCGAGAACGTGATGCCGACCATCGAGGTTCGCTCCCGCCGCGTCGGCGGCGCGACCTACCAGGTGCCGGTGGAAGTCCGCTCGGTGCGCCGTCAGGCGCTGGGCATCCGCTGGCTGATCTCGGCCGCTCGTGAGCGCAACGAGAAGACCATGACGGAGCGTCTGTCGGCGGAGCTGCTCGACGCCTCGAACAACCGCGGCAACGCGGTCAAGAAGCGTGAAGACGTACACCGGATGGCGGAAGCCAACCGCGCCTTCTCGCACTATCGCTGGTAAGGCGATCAACGGAATCTAAGGAACAGTCTCATGCCCCGCCAACATGCCATCGAGGACTACCGCAACTTCGGTATCATGGCGCATATCGACGCC
Organism: Bradyrhizobium sp. WCU1; assembly: GCF_053474805.1. Lineage (NCBI taxonomy): Bacteria > Pseudomonadati > Pseudomonadota > Alphaproteobacteria > Hyphomicrobiales > Nitrobacteraceae > Bradyrhizobium > Bradyrhizobium sp. WCU1. The sequence goes on from NZ_CM130280.1 coordinate 6,573,581, forward strand.
GGCAAGACCACGACCACCGAACGCATCCTGTATTACACCGGCAAGAGCCACAAGATCGGCGAAGTGCACGAGGGTGCCGCGACGATGGACTGGATGGAGCAGGAGCAGGAGCGTGGCATCACGATCACCTCGGCTGCGACCACCGCGTTCTGGAACGGCAAGCGCCTGAACATCATCGACACCCCCGGCCACGTCGACTTCACCATCGAAGTCGAGCGTTCGCTGCGCGTGCTCGACGGCGCCGTTTGCGTGCTCGACTCCAACCAGGGCGTCGAGCCGCAGACCGAGACCGTCTGGCGCCAGGGCGACAAGTACAAGGTTCCGCGCATCGTCTTCGCCAACAAGATGGACAAGACCGGTGCCGACTTCTTCAAGTGTCTGGCCGACATCGTCGACCGCCTCGGCGCCAAGCCGATCGCGATCCAGCTTCCGATCGGCGCCGAGAACAACTTCAAGGGCCTCGTCGACCTCGTGAAGATGAAGGGCGTCATCTGGAACGATGAATCGCTCGGCGCCAAGTTCGACTATGTCGACATCCCGGAAGATCTGGTCGAGCAGGCCAAGGAATATCGCGAGAAGATGGTGGAAGCCGCCGTCGAGCTCGACGACGACGCTCTCGCTGCGTTCCTCGACGGCAAGGAGCCGGACGAGGCGACCCTGAAGCGCCTGATCCGCAAGGCGGTGCTGACCGGCGCCTTCTATCCGGTGCTGTGCGGCTCGGCGTTCAAGAACAAGGGCGTGCAGCCGCTGCTCGACGCCGTCGTCGACTACCTCCCGTCGCCGATCGACGTGCCCGCGATCAAGGGCACCGATGAGGACGGCAACGAGGTCGTGCGCAAGGCGGACGACAAGGAGCCGCTGGCTCTGCTCGCGTTCAAGATCATGGACGACCCTTTCGTCGGCACCATCACCTTCTGCCGCATCTATTCCGGCGTGCTGCAGTCGGGCACCGGTGTCGTCAACTCGACCCGCGAGAAGAAAGAGCGTATCGGCCGCATGCTGCTGATGCATGCGAACAACCGCGAAGACATCAAGGAAGCCTATGCCGGCGACATCGTCGCGCTGGCTGGCCTGAAGGAAGCGCGCACCGGCGACACGCTGTGCGATCCCAACAAGCCGGTCATCCTCGAGAAGATGGAATTCCCGGAGCCGGTGATCGAGATCGCGATCGAGCCGAAGTCGAAGGCAGACCAGGAAAAGCTGGGCGTGGCGCTGGCCAAGCTCGCCGCGGAGGATCCGTCCTTCCGCGTGTCGACCGACCACGAGTCCGGCCAGACCATCCTCAAGGGCATGGGCGAACTGCATCTCGACATCAAGGTCGACATCCTCAAGCGCACCTACAAGGTCGACGCCAACATCGGCGCGCCGCAGGTGGCGTTCCGTGAGCGTGTCACCAAGCGGGTCGAGCACAGCTACACCCACAAGAAGCAGACCGGCGGTACCGGCCAGTTCGCGGCCGTGACGATCATCGTCGAGCCGAACGAAGCCGGGAAGGGCTACGAGTTCGAATCGAAGATCGTCGGCGGCGCGGTGCCGAAGGAGTACATCCCAGGCGTCGAAAAGGGCCTCGAGAGCGTGCTGTCCTCCGGCGTGGTCGCGGGCTTCCCGATCGTCGACGTCAAGGTGCAGCTGATCGACGGCAAGTATCACGACGTCGACTCGTCGGCGCTGGCCTTCGAAATCGCCACGCGCGCCTGCTTCCGCGAGGCGCTGCAGATGGGCAAGTCCGTTCTGCTCGAGCCGATCATGAAGGTCGAGGTGGTGACCCCGGAAGACTACACCGGTTCGGTCATCGGCGACCTGAATTCCCGGCGCGGCCAGATCCAGGGCCAAGACATGCGCGGCAACGCCAACGTCATCAACGCGATGGTGCCGCTCATGAACATGTTCGGTTACGTGAACAACCTGCGCTCGATGAGCCAGGGTCGCGCGACCTTCACCATGCAGTTCGATCACTACGCCGAAGCTCCGGCGAACGTGTCGGCTGAAGTCCAGAAGAAGTTTGCCTGATTGTCGTTGACGGCAGTCAACGATTGAACGGAGAGTCAAATGGCCAAAGCTAAATTCGAACGTAACAAGCCCCACTGCAACATCGGCACCATCGGTCACGTCGACCATGGCAAGACCTCGCTGACCGCAGCGATCACCAAGGTGCTCGCAGAAACCGGCGGCGCGACGTTCACCGCCTACGACCAGATCGACAAGGCGCCGGAAGAGAAGGCGCGCGGCATCACGATCTCGACCGCTCACGTCGAGTACGAGACGCAGAACCGCCACTACGCTCACGTCGACTGCCCCGGCCACGCCGACTACGTGAAGAACATGATCACCGGCGCCGCCCAGATGGACGGCGCGATCCTGGTCGTGTCGGCTGCCGACGGCCCGATGCCGCAGACCCGCGAGCACATCCTGCTCGCCCGCCAGGTCGGCGTTCCCGCGCTCGTCGTGTTCCTCAACAAGTGCGACATGGTCGACGATCCGGAGCTGCTCGAGCTCGTCGAGATGGAAGTTCGCGAACTGCTCTCGAAGTACGAATTCCCGGGCGATGACATTCCGATCATCAAGGGCTCGGCGCTCGCCGCCCTCGAAGACAAGGACAAGAAGCTCGGCCACGACGCCATCCTCGAGCTGATGCGCAATGTCGACGAGTACATCCCGCAGCCGGAGCGTCCGATCGACCAGCCGTTCCTGATGCCGGTCGAAGACGTGTTCTCGATCTCGGGCCGCGGCACCGTCGTCACCGGCCGTGTCGAGCGCGGCGTGATCAAGGTCGGCGAGGAAATCGAAATCGTCGGTATCCGCGACACCCAGAAGACCATCGTCACCGGCGTCGAAATGTTCCGCAAGCTGCTCGATCAGGGCCAGGCCGGCGACAACATCGGTGCGCTGCTCCGCGGCACCAAGCGCGAGGAAGTCGAGCGTGGCCAGGTGCTGTGCAAGCCCGGTTCGGTCAAGCCGCACACCAAGTTCAAGGCTGAGGCCTACATCCTCACCAAGGAAGAGGGCGGTCGTCACACCCCGTTCTTCACCAACTACCGTCCGCAGTTCTACTTCCGCACCACCGACGTGACCGGTGTCGTGCACCTGCCGGAAGGCACCGAGATGGTGATGCCGGGCGACAACATCGCGATGGAAGTGCACCTGATCGTGCCGATCGCGATGGAAGAGAAGCTGCGCTTCGCGATCCGCGAAGGCGGCCGCACCGTCGGCGCCGGCGTCGTCGCCGCGATCATCGAGTAAGTATGCGATAGGGAATGGCGAGTAGCGGGTGGGTCACCATTCGCTATTCGCTACTCGCCACTCACTAAAGAAAGAATACGGCAATGAACGGCCAAAATATTCGCATCCGTCTCAAGGCGTTCGACCATCGAATCCTCGATACGTCGACCCGCGAGATCGTGAACACGGCGAAGCGCACCGGTGCGCAGGTTCGCGGACCGATTCCGCTGCCGACCCGCATCGAGAAGTTCACCGTCAACCGTTCGCCGCACGTTGACAAGAAGAGCCGCGAGCAATTCGAGATGCGCACTCACAAGCGCCTCCTCGACATTGTCGACCCGACCCCGCAGACCGTCGATGCGCTGATGAAGCTCGACCTGGCCGCCGGTGTCGACGTCGAGATCAAGCTCTAAGGTTTTGGATTTTTACGTCCGCCGCTTGCGGACAGAAAGACAGGAAGCACGCCGATGCGCTCCGGAGTGATCGCACAGAAGGTCGGGATGACGCGGGTCTTTACGGAGACCGGCGAACATATCCCTGTGACCGTGCTGAAGTTGGGCAACTGCCAGGTGCTGGGCCACCGCACGACCGAGAAGAACGGCTATGTCGCGCTTCAGCTCGGCTCGGGCGCCCGCAAGACCGTGTACATGCCCAAGGCCGAACGCGGCCAGTTCGCGGTCGCCAAGGTCGAGCCGAAGCGCAAGGTCGCCGAGTTCCGCGTGTCCGAGGATGCGCTGATCCCGGTCGGCGCGGAAATCCAGGCGGACCATTTCGTGGTCGGCCAGTTCGTCGACGTGACCGGCACCTCGATCGGTAAGGGTTTCGCCGGCGGCATGAAGCGCTGGAATTTCGGCGGTCTGCGCGCCACCCACGGTGTGTCGATCTCGCACCGTTCGATCGGTTCGACCGGCGGTCGTCAGGATCCCGGCAAGACGTTCAAGAACAAGAAGATGCCCGGTCATATGGGTGTCGACCGCATCACCACGCTCAATCTGCGCGTGGTGCAGACCGACGTTGAGCGCGGCCTGATCCTCGTCGAAGGCGCCGTTCCCGGCTCCAAGGGCGGCTGGATCTCGGTGCGCGACGCGGTCAAGAAGCCGCTGCCGAAGGAAGCCCCGAAGCCCGGCAAGTTCAAGGTTGCCGGCGGTGAGGCTCTCGAGGCTTCGGCCGAGAAGGAGGGTGTGTGAGATGGAACTGAAAGTCACCACCCTTGAAGGCAAGGAAGCTGGCTCGGTCCAGCTCTCGGACGAGATCTTCGGTCTCGAGCCGCGCAAGGACATCATCCAGCGCTGCGTGCAGTGGCAGCTGAACAAGCGTCAGGCCGGCACCCACAAGGCCCAGGGCCGCGCCGATGTCTGGCGCACCGGCAAGAAGATGTACAAGCAGAAGGGCACCGGCGGCGCCCGTCACGGCTCGGCCCGCGTGCCGCAGTTCCGCGGCGGTGGCCGTGCGTTCGGTCCGGTGGTTCGCTCCCATGCGACCGACCTGCCGAAGAAGGTGCGTGCGCTCGCGCTGAAGCATGCGCTGTCGGCCAAGGCCAAGGACGGCGGGCTGATCGTGATCGACAATGCGCAGCTCGAGGCCGCCAAGACCAAGGCGCTGCTCGGTCACTTCTCGGGCCTTGGCCTGACCAATGCGCTGATCATCGACGGCGCCGAGCTGAACAACGGTTTCGCGACTGCGGCCCGCAACATCCCGAACATCGACGTGCTGCCGATCCAGGGCATCAACGTCTACGACATTCTCCGCCGCCACAAGCTGGTGCTGACCAAGGCTGCGGTTGATGCGCTGGAGGCGCGCTTCAAATGAAGAACATCGATCCGCGCCACTACGACGTCATCATCTCGCCGGTCGTGACGGAAAAGGCGACGCTCGCCTCCGAGCACAACAAGGTGCTGTTCAAGGTCGCCGGCAAGGCGACCAAGCCGCAGATCAAGGAAGCGGTCGAGAAGCTGTTCGACGTCAAGGTGAAGAGCGTCAACACGCTCGTCCGCAAGGGCAAGACCAAGGTGTTCCGCGGCAATCTCGGCTCGCAGTCGGACACCAAGCGCGCGATCGTGACCCTGGAAGAGGGCCACCGCATCGACGTGACTACCGGACTATAAGGCGCAACGACGATGGCATTGAAAACCTACAATCCCACGACGCCGGGCCAGCGCCAGCTGGTCATGGTCGATCGTTCGGCGCTCTACAAGGGCAAGCCGGTGAAGACCCTGACCGAGGGCAAGCTCGGCAATGGCGGTCGCAACAACACCGGCCGCATCACCGTGCGTTTCCGCGGCGGCGGCCACAAGAAGGCCTACCGCACCGTCGACTTCCGCCGCGACAAGGTGGACATGCCGGCGGTCGTGGAGCGGCTCGAGTACGATCCGAACCGCACCGCGTTCATCGCGCTGATCAAGTACCAGGACGGCGAGCTCGCCTATATCCTGGCGCCGCAGCGTCTGGCGGCGGGCGACACCGTCGTCGCCGGCAACTACGTCGACGTGAAGCCGGGCAACGTCATGCCGCTCGGCAACATGCCGGTCGGCACGATCGTGCACAACATCGAGCTGAAGATCGGCAAGGGCGGCCAGCTGGCGCGCTCCGCCGGCACCTACGCCCAGATCGTCGGCCGCGACCAGGACTACGTGATCGTCCGTCTGAACTCGGGCGAGCAGCGTCTGGTGCACGGCCGTTGCCGAGGCACGATCGGCGCCGTCTCCAACCCGGATCACATGAACATCTCGATCGGCAAGGCCGGTCGTACCCGCTGGCTCGGCTGGCGTCCGCACAACCGCGGCGTCGTCATGAACCCGATCGACCATCCGCACGGCGGTGGTGAAGGTCGTACCTCCGGCGGTCGCCACCCGGTTACTCCGTGGGGCAAGCCGACCAAGGGCAAGAAGACCCGCACCAACAAGTCGACCAACAAATTCATTCTCCTCAGCCGCCACAAGCGGAAGAAGTAAGGAACGCCGGACATGGTTCGTTCAGTCTGGAAAGGCCCGTTCGTCGAGGGTTCTCTGCTCAAGAAGGCAGATGCCGCCCGCGCGTCCGGCCGTCACGACGTCATCAAGATCTGGAGCCGCCGCTCCACCATCCTGCCGCAGTTCGTCGGCCTGACCTTCGGCGTCTACAACGGCCAGAAGCATGTGCCGGTGGCGATCAACGAGGAAATGGTGGGCCACAAGTTCGGCGAGTTCTCGCCGACCCGGACCTTCCACGGCCATTCGGGCGACAAGAAAGCCAAGAAGGCTTGAGGATTAGACCATGAGCAAACCAAAGCGCGAACGTAGCCTCGCGGACAATGAGGCCAAGGCCGTCGCCCGCATGCTGCGCGTCAGCCCGCAGAAGCTCAACCTGGTGGCGCAGCTGATCCGCGGCCGCAAGGCGTCCGCTGCGCTCGCCGACCTGCAGTTCTCGCGCAAGCGGATCGCGGTCGACGTCAAGAAGTGCCTGGAATCGGCGATCGCCAACGCCGAGAACAACCATGACCTCGAAGTCGACGATCTCGTCGTTGCCGAGGCGCATGTCGGCAACGGCATCGTGATGAAGCGTTTTGCTCCGCGCGGCCGTGGCCGTTCGGGCCGTGTGTTCAAACCGTTCTCGCACCTGACCATCGTGGTTCGTCAGGTCGAGGCCGAGGCAAGCGCCTAAGAAGGGCGCAGGAGAAGACGATGGGTCAAAAGATCAATCCAATCGGGCTGCGTCTCGGCATCAACCGGACCTGGGACTCCCGTTGGTTCGCCGGCAAGCAGGAATACGGCAAGCTCCTGCACGAGGACGTCAAGATCCGCGAGATCCTGCACAAGGAGCTCAAGCAGGCGGCTGTCGCCCGCATCGTGATCGAGCGTCCGCACAAGAAGTGCCGCGTGACGATCCACTCGGCCCGTCCGGGTGTCGTGATCGGCAAGAAGGGCGCCGACATCGACAAGCTGCGCAAGAAGGTCGCCGACATCACCTCGTCGGACGTCGTGATCAACATCGTCGAAATCCGCAAGCCGGAGCTCGACGCGACCCTGGTCGCTGAATCGATCGCCCAGCAGCTCGAGCGCCGCGTCGCGTTCCGCCGCGCCATGAAGCGCGCCGTGCAGTCGGCGATGCGTCTCGGCGCCGAGGGCATCCGCATCAACTGCTCGGGCCGTCTCGGCGGCGCCGAAATCGCGCGCATGGAGTGGTATCGCGAAGGTCGCGTGCCGCTGCACACGCTGCGCGCCGACGTCGACTACGGCGTCGCCACCGCGTTCACGACCTTCGGCACCTGCGGCGTCAAGGTCTGGATCTTCAAGGGCGAGATCCTCGAGCACGATCCGATGGCCCAGGACAAGAAGATGGCGGAAGGCGACAACACGCCGCGTTCGCGCCGCGACGCCGCTTGAGGCAAAGCAGGAATTTGAGGGCTTAAAGCCATGATGCAACCTAAGAAAACGAAGTTCCGGAAGGCGCATAAGGGCCGTATCCACGGCGTTGCGACCTCTGGCGCGACGTTGGCGTTCGGCCAGTTCGGCCTGAAGGCGATGGAGCCTGAGCGCGTCACCGCCCGTCAGATCGAAGCCGCCCGCCGCGCGCTGACCCGTCACATGAAGCGCGCCGGCCGCGTCTGGATCCGCGTGTTCCCGGACGTGCCGGTGTCGAAGAAGCCCGCCGAAGTCCGCATGGGCTCCGGCAAGGGTGCCCCGGAATTGTGGGTGGTCCGGATCAAGCCAGGCCGCGTGATGTTCGAAATCGACGGCGTGCCGGTGCAGACCGCCAAGGAGGCGCTGTCGCTTGCCGCCGCCAAGCTGCCGATCAAGACGCGCTTCGTTGCGCGCATTGCGGAGTAATCGCCATGGCCGAGATGAAAGTTGAAGACATTCGCGCGATGAGCGACGACCAGCGGGAAGACGCGGTCCTGAACCTGAAGAAGGAACGCTTCAACCTGCGTTTCCAGCGCGCCACCGGGCAGCTGGAGAACACCTCGCGGATGCGGGAAGCCCGCCGCGACATCGCTCGTATCAAGACCATCGCCGCGCAGCTGCGCGCGAAGAAGAAGTAAGGGGCAAGCCTATGCCGAAACGTACTCTGCAGGGCGTGGTCGTCAGCGACAAGCAAGCCAAGACCATCGTGGTGCGCGTCGATCGACGCTTCACCCACCCGATCTACAAGAAGACGATCCGCCGTTCCAAGAACTACCACGCGCACGACGAGAACAACCAGTTCAAGCCGGGCGACATGGTCTGGATCGAGGAATCGAAGCCGATCTCGAAGCTGAAGCGCTGGACCGTGGTCCGGGGCGAACACAAGAAAACGGCCTGATTACCTCGGCCTGGCCGAAGTACTTCAGGGAAATTTTGAGCGCGCTAAAGCGCAGAAAGAGGACGAGGTGCATCAATGATTCAGATGCAGACCAACCTCGACGTGGCCGATAATTCTGGCGCACGCCGTGTCATGTGCATCAAGGTTCTTGGAGGTTCCAAGCGCCGCTATGCCACCGTGGGCGACGTTATCGTTGTGTCGATCAAGGAAGCCATTCCGCGTGGCAAGGTGAAGAAGGGCGACGTGATGAAGGCCGTCGTGGTCCGGGTCCGCAAGGACATCCGCCGCGCCGACGGTTCGGTCATCCGCTTCGATCGCAACGCCGCCGTGCTGATCAACAATCAGTCCGAGCCGGTCGGCACCCGTATCTTCGGGCCGGTGCCGCGCGAGCTGCGCGCCAAGAACCACATGAAGATCATTTCGCTCGCGCCGGAGGTGCTGTGATGGCTGCCAAGATCCGCAAGGGCGACAAGGTGATCGTGCTCACCGGCCGCGACAAGGGTCGCACCGGCGAGGTGTTCGAGGTGCGTCCGGACGAGAACAAGGCTCTCGTTCGCGGCATCAACATGGTGAAGCGTCACCAGAAGCAGACCCAGGCCCAGGAAGGCGGCATCATCTCCAAGGAGATGCCGATCGACCTGTCCAACGTCGCGTATGTCGGCAAGGACGGAAAGCCGACCCGCATCGGGTTCAAGATTCAGGCCGATGGCAAGAAGGTTCGTGTTGCCAAGAGCTCGGGAGCAGAGATCGATGGCTGATACAGCTTACACGCCGCGTCTGCGCGCGGAGTACGACAAGAAGATCCGCGGCATGATGACCGAGAAGTTCGGTTATGCCAACGTGATGCAGGTGCCGCGCCTCGACAAGGTCGTGCTCAACATGGGCGTGGGCGATTCCGTCAACGACCGCAAGAAGGCCGAGACCGCCGCTGCCGAGCTGAGCCAGATCGCCGGCCAGAAGGCGATCGTGACCTATTCGCGGATCGCGATCGCGACCTTCAAGCTGCGTGAGAACCAGCCGATCGGCTGCAAGGTCACGCTGCGCAAGGCCCATATGTACGAGTTCATCGACCGCCTGGTGAACGTGGCGCTGCCTCGCGTCCGCGACTTCCGCGGCCTGAACCCGAAGAGCTTCGACGGCCGCGGCAACTATTCGCTCGGCATCAAGGAGCACATCATTTTCCCCGAGATCGACTTCGACAAGGTCTCGGAAGCGCGTGGCATGGACATCACGGTCTGCACCACCGCCAAGACCGACGACGAGGCGCGTGCCTTGTTGACCGCTTTCAATTTCCCGTTCCGGCAGTGAGTAGCTGAGCCAAAGCCACTCAAACGCGGATACCCAGGAGCCAAGCATGGCAAAGAAGAGTTCAGTCGAGAAGAACAACCGGCGCAAGCGGATGGCGAAGAACGCCGGCCCGCGCCGCGAGAAGCTGAAGGCGATCATCGCCGACAAGACCAAGCCGATGGAAGAGCGTTTCGCGGCGACGCTGAAGCTCGCCGAGATGCCGCGCAACTCGTCGCCGACGCGCATCCGCAACCGTTGCGAGCTGACCGGGCGTCCGCGCTCGAACTATCGCAAGAACAAGCTCTCGCGCATCGCGCTGCGTGAACTCGGCTCCAAGGGCCTGGTTCCCGGCCTCGTGAAGTCGAGCTGGTAAGGGGAGGGTCGGAACAATGTCTACGCACGATCCGATCAGCGATCTCATCACCCGCATCCGCAACGCGCAGATGCGTTCGAAGTCCAAGGTCTCGAGCCCCGGCTCGAAGATGCGCGCCAACGTGCTCGAGGTGCTGAAGTCCGAGGGTTACATCCGCGGTTACGCCAGCGTCGAGCATGCCTCGGGCCGCAGCGAGCTTGAGATCGAGCTGAAGTATTTCGACGGCGAGCCCGTCATCCGCGAGATCGAGCGGGTGTCGAAGCCGGGCCGCCGCGTTTACGCCTCGGTGAAGAACCTGCCGCGCGTGAACAACGGTCTCGGCATTTCGGTGTTGTCGACGCCGAAGGGAATCATGGCTGACCACGAGGCGCGCGACGCCAATGTGGGCGGCGAAGTTCTCTTCACGGTGTTCTGAGGAAGGATTTAGCATGTCACGTATCGGCAAGCGGCCGGTGACGATCCCGTCGGGTGTGACGGCGACTGTCGAGGGCCAGACGGTGAAGGTGAAGGGGCCGAAGGGCGCGCTTCAGTTCGTCGTGCATGACGACGTCGAGGTGAAGTTCGAGAACGGCCAGGTCAAGGTCGCTCCGCGCGTCAAGACCAACCGCGCGCAGGCGATGTACGGCACCGCGCGCGCGCAGGTCGCCAACCTCGTCGAGGGCGTCACCAAGGGCTTCGAGAAGAAGCTCGAGATCACCGGCGTTGGTTACCGCGCCGCGATGCAGGGCAAGAACCTGCAGCTCGCGCTCGGCTACAGCCACGACGTGGTCTACGCGATCCCGGAAGGCATCACCATTGCGGTGCCGAAGCCGACCGAGATCACGATCACCGGCAACGATCCGCAGCGCGTCGGCCAGGTCGCCGCGGAGATCCGCGCCTACCGTCCGCCGGAGCCCTACAAGGGCAAGGGCGTGAAGTACGCCAACGAATTCATCTTCCGCAAGGAAGGCAAGAAGAAGTAACGGAGCCGGTCATGTCACTCAAGGTTACGAATGCCCGGCGCAAGCAGCGCGTGCGCCTTGCGCTTCGCCGCTCGGCAGGCGGCCGTCCGCGGCTGTCGGTGTTCCGCTCGTCCAAGCACATCTACGCCCAGGTCATCGACGACCAGAAGGGCGAGACGCTCGCCTCCGCCTCGTCGCTGGAGAAGACCATGCGCGACGCCGGCAAGACCGGCGCCGACATCGATGCTGCGAAGGCCGTCGGCAAGCTGCTGGCGGAACGCGCGGCGCAGAAGGGTGTCAAGGAAGTCGTGTTCGATCGCGGCGCCTACATCTATCACGGGCGCGTCAAGGCGCTCGCGGATGCGGCGCGTGAAGGCGGATTGAGCTTCTAAACGAATCGAACGATTACAAGGAAAGAGGCTTCGGGCCTCCTAGAGATTGGAAAACACCATGGCAGGTGAACGCGAACGCGGCGGACGCGAACGGAGCAGGGAGCGCGAGGAGCGCGACAGCGAGTTCGTCGACAAGCTCGTCCACATCAATCGCGTGGCGAAGGTCGTCAAGGGCGGCAAGCGCTTCGGCTTTGCGGCGCTGGTCGTGATCGGCGATCAGAAGGGCCGGGTCGGGTTCGGCCACGGCAAGGCGCGCGAAGTGCCCGAGGCGATCCGCAAGGCGACCGAGTCGGCGAAGCGCAACCTGACCCGCGTCGCGCTGCGCGAAGGCCGCACGCTGCATCACGACGTCGCCGGTCGTCACGGCGCCGGCCGCGTCTATCTGCGTACCGCTCCGGCGGGTACCGGCATCATCGCCGGCGGCCCGATGCGCGCGGTGTTCGAGACGCTCGGCATCCAGGACGTGGTGGCGAAGTCGATCGGCTCGTCGAATCCCTACAACATGGTTCGCGCGACCTTCGACGCGCTGAAGCATCAGGATTCGCCGCGCTCGGTGGCCGCCCGCCGCAACATCAAGGTCTCCACCCTGCAGTCGCGCCGCGTCGGCGGCGATGCCGAAGTGGTGGCGGAATAACCCGCGCGACCAGCGCTTTCTGGAGTTCAAGACGATGGCCAAGGCCAGCAAGACGATCAAGGTCGAGCAGACCGGCAGCGCAATCCGCCGCCATCACTCGCAGCGTTCGACGCTGATCGGCCTCAAGCTCAACAAGATCGGCCGGGTTGCCGAGCTGCAGGACACCCCTGAAGTTCGCGGCATGATCAGCAAGGTTCAGCATCTCGTCCGCGTCGTCGGCGAGTAAGCAGAGATAAGGAGAAGGGCGATGAAGCTCAGCGATATCGCCGACAACGCCGGCTCGCGCAAGAAGCGCATGCGTGTCGGCCGTGGCATCGGTTCCGGCAAGGGCAAGACCTCGGGTCGCGGCGGCAAGGGCCAGACCGCGCGTTCGGGTGTCCGCATCAAGGGTTTCGAAGGCGGCCAGATGCCGATGCATCGCCGTCTGCCGAAGCGCGGCTTCAACAACATCTTCCGGCTCGACTTCGCCGAGATCAATCTCGACCGTCTGCAGGAAGCGATCGACAACAAGCTGGTCAACGCCAGCGAGACCGTGACCGTCGAGACGCTGGTCAAGGCCGGCGTGCTGCGCCGCGCCAAGGACGGCCTGCGGCTGCTCGGCCGCGGCGAGATCAAGACCAAGCTGACCATCGAAGCGCACGGCGCTTCCAAGTCGGCCATTGCCGCGGTGGAGAAGGCCGGCGGCTCGGTCAAGATCTTTGCCCCCGCCAAGGAAGAAGGCGAGGCGGCGTAACATCTGCGTCATTGCCCGCGCGCGGCGCGGGCAATCCGCAGATCGAATGATGGACTTATCGAGGCCGAGCACCAGATAATGTCCGGTGTCTGCCGATCGCCCCGATAGAACGAGTTCTTGGGGCGTCGGCGAAGCGGGCTCCGGGAGAAAGCCGAACATGGTCTCAGCAGCCGAACAACTTGCCGCCAACCTCAATTTCGGACAGCTGGCGAAAGCCGACGAGCTGAAGAAGCGCATCTGGTTCACCCTGGGTGCGCTGCTTGTTTATCGGCTGGGCACCTACATCCCGCTGCCGGGCATCGATCCCAACATCTGGGAGCAGGTGTTCCGCAGCCAGTCCGGCGGCATCCTCGGCATGTTCAACATGTTCGCCGGCGGCGGCATCCACCGCATGGCGATCTTCGCGCTGAACATCATGCCGTACATCTCGGCATCGATCATCGTCCAGCTGCTGACCACCGTGTCGCCGCAGCTCGAGGCGCTGAAGAAGGAAGGCGAGGCGGGCCGCAAGACGCTAAACCAGTACACCCGCTATTTGACGGTGATCCTGGCGCTGTTCCAGTCCTACGGCATCGCGATCGGCCTCGAAGGCGCCGGTAATGTCGTCAGCGACCCCGGCATGTTCTTCCGGATCTCGACCGCGATCACGCTGACCGGCGGCACCATGTTCCTGATGTGGCTCGGCGAGCAGATCACCTCGCGCGGCATCGGCAACGGTATCTCGCTGATCATCCTGTCCGGCATCGTCGCCGAGCTGCCGTCGGCGCTCGCCAACATGCTGGAACTCGGCCGCCAGGGCGCGATGTCGACCGGCCTGATCCTGATCGTCATCGTGATGGCGGTCGCCGTGATCGCCTTCATCGTGTTCATGGAGCGCGCCCAGCGCCGGCTGCTGATCCAGTATCCGAAGCGCCAGGTCGGCAACAAGATGTTCGAGGGCCAGTCCTCGCATCTGCCGCTCAAGCTCAACACCTCCGGCGTGATTCCGCCGATCTTCGCCTCGTCGCTGCTGCTGCTGCCGACCACGGTCGCGAACTTCAACGCCGGCAAAGGGCCGGAGTGGTTCCAGTGGCTCACCACCCAGCTCAGCCACGGCCGTCCGCTGTTCCTGCTGATGTATCTCGCGCTGATCGTGTTCTTCGCCTTCTTCTACACGGCGATCGTGTTCAATCCGACCGAGACCGCGGACAATCTGAAGAAGCATGGCGGCTTCATCCCGGGCATCCGGCCCGGTGAGCGCACCGCGGAATATATCGACTACGTGCTGTCGCGCATCACGGTGCTCGGCGCGATCTATCTGGCGATCGTCTGCCTGATTCCTGAAATTCTGATTTCCTACGCCTCGGTCCCATTCTACTTTGGTGGCACCTCTCTTTTGATCGTCGTCAGTGTAACGATGGATACGGTGTCGCAAGTTCAGGGTTATCTGCTCGCCCATCAGTATGAGGGGCTGATCAGGAAGTCGAAGCTCAGGGGAGGCCGCCGCCGCTGATCGCGGCGCGGCGCCAAACTCAAAACACAGGTGTGCGGAATTCGCCCACCTAGCCGGGGGGCGAAGCAGATATGAGATTGATCCTTTTGGGACCGCCGGGCTCGGGCAAGGGAACCCAGGCGCAGCGGCTGGTGCACCGGCATGGCATCGTCCAGCTCTCGACCGGCGAGATGCTGCGTGCCGCGGTTGCCGCGGGCACCCCGGTCGGCCTGCAGGCCAAGGAGGTCATGGCCAATGGCGGCCTGGTTCCCGACGAGGTCGTGGTGGGAATCATCGCCGACCGAATCGAGGAGCCCGATGCCAAGAAGGGTTTCATCCTCGACGGCTTCCCGCGCACCGTGCCGCAGGCGGAGGCGCTCGACGAGCTGCTCCGCAAGAAGCACCTCAAGCTCGATGCCGTCATCGAATTGCGCGTCAATGAGAGCGCGCTGCTGGCCCGCGTCGAGAAGCGCGCCGAGGAAACCCGCGCGCGCGGTGAGGAAGTCCGCCTCGACGACACGCCGGAAGTGCTGACCAAGCGCCTGGCGCAGTACCGTTCGATGACGGAGCCGCTGATTCACTATTACTCGGAGCGGCGGAAGCTTTTGACCGTCGATGGCATGATGACCATCGAGCACGTCACCCGCGAGATCAACCGGATCCTGACCGCGCTCGGCGCGCTGGAACCGAAGGAGCACGAGGAGCCCAAGCGGGCTGCCAAGAGCGCCTCGAAGGCCTCCAAGACGGCCAAGAAGACCGCGAAGAGGGCGACCAAGAAAGCCGCCAAATCGGCCAAGAAGGCCGCCAGACCGGCCCGGAAGGCCACCAAGGCGGCCGCCAAGGCCACGGGGACGAAGAAAGCCGCCAAGAAGGCTGCAAAGAAGGCCGCCAGCGCCGCGAATGCCCGGAAGGGGGCAAAAGCCCCCAAAAAGGCAGCAAAAAAGCTCACGAAAAAGCGAGCTAAACGCTAGGAGCGGTTGACGAAACCGACATGAATCCTTTAATAAGCCCCGCATCCAAGTTGGATAGTTTTATGACGATGCCGGGCCCCGAAGGACATGAGGGGAAGGGCGTCGTGTTCGCGTTTGTGGACACAAGCCCGCAGAGAGCAAGAACTTGAGAAGCCCGTATCCGTGATGGAGCGGCGACAGGAGAGAAGTCCGTGGCCCGTATTGCCGGCGTGAACATTCCGACCAACAAGCGCGTGCTGATCGCGCTTCAGTACATCCATGGCATCGGCCAGAAGAACGCTGCCGATATCATGGAGAAGGTGAAGATCCCCGTGGACCGTCGCGTCAACCAGTTGACCGACCAGGAGGTCCTCCAGATCCGCGAAGTCATCGACCGCGACTATCTGGTCGAGGGCGACCTCCGTCGCGAGGTCGGCATCAACATCAAGCGGCTGATGGACCTCGGCTGCTATCGCGGCCTGCGTCATCGCCGCGGTCTGCCGGTGCGCGGCCAGCGCACCCATACCAACGCGCGCACGCGCAAGGGGCCGGCCAAGGCGATCGCCGGCAAGAAGAAGTAAGTTTTGCGAATTGCAGGTGGGGAGTAGCGAATCGAAATTCGCTACTCGCCATTTGCGTTTTGAGGTGTAGCCGCTGGCACTACGGCGGCGTTGAGATCACAGGAAAGGTTTGAAATGGGCAAGGAAGCCACCCGCGTACGCCGCCGCGAACGCAAGAACATCGCCTCCGGCATCGCGCACGTGAATTCGTCGTTCAACAACACGACCATTACCATCACCGACGCGCAGGGCAACACCATCGCCTGGTCGTCGGCCGGCACGATGGGCTTCAAGGGCTCGCGCAAGTCGACCCCCTATGCCGCGCAGGTCGCGGCGGAAGACGTCTCCAAGAAGGCGCAGGAACACGGCATGCGCACGCTGGAGGTTGAAGTGGCCGGCCCGGGTTCGGGCCGTGAGTCGGCGCTTCGTGCGCTGCAGGCCGCGGGCTTCACCGTCACCTCGATCCGCGACGTGACCACGATCCCGCACAATGGCTGCCGTCCGCGCAAGCGTCGGCGCGTTTGATCTGTAAGTCGCGGGCGGCGTCCAGCCGCTCCGCGATGGTTTTTGGAATTGACCGCGCGGACTGATCCGCGATCTCCAACGCCAGGTTTGGCCGATCGATTGGCCCGATGACCGGCAAAGGGTGAAAAAGTGACGATCCAGAAAAATTGGCAAGAACTCATTCGACCGAACAAGCTGCAGGTGACGCCGGGCTCGGACGCGAGCCGGTTCGCCACCGTGGTCGCCGAGCCGCTCGAGCGCGGCTTCGGCCAGACGCTCGGCAACGCGCTGCGCCGCATCCTGCTGTCCTCGCTGCAGGGCGCGGCGGTGCAGTCGGTGCACATCGACGGCGTGCTGCACGAATTCTCCTCGATCGCCGGTGTCCGTGAAGACGTCACCGACATCGTGCTCAACATAAAGGACATCTCGATCAAGATGCAGGGCGAAGGCCCGAAGCGCATGGTCGTGAAGAAGCAGGGCCCGGGCGCCGTCACTGCCGGCGACATCCAGACTGTCGGCGACGTCACCGTGCTCAACCCCGATTTGCAGCTCTGCACGCTGGACGACGGCGCCGAGATCCGCATGGAGTTCACGGTCACGACCGGCAAGGGCTACGTCGCCGCCGAGCGCAACCGTCCCGAGGACGCGCCGATCGGCCTGATCCCGGTCGACAGCCTGTTCTCGCCGGTCCGCAAGGTCTCCTACAAGGTCGAGAACACCCGTGAGGGCCAGATCCTCGACTACGACAAGCTGACCATGACGATCGAGACCAACGGCGCGATCACGCCGGAGGACGCGGTGGCCTATGCCGCGCGCATCCTGCAGGATCAGCTCAACGTGTTCGTCAACTTCGAAGAGCCGCGCAAGGAAGTCACGCAGGAGATCATCCCCGATCTCGCGTTCAACCCGGCGTTCCTCAAGAAGGTCGACGAGCTCGAGCTGTCGGTGCGTTCGGCGAACTGCCTGAAGAACGACAACATCGTCTACATCGGCGACCTCGTGCAGAAGTCGGAAGCGGAAATGCTCCGCACCCCGAACTTCGGCCGCAAGTCGCTGAACGAGATCAAGGAAGTGCTGGCCCAGATGGGTCTGCACCTCGGCATGGAAGTGCCGGGCTGGCCGCCGGAGAACATCGACGAGCTCGCCAAGCGCTTCGAGGATCACTACTGATCCGATTCAATCATCATGGCCGGGCTGTCCCGTCCATGATTCTACCGGGCGAACGCAGGATGCCCACCTGCACTTGTCGCTGAACCACCGCGACAGAATTGAAGAAGGAAGAAGTCAATGCGTCACGGCAAGGTTCATCGGAAGCTCAACCGCACCGCCGAGCACCGGCGTGCGATGTTCGCCAACATGGCGGCCGCGCTGATCAAGCACGAGCAGATCGTCACCACGCTGCCGAAGGCCAAGGAGCTGCGGCCGATCGTCGAGAAGCTCGTCACCCTCGGCAAGAAGGGTGGGCTGGCCCTGCGCCGCCAGGCGATCTCGGAGCTGCGCGACCAGGATCAGGTCAAGAAGCTGTTCGACACGCTGGCGACCCGCTACAAGGACCGCCAAGGCGGCTACACCCGCATCATCAAGGCCGGCTTCCGCTACGGCGACAACGCCGCGATGGCCGTGATCGAGTTCGTCGATCGCGACGTCGACGCCAAGGGCCAGGACTCCGGTCCCGCCCAGGACAAGGAAGCCGAGGCGGCGTAAGCCAATCTCGAGCCCAGGTTTTGAAAACGGCGCCTTCGGGCGCCGTTTTTGTTTGTTGCGCTAGCCCGCGCGGATGGTGGCGATGAAATTGTCGAGTTCCTGCTTCAGGCGGCCGTTGCCGTCCGACAGCAGCCGCGACGAGCTCAGCACCTGGGACGAGGCGCTGCCGGTCCTGGAGGCGCCGCTGGCGACCTGTCCGA
Organism: Bradyrhizobium sp. WCU1; assembly: GCF_053474805.1. Lineage (NCBI taxonomy): Bacteria > Pseudomonadati > Pseudomonadota > Alphaproteobacteria > Hyphomicrobiales > Nitrobacteraceae > Bradyrhizobium > Bradyrhizobium sp. WCU1. Next base: position 6,591,826 of record NZ_CM130280.1, read on the forward strand.
TGCTGACCGCGACCTGCGAGGTTCGTTCCGAAGCGACCTGAACGTTTTCCGCGATGCTCCGCGTCGCGCTGCCTTGCGCATCGATGGCGTCGGCCACATCGGAGGCGATCTGCGCGATCCGCTGGATGATGCCGGCGATATCGCTGATCGCACCGGCGGACTCCCGTGTCGCAGCCTGGATATCGGCGATCTGTGCGCGGATGTCTTCGGTCGCCTCCGCGGTCTGCCTGGCGAGCGTCTTGACCTCCTGCGCGACCACGGCAAAGCCGGAACCCGCGGTGCCTGCGCGCGCCGCCTCGATCGTCGCGTTGAGTGCGAGCAAATTGGTCTGCCGCGCGATCGCAGCGATCAGCTGCACCACGTTGCCGATGCGGTCGGCAGCGGATGCGAGCTGCGCCATCCGCGCGTCGGTCTGTTGCGCCTGCGCGACGGCGTCGCTGGCGATGTCGGCCGATTCGCTGACCTGGCGTCCGATCTCGGAAGCCGATGCGATCATCTGTTCGGTCGCCGCCGCGACCCGCCTGACATTGTCGGAGGCCTCCTCGGAGGCCGCCGCGACGTTGGCGGACAGGTCCTGGGTGTGATGGGCGGTGTCGCTCAGATCGCGGGCCGATGCCGCGAGCTCTTCAGATGCCGCCGAGACGGTTGCGATGACATTGCCGGCGCTCGCCTCGAACGCTTCCGCGAGCCGCGCCAGCTCGGCCTTGTGCCGATCGGCCGCGCGGCGGTCTTCCTCGCGCCGCGCGTCGAGCTCGGCGCGCGCCTTGTCCTGCGCCCGGGTCTTGAAGCTTTCCACGGCGCGCGCCATGCCGCCGATCTCGTCGCTGCGCTCGAGGCCGGGCAGCACGACGTCGAAATCTCCTTCGGCGAGCCGGCGCATCGCCGCACTCATCCGGCTGATCAGGCCCGCGACCCGCCGGCCGAACAAGATCGCAAACAGCGTCAGCACGAACGCAACGATGCCGATCAGCCAGCTGAAGGCCTGCCGGAACGCGTCGGCCCTGCGCTGCGCGAGTTCGGCACGGACGTTGGCGGCGTCCGCGACCTTGACCAGCGCCGGCCGGGTGCGGTCGAAAATCTGGCTGAGGTCGTCGAGCTGGTCGTCGAGCGTCTGGCGCGAAACCAGGAAGCCGGCGAAAGCAAGCTTGTAGGCGTGGGCGAGACCGAGCAGTTCAGTCTTCACGTTCGTGGCGAGGGTGGATGCCGCCAGCGCGGTCTCGAACTCGTCCTCGCGCTCGTTGAGCTGGTCGCCGAACCGCTCTTCGCCACTCAATGCGAAATCCTTTTCAAGCCGGCGCATTGTCAGCAGCAGGACGGTGAGGCGCGGCTGATCGACCTGTGCAACCCTGGCTTCGAATTGCTGGACCGCGCTGCGCAGCTTGCCCTGCAGGCCGTCTGTCGGGGTCATGCCGAGGATGCGCTGGGCGCCGACGATGTTCTGGAAGCGCGTTGCGTAGAGATTGATGCCGCTCCGCAGCGAGGCGACTTGCCGGATCGGATCACCGTCCGGCGCAGCCATCGCGAAAGCTTCGAGCTTGTCGAGCAGGGCGATCTCGTCGGCAACGCGAGCGGAAAGCTTCTTCGCTAAACCCTCATCGCGCGATTTCAGGAAGCGGGCCGCGATCTGCTGCGTCTCAAGGAAGCCGTCCGAGAGCTCGGAGAGCTGCGCCCTGAAGCGCATGCTGTCGTCCGACTCGCGCTGCACATTGGCGGCGTAGTCGAGGCCCGCAAGGCAGGTGACGCTGATGATGGCGACGCCGCCGATCCCGAGCATCGCGATCTGGTTCTTGAGGCTCGGGCGAAATCGCTTCAGGATATCAGCGGCGAACGGCTTCATCCTGGACACAACGAACATCTGATGCATTCCTGTCAGTCGCAGGGCTCCGGACGTCGTCGTTGAAGAAAAGTCGGGTCCGGTTGCCAACACAACAGCTCGCGCTGTTTGCGGCGACGCTTAGCGGCGGCGAATTGACAATGTGTGAAAGCGTTCAGCGCGCACGCGATGTTTCATGTGAAGATTGGATGAAGGCCGCAGTGACGATGCATCAACCAACATTGCGCGCGGCGATTTGACTCGCGGCGAAACTGCGCACCGTGCCTCGCGCGTCATCCGCACGACATGGTTGTCATCGGCATCGGGCGGTGCTGAGATGCCGGTCCGCACGGCCGCGAACTTTTGCATGCGGCTGCCCAAACCCTGGTTGCATCCGCGTACCCGCATTGAGATATGTCAGGTACGACTGACAGGAGACCTCCCAATGAAAATCGACCTTTCCGGAAAGACTGCGCTGGTGACCGGCTCGACCGCGGGCATCGGCAACGCCATCGCCAAGGGGCTGGCCGCGACCGGCGCCGAGGTCGTGGTCAACGGCCGCGGTCAGGCCAAGGTCGATGCAGCGATTGCTGCGATCGCCAAGGCGGTGCCGGGCGCCAAGGTGCGCGGCATCGCCGCCGACGTCTCGACCGCGGCCGGCTGCAAGGCGCTGCTCGCGGCGCTGCCGGACGTCGACATCCTCGTCAACAATGCCGGCATCTTCGAGCCGAAGGGCTTCTTCGACATTCCCGATGAGGATTGGAGCCGCTTCTTCGAGGTCAATGTGATGTCGGGCGTGCGGCTGTCGCGCGGCTACATGCAGGGCATGCTGAAGCGCAACTGGGGCCGCATCGTCTTCATCTCCTCGGAATCCGGCCTCAACATCCCGACCGAGATGATCCATTACGGCACCACCAAGACCGCGCAGCTTGCGATCGCGCGGGGGCTCGCCGAGCTCACCAAGGGCACCGCAGTGACCGTCAACTCCGTGCTGCCGGGACCGACCATGTCCGAGGGCGTCGAGACCTTCGTCAAGGATCTCGCCAAGCAGAACGGCCAGTCGGTCGAGGAGGCGGCCTCCAATTTCGTCAAGCAGCACCGGCCGACCTCGCTGCTGCAGCGCTTTGCCAGCACCGAGGAGATCGCCAATCTCGTGGTCTATGTCTGCTCGAAGCAGGCCTCCGCCACCAACGGCGCCGCGCTGCGCGCCGAGGGTGGTATCGTCCAAACGATCGCGTGAGGCGCGGCCATGTCAGCCTACGTGATCTCCGAGGTCGACGTGAAGGATGCGGCAGGCTTCGAGGCCTATCGTACCTTGGCCGCCAGGACCATCGCGCTATATGGCGGACGTTATCTCGTGCGTGGCGGTGCGGCCGATGTGGCTGAAGGGGGGCCGTCGCCGAAGACCATCATCGTCGTCGAGTTCCCCTCGATGGCGCGGCTGCGCGAATGGTACGCGTCGCCGGAATATGCCGAGGCGCTCAAGCATCGGCGGACCGCGCTGGACCGCCGGCTGATCTTCGTCGAGGGCGTGCCGCCAGTCTAACGGGCTATCCCTTGGCGCCGTCGAGAAACTCGCTGAACCCTGCCGGGCGGTAGGGGCCGAAGCATATCTGCTCCAGCACGCCGATCCCTGTCCGGTCGCCCTGACGGGCGCGCACCACCTGTTGCACGTGCACGTTCTCCCGCGCCAGCGGGTCGAGCGTCGCGGGATCGAACGATTCGCCGCCGATTTCGAGCTCGCCCTTCCACATGCCCTGGCCCCATTGCGGATGGCCGTAGCCGAGGCCCTTCATCTGGAATTTCAGGATCGGGTCGAGCGCGATGGTCGTGGTATGGCCGTCGATGTCGACGAGGTCGATTTCGGCCGACTGCGCCAGCCGGGTGTTCGGCACATATTTGACGCGGTGCCGGGCAGTCGCCATGCGGCGGTCGAGGCCATCGACGACGCCGGGGATCTCGGCCTCGCTGCGGTAGAGCGGCGCGGTGATGCCCTCGCGGACCAGCGCCTCGCCTTGAGTGCCGTCGAAGAAGATCGCGTGCGAGATGTGGTCGTCCCAGACCAGCGGTGCCCACAGGAAGAACACGCTCGGCAGCGGCATCGGCGCGCCGCCGACGTCGCGCTCGCCGACATTGCGCACGCCCCAGGAGCGATCCTTGGTGCCGTAGCAGGTGCGATCGTCGACCTTGATCTCTCCATCGGGGTGACGCACCACGCCGTGCCAGCGGCCGAACTGGTCGAACCGGGTCGAGTCCATCGCGCGGCGGTCGCCCGACCACAGCGTCTGCCGCGCTTCCTGGATCGCGGCCGTGCGCGCGGAGAAGGTCAGGTCACAGGCAAGGCCCGTCGCATTGTCGTCGAGCACGACCCGGGTCCGCAGCATCGGCTCGATCACCTCGAGCCGGAACGGGCCGACCTGCATCTCGGTGCGCTCGAGCGGCGCCCGCCGCGACCCGTAGAAGCAGTGCTGCCGTCCGCCGCGCTCCACCACGCTGAACGCGCAATCGAGGATCCTGCGGTGCGGGTAGATCGCAATCCCGATGCCGAAATAATACGCGCCGTCGGCGGTGTAGCCGTTGAACCAGGTCCGGTCATAGACATTGCGGTCGCTGGTGACGGGAACCGCGATCGGCTCCGGGGTCTGGTGGATCGGGAAGTCGTCAAGCTTGTTGAGCACACGGGCCCCTTTCGATAGTCCTTTGACTTCTTCTTGACGCGTTTTCTTCGCGCGAACCGGTACCCACTTCGCTCGAAAACGCTTCAGTCCTGCCAGTATGCAAAGCTGTCGTGATCCAGGGCTTGCGCGCAGGCGCCGCGGGTCATTTTTAGGAACAGCGCGTCGCCGCGCTCGGAGCGCTGCACGCTGAGCGCGGAGACCACGCCCATCATGATCCCGTGCAGCGTGTAGCGCCGGTAATCCCGCCAGCACTGGTCCCAGCCATAGTCCTGCACGCCGCGGCGGATCAGCTCCGAATGATAGAACCGCACCAGATCGGCTTCATGCAATCGCCGCTCGGACGGCTCGATGCCGGCCGACAGGAAATAGGCGACGTCGACGATGCCTGGCCCCACCGTGAATGTCTGCCAGTCCAGCGTCGCCATCGGTCGGGTATTGCCACGGACGTCAAAGAGGATGTTGTCCAACCTGAAGTCCGCATGCTGCAGGGTTCGCGGCGTCGATTGCTCCGACTGGTAGCGCGGGATCGCGTCCGGAAGCCGGTCGATCAGATCGAGGAACTCCGGCTCGATCACGCCAAGATATCGCTCCTTGTAGTGACCGATAATGCCCGGCAGCACCGCGCGAAGGTCTCTGCGCCGGCTCGCGGCAACCGTGAAGCAATGCGCTGCGGCGAGCGTCGGGTCGTTCCATCGCGGCGCATGCAGTGCGGCGGCCTCACGCATCGCCGTCAGGCAATCCTCGATCGCGCATCCGGCGAGCTGGTCGCCCGGGCGCGCCGGCGCCAGATCTTCCAGGATCAGCGTGAAGTCGTCGGTCGCCGGATCAATCTCGGCGAGAATTGGCCGCGGGGTGTGAATGGCGACGGTCGCCGCCAGCTCGCGATAGAATGCGACCTCGCGGATGTAAAGCGTGTGCGCGGAACCGGAGCGGCGGCTGTCGGGATCTGCCGCCGGAAATTTTCCGACGACGCTCGCGGGTGCGTTCGGCTCATTGCCGGCATAGGTCAGGTGAAATCGATAGCTGTCGCCGACGAGGCCGTTGCCGACCGGCTTGCATGCGAGATCGATGACCCTGGCCTGGTCGATCAAGCCGGCTCCGCGCAGCGCCTGCGTCATCCACTCCGGATCGATCCGCGACGGATCGGCCGTGAGCAAACTCATCGGCGTCCTCCCATCCCCTTGTATCCTCTTGGGGCGTCACCACCGTTCCGGCCGCGTCTTGCGCGGCCGGATTGAGGACGGGGTGATCGTTACGCAAATCATACAGGCGATCGTGGCTTTGGCAAAAGCCACGCGCCGGCCAGTGGGGATAACGCGAGGTGCGCAGGGCGGGTAGGGTCGGTTACACTGATGCCGACCCACCGTACGAACGGGAGGGCCTACCAGCCTTCCAGCACGATCTTGCCGCGTGATTTGCCGCTTTCGAGCAGCGCGTGGGCGCGCTTGAGATTCGCTGCGTTGATGGTGCCGAAAGTCTGGTCGAGCGTGGTGCGCAGCACGCCCTTGTCGATCAAATCTGCGACGTCGTTGAGCAGATGATGCTGCGCGATCATGTCAGGCGTCTGGAACGACGAGCGCGTGAACATCGATTCCCAGTGCACCGACACCGCCTTGCCCTTGAAGGCGGCAACGTTGAACTCGGCGGGATCGTCGATCAGGCCGAACTTGCCCTGAGGCGCGATGAAGTCGGCGATCGACTTGTAGTGCTGGTCGGTGAAGGTGAGGCTCGCGACAAGGCCGACCGGCGGCAGCTTCAATTTCTCGATCTGCTCCTTCATCGGCTGCGAGTGGTCGATCACCGCATGGGCGCCGAGATCGAGGCACCACTTCTGCGACTCCGGCCGGGTCGCGGTCGCAACCACGGTCAGGCCCGTGAGCCGGCGCGCCAACTGGATCAGGATCGAGCCGACGCCGCCGGCACCACCGGTGATCAGGAGCGTGCGCGGATCGAGGCTCTTGCCCGGCACCGCGCCGAGCCGGTCGAACAGCAGCTCCCATGCGGTAATCGAGGTCAGGGGCAGGGCGGCGGCCTGCGCGAAAGACAGCGACGCCGGCTTGTTGCCGACGATGCGTTCGTCGACCAGATGGAATTCCGAGTTGGTGCCCTGGCGCAGGATCGAGCCCGCGTAGAACACCTCGTCGCCGGGCTTGAACAGCGACACGTCGGGCCCGACGGCCTCGACCACGCCGGCCGCATCGAAGCCGAGGATCTTGGTGCCGCCATCGGTCGGCGCCGCGCGCTTGCGCACCTTGTAGTCGACGGGGTTGGCCGAGATGGCCTTCACCGCGACGCGGATGTCGCGTCCTTTCGGCTCAGGCTTGGCGATCTCGAAATCGACGAGCGAATCCGCCGCCTCGATCGGCAGCGACTTTTGGTATCCGACGGCCTTCATGCCTGGTCTCCGTGGTGGGCGATTGCCTGCCATCTTACCTGTCGCGCTGGCGTCCTTTTGGCAAGTACTGTAAAAACAGGGAACTAGTCCCTGTTTGTATACTATTGGGAAATTACCGATGAAACGGAAGAATTTTGCCCGCCGGCCGGGCTGCGCGGTCGAGGCCGCGCTCGATCTGATAGACGGCAAATGGAAGGGCGTGATCCTGTATCATTTGCAGGCCGGCACCCAGCGCTTCGGCGAGCTGCGGCGGCGGATGCCCGGCATCACCCAGCGCATGCTGACCAAGCAGCTGCGCGCGCTCGAGGACGACGGCCTCGTGATCCGCAAGGTCTATGCCGAGGTGCCGCCGCGGGTCGAATACACGCTGTCCGAACTCGGCGAGAGCCTGCGTCCGGTGATCGATATTCTGAAAGCCTGGGGCGAGGGCCATCAGGAGCGGCTGTCCTGCGCACCGGCGCCGGAGGTCGTCGTGAAGAAGAAGCGCGCGGCCTGATGGGTGTTCGCGCTTCACCTCTCCCGGAGGGAGAGGTCGGATCGCATCGCATGATGCGATCCGGGTGAGGGATCACGCTGCACCGAAGAAGCGGCACCCCTCACCCGAATTGCTTCGCAATTCGACCTCTCCCCATAGGGAGAGGTAAGTTACGTCAGAACGCCACCTGCGTGCGCAGCGCGACCGCGTCGAACTTCGAGCCGGTATCCGCGGCGGAGGTCGCCGAGGCCTGCTTGGCGACGTCGCCGTGCAGATAGTTCAGCATGAAGCGGACGTTGTTGTTGACGTACCAGTTCAGCGCGGCGGTGTAGACGGTCTGCCGCCCACCGGCGATGCCGACCGCCTGGCCGACCTGGTCGTTGAGGTTCATCGTGCTGACGCGGCCGGCGATTTCCCAGGCGCCGATGCCGCCGCCGGCGAGCGAGAACGGATCGTGAGGCTTGATACCGCCATAGGAGGCGGTTGAAGTGTTGTAGGCGTGGTTCTCGCCGGTCAGCACGTAGCCGACCTGCGCGTAGCCGCCATCGAATTTCAGGCTCGGCGCGCCGAACGGCGGCAGCCCGGTATTCGCGGAGCGGTCGACATTGAACCAGTAATACTCGCCCTGTGCGATGAACGGACCATAGGTCGCCGCCGCCTCGACGCCGTAGACCTGCGCGCCCGAGACGTTGGCGATCGCACCGGTTGAGATCAGCGTCGTCGGATCGATGCGCAGCTCAGGCCGGTCGCTCAGCGTCAGCGTCTGCGCCTGCGTCAGCTGGTTGCGCGGCGGCTGCACCAGCCATTCCGCATCGGCGCCGATATGCACCGAGTAGTCCTTGCCGCTGATCGGATTGCCGGCGACGCGAACAACGCCGCCATACTGCTCGGACGTTCCGGCCGGCGCGGCTGATGACGCGGAGTGGATCGCGCCCGTGGTCGGTCCGGTGACGTAGCCGCCGATCCAGAGCTGGTCGTTCCACCAGCGGGTGCCGGCGGCCGAACGGAAGTCTCCGGCCGCGACGTTCTGGGCGATGATGCCGGCCGAGGCGCGCTCCATGAACAGGATATCATTGGAGCTCGTGGACTCATCCATCGTCCACAGCAGGTCCATGATGCCGCCTTCGATCGCCATCTTGCCGCCGAACGGCCTGAAGCCGGTGTAGCTCAGATAGGCATTCTCGACGCCGGAGGTGCCGCCGCCGGGCAGCGATCCCGGTGCCGCGCCACCGAAGCCGTCGGACGAGCCGCCGAAGTCGTAGATCAGCGCGTAATTCCAGTCGCCGAAGAACTTGCCGACGATGCCGATGCGGGCGCGGCGCAGGTTCTCGCCGCTGTCGAGCTTCTGCGGCGAGGTGGCTGCGGTGTTCGGACGATAGTCGTAGCCGCCGACGTCCCAGTGCACGCGGCTCGTGATCGCGACGCAATTCTGTTCGTCGGCGGTACAGATCGTCGGCCGGTTGTTCGGCATCGTCACCACGACGCCGGACGGTGCGACCGGGCCCTTCACCGGGATCGCGGCATTGGCGCTTGCGACGCGCGCGGCCTTGGCATCCGCCGCCTTGGCGTTGGCATTTGCGCTGGCCGCGGTCGCCGTATTGGCGTTGGTCTGCTTCTGCAGCTTGTCGAGCTTCTGCTCCAGCATCTTCAGCTGCTGCTTGAGCAGCGCGATCTCGGCATCACCGCCGCCGCCTGCCGATTGCGAATAGGCCGGCGAGGCGGCGAGCGCCCCCGCAAGCCCGATGGCGATTGCACCAACTTTTGTCGCACCCATTGTGTACCCCTGTTGTGTTTGACTTCCCCACTCACTCACTGAAACGTCCTAGGAGTTGATCGTGACCGACGCACGACAGCGCTTCCAGGCTTCGCAGTTCCGCTTGTTGTCCGCAGGCAACAAGCGGAGCGGCGCAGTGAGATGACAGCCATCATAGAAGCTTGGCGGGGCGCTTCAACTTGGCTGCCGCCGGTTTTGCACCGGTCGGCAGGGGGGCAGTTATCCGGCGCCGCGCCCTTCAATTGCCCGGCGAACACGCCTATATTCCGGCGTTTCCACGAGAGGTGAGAATGCTCCGACCTGTCCGCTTGGCTGCCCTATCCGCTCTGTGCACGTTGGTTTTCATGGGGAATCTCTCCCCGCTGGCGGCCCAGGACCGTCGCGTGCCGTCCTCCCAGGCCGAGCTCCAGCTGTCCTATGCGCCGATCGTGCAGCGGGTGCAGCCGGCGGTGGTCAATGTCTACGCCGCCAAAACCGTGCAGAACCGCAATCCGTTCCTGGACGACCCGATCTTCCGCCGCTTCTTCGGCGTGCCGGGGCAGCAGCCGGAGCAGATGCAGCGCTCGCTCGGCTCCGGCGTGATGGTCGACGGCTCCGGCCTCGTGGTGACAAACAATCACGTGATCGAGGGCGCCGACCAGGTGAAGGTCTCGCTCTCCGACAAGCGTGAGTTCGAGGCCGAGATCGTGCTGAAGGACAGCCGCACCGACCTCGCGGTGCTGCGCCTGAAGGGCACCAACAAGGAAAAATTCACGACGCTCGACTTCGCGAATTCCGATCAGCTGCAGGTCGGCGACGTGGTGCTCGCGATCGGCAACCCGTTCGGCGTCGGCCAAACCGTGACGCACGGCATCATCTCGGCCTTGGCGCGTACTCAAGTCGGGATCACGGATTATCAATTCTTCATTCAGACCGACGCTGCGATCAATCCCGGCAATTCGGGCGGCGCGCTGGTCGACATGACCGGACGGCTCGCCGGCATCAACACCGCGATCTTCTCGCGCTCCGGCGGTTCGCAAGGCATCGGCTTTGCGATCCCGGCCAACATGGTGCGCGTCGTGGTGGCTTCCGCGAAGAGCGGCGGCAAGGCGGTGAAGCGGCCATGGCTCGGCGCGCGGCTGCAGGCGGTCACGCCCGAGATCGCCGAGACGCTGGGACTGAAGCTACCGACCGGCGCGCTGGTCGCCAATGTCGCGCCGAACAGCCCCGCGGCGAAGGCCGGGCTCAAACTGTCCGACCTGATCGTCGGGATCGACGGGCAGTCCATCGACGACCCCAACGCGTTCGACTATCGCTTCGCGACCCGTCCGCTCGGCGGCAACGCCGAGATCGAGGTGCAGCGCGCCGGCAAGCCGGTGAAGCTGACCGTGCCGCTGGAGACCGCGCCCGACACCAACCGTGACGAGATCGTGCTGACCGCGCGCTCGCCGTTCCAGGGCGCGCGGGTCGCCAACATCTCGCCGGCGCTGGCCGACGAGCTGCATCTCGATGCCGGCGCCGAGGGCGTGGTGGTGACCGAGCTCGCCGATGACGGCACCGCCGCCAATGTCGGCTTCCAGAAGGGCGACATCATCCTCGCGGTCAACAACGAGAAGATCGTCCGGACCAGCGACCTCGACAAGGCATCCAAGGCGGGCTCGCGGATCTGGCGCATCACGCTGGTGCGCGGCGGCCAGCAGATCAACGTGACGCTCGGCGGATGAGCCCCAAGGAATGAGCGCAAAGCAACCGCGCGAGGCTGGCAACCTGTTCGCCGCGGCGGGGATGGAGCAGGACGCGCCACACCCGCTGCCGGACCGGTTGCGGCCGCGCACGCTGGCCGACGTCGTCGGCCAGGATCACATCCTCGGCCCCGACGGCGCGCTGACCCGCATGCTGGAGACGCGCACCTTGGGCTCGCTGGTGTTCTGGGGCCCGCCCGGCACCGGCAAGACCACCGTGGCGCGGCTTTTGGCCGACGCAACCGAGCTGCATTTCGAGCAGATCTCCGCGGTGTTCTCCGGTGTCGCCGATCTCAAGAAGGCGTTCGATGCCGCCCGTGCCCGCCGCGAGATGGGCAAGGGCACGCTGCTGTTCGTCGACGAGGTGCACAGGTTCAACCGCGCGCAGCAGGATTCCTTCCTGCCCGTGATGGAGGACGGCACGGTGGTGCTGGTCGGCGCCACCACGGAAAACCCGTCCTTCGAGCTCAATGCGGCGTTGCTGTCGCGCGCCCGCGTGCTGGTGTTTCACTCGCTCGATACCGCTGCGATCGAACGGCTGTTTGCCAATGCCGAGAAGATCGAAGGCAAGAGCCTGCCGCTCGATGCCGAGGCGCGCGCCGTGCTGGTGCGGATGGCCGACGGCGACGGCCGCGCCTCGCTGACATTGGCCGAAGAGGTCTGGCGCGCCGCGCGCAAGGGCGAGGTGTTCAATGCCGAGCAGTTGCAGGCCATCCTGCAGCGCCGCGCGCCGATCTACGACAAGTCGGCCGACGGCCATTACAATTTGATCTCGGCGCTGCACAAGTCGGTGCGCGGTTCCGATCCGGATGCGGCGCTGTACTATCTGGCGCGGATGTTCGATGCCGGCGAGGATCCGCTGTTCCTGGCGCGGCGTGTGGTGCGGATGGCGGTCGAGGACATCGGGCTGGCCGATCCGCAGGCGCTGGCGGTCTGCAACGCCGCCAAGGATGCCTATGATTTCCTGGGCTCGCCGGAGGGTGAGCTCGCGATCGCGCAGGCCGTGGTCTATCTCGCCACCGCGCCGAAATCGAACGCGGTGTACACTGCGTTCGGCGCTGCGATGCAGACCGCCAAGCAGGGCGGCTCGCTGCTGCCGCCGAAGCACATTTTGAATTCGCCGACCAAGCTGATGAAGTCGGAAGGCTACGGCACCGGTTATCAGTATGACCACGATCAGCCCGACGCGTTCTCCGGCCAGGACTATTTCCCGGAAGCGCTGGGCCGCCAGACTTTCTACGATCCGCCCGACCGCGGCTTCGAGCGCGAGATCCGCAAGCGGCTCGACTATTGGGCGCGGCTACGCAAGGAGCGGGGCGGGCCGTAGCGCTCGTCATTGCGAGCGAAGCGAAGCAATCCATCTAGCCGAATATGCGGAGCTATGGATTGCTTCGTCGCTATCGCTCCTCGCAATGACGGCGGTACTTTCGCGATTTCGGAATAATAGAAGAATATCCCTGAGTTGCCCGACGTGTCAAGTTGTTTGGTCGAACGCCCGCCGCTGGCTGCTTTGCATGGGGTTGTTTTCGATATTTTTCCAACGCCCGCTGCGACGGACCCGTGAGCATCAGGGGCCGCCGCCAAAGCCGATGTCGTCCGTCGCATTCCAGGGCTCCTTCCGAGGCTCTGCCCGATGGCCGGAAGCGGCCGAACATGGCCGATGCGGCAGCGGATTTACACCGATTTCGCCGTGACGATTCGCGGCATTTGCGCTAGGCACAATGCAGGTCTGGAGCCGAAAAACCACCATGAGCCGCCGTATCAAGAGAACCATATCGCCGCGCGACCGTACCAAAGCGGGTGCGAAGGGGTCCGCGAAGGGGCGTGACAGGGATCGCGATCAGGATCGTGGTAAGGCCGCGGCCGGGCCTCGCGGCCGCAAGCCCGACGAGCGCAAGTCCGGTGATCGCCCGTTCTCGCAGCGTACCGCCGCCAAGCCGCCGCGCTTTGCCGAGCCACGCCGCGACCGCGAGGAGCGGGTCGAGCCTCGCGCCGAGAAGCAGGCGGCCGAGCAGCCATTGCCGACCAAGGTGCAGACCGTCGTCGTCACGGCAGACGAGAACGGTATGCGGGTCGACCGCTTCCTCGAGGCGCGGTTTCCCGGCCTGTCGTTCTCCCATATCCAGCGCATCGTCCGGAAGGGCGAGCTTCGGGTCAACGGCAAGCGCGCCGATTCCAAGGACCGGCTGGAGGAGGGCCAGAGCGTGCGGATTCCGCCGCTGCGGCTCGACACGCCGAAGACGTCAGGCGCGCTCTCGGAGGCCGAGGCGAAGACGCTGCAGGCGCTGAAGGACATGACGCTGTACGAGGACGACGACGTGCTGGTGCTGAACAAGCCGGCCGGCCTCGCCGTGCAGGGCGGCTCCGGTATGACGCGCCATGTCGACCAGATGCTGGAGGTGATGCGCGACCCCAAGGGGCAGAAGCCGCGCCTCGTGCATCGTATCGACCGCGAGACCTCCGGCTGCCTGCTGATCGCCAAGACGCGTTTCGCTGCATCGTTCCTCACCGGCGCGTTCCGCCATCGCTCCGCGCGCAAGATCTACTGGGCGCTGGTCGCCGGCGTGCCGAAGCCGAAGCAGGGCCGGATCTCGACCTACCTCGCCAAGGAGGAGAGCGAGGAGGACAGCATCATGCGGATCGCCGAGCATGGCGACGAGGGCGCCAGCCACGCGGTGACCTATTACGCCGTGGTCGAGGCCTCCGCGACCAAGCTCGCCTGGGTCTCGCTCAAGCCGGTCACCGGCCGTACCCATCAATTGCGCGCCCACATGGCGCATATCGATCACGCGATCGTGGGTGACCCGAAATACTTCAACAAGGAGAACTGGCAGCTGCCGGGCGGCCTGCAGAACCGGCTGCATCTGCTGGCCCGCCGCATCGTGATTCCGCATCCGCGCGGCGGCGTGATCGATGTCAGCGCGCCGCTGCCGCCGCACATGCTGCAATCCTGGAATCTGCTCGGGCTCGAGGCCGACCGGTTCGACCCGATCGAGAACGCGCCCGAGGAGTGACGGGCCGGCCGCCCTGCAATATCCGTCGCGACAGCAAGAACGATCAAACCGTGCCGCGCACGGCCTCTATGTTGCCGCGCGCCGGTCGTTGCCGGTATGCAATCATCAGAGAGGCTGACCATGACCCGGACCTGGCTACGCGTCGCGCTCTTCCTCATCGGCTCGGCTGTCGCCGCTGGAGCGGCGCAAGCCGAGACCGTGGTGCTCCGCGGCGGTACGCTCTACGCATCCGCCGATGCGGCGGCGCTGCCCGATGCGGTGATCGTGATCTCGGACGGCGTCATCAGCGCGGTCGGCAAGTCCGGCGAGGTCAAGGTGCCGTCGGATGCGCGGGTCATCGATTGCAGCGGCAAGACCGTGGTTGCCGGGTTCTGGAACAGCCATGTGCATTTCACCGAGCACGTCTGGCACCTCGCCGGCGAAGCGCCGGCCGCGCCGCTGACGCAGCACATGCAGGAGATGCTGACGCGCTGGGGATTTACCACCGTCTGGGACCTCGGCTCCGATCCGCGAAACATCCTCCCATTGCGCAAGCGCATCGCCGCCGGAGAGGTCGCCGGTCCGAACATCTTCCTCGCCGGCAGCATCTTTCCGAAGGACGGCCATCCGGCCTATCTGCCCGCCGATATGCAGCTGCCCGAGGCATCGACCCCTGACGAGGCCACGCAACTGGCGCGCAGCTACATGGACCTCAATCTGGATGGCGTGAAACTGTTCACCGGTGTCTTCAAGGGCAACAAGCCGGTCGTGAACATGGACCCGGCGATCGCCAAGGCTGCGGTCGACGTGGCGCATGCACAAGGCAAACCGGCGTTTGCCCATCCGCAGAACAAGACCGGTGTCGAGACGGTGATCGCGGCCGGCGTCGATATCATGGCGCACACCGACCCGAGCGAAGGCGGCTATACGCCGGAGCAGCTGGCGCGGTTCAAGGCACAGAACACCGCGCTGATCCCGACGCTGTCGCTGTTCACCACGGTCGTGCTCGATCCCAACGTCACCAAACAGCTGGTCGCGGCGACCGTCAACCAGCTCAAGCAGTTCTCGGAGAACGGCGGTCCCGTGCTGTTCGGCACCGATGTCGGGTTCACGAAGTTGTACGACACCACGCAGGAATTTCAGCTGATGCATCGCGCGCTGTCGGAACGCCAGGTGCTGGCCTCGCTGACCACCAACCCGGCGCGGTTCTTCAAGGCCGCGAGGAAAGGCAAGGTCGAGCAGGGTTTCGACGCCGATCTCGTGGTGCTCGACGGCGATCCGCTCAGCGACGTCGCCAATCTCGCGAAAGTGAGCACCACCATCCGCGCCGGTCACGTGATCTATCAGAAGCCGTGAAGGCCGGCCGGGGAACTCGCTTATCAAGGGCGGCGTTGATGCAGCTGGCAATCACTTGAACCAGCGCCGCGCCGTCACGAGATATAGGCCATGAAGCGATCCTTGATTATTGCCTGCACCTTGCTCTGGGTCATCGGCGCGCCGAGCGCCTTTGCACAAAAGCAAATAATCCTCGGGCCCGGTGGCTCGATCTACAATCCGACCCTGCCGCCGCCGCCACCGCCACCTCCGCCGCCCAAGATCGAGGTGCCGCCGATCCCCAAGATGGACGCGGTCACGCAGCCGAACCTGCGTGCTCCCGCGCGCAGCTCGTTCGGCGACCGTGTCAGCCGCTGCCTCGACGAGGCCGCAGCCTCAGGCTTGAACCAGAGCGACCGCGCTGCCTATTCGCGATCCTGCGCCAATACGCGTGACTGACGCCGGCAGGTGTCAGAGCTTCAGCTTGTAGCCGATGTGGCTGGCGACGAAGCCCAGCCGTTCATAGAAGCGGTGCGCGTCGGGGCGCGCCTTGTCGGTGGTCAGCTGCACGAGGTCGCAGCCTCTCGTCCGGCACTGCCCGATCGTCCATTCGAACATCTGCTGTCCGACGCCTGAACTCCGGTGCATCTCGGCAATTCGGACCGCTTCGATCTGTCCGCGCCAGGCGCCCATGCGTGCCAGTCCGGGGATGAAGCTGAGCTGCAAGCAGCCGATCACCTCGCCGTGCAGGATCGCAACCACCTGCAACTGGTTGGGATCGGCGAGGATGGCTTGGAGCGCATCGACATATCGCGGGTTCGGTGGCGAGCTCGAATCCTCCCGCTGCTGCCCCAGCGTGTCGTTGGCGAGGAGCGCGATGATCGCCGGAAGGTCGGCGGGCTGAGCCTCGCGGAATGCGATTGACGTCATTGAACGGGGTGTCCATTGCAAACGTGGTCGGTGTCGCCGGACACGTTACAGGCTCCGGCGGGAGATGGACATCCGGCCTGACGCAAACGAAATCCGCCGGCCTTTCGGGCCGGCGGATCGTTGTGTCGCAAGGTGCGGCCGTCAGTGGTTCCAGTTGTCACCCCGATCGTCGCCGTCACCACCATGGTGATGGCCGCCGTCGTCGAAATCGAAGAAGTCGAACAGGTCGCTGAGCGCCGGGCTGTTGACCGGAACATAGGGATTGCCGGGCGCCGCAACCGGGTTCGGGAAGTTGTCGCGGCTGCGATGGGTGATCGGCTCCAGGCGCCAGTTCCGCTCGATGAATTTGATGATCGAGACATGATCGGCATATTCATGCGAGATGTGGCCGTGCCGCGCGTATGGCGACACGACGATCAGCGGGATGCGCGTGCCGTCGCCGAAATAGTCGAGCGGCTGCACGTAGCCGGAGTCGAAGTAGCCGCCACCTTCGTCGAACGTGATGAAGATCGCGGTGTCCCTGGCGTAGTCCGAGGCCTGCACCTGATCGACGACCTTCTTGGCGAAGCCTTCGAACAGGTTGAGCTTGGACGATGACGGGTGACCGTCGGTGAAGCCGCTCGGCTTGACGAAAGAGACCGCCGGCAGCGAGTGCTTGGAGAGGTCGGAGTACAGATCAACCGAGTCCTTGATATGGGCGGCGACCTGCTCCGGGTGCGACATGATCGAGGTGTCGTACTGGAACGGATTGCAGATGTTGCAATACTCATCCGCGGTCGGACCGGCCACGCCCCAATTGAGCTGGTAGGGATCGTTGACGTAGTTGTTCCACTGGTCGCCGTAGTACTTCCAGGAGATGTTCCGGTCGTTCAGGCTGTCGCCGATGCTCTTGCGGGTCGACGGCGGGATCGTGAACGGCGTGTTGGACGGATTGGTGTCGGTGTAGGCGTTCTTGCCGTTGCCGAAATAACCCGGATTGTAGTTGTTCAAGAGATAATAGTGGCCCGGTTCGCAATTCGCGTTGATCCGGATGCCCTTCAGATAGTCCAGGATCGGCTTGACACCGGGCTGGCTTGCATCCGAGCAGTCGCTGTAGGAGCCGCCGCCGGACACCGGGCTCGTTTGGAAGGGCGGCGGGAAGCCGCCGTTTCCGCCGGCGCCGTAGCCGTCCTCGGTGTACCAATTGTTGGTGCCGGCAGCCGGATTCGGATTCTCGATCTCATGCACGATGCCGGCATCGGGCGTGCCGCCGAAAACCTGAATGCCGTTCGGCGGCACCGCGGCGTTGCCGTAAGTGTCGCTGAAGTAGATCATGTCGGCATGACCGAGCATGATGTGGTTGGCACCGGTGCCGCCGTTGACGGATTGGTGGAAGTTGTCGCTCATCGCATATTTCTGCGCCAGCGAGGTGAAGTACGGCACGTCACCCTTCTGCACGTTGTAGAAGCCGAGCGCCGTCGAACCCTCGCCCGTGGTCGTCGCCGTCGGCGAGTATTCCGTGGAGAAGTTGGAGGGCTGCGTCGCGCCGTCGGCGCCGGCGCCGACCGTCACTTCGACCCAGGCGAACAGATTGCCGCCGCATCCCGACGGGTTGTCGCGGCTGGCTGCCGAGTGGTTGCAGTTCAACTGCTGCCACATCTGGTAGAAGCGATGCACCGGGCTCGCCGAATAGGAGTCGTAGGGCATCGCATCGCCGTTGGTGAGCTGGAACGGGCCGGCCGGCAACGCATTGACGTTGCTGATGCGCTGATCGGGCGTGTGCGACGTCTGACCGGTACCGCCGGTCAAAAGGTACTGGTAGTACTCCGCGGGCAGGCCGGATTCCGACTGCTGCGCCAGCACCAGCGACGCCTCACAGGTGGTGATCGGCGAGCTGCCGCACTTGTTCGGGATGTAGGAGACCTTGGGGCCGCCGACCTGCGGGGACGGCAGCTGATCCTTGGGGAAATTCTGCTTCGGCGGGCTCAGCAGGAACGCATCGCTCGGGCCGTTATCTAAAGCTGCCTGCTGATGCGCCTTTTCGAAGTTCGGCCCGGGGATCGCATTCTTGCTGGCGTCGAGCTTGACGATGCCCTGCGAGAGCAAGTTGAACACGCTTTGGTCGCGGCGCTCGGGCACGTAGGTCGCGAACACGTGGTCGAAGCTGCGGTTCTCGCCGATGATGACGATCACGTGCTTGATCGGCGTCCGGGTCTCATGTCCATGGTGGTGATGGTCCCAGTCCTGTGCAAGGACAGGTCCGGCGGTGAACTGGCCCAGCGCCAGTGCGCTGAGGGTGAGGCGGCAACTCTGCAGCCAACGTGACTTCCGCTTGTCGCGCATTACAGTTCTCCTTTTTGGTGGTTGGTCGGCTTGGTGGAACTTGCAGTGTCGCGTGGCACGACCTTGATCCGTCCCATCATGCCGCCGTCCTCATGCTCGAGGACGTGACAGTGGTAGACGAAGGTGCCGACGATGTTGGGGTCGCGAAAATCCATGCGCAGGCGAACGCTCGGATATTTCAGCATGCGGCCGTTGTAGTAGGGCACGTTGACGGTATCGCGCAGGAACGGCTCGTTGACCGCGACGCCGGACCAGTCGAGCAGCTGGAAGTGAAGCTGATGGATGTGGAAATCATGCAGCTCCATCGAGCGGTTCTCGATGATCCAGTCCTCGACGTCGCCCTGTCTCACGGTGATGTCGGGAACGTCGGATTGCGGATCGAACGGTTTCGGCGTCTCGCCCTCGAGGGTCATGAAGAACTTGGTCGGGCTGTTCGGATCGTTCGGGTTCTCCGGCTGCTCGGAGAAGAACAGTTTTCTGACGTGCACCGGTGCGACGTTGCCGACCCACGGCCGCTCCGGCCTCGGCAACGGCTCGGCGTGCGCGGGCAGGGTGGACTGCGGTTCGTCCGCATTGGCTGAGGCCGTGACGGTCATCAGCGCGCGGTTGGGGTCGTTTTCGCCGGCGGGCCCGGTGTCGACCGCCCGGGTCACCAGCAAGGCGGACGACCCGGCCGGCGGTCCCTCGACGATGAATTCCGCCCGCGAGCCCGGCGGCAGGCCGATGTGGTTGACCCATTGCACCGATGGCGACGGGCTGCCCTGGAATTGCAGCGGCACCCCATCGAGCCCGACGATGCCGATCTGCTGCGGCGCGCGGCCGATCAGCAGCGCGAGGTTGAGATAGGTGATCGCGGACGCGTTCAGCACGCGCCACAGCTGCCGCTCGCCTGGCTTCATCGTCAGCCTGGCCGGCGGATAGTTCGGATACGGCACCGGCACGAAGTTGATCGACAGATCCTTCGACGGCTTGCCGAAGCCGGTGCCGGAGTTGGCGACGTCGCCGTCGCTGTCGAGCTGGCTCTTGGTCATCACCGGCTCGAATTTCGACGGCGGCGCGTCGGGATTGACGAGATCCTGGTCGCGGATCACGAGCACGCGCTCGGGCAGCCCGGCGAGCTGTGGATCGGCGCGCTCGATGCCTTCGATGATGATGGCGCCGGAGGCGCCGCCGAGCACCTGTGTCTTGCTGAAGCCGTGCAGATGCGGGTGATACCAATAGAGGCCGGGCGCCGCGTCGTCGGGAATGCGCAGGCGATAGTCGAACGGCGCGTCGTCGGGCTGGATCGAGGTTTTCAGCACGTCGTCCTGATGGCAGACCGGCGGCACGGTCAGGCCGTGGAAGTGCAGGTTGGTCGAGATCGGCGTCATCGCGCCGCTCTCGCAGACGTCGGCCTGCTTCCTCGTCGTGCAGATCGGCGCGCCGGCGAGCGGGCGATCGATCGCGGGCGTTGTCGTATCGAGGTCGACGAGGTCGTTCTTGAAATGGATGACCAGTTGATCGCCCGGCTTCAGCCGCAGGGTCGGCGACGGCTTGCCGTTCGGCGTCAGATAGCAATAGCGGCTGGTTCCGTCGGGCAGCTTCTGATCGTGGATGGTGAGGTCGGTTTCGAGCACGCCGTCGCGGCTGCGCAGTTCGCCGGGTTCCTCGATCGCGCTTCCGGGCTCGGGCCGCGCGCAAACGTCCTGTTGCGTGCGCGGCGCATCCTGCACGCCTGCTGCGGCGAGCCAAGCCGTCATGCCGCTCGCAGCAAGCCCGAGGCAAGCCGCGGCGATGACACAACAAACGGTTGAAAGTCGTCGTGCCACGCCGCCCCGCCAATACGCCGCCACACGCGCGCAAGCGCACGACCGACGTCTTGCATGACGTCGGTCTACGTCTTGCGACCGCAATGGTCGACAAAGTTTCCGTTTGGTGGTGCGAGGCTAGCCGCACGTTGTTGCGGTAATCTGGCAGCTATTTAACGCGCAGATGACAGAAACTTGCGGCACTTCGACGCAGAAAGTGCGCGCGGCGTTCAAACCTGTTGAGCGATCAATCGGATGGCCATTGCGCGATTGAATTGCGGAGATACCAAGACGCGCAGGTAATCGGCAGATATTTTTTCGGTGTCGCCGATCCTGTCATCTGCCGTTGTGCCGACATCTGGGATTAGCGCCTGAACTGCGCCAGAAACATCCGCAATGAATCGTGCGGACTCTCGACATCCGCAATGACCCAGCCCTCCGGTCCGTTGACGACGATGAAGTTGAGCGTGACGGCGCGGCCCTCATTGTCGAAGGTCACAGTCACATCGGTCTTGTCGAACTGCCGCCGCGGCGTTGCGATCGAGACCGGGCCGATCCGCCAGGTCGGGCCCTGCACCAGAAAATCGTACGGCGCGTCGTGCAGGGCGGTCCAGGCGCCGCGCAGGCCGGCATCGAAGAACTGCCGGGCGGTCTGCTCGTCTCGCGGCAGGCCATTGGAAAACGCGGCGCTACCCCTGCCGTAATGAGCGTAGACGTTGCGGATCAGCGATTCCGGCGTGCGGAACCCGGCGTCGGCGGCGCCGAAAACCGCCGTAACGAGCGAGAAACCCGCGAGGAATGTGCCGCGTCCCATCAGCTTTATTTGCCGTTGCCGCTGGCATATCTTGCAGGGAAATCCCTTGAAACGAAAGCCGGCCGGCGCAATGCGCGAACTCTTCGACGATGTCCCTGACCAATCTCCGCTCGATCCGCAGGAGGCGGTGCGGCGCCACATCCGCACGCCCCAGCGCAAGCGGTTCTACACCAGCGCCGGCGTCACCGCTGCCGAGGGCGGATTTTCGATCACGCTTGACGGCAAGCAGGTCCGCTCGCCGTCCGGCAAGCCGATCGTGGTGCCGACCCGCACGATCGCCGATGCGATCGCGGCCGAGTGGGATGCACAGGGCGAGACCATCGATCCCGTGACCATGCCGTTGACGCGGCTGGCCAACAGCGTGATCGAGGGAGTGATCGATCGGGTCGGCGAGGTCGCGGACGATGCGGCAAAATTCCTCGGCAGCGATCTGCTGTTCTATCGGGCCGGCCATCCCGAGACGCTGGTGGCGCGCGAGGCCGAGCATTGGGACCCGATCCTGTTCTGGGCTGCCGACGCGCTCGGCGCCCATTTCGTGATGGCCGAAGGGGTCATGCATGTCGGCCAGCCCGAGCCTGCGATCAGGGCGGCGCGCGCCGCGTTTCCGACCGATCCATGGTCGGTGGCGGCGCTCCATGTGGTGACGACGCTGACCGGCTCGGCGTTGCTGGCGCTGGCGCTGGCGCACGGGGTGCGCGACGAGGACCAGGTCTGGGCCGCCGCCCATGTCGACGAGGACTGGAATATCGAGAAGTGGGGCGTCGACGAGGAGGTCGCGGCGCGCCGCGCCGCCCGCCAGGTCGATTTCAAGGCCGCCGCCGGGATCCTGAGGGAGTTCAGGCCGGCTGCCGGTTAACGAGGGGGTAACACGCATACCGTCCAAGCATGTGACGCGTGTATCGATGCGAGCCGGGATACGAGGATTTCTTGTCGTTTCAAGACCCAAGTTCGTTCTTGGATGCGACTAATATCTGATCACCCGCAGAAGGTCGGCGCGCTGATCCGTCCAAAGATGCCGGGATTCCGGCTTTGGAAGCGGCGCCCAGCCGTCCCGGCTCGTGAAAGCGTCCAGATCGATTTCCTGTCTGACGACAATGACGACCAGCGCGGGCGAACGTCGCCAGACCGGGGTTCCTGGCGTCGGATCGTCAAAGAGAATGCGTGCCGGCAGGACTGCATCCGCCGTCAAGGCTGCGACAACCGGAGTGAGATCCAGCCTCCGGCTGCTGATGTGGAGCAGGAGGTGCCCGCCCGGTGCCAGTTTCCGCAGGTAAATGGCCAAGGCCTCGCGCGTGATCAGATGCATCGGAACGCTGTCTGAACTGAACGCGTCGACAATGAGCGCGTCATAAGTCCCATCCGGTGCGTTCTCGATCGTCATTCGCGCGTCGCCGAGGACGACATGGGCGCGCGGAGCGCAATTTTGCAGGAACTGGAAATGCTCTCTCGCCAGGTGCTCGACCGCGGCATCGATCTCGTAGAACGTCCAATCCTGTCCGTCGCCGGCGTAACAGGCGAGGGCGCCGGTGCCTAATCCGATAACCGCGACTTGCCGCAGTTTGACCGGCGATAAAACGGCGAAGAAGCGTCCGAATGGGCCTTCCTTGCTGTAATAGGTCAGCGGTTGGGTGGCCTCGTTCGGCCGCAAGCTTTTGGCTCCGTGCAGCGTAGTGCCGTTCATGAGGAGGAGGGCCGGCGCCTCCGCATCATCGATCAACTCGACCTTGTGTACGCCGAAAAAGCTTCGTTCGGCGGCGACCTGCTTTCCTGATTTCTGAGGCATCAATTGAAACAGCAGGAGGAGCGCGACGGCGATGCCGAACCGCCAGCGTCGTTGCGAGAATTTGACCAGCACCAGCGCCGGCAGCAGGTACAGCATGTAAAGCAGCGCCATCGATAGCGGGCCGGGAACCGCACCTTCGATCAGGATTGCTCGACCGGCCAGCAGGGCGGCAGCGAGCAGCAGCGGCAGCACGAT
The DNA here is from genome assembly GCF_053474805.1 of Bradyrhizobium sp. WCU1. Lineage (NCBI taxonomy): Bacteria > Pseudomonadati > Pseudomonadota > Alphaproteobacteria > Hyphomicrobiales > Nitrobacteraceae > Bradyrhizobium > Bradyrhizobium sp. WCU1. The sequence goes on from NZ_CM130280.1 coordinate 6,614,820, forward strand.
ATCCATCATCAGGTTGGAACGGTCGTCCGCTGGCATGCGGGGCCTCGCCAGGCATGCCGCGATCAAGGCGAGTGGATATTCCCACACGCTGGTGAAGACCACAGGAGCAATCAGCGCGTTGAAGATTCCACCGACAACGCCGCTCAACGAGACGAAGAAATAGAACTCGGTAAGCCGCGCTGTCGGCGGCCGCCGTTTCGCCAGTTCGCCATGGCAGACCATGCCGATGACAAAAAAGCACCCGAGGTGCAGGGCGAGTGCGATTGTAAGGGGAAGCAGGTTGCCGATGCCGCCGCTGGTCACCACGACCACGATCAGCGTCACCGGCATTGCGCGCGACATCATCGCATGAGGGAGGGGAGGACGGCGGGCGAAGGCGAGAATGAATGTCAAAAGATACAGGGTTAGCGGCAGCACCCACAGCAGCGGCGCAGACGCAATGTCCGTCGCGATATGTTGGGTGACGCCGAGCAGCAGCGATGACGGGATGAAGGCGAGCGCCATCCATATCAAGCGATCTCGCGGGCCAATCGTCGCGGTTGCTTCGGTGATCGGGTCCGGCGCGTCCGCCCGCTTGCGGGACAACATGATCGTGCCACACGCGGCGATGCCGAGAGCCAGCGCGGCGAAGCCGGCTGACCACAGTGTCGCCTGCAGGTCGAGCGGCAGCTCCGGCTCGACGACGAGCGGATAGGCAAGCAGCGCCAGAAGACTGCCAGTGTTGCTCACGGCGTACAGGAAGTATGGATCGCGTGCCCGCTTGTGGTCGGCGCCGGAAAACCAATGCTGCAGAAGAGGGGCCGTCGCCGAGATAGCGAACAGCGGGACGCCGCACGCCAAGGTGAGGCGCAGCAAGAGCCAAAGGATCGGGGACTGTTCCGCTGACGGTCCATCCGAACCGAGTGACAGCGGGAGCATCAGGGCCGACATCGGCATCAGGATGCAGATGTGAACGACAACCTGGGCAACTCGCGACGATAGTCTCGTCAGCAGATGCGCGTAGCCGTAGCCGAGGAGCAGTACAGTCTGGAAGAAGACCAGGCAGGTGCTCCAGACCGCCGCTGCGCCGCCGAGCTTTGGCAACACCATCTTGGCGATCATCGGCTCGACGAAAAACATCAGGCCGGCGCTGAGAAACAGGCTGACGGCGAACGTTGGAATAGCCATCGACGATCGGGCGAGCCACGAATCTGTGGCGGTCAAATTGATCATAAAAATCAGTCCTGAAATGGCGTAACGCTACCATTGCATTTCCGGGGCGGGCAACGGGTTCGGTACCAGCTAGTTAACGGATGATCCGAGCGCTGCTCGCGCTGACGCATGACGTCCGTCACAATGACCAGGTCCGGGCTGCGGCCCATGTCGACGAGGACTGGAATATCGGGAAATGGGGCGTCGACGAGGAGGCCGTGCCGCCCGGCAGGTCGATTTCAAGGCCGTCGCCGCCGTCCTCGGGGAGTTCAGGTCGGGTTAACGAGACCTTTACGGCGCCGGGCTAGCCTGCGGCACGTTCCCGCCGCCTGGCAGAGTCCTCCGACATGGCACTTGCCGTCAATCCCGTGCTGCCGGTGATCGCCTCGAAGGAGGCGGACAGCGTTGCGCCGGACCTCACGCTCGAGGCCGGCAGCGTCGTCAATGCCCAGGTCCTGAAGGTGCTGTCCGCCGACCTGGTGCGGATCGCGATCGCGAGCCTGACGATCGATGTCCAGACCGAGGTGCCGCTGCAGCAGGGCCAGAACCTGCAGCTTGCGGTGTCGCAGAGCAGTGGCGGCATCCGCTTGCAACTGGTTGGATCGGGCGCGGACACCGGCGATGCGGTGCAACTGTCGCCGGGCGCGGCCAACGCCACCGCCGCGCCGCAACCCGCCGCCACGGCGCCGAAGGCTGCGCTGACGCCGCTGGAGCGCATCACCATCACTGCTGCGGCCCAGCATGCGGCGGCGGTGCAGGGCAGCCAGGCGCCGCTGTTTGCCAACCTCACCGCGGTGGCCTCCGCGAATCTGCCGCCAAGGCTGCAGGCTGCGATCGCGCAGGTGCTGGCGCAGCAGACCGGCCTCGACGAGAATTTGAGCGGCGATGCCGTCAAGGCCGGCTTCCAGAAGTCCGGCCTGTTGCTGGAGGCAACGCTGGCGACGGGTGTCGCGCCGGCGAGCGGCAGCGCGCCCGACCTGAAGGCCGCGCTGATCGTGCTGCGCCAGGCGCTGACCGCGCTCGGTGCCGGCGAGGCTGCGCGGCCCGCGTCCACGCCGCTGCAGCAACCGGCGTTGCCCAGCGCCGGAGCGGCACCGAGCCTCGTGCCATCAGGCACGCCCAGCCTCGACGTCCAGGAGATCCTGCTGCCGCAGGCGCGGGTGCCGGTTACCGAGGATCTCACGCGTGGCGCCACGCGGCTCGCCGGCGCGCTCGCGGATGCGCTCGATGCCGGGCCGTCAGCGGGCGGCGCGCTCAATCTCATTCAGGAAGCGCTGCATGAGCTCGGCAACCCCGCACGGCAGGGCGCCGCACCGCGGGAGATGCTGCCCGGCGATGTGCCCGCGCGCGGCAGCCCGCCGCCGCCGTTCCCCGGGGCGCTGCCGTCGGCCCAGGCCGTCGCCGAGGCTACGATCGCGCCGGGTGCGCCGCTTGCAACCACGGCACACCGCCTGCTGGAAAACACCGACGCGGCGCTGGCGCGGCAGACGCTGCTGCAGGTCGCCTCGCTGCCGGGCCACAACGATGCTGCACGCGCGCAGCTCGACGCCATGGTGCCGCGCTGGAATTTCGAGATCCCGTTCCTGACCCAGCAGGGCACGGCGATGGCGCAGTTCGAGATTTCGCGGGACGGCGGCGGCAACGAAGTCGAGGCCGCCAAGCGGGTGTGGCGGGCGCGCTTCACGCTCGACGTCGAGCCGGCCGGCCCGGTGCACGCGCTGGTCTCGCTGAGCGGCGAGCGGACCTCGGTGCGGATGTGGGCCGAGCGGTCTTCGACCGCCGCGCAGCTGCGCGCCGGGGCCGCCGAGCTGAGCCAGGCGCTGACCAGGGCCGAGCTCACGCCCGGTGACATCGAGATCCGCGACGGCAGTCCGCCGCAACCTGCGCCCGCGCGCGCCGGCCATTTCCTGGACCGCGCATCATGAGCGAGACGCAGAACCAGCTCGCGGTCGCGCTGCACTACGACCATGCCGGCGCGCCACGCGTCGTGGCAAAAGGCAAGGGCGCGATCGGCGCCAAGATCATCGAGGTCGCCAAGGCCAACGACATCCCGATCGAGGAGAACGAGGTCTTGGCCGGTGCGCTCTCCAATGTCGAGCTCGGCGACGAGATCCCGGCCGAGCTCTACAAGGCCGTCGCGGAGGTGCTGGTGTTCGTGCTGCGGATGTCGGGCCGGGCGCGCTGAGCGTTTTCAACCGAAGACTCTGTTGCCATCCTTTCACCACGATGGCATCCATCGTCGTCAACCCGAAACGGTTCAGGTCCTGTCGTGATCCATCGCCGCCATGCGCTCGGTCTGTTTGCTGCCGCCGCCATCCTGCCGTCGCGCAGTTTTGCAAATGTGTCCTACCAACGCAGCGAGTTTCGCGAGGATCTGCAAAAGCGGTTCTTCGATCTCGGTACCGAGGGCACCTTCGTCGGCTACAAGATCGACGACTATCTGATCATCGCCAGCGACAAGGTTCGCTCGGGCGAGGGCCGGCTGCCGGCCTCGACCTTCAAGATCCCGAATGCGCTGATCGCGCTCGACACCGGCGTGGTGCAAGATCCGGACAAGGACGTCTTCAAGTGGGACGGCGTCACCCGCAGCATCGAGGCCTGGAACAAGGATCACACGCTGCGCTCGGCGATCGCGGTCTCGGCTTTTCCGGTATTCCAGGAGATCGCCCGCCGGATCGGCGAGGAGCGGATGAAGAAATATCTCGACGCGATCGACTACGGCAATCGCGACATCGGCGGCGGCATCGACCAGTTCTGGGTGACGGGCAATCTGCGCATCGATCCGGTGCAGCAGATCGATTTCCTCGACCGGCTGCGCCGCGGCGTGCTGCCGGTCGGCAAGCGCAGCCAGCAGCTGGTGTGCGATATTCTCCCGGTGACGAAAGTCGGCGACGCCGTCATCCGCGCCAAGACCGGCCTCACCGACAAGGAGCACGGCTCGCTCGGCTGGCTGGTCGGCTGGTCCGAGAAGGGCAATGAGATCACCGTGTTCGCGATGAACATGGACTGCAAGACCCAGGCGCAGATCGACGCGCGGATGAGCGTCACGCAGCAATGCCTCACCGATATCGTCGCGCTGTGACGAGCTGACCTGCGTGCGCCGCGGCTGGTGAGCGCCGCGAAGCTCGACTAGCATCCTCCGACAAACCAAAGCGGAGGAAATCATGCATTCGGCAACTGTCTGGCTTTCGTCGCTCACGCTGGCCGCAGCCGGCGGCTGGCTCGCCGCCACGGTGCTCTCCGCACCCGCCACCAGCAAGGAGCCGCGCTTCCCGCAGCTCACCATGGATCAGCTCAACGACCAGCAGCGGCCGCTCGGCGAGCGGATCATGAAAGTGTCGAGCGTCGGCATCGGCGGGCCCTACAATCCGATCATCCGCAGCCCGGTGCTCGGCCAGCGCCTCTACGATCTGTTCTATTATCTGCGTTGGCAGACCTCGGTGCCGACCAGGCTCAACGAGTTCGCGATCCTGATCATCGGCCGGCAGTGGCGCTCGCAGGTCGAATGGTTCGCGCACGCGTCGCTCGCCGCCAAGGCCGGGCTGTCTGCCGACGTGATCGCCGAGTTGAAGGCCGGCAACCGGCCGTCGAAAATGACCGACGACGAGGCCGTCGTGTACGACTTCGTCACCGAGCTCACCACGACCAAGAAGGTCTCCGACGCGACCTATGCGCGGGCCAAGACAATCTTCAACGATCAGCAGATCGTCGATCTTACTGCACTCGCCGGCAATTACGTGATGGTCGCGATGATTCTGGCGATGGCCGAGGAGACCGTGCCGCCGGGCAAGGAGGAGCCGTTCAAGGTCGGCGAGAAGTAGGGCGCTGCCCCACTTCACCTCGCCCCGTAAGAACGGGGCGAGGGAGTAGAGCGCCGTTGTGGACGCCATTGATCCGTCTCGCGCCTCAGCGCCCGAGCGCCCGCTGCAATGCCGGCATCAGCTTCGGGTCGCGGCATTGCGCGACGTTGAAGCGCATGAAGCCGCTGGCCGATTGCGTGGTGCTGAAGACGTTGCCCGGCGCCAGCACGATGTTGTCGGCGAGCGCGGCGCGCGCCACGTCCGCGGAATCGCAGCCGTCGGGCAGGCGGCACCAGAGCTGGAAGCCGCCGCGCGGCATCAGCCAGGGTTCGATGCCGATGCGCTGCAGCTTCTCGCCGACGTCGCGGCGGGCGCGCGCGAGCCGCCGGCGCAGCTCCTCGACATGCTTGCGGTAAAAGCCGGTCGCGAGCACGCTGGCGATGATTTCGGTCGCAACCGCGCAGGGGCCGCCGAACCCGGTCGCGACCTGCAGGTCGACCAGCTGCTCGATCCAGTCGGCGCGCGCCGCGATGAAGCCGCAGCGCAGCGACGCCGACAGCGTCTTGGAGAAGCTGCCGATCCGGATCACGCGGTTCAGCCCGTCGAGCGCCGCGAGCCGCGCCGACGGCTCCGGCTCGAAATCGGCGAAGATGTCGTCCTCGACGATGGTGAGATCGCAGGCGGTGGCGGCATTCAGCACGCGGTGCGCGGTCTGCGGCGACATCGTCGCACCTGTCGGGTTGTGCAGCCCGGATACGGTGATGTAGAGCCGCGGCCGCTCGGCTTCGAGCACGGCCTCGAAGCTTGCGACATCGGGCCCCGACGGGGTGTAGGGCACGCTGACGAGCTTGACCTGATGGGCTCGCAGCAGCGCCCGGAAATTGAAGTAGCAGGGATCGTCGACCAGCACCGTGTCGCCGGGCCGCAGCAGGAAGCGACAGATCAGGTCGATCGCCTGGGTGCCGGACATCGTCAGCAGCACCTGGTCGGGCGACGCGTCGAGACCCTCGTCGGCGAACCGCGCCATCAGCGTGCGGCGCAGGGCGAGTGAGCCGCGCGTTGCGCCGTAATCGGCGAGCACGGCGTCCTCGGCCCGCGCCAGGCCGCGGAACGCGCGCCGCAGCGCCTCGGTCGGCATCCAGTCGGCGGGCAGCCAGCCGCAGCCCGGCTTCAGCGCGCCGCTCGCGGCGTCGAGCGATTGCCGCGACACCCAGAACGGATCGACGGCGCGGTCGCGCTGCGGCTGGTCCTGGGCCAGCGAAAGCCGCGGCAGCGCCGCCGACGAGACATAGAAGCCGGAGCCCGGTCGCGCCCGGATCAGGCCCTCGGCGGCGAGCCGGTCATAGGCCTCGACCACGGTCGAGGGCGAGACGCCCATGGTCGCGGCAAAGCTGCGGATCGAGGGCAGGCGGTCGTCGGCGGCGAGCGCGCGGCTCGCGATCCTGGCGCGAATCGCGTTCATCACCTCGGTGGTTCGGGTCGCCTTCGGCGCATTGGACGGCTGTCGCAAGTGTATGCCTACCTTCACCCATACAGTTTGGCGATATTGTACTGATCCGTAGCTGCCTTGGCCAGCCCGCCGCCGCTATCCTCGCTCGCGAAAGACTAGGTGCGCGATGCGCGATTCGAAGACATTGTCGGGGAAGTCCTGGACCGGCGAGGCGGCCGGCGGCGCGTCGCTGGAGGGCTGGGGCAGCGGCCTGCTCGGCGTGATCATTTTCAGCGGCTCGTTGCCGGCGACGCGCGTTGCGGTGGCCGGGTTCTCGCCATTGTTCCTGACCGCTGCGCGGGCTGCGATCGCGGCGCTGCTCGGCGCCGTGCTGCTCGCGGTGCTGCGCCAGCCCTGGCCGGAACGGCGCGACCTGGTGTCGCTGACCATTGTCGCGCTCGGTGTCGTGATCGGCTTTCCGTTGCTGACCGCGCTGGCGCTCCAGCACATCACCTCGGCGCATTCGATCGTGTTCATCGGCTTGCTGCCGCTGTCGACCGCGGTGTTCGGCGTGCTGCGCGGCGGCGAGCGGCCGAAGCCGCTGTTCTGGCTGTTCTCCTGCATCGGCGGTGCGACGGTGGCCGGGTTTGCGTTGTCGAACGACGGATCGGCCTCGCTGACCGGCGACCTCCTGATGGTCGCGGCCATCGTCATCTGCGGTCTCGGCTACGCCGAGGGTGCGGCGCTGTCGCGCAGGCTGGGCGGCTGGCAGGTGATCTCCTGGGCGCTGGTGCTCTCGGTGCCGGCGACGCTGCTGATGACCATCATGACGTTGCCGCCGAGCTGGCAGGGTATCGGCGCGCCGGCCTGGCTCGGGCTCGGCTATGTCTCGATCTTCAGCATGCTGGTCGGCTTCGTGTTCTGGTACCGCGGGCTTGCGCTCGGCGGCATCGCCAGCGTCGGCCAGTTGCAGCTGTTGCAGCCGTTCTTCGGGCTCGCGCTCGCCGGGCTTTTGCTGCATGAGCCGGTCGCCTGGTCGATGATCGCGGCGACCATGCTGGTCGTGGTCTGCGTGGTGTTCGCGCGACGCTTCGCTTGAGAGCATGATCCGGAAAAGTGCGAAGCGGTTTTCCGAGTAAGATCATGCTAAGACAAGAACCAAGCGCGATGACGATTCAACCAAATCTCATCGCGCTTTAGCCCAGCTTGAATAGCGCCTGCAGGAAGTCGCTGACCGCCTTGCGGGCCTCGAGCGCGGTGGCCGGATTGCCGCCGACATGCGGACCGAGCTCGACGCAGACATCCTTGTAGCTGAACGGCGCCTGCGTCGATGCGTTCATCAGCACGCCGCCTTCGGCTTCCTTGATCGTGCAGCGGCGCACGGTCTGCGATCCCGTCGCCTCCACCACCGTGTTGTTGCCGATCAGGCCGGCGTCGAAGCCGTGCGCGGAGTCGGGATATTCGGTCAGCACCACGTCACGCTTGGCCTCTTGCAGGCGCGTGACATAGGCCTTGCAGCTTGCGACCGGGTTGTAGTCATCGGGCGTGCCGTGGAAGATCCGGATCGGCCGCGCCGCGACCTCGGTGTCGGCGAGATAGCTCGTCGAGCAATCCGGATAGAACGGGATATAGGCCGCGAACTGCACGCCGGACTTGTTCCAGAACTTGTTGAAGCGATCGAGGCTCGCATAGAGCGTGGCCTGGCCGCCGCGCGAGAATCCCATCAGCACAATGCGCTCGGGATCGACCCGCGGGTGCTTCGCGAGGATCTCCAGCGAATGATAGATGTCGACGATGAAATTGAGCCGGCCGAGCAGGGCCTGGTTCGGCCCGGTCGCGGTCAGGCCGCGGCCGGAGAAGCCGTCGATCACGAAAGTCGAGATGCCCATCGCGTTGAAGTGGCGGACCCAACCGTCCATGCCGGCGCCGACCCCGCTCGAGCCGTGCATCAGCACCACGACCGGCAGCCGGCCGGTTCCCTGCGCGATCTTGAATTCGCCGCCGACGGTGACCGGTTTGCCGTTGCTGTCGCCGGTCAGGAACTGGTGGTCGGAGATCGTCAGCGAGGGGATGGCGTAGATCTCGGTGCGCGCCGCGATATCCTTCGGGATCTGCTGCGCGCTGGTCTCGATGCAGGCGAACAGCAGCGCGCTGAGAAGCACCGCGCCAAATGCGGCCAGGCGACCGTAGCTGAGCATCATTTCCTCCTGTGACCTGGCCGAAGTGTAAAGCGCGCGCTAACCATGCCAAGTGCTAATTCATCCCGTCCGCCGCGCGGTCCCGCATTGTTGCGGATCAGGTTTCAGTGATCCTTAAGCCGAGCTGCCCACCTTGCGCGCTGACGCGACATCAGAGGGGCAGATGAGGTTCATTGCGCCTGACGCGATCCGGTCGGCAAGCCAGCGTGCACTGCTGGCGCAGTGGGATCAACTGGCCGCCGGCCGGCCATTTCCCGCCCTCGCCGAGCTGAAGCCGGATCCTGCGGTCCATGATCCCCGGCAGCTCGTCGCATGGGCGGTCGAAGGCGAGGGCCGGCTGCGCAAGTTTCGCGCGATGTATCAGGGCGAGAATGTCGCCGAGGCGTTCAATTCGGCCTGGGCCGGGAGGACCATGGAGCAGGTGGTCCCGATGTCGCTCCGGCGCATCACGCTGACGCCGGCGAAGGATTGCGCCGCGAGCGGCTGCGCGGTCTACATGGTGTTCTCCACCATCGATGCCAACGACCAGCAGGTCGATTGCGAGCGGCTGCTGCTGCCGTTCGGCAGCGGCGGCGCGAAGGTCGAGCATCTGCTCGCATCGCTGCAATTAACGGCGGTTGCAAGCAGGCCTCGCATTGTCAAGCATTTCGACATGCAGGCGGACGTGCGGCTGCAGGGCAGGATCCGTTCCGGTTTCTCGACCGGCGCGACCAGCGAGGCCGCCGGCGACCAGCGCCGGGCGTCCCGTCGCAACGTCGCACGCGCGGCGCGGCTGAGCTTTGCCCGGCGCAGCATGACCTGCATCGTCCGCAACCTCTCCACGACGGGCGCCGCTATTGAGGTGAGCAATCCCGCCGAAGTCCCGGACAGCTTCCGTCTCGTGCTGGAGATGGAAGCGATGGAGCGGCGCTGTCGCGTGGTGTGGCGCAGGAAAGGCCGGATCGGGGTCGAGTTCAGCTGAGCTTTCCGATCCGCCCGAGATGGGTGAAGCCAAAACCGGCCGGATATTTCAGCCCATAGCCGAGCGCCCGATCGATCCCGATATGGGCGAGCCAGATCATCGCGATCGAGAGCACCAAGGGTCCTTCACCGGCAAAGCCCAGTGTCATCAGCGCCACCGGCGCCAGATAGGTGTGGGCGGCGTTGTAGGCGATGGCGCCGATCCGCGGGCCGATCAGGTAGGCGGCAAAGCTTAAGTCCGGCACCAGGAACAGCAGGGCATAGACCAGCCAGGAACCCTCCCACTTGTAGTAGAGCACGGTCATCCCGACGAACAGCACCAGCCCCTCCAGCCGGAGCAGGGTGCGCACCCCGCCGGTCGCGGCGCCAGTCGCTTCAGTCGTCATGTCGGTCATTGCCGTCTCCCCAGATGTCGGAAAATCCTACCGTTTTGGCGCCCGAACCCGTTCACAAGCGCCTTTCCGGTTCCGAAATGGCCGTGCTAAAGCCATTCCGAACGAAGCGTCCCGGCCTCGGCCGGGGCGCGGACTGTAGCTAACACGGGCGGAAACAAATGAAAGATATCCTCGACACCCTCGAAGAGCGGCGCGCCGGCGCGAAATTGGGCGGCGGCGAAAAGCGCATCGAGGCGCAGCACGCCCGCGGGAAATTGACCGCCCGCGAGCGGATCGAGCTTTTGCTGGACAAAGGCTCGTTCGAGGAATTCGACATGTTCGTCGAGCACCGCTCGATCGAGTTCGGGATGGAAAAGACCAAGGTTCCCGGCGACGGCGTCGTCACCGGCTGGGGCACGGTCAACGGCCGCAAGACCTTTGTCTTCGCCAAGGACTTTACTGTGTTCGGCGGCTCGCTGTCCGAGACCCACGCGCTGAAGATCACGAAGCTGCAGGACATGGCGATGAAGGCGAGGGCGCCGATCATCGGCCTCTATGACGCCGGCGGCGCGCGCATCCAGGAGGGCGTAGCTGCCTTGGCGGGCTATTCCTACGTGTTCCGCCGCAACGTGCAGGCCTCGGGCGTGATCCCGCAGATCTCCGTCATCATGGGCCCCTGCGCCGGTGGCGATGTCTATTCGCCCGCGATGACCGACTTCATCTTCATGGTGAAGAACACCAGCTACATGTTCGTTACCGGCCCCGACGTGGTGAAGACCGTCACCAACGAGGTGGTCACGGCGGAGGAGCTCGGCGGTGCCTCGGTGCATGCGACGCGCTCCTCGATCGCCGACGGCGCCTTCGAGAACGACGTCGATGCGCTGTTGCAGATGCGCCGGCTGATCGACTTCCTGCCGTCGAACAACACCGACGGCGTGCCGGAATGGCCGAGCTTCGACGACATCGGCCGGGTCGACATGTCGCTCGATACGCTGATCCCCGACAATCCGAACAAGCCCTACGACATGAAGGAGCTGATCCTCAAGGTCGTCGACGAGGGCGACTTCTTCGAGATCTCGGAAACCTTCGCCCGGAACATCGTCACCGGCTTCGGCCGCATTGCTGGCCGTACCGTCGGCTTCGTCGCCAACCAGCCGATGGTGCTGGCGGGTGTGCTCGACAGCGATGCCTCGCGCAAGGCCGCGCGCTTCGTGCGGTTCTGCGATGCCTTCAACATCCCGATCGTCACCTTCGTCGACGTGCCGGGCTTCCTGCCGGGTACCGCGCAGGAATATGGCGGCCTGATCAAGCACGGCGCCAAACTGCTGTTCGCCTATTCGCAGTGCACGGTTCCGCTCGTCACCATCATCACCCGCAAGGCCTATGGCGGCGCCTTCGACGTCATGGCCTCGAAGGAGATCGGCGCCGACATGAACTATGCCTGGCCGACCGCCCAGATCGCCGTGATGGGCGCCAAGGGCGCGGTGGAGATCATCTTCCGCTCCGACATCGGCGACCCCGACAAGATCGCGGCGCGAACCAAGGAATACGAGGACCGCTTCCTGTCCCCCTTCATCGCCGCCGAGCGCGGCTACATCGACGACGTCATCATGCCGCATTCGACGAGGCGGCGGATCGCGCGCGCGCTTGCGATGTTGAAGGACAAGAAGGTCGAGATCCCGGCGAAGAAGCACGACAATCTGCCGTTGTGAGGGAAGCGTAGGGTGGGTTAGCGCAAGCGAGACCCACCAACTTCGTTCCGCGCGATCCGCGGTGGGTTGCGTGCTTCCACCTGACCCGCCTACAGGTTCGAATTCGATGGCCGACGACGCGCCGACCGACCAGATTTCCGAGATCGAGGCGCAGATCGAGGATCTGGCCGAGAGCGCCGAACGGTCCCGGCGGATCATTCTTGGGTCGAAGGTGGCAATCGCGGGCGGGTTCGCATTGCTGCTTGCCGCACTGCTTGGCTTGTTCGGTTCGGGTGAGACCGCGGCGCTCGGGTCGATTGCGCTGGTGCTCGGCGGCATCGTGTCGCTCGGATCGAACGTCAGCACCTTGCGGCAGACCGAGGCCGCCATCAGCACCGCCGAGGCGCGCCGGGCGCGGCTGATCGGCAATATCGACCTGCGGCTGGTTCACGATGCGCCGCTGAAGCTGATGTGACCGGAACAGGCGAGGGCATGCGCATGATCAAAACGCCGCGCCTTCGACTTCACAGATGGGACGACCGCCATCGCGAGGCGTTCGCGGCGATGCATGCCGATCCCGAGGTCATGGCCGACTATGGCGGACCGATCGGTCGTGCGGATAGCGACGAGAAATTCGAGCGATACGTTGCCGCGCAGCGTGACCACGGCATCTCGCGATGGGCGGTCGAGACCATCGATGGTGCATTCCTCGGCTATGCTGGCGTGATGCCGCGATCGTCGCGGGAGCACCCGCTTGGCGCGCATGTCGAGATCGGCTGGCGTTTTGCGCGCAACGCCTGGGGGCATGGCTATGCGACCGAGAGCGCCAGGGCGGCGTTATTGCATGCCATCGATGACGTCGGCCTGCGCGGGATCGTGTCCTACACCAGCGCAGACAACGCGCGCTCGCAGGCCGTCATGGCGCGGCTCGATCTCGTCCGCGATCCCGCGCGTGATTTCACGACACTGTCGGCGCGCGGCGCGCCTTGGCGCGGGCTGGTCTGGGTCGTGCCGACGGGATGGCCGCGCGGCTGATCGCGCGATCTACGTCGCGAGGATGCGGTCGCCCATTCTCATCGCTGCTTGCGATGTGAAGCGGAATCGACCGCCGCGTCGTCCCGGGCAAGCGAAGCGCGACCCGAGACCCATAACCACGAGTGCAAGTTGGCTTGCAACGCTGTGGCCACAGCTTGCGTCGACAACTCGACCCTGCGGTTATGGGTCCCCTGAGTTCACAAACGAAGTGCAACACTTCCAACTGGAGGTGTTGCCATGGGGCGGACTTACAAGCAGCTCTCCCTGGAGGAGCGATGCGAGATTGCCAGGCTTTCGGCCGGTGGCAGCTCGATCCGGCAAATCGCGGCAGCTTTGGATCGCCCGCCATCAACGATCTCTCGGGAGCTGAACCGTAATTCTGGCGTTCAGGTCGGCTACAAGCCCAGCTATGCCCAGCAACAGATGCGAGCGCGGCGCTGGACGGGCTCTCGCCTCGAACGGGAGGCCGGCCTGCGCCGTGCGGTGTTGGAACGTCTTGGCCGGGGCTGGTCGCCCGAGCAGGTCGCCGGCCGGCTGGCTCGCGAGCACGGCCGCAAGGTGATCTCCTATGAGAGCATCTACCGCTTCATTTATGCCCAGCTCACCCGCACCTCGGACTTCAGCTGGCGGCGCTACCTGCCGCGCGGCAAGAGCAAGCGCGGTCGCCGCGGCAAGCGGGGCGGCAGTCCCGCAAGCTTCATCGAAGGCCGTGTTTCGCTGGATCTGCGCCCCGTCGAGGTCGCCGATCGCAAGACCCCGGGCCATTGGGAGGCCGACCTCATGATGTTCTCCAAATACGGTCAGCAGATCCTGGCCGTGCATGAGCGCACCTCCCGCCTGTTGCTCGGCGTCCCCCTCGCAAGCAAGCTCGCCTCCGGCGTCGCTCACCATCTCGTACGCCTGTTCGAGGTCCTGCCACAGCCGATCCGCCAGACCGTCACCTTCGACAACGGCACCGAGTTCGCATCTCACCTTGCCTTGCAAAGCCTCTTGATCAAGACGTACTTCTGCGATCCCCACGCCCCCTGGCAAAAAGGGGGCATCGAGAACGCCATCGGCCGCATGCGCCGCTTCATCCCGCGCAACACCGACCTCGAAAAGCTGCCAACCCGCCGCCTGCGCAAGTCCATCGCCGCCTACAACAACACCCCGCGCAAATGCCTTGACTTCAGGACCCCGGCAGAGGTCTTTGCTGCTCAAGTGTTGCACTTCGAGTGTGAATCCACCTCCCGGCTTTCGCCGGGACGACGGCGGAGTGTCGCGCGACTTAATTCGAAGCCAGCGGCACGTAGTCGTACTCCCCGACGCCTTGCAGGATCAGGAAGGTCAGCGAATTCGTGCCGGCATTGGTGACGAGGTGCGGCCGGGTGGGGCGGACGGCGTAGACTTCGCCGACCTTCAAATTCACTTCCTCCTTCGGCTCCTGCAGGAACAGCCGCATCTGGCCCTCCAGCACATAGAACGTGTCGGAGATGTTGCTGTGGGTGTGCCACGGCACTTTCTGGGTCGGCGAGAGCTGCAGTTCCATGATGCGGAAGCCGGGGCGGGCGGCATGCAGGGCGCGGCGTTCGACTTCGTAGAGGTGACTGGCATCCTTGAGCGGTTGTCCTGACTTCACGGCGGCCTCCCGGCGATGTTGTTGGGGCGCGATGCTAGCCCCGTTGTTTCGCCTCAGACATCATCGGAATTGGCATGGTGCCCAAGAGCAGTGTGCGTAGCGCGGGTTGCGCGGATGCTGACCCGCCCTTGCTCCGTGTGACGCCGTGATGGTTGTGTGACATCACACGCCGCGAATGTGAGCCGTTGCACCGAGTTCCGCGAAACGTGAACACGCGGTTCAGCGAGTGTTCAGGTCGGGGCGAAAAAACTTGCCGGGCGCGGTTGATCCAACTCAGCAACAAAGGGAAATGCTCATGGAACGCAGGGATTTTCTGAAGATCGCCTTCGGTGTCGCCGCCGGCGCCGCCACGTTCGCAGTGACCGCCCAGGCGGCGCCGCTCGCGCCGCTTCTCCTGAACCAGGATGCACGCGCGCCGGCGGGCAGCGATGCGCATCCGGCCGTCACCACGGGTGACGAGGTCGACGGCCTGAAGCCGGAGCAGGTGCGCTGGCATCACGGCCACCGGCACTGGCATCACCGACGCTGGCACCACCACCGTCATTGGGGCTGGCGCCGCCGCCATTGGCGCCGTCATCATCACTGGCGCCGCTGGTGATCGAACCGTCTGCCATCAGCGCCTGCCGCGCTCATCACAAAAGAAAAACCCCGCGCAAGGCGGGGTTTTGTTTGCGCGAGGCGTGCCGCGATCAGATCGGGCGGCAGCGGCCGTAACGCCAGGCGAAGCCGTAGGGGCAGGCGCGGACGCGCGGCACCACCACGACGGGACGCTCGACCACGACCGGGCCGGGCGCGACCACGACGGGGCCGCGATTCCTGACACAGCCGCCATAGGGGCCGCGATGCCAGCCGGGGCCACAGCCACCAGCAGCATCAGCGGCGCTGATGCCGGCGAATGCGGTCGTCACCAAAACTGCTGCTGCAAAAAGATACTTCATGTCGTCTCCTTTTATCTGGGCCGCACTGCGGCACCGCAACAAACTTTAGACTACCGATTCGCCCGGCCGGATCATTGCAGAAGCCATGCCCGATGTCCCCGACCATAATGTTGCGGACTGAATGCGATATGAATGTTGTGGCTCACGGCTGCGTCAGTGCGCCGCAAGCGAGCTCAGCATCAATTCGAAACATTTCGAAAAGCGCGAGAGCAGCGCGCGTCGCGATGCGGATGCAAATGTATCGGAGCGCCACACAAGCGTGACCGACCGGCGCGCATGAAATCGCCGATGCGGATCTGGAAGCGCGATGTTACTCGCCCGCGCCGAACAGGGCTACGAAACGCTTCTCGCCGTTGCGCGAGAAATTGACCACGCGGCTGCCCGGTGTCGCGTCGCGCGCGGCCCATTTCAGTTCGGTGAAGCGGTCCATCATCGCAGCGCCGAGCGTGCCGGCGAGATGGTGCCGCCGCTCGCTCCAGTCGAGGCAGGCCTTGCACACCGGACGGCGCGGATGGGTCAGCGCGTCGGCGTCGATCTGCAGCTCCTCGGCCATGAAGCGCTTGCCTTCGCCGGTCAGCTCGATCGCCTGCTTGCTCTGGCGAACCAGCTTCTGCCGCTTCATGCTGTCGAGCATCTGCACGCCGAGATCGCCGGCGAGATGGTCGTAGCAGATGCGGGCGCGGCGCAGCGCCGGATCCTTCGGCCCGGTGCGCACGCGCATATGGCCGGCGCGGGCGGCGATGCCCTGCAGGCCTTCCAGCACATCGGCGACGTCGGGGTCGCTCAGACGATAATAGCGGTGGCGGCCCTGCTTCTCGGGTTCGATCAGCCCGCCGGCCTCGAGCTTGGCGAGATGCGAGCTCGCGGTTTGCGGCGTGATGCCGGCCTCCTGCGCCAGCTCGCTCGCGGTCAGCGCGCGGCCGGTCATCAGCGCGGTCAGCATGTTGCAGCGTGCGGGATCGCCGACCAAAGCGGCGATCCGGGAGATGTCGGGTCCTGCTTTCATAGTTCGATGATAGCCGAAGCATCGAGGTTGGGCAAGGCGGTAGTCTTCACCGTGCCGTCATTGCGCGGGCCGCGGTGACGGAAAAATTCAGGAGGCCATCAATGACCATCACCGTCTTCATCCGCTACCAGCTCGATCCGTTCAAGCGCGCGATGTTCGAGGAGTATGCGCGGAACTGGCTCTCGATCATCCCGCGCTGCGGCGGCGATCTGCTCGGCTACTGGATGCCGCACGAGGGCACCAACAACATCGCCTCGGCGCTGATCTCGTTCGAGAGCCTTGCCGCCTACGAGGCCTATCGCGCGCGGCTGCGGCAGGACAGCGAGGGCATGGCCAACTTCAACTTCGCGGAACAAAACCGCTTCATCCTCGCGGAGGAGCGGACATTTTTGCGCAAGGTCGAGCTATAGTCGCCGCACAACAACAATGAGCGGAGGCGCCCATGATCGCCGTGATCTTCGAAGTCTGGCCGAAGCCGGAGCAGCGGCAACTCTATTTCGACCTTACCGCCGAACTGAAGCCGATCCTGCAGGAGATCGACGGCTTCATCTCGGTCGAGCGCTTCGAGAGCATCACCGAGAAGGGCAAGTTCGTGTCGCTGTCATTCTTCCGCGACGAGGCCGCGGTAGCAGCCTGGCGCAACACCGTCGAGCACCGCCGCACCCAGGCCAAGGGCCGCGCGCGGATTTTCGACAATTATCGCCTGCGCGTTGCGAATGTGACGCGGGACTACGGACTGAACGAGCGCGAGCAGGCGCCGAAAGATAGTCGCGCGGTACATGAGCCGCACTAGCGCCTCCGAGCGCGCGCGCCTATGTGTGCGCGGCCAATGACTTCAGGGAGCGACCAATGCCACTGACAACTGCTGACAAACGCGCAGCCTTCAAGAAGCTGCACGAGAGCGGATGCTTCATCATCCCGAACCCGTTTGATGCCGGCAGCGCCCGCGCGCTGCAACATCTCGGCTTCAAGGCGTTGGCCTCGACCAGCGCGGGCTTCGCCTGGACCATCGCCAAGGCCGACAACCGCGTCACCGTCGATGACGTCTGCGATCACCTGACCGCGATCTGTGCGGCGGTCGATATTCCCGTCAACGCGGATTTCGAGGGCGGCTTCGCCGTCGAGCCGGAGCAGGTTGCGATCAATGTCGCGCGCGGCGTCAAGACCGGCGTCGCCGGGCTCTCGATCGAGGACTCCACCGGCGATGCGGCCAACGTGCTCTTCGAGCACAAGCTCGCGGTCGAACGCATCAGGGCTGCGCGCAAGGCAATCGACGCCGACAACAGCGGCGCGCTGCTGACCGGCCGTTGCGAGGCGTTCCTGTGGGGCAAGAAGGACCTCAATCTGGTGATCGAGCGGCTGCAGGCCTATTCGGAAGCCGGGGCGGATGTCCTGTACGCGCCCGGCATCTCAACCAGAGAGGAGATTTCCGCGGTCGTGAAGGCGGTGGCGCCGAAGCCGGTCAACCTCCTGATCGGCGGCGCGTCCGAGCTGACGCTGCAAGCGGTCGGCGATCTCGGCGTGCGGCGGATCAGCGTCGGCGGCGCGTTGGCGCGGATGGCCTGGAGCGGCGTCATGAAGGCGGCGAAGGAAATGGCGGAGAAGGGCACCTTCACGGAGTTCGCCAACGGCTATCCCGGCGGCGAGCTCAACAAGATGTTCAAGTAGATCTAGCGTACAAAAAAGCAGCGGGCCGTTTGGGCCCGCTGCTCGCGCCTGGTCAATGTCGTCGGTTATTGCTTCGAAGTCCCGGCCGGCGGGGCGGCGGGCTTGTTCATGTCAGACTTGTTCATGTCCGGCGGCGGGCTGGCCGGCTGCGCCGGCGCCGCGCCCGTGGTCACGCCCGGCTGGCTGTTCGGCTTCGGCGTCACGTCGCGCATGCCCGGGGGCGCCCCGGCCGGATTGGCGGGCTGTTGCTGCGCGGTCTGCGTTGACGGCGTCGTGCCCGCCTCGTGGACTGACGTATTGTTCAACCCGTAGAACAGCGCGCCGAGCACTACGGCCACCGCAACTGCGAACATCGCGACCTTGGTGCCGCTGGCCGGTCCCTCCTGCAGTTCCGGATCGGGCTGCAACTCGTTGTCCAGGCTGTTGAAGCGCGCCTGACGGCGGATTTCGTCATCGGTCAGGTTGGCGTGATACGGATCGTCAGGGTTGTAGGCCATTGCAAAGTTCCTCCGTTAGCACCCCAAAGCTAAACGCAGGGGACAATGGCTGGTGCGTCGGGATGTTCCGCGCCAATGTTGCAACCTGTTCATGCAGGAACCGCTGATTCCTGGTTCCGAACCTGTTCCATGAGGCCTTTTCAATGTGGACCATGCCGCCCACCGATTCGGTGCTGCACGTGCTCTCGTTCATCGCGGTTGCGGCGCAATCGATGACGGCGGCGCTGGCGGCCGGCCGACGCAGCATGGATTGGGCGGGCGTCTGCATGCTGGGCGCGATCACGGCGCTCGGCGGCGGCACCATCCGCGACGTGCTGCTCGGGCATTATCCGCTGCTCTGGGTCGCGAACCCGATCTACCTTGCGGTCGCGGCGGCCGGCGCCTTCGCCACCATCCTGCTGGCGCGACTGGTGGTCAGGCTAAATCTCGCCTTCCTGGTGCTCGATGCGATCGGGCTCGTGGTGTTCACCATGGCCGGCTGCGACGTAGCCTGGCAGGTCGACGCCTCGCTGCCGATCGTGATCGTCTCCGGCATGATCACCGGCTGCGCCGGCGGCGTGTTGCGCGACATCCTCTGCAACGAGGTGCCGCTGCTGTTCCGCAGCGAGCTCTACGCCAGCGTCTCGGTGGTGACGGGGCTGTTCTATGCCACCGCGTTCGGGCTGAACCTCAATCCTCCGGTCTGGACCCTGCTGACCTTCGTGCTCGGCCTGAGCTTCCGGATGCTCGCGATCCGCTACAAATGGGAGATGCCGAAATTCGTGTTCTCTGGCGAGGAGCGGTGAGGCGCTACCTTGCCGCCCGTGCCTTCACTTCGCTGCGCGCGCTTTGGCGACCTCGTCGACCGTCACGGCCGGCGCCGCATTGCCCCAGGAATTGCGGATATAGGTCGCGACATCGGCGACCTCCTGGTCGGTCAGTTTCGGGTAGGCCGGCATCGAACCGGCGTTGGGCGCGCGCGGCGTGGTCAGGGTCTGCGCGCCATCGAGGATGATGCGCAGCGTGCTCGCCGGATTGGCCGATTGCAGATTGGCATTGCCGGGCAGCGGCGGATAGATCCGTGGGCTACCGGAGCCGTCGAGTTCATGGCAGGCGACGCAGGCGCCGCGATAGATCCGCTCGCCGTTGCTCATTTGCGCCGGCGCGGGTGTGCTAACCTGCGGCTCCGGCGCGCCGGCGGGCAGGCTCTTCAGATAGACCGCAATGGCGCGCACGTCGGCGTCGCTCATCTTCGAGGTCGAATTGACCACCACCTCCGACATCAGGGGGCCGGCATGGCTGTGCCGGTTGCGGCCGCTCTGCAGGTATTCGACGATGTCAGCGGCGCTCCATGATTTCAGCCCGCTGCGTTCGGCGCCGTCGAGCCTCGGCGCGAACATGCCCTGCACCATGCTGCCCGCGTAGGCGTGATCGCGCTTGTCGGCACCGAAGGCATTCTTCGGCGTGTGGCAGGCGCCGCAATGGCCGAGCGCCTCGACCAGATAGCGGCCGCGATTCCAGTCCGCGCCCTTGCTCTGGTCCGGCTGGATGATACCAGGCGTGAAGAACAGCGCGTTCCAGGCGCGCATCAGCACGCGATAGTTCAGCGGCCAGCGCAGCTGCGGCGGCGGCGGTCTGTTGCTGACCGGCGGAAGCGTCGCGAGATAGGCACGGATCGCCAGGATGTCGTCGCGGATCAATTTCGTGAAAGAGGGGTAAGGGAAGGCCGGATAATAGTGCGCCCCGCTTGGCGAGATCCCCATCCGCAGCGCGCGGAGGAAATCGTCCTCGCTCCAGCCGCCGATCCCGGTATCGTGGTCGGGTGTGAGGTTTGGCGAAAACACCGCACCGAACGGCGTGTCGATCCGCTTGCCGCCGGCGAACGGCTTTGCCGGATCGGCGGTGTGGCAGCTTGCGCAGTCGCTGGCGATCGTGAGCGCCTTGCCGCGGGCAATGATGTCATCGGTTGGCGCAGCGGCGCATTCGCGGGCCGCGAACGCACTGCACAACAGCGCTGTGACCAGAATCGCACCGGCCGTTCGATGTCGTCGCCGCATCCATTCACCTTCCGCATCTTCCGGTCCACAAGACGCGTTACGCCATTTCGCCGCGGGCCTGTCCTGCGACAGAAACCGAAACGGCGCTGCGATATTCCCGGCACGATATTGCGATTTTCGGGCGACGGGGTTGGTCGCCCAGAATTGTGCTGCGCGGGCCGGAAAATCCGACATAGACTGGTTCTAACAAGCTCGGATGACTAGCTAAAAAGCAGCCGTCGCGACCAGCGCAAAGAGGGCTAAATGGGAATCAACCAAGGGCCTATCAGCCTCGACCAGAAATACACCCAAGGCACCGGCCACGTCTTCATGACCGGCATTCAGGCGCTGGTCCGCCTGCCGATGGCGCAGATCAGGCGCGACCGCGCCGCAGGCCTCAACACGGCGGGCTTCATCTCCGGCTATCGCGGTTCCCCCCTCGGCGGCTATGACCAGCAGTTGTTCGCCGCCCGCAAGCATCTCGAGCAGTACAACATCAAATTCCAGCCCGGCGTGAACGAGGACTTGGCTGCTACCGCGATCTGGGGTTCGCAGCAGCTCGGGCTGTCGGCCGGTGCCAAATATGATGGCGCGGTCGGCATCTGGTACGGCAAGGGCCCCGGCGTCGACCGCTGCGGCGATGTATTCCGCCACGGCAACGCGGCAGGCTCCGCCAAGCATGGCGGCGTGCTCTGTCTCGCCGGCGACGATCACGGCGCAAAATCCTCCACCGTCCCGCATCAGTCCGACCACGCCTTCATCTCAGCGCTGATGCCCTACCTCTACCCCTCCAGCATCCATGAAATGATCGAGATGGGCCTCCTGGGGATCGCGATGTCGCGCTACTCGGGCTGCTGGGTCGGCATGAAGGTGATCACCGAGACGGTCGAGACCACGGCCGAGATCGACCTCACCGACGAGATGACGCCGTTCATCATCCCGACCGATTTCGAGCTGCCGCCGGGTGGGCTCAACATCCGCTGGCCCGACGACCGTTTCGAGCAGGACCGCCGGTTGCAGGACTACAAGGGCTTTGCCGCGATCGCCTTTGCCCGCGCCAACAAGGTCAACCGCATCACGATGGATTCGCCGAACGCGCGCTACGGCATCATGGCCTCCGGCAAGAGCTATGAGGACATCCGCCAGGCGTTGCGCGAGCTCGGCATCACGCCCGAGATCGCGGCCAAGATCGGCCTCCGCCTTTACAAGATCGGCATGCCCTGGCCGCTGGAGCCGGAAGGCGTGCGCAACTTCGCCGTCGGCCTCGAGGAGATCTTCATCGTCGAGGAGCGCCGCGAGATCGTCGAGAACCAGGTCAAGCAGGAGCTGTTTAACTGGCGCGACGACGTGCGCCCGCGCATCGTCGGCAAAATGGACGATCACGACAAACGCTTCCTGACCTTCGCCGCCGAGCTCAGCGTCGCCTCGCTGGCGAGCTCGCTCACCGAACGGCTGCTTCGACTTAATCTCAATCCTGAAATCGCCGAGATGCTCCGCGCCAAGGCGGACTGGTTCAACGGCCGCCAGTCGAGCCATATGCAGGCGACGGCACCGGTCAGCCGCACGCCATATTTCTGCTCGGGCTGCCCGCACAACACCTCGACCAAGGTGCCGGAAGGCAGCCGCGCGCTCGGCGGCATCGGCTGCCACTTCATGGCGCTGTGGATGAACCGCTCGACCGAGACCTTCACCCATATGGGCGGCGAGGGCGTGCCGTGGGTCGGCATCGCGCCCTTCACCAACGAGAACCACATCTTCGCCAATCTCGGCGACGGCACCTATTTCCATTCCGGCATTCTCGCGATCCGCCAGTCGATCGCCTCCAAGGCCAACATCACCTACAAGATCCTCTACAACGATGCCGTCGCGATGACCGGCGGGCAGCGCCACGATGGCGATTTGTCGCCGCAGCAGATCACCTTCCAGCTCCACGCCGAAGGCATCCGCGAAATCTATCTGGTCTCGGAAAATCCCGACGCCTATCCGGCCGATACGATCGCGCCCGGCGTCAAGCTGTTCCATCGCGACGAGCTCGAGAATGTCCAGAAGATGTGCCGCGACACCAAGGGCACCTCGGCGATCGTGTTCGTGCAGACCTGCGCCGCCGAAAAGCGCCGCCGCCGCAAGCGCGGCCTGATGGAGGACCCGGCGCGCCGCGTGCTGATCAATCCTGCCGTCTGCGAAGGCTGCGGCGACTGCTCGGTACAGTCGAACTGCATCTCGGTCGAGCCGCTGGAGACCGAACTGGGGCGCAAGCGCACCATCAACCAGTCGACCTGCAACAAGGACTATTCCTGTGTGAAGGGTTTCTGCCCGTCCTTCGTCACGGTCGACGGCGGCACCCTCAAGCGCCGCGCGCCCACTGAACTCGGCGATATCGGCGCCTTGCCGGAGCCGGCCTCGAAGCCCGCGCTCGACCGGCCCTACAACATTGCGGTCGGCGGTGTCGGCGGCACCGGCGTGCTGACGATCGGCGCGCTGCTCGGCATGGCCGCGCATATCGAGGGCAAGGCCTCGATGATCCTCGACATGTCCGGCCTCGCGCAGAAGGGCGGCGCGGTGCTGAGCCATGTCCGGCTCTCCGAGCACACCGCCGACGTGACCTGCTCGCGCATCGTGACCGGCACCGCCGATCTGGTGCTCGCGGCCGACGAGGTCGTCGCGGTGTCGAAGGACACCATCACGCTGTGCGAGGCGAGCCGTACCGTCGGCATCATCAACAGCCACATCATCCCGACCGCGGACTTCATCCTCAACCGTGACTTCAACTTCCAGACCCGCAAGGTCACCGGCGTGCTGGAGACCGAGTTGCGCAAGGACTCCGCGTTCTTCGACTTCACCAAGCCGGCCGAAGCGCTGCTCGGCGACTCCATCGCCACCAACATCATGATGATGGGCTTTGCCTATCAGCGCGGCTTGCTGCCGCTGTCTGCGGAATCGATCCAGCAGGCGATCGAGGTCAACGGCGTCTCGATCAAGATGAACACGCAGGCGTTCCAGCTCGGGCGGCTCGCTGCCGCCGATCCGGCGCGGCTCGCTGCGATGATGAAGGGGCAGGATGACGACGCAGCACCCGTCAAGTCGCTGGATGCGATGTCGCTCGACGAGATCATCACCCATCGCATGAGCCTTCTGACTGACTATCAGAACGGACGGTTGGCCAAGCGCTATCGCAAGCTGGTCGACCAGGTGCGCGATGCCGCCGTCAAGGGCGGCTACGGCGAGGCGCTGCCGCGCGCGGTTGCGATCAACTACGCCAAGCTGCTCGCCTACAAGGACGAGTACGAGGTGGCGCGGCTGTTCACCGATGGCCGCTTCGAGAAGCAGCTGCGCGATCAGTTCGAGGGCGAGTTCAAGTTCAACTTCAATCTCGCGCCGCCGATCCTCGGCGGCGGGCTCGACGCCCAGGGCCGACCGAAGAAGCGCGCCTTCGGGTCGTGGATGATGTCGGCCTTCAAGGTGATGGCCCGCTTCCGCTTCTTGCGCGGAACGCCGCTCGACATCTTCGGCTACAGCGCCGACCGCAAGCTCGAACGTGATCTGATCGGGGGATACGAGAAGGATGTCGCCACCGTGCTGAACCTGCTGTCGCCGCTCAATCACGACATCGCGGTCGAGTTGCTGTCGCTGCCGGAGCGCATCCGCGGCTACGGTCCGGTGAAGGACAAGGCGGTCAAGGAGGCAAAGGTTCGCTACGCGCAACTCGCCGCCGACCTCGCCAACCCGCCGCCCGCGCCGCGGCAGATGGCGGCGGAGTAGTGTTGCCGCATATCGGATGTCGTCCCGGCGAAGGCCGGGACCCATAAACACTGAAGTTTGTTGTTGCCTACTGCTGGGGCCATAGCGCGTTCTAACCACTACATCCCTGTGGGTCCCGGCTTTCGCCGGGACGACGACTGTTCTTGGGGCGCGCATATCGCGCGTCAATTGCAGTCTCGCCTGACGGAATATTTCCGCGCTTGCCAAGGTCGCGTCGTCGGTTCAGAAAAACGCTGGAGCGAAAAACGCCAGCGGAGAGCGATTTGACCATCAAGGGCAAGGCCTACATTGCCGGGATCTACGAGCATCCCACCCGGCATGCACCCGATAAATCAACAGCACAGCTTCACGCCGAGGTCGCCAAGGGCGCGATCGAGGATGCCGGGCTCACCAAGGACGACATCGACGGCTATTTCTGCGCCGGCGATGCGCCGGGCGGACTTTGGCCGATGGTCGACTATCTCGGCCTCAACACCAGGAAGCTGCGCCACGTCGATTCCACCGAGACCGGTGGCTGTTCCTATCTGATCCATCTCGGCCACGCCGCCGAGGCGATCGCCGCGGGCAAGTGCTCGGTCGCGCTGGTCACGCTGGCGGGCAAGCCGCGCACCGGTCCGATGCCGCCGCGCGCCTCCGGCGCCGAGGCCGATTTCGAATTGGCTTACGGGGCTACCACGCACAATGCCTATGGCATGTGTGCCATGCGCCATATGCACGACTACGGCACCACCTCCGAGCAGCTCGCCTGGATCAAGGTCGCGGCCTCGCATCACGCGCAATACAATCCGCATGCGATGCTGAAGGAGGTCGTCACCGTCGAAGACGTGTTGAACTCGCCGATGATCTCGGATCCGCTGCACCGGATGGATTGCTGCGTGGTCACCGACGGTGGCGGCGCGATGATCGTCACCACACCGGAGATCGCCAAGAGCCTGAAGAAGCCGCTGGTGCGGCTGATCGGTCATGGCGAGGCGGCGAAGGGGCCGCGCGGCGGCAAGGATCTCGACCTGACCTATTCGGCCGGCGTGTGGTCCGGTCCGCGCGCCTTCGAAGAGGCGGGCGTGACGCCGAAGGACATTAAATACGCTTCGATCTACGACAGCTTCACCATCACGGTGCTGATGCAGCTCGAAGACCTCGGCTTCTGCAAGAAGGGCGAGGGCGGCAAGTTCGTCGCCGACGGCAACCTGATCTCGGGTGTCGGCAAGCTGCCGTTCAACACCGACGGCGGCGGGCTGTGCAGCAACCATCCCGTCAACCGCGGCGGCATGACCAAGATCCTCGAGGCCGTCCGCCAGCTGCGCGGCGAGGCGCATCCGAAGGTGCAGGTGAAGAACTGCGACCTCGCGATCGCCCATGGCACCGGCGGCCTGCTCGGCGTTCGCCACGCCGCCTCAACCTGTATCCTGGAGCGTGCGTGATGTCTGAAGCCAAGAAGTACAATGCCCCGGTGACCAATCCGGAGACCGCGCCGTTCTGGGAAGCGGCGAAGGCGGGCAAGTTCATGATCAAGCGCTGCACCACCTGCGGCGAAGCGCATTACTTCCCGCGCGCGATCTGCCCGTTCTGCTTCTCCGACAAGACGGTGTGGGAAGAGTCGAGCGGCGAGGCCACGGTCTACACCTACAGCCTGATGCGGAAGTCGCCGACCGGTCCCTATGCGATCGCCTATGTGACGCTGAAGGAAGGCCCGTCGCTGCAGACCAACATCGTCGATTGCGATCTGGAGACGGTGAAGATCGGCCAGAAGGTCAAGGTGGTCTGGAAGCCGACCGACGGCGCTCCGCTGCCGTTCTTCACGCCGGCCTAGAAAGTACCTTCCCCCCTTGCGGGGGAAGCTGGCAGCGCAGCTGCCGGAAGAGGGGTGTCTCTCCACGGATCGAATCTCTCTGTGGAGGCGACCCCTCTCCCAAGAGAGTTTGTTGCGCCAACGGTGTAGCCCTCTCCCGCACGGGGAGAGGGCGCATCAACCCGCAGCGCAGTTGAAAAAATGGATTCGGGGAGAAAACAACAATGCCAATCGTGTACGAACAGCTGATGGCCCTGAAGAATCTCGGCCAGAAATACAGCTACGGCGACCGCGACGTGATGCTCTATGCCTATGGCATCGGCCTCGGCGCCGATCCGATGGACGAGAAGGAGCTCGCCTTCGTCAATGAGGGCGTGCTGACGCCGCGTCCGCTCAAGGTGGTGCCGACATTCGCGTCGGTCGCAGCATGGGGCGCCGGTCCCGGTGAGATGAACCTCAACCGCGTGATGGTGGTCGACGGTGAGCGCGACATCACCTTCCACAAGCCGTTCGCGACCGCGGCCCACATCACGGCCGACTCGACCGTGCTCGACGTGTTCGACAAGGGCAAGGACAAGGGCGCGGTGATCCGCCACCAGACCGTGCTTAGGGATGAGAAGGGCGACAAACTCGCAACGCTGGTCGCCTCGCGCTTCGCCCGCGGCGATGGCGGCTTCGGCGGACCATCGGACGGCCAGCCCGAGCCGCACAAGGTGCCGGAGCGTGCGCCGGACAAGGTGGTCGACATCACCACGCGGCCCGACCAGGCGCTGATCTACCGGCTCTGCGGCGACCGCAATCCGCTGCACTCCGATCCGGAATTCGCCAAGAAGGCCGGCTTCCCGCGGCCGATCCTGCACGGCATGTGCACCTACGGCATCACCTGCCGCGGCGTGCTGCAGACCTATGCGGACTATGATCCGTCGGCCTTCAAGCAGCACGCGGCCCGGTTCTCCTCGCCGGTGTTTCCCGGTGAGACCGTGACCATGGAGCTGTGGAAGGACGGCAACGTGGTGTCGTTCGAGGCCAAGGTGAAATCGCGCGGCGTCACCGTGATCAAGAGCGGCAAGACGGTGCTGGCGTAGCCGCGACGGCCGGCGTCTCCCTCGCCCCGCTCTTCGCGGGGAGAGGTGAAGAAGAAAGAACACAACGGAGAAACAACCATGGGATTACTCGACGGCAAGGTGGCGCTGATCACAGGTGCGGGCGGCGGACTGGGTGAGGCCTACGCAAAACTGTTCGCGCGCGAGGGCGCGGCCGTCGTGGTCAACGATCTCGGCGGCCCGCGTGACGGCTCGGGCTCCGACAAGTCGATGGCCGACAAGGTGGTCGACGCGATCAAGGCCGAGGGCGGCCGCGCCGTCGCCAACGGTGCCGACATCTCGACGATGGCCGGCGGCCAGTCGGTGTTCGACGATGCCATCAAGCATTTCGGCCGCGCAGACATCCTGGTCAACAACGCCGGCATCCTGCTCGACGAGACCTTCCACAAGGCCAAGGAAGCCAACTGGGACAGGGTGATGAAGGTGCATCTGAAGGGCACCTTCTGCTGCACCCAGCCGGTATTCAAATGGATGCGCGACAATGGCGGCGGCGTCATCGTCAACACCTCCTCGACCTCGGGCCTGATCGGCAATTTCGGCCAGACCAATTACGGCGCGGCCAAGGGCGGCATCTGGGGCCTCTCAAACGTGCTGGCGATCGAGGGCCGCAAGTACAACATCCGGATCTGGACGCTGGCGCCGGGCGCGCTGACCCGCATGACCGCGGACCTGCCCCGCTACAAGGAGAACCCTGGCGCGGCGCTCGGTCCGGACGGCATCGCGCCGGCCGTGCTCTACATGGTCAGCGATCTGTCGGGCGACCAAACCGGCAAGGTGCTCGGCGTCTCCGGCCCGCGCGGCGTCCGCGAGATGCGGATGATGGAAATGGAGGGCTGGAAGCCGCCCTTTACCGGCTGGAAGGCCGAAGATATCGCCACCCACGCCAAGGAGATCTTCTTCTCCGAGGAGCAGATCAAGATGGGCGCGCGACGGTTCTGACCCTCGTCATTCCGGGGCACGCGAAGCGTGAGCCCGGAATCCATAACCACGATCGTGAGTATGGATTCCGGGCCTGCGCCAAGTGGCGCATCCCGGAATGACCCTGTATAGAGGGGGGAAACAGACGAGGCACCCATGACCAAGCTCACCGCCCAGGCCGCAGGAACCTTTGCGATCGCGCCGACCCCGTTCCACGACGACGGCCGCATCGACGAGGCATCGATCGACCGGCTGACCGATTTCTACACCGAGGTCGGCTGCGACGGCGTCACGGTGCTGGGCATTCTGGGCGAGGCGCCGAAGCTCGATGCCGCCGAGGCGGAGCAGGTCGCGCTGCGCTTCGTCAAGCGCGCCAAGAAGCTGCAGGTGATCGTCGGCGTCTCGGCGCCGGGCTTCGCCACGATGCGCTCGCTGGCCAGGAAGTCGATGGATGCGGGCGCCGCTGGCGTCATGATCGCGCCGCCGCCGCATCTGCGCACCGACGACCAGATCATTGGCTATTTCAAGCAGGCGCAGGAAGCGGTCGGCGACGACATTCCCTGGGTGCTGCAGGACTATCCGCTGACCTTGACCGTCCAATTCACGCCCGCCGTGATCCGCAAGATCGTGATGGACTCGCCATCCTGCGTGATGCTCAAGCACGAGGACTGGCCGGGCCTGGAGAAGATCTCGACGCTGCGCAACTTCCAGAAGGACGGCTCGCTGCGGCCGCTGTCGATCCTGGTCGGCAATGGCGGCCTGTTCCTCGATTTCGAGATGGAGCGCGGCGCCGACGGCGCGATGACGGGCTACGCTTTCCCCGAACTGTTGATCGACGTCGTCAATCTGTCGAAGGCGGGCAAGCGTGACGCGGCGCACGACCTGTTCGACGCGCATCTGCCGCTGATCCGCTACGAGCAGCAGCCGGGCGTCGGTCTCACCGTGCGCAAATACGTGCTGCAGAAGCGCGGCATCATCTCGTCCAGCGCCCAGCGCAAGCCGGGTGCGGTGATCACGCCGCAGGCGAGGGCCGAGGTCGACTATCTGCTCTCCCGCGTGGCACGCGTCGACCGCCGCGCCAATCTGCAACCGCAATCCAGTGCTGCAGGCTAAGTGATGATCGAGATCGTTGCCCCGCGCCTTGCCTCGACCGTGTTGCTGCTCCGTGACGGCAGCAGCAGCGACATAGAAGTCTTCATGATGGTCCGCCATCACCAGATCGAGTTCAACTCGGGCGCACTGGTGTTCCCCGGCGGCAGCGTCGACAAGAACGACAAGGAGATCGCCGCCAACCCCGCGCTCTATTCGGGCGGGGACGGGCTCGACGGCGACGCGCTGGGTTTCCGGATCGCTGCGATCCGCGAGACGTTTGAAGAGAGCGGCATCCTGCTGGCGCGGCCGCGGGGGTCGAAGGATCTGGTCGATGCCAGGCGTGCGAACGAGATCGCGACCGCGCATCGTACGGCGCTGAACGAAGGCAAGATCAGCTTCCTCAAGGTGCTCACCGACAACGGCATGGTGCTCGCGCTCGATGAACTCGTGCCCTACGCGCATTGGATCACGCCGGAGGGCATGCCGAAGCGTTTCGACACCTGGTTCTTCCTGGCCGCGGCGCCGCCCGAACAGCTCGGTGCGCATGACGGCAAGGAATCGACCGATTCGATCTGGGTATCGACGCGCGAGGCGCTCGAGGGTGGCGAGAGCGGCCGCTTCAAGCTGCCGTTCCCGACCACCCGCAATCTGATCCGGCTCGGCAAGCAGCCGAATGTCGACGCTGCGCTTGATGACGCCAAGAAAATGTCGATCGTGACCGTGACCCCCGTCATGACCAAGACCGCCACCGGCCGCCAGCTCCGCATCCCCAAGGAAGCGGGCTACGACGGCGAGGTGTTCGACGTCGGCGCGATGGGGTAGGCGCCCGCTCGAGAGATCGCGGACGGCCAGACCCATTCGATGTCGTCTCGGCGAAAGCCGGGACGACAATCGAGAAACGCGTCTCCACATTTCGGCCTGTATCGAAGTATCAATACCTCCGGCGCTGTAGATTCCGTCTCACCACCAAGACGGAATCCTCAGGCGATGACCACCACTCCACGCCAGCCCAACATGGCCTTCGAGCTCGCCTTGCTGCTGGCGCTCGCCACGCTCTGGGGCGGCTCCTACACCTTCATCAAGCTCGGCGTGGCCACCATCCCGCCGATCACACTGATCGCGGCGCGCACCGCGATCGCAGGCCTGCTGCTCGTCGTCATCATGCGGATGCGCGGCGTAACCATGTCGACGGACGGTCCGACCTGGCGCCGCTTCATCTTCCAGGCCTGCCTCAACAGCGTGATCCCGTGGACGCTGATTGCCTGGGGCGAACGCTTCGTCGATGCCGGGCTCGCCACCATTCTCAATTCGGCTTCGCCCATCTTCACCTTCCTGTTCACCGTCGCGATCACCCGCCATGAGGCCGCGAGCCCGCGCAAGCTGTTCGGGGTGATATCAGGGATGGCCGGCATCTGCCTGATCGTCGGCGTCGATGCCTTCCGCGATCTCGGGCAGGGCATCGTGGCCGAGGTCGCGATCGTCGCCGCCACCATCTGCTACGCCTGCGCGGCGATCTTCAGCCGCGGCTTCAAGGGGCTCGATCCGATGGCGCCGGCGGCGGGCTCGCTGATCGCGGGTGCTGCGATCCTTCTCCCGCTCAGCCTCGCCGTCGAACGGCCCTGGACGCTGGCGCCGTCGACCAGTTCGCTGCTCGCCCTGCTGGCGCTTGCGGTGTTCTCGACGGCGATCGCCTTCGTGATCTACTTCCGCCTGATCCAGACCCTCGGCTCGGTCGGCACCACCGCGCAGGCCTATCTGCGAGTGCCGATCGGGGTTGCGCTCAGCGTTGCATTTTTGGGGGAGCGGCTCGGCCCGACGGCGTGGATCGGGCTCGCCTGCGTGGTGATCGGCGTCGCCGCGATGACCATTCCACCGCGAAGGACCGGCACGGCCTGAGGCCGTCGCCGCACCTGACGCGACGGTGGGGCCGGAATCGGCCGCGGGTGGTTAACAGGGTGACACCGGTCACACCGCCGGCCGGCCCGGGCCCCCTCAGCATGTTTCCCCAAAGCCCGTAACTTCCCGTATATTGGGGCGCATTGGATCCCCGGCCTTGATGACATGACCGCTGAATCGCCGCCGAATTCGCAAGCGCCGCGTGCGTTCTCCCTCTCGATTGGCCAGCTCACGTTCGGCAGCTTCCTGCTGGTCCTGGCTGTGATCATCATCACGTCCACGGCCAGCGTGATCGCGATTCGGCACATCGATACGACCTTTGCCGAGCTGCAACGGCTGCAAAGCGTCGGCGACATCGCCGAGGACATCGACCGGCGCACCAACGAGCTGCGGCTGGCGGCGCGGGATTTCGTCACCGAGCCCGGCACCCAGTCGGCCCAGGTCGCGCAGGCGGCCCAGTCGCTGAGCGAGATTCTGAAGAAAACCCGGATCGAACTGGCGCCCGAGCAGCAGGACATGATCGACGGCGTCACCCAGCGGCTGGCGACCTATCGCAGCGGGATCGAGCGAATCTCGGCCCTGCTCAGCCGCCGCGCCGAGATCGTCGCCGGACTGCCGCCGCTGCGCGACGCGTTCGACAAGGCGGTCGTCGAGAGCAACGACGCCACGCTTGCGAACACGCTGTCGCAGATTCAGAGCCGCATCGCCACCGCATTGCTGGCGCACAACACGTCGGCCGCCGAGCAGGCTGCGCAAAGCATGCGGGCGATGACCATCGCCGATCCCGCCCTGCGCAGTGCCGTCGACAACTATGCCGAGGCGATCAGCGCGATCTCGGTGCGCGAGGGCCAGATCGCCGACATCGACCGCGAAGTGCTCGGCGCCGAAGGCGTGTTGATTCAGAAGGTCACCGAGCTGTTGCGGGAGCTCAGCTCGCGCCGCGGCCATGTGCTGTCGCGCGATTTTGCGCGGACATTGGCTGAAGCGAAATGGCAGAGCATCGTGCTCGGCACCGCGGGCGTGCTGATCGGCCTGTTCGCGTCGGTGCTGGTGGTGCGCCGCACCGTCCGCCCGCTGGCCCGGATCGCCGGCTCGATCCGCAAGGTCGCGGGCGGCGAGAAGAGCGCGTTCATTCCCGGCGCCGACCTCGACAACGAGATCGGCGACATCGCGCGCGCCGCCGAGGTGTTCCGCCAGACCCTGGTCGACGCCGACAGCGCGCGCGAGGCCGCTCTGCGCGCGCTCGCCGAGCAGCGGCTCGCCGAGGAGAGCTATCACAAGCTGTTCGAGGCATCCGTCGACGGGATCTACGTCACGACGCCGGGCGGCACGCTGCTCAACGCCAACCCGGCGCTGGCGCGGATGATGGGTTATGCCACGCCGCAGGACCTGATCAACGGCATCGGCGACATCGCCTCCACGGTCTATGTCGATCCGGCGGCGCGGGAGCAGTACCAGAAATTGATGGCGCGCGACGGCACGGTGCGTGACTACGAATATCAGGTGCGCTCGCGTGACGGCACGGTGCTTTGGCTGTCCGATTCCGCGACCGTCGTGCGCAACGACGAGGGCGAGGTGGTCCGCTACGAGGGCACGGTGCGTGACATCACCGACCAGAAGCGCGCCGAAGATGCCATCGCCGAGGGCCGCCGGCTGCTGCAGATGGTGATCGACACGGTGCCCGCCGTCATCAACGTCAAGGAGCGCAATCTTCGCTACGTGCTGATGAACCGCTACATGGCGGGGATATTCGGCATCGAGCCGCAGGATGCGATCGGCCAGACCACCGCCGAGCTGATGCAGCGCTACGGCGCCGCCAAGACCGACGAGAACGACAAGCGCGTGTTGTCGGCGCGGCGCGAGCTCGGCTTCTATGAGGAAGAGTACAAGGACGCCGCAGGCAACATGCGGCAATGGCTGGTCAACAAGCTGCCGATCCTCGATGCGCAGGGCGAGATCGAGAACATCGTCACGGTGGCGCTCGACATCGGCGAGCGCAAGCGGTCCGAGCAGGAGATGCGCAAGGCGAGGGATTCCGCCGAGGCGGCGCTGCGCAACCTGCGGGAAACCCAGAACTCGCTGATCGAGGCCGAGAAACTCGCCGCGCTCGGCCGCCTGGTGGCCGGGGTCGCACATGAGGTCAACAATCCCGTCGGCATCAGCCTGACGGTGGCATCCGCACTGGAGCGCAAGACCGCGAACTTCGAGGCCCAGGTCGAGCGCGGCGACCTGCGCCGCTCCAGCCTCAACGATTTCCTGAACACGGCGCGGGATGCGTCGTCGCAGCTCGTCGCCAATCTGAACCGCGCCGCGGAGCTGATCCAGTCGTTCAAGCAGGTCGCCGCCGACCGCAACTATTCCGACCAGCGCACCTTCGATCTCGGCGATCTCACCGAGCAGGTGGTGATGAGCCTGCGGCCCGGCCTGCGCAAGCACAATCTGACGCTCAACGTCGATTGCGAGCCCAACCTGATCATGAATTCCTATCCCGGACCGTATGGCCAGGTGCTGACCAATCTGTTCCTCAATGCGGTCGCGCACGCGTTCCCGGACGGCAAGCCCGGCGAGGTCGAGATCCAGGTTCGTGCCGCAGGCGGCGACAATGTCGAGGTGATCTTCGCAGACAATGGCTGCGGCATGAGCCTCGACGTCCGCCGCCGCGCGTTCGATCCGTTCTTCACGACGCGGCGCGACCAGGGTGGCACCGGGCTCGGGCTGCACATCGTCTACAGCATCGTCACCACCCGGCTCGGCGGCCGGCTCTCGCTCGAATCCGCGCCGGGCAACGGCACGCGCATCCAGATGATCCTGCCGCGCGTCGCCCCGCTGGAGCAGGCCGCGGAGTAGGCAGGCGCCGTCGCCATGTTATCTTCCTCAATTCCCGGCCAGAAAACGCGTGGCGGATTGGCCGGCGCCGCGATCCGTGCCGTTCGAGCGGAGCAGGGAGTCGCGCCTGGGATCACCAGCGCCACCCGCAGCGACGACGGCCGCGATGCCACCAGCAGGACCAGCGTCGCCGGCGATGCCAATGGCGGCGGCGCGGTGGTCGCGGTGGCGGCCGTGGCCGCGGTCGCCGGCTGGTAGCAACCCTATGAACGGGCGGCCCGGCATCGTCTGCCCCGGCGGCGAGGTCCTTTTCCAGCGCCAGCGGCAGCGCCTTCGCGCTCTCCGCCAACAGGCTTGTACCGAGGCCTGCGGCAACGACACCGCCGAGCATGCTCCGCAGTGCCGTCCGGCGATCGATGTCATGCATGGCTTGCTCCTTCCGTTGTTGCCGGGACGTCGTTGTCTTGCTCCAGCAGGTGATGCGCATGGATTTGCCGGCCAGGCCGGCGTGGATCAGCTGGTTCGTTCGCGGTGGCCTGCCGCGTTGTCATCCGGAATCTCTCCCGGCCGGTAGTTCGGCAGCTGCCCTGCCGGAATGACCGCGAGGAGGGCGAGCCCGGCCATGATCAACAGCCCGATCTTCAGCGCCCGCAGCCGAGCTTCGGTGTTGACCCGGACCGCTTCCTCGACCTGCTGTGGCGTGCCGCTCGTGGCTTCGAGCACGCTGCGCAGCCGGTCATTGCTGACGAAAGTGATGTTGTCGAGGTCGACCTGGCTTTGCAGCTCCTTCGTCAGCACCGGGCTGGCCGTGATCTTGCCGAGGGCGATGGTGCTCAGCAGACCAACGAGAAGTGCGCCGGCGACCGCCGTACCTACCGCGGCCGCGAGGTTTTGCGTGGTTCCGCGCAAGGACCCGACGTCCCCCGCAAGCACCTTGGGCGAGGCCGTCACCAGGACGTTGAACAGCAGCGTCACCAGGGAGCCCTGGCCGATGCCGAACAGGACGAGACCAAAAAGAACGGGAATCTCGCTCCAGTCGTTGCGCACGACGAAGGCGAGCCACAGCAGCGCGATGGTGCAGAGCGCAAAGCCGAAACGTCCGATCTGACGCGGTGTCAATCTGTCGTAGAGATTGACGATCAGCATCGCCGAGAAGAAGACCGTGAGGTTGAACGGCATCATCGCGATCGCTGTGGCGATCGGCGAGCGTCCCTGCACGATCTGGATGTAGAGCGGCACCGTGAAGTTCAGTGCAGCCTCCAGCGCGACCACCGTGAACAGCGCATAGACCGCGCAGCGCTCCTCAGGCGAGTCGATCACCTCCAGTGCCAGCAGCGGAGTTTTTCCCGCGGCCTGCTGCCGGTGCGTCCAGCTTAGAAATGCCTGTCCGAGCACGATGCCGATCACGATCATGATCGGCGCCGGCGAAACGCCCAAGAGATCGAACGGCGCGTTGGGACGGGCGAGCGCCAGCCCCCAGCCGATGAGATTGTTGAATCCGAAGCTGATCAGAATGATCGCGCCGGCGGCGAGGGCGACGCCAACCAGATCAATCTCGATGTCGGGGCGGCCGCGGTCCGGCTTCAAGCGAAAGCTCAGCAGGAAGACGATCGCCGACACCGCGATCAGGATTCCGAACGCAGGCCGCCAGCCGATATAGGTTCCAAACACTCCGCCGATCACGAATGCGAGCACGCCGGCAGCCGCACGCGCCGAGCCGAGCGCGCTGAGGGTCGTGGCCTGCTGGCGCCCGGCATCATTGCGAGCGAAGCGAAGCAATCCATTGTCTTTCCCATGCCGAGCGATGGATTGCTTCGTCGCTTCGCTCCTCGCAATGACGGGAACCGTGCTGCGACTGCCGAACCGCTAATTGATATCCGCGAGCTTGTGCAGCGTTGCGCCGAAGATCAGGCTCGCCTTGCCGACCAGCGCGGTTCCACTCATGGTGCCGCGGGTGTCAGTGAAGGTGCCGGAGACGCCGATGCCGACCGGCGCGGGTCCGCCGAACAACGGATTATCGGTGTCGCGCGGCGTGGTGTGGCGTTGCACGAGGATCTCGCCCTTGAACGCGTCACCTTTCACCGTGTAGCTGCCGGTGTAATAGAGATAGCCGTCGCCGCCGAGAATCTGCCCGTCGCGGAAGAGAATCACCCCGCTGCCCTTGCCGACGCGTCCGTCCAGCAGGGTGACGTGGATTGAGTACAGCCCGTTCTTCATAACGTTCCATTGGACCGGCTGCCGCGCCCGCAGCAATCCGGATTGGTTTTTTATGCCAAAGCGAGCAACCTCGTGCAATGCGGCAGGTTGATTCCGGGGGGGGGGGGTCCGGAGAAGCCGTGAACCCTCGGTTCCTGCCAGGCGGTGTGACGGCGCGATGACAGCGGACCGTGCGCGCGAATCGAACTGGCCCGCGAAATGCATGGCTCTGGTTGCACTGGCCGGTGAGTGCTGGAGCAACATACATGACAGACAGGTTGGAAGCTGGCGGCCGCTTGGCAGGCCGGAACGACGAGCCCAGAATCTTGCCCGGAACCTTGGTTGACCGTCGTCGCGGCCGCATGAGAGTGTTTCTGTCGCTTGGTCTGGTCGCGCTTACGTCGGTCGCCGCTGCGCAGCTTGCACAGGCGCGTGATCCTGACGGCCGCTACGCCAATTCGCCGCTGAAGGAATGGTTCGACGGTCTGCGTAGCGGCAAGGGGCCGTGCTGCTCGGATGCCGACGGCAGTGCGGTCAGCGATGTCGATTGGGAATCGAAGAACGGACACTATCGCGTGCGCCTCGACGGGACGTGGATTGACGTGCCCGACGAGGCCGTGGTCACCGAGCCCAACCGGGCCGGCCGCGCGATGGTGTGGCCGATCAAGAGCTACATGGGCGTGACGATCCGCTGTTTCATGCCGGGTAGCATGACGTAGCGAGGCAATCGTCGCTCACACGTACTTCTTGTCGCGCTCGAGCAGTTCGATCGAGATGCCCTGCGGGCCGCGGATGAAGCAGATCCGTACGCCGGGGCGGATCGTGGTCGGCTCCTTGGTGAACTCGACGCCCTTGGCCTTGATCTCGGCCGCGACCGCGTCGATGTCCTTCACCGACAGCCCGAAATGATCGAGCCCCTGATAGGGCGTCACCGGCGGGGCATTGACGCCGTCGCCTTGCGTCACCTCCGCAATGAAAACCCTGGCGCCGCCGAGTTGGACGTCGATGCGGCCGGGGCCGCGGACGATCTCGCCGCCGAGAATGTCGCGCAGCCAGGTCGCTGTGGCTTCGGGATCGGGACTGCGCAGATGGACGTGGTCCCACGTGACGACGACGGGCATTGCGATCTCCTTGTTGTTCTCGCGCCGCTCGGGTGCGCGGCACTCGCTCCCGTGCAGCGCAAATCTAGCGAGCGGCCAGCCCTGATGCCACTCCGTGCAGTACGTCGCAAGATTGTCGTACCGGTATGAAACCATTCCGTCCGGCGGCGATTGTTCTCGCGTGGCCGCTCGACCTGCGGCCGTCCTGGATGCCGCCTGCGGCGATGGGGCGGCTTGATCGAGCGTCGAGGGTGAGGGCACGACGATGCGGATCGGTTTGGCGTCGTTTCGACATGTTGCGGCCGGACGTCTCGCTGACGGCCGCTTCTACGCCAGCATGCTGCTGTCGCTGATCGCCATCGCCGGAATTGTCGCCTGGTTCATGCTCCCCGAGCCGAGCGACGGCGGAGATCAAGACATCTGGCCGGTGCCTTCAGCCACCATCCGCACCGCACAGGATGTGCCGACCGGGGCGCAGCCCGCCCAGGCCGCAAGAGAGGGGCTGGCCGTACCGGCCGATGAGCCGGCCACGGTCGGCATGGCCGCTGCCCCGCAGCCGGCCGAGGAGTTGAGGCAGCCCGGCCCGGGCGCCGAACGATCGCCGCTGAACAGGGTGCGGATCGCCTCGCAATCGTGGCGCCGCGGCGGGCTGGGTTCGAAGATGCTGGTCACGCTGACACTGCGCAACGCCAACGATTTCGCGGTCAAGGATATCGAGATCGCCTGCGCCTTCATCCGCCGCGACGGCAGCCCTATGACCGAGCGCAAGCGGCTCATCCCGGACACCATCGCCATGAAGAGCCGGAAGACCTACTCGCAGATGTTAATCGGGTTCGTAAATGTTAACGCAAACAAGGCGAAATGCTCCGTCGTGACCGCCAGCCGCGCCTAAACCCTGCATCCCGAAAAAGTGACCGGGAATTGACTTGCCGGGTGAACCGTAACGGCCAGGCAGGAACTAACTAGTAAGCCGACCGTTAGTGAACGGCCCGGAAGCGCGGGATGGCGACTGTCCGGGTAATCATGCGCAGACGATGAATTCGCCCGCGCGATGACTGATGTCGTCGCGCCGAGATGAACCGCGCCCGTGGCGCGGGGGGAGCTACCAAGATGCCTGTGGCGCGTTATTTCCTGTTCGTTGGTGGAGTGCTGCTCGCGCTGCTCTTCGTCGTCAACGCCATTGTGCCGCAGGAGGCCGTAGTTCCCGGCCAAAGCCAGACCATCTCATCGCCGGGCGTCGACAAGACCATGGTCCGGATCAGGTCGACCCAAAAGCTGCCTGAGCGGGTGGTCTACGATACCAACCTGCCGACCATCGTTCCGGCGCAGGTCAACGCGGTCGCCGCGACGAGCCCGGCGGCTGCCGGCGACGCCTCGGCACAGGCCCGCGTCCGCGACACCTTCGCCCAGTTCATTCCGCCGGAGAAGGCTGACGCGCGCAAGGGCGCAGTCGTAGCCGACGCTAAGCCAGCCGAGCAGCCGGCGCAGGCCCAGCCGCAGGCGGCGAAGAAGCACAAGGTTGCGCGTTACCATGCCCATCCCCAGCAGCCGATGCGGCTGGCGCAGCCCGGCACGTATCAGCCTTACCGCGTTGCACAGCAGCAGCCGCGCATGGGCTTCTTTGGCGGTTTCGGCACCTGGTAGGGCCGCAGCCGGCAACCGATATGCCGTCGCAAATGCTTGCGGCGGCTTTTTCATGTCCGCATGATCAGGCGGGTTAGCGCGGCAGGCGCGGAATCTTGTCGGCGAAGCCGTTGTAGCAGGTCAGCCGCTCGTCCTCTTCCTTTACGAACCGGCATTCGTTGACGCCCTTGGCGGGGGCGGCCTTCGGCTTGGGCTGCGGCTTGAAGATCTCATCGTAGCACATCAACCGCTCCTTGGTGGCGTCGTCGATGTCCTGGCAGGCCTGAAGCTTCTGCGCGGCCGATTGCGGCTTACCGGGCGTGGCAGCCTTCTCGCCCTTCTTGCCGGCTGACTTCTTGCCGACCTGGACCAGCGGCTTGTCGCCCACCATCGGCTGCGCGCCCGCCGGCTTGTCGGCGGCAGCGGGTGGCGTGGTGGCTGGAGTGGTGCCTTGGGCAAGCGCGGCTGCCGGGCAGAGGAGCGCCAGCGCGAAGATGATATGTCTCATGTTGAAAATGTCCGAAATGGCGTGATGACCGGAAGGGATGGCGCCGGGGATCGGAAAAGCCCGGCAAGCGCCGAGGCTTATCGCAAGTTTTGCCCGAATCCTACCCCCAGGGACGCCCCGCCCGCCGCCGATCCACTGGCAAGAACAGGGGCAATTCGTCGCCGGTCCGGCCGCAACCGAGCGTGATTTGCCTTTGCCGGGCCGGACGGCTATGACGGCGCCATCTGCGCGACTGGCGCTTGGATGGACCACCATCGGGGAGCGCAGAGACTGAACGCCGCGCGCCTGGGCACCGCTTCGAAACGGAGGTGCCATGACGGCGAACATTCTTGATGGGCATGCGCATGCCCAAATTGTCATCGACAAGGTTGCGAGTGAACTGGACCGACTGCCCCGCGCGCCGGGGCTTGCGGTCGTGCTGGTTGGCTGTGACGCGGCGAGCCAGATCTACGTGCAGAGCAAGGTCAGGATGGCCGAGCGGCTTGGCCTGCGCGGCGAGGTCGAGCGCCTGCCGGACGACGCCAGCGAGGCCGATCTGCTTGCCCGGATCGTGGCGCTCAACGGGCGCGACGACATCGACGGCATCCTGATCCAGCTGCCGCTGCCGGCGCATATCGACGCCCTGCGGGTGATGGCCGCGGTCGATCCCGCAAAGGATGTCGACGGCCTGCACGCCCTGAACGCGGGCCGGCTTTTTCACGGCGACGATGCGCTGGTGCCGTGCACGCCGCTCGGCTGTCTCAGGCTGATCAAATCGATCCGCCCCGATCTCACCGGCGCGCATGCCGTGGTGATCGGCAGCTCCAACATCGTCGGCAAGCCGATGGCCGCGCTGTTGCTGCAGGAGCAGGCGACCGTGACGCAGACCCACGTCCACACCCGTGGCATCAGCAGCATCTGCCGGCAGGCCGATATCCTGGTCAGCGCGGTGGGCAAGGCCGGGCTCGTGCGCGGCGACTGGATCAAGCCGCAGGCCATCGTGATCGACGTCGGGACCACGCGCGTCGAGAAGCCGGACGGCGGTTATGCGGTGTGCGGCGATGTCTCGTTCGACGAGGCGTTGCAGGTCGCCGGTGCGATCACGCCGGTGCCGCGCGGTGTCGGCCCGATGACGATCGCCTGCCTGATGGAGAACACCGTGAAGGCCGCCAAGGCGAGGGCGGCGCGGCTGCAATAGCGCGGGATGCGCGCTCAAAGGCGCGCGGCCGGTCCTGCTCGCGTCTCGGATTCGCGCAGGGCGGTCGCGCGCGAAGTTCATGACCCCGGAGGTAATGGAAAGCCCGCAGCGTTCGGCTATCGTCGCGCGGCAGATGGAGGCGCGCGATGCTGTATGCGGAAGATCTCACCGAGGGCCAGACATTCAAGCTTGGCACCTACGCGATCGGGGAAGCGGAGATTCTGGCGTTCGCAGCAAAATATGATCCGGTGCCGATCCATACCGATCGCGCCGCGGCGGCGGCGGGTCCGTTCGGTGGTCTGATCGCAAGCGGCTTCAACACCATGGCGATCTATCAGCGCCTCGTCGTGGAGGCGATCTGGAGCAAGGTGGCGGGTATCGTCGGGCGGAGTTTTGAAATTCGTCTTCCGAGCCCGGTCCGCCCGGGAGACACGCTGACCGGCCAATCCGAAATCCAGAAGATCACCCTCAGGCCGGAGCGGCGCGACGCCGTGGTGATCTTCAAGACCGAGCTCGTCAACGAGGAGCAGCGCCCTGTGCTCGTCCTCGTGCTCGATGCGCTGATCCACATGCGGCCGGCGGAGCGCACGCGGACATAGTCTCCGCTACTTCGTACAGCGGCAAGTGTGGAACCGCGCGGACGGGTCAATGCGTTGCGCGTGCGGAACGTTTCGTGGCCTGATCGGTTCGAGACCTTGAAGCCTCCGGCGAGGGGCGCGGGCGGGGAGGAACCAGCCGAGGAAACAGCCAGGGCCGGAACCAACAAAGGAGCAGCGGATGAAGCTGAATGCCACGCAAGTCAAACAGACCATGACGCAATTGAACGCCCAGGTGCTTCCGGACGATCATTCTGCCGTGGCGCAACTGAACAGCGTATTCGGCGAGCATACATTCTTCGTCGACACCAGCGGACTCAAGGTCCTCGAACCGGCGCAGAGCTCCGGCATGCCGGGGCAGACCGGCGAGGTGGTGAGCCTCGCCGACTGGAGCGACCCGGAGCTGACCTCGCTGCGGCCGCACGAGCCCGAACCGACCGGCGTGCTCGTCACGCTCGAACCCAGCAAGCACTAAGTGAGACAAACGTCGACGATCGGCCCTCTTGATGGCGACAGTCTCGACGTCACCTCAAGAGGTGCCGAAAGTCACATGGCAAATCAGCGCTGCCTGCGTATGCATCGGTTCGAGGTGGGTATTCAGGCGGTGAGGGGCAGATGGGGATCGTGCGGCGCTGGAGCCCTGACGAGGACGAAAGGCTCAGAGAACTCGCCAGGGCCGGCAAGAATGCACTCGAGATCAGCAACGAACTGACCCGCAGCGCGTCGGCCGTGCGGCGGCGCGCCGAGGTGTTGTCCGTACTCATCATGGCCAAGGCGTTTCGCGCCCGCCCGTCGCACGTTGCGACCCATCTCGAGCGGGTCGCGATCGATGCGATCCGCAACCGCCGTTCGTTTCCCGCAGGCGTCGGCCCGAGCACCATTGCCGGAATGATCGAGAAGGGCTGGATCGTCCCGGAACTGGGCCGCCGATACCGCGTCACCGACGCCGGCGTGGAGGCGGTGCGGGCCAAGATCCCGAGTGGGTGAAGGCAACCCGGCAACGGGACGTGCCAGCGGGACGGATTATTTGAGGCCGATTGCGAGATTTTGCGCCCGAGACGGATGTCCTATCCGTTCAATCATCGGAGGCGCGACGACTTGGGTCTCCGCGTCTCACTCCAGCCGTCCGTGTGATTGCGCCGATGCTCACCGCCCAGTTTGCTCCAGCCGACCGGTACCAGCGTTTCGCCGATCTTGCGCCGTTTGTTCGCGAGGCGATCGGCATCATCGCAGCACTGACCCCGGCTCAACGCCTGGACGTGGAATTCCTCGAACGGCAGTTCATCCCTGCGCTGGGCCTCAATGACGAGCTGCTGCGTGAGCAGCCGCCGGAGCTTGCGCCGTATTTCGGCAGGGGTCTGCACCTCTGGCAGTATCCGAACCAGCTCGCGCCGTATCTGGCCTGGCTTGCGCGCAACGCGACCGGCATTTCCTCCTACATGGAAATCGGCTGCCGCTGGGGCGGCATGTTCATTCTGGTGACGGAGTGGCTGAGGGCCAGCGGTGCCGACCTCAAGACAGTGATCGCGCTCGATCCGATCGCGCCGACGCCGTTCATCTCGACCTATTTCGATCTGCTGCAGCAGCAGGGCGGCATCGAGCCGGTCTACATGCAGGACTATTCAACCTCGCCGCTGGTCGCGGCGCATGTCGAGCAGCTGAAGCCCGATTTCGTCTTCATCGACGGGGATCACAGCCTGCGCGGCGCGATGCTGGATCATCTGCTGGTGCGCTCACACGCCAGGATCATCGCGCATCACGACATCCATTCCCAGGCTTGCCCGGATACGACGCTGCTGTGGACGGCGCTGAAGCAGTTCGAAGCGCCCATCTTCGACACGTTCGAGTTCACCAGCCAGTATCCGTCCGTCAACGGCGCCTTCCTCGGCATCGGCGCGATGAAGCGGCGGTCCGCGTAAGGACCGCCACCACCTGCCCGGAAGCCGGGCGATGTCAGCTACGACGTTGCGATGCCGGGCTCGGTGTGCGGCCGCTCGCCCAGATTGAGCTTGCTCCTGTCGCCGCCGGCCCAGGCCAAGGTCTTCGGATCCATCACGCGGAACCAGAGCGGCGGGATCGCAGCCAGTCCGAACATGCCGGTGTAGCCGTTCGGCAACCGCGGAATGTCGTCGAAATCGCGCAATGACTGGTAGGGGCGCATCGGGTTGGCGTGGTGGTCCGAGTGACGTTGCAGATGCAACGTCATCAGGTTCGAGACGATGTGGTTGGTGTTCCAGGAGTGGCGCGGCTCGACCGCCTGGTAGCGGCCGTTCGGCAGCTTTTCGCGCAACAGGCCGTAGTGCTCGACATAATTGGCCTGGGTCAGCGCGTACCAGCCGAGGAAATGGTGCGCGACGATGAACGGCGCGACCTTCCAGCCGAACACCGCAATCAGAATGGCTGCCACGACGAGCGTCAGCGCGAAGCCCTGCAGGATTTCGTTGTTGACCGACCAGACCGGCTCGCCGCGACGGGTCAGCCGCTCGGCCTCATTGCGCCAGCCGCGCTTGAAGGCACCCGGCAACTCGCGCGTTGCGAACGCATAGATCGATTCGCCGAAGCGCGCGCTGGCGGGATCCTCGGGAGTTGCGACCCAGGTGTGATGGCCGCGATTGTGCTCGATGCGGAAATGCGCGTAACCCACCGCGCAATTGGCGAGCATGCCGAACAAGATGTTGAGCCTGTCCGACTTGTGGCCGAGTTCATGTCCGACCAGCAGCGTGCCGCCGTCGATGGTGCCGACGCCGAGTAGCAGCGCCACGTAGGACCACCACGGCAGTTCCTGGGTGCCGAAGAAAGCAATCAGCGCGATGTAGTTCACCCAGGGAAACACCACGCTGAAGCGCGCGAGCCGCAGATAATACGGATCGGCCTCCATTGCGGCGACGACTTCCGCCGGCGGATTGTGGGTGTCCTCGCCAAAGACGACATCGAGCAGCGGGATCAGGATGAAGATGAAGACGAAGGGGATCAGCGTGACCAGCGGATTGTGCGTCTGCAGGAACCACCAGTAGGAGAACAGCGGGATCAGCGGCGGGATGAACGAGAGCATCCACAAATAGCGCTTGCCGTCCTTGTAGGTGATGGTTTCGCCGGCGGCATTGGTGCCCGTGAAGATCATCGCATTCCCTCCAGCAGCTCTTTCGAGGCGGCGTTCGCCATTGTTGCAGCAAGGATGCCGCGAGGCGGCCCTGCG
Organism: Bradyrhizobium sp. WCU1; assembly: GCF_053474805.1. Taxonomy (NCBI): domain Bacteria; kingdom Pseudomonadati; phylum Pseudomonadota; class Alphaproteobacteria; order Hyphomicrobiales; family Nitrobacteraceae; genus Bradyrhizobium; species Bradyrhizobium sp. WCU1. The sequence goes on from NZ_CM130280.1 coordinate 6,659,019, forward strand.
CCGCCAGTTCCCAATAGGCCAAATTTGTGGCATTTTGCGCCAAACGATTTGGCCGGACGCTCGCCAGGGAGGGCGCCGACGCAATGCAGGGATCGGAGGCGGATGCCCTTCGCACGCCGGTGGCCGCGAGCTACGCGCGGGCGCTGGTGCGGGCGTTCGGCAGGACGCGGAGCGAGCGCGACGAGCTGCTGAAGGGGACCGGAATCCAGCAGGGCGCGCTCGACCAGCCCGGCGCACACATGCCGGTGTCGTCGCTGGTGCTCCTCGCCGCCAACATCACCCGGGCGCATGGCGAGCTGTGGCCGTTGTCGGCCGCGGCGGTCTGGTCGACATCGCTGCAAGGGGCGCTCGATGTCGCGACCAGGACGGCGCCGACCGTCGCGGATGCGCTCAACATCGGCGCGCGCTTCGGATCGACCCGCGCGCCCTTCATCCGCAACCGGTTGCGCCGTACCGCGCGCTCGATCCAGATTGAGATCGCTCCAGCGGTGCCTATGGACGGCGCGCTGTGGCGCGCCGTGGCGCTGGCGGTGAGCCTCAACGTGCACGCCGTCTATGTGCAGCTGCTCGAGGATGCGATCGACCAGGCGACGCTGCACTTTCCGTGGCCGCCACCCGCGGGCGCAGAGCGGCTCATGCAGCATTATTCCTGCGCCGTGAAGTTCGACGCGGCCGCTTTCGCCTTCGACGTGCCGAATGCGCTGTGCGTGCGGCCGTCGCCGTTTGCCGATCCGGAATTGCACGCCAAGGCGATCGAAGCGCTCGAAGCGGTCGAGAAGCCACGCTCGGACGCTGCGGCGCTGGTGCGGATGGTCGAGAGCCTGATCGCGGCGCGGCTGCCGCATCGTCTGGCTGAGGAGGATGCCGCGCGCCTCGTCGGCACCTCGCGGCGGACGCTGGTGCGGCGGCTGGCGGAGGCGGGCTGCGCCTTCCGCCCGCTGCTCGACAGGGTGCTGCGCGAGCGGGCGCGGACGATGCTCGCGGAAGGCACGCAGTCGCGCGACGAGATGGCGACCGCGCTCGGCTACACGGATGCAACGAGCTTCAGCCGCGCCTGTCGCCGCTGGTTCGGCGCGAAGGGCGTGCGCGGCTAGCCTGTCGGCGCGCTGTGGCGTGGCTGTGCGGGCTCGCCGCCGTTCGACATTTGGGGCTGGATGGCCGACGGATCGCTGCGCTGATGCTTTGCGGTCCAGGCGATGAACGGGTAGGCGAGCAGCGCCAGATAGTTCGACGGCATCGGATGATCGATGCCGAATGTCTTCGGTTTCTTCTCCTTTGGAAGGTAGGCGCTCCCGAACAGCACATCGTAGAACGAGAACAATCCGGCAAAGTTCCTGTCCCTGGCTTCGGCTTCGCTGCTGTGGTGCCAGTGGTGGAATTCCGGCGACACCAGGATGCGGCGCAGCGGCCCAGAGCCCAGGCGGACATGGGCGTGAACCAGCCAAGTCTGCCAGTAGTACACGAGGAGATAAGTCGCGATCGCTTCCGTGGAGAAGCCGAGCGCGTAAAGTGGAAACAGCGCGCCGGCCTTCATGAAGATCACGTCGAGCGGGTGCTGGTGAATCGCCGCGAGCCAATCCAGCACCTCGACCGCGTGATGAACCGAATGGATCTGCCACATGGCGGGCACGACGTGCAGGATGCGGTGCGTCCAGTAGATGCCGAGGTCCGCGATCAGGATCACGATGGGCACTTGCACCAGATAGGGAAGGTCGTCGATCGCCTGCGTCACCGCCGCAGGCAGGATCGACCGATTGACCAGAGCGGCCCCCGTCATGATGACGATGACACCGATCAACACCAGCCACCCGTTGATGAACAGGAAGGCCATATCGGTCAGCAGGCCGCGCCTGAAGATCTTCTGGGGCCTCGCAGCGAACAGTCGCTCGAATGGCACGAAGATCAAAACCGTCAGCAAAAGCTGGTTCAATCCCGATAAATCGCGCATCTAAAATAGCCGCCTGAAATGGCGGTAGCCTACCACCCCGGCTCCCGACAGCGTCAATAGGAAGGAAAGCCCAAACCGCGCGAGCGTTAAGCAGGAGCGCTTATCGGTATGGTTCCAGCTCGCAGGTCGCGGCGGGAAACCAGACAAGTCCAATAATTTGGATGGTGCGCCAGTGGCGCGCTCGGAGAGATTCGAACTCCCGACCCTCGGAATCGAAATCCGATGCTCTATCCAGCTGAGCTACGAGCGCCGCGGGGGTCGCTTATCAGACTTGGAAGGGGAGGGCCAGCGCCCTTGCGCGGCACGGCGGGTGCTGTCCGCGCGCTGCGCCGGCCGTTGACCGCAAGCCTTCAGAAGCAGGGATGCCGGCGGCGGTCCTGGCCGACATAGGCGGCCGAGCTCTGGTAGCACTTGTTGGTCGACGGGCCGTCGTAATAGCCGAAGCTGCCGGCCGCCGGACCGGGGCCGTAATTGTGCAGGTAGCTGACGTGGTAGGGCAGGCCCCACTGTGCATGCCGGTGATGCCGGTGGTGCGCCGTGGCCGTGAGGTCGGCCGCAGCGGCCGGCGTGAAGGCCGGAATGGCCAAGGAAACGGTCAGGGCGAGGGCGGCGAAAAGCTTGGTCGTGGTCATTGGCGGCCTCCGGGCATTCACGCTGGAATCGGCTTCCCCAGCCGATCCTAGGTCCTCTAACGCTTCATTTAACCCGGAATCCGGCCGAAAGCTGCGGGAAATCAGCCACAGCGCGCCAAATTTTGCCTTTTTGCGGATGCTTAACGGATTGCCAACACAGTCCGGCCAGAGTCTTGCGGTCAGGTCCGCCCGGGCCGCCTTTCCCTCGGTTTAGAACATTTCATGCGCATCACGCCCCTTGTCGCCCTGCTGCTCTCGGTTCTGGCGGTCACGCCGGCGCGGGCCGTGCTGCACATCACGCGCGACCATGGCGGCTATGTCGAGGAGTACAAGGCCAAGTACAAGCAGATCCGCGACCGCCGCGAGCGTGTCGTGATCGACGGCATCTGCAACTCGGCCTGCACGCTGGTGTTCGGCATCGTGCCGCTGAACAAGATCTGCGTGACGCCGAAGGCCAGCATCGGCTTCCACCAGGCCTACTACGACAAGGCCTTCACCTTCGGCATCAAGGTCACCAGCCTCGAGGGCACCTCGGACCTGATGTCCTATTACCCGGATACGGTGAAGGACTGGATCCGCCGCAATGGCGGGCTCACCACCGAGATGAAGAAGATCAAGAACGGGGTCGATCTCTGGAAGATCGTCGATCCCTGCCCGGAAGAGTGGTAGGGCGCGCCGGTCCGGCGATCCCTTGCCGCCGGATTTTGGAACCTGGGCGCGCGCCGTTCGTTTCACTCATGATGCGTTCATCTGCATCGTGCGATTGTCTCCATCAGCGAGCCTGACCGCCGGAGCGGCTCCGCCTCGGCTCGCGCGCACAGGAGGCTGTGATGGCAACCAGGTCCAATCTTTCGAAGGCTGAACTCGCCCGCGGCGTTGCCGGTGCCGCGTCGGCGCTGGTGCTGAGCGCGCTCGCCTTGTTCGCCGCCGCACATCACCTGAGTGGCGGGTAGGGCTGTCGGCGCGACCGCCGGTCCAATCTGCCAGTCAATTTCATCGAGCCGATTTCAGGCCGGTCTCACGAGGCCAGCTATCAAAGCAGGAAGGTGCCGATCAGGAGGCCGGCCGCAAATGCCCAGAGCCCGAGGGTGCATGCCGAGATGACCCGGACGAGATTCCGTAAATCCGCGTCCTGCCAGCTGCTATGGGATCGATAGGTCAATTGCAGGCACCCCCTGCGGTGGCCGGCTTGCTCAGAGTCCGGCAAGCCTGTTCCCGATCGGTGCCCAAATGAAGGCAACCGGGGGGGTGCCGTTCACGCATTCGCGAGGCGCCGCTTTAGGCGCGCGGCCGCGCCGATCCCGCTGCCGTCACCGCGAACCGGCGGATGCCCGTCGGTTGTATGCGATAAAGGCGCGCGCTACAGAGACGCCTCGCAAGCAAGAGCTCGGGACGAACGTCGTTGAGGATTTCCGCCAACACCCGCATTGTGATCGGATCGACGCTGTTTGCGCTGGCGTCCAGTGCATTCCTTTATCTGCTTCCTCCAAGTCCGATCGATAGAAACCTGGTCCGCGGTACCTTCTATTTCCTGGAGGGGCACGCCTACCAAATTCCCGTCAAATATCTCGACGGCGAACTCGGCGCGGCTCGGCTGTACGAGGATGACAGGCTGCTCGGCCCGGCAAACAGCGACCGGCAGGAGATCGCCGCCAAGGGCGGCGGCCGGTTTCAGCTGTTCCGGGACACCAAAAGCTTTTTCGGACCAGTCCTGCTGCTCTCGACAAGCGACAATACCGACCCGAATACCAACGGCAGGAAGTATCACCTCAGATGACGATCGGCGCCGTGTGCCGATCACATGAAGCCCGGGTTGCGCGTCAGATACTGGGCCCAGTCTCCGAAGTCTCGCGACGACGTCAGCAGCATCGGACATGTGATCCGCATTCCCAGCGCCAATGCGGTATCGAGCGCCGGCTTGCTCGCACCCGGCAGGAATGCCGATATCCGTGGCGCGCCGCTCTCGGCGCATGCCGGGGTCGACGCGTTCGTCAGCCAACGATGTCGCGCACTGAAAGCGAACGGCAGCGCCGTGCCGGCGAGAACTCTCGACCTCGCCCGCGCGAGAGCCGAACGATATCGCGATCCCGCTGATCTATCACCGACACCTCTCGCCAGGGCATGGACTTGGCCTCCCATACTGCCAAATCCGTGCACTATGATGTGTCGGCTATGTCCCCGAACACCCGTCGGTCATGTCCCCGGGCTGAACACTCGACCGGGCGATCCAGGCACGCCGCGCCCTATCGGCTGAAGCACAAGCGTCTCTGGAATACTGGATCACCCGCGAAAGCCTGTCGAGGGTAATGACACCGACTGTTCGTTTGACGTCTTGAATCGAGAGCCATTCCCGGTGTCGCCCCTGTAGACACGAACGCAGGAACGGCAATGTGCCTGGGGCACCAGCGTAGCAGCCCCGCAAAACTTCGTGATTGCCGGCTGGCTTGTCTTCGGGCAATGACGGTCTGCAATGAACAAGAGCTTCGAGGAAACTGCCGCTCGCCTGGCGCCGGCGATCTTTGTCGTGCTGTGGAGCACGGGATTCATCGGCACCAAATACGTCATCAACAATGCCGAGCCGCTGACCTATCTGGCGATCCGGATGGCGTTCGTGGTGGTGGTGATGGCGGTCATCGCGGCGGTGGCGCGGCCGAAATGGCCGGACCGCACCGGCGTCTTCCACAGCGCGGTGGCCGGCATCCTGGTGCACGGCTTCTATCTCGGCGGCACCGCGATCGCGATCGCGCATTCGATTCCGGCCGGGCTCTCGGCGTTGATCCCGGGCTTGCAACCGATCCTGACCTCGACCATCGCCAATCGCTGGCTGGGGGAGCGCGTCACGCCGCTGCAATGGGGCGGCCTGCTGCTCGGGCTCGCCGGCGTCGTCCTGATCCTGCACAACCGCCCGATGACCGGCGATGCCGGATGGGGTTGGCTTGCCTCCGGCGTCTCGCTGATCAGCATTACGCTGGGCACGCTGTATCAGCGCCGCTACTGCAACCGGATCGATTGGCGCGCCGGCAATCTGGTGCAGTACGTCGCGGTGACAATCTTCTTCGGCATTGGCGCGTGGTTGTTCGAGACCAATGTCGTGCATTGGACCAGCGAGTTCGTGCTGGCGCTGGCCTGGCTGGTGTTCGCGTTGTCGATCGGCTCGATCGGGCTGTTGTACTGGCTGATCCGTCACCATGCCGCGACGTCGGTCGCAAGCCTGTTCTATCTGGTGCCGGCGACGACCGCGCTGATGGCCTATGTGCTGTTCGGCGAACGGCTGGATTATGTCGCGATTGCCGGCATGGCCGCCTGCGCCGCGGCGGTGCTGCTGGTCAACCGCCGAAGTTAGCCCTTGCCGCGGATTTTCGCGTAGGCCGCCAGCGCACGTTCGCGACCTTGCTTGTGGTCGACGATCGGCCGCGGATAGGTCTTGCCGAGCTCGACGTCGGCACTGGCGAGTTCGATCGGCGTCGCGGTCCAAGGCTGATGGATCAGGTCGTCGGGCAATTGCGCGAGCTCCGGCACCCAGCGCCTGACATAGCCGCCGTCGGGATCGAATTTCTCGCCCTGGAGGATCGGATTGAACACGCGGAAATAGGGCGCGGCATCGGCGCCGGAGCCCGCGACCCATTGCCAGTTCGCCGGATTGGAGCCGGCATCGGCATCGACCAGCGTGTCCCAGAACCATTGCTCACCGGCGCGCCAGTCGATCAGGAGATGCTTCACCAGGAACGAGGCGACCACCATCCGCACCCGGTTGTGCATCACGCCGCTGTGCCAGAGCTCGCGCATGCCGGCATCGACGATCGGATAGCCGGTCAGGCCGCGCTGCCAGGCCTTCAATGCGCGTGCGTCACGCTTCCAGGGAAAGTCGTCGAATTGCTCCTGCAGATTCCGCTTCGCCAGGTCGGGGACGTCGAACAGCAGATGGCGGCAGAATTCGCGCCAACCGAGCTCGCTCAGGAACTTGTCGATGTCGCCGGCGAGGCGCGGGTGCTCGGCGGCAACGAACCGGGCGGCATGCCAGAGCTGGCGCGGGCTGATCTCGCCGAAGCGCAGATGCGGCGACAGGCGCGAGGTCCCGTCGTGGTCCGGCCGGTCGCGGTCATTGGCGTAGCCCTCGATGCCGTCGTCGAGAAACGCCTTCAGCCGAGCCTGAGCGCCGGCTTCGCCCGGCGTCCAGCTCTCGCGCAGCCCGCCAGCCCAGTCCGGCTGCGTCGGCTCGAGCTTCCACTCGTCAAGCGCTTCGCTCGCGATGCCGCTGACCGATGTGAGCTTCTTCGGCGCCGGCAGCGGCTTTGGCGGATCGCCGAGACCCTGCACGCGACGCCAGAACGGCGTGAACACGCGCAGGCCCCGATTGTCCTTGTTGCGGATCGCTTGGGGGTCGACGAGCAGGTCGCCAGGGAAAATTTTCGAGACGACGCCGTCACTTGCGAGCGCGGATTCAACATCGCCGGCAATCGCCTGATGCGGCGCCTGCGCGATGTCGTTCCAGAACACGGCGCCCGCATTGGTTTCGCGCGCCAGTGTGGCGATCACGGAAGCGGCGGGTCCGGTGCGCAGCACCAGCGTTCCGCCGATCGCCTCAAAGCTCTTGCCGAGCGCGCGCAGCGAATGCGCCAACCACCAGCGCGTCGCGCCCCCGAGGGGGCGCGCGGCCGGCGGTTTGAGGGCGCGGCTCTGTTCGTCGCGGACATAGAGACCAATCACGGGCGCGCCGCGGCTGGCCGCTTCCTGCAGGGCAGGGTGATCCGACAGCCGCAGATCGTCGCGGAACCAGACGATGACAGGCTGCACTCGGGTCACCAGGAGGTTGCGTGCCAACAGTTACTTCGGCTGCGGCACGATGCGGATGTAGGGCTTCGGTTCCTTCCAGCCCTGCGGGTAGATCGTCTTGGCCTCGTCATTGTTGACCGAGCCGGCAATGATCACGTCTTCGCCTTGCTTCCAGTCGGCCGGGGTGGCGACGCGATGCTTGGCGGTGAGTTGCAGCGAGTCGATGACGCGCAGGATCTCCTGGAAGTTGCGACCCGTGGTCATCGGATAGACCAGCACCAGCTTGATCTTCTTGTCGGGGCCGATGATGAAGACGTTGCGGACCGTCTGGTTATCCGCTGGCGTGCGGGTGAGGGGATCGCCCGAGGTCGAGGCCGGCAGCATGTCGTAGAGCTTCGACACGTTGTAGTCGGTGTCGCCGATCATCGGATAGTTCGGGGCCGCACCCTGGGTTTCCTTGATGTCCTCGGACCATTTGGCGTGGCGGTCGACCGGGTCGACCGACAGGCCCAACAGCTTGACGCCGCGCTGATCGAACTCGGGCTTCAGGCGGGCGAGCGTGCCGAGCTCGGTGGTGCAGACCGGCGTGAAGTCCTTGGGATGGGAGAACAAAAGCGCCCAGCTGCTACCAATCCAGTCGTGGAACTTGATCTTGCCTTCGGTGGTCTCGGCTTCGAAATCGGGGGCGGTGGCGCCAATCTGAAGTGCCATGATCTTACCTCATCTAATTGTAGTTACAGGTGAATTTGATTTAGAGGTCCCGCCATCACTATAGGAGGCGGCAAGGCTTAAGTGAACGGGTTCTGAAAAAAGGTGAGAAATTTCTCCTTGGGGGTGGAATTCCAAGCAACTTGTTTTGATCCAACCCCCTGCGGCGAAACATCAACTGCTGCACAAAAGCTTGGAAATGCCTAGATAAAGCCGCTTATCGCGGTCATCACGCCGGCCCGGGCTGCTATAGGAACCGAACCCTGACGGCATTTGAAGCGACCAAATAGCAACCATCTAAAAATCTCGGAACCCAAGTTCCGAATCATTAACCACTCGTTTACGCCCGCATGGAAAAGCTGGCCTGAGATAGGAATTGAAAGCTCCCACAATGTCTACCCCAAGTACCAAGACCGCTGAGGCTCTCAGCGGTGTGTTGTCTCCATCCTGCCGCAAGACCGCCGCCCATGCGCTGACCATCGTGCGCGACGGCGTCATCACCGGCGAAGGCCCGACCACCAAGGGCCGTATCCATTTCTCCCGTTCGCTCGATGCCGACGACGCTGCCTGGTGCGCGCGCATCCTGACGGCGGCCGCGGTCGAGCATCAGCCGGTCAGCCGGGCCGAGATCGAGGCGCTGTTCGCGATCAACGAGGCGGCTGCCGAGCGCAGCGATGACGGCCGGTTCGACGACCTGCTCGCCAAGGCGATCGCCCATCATGCCGCCTCCGAGTCCGGCCTGCCGGTGCCGCCGCGCACGGTGGCGCTGTCGCCTGACACCGAGATCGATCGCTGGGCACCGACGCAAGGAACGAAGATCGACACCAAGGTTCTGGAGTGGATCGCCGGCCAGATGCGCGGCAAGCGCCGCTCCGGCCGTGCGCTCGCGGCGATGGTGGCGACGCTGGTCGGCGCCGCGGCGCTGCCGCTCGCGACCCAGCTGCCCAACGTGTTCGACATCGGGATGATGTGATGATTGCCCGGGATGATGCGCGCATCACCCCGGACCAACGGCTTCAGGCGACGGCGGCGGGGATCACTTCCCCGCCGTTTTCTGTTTGCCGGCGGTCTCCTCGAGACCGAGCGTGCGTCCCGGGAACCCGGCGACGTCGAAATAGCGGGTCGAGAGCACGCGCTGGAATTTCAGCACGGTGCGCAGCCCGTTGGCCGACGGCTTCTTCGACATGATGGTGCCCTCGGCCGCCTTCGGCACGATGCCGTTCGGCAGCGCCTCCGACATCACCCGGCCGATCAGCCCGCCATTGTTCGGCGCGCGCAGGCCGAGCAGTTGGGCCGCGGTCATGCCGACGTCGGCGTTGCTGACGGGAAGCGGATCGACGTAGCCGGCCTTGAAGTCGGGGCCGATCGCCGCGGTGAAATTGTAGGTATCGCCGCGGCTGAAGCTGCCATGCATGCCCTGGCCCTGGCGCAGCACGGTGTCGGCGATCTGCACCGAGCAGTTGGTCGGGATCGGGCAGCCGCTCGACCAGGAGCGGAAGTTGACCACGATCGACGGGTTCGGTGTCATCGCCTTGCCCTTCAGATTGAGGTTCGACATCGGCAGCGTGCCGGGGAAGTTGCCGAGCTTGTCGTCCACGAAAAGCCCGCTGACATAGTCCTGCTCGAGCAGCGCCTTGATGACGCGGTCGGCCAGCTTCTTGTCGCGGTTCGGCAGATAGATCAGGTCGGAGCCGCCATTGGTTGCGATCACGACATCGGGCTTGGCCGGATCCTGGCCGAGCACGCCGTTGCCGGCCTTCGGATGGGCATTGTCGGCGACCTTGGCGTTCTTGTCGTTCGGGTCGAACAGCGGCAGGTTCAGCGCCTTGGCAAGATCAATCGCCAGAAAGCCCATCGGCAGGAAGTCCTTCGGCGTGTCGTCAAAGACGACCTTGGCCGAGGGGCTGGTCTTGCTCTCCTTCGAGATCGTCGAGAAGCCGTGGTCGGAGGACACCATGATGTTGGTGTTGGCGGAAAGCCCGAGTTCGTCGAGCGCCTTGCGCAGCTGGGCGAGGTTGTTGTCGGCATTCTTGATCCCGGCCATCGAGGTCGGGCCGTTGATGCCGGGCGTGATGGTGTTGAGACTGTCGCCGGTGTTGTGCTGGCTGCCGTCCGGATCGCGCGACCAGAACACCAGCACGAACGGCTTGTTGCGCGCCTTGAACATCGGAAGCACGACCTTGGTCGCGACATCCGCCATGTAGGCCTGCTGCGCAACGTTCGCGACCGTGGTGCCGGGCGTCTTGGCATCGCCCGCCTTGGCATTGTCGCCGCGGCTCGGGGTCGCGAGCGGCAGTCCGGCCTTGGTCAACGCATCCTTCATCTCGTCGGACAGAGGCACGCCGGTCTTGCCGCCGGTGGAATCGTCGATCACGATCGTGTTCTTGCCGCGATCGGTGTGGTCGAACAGCAGGGTCGGGCCGACCTTGCCGATGGCGGCGGTGCTGAAGCCCTGGCCGCGCGCTATCTTCAGCAGCGTCTCCTCGTTGAGGTAGTCGCCATTGAAGTGATCGTCGACATCTGCGAGCACCGCGTCGTTCTCGATGAACGGCACCACGGTGTCGCCGGCTGGCACCGAGGTGTAGCCGGTGTAGATCGTGTTGGAGAAGGTGCCGGTGTCGCCGAGATAGTGACCCGTCGAGAGCGCCGAGCTGTTCGCCATCGTGAAGGTCGGGAACAGCGAATGCGAGTTCTTGAAGTGGACGCCCTTGTCGCGGATGTCGGCCATCGCAGGCGTTGTGTCCGGCGTCACGATGCCGCCGCGCAGGCCGTCGGGGACGAACAGGATGAGGTTGCGGGGCTTGGCGTTCTGCGCCGCAGCGGCGCCGGCTGAAAGCGCGATCATGCTCGCGGACAATAGTGTGATGGCTCGGCGCATTCGTTCTTCCCCCTGATGATGCCCGCGACAGATCGCCGCCGTCTTCGTTTAGTTTTGCCATATGACAGAATTGTTACGTTGGATTCTCCCAGTCAAAACATCGAGGTCTCTGCTGCGGACTGCCGGTCAACACGCCGTCATTCCGCAGGCTGAATCGCGGTTCTCTCATTGCGCGCAGCGCTGCCGGCATGCCCGTACCGTGCATAGAGCGCGGGCAGCACGGCGAGCGTCAGCAGGGTCGCGCTGATCAGGCCGCCGATCACGACGGTGGCGAGCGGCTTCTGCACCTCGGCGCCGGTGCCGGTGGCGAAGGCCATCGGCACGAAACCGAGCGAGGCCACCAGCGCGGTCATCACCACGGGGCGGAAGCGGGTGAGGGCGCCTTGCTCGATCGCCTCCCGCAGCGGCACGCCTTGCTCGCGCAACTGCCTGACGAAGCTCAGCATCACCAGCCCGTTCAGCACCGCAACGCCGGACAGCGCGATGAAGCCGACCGCCGCCGAGATCGAGAACGGCATGCCGCGCAGCCACAGCGCCGCGATGCCGCCGGTCAGCGCCAGCGGCACCGCGCTGAACACCAGCAGCGCATCGCGCGCCGAGCCCATCGCCGCCAGCAGCAGCAGGAAGATCATCGCAAAGCAGGCCGGCACCACGACGGCCAAGCGTTGGCGCGCCGCAGCGAGGTTCTCGGACTGGCCGCCCCAGGTCATCCAGTAACCGGGCGGCAGCTTGACCGATTGCGCGACTCTCGTCTGTGCTTCCTCGACCACCGAGCCGAGATCGCGGCCGCGGACATTGGCCGTCACCACGATGCGGCGCTTGCCGTTCTCGCGGCTGATCTGGTTCGGCCCTTCGGTGAAGGAGAATTGCGCGACGCGGTTGAGCGGCAGGCTCTGTACCGGCGAGCTCGGCGTCGCCTTCGGCAGAGCGACCGGCAGATTGCTCAAGGCTTCGAGATCGGAGCGCACGCTCTCCGGCAATCGCACCACGATATCGAAGCTGCGATCACCCTCGTAGACGACACCGGCATCCTGGCCGCCGACCGCGGCGCCGATCACGTCATGGACCTCGGAGACACTGAGGCCACGCCGGGCGATCGCCGCCTTGTCGACCTTGATCTCGAGCACCGGGAGGCCGCTCGCCTGTTCGACCTTGACGTCGGTCGCGCCACGGACGCCGCGCAGCGCTGCAGCGATCTGGTTGGCGGCCTTCTGCATCGGTTCGAACTCGTCGCCGAACACCTTGACCGCGATGTCGCCGCGAACGCCGGCGAGCAGTTCGTTGAAGCGCATCTGGATCGGCTGGGTGAACTCATAGACGTTGCCGGGCAGCCGGCCGACCGCCTTCGAGATGTCCTCGATCAACTGCTCCTTGGTCAGCGATGGATCCGGCCATTGCTCACGCGGCTTCAGAATGATGAAGGTGTCGGACGCGTTCGGCGGCATCGGGTCGCTCGCCACCTCCGCGGTGCCGGTCTTGGAGAAGACGAACGCCACTTGCGGGAAGCGGCTGACGGCCTTCTCGACCGAGAGCTGCATCGCCTGCGACTGCGACAGCGCCGTGCTCGGAATTCTGAGCGCGTGCATGGCGATGTTCTTCTCGTCGAGCGAGGGGATGAACTCCTGGCCGAGGCGGAAGAACCCGAACAGGGCGGCGGCGAACAGCACGACCGCCGTCGCGATGACCGGCACCGGCGTCGCAACCGCGCGCCGCAGCAGCGGGCTGTACCAGCGCTTCAGGGCGGCCACCAGCCAGTTCTCCTTCTCCTGCACGCGGCCGGTAATGGTGATCGCGATCAACGCCGGCACCAGCGTCAGCGACAGCACGAAGGCCGCGGCGAGCGCGAGGATCACGGTCAGTGCCATCGGCTCGAACATCTTGCCTTCGACGCCGGTGAAGGTGAGGAGCGGCACATAGACCAGCAGGATGATCGCCTGGCCGTAGAGGCTCGGCTGCACCATTTCCACGGCGGAAACCCGCACCGTCGCCAGCCGTTCGTCGCGCGTCAACACGCGCCCGAGCGCATGCTGCCTCTCGGCGAGGTGGCGCAGGCTGTTTTCGGTGATGATGACGGCGCCGTCGACGATCAGGCCGAAATCAAGCGCGCCGAGGCTCATCAGATTGGCGCTGATGCGCCCCTGCCACATGCCGATGGCGGTCATCAGCATGGCAATCGGGATCACCAGCGCGGTGATCAGAGCCGCCCGGAAATTGCCGAGCAGCACGAACAGCACCGCGATCACGAGCAGGGCGCCTTCGCTGAGGTTGCGCGCCACGGTGCCGATGGTCGCATCGACGAGCTGAGTGCGATCCAGCACCGTCTCGACCTTGACGCCGGCCGGCAGGGACGGCGTGATCGCGCGCAGCTTGGCATCGACCGCGGCCGAAACGGTGCGGCTGTTGGCGCCGATCAGCATCAGCGCGGTGCCGACCACGACCTCGCGGCCGTTTTCGCTGGCGCTGCCGGTCCGCGTCTCCCCGCCGATCGAGAGCGTCGCGAGGTCGCGGATCCGGACCGGCACACCGCCACGCGTGGTGACGACGACGGCACCCAACTCCTCGATGTTCTCCAGGCGTCCGCCGGAGCGGACCACGAAGCCTTCGCCGTTGCGCTCGATGTAGCGCGCACCACGGCTGACATTATTGGTTTCGATCGCCTTGGCGACGTCGGCGAAGGTCAGGCCGAGCGCGATCAGCTTCGCCGCATCGGGCTGGACCTGATACTGCTTGAGATAGCCACCGATCGAATCGACGCCGGCGACGCCCGGCACCATCTTGATCTGCGGCTTGATGATCCAGTCCTGCACCGTGCGCAGATAGGCATCCTTCTCGACTTCGGTCTGCAGCACCTGGCCGTCCGCCGTGAGGAAGCGGCCGTCGCTTTGCAGGCCCGGTGCGCCGTCGCTCTGAACCTTCTCGCCGGAGTAATGGACGGTCCACATGTAGATTTCGCCGAGGCCGGTCGAGGTCGGCCCGATCCGCGGCTCGATACCCTGCGGCAGGCGCGCGCGCACTTCGGTCAGGCGCTCGCCGACCTGCTGGCGGGCGAAATAGATGTCGGTGGCTTCGCTGAACACCGCCGTGATCTGCGAGAAGCCGTTGCGGGAGAGCGAGCGCGTGCTCTCCAGCCCCGGTGCGCCCGCCAGTGCAGTTTCGATCGGGAAGGTGATCTGCTTCTCGATTTCCGCCGGCGACAGCGCCGGGGCCACGGTGTTGATCTGCACCTGCTTGTTGGTGATGTCGGGCACCGCGTCGATCGGCAGCCTGGTCAGCGCGAGGCCGCCGAGGAACATCAGGATCGCCGCCAGGGTGACGACGACCCAGCGCCGCTGGATCGCAAGACCGATGATGCGCTCAATCATGGTCGTGCTCCGCCTCGTCCTTCTCGACCTCGGCCTTCAGCGTGAAGGTGTTCTGCACGGCGACGGTCTCGCCGGCAGCGAGGCCTGAGATGATTTCGATATCATCGTCGTCCTCGCGGCCGGTTCGTACTGACCGCGCTTCGAAGCCGTCGGCGTCACGCACGAACACGGTCGGCGTCCCCTTGATGGTTTGAATGGCCTTCTTCGTGACCATCACGGTTGACGGCGCGCCTGACAGCGGCACCTCCGCGGTGACGAAGGTGCCCGGCTTCCAGCGGTGATCCTTGTTGGGCATGGTCGCGATCACGCGGGCGTTGCGGGTCTCTCGATCGAGCAGGGGGCTGACGAAGATCACGCCGGCGTTGGCTTCAGCCTCGTTGCCGATGGCGCGGATCCTCACCGAAACGCCTTCGCGGACGGCACTGATGTCCTCCGGCGACACCGCCAGATCAACCCAGATGTCGTCGAGATTGACGATGACGTAGAGCTCGCTTTCCTGGCCCTCGCGCCCGATCAGTCCACCGACGTCGACGCGGCGTTCGGACACCCGGCCGCTGATCGGCGCGCGCAGGAATTGGGTTCGCAAGCTTTCCGGCGGCTGGTTGGGCAGGTCGGCGATCTCGCTTTCCGACAGGCCCAGCGCAAACAGTTTCTGTCGCGCGCCGTCGAGCTTGATTTGCGCGTCGTTCGCGGTCAGCCGCGTGCGCAGGAATTCGTTTTCCGACACGATGCGGGTCTCGACCAACGTCTTCTGCCGCGCGTAGAGCGTCTGCTGCAGATCGTTGGTGAGCCTCGCTGCAAGATATTCGCTCTTGGCGTCGGCGACCTCGCGGCTTTCGATCGCTGCGACGATCTCCCCTTTCTCGACGACGTCGCCGAGGCGTTTGCGCAGTTCCGTGACCGTTGCGAGCACGCGCACCGAGACGCGGCCGATATGGTCGGCGTCGGGGATCAGCGAGCCCGGTGCGAGGAAATGTCGTTTCAGCATCCCGCCGCCGGCCTGCGCGAGCGTGATGCCGGCCTCGCGAATCTGATCTTCGCTCAGCTCGACACGTCCGGTGGCCTCATGCTTGGCCTCGGCTTTCGATGGAGCTTCGGACGCGGTCTCCTGCGTCGTGACCGGGAACTTGACCGGCCAGCCGGTACCTCCGGCCGCCATCAGGACCAGTGCGATGCCGGCGGCCACGCCGGCGAAAAATAGAACAACCCGTTTCATATGCGCCTCTTCGCAGCGCATGCCGGTGGCCCTGCGCTGTCGCGACATCGATCTGTGCGGAAGCGTGCGCGCGGCCGGATGGCAGCGACGCACGGCCGGTCAAGCCGACCGGATTAGGCGCGGGGTGGTTTGAATGGAGAGAGACGCTCGGCCGACGCTGGCAGCGCAATGCTGGCGTCGCCATAGCTGTGCGGCGCATAGGCGATCGGGAACGCCGTCTCTTGCGGAACGACGGAGACGACGTGCGTCAGGCAATGATCGCCGTGGAGCGAAGCTGGATGCGCGGGAGCCTTGCCGCCGGTGTCGTTGATCGACTGCGCGATCGAGATCGCCGGAGCTGCATCGTCGTCGCCGTCGGAGGTCCAGCCGTGGAAGAACGACAGCACCAGCGCGAGTGAGATCAGACCCGCAAGGAGGCTGCGCCAGCGGCGCGGTCCCGATGCGTGGGTGGACGACTGAATCTTGGTGCGCGAAGCGGCCATGGGCCCTAATTAGCGCCCCGACCGTGCGCATTCAAGTTCAAGTCCGCGACAGATTGGCAGCGGATACTATAACGTTACACGCGGTCCGCGGTTCGGCGCATCAGCCAGCGGCGCGACGCGACGACGGCCCAGATCGCTTCGACCAGGCCGAATGGCCAGGCGCCCTGCAGGAAGCCGTAGGCCGACCCCAGTGCGCACGAGACCGCGAAGGCCAGGATGAACCATGGGCTGCGATCTTCAGCCGCGTAGCAGACCAGCATCATCGTCACGGCGAACAATCCGAACAGCGTCAGCGCATCCATTTCGAGGTACAACTCCTGCCGTCACGATGTTGATATCTGAGCACGCTCGCGATGGAATATCCATCCAGGCGTCGCCGCCCGAAGGGTTTGTCCATCAAGCGCATGGGTGTTCGTTGCAGATCGCAAGTTCGGTGCGATCGCGAACTCCAATGCGAGGGTCGTAGCCCGGACGAAGCGAGGCGAAATCCGGAGAGCGCCAGCCGTTGTGACAGCTCCCCGGATTCTGCTTCGCTTTCGTCGGGCCAGCCACCGCACCGACGCAACCGGCTACCGCTGTAAGCAAAGGCTTAATGCCTGCGACATATTATCCCGCGAAGACTCCCCTCCGTGCTAACAGCCCCTTAACCATGCGGCTTTTGCCAATCAAGGATCCTGAGCGGTCCTGGCGCCAGATCAAGGCACAATGGAAGAAGGACGCTGAAGGCGTCGGAGAGGACTTTGCCACTTTCGGCGGCATCAGCGCCTTTGAAGCGCTGACCGCCAGGGAGGGCGACAGTCAGGGGCTGTATCACCTGACCGACGGAGAACGGGTTCATTCGGTCTGCCAGGTCCGGCGCCTCCTGATGAGCCGATACTCGGCGCCGGCGCTCAGCGCGCGTTACGTCAATGTGTCTCCGATTTACGATCTCGGCCTCACCGATATCAGCAACTATGGGCAGATGCTTGTGACGCTGTTCTCCGGCGTCGTCTGGCTGTCGCGCGACGCGCTGTCGGCCAACCACATCCGGTTTCTCCTGAAGAGTCCGGGCGACTCGCAATTCTTCGCTGCGCTCAAGGCCGTGACGCCGTCCTCACCATTTTCGAAATTCACCGTCGAAGGCGCGTTGATCGAGTGCAGCCTGAAGGAGACGACGGGGTCCTCGCCTGGAGTGGTCGCCTCCTGACGATCTTGGCGCAAATCGCGTTCGCTTCCGCATTCACCTTAACTGTCCGATAACCGATTTTCCTAACGACCCCTTGGGTTGTGTTCCCGTAGAAGGGCACGCGCAGGGGCAGGAAAATGTCGGTTGTCTCAACGAACAGCATGATGCCGGAACACCGGCGGCTGTCGATCAAGGGTGTGCTGCGTGCCGCCAGGATCGGCGCCATTCAGTGGCTCGTCCTGAGTGCCGCGCTGCTGGTGCTTGCGATTACGCTTGGCACCGGCTATCTCGCGCTGCAGTTTCGCGAGCGTGCCCTGGAGATGTCCGAACGCGAGCTCAACAACACCGCGCTGCTGCTGTCGCGGCATTTCGACCAGCAGCTCAGCGATCTCCAGCATATCCACGACGACGTCGTGAACTATCTGCGGTCCGAACAGGTCGAGACCGCCGACCAGTTCGAGAAGAACATGTCGCAGCTCAGTGCGCATGAGATGCTGCGCAGGCGATTGGCGGCGCTGCCGCATGTCGGCGGGCTTAATCTGTTCAATGCCAACGGATGGCTGATCAACTCGTCCGAGATGTGGCCGGTGCCCGACATCAGCATCGCGGACCGGCGTTATTTCCAGGAGTTCACCTCGGGACGGCCGACGTCGCCTGTGATCGTCGAGCCGGCGATGAGCAAGGTGACCGGCAACTGGACCACGATCTTTGCGCGCAAGATTACCGGGCGCAATGGCGAGATCATCGGTTTTGCGAGCCGCGGCGTCGAGCCCAGCCATTTCGAGGATTTCGTGGCCTCGCTGGCGTTGAACGGCGACACGGTCATCTCGATGATCCATCGCGACGGCACGATCATCGCGCGCTATCCGCAGGATGCCGACGTGGTCGGCCGCAACATCACGGACCAGTCGTTGTTCCGCAAGGTCATCGGTCTCGGCGGCAACACGTCGGGGCGGTTCGTCGGCGGCGACGGCGAGGAGAACGTCGGCGCGGTGAGATCGCTGCAGCACTTTCCGATCATGATCCTTGCCACCACCAGAACCTCCAGCGCGCTGGAGGACTGGCGCGCCCAGACCAAGCTGCAGTTCTGCGCCGCGGTGCTCGCGGTGCTGATCGTCGTCATGACGATCTTCCTGATCGTCCGCCAGCTGCAGCGGCAGCACGATGCCGCGCAGCGCCGGCTGTCCGAGAAAAGCCAGCACCTCGACACCGCGATCAACACCATGACACAGGGGCTCCTGCTGTTCGATGCCTCGGCGCGGCTCGTGATCTGCAACCAGCGATACATCGACATGTTCGGCCTGTCCCCCGATATCGTGAGGCCCGGCTGCCATCTGCGCGACCTGATCCTGCATCGCCAGGCGATCGGTTCATTCGTCGGCGATGTCGATGAATACTGCGCCCGCTTCACCAATCCGAGGGGTGACGACATCCGGGACTCCGTGATCATAACCCCAGACGGCCGCAGCATCCGCCTGATCTACAAGCGCGCGCCCGACGGCGGCTGGGCCACCACGCTTGAGGATGTCACCGACGGGCGGCGGGCGCAGGCGCAGATCGAATATCTCGCGCATTACGATGCCCTGACCAATCTGCCGAACCGGACGCTGTTCCAGCGCCATGCCGAGGAATTGTTGCGCAAGGCGACGGTCCGCGAGTTCGCGATCCATTACATCGACATCGACGAATTCAAGCGGATCAACGATACGCTCGGCCATCTGATCGGTGATGAATTCCTGAGGCGCGTCGCCGAGAAGCTGCGTCAATCGGTCGGATTGAACGACTTCATCGCGCGGCTCGGCGGCGACGAGTTTGCGATCGTCCAGCGCGACATCACCTCGGATGACGATGTCAGTGATCTGGTGGCGCGCATCTATCAGTCGCTGCGCACGCCGTTCGACTGCCTCGGTCATTGGCTGTCGAGCGATGCCAGCATCGGGATCGCGATCGCGCCGCGCCACGGTTCCGACCTGTTCGGCCTGCTCAAATGCGCCGACCTTGCCATGTACGCGGCCAAGGCCGCCGGCCGCAGGACCTATCGCTTCTTCGATCCGGCGATGGAGAAGCAGGCCAATCTGCGCCGCGCGCTGGAGGCCGATCTGCGCACCGCGCTGGCCGAGGGCGGCTTCGAATTGCACTACCAGCCGCTGGTCGACCTGCGCAGCGACGAGGTGACCGGCTGCGAGGCGTTGCTGCGCTGGCGCCATCCGGTGCGCGGCATGATCCCGCCGGCGGAGTTCATTCCGGTCGCCGAGGAAACCGGGCTGATCGAGGAGATCGGGCAGTGGGTGTTGCGCACCGCCTGTATCGAGGCGTCGGCCTGGCCGGCGCATGTGCGCCTTGCGGTCAACGTCTCGCCGATTCAGTTCAAGTCGGAAACGCTGGCGCTGAAGGTCGCGAGCGCGCTGGCCGAGAGCGGCCTCGATCCGCGCAGGCTCGAGCTCGAGATCACCGAGGCGGTGCTGATCGCAGATGACGATGCGGCGCTGGTCACGCTCGGCCAGCTCCGTGCGCTCGGCGTCCACATCGCGCTCGACGATTTCGGCACCGGCTACTCGTCGCTGCAATATCTGCAGCGCTTTCCGTTCGACAAGATCAAGATCGACCGCAGCTTCGTCAAGGAAGTCACCCGCAACTCGGGCTCGGCCTCGATCATCCGTGCGGTGGTGTCGATCGCCGCCGACCGCAACATGATCACGACCGCCGAGGGCGTCGAGACCGACCAGCAGCGCGACACCGTGCAGATGCTCGGCTGCACGCAGATGCAGGGCTATCTGTTCAGCCGGCCGGTCCCGGCGCAGGATGTCCGGACCCTGCTCGCGGCCGAAGGGGTCGAGGACGCAGCCTGAGCGCTGCCACCGTCGTTCAGGGCGGGTGGGCAGCTTCCGCAGAAATGGTTCCCAAAAATCGCTCCGCCGGCACGCCGGACGCGGAACCGAAACCGTGGGACCGCGTTCCCCTGCGGGGCTCGACCGGCAGGCGATCAATGAAAACCGCAATAACGTCCGCGGCCATGCTACTGTTTACCTCGTGCATGGCGAACGCAGAGAGTGGCCTTGCGTCCTACTATCATGGCATCGGCAGGAGCGGCGAGATGACCTGCGCGCATCGCAAGCGGCCATTCGGCAGCATGGTCACCGTGTCCTACCGCGGGAAATCGATCCGCTGCCGCGTCAACGACCGCGGCCCGTTCGTTCGCGGACGGATCATCGACGTCTCGACCACGGCGGCCCGTGCGCTCGGCATCCTGCAGCTCGGCGTCGCCCATGTGGTGATCGAATAGCGCGCGGTCGGCTGCGGATCAGGGCTTGGTGGCGATCGCGCGCTGTTCGGCGATCGCCTTGCGGAGCGTGCGCGACAACGCCTCGACCGAATAGGGTTTCTGGATCAGCTCGAAGCCGCTATGCGCGTTTTCGGCGAGCACGTTGCTGTAGCCGCTGGTCAGCACCACCGGCAGGCCGGGAAAGCGATCGCGGATGATGCCGGCCAGTTCGACGCCGTTCATGCCGGGCATGATCACGTCGGAGAACACGAGGTCGGCGGCGAACTCGTTTTCGGACAGGATCGACAGCGCCGTGTTGGCATTCGCCGCGCGCTTGACCGAATAGCCGAGATCCTCGAGTAGCTCGGTAGAGAACTGGCCGACATCGTCGTTGTCCTCCACCACGAGGACACGATAGCCGCGGCCGATCGAGGTCTGCTCGGTGCCGGCGCTGGCTGCGACCTTGACGTCCACCGGGCGCATCGCCTGCGGCAGATAGATCGTGAAGGTCGCGCCCTGGCCGGGCGCAGAGGTGACCTCGATGTCGCCATCGGATTGCTTGACGAAGCCGAACGCCTGGCTCAATCCGAGACCGGTTCCCTTGCCGACCTCCTTGGTCGTGAAGAACGGTTCGAAGATCGCGTCGAGATTTTCCGGAGAGATGCCGGTGCCGGTATCCTGGATCGAGACCGTGACGAAATCGCCGCTGCGCGAGGCCTGCGCGCGCAGGGCAGGGATGTGCTTGACCTTCCTGACGCCGATCGTCAGCTGGCCCTCGCCGTTCATGGCATCGCGGCCGTTGACCGCAAGATTGATCATCGCGGTCTCGAACTGGCCGATATCGGCGATCGCAAAGCAGTCGGGATCCTCGATCCTGACCTCGATGTGGATCCGTGCCCCGACCAGTGGGCGGATCAGCTGCACCACGCTGTCGACCTGGGTGCCGACGTTGAACACTTCGGGGTTGAGCGGTTGCCGGCGCGCAAATGCCAGCAGCTGCGCGGTCAGCTTGGAGGCACGCTCGACGGTCTCGGCGATCGCGTCGATGTAGCGGCGGCGCCGTTCATCGGGCAGCTCGCGGCGGCGCAGGAAATCGGTCGCGGAGCGGATGATGGTGAGTAGATTGTTGAAGTCGTGCGCGACGCCCCCGGTGAGCTGCCCGACCGCTTCCATTTTCTGCGATTGCCGCAGCGCTTCCTCGCCGCGGCGCCGTTCGGTGATGTCGACGGCCTCCGGCACCGCGCCGACGATCGCGCCGTGCTGGTCGCGCAGCGGCCGCATCTCGAAGTCGAAATGGCGGTCGCCGATCGGCAGCCGCAGCGGCAATTCGGACTTGACGTCCTCGCCGCGCATTGCGGTGGCGAACGCATTCTTGATCGTTTCCGGCGCGCCTTCGGTCGAGCTGAACCAGGGCGTTTCCCAGAACAGCCTGCCTACGACATCAGCGGCGTCAGCGCGAATGCCGGCCAGCGCGGTCCGGTTGGCGTAGAGCAACTCGCCGTCCTGATTGAGCAGCCCCTGATGTTGATGGCTGGTTTCCAGGATCGCGCGCATCTGGGCCTCGCTGGACTCGAGCTGCGCGGTCCGTTCGGTGATGCGTCGCTCCAGCGACTCGTTGAGCTTGCGCAGCTCGATCTCGGCCTGCTTGGCGGCGGTGATGTCGTGGGCGACGCCGATGAAGCCGATATGCTTGCCGTTCGGGTCCCAGCGCGGCTGCGACTCCGAGCGCAGCCAGCGCCAGTCGCCCGCAGCGTTTCGATAACGGGCCTCCAGCACGAATGGTTTCAGCGAGAGCTCGCCGGTGATCTGCTCCTGCAGGATCTTCGGTAGATCATCCGGATGCAGCGCCTTGCGCCAGTCGAACACGATCGCTTCCTCGAACGGCAGTCCGAGGAAGTCGAGATAGGCCTGATTGGCGAAGGAGCGGGTGCGGTCGAGCTTGGTCACCCAGATCGGGACCGGCGCGCTGTCGGCGATCAGGCGGAAGCGTTCCTCGCTTTCCCGCAAGGTTTCCTGCGCCAGCATCTGATCGGTGACGTCGAGATCGGCGCCGACCAGCCGCAGCGCGCGGCCGCTGCGATCGCGGTCGATCTTGGCGACGACACGAATCCAGCGGCTCTCGCCGTCGCTCGGGCGGATGATGCGGTACTCGGCGGTGTAATCCTCGCCGCCGGCCTTCAGCACGCCGAACAGGTGCTCGATGGTTCGCTCGCGATCGTCGGGGTGGATGCGCGCGACCCAGTTCTCATAGGTCTCGTTGACTTCCTCAGGGGGTAGTCCATGCACCAGGAGATATTCGGGGGAGCGGCGGTTGCGCACGCCGTCGCGGAAATCGATCTCAAGCCCGCCGACCCGCGCAATGCGCTGGATCCGCGCCAGCTCGGCCTCGCGCTCCTGCAGCTCGCGATGCGCGCGATCGCGTTCGCGCGCGATTTCCTCGAGGTGCTGCCGCAGCCGTTCTGCTGCCGCAGCTTCGGGAAGCACATCAGAGCGATCGGGTGGGGTCATGCGCGCCGGCAACCTCTTGGCGCAGTCTCACACAGGACGAGGCGGCTTTGCCAGCTTGTTTTGTCGCATTCAGTTGCTGGTCACTTGCCCTTGGGCGGACGGCAATTATAGGCCCTGCGGAACCCGGCGGCCTGCGCATCCTCTTCGGAGCAGAACCAGCGATCCGGATTGCTGAGGCCCGGGTAACTGCGGCACGCCTGCAAATGATAGATGCCGACATTGCCGGTGACGCGGGCGCGCACGGCGTACTTGCCCTTGATGTTGCAGCTTGCCGGCATCGGCAGGTCTGCGGGGAAGAGCGCGTCGCGGATCTGTGTGTCGCGGTTGGCCGGACAGGCATTGCCGAGCAGGGCACCGTCCTTCCTGGCGGCACGAAAATCGCGCGGCGCCACGAAGCAGCCCTTCCACAGCCCCGCGCGATTGTCCCTGGCGGTGGCTTCATCCGGCTTGAATCGGCCAGTGGCCGACGTCTCGACGTTGAGGGCGTATCCCTTCTGCACCAGCACCTGGCTGAGGTTGGTCGGGTCGCCCTCGATCTTGCAGACGCCGAGGCGGCGCTTCTTGTAGGTCGGGTCGACGCCGATATCGTCGCAGTGAACAGGCTTGCCGCCGATCAGCTTGGAGAGCTGGTCGCGCGCTTCCATTCCACAGGTCCAGACATCGGCGTGCTCGTCGATACAGAGCTGGTCAACCGCCGGCGCATCGATGCCGTCGAGTCGATAGGTCGTGTTGCCGAGCTGAACGGTGCCGGCGTCCTTGATGATCGCGGTGACCGCGGGGCCAGCGGTCGCCGGCAGGACGGGGCTCGCGAACAGGCATGTCAGGAGAAGTGTCGTGACGACCGGATTTCGAAACCGCATTTTCTCACTTCAGATCTTTGGCGGGCAACCGGACTTCTAGCACAGCCCGGTACGATCCAACCAAGGACTGTTCGCGAACCGGTGCGTGCGCGCAGTCACATCCCGACCGGCGTTCCGCGACGTAGAACGGACGGGCATCGCCGTTGCAGGGATGCAGGCATGGCCGAGTTTCATCATGGAACGTCATTGCCGACATCCCCTGCAATGTCTCGCGTGCTGGCGTGCGCAAAGATCCGATTGACTCGATAAGAACAAAATAGGAACATGATGTGCCACCTGAATCCCGGATACCTCACGATGTCTGCACGGCCCGAATCTGACGACGATGACGGGCTGGAAGCGGCTGTCGATCAGGCCATTTCCGCCTGCGGCGGGAATCTGCGCGCGACCATCCGGGCGCTGATCGTGGCCAATGAGTTTCTGGAAAATGAGGTCAGCGAGCTGATGAAAGCCGTTGCGAAGGCGTATTCCCGCGGCCGCTTCAAGACCTATTCGGGCTGAAGTCCCCCTCAGGCTACCGCAAAAGCCCACCCAAGGCCTGGCCAGGCACCGGGCCGGATTTGCATTAGACCGTTGCCTCCGGGGCAATTTGCTGTACCACGGAGTGGTTACGCCCAATCGCCCGTGCCAGATTGCGCGGGGAGGAATCCTGCCAAGTCCTAAAAAGCCCAAGCAAGAAGAGCATGTTCAAACGAATCCTGATCGCCAACCGCGGCGAGATCGCCTGCCGGGTCATCAAGACTGCGCGCCGTATGGGGATTGAGACGGTCGCCGTCTACTCCGAGGCCGACCGCGACGCGCTGCATGTCGAGATGGCCGATGATGCCGTGCTGATCGGCCCGCCCGCCGCGGCCGAGAGCTATCTATTGATCGACAAGATCGTCGAAGCCTGCCGCAAGACCGGCGCGCAGGCGGTGCATCCCGGCTACGGCTTCCTTTCCGAGCGCGAGGCGTTTCCGCGCGCGCTGGAAGCCGCCGGCGTCGTCTTCATCGGCCCGAACCCCGGCGCGATCGCCGCGATGGGCGACAAGATCGAATCCAAGAAGGCCGCCGCAAAGGCGAAAGTCTCGACCGTGCCGGGTCATCTCGGCGTCATCGAGGACGACAAGCACGCGGTCCAGATCGCCGACGAGATCGGCTATCCCGTAATGATCAAGGCCTCCGCCGGCGGCGGTGGCAAGGGTATGCGCATCGCGCATTCCAAGGCCGAGGTCGCCGAGGGCTTCAACCTCGCCAAGGCCGAGGCGAAGTCGTCGTTCGGCGACGACCGCGTCTTCATCGAGAAGTTCATCGTCGATCCCCGGCACATCGAGATCCAGGTGCTCGGCGACAAGCATGGCAACGTGATTTACCTCGGCGAGCGCGAATGCTCGATCCAGCGCCGTAACCAGAAGGTCATCGAGGAGGCGCCGTCGCCGCTGCTCGACGAGACCACCCGCCGCAAGATGGGCGAGCAGGCGGTCGCTTTGGCCAATGCCGTGAACTACGATTCGGCGGGCACCGTGGAGTTCGTCGCCGGCCAGGACAAGAGCTTCTACTTCCTGGAGATGAACACCCGCCTGCAGGTCGAGCATCCCGTCACCGAACTGATCACCGGCGTCGACCTTGTCGAGCAGATGATCCGCGTCGCGGCCGGCGAGAAGCTCGCGATCGCGCAGAAGGACGTCACGCTGACCGGCTGGGCGGTGGAGTCCCGCGTCTATGCCGAGGATCCGTTCCGCAACTTCCTGCCGTCGATCGGCCGCCTGGTCAAATACCGTCCGCCGGCCGAAGCCAGCCATGACGGCATCACTGTTCGTAACGACACCGGCGTCCAGGAAGGCGGCGAGATCTCGATCTACTACGATCCGATGATCGCCAAGCTCGTCACCCACGCCCCGTCGCGCGCCGCCGCGATCGAGGCGCAGGCGACCGCGCTCGACGCCTTCTATGTCGACGGCATCAGGCACAACATTCCGTTCCTCTCGGCATTGATGAACCATCCGCGCTGGCGCGAGGGCCGGCTCTCGACCGGATTCATCGCCGAGGAATTCCCCAAGGGATTCTCGGCGCGCGCGCCCGAGGGCGAGATCGCGCGGCGGCTCGCAGCAGTGGGTGCCGCGATCGACCATGTGCTGGGCGAACGCAAGCGGC
Source organism: Bradyrhizobium sp. WCU1 (assembly GCF_053474805.1). Lineage (NCBI taxonomy): Bacteria > Pseudomonadati > Pseudomonadota > Alphaproteobacteria > Hyphomicrobiales > Nitrobacteraceae > Bradyrhizobium > Bradyrhizobium sp. WCU1. The sequence goes on from NZ_CM130280.1 coordinate 6,684,946, forward strand.
AGATTTCCGGCCAGATGGGCGGCCGCGTCGTGCAGCGCGAGCGCCGCCGCGCGGTGTGGCTCGATCGGGCCGAGATCGCGCTCGACGTCGCGCGCGAGGATGACGCCATCGCGGTGCGCTTCGTCGGCGCCGACGGGCTGCCTGGCAATCCGCACAATCTGGTGTCGAGCTGGGCGCCGGGCGAGCCGGTCTGGCAGGGCACCATCGACGGCAATTTGGTCGCCGTGCAGGTGCGCGCGATCAACAACGGCTTCCGCCTTGCGCATCAGGGTTTTGAAGTGCCGGTCTACGTCTTCACCGAGACCGAGGCGACCTCGGCGCGGCTGATGCCGGTGGTCTCGGCCGCCGACACCGGCAAGAAGCTGCTGTGCCCGATGCCGGGGCTCGTGGTGTCGATCGCGGTGACCGAAGGCCAGGAGGTCAAGGCTGGCGAGACGCTTGCGGTGGTCGAAGCCATGAAGATGCAGAACGTGCTGCGCGCCGAACGCGACGGCACGGTGAAGAAGATCCACGCCGCCGCCGGCGCCACGCTCGCGGTCGATGCGTTGATCCTGGAGTTCGCATAAACTCGTCATTTGCGAGCGCAGCGAAGCAATCCATCCGACCGCGTATGCGTATGATGAGAGATGGATTGCTTCGTCGCTTCGCTTCTCGCAATGACGTGGAGGGAGACACCACCATGGCCTTCCGCAGACGCCGCGAAGCACTGCGATCGATCCTCACCGGATCAGGCTGCATTCGGCCGGGCTCGGTCTATGACGCGACCTCGATCCGGATCGCAGAGGACCTCGGCTTCGAGCTCGGCATGTTCGGCGGCTCGGTGGCCTCGCTCGCCGTGCTCGGCGATCCCGACATCGCGCTGATCACACTGACCGAGTTCGCCGAGCAGATCCGGCGGATGTCGCGCGCATCGACGCTGCCGGTGCTGGTCGATGCCGACCACGGCTACGGCAACGCGCTCAATGTCCGCCGCACGGTCCAGGAGGTGGAAGCCGCCGGTGCCGCCGGCCTCACGATCGAGGACACGCTGCTGCCGCAGCCGTTCGGCGAGACGAAGACGCAACTGATCTCGCGCGAGGAGGGCGTCGGCAAGATGAAAGCCGCGCTCGACGGCCGCAGCGACCCGTCGCTCGTCATCCTCGGCCGGACCGGCGCCGTCTCGATCACCAACCTCGACGACGCGATCGCGCGCGCGAAGGCCTATGAGGCGGTCGGCGTCGATGGCTTGTTCTTCACCGGCATCAAATCGCGCGGTGAGCTGGAGGCACTGTCGGCCGCGACGACGCTGCCGATCGTGCTCGGCGGCGCACCGGAGGAGATGACCGCGCCGGACTATCTGGCAAGCCAGCGCGTCAGGATCGCGTTGCAGGGCCACGCGCCGTTCGCGGCCGCGACCCAGGCCGTCTACGAGACGCTGAAGGCGCTGCGCGAAGGCACCTCGCCAAGGAATCTCAAGGGCATTGCGTCCTCCGAACTGACCAGCCGCGCGATGCGCGAGGCGGAGACCAAGGCGCGCAGCGGCGAATTCCTCGGCCTGAAGAAGTGAGCGATGTGATCCGCCACGTTACGATCACCGGACGCGTGCAGGGCGTCGGCTATCGCGCCTGGGTTCACGAACATGCGAACGCGCGCGGCCTCGAAGGCTGGGTTCGCAACCGCCGCGACGGCAGCGTCGAGGCGATGTTCGTCGGTCCCGAGGGCGTCGTCGCCGACATGATCAAGGCGTGCGGCCGCGGCCCGATCTCGGCGCGCGTCGACCGTGTGCAGGAAGACGTCGGCACGGCCGATCTGCTCAATCTGCGCGGGGCAGGCGAGCGCTTCGCCTTCCTGCCGACGGTCTGACCGTCCGCAAAGTCATCCGTCTCACCATCGACGACGTTCGCGGCCGAACGGTTTCCGGCGGCCCTTGACTTTCGGTCCGAATAATCTGATATTTCTGTTATGACAGAAACAACCGCCAAGAAAAAACTCCCCGCCGTCGTCGAACGCTTCATCCTGCATTGGGGCGACATGGGCGACGAATGGGGTGTCAACCGCTCGGTCAGCCAGATCCACGGGCTGCTCTACCTCGCCGAAGCGCCGATGACGGCTGAGGACATTGCCGACACGCTCGGCATGGCGCGCTCCAACGTCTCCAACTCGATCAAGGAGCTGTTGTCCTGGGGCTTGATCCGGCGGGTGCCGATCCTCGGCGACCGTCGCGACCACTTCGAGGCCGAGACCGACATCTGGGAGGTGGCGGCCAAGATCGCGGCCGGGCGCAAGGAGCGCGAGATCGATCCTGCGCTCGCGGCACTGCGCGCCTGCGTCTCCGACGCGGCCGACGACCCCGCCATCAGCCCGCTCGCCAGCAAGCGGCTGAAGGAGATGCTGACCTTCACCGAGCTGGTCGACCGCTGGTACTCGCAGATGCTGAACGTGCCGCGGCCGCGCCTGGTCGCGCTGATCAAGCTCGGCGAGAAGATTGTGAGTTTCCTGCCGACAGGCAGGGCCAAATAGGGGCCGCGGCGTAACGGGAGTATGCGATGGCGTCAGCAAGGATATCCACCTTAAAGACAGCGCCGGCTTCCGATACCAAACTGCTCGACGACCATCGCTTCCGCGCGTTGCTGTCGGACGAGGATTGGGGCCGCCTGCCGGTCGCGATCTGGCGGCGCTTCTCGAAGCGCTTCGAGGACGGCAACACCGTCGTCTATGTCGGCGAGGTCGAGGAAGCCGCGAGCAGCCGCGCCGGCTGGTGGCTGGCGCAGGCCGCGCGGCTGATCGGCGGGCCGCTTCCGACCGGCAACGAGACCCGGGTGCCGATGATCGTCACGGTCACCGAGGACGCCGCAAGCGGCGGCCAGATCTGGACCCGGATCTGTGCGCGCCGCGACGGCTTCCCGCAGGTGATTCATTCTGCCAAGCGCTTTGCCGGCCCGACCGGGCTCGAGGAATATGTCGGGTTCGGCGTCAGCATGGCGCTCAGGATCGCGGTCGAGCACGAGGCGCTGGTGTTTCACAGCGTCGGCTATTCGTTGCAACTCGGTCCGTTCCGCCTGCCGCTGCCCGACTGGCTCACCCCCGGCGATCTCACCGTGACACATTCCGATCTCGGTTGCGGCGACTTCCGCTTCACGCTGGAGATCATCCACCCGCGTTTCGGCCGGCTGATCCGTCAGTCCGCCGTGTTCAGGGAGGCTTCGTCATGACGCCGCTGCTGTGGACCCTGGTCGCCATCCAGATCGCGATGGGCGCCTTCGACACCTTCTATCACCATGAATTCACCGAGCGGCTCGCCTGGCGTCCATCGCAGCGCCATGAGCTGCAGCTGCACAGCGTCCGCAACATGCTCTATGCGCTGCTGTTCCTCGTGCTCGGCTGGCTCGAGGTGCACGGCATTCTTGCGATTGCCATCCTGGCCGTGCTCGCGGTCGAGGTCGTCATCACGCTGATGGATTTCGTCGAGGAGGATCTGAGCCGCAAGCTGCCGCCGAGCGAGCGGATCAATCACACGCTGCTGGCGATCAACTACGGCGCGATCCTCGTGCTGCTGGTGCCGGTGCTGATCGGCTGGACCACGCAGCCGACCGGGATCGCTCCCGCTTATGCCGGGCTCCTGAGCATTTTTGCGACCACCGCGGCCTTCGGTGCGGCGCTGTTCGGCGCGCGCGACTTTGCCGCGTCCCGACGCCTGGGACGGATGGCAACCGTGCCGGCTGCGACGCTCGTCGAGAAACTGCCGCCCCGTCAGACCGTACTGATCACCGGCGCGACCGGCTTCATCGGCAGCCGCCTGGTCGCAAGCCTCGCCGCATCGGGCCATCAGGTGATCGCGCTGATCCGCAATCCGGCCAAGGCCGAGACGCTGTCGCCGCCGGTGACGCTGATCACCAGCCTCGACCAGTTGCCTGCGTGTTCAGTGATCGACGCCGTCGTCAATCTCGCCGGTGAGCCGATCGGCAACGGCCTGTGGACCGAGGCCAAGCGCCGCAGGATCATAGCCTCGCGCGTCGATATGACCGCTGATGTCGTCAAGCTGATCGCGCGCCTCGAGCGCAAGCCGCAGGTCTTGGTGAGTGGATCGGCGATCGGCTGGTACGGGCTCTGGCAGGACCAGGTGCTCACCGAGTCGGCGAAGTCCCATGCCTGCTTCAGTCACGAACTGTGCGAGGCCTGGGAGAACGCGGCCAGACCCGCCGCCGACCACGGCGTGCGCGTGGCGTATTTGCGGATCGGACTCGTGGTAGGCACCGACGGCGGCTTCATCACGCGGATGCTGACGCCGTTCGAGTTCGGTCTCGGCGGGCCGCTCGGCTCCGGCAGGCAGTGGATGTCGTGGATCGAGCGCGACGACCTCGTGCGGCTGATCGCGCATGTGATCGCGAAGCCCGAGCTCTCAGGGCCGATCAACGCGACCGCCCCGATCCCGGTCACCAACACGAAATTCACCGAAGAGCTCGGACGTCGCCTGCACCGGCCCACGATCTTCCGCGTGCCGGCCGCGCTGCTGCGTGCCGTCGGCGGCGACTTCGCCGACGAGTTGCTGCTCGGCGGTCAGCGCGTGCTGCCGAACAAGGCGCTGAGCAACGGCTTTGTGTTCCGGCACGAAACGTTGCGCAGCGCGTTCGAGGCGATCTTGTAGGGGAGGGCAGAGTGACATCTGGTACGTGTTCTCGCGCGCTGACGGGATGGCTGGCCGGATGCGCCGCCGCAACGGCGGTTATGTGTGGCTTAGGGCTGGTGGTCCTGGCGATCGCGTCCGGTCGCGATCTGGTGAGATTTCTCGAGGGCGGTCTTGCACTTCTTGTCTTCGCGCTGATCGACTTCGTCGTCATAGGCGCGTTGACGGCCATTCCGTCCGTTTTGGTTATCTGGCTTAGTGAGCGGCTTGCGATCCGCTCGGTCCTGTTCTTCGGCTTCGTTGGCGCTGGCATCGGCGTAATCAGCGTCAGCCTTCTCGTGGGCGCCAGCGGCTCGTGGAATCCGGTGATCGGCTTGCTGTTTGGCGTTGCTGGATTTGCTGCAGGGGTGGCCTATTGGCGCATTGCCGGCCGTCACGCGGGCAGCGGCGAGCCGGCAAGACCCGTTGCTGATCACGCCGTCGCGACGCGCAGGAAGCCCGGTTAGATCGCGGTTTCCCGCAGCCGCGCCGCGGTGTCGCCGAACACTTCGGAAAAGGCCTGCCGGAGCGCGATGTCGACGTCGGCCATCGTGACCGGCAGCCCGAGATCGACCAGCGAGGTCACGCCGTAGCGCGGATCGACCACGCCGCAGGGCACGATCGCCTGGAAGTGCGAAAGGTCGGGCTCGACATTGATCGCGATGCCGTGGAACGAGACCCAGCGGCGCAGCCGCACGCCGATCGCGGCGATCTTGTCCTCATGGCCAGGCCCCTTGTCCGGGCGTTTCACCCAGACCCCGACGCGGTCCTCGCGGCGCTCGCCGCGGACGTTGAAGGCCGCAAGCGTCCGGATAATCCATTCTTCCAGCGAAGCGACATAGGCGCGCACGTCCGGCCGGCGCCCCTTGAGGTCGAGCATCACATAGGCCACGCGCTGGCCCGGGCCGTGATAGGTGACCTGGCCTCCGCGGCCGCTCTGGAAGGTCGGAAAGCGCGCGTCGAGCAGGTCGTCGGCCTTGCCGCTGGTGCCGGAGGTATAGAGCGGCGGATGCTCCAGCAGCCACACCAGTTCTGGCGCCTCGCCCGTGGCGATCGCTGCGACCCGTGCATCCATCGCGGCGAGAGAATCGGGGTAGGGGACCGGACTATTTGAGATCCGCCATTCGACCGCGTCGCCGCCCGAGGGGCGTGCAAACGTCGTCAGATCGAGGCTTTGGCGGTCGTTAACCATTAGCTAACCCTAACATGGTCAGGTGAACCCACAATCTAGTTCCCGTTCGGCGGTTCAGAAGTGCCCACCCTCGATAAAGTCAGCGTCGATCTCATGGTGGTCCTCGGTACCACCACTATGCCGATTCACCAGGTCATGCGGCTCTCCCGCGGTGCCATCATCGAACTGGATGCCACCGAGGCCGACGAGGTCAAGATCCTCGCCAACAACCTGCCGGTGGCCAGCGGCGTGGTTCTGGTCGACCGCAACCGGATTGCGGTCGAGGTCAAGCAAATGCTGCCGAAATCTCCCGGGGTTCGCAGTTAATTCAAGCATCAAGCCGCTTGTCCCTGCATCCGTGATTTGTTACATGGCCCCCTCGATGCGGCGGCGCCTTAGGGTTCCATCCGACATCCTTAGCGCTCGTGGCGGAATTGGTAGACGCGCTGCCTTGAGGTGGCAGTGGGTAACACCGTGGGGGTTCGAGTCCCTCCGAGCGCACCACCCCTAGAATTGCGATTGAAATCGTTGCTGTTTTAGCTGCCATGCGCTTTGCATGGGGCGCGGTGGCGCTATCGAATGTTGCGATTTTGCTCCGCTCCCAGCTCGCACGGCAGCCTGCCATCCCGACGCCGCCTGCGTTGAATTGCCCGCAGCGATTCTCCCGATCGAGCCTGACCGGGCCGGGCGTTGGCTCAGCGCCTCCACCATCGGCTGAAGTACAGAAACAGCATCGCGCCGGCGATCGCGGGGCCGCCGGGGAGCGGTAGGAATGCGAGAGCCACCAGGATCACCAATGCGGTGACGAACCACGGCTGCCTTTTCTTGCTTGGTGCCGTCGCCGGTCCAGTTGCAGGAGCCGCCTGCGGACCGGCCGCACGCGTCGCATCCGCTGGCGGTGACGGGACATTGGGCACGCGCGACGGGATGGGCGCTGTGACGCGCGCATGCGCAGCCCGCTTCTTTTCGTCCTGCCGCGCCAGCGCGACCAGCAGGTCACGCGGCACGGCCACCGCCTCGTTGACGGTGAGGCCGGTGACCTCCTGGCGCGACGAGCGGCGCATCACGCGGGTCTTGTCCGGATGGACATTGAACCCTTCGGCCGCGACGATGCCGTGCACGGCCTTGATCAGGGTGCCGATCTTCTTCACCGCTTCGCCCGAGCCGGAGAAGGTCAGATCGTCGGCGCAGCGGCTGTAGACGAAGCCGAGGACGCGTGAGAGCCTGACAAGGCGTTTGTCGAGCTTGCGGCAGATCAGGTTGGTGATCGCCGGGCTGGTCGGCGCGCCCTGCGGCAGCAGCCGCGGACCGTCCGCGATGAAATGTCGCTCGCCGTCGAGCGCGACTTGGTCGACCATCGGCTCGGTGCACAGCAGCGCAAGCGGGATCGCGACTGCCTCCGCGTAGCCCAGCGCCTCGAACAGGCCCTTGACGCGGGCGTAAGTCAGGGTCGGGAAGAAATCCTTGAGATCGAGATTGATCACCACGTCACGGCCGACATGGTTGCGCGCATTGGTCAGGATCGAGCGCTGCGGCGCAAATCCATGCGCGGCATCATGCAGCGGCACCCGCGCGAGAATGTTCTCGAGCACCCAATACTGCGCGCGCTTGAGGCGCGGCATCGGTGCCGAGATCAACCGCTCGCCGCCGCTCTTCTTCGGGATCGTGAAGCGCTGATAGTGGTTGACCGACGCCACCTTCCTGTTGAAAGCGAGGAAGCGCAACTCGCCAAGTGGCACGCCCATCGCATCAGCCAGCGCCTTGGCATCGGCGAGCGGGGGCAGGCCGTCGCGCAGGAGCGTCGCCGTGGTGCGGGCATGAAGGCCGCGCGAGACGTCCTCGCCGAGATAGAGCACGTCGCGCTTGCGCCGATCGTACCAGGCAAAGGCCCGGCTTTGTCGCGCCTCGGCGTTGCGACGCTTTGTCTCCTGCCGCCGCGCCATCGCCTCGGCCTTGCGGCGCTTGTGCATCTCCTTCAGCGCGCGCTGGGGATCGCCGAGCATGGCGTTCTGGCGCTGCAACTCGGTGAGCTCGCGCATCGCATCGGCACGGGCGCGGATGACGTCCGCGGCGGGCGCCGGCGCGTCTTCGCCGTCGGGCCAGAAGCCGAGCCGGATCATCTCCTCGAGGATGACCTCGTCCTTCGACGACTGGCGGACGTCAATGGGCTCCTGGTGCAGGCAGACTTCGCGCGTGTGACGTCGAGGTGTCGATCGATGCGGTTCTGTAACACCAGCAGGGTAGAGTAACTGTTGCACGGCCTTGCTGGTATGTCGCTGCCGACCGGAGGCCGTCGCGTCTCCCGATCGCGCCGCCGCGAGCCTGCCCCACCCGGAGTTCCCGATGATCTTTGCCAGCTACGTCTACCGTGCCGTCTCCAACTTCGTGTTCCTGGGGCTGGTCTATTTCACGCTGAACCTGCTGGAGAAATACGAGCAGCGCGCGACCGTCGCGATCCTGGTTCTGGTCTATGCGGTGATGCATGCCCTTTCCGGCCTGCGCTCATTCTATTTCTTCCAGCGCATCGAGCGCCTCGAAGGCGAGACGCGGCGGCTCGCGGCTGCGGCCGGCGAGGGACCGAATGCTGCGGCCTCGCGCAAGCAGATCGTCGCCGATGTCACCGAGCTCAGGCACGCCGGCGAGATCAAATCCTATATCGACATCTTCTTCCTGGCGCTGGTGATCCTGCTCTGCGTCGCCAAGATCGTGGCCAGCTAGGCCGCTTCAATCAGGCACGCGCTTGCTGGCTGCCGAGGCTTCGGCGCGCGGGACACGCTTGGCGACGTGGACTGACGCATTGCTCGCCGTCGGCGGCGCGACCTGCAGCGGCGCACCACGGCCTCTGCCATCGGCCGCCGCGGGGACCTGATGCGCTGCCTGCTTCGGATGCTTGACCTGGCGTGCGGAGATTGCCTGCGCGCGCGGTGCGCCAGCGGCTGGAGCAGCGAGGCGGCGACTGGCCGTCGAGCGGGTCGCAAGCAGGGTCAGGTCCAGCGCCTCGGGAACGCGAAACACGCCGGCCGCTGGGACGGGCAATGTCGAGGCCGCCGCGAGTTGCGCGAGCTGCGGCTGCGGCCACAGGGTGCGGACCGCCACGCCGATGCGGGCGCGCTGCGCATGGTCGAGGATGTCGGCGTCGCGCCAGTCCAGATCGGCAAACACCGGTGCCGGCAGCGTCCGCGTCGCGGTGAAGACGAAGTTCGGAATTCTCGGCCAGCGCGTCGTCGCCACCGTCTCGGTCGGCGGGTGCATGAACCATTGCTGCGGCTCGGTCGGTGTCGCCGGACGGTCGGCCGTCGCGGGGACGACGTGAACGATGCGGTAGCCGCGTTCCTTCAGAGTGGCGAGGATGCGCGGCAGCGCCGCGACGGTGCGCGGCTGGATGTCGTGCAGCAGCAGGATGCCCTTGCGCTTGGCCTCGATGCGCTGGATCGCGAGGTCGTAGACCCGCTGCGGCGAGACGTGGCGCCAGTCGTCGGCCGGGAAGTCGGCGCTCCAGACCTGGATGCCCTGCGACGCCAGATAGGCTTCCGGAACCTCGGCGCGCATCAGGCCGGGAATCCGGAAGAACGGCGCGAGCTTGCTCTTGTCGCCGTTGAGCGCGGCGAGCGTCGAGGCGATGCCGTCGTCGACTTCCTGCCGCACCTTCTCGAGCGGCATCTTGTTCATCGTCAACGGATGGTTCTGGCTGTGCGTGCCGACGGTATGCCCGGCCGCGATCAGCTTGCGCACGCCGTCCGGATTGAACCGGGCCTGGGAGCCGATGGTGAAGAAGGTCGCCTTGACGCACTGGCTGGCGAGGATGGCCAGCACCTGGTTGCTGTATTTCGGCAGCGGCCCATCGTCAAAGGTCAGCACCACCTCGTGGTCGGCGAGCGGCAGCGTCTCCGGATATTGCATGGTGCCGATCCGCGGATGCTCCATGGGATCGACGACGAGAGTCCGCGAGGTGCCGAGTGCGTTGGGATTACCCGCGCAGTCCGCGGCAAGGGCGGGCTGCGGCGTCATGAAGCAGCAGCCCAGCAGTGCCGCGCCGATCACGGTCCGCGACCGCTTCCGGATCATCACCAGGACGTTTGCAATCATCGAATCTCGGCCGCATTCCAAACGCACTGACGAATCCTTAAGGGCGGCCCCATGAATGCGGCCTTAACGGTCTGTAATCCAGCTTGGGTGCCGGGTTCAATGTGTCCGGTCAGACACGGTCTTCATCGCTGCCGGCACGATGTGGACGATGTGATAATTATGCTCCTGCAGGTACCTTAGAAAGGCCGGCAGCATCACGGCCGTCCGCATTTGCGGGTCATGCAGCAGGATAATTCCCTTGCGATGGCCTTCGAGCCGCCCGGTGAGCAGCTTGAGTTCCTCCTCGGGCGTCATCTTGTTCCAATCGCTGGCCCAGAAATCGGCGCCGAACACCGCGATACCGCGCTTTTCCATCTGGGACAGCAGGTCCGGTGTCGATTCGAAATACGGGAACCGGAAGAACGGGGTGCTCGGGATCGTGCTCGAGGTCCCGTGCAGGGCCTTTCCGACCGCTTCGATCCCTCGGTTGATGTTCGCCTCGGCCTGATCCAGCGGAATCTTGTTGAGATGCGGATGGTCCCAGGTGTGGTAGCCGATGGTGTGGCCGAGGCGGGCGATCTTGCGCACCATGTCGGGGTGATCGGCCGCGTTGCGGCCGACCATGAAGAAGGTGGCCTGCACGCATTCGGCGGCCAGTGCCGTCAGCACCTTGTCTGTGACTCCCGGCGTCGGTCCGTCGTCGAAGGTCAGCACGACCTCGCCATCCCTGAGCGGCAGGGTCTGCGGAAAGCTTTTCAGCCCCACGCGCGGATAGGTCGCAGGATCGACCTCGAGCACACGCGAGGTGCCGAGCGCATCCTTGCGCAGGCATTCGGCGGCGTGCGCCGGGCCGAACAGCGCACAAGGCGCGAGTGCGACCAATGTCGCGACAACGTTCAGGAGCGGTCGTGGTGCGCTCGACATATTTCTCATTGCACTGGCCCCCGCCGATTAGGTAATCCGGTCCGCATCAATCAAGCAGTTTTTCTCCTCCTGTCAAACCGGCGAAACACGGCATGGCCGAGAATATCGACATTGCCGAACCCGCCGCGGCCGACCCGCTCGCCCGGATGCCGATGCGGGACGAGGAGGGCCAGCTCCGCCCGGAATTCGTCGAGGAGATCACCCGGGCGATCCATGCCGCCGACCGGCCGCTGCTGTGCGAGGTGGTGGCGGAACTGCATGAGGCCGATCTCGGCGACCTGATCGCTGCACTCGAGCCGGACGACCGCGTCACCCTGGTCGAGATCACGGGCACGGATTTCGACTTCTCGGCGCTCAACGAGGTCGACGAGACGGTCCGCGAGGAGATCCTCGAGGAACTCGAGCCGGAGACCGTGGCCGAAGGTGTCCGCGAGCTCGAATCCGACGACGCCGTCGAGCTGCTGGAAAGCCTCGACGAAGCGGATCAGGAAGAGATCCTGGAGAAGCTGCCGGCGGCCGAGCGCGAGGACATCGAGCGCAGCCTGCTGTATCCGGAGAATTCCGCCGGCCGGCGGATGCAGACGGAATTCATCGCGGTGCCGCCGGATCGGACGGTCGGGCAGGCGATCGACTACATGCGCGACACACCGGATCTGCCTGATCGATTCTACGAGATCTATGTGGTCGACGCCGACAAACACCTGCTGGGCGCGGTGCCGCTCGACGTGCTGCTGCGTACGCGTCGTCCGGTTCCGATCGCGGACGTGATCGATGAGGACCGTCGCCGGGTGTCCGCGTTGGAGGACCAGGAAGAGGTCGCGCGGATGTTCGGCAAGTACAATCTGGTTGCCGCTCCGGTGGTCGACACCGTCGACCGGCTGGTCGGCGTGATCACGATCGACGACGTCGTCGACGTGATCGAGGAGGAGGCCGATCAGGACCTCAAGGCGCTCGGCGGCGTCACCCATCCCGAAGAGCTGTCCGACACGGTCTGGACCATCGCCCGCGGCCGCTTCAACTGGCTCCTGGTCAATCTCGCCACCGCATTCCTGGCTTCGTCGGTGCTCGGCCTGTTCGAGGGCCAGCTTGAGAAGATGGTGGCGCTCGCGGTGCTGGCGCCGATCGTGGCTAGCCAGGGCGGCAACGCCGCGACCCAGACCATGACGGTCGCGGTGCGCGCGCTCGCCACCCGCGAGCTCGGCTCCTACAACGCGATGCGCGTGGTGCTGCGCGAGACCATGGTCGGGCTCGTCAATGGCATCGCCTTTGCCGTCATCACCGGCATCGCCGCAGTGGCCTGGTTCAAGATTCCGGGGCTTGGCCTCGTGATCGGCCTTGCCATCATCTGCAACCTGGTCGCCGGCGCGCTCGGCGGCATCCTGATCCCGATGGTGCTGGAACGGGTACGCGCCGACCCTGCGGTTGCCTCCGGCACCTTCGTCACGACGGTCACCGACGTGGTCGGCTTCTTCTCGTTCCTCGGCATCGCGACGCTGTGGTTCGGGTTGAAATAAGCCGGCGCCTGGGGGCGTGCTTATCGTTAATCGCGCCTTAACGGGGTTGGCGGATGATGCTCCTATCTCCAAGGGGGCCATCACGGGGGCCATCATGCAGCGGTTGCGGCTCAAGGCGGACGGACGGATCGTCGAATTGCGCGACGGGCAGGAAATCCCGCTTGCGACCGCACATCCGGCCGAGGCGGCGATGCTGCCCGCAGCCGCGCAACCGGCGGTGCGCGATCTGCGCCGCCGCGCCCGGCTCACCCAGCTCGAATTCGCCGCCAAGCTCGGCGTGCCAGTGGAGACCATCCGCAATTGGGAGCAGGGCAAGCGCGCCCCGCGGGGACCCGCCCGCGCGCTGCTCGCCGTGATCGCGCACTCGCCGGAAACCGTGTTCGCCGCGCTGTCGAGCGCGCCGACGGCCGCTTGAGCGGGTAGACGTTCTTCGCCGCCACCGGCAGCCGACAGATCGCGCTTACGCGCCGCATCCACCGCCGTCGTCCTGGCGAAAGCCAGGAGCCCATAACCACCGCGTTTGGTCGGAACGGGACAGCGGTCCCCAGCGACGCGCAACAACTGAAATTTGGGGTAATGGGTCCTGGCTTTCGCCAGGACGACGATGAGATGGTTCTCGCTTCAAGATGTCAAACACACGGCGTCATCGCTCGCGCATGTTCTGATCCGCTGCGGCGTGAACGCTTCCGGCGCAGCATCATGGGGCTTGCCAGCAACGCGGTTTGACCGTTCTAATCGAAGCATTGCAGCAAGATATTTTTTTAACCCGTGGATTTCCTATGAATGCCATCGAGCAGATCATTGCCGGCTATGTGTCGCTCAGGAATCGTCAAGCGCTGGAAGAACTCAGGGAGCATCGCCAACGACTGTTGGAAGGTGTTCAAGCTCACAGTGTCCCGGGTTTCAGGCCGACGGTCGTGAATGACACGCTCCGCGAGGAGATCGAACTCATCGAGGCCGCATTGGCCCGCTTTGACGAGCACCCATAGCCTGCGATGGCGCGCTCTCACTTGCTGCGGCCGCTCTCCTTCATCCGCCGAACCGTATCGATGAACGCCTTGATGATCGGGGAGCGGCCGCGACCGCCGTGGCGGCCACGCCGTGCCCGGGTCTTGATGGTGCGCTCGGAGCCAATTCCCCGAAATCGCCGGCCGATTGGCTGATCTGACGCCCAATCCGTCATCAGACGCTGACCAATTGTGATGTATTTTCTGTAAAAAATTTAATATAATCAGTATATTGATAAAGATTGCATGCAGAATACAAAATGTGCTTGTCGCCTCGACCTCCTTGAAGCAGACTTCCCGCGGGGCAGGAGAGGCCGATGACCTTCGATGACGAGGGGCACGCCAGGGGCAAAAAACAAATCTGCCGGCAGAGGAGCGAGCAATGAGCGATCAGGTGTCCACCATCGCAATGGCAGATACGGCGAAGCCGAGTGGCGTGCGCTGGAAGATCTTCCTGCTGATGCTGTTCCTGATCTCGATCAACTATATCGATCGCGCCTCGCTGTCGGTCGCGATGCCGGTCATCGCCAAGGAGTTCGACATCGACCCGGCGATGCAGGGGCTGATCCTGAGCTCGTTCTTCTGGACCTACGCGCTGATGCAGGTGCCGGGCGGCATGCTCGCCGACCGCTTCAAGCCGCGCATCGTGATCGCCCTTGCGACATTGTTCTGGGGCTTCTTCCAGGCGCTGGCGGCGCTGTCCACCAGCTGGATGCTGCTGCTCATGACCCGGCTCGGGCTCGGCGCGTCGGAAGCGCCGATCTATCCGGCGGGCGGCAAGCTCAACGCGATCTGGATGACGCAGACCGAACGCGGCCGCGGCGCGACCTTGCTCGACGGCGGCGCTCCGCTTGGCGCTGCGCTCGGCTCGATCGTGATCGCCTGGCTGATGGCGGCGTTCAGCTCCTGGCGTGTCGCCTTCGTCGTCGCCGGCATCGGCACCATGCTGTGCGGGCTGTGGGCCTGGTACTACATCCGCAACGTGCCGCGCGAGCATCCCTCGGTCAATGAAGCCGAGGCGCGCTATCTCGAGGAAGCCCATGCGATCGAGGACGCCGCGACGCCGCCGCCGTCCGGCGCGAGCTGGATGGCCTATTTCCGCTTCCGCTCGGTGTGGTGCATGTGCCTCGGCTGGATGTTCTTCAACACCACCTTCTACGGGCTGTTGACCTGGATGCCGACCTATCTGTTCAAGGTGCACGGCTTCGACATCAAGGCGCTCGGCGGTGCCTCGTTCATCATCTTCTTCGCGGGTTTCGTCGGCGAACTGGTCGGCGGCTGGATCGGCGATACCTGGCGGGAACGGGGCGGGGCGCCCAACACCGTGTTCCGCACCCTGTTCGGCATCGCGGCGATCATGGCGACGGTGTCGATCTTCCTCGTCGCCTACGTCACCAATGCGGTTGCGGTGGTGGTGCTGCTGTCGACGACGCTGTTCTTCCTGCGCTGGTGCGGCATGTACTGGGCGATCCCCTCGGCGCTCGCGGGCCGCGGCAAGTCCGGCTTCCTCGGCGGCTGCATGAATCTCGGCGGCAACATCGCCGGCATCACGACGCCGCTGATCGTCGGCTTCATCGTGCAGGCCACTGGTTCGTACTTCCTGGCCCTGATGTATTTCGCCGCCGCGGGCATTGCGCTGTTGATCTGCTCGACCCTGATCGATTACAGCCGCAAGCTCCCGGTCTAGAATCGAAGCGCGGCCGAGCCCGTGAGGGGTTCGGCCGGTTGATGAGGCCTCGCGAATGACACGTCCCGTCCGGCTCGGCATGCTGACGCCGTCGTCGAATACCGCACTCGAGCCGATCACCTGCGCGATGCTGGCCGGGATCGACGGCGTCTCGGCGCATTTCTCGCGCTTCAAGGTGACGGAGATCGCGCTGTCGGAGCAGGCGCTGCGCCAGTTCGACGCCAGCGAGATTTTGCGCGCAGCAGAATTGCTGGCGCATGCCAAGGTCGACGTGATCGCCTGGAACGGCACCTCGGCAAGCTGGCTCGGCTTCGATCGCGACGAAAGCCTGTGCGAGCAGATCACCGCGGCAACAGGGATCAAGGCCTGCACCACGGTGCTGGCCTATCGCGACCTGCTGCGGCGGATCGGTGCCGGACGCATAGGGCTGGTGACGCCGTATCGCCGGGATGTGCAGGACAAGATCATCGCCAACTGGAACTCGGAAGGGCTCAATTGCTTTGCCGAGCGCCATTTGTCGCTGCAGGACAATTTCTCCTTTGCCGAGGTCAGCGAAGCCGAGGTGGCGGCGCTGATCGAAGAGGTGGTGCGCGACGGCTGCGACGCGGCAGTGGTGCTCTGCACCAACATGCGCGGCGCCGGCGCCGCCGAACGGCTGGAGCGCGGGTTCGGCGTGCCGGTGCTGGATTCGATCGCGGTGACGCTGTGGGCGTGCCTCACGGCGACCGGCTGCGATCCGTCACGCGTGCACGGCTGGGGCAGCCTGTTCACCAATCCCGATCTGCGCGCAGTGACTGCTATCCCCGAACATAATGACGACGACGAAGGCGAGCGGTGACTGAAGCCAAGACTAGAGCCAAGACTAAAGCCAAGACCAAGCCGACCAGACGCAGCAAGGAACCGAAGCGTGCGATGACGACGCTGCAACGGCGGCGGCTGCGCGTGCCGCGGGTCGGACTGCACGAGCAGGCGGCGGCGCGGCTGCGTGCCATGATCGTGCGCGGCGAGCTGGCGCCGGGACAATCGCTGGGCGAGGCTGATTTGTCCGACGCGCTCGGCATTTCGCGCACCCCGTTGCGCGAAGCGCTGAAGCAGTTGGCGAACGAGGGCCTGGTCGAGCTCCGGCTCAACCACAGCGCCGTGATCACGCCGTTCCGCCGCGCCGAGCTGACCGAATTGTTCGAGGCCGTCAGCGGCATCGAGCGCTGCGCCGCCGAGCTCGCGGCGCTGCGGATGGAGGAGACCGATTTCGAACGGCTCGAAGCGCTGCAGGACAAGATCGAGTGGCATCACGGCCGCGGCGAGCTGCGCGACTATTTTCAAATCAACCAGCAGATCCATTCGGCGATCGTCGGCTTCGCCCGCAACGCGGTGCTGAAGGCGACCCACGAGGCGCTGCTGGCGCGGGCCGAGCGCGCGCGGTTCTTCGCGCTCTCGGTGCTCGGGCGCTGGGATGAATCGGTGCGCGAGCACCAGGAAATCCTGGCCGCACTCAAGGCGCGCGATGCGGCCCGCGCCGGGCAGATCCTGGCCCACCATGTGCGCCGCACCGGCGAGATCGTCGCCGAGACGCTGGATGGCAGAGCAGATGACGCCGCAGTCGCGCACCTTTCCGCCACGCCGCGCAGCCGCAAGACGAAGAAAGTTGCGCCATGAAGATCCTGCTGCTCAATCCCAACACGACGGCGGATGTGACCGATCTGCTGCATGCCGCCGGCAGCGGGGTGGCGTCGGACGGCACTGAGCTGGTGCCGATGACCGCCGCGCGCGGCGTGCCCTATATCGCGACCCGCGCCGAGGCGCAGATCGGCGGCGCGATCGCGCTGGAAATGCTGGCCGAGGCCGGTCCCGGCTTCGATGCCGCCGTGATCGCCGCGTTCGGCGATCCCGGCCTGTTCGGCGCGCGCGAGTTGTTCGCGTTTCCGGTCGTCGGATTGGCCGAGGCCGCAATGCTGACCGCCTGCATGCTCGGCCGGCGGTTTGCGATCGTGACCTTCGCCGGCGCACTGGCGCCCTGGTACGAGGAATGCGTCGCCATGCACGGGCTCGCCGGACGCTGTGCCGGCATCCGCGCGCTCGACGGCAGCTTCCGCTCGATCTCGGAAGTGCAGGCCGAGAAGGAAGAGCTGCTGGTCGCGCTCGCCAACCAGGCGGTCGAACAGGACGGCGCCGATGTCGTCATCCTGTCCGGCGCGCCGCTTGCCGGGCTCGCGGCGAAAGTGCGCGACCGTATTCCGGTGCCCGTCGTTGATCCCGTCGCGGCCGCCGTGCGTCAGGCGGAGACGCTCGCCATGCTCAAACCGCGCAAGGCGGTCGCCGGCACCTTCCGCCGGCCCGACCCGAAGCCGACGCGCGGGCTGGCCGCGCCGCTTGCCGCCATCATCGAACATCGCTCACCGAAAGAGGGGACAAGCTGATGTCCTTCGACATCATCATCCGCGGCGGCACGGTCGTCACCGCCGCCGACACCTTTGCCTGCGACGTCGGCATCCGCGACGGCAAGATCGCCGCGCTCGGGCATGATCTCGGCGATGCGACTGCCATCATCGACGCGACCGACCGGCTGGTGCTGCCCGGCGGCATCGACAGCCACGTCCATTTCGCCCAGCCGTCCGGCGACGGCATCGTGATGGCCGATGGCTTTGCCTCCGGCACCCGCTCGGCGGCGTTCGGCGGCAACACCACGGTGCTGCCGTTCTGCCTGCAGGAGAAGGGCCAGACACTGCGCGAGGCGCTGAAGCATTATCATTCGCTGGCGGACGGCGAATGCCATGTCGACGTCGCCTTCCATCTCATCGTCACGGATCCGACCGAGCACGTGCTGGGTCAGGAGCTGCCGGCGCTGGTCGAGGACGGCTACACCTCGCTCAAGGTCTTCATGACCTATGAGGGGCTCGCACTGTCGGATCGCGAGCTGCTCGAGACCATGGCGGTGGCGCGCGAGACCGGCGCGATGCTGATGGTCCATGCCGAAAACTTCGACGCGATCCGCTTCCTGACTGACCGGCTGGAGCGCGCCGGCAACACCGCGCCGCGCTTCCACGCCACGTCGCGACCGATCCCGGTCGAGCGCGAAGCCACCCACCGTGCCATCTCGCTGTCCGAGCTCGTCGATGTGCCGATCATGATCGTGCATGTTTCGAACCGTGAGGCGATGGACGAGATCCGGCGCGCGCAGCAGCGCGGGCTCCGGGTGATGGGCGAGACCTGTCCACAATACCTGATGCTGACCGAGAAGGACCTCGACCAGCTCAACATGGAAGGCGCCAAATATGTCTGCTCGCCGCCGCCGCGCGATATCGCCAGCCAGCAGGCGTGCTGGGAAGGCCTGCAGCAGAAGGTGTTCTCGGTGTTCTCGTCGGACCATTGCCCGTTCCGCTACGACGATCCGCAAGGCAAGCTCGCACCGAAGGGCCGCACCAGTTTCCGCTGGGTGCCGAACGGAATCCCCGGCGTCGCGACGCGGCTGCCGATCCTGTTCTCCGAAGGCGTGGTGAAGGGCCGCATCGATCTCAACAGCTTCGTCGCCTTCAGCGCCACCAACCACGCCAAGATCTACGGCCTGTATCCGCGCAAGGGGACGATCGCGGTCGGCTCGGATGCCGACATCGCGCTGTGGGATCCCAAGCGCAAGGTGACGATCCGCCATGAGCTGATCCATGACGGCGCGGACTACACACCCTATGAAGGCCTCGAAGTGACCGGCTGGCCGGTGCTGACCATGGTGCGCGGCAAGGTGGTCGTCGAGGACGGCACCCTTGTCGGCGGCAAGGAGCATGGCACCTACCTGCCGCGTTCGAAACCACCGGGAGCCGCGACCATCCCATAACCCGCGAACCAAGAAGGCAGGAGACCACCATGCCCTATGCGACGACCGACGATGGCGTACGGCTCTATTTCGAGGAGACCGGATCCGGTCATCCGGTGATCCTGGTCCATGAATTCGCCGGTGATCTGCGCAGCTACGAGCCGCAGCTGCGGCATTTCGGCAAGCGCTTCCGCACCATCGCCTACAATGCGCGCGGCTTTCCGCCGTCGGATGTACCCGAGCAGGTCTCGTCCTATTCGCAGGCGCGCGCCGCCGACGATATCCTCGCGGTGCTCGATCACATCGGTGCGCCCAAGGCGCATATCGTCGGCCTGTCGATGGGCGGCTTCGCGACCCTGCATTTTGGCATCCGCCATCCGTCGCGCGCGCTGTCGTTGTGCATCGGGGGCTGCGGCTACGGCGCCGAGCTCGACAAGCGCGAAACGTTTCGCGCTGAGGCCGATGTGATCGCGGGCGTGATCCGCAAGGAGGGTATGCCGGCCTTCGCCGAGCGCTACGCCTACGGGCCGACGCGCGTGCAGTACGAGAACAAGGATCCGCGCGGACACGCCGAGTTCAAGGCGATGCTGGCCGGGCACTCGGCGGTGGGATCGGCCAATACGCAGCAGGGCGTGCAGAAGGAGCGGCCCTCGCTCTACACGCTGGTCGAGGAGATGAAGCGCATCAATGTGCCGACCTTGATTATCACCGGTGACGAGGACTGGCCGTGCCTGCTGCCGGGCATCCTGATGAAGCAGAGCATCCCGTCGGCCGCGCTTGCGGTGATGCCGAATTGCGGCCATGCCATCAACATCGAGGAGCCCGACGAATACAACCGGATCGTCGGGGAATTCCTGGCGCAGGTCGAAAGCGGCCGCTGGCCGCAGCGCGATCCGCGCGCGGTGAGTGCTTCGATCACGGGGATGAAGGACTAGACTGCATCCTCGACTGCCGCCACGCGGCGACCATCGAGTTGGTCGCGCAGAAGCTGCGCCAGGCGAGCTGCGCGCCACGCTTTGCCGAGCAGACGCAATATTGCGGGATGTTTCTGACGCCGACCTTGCGCAACACGCCGGGTGTTCTTCCATAACGGTGTCTTCACCAGTCTCGGGCAGGTGCTCGATTTCTATAGTTTCCGCGATACCAAACCGGAGAAGGTGTATCCGCGCGCAGCCGACGGCACGGTGCTGAAATACAACGATCTGCCGGAAAAATATCGCGGCAATGTTGACGTCAGCGATCCGCCGTTCGAGCGCCATCTGGGCGACAAGCCTGCGATGACTGCGCAGGATGAAGCCGACATCATCGCCTTCCTGAGGACATTGACGGACGGCTACCGGCAGGAGCCGTAGGCCGCCGCGACCGTCTGACGCGGAACTCATCGGTCAGTTGGCAGCTCCTCGTCATGCGCGCATAATGGGCGCATGAATGTCGTCGAAGGCAACGGCGCAAAAATCCCCGCGATCGGGCTCGGCACATGGGAGCTGCGCGGGCGGACCTGCGCTCGCATCGTCGAGCAGGCGCTGCGCCTCGGTTACCGGCACATCGACACCGCGCAGATCTATGACAACGAGCGTGAGGTCGGCGAGGGGCTGCGTGCCTCCGGCATCAAGCGCAATGATGTCTTCGTGACCACCAAGGTCTGGACCACGCACTTCCTGGCGAAGGATCTCGAGCGCTCCGCCAAGGAGAGCCTGGCGCGGCTGCGCTTGACCGAGGTCGACCTGTTGCTGTTGCACTGGCCCAATCCGCACGTGCCGCTTGCCGAGACGCTCGGTGCGCTGGCGCGGGTCAGGCAGGCGGGGCTGGCGCGGCACATCGGGCTCTCGAACTTCAGCACGGCGCAGATCGAGGAGGCGGTCGCGGCGTGCCCCGAACCGCTCGCCTGTGATCAGGTCGAGTACCATCCCTATCTCGGGCAGGCCGACGTGATCGCGGCCTGTGCACGCCATGGCATGGCGTTCGTCGCCTACAGCCCGATCGCGAAAGGGCGCGTCAAGGGCGACCGCGCGCTGGCGCGGATCGGCGACCGCTATCGCAAGACCGCGGCCCAAATCTGCCTGCGCTGGCTGGTGCAACAGAATGTCTCGGCGATCCCGCGCACCTCAAAGCTCGAGCGGCTCCAGGAAAATATCGACATCTTCGATTTCGAACTTTCGGATGAGGACATGCGCGAGATTTCGACGATGGGGAGCGCGGCCGCGCGGTGACGGCCCGAGCGCCGACCGGATTCTAGCCTGCGCATTGCTTCGCGGAAAATGGCTGGGCCGCGGTCCGGATCGTGCTATTGCCCGCTGGCTGACCGCGGACTCGGCCGCGAAATGGGGGATTGAGGCAGGCGGGTTCCAGCCGGTATTGTAGCCGGCGGGGAGACGACACTGATGTGATCGAGCGGGATGAAGTTTCGGCCAAACGCGGATATGGTGGCGTCGGTGTTCGTGCACCTGATGCTGCTCGCGCTGATTTTCCTCTATTCGGAGGTCCATCAGTTCGATCCCGTCGCCGCTGACACGGTGCCGGTCGAGATCGTGACGCCGCAGGAGGTCGCCAAGGCGGAGATCAAGCCCGAGCCCGATCCGGTACCGAGCCCGTCGCCGACGCCCGAACTGCAATTGCCCTCGTTCGACAAGCCGGTGGATGCGGCCAAGCCCGAACCATCGGCGCAAGCGCCGCAGAAGCAGCAGTCCGCGGCGCAGAAGCAGCTGACGCCACCGGCGCCCAAGCCCAGCCCGGCGCCGCCACCTGCCGCGGCCGAGCAGCCATCCGCGCCGCCTGCACCCCAGACGCCGCCGATGCCCCAGCAACAGGCGGCGGCATCACCGCCTGCCTATGCGCAGCCCGAGCCGGACCTGTCGGTCAAATACAACGTCATGCTTGGCCTGCCGCCTGACATCTCGGTGAAGCCGCCTGCGGGGGCGCCGTCCGCTCCCGGTCCCGGCAAGGACAGTTTCGACGCCGCGGCCACCGAGCAGGCCGACGTCGGGTCCAGCGTGGTCGCCGAATTCCGTCGCCATCTGAAGACCTGCATGAAGCTTCCGGCGACGCTGAGCACCGGCGATGATGTCAGGATCAAGCTTCGGGTGTTCATGAAGCCCGACGGCAAGCTCGCCGCGTCGCCCTTGCTGATCGAGGCCACCGCATCGGAAAAGGGGCCGCTGCTGCTCAAGAGCGCGACCGATGCGCTGCAAACCTGCCAGCCCTACGCGATGCTGCCGCGGGAGCGCTACGGCGAATGGAAGGTGCTCGACCTCGACTTCACGCCGCGCGATTTTTCGTCGTAAGTCGAAGCAGGCTTCAGCTTCCCATCGCCTGCCAGGCATTCGAGGCGAACTGCCGGCGCCAGATCACGATCACGACCGCGGCGGTCGTGGCGAACAGCACCCAGGGGCTGACGAACCAGCCGAGATAGCCGAGCGCAAAGAAGAACGCGCGCTGACCGCGGTTGAAGTGCCGGCCCGCGGTCTCGAACAGCCGCGTGGTGCGGATCACATGGGCCTCCGCCTCGGGCGTATCGCGCTGGCCGGCCGGCGGCATCGCGCCGAACAGGATCGCGACATAGTTGAACAGGCGATAGGCCCAGGCGAATTTGAAGAAGGTGTAGATGAAGATCAGGATCAACCCGATGCATTTGACCTCCCAGAGAGCGGGCGAGGGCGTCAGGTTGACCGGCAGTGCACCGAGCACCGCGAGCGCGTCGTTGGTCGCGCGCAGCAGCGCCAGCGCGCCGCCGATCGCGATCAGGCTGGTCGAGGCAAAGAACGCGGTGCCGTTCTGCAAGGATGCCATGATCTGCATGTCGACCATCCGCGCGTCGCGGTGGAGCAGGTTCCGCACCCAGATCTCGCGATAGACATGCATCCGCGCCGACAGGCTGTCGCGCCCGTAGGCGGTGTGCTCGAGCGTGATGGCATAGACCAGCCATTCCAGCGCGAAGAAGCCGACCGCTAGGATGTCGACCCAATAGCCGGTCATGGTGCCTTCCTTCGTGAATGCGCGGCCGCCGATCTGCGCCCCGTTGCATCCCGCGTCATGTACAGGTTGAACGCGTGCAATGCACTATGGCAAACTGCGCCGGCAACAGGATTCCCCGGACATGCTCAAGCTCGTCATCGGCAACAAGAACTATTCGTCATGGTCGATGCGGCCCTGGCTGGCGCTGCGCGCCAATAACATCCCGTTCGAGGAAATCTTCGTTCCGCTTTACACCGATCAGGCCGACAAGGACCGCATCCTCGGCTTCAGCAAGGCCGGCAAGGTGCCGACGCTGATCGACGGTGACGTCACAGTGTGGGATTCGCTGGCGATCATCGAATATCTGGCCGAGAAGTTTCCCGAGGCGAAGCTGTGGCCGGCGGATCGCGCCGCGCGCGCGCATGCCCGCGCAATCTCGGCCGAGATGCATTCCGGCTTCGTGCCGCTGCGCAGCGAATGCGGCATGAACCTGCACCGGCCGATCAAGGCCGTCGCGCTGTCGAACGATGCGCGGGCCAACGTGGCGCGGATCGAGGAGATCTGGGCCGATTGCCACGCGCGCTACGGCAGGCAAGGCCCGTTCCTGTTCGGGGCATTCTCGGCGGCGGATGCGATGTACGCCCCCGTGGTGCATCGCTTCCGCACCTACGCGATCCCAGTGAAGGCTGAGGCGCAGCATTATGTCGATGCCATGATGGCGCTGCCGGCGTTCCAGGAATGGACCCGCGATGGCCTTGCCGAGACGCTGCGGATCGACCGATTCGAGGACGCCTGACTGGTCCCTCGCTGCCGAATTGTGACAGCAGCCACAAAGATCGCGGCTTGACGCCGCGGGGCCGAAGGCGTCGAATCCGAAACACCGGTTTTGCAAGTCGTGAAAGGACTTAGACCATGGGCATTCTCGATTCCCTGGAGAATTCGCCGGAGCTGAAGGGCATGCTTGGCCAGCTCGGGGCGGCCGTGATTCCCGTCGTGCTCGGCGAGGTGATGGGCAATGGCGGGCAGGGCGGCTTGTCGGCGATCGTCGCCAAGCTCGAACAGGCCGGGCTCGGCGACCAGGTCAAATCCTGGATCGGCACCGGCCAGAACCTGCCGATCACGGCCGACCAGCTGCAGCAGGTGCTGGGCAGCGACACGGTCAAGCAGCTCGCCGCCAGGTTCAACATTCCGGTCGACCAGCTGTCCAAGGTGCTGGCCCAGCAGCTTCCGGGGGCGGTGGACAGCGCGAGCCCCGACGGCAAGTTGCCGCATACCGCCTGAGCCACTGAAACCGGGTTCCGGCCGAGGCCGGCGGGCAATTTCCGGCTGGCATGTAAATTGCTGCCTATCGCCCTGAAAAACCTGCAAAAAGCGTACCTTCACCGTGCCCCAATCTTGCTGGATTTGGGGCAGGGCGATGTGCTAGCTTGCCGCAGGGTTCTCAAAATGCCGGCCAGAGCTATCGGGACTGTCAGCCCGGCCAGCAATCTCTAAGAAAATGGAGAGGGCGTTGAAGCATAAGTACTCGATTGGCGAGACCGTCTATTTCACGGCCAGCAATGTGGCGCGCCCCGCTGCGAGCGGCACCTATCAGGTGATCCGCCTGCTGCCGACCGAAGGTGACGACTGCCAGTATCGCATCAAGAGCTCGACCGAAGCTTTCGAACGGGTGGCCAAGGAGAGCCAGCTCGCGCTGTCCTGAACGAGTTGTGCGCAAGCCGGTGGCTGGAGCGGGTTCCCCGTCGCCGCCGTCAAAAGGCCCTGTTCGCAGACCCATTGTGCTGAAGGTTGGACGTCGGGGTGGCGGCGTTCGCCGCCGCCGATTGTGCTTACGCTGCGTTGAGGGACATCGCGCATGAACTGGGCTTCCTCGCTGGATCAGATCTGGCGCTCACCGACTTTCCCGATGTGGCTGACGCTGGCTGCCGCGGGCTTCTTTGGGATCGTTGTGCTGATCACGCTGCTGCGCGCGGAAAAATCCGTCGCCAACGGCGCGCTGACCGTCATCACGCTGCTGTCGATCGCGGTCGCGGTCGCCGCAACGATCCGCGGCTTCGGACCGGGCGGGCAGGCAGCGGCGCCGAGCGAGACACGAACCGCGCAATTCACCGGCCAGACCGTGCCGGCGCTGGCCTGCGTCGACGACCTCGCCGGAGATGCCGTTCTCAATGCCTGCGAGAAAGTGCTGTTCGGTTCGTCCGATACGGCCGCGGCGGCGGTCAGCTATGCGGCGGCGCAGATATCGCGCCTGACTGCGCTCGGCGACCTCGCCACCGCGGAGCGCAATACGACCACCGAATTGCAGGCACTGCGCCGCGCCATCGAGCACGACCGGTACGGCCTGGTGGCCTATGCGCTGATGGCGCGCGACCACTGCACGCCGACGGCGTGCCCCGCATTCCGCTCGCTCGGCGACAACCACCAGATCGTCGCCAACATGAACGATCGGACCTATGAGAACCTGGTCACGCGCTACGCCGCGTCCTGGAACGCGCCAGCCGGCGCCACGCCATCGGCAGCCGGATTGGTCGCCGCGCTGCCGCCGTCGATGCCCACCGGCCGGCCGACCAATGCGGAGTTTCCGAGCTCGGCGAACACGCCGCCGGTCAGCATCATGACATCAGAACCGGCGAAGCCGGCTGCTGCGGCCCCGCCGCCGGCCGCACGCGCTGCCGCCGCGCCGCCCGCTGCGCCGAAGCGGCCGCCGGCCGCGAAGCGTCCGGTCCAGATCGCGCCGGCTGCTCCGGCGCCAGCGGCGCCGCCTCCCGCCGCGGCGAGTGCGCCGGCAGCCGCGAGCCAGGACTAGGCACGGGCCTGAGCGCGATGACGGTGGCCTGAGCCACTGTCATTGCATACTCCCTGCGATAATCCCGATATCCACTGCCGCCTTGATCGCTCCCTTTCCAAAGCGCGCGCCGGCCGCTACATCCGCCGTATGCCGCTGCATCTCATCAAGCTCGCCGTCGGTTGCGACTCGGTCAAGGAACTCAAGGGTTGGGTTGCCGAACGGATGGCGACCGCCAAGAAAAAAGGCCTGCCGCTCCGCCACGTCCACATCACGCGGATGACGCCGAAGCGCGAGGAGGAGCTCCTCGCCGGCGGCTCGCTGTATTGGGTGATCCGCGGCGAGATCGCCGCGCGCGAGAAGATCATCGCGATCGAGCCGTTCCGCGACAAGGACGGCATCGGACGCTGCCGGCTGGTGATGCAGCCCAAGGTGATCGCGGTCTCGCCGCGGCCGATGCGGCCGTTCCAGGGCTGGCGCTACCTGACTGCGGACTCTGCGCCGTCAGATCTCACCAAATCGAGCGCGGCCAGCGTGGCCTCGATGCCGGAGCCGATGCGCCGCGAGCTGCGCGACCTCGGATTGCTGTGAGCTAACGGCAGTTGCCGCGGATCACTGCGTGACGAGATGCAGCCGGCCCCATTCCGACGCCGGGATCTCGACATAGCGGCCACCCCCGGCATTGCTGACGGCGACGTCGAGCAGTTCGTGATCGATCCCCATCTCGCCGAGATAGCGCCGGAACTGGTCGGTGAAGATCGAGGTCAGGCTTTCGCGATGCTCGGCCGAGACGTTGGGCGCGAGCCGGTTGTGGATCGCCATGCCGCTCAGCACCACGTGGCTGCCCGCCGGCAGGCTGCGATGCACGCCGCCGGCCAGCACCAGCACGCAGGCGAGATCACAAGCCGTGCCCGACGGCTTCTCCTTCGCGTCCAGCGGGCCGCCGGGCCGCTTGAGCGCAAAGCATTCCTCCTCGGGCTTTCCGTTGCAGGCTTCGACGGCGGTCGCCGCAACCATGGTATCGATCCCGCGATCGCGCAGGATGCGGCCGAGGCTGGAGGCGACGTTGAGGTTGGATTCGCCCTTGATGTTGATCACGACCGGCAGCTTGCGCCCGGCTTGCCGGTCGAGGATCGCCAGCAGGCGCTTGTAGGTGTCCCATTGCACGGCGCCTTCGGCGGCGATCCAGTCCGAGCAGCCCGGTCCGCAGGCGTCCGGTGCGCCATGCGCGACGTAGAAGATCATCGCGCCGGGCGCCGAATTGACGCCGCCGACCGGTGGCCGGGTCTGCGCCTGCGCCATGCCGGCGGCCAATAGCGCGATGCCGAGAGCGATGCCTTGCCTGAAATACCTGATCATTCCGACCGCCTGTGAAAGGCGCGATCATCCCTGCGTCGCGGCCGCCGCGCAAGCGAACGGCATCACACTTTTCGCGATGCCTTACACCGCGATGTTGTCGATCAGCCGCGTGTTGCCGAGCTTGGCCGCCACCAGCATCCGCATCGGGCCGTCCTTGAGCGAGCCGATCGGCGCCAGGGTGGCGGCGTGGCGAACCTCGAGATAATCGAGCACGAAGCCGGCCTTGGTGATCTCGGCGGCGCCGGCGGCCATGGCGGTTGCAGTGTCCTCGCCGGCGCGCAGGCGGCCTGCCGCTTGCTTCATCACGCGGTTGAGCGCGGGGGCCGCGCGCCGTTCTTCCGGCGAGAGGTACACGTTGCGCGAGGACATCGCGAGGCCGTCGCGCTCGCGCACCGTCTTCGATCCGATCACCTTGACCCCGAGGTCGAGATCCGCGGCCATCTGGGTCACGACCCGGAGCTGCTGAAAGTCCTTCTCGCCGAAGATCGCAACGTCGGGCCGGACCTGGGTGAACAGCTTGCCGACCACGGTGGCGACGCCACCGAAGAAATGCGGCCGGAAGCGATCCTCGAGCCCGGCGGTCGCCGGTCCCTCCGGAACGATCCTGGTGGCGAAGCCGTCCGGGTACATCGCCTTCACCTCGGGGTGCCAGATCAGGTCGACGCCCTCGGCGGCGAGCTTGGCGACGTCTTCCTTCCAGGTGCGCGGATACGAACCGAAGTCCTCGGTGGGAGCGAACTGCGTCGGATTGACGAAGATCGAGACCACGACCCGCTTGGCGCGGCGCTTGGCGAGCCGCACCAGCGACACATGGCCGTCATGGAGCGCACCCATGGTCGGGACCAGCGCGACAGTCGCCTTCTTGGCGCGCAGGGCGTCGACGGCGCGACGAAGGGCAGGGACGGTACGGACGACGGTGGGATTTCTCGGCATCTGGTCTCGACTCGTGGGGCAATCGGGGTGGGATGTTTGGCGTTCGGCAGGCCGCGGAGTTTACCAAGTCCGAGCCGCTATCGGCAAACCGCCGCACATGCATTACCCGATCTCGAACGCGCATGGATCGCTCGTTCGATTCATCATTAAGGACGCCTGCAATTGATTTCCGCTCGCAGTGATGCATTTCACTTGACCGCAGCCGCGCTCGATTTGAAGATCATTGCCGGGGTTTGAATCATGTTGGTGCAGGCTAGTCAGGGTCAATCCGGCTCCGCACACGTCGTTGTGCTGGGCAACGAGAAGGGTGGTTCGGGCAAGTCGACCACCGCCCTGCATATCGCCGTCGCGCTCCTGAAGGCCGGGCAGCGCGTCGCCAGCATCGATCTCGACTGCCGCCAGCAAAGCTTCACCCGCTACATCGGCAATCGCCAGGCCTGGGCGCGGCGCTCCGGGCTCGATCTCGAACTCCCCGCGCACCACTGCATCAAGTACGGCGAGACGATGCAGATCGAGGAGAACGAGAACGCCGAGTTCCAGCAGTTCATGGAAGCGGTGAGCGCGGTGGAACGTGCCTATGATTTCATCGTCATCGACACCCCGGGCTCGGACAGCTACCTGATGCGGCTCGCGCATTCGATGGCCGACACGCTGGTGACGCCGATCAACGACAGCTTCCTCGATTTCGACGTGCTCGGCACCGTCGATCCGGCGACCTATGCGGTGATCGGCGAGAGCCATTACGCCGAGATGGTGCGCGACACCAGACGCAAGCGCCGCCAGCTCGACGGCGCCTCGACCGACTGGATCGTGGTGCGCAACCGGCTGTCGATGCTTGGCTCGCGCAACAAGCAGCTGGTCGCCGACGGCCTGAAGCAGCTGTCGCTGCGGCTCGGGTTCCGGGCGGTCGACGGCTTTGCCGAGCGGGTGGTCTATCGCGAGTTTTTCCCGCGCGGGCTGACGGCGCTCGACGACATCGACGAGGCGACGCTCGGCACCCGCCCAAACCTCGGCCACGTCACCGCCCGCGAGGAGGTGATGGGCCTGCTGCGCCAGCTCAAGCTGCCGCTCGACGAGCGCGGCCGCCGCCGCGCCGCCAACCGGGCCGAATGGTTCAGCCAGGTCGACAAGCCGCTGGAAGTCGACGACATCATCGGCAGCTAGCGATCGTCAATTCATGGGGGCCGCTCCCAGGCTCGCTGGCGCCTGGTCAAAATACCGAAAACAACCCCATGCAAAGGAGCCGGTGGTGGCCGGCGTTCGACCGGGCTGCTTGACACGTCGGGCAACTCACCGGTATTTTTCCAATATTCCGAAATTGTGCACTTGAGCTCGCCCCAAGGCCAGTTCCTCCCGCCTGGAGCGGATGCTGGTTTCCAGTCGATCGGCCCGTTCAACCGGGCTTTCAAGGCCGCGACCGATCTGACATCGACTGAATACAGGCGGCTTGCGCTGGCGAAGGAGGCGTCTGGGACGGGCAGACCGGGTGACAGCTCAGGAATCGGCCAGCCGGACTTAGGAATCGGCCAGCCGAATTCTGCAGCCGCCAAGCGCGCACTGAAATTTTCGTGCAGGTTCTCCGCACGATCGGTTTGGGCGGTCGCAAACTGCGAAGCGAGGATCGAATGGAACGGCGCCAGTTCATATCACTGCTCGGCGGAGCTGCGTTGGCACCGCTCGCCAGGCTGCCGGCATACGCCGACCCGTCCGACGGCTGCGGCGTTCCAATCGGGCGAAACGACGGCTGGTCCACCGCCTCCTTAGCTGAGGACAAGCTCATCGACCGCCGCGCGCTGTGCACCATGGCTGAGCGGCTCGCCGCCTCCAGCGATAGCAACATTCATTCCGTGCTGGTTGTCCGCGGCGGCAGGCTGGAGTTCGAGCGCTACTTCAGGGGACGCGACGAGGTACCGAGCCGCTTTTACGGTCCCCGCGTCGAAGACGTCAGCTTCGATGCCGATACGCTGCACAACATCAAATCGGCTTCAAAGAGTGTCGCGTCACTCGTCATCGGGATCGCGATCGATCGCGGGCTGATACGCAGCATCAACGAGCCGATCTTCAGCTTCTTCCCCGAATTGTCCGACCTGCGGTCCCCTGAGAAAGACCGCATCCAGCTCGTCCACGCCCTGACCATGTCGATGGGATTGGCGTGGGTGGAGGCGACCCCTGCGACCGGAGACGACAATGATGAGGCGCGCATGCACAGGGCGTCAGACCCGTGCCGTTACGTGCTCGGTCTTGCGTCCGCGGGCGAGCCGGGGCAGCAGTTTCTGTACAACACCGGCGCGCTGACGCTGCTGTCGGCCATCGTCCGCAAGGCCGCCGGACGTCCGCTCGATGAATTTGCGCGCACCGAATTGTTCGAGCCTTTGGGGATTACGGCGTTCGAATGGAGCCGGGTCAAAGGCGATAGCGATGCCGGTGGCGGGTTGCGGCTGCGACCGCGCGACATGGCAAAGATCGGCCAGCTTGTCCTTTCGGGCGGCCGCTGGAACGGTCGCCAGATCGTCCCAAAGGCATGGATCGAGAGCTCCACGGCACCGAAGCTCAAGGCCTCCGACTATCAGTCGTATGGCTTTCTGTGGTGGCTTGGCCGCGCCCGCTTCAATGGCCGCGCGATCCAGTGGATCGGCGCGCTGGGGCGTGGCGGTCAGTCGATCCGCATCGTCCCGGAGCTCGACCTCGTCGTCGTGGTGACCGCGGGATACTACCAGGACTACAGCCCGCAAGCCTTTCGCGCGCAGTTCGCCGTCTTCACGGACGTCCTGCAAGCGATTCCGCCTCCGGTTTGAATCGGAGACGCTAATTCGGCCTCAGCACCGTCATCTTGAACGGCCCGCTATTGGTGGCGGCATGCGCGACCGCGTCGTTGGCGTGGTCGAGATCGAAGGTGGTGACCTCGAACTGATCGAGCCGCAACAGCCCGGCGCGGGCGAGGTTGACGAGGCCCAGGGTCGCCGCCGGAGGATACATCCAGACGCCGTGGATGCTGATGCATTCGCGCATGATCCAGGGATAGGGCAGGTCGAGCCCCGGTCCGCCCAACATGCCGACGCCGCCCATCAGGACGACCCGGCCGTAGGAACGCACCGTCATGATCGCGGCGCGGACGGTCGGCGTCGTCACCGACGGCGGCATCAGGTCGAGCACGCAGTCGATCGGGCCGGGCGCGGCGCGCCGCATGCGTTCGCGATCGTCGTCCTCGTTGCCACCGAGCTTCACGGTGCGCACGCGCGGTCCGAACCTGTGGACCAGATCGGCGAGCACTTTCTCGTTGCGGCCGGGAGCGACCACGCAGGCCGCGCCCATCGCGAGCGCGACGGCAACGGCGGCACTGCCGAAATTGCCGGTGGCGCCGTTCACCAGCACGGTCTCGCCCGGCTGCAGGCGTGCAGCCAGGAATCCGCCATAGGGCACGAGGCAGGTGCCGAGCGCGCACCATGACGGCGCATCGGCCGGATCGATCGCGCCGATCCGCTTGGCGTTCTCGGTCGGCACCAGCGTCTGCTCGGCAAACGTGCCGTGACGGAAGTGTCGCTGCAGGCGCAGTCCGCCTTCGCCGCGCGCGCTCCAGCCCTGCAAGGTGATGTCCGGCGAGATGCTGTCGTCACGCGCGCGGAAGGTCGGATCGCAGTACACCCAATCGCCGGCGGCGAGGTGGGTTGCGTCGGGCCCGATCGCGCGAACCCGTCCGATGGCGCCGAGACCCGGAACGGCCGGCAACGCGAGCAGGTAGCGGCGCTCACCGCTGAACACCTCGTTGGTGTAGGACAGCACGCGTGTCGCGATCACGTCGACGAGGACTTCGCCCGTTCCCATCACCGGTGCGGGGATCTCCTGGATCGCGAGCGGAGAGCCGAACGACTTTAGAACTGCTGCTTTCATCTGATCTCATCCCTTGCTGAGATCGGCATCATCACGCGCTCCGTTGCGGCCAGGAAGACCTGGTATTATCCTAGGATCATAAGTCCTACTCAGGAGCCCGGTAATGGCCACTGCGCGGCAAACCGAACTTGGCGATTTCCTGCGATCGCGGCGCCAGAAGCTGACGCCCAAGCTCAACGGTGCCCAGGCCGGGCGGCGGCGCCGAACGCCCGGTCTGCGCCGCGAGGAGGTGGCCGAGCTCGCCGGCATCGGGGTCGACTGGTACATCCGCCTCGAGCAGGGCCGCTCCGTCAGCCCGTCCGCCACCACGATCGACGCGCTGGCGCGGGCGCTGCGCCTCAGCAAGGCCGAGCACGCCCATCTGCGGGCGCTTGCAAAGGACGGCGACCGCCGGCCATTTGCGGCCGAGACCGTGCCGTCTGCGATCCGGCGGGTCGTCGAAAGCCTCAACCAGCCGGCCTATGTCACGGGACGGCGATGGGACGTGCTGACCTGGAACGCTGCGGCGGAAGAGGTCTTCGCGTTCGGCCGCATGCCTGGGGACGAGCGCAATACGCTGCTCTTCGTGTTGACCAACCCCAAGAGCCGGCAGCTGTTCGGCGCAGGCTGGCCCGAGGAGGCGCGGCGCATCGTGACCCAGTTCCGCCGGACCCACGATCTCTGGGCCGGCGACCCGGCCTTCGTCGATCTGCAGGCGCGGCTTCGCGCAGGCTGTCCGGAGTTCGACGGCTGGTGGGGCACCCACGACGTCAGCGTCAGCGTCGCCGGACGAAAGGTGCTCAATCACCCCAAGCGCGGCCGGCTGACCTTCGAATACGCGACCTTCCAGGCTAACGACGATCCGGGCCTGAAGCTGATCATCTACACCGAAATCGGCTGAAATCCGTGGTTTTCCGGTGATTTTTGTCACAGAGCGGCCAAAAAGCCGGAACAAAGGTGCCGGAATCCGGTTTCTCCTGAGCGTCGACCCAAGGTACGAGCATGGCTCGAACGCAACCTTGGGAACTCGCGTCAGAGGGTTAGAGGAGAGTGCGAGCCGGCGGGTTCGTGGTGTGCATCTGCACAAAGTATAGGTGCGACGCACAACGTTATGCCACGGAAGCCACAATATTTGGACTTCCTGTCACGGCGCTGTGACATATATTCTCAAAAGGAGGCCGAAGAGCCTCCGGCCAAAATCGCCCTGTAAAAGGCGGGCACCTCGAGGACGTCATGAAGCGTGGAATTCTCGTTCTGCTTTCGCTCTCCGTGGTGATCACGGGTGCGTATTTCACCGCGAGCAAGTGGGCGATCCGTCATGAAACTCTCATGTTCAAGGATCCGACTCGCGATGAGCGGCCGGTCGCGGTCGACGTCGCCGTGCGCTTCGACAAGGAGATGCAGGCCGACGCCGGCATGATCAAGCTTCCGGTTGCGATCCTCAATCATGGCAATACCGTCAAATTCACCGAATATTCCTTCCTCGCGAACGTGTTCGCCGCGCGCGGCTATCTGACCGTCAGCATTCAGAACGACCTGCCGTCGGACGGGCCGATGGTGACCAAGGTCGGCGAGCTCTATGTCGGGCGCCTGCCGCAGTATCAGCGCGGCATCACCAACATCAAATTCGCGATCGAGGAGATGAAGAAGCGTCAGCCGAACGCGGACTACAGCAAGCTGACGATGGTCGGCCATTCCAATGGCGGCGACATCGCGATGTATTTCGCCAAGCAGTATCCGGACGAGATCAAGAAGGTCGTGACGCTGGACAATCTGCGCGTGCCGTTCATGACCGACGGCAAGTTCAAGATCCTGTCGTTCCGTTCGCATGATCAGCACTTCAAGCCCGATCCCGGCGTCGTGCCCGACGAGGAGCAGTGCGAGAAGGCCGGCATCACCGTCGTGAACACCGACTTCCAGCACAACGACATGCGCGACACCGGACCCGAGAAGGCCAAGGACTCGATCCAGGCCATGCTCGATAAATTCCTGGCCGACACCGACAGTGCCGTCGCGCCGGTCGACACGCGCAATGCACCGCCGAAGATTTTGGAGCCAGGCCCGGTCTCGCTCTACGTGCCGGTTGAGAAGCCGCCCCAGACCTTCGGCGAGAAGCTCAAGAAGTCGCTCTCGCTGACCGAGACCAAGAAGGTTCCGTCGGCCACCAACTGACCGAGCCGCCCGGAATCGCATCCGGGCAGGCTGCTCGTCGCGTTGACCAATCCGATACCGCGGCCCACATAGTGTTTGCTGTACGAGGCAAGCGCTGATGGCTGGCAAGACGATCAAACCGACATCCGGAAGTGACGTACGCCCGGTCGATGCGCCTGACGTACCGACGTCGAGCGCGAACGACATCGCCGCGTTCGTGGCGAAGGCGCGCGCGATGTCGCCACATCGCGCCGGCGCGCGCGGCAGACTGGTGTTTGCGCTCGACGCCACGATGAGCCGGCAGCCGACATGGGACATGGCGTGCACGCTGCAAGCCGACATGTTCCGCGAGGCCGCCGCGCTCGGCAGCCTCGACATCCGCCTCGTCTATTATCGCGGCTTCAACGAGTGCCGGGCCACGGGCTGGATCTCCGACAGCGCGCAGCTCGCGCGGCTGATGAGCAAGATCGACTGCCAGGGCGGCAATACCCAGATCGGCAAGGTGCTGTCGGAGACGCGCCGCGAGGCGGTCGCCTCGGGCGTGCGCGCGCTGGTGTTCGTGGGCGATGCGATGGAGGAGAACGCCGATGCGCTTTGCGCGAAGGCCGGCGAACTCGGCCTGCTCAAGGTGCCGGTGTTCATGTTCCAGGAAGGCAGCGATGCAGCCGCCGAACAGACGTTCCGCGAGATCGCGCGGCTGACCGGCGGGGCATGGTGCAGGTTCGATCCTGGCGCGGCTGCACAGCTCCGCGAATTGCTGCGTGCCGCCGCGGCCTATGCCGCCGGCGGTCGCGAGGCGCTGTTGCAGCTGGCGAAGACGACGAACGGCGCAGCCAGGCTGATCGGCCAGATGAAATAGAGCGCCTTGGTCAGGCTCCGCCGGCCGTCACGGCTTTCGCGATCGCAGCGAGCAGCGCCGACATTGCTCATGCATGTCGGGCGGCGCCACGCGGGCAGCTTCACGCTCCGGTGAGACGAAGCTTCGCATGCTTTTTGCCGCCGGGCCGCCTATATTCCGCGCATGCCAACCCTGATCGCCGGCGTCGTCGCCGTTGTCGTCCTTTATTCCGCGCTGCAGATGTTTCGTGCGGCCAATCCCGCCGTGCTCGCGCGCGCGATCAAGATCGGCGGCGGGGTGCTCGCGCTGGCGGTGGCGGCCTTTACCGGCGTGCGCGGCGAACTGGCGGTGGCGATCCCGCTCGGCATCTTCGGTGCCGGACTGCTCGGCTGGTCGCCGTTCGGCAACACCGGCTTTCCCAATTTCGGCGGCATGTTCGGCGGTTCGCGCAGCCCCGGACAAAGCTCGCGGGTGCGCTCGCAGTATCTCGACATGAGCCTCGATCACGGCAGCGGCGTGCTCACGGGCCAGATCGTGGCCGGGCCGCAGGCCGGCCGCATGCTCGACGAGTTCGACCTGTCGCAGCTGCTGGCGATGGTGCCGAGCTTTGACGCCGAGAGCGTCGCGTTACTTGAAAGCTATCTGGACCGCCGCTTTCCCGCCTGGCGTCAGGACGCGCAGGGCGACCGGGCAGGGGGGCAGGGCCGCGCGGCGCCGAGCGGCAAAATGACGAACGAGGAGGCCTATCAGATCCTTGGCCTGCAGCCGGGAGCGTCGCGTGACGACATCAGCCGGGCTCACCGCACCCTGATGAAGAAACTGCATCCCGACCAGGGGGGCTCGACGTATCTCGCTGCCCGTGTGAACGAGGCCAAGGATACTCTGCTTCGCACGCATCTCTAACTCCGGCTACGCCACTGACGCCACAGCCGAGAGCTGCCTTCCGCTTCTGATTGATGCCCCGTCTGGCCCGCCGCTGTCCGGCGTGGCCGATCGTTGTTTCGGGAAAACTTAACCGTAAAATCTTGACGAGAAGTTTTCATTGCGGCCTCGCGCGACAAGACCCGTCATTTGTCGCGGCGGCCCGCAAAGCAAAAGGGCCGGCGCTTGCGGCGCCGGCCCTTTGAAATCGCCCGATCGTGTCGATCAGTTGCGAACGGTGATGCAGGAGATCTCGGCGCGCTTCAGCGTCTTGCAGGCCGCCTCGGCCTGATCGCGCTCGAGCCCGGCAAAGCGGGCGCGGTAGAGCTTGCGATTGTCCTTGGCGACGACCTCGGTGAACGGGTCCGCCTTGCTGAGCAGGCCGCGGGCCGAGCTGCGTGCGAGGTCGATGCGCTTGTTGGCCTCGCCCTCGGACTCCAGCGCGCCGACCTGGATGATCCAGCCGGAATGCGCGGCGCCCGGCTTGACCGCGCTGGTCTGCGGCGCGGCCTGGAGGCTGCGGGTCGGTTCGATCGAGGCCACGGCCTGCGCGGCCGGGGCGGTGGCGGGGGCATGCACGGACGACGCCGGCAGCACGCCGAGGATGCCGTTGCCGGTGCCGAAATTGGCCGGCTGCGGCGGCATCTCGGGCCTCGAGGTCTCGACGGCCCGCGCCATCATCGCATTGGAGGTCTCGGGGATCTCGCCACGCGAGGGGATCGTGCTGGTGATCGGCGGCGCGGACTGCGCCGGGCCGGCGGCGGCGAGCTTGATCTGGCCGGCCTTGACCTGGACGGTCTTCACCTTGACCGGCTTCATCGGTTCAGCCGAACCCGGGATCGCCGCGAGCTGCTGGGTCTGGATCACGCCGGAGGTCAGCGGCGCCGGTTCGGGCTTGGCCTGCGGCTCCGGCTTTGCGGGGGCCGGCGGCAGCGCGGCGGCGGCTGCGGCGATCAGCGAGGGCTTGCTGGCCGGGCGCGGCGCCGGCAACGGGGCGGGCTCCGAGGCGGCGATCGGCGCGCTGTCGGCTTCGCGCGCATCGTCGGCATCGGCGACCTGGACATTGGCGTCGGCCGGATTGCGCTCGGTGATCGCGGCAGCAGTCCGGGTGGTAGCACCCTTGCCGATGTTCTCCGCCAGCAGGTTGCGCATGATGGCGTCGCGGGAGCCGCCGCTGCGGCCGCCGAGCACGACGCCGACCAGGAAGCGATTGCCGCGGTGGATCGAGGTCACGAGGTTGAAGCCGGAGGCGCGGGTGTAACCGGTCTTGATGCCGTCGACACCTTCGACGCTGCCGAGCAGGCGATTGTGACCGGTGATGGTGTGGCCGCGGAAATTGAAGGCCGTCGTCGAGAAGTAGCGATAATAGCGCGGGAAGCGATCCTGGATGGCGCGGCCCAGCGTCGACTGATCGCGCGCCGTCGTGATCTGCTCGTCATTGGGCAGGCCGGAGGCATTGCGATAGGTGGTCCGGCTCATGCCGAGCGCGCGCGCCTTGCGGGTCATCATCCGCGCGAAATCCTCTTCGCTGCCGCCGATCGCCTCGGCGATCACGACCGCGGCGTCATTGGCGGACCGGGTGACCAGGCCCTTGATGGCGTCTTCGACCTTGATGGTCTGGCCGGGGCGCAGGCCGAGCTTGGTCGGATCCTGTTCGGAAGCGTGCTCGGAAACCGGCATCTCGGTGTCGAGTTTCATCTTTCCGGAATCGAGGCGCTCGAACAGCAGATAGAGCGTCATGATCTTGGTGAGCGAGGCGGGGTGCCGCAGGCCGTCGGGACTGTTGGATGACAGCACCGAACCGGTATTGCCGTCGACGAT
This sequence comes from Bradyrhizobium sp. WCU1, assembly GCF_053474805.1. Taxonomy (NCBI): domain Bacteria; kingdom Pseudomonadati; phylum Pseudomonadota; class Alphaproteobacteria; order Hyphomicrobiales; family Nitrobacteraceae; genus Bradyrhizobium; species Bradyrhizobium sp. WCU1. The sequence continues at coordinate 6,722,390 of NZ_CM130280.1, forward strand.
GATCGACGCGAATTGCGGGCTGTAGCTCTCGCGCGCCGACTCGCTGTGGTGATGACGCGCGGTGTGGCGCCGGTGGCGGCGCGCCTCGGCGCTATCACTCGTGATCAGGATCGCCGTCGTGACGGTTACGAGCCCAAGAACGCCAACTCGCAGCGCCCGCGAGGAGGCAAAGGTTGTTCGAAGCATCTACTTCCCCGTCCCAAGTTCTGTTCTAGATCACCGGCTCGTGGGGCGAAATTGTGCCCGGCGGCCATCGATCCTTGCCTGCGCAACAGACCACGTCGGGCCGAACCATCGGCCCTCGCGGCGGCTCAGGTCGCTCTTCTAGCTAAGGTGTTGTTCACAAACAGATTTCAAGGCTGCTTGTCGGAAGGCGAACAAAGTCCGGGAATCAGGTTAGGCGGACCGAGTTTCCAAAAGATTAAGCAACCGTTGCGTGGTCCCCTGGGTTTTAGCGCAAATGCCCAGGATTCGGGCTGTATGATTGTGCGTTGCACAATATTTGTTGACTTTATTGTGCGATGCGGTATTCTAATCAAGTCAGGGGGCCGGGAGCTTCCCGGCAATGGGAATTTGCGCCTTCAAGTCTGGGAAAAGGAATTCCAATCCATGGTCAAGATCGAAGACATTCAGAACTACGGCAAAGAGCATTTCGAGTCGGTCACTGCGTCGGCCAACAACCTGCAGAGCGGCGTCCAGGCGATCGCCACCGCCTATGGCGACTACGCCAAGAAGTCGTTCGAGGACACCAAGTCGTTCGTCGAGAAGCTGTCGGGCGTGAAGTCGCTGGACAAGGCGCTCGAGGCCCAGACCGAGTACCTGCGCTCGTCCTACGAGACCTTCGTTGCGGAATCGCAGAAGATCGCCGGCCTGTACAGCGATTGCGCCAAGCAAACCTTCAAGCCGTATGAAGGCCTGGTCTCCAAGTTCGCGCCCGCTCAGTAAGCGCTGCCGATCACGTCAAACGAAGAGCCCGGCCGTTTCGGCCGGGCTTTTTTGTTGAGCGGGAGGCGGGGGGCTATTTCGCCAGCCGCAGCTTGCTGAGCGCCGTGCCGATCGTGTTGAACGTCGTAACGATCTGGCTGGAGCTGGTCAGCATGTAGAACTTGTCGGGGGTGCTGGCGCAGTTCTTCAGGACCGTCGAGGTCGGATCGGGGGGCGAGCTGGTGTTCACCTGGATCGTGTAGATGGTGAACATCGGGGCGCCCTTGGAATCCTTTGCCGCCTGCAGGTTCTGGCACTGCAGGGTCTGCCTCGCGTCGATCGGATTGCCCGACGCCTGCGAGCTGCCGTCGCCGTAGTCGGGCCAGCGGTCCTCGGTGTTCAAGCCGTCGGACAGCAGGATGATGACCCGGTTGTAGGTGGAGTTGGAGTCCTCGGCCGGCGTGTTGAGCGGACCGCCCACCAGCAGCGACTGCCATGCCCAGGCGAGCCCGACCGACTGGTCGGTGCCGCCGGTCGGCTGCATGGCGTTGACCGCGTTCTTCAATGAGGTCCAGTCGTAGCTCAGCGGAATGATCGGCTCGAGCTGCGGGGAGGCGTTGTTGCTGCAATAAGCCGAGCCGTTCTCATAGTACTCGTTGGCCGGAAACAGCGTGGTGACGTCGGACGTCGTGGGCAGCACGCCGGTCGCATCATTGGGCTGGGTGCGGTCGGTGACGCAGCCGGTCCATGTGTTGATCGGGTTGGTCGAGGGCTGCTGCCAGTTGTTCACCACGGTCGGTGTCTGATTGGTCGCGGTCCATTGGTTGTTGGTCCATCCGACGACGGCGGTGACACGGGGCTGGTTCTTGTTGTCGACGAGGTCGTTGGGGCCCGGCTGCGTCCAATCGTGGGTATACAGCTTGCCCGTGCACGACCGCGAACTTCCGCTGCCGGTACAGCCGCAGCCGGAGACGGCGGAGCCGGACGAATTGGTCGGGCAGGCGCAGGACGACGACCCCGAGCAGAACACGCCGGTGCCGACCTGCGTGCTCACCCAGCAGCCATTGTACACGGTGTGGGAATTATAATCGACGCTCGGGCAGATATAGCCGGAATAGGTCCCGCTCGACGGAATGTAGGTCGTGTTGGACGAACTGGTCGGGCTCGTGGTGCAGGTGAAGCCGCCATTGTTGTTGGTCCAGGGGCATCGCGCACCCGGTCCGACCGCATGCCAGTTCATCGGGAGCTTTGCCTGCGTGCTGCCGTTGTTGGGCTGCGTGGTCGGCGGATTGAGCCAGTCGGTCCAGTCGATATAGTTCTTGCCATAGTTGCTGGAGCCGACGTTGACGACCTTGGCGAACGGAATGACGGAGATATAGACGTCGCCGTTGTTCTTGCTCAGCGCGCTGAGCTGGTCGATCAGGCCGCCTGATCCGGCCACCGCGTTGCGCAGCGCGACAATCTTGCCGTTGTCCTGCATCGATCCCGTGTTGTCGAGGGCGAGGGCGACGCGCATCTTGACGTTGCCCCAGGTCGTGGTGCTCGAGGTTCCGAAATTCATGGTCGAGGGATAGCCCGCGGCCTGCAGGAAGGTGGTCTTGACGTGGCCGGACCCGCTCAGGAGGATGGTTGCCGCCGCGTTCGAGGTCGGGGTCGTGTAGGTGGCCGAGACCGCAATGCCCTGGCCGTCCTTGTTGGTGTAGAGGCCGTTGAAATAGGCCTGCGCCTTGCTCGGGATCTGCGCGGCCGTGATGTTGCCCATGGTCAGGTCCTTGGACAGCATCAGCGCGGTGGAATCGAGCGCCGCCTGCATCGAGGACCGGGCGTTGTTGGCGCGGGTATAGTCGATCGCTACGCCTACGAAGGCGAGGATCGGCAGTATTGCGAGGGTGAACATCACCGCGACGTTGCCGTTGGTTGAGGTTGCATACCGGCGGGCAGCTGCGCGGATGTGGTTGAATATGGCTGAGCCAGGCATGACGCTCTCGTCAAAATGGATTGCGCGGCCATCTCTACGAGCGTGGTTAAACAGATGGTGAATCGGGTAGGTGAAACCCGTCGGGCAGCCCGGCGGATGGTCAAAAGCCGGGCAAAAGCCCCCACCATCGTCAATGGCGCCTAAATTGGATGCCCCGATCCTTTGTCAAATCAGGCAGAAATGATTAACCTTCCGGGGTTGGCGCGCCGGGAATCGGACCGGTGGGCTGCGGCGGGTCTGCGCTTGCGGCAGGCCGTCGTGAGCCCCATATTCGGGAGGTCGATCCGGCCGCCGGATCGGACCGGGAGCGGCAATCTGGAAGGCATTGCTGGGGGTTCCGCGATCAGTCTCGCGGCAATCGCGTCCACCTTCCAGCGCCATCCGGTGTCCAGCCGGCCTCCCTTTGGGAATTCGAACGCCTGAGCCATGTTGCGATCCACGTTGACAATCCCGATCTCCGAGCCGGTTTCGTCCATGCCGGCGGTGCCCGCCGCGCCGGTGCCGAAAATGACCAATGACGACAACCGCAACGGCGCGGGCAGCGGCCCGTCGACGTCGGTCATCACCAAGGTCAAGCCGAAGACTAAGCGTCCGAACCTGTATCGCGTCCTGATCCTGAACGACGACTACACGCCGATGGAGTTCGTCGTTCACGTGCTGGAACGATTCTTCAACAAGGACGCCGAGGCGGCGACCACGATCATGCTGCACGTTCACCATCACGGGATCGGCGAGTGCGGCGTGTTTACCTATGAGATCGCCGAGACCAAGGTGACGCAGGTCATGGACTTCGCGCGCAAGCACCAGCATCCACTGCAATGTGTGATGGAAAAGAAGTAGTTCGCCGGAACGATTGACCCGCCGCGGGACGCGGAACGGGTCTTGCACCGCATTTTCTGACGGACGCGAACGGCGTTCCCGTATGATCACGGGACGCGGTCGGGCGGCGTCCCGCTGCCCGAAATTTAGAGGGAAACCATCATCGCGGGGCCGGTCTTTCGCCACGATCCGTCGTAACTATATCAATGGCGATCACGAAGGTTGTTATTGCCTGACCCGGTAATGGCGATCATGATGGCCAGGGGCCATAGAGGACGCGAATGCCAACTTTTTCTCAAAGCCTTGAACAATCGCTGCATCGTGCATTGGCGATCGCGAACGAGCGTCACCATCAGTACGCGACGCTCGAACATCTGCTGCTGTCGCTGATCGACGACTCGGACGCGGCGGCGGTGATGCGAGCCTGCAGCGTCGATCTCGACAAGTTGAGGACGAGCCTCGTCAACTACCTCGAGACCGAATTCGAAAACCTGGTGACGGACGGCGCCGATGATGCGAAGCCGACCGCCGGGTTCCAGCGCGTGATCCAGCGCGCGGTAATTCACGTCCAGTCGTCCGGTCGCGAGGAAGTGACTGGCGCCAACGTGCTGATCGCGATCTTCGCCGAGCGCGAGAGCCATGCCGCGTATTTCCTGCAGGAGCAGGACATGACGCGCTACGACGCAGTGAATTACATCAGCCACGGGATCGCCAAGCGGCCCGGCGTCTCCGAGGCGCGGCCGGTGCGCGGCGTCGACGAGGAAACCGAGACCAAGGGCAACGAGGACTCGAAGAAGAAGGGCGAGGCGCTCGAGACCTATTGCGTCAACCTCAACAAGAAGGCGCGCGACGGCAAGATCGATCCGGTGATCGGCCGCAATGCCGAGATCAACCGTGCGATCCAGGTGCTGTGCCGCCGCCAGAAAAACAACCCGCTGTTCGTCGGTGAAGCCGGCGTCGGTAAGACCGCGATCGCCGAAGGCCTCGCCAAGCGCATCGTCGACAGCGACGTGCCTGAGGTGCTGGCGGCCGCGACCGTGTTCTCGCTCGACATGGGCACGCTGCTCGCGGGCACCCGCTACCGTGGCGATTTCGAGGAGCGGTTGAAGCAGGTCCTGAAGGAGCTGGAGGCGCATCCCAACGCCATCCTGTTCATCGACGAGATTCACACCGTGATCGGCGCCGGCGCCACCTCGGGCGGCGCCATGGATGCATCCAATCTGCTCAAGCCCGCGCTGGCTTCGGGCACGATCCGCTGCATGGGCTCGACCACCTACAAGGAATATCGTCAGCACTTCGAGAAGGACCGCGCGCTGGTGCGGCGCTTCCAGAAGATTGACGTCAACGAGCCGACGGTGGAAGATGCGATTGCGATCCTCAAGGGCCTCAAGCCCTATTTCGAGGATTACCATCGGCTGAAATACACCAATGAGGCGATCGAGGCGGCGGTGCAGCTCTCCTCGCGCTACATCCACGACCGCAAGCTGCCCGACAAGGCGATCGACGTGATCGACGAGTCCGGCGCGGCGCAGATGCTGGTCGCCGAGAGCAAGCGCAAGAAGACGATCGGCATCAAGGAGATCGAGACCACGATCGCGACCATGGCGCGGATCCCGCCGAAGAGCGTGTCGAAGGACGATGCCGAGGTGCTGAAGCATCTCGAGCAGACCCTGAAGCGCACGGTGTTCGGCCAGGACAAGGCGATCGAGTCGCTGTCGGCGTCGATCAAGCTGGCGCGGGCCGGCCTGCGCGAGCCGGAGAAGCCGATCGGCTGCTATCTGTTCTCGGGTCCGACCGGCGTCGGCAAGACCGAGGTGGCGAAGCAATTGGCGGCGACGCTCGGCGTCGAGCTGCTGCGCTTCGACATGTCCGAATACATGGAGCGGCACACCGTGTCGCGCCTGATCGGCGCACCTCCCGGCTATGTCGGCTTCGACCAGGGCGGCCTGCTCACCGATGGCGTCGACCAGCATCCGCATTGCGTGGTGCTGCTCGACGAGATCGAGAAGGCGCATCCGGATCTGTACAACGTGTTGCTGCAGATCATGGACCACGGCCGGCTCACCGACCACAACGGCAAGCAGGTCAACTTCCGCAACGTGATCCTGATCATGACCACGAATGCGGGCGCGGCCGATCTCGCGCGGCAGGCCTTCGGCTTCACCCGCTCGAAGCGGGAAGGCGACGACCACGAGGCGATCAGCCGCCAGTTCGCGCCGGAGTTCCGCAACCGGCTGGATGCGATCGTCTCCTTCGCGCACCTCAATGCCGACGTGATCGGCATGGTGGTCGAGAAGTTCGTGCTGCAGCTCGAGGCGCAGCTTGCCGACCGCGACGTCACGATCGAGCTGTCCGAGCTCGCCAAGGCCTGGCTGATCGAGCACGGCTATGACGAGCAGATGGGCGCACGTCCGATGGCGCGCATCATCCAGGAGCACATCAAGAAGCCGCTCGCAGATGAAGTGCTGTTCGGCCAGCTCAAGGGTGGCGGGCACGTCCGCGTCGTGCTGGTCAAGGACGAGGCGACCGCCAAGGACAAGATCGGCTTCGAATATGTCGAAGGCCCGGTCACGCCGAAGCCCGAGAACCTGCCGCCGCGCAAGCGCAAGCCGCCGAAGGGTGGCCCGAACAACGGCGGCGGAGGCGGCACCAAGGGGCCGGTCTCCAAGGGTCCGATGGTCAAGGCCTGAGGCGCGAGCAAGTGATCAACGAAAGGCCGGCTCAACAGCCGGCCTTTTTGTTTCGTTCGGCAAATACGACGTGAGACGTACAGGAAGAAGTCTTCGGCTAACGTCGAATTTCCGCCAAACATTCACCCGTCGCCACCCTGATAAACCGGCCTATCGGATCGTTATCAATGTCAGCTTCGATTTCGACGGCTTCCGCGGGATCGAGACTCTCAAGTTTTTCAGCAAGACTCTCGACTGATGCCCGCAAGGCGGGCGTCCACTTCGTCAGCCCCTCATCATTCATTCTCAGGCGTATGGAATAAATGCGCAGAAGTTCGCCAGCCGTCGTTTCGGGCCGTCCGCGATTGGCTTGCATTTGAGCTGTGTCCAGCGAGCGTCGTTCGATGAGGTAGGGTATCTCTTTTTGCTTGCGGCGTGAAACGAACGATCAGAACACCAGTCCGATCGCATCGCATGCACCACGTCACTCGCCCTTCAAACGCTGCCCCTCTTGAACGCGCACCCGCTCGGCGCCGCGGCTGCCTGCGGAGGATAGCCGCAGCATGCTCAGCATGGCGCCGACCAGCGCGAAGCCGACGCCGACCATCAGCGAGAGCCTTGTGCCGTCAGCCGGGAAGCGCGCCAGTAGCAGGGCCACAAGGGCGGCGCCGATGGTCTGTCCGAGCAGGCGGGCGGTGCCCAGCATGCCGCTGGCGCCGCCGGAGCGCTCGCGCGGGGCGGCGGCGATCATGGTGCGGTTGTTCGGGGTCTGGAACAGGCCGAAGCCGACGCCGGCGAGCGCCATGCGCCAGATCACGTCGATCGGCGTCGCGTTGGCCGGCATCAACGCTAGCGTGCCCAGTCCTGTCGCGAACACCAAAAGGCCGATGCCGCCGAGCAGGCCGGCCGGATAACGCTCGACCAGCCAGCCGGCAATGGGCGCGGCAAATGCGACGGCGATCGGCCACGGCGTGATCAAGAGGCCGATCTGCACCGCCGAATATCCGAAATGGTTCTCCAGGTAGAACGGCATCGCGACGAAGGCCAGCATCTGGCCGCAGAACGAGGCGATCGAGGTGCCGATCGACAGCGCGAAGATCGGAATCCTCAGCAGATCGACGGGCAGCAGCGGCGAGGGCAGATTCAGCTGCCGCCGGTACAGCAGATGCGAGGCGACCACGGCGATGGCGAATTCCAGTGCGCACAGGTACAGCGCCTCGCCATGGCCGGCGCTGTCGATCGCGCTGATGCCGAAGCCGAACGCGATCGCGCTCATGCCGGCGCTCAGCCAGTCGAACGCGTGGACCGCGGGCCGGGTATGCGGCAGGAAGCGCCAGCCCAGCGCCAGCGTCACGATGCCGAGCGGCACGTTGATCGCGAACAGATAGGGCCAGGTGCCGACCGCAAGGATGAACGAGGCGATGGTCGGGCCGACCGCGGCCGAGATCGCGACCACCAGCGCATTGACGCCGATGCCGCGGCCGAGCAGCGAATGCGGATAGATGAAGCGGACGAGGGCGGTGTTGACGCTGAGGATTCCGGCGGCGCCAAATCCTTGCAGGATGCGGGCGATCGTCAGCAGCGGCAGCGTATGTGCCAGCGCGCAGAACAGCGAGGCCAGCGTGAACAGGAGCAGCCCGGCGAGGTAGACCCGGCGATAGCCGATGATCTCGCCGAGCGAGGCGAGCGGCAGCAGCGAGATGGTGATCGCCAGCTGATAGCCGTTGACGATCCAGATCGAGAACGCCGGGCTGGCGTTGAGGTCCCGGGCAATGGTCGGCAGCGCGACGTTGGCGATCGAGCCGTCGACGACGGCCATCACGAGGCCGAGCGCGATCGTGAGAGTGGCCCAATTGCGCTGCGGCTGCGGCAGCCCATCGGGATGCTCGATGATCGCGGACGACATGTCGTGAGGTTGCCTTCGGTTCCAGCTTGGCGGGCTTACCGGATGCTGGATTAGCCTGGCCTTTGCAACCCCCGAAATGTCCGCCCCGGGGTGCTCCGAAACGGGGCCGCGGAACACCAAAAAAGGGCTCAGCCTTAGCTTTGGCCGAGCAGTTCCTTGATGCGCCGCTGCAGCTGCCGCTTCTTGATCTCGCTGCGGCGGACCCGTTCGTCGAGATCGCTGACATAGGTGTCCGACGTCATGATCCGGAACGCGAGGCCCACCTTGTTGGCCTGACGCCAGATCAGGCGCGCCAGGAACGAGCGGCCCTTGCGCGCGACACTGAGATTCATCTCTTCGGGCAGGTGTGCGGCGTCGCCAAATTCGACGCAGGCGCCGCCTTCGCTGATGTTGCGGACGACGCAATCCATCGTCGAGCCGCGTTCATTGATCTCCGCAACCGCACCGTAAAACACCTTTTCACGCGGGCTCTGGCGCCGGTCCTGCATGGGAAATCCTCCTAAATTAACGGCAGAACTTTACCGCTGTCGACCAGCGAAAAGAAGGGTACGAACGGAACCCGTTGCAGTTAGTGTAAATTGTTTGCATCTGTGAAGGCCCGGATTCCCGGCTATTTTGCGCCGCAAACGAGCCGAGAAGCTAGTTCGGCAGCCGGCTGTGCCGCCACTCGCGCGGCGACAGGCCGTAATGCTCGCGGAACACGCGGCCGAAATGCGAAAGGTCGTTAAAGCCCCAGGCGAACGCGATCTCGCTGATGTGGCGATGCGCATGTGTCGGCGAGGCGAGGTCGCGCTTGCAGCGTTCCAGCCGCTCTGCCAGCACGAAGCGCTGGAACGAGGTGTCTTCGTCGGCCAGCAGGCTGTTGACGTAGCGCGGCGAGATGCCGAGCGCTGCGGCGGTTTCACTGATGCCGAGCTCGGGGTTCGGCAGATGCGCAAGCACATGCGCCTTCAGCCGGTAGAGCAGGGCGGAGCGGTGCGTCGAGGCCGGCAGCGCGGTGCCGCCGATGCGCTCGCTGATCGCCATCGCGAGCAGGTCGGCGGCCTGATCGGCGAGACGGATCGCATTGTCCGGCTCGAGCCGGTCGGCGATATCAGCGAGCCCCGAGATGAACTGCCAGGCGAGCCGCTGCACCGGGCGATCGGACGTGAACGTCGTTGCCGTCAGGCCCTGGCTGCCGGCGAAGCGCCGGTGCAGCATCGCGCGCGGCACCTGGAAGATGGTCTGCGTGAAGTCGTCATTGAAGCGCAGCTCATAGGGCCGGGTGGTGTCGTAGAACGCGAACTCGCCGGGCTGGATCACGGTCTCGCGGCCGTCCTGCACCACGCCGCCCGAGCCGCTGCGGCCGAGCGCGAACAGCACGAAATCCTCGCTGGCGCGCGCGATCCGCGACGGCGTCCGCAGCACGCGCTGCCGGCTCGACGACACGACCGAGCACTTCGCCGGACCAAGCTGCGCGCTGGTGATGGCGCCGTGGAAGGCGGAGCCGAGGTCGGACTTGCAGTCGAGCTGCACGAACACGTCGCAGACAATGTCCTGCCAGAGCGCGAGGCGCCGATGCGTGGGCGCGCCTTCCGTGGTGAACAGGGCCGGCATGATTTCCTCCCTTCACGAGTGCAAACGCTGGCCACGCAAACAAAGCAAGCTTCGTACCGGCGACCGCTGGGGGCATCTCCTCCGCAGTCGAATTTTCCTTCCGTCCTGGTCGAACGGCGCTCCCGGTCCCGGGGCAGCATGATGTCAGAAGCGGCTGCGGCCGATCAAGCACGAACCGGCCGCCAGCGTCGGCCCCGAGGAGGACATCATGGGCATCGAACATCCGAAATATCGCGTTGCGGTGGTGCAGGCGGCGCCGGCCTGGCTCGATCTCGACGCCTCGATTGCCAAAAGCATTGCGTTGATCGAGGAAGCCGCCGCCAAGGGGGCAAAGCTGATCGCGTTCCCCGAGGCTTTCATCCCCGGCTATCCCTGGTACATCTGGCTCGACTCGCCGGCCTGGGCGATCGGGCGCGGTTTCGTGCAGCGCTATTTCGATAATTCCCTGTCCTACGACAGCCCGCAGGCGGAGCAGCTGCGGCTCGCTGTGAAGCAGGCCGGCATGACCGCGGTGTTCGGGCTGTCCGAGCGCGACGGCGGCAGCCTCTATCTCGCGCAATGGCTGATCGGGCCTGACGGAGAGACGATCGCCAAGCGGCGGAAGCTGCGGCCGACCCACGCCGAGCGCACCGTCTATGGCGAGGGCGACGGCAGCGACCTTGCGGTGCATGACCGCCCCGGCATCGGCCGGCTCGGCGCGCTGTGCTGCTGGGAGCATCTGCAGCCGCTGTCGAAATACGCGATGTATGCCCAGAACGAGCAGGTGCATGTCGCGGCCTGGCCGAGCTTCTCGCTGTACGATCCGTTCGCGCCGGCGCTCGGCTGGGAGGTCAACAACGCGGCCTCGCGCGTCTATGCGGTCGAGGGCTCGTGCTTCGTGCTGGCGCCCTGCGCCACTGTCTCGCAGGCCATGATCGACGAAATGTGCGACCGCGACGACAAGCACGCGCTGCTGCATGTCGGCGGCGGACATGCCGCGATCTATGGGCCCGACGGCAGTTCGATCGCCGAGAAGCTGCCGCCCGATCAGGAAGGGCTGCTGCTCGCCGACATCGATCTCGGCGCGATCGGGATCGCCAAGAACGCCGCCGATCCGGCCGGGCACTATTCGCGGCCCGACGTCACGCGCCTGCTGCTGAACAGGAAGCCCTCGAAGCGCGTCGAGCATTTCGCGCTGCCGCTCGACAGTTTTGAGGAGATCGACGCGGCTGCGAGCTGAACGCATCAGGGCAACATCCAACCCGAGGTGACTGCCATGGAATCCGCGATTCCTCCTCATTTGCAGACCGCGCGCTCCCGTCATCGCCGTGTGCCCGACGACTACGCGCCGCCATATCCGTCCTTCGTCGCGCGCCACAAGCCCGCGGTCGCAAACGTGATCATGGCCTATTTCGGCGTGCAGTTTCGCGGCGAGCCGACGGCCGCCGCGACCGGGGCGCTGGCGCAGATCGCAGCACGCTTTGCCGGCGAGAACGGGCCGACGCATTGGGACCGCGCCCAATATGTCGACCAGGCCGGCTTCACCAATGTCGTCTCGGTCGCCTATTGGGACGATGCCGGTCGTTTCGATGCCTGGTTCGAGGGCGCCCGCGAAGCCTGGACCGGCGGCGCTGCCGCTGACGGCATCGGCCGCTTCATCGAGGTGCTGCGGCCGCATGTTGCGCACTACGAGACGCTGTTCTCCTCGCTCGACCGGCCTGAGGGCGTCGCGGTGCTCGCCGACGGCATGAGCGGTGAGGTGCAGGAGCACGCCTATTGGGGCGGCATGCGCGACCGCATCCCGCTGTCGCAGACCGACCCGATGACGCCCAGCGGCGAGCCGCGCGTCATCCGCGACGGCGCACGAATCCGCGTGGTCGCGCATGACAATCTCTGCCTGATCCGCTCCGGCCAGGACTGGAGCGACACCGAGGCCTCCGAGCGCAAGATGTATCTCGACGATGTCGAGCCGGTGCTGCGCGAGGGCATGGATTTCTTGCGCGACCAGGGCGTGCCGATCGGCTGCTACGCCAACCGCTACATGCGTGTCGTCGATGCGGATGGACGAGTGACGGAGAAGTCCTATGGCCAGAGCTGGTGGAAGAGCCTCGCCGCGCTGGAACGCTGGGCGGAATCGCATCCGACCCATGTCCGGATCTTCGGCGCGGCGATGAAGTATCTGTCGACGCTCGGGCCGAGCGCCAAGCTCAGGCTGTATCACGAGGTCACGGTCGCCGCCGCCGACGAGCAATTCTTCGAATATCTCGGCTGCCACGATCGCACGGGCATGCTCGGTGCGGTGTAGGTGACCGCAGCACAGCCCGCCTGACGCAAACTACGGCCGCAGCCGGCCGCCCTGCGCGGTGATGGCCTGCGCCAGTTCGATCGCCGGGCCGCGCTTGGTCCGGCGCTGGGTGCGGACCACGAATTCGACGCTGCCGAGCGGCGGCAGGCTCGACTCCGGCATCGCCTCCAATCCGTCCGGGATGAAGCCTTGGGCCTGCGGCGTGATGCCGAGGCCGGCGAGCGCTGCGGCGCGCAGGCCGCTCAAGCTGCCGCTGGAGCAGACGATGCGCCAGGGCCGTCCGGACCGTTCCATCGCCTCCAGCACCACGCTGCGGCTGACGCTCGGCGGCGCGTAGAGGATCAGCGGCAGCGGCTGTTCCGGATCGAGCCGCATCCCGGGCGCGCCGGTCCACACCAGGCGGTCCTGCCACACCAATTGTCCGAGCGCGTCGCCGGGCCGGCGCTTGCCCAGCACGAGGTCGAGCTCGCCGGCATCGAACTGCTGGTACAGCACGGCGCTCAAGCCCACCGTCAGCTCGAGATCGACTTGCGGATGACGGCGGACGAAATCGCGCAACAGATCCGGCAGGCGTGAGCTGGCAAAATCCTCCGCGGCGCCGAACCGGACTTTTCCGCGCACCTGCGAGCCTGCGAAGTAATCGCGGGCCCGTGCGTTGGCCTCGAGGATCGGGCGCGCGAAGCCCGTCATCGCCTCGCCGTCGGCGGTGAGCACCACCGAGTGGGTGTCGCGCACGAACAGGCGGCGGCCGGCGGCGGCCTCGAGCTTGCGGATGTGCTGGCTCACCGTCGACTGCTTCAGGCCGAGGCGGCGGCCGGCCTCGGTGAAGTTCTGCGTCTGTACGACGGTGAGGAAGGTCTCGAGCTGGGTCGGGTCGAGCATGGCGGCGATCTCGTCATTACATAACGTAATGATAATAACATCGGTAAGCGCGGTTCACAATCGGTGCCGGCAGAGCCACCTTGCGAGCAAGGAAAGGAACCCGCCATGACCATCAGCCGCCTGCGATCATTCGCGCCCGTCGATCCCTACATCGCCGCCATCGTCGGCATGGTCGGCCTTGCCACGCTGCTGCCGCTGCACGGGCAGGGCACCGTGATCGGCGGCTATGCCGCCGATGTTGCGATCGCGCTGTTGTTCTTTCTGCACGGCGCCCGCCTGTCGACCACCGAGGCACTGGTCGGCGCCCGGCACTGGAAGCTGCATCTCGTGATCTTCCTCTCGACCTTTGCCCTGTTCCCGCTGCTCGGGCTCGCGGCGCATGCGCTGGCGCCGCATCTTTTGACGCCGGCGCTGTGGGCGGGCGTGATCCTGATCTGCATCCTGCCGTCGACCGTGCAGTCCTCGGTCGCCTTCACCTCGATCGCGCATGGCAACGTGTCGGCAGCGCTGTGCTCGGCGACCGCTTCCAATCTGCTCGGCATCGTCGCGACGCCGCTGCTGGCGGGCGTGCTGCTCTCCAGCCATGGCGGGTTCTCCGGCAATGCCGCGCTCGACATCGTCGTGCAATTGCTGCTGCCGTTCGCGGCGGGACAATTGTCGCGGCCGCTGATCGGCGGCTTCGTTGCCAGGCATCACGCGGTGCTGGGACTGGTCGACCGCGGCTCGATCCTCCTGATCGTCTACACCGCGTTCAGCGACGGCGTCAGCCACGGCATCTGGCACCAGGTCGACGCGACGCAGATGGCGACCGTGCTCGGCCTCGACGCGGTGCTGCTCGCGGTCGTGCTGCTGATCACCAATTTCGGCAGCCGGCTGCTCGGCTTCTCGCGTGCCGACCGCATCGCCATCATGTTCTGCGGCTCGAAGAAGAGCCTCGCGAGCGGGTTGCCGATGGCGAGCGTGCTGCTCGCCGGCCAATCGGTCGGGCTGATCGTGCTGCCGCTGATGCTGTTTCACCAGATCCAGCTGATGACCTGCGCGGCGCTCGCGCGGCGTTATGCGGGGGCTCAAGAATCCGCCTCACACGGCGCAGTCCCCGTGCTCGTAAGGGCGCGCTGAGCGCCGCCTTTCCAAGGTGTCGTCCCCCGGCTTGACCGGGGGACCCAGTACGCCGCGGGTTCTCCGTGACTGACCGGTGTCTCTGGAATACTGGATCGCCCGGTCAAGCCGGGCGATGACACCTTTGGTTTGGCGAGCGATGGACGCAACGCCCGGTGCTACGCAACACGCAGGCCCTTGGCGATTTCCTTCTGCGCGTCGAACTCACGGCGCAGGCGCGCCAGCTCCTCGGCGCTCAGCGCGTCGGCGTTGCTGTAGTCGCGTTTCCAGGACGCATCCTCGCTCCAGCGTAGCGGCGACTGCACGGTTGTCTGCGGGCCGGGCGCAGTCTCCAGCACGCGCAGCGCGAGCTCCAGCGTGACGGCCTGCGAGGCCTCGTCATGCGGCTTGCCGGCCGAATTGCCGAGCGGGAAATCCGAGAACAGGAAGCGCGGCACCGCGGCGTGCTCGACGATGTCCTTGGCGCAGCCCATCACGACGGTCGGGATGCCGTTGGCTTCGAGATGCCGTGCCACGAGGCTGACGGTCTGGTGGCAGACCGGGCAGTTCGGCACCAGCACCGCGGCGTCGACCTTGTCGTCGCGGCAGCGCTTGAGGATCTCGGGCGCATCGGTCTCGATGGTGACGCGGTGGCTGCGGTTGGTCGGTGCGCCGAAGAAGCGCGGCGCGACTTCGCCGATCGTGCCTTCCGCGGCGAGGCGCTTGAGCTGCGCCAGCGGGAACCAGGTGCCGCTGTCGGTCGCCGTGGTGTGGGTGCGGTCATAGGCGATGTGCGAAATTCGCAAATCGTGTGGCTGCGAGGTGTCGCCGTCATAGACCGAATAGAATTTTGCGCCGCCGTTGTATTTCGCGCCCGGACCCTGGTCGCCGCGGGCAGGATCGAACGGCGCCGCGGTCGTGATGATGGCGACGCGGGACTGGTTCAGCGGCTTCGTCAGCGGTTGGAACGGCGCGGACGTGTAATGCGCCCAGCGGTAGGGGGTGGTGTAGCCGATCGCCGCGTAATAATCGCGGGTCCGCTTCATGTAGCCGATCGGGGCGTCGTCGTCGGGGGCGAAGCCGAGTTGATCGTCCGTAGCTGCGGCCATTTTGCGCTCCCTTTTGCGCGCCATCATTTCAGTCCATAGCTAGACCACGAGCCTGCGGTGTCAAGCCGCGCTGCGCGGGAACAGATTTGCGATGCGAACAGGTCGTTGCGCCGCATTGGTTCTGCTTTTGACGCTGGTGCCGCCGGTCGGTGCCGGCGCGGAGGACGCGCCTGCCGCAGCCCCGCCGGCGCCGCCAGGCGCTGAGCAACCCGCAGCGCCGCCCGCGGACAAGCCGGCTGCGCCCAGCGAAAAACCCGCGGAGGTGCCGGCCCAGCAGGCCGCACCATCGGCCGAGAAGCCTGCGCCCCCAGCGGAGACGCCTGCCGAGAAGCCCGCCGCGGCCACAGCCGACAAGCCCGCAGACGACGCGCGCGAGAGCGACACCCGCGAGGCGATGTGCCTGATGATCGAGTCGGCGGCGCGGGCCAACGACCTGCCGCTCGAATTCTTCGCGCGCGTGATCTGGCAGGAAAGCCGCTTCCAGGCCGACGCGATCGGTCCGGTCACCCGCAGCGGCCAGCGCGCGCAGGGCATCGCGCAGTTCATGCCGGGCACTGCTAACGAACGCGGGCTGCTCGATCCGTTCAATCCCGTCCAGGCGCTGCCGAAGTCCGCGGAATTCCTCAGTGAGCTGCGCAACCAGTTCGGTAATCTCGGCCTCGCGGCCGCCGCCTACAATGCCGGCCCGCGCCGCGTGCAGGATTGGCTCGCCGGCTCCGGCTCCATGCCGCAGGAGACGCGCAACTACGTCTCGGCGATCACCGGCTCCAGCGTCGACGACTGGGCCGCTGCTGCCCGCAACAGCGGCAAGATGCCGGAGCGTAGGCCGACCACGAGCTGCCGCGAGCTGATGGCGCTGTTGAAGCGCGCGCCCAATCCGTTCGTGGCCGGGCTCGAGCAGCACATTACGCTGTCGGCAGCCAAGGTCTGGGGCGTGCAGCTCGCCGCCGGCTTCAGCCGCGACAAGGCGCTCGCGATGTATGCCCGCGCGATGAAGCGGCTGTCGAATGTGATCGGAGATCAGGATCCAAGCCTGCTCGGCTCGCGGCTGCGCACACGCGGCAGCGCGACATTCTATCAGGTGCGTATCGGCGCCGACACACGCCCCGAGGCCGACGGCCTGTGCAGCCGCATCCGCAAGGCGGGCGGGGCATGCTTCGTGCTGAAGAACCGGGCGTGATTGCGCAGCTCCATTCGGGCTACTGCATACCTGCGCTGTGCAGCCACTTGCTTGACCCGTTGAGCACCGCGCCCTAAGCCGCCGCCATTGCATAACCATCCGGTCCCCCGTGGCGCTTCCTCCGCTCGATTCTCCGCAATGGCAGACCTCGTTCCGCGCTTTCCTGTGGGGTGCGCGGTCGGTCGGCGCGACCGTGCTGACGCTGGTGCTGTTTGCGACCTATCTCGGCATCGGCGCGCTGGCGCATGATTCCGGCTTCTCGCTGGGCTGGACCCTGGCGAGCACGGCGTTCGTCTGGGCGGGGCCCGCGCAGATCATCGTGATCACGACGCTCGGCTCCGGCGCCACGGTGCTGCAATCGGCGATCGCGGTCACCGTCAGCGCGATCCGGCTGTTTCCGATGGTGGTGTCGGTGCTGCCGTTGATGCGCACCGAAGACACCAAACGCCGGCATCTGATCCTGGTGGCGCATCTCACTGCCGTGACGCTGTGGGTCGAATGCTACCGCTTCCTGCCGCAGGTGCCGCGCAACCGCCGGATCGCCTTCATCCATGGGCTCGGCCTGGGGCTGGTCTCGGTCTGCCTGATCGCCAACACGATCGGCTACACACTCGCCGCCAACCTGACGCCGCTGCTCGCCGCCGGCATGCTGATGCTGACGCCGCTCGCCTTCCTGTTCTCCACCGCGCGCAACTGCCGCGAGCTCGCCGACGTCATCGCGCTGGTGCTCGGTCTCTTGCTGTTTCCGCTGGCCGCAATGCTGAACAGCGGCGTCGACATCCTGGTCAGCGGCGTCGTCGCGGGAACCGTCGCCTATGGGGTGCACCGGGCGCGGGCGGGCACCGTGAGGGCGCGGGCATGAGCACGTTCATCGGCGACTGGCACGCGCTCGCGATCCTGTTCGTGGCGGGCGTCATTCCCAACCAGATCTGGCGCATGCTCGGCCTGTGGTTCGGCGGCGGCATCGACGAAAACTCCGAGCTGCTGGTATGGGTGAGGGCGGTCGCCACCGCGATCCTCGCCGGTATCATCGCGCAGATCGTGGTGCAGCCGCCGGGCGCGCTGGCCAGCGTGCCGGATTGGCTCCGCTACGGTGCCGTCGCCGCGGGATTCGTGGCGTTCACGCTGGCGCGAAAATCGATCTTCGCCGGCGTCATCGTCGGCGAAGTCGTGATGATCGCGGGCAAATACTGGCTCGGCTGATTGCGGCGACCGCATTATCCGCTACTCTCGTTCCCCAAGAACGAGACAGCGGGGAAACGGCATGCAGCGGCGCGCATCATCGCCATTCATTGTTGCTCTGACGGCGTTGCTGGTGGCGGCGCTGCCGGCGCGCGCCGCAGATTATCCGGCGCGTCCGATCAAGCTCGTGGTGCCCTATGCCGCGGGCGGCCCGACCGACGTGCTCGGCCGCATCATCGGCGAATATCTCGGGCGCGATCTCAAGCAGGTCGTCGTGGTCGAGAACAAGGCGGGCGCGCAGGGCGCGATCGGTGCCGAGGCCGTGGCGCGCTCCGATCCCGACGGCTACACGCTGTTCGTGACGGCGGCTTCGATCTTCGTGCTCAATCCGCTGCTCTACAAGAAGTTGCCTTACGATCCGGCGAAGGATTTCCGCCTGCTGTCCGTGATCACGGATGCGCCGATGATCATGGAAGTGAATCCGTCGGTGCCCGCGAAGACGATCGCTGAGTTCGTCGCCTACGCCAGGAAGAATCCCGGCAAGCTCAATTTCGGATCGGCCGGCACAGGCGGCACGGTTCATCTCGCCGGCGAGATGTTCAAGCAGATGGCCGGCGTCGAGATGACCCATGTGCCGTACAAGGGCGCCGGACCCGCGCTGCAGGATTTGCTGTCAGGTAACATCCAGCTGATGTTCGACACGCTCGGCACCGCGCTGCCGCCGGTCAAGTCCGGCATGCTGCGCGCGCTCGGCGTCAGCTCGACCGAGCGCATCGCCGATTTGCCCGATCTGCCGACGATCGCCGAGAGCGGCTATCCGGATTATGCGGTCAGCGTCTGGTATGGTATTGCAGCGCCGTCGAAAGTGCCTGACGAGATCGCCGGCAAGATCAAGGCGAGCCTCGACCGGGCCTTGAACGACGAGGTGTTCCGCGCTTCGCTGGTCAAGATCGGTTTCCCGCCGCTGCGGGCGAAGAGCCAGGCCGAGATCGACAAGTTCGTGGATACCGATCGCGCACGGTGGGCAGGCGTGGTCAAGGCGCTCAACATATCGCTGGACTGACACATGGTACGTGAAATGGAATTGCGCCAGGGCGAAATCGCCGTCGACATGCCGGCGCCGCGCGATGCCGGGCTCGTCTTCATCGGCCGCATCCGCACGCCCTGGACCTCGCGGCTGGCGACGCCGCGGCAGGGGCGGCATGATGGCCCGGTGTGCCGGCTCGAGATCTTCGAGCCCTGGGTCGCCGCCATCAAGGGCGTCGATTTCTACAGCAATCTCGAAGTGCTGTACTGGCTGCACCAGTCGCGCCGCGACATCGTGCTGCAAAGCCCGAAGAACAACGGCAACACCCGCGGCACCTTCTCGCTGCGCTCGCCGGTGCGGCCCAATCCGATCGGCACTTCGATCGTCAAGCTGGTCGGCGTCGAGGGCAACGTCATCCTGGTCCGTGGTCTCGACTGCCTCGACGAGACGCCGCTGATCGACGTCAAGCCCGACCGCTGCGAGTTCACGCCGCTCGCTCCGCCACAGGCGGGCGATTTCGAGACGGAGTGAGCCGTCATTCCGGGGCATCGCGCAGCGATGAGCCCGGAATCCATTGGGCCGCAGGAGCGGTCGGTGGTTAGTTAAATATTCGCGGAGGAATGGATTCCGGGCTCGCGCCAAGCGGCGCGCCCCGGAATGACGCTGGTGGCTACTTCAACGCCGCGATCAGCTTCGCCGCGTTCGCCTCCAGCACCTTGCCGTCTTCCTTGAGGCTGGCGGGCGGCAGCAGCGCGACGCCGTCCTTGCGCGGCATCACATGCATGTGGAGGTGGAACACGACCTGGCCGCCGGCGGGCTCGTTGAATTGCTGCACGGTGATGCCGTCGGCCTCGAACGCCTTCATCCCGGCGGCGGCGATCTTGTGGGCGGCGCGCGCGACATGGGCGTAATCATCAGGCGTGATGTCGAGGATGTTGCGGGCAGGGGCTTTCGGGATGACGAGCGTATGCCCGGGTGAGCGCGGCATGATGTCGAGGAAGGCGAGCACGTGCTCGTTCTCATAGACCTTGTAGCAGGGAAACTCGCCGCGCAGGATTTTTGCGAAGGGGTTGTTGTTGTCGTAGGCGGGCATGGCGGCGGCTCCTCAATTCTATAGCGCTAATGTCTAGGTCGCGGCCGAAACGTCAAGCGTCGTCGTCGACCGTCTTGCGGAATGGGCCCGCCTCGGTGAGCTCGCGGCCGACCTCGGCGACATAATCGCGCTCGCGCTTGAGATAGTCGGCGATCGCGCGGCGCAACCCGGGATCGGCGATGAAATGCGCCGAGTGGGTGGTCTGCGGCAGGTAGCCGCGCGCGAGCTTGTGCTCGCCCTGTGCGCCGGCCTCCACCACCTTGAGCCCGCGCTGAACCGCGAAATCGATGGCCTGGTAGTAGCAGACCTCGAAATGCAGGAACGGGTGGTGCTCGATCGCCCCCCAGTTGCGGCCGAACAGCGTGTCCGAGCCGATGAAGTTGATGGCGCCCGCGATCCAGCGGCCGTTGCGCTTGGCCATGACCAGCAGCACGTCGCGGGCCATGCTCTCGCCGATCAGCGAGAAGAATTCGCGGGTCAGATACGGCCGGCCCCATTTGCGCGAGCCGGTCTCCATGTAGAACTCGAAGAAAGCGTCCCAGGCGTCCTCGGTGATATCGGAGCCGGTCAGCCAGTGGATGGTAATGCCGGCAGCAAGCGCCTCGCGGCGCTCGCGCTTGATGCCCTTGCGGTGGCGCGAGTTCAGCGAGCCGAGGAAATCGTCGAAGGTCTTGTAGCCTTGATTGTGCCAGTGGAACTGCTGGTCGGTCCTTTGCAGGAAGCCGTGCGCGCCGAGGAATTTTGCTTCGTCTTCGCGGGCGAAGGTCACGTGCACCGAGGAGGCCTCGGTGGCGTTGCAGAGCGCCCGCAGGCCCCGCGCCAGCGCGGAGCCGATCATCTCGCGGTCGACGCCATCGCGGATCAACAGCCGCGGCCCGGTCGCCGGCGTGAAGGGCACGGAGACCTGCAGCTTCGGATAGTAGCTGCCGCCGGCGCGGTGATAGGCCTCGGCCCAGCCGCGATCGAACACGTATTCGCCCTGCGAGTGCGATTTCAGATAGCAGGGCACGACGCCGACGATCCGGCCATCGAGTTTCGCCACCAGATGCCGCGGGCCCCAGCCGGTCCGCGGGCAGGCCGAATTGGAGGCTTCCGCAGCAGCGAAAAAGGCATGGGAAACGAACGGGTTATAGATCGAACTTGCAGCCGCCTGGCAATCGCCTGCGGTGGCGGACGAGGCCAGCGTGTCGAGGTTATGGATGCTGTCGGCGTCCGGCCTCGGATTGGCACAGGCGTCCCACTCGGCGGCTGGAATGCCGCCGATATCAGCCACAGCCTCTAGGGTGATTTCAGACGACGTCATCGAGAATGAAGACCGGTGCCTCTTTTGAGCATGATCTTTCCGGAACAGCTGGCTCCACTTCCGGATCATGCCCCGCATTCCGCCATCGCCGATGACGACCAACTCCCGACAACATCGTGCGTCGCAGCGACGAGTTCAAGGCTACCGGCGACATGTCAGGTTCCCGGTACAAACCCCTCGAAAATCATCTGGTCGGCGTAGCGCGCCGCGCGCGCGCGCTGTTCCGCGGTCCGGACGGTCCACGCCAGCAATGGGCAGCCGAACACGTTGCGGGCGATCCAAGGCGCCGGCGCCGGCAGCTGGTTGACCCAGAAGGCAACGAAGTGCGGCTCGGTTCTGAAGCCGTGGCGCAGATACAGCATGCCGTCGCGCTGCGCCGGGGTCAGCTTGGTCCAGGAACTGTCGTCATAGGTGCGCTGGGCGGTGATGCCGCGCGGCAGGTTCGGCATGGTCTCGCGTAGCGCCAGCACCTGGTCCGGATCAAAGGACATGCCGACAACAGGGCCGGAATAGGACGACAGCACCTCGGCCATCCGAGCTACCAGCCTGCGGTCGCCGTCGAAATGGCTCTTCACCTCGACCACCAGCGGAACGCGGCCGGCGACCAGCGCGCAGAGATCGCCGAGCGTCATCATGTGCTCGGTGGTGCCCTTGAACCTGACCGCTTTCAGCTCGGCCGCGGTCTTGGTGACCAACAGGCCAGAACCTTCGGTGAGGCGGCCGAGCGCATCGTCGTGGTGCACCATGGCCTCGCCGTCGGCGGTGAGCTGGATATCGCACTCGATCGCGAAATTGCCTGATACCGCGGCGTTGGCCGCGGCCGGCATGTTCTCGATGATGCCGCGTGCGGCATCGTGCAGGCCGCGATGGGCGACCGGCCGTTTGGTCAGCCAATCAGGTGCGCGCATCGCTCAGGCGACTTCGAACACGCCTTCGACCTCGACCGCGGCGTCCGCGGGCAGCGAGGCGACGCCGACGGTGGTGCGGGCATGGCGGCCCTTGTCGCCGAAGGCGGCGACCATCAGGTCGGAGGCGCCGTTCAGGACTTTCGGTCCGTCGAAGAAATCAGGCGCGGAGTTGATGAAGCCGCCCAATCGCACCACGCGCACCACCTTGTCGAGATCGCCCAGCGCAGCCTTGACCTGGGCCAGCAGGTTGATCGCGCAGCCCTGCGCCGCAGCGACGCCTTGCTCGAGCGTGACGCCGGCCCCAAGCTTGCCCTTGGCGATCAGCTTGCCTTCGGCGTTGAAGCAGACCTGACCGGAAACGAACAGCAGGTTTCCGCTGCGGACGAAGGGGACATAGTTTGCGACCGGGGAGGTCGGCTCGGGAAGCGTGATGCCCTGTGACGCCAGTTTCTGTTCGACGGTACCCGCCATCTTTTTGTCCCCCAATTGGATTGCACGAAGCCTGAAACGCGGTCAGGGCCGAGTTTGTTTCGATTGTTTCGCGCATCGTGCCGCCGGTTGCAAGCGACGGTCGCCTGAGGGCGTGGCGGTCGGGACGTGCGCAATCGCACGGAAACTGCCGAAAATGACGGCAATTTCGTCGCCGACATTGCGATTTTGTCAGACTTGCCCCAGTTGCGGCGCAATACCACCGTCACTATTGTGGCGAATCCCTGCCTCCCCGAGGACAAACCATGACCTTGCCGTTCCGGAATCCGTCGCGTGCCCTGGTGCTCACGATCGCCGTTACCGCAGGATCCGCTCTGGTTCATGGGGCTGCCGCCGCGGCAAGCGGGCCGTTTCTCGCGCACCAGGCGCTGTACGATCTGAGCCTGGTGAAATCACGCGGCTCCAATTCGGTCAGCGACGCGCGCGGGCGCATTCTCTACAATTTCTCCGGCAGCTCCTGCGAAGGCTACACCTCCGAATTTCGTCAGGTGTCCGAGCTCGACAGCGGCGAGGGCAAGGTGACGCTATCAGACCTGCGCTCCACGTCCTGGGAGGATGCGGCAGGCAAGAGCTATCGGTTCAAGATCGACACGCGGATGAACGACAGTGAATCCTCGCCGGTCGACGGCATCGCCGAGCGGGTCGGCGATCATATCACCGTGAAGCTGACCCAGCCGGTGAAGAAGACATTCAATCTCGACGGCAAGATCGTATTCCCGACCGAACAGATCCAGCGCATCATCGCCGCCGCCCGCGACGGCAAATCGGTGCTCGAACAGACCGTCTATGACGGCTCGGACAACGGCGAGAAGGTCTACAACACGCTGACCGTGATCGGCCGCCCCATTGCGGGCGACCGCGCGCCGTCATCGCCCGATCCGTCGACCGCCAGCGATGCGATGAAGACCATGACGCGCTGGCCGGTGACGGTGAGCTATTATGACAGCGACGCACGCGCCAAGGACGGCGAGCAGACGCCGGTCTACGCGATGTCGTTCGAGCTCTACGAAAACGGCGTCTCGCGCGCGCTGGTGCTGGATTACAACGATTTCGTGATCTCCGGCGCGCTCGACAAGTTCGACGTCAGGGATTCCAAGCCCTGCAAGTAAGGGGCCGGCTGTAGCCACACATTCAGTGTCGTCCCGGCGAAAGCCGGGACCCATAACCACCGAAGGTGCGTTTTGCGACGCTGGGGCCACGGCTTCCCTCAACAACTGCTTCCTGTGGTTATGGGTCCCGGCTTTCGCCGGGACGACAGCGGAGCAAGAGACCACTCTGGCCGGAACCATCAGACCCGAGTACGCTTCCCGAAACACGCGTGTCAGGGAGGCACATCATGAGCAAGCGCGACCATCTTCGCCCCAGCGGCCTGCATCACAATCCGGCTTACTCCCACGTCGTCGTCGCCTCGGGCGCGCGCACCATCTACATCTCGGGACAGGTGTCCACGGATGAGGAGGGCCGGCTGGTCGGCGCCGGCGATCTCGCCGCGCAGACGACGCAGGTGATGCAAAATCTCGGCACTGCGCTGAAGGCCGCCGGGGCGAGCTATTCCAACATCGTCAAGATCACGACCTACGTGGTCGGCTACAAGCCGGAACTGCGTCCGATCATCGGCAAGGCGCGCTCGGCGTTCTTCGAGGGCATGGAGCCGCCGGCCTCGACGCTGGTCGGCGTAACCGCGCTCGCGGCTCCGGAATGGCTGATCGAGATCGAGGCGATTGCGGTGGCGGATTGAGGGCCGTGGCTCCCCGTCATTGCGGGCGCAGCGAAGCATTCCATACCTCCACGCCTGCGGAGCGATGGATTGCTTCGTCGCTGCGCTCCTCGCAATGACGGAGTTCGGGTCGCGGTCGAGCCCGAACTATTCCGGCTTTGCCGGCCCATCATAGGCAATGCCCCTGATCACGGCGGCGTTGCCGAACTTCTTGCGCAGATTATCCATCGCGCGTTCGGCGTGTGCCGAGCGACGGTCGAGCATGTCGGAATCGTTGGCCTGCGCGCCCGGGCGCAACGCGCTAACGCCGGCGCCCATCAGGCGGAAGGCGGTGCCGTCGATCTCCCTGGCCAGCATCTCGCGCGTCACCGCAAAGATCTTTGCGGCCAATTGGGTCGGGGTCTGGATCGATTGCGAGCGGGTGCGCTGGCGGAAGTCCGCGGTCTTCAGCTTCAGCGTGATGGTGCAGCCTGAGAGGTCGCTGCTCTTCAGCCGCGCCGAGGTCTTCTCTGACAGCTTCCAGAGCAGTTTTTCCAGGGTTGCGAAATCGCGGATGTCGGTCTCGAAGGTGGTCTCGCTCGAGATGGTCTTGGCGCCGCGATCGGGCACCACGCTGCGGTCGTCGATGCCGCGCGCCAGCCGCCAAAGCCTGCGGCCTTCGCCGGCGAACTGCTTCATCAGCTCGTTCTCGTCGGCGCGTTGCAAATCGGCGATGACGCGGAAACCGCGCTGCACGAGCTTCTCCTGGGTCGCGGGACCGACGCCGTAGATGAAGCCGACCGGTTTACTGGCCAGCATCTCGCGCGCCTCGTCCTGGTCGAGCGCGGCAAAACCCCTCGGCTTGTCGAGATCGGAGGCGATCTTGGCGAGGAACTTGTTGCAGGACAGCCCGACCGACACCGTGATGCCGATCTCGCGCTCGACCTCGCGGGCGAATTTGGCGAGCACCTTGGCCGGGATCATGCCGTGGACGCGCTGCGTGCCGGAGAGATCGAGGAACGCTTCGTCGATCGACAGCGGCTCGACCAGCGGCGTCAGCGCCTGCATTGCCTGGCGCACCTCGCGGCCGACCCGGACATATTTCGCCATGTCGGGGGGAATCACGGTGGCGTCGGGGCAGAGTTCCAGCGCCTTGAACATCGGCATCGCCGAGCGGACACCGTAGGTGCGGGCGATGTAGCAGGCGGCCGACACCACGCCGCGCTTGCCGCCGCCGATGATGACGGGGCGGTCGGCGATCTCAGGATTGTCGCGCTTCTCAACGGTGGCGTAGAACGCGTCGCAATCGATATGCGCGAGCGCGAGCGCGGGCAGGGTGCGATGGCGCACCAGCCGCGGCGAGCCGCAATGGCTGCATCGCCTGACCTTGATATCTAGATCGCCGAGGCAATCCCGGCAGAAACCGAGGGGGCCGCCGGGCGCTGCCGCCGCCGTCGTCACGGCACGTCGCGCTCCCATCTCGGGTCACCCAGCGCCTGGTGGGCGGCGGCGATGTTGGTCGGGTGCAGTTCGGAGGCTGCGGCGAACGCCTGCACGGTGGCATCGTCGCGCATCACGAAATCGAGCACGCTCGCAAGAAATTGAGGATTGGACGCCGCGTTCCGCAGCGTCTCCGGACCGATTCCGGACTCAGCCAGGAACAGGCCCAGCCGCTCGGGATCGCCGGCAATGAAGCCCAGCGCCTGAATCGCAACGATTTCAGCGACTTCCCGCAGGTTGTGAACAGGCTTTTTCAACGCGCCGGTTTGCCTTTCCGTTAACTTATGGTCTCTATTGAGAGGCCCATCATGCCCGAGTCTTCCGCGCATGTTCAAGCAACGGAAACCACGCTGCGGAAGTTGGATGTCGGGTTAACGGGTTAGAGCGATTCTGGCGCTAGTTTGAATTCACATTTTCGACGCGTCCCGAGCGCGGTGCGTGAGGTGCCGCAGCCGGGCCCGTCTCCTGGGTTTGGGAGGGACGGGATGGCCAAAACCGTCCTGATCGTGGAGGACAATGAGCTCAACATGAAGCTCTTTCGCGATCTGTTGGAAGCGCATGGCTACCAGACTTCGGGCACCAGCAATGGCTTCGAAGCGCTCGATCTCGTGCGCAAGCTGCGCCCCGATCTCATTTTGATGGATATTCAACTGCCTCAGGTTTCCGGCCTCGAGGTCACGCGCTGGATCAAGGACGATCCCGATCTGCGCACGATTCCGGTGGTCGCAGTCACCGCCTTCGCCATGAAGGGCGACGAAGAACGCATCCGCGAGGGCGGCTGCGAAGCCTATTTGTCCAAGCCGATCTCGGTCGGCAAATTCATTGAGACTGTCCGACGCTTTATCGGATAGGGGAGTTGGGTTGCGATGTCCGCGCGTATCCTCGTCGTCGATGACGTTCCGGCGAACGTCAAGCTGTTGGAAGCTCGCCTGTCGGCCGAATATTTCGATGTGCTGACCGCATCCAACGGGACCGAGGCGCTGGAAATCTGTTCGCGCGCCGAATGCGACATCATCCTGCTCGACGTCATGATGCCGGATATGGACGGCTTCGAGGTCTGCCGCCGCTTGAAGTCGAATCCAGCGACCCATTTCATTCCCGTCGTCATCGTCACCGCGCTCGACAGTCCGGCTGACCGCGTCCGCGGCCTCGAATCCGGCGCCGATGACTTCCTGACCAAGCCGGTGTCCGACGTCGTGCTGATTGCGCGCGTGCGCTCGCTGACGCGGCTGAAGATGATGACCGACGAACTGCGCATGCGCGCCATCACCTCGCTCGAGATCGGCATGCAGGCGCCCGAGCGCAGCGCGATCGCGGATCGTGGCACCGGCGGCCGCATCCTCCTGGTCGACGACCGGCCGTCGTCTTACGAGAAGCTGGCGCCGATCCTTTCCGCCGAGCATACCGTCGACGTCGAGGTCAATCCGTCTGAAGCGCTGTTCCATGCGGCCGAGGGCAATTACGACCTGCTGATCGTGTCGCTCAGCCTCGACAATTACGACGGCCTGCGGCTGTGCAGCCAGGCCCGTTCGCTGGAGCGGACGCGGCAGGTGCCGATCCTGGCAGTGTCCGATGCCGACAACAACACGCGGCTGATGCGCGGGCTCGAGATCGGCGTCAACGACTACCTGCTGCGCCCGGTCGACAAGAATGAATTGCTGGCACGGGCGCGCACCCAGATCCGCCGCCGCCGCTACACCGATCATCTGCGCGACAACGTGCAGAACTCGATCGAGATGGCGATCACCGATGCGCTGACCGGCCTCAACAACCGGCGCTACATGGAGAGCCACCTCGCGACGCTGGCGGAGCAGGCTTCGGTCCGCGGCAAGCCGCTGGCGCTGATGATCCTCGACATCGATTACTTCAAGGCGATCAACGACACCTACGGCCACGACGCCGGCGACGACGTGCTGCGCGAATTTGCCGTTCGCATCCGCAAGTCGATCCGCGGCATCGATCTGGCCTGCCGCTATGGCGGCGAGGAGTTCGTGATCGTGATGCCGGAGACCGATCTGCATGTCGCCGGCATGGTCGCCGAGCGGCTGCGCCGCTCGATCGCGGGCGAGCCCTTTGCCGTCGAGAAGGGCGGCAAGCGGATCACGGTCACGATCTCGATCGGGCTCACCACGCTGGAGCGCAAGGGCGAGCAGGTTGCCGACGTGCTGAAGCGCGCCGACACCGCGCTCTATCGCGCCAAGCACGACGGCCGCAACCGCGTGGTTTCCGCGGCGGCCTAACGGCCGCGCTTCACACCATCCACAACACTCGTCGTCATACCCCGCGAATGCGGGATATCCAGTACGCCGCGGCCTCTCGATTCAAGCTGAACCGTCTCTGGAATACTGGGTCACCCGCTTTCGCTTTTGCGGGTGCCGACAGGATTGTCGTAAACGCAGCCTGCTAACGGCCGCGCTTCACCGCGTCATAGGCCATCCGCTTGAACTCGAACGAGAACGGATGGACGAACGCCATCTGGCGCTGTGCCATCATGACGCCGGCGATGCCCTTCTTGGGCGAAATCCACCATTGCGTGCCGGCGACGCCGCCCCAGTAGAATTCGCCGGCGGCGTCGGGATGATCGATTGGTGAGGGATTGAGGATCAGGCCGCCGGCAAGCCCATGCGCCTTGCCGGGTTGCTCGCCCATCATCGCGAAGCGGATCCATTGGCCGTCCGGCAACTGGTTGGACATCATCGCAGCGATCGTGTCCGGCTTCAGCAGGGTCGGTCCGCCTGGCAGCAGGCTGCGGATCAGCGCGACCATGTCGGGCAGTGTCGACACCAGGCCGCCGCCGCCATTGAGCCGTGCGACCGGGCGCAGATAGGCGCCGGGGAAGGGCGCATTGTCGGTGCGGGTGAGGCCCGGCTTCATCGGCTCCATCAGATCGGCGCCTGCGTAGTACGCGACCAGGCGTCCCTGATCCTGCTCGGGGACCACGAAGCCGGTATCGACCATGCCGAGCGGATCGAGGATGCGCGCCTTGATGAATTTGTCGAAGCTCTGGCCGCTGACCACCTCGACGAGGCGCGCCACCACGTCGATCGCGAGCGAGTATTCCCACGACGTGCCAGGCTGATAGATCAGCGGCAGGCCGGCCAGCACATCGACCATCTCGGCCAGGGTCGTGTTGGGGTTGTGCACGCCGCGCTCGTTGAGCGCCTTGAAGATGACGGTGCCGGGATCGAAGAAGCCGTAGCTCAAGCCGGCGCTGTGGCTCAGCAATTGGCGGATGGTGATCGAGCTCCGCGCCGGCTCGGTGTCGTCGATCGACGTCGCGCCCGGCCGCAGCACCTTGCGGTTACCGAGGTGCGGGATGTAGGTCTCGATCGGATCGTCGAGCCGGATGCGGCCGTCTTCGACCAGCAGCAGCGCCGCGCAGGAGGTGATCAGCTTGGTGTTGGAGAACACCCGGAAGATGTGGTCGGTGCGCAACGGGGTCTGCGCTTCCTTGTCGGCCCAGCCGACGCAGGACACGTCGACCAGCTCGCGCCCCACCATCACGGCGGACGAGATGCCGGACAGCAGATTGTTGTCGATGTAGCGCTGCATGGCGGCGCGCGCCGGCGCGAAATCGTAGCCGGTGGCCGTCACCTTCAGATCTTCCATGGTCGTTCCCCAGTTGTGCCGCAGCTTGTCTCGCGGTCGCTGTCAATCTCGCCGGACGGAATATCCAGATTGGGAATGCCGTCGCATGCCGTCACCGCTAACAACCAAACCGGACTTGTCTACGCAACCGGATTTATCCGGTGCGCTTGTTGTCCGTAGCTGCGGAGGCGCCAAGCTTGACGCCGGCGTTGGCCAGCAGCACGCGGGCGGCTTCCCTGGCCGCGCGAGCCATCGCCGGATCGTCGCGCACCAGGTCCTGCGCGATCGAGCCGTCGACCAGCAGCGTGAGCTGGGTCGCAAGCCCCTCCGCATCGGCGACGCCGAGCTGCTGCAGCAGATCGCGAAACCAGACCCGGCGGCTTTCCTTGAAGGCAACGGCAATGTCGCGGACGGTGTGGTCCTCGTCATCAGGTCCGAGCTCGGCCACCGCGTTCACGAACGGGCAGCCGCGAAAATCCTTTGCCGCGAAGCGCCGCTCCAATGAATCGAAGGTTGCAAGAATCTGCTCGGCCGGCGGCTTGTCGGACGGGCGGGGCTGCACGAAGCGGCGTTGCAGATAGGCCTCGATCAGCGCGTCCTTCGACGGGAAGTGGTTGTAAAGCGTGCGCTTGCTGATGCCGATCTCGGCCGCGATGGTGTCGACGCCGATGGCGCGAATGCCCTGCAGGTAGAACAGCTTGTCGGCGGTCTCGAGGATCCGCTCTTTCATGGTCTGTTTGGGAGGCGGGGAAGCCATGCGCCGGCCGTGATCCTCTTCGCTTGACAGTTCGCCCCTTGTATAGCCTAAGTACACAGGTCTGTGTAACCAAAACATGCGTGAATCGCAGGCTGTGGCGCGCGTGCCGCGCCGTTATGGGAGAACAAAAACAATGCCCCTGCTGCAGGTCCTGCGTCCCACGCTTCCCATTCTGATCGGCGCCTCCATCATGCTCACGCTGAGCATGGGCCTGCGGCAGAGCCTCGGCATCTTCATGCAGCCGCTGACGCACGACATCGGAATTACGGTGTCGCATTTCACGCTGGCGCTGGCGGTGCAGAACCTCGCCTGGGGCTTCTTGCAGCCGCTCGCCGGTGCGATGACCGTGCGTTACGGCTTCCGCCCGATCATGGTGGTCGGTGCGCTGGCCTATATCGCAGGCCTTGTGCTGATGACGACCGCGCATGGCCTCGTCAGCATCATGATCGGCGCCGGCGTGCTGATCGGCATTTCGCTCGCCTGTACCGCGAATGCCATTGCGATGTCGGTCGCGGCGCGCGCGGTGCCGGAGATGGTGCGCTCCACCGTGCTCGGTATCGTCTCTGCCGCGGGCTCGCTCGGCGCGCTGCTGTCGGCGCCGATCGGCCAGATGCTCAATGAAGGTTTCGGCTGGCGCGTCGGGCTCGCCGGCTTCGTCATCCTGTCGGTCGGGATGATCCCTGCGGCGTTGTATGCCGGCCGCGTCGACAACATCCCGCTGCCGAAGCCCGCGGGTGACGACATCGGCAATGCGACGGCGGCGACCGCGGCAAAGACCGCGTTCGGCAACGCGTCGTTCGTGGTGATGACCTGCGCCTACATGGTCTGCGGCATGCAGCTCGTCTTCCTCACCACGCATCTGCCGTCATATCTCGCCATCTGCGGGCTCGATCCGATGCTGAGCGCGCAGACGCTCGGCATGATCGGCGGCTTCAACGTGCTGGGCTCGCTGTTCTTCGGCTGGGCCGGCCAGCGCTGGAACAAGCTGGCGCTGCTCGGCGCGATCTACATCCTGCGCTCGCTGGCGCTCGCCTGGTACTTCATGCTGCCGGCAACGCCGGGCTCGACGCTGCTGTTCGGCGCCATCATGGGCTTCCTCTGGATGGGTGTCGGGCCGCTGGTCGCGGGCGCGGTGGCGGAGATGTTCGGCTTGCGCTGGCAGGCGATGATCCAGGGCCTTGCCTTCATGAGCCACCAGGTCGGCAGCTTCCTCGGTGCCTACGGAGGAGGGGTGATCTACGACTCGCTCGGCTCCTACACCATGGCCTGGCGCATCGGCGTCGCGCTCGGACTTGCCGGCGGCATCATCCAGCTTGCCTTCGCGCTGATCCGGCCGGCGCAGCCGCCGCTGCTCAAGGCCATTTGAGCTCCCAATCCCGGCAAACCGGCGATTGCCCCATACGAGGGCGGTCGCCGACGGCTGCCTGTTTTTCCATCGATCGCTTGCTGCGAGAACGTGCAGTGGTGCGCGATGCCGTTCTGCGCGCGGATTGAATTTACTGCGTCTTCAATCTGTTGCTCGGCATGCGCCGGTGGCACGAATCTTGATTGAATATGGCTAGAAATCGTGCCGGAAGCCGTTGCAGGGTTTCCGGCCTGGGGATCCCATGGGAAGGGCTGGCCGCAATGAGGCTAGTCGCCGTCATTCTCCAGCTATCCGCGCACCACGGCCTTTGCCGCGCCGCCGAGCAGGAGGCGCTTGTGCCTTGCGCCGGGCCTGAATGCCGCTGCGCCTTCGCCGCATCCCGCCAGCCGCACCACGGCGCTTCGAGACATCCCGATAACCGAATGCGCGCTGTCTTCGGCGTTCGCGCTCCGAACGCGCCACGCCCATTCCGAACACCAGCATTTCTTGTGATGGGAGGACGATGATGGAGTCTGCGACATACACGCGCCCGAAGCTCGTGAGAATCGTGATTGCCCTGCTGGGAGTGGCGTTTCTTTGCCTGCTGTTCAGTGACATTGCGCTGGCTGAGGATGCGGTGGCGCCGCCTGCCTGCGGCGGCAAGATTCTCGAGAAGTGCACGCCCAATTCGGGCGACACCGCCTGGATGCTGACGTCCGTCGCGTTGGTCCTGATGATGACGGTGCCGGGGCTCGGCCTGTTCTATGGCGGCATGGTGCGCAAGAAGAATGTCGGCGACACCGTGATGACCAGCTTCGCCGTCACCTGCCTGGTCACGATCCTGTTTGCCGTCCTCACCTACAGCCTCGCGTTCCGTGCCGGAACGCCGTTCATCGGTGGCCTGGATCGCATGTTCCTCAAGGACATCCTGAGCGACATCGGCAAGGGCGGCATCGGCAATCCCAATCCGCTCGCCGCGACCATTCCTGAGTCCGTCTACATCTGCTTCCAGATGACGTTCGCCATCATCACGCCGGCGCTGATCGCCGGCGCGTTTGCCGAGCGGATGAAGTTCTCGGCGATGCTCTGGTTCATCGGGCTGTGGGCGATCTTCGTCTATGCGCCGATCGCGCACTGGGTCTGGGGGCCCGACGGCATCTTCTCCGCGGGCAACGACGCCGCCTATGTCAAGGTTCTCGATTTCGCCGGCGGCACCGTGGTGCACATCAATGCCGGCGTCGCCGGCTTGATGTGCGCGATCATGCTCGGCAAGCGTGTCGAGACCGGGCCGGCGCACAACATGGTGCTGACCTTCATCGGCGCCTCGCTGCTGTGGGTCGGCTGGTTCGGCTTCAATGCCGGCTCCGCCGTCACGGCCGGCATGCAGGCCGGCATGGCCATGCTGGTGACCCAGATCGCCACCGCGGTGGCGGGCTTCACCTGGATGCTGGTGGAATGGGCATTGAAGGGCAAGCCGACCGTCGTCGGCATCTGCTCGGGCGCCGTCGCGGGCCTCGTCGCGATCACGCCGGCCTCCGGGTTCGTCGGGCCGGTCGGCGCCTTCGCCATCGGCATCGCCGCCGGCGTCTGCTGCTACTGGGGATGCACCGGCTTGAAGCGCATGTTCAGCTACGATGACGCGCTGGACTGTTTCGGCGTCCATGCCCTCGGCGGCATCGTCGGGGCGCTGCTGACCGGCGTGTTCGCGGTCGAGCAGTATGGTGGAACGGCTGGCGTTCTTGAGGGAAATCCTGGGCAGTTCGTCAATCAATGCATCGGCGTCGCGACGGTTTTCGTGTATGATGCCGTCGTGAGCCTGATCATCCTGTTCGTGATCAATCTCTTCGTCGGGCTTCGCGTGAGCCGGGATATCGAGCGCGAAGGGTTGGATCTGGCACTGCACGGCGAGGTCGTGCAGTAGACTTGGCGGCGTTCCGCGCCGGCCGGCAATCTCTGCCGGCTGGCACGGATCAAAGCTGTTCGAGGTGATCCGATGAACTGGTTCTATTGGAACACAGCGTGGTCGCTGTTCTTCAGCCTGGTCTGGTTCATGACCATCACGCACAATCCGGATGCTGAGATCGCGGATGCGCATCTGCCGGATGAAGCGTTCAAGGGCTAGCTCCGGTAGTAGCGCCACATCCTCAGGAACGTCCGGTGGATCTCGTCGGGCGTCCGGTCGAACGGCTCCAGATTGACGCGCACCACGCCGCGATGGTCCATGCGCCACGGCAGGCGCATCAGCAGCCGATAGGCCGGCCGCTTGCGCCAATCGGCCACCAGTGCGCTGCCGAGCGGCCCATTGAGTGCGATCTGCAATTCGTGGACGGTCATCGCGCGCTCTGCGATCTCGACGAGATCGATCTGCGTGATCGCGCGCCAGCGGATCAGCCCGAAGGCCTGGATGAAGATGCCATACTGGTTGGCGCCGATGGTCGGACGACCGGCCTCCAGCAGCGGGATGTTGTAATAGGTAAAGCCCGCTGCGGCCGCCGCCAGCACCAGCCAGTAAAGCGCGCCCGTGATCCACGTCGCGGTCATAAAGACCGCGGCGAGGGCGGCCGTGACATAGACCGGGAAGTAGATGTCCTCGCGGCCGTAGGCGACCGAGTAGCCGCCGACGTTGCCTTCGTCCAAGCCTGCGATCATGTGAGCCCTGCGCCCGGGACCTGCCCGAAAGACATGAGGGACGACGTGAGGCCACAAAGCAAAAACGGGGCCGCGAGGGCCCCGTTTGAAACGTTGGAAGCAGCCTATCTTACTTGATCTTGGCTTCCTTGAACTCGACGTGCTTGCGCGCGACCGGATCGTACTTCTTCTTGACCAGCTTGTCGGTCATGGTGCGCGAATTCTTCTTGGCGACGTAATAGAAGCCGGTATCGGCCGTCGACACGAGCTTGACCTTGATGGTGACCGCTTTGGCCATGTGCAAATCCTCGAAAAGGAAGGGGTATCGGGAGCCGGCCAAATCGGCCCGCGTTTGGCCCGGAAACTAGCCACAAACCGCTCAAAGTCAAGGATTTCCGGGCCTAAACCACCCCGATTCCGGCCCGATTACCCCGCGAAGAACTGATTTTCGGGCCGCGGCAGGCCCAAATTCTCGCGCAGGGTCCGCCCTTCGTACTCGGTCCGGAAGATTCCGCGCTTCTGCAGTTCCGGCACCACCCGGTCGACGAACTCGAACAGGCCCTGCGGCAGATAGGGGAACATGATGTTGAAACCGTCGCTGCCGCGGCCCACCAGCCATTCCTCCATCTGGTCGGCGATGGTCTGCGGCGTGCCGACGAAGGCGAGCCCGCCATAGCCGCCGACGCGCTGGGCGAGCTGGCGCACGGTGAGCTTGTCGCGCGCGGCGACCTCGACCAGGCGCTGCCTGCCGCTCTTGCTGGCGTTGGTCTCGGGGATCGGCGGCAACTGCCCGTCGGGATCGAAGCCGGATGCGTCGGTGCCGAGGATCACCGAGAGCGAGGCGATCGCGCTGTCGTAGTGGACGCGGCTGTCGAGCAGCGCGCGCTTCTCCTTGGCTTCCTCGACGCTGTCGCCGACCACCACGAAGGCGCCGGGCAGGATCTTCAGGTGCTCGGGATCGCGGCCGATCTTCTCCATGCGGCCCTTGATATCGGCATAGAGCTTCTGTCCGTCGGCGAGGCTGCCGCCGCCGGTGAACACGGCTTCCGCGGTCTCGGCCGCGAGCTGCCTGCCGTCATCGGAGGCGCCGGCCTGCACGATCACCGGCCAGCCCTGCACGGGACGGGCGATGTTGAGCGGGCCGCGCACCGAGAGATATTTGCCCTTGTGGTTGAGCACATGCATCTTGTCGGGATCGACGAACAGCCCGGACTCGACGTCGCGCACGAAGGCGTCATCGGCGAAGGAATCCCAGAGACCGGTGACGACGTCGTAGAACTCGCGGGCGCGCTTGTAGCGCTCGGCGTGCTCCATGTGATCGTCGAGGCCGAAATTCAGCGCCGCGTCCGGATTGGACGTGGTGACGATGTTCCAGCCGGCGCGGCCGCCGGAGATGTGGTCGAGCGAGGCGAACCGCCGGGCGACGTGATAGGGCTCGTCGAAGGTGGTCGAGCCGGTCGCGATCAGGCCGATATTCTCGGTCACGGCGGAGAGGGCCGACAGCAGCGTAAACGGCTCGAACGAGGTCACGGTGTGGCTGCGCTTCAGCGCGTTGATCGGCATGTTCAGCACGGCCAGATGGTCGGCCATGAAGAAGGCGTCGAACTTGCCGGCCTCGAGCTTGCGGATCAGCGTCTTGATGTGGTCGAAGTTGAAATTGGCGTCGGGCCACGCCCCGGGGTAGCGCCAGGCGCCGGTGTGGATGCTGATCGGCCGCATGAATGCGCCGAGCTTGAGTTGACGCTTCGCCATTGCCCCGTTCCGTTCTTGATGTCGTTAGCGGAACAGATAGGGAGGCGTTTCGCGGCGCGCCATTGGGTAGATTATTTTGTTTTTGGGGGCCATCTCAACATCGTCATTCCGGGGCGGAGCGAAGCGACGAGCCCGGAATCCATTCTTCAACAAACGATGCGGCCCGATGGATTCCGGGCTCGCGCCAAGAGGCGCGCCCCGGAATGACGCGAGGGGATCACGCTCCCAGCACATCCTTCTGCATCTTGCCGCCATAGAAATGGAAGAACGGCACCGGCGCGTCGTGACGGAGCGGGCCGGTGGCGAGACGGCGGTCGAGTTCGGCGAGCACATTCTTGGTCATGGCATGCGCATCGGCCAGCGGCTCGGAGCCGATCTCGACCCAGACGAGCTCGACCAGTTCGGCATCGGCATGGACCACGCCCTCGACACGATGCGCGATGGTCGACGCATCGGCGGTGAAGAAGCGGGTGTCGAAGCGGCGGACACGGCCGGGCGGGGTGATCGCGCGCGCGATCAGGAACAGGCCGGACGGATCGGGCAACAGTCCTGCATCGGCGAATGGCGCCCAGGGGCCGTCGAGCTTTGTCTTCTTCTCGACCTTGCGGCCGAGGCAGAGTCCGGTCTCTTCGCAGGCTTCGCGGATCGCCGCATTGGCAAGCGCACGCGCGCGGCCGGGCGTGATCTTCGGGCTGCCCTTCAAGAGATTGGCTTCGAGCTCCGGCGTGATCGGGGCGGCGACCGGCACGCGGTTGTCGGCCTTGTCGACGCGGCCGCCGGGGAAAACGAACTTGCCGGGCATGAACACCACCTTGTCGTGGCGCTTGCCGACGAGCACCTTCGGCTTGGCACTGGAGCGATCGATCAGGATCAGCGTCGCGGCATCCTTCGGCCGGAAATACGCGTGATGATCGGCTTCCTTTTCGCCCTGGTGGACGACGGCGGCGGGTGCGGCAGCTTCAGTCATTTCATCCCTTTCATTTCTTCTTATCGCCCGGTTTAGCTAGACCGGCGGGATGTCGCTAGGGGGATTCTCGTCAAAGCCATGCATGCGCAGGGCCCATTGCAATCCGATCACGGCTCCCTTCACCGGTTGCAACAGTGCCAGAGATGCGAACAGCGTGAACGGCAGATAGATCGCAAGTTGCAGCCACACCGGCGGCGAATAGTTGGTCTCGATCCACAGTGCGGTCGGTACCACGATATGGCCGACAATGACGATGACGAGATAGGCGGGCAGGTCGTCGGCACGATGCGGCGAGAAATCCAGATCGCAGACCGGGCAGTGGCCGTCGCATTTGAGAAACTTGCGGAACAGTTTGCCATTTCCGCAGCGTGGACAATGGCCGCGGAACCCGCGCTTCATCGCGCGCCACACGTCGCGCTTCTCGGGCTCGGCCGCGTCGCGAGTCCAGACCACCGTCGGCGGTGTCACGTCCATGACTTCACGTCCATGAGTTCACGTCCATGACTTGCCTCGCTTCGATTTGCCCGACTTCGGCTTCGCTGGCATGCGGTCCTTCTTGCTGCGCGTCTTCCGTTCCTTGTGCGCCTTCTTGCCGGATCCTTTACCAGGTCCCTTGCCAAATCCCGCGGCGCGGCGCTCGGCTCTCTTGCCGTCGCGTTTTCTATCGCGCGGAATAGCCTGGCCCTCGGATAATAGCTCAAAGCGCAGCGCGCCCGCCACCGGCGCTGCCTCGACCAGCCGCACGTCGACGACGT
Source organism: Bradyrhizobium sp. WCU1 (assembly GCF_053474805.1). NCBI lineage: Bacteria > Pseudomonadati > Pseudomonadota > Alphaproteobacteria > Hyphomicrobiales > Nitrobacteraceae > Bradyrhizobium > Bradyrhizobium sp. WCU1. The sequence goes on from NZ_CM130280.1 coordinate 6,759,825, forward strand.
CGCCGAGCCGATACATGGTGCCGCTGCGCGTGCCGATCAGCGCATGGCGGGTTTCGTCGTAGTTGAAATACTCGCTGCCGATGGTGCGGATCGGGATCAGGCCGTCGGCGCCGGTGTCGTCGAGCTTCACGAACAGGCCGGCGCGCGTCACGCCGGAAATGCGGCCCTGGAACGAGGCGCCGACCTTGTCGGCAAGGAAATGCGCGATCAGCCGGTCGGTGGTCTCACGCTCCGCCTTCATCGCGCGGCGTTCGGTGACCGAAATCTGCGCGGCGATCTCGGCCAGCGTCTCCACGCTCTCGTCGGCCGGCAGGGCGCCTTCGCCGAGGCCGAGCGCGCGAGTCAGCGCGCGATGCACGATCAGATCGGCGTAGCGGCGAATCGGTGAGGTGAAATGCGCGTAGCGGCGCAGGTTCAAGCCGAAATGGCCGTAGTTCTCGGCGGAGTACTCGGCCTGCGCCTGCGAGCGCAGCACCACCTCGTTGACCAGCGGTTCGTAATCTTCGCCCGAGACCTGCGCCAGCACGCGGTTGAATTGCGCGGGGCGCAGCGCACCCTGCTTGGTGAAGGGCAGGTCGAGCGTCTTCAAAAATTCCTGGAGGTTGTGCACCTTCTCCTGGCTCGGCTCGTCATGCACGCGATAGATCAGCGGCAGCGCCTTCTTCTCAAGCATCTCGGCCGCGGCGGCGTTGGCGAGGATCATGAACTCCTCGATCAGCCGGTGCGCGTCGAGCCGCTGCGGCACGATCACGCGATCGACGGTGCCGTCCGGCTTCAGCAGGATCTTGCGTTCGGGCAGATCGAGATCGAGCGGATCGCGCTCGTTGCGCGCGAGCTTGACCAACTCATAGGCCGCCCACAGCGGCTTGAGGATCGGCTCGAGCAGGGGACCTGTCGTGTCGTCGGGCCTGCCGTCGATCGCGGCCTGCGCCTGGGCATAGGCAAGCTTTGCGGCCGAGCGCATCAGCACGCGATGGAACGTATGCGAGCGCTTGCGGCCGTCGGCGCCGATCACCATCCGCACCGCGAGCGCGCCGCGCGGCTCGCCCGGCACCAGCGAGCAGAGGTTGTTGGAGATCCGCTCCGGCAGCATCGGCACCACGCGATCGGGGAAATACACCGAATTGCCGCGCTGGAGCGCATCGCGGTCGAGCGCCGAGCCGGGCCGCACATAGTAGGCGACATCGGCGATCGCGACATGGACGATGAAGCCGCCCTTGTTGTTGGGATCGGTGTCGACCTCGGCATGCACGGCGTCGTCGTGATCCTTGGCATCGGGCGGATCGATGGTGACGAGCGGCACGTCGCGCCAGTCCTCGCGGCCTTGCAAGGTCGCGGGTTTTGCCTCTTCGGCCTCTCGGAGCGCAGAAGGCGAAAATACCTGCGGGATGTCGTGGGTGTTGATCGCGATCAGGCTGATCGCCTTCTCACTGGCAATGGAGCCGAGCCGTTCCTTGACACGGGCGGAGGCGAGGCCAAAGCTGCGGGTGCGGATCAGGTCGACGCTGATCAGGTCGCCATTCTCAGCGCCGCCGGTATCCGGCTTGGCGATGTTGAGCTCGCGGCCGGCCTGCTTCTTGTCGACCGGGATCAGCCGTCCGCCGCCATCCGGATTGCGGCGGAAGATGCCGAGGATGCGGGTACGGCCGTGATCGATCACCTTGATGACGCGGCCGCGATAGGGCGTGCCGTCTTGCTCGTCGGTCACCTCAACCCGCAGCAGCGCGCGGTCGCCGACACCGGCGGTGGTGCCGGGCTTCGGTCGCCGCGGCGTCTCGATGCGGATTTTCGGCGCGGTGCCGTTTTCCTCGGAGTCCCACTCGGCGGGGGTGGCGATCAATTCGCCGTCGCTGTCACGGCCGGTGATGTCGGCGAGAACGGTCGGCGGCAGCGCCGCCGGCTCGTGGATCTTGCGGCCGCGTTTTGCAACTGTGCCGTCGTCGGCGAGCTCGCGGAGGATCCGCTTCAGCTCGATGCGGTCGGCGTTCTTCAGGCCGAACTCGCGCGCGATCTCGCGGGTGCCGACCTTGCCTGGATTGGCGCGGATGAAGGCGACGATGGCGTCCCGGCCCGGAAAGCCATGGTCGGGTTTTCGTTTCACTTATCCTCGTGCCTTGCCGGCGCTTTTCTTCGCGGGCGCTTTCGCAGGTGCCGATGACTTTGCAGGCGACGTCTTGGCACCGGAAGCGACCGGCGCGCGCGCCTTGCTGGTCGCATCCGCTTTCGGTTTTGCCGCGGCCTTCTTCGACGCAGCCTTCTTGGCGGGCTTGGCCTCGGCGTCGCCGTCGGTCTCTTCAGACTTGGCTGCTTTGGCCTTGCTGGGCTTGGCAGGCTTCGCCGCCTTCTTGGCCTTCTTGCCGCCGCCCTTGGCCGCGCGCTCGTCGATCAGAGCGATCGCTTCCGCGAGAGTGACCTCGTCGGGCGTGCGATCGCTCGGGATCGTCGCGTTGACGCCGCCGGCCGCGACATAGGCGCCGTAGCGTCCGTTCTTCAGTGCAACCGCGCCGAGCGTCGGATGATCGCCGAGCGGCTTGCCGGGATCGGCGCCGAAGCGGCGGCCGCTCGGTCCCTTGGCGATCTTCTCCGCGATCAGCGTCACCGCGCGGTTCAAGCCGATATCGAACACCTCGTCGCCGGCCTCAAGGCTGGCATAGGTCTTCTCGTGCTTCACGAACGGCCCGAACCGGCCGAGGCCGGCGGTGATCGGCTGCCCGGTCTCCGGATGCTTGCCGATCTCGCGCGGCAGCGACAGCAGCTTCAGCGCCAGTTCGAGATCCACGTCGGCGGGCGAGGTGCCCTTGGGAATCCCCGCGCGCTTCGGCTTCTCGCCTTCGGCATAATCCTTCTGCTCGCCGAGCTGGATGTAGGGGCCGAAGCGGCCGGCCTTCACCGTGACGTCGAACCCGGTGTCGGGATCGGTGCCGAGCACGCGATCGGCGCTCTCGGCGTTGTCGGCCGCCAACGGACGGGTGTAGCGGCATTCCGGATAGTTCGAGCAGCCGACGAAGGCGCCGAACTTGCCGGCCTTCAGGTTGAGCCGGCCGGTGCCGCAGGTCGGGCATTGCCGGACGTCGCCGCCATCCGCGCGCGGCGGATAGATGTGCGGGCCGAGCATCTCGTCGAGCGCATCGAGCACCTCGGCAACCCTGAGGTCCTTGATGTCGTTGACCGCGCCGATGAAGCCGCGCCAGAAGTCCTGCAGCACCTGCTGCCAGGCGATCTCATTGTTGGAGATGCGGTCGAGCTGCTCCTCGAGATCGGCAGTGAAGTCGTACTCGACATAGCGCGAGAAGAAGTTCTCCAGGAACGCGACCACGACGCGGCCCTTGTCCTCGCCGTGCAGCCGCTTCTTCTCCAGCTTGACGTAGCCGCGGTCCTTCAGCACCTGCAGGATCGAGGCGTAGGTCGAGGGACGGCCGATGCCGAGCTCTTCCATCCGCTTCACCAATGATGCTTCCGAGAAGCGCGGCGGCGGCTCGGTGAAATGCTGGGTGACGGCGAGGCTCTGGCGCTTCACGGCTTCGCCCTGGCTCATCGCGGGCAGGCGGCGCGAGTCCTCGTCTTCCTCGTCGTCGCGGCTCTCCTGGTAGAGCGCGAGGAAGCCGTCGAACTTGATGACCTGCCCGGAGGCGCGCAGCTCCAGCACGCGGGAGCCTGCCTTGGCCTCGATGTCGACAGTGGTGCGTTCGAGCTCGGCGGACTCCATCTGGCTCGCGATGGTGCGCTTCCAGATCAGCTCATAGAGCCGTGCCTGATCGGCATCGAGCCGGCGGCCGATGGTGGCCGGGCGGCGCGACAGATCGGTCGGACGGATCGCTTCGTGCGCTTCCTGCGCGTTCTTGGCCTTGGCCTGATACTGGCGCGGCGCATCCGGCACATAGGCGTTGCCGTAATCCTCGCCGATCACCTTGCGTGCCTGGGTGATCGCCTCGGGCGCGATCTGCACGCCGTCGGTTCGCATATATGTGATGAGACCGGTGGTCTCGCCGCCGATGTCGATGCCCTCATACAGCCGCTGCGCGATGCGCATGGTGTGCGCCGGCGCGAAGCCGAGCTTGCGGCTCGCTTCCTGCTGCAATGTCGAGGTGGTGAAGGGCGCCTGCGGGTTGCGCCGCGCCGGCTTGGCCTCGACGGTCGCGACCTTGAACAGCGCGGCTTCGATCGCCTTCTTGAAGTCCTCGGCTTCCGCCCCGGAGCCGATGTCGAGCCGCGCGATCTTCTTGCCGTCGGCGCCGACCAGGCGCGCCTCGAAGGCTTCGCCGCGCGGCGTCAGCAGGGTGGCGACCAGCGACCAGTACTCCCGCGGCACGAACTTTTCGATCTCGAGCTCGCGGTCGCAGACCAGCCGCAGCGCGACCGACTGCACGCGGCCCGCCGAGCGGGCGCCGGGCAGCTTGCGCCACAGCACCGGGGAGAGCGTGAAGCCGACCAGATAGTCCAGCGCGCGGCGCGCCATGTAGGCGTCGACCAGCGCGCCGTCGATCTGGCGCGGCGCCTTCATGGCCTCGGAGACGGCCTGCTTGGTGATGGCGTTGAACACCACGCGCTCGACCTTCTGGTCCTTCAGCGCGCGCTTTTCCTTCATCACCTCCAGCACGTGCCAGGAGATCGCTTCGCCCTCCCGATCAGGGTCGGTTGCGAGGATCAGGCGGTCGGCACCCTTCAGCGCCTTGGCGATGTCGTTGAGCCGGCTCGCGGCCTTGGCATCGACCTCCCAGATCATCTGGAAATTGGCGTCCGGATCGACGGAACCGTTCTTGGCCGGGAGGTCGCGAACATGGCCGAACGACGCCAGGACCTCGTAGGAGGACCCCAGATATTTGTTGATCGTCTTGGCCTTGGCCGGCGACTCCACAATGACGATATTCATGTCATTCCAATAGCTTACGGGAAAACTTGAAGGCGGGTTCCGCTAGACTCGCGGCCCGCATTGTCGGGGCGAACATGGGTGCTGGGGCGGTCGGTGTCAAATCGCCAGATATTGAAGGGGGTGTCCAAGCTGTGGAGTTCCTATCTCAAAGGTTGAAAAATGCGCCCTAGAGTTGCGGCCGGAAACGGCGTATCTCTTTATATATGGGGTGGGAATCGGATTAGGCCTTTTGAGCAGCACAGGGGGCGGCCGGAAGCGCAAGCCGCCCGGCCGGCGACGACCGGCGAGCGACGACATGGCTGGGGAGGGCGGCCCGGATGACGCCCTGGTCCTGATCGCAGCCGCCGCGACCGAACTCGCCAAACTCGCCCAGCGCCACCAATTCGAAGTCCTGGACCATCTGCTCGCGATGACCCGCCTGGAAGCCGACGAGCAGTTGCGGGCGCGCAGCCGGCGGAAGCTGTCCTAATGCTGCGGATCGACGGGGCCGACCTTCCGCAGCTCTCTCTATGTTCGTCGTCCTGGCGAAAGCCAGGACCCATAACCACCGCATTCGGTGATGGGCGTGATTGCGGCCCTGCCACCCCGTCATTCCGGGGCTCGCGAAGCGAGAGCCCGGAATCCATTCGTCTACGGAACGCGCGGCCGGATGGATTCCGGGCTCGACGCTGCGCGTCGCCCCGGAATGACGAAGGAGAGGATCCGCTTACACAGTCGCTGCCCGCCGCGCGCGTTTCGCCGCAGGCCTTGGCTTCAGCGTCGTGTCCGCCGCGCTGAGCACGCGACCGTCCTGCGACAACAGCGCAAGCTTCTTCACCGGCTTGCCCTTGTCGCGATCGACCATGATGGTCGCGATCTCGTCCGGATGCTCGTCGAACTCCTCGGTCCATTGCCGGAGCGCGACCAGGATCGGGAAGATGCCGTGGCCCTTCGGCGTCAGCACATATTCCTGATAGGCGCTGCCGTCGGAGGCGGGGACCGTCTTCAGGATGTCGCGCTCGACCAGCGTGCGCAGCCGCGTGGCGAGGATGTTCTTGGCCAGCCCGAGGCTCGCCTGGAATTCGCCGAAGCGGCGCCGGCCGAGGCTGGCGTCGCGGATGATCAAGAGCGACCACCAGTCGCCGAACACGTCGAGCGCGCGCGCCACCGGGCAAGAGTCGCCTGCCAGACTGGTTCTCTTCACCACGCGTCTCCAAAAATTAAAGCCATCACGGCCTTGTGTAGTTGCAATATTAAACCTCGTCCTCTAGCTAGGCAATGAAGTTTAATAATGCAACCAACTGGAGGCGGACATGAGACTGGCGAACAAGACGGCATTGATCACCGGCGGCAACAGCGGCATCGGGCTTGCGACAGCGAAGCTGTTCATCGCCGAAGGCGCCAAGGTCGTCATCACCGGACGCAACAAGGAAACGCTTGCGGCGGCGGCCAAGGAGCTTGGGCCGAACGCGCTCGCCGTCGTGGCCGATGCCACCGACGTCGCGGCGCTGGAAGCCGCGGTGAAGCAGGGCGCCGAGAAGTTCGGCAAGTATGATGTGCTGTTCGCCAATGCCGGCATTCCCGGCCAGACGCCGGTCGGCGGCACCACACTCGCCGCATTCGAAAATGTGATCCGCACCAATCTCACCGGCGTGTTCTTCACCGTGCAGGCGGTCGCGCCCTATCTCAATGACGGCGCGTCGATCATCCTCAACGGCTCGGTGATTTCGGTGCTCGGCAACCCCGGCTATTCGGCCTATGCCGCGAGCAAGGCCGGCGTGCGCGCGATGGCGCGCGTGATGGCGTCAGAACTGTCGCCGCGCAACATCCGCGTCAACGTGGTGGCGCCGGGCGCCGTGCGCACGCCGATCTGGGGTGCGGCAATCGCAACGCCCGAAGCCGAGAAGGTGTTCGAGCAGCGGATCGGCAAGACCACGCCGCTCGGCCGCATCGGCGAACCCGATCACATCTCGAAGACCGTGCTGTTCCTGGCATCCGACGACGCGGCACATGTGCAGGGGCAGGAACTCTTCATCGATGGCGGCGCAACGGCATCGCCCGCCGGCGCGCCGATCTATCGCGGCTAGATTTGTTTCTCATTGTACGGAGCGGCCGGTGTGAAACGGACCACACCGGCCGCTGTCGTGCGCGGCTATCATCGCGCGCATTGAACCTTTGACGTGTTCCCGGGACTCTTGAAGAGGTCGGGGATTATTTTCACCACGGAATCATTTGGAGTGCCGTCATGCCGAAAGCAGTTCGTATTGCGACCCCGATCAAGGTTTCGTCTGCGTCCGACAATTCAGACTCGTCAGACTCGGCACAGTTCGTGACGGTCGCGCTGTTTTCCGGCATCGGCCTGCTGATTTCGCTCGTCGCCGTCATCTGCGGCATCCAAGGCGTCTGGTTCTGAGTTCCATCAAATGAATGGCCTGCCGCCGCCAGGGGCGACGGCAGGTGCTTGACCACATCAGGCCGCGTTCAAGCTGCCGGCAGCTTGCAGCGCGCCCGCGACCGCCTTCTCGCGATGCTCGGGGCCGACCTGGATGCCGTCGGCGGGGATGAACTCCACATTCCTGACGCCGATGAAACCGAACACTCCACGCAGATAGGTCTCGAGGTGCTCGAGCGCGGCCATCGGCGTGTCGGCGCCGTAATAGCCGCCGCGCGAGATCGCGATGATGACGCGCTTGTTGCCGGCCAGCCCCTCGACGCCGGTCGGGCCGTATTTGAAGGTCTTGCCTGCGACGAGGATGCGGTCGATCCAGGCCTTGAGCTGCGAGGGGATCGTGAAGTTGTACATCGGCGCACCGATCACCACGATGTCGGCGGCGAGGAACTCGTCGAGCACCGCCTGGCCGGTCGCGATGTCGTCGCGCACCGACGGATCAGGCGCCGCGCCCTGGCTGGCCGCAAGGTGCAGGCCGGAGAGGTGGGCGAGCGGGGTCTGGCTGAGGTCGCGGTAGCTCACGACGAGGCCGGGATTGGCCTGGCGCAGCCGCTCGACGGCGGCGGCGGAGACCTGGCGGCTGACGGAATGAGGGCCGAGGACGGAGGAATCGATGTGCAGAAGTTTCATGGCAGGGGTCACCTTTGGTATAGGTTTGTAACTGGCGCTATATGAGTGACCGTCTTAAATCTCCGCAAGAACGCACATTTTTGAAACCCGAGCACACCAATGGAACCCGAGCACATCGATGTAACCGTCGCGACCGGTCTTCCGCGTCAACCAGACACGCATCAGGACTGCCGCGGCGTGGCCTCGGTGTTGTCGCGGGTCGGCGACAAATGGAGCGTGCTGGTCATCATGCTGCTGCGCGACGGACCGCGCCGCTTCAATGAGCTGAAGCGCATGATCAACGGCATCTCGCAGCGGATGCTGACGCTGACCCTGCGCGGGCTGGAGCGCGACGGCCTGGTGACGCGCACGGTGTTTCCGACCATCCCGCCGCGGGTCGATTACGAGCTGACCGATCTCGGGCGCGGGCTCGCGGTGCCAGTGATGGCGCTCGGCGAATGGGCGTTCGCGCATCTGCCGGAGATCGAGGGCGCGCGGAACGATTTTGATGCGCGCAATGCGGAGTGATCAGGTCGCAACCGCGACTAAATCATCGACACCAGCCCGCCGCCGTGACGCTCCAGTTTGCCTGCCAATTCAAGCTCCAGCAGCACGGCGCGGACGATGGCGGGCGAGACGTCGGCCATCCGGATCAGATCGTCGAGGCTGATCGGGCTCGGCCCGAGCAGGTTGATGATGCGGGCGCGATCACCGCCATCAGTGGCAAAATCGAGTGGCTCGTCGTTTTCGCGCGCGCCGAGCATGACGGGCCGCTCCATGATCGGCGCGACCGCGTTGATGACGTCGGCAGCTTCGGTCACCAGCGTGGCACCTTGCTTGATCAGGTCGTTGGCGCCGGCAGCGCGCGGATCGATCGGCGAGCCCGGCACCGCGAACACTTCGCGGCCCTGTTCGGCCGCCATCCGCGCCGTGATCAACGAACCCGAACGGTGCGCGGCCTCCACCACCACGACGCCGAGCGAGGCGCCCGAGATCAGCCGGTTGCGGCGGGGAAAGTCGCGCGCTCGCGGCACGTGGCCGAGCGGCATCTCCGAGATCGCCGCGCCGTGTTCGAGCAGGGCCGCCAGCAGATCCGCGTGCTCCGGCGGATAGATGCGGTCGTGGCCGCCGGCGAGCACCGCGACTGTGCCGCTGGCAACGGTGGTGCGATGCGCTGCCTGGTCGATGCCGCGGGCCAGGCCCGAGATCACGACAAAGCCGGCGTCGCCGAGATCGCGCGCCAGGGTGCCTGCAAATTTCAGCCCGGCGCCGGACGCATTGCGGGAGCCGACGATCGCGATCATCGGCCGCATCATTGTGGCGCGCGTGCCGCGCACGCCGAGCAACGGCGGCGCATCGTCGATGGTGGCAAGCCGCGCCGGATAATGCTCCTCTTCCGGTGCGACGAGGTCGATGCCGAACCGGCGGCAGGCCGCGAGCTCGGCTGTGGCGTCGGCCTCGCTGCAGATCCGCTGCGGTCCCGATCCGCCGCCGCGGCGTGCGAGGTCCGGCAAGCGCTCCAGCGCGTGCGCGGCGTCGCCAAAATGGCGGAGCAGCGATGCAAAGGTACGCGGGCCGACATTGTCGGAGCGGATCAGCCGCAGGCGGTTGAGCCGTTCGATGTCGGTGAGTTTTGTCGGGCTGGGCGAGCGGTCATGCATGGGAGGCCCAGCTTCGCCCAACCAGAGATTGTGATCAACTGCGACATTGGCGCCACCGCGCGTGACGCGCTAAAAGCAGCCGCCAACATCAGGAAGCTCCCATGATCTCACTTGCCGACTTTCAAGCGCGTATCGAGCAGGGCGCGCTGTTGCCGGATGCCGCCATCGGCCAATCGCTGGAGGCGATCCGCGCACAGGACAATGCGATCGGGGCCTTCGTCCGCCATGATCCAAGGGCGCGTGCGCAAACGGCCGGGCCTTTGCGTGGCATCGCGGTCGGCATCAAGGACATCATCGATACCGCTGACTTCCCGACCGAGATGGGCGCTGCGATCTATCGCGGCCATCAGCCGCGGGCCGATGCGCCTGTGGTGATGGCGCTGAAGCAGGCTGGCGCGACCATCATCGGCAAGACCACGACGACCGCGTTCGCGGCGAATGATCCGACCGCGACGGTCAATCCGCGCAACCACGCGCACACCCCGGGTGGATCGTCCTCGGGCTCGGCGGCTGCGGTCGCTGCCGGCATGGTCTCGCTGGCATTGGGGACACAGACCGGAGGCTCGGTGATCCGGCCGGCCTCGTTCTGCGGCGTCGCCGCGATCAAGCCGAGCTACCGGCTGCTGCCGACCGTCGGCGTGAAGTGTTTTTCATGGACGCTCGATACGGTCGGGTTGTTCGGCGCCGGCGTGCGCGATGTCGCGCTGGGGCTGGCCGCGATGACGAAACGGACTGATCTTGTCGTGCCATCGGCTGTGCCGGCGCCGCGGATCGGCATGGTGACGCAAGCCTTCGCCGGCGCGCCCGAACCGTCCGGCGCGGAGGCGTTGCAGCGGGCCGCACGCGCCGCGGAGCAGGCCGGCGCGACGGTGCGTGAGATTGCCGTGGCCGACGTCATCGCGGAGGCATGGCGGATCCATCCTGACGTGCAGGAGTTCGAGGCGCATCAGTCGCTCGCCTGGGAGTATGGGCAGAACTACGAGGCGATGCCGCCGCTGCTGCGTGGCCGGCTCGACGAGAGCAAAGGCGGCACGCCCGCCGAGTACGACGCGGCGATGGACGTCACGCTGCGGGCGCGGCAGGCGCTGGCCGGCATTTTCGACGAGGTCGACGTGCTGCTGACGCTGTCGGCGCCGGGTGCCGCGCCGAAGGGACTGACGTCGACCGGCGATCCCCGTTACAACCGGCTCTGGACCTTGATGGGCGTACCCTGCGTCAACGTGCCGACGCTGGTTGCCGAAGCGGGATTGCCGGTGGGAGTGACGGTGATCGCGCCGTTCGGCGGCGATGCGAAGGCGCTGGCGGCCGCGAGTTTTGTTGAGGATGCGTTGGGAAAATAACGACTGTCATTCCGGGGCGCGACGAAGTCGCGAGCCCGGAATCCATTTCACAGCGACATCTGCGGCTCGATGGATTCCGGGCTCTCGCTACGCGAGCCCCGGAATGACGGAGAGATCTATTTCTTCTCGCCGATCTTGCCTTCGGTGCCGGCCTGCAGGCGCTTGATGTTCTCGCGGTGCATGTAGAACAGCAGCAGCGTCAGCACGGCGAACAGCGAGGCGAGCGCGCTGTGGCCGAACCACCACAGGAACAGCGGCGTCACGAACGCGGCGATCAGCGCCGACAGCGACGAGTAGCGCGTGGTGTAGGCGGTGCCGAGCCAGATCACGGCAAAGATCAGCGCCGCCGGCCAGAACAGGCCGAGCAGCACGCCGAGATAGGTCGCGACACCCTTGCCGCCGTGGAATTTCAGCCAGACCGGGAAGAGGTGGCCGAGGAATGCCCCCAGCGCCGCCAGCATTGCCGCATTCGGGCCACCGATCGTCCCCGCGATGATGACGGCGACCGTGCCCTTCAGCATGTCGCCGATCAGCGTCGCCGCGGCGAGGCCCTTGCGGCCGGTGCGCAGCACGTTGGTGGCGCCGATATTGCCCGAGCCGATGGTGCGCAGATCCTGCGTGCCGGCGAGCCTCGTCAGGATCATGCCGAACGGGATCGAGCCCAAGAGATAGCCTATCAGCAAGGCGGCCGGCAGGAACGCGTCAGCAGACATCGCGGTGGCTCCCTGGACAGCCGGGACGGTCCAATTCGGACGAATCCATCAATGAAATATTAACCATCAATCCGCACCATGGCCGTGGAAATGAGGGAGCTTATCATGGCTTCTGTTCGCAGGCGGCTGGAGCAGGTTTTCTTTGTCGTTTACGTCGCGGCCATCGTCGTTGGAACGACGATGGAGGCGATGTCGCAACTCGCGGCGCGCTAGGTTCCACTCTGACTTAGACGTGCTCGTACACGGTGCGTCCACCGACGATGGTCCGCGTCACGCGGCCCGAGAAGCGGGCGTCGTCGAACGGCGTATTCTTGCACAGTGATTTGAGATCGTCGCGATCGAGCACCCAGGGTGTGTCGGCATCGATCACGATCACGTCGGCCGGGGCGCCGGCGCGCAGGGTGCCGCCCGGCAGGCCGAGCAGTTCGGCCGGCCGCGTCGACATCGCCCGGATCAGCGTCTTGAAGTCCATCTCGCCATTGTGGATCAGCCGCAGCGCCGCCGGCAGCATGGTCTGCAGGCCGACTGCGCCGCTGGCCGCTTCCGCGAACGGCAACCGCTTGACCTCGACGTCCTGCGGATTGTGATCGCTCATCACGACATCAATCAGCCCGGAGGCCAGCGCCGCGACCAGCGCCCTGCGGTCCTCCTCGGTGCGCAGCGGCGGCGCCAGCTTGAGGAAGGTGCGGTAGGGGCCGATGTCGTTTTCGTTCAAGGTCACATGGTTGATCGAGACCGAGGCCGAAACGTTGTGGCCGGCGTCGCGGGCACGCTTGAGGATCTCCAGCGACTCGGTCGAGGTCAGCGAGGCCGCGTGATAGCGCCCGCCGGTCAGCCCCGCGAGCCGCATGTCGCGCTCGAGCATGATCGATTCGGCGGCGGTCGGAATCCCGGCGAGGCCGAGCCGGGTGGCGAACTCGCCTTCGTTCATGACGCCTTCGCCGACCAGATGCGGATCCTCGGTGTGATGCACGATCAGCGCATCGAAATCGCGGGCATAGGTCAGCGCGCGCCGCATCACCTGGGCGTTGGTGACGCTGCGGTCGCCATCGGTGAAGGCGACGGCGCCGGCGGCCTTGAGCAGGCCGATCTCGGTCATCTCCTGGCCCTGCATGCCCTTGGTCAGCGCCGCCATCGGATGGATGTTGACGATCGCGGTGTCGCGGGCGCGGCGCAGCACGAAGTCGACGGTCGCCGAATTGTCGATCACTGGCGAGGTGTCGGGCTGGCAGATGATGGTGGTGATGCCGCCGGCGGCGGCGGCCTGGCTGGCGGATGCAAAGGTCTCGCGATGGCTGGCGCCGGGTTCGCCGACGAAGGCGCGCATGTCGATCAGGCCGGGGGCCACGATCTTGCCGGCGCAATTGACGATGTCGGTGCCTTCGGGGACGCCGGCGGCACCGATGCCACGCTTGGCGTCACGGATCACGCCGTCTGCGATCAGGACATCGCCCGGACCGTCGAAGTCGCGGGAGGGATCGATGACGCGGGCGTTGGCGAGCAGGATGGGGCGGCGGTCAGTCAGCATGGCGTCACGCGTTCGGCAGGTTGCGGGCGAGCGCTTCGAGCACTGCCATGCGCACCGCCACACCCATTTCGACTTGTTCACGGATCAGCGATTGCGCGCCGTCGGCAACGAAGGTGTCGATCTCGACACCGCGGTTCATCGGCCCCGGATGCATCACCAGCGCGTCCGGCTTGGCGTAGCCGAGCTTCTTCTGGTCGAGGCCGAAATAGTGGAAATACTCGCCCGACGACGGCACGAAGGAGCCGTTCATGCGCTCGCGCTGCAGCCGCAGCATCATGACGATGTCGGCGCCGTTCAGCCCCTCGCGCATGTCACGCGCGACCTCGACGCCCATCCGCTCGATGCCGGGCGGCAGCAAGGTGGAGGGAGCCACCACGCGGACGCGGGCGCCCATCGTGTTGAGCAGGAAGATGTTGGAGCGCGCCACTCGGGAATGCAGCACGTCGCCGCAGATCGCGATCACGAGCCCCTCGAGCCGGCCCTTGTTGCGGCGGATGGTGAGCGCGTCGAGTAGCGCCTGGGTCGGGTGCTCGTGGCTGCCGTCGCCGGCATTGATCACGGAACCGTCAACCTTGCGCGCCAGCAGCTCGACCGCGCCGGAGGCGTGGTGGCGCACCACCAGGATGTCGGGGTGCATCGCGTTCAGCGTCACCGCGGTGTCCATCAGGGTCTCGCCCTTGCGGGTCGACATTGATGACACCGACATGTTCATGACGTCGGCGCCCAAGCGTTTTCCGGCGATCTCGAACGAGGACTGGGTCCGGGTCGAGGCCTCGAAGAACAGATTGACCTGGGTGCGGCCGCGCAGACTGGCGCGTTTCTTGTCGACCTGGCGGTTGAGCTCGACATACTCCTCGGAGAGGTCGAGCAGGCCCGTGATGTCGTCAGCGGAAAGGCCCTCGATGCCCAGCAGATGCCGGTGACCGAGGACAAAAGTCGATTTCAATGATGGGGTCATTAAAGCCAGAGCTATAGGCGCGGATGGCCGGTGGGGCAAGCGCGAAGAGGGGCCTCAGGAGTTTTCCCCGAGTAAGATGCGGCAGGGCTTCCCGGCGGCCACGGCACGGCTTCCGCCCGGCATCCGCGCCTTGCTTTTGCAGGCGTTTCCGGAACAAGAACTGGAGCCCGGGATCAACCCGGCGATGACGCCGGAGCGCGCGCTCGTGAAAATTGTCGTGATCGTCATCGCTGTTGCGGGGCTGGTCTGGCCGGCCCTTGCCCAGGGGCTGCCGGGCGACTTCGTGTTCCTCCGCGATGTCGATCCGACCATCATCCAGGACATCCGTTACGCCGGTGCGAACAACTTCACGGGGCGGCCGATCGCGGGGTACGACGCGGCGGAATGCGTGGTGAAGCGGGAGGTGGGGGTGCGCCTCAAGGCCGTGCAGCAGGAGCTGGCGCGGCAACGACTGTCGCTGAAGATGTTCGATTGCTACCGGCCGGCCCGTGCGGTCGCCGACATGGTGGCGTGGTCGCGGAACGGCAAGGAGACCGCTGCCGAACGCCGCTACAACCCGGCGTTCTCGAAGGCGGATTTGTTCCGCCTCGGCTATATCGCCACTCATTCCGGTCATTCGACCGGCGCCGCCGTCGATCTCACGCTGGTCGATCTTGGCGCCGACAATTCGCGCAAATTCGATCCGGCCAAGGATTATGCCGATTGCACCGCGCCCGCCGCCGCCCGCGCCCCGGAGGGCAGTGTCGACATGGGCACCGGCTATGATTGTTCCGACGTCAAGGCCCACACCGCTGCGAGCTCGGTCACGCCGGCGCAGCGGCGCTGGCGGAGCACGCTGGTCGCGGCGATGGCCCGGCAGGGGTTTGCCAACTATTCAAAGGAATGGTGGCACTTCTCGCTGCCGGGGGCGGGCGGCGCCGCCTACGATTTCCCGATCGTGCGGGCGCGATAGCACCGGATTTTCCTCAAATCCGAAGCATGTGCGCAACCCAATGCTTGCCCTCGCAACGGCGGCGGCGCGCGCATTCAACACTCCTTAATTGCCGCGCCTATCATGGGCGGACGAACGGGAGCACGGAACATGCGTCTGGCAGGCCTTGCGATCATCTTGGTCGGTGCGATCGGCGTCGTGGCCTATGACCAGTACGACAAGACCACGAACTACACGCGCGTCGACGCGCGCATCAGCGGCGTCAGCGACCAATGCTATCTGGAAAGGGTCGAGCGCGGAATCCTCACCAAGACCAGGTGGACCTCCGACATGGTCCGTTGCGAAGCTGCCGAAGCGCTGCGGAAAGACAATCCGAAGTGGCAGGGCTACGATGTGAGACACAAGATCGAGGTCCGCGTCGCCTATGTGTCGCCGGTCGACGGGGCCACGCATCAGTCGGTGCTGCGGATGTCGTCCTTCCCCTGCGGCCAAGCGCTGCACGCCGGCGATCTGCTTCCGGTACTGGCGTCCAGGACCAAGGTGGACAGGACGCGTTTGACCTGACCGTCTGGCGTGTACTTTTTGCTGCCCCGCGCCGGGTCGCAGGCCTATGATCCCCGCGATTCCATCGCGCTGCCGCCGGCGCATGATCCTGGCCCGTGCAGGCCGGCGTTCCCGGCATTGCGCGCAGAAAGATCAATCCCGAGGAGACCATGACGCAGGCTCCGTTTGCCACGCACGACGTCCTCAACCAGTCGCCGCCGTTTGAGGATATCGACTTCTTCGCGGCCGACGCGCCGCTCGTGGCCGCGGTGGCCGCCAATGGCGGGGCGCCGGCGTCAGCTGAACTCTCCGATTTCGGCAAGCATTGGGGCTCCGCCGTGATGGCGGAGCGCGGCCGCGTCGCCAATGAAAACACGCCGAAGCTGCGCAGCTTCGATGCCAGGGGCAATCGTCGCGACGAGGTCGAGTTTCATCCGGCCTATCACGAGTTGATGGCGCACTCCGCTCATGCCGGGGTGCACAACTCGACCTGGACCGCGGACGGCAAACCCGCCGGCGGCGCGGCCGAGGTGGTGCGCGCGGCGAAATTCTACATCGCTTCCCAGGTCGAGACCGGTCACCTCTGCCCGATCACGATGACGCGCGCCTCGGTCGCGGCGCTGGCCTCGCAACCGGACATCCTCGCGAAAACGATGCCAGTGATCGGCACGCGCGCCTACGACCCGAGCTTTGCGCCATGGTGGGCCAAGCGCGGCATGACGCTCGGCATGGGCATGACCGAAAAGCAGGGCGGCACCGATGTGCGCGCCAACATGACGCGTGCCGAGCCCGATGGCGACGCCTGGCGCATCACCGGGCACAAATGGTTCATGTCGGCGCCGATGTGCGACGCGTTCCTGGTGCTGGCGCAGGCGAAGGATGGCCTGAGCTGCTTCTTCATGCCGCGGTTTGCGCCTGACGGCACCGTGAATGCGATCCATTTCCAGCGCCTCAAGGACAAGCTCGGCAACCGCTCCAATGCCTCGTCCGAGGTCGAATTCCACGGCGCGCATGCCGAGTTGATCGGCGAGGAGGGCAAGGGCATCCGCACCATCATCCAGATGGTGCAGCTGACGCGGCAGGATTGCGCGATCGCGTCCGCCGGCCTGATGCGATCGGGGCTGGCGCATGCGCTCAACCATGCGCGGCATCGCAGCGTGTTCCAGAAGCATCTCGCCGACCAGCCGCTGATGCAGGCGGTGCTGTCAGACATGGCGCTGCATGTCGAGGCGTCCGTCGCGCTGGTGATGCGGCTGTGCCGCGCCTTCGATCGCGCGGGAGCCGATGCAGGCGAGGCGGCCTATATGCGGCTGCTGACGCCGGCGATCAAATACTGGACCTGCAAGAGCGCGCCCGGCTTCCTCTATGAGGCGATGGAGTGCCTCGGCGGCAATGGCTATGTCGAGGAGGGCATTCTGGCGCGGCACTACCGGGAGTCGCCGGTCAACGCGATCTGGGAAGGCTCAGGGAATGTGATGTGCCTCGACGTGTTGCGCGCGCTCGGCCGCGAGGCCGATGCCGCGCTCGTCGTGCTGCGTGCGCTGGCCGACGAGACCGAGGGCCTGCCGGGTGCCGCCGAGGCGGTCGCATCGATCGGGCAATCGTTCCGCCGCCCCGACAGCGAGCGCATCGCGCGGCTTGCGGTCGAGAAGCTGGCGCTGCTGGCGGCGGCCGCGGCGCTCAACCAGGTCTCGCAGAAGAGTGCCGAACTATTCGCGGCGACACGTCTTGCCGAACGCCACGCCGGCATGTACGGCGCGGTGGATCTGTCCGACGCCGATCAGCGCGCGCTGCTGGCGCGGGCGCTGCCATGAAGGTTTGCTGATGGACGCACTCAATCCCGATACTCCGCCGGCTTCCGTCGAACCGCCACCAGGTCCCCCGCGGGTCTGGAAATTCTGGGGCACCGCGCTGTGGGGCCTTGTGATCTTCGCCGCGATGTTCCTTGGCCAGGTCGCGGTCATCATCTGGCGCATCATCGCGCAGGGCGGGGAACTGTCGGCGGCCGGCATCACCCACGTGGTCGCCGACGGCCTGACCATCTCGCTCTCGGTGCTTGCCGGCCTGCCGATGGTGCTGCTGATGCTGTGGTTCGCCATCCGCCGCAGGCGGATCCCGTTCGCCGATTATCTCGGGCTGCGCGGGACGTCGTGGAAGAACGTGATCATCGGCATCGTCGCGCTCGTCGTGCTGGTCGGCGCCTGGGACCTGGTGTCCCGCGCCGCAGGGCGCGAGGTGACGCCGGGCTTCATGGGCGACGTGCTGAAATCGGCACAGGAGCACAGCGCGCTGTGGCTATTGGTGATCGCCTTCGCCGTGGCCGCCCCGCTCTGGGAGGAGCTGTTTGCGCGCGGCTGGCTCTATCGCGGCTGGTCGGAGAGCTCGCTCGGTCCTTACGGCGCGATCCTGCTCTCGTCGCTGGTCTGGACCGCGATGCATCTGCAATATGACTGGTTCTTCCTGTGCGAGGTGCTGTCGATCGGACTCCTGTTCGGCTATCTGCGGTTCCGCACCGGCTCGACCTGGCTCACCATCCTGCTGCACGGACTGAACAATCTGGCGGCGACGATCCAGACCTGGTGGCTGGCGGGGTGAGCAAGGCCATCCGATGATTTGGAATCGCGCACACACTGTGAACGACTATTAAGACGGGCCTCGACTTGGGATCGCAGAGGTCTAAGGCCCTGCCGCGGCGATCACGATCGGCATCGTGATCGCGGCCAGGATCGTCTGCAGCGTGATGATCTGGGCGAGCAGGGGAGCGTCGCCGCCCATCTGGCGCGCCAGCACATAGGCTGAGGGCGAGGTCGGCACCGCGGCGCAGGCGGCGACGATGGCGAGATTGGCACCGGCGACGCCGAACCACACCGCGAGCGCGACCGTGAGCACCGGCATCAGCACCAGCTTCAGCACCAGCGCGATGCTGGCGGCGAGGCTGGGACGGAAGATGCCTTCCGGATGCAGCCCGGCGCCGGTCACCAGCAGGCCGATCGCCAGCGACGAGCCGCCGAGCGCGTCGGCGACGTCATGCCAGATCTGCGGCAGCGGGATATGCGTGACGTTGATGACGAGACCGATCACACAGGCCCAGATCAGCGGGTTCTTCAGCACCGTCATCACGATGGCGCTCACGGACCGCTTCTCCGAGGAGGCATATCTCGCCAGCACGGCGACGCTGAAGACATTGACCAGCGGGATGATGGCGACCATCGCGACCGAGGCGAGCGCGAGACCTGTGCTGTCATAGAGATTGCGTGACACCGACAGCGCGACATAGGTCTGCCAGCGCGTCGCGCCCTGGAAGATCGAGGTGAAGGCGGGGCCATCCACCCCGGCGCGGGCGAGCGGGCCGCGCAGCGCGAGGCAGAGCAGGCACATCAAGAGCGCCGCGAGCAGCAACGCGCCGCCGACGCCGGCGACCGGAACCTTGGTCAGGTCGGCCTTGACCAGCGTCTGTACCAACAGGACGGGGAACAGCACGTAATAAGTGAGCTGCTCCAGCCCATGCCATTGCGTGTCGAGCCGCATCAGCGTGCGCTTCAGGACGAAGCCGAGCACGATCAGCAGGAACACCGGCAGCAGCGCCGCGATCACCACGGCCACGGTCAGCGGTCCCCGCGCAGCTTTGCGAGCCGGTCGAGCGCGCCCTGCAGGATGAAGATCGCGGCGTGCTCGTCGATCACCTCGGCGCGGCGGGCGCGGCTGACATCCATCCCGATCAGCTCGCGCTCGACCGCCGCGGTCGAGAGCCGCTCGTCCCACAGCCCGATCGCCAGCGCGGTGAGGTTTGAGAGGTTGCGGGCAAAGGCCCGGGTCGATTGCGCGCGCGGGCCTTCGCTGCCGTCCATGTTGATCGGCAGGCCCAGCACGAAACCGACCGCGTTGCGCTCGGCTGCGATCGCGAGCAGCCGCGCCGCGTCGACCTTGAACTGCTTGCGCTGGATGGTCTGGACACCGGTCGCGAGCCGCCGGTCCGGATCGGAGACGGCAACGCCGATCGTCTTGGTGCCGAGGTCGAGGCCGACCAGCGCGCCGCGGTCGGGCCAGTGCGGCGCAGCTTCGATCAGGGGAAGGATGGGGGCAGGCATGGACCAGCGCTTAGCACGCAGCCGCGCGCCGAGGCAAAGCCCGGCGTCGGGCGGGCCTCCATGCGAAAACGCCGATCAGGCAGCGATCACCCGATCGTCGCCACCGAGGCACGCGACGAGGCCCTGCAACGGACTGTACTGGTGTGCGGTGCGGCGCTGGATGAACAGCGTCTCGACCTGCGCATGCTTCGGATTGAGCTTGTGGATATTGATGTCGCGCTGGACGTGGTCACGCTCGACGACCGCGCGCGGCAACAGCGTCACGCCCATGTCGGCGGCGACGCAGCCGACCATGCCGTCGAGCGTGCCGAGTTCGAAGCGCGCGGCCGACGGCCAGCCGAACTCGGTGAACACCTGTTCGAGGCGCTGCCGATAGGTGCAGCCGGTGCGGAACACCAGCGCGGTGGGGCCCGATTCCGGTGTGCCGGCGCGCAAGGCGGCGAGCGACTTCCAGCGCTGCGCGGTGACGAGCACCAGTTCCTCGGTGAAGGCCGATGTCGCGGACAGCTCGGCATGCTCGATCGGACCGGCGACGAAGGCGCCATCGAGCGAGCCGTCGAGTACGGCGGCGACGAGATCGGCGCTCGGCGCGGTGCGCAAGGTCAGGCGCACCGCCGGATAGCGGCGGTGAAACTCGGCAAGCAACGTCGGCAGCCGCACCGCAGCGGTGGTCTCCATCGAGCCGATCGACAGCGGCCCCTTCGGCTCGCCGTCGTCGCGCGCGGCGAGCACGGCTTCGCGCGACAGCGCCGCCATGCGCTGCGCATACGGCAGCAGGCGGCGGCCGGCGCCGGTCAGCGACATGCCGCGGCTGTGCCGCTCGAACAGCGCGGTGCCGATCTCGGCCTCCAGCGCCTTGATGCGCTGGGTGACGTTGGACTGCACGGTATTCAGCTCTTCGGCGGCCCGGGTGATGCCGCCGAGCCGGGCGACCGTGGAAAAGGTGAGCAGGTCGGTCAATTCCATCTGGGACCACCGTTTCAATTTAGAGATGGCAGCGTTCTCTAGTATTCATTTTCGCAGAATGTTAGGCCCGCTTAGGCTTGGAGTCCAGAACAGCAAGTCCAGAACAGGGAGCAAGCGCATGCCGATCGGCACCGAATTGACGGCGCGTCTGGGCACCGAACATCCGATCCTGGCGGCGCCGATGGCGATGATCACGGGCAGCCGGCTGGTGAAGGCGGTGAGCGAGGCTGGCGGCTTCGGCATTCTGGGCGGCGGCTATGGTGAGAAGGCCTGGCTCGAGGCGGAGACCGCGGCGCTCAGGGGATTTCGCCGTCCGTTCGGCATCGGCTTCATCACCTGGAGTCTCGCCAAGCAACCCGAACTGATGGACATCGCGCTGGAGGCGCGGCCGCGCGCGGTGATGCTGTCGTTCGGCGATCCCGCGCCGTTCGCGCCTGATATCAAAGCCGCCGGCGCGCTTCTGATCTGCCAGGTGCAGAATGAGGAGATGGCGCAAGCGGCGCTCGATTGCGGCGCCGACATCCTGATTGCGCAGGGAACGGAGGCGGGTGGTCACGGCGCGTCGCGCACCACGCTCGACATCGTGCCTGCGATCATCGATTTCGCGGCAGGACGTGTGCCTGTGGTCGCAGCCGGCGGCATCGCTGATGGCCGCGGTGTCGCCGCGATGATGATGCTCGGCGCGTCCGGCGTGCTGATGGGCACGCGCTTCTATGCCAGCGTCGAGGCCGACGCGCCCGAGCGGGCGAAGCAGTTGATCCGTGCGGCCAAGAGCGGCGAGACGGTGCGCGGCGTCGTGATGGACTGGTCGCGCAAGCTGATCTGGCCGGCGCCGTTCACGGCGCGCTCGCTTGCCAACGATCACCTGCGGCGCTGGTCCGGCCACGAGATCGAGCTGATGCAGCGGGTGGACGAGATCGCTGTGGAATATGCCGCGGCGCGGAGCGCGGGCAATTTCGACATTGCCGCAGTGTTTGCCGGCGAGTCCGTCGGCCTGATCCATGATATCGTTCCCGCGGCCGAGATCGTCGGCCGCATCGTCGCCGAAGCCGAGCAGTCGCTGCAGGGCCGGCGCAACTTTTCACCTTCTCCCCTTGTGGGAGAAGGTGGTCATAGGCGGCCTCCGGCCGCCGTATATGAGTAGAGAACGCCGATGCGTGGCATCGGCTATGTGCAATCCGCACCGGATGAGGGGTCTGTATCTGCGGAGAGGAACCCCTCACCCGACTTCGATGCTTCCGCATCGAAGTCACCCTCTCCCACAAGGGGAGAGGGTAATTCCGAGCAAGCCAGGAAAGAGACACACCATGTGGCCGGACCGTCGATTGATCGATCGCTTCAAGACCGAATTCCCGATCGTGCTGGCGCCGATGGCCGGCGTGATGGATGCCGACCTGGTGATCGCGGTGGCGCAGGGCGGCGGGCTCGGCTCGCTGCCATGCGCGATGTTGTCGGCCGAGAAGGCGCGAGAGCAGGTCAACATCATCCGCCAGCGCGTGTCTGCGCCGATCAACCTCAATTTCTTCTGCCACAAGGCGGTCGATGCCGATCCGGCGCGCGAGGCACAATGGCGGCAGCGGCTCGCGCCTTACTACCGCGAGCACGGCCTCGATCCCAACGCACCGATCAACGCGGCGAACCGCGCGCCGTTCGATGCGGCGTTCTGCGCCGTGGTCGAGGAGCTGAAGCCCGAGGTCGTCAGCTTCCATTTCGGCCTGCCTGAGCCAAAACTGTTGCAACGGGTGAAGGGGACGGGCGCCATCGTGATGTCGTCGGCGACGACCGTGAAGGAGGCGATCTGGCTCGAGGAGAACGGCGCCGACGTGGTCATCGCGCAGGGCGCCGACGCCGGCGGCCATCGCGCCATGTTCCTGACCGATGATATCGCCGAGCAGCCGGGCACTTTCTCGCTGCTGCCGCAGGTGGTGGATGCGGTGAAGGTGCCGGTCGTCGCGGCGGGCGGCATCGCCGACGGGCGCGGCATCGCGGCGGCCTTCGCGCTCGGTGCCTCGGCCGTGCAGGTCGGCACGGCCTATCTGCGTTGCCCGGAATCCAAGGTGAGCGCGCAGGGCCGTGTCGCGCTGGCGCAGGCCAGCGATGAATCGACCGTCATCACCAATGTGATGACCGGCCGTCCGGCGCGCGGCGTCGCCAACCGTGTGATGCGCGAGGTCGGCCCGATCTCGCCTGACGCGCCGGCGTTCCCGCACGCGGCCACCGCCCTCGGGCCGTTGAAGGCAGCTGCCGAAAAGCAGGGCAAGGTCGATTTCACCAATCTGTGGGCCGGGCAGGCGGTGCGGATGGGCAAGGAGATGCCGGCCGCCGAGCTGACCCGCGCACTCGCCGGCGCGGCGCTGGCGCGGATGGGGGCGCTGTCTCAGGCCTGACGCGCGGGCTCGTCCCGGATAATTTCAAGGTGCTCGGTCGCGAGCCTGCGGTAATGCGCGGCCATTTCCTTGTAATGCTGCCGCGAGATCGGGTCCGCGGCGCTTTCGGCGCGGCGCTCGAACATCTCGGCCTTTTCCTGCAAGGCCCTTGCCTGGGACATGGCCATCGCTCGCCTCGCTCAGACCAGGCAGGCCACGTAAACGATTGCGATCCCCAGCACTGTGCCGATCGACCACAGAGCAGGGTCCCAGCCGTCGGACCGGGGGCGGCTTTCGAGCATTGACATGACGCGCTCCGAACTTTTCTGTTTGAACGGAGTAGGCGCCGGCAATGTTTCCGGACGACTTCGTGGCGGGCGGGAAGTGGTTTCGTCGTGGGTTTCGCAGCCGCAATGTCTCGCACCGGGGGCCGGCGGAGCGTCCAAGCCCCGGGGGGCCGGATTGGCGCGGTTGCGGCGCAAAACCGGCCTCTGCTATACGGCAGGCTGACCTTTCAGCCTGACCACCCGAGGCCCTATATAATGTCCGTAGATGCCACGACCGTCCGCCGCATCGCGCATCTGGCGCGGATCGCGGTCAGCGACGCCGAGGTTCCCCATCTCCAGGGCGAACTGAACGCGATGCTGGCCTTTGTCGAGCAGCTGTCGGAGGTGAATATCGAGGGCGTCGAGCCGATGACCTCGGTGACGCCGATGGAGATGAAGAAGCGCGCCGACGTGGTCAATGACGGCGAGATTGCCGATATCATCGTCCGCAATGCGCCCGACACCGCGAACGACTTCTTCCTGGTGCCGAAGGTGGTCGAGTAGTTTCTCTGTTCTGGGACGATGGCGATGTGTCTGCTCTGCGACGATGAGAAGGCCTACAAGGCCTACATGGACTTCCTCGATGCGATGGAGCGCAAGGGGAAGGTCGCCGATCCCAACGCGGCGATGGACGCCGTCCTCGACCATCTCGAGGCGCTTGACGCTGCCCGCGCCAAGGAAAATGCCAACAACCGGGCGCGCCAGGACGACCCCGCCAACGACAAGACCCTGTCTCCGTTCTTCTGCAGCCCGATCAATAAATGACCGATTTGACATCGCTGACGATCGCCGAGGCCCGCGAGGGCCTGGCGAGCAAGTCTTTCACCGCCGCTGAGCTGACCGATGCGCATCTCGCCGCCATCGAGGCCGCGCGGGTGCTCAATGCCTATGTGCTCGAAACACCTGACCGTGCCCGCGAGATGGCGAAGGCCGCCGACGAGAAGATCGCCAAGGGCGAGGGCGGACCGCTGGCCGGCATTCCGCTCGGCATCAAGGACCTGTTCGCGACCCGCGATATCAGGACCACGGCGTGCTCGAAGATCCTCGGCAATTTCATCCCGCCCTACGAGTCGACAGTGACCTCGCAGCTGTGGCGCGACGGTGCGGTGCTGCTCGGCAAGCTCAACAATGACGAGTTCGCGATGGGCTCGTCGAACGAGACGTCGCATTTCGGCCCGGTCACCAATCCGTGGCGACGCGAGGGCAGCAACACCACGCTGGTGCCGGGCGGTTCGTCCGGCGGTTCGGCCTCCGCGGTGGCGGCGCTGCTCTGCATGGGCGCGACGGCGACCGACACCGGCGGCTCGATCCGCCAGCCTGCGGCGTTCACCGCGACCGTCGGCATCAAGCCGACCTACGGCCGCTGCTCGCGCTGGGGCATCGTGGCGTTCGCGTCCTCGCTCGACCAGGCCGGCCCGATCGCGCGCACGACGCGCGACGCCGCGATCCTGATGCGCTCGATGGCCGGGCACGATCCGAAGGACACCACGTCGGTCGACATCGCCGTGCCGGACTACGAGGCCGCGATCGGCAAGTCCGTGAAGGGCATGAAGATCGGTATTCCCAAAGAGTATCGCCTCGACGGCATGCCGGCCGAGATCGAAAAGCTCTGGAGCGAGGGCGCGCAATGGCTGAAGGCCGCAGGCGCCGAGCTCGTCGAGGTGTCGCTGCCGCACACCAAATACGCGCTGCCGGCCTACTACATCGTGGCGCCGGCGGAAGCCTCGTCGAACCTCGCGCGCTATGACGGCGTGCGCTACGGACTGCGCGATCCCGGCAAGAACATCATCGAGATGTACGAGAACACCCGCGCCGACGGCTTTGGCGACGAGGTCCGCCGCCGCGTGCTGATCGGCACCTACGTGCTCTCGGCCGGCTATTACGATGCCTATTATCTGCGCGCGCAGAAGGTGCGGACGCTGATCAAGAAGGATTTCGAGGACTGCTTCGCCAAGGGCGTGAACGCGATCCTGACGCCGGCGACGCCGTCGGCGGCGTTCGGCATCGGCGAGAAGGGCGGCGCCGATCCCGTTGAGATGTATCTCAACGACATCTTCACGGTGACCGTGAACATGGCGGGCCTGCCGGGCATCGCCGTGCCCGCGGGCAAGGACAGCCAGGGTCTGCCGCTCGGCCTGCAACTGATTGGCCGTCCGTTCGACGAGGAGACGTTGTTCTCGCTCGGCGAGGTGATCGAGCAGGCGGCCGGCCGCTTCACGGCGCCCAAATGGTGGTGAGCAATGGCGGATTTTCGCGCCACTCTCGCTGACGCTGCGCCTGACGCGGCGTTGCCGCCGCCGCTCGCCGCATTGTGGTGGGCAAAGAAGGGCGATTGGGACCAGGCGCACCGCATCGTGATGAATGAGAGCGACGCCAACTCGGCCTGGGTGCATGCCCATCTGCATCGCGTCGAGGGCGATCTCGGCAATGCCGGCTACTGGTATCGCCGGGCCGGCCAGCCGGTCGCAAAGGACGCGCTCGAGGCCGAGTGGGAGCGGATTGTTTCCGCGCTTCTGGCCTGACGTACTGGTGCCGGACGTTGGTGTCTTGGCACCGCGAGCATTAACCGTGTTTCGGCCGCCATGCCGCCGCCCAGATTGGCCGTGATAGGCTGGTGGAACGGGGCGGGGGCCAGTGGCAAAGAGAGTATTCGTGCGTGGGTCGGGCATAGGGGGATGGCTGTCAGCACTGCTGGTGGCCGTGGTGGCAGCGGGCCTTGCCGGCTGCGCTTCCGTCTATAATCTGCCCGGCAATGTGCCGCTCGGTGCCGCGCTCGCCGACAACAGCAGCGCCCGCGAAATTCCACCTTACGAAGATGACCTGCTGCTGGCGCTGTCGTTCTCCGGCGGCGGCACGCGCGCCGCGGCGTTCTCGTTCGGCGTGCTGGAAGAACTCGACCGGGTGCGCTCCAGCGCCGCCGGCACCAAGACGCTGCTCGACCGCGTCGACTTCGTCTCGGGCGTCTCCGGCGGATCGGTCACCGCCGCCTATTTCGGATTGAAGCGGCGCGCGGCGCTCGCCGATTTCCGCGAACGCTTCCTGCTGCGCAATGCCGAGGAGGGACTGAAGACCAGGATCTCGCTCGGCAATATCGGGCGCGCGCTGGGCGGCGGCGTCAACGACAGCCAGTTCACCGACTGGCTCGACCAGAACCTGTTCGACGGTGCGCGGTTCGAGGCATTGCCCGACGATCGCCGGCCGCGGGTGTGGATCAACGCGTCCGACATCTACAACCGCACGCCGTTCGTGTTCGGCAAGACCTCGTTCGACGCGCTGTGCAGCGACATCCGCTCTTATCGTGTCGCAGAGGCCGTGGCGGCATCTGCCGCGGTGCCGCTGGCATTCGCCCCGATCGTGCTGCAAACCTATCCCGGCGGCTGCGCCGCCCCGCTGCCGCCCTGGTACGATCGGGTGCGCAACGATCCGAACGCGCAACCGTTGCTGCGGTCCTATGCCGAGGCCCAGGCGCGCTACCGCGACGGCTCGATGCGCTACGTCAAGCTGCTCGATGGCGGGCTGGTCGACAATTACGGGCTGTCGGCGCTCAGCATCGGTCTGCTCGCCGCGCAGCGTCCTTACGAGCCGCTCGACGAGCGACAGGCGGCCAAGCTGAAGCGCATCCTGTTCCTGGTGGTCGATGCCGGCCGCGGCGTCTCCGGCGATTTCGTGCAGACGCTCGAAGGACCGAACGGTGTCGAGCTGGTGTCCGCGGCCGCCGACACCGCGATCGATGCCAGCGTGCGCTCGAGCTACGCCGCCTTCACGTCGCTCGCCAGCGACTGGTCGGGCAAGCTGAAGCGCTGGCGCTGCGGCCTGTCGGCGGCGGATCGGAGCCGGCTCGGCGTCGGCGCCGGCTGGAAGTGCGGCGACGTCACGATCTATGTCGAGCGGCTCGGCTTCGACCGGCTGGGACCGGAACGCGCCGGTATCCTGAACGCCATCGCGACGCGGCTGTCGCTGCCGCCGGAGCAGGTCGACCAGCTGATCGTGGGCGGCGCGGACGCGCTGCGCGCCAGCAAGGCCTACCAGCAGTTCCGGCGCGGGCTCTGATCCGCACTCATGCGCTGGCGCGGGGTCTCAAGGGACCGCAAAGGGGACAGTAAGCCCGCTTGACTGGCGCGGTCGGTTGCGCGAAGCCCAATCCATCCCAGATATGACTTTTATCCGGAAACCGAGATCCATGACCGCAGCTGCCGCCCCGCATAAACTGATCAAGAGCGCCACCGGCGATTGGGAGGTCGTGATCGGCATGGAGGTCCATGCCCAGGTCACCTCGAACTCAAAGCTGTTCTCCGGCGCATCGACCGCGTTCGGCGGCGAGCCGAACTCCCATGTCTCGCTGGTCGATGCCGCGATGCCGGGCATGCTGCCTGTGATCAACGAGGAGTGCGTCCGCCAGGCGGTGCTCACCGGTCTCGGGCTGAATGCGAAGATCAATTTGCGCTCGGTGTTCGACCGCAAGAACTATTTCTATCCGGACTCGCCGCAGGGCTACCAGATCAGCCAGTACAAGTCGCCGATCGTGGGTGAGGGCGAGGTATCGCTCGAGCTCGACGGCGGCCGCAGCGTCACCATCGGGATCGAGCGGCTGCACCTGGAACAGGACGCCGGCAAGCTGCTGCACGATCAGTCGCCGACGATGTCCTATGTCGACCTCAACCGGTGCGGTGTCGCGCTGATGGAGATCGTCTCCAAGCCCGACATCCGCGACGCCGAGCAGGCCAAGGCCTACGTCACCAAGCTGCGCTCGATCCTGCGCTACCTCGGCACCTGCGACGGCGACATGGAGAAGGGCAGCCTGCGCGCCGACGTCAACGTCTCGGTGCGCCGTTACGGCGAGACCGCGTTCGGCACCCGCTGCGAAATCAAGAACATGAACTCGATCAACTTCATCGGCCAGGCGATTGAGTACGAGGCACGGCGCCAGATCGAGATCATCGAGGATGGCGGCTCGATCGACCAGGAAACCCGGCTGTTCGACCCGAACAAGGGCGAGACGCGCTCGATGCGTTCCAAGGAAGAGGCGCACGACTATCGCTACTTCCCGGATCCCGATCTGTTGCCGCTCGAGTTCACCCAGGCCTTCGTCGACGACCTCAAGGCGCAGCTGCCGGAACTGCCGGACCAGAAGCGGTCCCGTTTTGTTACGGGCTTCGGCCTGTCGCCCTATGACGCAAGCGTGCTGGTCGCCGAGCGCGAGAGCGCGGAGTTCTACGAGACGGTGCTTGCAGGCCTTGCCGACAAGGCGCGCGACGGCAAGCTCGCCGCCAACTGGGTGATCAACGAGCTGTTCGGCCGTCTGAACAAGGAGAGCGTTGCGATCGCGGCCTCGCCGGTGTCGGCGCAGCAGCTCGCAGCGATCGTCGATCTGATCGGCGAGGGAACGATTTCCGGCAAGATCGCCAAGGGCTTGTTCGAGATCGTCTGGCAGGAGGGCGGCGATCCGCGCGCACTCGTCGAGACGCGCGGCATGAAGCAGGTCACCGACCTCGGCGCGATCGAGAAGGTGGTCGACGACATCATCGCGGCCAATCCCGACAAGGTCGAGCAGGCAAAGGCGAAGCCGCAACTGGTCGGCTGGTTCGTCGGTCAGGTGATGAAGTCGTCGGGCGGCAAGGCGAACCCGCAGGCGGTCAACGACCTCTTGAAGTCGAAGCTCGGCATCTGAACCAACAGGACAATGATGTTGTCCTTGGCGCATGATCCGACCGGATCATGCTCCCGTGCGATCACCTTCGGCTTCGTCGCGCGCGCGTGAACGCGGCGTGATCCCAGCTCACAGCCTCCCGCGACGGCGCACTGACGCCCTCGACGCCGAATCGGCGAAGCTGCGATTCGTTCGCGAAACCGGCTCGGATGACCGCAAACGAGGCAAAAGCCGTCTTTCCCACGAAAATTTTTTCATTGCCAAAAATTACGACTCGGCGTCCGCGACGCGCCGCTTTTCGTCGCCGCTCGCGACTCAGCGCAACGACGCTCGCGCGTCGATCGCTTCAATGCGAATTCAATGAAAGCCTACAATACAAGGCATTTCCTGCAACGTTGACAAATGCCGATGTCGACAGCTGTTGCACTTCTTGCATCGTCGCGCGAATGCATCGCCGATTTGAACTGCGCCGCGCGCTGCGTGCGCTGCCATCGCTGCGTCAACACTTCCTTAAGCGGGACACTGTTTTTTTCGGTCTGTTGGTGTATTCGGGAAGTAGTGCATATCGATTCCCGAGTGCACGCAGCGAACTAGAGAGCCATCTCACATACTGGAGGGCAACATGGCTAAGAAGGCAAAGAAGGCGAAGAAGGTTAAGAAGGCGAAGAGCGCGGTGAAGAAGACTGCGAAGAAGACCCGCAAGGTCGCCAAGAAGAAGTAAGCCTCTCGCCTTGAGAGGATTGCCGGCGGCTTGACGCCGGCACGTCGCGAGAGCCAGCGGACGGACTGCTGAGAGGCACATCCCACCCCCAAGGCTCTGGCTGACGAAAGAGGGTGTCGGCGAGACATCAGGTCAAACGGCTGGATCGAATTTCGGAGAGGGCGACCTTCCCAAAACCGGTCCGGCAGAAGAAACAGAGATTTCTTCGTTCGGTGCGGGACCCGCTTGGTTCCGCAATTTCACCGGCGACAATGCCGACTGAAATCTGGTCCTGACGTGTTCGCCGACCCCCTCGTTCCGGCGGCTTGCGCAGTCCGCGCCCCGGCAACCATCTTCCCATTTCCAGTTCTGGTCCGACGTCAGGCTTCACGGCCTCGCGTGGCATGCGCGCGCGTACCCGGCTGCACGCCGTTCGGCGGATCGCTCGCGGTCACACCACCCCTTCGGTCAATCTCGAGACTGACTGCCCGCCGGGTCGGCGGGCATGCGCGGGCCATTGTCCGCCATGGTTATCGTTGTCCGAAACACCACGGTAAACCGGCGTTCACGAATACGCAGAAATGCCTGCGGCACAGGCACTTCTGCGATTCAGCGCAGCGCCTCCGGCGGCGCCGGTTTACATCCCGTTCATCGCGATACTTAAACCGCTCTTCAAATTTGATGGGCCATGATCATCCCCACAAGCCGGCAAACGGCGAGCGAATAACGGGACGTTTGAACAGTGGACGGGGGCCGCGCTCGGGGGAGGGCGGCCAACAACAAAAAGGGGAATGACGATAATGTTTCAGGGGGTCATCGATCAGGAAAGCGCGGTCCCGGTTGCTGCGACTGCAATCCAGGACGTGCTGTTCGAGCGCGGCATGTATTGGGCGAGCGGCCGTTCCGGCGTGGTCAACCTCGTCGCGGCGCACAAATGGTTCAACCTGGCGGCGCTCAAGGGACGTACCGACGCGATCGCGCACCGCCGCGAAGTCGCCGAGCAGATGTCCGATGTCGAGATCGCGGCTGCCCAGCGCGAAGCCCGCGCCTGGATGACGACGCATTAGGTTTCGTTTGGCGCGTTTTCTCCGCGCGAACCGGTAACCGCTTCGCGCGAAAACGCCCAAGCCTAGCAGCTCTCGAGCCGGGAGCCTCGGCTCCCTCGCTCCACCTAGAACCAGTATCGCGCGGCGTAGAGCACGGTCATCGCCGCTCCCGCCACAATGACGAACTGGCGGACGATGGTCGCGGGAAGCACCCGGATCAGGTGACCTCCCGCATAGCCGCCGGCCATGGCGCCGAGCAGCATGACCCACGTCTCCGGCCAGCGCACCGCTCCCTGCACGATGAAGATCGCTGTGGCGGCGAGCGACACGCAGGTCGCAAGCAGGTTCTTCAACGCCTTGATCGCCCTGATATCGTTGGGCTCCGTGACCGACAGCGCCGCGGTCAGGATGACGCCGAGCCCGGCGCCGAAGAACCCGCCATAGACACATGCCAGTCCCAGCACGGCAGCGCTCGCCCGGGTCGAGGGCAGGGTCGCGGTCTTCTGCTGCCCGATGGTCCAGCTCTGGATATGCGGCGCGAAGGCAAACAACAGCGTCGCGAAGCCGATCAGGGCCGGCACCGGCAGCACGAATAGCCGCTCGGGAAGCAGCAGCAGGACGCCGGCGCCGATCGCGCCGCCGAGCGTCGAGACGAGGACGAGGCTGATCGTGCGCCGTGTCGGCGGCGGCAGCTTGCCGCGATCGGCGAGCGCGGCGATCAGATGCCCCGGCGAGATCGCCACCGCGTTCGATGCGTTGGCGATGATCGCCGGCAAGCCCGCCGCGAGCATCGCCGGAAACGTGATCAGCGTCGCGCCGCCCGCCAAGGCGTTGATGATGCCTCCCGCGATACCGGCGGCGAACAGCAGAAGGCCTGTCTGGATATCCATGCGTCACCCAATTCGAGGGTGAGCAGGCTAGCGGGCGGGGCCGCGGTCCGTCTGGAACGTCTGTGACGCCGCTTCAGTCACGCCAATAGACGCCCGGTGTGGTGCCAAAGGTGCGGCGGAACAGACGGGTGAGGTGGCTCTGGTCGGAGAAGCCCGCATCGACCGCAACCATCGCGATCGGATCGCCGGCGCGCAGCAGCTGTCGCGCAAAATTGAGCCGGGCGAGCAGGCGGAACGCATGCGGCGCGACGCCGAGCTCGCGCCTCACCATGCGGCTGAACCCTTCGCGGCTTCGCCCGAAGCCTGCGGCGATCTCGCAGATCGGCTCGAGGCTCTCCTTCAGAGCGGCGCCGAGCCTTGTCCGGCCGGCGAGCCCGGCCGATGGAGACGGCTCGCGCGCGCCGATGTCGCCCGCGATATCGAGGATGTACTCGGGCGATATCTCCTCGACGCGTCGAAAGCGCCCCTCAACGCGGATGATCCGGACCGACGAGG
Source organism: Bradyrhizobium sp. WCU1 (assembly GCF_053474805.1). Lineage (NCBI taxonomy): Bacteria > Pseudomonadati > Pseudomonadota > Alphaproteobacteria > Hyphomicrobiales > Nitrobacteraceae > Bradyrhizobium > Bradyrhizobium sp. WCU1. Next base: position 6,791,930 of record NZ_CM130280.1, read on the forward strand.
CGGCGCGGCTGGCCGGAAAATAAGCATTGAGGCAAACCGTCTCCTCGTCCGGTGTCGGTAGCGGCGCATGCAACATTCCGGCGGGAATGAGCGCGGCATGGCCGGCGGGCACAGTTACGGTGGTGCCGTCGATGCGAAAGGCGCGCAACCCCGACAGCACCAGCACGATCTGGCTCTCGTCATGAAAGTGCGGCTTGAGGCCGAGCGAACCGGCGCCGTGCCACGATGCCAGCTCGACGATGCCGTCACGGTCGGCTCGCCGATAGGTCCAGGCATTGGTCATGGCGAAGCGTGGGGTCACAGAGGTCTCGAACCGAGGAGGCGGTGATCCCCGAGCCTAGCACTGATGTCACCGGCCGTCATAGCGACGTCAATGCTGCGTGACCGAGCCAATCGGCGAGGCGGTTCGCATCGTCGCGGCAGCGATGAGGGCGGCGACGAGGTTGGCGGCTGCGCTGATCGCCACCGGAATGAAGTAACTGTGGCTGATATCGAAGGCGAAGCCGGCGGCGCTCGGACCCAGCAGCGTCCCGAACGCGACGCTGGTGTAGAGGATGCCGATGATGCCGCCGACATTGCGGCCGCCGAAATGGTCGGTGACCACGGCGGGCAGGATCGCGACCCAGCCGCCATAGAACACGCCGAACAGCAGCGCGAACACTGTGAGCGACCAGAAAGTGCCTGCGATCGCCCAGATCGCGAGCGCGGCGGCCATGCCGAGATACATCGCAATCAGGAACGCATCGCGCCCCATCCTGTCGGCGATGCCGCCGAGGAAGAACCGGCCGGCGGTGCTGCCGACACCGATCATTCCGAGCAGCAGCACGGCAAGCGCCGGCGCCACCTGATGATCGATCGCGAACGGCACCAGGTGCACGAAGGGCACGAACACGCCGAACGCGCTGATCAGGCAGGCCGCGTAGAGCCCGGCGAAGCGGGCGGTTCGGACCGCACCGAGGATCGAAACGCCTTGGCGGAGTGCCGTGCTTGAAGCCGCCTCAAGCGGATCACCGTCCGGTCCGGTGCCGTAGCGGCGCGGATCATCCGCGATCAGCAGCGATGCGCCGATCCCGGCGACGGCGGCGACGACGCCCAGCACGACGTAGGCATCGCGCCAGCCGAAGCTCGCGATCAGCCAGGTCGCGAGCGGCGGCATCACCAGCGTCCCGACCCCGATCCCGCTGACCGCGAGGCCCGATGCAAAACCGCGCCGCCGAACGAACCAGCGCTGCACGGCGCCCAAGGTCGGGACATAGGCGCAACCGACGCCGGCGCCGATGCCGATGCTGTAGGCGGCGTAGACCTGAAGGATGGTCTGCGCCTGTCCGGCGAGCACCATGCCGAGGCCGACGAGGGTCATTCCGAGGACCGCGAGCCTGCGTGCGCCCCAGCGATCGGCAAGCGCACCGGAGACGATGCCGAGACCAAAATACAGGAAGCCCGCGAAGGAGAACACCAGCGACACCGCGCCGCGTGAGGCGCCGAACTCCCGTTGCAAGGACTCGACAAAGGACGAGAACGTGTAGGCGCTGCCGAAGCCGATGAAGGTCACGACGAAAGCCGCCGCGACGACAATCCAGCCGTAGAACGGCTTTGCTCGCTGATAACCGGCGTGCATGACGGCGTCCCTCACGATCGTTCTCCCTGCGGCGCGCGACCGCCAGCCTTGGCCGGCGGGTAAAGCAGCATCTGCGTGCAACGAAACAGCGCGATGGTCTTGCCGGTCGACTCGCTGCGGATTTCGGCATCCCACACCTGGGTGGTGCGGCCGGCGTGAACGAGGCGCGCGTCGCAGCTCACGCCGCCTTCGCGCGCTGCGCCGATGAAGTTCGTCTTCAACTCTCCGGTGGCGAAGCCGATCGCGCCCTCCGGTAAGGAGGCGAGGCAGCCGAACCCGCATGCAGTGTCCGCCAACGCGACGATGCTTGCGCCATGCAGCAGCCCGTGCGGCGAGAAGTGCTTCGCTGAGATCTCGAAGCGACCGCTGATGTGGCCGCGTCCGGCATTGAGCCATCGGAAGTCGAGCAGGCCGGGCAGGCTGCCGGATTGCGATTCGTTGATGCGATCGACGAGTTGGTTGGGATGGCCGTCTGCAGCGACCTCGTGCAGAGCGAGTGTGTTTGGGACGTCAATCATGTCCTGGTTCCATCAGTCCTGGCTTCATCAAAGGAACCGAAAGCAGCTGGCGAACGCCGGAACGAAAGATTAGATGATCTAATCTTATTGGTTCGACTTTCTCTGCGTTGACGCGGCTTTCAGCGTTAAGATAGCTGATAGAGCGCCTGGGACGTCGGATTGGCAAACCAGATTTGCTACGCAATTGAGATTAGAAGATCTAAATCATGGAAAACCGGCTTCCGCCCCTGAACGCGCTCAAAGCATTCGAATCCGCCGCCCGCCATCTCTCGGTGAAGCTCGCGGCCGAGGAGCTGTACGTGACGCCGGGCGCGGTCAGCCAGATGCTCAAGACGCTGGAGGCGCATCTCGGCGTCAAGCTGTTCGAGCGGGTGCCGCGCGGCATCTATCTCACCGACGCCGGACGCGACTATCTGCCGTCGATCCGCAATGCGTTTCGCCAGATCGCGGAGGCATCGCGCCGCGTCGCTGCATCCGTTGATGTCGGCACGCTGACGGTGAGCGTCACGCCGTTCTTTGCGTCGGCCTGGTTGGTGCCGCGCATGACGTCGTTTCAGAACACCCATCCCGAGATCGATCTGCAGATCGTCACCAGCAACACGCTGATCGATTTCTCGCGCAGCGGCATCGACGTCGCGGTGCGCCACGGCCTCGGCCGCTATCCGGGGCTGCGCAGCGACCGCGTCGTGACAGTCGAGATGGTGGTGGTGGCCGCGCCGTCGCTGGTTGCGCGTCTCGGCCGGCCGGCATCTCCCGGCGACCTCGCGACCTGGCCGCAGGTGCATGACGCCGATCGCAAGGGCTGGAGCCTGTGGTTTCAGGCCAACGGCATCGCGGAGGTGCGCGCGCCGCGCGGACCGTCGTTCGATGACAGCAGTCTGCTGCTGAAGGCCGTGCTGACCGGGCAGGGCGCTGGGCTGCTGCCGGCGGCGATGGTCGCAAGCGAGATCGAGAGCGGAGAACTGGTCCAGCTGCTGGAGACCGCACATCTGGAAGAGTTCGCGTATTATCTCCTCTGCCCCGACAACAGGCAGTCGCTTCCGAAGATCACGGCATTCAGGGAATGGATCCTGGGGCCGGCGGCGCAGTCGGTGCCTGCGGAGCGCTAGTTCTTCGCCTCGACGACTTACCGATAGAAAGCGTTCGGCGGCACGCCAAAATGCCGGCGGAACATCGCGGTGAAGGCGCTCTGGCTGGCATAGCCGGCATCGAGCGCGACATCGACCACCCGCGCGCCGCGCGCGAGGCGTTCGAGCGCGAACAGCAGACGCGCCTGCTGACGCCATTCGCCGAACGTCATGCCGGTTTCCCTGGCGAACAGACGATGGATCGTCTTCGACGTCAACCTCAAGCGGTTTGCCCACTGCTCGGCGGTGGAGGCATCGTCCGGGCGGCTCACCAGCGTCGCGCAGATCCGCGCGAGCCTTTGGTCGCGCGGCATCGGCAGATGCAACGGCAGCACATCGACCTCGCGCAACTGGTCGAGCAGCACGTGCATCAGGCGCTCGTCCGAGGTCGCAGGCGCGTAGTCCAGCGGCACGCGCATCGCGGCGACGAACAATTCGCGCAGCAGCGGCGAGACCGTGAACACGCAGCTGGTCTGCGGTAGATCGGGAGCCGCGCCGGCATCGACGAACACGGTGCGGATCTTGACCGCGCCGCACATGCGGACCTCGTGCTCGAGTCCTGCGACCAGCCACACCGCACGATTGGGCGGCACCACCCAGGTGCCCTCGGCACAGCGCACGATCATCACGCCCTCGATCGCGTAGAGCAGCTGGCCGCGCGGATGCGCGTGCAGGCCGGTCGACGCGCCGCTCGGATAGTCGATCTCCATCGCCGCCATCGGCCGCGCCGTGGCGTGATAGTCGAGGTGCCGCGTGATCAGCTCGTCCAACACTTCCTCATTTCATGTCCCAATCTCGCTAGGTGACGTCACTCTAGCGTGAGACGGACGTTGGCGCGACAAGTAGTTGCTGGTGGGTCTTTCACCAACGCGCTGCCAAGGTCATGTTCAAGCAGAAAGCCGCACTTCTCTATCCCTTCGTTGCCATCGTCCTGTGGGCGGGCAACGTCATCGTCTCCCGTCTCTCGGCGCACACGATCGGTCCGCAGGCGATCACCTTCTATCGTCTGCTGGTCGCGGTCCTGCTGATGTCTCCGTTCGTGGCGCACGGAGCCTGGCGCAATCGTCTCGCGATCTGGCCGCATCTCGGGCCACTCGCGATCCTCGGCTTCCTGGCGATGTGCCTGTTCCAGAGCCTGTCGTACCTCGCGGCCGAGACCACGACCGCGACCAACATGGCGGTGTTCACAGCCTTGACGCCGCTCCTGACCGTTGGCCTCAGTGCCGCGCTGCTCGGCGAGCAGCCGACGCTCGGCATGATCTGCGGCGCGCCGCTGTCGTTTGCCGGCCTCGTCTATCTCGTCAGCGGCGGCGACTTGTCTTCGCTGTTGCAGAACGGCGTGCATGCGGGCGACGCGTTGATGCTGCTCGCCGCGATCGTCTACGCGTTGTACGGCGTGCTGCTGAAGCGCTGGAATCTGCCGATCACCGGGTGGCAGTCGACCTACATGCAGGCGCTGTGTGCGCTGGCGGTGATGTTTCCCGCATTTCTCGCAACGCCGGCGCCGCTGCGGCAGGTCAACGCCGCAACGCTGCCGCTGATCATCTATGCCGGCGCGCTGGCCTCGGTGGTGCTGCCGTTCCTGTGGATCCGCGGTGTCGCGCAGCTCGGCCCGAACCGCTGCGCGATCTTCATGAACCTGTTGCCGGTGCTGACCGCCGCGGCCGCGATCGTGATGCTGGGCGAGCCGGTGAAGCCATTCCATGTCATCGGCGGCGGCCTCGCGCTACTCGGCGTCGCTTGCGCACAGGCCTTTCCGCGGCCGCTGCGCGCGGCGCGGCAAGGGCTGGGGCCTCTCGGGCACTCGTGAGGGACGGAATGGTGTCGTTGAAGGTCACCATTCCCGCGATCAGCGATCAAGGTCGGGTGCTCGATCAAGGTCGGGTGCTTCTCGACCCGTCTTGATCATGCCGGCGCCGGCAGCAGTCTCGTCTCGCTCGGCGGCAACAGGTCAATCGCGCGCTCGGCTCGCGAGGTGAAATAGTCCCAGGCCTTCTCGTGCCCGAAATAAACGAACGGACCAAGTATGAAGCCGCTGGCCGACAGGATCGTCGCTTCCGTGATGTTCCGTACCACCACATAGTTGGTGGTGAAGTCGACCACGGTTGCGATCGTGCGGTAGGTGATGGTCTTGGCGAGGGCGCGGCTGATCGTGACGCTGCCGTCGGCTGATTGAGCGTCCTCTGCCGGCGGTGCAAGCGCGCGCAGGGCGACCGGGGTATCAGACGATCTGAAGTAGTTCCAGGCGGCTTCGTGGGCCAGATAGAACAGAGGGCCGGCGACCAGGTTGAAGGATGACAGACCGGCCGCGGTGGCGAGTTCACCGATCACCAGATAGTTCGTGGTGAAGTCGAGGCTGGTGACGATGACGCGGAATGTGATGGTCTTGGCGACGGTGCGCCCAAGCGCGAGCTTCGGCAGCAGCGTCAACGGCAGCTTGACCGGGAGCTGGTTCAGCAAGGACGCGGAGCGCGCAGAATTTTGACGCGCGGTCGCAACCGATTTTCGATTGCGGCGACGCAAGCCGGGCAGAATGTTGGGAGCGAGCATGGCTGCGCCGCCAATCAGGAGGCCAGGAACCAGCGCGACCTCGATCAGGGCCGCGCCCACAATGACTGCAACCCCTATCGTCACGTATTGCTTCATCGCCTGACCCTCGGTGGCCCAGATTGGCGACGAGGATAGCCGTGTTGCGTATAAGAAAAATGTCACATTCCGGCGTCGCGGCCCGGCGGTCTCGCCGTTTTGATCGCATGCGAGAGGCCACGGCAGAATAGAGCGCTGGGTTCAGTGATCACCTGTTCGATGAAGCGGAGTGATCCCGATGCGTGCTGGCTTGCGTTCTTCCTTGGCCTTGACGTTGCCCCTTGTGATTCTGTGGACTGCGGTTGCCGATGCCGCGACGGCACATCACCGCCGCGTACGACCGCACCTCATCATCCGCCCAAGTGAACAGGTGGCTCCTCCGACCTGGTACAGGTATCCGGGCTTCGGGCCGATCCCGCCGGGCGAGAACAGAAATCTCGATCCGTCGACGCGCGGCGGCGGCTGAGGTCGATCAGGGGCGCGCCGAATGCTGTCCGGCGGCGTCTTCGATTCGATCGGGTGGTTGGCCAGGGGAGGCCAAGGTCTTGAGCGTGGCGGAGAGGGAGGGATTCGAACCCTCGATACAGCTTGAGACCGTATGACGCTTTAGCAAAGCGTTGCCTTCAGCCACTCGGCCACCTCTCCGGTGGCGCCGATATGCCCGACTGGACGCTGAGCCGCAAGCGGCAGATTCAGATTGCGACAAGGTGATTTGGTGGCAGCTCCACGGCTGGCCGCCTCGGGATGGCCGTCGAGCCTTTATATAGGGCGCCGATTGGGGAGCTCGGGTCAGCGATAGCGCAGAAAAACCAAGCTAAAACAATGGCTTGAATGGATGTTGGGTGGCGATGGCAAGTCGCCTGTCGCGGGCCTGTTGAAAACCGGTCGCGCCGGCTCACTCCGCGCTGGTGCCGCGGTGCAGGTCGGCCTCGATCTGCAATCTGGTGCCGCCGCCGAAGCGGGCGCGGTAGACCTGCAGGTTCTCCATGATCCGCTGGACGTAGTTCCGCGTCTCCGAGAACGGAATCAGCTCGACCCAGTCGACCGCGTCGACCTTGGGGTCGCGCGGATCGCCGTAGCGCTCGATCCACTTCTTCACGCTGCCCCGGCCGGCATTGTAGGCGGCGAAGGTCAGGATGTAGGAGCCGCGATAGTCCTCGAGCAGGCCGCCGAGCTCGGCCGCGCCGAGCATCGCATTGTAGACCGGATCGGTCTTCATCCGGTTGAGGTCGAAGCCGATGCCGGCGCGCTTGCAGACATAGCGTCCGGCGTCCGGCGTCACCTGCATCAGGCCATAGGCCTGCGCCGGCGACACCACGGCGGGATTGAACGCGCTCTCCTGGCGCGCAATCGCGTAGACGACGCTCTGTTCGACCTCGGGCCCGACCTGGCGGAACGACGGGATGCCGTTCACCGGATAGGCGTAGTGGTCGAACGGCAGTCCGCGGTTGAGTGCCGACTTGCCCATCAGCAGCATGCCGCGGGCGTCGCCATTGCGCGCGGTCAGCTCGCCGAGGCCGGCCAGCGCTTCCGGATCGCCATTGTCGCCCATGTCGCTAAAGATCGGAATCGCGAGCTCGCGCGCGTCGATTTCGTAGAGCAGCCCGACTGCGCGCACGATCTCCAGCCGATCGGCACCGCGGCCGCGCGGCGCGCTGTTCAGCTCGATCTGCGGCAAGCCGAGTTTTGCGCGCGCGAGCTGACCGTAATAGCTGGTCGACTGCTCGGCCGCGCGTGCATAGGCGGCGCGCGCCTCCTGGCCGCGGCCGGCGGCTTCCGCGGCGCGGCCCTGCCAATAGCCGGCACGCGCCAGCGCAGTCGGGTTGGCGCTGCCGACGCCGATCCGCGCGAAGTGCTGGGCGGCGAGGGAGGGATCGTCGAGAAAGCGCAGCGCGATCCAGCCTGCGGTGAATTCCTGCTCGGTCTTGTAGATGTCGCGGGCGGGCAGTGCCGCGTCGCGCGCGATCAGATAGGCGGTGCGAAACTCGTTGACGTCGATCATCTTGCGCGCCAGCAGGCGGCGCTCGACCCACCATTCGTCGACGTTGTAGAGACGCGAGGCCTCCTTCGGTGCGCTCAGCATCAGCCGGGCGGCCTCCGTGAATTTCTCTTCGCGGCGGAGCAGCTGGATCTTGGCGAACAGATAGCCGGTGTCGCCGGACAGGTCACTCGGGACCGCTTCCAGCAGCGCACGCAGGTTCGAGCCCTTGCGGTTGGCCGCGATGCGCGCCTTGGCAAGTGCCAGATAGCCGGAGCCGAGACGCTTGGCCGCGCGGATGCCGGCGGCCTCGTTGTCGGTGCCGTAGAGCATGGTGTCCATGCGCGCCTTGTGGTCGCCGGCGGTCAGGAACGAGCCGAACAGATCGAGCGCGGTGGTTTCGGTGTCCTCGCTCATCGGGTCGTTGCGCCAGGCTTCGCGCACCAAACGTTCGGCATTGCCGCGGTCACCGCGGCCGATCATCACCTTGGCGAGTGCGAGCCGGCCCTTGGCCGAGACCGGCGATTCATTCTGGAACCAGGCCCAGACTGTGGAGTCGTCGCGATGGTCGTCCCATAGCGATGCTTCGATGCGGCGGCGCAGGAAGGTCTGTGACGGCCAGCTCGGATTGGCGTCAAGGAAGGCGCGGTAGCGCTCGACCGAAGCGCCATTGTCCTCGCTGCGCAGGATCAGCCATTCTGCAAGCTTGCGCGCCACCGGATCGGAGATCGAGGCTTCAGCCTCGGTGGCATCAGAAGGCCTGCGCTTGCGCAGCAACTCGACGACGCTGGCAAGCGCGTCCTTGTCCGACTGCGACGTCGATGATGTTGCAGCCACCGCGGCAGGCAGCACCGGCTTGCGCACGATCGGCGCGGCATGCTGGCGGGTTGCCGGAACCAGCGCGGGGGCGGCGGCGCGGGCAGGCGCCGGCTTGTTCGTCGGCAGACTTCCTGTTGCGGCCGGGGAGGCGGGCTTGGATGCCGTGGTCTTGGACTCGGTCGTCTTGGACGCAGTGGCCTTCGACGTCGTGCCCTTGGCTTCGGTGGTCTTCGCGGCCGTTGCCTTGGGAGCGTCGGTCTTGGCAGAAGCGGCCTTGGCGCCGTCGGTCTTGACCGCACTCGACCTGGAGGAGGTCGTCTTTGCCGCGTCGGTATGCTTGGCTTCGCTCTTCTTGCTTTCGCTCTTCTTGGCTTCGCCGTTCTTGGCTGCTGCCGGCTTTGAGCCAGCCACCTTGGAACCCGTGCTCCTTGCAGCCGTATCCTGAGCAGCCGGCTTTGCGGCCGGAACATCCTCGGCGGCCTGAACATCGGGCGTGATGGCGGCAAGGCCGACCACCAGCGCCAGGCTCGTCGCCAGCGCCGTCGACCGCAATGTGCCTGCGCGAACGGAACGGATCACAGAAGTCCTCTGCGGCCCCGAATCAACCGGTCGTTTGGGCCATGGGTTCTTATTTGATTGAAAACGTAGACAAAATACTAAGAAGCCTGCCGGTGCGGCTGTTTGCGCCAGCACAACGGCAAAATCGCGGCTGGACGCGGTATTGCGCGCCGCAGATTACCGTTGGGAATAGGTACGGTACGGCCCTTTCGCCTGTCGGCCAGACCCGATATGAATTGCCCTTCATGGCGTTTCGCATCAACCGGGTGCCGGTTGCACGGACGTGAAGCACGACAACAACAAGGGTCCGTCGACCTAGCCTTTAGCCTGAAGCGTTTGGAGGAAGTCCATGGCAGCCAAGACAAAATTCCGGGGATCATTCACTGCCTTGGTGACGCCCTTCAAAAACGGCTCGGTCGATGAGGCGGCGTTCCGCGGCCTCGTGAACTGGCAGATCGCCGAGGGTACGCACGGCCTGGTGCCGGTCGGCACCACGGGTGAGAGCCCGACGCTGAGCCATGACGAGCACAAGCGCGTGGTCGAGTGGTGCATCGAGGAGGCCAAGGGCCGGGTGCCCGTGATCGCCGGTGCCGGCTCGAATTCGACCAAGGAGGCGATCGAGCTCGCCGAGCACGCCGAGAAGGCCGGCGCCAACGCCGTGCTGGTGGTGACGCCGTACTACAACAAGCCAACCCAGGAAGGCATGTACCAGCACTTCAAGGCGATCAACGATGCGATCGGGATTCCGATCATCATCTACAACATCCCGCCGCGCTCGGTGATCGACATGTCGGTCGACACCATGAAGCGGCTGTTCGAGCTGAAGAACATCGCCGGCGTCAAGGACGCGACCGCCAGCATGGTGCGTGTGTCGCAGCAGCGCGCGGCGATGGGCGAGGACTTCAACCAGCTGTCCGGCGAGGACGCCACCATCATCGGCTACATGGCGCATGGCGGCCATGGCTGCATCTCGGTCACCTCGAACGTCGCGCCGCGGCTGTGCTCCGAGTTCCAGACCGCCTGGCAGAAGGGCGATGTCACCACCGCGTTGAAGATCCATGACAAGCTGATGCCGCTGCACACCAACCTGTTCATCGAGAGCAATCCCGCGCCGGTGAAGTATGCGATGTCGCTGCTCGGCAAGCTGGACGAGAAGCTGCGCCTGCCGATGGTGCCGGTCTCTGAATCGACCCGCCAGGCCGTCCGCAGCGCCATGGTGCATGCCGGCCTGATCAACTGAACCGGGACCGTGCCGCCGTGAATGATGCCGTACGCAATGTCGAACAGAAGGGGATGGGGATGCTGAAGGAATTCCGCGAATTCGCCATGAAGGGCAATGTCGTCGACCTCGCCGTCGGCGTCATCATCGGTGCAGCCTTCGGCGCGATCGTCACCTCGCTGGTGGGCGACATCATCATGCCGATCATCGGCGCGATCACCGGTGGTCTCGACTTCTCCAACTACTTCACCGGGCTTTCCAAGGCGGTCACCGCAACCAACCTGGCCGACGCCAAGAAGCAGGGCGCGGTGCTGGCCTGGGGCAACTTCCTGACGCTGACGCTGAACTTCCTGATCATCGCCTTCGTCCTGTTCCTGGTCATTCGCGCCATGAACCAGTTCAAGCGCAAGGATGAGGCCAAGCCCGCCGAACCGCCGAAGCCGTCCGACGAGGTCGTGCTGCTGACGGAAATCCGCGACCTCCTCAAGAAGAGCTAAAGTGGCCGACAAGAACGAACGCCCGATCAAGGTTGTCGCCGAAAACCGAAAGGCCCGCTTCAACTACGCCATCGAGGACACGATCGAGGCCGGCATCTCGCTGACCGGCACCGAGGTGAAGTCGATCCGCAGCGGCAAGAGCACGATCGCGGAATCCTATGCGGATTCCAAGAACGGCGAGCTGTGGCTGATCAACGCCAACATCCCGGAATATCTCCAGGCCAACCGCTTCAACCACGAGCCGAAGCGGCCGCGAAAGCTGCTGCTGCATCGCAAGCAGATCAACAAGCTGCTCGGGGCGGTCGACCGCGAGGGCATGACGCTCATTCCGCTAAAACTGTACTTCAATGAGCGCGGCCGTGCCAAACTGCTGCTCGCGATCGCCAAGGGCAAGAAGCTGCACGACAAGCGCGAGAGCGAGAAGAAGCGCGACTGGTCCCGCGAAAAGGGCCGCTTGTTGCGGGCGCGGGGGTAGCGTTCAAGTCGTCATTTCGGATGACGACGGATGGAGATGGGCCGATGAGCCAAGGCAGCCTCACCGACGTTGACTGGAGCAAGATCCCGGCGCCGAAGGACGATGGCGGCGCGGCGCACCTCTCGGGCATGACGATCCCGCCCGTGACCTTGCGGGCCACCAACGACACGTCGGTGACGCTGTCGGCGCTCGAGGGTCGCACCGTGGTGTTCGCCTATCCGCGAACCGGCGAGCCCGGCAAGATCGGGCTGGTCGACGATTGGGACATGATCCCGGGTGCGCGCGGCTGTACGCCGCAGACCTGCGCCTTCCGCGACCTGTTCGCCGAGCTGAAGGCCGCCGGTGCCGCGCAGGTGTTCGGGCTGTCGACGCAAAGCAATGACTATCAGATCGAGATGGCGTCGCGCCTGCATTTGCCGTTCCCGGTGCTGTCGGACGAGGCGCTCGAACTCACCCACGCGCTGAGGTTGCCGACGATGTCGGTGGCGGGCCTGACCCTGATCAAGCGGCTGGCGCTTGTGATCGACGACGCCCGCATCACGCACGTGTTCTATCCGGTGTTCCCACCCGACCGGAACGCCGGCGACGTGCTGGAATGGCTGAAGGACAATCCGCGGAAGAACTAGCTGGAGCAGTCGTCGCAGGGAGCGCTGCTAAAATATCGAAAACAACCCCATGCAAAGCAGCCGGCAGCGGCCGGCGTTCGACCAAGCAACTTGACACGTCGGGCAACTCAGGGGTACTTTTCTAGTATTCCGAAATTTCGCTGATGTCCTCAGCCCCGCAGGCCGTCGCTTATGGCATTTGCGGGGTTCTGCAACTGGCGTCAGGACAATCCGATCGTTCGTTAGAACACGTCGATCGTCGGGAAGCGGGGGTCGCCGGTTAGGCAATCCCAGAGATAGACCGCCAGACCGACGTCGCCGGTCCATAACGAATAGCGGCCGCGTCCGAGCTCCGACCTTGCTTCGCGGCATTGGGCGATGGCCGTCATCGCGAACGATCGTGCCCGTTCAAGCCAATGGGCGTCGCCGATCCGGCGGAACAGCTTCAGGAAGGCGTAGCCGTTGCCGCCTGTGCCGTGACAGAGGTTGGAGCCCTTGCTGAGCGGGCCGGCGTTCCAGGTAAAGTCGCCGCCCTGCCGGAGCAACTCGTCCAGCTCACGCGATTGCAAGGGCGCGTCGGCAAACGTCGTGACCATGCCTGGTGCGCCGTGGCAGTGCTGGCACAGACGCGCGGTGCCGCCGGCGACGGCCGGCCAGTTGATGCCTGCGGCGGTTCGCCACGCGTTCCGTGTCAGGGTCTGCGGCATGATCGTGGTCAGCGACGCGCGCTGCTCTTCTTCCAGCCAGCTCCAGCCGCGCAGCAACGGGATCATGTTCCCGGCATAGCCGTGCACGGGACCAAGCCAACGGTGATGATGACCGTACAGATCCTGTCGCCACAGCGGTCCCAGCTCGGTGTCTTCCAGCTCGGACAAGAGCCGAGCCGCCTGCATCTTGAACAGGGCGCGCCAACGCTCTTCACCGGTCATCTCGTGCATGTGGATGCAAGCCAGCATTGAGCCGGGCATGCCCCACATCAGTTCGCGGATTGGGAGCGAACTGTTTGCTTCGGCGCGGTCATAGATTTGAGAGGCGACTGCAGCGTCGGGTTGCAGCCGCATCACGAGGAGGAGACTGCCAAGATCGCCGAACAGGAGTGATCCGTGTGCCGAGTAATCCCGTTCTGCGAACTCGGCCCTGTTGTTCTCGATCAGCCGCGGCAGGATCGGACTGAAATCGAATGAGGCCTTCGTCGCCCCAACCCACTTGAGATAGTTGAGCGCCCAGATCATCCCTGTGGCACCGAAGTAGAAGCTCGCGGTGCCGTCCGGCAAGCCGTCATCACTTGGGTGTGCCGGCCAGAAGTCCACGGGGTCAAAGCCGGCGAGCGCGTCGGCAACGATCTCCCCGATTGCCGTCGTCACCTCGTCCGCGTCCCAGTCGATAGGACGCAACGGCACGTATGGATTGTCCGGCATGGTGCTCCCACGCTTCGTCAGGTCTCCAGATCCCTGCGCACTGTCGCGAACACCTTGCGGAACATGTCGGTCGTCAGCACGCCTGTGTTCGTGTTGTAGCGCGAGCAGTGGTAGCTGTCGTAGAGCTTGTACTTGCCGACGCTATGCACGGCGCCGTGCACAAACGGCGCCGCGGCCAGGCGAACGCCCAATGCCTTCAGGGTCGATTCGTGGGCGATGCGTCCGAGCAGCACGATGGCCCACACCTTCGGCATCGCAGCGATGGTGGCGCTGAGGAACTGCCGGCAGGTGTTGATCTCGGCCGGCAGCGGCTTGTTCTGCGGCGGCACACAGCGCACCGCGTTGCTGATCCGGCTGTCGACCAGCGTCAGGCCATCGTCCGGCCGCGCCTGATAGACGCCGCTGGCGAAGCCATATTCGAGCAGGGTCGCATAGAGCAGGTCCCCGGCGTAGTCGCCGGTGAAGGGACGGCCGGTCCGGTTGGCGCCCTGCATACCGGGCGCAAGGCCGACGATCAGCAACCGCGCGTTCGGATCGCCGAACGACTCCACCGGGGAGTTGAACCAGTCCGGGTTGCGCGCGCGGGCTTCTGCGCGGAAGTTGGCCAGCCTTGGACAGAGCTGGCAGTTGCTGTCGGGACGCTGCGGTGCGGCGACGAGATTACTCGTCGAAATCGTCATCGGCTCCCCGTGGGGCCATCGTGGTCGCGCGCTGCAGGAATTGCGGGGAGTGGTGACGCGGTTCGCGCGGCGCCGGCCGTTCGGACGGATCGCGGCCAAGCTTGGATTGCAGCTCGACCAGGTCGGTGAAGACGTCGGCCTGGCGGCGCAGCTCGTCGGCGATCATCGGCGGCTGGCTGGCAATCGTGGAGATCACGGTGACGCGAACGCCACGACGCTGCACGGCCTCGACCAGCGAGCGGAAATCGCCGTCGCCGGAAAACAGAATCATCTGATCGATGTGCTCGGCAAGTTCCATGGCATCGACGGCGAGCTCGATGTCCATATTGCCCTTCACCTTGCGGCGGCCGCTGGCGTCGATGAATTCCTTGGTCGCCTTGGTGACGACGGTGTAGCCGTTGTAGTCGAGCCAGTCGATCAACGGACGGATCGACGAATACTCCTGATCCTCGATGATCGCCGTGTAGTAGAATGCTCGCAGCAGTGTTCCTCGGCTCTGGAATTCCTTGAGGAGGCGTTTGTAGTCGATGTCGAAGCCGAGGGTCTTTGCGGTTGCATAAAGATTGGCTCCGTCGATGAAGAGCGCGATCTTGTTGGAAACAGGTGACGACATCAAAGTGTTCTCGCGTAGTTGTTAGTGTTCTTAGCGCAACGACGACCGACCGCGCGCAATTTCCAGCGTTGCTGCCTAAAGTTCAGTGAATCTTTCCCTACGACAATCACCACCGCAATTATGGTGAGGCGAGGGCAAAAAGCCTAGACTTTTGACATTGCAATGAAGAGATTTACTTGTCTGGGACGGCAACCTAGCCATGTCGTCAGACGCTCCGGCCCTTCTGGCCCCGGCGGACCGGGTTATCAGAGCCTGTTGGGAAGGCAAATCACAAATTTTACCTTGCGAAACCGGGACTAGCCCTATAACTAACCCTCATAACCTACATGTTCGGTCCCTTTTACCACGGAGCGCCTCGAGATGGCTCGCGTCACCGTCGAAGATTGCATTGATAAGGTCGACAATCGCTTCGACCTCGTCCTGTTGGCTGCGCATCGCGCCCGGATGATCTCGTCGGGGTCGCAACTCACGGTTGATCGCGACAACGACAAGAACCCGGTCGTTTCGTTGCGCGAGATCGCCGATTCGACGATCTCGCCGGAAGACCTCAAGGAGGAACTGGTACACTCCCTGCAGAAGTTCGTCGAGGTGGACGAGCCCGAGCCGGACACTGTGCCGCTGATCGGTTCCGCTGGTGCCAGCGTTGACGCCGACGACACCGAGGTCGCGGTCGAGCGCATGACCGAGGAAGAGCTGCTGAAGGGCCTCGAAGGCCTCGCTCCCCCGGAAGAGCAGCCCGAGGAAGACGAGTAAGCCCGTCGTTCAGCTGCCTCGTTTGGAACGGATTTGAAAAAGGCCCGGACATTGCTCCGGGCCTTTGCTTTTGTTGACAATTTCGCTGTTACGGTGCGTCCTATGCGGGCGCGGGAAATTGAATGGTCCCAGGGCCCGCGCGGGGTGCAGCTTCGTTCGAAAGCGCACTAGATTGAGGAAGGGACGCTTCGGTCCCGCGCGAGAGGCAGCGAGTTCATGGCGTATCGACGCCGCAGTTCCATCCAGATGCAGGCTGCAACCGAAACGGTTGCGGTGGCGCCGGCGTCGTCCGCGGCGGAGCGGCCGGCCAGGCCGCGGACGCGCATGATGCGACAATATGACCTTGTCGAGCGCGTCCGTTCCTACAACCCCGACACCAACGAAGACCTGCTCAACCGCGCCTATGTCTACGCCATGAAGGCGCACGGCACCCAGACGCGTGCCTCCGGCGATCCCTATTTCTCGCATCCGCTCGAGGTCGCCGCGATCCTCACCAACCTCAAGCTCGACGACGCCACGATCGTGGCGGCGCTGCTGCACGACACGATCGAGGACACCGAGGCGACGCGGGCCGAGATCGACCATGTGTTCGGCCACGAGATCGGCGCGCTGGTCGAAGGCCTCACCAAGCTGAAGCGGCTGGAACTCGTGTCGCGCGAGGCCAAGCAGGCCGAGAATTTGCGCAAGCTGCTGCTGGCGATCGCCGACGACGTCCGCGTGCTCTTGATCAAGCTCGCAGATCGCCTGCACAACATGCGGACCATGGAGTTCATGCCGCCGGCCTCGCGGCGCCGCATCGCCGATGAGACGCTGGACATCTATGCGCCGCTGGCCGGCCGCATGGGTATGCAGGAGATGCGCGAAGAGCTCGAGGACCTGTCGTTCTTCGTGCTCGATCCCGAGGCCTATGCCGTGGTCCAGCAGCGGCTCGATTCCCTGGCCGAGCGCAACCGCAATCTGATCGGCGAGATCGAAACCCAGCTCTCCAAGAACCTGCAGAAGAACGGCATCACCGCGCGGGTGTTCGGTCGCCGCAAGCAGCCGTTTTCGATCTGGACCAAGATGGAGCGCAAGTCGGTCGGCTTCGAGCAGCTGTCCGACATCTACGGCTTCCGCGTCATCCTCGACGACGTCGGCGCCTGCTACCGCGCGCTCGGCATCGTGCACACCACCTGGCCGGTGGTGCCGGGCCGCTTCAAGGACTACATCTCGACCCCGAAGCAGAACGACTACCGCTCGATCCACACCACGGTGATCGGTCCGGGCAAGCAACGCGTCGAATTGCAGATCCGCACCGAGGAGATGAACCAGATCGCCGAGTTCGGCATCGCCGCGCATGCCTTCTACAAGGAAGGGGCCGGCTCGCCGCATGAGCGGCTCAAGCACGAATCCAACGCCTTCGCCTGGCTGCGCCACACCATCGGCATCCTCTCGGAGAGCTCCAATCCGGAAGAATTCCTCGAGCACACCAAGCTCGAGCTGTTCCATGACCAGGTGTTCTGCTTCACCCCGAAGGGCAAGCTGATCGCACTGCCGCGCAACGCCAACGTGATCGACTTCGCCTATGCGGTGCACACCGCCGTCGGCAACAGCGCGGTCGGCTGCAAGATCAACGGCAAGTTCGCGCCGTTGTCGTCCGAGCTGCAGAACGGCGACGAGGTCGAGGTGCTGACCTCGAAGGCGCAGTCGGCGCCGCCATCGGCGTGGGAGGCGCTCGCCCGCACCGGCAAGGCGCGCGCCGCGATCCGGCGTGCCACCCGCGATGCCGTGCGCGACCAGTATGCCGGCCTCGGCCGCCGAATCGTCGACCGCCTGTTTGCCCGCGCCAAGATCGAATATGCCGACGACAAATTGAAGGGCGCGTTGCCGCGGCTCGCGCGCACCTCGATCGAGGAGGTGATGGCCTCGGTTGGACGCGGCGAGATCAAGGCTTCCGATGTCGCGCGCGCGATGTATCCCGACTACAAGGAAGAGCGGCTGGTGCGCTACGGCGCCAAGAAGGGGCTTGCCGCCAAGCTGAAGACACAGACCCCGCCGCATCCGGCGCGCGCCGCCTCGGTGATTCCGGTGCGCGGCATCAACTCCGACCTGCCGGTGAAGTTCGCGCCGAACGGCGGCGCGGTGCCGGGCGACCGCATCGTCGGCATCGTCACGCCGGGCGAGGGGATCACGATCTATCCGATCCAGTCGCCGGCGCTGAAGGATTTCGAGGAGGAGCCGGAGCGCTGGCTCGACGTGCGCTGGGACATCGACGAGACCATGCCGCAGCGCTTCCCGGCGCGGATCCTGGTGCACAATGTCAACGAACCCGGCAGCCTCGCCCAGATCGCGACCGTGATCGCCGAGCATGACGGCAATATCGACAACATCCACATGTCGCGTCAATCGCCCGACTTCACGGAGCTGACCATCGATCTTGAGGTCTATGACCTCAAGCATCTCAGCGCTATCATCGCGCAGTTGCGCGCCAAGGCCGTCGTTGCACGGGTCGAGCGCGTCAATGGGTAAGGATCGATGCGCGCGGCGTCGGCGGGCGGAAGCGACCCCGTCCTGCAAACGGCGACGCCCGTGCCCGACAGGCTCGGACTACAGGTCAGAGACATGTTAAAGGCTGCTCCGCTCCGTCTCGGTATCAACGTCGATCACGTCGCGACCCTGCGCAATGCGCGGGGCGGGGCGCGGCCCGACCCGGTGCGGCTGGCGCTTGCTGCGATCGCGGCCGGCGCCGATGGCATCACCGCGCATCTGCGCGAGGATCGCCGCCATATCCGTGACGAAGACATGGCGCGGCTCAAGGCCGAGATATCGAGGCCGCTGAATTTCGAGATGGCGGCGACCGACGACATGCTGCGGATCTCGCTCGCCACCAAGCCTCACGCGGTCTGCCTGGTACCGGAACGGCGCCAGGAGCTCACCACCGAAGGCGGCCTCGACGTGGTCGGCCAGCACAATGCGCTGGCCCCGTTCATCGCGCGGCTCAATGATGCCGGCATCCGGGTCTCGCTGTTCATTGCGGCCGATCCCAGGCAGATCGAGATGGCCGCGAAGCTGAAGGCACCCGTGATCGAGATCCACACCGGCGGCTGGTGCGACGCCGTCGTCGATGGCCACAAGGACAAGGCGGACGCCGAATGGAAGCGCATCGTCGACGGCGCAAGGCTCGCGCAGGCGGCCGGGCTCGAGGTCCATGCCGGCCACGGGCTCGACTATGAGACCGCGGAGACGATCTCGGCGCTGCCGGAAATCCGCGAGCTCAACATCGGCTATTTCATGATGGGCGAGGCGCTGTTCGTCGGCATCGCCGGGACGGTGCGCGAGATGCGCGCGGCGATGGACCGCGGCCGCGCCAAGGCGCAGGGTGTGGCCGGCGCATGATCATCGGCATCGGCTCCGACCTGATCGACATCACCCGGGTCGCCAAGGTGATCGAGCGCCATGGCGAGCGCTTCCTCGATCGCATCTTCACCGACGCCGAACGGGCCAAGGCGATGCGCCGCGCCAACAACGAGAAGATGGTGGTCGCAACCTACGCCAAGCGCTTCGCCGCCAAGGAAGCGTGCTCCAAGGCGCTCGGCACCGGTATCCGGCGCGGGGTGTGGTGGAAGGACATGGGGGTGGTGAACCTGCCCGGCGGGCGGCCGTCGATGCGGCTGACCGGCGGGGCGCTGGCCAGGCTCCAGGAACTGACGCCCGAGGGCATGCAGGCGCAGATCGACCTGTCGATTACGGACGATTGGCCGCTGGCGCAGGCCTTCGTCATAATTTCGGCGGTTGCCCCCGCCAGATGAGCGCGCGGCGCCGGAATCTGCCGGAAAACTTCAGCAAACTAAAAAATCATTGACATTTCAATGAATTGCGAAGTTTTGAGGCGACGATTGATTGCGCCTCCGCAAACAACCGTCTAAAACGCCGCAGGCTAAATCGAGCGAGACGCGGATTCCGGGTTTAGGCCGGAGTTTGCCCTCAAGATCAGAATCAAGGCCATTTTCCTCACGCGAGGGCCTGACGCTTCGCGCGAAGAGAACGTTCTGCCACCGCGTGGACATCGGCCCACGGGAATTGGGAAAGCAATGAGCGTGACCACCGGGACCAAAACTGAAAGCGGCTTCGGCGAGACCATCCGCGTCGTCATCCATGCCCTTCTGATCGCGCTCGTCATCCGCACCTTCCTGTTCCAGCCGTTCAACATCCCTTCGGGGTCGATGAAGGCGACGCTTCTGGTGGGCGACTATCTGTTCGTCTCGAAATATTCCTACGGCTACAGCCACTATTCGATCCCGTTCTCGCCGAACATCTTCTCGGGCCGTATCTTCGGCTCGGAGCCGAACCGCGGCGACATCGTGGTGTTTCGGCTGCCGCGGGATGACTCCACCGACTACATCAAACGTGTCGTCGGCCTGCCGGGCGACCGCATCGAGGTCAAGAACGGGCTGCTCTACATCAACGATGAGCCGATCAAGCGCGAGCGGCTGAGCGATTTCGTCGGCGAGGACCCCTGCGGCTCGGCGGATGCCACTGCCCGGGTCAAGCGCTGGAAGGAAACGCTGCCGAACGGCGTCAGCTATGAGACGCTGGATTGCACCGACAACAGCTATATGGACAACACCATCGTCTACACCGTTCCGCCCGGACATTTCTTCATGATGGGCGACAACCGCGACAACTCGACCGACAGCCGCTTCCTGTCGCAGGTCGGCTACGTGCCGTTCGAGAACATCATCGGGCGCGCCCAGATGATCTTCTTCTCGATCGCCGAGGGTGAGCAGGCCTGGATGGTCTGGCGCTGGCCGTTCGCGGTGCGGTGGAATCGCCTATTCTCCATCGTGCGATGAACGACGATACCGCAGCCATCAACGATCAAGCGCCGACCGGCGAGCCGAGCCAGACGTCTGCCGCCGAGAGCACGGCCGCGCCGAAGAAGCGACGCAGCAAGGCGGCCAAGGCTGCCGAAGCGAAGGCCGCGATCGCAGGCACCGAAGCGCGGATCGGCTATACGTTCGCCGACGCTGCGCTGCTGACCACCGCGTTCACCCACGTCTCCGCGCTTAAGCCGGCCACTCGCAACCGCGCCGACAGCTACCAGCGGCTGGAATTCCTCGGCGATCACGTGCTCGGGCTGATCGTCTCGGACATGTTGTTCCGGGCGTTTCCGAAGGCCGATGAGGGCGAACTGTCGAAGCGGCTCGCCGACCTCGTGCGCAAGGAGAGCTGCGCCGACGTCGCCAAGTCGCTCGGGCTGCTCGACGACATCAAGCTCGGTATGGTGAAGGCGGTCGAGGGCGCGCGGCTGCGCAAATCCGTGCTCGGCGACATCTGCGAGGCGGTGATCGGCGCGATCTTCCTCGACGGCGGCTACGAGGCCGCGCGCCAGTTCGTCGAGCGCAACTGGACCGAGCGGATGCACAAGCTGCGCCGGCCGTTGCGCGATCCCAAGACCGTGTTGCAGGAATGGGCGCAAGGCAAGGGATTGCCGACGCCGGTCTATCGCGAGGTCGAACGCACCGGCCCGCACCATGATCCACAATTCCGCGTTGCGGTTGATCTGCCGGGCCTCGCCTCCGCCGAGGGCCTCGGCGGCAACAAGCGCGCGGCAGAGAAGGCAGCAGCATCCGCGATGATCGAGCGTGAAGGCGTCGGTACCAATGACTGACGAGACCAAAGGGCAGGGAGACGCGACGCGCTGTGGCTTCGTCGCGCTGATCGGTGCACCCAATGTCGGCAAGTCGACGCTGGTCAACGCGCTGGTGGGCTCCAAGGTCACCATCGTGTCGCGCAAGGTGCAGACCACGCGCGCGCTGATCCGCGGCATCGTGATCGAGGGCAACGCGCAGATCATCCTGGTCGATACGCCCGGCATCTTCGCGCCGCGGCGCCGGCTCGACCGCGCCATGGTCTCGACCGCCTGGAGCGGCGCCCACGACGCCGATCTGGTCTGCGTGCTGCTCGATGCCAAGTCGGGCATCGACGAAGAGGCCAACGCGATCCTGGCCAAGCTCGAGACCGTCGCGCACCCGAAGATCCTGGTGCTGAACAAGGTCGACCTGGTTCAGCGCGAGAAGCTCCTGGCGCTGGCGCAGGCCGCCAATGAGCGGATGCGCTTCGAGCACACCTTCATGATCTCGGCGCTGTCGGGCGACGGCGTCGACGATCTGCGCCAGGCGCTGGCCAAGCTGGTGCCTGCGGGACCGTTCCTCTATCCCGAAGACCAGATGTCGGATGCGCCGATGCGGCATCTGGCGGCCGAGATCACACGCGAGAAGATCTACAGCCATCTGCATCAGGAATTGCCGTACCAGTCGACGGTCGAGACCGACAGCTGGACCGACCGCAAGGACAAGTCGATCCGGATCGAGCAGACGATCTTTGTCGAGCGCGAGAGCCAGCGCAAGATCGTGCTCGGCAAGGGCGGCGCCACCATCAAGTCGATCGGCGCGCAGGCTCGCGCCGAGATCGCCGAGATCATGGGCGTGCCGGTGCATCTGTTCCTGTTCGTCAAGGTGCGCGAGAACTGGGGCGACGATCCCGACCGTTACAAGGAAATGGGGCTGGATTTCCCCGAGGAATAAGACCGGCGTTGGCGATGAACGTGCCCCGAAACGTGCTGTGGTTTGAGGTGCTGCTGTATGCGACGCTGCTCCTTGACGCGCTGTCGGCGGCGTTCAGCGATCGCACTCCGAAGGAAGAGTTGACATCGCAGACGGTGACCTCACTGCCTTTGCTCGATGCCGGCTTTCTGCTGTTGTTCACCTTTTTTGTCTTCCTTGCGGCGCGATACCGCAAGAACTGGCCGCGCTGGGTTTTGCTGGTCGCGCTGGTGTTGTCGGCGGTCGGCCTGTTGCAGGACATCGTCACGAACGGCGTCGAAATCGACAACGGGATCCAGGTCGTCTCCCACGCCTTGGCGGCGCTCGGACTGTATTATTCCTTCACCGGTGACGCACAGGGCTGGTTCAACGCGTAGGGGGCAGACCTCACGATCGGTACGCGTGGAAGATGACGATCCCGCTCACGACGATAACCCAGAAGACGAAGCCGACGATGACGCCGAGCGAAGCTGACAAGATCATCCGGCCCTGAGGCGAGCGACTGATTCCGGGAGTACCTGTCCAGCCGATCCTGCCGTCGGGGCGTTCGATGGTTACCTTGCCAAGCGTTGCGGCAAACACCACTGCAAACGCGGTGAAGAAGCAGAGCACAGGAAGCATTTCCCAGACCGCCCAGAATACAAGTTCGAGCACGCCGGCGATCAAGTCGCCGATGAGGCTAGCCATTACGATCGTCCCGCATAGGTCGACAACTTCAGTATCGGACCGGTTGGCGGTATAGTTAGCACATGGAATGGACCGACGAAGGCATCGTGCTGGGGGTGCGGCGGCATGGCGAATCCTCCGCCATCGTCGAGCTCCTGACCCGCGAGCACGGCCGCCATCTCGGCCTGGTGCGCGGCGGTGCCGGCTCGCGGATGCGCCCGCTGCTGCAGCCCGGCAACAGCGTCACCGCGGTGTGGCGGGCCCGGCTCGATGAGCATCTCGGGATGTACGCGCTGGAGGGCACAAGGCTGCGGGCGGCGACGCTGCTCGCATCGTCGCACGCCGTCTATGGCGTCACGCATCTGGCGGCGCTGGCCCGGCTGCTGCCGGAGCGCGATCCGCATGAAGACATCTACGAGATGCTGCAAGGGACGCTCGACGATTTCGACGACGCCGGAATTGCCGCCGTGCACCTGATCCGGTTTGAATTGGCGATGCTGACCGAGCTCGGCTTCGGGCTCGATCTGGAGAACTGCGCGGCCACCGGGGAGACCACCGACCTGATCTATGTGTCGCCGAAATCCGGCGGCGCGGTGTCCCGGGCCGCCGGCGAGCCGTGGCGCGACCGGCTGTTGCCGTTGCCGGCATTCCTGCGCGAAGGCGAGGGCGGCGCCAACAGCTGGTCGGAGCAGGACCTGCGCGACGGCTTTACGATCACCGGCCTGTTCCTGCTCCGCCACGTGCTGGAGCCGCGCGGGCAGGGCCATTCCGACGCCCGCGACGGATTCATCAACGCCGTGACCCGGCGGCGGGGCCGGACGGCCATTCCGTAGGGCCGATTCGCAACCTAAATTCGCGGTGATTCGCGGCTTGCCCGATTCACCGCCAGGGTTTAACGCCTCCCCATGGGAAAACGACAGATACCGCCGGAAAAGCCGGCCGAAATTCACGAGGTGCCGCTGCGTGATGCGCTCGAGGAGCGCTATCTCGCCTATGCGCTCTCGACCATCATGCATCGCGCGCTGCCGGATGCCCGCGACGGGTTGAAGCCGGTGCACCGGCGCATCCTCTACGGCATGGACCTGCTCGGGCTCGACCCGCGCGCCGCGTTCAAGAAATCGGCCAAGATCGTCGGCGACGTGATGGGCTCGTTCCATCCGCACGGCGACCAGGCGATCTATGACGCCATGGTGCGTCTGGCGCAGGATTTCTCCTCGCGCTATCCGCTGGTCGACGGCCAGGGCAATTTCGGCAATATCGACGGCGATAATCCGGCCGCCTACCGCTACACCGAAGCGCGCATGACCGAAGTCGCGCGGCTATTGCTCGACGGCATCGACGAGGACGGTGTCGAGTTCCGCCTCAATTACGACGGCCAGTCGAAAGAGCCGGTGGTGCTGCCGGGCGGCTTCCCGAACCTGCTCGCCAACGGCGCGCAGGGCATCGCGGTCGGCATGGCGACCTCGATCCCGCCGCACAACGCCGCCGAACTGTGCGACGCCGCGCTGCACCTGATCGAGAAGCCCGACGCCAAGTCGAAGGCGCTGCTGAAATGGGTCAAGGGCCCGGACTTCCCGACCGGCGGCATCGTCGTCGATTCCAAGGAAGCGATCGTCGAGGCCTACACCACCGGGCGCGGCTCGTTCCGCACCCGCTCGCGCTGGACCCAGGAGGAGGGCGCGCGCGGCACCTGGGTGGTGGTCGTCACCGAGATCCCGTGGCTGGTGCAGAAGTCGCGGATCGTCGAGAAGATCGCCGAGCTGATCAACGAGAAGAAGCTGCCGCTGGTCGCCGACGTGCGCGACGAATCGGCCGAGGACGTTCGGCTCGTGATCGAGCCGAAGTCGCGCACCGTCGATCCGGCGCTGATGATGGAGTCGCTGTTCCGGCTGACCGAGCTGGAAAGCAAGATCTCGCTGAACCTCAACGTGCTGATCAAGGGCCGCATCCCGAAGGTGGTCGGCCTTGCCGAGTGCCTGCGCGAATGGCTCGACCATCTGCGCGACGTGCTGATCCGCCGCTCCAACTTTCGCAAGACGCAGATCGAGCACCGGCTGGAAGTGCTGGGCGGCCACCTCGTCGCCTATCTGAACCTCGACAAGGTGATCAAGATCATCCGTACCGAGGACGAGCCGAAGCCGGTCCTGATCAAGACCTTCAAGCTCACCGAAATCCAGGCCGACGCCATCCTCAACATGCGGCTGCGCAATTTGCGCCGCCTGGAAGAGATGGAGATCCGCACCGAGGACAAGGATCTGCGCAAGGAGCTGAAGGGCGTCGAGGGGCTACTCGCCTCCGAGACCGAGCAGTGGGCCAAGGTCGGCGATCAGGTCCGCAAGGTCCGCGACATCTTCGGGCCGAAGACGCCGCTCGGCAAGCGCCGCACCACCTTCGACGATGCGCCCGAGCACGATCTCGCCGCGATCGAGGAAGCGCTGGTCGAGCGCGAGCCGTGCACCGTCGTGATCTCCGAGAAGGGCTGGGTGCGGACGCTGAAGGGGCATGTCGAGGATCTCTCGGGGCTTGCCTTCAAGACCGACGACAAGCTCGAGCACTCGTTCTTTGCCGAGACCACCTCGAAGCTGCTGCTGTTCGCCACCAACGGCAAGTTCTACTCGCTCGACGTCGCAAAACTGCCGGGCGGCCGCGGTCATGGCGAGCCGATCCGCATGTTCATCGACCTCGAGCAGGACGCCGCGATCATCTCGCTGTTCGTCAACAAGGGCGAGCGCAAGTTCCTGATCGCGAGCAGCGAGGGCCAGGGCTTCGTCGTCAAGGAAGAGGACTGCGTCGGCAACACCCGCAAGGGCAAGCAGGTGCTCAATGTCGAGATGCCGAACGAGGCCCGCGCGATCACGACCGTGCTCGGCGATACCGTCGCCGTGATCGGCACCAACCACAAGATGGTGCTGTTCGGTCTCGACCAGGTGCCGGAGATGGCGCGCGGCCGCGGCGTGCGGCTGCAGAAATATACCAGCTCGGAGCTGTCCGACGTTGCGGTGTTCGACGCCAAGACCGGCCTGACCTGGAAGGACTCCGCCGGCCGCGAGCACAGCATGAGCATGAAGGAACTGGCCGACTGGCGCGGCAACCGCGCCGACGCCGGCCGGCTCGCCCACGGCCTGCCCAAGTCGAACAAGTTCAACCGCGGTGTGGAGTAGTGGAATTGTAGCCCGGATGGCGCGCAGCGAAATCCGGGCTACGCTTACGACCAGCGCGGTGTGATAGTATCCACATTTCGCCGCGCTATAACCGTCGCCAACGATCACGGGCGACGGTTGCCATGGCGCATCATCACGACCACGACCATGACCACAGCGGTCATTCTCACAACCAGTCCCATGCTGGCCACTCCCACGCGGGACATTCCCATGCCGGGCACAGCCATGCGCCCGCCAGTTTCGGCACGGCCTTTGCGATCGGCGCCTCGCTCAACACCGCCTTCGTCGTTGCCGAGCTGATCTTCGGCTATTCCGCCAACTCGCTGGCGCTGGTCTCCGACGCGGTTCACAATCTCTCCGACGTCATCGCGCTGCTGTTGGCCTGGGGCGGGGCGTGGCTCGCCGGCCGGCGCCCGACCGATACCCACACCTATGGCTATCGCCGCGCCTCGATCCTGGCGGCGCTGTTCAATGCCGGGCTGCTGCTGATCGCGGTCGGCGGCATCGCGGTCGAGGCAATCAACCGCTTCCGCGAGCCGGCGGAGGTCGCGAGCTGGACCGTGGTCTGGGTCGCGGCGCTCGGCATCCTGATCAATGGCGGCACTGCGCTCATGTTCATGCGCGGCCGCGACAGCGACCTCAACGTCCGCGGCGCCTATCTGCACATGGCGGCCGATGCCGGCGTTTCGTTCGGCGTCGTGATCGCCGCGCTCCTGATCATGGCGACCGGCTGGCAATGGCTCGATCCGGCGATCAGCCTCGCCATCGCGGTGGTCGTGCTGCTGAGCGGCTGGGAGCTTGCCCGCGACAGCGTCAACCTCGCGCTCGACGCGGTGCCGAAGGGGATCGACCTCAAGCGGGTGAGGGACTATCTCGCCGCGCTCGAGGGCGTCACCGAGGTGCACGACCTGCACATCTGGGCGATGAGCACCAGCGAGACCGCGTTGACCGCGCATCTGGTGCGGCCCGGAGGACACGACGATGTCTTCCTGCATCGCGTCTGCGCCGAGCTTTCGCAGCGGTTCAGCATCCACCACGCAACGCTGCAGGTCGAGATCAGCAGCGAGACCTGCCGGCTGGCGCCCGCGGAAATGGTCTAGGCGGCGGCGCGCGCTCGCATTCAATTGATCGATTGCCTCATGCCGACCTCTTCCGCGGTTGCGGACGAGACGGCACATTGCGGCTGCGCGCGCTTAAGTAACCGGCTCGATCAACGGAGGCCAACGTGAAGAAGGCAATCGGTCTTGCATTTTCGCTGTGGGTCGCGGGCGCGATGCCGTATGCGGACGCCCAGCCGGCGAAATCAGGCGTCGAACGGCTCTACATCCTCAACTGCGGCGAGGGCGTTGCCGGCGACATTTCACGCTGGTCGCCCGGCGTCAATGAAGGCAAGTCGATGGACTTCGTCGACAATTGCTATCTGATCAAGCACGCGCAGGGCTGGTTCCTGTGGGACACCGGCATTCCCGACGCGGTAGCCGCGATGCCGAACGGCCTTGCACCGGCCGATCCCAAAGCCGTCGCGTGGCACCGGCCGAAGACGCTCGCCGCGCAGCTCGACCAGCTCGGCGTGAAGCCGTCGGACATCAAGGCGATCGCCGTCTCGCATACCCATCCCGATCACATCGGCAATGTCGAGCTGTTCCCGGCCGCGATGCTGTACGTGCAGAAGGCGGAGTATGACTGGCCGGGCGTCAACGACGCGCCGCGCTTCAAGCCCGAGCATCCGGTCACCAAGCTCGAGGGTGATCGCGACGTGTTCGGCGACGGCAGCGTCACCATTTTGGCGACGCCGGGCCACACGCCCGGCCACCAGTCGCTGCTGGTGAAGCTGCCGAAAAGCGGCGCGGTCGTGCTGACCGGCGACGCCGTCCACTTCAAGGACAATTGGGACAACCGGCGCGTGCCGAGCCTGAACGCCAGCAAGGAGCAGACGCTGGCCTCGATGCAGAAGATCGCCGACACGCTGACCAAGGAGAAGGCGCAGCTCTGGATCAACCACGACAAGGCGCAGCGCGACGGGCTGAAGCTGTCGCCGGAGTTCTACGACTGAGCTGCTTTGGCGGCACTCGACCAGTCTCGAAAAATCTGCGCGGTCGCTTCGTCCATCGGAAAGAAGCTCTCGATCCGCAGTTCCTGCAACGTGACGTCCTGCGGCGTCCCCAGCGTTGCGATTGTCGTGAACAGCTGCAGGCGCGCGTCGCCCTTGCGGAACAACATCGGCAGCACCGGCCCGGATGTTGGCGGCGGCGCGGTCAACGCGGCCTCGACGCCGTCATAGGCCAGCAGGCGCTTCAGCAGGTCCGCCGTCGCTGACGTGCCGTCGGCGGCCGCATCGGCCTCGACGCTGCGGACGAAGTAGCCGGCGACCTCGGTCCAGTTGGTGAGCCAGGGCCGCAGCACGCCGGGAGCGATCAGCGCGTCGGCGAGGTTGACCGGTGTGCCTGATACCAGCGGCCCGACCAGGAATTCCACCAGCCGTACCGCGCCGGCGTTGGCAAGCAGCAGATTCCAGTGCCGGTCGACCACGACCGCAGGGAATGGCTCCTGCTGTGCCAGAATGAAATCCAGCGCGTGGCGGATCTGGGCGAGCTCGGGCGCGGCAAGGTCGGTTTGCCGCCAGACCGGCGCGAAGCCGGCCGCGACCAACAGCGCATTCTGCTGGCGCAGCGGCACGTCGAGCGCCGCGGCAAGCCGGATCACCATGTCGCGGCTCGGCGCGGCCCGGCCGAGCTCCAGGAAGCTCAGATGGCGCTGCGAAATGTCCGCGCGACCGGCGAGCTCGAGCTGGGAGTGGCCCTTGCGCTGCCGCCACCAGCGCAGGCTGGCTGCAAAATCGCGCTGCTGCGACATGAGTACCTGTGAAGTAGTTGCCGGAACGATTTCGCTTTGCAAGATGCCACAAGCGAGTGCGAAACGCATGAGGGCGGAATGGGGGAGTGGATCGGCGTAGCGATGGCTCTGGTCTCGAGCTGCCTCGGCGGCACGGCAGCGGCGATCACGCGGTATCTGGCCGGTAACGCCGACCCGATCACGCTTGCGATCCTACGCTGGGCAATCGGCTTCCTCTGCGTGCTTCCCGCTGCGGTGTTGCTCGGGGCGAAATGGCCGCGGCGCGGGGATTGGCCGGCGGTCGCGGCGCTCGGCATCGCCTTCTTCGGCGTGTTCTTCGTGCTCTACAACATCGCGATGTCCTACACGACGGCGGCACGTGCCAGCCTGGCGCTGGCGACGTTGCCGCTCTCCACCATGGTGGTCGGCGCCGTGCTCGGCATCGAGCCGCTGACGATGCGCAAATCGGCCGGGGTCTCGATTGCGGTGCTCGGCGTCGCCGCGGCGCTCGCATCCGGGCTGTCGGCGGCGCCACCGGGCGCATGGCGCGGCGAGCTGATCATGGCCGCCGCCGTGCTCTGCATGGCGTTTTACAACGTGCTGTCGCGACCGTTGATCCGCCGCTCCAGCGCGCTCGGCTTCCTTGCCGTCGGCATGGGCGCGGGTGCGGCTGCGCTGGTGGCGGTTGGGGCGTTCAGCGGCAGCCTGGCGACGCTCCGCGCGTTCGGCGCATCGCAATGGATCGCCGGGCTCTATCTTGGAATTGCCGGTGGTGCGCTGGCCTTCATCCTGTGGGTGCTGGCGCTCGAGCGGGCCTCACCGACCCGCGTCGCCAACACCATGACGGTCAACCCGATCGCGGCCGGGCTTTTGGCCAAGCAACTGGTCGGCGAGCCGATCACGGTCAGTCTGGTCGCCGGCCTGATCGCGGTCTGCGCCGGAATCTGGATCGCGACGTCGGAGGCCAAGCCGGCCTGATCAGCTGTGCGGGGCGGACGGCGTGGTCACCGGCGGAGCGGGGGGAACGTGTTTCGGTTTCAGCGTGCCGGCATAGAACGACAGGGCGTAGACCAGGATGATGCCGCCGAGATAGACCCCATAGGATTGCGGCGGGGTGATCGCCCATAGCAGGAGGCGTCGGATCGGATTTTGCGGGCCGGCATCGTTGTCCATGCGCTCCTTGTGCGCGAAGGCCAAGGCAAAGTGAAGCGGAATCGCCGACTCGGGCTGCGCTGTTCCCTGCGAAATGGTGAGGCGGGCTGCCTTGCAATGCCGCGTTGGCATCCGCATCTGTCGCGCGACGACCAGCCCTTCCTCCCGCACCAATTGCCCGGCATAATCCATTGATGGAACTGACGCCCCGTTTGCGCCTCATGAATTGGCTGGTCCGCCAGGGTCTGACGGGCTTGCCGGAGAACGACCTGCTGCGCGGCTTCTGCGAGCGCTGTCGGGCCGCCGGCATGCCGCTGTCGCGGGCCATCGTCTTCATCGACACCCTGCATCCGATCTTCGAGGGGCGCGGCTTCCGCTGGAACGACGGCGAGAGCAACGAGGCCGACATCTTCGAATATGGCTCGACCAGTACCGGCGAAGCCGGCCAGAAGTGGCGGCAGTCGGCGTTCCACCACATGCTCGAAAACGGCCATGACGAGATGGTGATCGACCTCGCCGCGCCACACGATTTCTCGATGATCGGCGACCTCGCCGAGAAGGGCCACAAGCATTTCGCGGCGTTCGTGCACCGCTTCGGCGAGGCCGGCACGATCGGCGAGATGGACTGCTTCTATTCCTACTACACGACCCGGCATTCGGACGGTTTCGGTGAGAACCACATGGCCGCGCTGCGCGACCTGGTGCCGGTGCTCGGGCTCGCGATCAAATCGGCGGCGCAGGTCGAGATCGCCCGCACGCTCGGTCGGGTCTATCTCGGCCGCGAGACGGCGGAGCAGGTGCTGCGCGGACGCATGCAGCGCGGCATCACCGAGAAGATCAAGGCCGTGCTGTGGTACTCCGACGTGCGCGGCTCGACCGCGATCAGCGAGCGCATCGGCCCTGACGAGATCATTCCGTTCCTCAACGATTACGCGCAGGCCTCGATCGACGCGGTCCACGACGCGGGTGGCGAGGTGCTGAAGCTGATCGGCGACGGCGTCTTGGCGATGTTCACCAGCGAGAACATGGCAAGCGCCAGGCGCGCGGCACTGCGTGCCGAGCACAGATTCCGCCATAACATCCGCGTGCTGAACGATCGCCGCGAAAACGAGAACCGGCCGACCACCACGGCCTATGTCGGCCTCCATGTCGGCGAAGTCTTCTACGGCAACATCGGCAGCGAGGACCGGCTCGACTTCACCGTGGTCGGGCCCGCCGTCAACGAGGTCAGCCGGATCGCCTCGATGTGTGCCTCGGTTGACCGCGAATTGCTGACCTCGACCGATTTCCGCACCGGGCTGGATGCCGCCGGCCGCAACTACCTGGTTTCCACCGGCCGCTTCGTGTTGCGCGGCATCAGCCACGCGCAGGATCTCTATACGCTGGATCCGGCGGTTGCCGCCGACGAGGTCGTCGGCGGCAAGTATGAGCGGTATCTGGCGAGCTGATCAGCAGCGCGCAGGCTCGCCGACCATGTCCGGCTGCCGCGTCAGCGACACCGCGGGCGACAGCAGGATCACCAGCGCCTGGGCGGCGAAGATCGCGGCTGCGAGGTAGAGGCAGGCTTCGGCACCGTACAGGCCGCCGACGATGGCGCCCAGCGCGGAGCCGAGCGGGCGGGCGCCGTAGCTCATGATGTTGATCGCCGAGACGCGGCCGAGCAGCGAGGGCGGCGTTACCGACTGCCGCAGCGTGGTGGTCGAGATCACCCACAGGATCGGGCCGACGCCGAGCAGGAAAAAGCCGAGGCCGGCGAGCAGCGGCGTGGCAATCCAGGTCGTCAACGCCATCACGAGCGAGGCGACCAGGCCGGTGACGGGGCCGAGCCCGATCACGGTGCCGAACGCCAGCCGCTTCATCACACGGGTGGCGAACAGCGCGCCGACCACCATGCCGACCCCATACATCGCAAGTGTCGTGCCGACGCCGGTGGCGCTGAGCCCGAGGTGGCGCACCGCATAGGGCACGAACACGGCGAGCAGCAGGAACGAGGCGGTGTTGAAGATGAACTGGGTGATGAAGACGGGCCGCAGCAAGGCATGGTGCATCACGAAAATAGCGCCTTCCTTGATGTCCTGCAACGGGTGGCGCCGCGGTGCGGGCGCACGCGCCGGCTCGTAGAGGCCGGCCAGCAGCACGACCGCGATCGCCGACAGCGCCGCGGCGAAGCCGAATGCGGGCGCGGCGCCGACCCAGCCGACCAGCACGCCGCCGAGTGCTGGACCGCTGGCGAACGCGACGGTGCGCGCCAGCTCGATGCGAGCGTTGGCGGCTGGGAGTTGCTGCGATGTCACCAGTGACGGGACCAGCGCAGGAGCAGCGACACTGTAGGCAACCGTGCCGCAGACCGCGATGAAGCCGAGCAAAGCGAGCAACGGCAAGGTCATCGCGCCGAGCCAGAGCAACAGCAGGATCGCGGCAAGGGCCACTGCGCGCAGCGCCTCGGAGCCCGCCATGACCCAGCGCCGCGACACGCGATCGGCGAGTAGGCCGGCGGGAATTGCAAACAGGATGAAGGGCAGCGTAAGCGCGGTCTGCAGCAGGCCGGTCTGGCCTTCGCCGACGCCGAGCACCAGCACGGCGACGATGGGCGCAGCTGCAAGCGCGATCTGCTCGGCCGATTGCGCGGCAAGGTTGGACCAGGCGAGGCGATTGAAGGTGGCCGGCAGGCGAGGCGTATCGGCGGACATGGCAGAATCCTTGGCAAAATTCGATCTGGCCATAGTGTGTGGTTGGAAGACGTCCGATCCCACCCGTTTCCCGATAACGCAAAAACAAAGGCCCGCCGAGGATTCGGTGAGCCTTTCCAGAGGAAGTCAGGTTGGGTTCAGTCGCCGCATCGAAGCTGCATTCCCTCTCCCGCTTGCGGGGGAGGGTCAGGGTGGGGCTCTCACAGCGAGTCGTGTCGTGGAGGGAGCCCCCACCCGGATCGCATCTAGCGATGCGATCCGACCTCCCCCGCAAGCGGGAGAGGTCGAGCGTGTCTGCCGTCAGATCGGCTCAGTCTGAACCGCATCGATTTCATGCGCCTAAAGCCCGTTACTGCGGCGTGGGTCCCGGTGCGAGCTGGCCGGTGATGGTGCCGACCAGCGTGGCCGGCCGGGCATCGTCACTGACCGCGGGAGCCGCGGCGGCCTCGGCCTTGCGCTGCGCCAGCGCGCTGGTCAGGCTGGTCAGCGCATCGGACCCTGCCGGGAAGCCGGCCTCCGAAAGGATCTTGTCGATCATCGGCTTGAATGCCGAGACCGACAGCAATTGCGCGGCGAGCCCGTCGCCGAGCCCGAGACCGCCATTGCCGTTGCCATGGCCGTTGGCACCGCCGCGGCCGAGCATGCTGCCGGTGTCGAAGATCCGGATGTCGGAGATCTTCTCGATCGGCTTCACCGCCTCGGCGAGCGCGCTCGGGATCACGTTGATGCGGGCGAGGTTGAGGTCGTAGTCGATCATCTCGGCGCTCAGCTTGTTGCGCGCCTCCGCCTTCAATGTCGCAACTTCTGCCTCGGCCTGACCGAGTGCCTTGACGCCAGCGGCGCGGGTGGTGGCTGCGTTGGCGTCGGCTTTCGCCAGCACGTTGGTGGCCTCGGCCTTGTTGGCCGCAGCCTGCTTCTCGGCTTCCGCCATCACCGTGATCGGCATTGCATTGGTCTCGGCAACCTTGCGCGCGGCGATCACGTTGATGATCTTGTCGCGTTCGGCGACCTCGGTGGCGCGGGCGGTGGTCACCTTTTCTTCGGCCGCGATCGCGAGTGCGCGCGCTGTCTCCGCGATGGTCTGGGCTTCCGACTGCTCCTTGCTCTTGGTCGCAACCGCGATTGCGGCTTCCTGCGCCACGATCTGCAGCTCGCGGTCGGTCTCAGTGGTGCGGCGCTTGACCGCGAGATCGGCCTCGATCTTGCGGGTGTCGCGGGCCTGGTTGGCCTCGGTCTGCTTGTTGGCGACCGCGAGCTCCTGCTGGATGCGGTATTCGGCCTCGTTCTGCAACGCGGTCTGCTCGACCTGCGCGGTCTGCGCGCGCATCGCCGCGGTCTTGTTGGCGATGTCGCGCTGCTGGGCGAGCTCGGCCTCGCGCTTGGTGCTTTCGATCGTCAGCGTGGTCTGCCGCGCCACCAGGTCCTGCTGGGCGATATTGACCTCGGTGGTGCGGACGATCTGGTTGCGCTCCTGTTCACGCTCCTTGGTGATCTTGGTCAGCGTGGTCAGACCGTGAGCGTCGAAGAAATTGCTCGGGTTGAAGTGCTTGATGTCGCTCTGGTCGAGCCGGGTCAGCGACACCGATTCAAGCTCGAGGCCGTTGTTCTGGATGTCGGCGCCGACCGCGTCCTGCACCGCCTTGACGAAGGTCGCGCGCTGCTCCTGCAACTCTTCCAGGTTCATGGTCGCGGCGACCGAGCGCAGGCCGTCGACGAACTTGGCCTCGACCAGCTCGCGCAGCTCGGCAGCGTCGTTGGTGCGGTTGCCGAGCGTCTGCGCAGCGAGGGCGATCGAGGAGCTATCGGGCTTGACGCGCAGGTAGAACTCGGCGCCGATGTCGACGCGCATGCGGTCCTTGGTGATCAGCGAGTCCGGGCCGCCGCGCGCGACCTCGAGCCGCAAGGTCTTCAGGTTTACCGCAGCGGTGGAGTGGAAGATCGGCAGCACCAGCGAGCCGCCGTCGAGCACCACCTTCTGGCCGCCGAGGCCGGTGCGGACATAGGCCTCGTCGCGCGTCGAGCGCTTGTAAAGCTTTGCGAACAGCAGACCGATAACGAGAATGGCAAGGACGCCAATAGCGACGGGTATAGCAAGTTCCCACATGTGTTATGCCCTGTTGGAAGAGTGTTGTTGTTCGACCAGGTCGGCTGGAGCTGATATCGCGATGAAGCTTTTGGCGTCGCGGTCGACCAGCAGCACGCTGGCGCCGACCGGCAATGCCTCGGACTCGGCGCTGGCACGCGCCGACACGGTGTGCCAGTTGCCGAAGACATCCTTGAGACGAACCCGGCCCGGCAGGCCCTGATCGAGCGGGCCGACCGACACGGTGGCGACCTTGCCGACAAAGTCGCTGTCGCTGACCGCATAGCTCTCGTCGCGCGGAATGATGCGGGCGAGGCCGCGGCTGGTGTTTCTGATCACGGGAATGCTGCCTGCGGCGGCAACCACGGCGGCAATGGAAACCGGGATGGCGGTGCCTGCGGCATGCGCCAGTCCCTGGAGCAGAAAGCCTCCGATCGAGAATATGCCAAGTACCAGGATGATCAGGATCAGGAGGGGAAGCCGCCCGGCGTTGATCCAGAGAAACAGGCCACTGAGAGCATTGTGGCTCTCGGCCTCGACCGCGAACTCCTTGCCGATGAGTTCGCTGATCGAAAGTCCGACCATGGTGGTGAGCAACTCGATACCGCCAAGTGCCACCATGATCGCAGCCGCGACCGCGAAGGGCCGTACGTCGGGGGCGAGCAGGATGTCGCCAACTGCACTCATTTTTCTGACTTGATCCTTTCAAGCCGCGCCGCGATTTCCTTTTCGCGGTGCAGGCGATCGAGTTCGTCAAGCTCCTTGTCGCCGAGCACGCTGGAAGCGGGAACACCGGTCACCCGGGCGATCGCCGCCATGGCGCGTTCAGCACTCAATGTATTGGTCGTCGATGGGCCCCGGCTGGTTTCGTCCCTGGCCTCGCGGACCAGACTTTGTTCGAGATCGGTTAATCGCGCCTCCGCCTCGCGGCGCGCGCCGAGCATGGCCTGCAGTGCCTTGGTCTGCTCATCGATTTCGAGCTCGATGAAATCCATCGCGCGTTCCAGCGCGATCACCTGCGACTCCAGATCAATTTGCCGTGCGACGCCGGCGCGCGCGAGGTCCTCGCGATTTTCCGCAAGTGCGAGACGGATCTTCTCCTTCAGACCAGCGGTTTCGGTATCCAGTTCCTCGCGACGCCTCTTCAGGCGGAATTCTTCGGCACGCGACTTGCCGAGCGCATAGCGCGCTTCGTCGGCGCCGGCGTCGATCTCGCGGATCGCCTGCTTGACCAGCGCGACCTTGTTGTTGTTCTCGACATTGTCGATGGTCTGGCTCGCGATGGCGGCAAGAAGCCGGCCCATACGTGCAAGGATGCCTTCGTGAAGCATGGTCTTCTCCTCCGGTTGTGCTGATTTCGATTTGACGGCGATGTGGATTTCGTAGCCGCGACCATCCGAGATCAAATGCGCCGGGAAGGGGCTTTCCCAGCCAGAGACATATCCCGGCACGTCGAACGGCACCAACACGCGTCCGCTGACAGTGCTAATGGTCAGTGAAGTTGGACCCTTGATCGCAAACAACTTGTCGTCGAGCGGTATCCGGCGGACGGCGGCGCCCGCGATGTAGTTGGCGCGGTCGCGCAGGCCGAGCGTGACGAGGCGCGCGGGCAGGCCCGTTTCCTTGCGGATCCGCTCATAGGCCTGGGCGTGCAGCGAGACGAGGTTGGCGCCGACGGGCGCGACCTCGGCGAGAACAGCCATCATCCGGTCATAGGCCGCAAAGGTCGCTTCGATCGCTTCGATGCCCGACGGGTCGGGTGCGAGGGCGTAGCGCAGCGTTGCGGTTGGCGTCTCGACGGGAAGTTTGATCATGCGTCCAACGTAAAGCACTTCCTCAGTGCTTTACAAGGTTGGCGGCCGGTATCATTTCCGTGAGCCCAGATGCAGTTGCAAATGAGTTGCAATAACGGGAGAGATCGGCCATCCTTGAGCGATGGACGCTCGGACTCCTGATATGTCTCCCGTTTCTGTTTCCAACGCCGCGCCCGGCGGTTGGCGCGATGATGCCGGCCATGCGCGCAGCCTGCCTGAGGTGAACGCGACCGTTCAGGTGCCGAGTGCAGGCGTCTGGTGGCGCCGGCTGCTCGCCTTCGCCGGCCCGGGCTATCTGGTCTCGGTCGGCTACATGGATCCCGGCAACTGGGCCACCGATCTCGCGGGCGGCTCGAAGTTCGGCTACACGCTGCTGTCGGTCATCCTGCTCTCCAACCTGATGGCGATCCTGCTGCAGGCGCTTGCCGCGCGGCTCGGCATCGCGACCGATCGCGATCTGGCGCAGGCCTGCCGTGCGACCTATTCGCGGCCGGTGAATTTGCTGCTGTGGCTCGCCTGCGAGGCCGCGATCATTGCCTGCGACCTTGCCGAGGTGATCGGCACCGCGATCGCGCTCAAGCTCTTGTTCGGCATTCCCCTGATCGGCGGCGCACTGCTGGCGGCGCTCGACGCGTTCCTTTTGCTGCTGCTGATGAACCGCGGCTTCCGCTTCCTCGAAGCCTTCGTGATCGCGCTGTTGATCGTGATCGCGGTCTGCTTCGCGGTGCAGATCGCCGCCGCCGCGCCGCCGATCGCCGGCGTGCTCGGCGGCTTCATGCCGTCGCGCGAGATCGTCACCAATCCGGAGATGCTCTACATCGCGATCGGCATCATCGGCGCCACCGTGATGCCGCATAACCTCTATCTGCACTCATCGATCGTGCAGACCCGCGCCTATCCGCGCACCGAGGAGGGGCGGCGCGACGCGATCAAATGGGCGACCACGGATTCCACCATCGCGCTGATGCTGGCGCTGTTCGTCAACGCCGCGATCCTGGTGCTGGCGGCCGCGACCTTCCACAAGAGCGGCCATTCCGACGTCGCCGAGATCGACCAGGCGTTCGAACTGCTGTCGCCGCTGCTCGGGCTCGGCATCGCCTCGACGCTGTTTGCCGTGGCGCTGCTCGCCTCCGGCCTCAACTCGACGGTGACGGCAACGCTGGCCGGCCAGATCGTGATGCAGGGCTTTCTCGACCTCAAGCTGCCCGACTGGCTGCAGCGGCTGGTGACCCGCGGCATCGCGATCATCCCGGTGATCGTGGTCGCCGCGCTCTATGGCGAGAGCGGCACCGCGCAGCTCCTGGTGTTCAGCCAGGTGGTGCTGTCGATGCAGCTGCCCTTCGCGGTGATCCCGCTGGTGCGCTTCGTGTCCGACAAGCGCAAGATGGGCGCGCTCGCGATCTCGATGCCGGTCGCGGTGGCGGCGTGGATCGTCGCCGGCCTGATCGTGATCCTGAACCTGAAGCTGTTGTTCGATACGATCTTCGGTACCTAGCGCGAGCGCTCTATAGCGGAATGAGCTTTAGTTGAATCGACTTGGCGCGGTCTTGTTTCACCTCTCCCCGCCGGGGAGAGGTCGGATTGCGCAGCAATCCGGGTGAGGGCCCTTGCTCCCTCGGTAGACCTTAACCCCTCACTCGATTTGCTGCGCAAATCGACCTCTCCCAAGGGAGAGGTGAAGTTTCGACGCCGTAGCAGCTTAGCCCAATCTCACCAGGCGCTAGTCCTGCGGCTCAGCCAGCCCTTCGCCTGACGCGTCGACGCGCAGCCAGCCTGACGGGGCGAGCCGCTGCTGCGGCAGGAAGCGACCCTTGTAGTCCATCTTCTTGGAGCCTTCGATCCAGTAGCCGAGATAGACGTAAGGCAGACCCTGCCGGCGGGCGCGGGCGATGTGATCGAGGATCATGAAGGTGCCCAGCGAGCGGGCCTCGAGCCCCGGCTCGAAGAAGGAATAGACCATCGACAGCCCGTCGCTGAGCACGTCGGTCAGCGCCACCGCCATCAGCTCGTCGCCGCGGCCGGTGATCGCGCTGTCGGCATTGCGCTTGCGGTACTCGATGATCCGGGTCTCGACATGGCTGTCCTCGACCATCATCGCGTAGTCCAGCACGGTCATGTCGGCCATGCCGCCGTTACGGTGGCGGCGGTCGAGATAGGCGCGGAAGACCGAATATTGCTCCGAGGTCGGCACCGCCGTGCGCTGCTCGCCGATGATGTCGGCGTTGCGGGCGAGAACCTTGCGGAAATTGCGGGAGGGGCGGAATTCGTTGGCGACCACCCGGACCGAGACGCAGGCCCGGCATTGGTCGCACGCCGGACGGTAGGCGATCGACTGGCTGCGCCGGAAGCCGCCATGGGTCAGCAAGTCGTTGAGATCGCCCGCTTTGTCGCCGACCAGGTGCGTGAAAACCTTCCGCTCGTGCCGGCCCGGTAGATAGGGGCAGGGTGAGGGCGCCGTCAGATAGAACTGCGGGGTATCACGCGAGTGCTGGGTCACGTCTGATCGTCGGGCTCCACAAACAATACAGGCAGCCGAGTTAGCATCGCCCCCCGGAGGCTAACGGTCAATTGGTTTAGGCGGGCCTAATAGGAGGCCCGCGCGGCCGGAGAGACCTGGGTCCGGACCGAGCTGTTGATAATGACGGTTCCGAGGATGATGTCGTGCAGCAGCCGGCGGCGGCCGTTCAGGAGCCCGACCAGCAGCACCAGAGGCGACAGGAACGAGATCGTCACCCAG
Organism: Bradyrhizobium sp. WCU1; assembly: GCF_053474805.1. Classification (NCBI taxonomy): domain Bacteria; kingdom Pseudomonadati; phylum Pseudomonadota; class Alphaproteobacteria; order Hyphomicrobiales; family Nitrobacteraceae; genus Bradyrhizobium; species Bradyrhizobium sp. WCU1. The sequence continues at coordinate 6,831,113 of NZ_CM130280.1, forward strand.
AACAGCACCGCGTGGGTGGCGCCGAGCACGAAATAGCCGCGGGCGCCGTACCAGGTGCGCAGTTCCAGATCCATCATGCGCATGCCGATGGTGGCCGAATGCTGGCCGCCGATCGAGGCGCCGTAATAGACGATGGCCCAGACGATCGAAGCCGGCGATACCAGCCAGAACAGCGCCCAGCCGAGGCCGAGCGTGACCAGGCCGAACACCGCAATGAAGATCACGGCGAGGATCACCGGCACCGACAGCACGAAGAGGTCGATCAGGAACGCGAAGACGCGGCGCGTCAGCACGCCGCGGAACAGTTCCGGCTCTATCGATGGATCGAACGCATGCGGGGGAACGCCGCCGTCGTTGCGCCACGCACCACCGTCACTGCCGTAAGACATGACCAACCTCCGATGAAACACCCGCGCAGGACATGGGAACAGGACGGGCGCCTGCCAAGTCTGGGCGAACATTAACTAGCCGAAATATTCCGGCGATTCGGCGGCCATAGGCGGTCGCGGAACGTGTATGTTGCGTACGGCAAGCCGAGAGGAACCCATGAGCACACGGATCGGGCTGCGCTGCAGGTGCGGAGAGGTTTTCGGTGTCGTCTCGAACCCGTCGCCCCAATCGGCCAATCGCGTGACCTGTTACTGCGACGACTGCCAGGCGTTCATGCACCAGCTAGGCCGCGCCGATCTGCTCGACGCACATGGCGGCACCGACATCGTCCAGATCGCGCCGTCGTCGCTGAGTTTCGTGCAGGGCCAGGACAAGATTGCGGGCGTGCGGCTGACGCCGAAGGGCCTGTTCCGCTGGCACACGACGTGCTGCAACACGCCGGTCGGCAATACGCTAAGGCCATCGGTCCCGTTCGTCGGAATTGTCGCGCAGGCGTTCGACGGCGGCGCGCTGCGCGCCGATGAAGCGTTCGGCAAGCCGATCGGCGCGATCCAAGGGAAATACGCGGTCGGCGAGGCGCCAAAGGGCTCGACCGGATTGAACCTGGGGCTGATCGCGCGCGCCATTGGCAGGGTGCTGGGCTGGCGCCTGCGCGGAAAGGCGTGGCCGCATCCGTTCTTCAGGCGCGAGACCGGTGAGCCGATCTATCCGCTAACCGTGCTGTCGCAGCAGCAGCGCGACGCCCTGCGTCCGCTGTGCGGCCCGCATCCGACAGCACCGGCCGCGGGCCAGACCTAGTCTAGGATTCCGCCTTGATCTTCTCGGCGGCCTTCGGCGCGAAATAGGTCAGGATGCCGTCGGCGCCGGCGCGCTTGAAGCCGACCAGACTTTCCATCATGGCGCGCTCGCCGTCGATCCAGCCATTGGCGGCGGCGCCCGCGATCATCGCGTATTCGCCGGACACCTGGTACACGAAGGTCGGCATCGCGAAATGGTCCTTCACGCGGCGGACGATGTCGAGATAGGGCATGCCGGGTTTGACCATCACCATGTCGGCGCCCTCGGCGATGTCGAGTTCGACCTCGCGCAGCGCCTCGTCGGAATTGGCGCTGTCCATCTGGTAGGTGCGCTTGTCGCCGGTCAGCGTCTTGGCCGAGCCGATCGCGTCGCGGAACGGGCCGTAGAACGCGGAGGCGTATTTCGCGGCATACGACATGATCTGCACGTCGCCGAAGCCGTTGTCGTCGAGCGCCTCGCGGATCGCGCCGATGCGGCCGTCCATCATGTCCGACGGCGCGATCACGTCGCAGCCGGCCTCGGCCTGGGTCAGCGCCTGCTTGACCAGCACCGCGACCGTCTCGTCGTTGAGGATCTTGCCATCCTCGATCAGTCCGTCATGGCCATGGCTGGTGAAGGGATCGAGCGCGACGTCGCAGAGCACGCCGATGTCGGGAAACTCTTTCTTGATCGCGCGCACCGCCTGGCAGACCAGATTGTCGGGATTGAGCGCCTCCGAGCCTTGCTCGTCGCGCAACGCCGGCTCGGTGAAGGGAAACAGTGCGATGCAGGGGATGTTGAGTTTTGCGGCGCGCTCGGCGTCGCGCACGATCTGGTCGACGGTGAGCCGGTCGACGCCGGGCATCGAGGCCACCGGCGTGCGGGTGTTATGGCCATCGACCACGAACATCGGCCAGATCAGGTCGTCGGTGGTCAGCACGTTCTCGCGCACCAGCCGGCGCGCCCATTCCGACTTGCGATTGCGGCGCATGCGGATCGCAAGGTCCAGCGAGGGCGAGGCGAGGGCATCGGTCTGGCGCCGCGGCGTGTCGCGCAATTCGATCGGGCGCCCGAATTTGATCGCCATGTTGTCTTCTCCCCGGGGACGGCTGGTCTGGACCTGATATAAGTCTACTCCTAGCATCTCGCAGGGGCGCCGTCATTGCGCCCCAAGCGACCTTGATTTGCCGCAACGGCAATTGATTTTGCGTCCCCGGCGGGCCAAGACTGCGCCATGAACCCCATTTTGCAGCTGCCATGCGGCGATTCGGATGTCTGACACCTCGACACGCGATCAGGCCCGGGACAACGCCATCTCGGTGAGCGCGATCTCGTCGGACCGGATCGAGCCGGACGACAATGCGTGGACGCGGCGTCTCGTCATCTTCCTGCGCATCATGGCCGTCGTTTCGGTCGCCAAGGGCCTCTATCACTGGGCCCAGGTGACCGGCTTCGTCGGCGGCGAGGAGGAGGCCTTCGAGAACCAGTCGATGGCCTGGCAGACCGCCACGATCTATTTTGCCGTCATCGAGCTCGTCGCCGCTGTCGGCCTCTGGCTCGCGACGCCGTGGGGCGCCGTGGTCTGGCTGACCACCGTGGTGTCGATGGCGGTCATCGAGCTGATGTTTCCTGCCATCTATGGCGGCAGCCTCACCGTGGTCGGGCTCGAGGCCGTGATGCTTGCGGCCTATCTCGCGCTGGCCTGGATGTCGGCGCGCGAACGCCCGCCATAGCCCACGCACCACGCCGGCCTGATGCTGTTGCCCGGCTGCGACAGGGCGACAGATTGCAGTCGGCGGCCGCCGATTCAAGACAGTCGTGCCCGCAACGAGAAGACAGCTTCGCCGGTTCTGCAGGTGGACGCGACAGAGATCGCATCCCTATCGAGGCGCCCCGTCCCGGGAGCACTCCACGGGACCTGCCGTCGGGATCCATTGCTCCGGATCTTGGTGCGTGTGCCGACCGGCTTTGCGCGGGCCGACGGCGGAACCGGTCTCACCCGCAGCCGATGCTGGCGGCTTGCGCGTATCGCGCGCGTCCCGCCGCGATGCGCTCCGATAAAATTTTCAAAGAATTTTCCGGTAACCGATCGGTCACCGTAAAGGGTTCCCTCACACTCGTTACGCCGTCGTTTCGAATTCAGACGATGCTGTTTCCGAATGTGACAGGAGGCGCAGACGAAGCGTGAACAGCAGCCTCGCACCGTCAATGAAAAGTTGCGAAAAGCCCTTGATCCATGGGCTTAATCCACGATTCACTGTCTTAAATTCATGATCTCTTTATTCTCTTATTTAAGCGGATATTCAAACGGCCCCCTTACGTTGGACCTATCAGGCGGGACACAAGTTTCGTCGAATAAAGTCGATAAAAACGACAAACAGGGGAAGTGTCATGATGAAAGCCGTTGCGACAACGGCGGCGGATGCCGCTGATCGCGCTACCGGTCAAGCTCCGGTGCAGCCGCTCTATCTCGAAGCCCTGACTTTGGTGGAGCGGCTGCATCGCCGGCTCCTCGACGTCATCAAGGACGAATTCGATCGTCGCGGCCGCGCCGACATCAACTCGGTGCAGGCACTGCTCCTGTACAATATCGGTGACAAGGAACTGACCGCCGGCGAGTTGCGCACCCGAGGCTACTATCTCGGCTCCAACGTCTCCTACAATCTGAAGAAGCTCGTCGAGCTAGGCTTCCTCGATCATCAGCGCTCGCGCGTCGATCGCCGCTCGGTGCGTATCCGTCTGACCCCGCAGGGCCAGGAAGTCCGCAAGATCGTCGATGCGCTCTATCAGAAGCACGTCAAGACGGTGGAGCAGGTCGGTGGCATCTCGAACGAGGAGTTCGCGAGCCTCAACAAGTCACTGCATCGCCTCGAGCGCTTCTGGACCGACCAGATCCTGTATCGCCTCTGAGCTTTCCTCTTTTCGCCTGATGGCCAAGCCGGCCGCTTGAGAAGACCGGCAGCCTCCCTCCAGTTCAGTTCTTGCTCTCAACGCATCGGTCATGCCCGGCCGATGCGTTTTTCATGCTGCATGTGCGAAAATATATCGGCCCAGTGAGGAACCAACGTGTTCCCCGTGCTTTATCCCGTCTCCCAACAGAGAGACAGGACATGCTGGTCGAGCGCGGGATTGAGGCGCTGAATGTCGAGGTGGTCGGTGACGCCTACGCGATCGCCTCGAACTATCTGCGCAAATCCGGCGCCATTCCTGACACTTTCGCCACCAATGAGCGCCTGCTCGGCATCATCGTGAAGCTGTTCCAGCGCGGTGAGCAGAACCGGCTCCGCCTCGCCAACAAGGCGATCGCGAAGTTCGAGGCCGAGACGCTGGTGGTCGCCTGAGCGTCAACCCGGAGACTTCAATGGAAGCCGCTATCGATCGCATCATGCAGACATACGATCTGCTGCTCAATCGCACGTCCGCCGCAAGCGACGAAGCGCGGGCGAAGGTGACGGAGTACGTGCAGACGCTGTTCGAGGCGGGCGAGCGCGATACCCATCGGTTGACGGTGTGCGGGCTGACCTATCTGCGCCAGCTCGACGGCAGCACCGACCATGTCAAGGCCGGCTATACCGGGCTGTAGGTGGCACGGGCGCGCCTCCGGTCATGATCGGACGGCGCCCCAGCCGCGGACTGCTGTCACCATGCGGTTTGGTTGTTCGCGGGGTGATCCTTCAACAGCGGCTTGCCGAACAGCGACGGCACGAGGTCGTCCAGGAAAAGCAGTAGTTGTGCCCGGAAGCCCGGGCCGGTCCCGCCGAGGCGATTGAGCGGGATGATCGCTTCCGCCGAGGCCTGCCATGTGACTGCCACATAGGCGATGCCGGGATTTGCAGTTGCTGCCGTCTGTTGGCCGCGAGGGCTATCGAACCTGAACTCGACAAGCGGCACCCATTGGTTCAGCGGCTCCTCCCTGGGCGGTCCGCCGTTGAAGCGGCTCGTCAGGTAGAGGGTGCTGTACTGGATCGAGAAACCCCAATGCAGCGTTTCGACGGCCGGCGAGGGCACGGTGTTGAAGCCACCAGTCACGAGATTGGGTGCGAGTGCCATGCCGCCGGTGCCGATCGGGACTTCATCGACGACGGCGGCGGTGACGGCGAATGGCCGTAGCCACGCAAGCGAGTCGGGCAGGTCGCCGAACCCCTTGCCGAAGAAGATGCCCGGCTGGATCGTGTCGGGAGCATCGGCACCGATCGCGACCGAGCCGGAGTGACCGATGCCCCACGCGAGTCCGATCGAGATCAGCGCCTCGTGACGGTTGTCGCGATAGGCCTCGTATTTGAGACCGATGCTGGTCTTGTCGAAACCCGAGGTGCGGCCGGTCGGCCAGGTCTGATGGACCCAGGCGCTGTCGATCGTGAAGGCGAGCGTCGGCGTGAGCAGGCGGGCAAAGGACGCGTTGATCCGGTTCTCGACGGCGTCGCTGCCCTGTGCCGGATAACCGAGATAGTTGAAGTTCGGCAGGATCAGCTCGTCAGCGACGGCGGGGTCGTCGAAGGTCATGGTGCCGGCGAAATAGCGGTTGCCGGCGATGCCGTGCGCCTGCGCGGACTGCGTCCAAAGCATCGGCAAGAGCAGCAGCGCTCGACTCCGAAGCGGTATCGACTTCACGAACATGCGCCCGCCCGCATTTGCAGCTTGATCAATATAGGGTACCCCCCTATACTAGATGTCATGTCGCACACCATCAAGCACAAATCCAAGCTCATCGGCCGCATCCGGCGCATCAAGGGGCAGATCGAGGCGGTCGAGCGCGCGCTGGAATCCGAGATCGGTTGCGCCGACGTGCTGATGCTCGTCGCATCGGTGCGAGGTGCCGTGAATGGACTGACGGCCGAGCTTCTCGAAGATCACATTCGCCATCACGTCGTCGATCCGGCGCATGAAAAAGACGCGGAGCGAGCCAGAGGCGCCGCCGACCTGATCGACATCGTACGGACATACCTGAAGTAGCGAACGAGGATTACTATGAGCGATGCCAGTGGCGCGGCCTTTCCGGGTCTTCACAGCCATGTTTTCCTTTCTGGTGACCACCAGAAAAGCGAACGCAAAACCTGGGCGGTGATCTGGCTCTGCAGCGCGATGATGATCGCCGAAATTGTCGGCGGTTGGTTGTTTGGATCGATTGCGCTGGTTGCTGACGGACTTCACATGAGCACCCATGCGGGTGCCCTGTTGCTCGCGGCGCTTGCTTATACCTATGCCCGGAAATATGCCGATGATCCGCGGTTCAGCTTTGGGACCGGCAAGCTCGGAGATCTAGCCGGGTTCACCAGCGCTATTATCCTGGCGATGATCGCGCTGTTGATCGGCTATGAAGCGGTCAGCCGCCTCTTTGCCCCGGTTCCGATCCATTTCGCCGAAGCGATACCTGTTGCGGTCCTCGGCCTTGCCGTCAACGTCGCCAGCGCGTGGCTGCTCAGTGGCGGAGACCATCATCATGACCACGGACATGGACACGGACACCACGCCCATCATGATGAAGAGGAGAGCCATCGGCTTGCAACCGGTGAGGGTGATGTGGTCCTCGAGGTGTTCGAGGACGGTGTGCCGCCGCGCTTCCGGCTTCGTGCAGAAGGTGCCACTGTGCTTCGCGCCGCGACTGTTTCGATCGAGACCGTGCGTCCGGACGGCGCCCGGCAAATCTTTGCGCTCAGGGATTGCGGCGACTACCTCGAATCCATTGATGAGATTCCCGAGCCGCACGCTTTCAGCGCCAACGTCAGGCTTGGCGAGCAGACCTACCCCGTACAATTCGAGGAGCATGAGCACGCGCATGGATCGACGGCGCGAGATCACAACATGCGTGCCGCTGTCATCCATGTTCTGGCGGATGCCGCGGTATCGGTGCTGGTCATCGCCGGCCTTCTGCTTGCGCGCGCCTTCGGCTGGCTCTGGATGGACCCGTTGGCGGGACTTATCGGCGCGTTCGTGATTGCCAGCTGGTCGTTCGGCCTCATTCGCGACACCGGTGCTATCCTGCTCGACATGAATCCCGATCGTCGCATGGCTGACAACCTCAAGCGTTCGATCGAGAATGATGGCGATCGGCTCACGGACCTTCACCTCTGGCGACTGGGGCCCGGTCATCTCGGGGCCATCCTCTCCGTGGTGACTGCGACGGAGCGGAGTGAGCAATACTACCGGGCCAAGGTGGCGCGGTTCCGGTCGCTCTCGCACCTGACCATTGAAGTCAGACGCATCGATCCGTCGGCAACAGGCGTTGCTTGATTTCGCTTCGAGCAAAACACGGCACCTTCAGGCTGCGCCGGCAGTCCGCGTGAGCGCATGAAGCGTGGCATGGCGCGGACAAGGTCTCGGACTGCCCGGTCCGCGCAGACATCTCTCACCATTGGTAAAGCTGAACCGCTGGCAATCGAGCGGAGGTGCGCTTGCCACCAAGGTGCGACAATTTGCGCGCGCGCTCGCGCGTCGTCCGTCTTGCCGAAATCTGTGGCGAATGGTCGCTAAGGGCGACCAGACCTCGCACCGTCGAGCGATTCCTTTAGGAGGTTCGCTTCCCGGTTGACGCTTGCGCCACGTGACCGGATGCGGCCAATGATCAATCGGCTGCCTCTCCAAAATCCAGGAGGAAGCCCCATGATCTCGTCCCGCATGCGCCTGTTCGGCGCGGTCGTCGCGCTGCTTGTCGGGGTAGGTGGTGCGGCCTCCGCGCAGCAGCTCGAGCTCAAGCTGATGGCGCCGGCTGCGCCCGGCGGCGGCTGGGATCAGACCGCGCGTTCGATGCAGCAGGCGCTGGTCGCGGCCGGTGTCGCGCGCAGCGTCCAGGTCACCAACGTTCCCGGCGCTGGCGGCAGCGTCGGCATCGCGCAATTCGTCAACGGCGCCAAGGGCGACGGCAGCCAGATGATGGTCAACGGCTTCGTCATGGTGGGCGCGCTCGCCATGAACAAGTCGCCGGTGACGCTGGACCAGGTGACGCCGATCGCACGCCTCACCGAGGAGATTCAGGTCATCGTGGTGCCGGCCAATTCGCCGCTGAAGACGGCGCAGGATCTCGCCGCGGCGGTCAAGGCCGACATCGCCAAGGTGACCTTTGCGGGCGGCTCGGCCGGCGGCGTCGATCATGTGATGGCGGCGCTGTTCGCGGGCACGGTCGGCGCCGATGCCAAGAAGATCAACTACATTCCGTTCTCCGGCGGCGGTGAGTCGCTTGCCGCGATTCTCGGCGGTAAGGTCACGGCCGGCATTTCCGGTCTCAGCGAATACGAGGGCCAGATCAAGGCCGGCAAGCTGCGCGCGCTCGGCCTGACCTCGGCGCAGCGCCTGCCCGGCGTCGACATCCCGACCTTCAAGGAGCAGGGCATCGATCTCGTGCTCGCGAACTGGCGCTCGGTGGTCGCACCTCCCGGCATCTCGCCGGAGCAGCGCAAGGTGCTGAGCGACGCCGTCGAGAAGATGGTGAAGTCCGACGCCTGGAAGGAGATCCTGAAGCAGAAGGGCTGGGATGACGCCTATCTTGGCGGCGATGCCTTCGCCGATTTCCTGAAGACGGAGATCGCGCGTGTCACCGAGGTGCTGAAGTCGGTCGGCCTCGTCAAGTCATGACATCGGACAGCGCTCCCGAGCAAGCCAGCCGGCGCATCGACCGCGCCGGCGTCGTGATTGCGGCCGCGCTGGCTGTGCTCGCAGCCGTGCTGGTGTGGGATGCAAGCAAGCTGCCGTCCACCACGATGTACGGCATGGGGCCGGAGGCGATGCCGGTCGTCATCGCGATCGGTCTCGTCATCCTGGCGGTCGGCAATCTGATCGATGCGCTGCGCGGCACATTGCCGGCGCGGGAGAGCATGGATCCGAAGCCGGTGTGGCTGATCATCTGCGGCCTTGCGCTGCTGATCGCCATCATCGGCTGCGGTGGCGGCTTCATCCTCGCCACCTCGGCGCTGTTCGTCACCACATCGGCCGCGTTCGGCCGCCGCGCTGTCGCGGCCGACACGGTGATCGCGCTCGTGATCACGACACTGATTTATCTGGCATTCGACAAGCTGTTGACGCTGAGCCTTCCCGCCGGCCCGCTGGAGCGACTGCTGTGATGGACACGTTCGCCGCGCTGGCGCATGGCATGGCGGTCGCCATGCAGCCGATGAATCTGCTCTACGCCCTGATCGGCGTGTTCCTGGGCACCGCGGTCGGCGTGTTGCCGGGCATCGGACCGGCGCTGACGGTCGCGCTGCTGCTGCCGGTGACCTACAAGCTCGATCCCGGCGGCTCGCTGATCATGTTCGCCGGCATCTACTACGGCGGCATGTATGGCGGATCGACCACCGCGATCCTGATCAACACCCCGGGCGAGAGCGCCTCGATGGCGACCGCGCTCGAGGGCAACAAGATGGCCAAGGCCGGCCGCGGTGGCCCGGCGCTGGCGACCTCGGCGATCGGCTCGTTCGTGGCCGGCACCATTGCCACCATCGGCCTCGCGTTCCTCGCGCCATGGCTGGTCGACTTCGCCGTCAGGTTCGGGCCCGAGGATTATTTCGCGCTGATGTGCGTCGCCTTCGTCACGGTGTCGGCGACCTTCGGCGACTCGCCGGTCCGCGGGCTGACCAGCCTGTTCATTGGACTGACGCTCGGCCTTGTCGGCATCGACAAGCTCACCGGGCAGGCGCGGCTTGCCTTCGGCATCCCTGAACTGCTCGACGGCGTCGAGGTGACGACGCTTGCGGTCGGCCTGTTCGCGGTGGGGGAGGCGCTCTATGTCGCCTCGCGCCGCCATCATGCCGAGGAGAAGCTCGAGGCGGTGCGCGGCTCGTTGTGGATGACGCGCGAGGATTGGCGGCGGTCGTGGATGCCGTGGTTGCGCGGCACGCTGTTCGGCTTTCCGATCGGCGCGCTGCCGGCCGGCGGCGCCGAGATCCCGACCTTCCTGTCCTATTCCACCGAGCGGCGGCTGACCAAACATCCGGAGGAGTTCGGCAAGGGCGCGATCGAGGGTGTCGCGGGGCCGGAGGCCGCCAACAATGCGTCGGCCGCCGGCACGCTGGTGCCGCTGCTGACGCTCGGGCTGCCGACCTCGGCCACCGCGGCGATGATGCTGGCGGGCTTCCAGCAATACGGCCTCAACCCGGGGCCGCTGCTGTTCGCCGAGCGGCCGGACCTGGTGTGGGGCCTGATCGCGAGCCTGTTCATCGCCAACGGCATGCTGCTGGTGCTCAACCTGCCGCTGGTGGGCTTGTGGGTACGGCTGCTCGCGATCCCGCAGCCCTGGCTCTATGCCGGCATCCTGGTGTTCGCGACCATGGGCACGATCGCGGCCAAGCCGTCGGTCGTCGAATTGTCGATGCTGGCGGCGTTCGGCGTGATGGGCTTTCTGATGCGGCGGTTCGATTTCCCGATCGCGCCGGTCGTGATCGGATTGATCCTCGGACCGATCGCCGAGAGCCAGCTGCGCCGCGCGCTCGCGATCAGCCTCGGCGATCCGATGGTGCTGCTGCAAAGCCCGATGTCGGCAACGCTGCTCGGCATTGCGGTGATCGCGTTGCTCGCGCCGTTCGTTCTCAAGGGACTCGGGCGGTTCAAGGCCAACGAGGATTAGGCCACGGCTCGACGCTGCCAAACATTCGCGTGATCCGGAAATATCCGGACCGCAGTCCCGGTCTTCCGTTCAGCAACGTAGATGCCTCGCCCGCGCGAGGCTCGATCAAGGCGGCTGAACAATGAGGACCACATACCTTCTGGCGGCGGTCCTGCTGATGCCAACGCTCGCGATCCAGGCCATTGCCCACGAACGAACCGGCAAGGGCAGCGATCGCGCGCATGTCGGCAGCGGGCTGACAATCGGCGGCGGATTGCAAGGTGACGGGATCGTCGGTCGTCAGATCGCGGCGCCGCCATGGAGTGCGGCCTGCATGAATGACGTAGGCCCACAACGATGCGACGAGCCGATGTGGGTCTATGGCAGCCCGGACTATGTCGCACAGTTCAGGAGTGCATTCTGACGTCGGTCCCGCGGCCGATGGGACAATCGGTCATATGGCCCGCCTGCAACACCCCCGCACGATCGGTTGAATCCGCCGTCGCCGCGTTTTGACTCGCCGATGCGCTGTGATACGCGTGAGGCGGGGTATGACATGAGGCGGTTCGTTCTCAGGCAGCGTGTGGGCAGGGCGGCGGCATTTGTCGCGGCCTATGCGCTTGTCCTCAACGTCATCCTCTCGAGTCTGCTCGTCGCCGGCATATCGCCTGCAGCCGCCGCAGCCGGCCAGATCCTCTGCATCAACAGCGCCGATCCCGGCGTGGCCCATGATGACGCCGGCAAGAGCGGGCGCGGCGGCGCGATCCACTGTCCGCTGTGCATCGGTCATCACGTCACCGGCGCGCTACCGCCGCCGGCGTTCGCGTTTGGAGCGCGGCTGCCGATCGCGCTCACGACGGTCCGTGCATTCGAGGTGCGGTTCGTCGCACGTTTCCGATCCTATGATCATCAATCCCGCGGGCCTCCGACACTGACCTGACCGCCGGCGCTTCGGCGCCCCTTCGTTCGTCAGATCAAATCCGGAGTCCTGTCATGTCATCCGCATCCGCGCGGCTGCGCGCCTGTGCGCTCGCCGGCGCTGCCGCAGCATTCATTTCGCCTGCCAACGCTCAATCCACATCGCAATCGACGCTGCCGTCCGTCACGGTGGACGCGCCCCGGCCACGGCGCGACGCATCGGTGCGTCCGCAGCGGCGCGCCGCGCGTAGCGCGCCGGCGCGGGCCGCGCGCGGTCCTGCCGCCCCGGCGCAAGCGGCCGCGGGGGAGGGCGGCGGCACCCGTGCCGCACTCGCCGTGCTGTCGGCGCAGCAGGCGCTCAAGGAGATCAACAACACGCCCGGCGGCGTCGCGCTGGTGCCGGCCGAGGCCTATCGCAACTCCACCGTGGCCAACACGATCAAGGACATCCTCGATTATGTCCCTGGCGTGTTCGCGCAGCCGAAATGGGGCGACGATACGCGGCTGTCGATCCGCGGCTCCGGCCTGTCGCGCAATTTCCATCTGCGCGGCATCCAGCTCTACATGGACGGCATTCCGATCAACACTTCGGACGGCTACGGCGATTTCCAGGAGGTCGACCCGACCGCCTATAAATATGTCGAGGTCTACAAGGGCGGCAACGCGCTGCAGTTCGGCGCCAATTCACTCGGCGGCGCGATCAATTTCGTCACGCCGACCGGGCGCGATCCGAATCCGAACGGCGCATCGTTCGACTTCGGCGCCTTCAACACCAGGCGGCTGCAGGTCAATGCCGGCGGCGCGAACGGGCCGTGGGATGGCTTCGCCACCGCGTCCACGCAGGCCTCCGACGGCTTCCGCGATCACAGTTTCGGCTCGAGCAACAAGCTCAGCGCCAATGTCGGCTACCAGATCTCGCCCGACGTCGAGACGAGGTTTTACCTGAACGCCAACGAGGTGCGCCAGCGCATCCCGGGCAGCGTCGACCGGACGACGGCGCTGACGTCACCGACCACGGCGGCCGCCGTCAATGTCGCCAATGATTGGCAGCGCAACATCGACACGGTGCGGATCGCCAACAAGACGACTATCCGCCTCGACGACACCCAGCTCGAATTCGGAGCCTTCGGCGTCGACCGGCATTTGATGCATCCGATCTTCCAGTGGCTCGACTATCGCTACAAGGACTATGGCGGCTTCGCGAAGCTGACCGACGATCGCGTCATCGGCGGCTTCCACAACCGGTTGATCGCCGGCGTCAACATCCTCAACGGCACCATCGATGCCCAGCAATTCGTCAATGTCGGCGGCTTCAAGGGCGCGCAGACGTCGTCATTGCGGCAGACGCCGGAGAACTATTCGGCATTCGCGGAGAATTCGTTCTACTTCCTGCCCAACGTCGCCTTCGTCGCCGGTACGCAATACCTGTTCGCGGTGCGCGACCAGCACGTCAACTTCTCGACCAATGGCGACCTCAACGGCCGCAGCAGTTTCAGCCTGTGGAGCCCCAAGACCGGCCTGCTCTGGCAGGTCGATCCGAGCTGGCAGGTGTTCGGCAACGTCTCGCGCAGCGCGGAGGTACCGAGCTTCGGCGAGAGCGTCAGCCCGAATTTCCTCAATCCGTCCCTGCCGAACATCCCGTTCTTTTCGATCAAGCCGCAGACCGCGACGACCTATGAGGTCGGCACCCGCATGAAGCGGCCGGACTACGCCTGGGAGGTCACGCTCTATCGCTCCGAGATCGACAACGAGCTGCTGTGTCTCTACAGCGCGTTCGGCAATTGCAACGTCACCAACGCCAACAAGACGGTGCACCAGGGGATCGAGGCCGGCGCGGGCGCGGCGATTTTCCGCGACATCTTCGTGAGCGGAGCGGCGCCGGACAAGATCTGGCTCAACATCGCCTATACGCTGAACGATTTCCGCTTCGACAATGATCCGGTGTTCGGCAACAACCAGCTGCCGGGCGCGCCGCGCCAATTCGTGCGGGCCGAGCTGCTCTACAAGCATCCGACCGGGCTTTATGCCGGACCCAATCTGGAATGGGTGCCGCAGGCCTATTTCGTCGACAGCGCCAACACGCTGATGACGTCGGCTTACGCGATCTGGGGCTTCAAGGCGGGATTCGACAATGGCGGTCCGGTGTCGGGCTATGTCGAGGCACGCAATATCGCCAACAAGGCCTATATCGCGAGCGCCAGCATCATCGACCGTGCCAATGCGGCGTCACCGCTGTTCGAGCCGGGAACGGGCAGGGCGTTCTATGCCGGGCTGCGCTATCGATGGTGAGAGGACGCCGATCGGCATCCGTCGGAGACCTTGCATGTAAAAGGCCCGCTCCGGGGCTCGCATTTCGGAGCGGGCCAGTCTGGGCGCGGCAAAGCGTTGCCGCGGCGCGAACCTAGCGCGGCATGCTGACACCACCCTGACGGCGGTCAAAAAGCCGCGGTGAAACCAGAGAGGCGACTGAACGCCGCCTCCCTGGCTCGATGATGGTTTTGTGAACGGAACGCCTTGCGGCGTGCTCACCATTTGTAGGCGAGGCTCGCCGTAATGCGCCGGCGATCACCGTAGTAGCAGGAGCCGATCGTGGCGCAGCTTGCGACGTAGATCTTGTCGGTGACGTTCACGACATTGAGCGCGGCGCGCCAATTGTTGTCCCATTCATAGTGCAGAGCGAGGTCGCCGAGCACGACCCCCGGAACGCGCGCGGTGTTCGCGGTATCGGCGAACGATGAGCCGACATAGCGCACGCCGCCGCCGAAGCCGAAGCCGGTGAGCGGGCCCTCGCGGAAGGTGTAGTCGGTCCAGACCGAGGCGAGCTCCCGCGGCGCGTTGGTGGGCACGGTGCCGATCAGCGCGGGATTGAGATCCTTGCTGACGAACAGCTCGTAATTGGTGTAGCTCGCCACCAGCTTGAAATCGCGCGTGATGTTGGCGACCGCCTCGAGCTCGACACCGCGCGAGGTGACCTCGCCGTTCTGGGTCTGGAACAGCGTATTGTTCGGGTCCGTCGTCAGGGCGTTCTTGCGCTTGAGATCGAAATAAGCGACGCCAAACCGCGCATTGAGTCCGACCGGCTCGTACTTCACGCCGATTTCGGTCTGCTCGGAGGTTTCCGGCAGCAGCAATTGGCCGGCGGCCGTGGTGCCGATCACCGGATTGTAGCCGGTCATGTAGGAGACGTAGGGCGCGACGCCGCTGTCGAAATTGTAGATCGCGCCGACGCGTCCGGAGAACTTGCTGTCGTCGCGGGCCTGATCGGCGCCGATCCGGTTGTTGTTGGTGAGATCGACAAAGTCCTGGCGACCCGACAGCACGACGGTGAGGCGGTCGAGCTTGACCTGATCCTGCAGATAGAGCCCGGCCATGCCCTGGGTGAGATAGGCGTTCTGATACAGCGCGCCGGTGAATGGCGTGTTGTTGCCGTAGACCGGATTGAGCGCGTTGAGGTTGGTGCCCATGCCGAAGCCCTGGCGATCGTCGATGCCGTAATATTTCAGGTCGACGCCGACCAGCGCGGTGTGCTGCAGCGCGCCGGTCGCGAAGCGATATTCGAGCTGATTGTCGAGGTTGAGCTGGGTGGCGATGCCGCGGGTGTAGAAATTGCCGCGCATGATGTCGGCCGCAGCAGGCGTCGTCGCATAGCCGAGCCCGTAGAGGCCGGCATAGTAGACATCGACATGAGCCATGCGCGCGTTCTGGCGGAAGTCGATGTTGTCGGTCACGCTCTTCTGGAACTGGTAGCCGACCATCTGCTGGTCGCGGCGGAACTGGTCGACACCGGGATCGCCGGAGAACAGGCTGGTCGGAATTTTGCCGAACGGCGCGTTGGTGACGGTGCCGACATAGGGCAGGAAGTTCTCGGCCCTCGTATTGCTGTGCGAGGCCATGCCGAACACGGTGAGGCTGGTGTCGGCGTCGGGCCGCCAGGTCACCGACGGGGCGAAGAAGAAATTGTTGTCGTAGACGTAGTCGGTCTGGGTGCCGCCGCCCTGGGCTTGGCCGACCAGGCGATACTGCACCTGCCCGCCGCCGGGCTGTGCCGTCGCGCCGCCGATGTCGAACTGGGTATAGGCGTTGCCGAAATTATTGACGCCGGTCTCGATGTAGCGAATGGGCTCGGCTGACGGCAGCTTGCTCACCGCGTTGACGAGCCCGCCCGGCGCCGAGCCGCCATACAGGATACCGGAGGGACCGCGCAGCACCTCGACGCGCTCGAGGTTGAAGGGTTGCAGCTTCCAGCTGGCATAGGAGGTGTAGAACATCTGCAGGCCGTCAAGGAACAGCGACTCGTTCTGCGCGGGGAAGCCGCGGATCATGAACCAGTCGTTGCGGAAATCGGCGCCATAGGTGCCGCCGATCACGCCCGGCGTGTAGCGCAGCACCTCATCGAACTTGCCGACGATCTTCTGGTCGCGGATCTGTTCGGCGCTGATCACTGTCACCGATTGCGGGGTCTGGACGATCGGCGTGCTGGTCTTGGTGCCGGTTGAACTCTGTCGTGCCAGATAGCCGGTGACCGGACCGTTGGCGCGCTCGTGTCCGGCCCCTCCGCCGGCAGCTGGCTGCGCGGCTTGTGGCTGTGCTCCCACTGGCGCGGTCGTGGCGCGGCGCGCGGCGCTCCGCGCGCGGGTGGTCCGCTGCGAAGGCTGCTGCGATCGCGCCGCTTGCCGGTGCGGGGGCGCATCGACCGTCACGGACGGCAATTGCGTCTGCGCAAAGACCTCGTCCGCACTGGCAACCGAAAGCATCACCAAAGCCGAAGCAGCAAACCGCTGCGGCCGAATCCATCCGTCCGTCATTCAACGCCCCCGAAGAGAATTTTCTCCGGCGTCGTTATCACGGTGATTTTCGCAAACAGCCCGCGCGCGCTTAGAAGCTATCGAAGCCGTGCGTAAAGCGCGCGGGTGTGACTGAGCGACAACGGAGTACGACGGGCAATTGCACGCGTCGCGTGAGACGTTTGAATCGATCAAGTGTCGAACGATTCAAGAATCGAACGATTCAAAATTCGTGGCGCGTGTCGTCGTCTCGTGACTCGATACATCGCGATTGAACGCGCGACGATCGAGAGCGTCGCAAGTTGCGCGATTCTGTTCTCGCGAAGTGCGGGGCAACGAATGCCTCCAGCCTCGCCCATGTGTGATCGGGAAGGGGCCGGTCACGGTCCATTCGACGGTCGCGGCTTGCCGCGCCAGCCGGCTGGAACCGGGACCGGCGGCGACCGGGATCGGGACGACCGGGCCGGGCGCCGGGAGGAGTCGCAATCCCCGCCATCCCCACCATATCTGGCATAATTGACCGCCGGGGACCGCAAGCGCTTGGCCATTTTGGGGTGATGTGATAACCCTCTGAGACCAGCTTCGACCGCCACTCGTGACCGTCCGCACCCAAAGTAAAGGCTTGCGGCGTTGGAGATATTTCGCCGATGACCTCATCCTCCAAGACCGCTTCCGCGCCCGATTCCTTCTTCACGGCGACCCTTGCCGAGGCCGATCCCGAGATCGCCGCCGCGATCAAGGGCGAGCTCGGCCGGCAGCGCCATGAGATCGAGCTGATCGCCTCCGAGAACATCGTCAGCCGCGCCGTGCTGGAGGCGCAGGGCTCGGTGATGACCAACAAATACGCGGAAGGTTATCCGGGCGCGCGGTACTATGGCGGTTGCGAGTGGGTCGACGTCGCGGAGAACCTCGCGATCGAGCGCGCCAAGAAGCTGTTCGGCGCCGGCTTTGCCAACGTGCAGCCGAACTCCGGCAGCCAGATGAACCAGGCGGTGTTTCTGGCGCTGCTGCAGCCGGGCGACACCTTCATGGGTCTCGACCTCGCCGCCGGCGGCCATCTCACCCACGGCTCGCCGGTCAATATGTCCGGCAAATGGTTCAAGGCCGCGCACTACACTGTGCGCCGCGAGGACCAGATCATCGACATGGACGAAGTCCAGAAGCAGGCCGAGCAGGTCAAGCCGAAGCTGATCGTCGCCGGCGGCTCGGCCTATTCGCGTGCCTGGGACTTCAAGCGCTTCCGCGAGATCGCCGACTCGGTCGGCGCGTATCTCCTGGTCGACATGGCGCATTTCGCAGGCCTCGTCGCCGGCGGCGTGCATGCCTCGCCGGTGCCGCACGCCCACGTCACCACCACCACGACGCACAAGTCGCTGCGTGGTCCGCGCGGCGGCCTGATCCTCACCAATGACGAGACGCTCGCCAAGAAGCTGAACTCGGCGATCTTCCCGGGTCTGCAGGGCGGCCCGCTGATGCACGTGATCGCGGCCAAGGCGGTGGCGTTCGCCGAGGCGCTGCGGCCCGACTTCAAGGTCTACGCCAAGAACGTGGTCGAGAACGCCAAGGCGCTGGCCGAGACGCTGCGCAGCCACGGCCTCGACATCGTCTCCGGCGGCACCGACAACCATCTGATGCTGGTCGACCTCCGGCCGAAGGGGTTGAAGGGCAACATCTCCGAGAAGGCGCTGGTGCGCGCCGCCATCACTTGCAACAAGAACGGCATCCCGTTCGATCCCGAAAAGCCGTTCGTGACCTCGGGCCTGCGTCTCGGTACGCCGGCCGCGACCACCCGCGGCTTCGGCGTTGCCGAGTTCAAGCAGGTCGGCGGCATGATCGCCGAAGTGCTGAACGCGCTGGCGCAATCGCCGGACGGCAAGGCGCCGCTGGTCGAGGCCGCGATCAAGGAGCGCGTCAAGGCGCTGACCGATCGCTTCCCGATCTACCAGTAAGTAAAGGAGCGCATGATCCGGAAAAGTGGATACCGGTTTTCCGAATAGATCATGCGCAAATAAAGGTCCCGTCGGATGCGCTGCCCGAGCTGCAATTCTCTCGATACGCAGGTCAAGGACTCGCGTCCGACCGAGGACTCCGCTGTGATCCGCAGGCGGCGCGTGTGCATGGCCTGCAACTTCCGCTTCACGACTTTCGAGCGGGTGCAGCTGCGCGAGCTCACGGTGATCAAGCGCAACGGCCGCCGCGTGCCGTTCGACCGCGACAAGCTGGTGCGCTCGCTGCAGATCTCGCTGCGCAAGCGCCCGGTGGAGTCCGAGCGGGTGGAGAAGATGGTGTCCACCATCGTCCGCGAGCTCGAAAGCGGCGGCGAGGCCGAGGTCTCTTCGGAGGCGATCGGCGAGATCGTGATGGAGCATCTGCGCCAGCTCGACGACGTTGCCTATGTGCGCTTCGCCTCGGTCTATCGCAATTTCCGCGAGGCCAAGGACTTCGAGGCGGTGCTCGACGAGCTGACCGGCGAAGAGGATCCGCGGCTCGCAACGTTGCGAAAATGATCTTTCGCATTCTCGAAGACCAGTTCGCGCAGAAATCCAAGGAGGCCAAAGCCGCCGATCTGCGCTTCATGCAGCTTGCGCTGGCGCTCGGCCGCCGCGGGCTCGGGCGCACCTGGCCCAATCCGGCGGTCGGCGCCGTGATCGTCAAGGATGGCGTCATCGTCGGTCGCGGCTGGACCCAGCCGGGTGGCCGGCCGCATGCCGAGGTCGAGGCGCTGCGGCGCGCCGGCGACGCTGCCCGTGGCGCCACGCTCTATGTCACGCTAGAACCCTGCTCGCATTTCGGCCGTTCGCCGCCCTGTGCGGATGCCGTGGTCGCAGCCGGGCTTGCCCGCGTGGTGTCGGCGATCGAGGACCCCAATCCGGACGTCGGTGGCAAGGGACATGCGAAGCTGCGCGCAGCCGGCATCGCGGTCGATGTCGGGCTGTGCGCGGCGGAGGCCGCGCGCGACCACGCCGGACACTTCCGCCGCATCACCGACAAGCGCCCGCATGTGATCCTCAAGCTCGCGGTGTCCGCCGACGACAAGATCGCGGCGCTCGGTCACAGGCCGGTTGCAATCACGGGCGAGGCCGTGCGGACCCGCGTGCATCTGTTGCGCGCGCAGTGTGACGCGATCCTGGTCGGCATCGGCACGGTGCAGGCCGACGATCCGCTCTTGACCTGCAGGTTGCCGGGCATGGCGGCGCGCTCGCCGATCCGCGTGGTGCTGGATCGCGCGCTACGGATCTCGGGCGACAGCCGAATGGTGCATTCCGCGCGCGAGACGCCGCTCTGGGTGATGACATCAGACCTGGCGGAGGCGCCTGCCGCGGTGAAGCTCGGCGCCGCGGGTGCGCAGGTTATCCGCGTTGCCACCGGTGCGCCGGCGGGGCTCGATCTGCCTGCCGTCCTGCATGCGCTGGCGGAGAGGGGGATCACGCGGCTCCTGGTCGAGGGCGGGTCTCGCGTGGCAAATTCTTTCGTGGCAGCGGGCCTTGTCGATGAAATCTGGCTGTTGCGCGGACCCGATGCGATCGGCGCCGACGGCGTTCCCGCGCTGGACGCAATGCCGCTCGCCGCAATCACGCAGTCGCCCGCTTTCCGGCTTCGTGCTAGCGAAACCCTCGGCAAAGACAGTCTCAATATCTACGAGCGTGCGTAATGTTTACCGGAATTGTCACCGACATCGGTGAGATCGTTAGCCTGAAGCCCGTGGCGCAGGGGCAGCTGCATCGGTTGCGGATCGCCTGCGACTACGACCAGACCACGATCGCCGACGGCGCCTCGATCGCCTGCAACGGCGTCTGCCTCACGGTGGTCGCCTCCGGCACGTCAGACGGCAAGACCTGGTTCGACGTCGATGCCGCGGCCGAGACGCTCGGCATGACCACCGCCAGGCATTGGGGGCAGGGCGGCAAGCTCAACCTCGAGCGTGCGCTCAAGATCGGGGACGAACTCGGCGGTCACATCGTGGCCGGGCATGCCGACGGCATTGCCACCATCGTCAAGCGCGACGACCTGCCCGACATGGCGCGCTTCGAGCTTCGCACCACCCGCGAGCTCGCGCGCTTCATCGCGGCGAAGGGCTCGGTCACGCTGGACGGCGTGTCGCTGACCGTGAACACGGTCGACGACGTCACTTTTTCGGTGCTGATCATCCCGCATACGCTGTCCGTCACGACGCTTAGCGGCTGGAAGGCCGGTAGCGAGGTCAATATCGAGGTCGACCTGATGGCCCGCTACGCCGCGCGGCTGTCGGAGATGAAATAGCCTCGATCCGACATTGCGGCCGAGACGGACGTCATTATGTGCCAATTCGGCTCCGGCGACTGCCGGCTGGATGGCCTATGCATTGCGGGCGAAGCCGACCTGAAAAATCGCCCCGATCGCGGTGCCATCCAGGCCAGTATTGCCCTTGGCTTTACCGCCTGCTGCGCCTAAAACGCTGCACAAATCCTCCCCAAGTTCCGATTGGTTATTGCAATGGCTGACGCGCGGCGCGCACCC
This sequence comes from Bradyrhizobium sp. WCU1, assembly GCF_053474805.1. NCBI lineage: Bacteria > Pseudomonadati > Pseudomonadota > Alphaproteobacteria > Hyphomicrobiales > Nitrobacteraceae > Bradyrhizobium > Bradyrhizobium sp. WCU1. Next base: position 6,852,011 of record NZ_CM130280.1, read on the forward strand.
CTGAAGGACCAGACCGACATCACAGGCGCACGCGTGCTGATCGTCGAGGCCCGGTTTTACGACGACATCCAGGATGCGCTGCTGGAAGGCGCGCTGGCCGAGCTGAAGGCGGCCGGCGCCGGCCACGACGTCATCACGGTGCCGGGCGCGCTGGAAATTCCGGCGGCGATCGCGATCGCGATCGATGCCGCTGAAGCGAACGGCAAGCCCTATGACGCGGCGATCGCGCTCGGCTGCGTGGTGCGCGGCGACACCATTCATTTCGAGATCGTCTCGATGGAGTCCTCGCGCGGATTGATGGATCTGGCCGTCAGCCGGAAATTCCCGCTCGGCAACGGCATCATCACCGTCAACACCGAGGCCCAGGCCTGGGCGCGGGCGCGCGCCAGCGAGTTGAACAAGGGCGGCGACGCGGCTCGCGCCGCGATCGCGATGCTGCGGATCAAACGCCGTCTGGCAAAGGCCTGACCATGGCTGACAGCAACAAACCCGGCAAAGCCCCTGAAAGAAAGGCCAACCGGCGCGGCGCGGCGCGGCTCGCCGCCGTGCAGGCGCTCTACCAGATGGACATCGGCGGCGCCGGGATCAACGACATCTTCGCCGAGTTCGAGAGCCACTGGCTCGGCAACGAGGTCGAGGGCGACAAATACCTGCCGGCGGAAGCTGCGTTCTTTCGCGACGTCGTCTCCGGCGTGGTGCGTGACCAGGCTAAGCTCGATCCGCTGATCGACGAGGCGCTCTCGAAGGGTTGGCCGCTGAAGCGGATCGACGCGATCCTGCGCGCGGTGCTGCGGGCAGGATCCTACGAGCTCGAGCATCGCAAGGACGTGCCGGGCCGCGTGGTGGTTTCCGAATATGTCGACGTCGCGCATGCCTTTGTCGAGAAGGACGAGACCGGCATGGTCAACGCCGTGCTCGACCAGATCGCGCGCCAGTTCCGCGGCGACGAGTTTGTGCGGGGCTGAACCACGTATTCCGCCGTCATCACCCGCGAATGCGGGCGATCCAGTACGCCGCGGCGGTCATTGGCAACAACTGCTGCCGCGGCGTACCGGATCGCCCGGTCAAGCCGGGCGATGACAGCTGAGGGTAAGGCGCACGACATGGCAGAGCGTCACGACGGCCCCTCCGGCGAAGACTCCCTGATTGCGCGCTATTTCAAGCCGCTGGCGACCGATCCGGGTGCGTTCGGCCTCGACGACGACGCCGCCGCGCTGAGGGCGGCCGGCGAGGACATCGTGGTCACCACGGATGCCATCGTCGAGGGCGTGCATTTCCTCCCCGATGATCCGCCCGACACGCTGGCGCGCAAGGCGCTGCGGGTGAACCTGTCCGACATCGCGGCCAAGGGGGCTGTGCCCGCCGGCTTCGTGCTGACGCTGGCCGTGCGCAAGGTCGATGAGGCCTGGCTGAAGCCGTTCGCGCGGGCGCTTGGCGAGGACGCTGCCGATTTTGGCTGTCCGCTGCTTGGCGGCGATACGGTTTCCACGCCGGGGCCGCTGATGATCTCGATCACCGCGTTCGGCCGGCTGCCGCAGGGCACGATGGTGCATCGCGCGGGCGCGCAGGCGGGCGACCGCGTGTTCGTCACCGGCACGATCGGCGACGCCGCGCTGGGTCTCGATGTGCTTCAGGGAGGTCCGGTCGCGGCGGCGTTGGCCGACGATGCCGCCGGGCGGGATTTTCTTGCCGCCCGCTACCGGGTTCCGCAGCCGCGCAACGCGCTTGCTCGTGCCGTCCGTGCCCACGCCAGCGCCGCGATGGACGTGTCCGACGGTCTCGCCGGCGATCTGGCCAAGCTTTGCGCAGCCAGCGGTGTGACGGCCGTGATCAACGTGCCGAGCGTCCCGTTGTCATCTGCGGCCGCGGGGCTGCTCGCACGCAAGGCAATCGGGATCGAGACCCTGATCGCCGGCGGCGACGACTACGAACTTTTGTGCGCGGTCCCGAGCGATCGCGCAGATGCTTTCCTGCGAGAGGCGCGCCAGGCCAAGGTCACGGTGACCGCCATCGGCGGCCTGATTGCCGGTTCGTCACCACCGAGCTTCCTCGACGGGCAGGGCAGGGAACTGAAGTTGCAGCGGCTGTCCTACAGCCATTTCTAGAATTCTCGGCCGGACGGCGCCGATTTTCCTTCCAAATAGCTGCCCATATCGGCCTTTTCGGCCACAGGTAGCGTTGCACAGCGGTAACGATTTTGGCAAGGTCGTGCCCGATTTGAGGCAATCCGTTTTGGGGAGGGTTGTCCTCGCAAAATAAGCGCCTGCCGCGCCCTAGCGGCACAAATAGGCGCGGGGGTTACATCAAGGATCTGAGGCAACATTCAATGACAGCTTTATGGTTGATTGTGCTCTGCGGGGCGCTTTCCATCGTCTACGCGATCTGGGCGACCCAGTCGGTCCTGAACGCGGATGCGGGCAATGCCCGCATGCAGGAAATCGCGGGCGCGGTGCGCGAGGGCGCACAAGCCTATCTGCGGCGGCAGTACACCACGATCGGCTTGGTCGGTATCGTGATCTTCGTGCTGCTGGCCTACTTCCTCGGCCTGCTGGTGGCCCTCGGATTTGCGATCGGTGCAATCCTGTCGGGCGCGGCCGGCTTCATCGGCATGAACGTTTCGGTGCGTGCCAACGTCCGCACCGCGCAGGCGGCGACCACCTCGCTCGCCGGCGGCCTCGAACTCGCCTTCAAGGCGGGCGCGATCACCGGCCTGCTGGTCGCTGGTCTCGCGCTGCTCGGCGTCACGATCTACTTCATGGTGCTGGTCAAGTTCCTTGGGCTCGAAGCCGGCAGCCGCACCGTGGTCGACGCCATGGTGGCGCTCGGCTTCGGCGCCTCGCTGATCTCGATCTTTGCCCGTCTCGGCGGCGGCATCTTCACCAAGGGTGCTGATGTCGGCGGCGACCTCGTCGGCAAGGTCGAGGCCGGCATCCCCGAAGACGATCCGCGCAACCCGGCCACCATCGCCGACAACGTCGGCGATAATGTCGGCGACTGCGCCGGCATGGCGGCGGACCTGTTCGAGACCTATGCGGTGACCGCGGTCGCCACCATGGTGCTCGCGGCGATCTTCTTCGCCAAGACGCCGATCCTGGTGAACATGATGACGCTGCCGCTCGCGATCGGCGGCATCTGCATCATCACCTCGATCATCGGCACCTTCTTCGTCAAGCTCGGCGCCAGCCAGTCGATCATGGGAGCCCTCTACAAGGGCCTGATCGCCACCGGCGTCCTGTCGCTGATCGGCGTTGCCGCCGTCATCAACTGGCTGATCGGCTTCGGCAAGCTCGACGGCGTCGACTACACCGGCCTTTCGCTGTTCTGGTGCGGCGTGGTCGGTCTTGCGGTCACCGGCCTGATCATCTGGATCACCGAATACTACACCGGCACTGACTACCGCCCGGTGAAGTCGATCGCGGCGGCCTCGGTCACCGGTCACGGCACCAACGTGATCCAGGGCCTCGCCGTCTCGATGGAGGCGACCGCGCTGCCCGCGATCGTCATCATCGCCGGCATCCTGGTCACCTACAGCCTGGCCGGCCTGTTCGGTATCGCGATCGCGACCGCCACCATGCTGGCGCTGGCCGGCATGATCGTCGCGCTCGACGCCTTCGGCCCGGTCACCGACAATGCCGGCGGCATCGCCGAAATGGCGGGTCTGCCGAAGGAGGTGCGCAAGTCGACCGACGCGCTCGACGCGGTCGGCAACACCACCAAGGCGGTGACCAAGGGCTACGCGATCGGCTCCGCCGGTCTCGGTGCGCTGGTGCTGTTTGCGGCCTATAACCAGGATCTCAAATTCTTTATCAGCGACTCCAACGCCCATGCCTACTTCAAGGGCGTCAATCCGGACTTCTCCCTGAACAATCCGTACGTCGTGGTCGGCCTGCTGTTCGGCGGCCTGCTGCCGTATCTGTTCGGTGCGATGGGCATGACCGCGGTCGGCCGCGCCGCCGGCGCGATCGTCGAGGAGGTGCGGCGTCAGTTCCGCGAGAAGCCCGGCATCATGCAGGGCACCGACAAGCCGGACTACGGCAAGGCGGTCGACCTGCTGACCCGGGCCGCGATCAAGGAGATGATCATCCCCTCGCTGTTGCCGGTGCTGTCGCCGATCGTGGTCTACTTCCTGATCTATTTCATCGCGGGTGGTGGCGCGGACGGCAAGTCGGCGGCGTTCTCCGCGGTCGGCGCCATGCTGCTCGGCGTCATCGTCACCGGTCTCTTCGTGGCGATCTCGATGACCTCGGGCGGCGGCGCCTGGGACAACGCCAAGAAGTACATCGAGGACGGCCACTACGGCGGCAAGGGCAGTGATGCCCACAAGTCCGCGGTGACCGGCGACACCGTCGGCGATCCCTACAAGGACACGGCGGGCCCGGCGGTGAACCCGATGATCAAGATCACCAACATCGTGGCGCTGCTGCTGCTGGCGATCCTCGCGCACTGAGCGGCGACACGAACGAATCCAAAGCCCCGCGGCGAAAGCCGCGGGGTTTTTGTTGGAATAGCCAGACGCGAACAACACGGAGAACAATCGATGTCGCTCTCATCCGCCCGCAACTATGCGCTTCGCGCCTCCAAATCGCAGGATCAGACAGAGGCCATCGAGCTACTCTCGAAGGCGATCATGGAACTGGCGATGTCGATTGAAGCCACCGACGCCAAGGTGAAGAAGATCAACAAGTCCTCGTAGCGTCGGCCGCACCGCGAGCCCAAATGACGGCTGCGCCGTCACTTGACCTCCATCTGCAAGCCTTCCTTCTCGATGATGGCGGCGAATTTCCTGGTCTCGGCATCGACGAAGTCGGAGAATTGCTGCGGCGTGCCGTAGTCGGCGCGGGCGCCCATGCCGGCGATGTTCTTCCTGACGTCGTCGCGCGCCAGCATCGCCTTGATCTGGCGGTTCAGCTCGTCGACGACGGGCGCGGGTGCCGTCTTCGGCAGGAATACGCCGAACCAGGACGCGACGTCGAATTTGGCGAGCTCCGGCGCGCCCTCGCGCATGACGGGCAGGTTGGGCGCGGAGTCGCTGCGGTCGGCCGTCGTCACGCAGAGCCCGTTCAGCTTGCCGTCCAGCACCTGCGGCAGCGACGGATAGAGATTGTCGAACAGGATCTGGATGTCGCCGGCGAGCCCGGCCTGCAATGCCGGGCCGGCACCGCGGAACGGCACATGCGTCATCTTCAGCCCGGTCAGTTGCAGGAACCAGGCGCCGGTGAGGTGGGGGCTCTGGCCGGTGCCGGACGAGCCGTAAGTCAGCTTGTCCGGGTGCTTCTTCAGATAGGCGATCAATTCGGGGATCGACTTGAGGCCGGTCGATGGATGCGCCGAGACGATGTTCGGGATCCGGATCATGTTGGAGACCGCCTGCAACTGGTCGGCCTTGTAGGTCAGGTTGCGGAAGATGCCGTAGGCGATCGCGTTCGGACCGGGATTGCCGATCAGGATGGTATGGCCGTCGCCCTTGCTGCGCGCAACCTCCGCCGTGCCGATGGTGCCGCCGGCGCCCGAGCGATTCTCCACGACCACCGACTGGCCCCAGAGCGGCTGCAAATGCGCCGCGAGTAGCCGGCCCATCACGTCGGTCGATCCGCCGGCGGCGGCCGGCACGATGATCCGGACCGTCTCGGTCGGCCGCCAGTCGCCGGCCCCCAGGCTCGCGCGCGGCAGGATCGATGCGGCCGTCAATGCGGCCGTGCCCGACAATACCGTACGACGGGAAAATCTCTTGGCTCTCACGCGCTTACCCCCTGCTCAGGCTCTTGTTTGCGAGCAAGCCTAGGGGAGCGCTTGCCCGTTGGGCAAGCGACAAACTGGCGCAGTTCCTTACGCGCTAGTTAAAGCTCAGCAGCTTGAACAGCGGTGTGAGGTAGGACATTTCCTGGCCCGACGTCGGCGTGGTCCGGCTGACGAAGTCGAAGATCTTGCCGTCCTTCAGGCCGTAATTGGCGAGCCGGCGCACTTGCCGGTTCTTGTCGAAATAGACCGCGATGACGCGCTGGTCGACCACCCGCTGATTCATGAATGCGACCGGGCGCGAGGTCCGTTGCGAGATGTAATAGAACACCTCGCCGTCCAGCGTTGCGACCGTCGACGGCGTGCCGAGCACGATCAGCACCTGATCCTGGCTGGCGCCGATCGGAATCTGCTCGAGCGCTCCGTCGGGCAGGATGTAGCCCTTCTGGAATTGCTCACCGGCACAGCCGCCGAGCGCGGCGCCGCAGACGAGGCCAACGACCGCGAGGGCGCGGAAGCGCATGAAGAACCCGCGCGCGGAAGCCGTGCGAGACTGTCGTGAAAGAGTGTGGTTCATCGGCGGAACTGATCCGTCCCCTTGCATCGGCCGGAGCATTGACGTACCGGGCAGCTCAATGGATTGCAATCATGCCGAGCTCCAACGGGCGAACCCTCAACAGGTGTCCTTTGGGGGGCCGGCAGCCGGAACCCGTCATGCTTTGGCCGTTCAATCACTTGAGAAGACCCCGGGTGCCCGCGCGGAGCACCATTGAGACCATCTATGGCATGATCGTGACGCAGGCGCGAGAACCGTTATTTTACCGTGACTTGGGCGTTCCGGACACGGTTAATGGCCGTTTTGACCTGCTTCTGATGCACCTGTGGATGGTGTTGCGCCGACTGAAATCCGTCGATGGCGGTGCGGAGCTGTCACAGGCCCTGTTCGATCACTTCTGCATCGACATGGACGACAATCTCAGGGAAATGGGCGTCGGCGACCTCACGGTGCCGAAGCGGATGCAGGCGTTCGGCGAAGCGTTCTACGGTCGCACCGCGGCCTATGATCTGGCGCTGACCGACCGCGACGAGGCCCTGGCCGAGTCGTTCTGCAAGAACATCCTCAACGGTCAGAATATCGAGAAAGCCCATGAACTGGCCGCCTATGCCCGGGAGGCGATGGCCGGATTGGCGCGCGCGGACCGTGCGGCGCTGATCCAGGGAGCGTGGCGCTTCCCCGCGCCGCAGGCGGCCGGGAGCGCGGCATGAGCGGCGGCACCACAGGGCGGCCCGAGCGCGATCGCGATCCCTGGCGCGTCCTCGTCAACGTTGCGCAGATCCCCGACACCGGCCTGCATCGTGAGATCGCCGCCGACGAGGCGGCGCGAAAGGCGATGGCCGACGTCGCGGAGTTGCGGGAGGTCATCTCGGCGCAGGCGGAGTTTGACCTGCAGCCCAAGCGCGACGGCAGCTATCACGTCACCGGCCGGGTTCAGGCCCGCATCGGGCAGACCTGCGTGGTGACGCTCGAGCCGATCGAGAACGAGATCGATGAGCCGATCGATGTGGTGTTCGCGCCGCCCGAGCAGATCCCGGAGATGGCCGACCTGGTCGACGACGCCGAGGAGAGCGGCGAGGAGACGCCGGACCCGCCGGAGCCGATCGTCGGGGGCTTCATCGACATCGGCCGGCTCGCCACCGACGCGCTGTTCCTCGGCATCGACCCATATCCGCGCAAGGTGGATGCGGTTTTTGAACAGGAGGTTGAAGCGCCTGATCCGGAAAATCATCCGTTCGCCGCGCTGAGGGCGCTGAAGGAGAAGCCTGACGGCAAGAAGCCCAAGGGCAGCTAAAGGCGGCCGACGTCACATTTGCGGGGATGGCTTGCTGCAGAGCTGCGCGAACGGTGTCCGTGGCCACTTCAAATAACTGTCACAATACATTGAAATACAATGTATTTCTGATATAGCTTGATGCGTCGTGTGACGGTTCGGCCACTGCCTCGTTCGTGGTCAAGAGGTTGTGTCGGACCGCGGACACGCTATTGTCGCGGCCCGGCCGGGACGCGAGTTGGCGTTTCGGCAGGCGCCGTTGACGGCGGTGACTTCAAGCTCGCGGTCTTCGTCTGAAGGGCTGTGGGAGAGCAGGCTTCCGGGACGTTCATGCCTCATAAGGTTCGAATAGCGCTTGACGCCATGGGGGGCGATGTCGGCGCTTCCGTGGTCATTCCCGGCGCCGCGATCTCATTGAGCCGTCACCCCGACTGCGAATTCCTGCTGGTCGGCGACCAGGCCCAGATCGAGCCGGAGCTTGCCAGACATCCCGCGCTGAAGGCGGTATCCAAGGTGATCCACACCGACGTCGCCGTGAAGGGGGACGAGAAGCCGAGCCAGGCGCTGCGGCGGACCCGCAGGGCGTCCTCGATGTGGCTTGCGATCGACGCCGTCAAGCACGGCGAGGCCGATGTCGCGATCTCGGCCGGCAATACCGGTGCGCTGATGGCGATGGGTAATATCAACCTGCGGACGCTGCCCGGCGTCGACCGCCCGGCGCTCGCCGCGGTGTGGCCGACCTTGCGCGGCGATTCCGTCGTGCTCGACCTCGGCGCCACGATCGGCGGCGATGCCCACCATCTGACGACGCTGGCGGTGATGGGCAGCGCCATGGCGAGCGTGCTGTTCAACCTGGAGCGGCCGACTGTCGGCCTGCTCAATATCGGGTCCGAGGAGATCAAGGGCCACGAGGAAATCCGCGAGGCCGCCGGCATGCTGCGGGCGATGAACGCGTCCCAATTCAACTATATCGGATTTGTCGAGGGCGACGGCATCGGCAAGGGCGCCGCCGACGTGATCGTGTCGGAGGGCTTCTGCGGCAATATCGCGCTCAAGACCGCCGAGGGAACCGCGCGCCAGATGTTCGCCCTGCTGCGCGAGGCCATGTCGTCGAGCTGGCTGGCGCGGATTGGCTATCTGCTCGCCCGCGGCGCGTTCCAGAAGCTGCGCGACAAGCTCGACCCCAACAAGTCGAACGGCAGCATACTGCTCGGCCTGAAGGGCGTGGTGGTCAAGAGCCATGGCGGCGTCAACGCAGAAGGCTTTGCCTACGCGGTCGATGTTGGCTATGAGATGGCCCACTACGATCTCCTCACCAAGATCAATCAGATGCTCAATCGCGACGGCAGCGCCCTGGTGCAGGCGCAGACCGCGCAGGAGGCTGTCTCGTGACTGCGATACGTTCGGTAGTGCTCGGCTGCGGCTCATATTTGCCGGAGCGGGTTTTGACCAATGCCGAACTGGCTCAGCGAATCGACACGTCCGATGACTGGATCGTGCAGCGCACCGGCATCAGCGAGCGGCACATCGCGGCCGATGACGAGTTTACCTCGCATCTTGCGATCAAGGCGGCGCAGGCCGCGCTCGCCGATGCCAAGGTCGACGCCCAGTCGATCGACCTGATCGTGCTGGCGACCTCGACGCCCGACAACACGTTCCCGGCGACCGCGGTCGCGGTCCAGCATGCGCTCGGCATCAACCATGGCGTCGCGTTCGATCTGCAGGCGGTGTGCTCCGGCTTCGTCTTTGCGCTGACCACCGCCGACAATTTCCTGCGCGCCGGCCATCACAAGCGGGCGCTGGTGATCGGTGCCGAAACCTTCTCGCGCATCCTCGACTGGAGCGACCGCGGCACCTGCGTGCTGTTCGGCGATGGCGCCGGCGCGGTCGTGCTGGAAGCGCAGCCGCATTCAGGAACGACCGACGATCCCGGCGTACTGACGACGCATCTGCGCTCGGATGGCCGCCACAAGTCGAAGCTGTTCGTCGATGGCGGTCCCGGCTCGACCAAGACGGTCGGTTATCTCCGGATGGAGGGCCGCGAGGTGTTCAAGCACGCCGTCGGCATGATCACCGACGTGATCGTCGATGCGTTCAACGCCACCGGCTTCACCGCCGATGACATCGCCTGGTTCATTCCGCACCAGGCCAACAAGCGAATCATCGACGCATCCGCCCACAAGCTGCATATTGCGCCGCAGAAGGTGGTCTTGACAGTCGACAAGCACGGCAACACCTCGGCCGCCTCGATCCCGCTGGCGCTGTCGGTCGCCGTGAAGGACGGACGCGTCAAGAAGGGCGATCTTGTGCTGTTCGAGGCGATGGGCGGCGGCTTCACCTGGGGCTCGGCGCTCGTGCGCTGGTGAGTGCTTCGCTTAAAAGTACGGATATTTCGTAAGGTTCTTTTCCAGCGTGCATGCTGGTCGCTGTTGACCATCGCGCGCTAAGCTTTTAATTTCAGTCAGGAAATTGTTCGCCGAGAGTGCGGGGCAGGCGATGACGACGGGAACCGGAAAAACAGTGACGCGCGTCGATTTGTGCGAAGCGGTCTACCAAAAGGTAGGTCTGTCGCGCACGGAATCGTCGGCGTTTGTCGAGTTGGTGCTGAAGGAGATCACCGATTGCCTTGAGAAGGGCGAGACGGTGAAGTTGTCCTCGTTCGGCTCCTTCATGGTGCGCAAGAAGGGCCAGCGTATCGGCCGCAATCCAAAGACCGGCACCGAGGTGCCGATCTCGCCGCGGCGTGTGATGGTGTTCAAGCCGTCGGCGATCCTGAAGCAGCGGATCAATGGCCATGCCGTCACCAATGGCGACGGCAGCAAGGCCGATTAACTGGCGTTGAAGCCAAGAGGAGCGGGCATTTGGACAAGGCGCCGGATGCGTTCCGTACCATCAGCGAGGTCGCTGACGAACTCGATATCCCGCAGCATGTGCTGAGGTTCTGGGAAACGCGCTTCGCGCAGATCAAGCCGATGAAGCGCAGCGGCGGACGCCGTTACTATCGCCCCGACGACGTCGACCTGCTCAAGGGCATCCGCCGGCTGCTGTACGGCGAAGGCTATACCATCCGCGGCGTGCAGCGGATCCTGAAAGAACATGGCATCAAGTCGGTGCAGGGCATCGCCGACCAGGCCGCCGCGGTCTCCTTCGGCGCGGTCGAGGAGGCGGTCGGCAACAGCATGGCCGAGCCCGACGACGTCGAGAGCAGCGACGGCCTCGATTTCGACGGCGAGGAGGGCGACGGCGACGAGAAGGGCATCGACTACCGATTCGTCGATCCCGACGAGGATCCGATCCTGTCGACCTACAAGGCGCATGCCCAGCCGGGCAAGGCGTCCGCGCCGCCGCCGGTGCGGCCTTCCGTTCCGTCAGCGGATCGGGAGCGGCTCGAACGCGTGCTGCAGGAGCTGGTTGCCTGCCGGCAGATGATCGATACTGCGATGAAGGACGGCTGATCCAAGGAAACCCGGGCGGGAACCGGTGCCCGGATTGCTGCCTTCGAGGCCCTGCTTTGCCTTGCGCGAACGCAGGATCGCAGCTAATGGAACGGCATCGGAGCGTGGCGCAGCCCGGTTAGCGCACTAGTCTGGGAGACTAGGGGTCGGAGGTTCAAATCCTCTCGCTCCGACCATTTTTCAAAGCATTCGAGTTCTCAAACCGGCGTTGCCTTCGGCCCAGCGTGGCCCGCCGCCTCAGGTCTCGAAATCCATCGCTGCGATCAGGCACGCCTTTTCCAGGCGATTGGTGAGCGTCGCAAGCTTGGCCGTGAACTCGGCCAATTCGGGCTCGCTGAATTCCTCGAACACGGTTTTCTTGAACGCCTTGTGCTGCTCGGCGAGGCCCGCCAGATGCTTGCGGGTCTTGTCGGTCAGCGACAGGCGGACCACGCGCGCATCGGCCGGGGAGGGCGCGCGACGCAGCAACTCCTTCTGCTCGAGCAACTTTGACTGCGTGGTCACGAACGACGGATCGACGTGCAGCAGCTTCGACACCACGTTGATCGGTACGCCGACATCCTTGTCGAGATCCGAGATCGCCATCAGGATCATCCATTGCGGACCGCTGACGCCAAGCGCCTTGCCCCAGAGTTGGCGGACCCGTTCAAGATGCGAATTGATGGATGAAATTTCGAGCGTGAAGCGCTTGATGATGTCGAGATGCTCGATGGCGCGCTGACGCGTCGAATCCTTCCTGGTCACTGACACAGCTTCCCCTTCCCTAGGTGCCGACTCAGCTTTGTGCTGATTTATTTCTTTGTTCCCGCGTCGGCGCGGTATTTTTTCTCGTAAGTCGCTCAGGAACGCAAGTGAACGTAAAGCAATTATGATGCGTATGTGACGGTTCGGTTTTTTGGGTGCGACAATTTTGCCCACACATACAAGGGGCTTACGGCGAGCGTTGCCGACGAGACACAGTGTGGCCGCATTCGCATTCCTGACTTTATAAACTATTTTGATTGGCGAACTCGCGCATGCATATTGAACCCGGCGGTAGGGGAATCTCGATCGTCCCGTTGCGGTGATCGTTCAAGTCCGCCGCACTCCCAGAGATTGATCTGCGGGTGCGGGGTTTGGGGAAAACGGTCTTGGACAATGCGGGAGGATCACGGGGCGCTCGCGACCCGGACTCTACGCATATGAGCAACTTGGAGGTTTGATATGACATTGGCGAAGAGCCTTATTCTGGGCTCGGCCGCCGCGCTGGTCGCGGTCGGCGGGGCACAGGCGGCCGATCTTCCCGTTAAGGCCAAAGCGGTCGAGTACGTGAAGGTCTGCTCTCTTTATGGTCCGGGCTTCTACTACATCCCCGGCACCGACACCTGCATCAAGCTGGGCGGCTTCGTCCGCGCTGACCTCGTGGTCAACGGCAACGGCGTGTACGGTCCGAATACCAACGGCGCCAGCGGAGCCAACAACCGTTTCACCAACGGCTACACCTGGCGTTCGCGTGAAGACCTGAACATCGATACGCGCACCGCGACCGAGTACGGCGTGGTCCGCACCTATTTCGATGCGGTGTTCACCTGGACCTCGGACAGCTACGCGGCCAACGGCGCCGGCGGCACCGTCTACTCGGGCCTCGGTTCCGGCGCGGCGACGGTCAGCGCTCCGAACAACGCCAACTCCGGTGCGGTTGCGGCTGGTACGGTCGGCGTCTACTACGCCTTCATCCAGTTCGCCGGCTTCACCATTGGTAAGTCCGTCTCGCAGTTCGCTGCGCCCTGGACTGCCTATCCGGGCAACAACTACGACGCCCTCGTCGGTGGCATCAACACCACCAACGGCGTCAACCAGTTCACCTACACCGCGCAGTTCGGCAACGGCGTCTCGCTCGCTCTGTCGGCGCAGGATCAGGTTGCCTACACGCAGGCTGGCGTGAACAACCTCGGTGCTGGTGGTGCGTACGGCGCGAGCGACTATGCCGGCACGATCACGCCGGACTTCATCGCTGCGCTCAAGGTCGACCAGGCCTGGGGTATCTTCCAGGCGTCGATCGCAGCCCATGACAACCACGCAGCCTACTACGGCGCCACCGAAGTCACCGGCCATCCCGACGACAAGTGGGGCTGGGCTGGTGCACTGGCCCTGTCGATCAAGAACATCCCGACCGGACCTGGTGACACCATCAACATCCAGGGCGTCTACACCGACGGCGCGACCCGTTACAACATCCAGGATCTGGCCGGCGGCATCAGCTCGGCCGTCATCTATGGCGGCTCAAACCTGCCGGGCGCTTACGGCAGCGTTGGCTTCGGCACGGCACCCGACACGGTGTTCGGCCCCGGCGGTCAGCAGCAGTCGATCAAGACCTGGGGCTTCCGCGGTGCGTACACCCACAACTGGGATCCCTACTGGAACACCAGCTTGTACGGTGCATACGCTGCGGTCATGTACAACGACACGGCTAAGTCGCTCATCTGCGGCGTTGGTGGCGTCGGTGGCACGTTCCGCGCTGCCTTCGCTGGCGGCGCTGGTGTGACCAGCTGCAACCCCGACTACAACATCGGTCAGCTCGGCCTGATCACTCGTTGGACTCCGGTCAAGAACCTGACCTTCTCGGCCGACGTGACCTACGTCCATCTCGATCAGAAGTATGCCGGCACGATCACCACGTCGGCTGGTGCGATCGGCAAGCCGGTCGCGACCTACGAGCTGAAGAATCAGGACACTGTCCAGATGCTCTTCCGCGCTCAGCGTAACTGGTAATACCGGTTGATCTGATCAGGATCTGACAGAACCCCGGCAGGCAACTGCCGGGGTTTTTCTTTGAGTGAAAGCTCTCGCGATGGACGAGAGCGTTCTCAAGCAAGTGGATACCGGTCCGCGTGAAGAAAGCGCGTCAAAAGGGCTTTGGCTGCGTCATTTCTGTCCACGCGAACAACGAAGACGAGCCATGCGATTCATTCGCCGCAAACTTATTTACTTAGCTGATCTACTAAACTATATACGGAGTAGCCAACACATTGAATGATGGCTCTTAGCGTCATGCTAAGCCTCCCAAACCTCCGGCAATGCCCTGCCGGAGGTTTTTGATTCGGTGCGGTCAAGATTTGACGGAATCGATCCGCAGTGCATTCTCGTCGTTCATGGGACGCTTTAAGAACAGCCGCCTGGCGCGCATGAGCAGCGGCCACTATTGCCTGATACGGGATCTCGGGCTGGTGAAGGGCGGCAAGGGATTGCGGCACCATGAGGTGGTCATCGACTTCTCGTGGCGCGGCCTGCTCAAGCTGGCCGTGAGCGCCGGCACCGCTGTGCTGCGGCGGCGCGCGCCGGTGCGGATCGAAACAGCCGAATAGCGCGGGAGGATCTCGAGTTGAGCCGATCAACCGCAACGCCGCGCGTTTCGCAATAGTCCAACAGCGATCGTCATCAGCGTTGTCACGACCGATCGGGCCACGACATGCACGATCATTGTATCCGCTTGTCGATGTCAGATTGTTCGCAACGCGGAATGATTTCATGACGCGCCCCTCTGCTTCAATCTGATCCGCACGGCTCAACTGCGCGTGAGGGGCGCGCGCCGTTGCTGGACGATAATTCGGTGATGTACAGTGTTTCCGTCAGATGGTTGGGACTGCGATCCGCGCTCCAGCCGAAACCAAGAAAAAGCAGGGAAGGAACGGATCCCACATGAAGGATTTTGCCGGAAAGATTGCCGTCATCACCGGTGGCGGCACGGGCATGGGACGCGAGCTCGCACGGCAACTCGTCGCAGAGGGATGCAATGTCGCGATGTGCGACGTCTCGATGGAGGCGATGGCGGAGACCAAGCGGCTCTGCGAGGTCGAGAAGCTGCCGCAGGGGCTGCGTATCACCACCCACGTCGCCGACGTCTCGATCGAGGATCACTACAAGCGCTTCCGCGACGAGCTGGTCGAGCAGCAGGCGACCGACAAGATCCATCTGCTGTTCAACAACGCCGGAATCGGTGGCGGCGGCAGCCTGTTCACCAACACGCGCGAACAGTGGGAGCGCACCTTCAACATCTGCTGGGGCGGCGTCTATCTCGGTGTCCGCACCTTCCTGCCATTGCTGGTGAAGGCCGACGAGGCACACATCGTCAACACCTCGAGCGTCAACGGCTTCTGGGCCTCGGTCGGGCTCGGCGTCTCCCACACCGCCTACAGCGCCGCGAAATTCGCCGTGAAGGGATTCACGGAGGCGATGATCAACGATCTCCGCCTCAACGCGCCGCATGTCAAATGCTCGGTCGTGATGCCCGGTCACATCGGCACCTCGATCGTGTCGAACTCGCGCAAGGTACAGAACGGCTCAGATCAGCTCAATCCCGACGAGCTCAAGCAGGCGCGTCAGCGTCTGCAAGGGCAGGGCATCGACGTCGCCAAGATGTCGGATGCCGATATCCAGCAACTCGCGCTCGACCGTGCCCGCATCTTCCACGACGAGGCGCCGACCACGGCGGCCGCCGCCGCCAAGATCATCCTCGACGGCGTCAAGGCCGATCGCTGGCGTATCCTGGTCGGCGACGATGCGCATATGCTCGACGAGCGCGTGCGCAAGACGCCGGAGCAGGCATACACGCCGGAGTTTTATCAGGACCTCGTAGCGGCGACCGGCTGGAAGGTCGGCTGATTGGACTGAGGCCCGTCACCCCCGCGAAAAGGCAAAGCCTTTGCGCGGGGATCACGGGGGCAGCGCTTGCTTGTTGCCATCAACTACCGCGCATCGCGCGTTGGCGCGATCCGGACTGATAGGCGAGGCGGTAATGCCCTGGGCAATAGGGCATCCCGCCGAGCGGAGTGTTGCCGCAGAAGCAGAAATCATCGGCGCCCGGGCTGCTGATCGGCCAGCGGCAGCGCTGCTCGCTCAATTCGAACAGCGAACAGTTGTTGACGCTGACAACAGGCGCATCGTAGGGCTCCGTCTCGTAGACCGCCTGAAGCAGCTGGAGTTGCTGCTTCGCGGTCGCCCGTTGCGCGGCGTGGACGGCGGATTTCTTTCGCCGTGCCCGGCGTTCCTCCGGCGTCGTGCGCGTCAGGTTCAGCCGCGACAGCTTGCCGATGACAGCATTGCGGCTAACGCCGATATTGACGGCGATGTCGCGGCAGGAGAGGCCGGCTTCAAAGTAGATCTTGAGTTGGTCGACGCGCTCTGGCGTCCAGGTCTCTTGGTTGACAATCATCTGACGGTTCCACGTTCTGTGTTGAACCGCCGCGCGGACGCGTGCGCCGTCAGGGCGTGCGTCCGTTGTCGCGGATTGCAAGCAACCCGTCCTTGATGGCGAGCCGAATGCCTTCCTCGATCAATGTCCGTGCAACGCCCGGGACGCTCGTGCCGTGGGTGCCCTGTCTCACCAGCTTCTCGAGATAACCAATGGTCGAGAGTGCCAGTGTGACCGGGACGCGGTCGGTTTCGGCCTTTTCCGTAGCCATGAGAAAACGCTTAACCCTGAACGCCTGTACTGAAAAGTATCTATTTAGAGTCTATTTAGAAATGAGGCAGTTCGTCAAGCGCCGGTCGCAAAATGCGAACAGCCGCGCCGGAGGCGGATTCCGGCACGGCGTCACGATCAGATTACTTAGCTATATGAATGAGTTAGGTGCGTAGCTCGACCTTGACCGGGAACGTCTTCAGAAGCCGCTCGGCGGTTTCGGCCTTGTCCGCAGGCGCGCTCACGCTGAGGTACAGCCCGCGGGACGGGTCGGTGATGGCCTCGACGCTGACCTCGTCGGACAATCCTTCCCGCGCCAGCAGCTCGCGCGCGGCCTCGCCGGCGGCGATCTCGCGCAGCTTGGGCTTGAAGATCTTGCCGACCGGCGTGACCGGCATCTCCGCAATCACCGACACCACGCGCGGACGGGCGGGCGGCTCCAGGATGTTGTCCTGCACGAACGCGGCGAGCGCCTGCGGATCGATCTGCGCGCCGGGCTGGGCCGAGACGAACAGCATCGGCACTTCGCCGGCATAGCTGTCGGGACGGCCGACGGCCGCGGCCAGCGCCACGCCCGGAAACGCCAGCGCGGCGTCCTCGATCGCACGCGGATCGATGTTGTGGCCGCCGCGGATGATGACGTCCTTGGCGCGGCCCATGATGTAGACGAAGCCGTCGGCATCGATCCGGCAGATGTCGCCGGTGCGCAGCCAGCCGTCACGGAATGCTTCTTCGGTCTGCTTCTCGTCGACGTAACCGGCGAACACCTGCGGGCCCCGGGTCAAGAGCTCGCCGACCGGCGAGGGCCACGGCCCGGTGTGAAGCTTGCCGCCCTCGAGGATCGCAAGCTCGACCAACGGATTGCGGGTGCCGACGCTCTCGGCGCGCGGCCTCACGCCGTGCACGTCGTGAGTGATGGCGCCGGCGAGCTCGGTCATGCCGTAGAGCTGCTGGATGCAGTCGCCGCCCCAGGTCGCGAGATAGCGCCGCTCGATCTCCGGCGGGCAGATCGAGGCGCCGGTGGCGGTGACGCGCAGGCTCGAAATGTCGCTGTCGGCGACCGGGATGTCGGCGAGCGCGCCGAGCGTGGTCGGCACGTTGCCGGCGATGTTGACGCGGTATGTCTCGATGATTTTCCAGAAATGGGTGATCAGCGCCGGATCGCGCGCCCCGGCGGGACCCGGGATGAACATCGTCGTGCCGGCGGCAAGGCAATTGGCGGTCGTGCAGAACAAGCCGCCGACATGGAACAGCGGCAATGTGATCATCGCACGCTCGCCGCGGTGGAAATCGAGCGCCATGCGCGAGGAGACGGTGGAGGCGACCATCGCGCGATTGGTCAGCCGCGCCACCTTGGGATGGCCTGTCGTGCCGCCGGTCGGCAGCATCACTGCGACGCGGTCGGCCTCGCTCATGTCCCTCGACTTGCCGTAGTCGTCGCGCCAGGCCGGATCCGGCCGCAGCACCTCGCCGTCGAACGCGATACTGCCGTCGAGCGGCACAACCACGATGCGCCGGAGCGACGGCACCTCGCGCTGCAGGCCCTCGACCCTTTCATACAGGCCGCCCGGCATTCCCGGTGGCGGCGCCAGCAACAATTTTGCGTTGATCGCATTGAGCTGGGCCGTGATCGCTTCCCGCGTGAACAGCAGGTTGAGCGGTTCGGCGACGCCGCAGGCGGCTGCGCCGAAGATCGCGACCACGGTCGCAGGACATGCCGGCAGCAGGATCGCGACCGCATCGTTCTTGCCGATACCCTCCGCGCGGAAGTAGTTTTCGGCCGCCTTGACGTAGCCCATCAGCTGATCGTTCGAGATCACGACCGGGTTGGGATCGAGCGGCGAGCGCAGATAGATCGCGGCTTCGGCGTCCGGCGCGCCCTGCGGGCCGCGGGCGATGAGATCGAGGATCCGCGGGCAGGCGGCGAGCGTCTCCCGCATCTCCTTGTCGCGCGCAGCTTCGTCGGCCGGCGAAAGCCTGTCCTTCAGCATATCCGTCCCCGTCCATTCTTGTTCGTTGGGAGGGGGATTGTATCGAGCCGCACGCGCGGAACACAAGTGCGGCTATCGACCGCGTGTCAGCCGTGGACGACCGATTTGGCGATCATGCAGTGAATGCCCTTGGAGCCGTTGACCGTCTGGGTCACCCGCAGGTCGGCGGCCAGGCTGCACAGCGTGTAGGCGTCTTCGCGCGACAGATTT
Source organism: Bradyrhizobium sp. WCU1 (assembly GCF_053474805.1). Taxonomy (NCBI): domain Bacteria; kingdom Pseudomonadati; phylum Pseudomonadota; class Alphaproteobacteria; order Hyphomicrobiales; family Nitrobacteraceae; genus Bradyrhizobium; species Bradyrhizobium sp. WCU1. Next base: position 6,870,672 of record NZ_CM130280.1, read on the forward strand.
CGCTTCTCGCCGAGCAGCACGATCATGTCGCGCAGCGCCCGCACCACGCACTGGTCGAGATCGGGATCCATCGCCATGGTCATGTAATGGTCCGATGTCTCGGCGCGCGGATAGGCGAGCTTGAGGTCCTTGCGCAGGGTGAGGCGGAAGCGGCCGGTGAGAGCGGTTTCGATCGCGGTGACGCAGACCTCGCCGTCGCCCTGCACGCCATGGCCGTCGCCGCAGGAGAACAGCGCGCCCGGCACGAACACGGGCAGATAGAGCTTGGCGCCGGCCCCTAGCTCCTTGTTGTCGAGATTGCCGCCCATCGCGCGCGGGATGAGCGAGGAGATGCGGCCCCAGGCCGGCGGCGGCGAGACACCCATCACACCGAAGAACGGCTTCAGCGGCAGGTCGAGCCCCCAGGGCATGCGGCCGACCATCCGCGCACGATCGAGCGGGATGTTGAGGACGCGGGTCTCGTGGAAGTCGTCCGGCAGCGTGCCGGACAGCGGCTTGATCAGATTGTAGCCCCAATCCTGCCGAAGCTGGACGTCGAGGATATCGACCTCGAGCACGTCGCCGGGCTCGGCGCCGGCCACCGCGATCGGACCGGTCAGGATGTGCCCGGGCACCATCCGCTCGCTCTTCGCATGGATGTCGTCGAGCTCGGGTGGGACGTGGAATTTGCTGCGGTCGGGCACCACGTCGGCACCACCGCTGACGGTCTCGATCGTGACCTCGTCGCCGCTCGCGACGTTAAGGACCGGCTTCAGTTTGGCTTCAAAGAAGCCCCAATGACAGGTTTCGGGTGTGGATTTCAGGTGATGATGGGTCATGTAACGGCTTTTGATTGGTTTCCCAGCAGCGTATGACGCTGTAGCAGAACTTCGCAGAGGCTTCCCTTGTTTTTTGTGCTGTCCAAGACGCTCGGCATCATGCTGCTGCCGATCAATTTCCTGATCGGTATCGGCGTGATCGGCGCCGCACTGTTGCCGACGCGGTTTGTTCGCCTCGGCCGCAGGTTGACGGTCGCCTCACTGCTGCTGCTCGCGATCTGCGGCTTCTCGCCGCTCGGCAATGTCCTGATCGCGACGCTGGAGCAGCGCTTCCCGCCATGGGACGCTTCGCGCGGCGCGCCCGACGGCATCATTGTGCTGGGTGGTTCGATCGATGCCGATCTGTCGGTGGCGCATGGCACGCCTGTCGTGCGCAGTGCGGCCGATCGCATCATCGCAGCTGCCGCGCTCGCGCGCAGATATCCGAACGCGCGCCTCATGTTCACCGGCGGCAGCGCGAACCTGATCTCGAATGATGCGCGTGAGGCCGACTATGCCGCCGAGATGTTCGAGAGCCTCGGGATTCCCATATCGCGACTGACCATCGAGCGCCGCTCGCGCAACACGGTGGAGAATGCTGTGTTCTCGAAGGAGCTGGTCGATCCCAAGCCGGGCGAGCGCTGGCTGCTCGTCACCTCGGCCTATCACATGCCGCGCTCGGTCGGGCTGTTCCGCAAGGCGGGATTCGATGTCGAGGCCTATCCGGTCGATTGGCGCGTCGGCAACGTCTTTGGTTTCGCGACGCTTGCGATCGAGGGCCTGTCGCGCACCGATCTCGGCGCGCGGGAGTGGATCGGGCTGGTGGCCTATCATCTGGCCGGCAAGACCGACGATCTGCTGCCGGGACCGGCCGTGCGGTAGCGCAAGGCGGCTGTCGCTTCGCCTGTGCATTCCGGCTAACATCCACACAACAGGCGGCGCCAAGCCGCCGATCACGGGAGCTTACGCATGCAACAGCAGACACCGCCGGAACAGTTCGATCTCGCCGCGATCGTCGCCGATCTGAACAATCTGCTGCGGCTGAAGACCACGGTCATCGGCATCAAGATGTTCGCGCGGGTCGAGGAGATGGAGGCGATCCCGAAGATCCGCCGCCCGTCGGCGGTGCACACCACGGACCAGATCGTCAGCATGGCCTCGCGGCTCGGCTGGACCGTCGGCATCACCGGCGACGATCTGGTCGGCGCGCAATGTCGCGCGGTGATCGGGCTCGCGCCGCAGGATGAGAAGTGGCTCGCCGGCGAGAACTATGTCGGGGTCTGGCACGGCACCGCCGAGGACGCGCGCAAGCGCCAGGAGGCGCTCGACGTCGTGCCTTACGGGCAGTATCAGGCGATGGTGGTGAGCCCGCTGACCAGCGGCCGGCTCAATCCGCCCGACATCTGCCTGGTCTACGCGACGCCGGGCCAGATGATCATCCTGATCAACGGGCTTCAATATACGGGATACAAGAAGTTCGAGTGGGGCGTGGTCGGTGAGACCGCTTGTGCTGACTCATGGGGGCGGGCGTTGAAGACCGGCGAGCCGAGCCTGTCGCTGCCGTGCTTCGCCGAGCGTCGCTATGGCGGTGTGCCCGATGAGGAGATGCTGATGGCGCTGCCGCCGGCCCATCTGGTGAAGGCGATCGCCGGCATGAAGCAGCTCGCCAAGAACGGCCTGCGCTATCCGATCGCGCCCTATGGCATCCAGGCCGACGTCCGCGCCGGCATGGGGGTGTCCTACAAGAAATAGCCGCAAGAAATAGCGGCAGGAAATACTGGATTGCGTCGCCGCGTCCGCGATGACAAAAGGGCGCCCAATTCGCTGCGCAGGGAGCCTGACCCATGTCCTCGTCGAAACTCGACATCGTCGTCTACGGTGCGACCGGCTTCACCGGCCAGCTCGTTGCCGAGTATCTCGCCGCGCATTATCGCGACGGCAGCCTGAAATGGGCGATGGCCGGGCGCAGCAAGGACAAGCTCGCCTCGGTGCGTGACGCGATCGGCGCGCCCGCCGACACGCCGCTGATCGTTGCCGACGCCGGCGATGCCGCATCGCTGAAGGCGATGCTGGCGCAGACCAAGTCTGTCATTTCGACGGTCGGGCCGTATCAGCTTTACGGCAACGAGCTGATCGCGGCCTGCGTCGAAAGCGGCACCGACTATTTCGACCTCTGCGGCGAGCCCGTCTGGATGCGGCAGATGATCGACAAGCACGAGGCCGCGGCAAAGGCCAGCGGCGCGCGCATCGTGTTCTCCTGCGGCTTCGACTCGGTGCCGTTCGAGCTCGGAACGTTCTTCGTCCAGGAGGAAGCCAAGCGCGTGTTCGGCGCGCCGGCCGCGCGTGTCAAGGGCCGCGTGCGCGACATGCGCGGCACGCTGTCCGGCGGCACCGCCGCGAGCGCCAAGGCGACTTTCGATGCGGTCGCGAAGGATCTGAGCTTGGTCGCGATCCTCAACAATCCGTTCGCGCTGACGCCGGGCTTCGAGGGCCCGAAGCAGCCGCGCGGCAGCAAGCCGGCCTATGAGGACGACCTGCACTCGTGGACCGCGCCGTTCATGATGGCGCTGATCAACACGCGCAACGTCCATCGCTCCAACATGCTGATGGGCTTTCCGTACGGACGCGACTTCGTTTACGACGAGATGGTCCTGACCGGCCCGGGCGAGAAGGGCGAGGCCAATGCAAAGAAGGTGATGGCGCTGAATTCCGAGAAGACCGGCCCCAGCGCGCCGAAGCCGGGCGAGGGGCCGTCAAAGGAAGAGCGCGAGAACGGCCGCTACGATCTGCTTTATCTCGCGGTCGCGTCCGACGGCCGCATGGTCCGCGCCGGCATCAAGGGCGATCGCGATCCCGGCTACGGCTCGACCTCGAAGATGATCTCGGAATGCGCGATCTGCCTGTTGCGCGACACGCCCGATGTCGCGCCCGGCTTCTGGACGCCGGGAGCGGCGATGCAGGGCAAGCTGATCAAGCGCCTGGTCGATCACGCCGGGCTGACGTTTGAGGTCGAGAAGTAAGTCGCGCAACTTCCAACGTTGTCATCGCGCGGCACTCGACCGGGCGATCCAGTACGCCGCGGCTTCTCGGCTCAAGCATTGACGTCTCTGGAATACTGGATGCCCCGCTTTCGCCGGGCATGACAGTGGTGCTACGGGGCATGACAGCCGCCGCGCTACGCCGCCGCCCGCGGATTGTACGCGTACATGAAGTCCATGCCCTTGGACGACACCGGCAGCAGCAGCTTCAGCATGTGATCGCGCAGCCAGGCGCCGGTCGGGCTAAACTCGCGCTTGCTGTTGCCGTTGCGGCGCGCGATCGCCACGATCTTCTCCGCGCGCGGGCGCCGCTCGTGCTCGAAGGCCTGGAACGTCAGGCCGAGATCCTGGCCGTCGCGCATCAGCATGCCGAGCCGCAGCGCGTCTTCCAGCGCGAGCGAGGCGCCCTGACCGGCATGCGGACTGGTGGCGTGCGCGGCGTCGCCGATCAACAGTGTGCGCTTGCGTGACCAGGTCGGCAGCGTCGCGACGTCGAGCGTGTCGGTGACCACGATGTTCTCGGCGGCCTCGATGATCTCGGGGATCGGCGCGTGCCAGCCGGCGTGGAATTCGCGCAGGTGCTGCCTGATGGCGTGCTGGCTGTGCGACCGGTAGGCCGCCGCGGTCATGCCGTGCGATGGCTGCGTGCTCCACCACATCACGCCGGCTTGCGGATCGGGGCTGCACATCCCGTAGCCGAAGAAGCCGCTCTGTCCGAACGTCGTCTCGACGCGCTGGCCGATCGGCAGGTGTTCGATCACGGCGCGCGGCACGAAGCCGCCGAAGCCGATCAGCCCGGTGTCGAACGGCGTCGGTCCGTCAGGGATCACGTGACGCCGCACCGCCGAATGCACGCCGTCGGCACCGATTACGAAATCGCCCTCGGCGGTGGTGCCGTCGGCGAAATAGGCGATCACGGGCTGGTCGCCGCGGTCTTCGATTTTCACCAGCCGTTTCTCGAAGAATACCGAGACGTTGGAAGCCCAGGCCTTGTCGATCAGCGTCTCGTTCAGGGTCGCGCGGCACATGTTCACCGCAGGCTGGCCGAAGCGCTGCTGCATGTTCTGGTTGAGGGAGCCGAGCTTCTTGCCGCCCTGCGAATAGAAGTCGAAGGATTCCGCGATCGAGCCGTTGCGGATCAGCTCGTCGGCGAGGCCGAGCTCCGCCAGCACGTGCATGCCGTTGGGTGCGATCTGCAGGCCGCCGCCGATGCCGGTGGAGTAGGGCCAGGCTTCATAGAGCTCGGCCTCGATACCGGCGCGGGTCAGGAACATCGCGGTGACCGGACCTGCGATGCCGGCGCCGATGATCAGAGCTTTACGGGGACGTCTCGTCATGCCTTGCTCCATGCATCCGTGTGGGGTAGGAAAGATCAGTTGCTAATTATCTTAGTTGATAAGATATCAAGCCAGTAAGATATGGGAGTCGCATTGTCAAGTGCAACGTTGCGCAAAGCGCTGATGCAGGAACTCGAGGAGGCGTTGCGCCGGTCATCCGCGCAGGGCGTGATGTACGGCCAAGCCGTTGCAAACATGGCCGGAATTTCCAATTCCGACATGGAATGCATGGACATCCTCCAGCTCGAAGGGCGGGTGACCGCGGGGCGCCTCGCCGAAGTCACCGGGCTGACGACCGGCGCGATCACCGGCGTGGTCGATCGCCTGGAAAAGGCGGGTTACGTGCGCCGCGAGCGCGACGAGAGCGACCGCCGCAAGGTCTTCATCTCGGTGGTGGAGGAAAAGGCGGTGGAGATCGGCAAGTTCTACGTGCCGATGCAGCAGGAGATGCACAAGCTGTGGAGCAGCTACACCGACGACGAGTTGCGGCTGCTGCTGCGCTTCGCCAATGACGGCTACAAGGGTGTGCTGCAAGCGACCGAAGCATTGAAAGCGGTGATCGACACGCCGCCGGAGCAGCGCGCCGAACTCAAGCTACCGCCGAAGTCTCGTCGCTGACCTCGATCGATGCCGCGCGGGCGCGCTCGGTTGCCGCGTACATGCCCCACATCGTGCCCAGCATCATCCAGAAATGCCGCCAATGGTCAGTATCGATGATGAAGCTCTCGCCGGCGATGCCGAGGAACGCCGAGAAGATCGCCAGATAGTCGCGCTGCCACGGCACCCGCGAATAGATGTAGCGGAAGCCGATGATCGCGCTGACGAACACCAGCGCCGGATAGCAGATGCCCGAGATCCAGCCGCCCGACATGAAGGCGTTGAGGAACGAGTTGTGGGTGTCCTCGGGGAAGTAGGTGTGGAATTGCAGCGGCCCGATGCCGAACGGCAGTTCGAGCGCCATCTGGGCGCCGAGGATGTGGCGGCCGAACCGGCCGAAGCGGCCTTCGTCGTAGCTCTGGTCGAAGCTTGCGCGCTGCTTGAACATGTCGGCGACCGTGCCGATCGACAGCAGCACCGCAATCAGCGCAACCGCCAGGATCGCGGCGATCAAGGTCATCACGATGATGCGCGAGCGCTGCGCCTGCGAGCGGCTGGTGAACACCATCAGCGCCAGCATGAAGGCCGCGGTGACAATCAGGCCACCCCAGGCGGCGCGGGAGAACGACAGCAGGATCGCGAGCGAGATGATGCCGAAGGCGATGGCGTTGCGGAACGCCTTGCCGAAGCGGTCGGAAACTACACTTTGCAGCGTGAACAGCGCCGGCAGGATCAGGAACGCGCCGAGCACGTTGGGATCCTTGAAGGTGCCGCGGGCACGATCATACAGCGTCAAGAGGTCATAGCCGCCGGGCACCAGATGGAAGTAGCCGGCGATGCCCGCCAGCGAGGCGATCATCGCGCCGACGATCAGGCCGCGGCGCAGCATGTCGAGGCGCGCCTCGGTGTCCTCCGACATCACCATTGCGAAGAAGATGACGGTGACGGCCATGTACCAGGAGGTGAGGACCCAGTTCACCACCTCCGGCTTGTCGAGGAACGGCACCGCGCCGATGCTGTAGCCGACATTGAGCACGATCAGCGCGAACAGCAGTGGCATGAACACGAGCTGCATGCGCAGGCCCGTGGCAAAGAACAGCACGCAGGCGGTCAGCGTGACCAGTTCATACGGGCTCGGCTCGATGAACACGATGGCGATCGACGCGCCGGCGAGCCACACCAGCGCCCGCTGCAGCGCCAGCACGCCTGACGGCGCCGATGTCAACGATTGGGACGTCCCGGCTATCGCCGCATAGGCCATCGGATACTCACGCAACGCAACAGACACAAAGTGACGCGCTTTGGTGAGGGCGTCAGTGACGGCAATCGAACTCAGTACGCGTTCTCGTGCTTTGTAATCAGCGAGAACGGGGTCTTGAGCAGGATGTAGAGGTCGAACAGCACCGACCAGTTCTCGATGTAATAGAGGTCGTATTCGACACGCTTCTGGATCTTCTCGTCGGTGTCGACCTCGCCGCGCCAGCCGTTGATCTGAGCCCAGCCGGTGATGCCGGGCTTGACACGGTGGCGAGCGAAGTAGCCGTCGACCGCCTCGTCGAACAGGCGGTTCTCCAGCTTGCTCTGCACCGCGTGCGGCCGCGGGCCGACCAGCGAAAGATTGCCCTTCAGCACGACGTTGAACAGCTGCGGCAGTTCGTCGAGCGAGGTCTTGCGGATGAAACGGCCGACGCGGGTGACGCGCGGGTCGTTCTTGGTTACGACCTTGGAGGCGGTCGGATCGGCCTGGTGGTGGTAGAGCGAGCGGAACTTGTAGACGTCGATCCGCTCATTGTTGAAGCCGAAGCGCTTCTGGCGGAACAGCACCGGGCCGGGGCTGTCGAGCTTCACCGCGAGCGCCACCAGTCCCAGCACCGGGAGCGCCGCAAGCAAAGCCAGGCTGCCGACCACGCGGTCGAACAGCCATTTCAGCACCAGGTCCCAGTCGGTGATCGGCGCCTCGAACACGTCGAGCGTCGGCACCTTGCCGACATAGGAGTAGGAGCGGGGGCGGAAACGCAGCTTGTTGGTATGGGCCGACAGGCGGATGTCGACCGGCAGCACCCAGAGCTTCTTCAGCATCTCCAGGATGCGGGTCTCGGCCGAGATCGGCAGCGCGAACAGCACGAGGTCGACGCGGGTGCGGCGGGCGAACTCGACGATGTCGTCGACCTTGCCGAGCTTCGGCGCGCCGGCGCAGGTCTCCATCGCGCGGGCGTCATTGCGGTCGTCGAACACGCCGAGCACATGGATGTCGGTGTCGTCGTCGGCATTCAGCGCCTCGATCAGCTTCTCGCCGTTCTGATCGGCGCCGACGATGATGGTGCGGCGGTCGAGCCGGCCGTCATGCGCCCAGGCGCGGACCATCGAGCGCAGTGCCAGCCGCTCGGCGATCAGGAGAGCAAGGCCGACGCAGAAGAACGATGACAGCCAGACCCGCGAGACTTCGCCGCCGAGCTTGACGAGGAAGGAGATCCCGATGAACAGCAGGAACACGAAGGCCCATGACGAGATCATCCGCGTCATCTGGCGGAGCTGGCTGCGGAAGATCTGCACCTGGTAGATGTCGGCGGCCTGGAAGCAGACCACGGCCGCCGCCGACATGCCGAGGATCGAGCCGATGTATCCCCAATGGATCGCGCCGGCGAACGGGCGCACATAGGCGAGATAAAGCCCGATGCCGACCAGGCTTAGCAGCACGAAATCGGCGAGGCGAACCACGCCGGCGATCACGACAGGCGAGTAGGCGCCGCCAACCTTCTGATTGGTGACGGCGAGCGCGGCCGGCGACAGGCGGCGGCGGCGTTCGACCTGCGGCTGGGCAGCCGTCGCAGACGCAGCGGCATCCAGCATCGAGCGAGCGTTAAACGGTTCCACGGCTCCACGTCCATTCCTGCGCTTGCAGATGGTCATCCGCGCGCAGCAGCGAAATTCCCCGGACGTGACTTAAGGTGACAAATCGGAAGAAACGGTTACGGGCGCAAGAAATGGTTAACGTTTGGCAAATGCGTCGCGATAGCCGGCCAGCACGCCTTCGACCATGGCGCTCTGCGAGAAATGCTCGGAGATTCGTTCGCGCAGTTTTTGCGCCCGCGCCGCGGTCGCCGTCGGGTTGTCGAGCGCGGCCTTGATGGCGTCGGCCATCGCGGCGACATTGCTCGGCGCGAACAAGGCGTCGGTGTGGGTATCGAAGATTTCCGGAATGCCGCCGACATTGGCGGCGATCATCGGAATTCCCGCAGCGCCCGCCTCGATCACCACATAGGGCATCGAATCGCCGCGCGACGGAACGACCAGCAGGCTGCCTTTCGAGAAGCCGTAGCGCGCCTTGACGTGGCCGATGAAGCGAACGGCCTCGCCGAGCGAGAGCCGCTTCACCTGCTCCTTGAGCCGTTCGAACTCCTCGCCGTCGCCGCCGAGCGTCAGCGTCACCGGCTTGCCGCCGGCCCGCAGCCTGGCGACCGCCTCGATCAGCAGGTCGGCGCCCTTGATGCGCCGGAATTCGCCGACATAGGCCACATCGCTGGCATCGTCGGCCTTGGCAACCGGTTCGAATTCCTCCGACGTGACGCCGTTGAAGACGCAACGCACAAGGCCTGAGGGCTTGCCGACGGTGCGCTGATAGGTGTCGCGGGCAAACGCGCTCTCGAACAGGAACAGGTCGGTGCTGTTCATCAGCGTGCGCTCGAGCTGGCTGTAGAAGCGGCCCTTCCAGGTGTCGAGCGGGTAGTGCAGCGAGCCGCCATGCGGCGTGTAGACCCGGATCACCTTGTTCGACCGCCGTCGCAGCCGGACATAGGCACCGGCCTTGGCGCCATGGCCGTGCACCACGTCGGGTTTCAGCTTGCGGATCAGGCCGGCGATATGTGCCCAGACCATCAAATCGGCAAAGCGCGGCTCGCGGCGTATCGCGACCCGGTGGACGCCGAGCTTGAGGCGCGGCTCGATCTCGGCAAGCACTGCGTCGGCACGCGTGCCACCGGTCAGGCTGTCGGCGACGATGCCGACGTGATGGCCGCGTTCGATCTGGCCATTGGCAACGTCGAGGATGTGACGGATGATGCCGCCGACCGGGGCACGGACGACGTGCAGGATGCGCAGCGGCTGGTCCCGATTTTGATCCTGCGCCATCGATCAGAACCAGCGTTCGCCGACGAACACGGTGTCCCCGGGGCCGATCGGCGTGCCGAGGGGAGCTGTGAAGCGGCCGGCGCCCGATGCATCGGTGTGGGTGAGGGTGACCTCGTCGCGCCGTGCGCGCGGCGAGAAGCCGCCGGCGATCGCCACCGCGCTCTCGACCGTCATGTTGGGCACATAGGGATATTGGCCGGGGGCCTGGACTTCACCGAGGATGAAGAACGGCCGGTAGGATTCGATCTCGACCGCCACCGAAGGGTCGCGGATGAAGCCGTTGCGCAGCCGCGCGGTGATCTCGGCGGCAAGCCCGGCAGGCGTGCGGCCGCGTGCCGGCACCGAGCCGATCAGCGGCATCGTGACCGCGCCGGCGGCGTCGATCGCGTACGAATTGGTCAGGCCTTCCTGGCCATAGACCACGACGCGGAGCTTGTCGCCGGGGCCTAGATTATAGGCCTCGCGCGTCGGCGCAGGCTCGGCATAAGCCGCCGGCCCGGCGAAGGAGGGCTGCCCGTAAGCCATCGAATCGAGGGCCGGGTCGCCGGCAAGCGGCGAGGTCCGTCCCATGCAGCCCGACAGCGCGAGCGCAGCAACCAGACAAACGAGGGGGGCGCGCAGATCGCGCATGTGAGGAATCCCGCGACAAAATATAGGCTCGATTAACGGCACTCATGGTTAATAAAACATGACGGTGCGGTGGTGGTCGCATCCGTCAACCGCGCCGATTAACCCAGCAGCAACCTTAATGGACTGTAATCGCCGGCATTGAGGTGGAATCGCGGCGTCCGCGGGAGTTCGTTATGCGTTTTGCATTCTGGCGTACAGGCAAGGAAGAGGCCGTCGTGCAGCGGGCGCTGCCGAAGTCGGCGCCCGTCGCCGGCGAGGCCGTTGCGAAGCCGGCTGTGCCGATGTCGGCCCCGGACGAGCCGGCGCGTACAGCGCCGGCAACCGATCTCGACCTCCATGTGCTCGGACGCGCGCTGGCGCGCAAGCGAAGCTGGATCGTCGTGCCGACGGTGCTGGTGTTCGCGTTGTCGCTCGCTGCCGTCAACGTCGTGACGCCGCGCTATAAGTCGGAAGCGCGAATCCTGATCGACAATCGCGAGAATGCCTTCCTGCGCCCGAACGGCGAGCGCGACCTCGAACGCACCTCGCTCGATGCCGAGGCGGTGACGAGCCAGGTGCAACTCGTGATGTCGCGCGATCTCGCGCGCGACATAATCAAAAAGAACAAGCTGGCCGAGCGTCCGGAGTTCGATCCGGTGCTGCGCGGCTTCTCCCCGCTGAAGTCGCTGCTGGCGCTGTTCGGCATCGGCCGCGATCCGTTCAGCCTGACGCCGGAAGAGCGGGTGCTCGACGCCTTCTATGAGCGCTACCAGGCCTATGCGGTCGACAAGTCGCGCGTCATCGTGGTCGAGTTCCAGTCGGAAGATCCTGATCTCGCCGCCCGCGTCGCGAACTCGATCGCGGACGGTTATCTCGTGCTGCAGCAGGCGGCACGGCAGGACCAGGCCAAGTCCGCCAGCACGTGGCTGCTCGGCGAGATCGACAAGCTGCGCACCAAGGTCGCCGACGCGGATTCGCGTGTCGAGGAATTCCGCTCCAAGTCGAGCCTGTTCGTCGGCACCAACAACATCCCGCTGTCCAACCAGCAGATGGGTGAGCTGAACACGCAGCTCAACAATGCCCGCGCCCTGAAGGCCGATGCCGAGACCAAGGCGCGGTTGATCCGCGAGATGATTCAGAGCGGCAAGCCGATCGAGGCTTCGGAGGTGCTCAATTCCGAGCTGATCCGCAGGCTCGCCGAACAGCGTGGCACGTTGCGTGCCCAGCTCGCCGAGCAGTCGTCGACGCTGCTAGACAACCATCCGCGCATCAAGGAATTGAAGGCGCAGATCGCCGACCTCGACCGGCAATTGCGCGAGGAAGCGGGCAAGATTTCGCGCTCGCTCGATAACGACGCCCGCGTCGCCGACGGCCGCGTCCAGGCGCTGCAGGCGAGCCTGGACCAGTCGAAGAAACAGGCGTCGTCGAGCAACAGCCAGGACGTGCAGCTCCGCGGGCTGGAGCGTGAAGCCAAGGCGCAGCGCGATCTGCTGGAAGCCTATCTTGCGAAATATCGCGAGGCGACCGCACGCGAGAACATCGAGGCGGCGCCGACCGACGGCCGCATCATCTCGCGCGCCACGGTCTCCAACACGCCGGCCTATCCGAAGAAGCTGCCGATCGTTCTGATCGCGACGCTGGCAACGCTGTTGCTGTCGTCCGGGATCATCATCACCGGTGAATTGCTGCGCATCTCCGCGCCCGGTGCGGTGGGCCGTGCCTTCGCGCCGGCCGCCGCCGTGATCCGGCGCCGCGAACCGGTCATGGAGACTGTCGCCGTGGACGAGCCGGCGCCGAGGCTGCCGCCTGAACCCGCGCTCGCATCGCCGGTCGCGCCCAGCCTTTCGCCGGAGCCGGCGGCGCCATACGAGCCCGTCATCAGCGAGCCGCAGCCTGCACCCGCCCGGACCGTCGATGAGATCGATGCGCTGGCCGAGCGGCTCGTCGCGTCCGGTCCCGCCGCCCACAAGGTCACGGTGCTCGGCCCGGCCACCGGCGAGAGCGTCACGCTGACCGCGCTGACGCTGGCCCGTCTGATGGCGCGCCAGGCCAAGGTCGTGGTGGTCGATCTCGTCGCATCCGCGCCGGTGTTGGCGGCGGCCACCGTCGATCCCGCCGCGCCCGGCCTTGCCGAATTGATGCAGGGTGAGGCGACGTTCGCGCAGATCATCACCAAGGATCGGCAGTCGCGGGTTCAGATCGTCAGCGCCGGCCGTCCGGGCTTCGATCGCGCGCACCTGCAATCGCCGCGGCTCGCGCTTGCGATCGACGCGCTGCTCCGGGTCTACGACCACGTGCTGCTCGACGCCGGCTCGGCCGTCGACCTGCCGGCCGAGCTGCTGACCGCGAAGGCGCAGGCCGTCGTCGTGCCCGACCCCGCAATGGCCCAGGATGCCCGCCATCAGATGGTCGATCAGCTCAGGGCCGTCGGCTTCTCCGAAGTGACGATGTTGAGCAAGCCCTGCGCGCCCTCGGAAACGGTCGCGAGGGGCCCGCGGGTGGTGGCGGCCTGACCGCCACCCTCAATGCGCCAGCATCGGCTCGCGCGCGGCGCGCTCCAGGACCGGATCGATCCGAAGCCGGATCGTGACCAGCGCGCCGATCAAGCCGACGACCGCGAGCAGCAGCAGGCCTGCGGTGAAGCCGCCGGTCAGGTCCTTCAGATAGCCCATGGCGAACGGGCCGGCGAAGCCTGAGAGATTGCCGAGCGAATTGATCGCGGCGATGCCTGCCGCGGCCGAGGCGCCGTTCAGGATGCTGGCCGGCATCGGCCAGAACATCGGCGGCACCGCCGACACGCCGATCTGCGCGAGGCAGAGCAGGCCCACGATCAGCACCGGACTGGAGACCAGCCCGGCGAGGCCAATGCCGACGGCCGCGAGCACCAGCGCGCCGGCAACGTGATAGCGCCGCTCGCCGGTCTTGTCGGAATGGCGGCCGAGCAGCACCATGCCGACCGCGCCGAACACGAAGGGCAGGGCTGCGATCAGGCCGGTCTGCGTGTCGGTGACGCCGAAAGCCTTGATGATGGTAGGCAGGAAGAACGCGACGCCGTAGCTGGCGGCGTTCAGGCAGAAATAGACGAGGGCGCAGGCGAGGACGCGCGAATCGGTGAGCGACTGCATCACCGAGATGTGCTCCACGGCTTCCTTCTTCTGCCGCTCGGTCTCGAGGGTGTTCTGCACCCACTTGATCTCGTCGGGCTGCAACCAGTTCGCCTGACGCGGGAAGTCGGGCAGCATGGCGAGCACGGCGAATCCGACCAGGACCGACGGCAGCGCTTCGCAGATGAACAGCCACTGCCACCCGGTCAGGCCGGCGCCCGACAAATTGAGCAGCAGGCCTGAGATCGGTGCCCCGATGATGCTGGAGATCGGGATCGCAAGCATGAACAGGCTGATGACGCGGGCCCGATAGATCGTCGGGAACCAGAGCGTCAGATAGAAGATGATGCCGGGGAAGAAACCGGCTTCGCAGGCGCCGAGCAGCAGGCGCAGGAAGTAGAAGATCCACTCGCTGGAGAGGCCGGTCGCCGCTGACATCTGCGGGATGAACGCGAATGCCGCCGAGACGATGCCCCAGCTGATCATGATGCGGGCGATCCAGCGCCGCGCGCCGAACCGTTCCAGCAGGATGTTGGAGGGGACTTCGAAGAAGAAGTAGCCGACGAAGAACAGTCCCGCGCCGAGCCCGTAGGCGGCTTCGCTGAGGCCGAGCGCCGTGTTCATGTGCAGCTTGGCGAAGCCGACATTGACGCGATCGAGATACGCCACGAAGTAACACAGGATGAGGAACGGAATCAGCCGTCGCATCATCTTTCCGATCGCGCGCTTCTCGACATCGTCGCTCATCGTTCCCATCCCTTCTGGCTATTTGTATTGGCGCAAGGTCACCGCGCTGTCCGGGGTGAACCATTGTACACCCGCAGCGGTCCGTCGCTTTGTCCTTGCAAGCCTGCTTGCAAGCCTTGCATTCATTCTTGTGTAATCGACGGCCGCGTGACTAATGGCATTTGGGAATGGAGCCACGGCGAAACTGTCATGATGCACTGCGGTATGGTCGCGGGAACTCGAGTGTTTCCAGCGAAGTGGACGCCGGGTCGCGTGGAGTAAGGCGCGTCTAGACAAGAGGCTGGAGTCCCGTTCGTTCCGATTAAATCGGATCGGACGGCTCTGGCCGGGCAGGATGGTAGCGGGCCGTGATCAATAATCTGAAGTTGCGCCAGTTGCGCCTGCTGGTCGCGCTCGACAGCGAGCGCAAGCTGCAGCTCGCGGCCGAGCGCCTGAACATTACCCAGTCGGCGGCATCGAAGATGCTGGCCGAGATCGAGGCCGTGGCGCGGGTTCCGTTGTTCGAGCGAACGGCGCGCGGCGTTGAGCCGACCGCCTATGGTTCGATCTTGATCCGTGGTGGCCGGAGCGTCCTCGCGGACCTTGACCGGGTCACCAATGAGTTCGCCGGTTACCGGTCCGGCGAGCTTGGCACGGTATCGGTCGGGACGGTCGCCAAGCCCAGCATCGACCTTGTTGTCGACGTCATGCAGTACCTTGGCGAGAAACTGCACCGGGTGAGCATTTCGCTCGACGTCAGCACCAGTCCGCCGCTCGTTGCGCGTCTTCTGGCGCTTGAGCTCGACTTCGTCGTGGCGCGAATTCCGGCCGGCGTCGATCCCGGACAATTCGACTATCACGCGATCGGCGCCGAGCAGGCCGGCTTGCTGGTTCGCGCCGAGCATCCGCTCGCCGGTCTCGACAGCGTCAATCTCGAGGATACGGTCGACCTGCAATGGATCATCCAGCCGCGGGAATCCTTCATGCGCCAGGGGCTGGAGCGGCTGTTCTACAGCCGGGGCATTGCGCCGCCCCAGCGCATCATCAACACCGAGTCGTTCTTCGCGTCGATTGGGATCGCGGCGGGCATCGATGCGATCGTGCCGGTGCCGCTCCTGATCTTCGATCTGCTCGATCCGCAGCGCTTCAAGATGCTTCGTATCCGCGACCAGCTGATGCTCGAGAGCTACGGGTTGATCAAGCTGCGCAAGCGGGCGTTGTCGCCGGCCGCGATGCTGGTGTTCGATGCGATGATGCGGCTTGGCGTCGCGAACGGCCGCGCGGCGCCGGATGGCTCGTCGCCGTAGCGCCGCCGGTCGTGCTCAGCGGAACATGCTGCGCAGGTTCTGCGCGATTTCGAACAGCGCCGGATTTTGTTTCACTGCGCGCTTGGCGCGGCTGATGGCCGAAAGCGCGGTGGCCGCCGGCTTGCCGCGCAGGCTGAGCGGAATGAAGCTGTCGACGATCGCTTCGTCGTCCTTGCAGAACAGCCGCTTGTACTCGTCCGAGCCGATGCCGAGGTCGAAGGCGCGATAGTTCAGGCCGGCATGGCGATCGATGATGTCGCGCATCAGGATCAGGCCGGGGCTGAACTTGGAATTGGCCGACATCGTGTAGGTGTTGAACATCATCGAGAAGCGATGACCGTCGGACACGCCGGCAAAGATCGCGATCACTTCCTCGTCGCACTCCAGCGCGTGGATGTCGATCGCATAGCCCTTGCCGTCGGCGCGCGGCGCGAGGCAGGCGGTGCGGATGAACTGCTCGATGCCCGGCTCGGCGAACACGTTGGGCAGCTTCTGCTCCGCCATGCGCTCCGGCTTGACGCGGAAGAACCAGTCGAGCAGTCGGCAGACGTCGGCGCCGTTATCTGCGACATGATAGCGGTAGCCCGGCAGCGCCTGCAGCTTGCGTTCCTTGCCCTTGAGGCGTCGGCGGAACGAGTTGCTGATCAGCGAAGCGGGTGCCGCGCCGGGCTCGATGACCAGCAGTGGGCAGTCGTTCACCGATGTCTGATGCGGCAGCAACACCATCGGATTGGGCTGGTCCTGCCAGCGCAGCGGCTGCTGACACAGCATCAGCGCGTCGGCACGGGATCGCTCGGCGATTGAGCCGATCAAGGCCGAGATGTCGGCTTCGGTCGCGTTGGCGGCGAAGTCGCGGTCGTACAGCGCCATGTTGAAGGTGGCATGTTTGCCGCCCATGAAGCTTGCGCAATTGGCGCCCAGGCGCTGTTCGACGGCGAGCGGCAACAGCAGCAGCGGACGGCGCTCGCTGTCATGGGCCACCACGATGAAGGGCCGCAGGCCTTCGCGCTCGCCGACCTGGCGTTGCCAGGAGGCAAGGAAGTCGAAGCGCTGATAGGGTGTGTAGCTGTGTTGCGGTGTTTCGAGACTGCGCCAGGTCGCCTCGGCTGCAGTGAGGTCGTGAAAGATGTCGACGCCGGCGATGCGGATTGCGTTCGGCCATGTTCGCGTGCCCGCCGTCTGGCCTTCCATTGCCGCCGCCATGGTCATCTCGGAACCCAAATTTTTTAAGGTATTAATTTACAGTTCTCGGCTGAGGCCGACCTTCGCAGGGAAATGTCAACAAAGAGTAATAACAATCGCCCGACGGTGGACGTGTGGGAACCGCCGGGCGAGGCAAGGACGGTAGGGGATCTTGGCGCCGGACCGGGGGATTTTGCGGCGAGCCCGGATGGAGCTCGCATATTTCAGCGGCGCCTTCCGGCTGCGGGAGCGCGAGACCGGGGGCGCCGGGGTGATCCTGCGTTTCGCGCGCGTCCGTCCCGCCCGTCGGGCCCGGTTCCAGCCGCTGAGACCTCACGAGGTCTCGCCAGCATTCCTCGATCGCACGATCCGCGCGCTGAAGCGCTGGAAATACGACATCGTCGGGATCGACGAAGCCTGCCGCCGCGCGGTGACCATGCCGGAGCGCCGCCGCTTCGCCTGCCTGACCTTCGACGGTGCCAGCAAGGACATCGTCACCCATGCCTATCCCGTGCTCGCCAGGCATTCCGTCCCCTTCACGCTCTATCTACCGACCGCGTTTCCGGACGGCGTCGGCGCGGCGTGGTGGCTGGTGCTCGAGGACATTATCGCGCGCGAGAGCCGCATCAGCCTTGTGATCGACGGCCGGGAACGGCATTTCGTGGTCTCGACGCTGTCGGACAAATACGAGCTGTTCGATTTCCTGTCCGGCTGGCTGCGCAAGCTGTCGCCGCCTGATCTGTCCTATGCGGTGAACGATCTCGCGCGGCGCTATTCGGCCGACGCTGCGCAACTGTCACGCAGCGCCTCACTCGACTGGCAGGATCTGGCGAAGCTTGCCGCGGATCCGAACGTGACGTTCGGCAGTGCCACGGTGAACTATTCCGCTCTGTCGAGCCTCAGGGACGCCGACGCAGAGCGCGAGATGGCGATGGGAAAGGCCGTGGCCGAAAGTGCGCTCCGGCGGCCGGTCAGGCATTTCGCGTATCCCTTCGGGGATCGCGAAGCATTCGCCCGTGCACATGTCGTGATGGCCGAGGAAGCGGGCTTTGCCAGCGCGGTGTCGACCATTTCCGGCGTGGTCGAGGCGCAGGGCCGCACCAACCTCTACGCACTGCCGCGCATCGCGTGGGACGGCCGCGTCCGCTCGCTGCGGATCATGCGGGTGCTGCTCTCGGGCGTGATGTTCGCGCCGGTGCGGCCGACGCGGAGCGCGCGGGAGCAGGGCGTGCTCTAAGCGCGATCGGGGCGCGACATCCAGGACACGATCGGCATCGCCGGCAGCACCCAGCCGAGCCCCGCGACGACGTAGAAGACGGCCTGCAGCAGCCCGGAGTTGGCGAGCCACGGCGTCTGGGCGACCGTCATGCCGAGCAGCGACCACACCACGACCAGGATGAGCAGGAAGATGGTTCCGAGCAGTTTGCGGGTGCGTATGGCCATGGCTTGTACGTGTAACTCGTGATCCTGAACGTCTTCGGCGGTGCTTGCGCCGCGGGCGCGCCGGACTATAAGGGGCCCGAAAATCCAATCAAGTCAGGGCGAAATGGCCGGTATTTCCGCAAAGACATCGCAGCTCCGCGCCGTCAGGGTATGGCTGATCGCGGTCGCCGGCCTGATCGCGCTGATGGTCCTGGTCGGCGGTGCCACGCGGCTGACCGAGTCCGGCCTGTCGATCGTCGAATGGAAGCCGGTGACCGGCGCGCTGCCGCCGCTGACCGAGGCGCAGTGGACCCAGGCCTTCGCGGGCTATCAGAAGATTCCGCAATATCGCGAGCTCAACGCCGGGATGACGCTCGCCGAGTTCAAGACGATTTTCTGGTGGGAGTGGAGCCACCGGTTGCTCGGCCGGGTGATCGGCGCCGCCTATCTGCTGCCGTTCCTGTATTTCCTGTGGCGCGGCGCGGTGAGCGGTGAGCTCGGCCGCCGGCTGTGGGTGATCTTCGGCCTCGGCGCGCTACAGGGCGGCGTCGGCTGGTGGATGGTGGCGTCCGGCCTCTCGGAGCGCGTCGAGGTGTCGCAGTATCGGCTGGCGACGCATCTGGTGCTGGCGCTGCTGATCTTCGCGGCGATCGTCTGGACGCTGCGACGGCTGACGGACCGCCCCATAGTGATCGCGCCGCTCAGGCTGAAGATCACGAGCGCGGCGCTGCTCCTGCTCACCTTCCTGCAACTCTATTTCGGCGCGCTGGTCGCTGGCCTGCGCGCGGGCCGGGTTTACAACACCTGGCCCGAGATCGACGGCGGCTTGATCCCGTCGGCCGACCGGCTGTGGTTCGAGACGCCATGGTGGCGCAATTTGTTCGACAACACGCTGACGGTGCAGTTCGAGCATCGCATGACCGCCTATCTCTTGTTCGCGCTGGCGATCGCACACGCGATCGATGCCGTGCGGTCGCGCGCCGGCGGCGGCGTGATCGCGGGCGCCTGGTGGCTGGTTGCGGCGATCACGCTGCAGGCGACGCTCGGCATCCTGACGCTGCTGCATCAGGTTCCGATCGATCTGGCGCTGACGCACCAGGCGGTCGCGATCGTCGTACTGACGCTCGCGGTGTTGCAGGCCGAGCGGTTTGCCGCGCGCCGAACGGAACAAGGCCAGCCGAATCTCGTTCCGGCTGGCCAGTCCCTTTGATCGATCACGACAGGTAGTCGAGCCCGATATCGAGCGCGGCCGAACTGTGGGTGATCCAGCCGACCGAGATCAGGTCGACGCCGGTGGCGGCAATCGCCGCGGCAGTCGCAGCCGTGATGCGGCCGGAGGCTTCGGTGATCGCCTTGCCGCGTGCCATCTGAACCGCCTGGCCGAGCTGCTCGGTCGTCATGTTGTCGAGCAGAACGGCGTCGACGCCGAGCGCCAGCGCTTCCTCGAGCTGCGACAGCGTGTCGACCTCAACCTCGATCTTGACCATATGGCCGGCATTGGCCTTGGCGCGTTCGATCGCGGTGCGGATGCCGCCTGCGAGCGCGATATGGTTGTCCTTGATCAGCATCGCATCGTCGAGCCCGAAACGGTGATTGCCGCCGCCGCCGGCGCGCACCGCATATTTCTCCAGCGCCCGCAGTCCCGGCGTGGTCTTGCGGGTGTCGACGATTTGTGCGCGCGTGCCCGCGACCGCTTTCACCAGCGTGGCGGTTGCGGTCGCGACGCCGCTGAGATGGCAGAGGAAGTTGAGCGCGGTGCGCTCCGCGGTGAGCAGGCCGCGGGCCGGGCCGTCGATGATCGCGATCACCTGGTCGGGCTCGACCGCGCTGCCGTCGGGTCGCTCGGCGCGCAGCTCGATCGCTGGTGACACCATCTGGAACGCTGACCGCGCGACGTCGAGTCCGGCGATCACACCGGGCTGCCGCGCCCGCATCACCAGCCGCGCCTGCTGGCCGGCCGGCACGATCGCATCCGCGGTGATATCGCCGGCGCGGCCGAGATCCTCGCGCAAGGCGGTCTGCACGATCGGCTCGTACAGCAGCGGCAACAGGGGATTGAGGGTGGTCATGAGCGGGCACTCCTGGCTGAAGGCTTGGATTCGACGATGTCGCGCGCGGCGGCGAGCGCCTCGGCACGGGTGAGGGACGATGGAGCCGCCGACAAGGCGGTGTGCGGGAAATCGCTGCGGAAATGACCGCCACGGCTTTCCTCGCGCCTGATTGCCGCGACGGCGATCATCAAGCCGACCAGCGCAGCGTCGGATGCAGCATTGGGACCGCGCGCGAGCGGATAGAGACTGCGGATCGCACGCGCGATCCCGTCGCGGTCACGCAAGACGCCAAGCCCCTGCGTGAGGATCGGGCGCACCGCGGAGGGATCGGCTGCCGGCGGCATGGGATCGTCGCGCAGCATGGCGCGCGGACCAGCGCTCATGCCTTCGACGCCTTCGGCGACCCAGCTTGCGCAGACGATCGCTTCCATCAGCGAGTTGCTGGCAAGCCGGTTGGCGCCGTGCAGGCCGGTGCGCGCGGCCTCGCCGCAGGCCCACAGGCCCTGCACGGTGCTGCGGCCAAAACCGTCGACCGCGATGCCGCCCATGTGATAGTGGACCGCCGGCCGGATCGGGATCGGATCATGGGCGGGATCGATGCCTGCCATTTTGCAGAACGCGCTGATCACCGGATAGCGCTGCACAAAATCCGCGCCCGGATTCTTGCGCGCATCGAGGAAGGTGCGATGCCCGGCGGCACGATGGCGCCACACCGCACGCGCGACGATGTCGCGTGGCGCAAGTTCGGCGCCAGGCTGATCGGCCATGAAGCGTTGCCCGGTCTCGTCGATCAGCACAGCGCCGTCGCCGCGGATCGCCTCGGTCAATAGCGGCATCGGCCGCGACGGCCCGTCGAAGGCGGTCGGATGGAACTGGACGAACTCGATGTCCGACAGTGCTGCGCCGGCATGCGCTGCGAGCGCGAGCCCCTGGCCGAAACATCCGCCGGGGTTGGTGCTGTCGGCGAACAGCCCGCCAATGCCGCCGGTCGCGATCACGACGCGGTTGGTCGTGATCGCAAGCCGGCCGCGGTCGCTCGCCGCGAGCACGCCCCTGACCGCATTGTCCTCGACCAGCAGCCGGCGCGCCTCGACGCCTTCCAGCAACGTGATCGACGGTGTCCGACGGACCGCGGCGATCAGCGCGCGCATGATCTCGCGGCCGGTGCCGTCGCCGGTGGCGTGTACGATGCGGTTGCGGCCGTGCGCGGCCTCGAGCCCGAGCCGCCAGCTGCCGTCGGCGCGACGGTCGAAGGCGACGCCGAGTTCGGCCAGTTGTTCGACGGCGGCAGGCGCAGCATGAACGATCCGGCTCGCCGCCGCTGCGTCGCAAAGGCCTGCGCCGGCCGCGATCGTATCGGCGAGATGCAGGGCAGGCGTGTCATCCGCGCCGACTGGCGCGGCGAGGCCGCCCTGCGCCCACATGCTGGAGGCTTCCGCGCCGAGCGGAGATTTGGAGATCAGCACGACCGGCTCGGGCGCGAGCTGCAGTGCGGTCATCAGTCCTGCGGCGCCGCCGCCGATGATGACCGGGCGGCCGTTCAGATTGGAGAGATCGGTACTCATATGGCCAGCATCCTTTCGACGCTCTTGCGCGCGCGATCGGCGATTTCGGGGTCGATCGTGACTTCATGCTGGTTGGTCTCCAGCGCGTGGCGGATGTTCTTCAGCGTGATCCGCTTCATGTGCGGGCAGAGATTGCAGGGGCGGACGAAGTCGACGCCGGGATTGCGCGCCGCGATGTTGTCGCTCATCGAGCATTCGGTCAGCAGCACGACGCGCGGCGGGCGCTTGGTCTCGACGAATGTCTGCATCGCCGCCGTCGAGCCTGAGAAATCCGCTTCGGCGACGACGTCGGGCGGGCATTCCGGGTGCGCGAGGACCGTGACATCCGGATAACTCTCGCGCAGCTGGCGCACGTCGTCTGCGGTGAACAGCTCGTGCACCTCGCAATGGCCCTTCCAGGCGATGATCTTCTTGCTGCTCTGCTTGGCGATGTTCTGCGCCAGATATTCATCCGGCAGCATGATGACGCGCTCGGCGTCGAGCGATTCCACGACCTTGAGCGCATTGCCCGAGGTGCAGCAGATGTCGGACTCGGCCTTCACCGCCGTTGAGGTGTTGACATAGGCGACGACCGGCGCGTCCGGATAGCGCGCGCGCATCAGCCGCACGTCCTCGGCCGTGATGGAGTCTGCCAGCGAGCAGCCGGCTTTGAGGTCAGGGATCAGCACGGTCTTGGCTGGGTTGAGCAGCTTCGCCGTCTCGGCCATGAAGTGCACGCCCGCGAGCACGATGACATCGACGTCGACCTTGGTCGCCTCGCGCGCGAGCAGGAGGCTGTCGCCGACGATATCGGCGACGCCATGGAAGATTTCCGGCGTCTGGTAATTGTGAGCCAGCACCACGGCGTTGCGGCGGCGCTTCAGCTCCAGGATCGCGTCGACGTCCTCGGCGAATGTAGCCCATTCGAACGGCGGGATGACGCGTTTGACGCGCTCATAGAGCGGCGCGGTCCGGGTGAGAAGATCGGTATCGAGCAGGGCCATTTATACTCTCCATGAGCATAAGATGGCTTATACTTATCCTGAGCATAAGGCGTGTCAAGTGCGCGAAAGCGGAAGCTTGGTGCCGGCGACGGCCCTCTCGGCCAATACGCCGTGGCGGAAGCGGAACAGCTTGGCCGGCCGGCCGACGGTATCGGCGGCCATTGCACCAGTCTCTTCAACGAGTTCCTGCTGCTCGATGAGACGGCGGAAGTTCTGCTTGTGGACCAGCCGGCCTGCAAGCGCCTCAACACTGCGTTGCAATTGCAGCAGGGTGAACTCGGCCGGCATCAGTTCGAATACCACCGGACGGTATTTGATCTTGGCGCGCAACCGCGCGATCCCGGTCGCCAGGATGCGGCGATGATCCGCCGTCATCGGCTTGCCCGGCACGACCGACGCCTCGCGGCCGCGCGCGCGGTTCGCTTCCGGAATCAGCGATGCCTCCCAGAGCAGTTCGTAGCGCTGCAGCACCAGTTCTTCATTCCAGTCACGCTCGTCGAGACCGAAGGTGATGGCGCAGCGCTGCCAGCGCTCGCGCTGCAACGTCGGTGAGGGGGCTTCCTTCGCCCACGCCTTCAGCTTCGGCGCGATCGTCTTGGCGATGAAGGCCGGTGCACCGTCGCGATGATCTTCCCAGGGAAAGTAGTCGTACCAGCCGGACCAGTGCGCCTCAAAACCTTCGCCGACCCGGTCCTCGCGGGTCAGGCCGAGATAGCTGATCGAAACGCTATGCGGCCCCTTGGCGTCGCCGGACCGGCCGCGGTCGGCAAAGGTGTAGAGCTGCTCGACATAGCCGAGCGGGTGGCCGGTCTGCGCCTCGACCCAGGCCCGCAGCGCGGTCTGCAGCGAGCGATGCGTGAACTCGAACGGGCCGCTCGGCAGCGCGGCGCCGCCGGCGATGGTCATGATCTTCGGCGTGCCGTCGGTGACGGCGACCAGCACCGCGACGAGGTCGGCGGTGACCGCATTTCCCGAAGCCGGTGCGCTGGATTTTTGCGGCGATCTGGCCACGCGTTCGTCCCGCGCTAGCAGTAGCCGTAGACGCCGCAGGCGTAGGGCAGGCGGTCCCAGTAGTCGACATAGGCACCGCCATAGTACGGGCCGAGATAGCTGTAGGAGCCGGCGTTACCGTAATAGCCGGGCAGCGACGACGACCCGGGCAGCAGCGGTTCTCCCCGCACGAACGGGATATACGGCGCTGAGTTGAGCGGGATCACCTTGGGCTCGACGACCACGAGCTGGCGGCCGCGCCGTACATAGGTCGGACCTGTAATGGTGGTGCGGTAGGCGTAGTGCGGGCGCGGCAGGCCCGCGGGCAGCTGGCGCGCAGCCTTCACGGCGGCGCTCTTCGGGGGGACGGGGCCGTCGGCAGCATCAGCAGGCGACATCGCAGACAGTGCGATCGCGAGCGGCAATATCCAGCGCAGCATCAATGGTCTCCCGAATCATCCGGAGCCTACCACTGCCACTTTAAGCCGGATTGAACGTTAACGGGTGGCCTGCTGGCATTAAGCGTTAACGGACAAGGCGGTCGCGTTGGAGAGCGTCCGGAGCGATGCAGGGCACCGCTCCGGAACCGCTCCGGGCTCAGGCGCGCAGCGCCTGGTCGAGGTCTGCGATCAGGTCTTCCTTGTCCTCGATGCCGATCGAGAGCCGCACCACCTCGGGTGCCGCGCCCGACTTCACCTTGGCGGCGTCGTCGAGCTGGCTGTGGGTGGTCGAGGCCGGGTGGATCACCAGCGAGCGGGTGTCGCCGACATTGGCAAGATGCGAGAACAGCTTCAGGTTCGACACCAGGTTGACGCCCGCGTCGTAACCGCCCTTGAGGCTGAAGGTGAACACCGCGCCGGCGCCCTTCGGCGCATATTTGCGTTGCAGCGCGTTGTACCGATCACCGGGCAGGCCGGCATAGTTGACCGCGGACACAGCCGGGTGGGTGGAGAGGAATTCCGCCACCGCCTTGGCGTTGTCGCAGTGCTTCTGCATCCGTAGCGGCAGCGTCTCGATGCCGGTCAGGATCATGAAGGCGTTGAACGGCGACAGCGCGGGGCCGAGATCGCGCAGGCCGAGCACGCGGCAGGCGATCGCGAAGGCGAAATTGCCGAAGGTCTCCTGGATCCGGATGCCGTGATATTCCGGGCGCGGCTCGCTGAGCATCGGATATTTGTTGTCCTTCGACCAGTCGAAGGTGCCGGCGTCGACGATGATGCCGCCGAGCGAGTTGCCGTGGCCGCCGAGGAATTTTGTCAACGAGTGCACGACGATGTCGGCGCCATGGTCGATCGGCTTGATCAGGTAGGGCGAGGCCAGCGTGTTGTCGACGATCAGCGGCACGCCGGCCTTGCGCGCAACGGCGGCGATCGCCTCGATATCGGTGATGCTGCCGGCAGGATTGGCGATCGACTCGATGAAGATCGCCTTGGTGTGCGGCGTCACCGCACGCTCGAAGCTTTCGACCTCATCAGGATCGGCCCAGGCCACATTCCAGCCGAACGCCTTGAAGGCGTGGGTGAACTGATTGATCGAGCCGCCATAGAGCTTGCGCGCGGCGATGATCTCGTCGCCGGGCCTCAACAGCTGTTGCAGCACGACGAGCTGCGCGGCGTGGCCGGAGGCGACGGCGAGTGCCGCGGTGCCGCCTTCGAGGGCGGCGACGCGTTCCTCGAGCACAGCGTTGGTCGGGTTGCCGATCCGGGTATAGATGTTGCCGAAGGCCTGCAGGCCGAATAGCGAGGCCGCATGGTCGGCATCGTTGAAGACGAATGACGTGGTCTGGTAGATCGGCGTCGCCCGTGCGCCGGTGGTGGGATCAGGCTGTGCGCCGGCGTGCACGGCGAGGGTGGAAAATCCCGGAAGGCGATCGGTCATTCTTGGTGTCCTGTTGTGGCCTGTCGAAACGCGCGGCATGCTGATGGCGGCGGCGCCCGCCGTCAAGCGAGTTGGGTGCGCCGCCATTTCTTGTAATGGGCATCCTACGCCATACCGGACGAGCGGAACGATTATTCCGCCGGGGTGTCAGGTGGTCTCGGTCTTGCTTTTCGCCGCGCGGTCGGATGCCGCAGTCTGGCCGCCGCCGAAACTGGTGCGGTTGAGCGACAGCCGCATGCCCTGGGTCGGGATCGGCGCGCGCTTGGAACTCAGGGTGCGCGAATTGACGCCCATCCAGGAGATCTCCGACGAAAGACGGCCATACTCGATCTTCGGGCAGCGGTTCATCACCACTTTGAGGCCGGCGGCCTCGGCCTTCTCGGCGGCGGCATCGTCACGTGCGCCGAGCTGCATCCAGATCACCTTCGGCTGCGGCGACAGTTTCAGCGCCTCATCGACCACGGGCATGATGTGGCTGGAATTGCGGAAGATGTCGATCATGTCGACCGGCCGATCGATGTCCGCGAGCGAAGCGACGAACGGCTTGCCCATCAGCGCCTTGCCGACATGGCCGGGGTTGACCGGGATCATGTCGTAGCCGCGCTGCGCCAGATATTTGAAGGCGAAGTAGCTCGGCCGCACATTGACCGGCGAGGCGCCGACCATCGCGATCGATTTGACGTTGTTGAGGATGCTGCGGATGTAATTATCGTCGTAGGCGTCGTGGTTCATTTTGGTCTTACTTGTCCTGCCACTTCGGATCGCGCTTCTCGATGAAGGCGCCGATGCCTTCCTCGGCGTCGCGCGCCATCATGTTCTCGGTCATCACTTCAGCCGCGAAGCGATAGGCCTCAGTGAGGCTCATCTCTGCCTGGCGATAGAACGCCTCCTTGCCGAGCTTGACGGTGTAGGCCGATTTCAGCGCGACCTGCTGTGCCAGCGCGATCGCAACGTCGCGTTCGGTGCCTGCGGGCACCACCCGGTTGACGAGGCCGATGCTCTGCGCCGTTGCCGCCGAGATGGGTTCACCGGTCAGCAGCATTTCCATCGCCTGCTTGCGCGGCACGTTGCGCGACAGCGCCACCATTGGCGTCGAGCAGAACAGCCCGATGTCGACACCCGGCGTCGCAAACGCGGCCGCCTCGGAGGCGACCGCGAGATCACAGCTTGCGACGAGCTGGCAGCCGGCCGCGGTGGCGATGCCCTGAACAGCCGCGACCACCGGCTTCGGCAGGTGCACGATCGCCTGCATCATCGCGCTGCAGGCGTTCATGATCTCAGCAAAATAGGCGCGGCCACGATCGGCATCGCTGCGCCGCGCGGTGAGCTCCTTCATGTCGTGCCCGGCGGAATAAGCCGAACCATTCGCGGCGATCACGACGGCGCGGACGTTCCTGTCGTCGCGGATGTCGTTCAACGCAGCATGGAGGCCGGCGATCATGCCCTCCGAAAGGCTGTTGCGCGCCGCGGGGCGATTGAGCGTCAGTAGCGCGATACTGCCGACGGTTTCGCGCAGCAGAATCGGGGATTGCGGCGCTTCTGCGCCGGCGGTTTGGGCGGACATGGCGAAATTCCACTATCGTGTCTGTGACAATTTAATGTAACAGGCTGGCTGAAGCGAGGGCAGGGTCCGCATGGCAATTGCGAAAATGAGCGTAGCTGATCTGGAGGAGTTCCTGCGCAAGGAATTTCCGCAGGCGTTCACCCACGATGATATCAGGATCGAGAGCGCTGACGGCGAGACGGCTCTGCTGCGTCAGCGCTTCAGCGAGCGCATGCTGCGGCCGGGCGGCACGGTGTCGGGACCGACCCTGATGGGGCTGGCGGATTTCGCGATGTATGTGGTGCTGCTGTCGGCGATCGGGCCAATCGGCCTCGCCGTCACCACCAACCTCAACATCAACTTCCTGCGCAAGGGCCAGCCGGGACAGGACGTGCTTGCGGTCGCCAAGCTGCTCAAGCTCGGAAAGCGGCTGGCGGTCGGTGAGGTGAACTTGCTGTCCGGTACCTCGCCCGATCCGATCGCCCATGTTACGGCGACCTATTCCATTCCAAGTCAATAGTGTTTTTCACGGTATTATTGCACCATATTTTTAAGCTATTGTTTTTGCTAATGTAATTATGGCGCGTGGACATTGACGTGTGTCCGCGGCTTCTCTAGAAAGCCGCCCAGTTCGGCGCATACGGCGCCGATTTCTTTTTCACGGATTTCACACATGAGCACGTTCTCGGCCAAGCCCGCCGAAGTGACGAAGAAGTGGGTCGTGATCGACGCCAAGGGTCTGGTCGTCGGTCGTCTCGCCACGCTCGTCGCCATGCGCCTGCGCGGCAAACACCTGCCCACCTACACCCCGCATGTCGATTGCGGCGACAACGTCATCATCGTCAACGCCGCGCATGTGGTGCTGACCGGCCGCAAGCGCGACCAGAAGACCTACTACAAGCACACCGGCTTCATCGGCGGCATCAAGGAGCGCACCGCGAAGCAGATCCTCGAGGGTCGCTTCCCCGAGCGCGTCGTCGAGAAGGCGATCGAGCGCATGATCCCGCGCGGTCCGCTCGGCCGCATGCAGATGGGCAATCTGCGCGTCTATCCGGGTGCCGAGCATCCGCATGAAGCGCAGAGCCCCGAGAAGGTCGATATCGCTTCCCTGAACCGCAAGAACACGAGGGCCGCATAATGTCCGATACGTTGCAGTCCCTCGATCAGCTCTCGCAGGTCAAGCCGGCGGCGCCCGACGCGCCGAAATACGTCAAGAAGGTCGACAAGTTCAATCGCGCCTACGCCACCGGCAAGCGCAAGGACGCGGTCGCCCGGGTCTGGATCAAGCCGGGCGCCGGCAAGATCTCGGTCAACACCCGTGACATCGAAATCTACTTCGCCCGCCCGGTGCTTCGCATGATGATCCAGCAGCCGCTGGTCGCGGCCGCCCGCAACGGCCAGTACGACGTGATCTGCACCGTCGCCGGCGGCGGTCTGTCCGGTCAGGCCGGTGCTGTCAGGCACGGCATCTCGAAGGCGCTGACCAACTTCGAGCCCGAGCTGCGCGGTGTCCTCAAGAAGGGCGGCTTCCTGACCCGCGACAGCCGCGCGGTCGAGCGCAAGAAGTACGGCAAGGCGAAGGCCCGCAAGTCCTTCCAGTTCTCGAAGCGCTAATTCGAGTTCTAAAATTCGCGGCAATTGCCGCGTGCATCGAGTTGCAGAGGGCGCCGCGAGGCGCCCTTTTTGCTGCGTCCAACGACGCCGTGTTTCGACGCGAATTAGCGCAGTTTTTCAAGAAAACTTGCGTGTGCGTGCAAACGAAATTGGAACTCGGGCCTTCTAGCGTGCTGGCTCGCACTGGCGCTGCATCACCGCATTATCTGCGCCTGCGGACGTTGCATCACACCGGGCTGGGGTGACCTATGTCGTTCGATCCATCGACGCTCTATTTGTTCGCCACCATGGTCGCGGGCATGCTCGGCGCCATGCTCTGGTTGTTCGGCAGGCAGGAGAACATTCCCGCGTTGAAATGGTGGGGCACCGCCTATCTGCTCGGCGCAGCCTCCGTCGCGCTGTGGACGGTCGGCGGCTCGACGCTCGATCGGTTCGTCCTGCTGGGCCTCAATGCAATCGGCTTCGCCGCATGCGGCATGGTCTGGAATGCCGCGCGTATCTTCCACGGCCGCAAGGCCAATCTGCCGGGCCTCGTGCTCGGTCCGATCGCGTGGATCGGCGCTGTGACGACGATCGAGGATCCCGCGATGCGGCTGACGATCGGCGCCGGGATCGTTGCGGTCTATGCTGCGCTGACCGCTTCCGAGCTGTGGAGCGAGCGCCGCCGCGCCATGCAGCGGCGCTGGATTGCGATCGTCATCCCGGTCGCCCATGGCTGCGTCCTGATGCTGCCCATCCTGGTCGGCGACCTGCTGCGGCTGAACGGTCAGAATTTCGTCTCCAGCTTCTGGGTCAGCCTGTTCTCGATCGAACTCGTGCTGTACGCGATCGGCACGGTGTTCGTGATCTTCATGATGGTGTCGGACCGTGCGGTGGCCGTGCACAAGACCGCCGCGTCGATCGATCCGTTGAGCGGCATGCTCAATCGCCGCGGCTTCTCCGAGGCCTGCGCGCGCGTGATCGAGCGCGAGGCCACTGCCGGCCGGCCGGTCACGGTGATGATCTTCGACCTCGATCATTTCAAGTCGATCAATGATCGCTTCGGTCATCCCGCGGGCGACGAGATCCTGAAACTGTTCTCCGCCGTCGTGATCAACAATCTCAGGATCAGCGATCTGTCGGGACGAATCGGCGGCGAGGAATTCGCGGCGCTGCTGCCGTGCTCGCTGGAGGAGGGCGTGCTGGTCGCCGAGCGCGTCCGGGAGGCGTTCGAGAACAGCAATATCACCTGTGAGGAAGGCGCGGTCGACACCACGGTCAGCATTGGCGTGGCCGGCGGACCGGCCGGGACCGAGCTCGAGGTGCTGCTGGCCTCGGCCGACACGGCGCTGTACCAGGCCAAGCGCGGCGGCCGCAACCGCGTCGAAGCGGCCGAGGAATTACCGCTTTCGCTGGAGAACTGGCGGCGCAAGACCGCGGGCCTGCCGGCATCGGCACGGCAAAAACCGGTGACCGCTCGCGCGTGAGCGCGGTAACGACTGGTTAACCATTCACTCCCATGCTTTCAGCATGGAGTCGATCCGCACCCGCAATCTGCAGTCAGCCCTGATGTCGCTCGAAGCCGACGCGGCTTCGGCGGGCAGCGGCTTCGCCTGCCTGTTCTCGGACTCGGATGAATACGAAACCGCGCTGATCGCTGAACGGCGGGCGCAGGGCCGATATCAGCGACCGCGGAGCCGCTGGCCGGTCGCCATGCTGCTCGGCGTGATGCTGATGGTCGTCGGAGCAGTCCTGCTGCTCTCCTGAGGCGAGCTCATACGGCCTTTGCAGGTACCGGATCGTCCGCCTTGAAGTGATCGATCATCACCTTGGCGATCGCCATCAGCGGCAGCGCGAGCGCGAGCCCCCAGATGCCGAACACGACGCCGAGCAGGATCTGGAACGCGAACAGCGTTGCGGGCGGGATGTCGAGCGCCTGGCGCTGGATGATCGGGGTCAGGACGTAGCTCTCCAGCGCGTGCACGCCGAGGAACAGGATGAAGGCCGATAGCGCCGCGATCCACCCGGTCGCAAGGCTTGCCAGCACCACGATCAGTCCGCCGAGGATCGCGCCGACCGTCGGGATGAAGGCGAGCAGGCCGGCCTGGATTCCGAGGATGAACGAGCTCGGGATGCCGATGATGGCGAGCCCGATCCAGGTGACGAGGAACACCGCGGTCATGGTGATGATCTGCGCGATCAGCCAGCGTTCCAGCGTCTCACCGATTCGGTCGACGATGACGGTCGCCTGACCGCGGTATTTAGCCGGCGCGAGGAACAGCAGTCCGGCGCGGTAGATGCTCGGCTGCGCCGCGAAGGCGAGCCCGAGGAACAGCACGATGAAGAAATTGCCGACGGCGCTCACCGTGCCGAGCAGCACCTTCAACGTCTGGCTGATGATGGCGCCACCGCTGGAGGCGAGCGCGCCGGCGCCGGGGATGCCATGCGACTGCGACGCTGCCGGCGTCGTTGTCGTTGTCGCCACGGCGGTGCCTTCCGGCTTCGCCTCGCCGGCGGCGCTGGCGAAATCCAGGTAGCTGGTATCGACGCCGCGCTGTTCGAGGAATTCCTTGACGCTGCCGAGCTGCGATTTGATGGTGTTGCTCAGCACCGTGGCCTGCTGCGCGATGGTGGTGCCGCCGAGGAACACGATGCCGGACAGCAGTCCGGCCATCGCCAGGCAGACGATCGCAAGCCGGAGCGCATGCGGCAGCCCGGTCAGGCGGCCGAGCAGGGTGGTCATGGCATTGAGGCCGACCCCGAGCAGCATGCCCGCGAACAGCAGGAACAGCGTCGCGGCGAACTGCCAGGCGAACAGCAGCAGGGCGGCGAACAGCACGATGCCGATGCCGCCGATGGCGATCGCCCACGCCAGGTCGTTGCGGGCCTGCAGGCGATTGTCAGCCGAGTCAGTCACGGGTGATTCCCCCTTCGCGGACGGTGTCTGGTGCAGTCTTTGGCGAAAATCTCGCCGGGATCAAGCTGGGCGGGACCGTGCTGGTTTGCCGCTGCCGTTCCGTGCCAACGGGGACGAGCTGCAGGCGTTCCGCCGGATTTCGGCCCACCGGGGTGCCAGCCTGTGCAGGCCTGCAAGCCCCCCTGTGCAGGAATAGACGGTTGATCCCCGGGGAACTCGAAGGCATGATCGTCTTCGTAATGTCGCAAACTTAGAAGAATCATTGCGCGAGACTTCAATAATGAGACGGCCCGTGGTCGGCGTGATCGGAAACGCCCATCGCATCGAAAATCGTTTCACGGTCCAGATGGTCGGAGAGCGCAACCTTCGCGCGGTTGCCGAGGTGTCGGGCGCCGTGCCGCTGATGTTCGCGGGCAGCCCCGAAATCACCGAGGTCGGCGCCTTGCTCGACGTGGTCGACGGCGTGGTGCTGACCGGGGCGCGCGCCAACGTTCATCCGACCCGCTTCAACACCGAACCCTGCGCCGCGCATGAGCCCTACGACATCCACCGCGATGACGTGGCGCTGGCGCTGTCGGAGGCCTGCGTCGCGCGCGGCGTGCCGATCTTCGGCATCTGCCGCGGCCTGCAGGAGATGAATGTCGCGTTCGGCGGTTCGCTGCATCCGGAGATCCGCGAGATTCCCGGCCGCATGAACCACCGGATGCCGCGGCTGGAGAACGGCGAGATCCATCCCGATCCGACCGTCGTGTTCGCCGACCGTCACGACGTCGCGCTGACGCCCGGCGGGGCATTTGCCAAGATCCTTGGCCGCGAGACCATCCGGGTCAATTCGCTGCACGGACAGGGCATCCTCGAGCCCGGCAAACGCGTCGTGATCGAGGGCATTGCCGAGGACGGTACCATCGAGGCGATCCGCATTGCGGACGCGCCCGGCTTTGCGCTCGGCGTACAGTGGCACGCCGAATACGATCCGCAGCGCAACCCGATCAACCGCGCCTTGTTCGAGGCCTTCGGCGATGCGCTGCGCGAGCGGCGGCGGGCGGCGTAGGGCGGCATTGCCGCCGTCACCTCCTATCGCGCGCCGGCTGACTTGCGAAACAGGCGCTTGAGGTCCGCCGCCGCGGTCTGCCCGGACTGCAATTGCTCATTGCGATCGTGCTGGACCTGTTGCGGACGATAGGCTTCTTCGAGGGTATCAAGCTCCTGGTCGGTGAACCGGATGTCGAGCGCAGTAATGGCGTCGTCGATATGATGGAGCTTGGTCGCACCAAGGATGGGAGCCGTCACGGCTGGATTGTGCAGCAACCAGGCAAGCGCGACCTGGGCTGGCTTGCACCCGCGCGCCTGTGCCACGGCAAATACGCGATCAATCACCGCGTCGTCTTCCGGACGCGAGAAGTCCTTCACGACGCGTGACCGCTCGGTGTTGTCGCGGCGGCTGCCGGCGAGCAGGCCCCGCGCCAGCGGGCTGTAGGGAATGACTCCGACGCCCTGATCGAGACAGAGAGGAATCATCTCCCGCTCCTCCTCGCGATAGAGAAGATTATACTTGTTCTGCATGGTGACGAATTTCGTCAGACCGTTGGCTTGGGCAAGTGCCTGCAACTTGGCGAACTGGAACGCGTGCATGCTCGACGCGCCGATGTGTAGCGCCTTGCCGGCACGCACCACCGCATCGAGCCCCTCGAGGATCTCCTCGTAAGGCGTCAGCGGATCGAGACGATGGATCTGATAGAGGTCGACATAGTCGGTGCCGAGGCGGCGCAGGCTGTCGTCGATCGCATGTCGAATGTGCTTGCGCGACAGGCCTCCCTGATTGGCGCCGGCTCCCATTGGAAAGAACACCTTGGTGGCGAGCACGACCTGTTCCCGGCCTGCGGCGAAACGCTTTACGGCACGCCCGAGGATCTCTTCGCTCAGACCGGATGAATACGAGTCGGCGGTATCGAAGAAGGTAAAGCCGGACTCGAAGGCGCGACGATAGTGATCTTGTGCCTGCTCCTCGTTCAGCGCCCACGGCATCCAGTCCTTCGATCCATAGCTTGAACACCCGAAGGCAATTCGCGACACCTGGATTCCCGTGTTCGCGAGCGTTCCGTATTTCATCTGCATATCCTTCACTGTCGCACGGCGCTTTACGAGACGGGTCATCGCTCACGGCCGCAAACTATGGAATAACTTGTCTGCCGAAATGGTCTAGCTTGCCCGCACTGCAAGGGGACGGTCGCAAGCGTGATCACCGCCCGTAGCGTAATAGGGCATGGCCATGTCAGTCGAGTCGATCGAAACCGTTGTTGATATGCAACCGGCAGACAAGGTCAGCCGCACACCGCTGCGCTCGCTCGCTGCAAAGCTCCCGTGGATCGTGATCGTTCAGATCCTGGTGGTCGCCGCGATCTTGCTGGCTGTACAGCTCGCGGTCGATAGCGGTGCAGTGAAACGAATCTATCTGGCGTCCCCGACGCAGATTCTTGCTGCTTTCCCTCAGCTCGTCACCAGGGAGAATCTGCTGTTTCACCTCTCCGTGACACTCGCCGAAGCGGGAGTTGGCGTGGCGCTCAGCGCAATCCTCGGCATTGCGACCGGCATCGCCATGGGGCTATTCCCGAAGGTACATCGGTTTCTCAACCCGTTCCTGATCTGGTTCATGGCGATCCCGAAGGTCACCATCATTCCGCTTCTCACCCTGTATCTGGGCCTCGGCTTCGAGCACAAGGTGTTCATCATCTTCCTGTTTTGCTACTTCCTGTTCGTCTTCAACACGATTGCCGGCATCAAGCAGGTCCAGGACAATCATATCAAGGTCGCGCGCGCGCTCGGGGCGAGCCAGCGTCAGATCATCTGGAAAGTGGTGCTGCCGTCCGCCACACCGTCGATCATGGCTGCGGTCCGCATCGAGGCGGCGACCTGCCTGCTCGCGACTCTTTTTGCCGAGATCGTCGCCTCCAAGGCCGGCGTCGGTAATCTGCTCAACAAGTTGTCGGGCATCTACGACACCGCCGGTGTCTTTGCTCTCGTGATTCTCGTGACGTCGATCGCATTGCTGATCATCTATCTGGTGGATCTGCTCGAGCGGCGTGTCTTGCTCAAGTGGAAATACGTCTGACCGGTCCCGGTTCCGCGTCTTCCCGTCACTACTCGTTCGAAGGGATCGATCATGCTCTCCACAAGCCTTCCAGCTCGTCTGTTCGTCTTGGCCGCGCTCACGCTCGGCCTCACCGCGGCGGCCGGCGCGCAGGAGAAGAAAACCCTCAAGCTGCAGGACACCACGAGTTACACGCAGCAGCCGATCGTATTCGGCGTGGAGAAGGGGTTCTTCGCCGAGGAAGGCTTGAACGTCGAGTTCGTCGGAACGCAGGATCCGGTCACCGCCACCTCGCGCGGCGACGTGACCTTCGCCTTCGGACCGACCAGCGTCTATCTGCGGGCTGCCGCCTTGGGGGCGCCGATCAAGATCGTCGCCGCCGCCTTCCGCTCGAAGGGACCGTATTTCCTGATCGCGCGGAAAGGCATCAAGTCGTTCGCGGATCTGAAGGGTAAGACGGTCGGCGTCGGACCCGACACCAGCGGCAACCTCGCGTCGGTTGCCCGGTATCTGCTGCGGGCCGAAGGCATCGATCCCAACCGCGACGTGACGCTGTTTGCCGCCGGCGCGACCGAAAAGGCCTACGGCGCGCTCGAAACCGGCCAGGTCGACGCCACCATCATCCATCAGCCCTTCGCGGCGCTCGGGGAGATCGAGGGAGTCTCGACCACGCTTGCACGGGCCTGGGATT
This sequence comes from Bradyrhizobium sp. WCU1, assembly GCF_053474805.1. Classification (NCBI taxonomy): domain Bacteria; kingdom Pseudomonadati; phylum Pseudomonadota; class Alphaproteobacteria; order Hyphomicrobiales; family Nitrobacteraceae; genus Bradyrhizobium; species Bradyrhizobium sp. WCU1. The sequence goes on from NZ_CM130280.1 coordinate 6,906,218, forward strand.
ATCTCCCGACCTATCACACCGGCGTCCTGATCGCGGGCGACGCGGTGATCGCCGGGGATCCCGATCTGCTGCGGCGGGGCCTGCGGGCCTACTTCAAGTCCTATACCTACGCCAAGGCGCATTACGACGAGTACCTGCCCTGGCTGCAGGCCCGCCTGAAGATCAATCCGGAGGCGGTGAAGCGCGCGATCTACCAGGAGGACGACGTCTGGGACGCCAATCCGGCGATCGATCCGAAGGCGATCCACGACACGCAGCAGCTGGAGATCGATGTCGGTAACCAGAAGGAGTTCTACGCCGCCGCCAAATACATCGATGAGCGCTTCATCCCGCAGGAGTACGTGAAGCCGTTCGTCTATCCCGGGCGCAAGACGCAGTGAGCGAGAGCAAGCGGGAGCGCGAGGGGATGCCTGCCTTCACCATCAGGTCTCTCGACAAGGTCTATCCCGGCACGCCGCCGGTGCGTGCGCTCAGCAACATCAGCTTCTCGGTCGAGGAGGGCGAGTTCATCGTGCTGCTCGGTGCAAGCGGCTGCGGCAAGAGCACGCTGCTGGAAATCCTCGCCGGGCTGCAGCAGCCGAGCAGCGGCTCGGTGCTATTTCGCAGCAAGCCGATCGACGGTCCCGGTGGAGAGCTCGGCGTCGTGTTCCAGGATGCCTCGCTCTATCCGTGGCGAACGGTTGCGGCCAATGTCGGCCTCGGGCTCGAATTGCGCGGGGTGGACAAGCCACAAGCCCGCCGCCTGGTCGATGAGCATCTCACGCTGGTCGGGCTCGACGGCTTCGGCGGCAAATTCCCGCACCAGATCTCCGGCGGCATGAAGCAACGCGCCGGCATCGCGCGTGCGCTCGTCAATGATCCCGACGTCCTCCTGATGGATGAGCCGTTCGGCGCGGTCGACTACGTCACCCGCAACAGGTTGCAGGAAGACCTGATCCGGATCTGGCAGCAGCGCCGCAAGACCATCGTGTTCGTGACGCACGACGTCGGCGAGGCGGTGTTTCTTGCCGACCGTATCGTGCTGCTTTCGCCGCGGCCCGGGCGGATTGCTGAAATCGTCACCCTCGATCTGCCGCGCCCGCGTCGGCGGGGCGACATCGAGCTTCTGCAACGCGAAGCCCGCATCTATGACGCACTCCGCGCGCTCGAGCCGGCCGCGACGGCAACCGTGGCCTGACAGACGGAGACCAGAATGGCCAAACCGCTCCACCTCGGCTTTCTCTATGCGCCGCAATCCGGGCACCAGACGCACGCCGAAAGCTTCGATCCCCTGAACCCCCTCGACCTGACTGCCTTCGCGCGGGACCTCGAGGGGGCCGGCTACGCGTTTCTCCTGATCGACGACAGCGTCGGTCGTGCGGAGGATGTGCGCAGCGAAGCGTTCACCACGGCGTCCTTCCTCGCGACCAGGACGCGTCGCATCGGCCTGATCGCTGCGGCCAACACGAGCTATGTCGAGCCGTATAACGTGTCGCGGCTCGCTGCTTCGCTCGATCATGTCACGCGAGGGCGTGCCGGCTGGCTGGCCTCGACCGGCGCGGCCGATCCCGCCGGCGCAAACTACGGGCAGGCCGCCTTCGCGCCTGATGTCCATTATGTGCGTGCCGATGAAATCCTCGAGATTGCGCGCCGGCTCTGGGACAGCTGGGAGGATGATGCATTCATTCGCGACAAACAGAGCGGAGTGTTCGTCGATGGCGCCAAGATCCATCCGATCGATCACGTCGGTGCATCCTTCAAGGTCAAGGGCCCGCTGAACGTTGCACGGCCGCCCCAGGGCCAGGTCATCGTTGCTCATCGCGTGGTGGACAAGCGGTCGGCCGACTTCGCGGGGCGGCACGCCGACATCGCCATCCTGGGGACGGCGACGACAGGGAGCGCCGTGGCCCTGCGCGACCACGTGCTTGCTTCTGCGCGGGGCGCCGGTCGTGATACGCAGGATCTGCGGCTGTTTGCCGAGATCGTGCCCGTCAGTGCGTCGGACCACGCGGCAGGGACGCCGCAACCGTACGCTGCCAATCATGTGGCAGGTTCGCCGGCGGAGATCGCCGACCAGATCGAGGCACTGGCACATGCCGTGACGCTGGATGGTCTGGTGGTCGTGCCGCGGATTCTCCGCAGCGGCCTGGATGACTTTTCCCGGGATGTCGTCCCGGAGCTGGTGCGGCGGCAACGGCTACGATCCACTGAGGGATCGGTCATCCTGCGCGAAAGACTCGGTCTGGCAAGGCCGCGCAATGTGTTCGAACAGCCCTCAAAGCAGCCGGCCGACACGGCCGCCTGAACCATCCCGCGAGCGTTTCACCATGTCCAAGCGAGAACTTCATTTCGGCCTGATGTTTTGGGCCGGGGGCACACATCCCAGCGGCTGGCGTTATCCTTCCTCCCACGCAGGCGCCGCCTTCGACATCGAATTCCTTCAGCGGGTCACCCAGCTCGTGGAAGCGGCCAAGTTCGACTTTCTGTTCCTTGGCGACCGGCTGGCGAGCGATCCGAGCCTGCAAAGCACCAATCCCTCCCAGATGTCACGCCTCGAACCGTTCGTGTCCGGGGCGAGCCTGGCCGCCGCGACCAGCCATATCGGTATCGTCGTCACCGCCAATCCGACCTATTACGATCCCTATAATCTTGCGCGCATGCTGGCGTCGCTGGATCACCTGAGCCAGGGCCGGGCGTCGTGGAATCTGGTGACCGGCGCGGATGAAATCGCCGCCGGCAATTTCTCGCGCCAGTCCCATTGGGACACCGAGCGGCGCTACGATTGGGCGGATGAATTCGTCGCTGTGGTGCGGGGACTTTGGGACAGCGATGCGACCACGCCGCTGCACCACAAGGGACGCTATTTCGACGTCGCCGGACCGCTCAACGTCAGGCGCCCGCCCCAGGGCCATCCGGTGATCCTGCATGCCGGTACGTCGGATCGTTCGCGTGAGCTCGGCGCGCGCGATGCCGATGTCATCTTCGCCGGCCAGGCGACGATCGAGAGCGCGAAGGCCTACTATGCCGATGTCAAATCCAGGGCCAGGAAGTATGGCAGGAGCGACGCCGATATCGCGATCCTGCCCGGGCTCACGCCCGTCGTCGCCGAGACGACGCAGCAGGCGGTTGCGATATTCGACCATCTCAATTCCTTCATTGCGCTGGAGCCCGAGGGCGATGGCGGCGAGGCAAGCCGCTACGGTTCGCTGGGCAGGATGGGGAAGCGCCGCAACCTCACGGCGGTATCGGCGGCGATCGGCGTCGACGTCTCCAGCCAGGACCGGGATTCACCGGTCGACCCCTTGGTGCTGGCAGAGGCCAACGAGGGCGGCCAACGGCTGTTTGCCGATGTCATGCGTCTCACTCGCCGCGACGTGAAAGGCCCCAATCGCCTGACCTATCGCGATCTCATCATCGGACACATCAGCACGGGCGCCGTCGTCGTCGGCGATCCCAACGAGGTGGCCGATCACATCGAGCTTTGGTTTGACGAGAGGGCGGCCGACGGTTTCAATATTTTCCCGCCTTATGTGCCGGAATCTGTCGAGGCCTTCACCAGCCTCGTCGTCCCCGAATTGCAGCGGCGCGGCCTCTATCGCACCGAATATTCCGGTTCGACCTTTCGCGACCATCTGGGCCTGGCAAAGCCCGCGCCGATCCGTTCCAACAGCTCCAACCTTTGAGGTCGGATAGCCGCCCTCCGCACGCCCAAGCCGGGCCAAGGCCTCCCGGAGTGCGGTGAGCGATCTTGCGGAGCGCCGGCGGTCAGCGGCACCCGCGCAAGGATGCCCCGAACCGGGGGCCCGACGGCTCGGATTCCCGCGACCCAGCGCCGGCTCCGCCGGCAGTGGCGTGCACTCAACCCTGTTCTCCGTACTTATACGGATACGAAAGTGGCGGATTGCGGCGCCGGACTCGGCTAAGCAACTGGGTGCAAGCCACCCGATATTGCCCCGGCGCCGACAATACCTTTCCTGCTCCTGTTTTCCTTTTCCATTTTCCGGTGCAACTGCTCACGATGAGTTGGTCGGGATGAATTTGTCGGGCCGTCTGGCGGTCGGGATGATGTTTCCCGTCGTCACACTCCTGCTCACGCTGGGCTTCATCCATGGCGTCACCTGGCCGGGCATGGCGCTCGCCGGCGGCGCGGTTGCGGTGGTGTTGATGACTGCTGAGCTGATTGCGAGATCGCTGGCCACGACGCCCGCCCAGTTGGTGCGGGCGGCGGACGCGCTGTCGCGCGGCGAGCCGGTCTCGATACGTCCGAGTGGCAATGACGAGGCCGCCCAGCTCGCCGCGACGCTGGCCGAGCTGTCGGCGCAATTGGGCAGCAGGCAGCACCTGCTGGAGAAGACCGTCGAGAGCATCCGCGATCCCGTGGTGGTCGCCGACGAGCACGCGATGATCGTGATCGTCAATGCGGCGGCGCGGCGGCTGTACGGTGTCGAGCCCGGTTTTGACACGCTGACCGGCGTTCGCAATTTTCAGAACTATTATGCCGATGGTACGACCGAGATGCCGATCGCGGACACACCAATGGCGCGTGCGCTGCGCGGCGAGGACATCGACGATTGCGAACTGATCGTCAAACCCCTGCGGCCCGAACCGGCCGTCTATCTCGTCGTCAACGCCAGGCCGTTGCGTGACGATGGCGGCAACCTGCGCGGGGCGGTCATCGTGCTGCACGATGTCACCGCGCAGCGTCAGGCGCACCAGGCGCTGGTGGAAAGCGAGCAGATGGCGCAGGCCATCGTCAGGACCGCGCTCGATGCCTTCGTGCAGACCGACCAGGACGGCATCATCCTGGACTGGAGCCCGCAGGCCGAGGCACTCACCGGCTGGACGCGCTCCGAGGCGGTCGGCTGTCGCGTCGTCGAACTGGTATTTCCGGAGGAGCTTCGCGTCGCGCATCGACAGCGCATCACCCGCTTCCTGCAGGAGGCCGCGGGCGGCGGCATGGGGATGCGCTATGAGACCGCGTCCGTGCACCGCGACGGCCACCGCTTCCATGTCGAGGTGTCGCTCAATGCGCTGCGCCGCGGCGATGGCTGGATCATCAATTCCTTTGTCAGGGACGTCACCCAGCGCCGCATCGCCGAAGAGCAGTTGATTCAGGCGCAGAAGACGGAATCGCTTGGGCGGCTGACCGGCGGCATCGCGCATGACTTCAACAACATGCTGACGGTGATCACCGGCACGGTCGAGATCCTGGCCGATGGGGTCAAGGACAACCCGCAGCTTGCCGCGATCGCCAAGCTGATCAGCGATGCCGCCGATCGCGGCGCGCAGCTCACCTCGAGCCTGCTGGCGTTCGCGCGCAAGCAGCCGCTGCAGCCCGCCGAGACCGACGTCAACGACCTGATCGGCGAAGTGGTCCGCCTGTTGTCGCAGACGCTGGGATCGCAGACCGAGATCAGGACGGAGCTCAACCGCAACGCCTGGCTCGCCTTCGTCGATCGCAGCCAGCTCGGCGCCGCGCTGGTCAATCTCGCCATCAACGCGCGCGATGCGATGCCCGAGGGCGGCACGCTGTCGTTTGCGACCCGCAACATCCAGCTCGGGATTCCCGACGCCGTGGCGCACGGCGTCGAGCGCGCCGGCGACCACCTCGTGATCGAGGTCGCCGACACCGGCACCGGGATTTCGCCGTCGCATCTGGAGAAGATCTTCGATCCGTTCTTCTCCACAAAGGAGGTCGGGCAGGGCACCGGGCTCGGGCTCAGCATGGTGTTCGGCTTCGTCAAGCAGAGCGGCGGCGGGATCGAGGTCAGGAGCGAGCAGGGCCGCGGAACCATCTTCAGGATCTACCTGCCCAAGGCGGACGGCATCGCGCAGCGCGCGGCCGAGGAGGATGATCTGCCGGTCAGGGGCGGCGACGAGACCATCCTTTGCGTGGAGGACGACCCCACGATCCGCGACTACGTCACGGGCCAGCTCGAAAGCCTCGGATACAGGGTGCTGGCGGCGGCGAACGCGGATGCCGCGCTCGAGATCGTCAACCGCGGCACCGTGTTCGATCTCCTGTTCACCGACATCGTGATGCCCGGCAGCATGAACGGCCGGCAACTGGCGGAAACGCTGATGGCCGGTCGCCCGGCGTTGCGGGTGTTGTTCACCTCGGGCTACAGCGATGGGGTCCTGCCGGCGCAACAGGGGCGCGGGGGCCACGGCATTCCGCTGCTGACCAAGCCCTATCGGCGCAGCGAACTGGCGCGGGTGCTGCGACGCTGCCTTGATCTTCAGGTCGACTTCCAGGGCGACCCGGTTCCGCAGCCCTACTCCGTGCAGCCCGATCTCGAACGCTTCCTGCGCGAGAATCCGCCGGAAAAGAGCTAGGATGGGAACGCGCTGACAAGCGCGAGCGGGCGCGCGTACGTCGCGCACCGGGATCCACAACCAGCTGCGCAACCAACGCGTTCGCCGGGAGAAGCCTGCAGTGACCATCACGATTACCGCCTTTGAGCGGTCGCCCGACGGCGGCAAGGGACTGGCGCGGGATACGCGGGTTCGCTGGGCGCTTGAGGAGGTCGGGCAACCCTACGCGGTTCGCCTGGTTTCGTTTGCGGCGATGAAAGAGCCGGCACATATGGCGCTTCACCCGTTCGGCCAGATACCGACCTATCAAGAGGACGATCTCGTCCTGTTCGAGACAGGGGCGATCGTGTTCCACCTTGCCGAGCGCCATGCCGGCCTGCTGCCCGGTGACGCCAATGCCCGGTCGCGCGCAATTGCCTGGATGTTCGCCGCGCTCAACACGGTGGAGCCGCCGATCCTCGAGTTCGCGACTGCAAGGCTGTTCGAGCGCGACCGGCCGTGGCATGCGGAACGCCTGCCGCTGGTCGAGGATCGTGTCCGCCAGCGGCTCGACCAGTTGTCGGATCGTCTGGGCGATGCCGACTGGCTCGACGGCGCGTTCAGCGCCGGCGACCTGATGATGGTGTCGGTGCTGCTCCGGCTCAAACCTTCGGGCATGCTCGACGGGCATCCGAAGCTTGCGGCGTACGTCGCCCGCGGCGAATCGCGGCCCGCCTACAAGCGGGCCTTTGCAGCTCAGTTGGCGGTCAATCATCCGCAAGTCGCGGGCTGACCGAGGCAGTCCGTAGGATGGGTAGAGCGCAGCGAAACCCATCATCTCTCATGCGGTCCGCCGTTTGACGGGTATCGGTTCGCTCCACCATCCTACTTGGCGCAAGTTCGACGCGAGGTATGCACAGTGCAGGACCACACCATGATCGCGATCTTCGATGGCCACAATGACGCGGCTCAACAGCTCGCCGAGTACCGGGAAGGCGGCCGGGACTTTCTGGTGCGCTCGGAGGAAGGGCATCTCGATCTGCCGCGTGCCCGGGAAGGCGGCATGGTCGGCGGCTTGTTTGCGATGTACGCCAAGGCGGAGCATCCGCGACAGGGCGATTTCACGCGAACCGCCGACGGGTACGAGGTGCGCCTTGCCGAGCCGCTCGATGCGGCCTATGCGCGCCGCACCATCGATGCCCAGCTGAGCGGGCTGGATGCCATGATGGCCCGCGCCGACGGAAAGATCCGACGCGTGACAACCGTGGATGAGATCGAGGCGGCACGGCGGGACGCGGTGTTTTCGATCGTGCTGCACCTCGAAGGCGCCGAAGCGATCGACGCCGATCTCGACGGGCTGGCACGGCTCTATTCCCGCGGCCTGCGGTCGCTCGGCCCGGTCTGGAGCCGACCCAACATCTTCGGCCATGGCGTGCCGTTCGCCTATCCGCGCTCTCCGGATACCGGTCCCGGCCTGACCGACGCCGGCAAGGCGCTGGTGAAGGCCTGCAACGAACTCGGAATCATGCTCGATGCAGCCCACCTCAACGAGCGCGGTTTCTGGGATCTCGTGGCACTCAGCACGGCTCCGATCGTGGTCACCCACGCCTGCGCGCATGCGGTCTGCCCCGCGACCCGCAACCTGACCGACCGGCAGCTCGATGCCGTCAAAGCATCGGGCGGCGTCGTGGGCTTCAATTTCAGTGTGTCCGAGGTGCGCCCGGACGGGCACAGCGATCCCGACGCCCCGATCGAGACGGTCGCCGACCATCTCGGCTATCTGGTCGAGCGGATGGGCGACGACCACGTCGCGCTGGGGTCCGACTTCGACGGTGCGGTGATGCCGCGTCCGCTCAGGGATGCAAGCCATCTCCAGAACCTGATCCAGGCATTGCGCGGGCGCGGTTTCGACGACGCCACGCTGCGCAAGATCGGCTTTGACAACTGGATGCGGGTGCTGCGCCGAAGCTGGCGGTGATCGGTCCGTAGGACGGGTATCGCTTCGCTCCACCCATCCTACGCGCTATGCTCCCTTGACAATCGAGCGGCCGGCCAACGGCCCGCTTTCAGGGAGTAGATGGATGCAGGACCGCAAATGGTCGCGACGCGACTGGCTCAAGCTGACGACGGCCACCGCCGCCGGGATGGTGTTCGCCGAACCGCTGCGGGCGGGGCCGCCGCCGGCTGAGGCCGTGACGCCGGAGCTGATCGCGGCGGCCAAGAAGGAAGGCAAAATCTCGTACTACAGCGCGCTCGAACTGAACACGGCGGAGCGCCTGGCGCGCGACTTCGAGCAGAAATATCCGGGGATCAGCGTCCGCGTCGAGCGCTCAGGCGCCGAACGCATCTTCCAGCGCATCGCCCAGGAGCAGGGCAGCGGCATCCACGCCGTCGATGTCGCCAACTCCACCGATCCCGCGCACTACCTCGACTGGAAGAAGAACGACTGGCTCGCGGCCTACGTGCCGGAATCCGTCGCAAAGCATTTTCCCGCCGACCAGATCGATCCCGACGGCACGTCGGCGACCTCCTGCGCCTGGTTCGAGGTGATCGGCTACAACACCGAGCAGGTAAAGCGCGAGGACGCGCCGAAGAGCTATGCCGACCTGCTCGATCCGAAATGGCGTGGCAAGATCGTCAAGGGGCACCCGGGCTACTCCGGCGCGATCCTGACCGCAACCTTCGTGCTGGCGCGCGATCTCGGCTGGCCGTACCTGGAGAAGCTGTCGCAGCAGCGGGTGATGCAGGTGCAGTCGGCCGCCGATCCGCCGAAGAAGATCCTGCTCGGCGAGCGCGCCGTCATGGCCGACGGCAACGACTACAACCTCGTGCTGGCCAAGGACCAGGGCAAGCCGGTCGAGGTGGTCTATCCGACCGAGGGCGCGCCGCTGATCATCGTGCCGAGCGGCATCTTCAAGAGCGCGCCGAACCCGAACGCGGCGCGGCTGTTCCAGAGCTATTTCTTCAGCGCCGAAACCCAGCAGATGCTGGCTGACGAATTCGCGCACCGCTCGTTCCACGCCGGGGTGAAGGAGAAGGCCGGCCACGTGCCGCTCGACAAGCTGAAGGTGCTCAGGGCCGATCCCGCCCAGGTGCAGGAGCAGAGCGAGGAGATCAAGGCGCGCTACGCGAAACTGTTTCGGGTGTAGGCGCGTCGCGGTCGGTAGGATGGGTAGAGCGGAGCGAAACCCATCATTTGCGCGTGGTTCGACATGATGGGTTTCACTCCGCTCTAACCATCCTACGCGCTCCTCATCCGACGCGGCTACGCCGCGCGAATTGATCGCTGCGCGCGGTAGGCTTGCGGCGACAGCAGCGTCAGCTTTCGGAAGGCTTTGCGGAAGCTGCTCTCGTCCTCATAGCCGGTGGCGCGGGCGATCGCCTTGATCGGTTGCGCCGTGGTCTCCAGCAGCGTGCGGGCGTGCTCGACGCGGCGTCGCGTGATGAAGGCTTGCGGCGGCTCGTGGGTCAATTCGCGGAAACGGCGGTTCAACGTGCGTTCGCTCAGGCCCAGCGCCTGCGCGAGGCCCCGCACCGTGATCGGCGCCTTGCCGGTGCGGCGAACCAGCATGTCCGCTTTCATCAGCAGCGGGTCCTGCGCGAGCATGTAGCCGAGCGGCATGAAGATCGCCTGGGTGCGTTGCGCGGTGTCGATCACGGCGTAGTCGGCGCAGACTTTCGCGACCTCGGCGCCTTCGACCAGCTCGATCAACCGCAGCAGCAGGTCGACCCATGACATCGGGCCGGCGGCACAGACCAGGCGATCGGCCTGGGTGATGACGGCGTCGCTGGCGAGGTCGATCCTGGGATGGCGGCGGCGGAGCTCGCTCTGCAGCCACCAGGTGATGGTGGCGCGGCGGCCGTCGAGCAGCCCGGCATTGGCGAGCAGCAGCACGCCGCTGCAGAAAGCGCCGATCAGCCGGCCGCTGGCATGCTGCTGGCGCAGCCAGGCGCCGGCACGGTCATATTGCGGTTGCAGGCGCTCGGCAGTGAGGTGATCGACCAGGCTGCCCGGCACGATGATTGCGTCGAATGCGGCCCGCTTGCTGATGGCACCGTCGACCGCAACGAGCTTTCCGCCGCCGGCGCGCACCGCCTTGCCGTCGAGCGAGAGCGTCTGCCAGCTGAAGCACGCCTTGCCGCCGCGCAGCGCCATCACATGGTTGCCGAGCGTGAGGATGTCGGCGATGCCGGCGACCGCCGATTGCATGCAGGCTTCCAGCGCGAGTATCGCAAGCTTCATGGGGACCTCCTGATGTTGCCGGCATCCTACCTGATCGGCGCGATCAGGCCATGGCGGATATTGCCCGATCTCTGTCTGATCGGCCACTGCCTCTTTGGGTCATGCAGGTCCACCTTCGCTGCGTTGTCACCACCTCAGCAATGGAGAGAGACCATGCCTTACGTCACCATTTCCACCGTCCGCGGCATCTTCGACGTCGCGCAGAAGAAGGCGCTGCTCGAGCGCGTCACCGATCTCATGGTCGAGGTCGAGGGCCAGGGCGACCCGGACTTCCGCCGCAACGTCTGGGTCAAGATCGAGGAGGGCGAGCCGGCGAGCTGGTCGCTCGGCGGCATGATGCCGACGCCGGACCTGATCGCGGGCAAGTTCGGCGCGCTCGATGCCGGGGGGCGGCGGGTCGCGAAGGCGAAGGTGTAAGCGAAGAAGAGGCGTTTTCGCCACATCGTCATTGCGAGCGAAGCGAAGCAATCCATCTCTCCGTATGCGCGGACGTATGGATTGCTTCGTCGCTTCGCTCCTCGCAATGACAGATGCCCCAAAAACAAAAGGCGCTTCCATCGGAAGCGCCTTTCGCGTGTGTTCAGTGCTGCTAGCTTACAGCGAGTAGTACATCTCGAACTCGACCGGGTGCGGGGTCATTTCGAAACGGGCGACCTCGGTCATCTTCAGTTCGATATAGGCGTCGATGAAGTCGTCGTCGAACACGCCGCCGTTCTTGAGGAATGCGCGATCCTTGTCGAGGCTCTCGAGCGCTTCGCGCAAGCTGCCGCAGACGGTCGGGATCTGCTTCAGTTCTTCCTTCGGCAGATCGTAGAGGTCCTTGTCCATCGCCGGGCCCGGATCGATCTTGTTCTTGATGCCGTCGAGGCCGGCCATCAGCATCGCGGCGAAGCCGAGATAGGGATTGGCCATCGGATCGGGGAAACGCACCTCGACGCGCTTGGCCTTCGGGTTCGCGGTGTAGGGGATGCGGCAGGATGCCGAACGGTTGCGCGCGGAGTAGGCGAGCAGCACCGGAGCTTCATAGCCCGGGACCAGACGCTTGTAGGAGTTGGTCGACGGGTTGGTGAAGGCGTTGATCGCCTTGGCGTGCTTGATGATGCCGCCGATGTAGTGCAGGCAGGTCTCCGACAGGTCGGCGTACTTGTTGCCGGCGAAGGTCGGCTTGCCGTCCTTCCAGATCGACTGGTGGACGTGCATGCCCGAGCCGTTATCGCCATAGACCGGCTTCGGCATGAAGGTGGCGGTCTTGCCGTAGATGTGCGCGACCTGGTGGATGCAGTACTTGTAGACCTGCATCTGGTCGGCCATCAGCGTCAGCGTGTCGAACTTCATGCCGAGCTCGTGCTGGGCGGAGGCGACCTCGTGGTGATGCTTCTCGACCTTGACGCCCATCTTGGCCATCGCGCCGAGCATCTCGGAGCGCATGTCCTGCACCGAGTCCTGCGGCGGCACCGGGAAGTAGCCGGCCTTGGTGCGGATGCGGTGACCGAGGTTGCCGCCCTCATATTCGGTCGAGGAGTTGATCGGCAGCTCGGAGGAGTCGAGGCGGAAGCCGGTGTTGTAGGGGTCGGCCGAATAGCGCACGTCGTCGAACACGAAGAACTCGGCCTCGGGGCCGACGAATACGGTGTCGCCCACGCCCATCGACTTCACCATCGCCTCGGCCTTCTTGGCGATGCCGCGGGGATCGCGGTTGTAGGGCTCGCCGGTGGTCGGCTCGAGCACGTCGCAGGTGATGACCATGGTGGTCTCGGCGAAGAACGGGTCGATCGTCGCGGTGACCGGGTCGGGCATCAGGCACATGTCGGATTCATTGATCGCCTTCCAGCCGGCGATCGACGATCCGTCGAACATCGTGCCCTCGGCGAAGATGTCGTCATCGATCATGCTGACGTCGAAGGTCACGTGCTGCCACTTGCCGCGCGGATCGGTGAAGCGCAGGTCGACGTATTTGACGTCGTTGTCCTTGATCGATTTCAGGACGTCTTTGGCGGTCTTCATGAATACCCCTTATGGATGTGCGGGTGTGTTTCCGGCGGTGGGCGACGTTATTCCCGCTTTTGGCGGGTTCGTGTGACTACTCAAACGAAATCAGGCTGCCGAAGCAGCCTTTTTTCTCTTTTGCGTCAGAAATTCCGGATAGCACCGCCCTTAAATAGCGTCCAGCCCGGATTCGCCGGTCCGGATGCGGATGGCCTCCTCGATGTTGGAGACGAAGATCTTTCCGTCGCCGATCCGTCCGGTCTGGGCGGCGCGCCGGATCGCGTCGATCGCCTTCTCGACCAGATCGTCGCCGATCACGATCTCGATCTTTACCTTGGGCAGGAAGTCGACGATGTATTCCGCACCGCGATACAGTTCGGCATGGCCCTTCTGGCGGCCAAATCCCTTGGCCTCGGTTACGGTGATGCCTTGCAGTCCGACTTCCTGGAGCGCTTCTTTCACCTCGTCGAGCTTGAAGGGCTTGATGATGGCTTCAATCTTCTTCACTGAGCGCCTCCCGGGCATTGCAGATTGCAGGGTCAAGTTCGATGCGCGTGGGGCGCAGTCTGGTTGGTCTTAAGCCTTCCGGCGGCTAGCCGGAAGCACGCGCAATGGTCGCATCGGGCGGCCTTGTGCGCGGCTTCCTCAAAAGCAGGGTCTATGCCAAGTTGTTAAGGTCCCCGATTTCGGAATGTTATCAGCCTTTTAACAGGCAATCGGCTGATATCGAACCAAGTGGGCTATGATAGCTAAGCCTAACAAATAGGCAAATAGATCAATCCATATGCAGACGGCCAGTAGAAACCCCGCGAACGTTACAGGAATTGCCTCTCGAAAAGGCGAAGCGATTGAGGATTCGGCATGGACGTTCTGACCACCACCGAGATGGAGCGTGCCGATCGGCTGACCATCGCAGCCGGCACGCCGGGCTTCGCGTTGATGATGAGCGCCGGCCAGGCCGTCGCTGAAGCCGCGATGGACCTGGTCGAGGAGGGGCCGATCGTCGTGGTCGCCGGCCGCGGCAACAATGGCGGCGATGGCTTTGTCGCCGCCGCCGAGCTCGCCGCGCGCGGCCGCGAGGTCTCGGTGATCCTGCTTTGCGAGCGCGACAGCCTGCAGGGCGATGCGGCGCTGGCGGCGAAGGGCTGGAAATATCCGGTGCTGCCGTTCAACCCGCAGGCGCTCGGCAAGCCGGCGCTGATCATCGACGCGCTGTTCGGCGCCGGGCTCAATCGCCCGGTGAAGGGCGACCCGCTGGAGATGATCGATGCGATCAACGCCAGCGGTACGCCGGTGCTGGCGGTCGATCTGCCGAGCGGCATCAACGGCACATCGGGCGCTGTCATGGGGGCCGCCGTGCAGGCGACCGAAACCGTCACCTTCTTCCGCAAGAAGCCCGCGCATCTGCTGCTGCCGGGCCGAATGTATTGCGGTCGGGTGCGCGTAGCCGATATCGGCATCGACGCGCAGGTGCTCGACGAGATCAAGCCGCTGATCGCGGAGAACCTGCCGCAGGCCTGGCGCTGGTCGTTTCCGGTGCCGCGGATCGACGGCCACAAATATGCGAGGGGGCATGCCGTCGTGGTCTCCGGCGATCTCGCCTCGACCGGTGCGGCGCGGCTTGCCGCGCGCGCCGCACTGCGCGCTGGAGCCGGCCTCGTGACGCTGGCCTCGCCGCGCGATGCGCTTGCCGTCAACGCGGCGGCGTTGACCGCGGTGATGGTGCGCGCGGTCGATAACCCGATCCAGTTCGCCGAGTTGCTCGACGACAAGCGCCTCAATGCCTGCGTGATCGGCCCCGGCGCCGGCGTCAGCGCGCGCACCCGCGACTTCGTTCACACCGCGCTCTCGGCGCGGCGGCATCTGGTGCTCGACGCCGACGCCCTGACCAGCTTTGCCGGTTCGCCGGACCGGCTGTTCGAGGCGATCAAGGCGGCCGAAGGGCTCGGCGTGGTGCTGACCCCGCATGAGGGCGAGTTTCCGCGGCTGTTCAGCGATATCTCCAACAAGCATCCCGGCCGCTCCAAGCTCGAGCGGGTGCGCGCGGCGGCCGAGCGCTCCGGCGCGGTGGTGCTGCTGAAGGGCGCCGACACGGTGATCGCATCTCCGGATGGGCGCGCCACCATCGCCGCCAACGCGCCGCCCTGGCTTGCCACCGCCGGCGCCGGCGACGTGCTCGCCGGCATCATTGCGGGCTTCCTGGCGCAGGGCGTCGCCGCTTTCGAGGCGGCCAGCATCGGCGTGTGGCTGCACGGCGAAGGCGCCGGCGAGGCGGGGCCCGGCCTGATCGCGGAGGATTTGACCGAGGTGCTGCCTGCGGTGTTCCGCCGTCTCTATGATGAGTTCGGGATTGAGTATTAGGCGGCTCGCGCTTGCGGACATGGACGCCGCCGCGCGCGTGCATCGTGCGTCGTTCGATCACGCACTGCCCTGGCTCGTCGGCCTGCACACGCCCGACGAAGACCGCTGGTTCTATCGAGAGCAGATGTTTGCGGCCTGCACATTGTGGGGCGCGTTCGATGGCGAGACGATGTCTGGCGTGATCGCGTTCCGCGACGATTGGATCGAGCAGCTCTACGTGCTGCCGGATGCACAGGGCCGCGGCATCGGCGGCGCGCTGCTTGCGATCGCGCAGCAAGCCGTCGACCGGCTGCAACTCTGGACCTTCCAGCGCAACGCACGGGCGCGAAGCTTCTACGAGGCGCGCAGCTTTGTCGTCGTCGAGCGGACCGATGGCAGCCGCAACGAGGAGAAGGAACCGGACGTGCGCTATCTCTGGACGCGAGTAGCCGCGAGCTAGTTTCAAGAGGGGCCGGTCCGCCTTGCTATGACGGACCGCCGCGGCGACTGGTGCTGCTCAGGCAATGTCGGTGGAGAGCGAGACGCTCTTCCACGCAGCGAATTCGGCCTGCAGCAGCTTCATCTTGTCCTCGACCAGCCGCACCGCATCGCTGCCGAGCAGCAGGTGCGCCGGCGGATCGGCCGACAGTGCGAGTTTTAGCATGGCCTGCGCGGCCTTCTGGGGATCGCCAACCTGCCGGCCGCTCATTTCCAGGCGGCGTTTGCGGATCGGGTCAATGAGAGCGTCATAGTCTGCGATCGATCGTTCCGCCCGTACCATCGATCGCCCAGCCCAGTCGGTGCGGAAGCTGCCGGGCTCGACCGCCGTGACCTTGATGCCGAGGTCATTGACCTCCTTGCCGAGGGTTTCGGAGATCCCTTCCAGCGCGAACTTGCTGCCGTGATAGTAGCCGAGACCGGGCATCGTGATGAACCCGCCCATCGACGTGACGTTGAGGATATGCCCGGCGCGGCGTTTGCGCATGAAGGGCAGCACCGCCTGGATCATCGCCACCGCGCCGAAGACGTTGACCTCGAACTGGCGTCGCAGATCGTCGATCGATGATTCCTCCAGGATGCCCTCGTGACCATAGCCGGCATTGTTCACCAGAACGCCGATCGCGCCGATCGTGCGCTCGACGTCGGCGACGGCGGGCGCGATGGCCCCGAAGTCGGTCACATCAAGGATTACCGCGTGCACGCCTTCGCCGAGCGCCTCGAACTTCTGCTTGTCGTTCTCGTTGCGCACGGTGCCGACGACGGTATGGCCATCGCTCAATGCTGCCTCGGCCAACGCGCGGCCGAAGCCGGACGAAACGCCCGTGATGAGGAATGTCTTTGGCATAGGGAATGTCCTTTGTTCAGGTTGCCGATCCAGATTGCGGGCTCGATATAGTCGACTTGATTAGTGCAATAATCAGCATAAAGTGGCATGACCTGATGCAGGTAATCGTACAATGCAGCATGCTGGCCTTTTCGAGCTGAACGCGGTCGTCGCGATCTCGACGCATCGCAGCTTTCGCGCCGCCGCGACCGAGCTCGGCATTTCGCCCTCGGCGCTCAGTCATGCGATCGCCGCGCTGGAGAAGAAGCTGGGCGTGCGTCTCATCAACCGGACGACACGCAGCGTCGCGCTGTCGGAGGCGGGCGAGCGCTTCCTCGCCAGGGTCAGTCCCGCGCTGCGCGAGATTGCCGGCGCCATGGAGGACGTGAACGAGTTCCGCGACACTCCCGCAGGAACGCTGCGCATCAACCTGAAGGAGCGCGCCGCGCACCAGATCCTCCGTCCCGTCGTCGCAAAGTTTCTGCGGCACTATCCCGACATGAACGTCGAATTGACGCTGGAGGGCCGGCCCATCGATATCGTCGCGGAGGGCTTTGATGCCGGCATCCGGCTGGCTGAAGCCGTGCCGCAAGACATGGTCGCGATTCCCTGCGGCCCGGACACGCGCTTCATCGTCGTTGGCGCGCCCGGCTATTTCGCGCGCGCGTTGGTGCCGCGGTCTCCGCTTGATCTGCTCACCCATGAATGCATTCGCAGGCGGATGCCCAGCGGCAAGATCTATCACTGGGAATTCGAGAAGCGCGGCGGCGAGCAGATGGCGGTGGATGTCCCGGGCAGGCTGACCCTCGACAATGACGCCTTGATGGTCGAATCCGCGGTCGAAGGCCTGGGACTGGCGTTCATCAGTGATTTCTGGGTCACGGGACATCTCGCCGCCGGAACGTTACGATCCGTGCTGGACGACTGGACGCCGCCATTCCCCGGCTTGCGCCTCTATTATCCGCGGCATCGGCACATGACGGCCGGGCTCCGAGCTTTCGTCGACATGATACGGGCGGAGACGAAGTTGGCCGCCAAGGGGGGCGGGGTTCACGCAGACCCGGCCAAGCGACCGCACGATCGTCGCAAACGGGTTTGAACTGCCCGACGCCCGTACTAGAGCGCGTCAGGGCGAGCCGTACGTGACGATCTATCGCGCGATTGTTGCTGAGGACGTCGGCGCTGCGCTCAGCTGCGCGCGTTTGGCGACAACGCAGGCCGATTCATTCCGCGGCTGAAATCAGCGGGGACTGGTTCACGCGCGTCTCGCCCTTCAGATTGTCGACGGTGACGTACGTGTCGTACCAGGTCAGCCGCGGCCGGGCTCCGAAGCGTTCGGTGAGCTCGGCGATCTTGGCCTCGGTAAACCATGCCTCGGCTGCCTCCCGGCTCTCCCACAAATAGACGCCGCCGGTGCCGGCTTCTCCGTTGAGATAGTCTTTGCGGATCAGCCCCTTTGTTGCGAGGTTTCGATAAATGGGGGCGGTGCCCATGCCGCCCTTGATGGCCTGTTCTTCAGTTCGCTTCGGAAGGTCGAATTGAACGACGACGATACACTGTGCCATCCCGGTTCTCCGATCTGAGTCTACGCGGTGTCAGGTTCGCTCGGCGGCACGCCGATCTGGTCGAACAATACAGTATGCAGCCCGCGCTTGTCCCGATCTACGCAGAGTGCGCCCGGTGGAGTAGCGCTTGACATTTAAGACGACCGGTCATATTGGTCGTTCAGGAGATCAGAGCATGGCGAGGCCGAGCGTCCGGGAACAATTGATCGAGGCGGGGTTGCAGACCCTGCACCGCCATGGCTTCAACGGCACCGGAGTTCAGGACATCACGGTTGCCGCCGGGGTGCCGAAGGGATCGTTCTACAATCACTTCGAGAGCAAGGAAGCTTTGGCGCTGGAGGCGCTGGAGCGGTATTGGCAGAACGGCGCCGCTCGGCGCGTACAGCTAAGCGACACAAGTGTCGACCCTGTGGAGCGGCTTCGTCGCTTCTTTCGTGGCTTGTCGGACCTCGCCATCCGTCAGAATTTCCAAACGGGATGCATGATCGGGAACTTCAGTGCAGAGCTCTCTGTGCAGAGCAACGAGGTCCGCGATCGTCTCGCCGAGATCTACGCCGCCTGGAGCCGCGCGATCGAATCCTGCGTGCGCGAGGCCGAGAAAGCCGGCCGCGTCCAGCCGCGTCTGCCCGCCGCCACCATTGCGA
The DNA here is from genome assembly GCF_053474805.1 of Bradyrhizobium sp. WCU1. Lineage (NCBI taxonomy): Bacteria > Pseudomonadati > Pseudomonadota > Alphaproteobacteria > Hyphomicrobiales > Nitrobacteraceae > Bradyrhizobium > Bradyrhizobium sp. WCU1. The sequence goes on from NZ_CM130280.1 coordinate 6,924,593, forward strand.
CATTCCTGGTCAATGCCTGGGAGGGCGCTGTGCTCAGGTCCAAGGTCGAACAGGACAAGTCGCCGTTCGATCAGTTCGAGCGCTTGGTATTCGCAAGCATCTTCGCCTGAGCCGTCGAGAGCCAAAGGTACCAAAGAGCCACCGGCATCAACTTGTTTTGCGACTAAGATGACCGGTCATATTGGAGAGAGAAAATGAAGCTTTCAACTTCGTTCCAGCTTGGAGCCTTTCGGCTCGCGCACCGTGTTGTGATGCCGCCGTTGACCAGGATGCGATCAGCCAACGGCGTGCCGTCGCCGCTCGCCGCGACCTATTACGGTCAGCGCGCGACCGAAGGCGGGCTGATCATCGCCGAAGCGACCCAGATTTCCCAGCAAGGGCAGGGCTATCCGCGGACGCCGGGAATCTACACGGAGGACCAGATCGCGGGTTGGCGCACCGTCGTCGACGCAGTCAAGGAGCGAGGCGGAGTGATCTTCCTGCAGCTGTGGCACGTGGGAAGGATTTCGCACTCCTCGTTTCAAAAGGACGGAGCCGTTCCTGTCGCGCCGTCTGCGATCCGGCCGGCAGGCAATGCTTTCAAGAGCGATTTTCAGCGCGCGCCTTATGAGACGCCCCGCGCGCTCGAGTTGAGCGAAATCGTGCAGATTGTCGCCGACTACCGCAAGGCCGCGGAGAACGCCAAGCGGGCCGGGTTCGACGGCATCGAGATTCATGCCGCCAACGGTTATCTGCTTCAGCAATTTCTGGAGGACAAGACCAATCACCGCACCGACCGCTATGGCGGCTCGATCGAGAACCGCGCCCGTCTGCTGTTTGAAGTCCTCGATGCAGTCTCGGACGTGTGGCCGGCCGATCGCATCGGCGTTCGGCTGTCGCCGTTCAGCAGCGTCGGCGATGTCGCGGACAGTGACCCGATGTCTCTGTACACGCACGTCATCAAGCAACTGGCCGCACGTCAGATCGGCTTCCTGCATTTGATCGAGGCTCGGGTGCGCGCCGGTCTGGTGGATCAGACCGACGACGCAGCACCGCAATCCGTCGCTACGCTGTTGCGCCCGTTGTTTCCCGGGCCGTTCATTGTGTCGGGAGGCTTCACCGCCGAGACCGCCGAGGAGGCGCTCGCCGCGGGCACGGCAGACCTCGTCGCGTTCGGGCGTGCCTTCATCGCCAATCCCGATCTGCCGAGGCGTCTCGCGCTCGGCGCGCCGCTCAACGCGCCGGATCGATCGACATTCTACGGCGGCGCCGAGCGCGGCTACACCGACTATCCGAGCCTCGATGAGGTCGGCGCATTCAGCGCCTGAGCCGGGAAAGGCACGAGAGCGATGGACGCGGTGACACGGACCAGTTTCGCCCAAATGATAGCGGCGTTGGAGCATCAGGGATGAACAGGGCAAGAGCTGGGTCTCGTTCGACGATTACGCCGTCTCGCTGGTCGACGAACGCGAAAAGTTCGCGCATGAGCGCGCGCTTCGGCGTCGGCGGCGAGGGAGAGCGACGATGAAGCTCTACGGGTTCGGGCCGGCGGCGAGCGCCCAGCGCGTTCGGGTCTTCTTGGCCGAAAAGGGGCTCGATGTCCCGACCGAACAATTGAACGTGCGCGACGACGATCAGTTCGCCGCAGCGTTCACGGCGATGAACCCGTTCCACTGAAGCGGAGAGAAAACGGCCGAAACAGCCCAACGCAACTCTGACCGGCCGATACTCTTGCAGTGCGAGAAACGTCGCGCGATCACACGCGGCCTGCCGGCTGGAACTGCTTGATCAATTGCGCACGAAATAGAGCGGCGTCCGCAGCGTCAGCTGATAGGACGGCTTCGGCACCCATATGATTTGAGCCGTGACTCCGAACAGGCGATTGTCGTTGTCGTCCATCCGATCGAGATCGAGCCGGAGAATCGGCTGGGTGAACGACCGAACCGGCGTGAAGGACAGGAACTGTGCGCCGCCGAAATATTGCACGCCGGCGCGGCCGGTGAATTTCCAGTTGCTCGGCCACTGATAGTAGCCGCCGACATAGCCGATGATGTTTGGATGGATTCGGGCGAGCGCGGTCGCCACCTCGACGCGGGTATCCTGGATACCCGCCAGCATGCCCCGCGTGGCGTCCGCGTCGAAGGCGTAGTCGAACTCGAGAACGTTGTTGAAGGTCGTCGTCCCGGTCGGCCCGTTCGGGATCGCCTGGGTGATTGTCGATTGCCAGGTGATGGTCGGGATCGAGCCGCCTTTCTGGCTGTAGAGATCTGCCTGAAACCCGACGTTCCAGCTGGTGACATCGAACGCCGACCAGCCCTGCGCGGGTCCGTAGGTGGTCGTGCCGGAGACGCCGGCATAGAGCGAGACGGTATCGCTGACATCCACCGTCAACGGGAGATCGACAGCGAGGGATTGCCGGGATGGCAGGGATACGCTGGTCGGAAGCGTGCCGCCATTGGCAAGCGCAAGCGACTGGAGCGCGCTAAACAGCGCCGGACTGCCGAAGCCGACCGGCAACGCGCCGGCCGGCACGGTTGCGTAACTTGTTCGCAGATCGAGATAGATGTTAGGCGTCGCGTCTGCCGGAGCGCCGCTGTCGTCGTTGCGATCCTTGCCGAACGCGGCTCCGCTGAAGCACAAGCCGATCAGACAGGCCGCGACAAGCCTCGGAAGGAAGAGGCGCAATGCGACGGTTGAGCGGCGAGGGAAAACTGGCACGGCCTCCGGGCTCCTCCTCGTTTACAGTCAGGCGCTAGCTCACCAGGTACTTCGCCACCGCCGGCTCGTTCCATTCGATGCCAAGCCCGGGACCGCGCGCGGTCACGGCGCCGTCGACGATCTCGGCGGACCTTGCCAGGATCGCGCCGGCGAAGTCGAGGAATTCGAGCCAGTGCGCGGTCGGCGTCACTGCGAGCAGGTGCGCGCTGACTTCGGCGAACAGGTGGCTCGACATCGGGATCGACGCCGCGTCGGCTTGCCCTGCGACCTGCATCCAGCCGGTGACGCCGCCGACCTTCATCACGTCGGGCATGATGAAGTCGGAAGCGCCGGCCGCGATCGCCTCGGCGAAGCCGCGCGGGAACCACCAATTCTCGCCGGCCTGGATCGGCGTCGGCGAGGTCTCGCGGACTTTTGCGTGGCCGGCCAGGCTCTCCTGCGGCACCGGCTCCTCGATCCAGTGCAGGTCGTAGGGCGCCAGGCGTGCGATGCGGCGGGTCGCTTCGGCCGGATCGAGCGACTGGTTGAAATCGATCATCAGAGCGATGTCGGGGCCGAGCAGGGCGCGCACGCCTTTCACGACGCGTTCGTCATTGGCGGCATCACCGTCGCCACCCTTGATCTTGATGCCGCGAAAGCCCTGGTCGAGCGAGCGGCGCAGCGCGCGCTCATCAGTGACGGGATCGACCGCGCCGTAGCTGTCATAGGTCTTGATCGGCTTCGCCGAGCCGCCGAGCAGTTCGACCAGCGGCCGGCCGGCAAGCTGGGCGAGCACGTCCCAATAGGCCATGTCGAGACCGGACACCGCCATGCCGACCAGGCCCTGCCAGCCCAGCAGCCGAAACTTGGCATCCATCGCCTTCATCAGATCGAACGGCGCGACCGGCTTGCCGATCACCTCGCGGCCGATCTCCTCGATCAGATAACAAAGCGGGTGAAGTGTGAGCTTGCTGTAGGCGAAGATGTAGGTGCGGCCGGTAACGCCTTGATCGGTCTCGACATCGATCAGGACCAGCGGGCCGGAATCGATCACGCCGAAGGCAGTCCTCACAGGACGCTTGAGGGGCACCACGACACCTCGCGCCTTTACTCCGCGGATCGCTGCAACTGTCTGGCTCATGGATGTCCCCTGCGCGTTTCCCGGAAGTTTCCTTCCCTTGTTATTGGACACTGTACCATCGGATGAGCCGCGGCGCGGCCCAATCGGCCGCAACCTGTTCGATCAAATAGCGGCCGGGATATTCGGCGAGGAAGGCGATGCGCTGGGTCTCGCCTGGTTCGACCGCGAGCGTGTCGAGCCAGAACGGCTTCCAGCCGTCGTCGAGTCGGTCGAGCAGGCGGAAGTGATGGCCGTGCAGATGAAAGACGCTCGCGATCGCGCTGCGGTTGGTCAGCGCCAGCACGACCGTCCGGCCGGCCTTGGCTTGAAAAGCCGGGGCCGCCGACGGCTTGAAATCCGCCGGGCGGAACCACTCGGTTGGCGCGCCGAGCGCCAATTCGAATCGGGCGGCACTCCTGAGGTCGAGCTGGGCGGGCATGTCGTTGCCCGGCAGCGGCGGAGCGGGAGGGAACGGCGCCGCCCGGATCGGGGCTTCGTTCGAGACGATGAGCTTGCCGACCGGGCGGCCCTGCTTGCCGTCGTGCAACAGGATCGGGAAACTGGTTCCGGCCGGACCGGCCGTATCGACGAAGACGTCGGTTCGGCTTCCCGGAGCCAGTATCAGCGCACCGTTGCGCGCCGAGAATGGTTCGGCTGGCTGGCCGTCGATCGCCATCACCCTGACGTCGAGGGTCTCCAGCTTGACCGCCAGCACGCTGCGTGGGCTGCCATTGATAAAGCGGAGTCTGAGCCGGGCGTTGGCCGGTGCCGAGACTTCGTGCGAAGTCTTGCCGTTAATCGTATGAATTAACGTCGAATCTTTCGGCTCGGATCCGGGCGACACCGCGGTTCCGTCGGGTTGCAGGCGCCACTCCTCGATCAGCAAGACCTCGTCACGATCCACCGCGACGGGCGAGGTGCCGGTCACGATCAACGGGCGCGGGCGAGCCGGCATGGTTGTGCCATCGCCGAGCAGCGGCTCGCACAGGAAGGTACCGGCATGCCGGAGCGGGAGCTGGAAGCTATCCTTGGCCCCGGTGGCAAGCGGTGTCCGGGAGGCCAGTGGCTCCGCGGCCGGGACTCCGTCAAGCCCGCGGCAATCGAGCGCGGCGGCGACCGGCAGCTCGTTGCCAAACGTCACATCGAGCACCTCGCCGCGCCTGAAGCGGAGGTCGTGGCTGCCCAGCGACCAGACGGGGGTGTCCGGCCCGTTAGGGCGAAGCGCGATTCGATCGATCCTAGCCTGCAGCGCGACCGCTGTCCGGCCTTGCCCCGAGACCGTGGCCGGCCAAGCGGGGCAAAGCGCCGCGGCGCCGAGGGCGGCCATCAGGTCGCGCCGGCTGAGCCAAAATTCAGGACTTGCTGTGGGCCTTGCCATCCGGCCGATGCGGACCATTTTCAAGCGTACCTGTCCAGTCGCGATCGGTCGCAGGGCGGGCTCTCCCGCGGCCATTTTTTTGCTGCGAACCGGTGGGCGCATGTTATAAGCCCGGCCGCCCGCGGCATCGCGGCCGGACTGGATGCTTTTCGCGCGGGCGTGGCGGAACTGGTAGACGCGCTGGATTTAGGTTCCAGTGACGAAAGTTGTGGGGGTTCGAGTCCCTCCGCCCGCACCAAGCGCTTACAGCGTTTGCATGACGAATTCTTGGAGAACCTTGGACCTCTCGGGGGACGAGGGTTCGCCGAACCCACAGACGTCAGGCCGCAAGGCTCAAGCGTCGAACAGATTGAACACTGCCACGGCCGCTCGGGCCGCGGCAAAAGCGGAAGAAGATTGATACCATGCAGGTCACCGAGACCCTCAACGAGGGACTGAAGCACGAATTCAAGATCAGCGTTCCGGCATCCGATCTCGATGCCAAGGCGGGCGCCAAGCTGGTCGACCTCAAGGACAAGGTCCGTCTCAACGGCTTCCGTCCCGGCAAGGTGCCGGTCGCGCATCTGAAGAAGATCTACGGCCGCTCGGTCATGGCCGAGACCATCGACCAGACCATCAGCGACACCAACCGGCAGTTGTTCGAAGATCGCGGCTTCCGGCTTGCCGGCGAGCCGAAGATCACGATGCCGACCGAGAAGGACCAGGTCGACGAGCTGCTCTCGGGCAAGACCGACCTGACCTACACGGTTGCGATCGAGGTCGTGCCGCCGATCCAGCTCGCCGATTTCAAGTCGTTCTCGGTCGAGAAGCCGGTGGTCGATGTCTCAGACGCCGACGTCGACGACGCCATCAAGCGGATCGCCGAGGGCAGCCGCCCGTACAGCGCCAAGACCGAAGGTGCAGCGGAGAAGGACGACCGTGTCACCATCAGCTTCAAGGGCACCATCAACGGTGAGGCCTTCGAGGGCGGCACCGGCGAGGGCATCCAGGTCGTGATCGGTGCCGGCCAGTTCATTCCGGGCTTCGAGGAGCAGCTGATCGGCATCGGCACGGGCGAGACCCGCACGCTGAAGGTCTCGTTCCCGAAGAACTACCTCAACGACAAGCTCGCCGGCCAGCCGGCCGAGTTCGAGACTACAGCGACGCTGATCGAGGTGCCCGGTGAGGCCACGATCGACGACGAGTTCGCCAAGACGCTCGGCCTCGAGTCGCTCGACAAGCTGAAGGAAGCCGCGCGCGAGCGCCTGACCGCCGAATTCGCCGGCGCGACCCGGCAGAAGGTCAAGCGCGCGCTGCTCGACCGGCTCGACGAGAGCCACAAATTCGAGGCGCCGCCGTCGCTTGTCGCCGAAGAGTTCAACCTGATGTGGAACTCGATCAAGGCCGAGATGGACTCGACCGGCAAGACCTTCGCCGACGAGAACACCACCGAGGATGCGGCCAAGGAAGAGTACCAGAAGATCGCCGACCGCCGCGTCCGCCTCGGCCTCGTGCTGTCGGAGATCGGCGAGAAGAACAAGATCACCGTGACCGACGATGAGGTCTCGCGCGCCGTGATTGAGCGCGCGCGCCAGATGCCCGGCCGCGAGAAGGAAGTCTGGGATTACTACCGCAGCAACGCCCAGGCGCTGGCCCAGCTCCGCGCCCCGATCTATGAGGACAAGGTCGTCGACTTCGTGCTGGAGCTCGCCAACGTGACCGAGAAGAAGGTCACCAAGGATGAGCTGTTCAAGGATGAAGACGGCGAGAAAACTGCCGCCTGATTCCGGCACCTCGCGTTAATGATGAACCGCGAAAGCGCGCCCGGCGAGGATCCCCTCGCTAGGCGTGCCGCCGCGAATCGGCTTGAACGTCTGCGACCTGCCCAGTTGGCTAGTGTCGGCCTTGTCGGCCGGAAATTGGCCCATATCTGGTTTAAGCCTTGAGCCGGCCAGCCTCGAGCCAGTAGTCTTGAGCGAGCTAGTTCTGGGCAGAGTTATGCACCACCCCTAACCCCTGGGTTCTTTCATGCGCGATCCCGTTGAAACCTACATGAATCTCGTGCCGATGGTCGTCGAGCAGACCAATCGCGGCGAACGCGCCTACGACATTTTCTCGCGCCTTTTGAAAGAGCGCATCATCTTCGTCACCGGTCCGGTGGAAGACGGCATGTCGACCTTGATCGTCGCGCAGCTGCTGTTCCTCGAGGCCGAGAATCCGAAGAAGGAAATCTCGATGTACATCAACTCGCCGGGTGGCGTGGTGACGTCGGGCCTTGCGATCTACGACACGATGCAGTTCATCCGCCCGCCGGTCTCGACGCTGTGCACCGGGCAGGCCGCCTCGATGGGCTCGCTGCTGCTGGCGGCCGGCGAGAAGGACATGCGCTTCACGCTGCCGAACTCCCGCATCATGGTGCACCAGCCCTCCGGCGGCTTCCAGGGCCAGGCCACCGACATCATGCTGCACGCACAGGAGATCCTGAATCTCAAGAAGCGCCTCAACGAGATCTACGTGAAGCACACCGGCCAGACCTACAAGGCGATCGAGGACGCGCTCGAGCGCGACAAGTTCCTCACCGCCGAAGACGCCAAGGCGTTCGGCCTCGTCGACAAGGTGATCGACAAGCGTCCGGAAGATCCGTCGGCCGCCAAGGCCGCCTGATCTGGCCGGCCTCCCGGGGGCGCCGATGTGATCTCCACATTGGCGCCTCACATAGCCGGCAAAAGCAGGACGAGCGGAGTACCCCGCAAGTGCCTACGCTCGGGCGGCAAGTTCCGCTTTCGTGCTCATTAGGCGGCGTGGTAATCCCGCAACGTTCCGTGGATTTCGATGCGTATTCCACGTGCGATCGTGGAAAATCACGGTATTGTCACGGTCTTGAGCAGGCCATCCGATTAGCGAATTCTTGATAGTCGGGTGCCAGCATGGTTGGCTGTAGTGCATCGGCTATGATCGCGGAGATTCGAATAAACCGTGATTGCAACGGTCAGTATTGCGTAGGGTCTTTTTTGGTACGGAATTTGCTCTATCTACCCAAGACCCCGGTTTTGTGCCGGATTGGGTCGATCTGGCAAACAAGATCGAACGGCGGACGGAGATAATGAATGAGTAAGGTCGGCACGAGCGACGCCAAGAACACGCTATACTGCTCGTTCTGCGGCAAGAGCCAGCATGAAGTTCGCAAGCTGATTGCCGGACCGACTGTCTTCATTTGCGACGAGTGTGTCGAACTCTGCATGGACATCATCCGTGAGGAGAACAAATCCTCGCTGGTGAAGTCGCGCGACGGCATCCCGACGCCGAAGGAAATCTGCAAGGTCCTGGACGACTACGTGATCGGCCAGAGCCATGCCAAGAAGGTGCTGTCGGTTGCCGTCCACAACCACTACAAGCGGCTTAACCATCAGACCAAGCACAACGACGTCGAACTGGCGAAGTCGAACATTCTGCTGATCGGTCCGACCGGTTCGGGCAAGACGCTGCTCGCGCAGACGCTGGCCCGCATCCTCGACGTGCCGTTCACCATGGCCGATGCGACGACGCTGACCGAAGCCGGCTATGTCGGCGAGGACGTCGAGAACATCATCCTGAAGCTGCTGCAGGCCGCCGACTACAATGTCGAGCGCGCGCAGCGCGGCATCGTCTACATCGACGAAATCGACAAGATCAGCCGCAAGTCGGACAATCCCTCGATCACCCGCGACGTATCAGGCGAGGGCGTCCAGCAGGCGCTGCTGAAGATCATGGAAGGCACGGTGGCCTCGGTCCCGCCGCAGGGCGGCCGCAAGCATCCGCAGCAGGAGTTCCTGCAGGTGGATACCACCAACATCCTGTTCATCTGCGGCGGTGCGTTCTCGGGCCTCGAGAAGATCATCTCCGCGCGCGGCCGTTCGACCTCGATCGGCTTCGCGGCGCAGGTGCTCGCGCCGGAGGATCGCCGTACCGGCGAGATTTTCCGTCACGTCGAGCCGGAAGACCTGCTGAAGTATGGCCTGATCCCGGAATTCGTCGGCCGTCTGCCTGTCGTGGCGACGCTGGAAGACCTCGACGAGACCTCGCTGAAGAAGATCCTGACCGATCCGAAGAACGCTCTGGTGAAGCAGTACCAGCGGCTGTTCGAGATGGAGAACATCGAGCTGACCTTCGCCGACGAGGCGCTTGGCGCGGTCGCCCGCAAGGCGATCGAGCGCAAGACCGGTGCGCGCGGCCTGCGGTCGATCCTGGAGAGCATCCTGCTCGAGACCATGTTCGACCTCCCGGGCCTGGAAGGTGTCGAGGAAGTCGTGATCTCGCGCGAAGTCGTCGAGGGCACGGCGCGTCCGCTCTACATCTACGCGGACCGTTCCGATCGCGCCGTCGAGAGCAGCGCGAGCGCCTGAAGGCGCGCATTCGACCTGTCACAAATGCACGGCTGCCGGGCGATCCGGCGGCCGTCGCTGCGCAGCAGCAGCGATGATTTTGGCATTGCAGTAAATGCCTGTTTAGCCTGAATTTCCGGGCACTTCTCAGACTTGACACCCCCCGGCCTGATAGCCACCTAATGCTATCGGTGAAGGATCTCATGCGCTGAGATTCGTCGCTTTACGATGCGGAATAGGCGGCTGCTGACGGCAATCTCGTTCCGGATCACCAAGGCACCTTGTGGCGGTTGCGCAAGCAGGCGGACTGCGAGCAAGGGGGCAAAACAAAAGGATAAGGCCATGACGACCTCAAAACCCCGGCCAACGATCGTCCACGGCGAAAGCCATTCCTATCCGGTGCTGCCGCTCCGCGACATCGTCGTCTTCCCACACATGATCGTGCCTCTCTTCGTCGGTCGCGAGAAATCGATCCGCGCGCTCGAAGAGGTGATGAAGAACGACGCGTTGATCATGCTCGCGACGCAGAAGAACGCGTCCGATGATGATCCGGCGCCCGATTCAATTTACGAGACCGGTACGCTCGCCAGCGTCCTGCAGCTGCTGAAGCTGCCCGACGGCACCGTCAAGGTGCTGGTCGAGGGCCTCGAGCGCGCGCGCGTCGAAAAGTATTCCGACCGCAGCGAATATTACGAGGCGACCGCGGTCGCGCTCGCCGACACGGATGCCAACTCGGTCGAAGCCGAGGCGCTGGCGCGATCGGTCGTGTCCGACTTCGAAAGCTATGTGAAGCTGAACAAGAAGATCTCCGCCGAAGTCGTCGGCGTGGTCCAGGCGATCACCGATTTCGCCAAGCTCGGCGATACCGTTGCCTCGCATCTCGCGGTCAAGATTGCCGATCGACAGGCGATACTGGAGACGTTGTCCGTCACGCAGCGCCTGGAGAAGGTGCTGGGCCTGATGGAGAGCGAGATCTCGGTTCTGCAGGTCGAGAAGCGCATCCGCTCGCGCGTCAAGCGCCAGATGGAGAAGACCCAGCGCGAATATTACCTGAACGAGCAGATGAAGGCGATCCAGAAGGAGCTCGGCGACGACGAAGGTCGCGACGAGCTGGCCGATCTGGAGGAGAAGATCTCCAAGACCAAGCTCTCCAAGGAAGCACGCGAGAAGGCCCAGCACGAGCTGAAGAAGCTGCGCCAGATGTCGCCGATGTCCGCGGAAGCGACCGTGGTGCGCAACTATCTGGATTGGCTGCTGTCGATCCCGTGGGGCAAGAAGTCCAAGGTCAAGAAGGACCTCGAGGCCGCGCAGGCGGTGCTGGACTCCGACCACTACGGGCTCGAGAAGGTCAAGGACCGCATCGTCGAGTATCTCGCGGTGCAGTCGCGCGCCAACAAGCTGACCGGACCGATCCTGTGCCTTGTCGGACCTCCCGGCGTCGGCAAGACCTCGCTCGGCAAGTCGATCGCGAAGGCGACCGGCCGCGAATTCGTGCGCGTGTCGCTCGGCGGCGTGCGTGACGAAGCGGAGATTCGCGGTCATCGCCGCACCTATATCGGCTCGATGCCCGGCAAGATCATCCAGTCGATGCGGAAGGCGAAGACCTCGAATCCGCTGTTCCTGCTGGACGAGATCGACAAGATGGGCGCCGATTTCCGCGGCGATCCGTCGTCGGCGCTGCTTGAGGTCCTGGACCCCGAGCAGAACTCGACCTTCAACGACCACTATTTGGAGGTCGATTACGACCTGTCCAACGTGATGTTCATCACGACGGCGAATACGCTGAATATTCCCGGCCCGCTGATGGACCGCATGGAGATCATCCGGATCGCCGGTTACACGGAGAACGAGAAGGTCGAGATCGCGCGCAAGCATCTGATCCCGAGCGCGCTCTCCAAGCACGGTCTGGACTCCAAGGAATGGTCGATCGACGACGCGGCCTTGCTGCTGATGATCCGCCGCTACACCCGCGAAGCGGGCGTGCGTAACCTGGAGCGTGAGCTCTCCACACTCGCCCGCAAGGCGGTGAAGGAGCTGATGATCTCCAAGAAGAAGTCGGTGAAGGTCACCGAGGCGAATATCGAAGAGTTCCTCGGCGTTCCGAAGTATCGCTTCGGCGAGATCGACGACGAGGATCAGGTCGGTATCGTCACCGGTCTGGCCTGGACCGATGTCGGCGGCGAGCTGTTGACCATCGAAGGCGTCATGATGCCCGGCAAGGGCAAGATGACGGTCACGGGCAATCTGCGCGACGTGATGAAGGAATCGATCTCGGCGGCGGCGTCCTACGTCCGCTCGCGCGCGATCACCTACGGCATCGAGCCGCCGATGTTCGACCGGCGCGACATCCACGTTCACGTGCCGGAGGGCGCAACCCCGAAGGACGGTCCGTCCGCCGGTGTCGCGATGGCCACCGCGATCATCTCGGTCATGACCGGCATCCCGGTCCGCCACGATGTCGCGATGACCGGCGAGATCACGCTGCGCGGTCGCGTGCTGCCGATCGGCGGTCTGAAGGAGAAGCTCCTGGCTGCCGCGCGCGGCGGCATCAAGACGGTGCTGATCCCGGAGGACAACGCCAAGGATCTCACGGAGATTTCCGATGCGATCAAGGGCGGCATGGAGATCATCCCGGTCTCGCGGCTGGATGAGGTGATCGCCAAGGCGCTGGTCCGCGTGCCGGCACCGATCGTCTGGGAAGAGGAGGCCAGCAAGGTCGACGTCAAGCCCGATGCTTCGGATGAAGCCTCCGGCGGCCTGACGGCGCACTGAAGCAAGCCACGATTGAAATAGAAAACGGCGCCTTCGGGCGCCGTTTTGTTTGGTCATCACGAGGAGGCGGCAGGCGACTACTCTTTCTTCTCGACGACGAGATTGCCGAGCGCTCCGAGCGCCATCAGCACGCTGGTGCCGAGGAACACGGCGCGCATGCCGATATGGCCGCCGATGAATCCGCCGGCCAGAGGGCCGATCACCTGGCCGGCATATTGCGCCGAGATCGAATAGCCGAGCATGCTGCCGGTGACGGCATCAGGCACGTTGTGCCGGATCACGCTGGCGATGCAGGGCAAGAGGCCGCCGAGCGCGAGCCCCATCAAGAAGCGCAGCAGGATCAGCTGCCAGCCGCTGACCACGAAGGCCTGCGGGATCAGCAGCAGCGCCGAGACGGCCAGACAGATGGTGATGATGCGCCAATGGCCGACGCGATCGGCGAGCTTGCCGAGGTGCGATGACGACAACAGGCTGCCGAACGCCGCTGCCGACATCACGAGTCCCGCGACGAACGTCACCTGCGGTGCCTCGACCAGTTGCGCCACATAGACCGTGATGATCGGCTCGATCGACATGTTGGCGATCATCAGCAGCAGGCCCGTTCCCCACATCGCAATGATGGGGCGCTTGTCCGGAACCAGCGACCAGCCGCCACGCGCCTTGCTGCCTTTCGCTTTCTTCGGGCGCGCCTCCTCGCGGATCAGAAAAGTGGTGCCGAGGAAGGTGATGAAGATGACGCTGCCGATCAGGAAGAAGGTCGCGCGGATGCCGATCAGGTTGGGCAGGACGCCGCCGATCAAGGGCCCGACCAAGCTCCCGGCCATGATGCCGGCCGACAGCACGCCGATCGCCCAGCCAGAGCGAGCTTTCGGCGTCTGCGCCGCGACCAGCACGGTCGAGCCCGAGGCGTAGCCGCCGAGCAGGCCGGCCAATAGCCGCAGGCCGACCAGCTCGTACACGTTGTGCGCCATGCCGATCAGCGACATCGCGATCGCCATGCCGAGGCTGGCGCGGATCAGCATCAGCTTGCGGCCGTAGCGGTCCGCCAGCCGTCCCCACAGCGGCGCCGTCAACGCCGCGCTGAGGAAGGTGGCACCATAGGCGACGCCGGACCATTGCACGATCGCGGCGTGATCGCTCACGCCGAGCTGCTCGACATAGAGCGGCAGGAACGGCAGCAGCAGCGTCATTCCCACGATGGTCGTGAACGAGCCGAACACGCAGACAATCAGGTTGCGTCTCCAGGGCCCCGCATCGAGGGCCGCTTCGCGATCGACTTCCATGTTCATGTCAGCGCAAACCGATCACAGCGAAGCCGCGCGCCCGCAGGCCGCGGCGATCCTCGTTGAGCGAACGCAGCAGGCGGTCGCGGGTCGCGGTGATGTGGGCGGCGGCCTCTCGCGCGGCAGAATCCGGATCGTCGGCCTTGATGAAGCCGAGGATGCGCCGGTGCTCGCGCCAGGCCTGCTCGCGCGACGGTTCGGTCCACACTTCGAGCCAGCGTGCCCGCGACAGCCGCGTCATGGCGCCGGCGATCGCCTTCACGATGAAGGGATTGCCGGAGAGTCGCGCGATCTCGACATGGAAATCGGTGCCGACACGGTGCCATTCCTCGCGCGGCGCGCCGGACTGGCAGGCATCCAGCATCTCTTCGACGCCGGCGATATCGGCCGCGCTTGCCCGCGCACAGGCGAGGCGGACGGCCGTCGTCTCCAGTGGGATCCGGAACTCGGCCAGCGCCTCCAGCTCGCCGAGGTCGATCGGCGCGACGATCCAGTTGCGGCCGTCACGGCGGACCAGCTCCTCGCCTTCGAGCCGCACCAGCGCGGCACGGATCGGCGTGCGCGATCCCTGGAACCGGCTCTCCAGCCAGCGTTCGGTCAGCCGCTCGCCGGGGCCGAGGTCGAAGGACAGGATCATCTCCCGGAGCTGGTCGTGAATCTGGAGCATCTGCGACATGGCGCCGTCCCTCGGTTACCGTGGTTAGGTATCCCAGATTGGTATCCCAAACAATCCAGATTTGGGATACCGGCATTGTCCCGGTTGGGCACTGCATCGCGTCGCGGCGTCTTGCAGGCTGCAATTGGGCAAACGACCTGTTGGGCGACCGCCTTGTTGCACGACGCCGAATTGGGAGAACGTGGATGCGGATCGACGGGCAATGCCATTGCGGGGCCGTGACCTATCAAGCCGAGATCGATCCCGAACGGGTGTCGATCTGCCACTGCACGGATTGCCAGGCGCTGACCGGCTCGCCTTATCGCGTCACGGTGATCTGTGCTGCCGAGCAGGTCCGGCTGACCCATGGCGCGCCGAAAGTGTACGGCAAACGCGGCGATAACGGCCGGGTCCGCTTCCAGCATTTTTGCGGCGATTGCGGTTCCCCCTTGTTCACGAGCGGCGAGCACGGCGGACCCGACGACTGGGGCATCCGTTGGGGCAGCATTCGCCAGCGCGGCGAATTGACCCCGCGACGCCAGGTCTGGTGCCGCTCCGCCGCCCCCTGGGTCAATGATCTCAGCGGATTGCCGACGCGGCCCAAGGAGTGAAGCTGACGGATTGGGGTTTTGCGACCTTGCGCCTCGGGGGTAGGCGAGGCTAAAGAGGCGCGCAGGTAAGGGCGGCTAGCTCAGCTGGTTAGAGCATCTCGTTTACACCGAGAGGGTCGGGAGTTCGAATCTCTCGCCGCCTACCAGCCTTCGCACCTCACGGGCTACGGCTGGGCAAGCCAGCCTTTGTGGATGCAATTGCCGCTTGCGCAGTGGCGCAGGGCGAAGGCGGACTCGATCGGCAACTCTCAGACGAAGCCTGTTCAGGCTTTTCCGATGGGGTAGGGAATTCGCCGGCGCTCCAGACAGAACGGATCCGGTCCTATGGTTGAAGCATCCTGATTGTCGAGATCGGCCACTTCCCGATGTGCCCTGCGATCGAGACGCGCAACCCGTGCGACTCGTCCAGAAACACGCCTTCGACAGTTCCCGCAGTCCCGTCGGTGAGAACTGCAGCCCTTCCGACCAGTTCGGCCTCCGCTTGCACATGCTCGCGCAGGATGATGGTGGCGCGGCGTTTCACGAACTGCAAAGCGGCCTCTGGTTGAAGAGCCTTACGTAGCAAGGCCATTGCGCAGCCCTCTGTGAGCGCGTTGAGAGTGCGCGATCCCGACCGTGGGGCAGTAGATGGGGTGGCCGGGACCGCGCTTGCTCCGCGCTGGCTGGTCAAATGTCATTCGTTGGCCGATGGCGCGAAAGGTGCCGAAAGTCACGTGCGCGGGTTTGATGCCGGCCTTGCTGCGATGCTATTCTCTTCGCCTAACCTGGGAACTTGATGCATGCGCAAAATCGCCGCGATCCTACTCCTCACCATGATTGGCGGACCTGCACTGGCGCAATCGGACCATGTTCCGCGCTATCGCGAAGAGGTCGAGAAGTCGCCGGCCGATGCAGCCAATGAGGCGCGGCAGCAGCGCGCCTATCAGCGCGCGCTGAGCGGTGTGCCGGACCGGAAGCCGACCGACCCCTGGGGTATTGCGCGCCCCAATGACGGCCAGGACGCTGCCAAGGCGAATGCCACCAAGACAAAGCCAGCCAAACCCACGAACGCAGCCGCCAAATAGCCAGCGAGCGCGGACCAGGTCGATGAAATACTACGTCTGCAGATTGACCGGACCGCGTCCGACTTTTCCGCAAGACATGACGCCGCAGGAAGCCGCCATCATGCAGGCGCACGTCGCCTATTGCGGCGAATTGCTGCAGGCCGGCAAGGCGCTGATCTTCGGGCCGGTCGCAGATCCCGGAGGCGTCTGGGGATTGGGCGTGCTGCAACTCTCCGATGATGCCGATCCGCAGGAGATCGTCGCCAACGATCCCGTCACCAAGGCCAAC
This sequence comes from Bradyrhizobium sp. WCU1, assembly GCF_053474805.1. Classification (NCBI taxonomy): domain Bacteria; kingdom Pseudomonadati; phylum Pseudomonadota; class Alphaproteobacteria; order Hyphomicrobiales; family Nitrobacteraceae; genus Bradyrhizobium; species Bradyrhizobium sp. WCU1. Next base: position 6,940,760 of record NZ_CM130280.1, read on the forward strand.
GCCGGATTCACCTATCAGGTCACGCCCATGTTGCGCGCCGCGACGCGTGAGACCTGCTAAGGCATGATCCGGAAAAGTGCGAAGCGGTTTTCCGACAAAGATCATGCCCGAACACGAGACACGAGACGCTTTCTCAACAAGGTTGGATCGCATGAACGCAGGCCATCCGCAGAACGCCGATCAGATTGCATATTGGAACGGGCCGGGTGGTCAGCGCTGGGCCTCGCGACAGGCCGCGCAGGACATCGTGCTGCAGCCGGTGCTCGACCTGCTGATCGATCGCGCCGCGCCGAAGGCCGGCGAACGCGTCGTCGATGTCGGTTGCGGCAGCGGCGCTTCGAGTTTTGCGCTGGCGGCAAAGGTCGTGCCCGCGGGCCACGTGCTCGGCGTCGATGTCTCCGGGCCGATGCTGACGCGGGCGCGGCAGAGTGCGCCGCAGGGATTGCCGGTCGAATTCGCGCTTGCCGACGCGACCGTCTATCCGTTCGCCCGCGAGAGTTTTGATCTGCTGGCCTCGCGCTTCGGCGTGATGTTCTTTGCCGATCCGGTGGCGTCGTTCACCAATTTGCGCAGAGCGATGCGGAAGAGTGGCCGGCTCGCCTTCGCCTGCTGGCAGGAGCCGCGCGAAAACCCGTTCTTCATGGCGCCGCTGCAGGCGGTCTACAAGCACGTGCCGAAGCTGCCGCAGCTCGGCCCCGAGGATCCCGGCCCGTTTTCGTTTGCTTCCGAAGCCCGGGTGAAGCGCATCCTGGGCGAAGCCGGTTTCTCCGGCATCGCTATGGAGCCGGTCAAGGTCGAGCTCGATGTCGCAACCGGCCGCGGCATCGATGCGGCGATCCAGGGCGCGCTCAAGATCGGTCCGGCCAGCCGTGCGCTGGAGGGGCATCCGGAAGAGGTGCGCGCCGCCGCGATCGCATCGATGCGCGAAGCGTTGGCGCCGTTCGCGAAGGGTGATTCCGTGCCGCTGCCGGGCGCGATCTGGATCGTGACTGCGCGGGCTTCCTAAAGCGTTGGCCAGCTACTTGAGTTGAGCGCGGCACGCAGGGCTGAGGTGGCGCTTGTTCCGCTCCATGCACGCCGTGATATGCCTGACGTTCGGAATGAATTCGCGGCAGAGCCTCATAGCGTCCGCCCGGCAGGCCCTGCGTTGTTCAGCCGTGCCCGAATTCGCATGCGCGCTTTCAGCGAGGGCCGAAAAGGCGAGTGCTGCGAGCAGCGTGATCGCGGCGGCCTTGGGTCGACCGATGTTCCGGTTGGTCTCGCAGGCACTTTGCATGACCGTCGTATCCTCTGCTGTCGGCCTCGCCGAAGTGCTTTGATCGTGCGGTTGATGCGCTGAGCCGGGTGGTCGCAGGATCTACGCCCGCTGTTCCCAGATCATCGCCAGATGCACGATGGTCTGCACGGCCTTCTCCATGTCCTGGCGGCTGACCCATTCGAGCCGCGAATGGAACGCGTGCTCGCCGGCGAAGATATTCGGGCAGGGCAATCCCATGAAGGACAGCCGCGAACCGTCGGTGCCGCCACGGATCGAGGTCCTGACCGGCGTCAGTCCCGCGCGCTCGATCGCCTCGATCGCGTAGGCGACGATCTGCGGGTGACGGTCGATCACCTCCTTCATGTTTCGGTACTGCTGTTTGACTTCCATGCGATAGGTCGAGCGCGGATATCCCTTCATGACATCCTTCACGATCGTCTCGAGCAGCGCTCCCTTCTGCTTCAAGCCGGCCTCGGTGAAGTCGCGCACGATGAAGTCGATCCGCGCGTTCTCGAGCGCGCCAGAGATTGCAACCGGATGCAGAAAGCCTTCCTTGCCCTCCGTGGTCTCGGGCGAGCAGGTGTCCTTGGGCAGGCGATCGACGATCGCAGCCGCGATCTTGATCGCGTGCTCCATCTTGCCCTTCGCAAAACCCGGATGGGTCGCGACGCCTTCGATGATGACGCTGGCGCCGTCGGCGGAGAAGGTCTCGTCCTCGATATGACCGGCGGTCTCGCCGTCCATGGTGTAGCCGAAATCGGCGGCGAGCTTCTTGATGTCGACCTTGTCGACGCCGCGGCCGATTTCCTCGTCGGGCGTGAACAGGATCTTGATGGTGCCGTGCTTCACCTGCGGGTTGGAGACGAGGAAATGCGCGGCGTCCATGATCTCGGCGAGGCCGGCCTTGTTGTCGGCACCGAGCAGGGTGGTACCGTCGGTCGTGATGATGTCATTGCCGATCTGATCGGCGAGCGCTTCGTGCTCGGCGGCGCGGATCACCTGGGTGGAGTCAGCGGGCAACACGATGTCGCCGCCGCGATAGTTCTTCACGACCTGCGGCTTGACGTTCTTGCCGGTGCAGTCGGGTGAGGTGTCCATGTGGGAGCAGAAGCAGATCACCGGCACCGTCTTGTCAGTGTTGGCCGGGATCGTCGCATAGACGTAGCCGTGCGGATCGAGATGCGCGTCGGCGATGCCCATCGCCTGCAATTCGGTGACCAGCAGGCGGCCAAGATTTTTCTGCTTCTCGGTCGAAGGGCAGGTCGGCGAATCCGGATCGGACTGGGTATCGATCACGACATAGCGCAGGAAACGCTCGGTGACGGTGTGCTTGAAGTCGAGGGCCGGTGCCAGCATGAAGACCACGCAAAGGTACGGGACAGGGATAAGGCGCTCAGGCGAAATTGGTTCGCGCAAGCAAAGCGCATCAGGCGGCGGCTCGACAACAGAAAAGCGCCATTCCGGGGCCGCGTCGCGAGCCGGAATGGCGCCTGATATCGACCAGGCCAGAAGCTCTAGACGGCTTCCTTGAGCTCCTTGGCGGCGCGGAAGGCGACCTTCTTGCTGGCCTTGATGTGGATCTGCTCGCCGGTCGCGGGGTTGCGGCCCATGCGGGCGGCGCGCTTGCGGACCTGGAGGATGCCGAGGCCGACGATGCGGATCCGCTCGCCCTTCTTGAGGTGCTTGGTGATCCGGGTGACCATGTCGGTCAGGATCGCCTCGGCCTGCTTCTTGGACAGCTCCTGCTCTTCGGCGATGGCCGCCGCCAGATGCTTCAGCGTGATCGTCGCCGGGGTCGCTGCTTTCTTCGCCATGTCTGGCCCTCCTCGTTGCTGAATGGCTGGATTGCTGCTTTTCACGCGAATGGCGCGCCGTTCGCGTCGGGAAAGTTTGCCCGGTAAAGTCCTGAAACCGCCGGTTCTGGGAACGGGCAGCGCCGGGCCGGCCACAGGAAACCCAGACCTATCAGGCCTTATTTGATTCGGGGCTTTGCTGACACCACCGTTTCGCCTGAAAACAGGCTACAACTCGCAGCCGTGGCGCGAAAGCGCCTGCGCTGTGCAGGGATCCGCAACGTGCTTGACTATCGGGATGCGGGCCTTTATGCCCTCGGTCCTGCGCGGATCAATCCGGTGACCGGCATCCGCGGGAGTAGCTCAGTTGGTTAGAGCGCCGCCCTGTCACGGCGGAGGCCGCGGGTTCGAGTCCCGTCTCTCGCGCCAGTCTTATCAAGCACTTAGCACCAAGTTCGAGGTTTGAGCGTGTCAGACGAGGCGCCGTCATGACGGGTCCTTGGACGGCGCTTGTCCGGACCTGCCGACGCTCCCCGTCAGGCAATCTCAACCGCCGGTTCATTCCCAGCGATCGCCTGATCATCATTCACGCACGCAATCCGGCATTCCGCCACGCCAGACACGATCAGCCACGTCTGCGGCTTCGCACCTTCTCCGATGACGACCGTTGCGTCCTGATCCGGGAGCGCTTGCAGTACGTGGACGAGCTTGCGGACTGTCATCGATATGCTTCCTGGAGGCAGCCTGGTCGGGGCGTGCGCTCACGCGAGCATCAGATTTGATAACGCGGCGGTGACGATCGCCGCTCAGGCCAGCGAGAAAGCGCAAATCATGCAGGCCTCGGTTTATTTGCGCAGCGGAGCGCGCCAGCCTGACGTCGACCTGACTTCGTCCGCGCGTGCTCGCGGTTCCTCGCGTGTTCCGGAATGCACGCGCTTGATGTGTCCCAAAGTTGCCGGAGATAGCAGAGACAGTCTCGGAAACATGTACATGCGCAAACGACACTGCAGCGCGCAAGGGCCGACAAAGCGAACCTGACAGGGAGGCTTGCGGATGGATTGGAGCCTGTGGCTGAACGAGTATTACAAAGACGAACTGGCAAGGACGGAAGCCGCGTGCGTAAGGGGAGAGCCCGCGTACGACGCATTCAAATGGATCGATGATCCCTATCTTTGGAATGTGTTGCTCTGGAAAGAGTATGATGGCTTCGACGCCATCAAGGCCGCTATTCCTGATCCGCCTGATGCCGGGACGCAGAAAAACTGGAGCGGTCGTTCCGGCATGGAACTAGGGGCCGCGGTGATCGAAACCTATCGCCTCATGCACGACAAGCTCAGGCTGCATCTGGACAAGCCATTCGAAGAGCGTTCGGTGCTGGACTATGGTTGCGGCTGGGGCAGTGTGCTCAGATATTTCATGAAGGACGTGCCGCTGCGCAATTTGCACGGCTGCGATCCCCACAAGGGCATCGTCCAGGTCGCGCAGCGCTCCAACCCTCGCGCCGATATCGTGCTGTCGGACAGCCTGCCGAAACGTCTTCCGTTCAACCAGAAGTTCGATGTCGCTTACGCCCTGTCGATCTGGACGCATCTCTCCCCGGTCGCAAGCGACGTATGCCTCGCCGCAGTCCACGCTGCGCTGGAGGATCGCGGCCTTTTCCTTCTGACGGTGCGGCCGCCGGCTTATGCATTCTATGAGCCGATCTCCAAATTACCCGGCTGGGATCAGCAGAAAATCTCCGAGACCCTGCGGCGAGACGGCTTCTACTTCTATCCCCAAAGCTATCCGGTCGACGGCGAGATGACATATGGCGAGACGATCATCACCAAGCAGTACATCGAAGAGCACTGGACTGATCGGTTCGACATTGTCGACGTCGGCATGAACGGGATCTCGCCCTATCAGAGCATTATCGTTCTCCGAAAGAAGGCAAGGCCACATTGATCGGGCCGCCCGCGCGCAGGCGCTGTCTCTTGCGCGCCCGCCACGCAGCGGCCGGGCGCGCAAGATCAGGACGCCGCAAGGCCGACGACGCCGACCTGCTCGGCGGCATGCGCGGGTCTGCTGGATAGTTCCGCGCGCTGCTCCGGCGTCAGCCACCACAACAGGAACAGCACCGCGATCCCGTTGGACACGAGACCGGTCGTCAGCGGCACGTTCATGATCGTCTGAACGGCGATGCCGGACGACACGGCGATGAAGCGCGGCGACAAATGCCGCGAGACCGCCGACCCCACCGACAGGATCAGGCCGCACACCAGCGCCGAAACCGGAGCGAGCACGAGACCGACCGACGCGATACCCTCGGTGGCGAGGAAGGACGCGTTGAAATTGCCGTCGTGATAGATGGCTCCGAGCGCCGGGCCGAGTTCGCCGTAGGGGCAGGTGGTCACCGGCCGAAGGACCGATATCTGGCAGAACCGCGTCAATTCGCGGTGCGCAAAAAAGTCGGCGTATTGATCAAGCGCCAGTGACGGGATCGCGAGGAAGCGCAGATTGATGGCGCTGAACACGACGTAGTCCTTGTCGGCGGTGAGAACGGCGAACGATGTCAGTCCGACGATGGTAGGGAGCAGGACTGCGAGCACGGTGGCCAGCCGCGGGTTGAACCGGCCGTAGAGCCAGAACAGAAACGGCAGCCAGATCGGCAGCAGCAGGACCGTCTTGTTGTTGACGACGGGATAGAAACAAAGCGCAAACAGCAAAACACCGGCAGCCAGCAGCGATTGCCTGCGCGATGCGAAATGCACGAACAGATAGGGCAGCACCGCTCCGATCATGATCCCGGTGAGATAGTTCAGCAGCGCCGGCCGCGCGATGGCGTTACGGGCCGTGCCGTAAGGACTGCCGAGCTTGACCCCGTACGAGATGTCGGCGAGCAGCACGGCGAAAGACGACACCAGCAGAAGCAGCGCGACGCCTTTGACGGTCGTTTCCGACAGGCTGGGCCGCCAAACCGGCATGTTCTGGAACATCAGCGGGGTGATCGCGGCGGCCAGCGCCGCGATCATGGCCCAGCGGGCGATCGCGTGCGGGTAGTCGAACGCGCTGAAGTGGCTGAGCCAGACGAAGCCGAACACGGCTGACAGCAGCGAGAAGCTCACCACATAACCGAAGCTGAACCGTCCCGCGGCGAATGCCGGGATGAACACCGCCATGACGGCGGTGCCGATGATCGCCTCGGTGGTGATGCCGGATTGCCAGACATGCATCCCCGGGAACGCGTGCCCGCAGGCGATCAGCGAGGCGGTGCTGACGGCGAAGAACTCGAGGATCGTGCCCCCGACAACCAGGTCATCGCGCGTCATTGCATCGGCCCGTCCGAATCGAGAGCTGTGCGGCAGCTAGCCAGCCGACCCCGATCGAATCAAGTCAAGCAACGTTGAGCGACGTTCCGGTCGGTCACCGCGGCGCCGCATTGAACGCGCAATCGGCAACAGGCTGCCCCGATCAGGCAAAGAATGCGGCAACCGCGTTCAGGTCGGTTTGTCCCGGCGCCTCGCCGCGCAAATTCGCGTCGATGATGCGGCGGCAGGCGTCAACCGTGCTTGTATCGCCCAATTCGTTGGCGGCCTCGAGGATCGACCAGACCGTATCCAAGGGGATGTCGTTCTGCATGGTCGCGTTCGGGTCTGACAGCATCGGCGGTGCCGGGGTTAGAATTCGAACAGATCGCGGCCGCGCCGCGCCAGGGTGTGCAGATCCGCCACCGTACCGCGCACAGCGTTGCAGCGGCGGCATTCGATGATGGTGTCGCCGGACGCGTTCGCCGGATCGGCGATCTTGATCGCCAGGCTGCCGCAATCGGTGCAGATGATCTTGAAGCCGGTCGAAATTACTCGCTGCTGCAAATTCATGTTGGGCCCGCGCCTCTGTTGACGCCCACCTTAAGGAACATTTTTTAAGACGGGGGTCGCGGAGCGGATCGCAATCGAATGACCGCGTTAGGACGCGGTTAAGATTCCGCGGCGGCCGCGCGATCCGGCAGATGCAGCGTCGGCTTGCCGAGCGAGGCGACGGCGGCGCGCAGGGCTTCGCCTGTATTTGCACCTTGCACACGTCGATATCGCGTGCCTGCTTCTGCAATCGCGGTACCCGAAGCAGGCGGCAAAGGCCGCACCGTCGTGATCGGAACTCGAGATGATCATGCCCAACAAAAAAGCCGCCCAAGGGCGGCCGCTTTGTCTGCCGAAACTTGAAAATTCTAGCGGACCGTCGAGGTGCCCGAGGAGGTGATCGCGACCGGCTTGCCGGCCTTGATGACCTGGTTGGTCTGGGCGGTCTGGGTGAAATCCGCGTTGTTCCGCGCCGAAATGCCGAACGCCGCAACTCCGATGGCCGCAACGAGGGCAACCACCACGATCTTGAGGTGGGTCGCGCGATCAGCTGAATGGATCGAGTGGTTCATGGTCGCCTCCGGGCGTCTATGCGCCGTCCATGGCAGGTACTGGTAAGCCCGATCTGTTTCCGGATCGTTTCGTGAGTTCCTTGAAATGGTTTCATGCCACGGGCGGATTGGTTTCACGGTGCCTTGCGTCACACAGGCGGAGGATCGAAACTGACCCCAGGCGCGGGATGCGCTCGGGAGAAAAACAATAATGAAAACAACGAAAATAAGCCGTCGCCGGGTGCTGGGCGCCGGCTCTGTGGCAATGGCTGCGACGATGTTTGGTAAGCCGGTCCTTGCCGCGGCCGAGTTCGACTTCAAGCTTGGCGTCAACACTCCGGAAACCCACCCGCTAACAATCCGTCTGGCCGAGGCTGCCAAGGCGGCCGGCGCGCAGTCGGGCGGCCGGCTCAACATTACGGTGTTTGCCAACAGCCAACTTGGCGGTGACCCGGAGATGCTGTCGCAGGTCCGCGCCGGCGGTATCGAACTGTTGGCCGCACCCAGCATGACGCTGTCGACGCTGGTGCCACTGTCCGGTCTGCCCAGCATCGGTTTCGCCTTCCAATCCTACGACCAGGTCTGGGCGGCGATGGACGGCGGTGTCGGCGACCTCGTCCGGGATGCGATCGTCAAGACCGGCGTCGTGCCGCTGAAGAAGGTCTGGGACAACGGCTTCCGCCAGATCACCTCGTCGTCGAGCCGGCAGCTCAACAGCGTCGACGATCTCAAGGGCTTCAAGATTCGCGTGCCGGTGACGGCACTTCTGACCTCGCTGTTCTCGGGGCTCGGTGCGCTGCCGTCGAGCATCTCCTACAGCGAGCTCTATTCGGCGCTGCAGACCCACATCGTCGAAGGGCAGGAGAATCCACTGGCGCAGGTCTCGACCGGAAAGCTCTACGAGGTACAGAAATACTGCGCGCTGTCGAACCATTGCTGGAGCGGCTACTGGATCCTCGGCAACCGCCGCGCGATAGCGAGCCTGCCGCCCGATCTGCTCGAGCTCGTCAACACCGCGTTCGACGCGGCGGCGGTGAAGGAGCGCACTGATCTGGTCGAGATGGACCGTTCGCTGCAGGCCGAGCTGACCGGGAAGGGCATGATCTTCAACAAGCCAGATCCGGTGCAGTTCAGAGCCGCGCTGGTGAAGGCCGGCTTCTACACGCAATGGCAGAAGACCTATGGCGCGGATGCCTGGGCGGCGCTGGAGAAGTATACGGGCAAGCTGACGTAAGGGCGCGCAGGTTGCCAGCAGCAATGCGCCAGTCGATCGCGCTGGCAACGCGAGGCACGATCGGCAGGCTTGCGCAGGTATCCTGACAACGTCTCACACGACCTGTCGCGCTGGCGCGGGGAAGTGTGGGGGACATCATGTTGTGATGCAAAAAGCACACCGTCGCGCTTTCGGTTCCATTTTCGCTTTTTGTCGTGCGGCAGGATGTCTCAGGGGATACAACCTCACGCTGAGATTTTTAGTGGCCGTGCTACGCGCGACCCGAGTTTGGAATGCCATGCACGTGCACGTTGTGGAACGCTTCCGATTCTCATGTTTGCAACGGGTTGCCGTAATCCTCGCTCTGCTCGTCGCGTTCGGGACTGGCGCACACGCCCAAACGGTGCTGAACGCCGGCGATGGTGCGAGCCTCGTCACTGCGCTGACGACGATCGATAACAATCCGGGCGCCAGCTACACGCTCAACATCACGCAGAACATCACGCTGACGAGCGGGACAACGCTGCCCATCATCAATTCGAGGGGCACTGTCACGATCAACGGCGGCAACTTCACGCTCGATGGCGGCGGCGTGCAGCGCGGGCTCTTCGTTTACTCGGGTACCGTCGCGGTCAACAATCTGACGATCCAGAACGCCGTGGCCAAGGGCGGTAATGGCGGCAGCGGGTTCGATGGCGGTGGTGGCGGCGGCATGGGAGCCGGTGGCGCGCTGTTCGTAGCCAGCGGCGCCAGCGTCACGGTGAGCAATGTTTCGCTCGCCAGCAATCAGGCCAATGGCGGCAGCGGCGGCAGTTACGGCTCGACCGGGTCGGGCGGCGGAGGTGGCGGCGGGCTCGGCGGAAATGGCGGAAGTGGCGGTAATGTCGGTGCTGGCGGCGGCGGCGGAATTGGCCTGGGCGCCAATGGCGGGGCCGGCGGGGCGAGCACCACGGGTGGCAATGGCGCGGCCGGCATCGCCGTTGGCGCCGCTGGCGGCGGCGCCGGCGGCGGCGACGGCGCCACGGCAGGTACGGGTGGCGCCAGCGGAGGCGGCGGCGGCGGCGGGGCCGTCGGGATTGGCATCAGTTCTGCTGGCGGCGGCGGTGGAATCGGTGGCGGCGCTGCTACCTCCGTCGCGGGTCCGGGCGGCGGCGGTGCTGGCGGCTTCGGTGGTGGCGGCGGCGGCAGCATCGACAGTTCGGGCGGCGATGGCGGGTTCGGCGGCGGCGGCGGGAGTGTGCGCTGCTATTTCAGTGCGGGGAAGGGCGGCTTCGGTGGTGGCGGCGGCGGCTCGAGCGGCAATGACGGCGGCAGTTGCGGAAATACCGGCGGCTTCGGCGCCGGCAATGGCGGCAACGATTCTCAGGGTGGCGCAGGCGGCGGCCTCGGCGCGGGCGGCGCGGTGTTTGTCCAGGGGGGCGGAACTCTCACTGTTGCCGGTGCCTTCACCGTCAACGGCAGCAGCGTCAGCGGCGGGACTGGCGGCGTCGGCGCAGGCAATGGCTCTGCCTTCGGCGCCGGTATGTTCCTGCAAGGTAACGGGACGCTGACCTTCAATCCTGCGGCCGGGCAGAACCAGATCGTCTCTGATGTCATCGCCGACCAGACTGGTAGCGGCGGCACCGGTGCCAATGCCGGCAGCTGGGGTCTCGCCAAGACAGGCACCGGGACGCTGACGTTGACGGCCGCAAATACTTACTCGGGCGGCACGACAGTCAACGGCGGCCTGATCAATTTCAACGCCGCGAGCAATTTCGGCTCGGGCAGCATCACGCTCAACGGCGGCGGCCTGCAATGGGCCAGTGGCAATACGGCCGATATCTCGGGCAAGCTGAATGCGATCGGCTCCGGCGGTACGACGCTCGACTATAACGGCAATGCCGTGACGCTCGCGACGGCATTGACCGGCACGGGCGGCGTGACGGTCGCGAACTCCGGCAGCGGCGGTGCGCTGACGTTGACGACGACTGAAAGTTATTTCGGCGCGACGACCATCAATTCCGGCGCAACGCTGGCGCTGTCGGGCGTCGGCAGCATCTCGAATTCGAGCGTCGTGACGGTCAACGGCACATTCGATATTTCGGCATCTTCGGCCTTCCTCAACAGGATCACGACGCTCGCGGGCGCTGGATCGGTAGTGCTCGGCAGCAAAGTCTTGGCGGTTACCGGTGGTTCAACGGAGTTTTCCGGCGCAATCAACGGTGCGGGCGCAGGCGGCCTCGAAATCGCCGGCGGAACGCAGACCCTGTCCGGTGTCAACGGCTACGTCGGCTTCACCCAGATCGATGCCGGCGCGACGCTGGCGCTCAAAGGAAACGGCTCGATCGCCAATTCATCGGGCATCGCATTCGCTTCAGGCGCGGGTGTCGGCACATTCGATATCTCGCAGACCAACAGCGGTGCCAGCGTTGCCGGCCTGAATGATACCGTCGGCGGCAGCGTCGTGTCCCTCGGCGCCAAGACGCTGACCATCACCGGCAATAGGGGCCCCTACGACGGCGTCATCCAGGATGGCGGTATCGGTGGCGGCACCGGCGGCAACGTGACGATCGCCTCTGGCGGCCTGGCGACCTTCGGTGGCGTCAACACCTATACCGGGCTGACCACGATCAGCGGCGGTGGCCAACTTGACCTGACCAGTGGCGGCAGCATCGCGTCTTCGAAGGCCGTGATCAACGACGGTACCTTCGACATATCGCGCGCGGGTGGCGGCGTCTCGATCAATAGTCTTTCCGGGACCAGTATCTTCGGCGCCGTGAACCTCGGTGCCAATACGCTGACCTTCACCAATGCCAACGGAACCTTTGCGGGCACCATCCGGGACGGCGGCGCGGGCGGCGGTGTGACGATCACCGGCGGCAAGGAAGTCCTGACCGGCATCAACACCTACACCGGCTCGACCACCATCAATGGCGGTACGCTGGAAGTGGACGGCTCGATCGCCAACTCGTTGAAAGTGACGGTCAATTCCGGCGGCACCTTGAGCGGCACCGGCACCGTGGGTTCCGGACTCGTCGTCTTCGGTGGGGGTGTTGTCAGCACCGTCACATTGACAGATGTCAACAACCTTGGAGGGGTAATCATCAGCGGCGGCTCGAATTTAGTCGTGGTGCGCCCGACCTTCGGTGCCCCGGCTCCGAGCAGCTTCGTCATTGCGGCACCCACGACCATCATGAGCGGCGGCACGCTCGCGCCCGGCAGTGCTGCAGACCCGACCGGCACACTGACCATCGGCGGCAGTCTCGCCTTCCAATCCGGCGCCATCTATCAGGTGCACGTGACGCCGACCGCTGCGTCATCAACCAGCCTCAATGCGAACGCAACGCTTGGCGGCGCGACCGTCAATGCAGTGTTCGCCAGCGGCAGCTACATTTCCAAGCAGTATACGATCCTGAACGCTGCTGGAGGCATATCCGGCACGTTTGCATCCAACGTCGCCAACACAAACCTGCCGGCGAATTTCACCGACACGCTGAGCTACGACGCGACCCACGCCTATCTCAATCTGGCCCTGGATTTCGCGCCGCCTCCCACCGCGCCAAATTTCGGCAACGGCCTGTCCATCAACCAGCAGAACGTCGCCAACACGCTGGTCAACTACTTCAACACGACCGGCGGCATTCAGACGGTGTTCGGCACGCTCGCGCCGGCGGGCCTGACGCAGGCCTCTGGCGAACTGGCGACCGGCTCGCAGCAGACGACGTTCGATGCCATGAACCTGTTCATGGGGCTGCTCACCGATCCCTACGCGAATCGCGTCGGTGACGCCGGTTCGGTGCCGGGAGCGTCGGGCTATGCGGAGGAGGGCAACGCCGGCGCCTATGCCGCAAGCCGAGCAACTGGTGCGTTCGCGATGTTCACCAAGGCGCTGCCGGCGCCGTCATTCGTACCGCGCTGGAATGTCTGGGCCGCGGGCTTCGGCGGTTCGCAATCGACCAGCGGCAACGCCATCGTCGGGTCGAACAACACGACCAGCAGCGTGTATGGCACCGCGGTCGGCGCCGACTACCTGGTCACGCCGAACACCATTGCGGGCTTCGCGATCGCCGGCGGCGGCACGAACTTCTCCGTCGTCAACAGCGGCAGCGGCCGGTCCGATCTGTTCCAGGCCGGCGTCTATCTTCGCCACACCGAAGGCCCGGCCTATGTCTCGGCCGCGCTCGCCTATGGCTGGCAGGACATCACCACGAACCGCACGGTCAGCGCCGCCGGCATCGATCAGCTTCGCGCCGAGTTCAACGCCAACGCCTGGTCGGGGCGGCTCGAGGGCGGCTATCGTTTCGTCGCGCCGTGGATCGGCGGCGTCGGCATCACGCCTTATGCCGCGGGCCAATTCACGAGCTTCGAGCTGCCGGCCTATGCCGAGCGGGTGATCTCGGGCTTGCCAAACTTCGTGCTCAGCTATGCCGGCCGGAGCGTGACCGACCCGCGCAGCGAGCTCGGCCTCCGTACCGACAAATCCTTCGCGGTGCAGGACGGGATCCTGACGCTGCGCACCCGGTTTGCCTGGGCGCATGACTACAATCCGAACCGCTTGGCCGCCGCGACCTTCCAGGCGCTGCCCGGCACCAGTTTCGTCGTCAACGGCGCAGCGCAAGCCAGCGACTCCGCGCTGACCACGGCCTCGGTCGAGATGAACTGGCGAAACGGCTGGTCGGCGGCGGCGACGTTCGAGGGCGAGTTCTCCAACGTCACCTCGAGCTACGCCGGCAAGGGCGTGGTGCGGTATCAATGGTGAGAGCGTTTCCGCTTCAGACAGCCTGACGTCACGCGCGTGATTACCTGAAGCGTAATCGCGCGAGCGAACTCCCTCTGCGATGGTCGGTGCATCGGCGGCGATGGCGCCGATCGATCCGCACAGGGAGATAGATGATGGTGAGCCAACCGCTTTATGCGACCGCCAAGGACGGCACGGAACTGTTCGTGCAGGATTGGGGCTCGGGGCGGCCGGTCTTGTTCCTCGCCGCCTGGACGTTCAATTCGAGCATCTGGGGCAGCCAGATCGTGGCGCTGAACGCGAAGGGGTATCGCTGCGTCGCGCCGGATCGGCGCGGCCATGGCCGCTCCGATATGCCGGCGACCGGATACGACCTCGACACGCTGACCGATGACGTTGCTGCTGTGATCGAGCAGCGCGATCTGCGCGACGTCACGATCGTCGCGCATTCGATGGGATCGATCGAGGCGGTGAACTATCTGGCGCGTCACGGCGCAGGGCGCGTGGCGCGGCTGGTGCTGGTGGCACCGACCACGCCGTATCTGGTCCAGTCCGACGATAATCCAGATGCGGTGCCGCGAGCGATGATCGATGCCCAGAATGCCGCAATCGCGCAGGACTTCCCGAAATGGATGGGCGAGAACGAGGCGCCGTTCTTCACGCCCGACACACCCGAGGCAACGCGGGCCTGGATCAGGGGGATGATGCTGGGCGTGCCGTTGCCGGTGGCGCTGGCCTGCCGCAAGACGATCTCCTTTGCCGATCTGCGCGCTGCGGCGAAGGGTATCGATCGCCCGACGCTGGTCGTGCATGGCGACCAGGACGCCAGCGCGCCGCTCGCGCTGACCGGCGCGAAGACGGCAAGCCTGATTGGGGGAAGCAAGTTCGTGGTCTACGAAGGCGCGCCGCACGCGCTGCCGCTGACGCACAGCGCGCGCCTGCTGGCCGACCTGCTGGCCTTCATCGACGCCTAGACTGGCCCGCCCGCGATACCGGCGTCGGTCAAGCCCGCGGACTTTTCTGGGGATATCGGCTGGATCGCCGCCGAAGCTGACCGGTGACGAGCGGCGTGGGAATTCGCCCCCGGCGCGCCGCGAGTGACCGGGGTGAAGTCCAGGCGGCGACGGTCCGATTGCACAGGCCGCGCCCGGCCGACGATTTCCTGTGTTCGGCTGCTCTGGCGTTCCGCAACGCTGGCGACCAGCGCCGGGCACGCCTGCTCCCCGGCCCATATGGTTCTCCGCAGATAGCCATCCTCGCCGGCAGCCGGGCACCCTTACGCGCTGGAACAAGTGCGACCCGGGGGATACTAACCTGCTGCTCGGACAGGTTGACGCCTCGACGGCGACAGCTGCCGGGATGTTCGCCACACCGAGCCGGAGTTCGGCTGATATGGCGAGCGCACAGGGGACCTGATCGCCGCCGCCGCGTCGCCGGAAGTGGCATCCGCCCGATGCGGCCAATAGCCCGCGGCGAGAACGGTAAAACCGTCAAAATTGCTTGTCTTGCGCCCCCTGTTGCGCTGCGCTAAAGCCTCAAGAACAATTCCAATCAACGAATCTGCGGCACGTCCGAAACCGCAGCAAGAAGGCCTCGCCGATGACCGGCATCCTGCAGAATTATCTCCCACTTGTGGTCTTTATCGGGGTTGCGAGCCTGATCGGTCTTGCGCTCCTGATCGCGCCGTTCCTGGTCGCGTTCCAATCGCCGGACCCGGAAAAGCTGTCCGCCTATGAATGCGGATTCAATGCTTTTGACGACGCCCGCATGAAGTTCGACGTCCGCTTCTATCTGGTGGCGATCCTCTTCATCATCTTCGATCTCGAAGTGGCGTTCCTGTTCCCGTGGGCCGTGGCGTTCGGAAAACTCGGCGCGACCGGCTTCTGGTCGATGATGGTTTTCCTGGCCGTGCTGACGGTCGGGTTTGCTTATGAATGGAAGAAAGGCGCGCTCGAATGGGATTGAGCCCCACCGCCGCAAACCCGCAGCCGGCGATAGCGCAGGCTCCGAAGGGTATTCTCGATCCGTCGACCGGCAAGCCGGTTGGCGCCAATGATCCGTTTTTCCTCGAGGTCAACCACGAGCTGTCCGACAAGGGCTTCTTCGTCGCCGCGGCCGATGACCTGATCACCTGGGCGCGCACCGGCTCGCTGATGTGGATGACCTTCGGTCTCGCCTGCTGCGCGGTCGAGATGATGCAGGTCTCGATGCCGCGCTATGACGTCGAGCGCTTCGGCTTCGCGCCGCGTGCCTCGCCGCGGCAGTCCGACGTGATGATCGTTGCCGGCACGCTGACCAACAAGATGGCGCCCGCGCTGCGCAAGGTCTACGACCAGATGCCGGAGCCGCGCTACGTCATCTCGATGGGCTCCTGCGCCAATGGCGGCGGCTACTACCACTATTCCTACTCGGTGGTGCGTGGCTGCGACCGGATCGTCCCGATCGACATCTACGTGCCGGGCTGTCCGCCCACGGCGGAAGCGCTGCTCTACGGCGTGCTGCTGCTGCAGAAGAAGATCCGCCGTATCGGCACCATCGAACGTTAGGGTTTCAGGCATGGACGACGGCAAGCTCGACGCCCTTGGGCAGACGATCGTGAGCGCGCTTCCGGGCGCCGCCACGGCGCACTCGGTCGCGTTCAATCAACTCACTATCGACGTCGAGATTGGCAGAATCGTGGACGTCGTGACGTTCTTGCGTGACGATCCCAATTGCCGCTTCGTCAACTTCACCGATGCGACCGCGGTCGATCATCCGAGCCGCGAGAAGCGCTTCGATGTCGTCTATCATCTGCTGTCGCCGACATTGAACGCGCGCATCCGACTGCGCGGGCAGGCCGACGAGACTACGCAGGTGCCGTCGATCATCGGCGTCTTCCCGGGCGCCGACTGGTTCGAGCGCGAGACCTACGACCTCTACGGCGTGATCTTCACCGGTCATCCGGACATGCGCCGCCTGCTGACGGATTACGGCTTCGACGGCCATCCGCTGCGCAAGGATTTCCCGCTCACCGGCTTCGTCGAGGTTCGCTACGACGACCAGGAGAAGCGGGTGCTGTACGAGCCGGTCCGGCTCAACCAGGAATTCCGCAAGTTCGATTTCCTTTCGCCCTGGGAAGGCGCGGACTATCCGCTTCCCGGTGACGAGAAGGCCAAGGCGGAGCCGAAGCCATGAACGAGCAACCGCAAAATCTGCGTAACTTCACCATCAACTTTGGTCCGCAGCATCCGGCGGCGCACGGCGTGCTTCGCCTCGTGCTGGAGCTCGACGGCGAAGTCGTCGAACGCGTCGATCCGCATATCGGCCTGCTTCACCGCGGCACCGAGAAGCTGATCGAGCACAAGACCTACCTGCAGGCGATTCCTTATTTCGACCGGCTCGACTACGTCGCGCCGATGAATCAGGAGCATGCGTTCTGCCTCGCCGCGGAAAAGCTGCTCGGCATCACGGTGCCGCGCCGCGGCCAGTTGATCCGCGTGCTGTATTGCGAGATCGGCCGCATCCTGTCGCATCTGCTCAACGTCACCACGCAGGCGATGGACGTCGGCGCGCTGACCCCGCCGCTGTGGGGCTTCGAAGAGCGCGAGAAGCTGATGGTGTTCTACGAGCGCGCCTCGGGCTCGCGCATGCACGCGGCCTTCTTCCGCGTCGGCGGCGTGCACCAGGACCTGCCGCCCAAGTTGATCGACGACATCGAGGCGTGGTGCGATCCGTTCCTCAAGGTGGTCGACGACCTCGATCGGCTGCTGACCGGCAACCGCATCTTCAAGCAGCGCAACGTCGACATCGGCATCGTGCCGTTGAAGGAGGCCTGGGAGTGGGGCTTCTCCGGCGTGATGGTGCGCGGCTCGGGCGCGGCCTGGGACCTGCGCAAGTCGCAGCCCTATGAGTGCTACGCCGAGATGGATTTCGACATTCCGATCGGCAAGAACGGCGACTGCTACGACCGCTACCTGATCCGCATGGAAGAGATGCGCCAGTCGGTGCGCATCATGAAGCAGTGCGTACAGAAGCTCAGAGCAGCCGACGGGCAGGGCCCGGTCGTGGTCGAGGACAACAAGATCGCGCCGCCGCGCCGTGGCGAGATGAAGCGCTCGATGGAAGCGCTGATCCATCACTTCAAGCTCTATACCGAGGGCGTGCACGTGCCGGCCGGCGAGGTCTACGCCGCGGTCGAGGCGCCGAAGGGCGAGTTCGGCGTCTATCTCGTCGCCGACGGCACCAACAAGCCCTACAAGTGCAAGATCCGCGCGCCGGGCTTCGCCCATCTGCAGGCGATGGATCACATCTGTAAGGGCCATCTCCTCGCCGACGTTTCCGCCATCCTTGGCTCGCTGGACATCGTGTTCGGCGAGGTCGACCGGTGATGATGTCCGCATCCGCACCGCGCGCTAATTGAGAGTCTGAACGATGTCCGTCCGCCGCCTTGCCCCGAAGGAATTGCAGCCCGCGAGCTTCACGTTCACGGACGAGAATCTGGCCTGGGCCAAGAAGCAGATCGAGAAGTATCCGCCGGGCCGGCAGGCTTCGGCGGCGATCGCGATCCTGTGGCGGGTGCAGGAGCAGCATGACGGCTGGGTGTCGGAAGCGGCGATCCGCGCCGTCGCCGACCTGCTCGAGATGCCGCATATCCGGATGCTGGAGATCGCGACCTTCTACACCATGTTCCAGCTCTCGCCGGTCGGCAAGAAGGCGCACGTCCAGGTGTGTGGCACCACGCCGTGCCGGCTGCGCGGCGCCGCCGACCTGATCGAGGTCTGCCAGCATCGCATCCACCACGATCCCTTCCAGCTGTCGAAGGACGGCAACTTCTCCTGGGAAGAGGTCGAGTGCCTCGGGGCCTGCGTGAACGCGCCGATGGTGCTGATCTGGAAGGATACCTATGAGGACCTGACCAAGGAGAGCTTCGGCAAGGTGCTCGACGGCTTTGCCGCCGGCAATCCACCGAAGCCGGGCCCGCAGATCGACCGTCAGTTCTCGGCGCCCGCGGGCGGGCCGACGACGCTGAAGGAAACCACCTGATGGGGGGCTCTCAGGTGCAGGCACAGGGGATGGGGAGGGCGGTTTCGATGATGGCCTGGCGCAGGATCGCGCTGCATACCGCCGTCGCTGCCGGCTTCATGTTCCTGCTGCAACGTTACGGCCTCAGTGCCACACTGGAATCCAGCCTGTTGTGGGCCATCGTGTTCGGCGGCTGCGCCGCCGGGCTCGCTTACTCCCAAGCCAATCGGTGATGTTCGGAAAGTTTTGAGCATGCTCGACGACAAGGACCGCATCTTCAAGAACCTCTACGGCCTCCATGATTGGGGTCTCGAGGGCGCGCGCCGCCGAGGCGCCTGGGATGGCACCAAGGGGATCATCGACAAGGGCCGCGACTGGATCATCAACGAGATGAAGGCCTCGGGCCTGCGTGGCCGCGGCGGTGCGGGCTTCCCGACCGGCATGAAGTGGTCCTTCATGCCGAAGGAATCCAAGGACGGCCGTCCGAGCTATCTCGTCGTCAATGCGGACGAGTCCGAGCCCGGCACCTGCAAGGACCGCGAGATCATGCGGCACGATCCGCATCTCCTGGTCGAGGGCTGCCTGCTCGCGAGCTTCGCGATGGGCGCGCATGCCTGCTACGTCTACATCCGCGGCGAGTTCATCCGTGAACGCGAGCGCCTGCAGGCGGCGATCGACCAGGCCTATGAGGCCAAGCTGGTCGGCAAGGACAACATCAACGGCTGGCCGTTCGACATCTACGTCGCCCACGGCGCCGGCGCTTATATCTGCGGCGAGGAGACCGCGCTGCTCGAGAGCCTCGAGGGCAAGAAGGGCCAGCCGCGGCTGAAGCCGCCGTTCCCGGCCAATGTCGGTCTCTACGGCTGCCCGACCACCGTCAACAACGTCGAGTCGATCGCGGTCGCGCCCGATATCCTGCGCCGCGGCGCCGCCTGGTTCGCCGGCATCGGCCGGCCGAACAATGTCGGCACCAAGCTGTTCTGCATTTCCGGTCACGTCGAGCGGCCCTGCAACGTCGAAGAGGCGATGGGGATTCCGTTCCGCGAGCTGATCGAGAAGCATTGCGGCGGGATCCGCGGCGGCTGGGATAATCTGAAGGCCGTGATCCCCGGCGGCTCGTCGGTGCGCATGGTGCCGGCCGAGCAGATCATCGACACGCCGATGGATTTCGACAGCTTGAGCAAGCTGCGTTCGGGCCTCGGCACCGCGGCCGTGATCGTGATGGACAAGTCGACCGACCTGATCCGGGCGATCGCGCGCATCTCCTATTTCTACAAGCACGAGAGCTGCGGCCAGTGCACGCCGTGCCGCGAAGGCACCGGCTGGATGTGGCGCGTCTTGACCCGCATGGCCGACGGCCGCGCCCACAAGCGCGAGATCGACATGTTGCTCGAGGTCACCAAGCAGGTCGAAGGCCACACGATCTGCGCGCTCGGCGACGCTGCGGCGTGGCCGATCCAGGGTTTGATTGCGCATTTCCGTCACGAGATCGAAGAGCGCATCGACCAGTATTCGCACAAGGCCGATCTCGACGATCAGGGCGTTCGTGATCCCGTCCACATGGTCGCGGCGGAGTAGAGAAGAGACATGAGCAAGATCATCGTCGATGGCAAAGAGATCGATGTGCCGCCGGAGTACACGCTGTTGCAGGCGTGCGAGGCGGCGGGCGCCGAGATTCCGCGCTTCTGCTATCACGAGCGGCTGTCGATCGCCGGCAACTGCCGGATGTGCCTGGTCGAGGTGAAAGGCGGCCCGAAGCCGGTCGCGAGCTGCGCCTGGGCCGTGCGCGACTGCCGTCCAGGCCCGAAGGGCGAGCCGCCGGAGATATCGACTCGCTCGCCGATGGTGAAGAAGGCGCGCGAAGGCGTGATGGAGTTCCTGCTGATCAACCATCCGCTGGACTGCCCGATCTGCGACCAGGGCGGCGAGTGCGATCTGCAGGACCAGGCGATGGGCTACGGCGTCGACACCAGCCGCTTCGCCGAGAACAAGCGCGCCGTCGAGGACAAGTATCTCGGCGCGCTGGTCAAGACCTCGATGAACCGCTGTATCCAGTGCACGCGCTGCGTTCGCTTCTCTGCCGAAGTCTGCGGCGCCCCGGAAATGGGTGCGACCGGGCGCGGCGAGGACATGGAGATCACCACCTATCTGGAGCATGCGCTGAGCTCGGAGCTGCAGGGTAACCTGGTCGACATCTGCCCGGTCGGTGCGCTGACCTCGAAGCCCTATGCATTCGCAGCGCGGCCCTGGGAGCTCGGCAAGACGCAGTCGGTCGACGTCATGGACGGCGTCGGCTCGGCGATCCGGGTCGATACCCGCGGCCGCGAGGTGATGCGCATCCTGCCCCGCATCAACGAGGCCGTGAACGAGGAGTGGATCTCCGACAAGACCCGCCACGTCGTCGACGGTCTGCGCACGCAGCGCCTCGATCGGCCCTATGTGCGTGAGAACGGCCAGCTCAGGCCTGCGAGCTGGCAGGAAGCCTTTGCCGCCATCGCCGCCAAGGCCGGCCGCACGGACGGCAAGCGGATCGGCGCGATCGCCGGCGATCTCGCCGCGGTCGATGAAATGTATGCACTGAAGGAGCTGCTGGCGAAGTTCGGCTCGGTCAATCTGGCCGTGCAGGGCGGCGACGCGTTCGACGCCAAGGCCGGCCGCGGCTCCTATATCTTCAACCCGACCATTGCCGGCATCGACCAGGCCGACGCGATCCTGATCATCGGCTCGCATCCGCGCAAGGAAGCCGCGGTGCTGAACGCGCGGATCCGCAAGCGCTGGCGCACCGGTGGGCTCAAGGTCGGCCTGATCGGCGCGAAGTCCGATTTCACCTACGACCACGATTATCTCGGCGCGGGCACCGACACGCTCGCCGATCTCGCGGCCGGCAAGCATTCGTTTGCCGACGTGCTCAAGAACGCACAGCATCCGATCATCCTGGTCGGCGCCGGCGCCTACACCAGGCATGACGGCGCCGCGGTGCTGGCCCAGGCCGCCAAGCTCGCCGTCGACGTCGGCGCGCTGAAGGACGGCTGGAACGGCTTCGCCGTGTTGCAGGACACCGCCTCGCGTACCGGCGCGCTCGATATCGGCTTCTCGCCTTCGGCGGGCGGGCTGACTACTGTGCAGATGACGACTTTCGGCACGCTCGACGTGTTGTTCCTGCTCGGCGCCGACGAGATCAAGGTGCCGGACGGCACCTTCGTCGTCTATATCGGCACCCATGGCGACCAGGGCGCGCACCGCGCCGACGTCATCCTGCCGGGCGCGGCCTATACCGAGAAGTCCGGCATCTACGTCAACACCGAGGGCCGGGCGCAGATCGCCAACCGCGCCGCGTTCCCGCCGGGTGAGGCCCGCGAGGACTGGGCGATCATCCGCGCGCTGTCCGACGTGCTCGGCAAGAAGCTGCCGTTCGACTCGCTGCAGGCGCTGCGCCAGGCGATGTTCAAGACCTCGCCGCATCTGATGCGGCTCGACCAGATCGAGGCCGGCAAGGCCGACGACGTCAAGGCGCTGGCCGATAAGGGCGGCAGCGTCGACAAGGCGGCGTTCAAGCCGACTGTCGAGGACTTCTATCTGACCAACCCGATTGCGCGGGCCTCTGCCGTGATGGCGGAATGCTCGCGGCTGGCGTCGGGCCGAATGCTGACGGCAGCGGAGTGAGCGTGACCTGATGGCTGAATTCTTCGCAAGCGCGTTCTGGACCGGCTTCCTCTGGCCGCTGATCATCATGGTCGCGGAGAGCCTGTTGCTGCTCGTCGTGCTGCTGATCGCGATCGCCTACATCCTGCTCGCCGACCGCAAGATCTGGGCGGCGGTGCAGATCCGCCGCGGCCCCAACGTGGTCGGCCCTTTCGGACTGCTGCAATCCTTCGCCGACCTGCTGAAATTCGTGCTGAAGGAGCCGGTGATCCCGTCCGGCTCCAACAAGGGCGTGTTCCTGCTGGCGCCGCTGGTGTCGTGCATCCTGGCGCTGGCCGCCTGGGCCGTGATCCCGTTCGATCTCGGCTGGGTGATCTCCGACATCAATGTCGGCATTCTCTACATCTTCGCGATCTCGTCGCTGTCGATCTACGGCATCATCATGGCCGGCTGGTCGTCGAACTCGAAGTATCCGTTCCTGGCCGCGCTGCGCTCGGCGGCGCAGATGGTGTCCTACGAGGTCTCGATCGGCTTCGTCATCATCACCGTGCTGCTCTGCGTCGGTTCGCTGAATCTCTCGGCGGTGGTCGAAGCGCAGAATACCCGCGGTCTTGCGCACCTGATCGGCCTGCCGCAGCTCACCATCCTGAACTGGTATGTGTGGCCGCTGTTCCCGATGTTCGTGGTGTTCTACGTCTCGGCGCTGGCGGAAACCAACCGTCCGCCGTTCGACCTGGTCGAAGCCGAATCCGAGTTGGTCGCCGGCTTCATGACCGAATACGGCTCGACGCCGTATCTGCTGTTCATGCTCGGCGAGTACGTCGCGATCACCACGATGTGCGCGCTGGCGTCGATCCTGTTCCTGGGCGGCTGGCTGCCGCCGGTCAATCTGCCGCCGTTCACCTGGATTCCGGGCATCGTCTGGTTCGCTCTCAAGGTGTTCTTCATGTTCTTCATGTTCGCGATGGCGAAGGCGATCGTGCCGCGCTACCGCTACGATCAACTGATGCGGCTCGGCTGGAAGGTCTTCCTGCCGCTGTCGCTGGCGATGGTGGTGATCGTGGCCGGCGTGCTGCAGTTCGCCGGCATCGCGCCGAAGTGAGGCCGTCATGAGTGTCAATGTCAACGCAACTGCCCGCTCGCTTTTGCTCTCGGAATTCGTCTCGGCGTTCTTCCTGGCGATGCGCTATTTCTTTCAGCCGAAGCCGACGCTGAACTATCCGTTCGAGAAGGGGCCGATCTCGCCGCGCTTCCGCGGCGAGCACGCGCTGCGCCGCTATCCGAACGGCGAAGAGCGCTGCATCGCCTGCAAGCTGTGCGAGGCGATCTGCCCGGCGCAGGCGATCACGATCGAGGCCGGCCCGCGCCGCAACGACGGCACCCGCCGCACGGTGCGTTACGACATCGACATGGTGAAGTGCATCTATTGCGGCCTGTGCCAGGAGGCCTGCCCGGTCGACGCCATCGTCGAGGGACCGAATTTCGAATTCGCGACCGAGACCCGCGAGGAACTGTACTATGACAAGGCCAAGCTGCTCGCCAATGGCGACCGCTGGGAGCGCGAGATTGCGAAGTCGATCGCGCTCGACGCGCCGTACCGGTGAGGTGAGGGCATGATCCTTCCGGCGCTGTTCTTCTATCTGTTTGCCGCGGTCTGCGTGGCCTCGGCGGTCATGGTGATTGTCTCGCGCAATCCCGTGCACTCCGTGCTGTTCCTGATCCTGGCCTTCGTCAACGCGGCCGGGCTGTTCATCCTGATGGGCGCCGAGTTCCTCGGGATGATGCTGATCGTCGTCTATGTCGGCGCGGTGGCGGTGCTGTTCCTGTTCGTGATCATGATGCTCGACGTCGATTTCGTCGAGCTGCGCGAGGGCTTCATCCAGTATCTGCCTATTGGCATCGTGATCGGCGGCATCTTCCTGTTCGAGCTGCTGCTGGTGGTCGGCGCCTGGGTGATCAACCCGCAGGTGACGAAGACGATCACCGCCGCGATTCCGACCAATGTGAGCAACACCGAGGCGCTCGGTCTCGTGCTCTACACGAAGTACATCCATTACTTCCAGCTCGCCGGCATGGTGCTGCTGGTCGCGATGATCGGCGCCATCGTGCTGACGCTGCGCCACAAGGCCAACGTCAAGCGGCAGAACATCAACGTGCAGAACGCGCGCACGCCGGAGATGGCGATGGCGATGCGCAAGGTGGCGTCGGGGCAGGGCCTGCAGGATGCCGATGCGGCGGAGTGGGTGAAATGACGATCGGGCTGGGGCACTATCTCGCGGTCGCCGCGATCCTGTTCACGCTCGGGATCCTCGGCATCTTCCTCAACCGCAAGAACATCATCGTGATCCTGATGTCGATCGAGCTGATCCTGCTCTCAGTCAACATCAACCTGGTGGCGTTCTCGACCTTCCTCGGCGACATCGTCGGCCAGGTGTTCGCGCTGCTGGTGCTGACCGTGGCGGCGGCCGAGGCCGCGATCGGCCTCGCCGTGCTGGTGGTGTATTTCCGCAACCGCGGTTCGATCGCGGTTGAAGACGTCAATCTGATGAAGGGCTAGTCCGGCAAATGATCCAGGCAATCGTCTTCCTGCCTCTGCTGGGCGCGATCCTCGCAGGCATCATCGCCCTGACCGGCGCGCATGCGCGCTGCCCGAGCGGCGACACCATCGACCATCACGACGATGCGCATGGCGACGCCCATGCTGCCGATGCTCATGCCTCGGCGGCCCATGACGATCACGGCCATGACGACCACCACGTCTCCGAGCCGCCGGCGGCGGGCTCCCGGCTGGCCGAACTGATCACCACCGGCCTGTTGTTCGTCTCGGCCGCGCTGTCCTGGTTCACGCTGGTCGATGTCGGCTTCATGCACCATGACGCACGCGTCGTGCTGCTGCCCTGGATCACTTCGGGTGACCTGCAGGTGGCCTGGACGCTGCGGGTCGACACGCTGACCGCCGTGATGCTGGTCGTGGTCAACACGGTGTCGGCACTCGTCCACCTCTATTCCATCGGCTACATGGACGAGGATCCGAACCGGCCGCGCTTCTTCGGCTATCTCTCGCTGTTCACCTTCGCGATGCTGATGCTGGTGACCTCGGACAACCTCGTGCAGCTGTTCTTCGGCTGGGAGGGCGTCGGTCTCGCGAGCTACCTGCTGATCGGTTTCTGGTATCAGAAGCCGTCGGCGAATGCGGCGGCGATCAAGGCCTTCGTGGTCAACCGCGTCGGCGACTTCGGCTTCGCGCTCGGCATCTTCGCGATCTTCGCGCTGGTCGGCTCGACCGATTTCGAGACCATCTTCCACGCAGCTCCCGGCCTCACCGGCAAGACCATCAACTTCTTTGGCCATCAGGTCGATGCGCTGACCCTGACTTGCCTGTTCCTGTTCATGGGCGCGATGGGTAAGTCAGCCCAGTTCCTGCTGCACACCTGGTTGCCGGACGCCATGGAAGGCCCGACTCCGGTGTCGGCGCTGATCCACGCCGCGACCATGGTCACCGCCGGCGTCTTCATGGTGGCGCGGCTGTCGCCGCTGTTCGAACTGTCGCCGACCGCGCAGGCGGTGGTGATGTTCTTCGGCGCGACCACGGCGTTCTTCGCCGCCACGATCGGCCTCGTGCAGAACGACATCAAGCGCATCGTCGCGTATTCGACCTGTTCGCAGCTCGGCTACATGTTCGTGGCGATGGGAGCAGGGGCCTATTCGGTTGGCATGTTCCATTTGTTCACGCACGCCTTCTTCAAGGCGCTGCTGTTCTTAGGGTCAGGCTCGGTGATCTACGCGATGCACCACGAGCAGGACATCCGCAACATGGGCGGCCTGTGGCGCAAGATCCCGTACACTTTCGCGGTGATGTGCATAGGTACCCTGGCGCTGACCGGCTTTCCGCTGTTCGCTGGCTACTTCTCCAAGGACGCGATCATCGAAGCGGCGTATGCCGCGCACAACCCGTTCGCGACCTACGCCTATCTGCTGACGATCGTGGCTGCCGGCCTGACCTCGTTCTACTCCTGGCGCCTGATCTTCAAGACCTTCTTCGGCGAGCCTCACGACCAGAAGCATTACGAGGCCGCGCATGAGAGCCCGCTCTGGATGCTGGTGCCGATCGGCGTGCTCGCCGCCGGCTCGATCCTGGCCGGCCTGCCGTTCAAGGAAGTGTTCGCCAGTCCGCACGGCGTCGAGGAGTTTTTCCGCGAATCCCTGAAGATGAACCCGCACATCCTCGAGGACATGGAGCATATGCCGAGCTGGCTCGCGCCGCTGCCCACCGTCATGATGGCGCTCGGCCTGTTCGTCTCGTATCTGTTCTACATCCGCAGGCCGTATCTGCCGGTCGAACTCGCGAACCAGCAGCCGATGCTGTACCAGTTCCTGCTCAACAAATGGTACTTCGACGAGCTGTACGACTGGATCTTCGTGCGTCCGGCGAAGTGGCTCGGCTACACGCTGTGGAAGAAGGGCGACGGCTACATCATCGACGGCTTCGGTCCCGATGGTGTCTCGGCCCGCGTGCTCGATGTCACCCGCAATGTCGTGAAGTTGCAGACCGGCTACCTCTATCACTACGCGTTCGCGATGCTGATCGGGGCGGCCGGATTGATCACCTGGTTCATGTTCGGCTTGGGAGGCCAGTAAATGACAACCTGGCCTATCCTTTCCGTTACGACCTTCCTGCCGGCGGTCGGTGCGATCCTGGTCTATTTGCTGGCGCGGGGCGGCGACGAGACCGCCAACCGCACGGCGCGCTGGATCGCGCTGTGGACCACGCTGATCACCTTCGCGGTGTCGCTGATCCTGGTGGCGCGGTTCGACCCGGCCTCGACCGACTTCCAGTTCGTCGAGAAGGCGTCCTGGCTTGCGACCGGCATCACCTACCACATGGGGGTCGACGGCATCTCGCTGCCGCTGATCATCCTGACCACCGCGATCATGCCGCTCTGCATCATCGCGAGCTGGAAGTCGGTGACGCAGCGCGTCGGCGAATACATGATGGCGTTCCTGATCCTGGAAACGCTGATGGTCGGCACCTTCTCGGCGCTCGATCTCGTGCTGTTCTATCTGTTCTTCGAGGGCGGCCTGATTCCGATGTTCCTGATCATCGGCGTCTGGGGCGGCCCGCGCCGGGTCTACGCGTCGTTCAAGTTCTTCCTCTATACGTTCCTCGGCTCGGTCCTGATGCTGCTCGCCATCATGGCGCTGTACTGGAACGCCGGCACCACCGACATCCCGACCCTGATGCACACCGCGGTGCCGCGATCGTTGCAGACCTGGGCGTGGCTCGCCTTCTTCGCCTCGTTCGCGGTGAAGATGCCGATGTGGCCGGTGCACACCTGGCTGCCTGACGCGCACGTGGAGGCGCCGACGGCGGGCTCGGTGATCCTGGCCGCGATCCTCCTGAAGATGGGTGGCTACGGCTTCCTGCGCTTCTCGCTGCCGATGTTCCCGCTGGCCAGCCACGACTTCGCGCCGTTCGTGTTCACGCTGTCCGTCATCGCCATCATCTACACCTCGCTGGTTGCGATGATGCAGGAGGACATGAAGAAGCTGATCGCGTACTCCTCGGTCGCGCATATGGGCTTCGTCACCATGGGCATCTTCGCCGTGACCACCCAGGGCGTCGCCGGCGGAATGTTCCAGATGGTCTCGCACGGCATCGTCTCCGGCGCGCTGTTCCTCTGCGTCGGCGTGGTCTATGACCGCATGCACACCCGTGAGATCGCGGCCTATGGCGGCCTCGTCAACCGGATGCCGCTGTACGCGATGACCTTCATGGTCTTCACCATGGCCAATGTCGGTCTGCCCGGCACCAGCGGCTTCGTCGGCGAGTTCATGACGCTGCTCGGCACCTTCAAGATCTCGCTGCCGACGGCGTTCTTCGCCACCACGGGCGTGATCCTTTCGGCCTGCTACGCGCTCTGGCTCTACCGCAAGGTGGTGTTCGGCGCGCTGGTCAAGCCGTCCTTGATGTCGATTAAAGATCTCACCTTCCGCGAATGCGTGACACTGTTCCCGCTGATCGCGCTGACCATCCTATTCGGCGTCTATCCGAAGCCGGTGCTCGATATGTCGGCCGCCTCGGTCCAGCAGCTCGTCAACAATTACCAAACCGCCGTGACTGCCGTAAAGGCAGCCGCGCTGACCGTCCAGTAAGGCCCTCGTCATGAGCTTTTCCAGTGCAGGTTATCAGTTGCAGCCGGTGCTGCCGGAGCTGGTGCTCGCGGTCGGCGCCATGGTGCTGTTGATGATCGGAGCCTATCGCGGGCAGGGGACGACGCGCCTCGTCACCACGCTCGCGGTGCTGCTGCTGGTCGTGACCGGCGCATTGGAGCTCTGGCTGCCTGCCGGCAAGCTCGTGACCTTCGGCGGCAGCTTCATCGTCGACGACTTCGCCCGCTTCCTGAAGGTCCTCGCTTTGATCGCATCGGCGGCGACGCTAATCCTGTCGACCGAGTACCTGTCCCAGCCGTCGAGCCGTACCTTCGAGTTCTCGATCCTGGTGCTGCTCTCGACGCTCGGCATGATGGTACTGATCTCGGCCGGCGACCTGATCGCGCTCTACCTCGGCCTCGAGCTGATGAGCCTTGCGCTCTATGTCGTTGCCGCCAGCCAGCGCGACAATGCCAAGTCGAGCGAGGCCGGCCTGAAGTATTTCGTGCTCGGCGCGCTGTCGTCGGGCATGCTGCTGTACGGTGCTTCGCTGATCTACGGTTTCACCGGCACGGTCTCGTTCGCCGGCATCGCGGCCGCCGCCACCACCGGCAGCATCGGCATCGTGTTCGGCCTGGTGTTCCTGCTCGCCGGGCTCTGCTTCAAGGTCTCGGCGGTGCCGTTCCACATGTGGACGCCCGACGTCTATGAGGGAGCGCCGACGCCGGTGACGGCATTCTTCGCGTCCGCTCCGAAGGTCGCCGCGCTCGCGGTGTTCACCCGTGCGACGCTGACCGCATTCCCGGGCATCGTCAGCCAGTGGCAGCAGATCCTGGTGTTCGTGGCGATCGCCTCGATGGCGCTGGGCTCGTTCGCCGCGATCGGCCAGACCAACATCAAGCGCCTGATGGCCTATTCGTCGATCGGCCATATGGGCTTTGCGCTGGTCGGGCTTGCCTCCGGCACCGTCGAGGGCGCGCAGGGCGTGCTCATCTACATCGCGATCTATGTCGCGATGACGCTCGGCTCCTTCTCGATCATCCTGGCGATGAAGCGCAACGGCCAGCCGCTGGAGCAGATCAGCGATTTCGCCGGGCTTTCGCGCACCAACCCGCTGATCGCGTTTATCTTCGCGATGCTGCTGTTCTCGCTGGCCGGCGTCCCGCCGCTCGCCGGCTTCTTCGGCAAGTGGTATGTGTTCGTCGCTGCGATCAAGGCCAACCTGTTCACGCTGGCGGTGATCGGCGTGCTGACCAGCGTGGTGGGTGCGTTCTACTATCTGTCGATCGTCAAGGTGATGTATTTCGACCAGCCGCTCGGCAAGCTCGACCCGGTTCGCGTCGAGCTGCGCACCGTGCTGGCGGTCGCCGGCATCTTCAACATCTTCTTCTTCGCCTATCCGGGCCCGCTCGTCAGCGTGGCGACGGCGGCGGCGAAATCGCTATTTTAACGCGCATGGTTCCGGAACAGGATGCTGGCTTTCGGAACGGATCATGCGCATAAGTCCGACATGACGTTCACGCTCGGACCTCGGGCCATCGCGGCGGGCCATAAGCTTGCCACCTTCGACCAGATCGGCTCCACCAATGCCGAAGCGATGCTGCGCGCCCGCGACGGCGAGCAAGGGCCGATGTGGTTCGTGACGCCGGAGCAGACCGCGGGCCGCGGCCGCCGCCAGCGGGTCTGGGTCGCGCCGCCCGGCAATCTCGCCAGCAGCATCCTCGAGGTGACCGACGTTCAGCCGGCGGTTGCCGCCACCCTCGGCTTTGCCGCCGGCCTGTCGCTCGACGCCGCGCTCCGGAAGGTCGGTATCGAGGCGGCGCTTCGGCTCGGGCCTGATAGCCCCAAATTCACCCTGAAATGGCCGAACGACGTGCTGGCCAACGGCAACAAGCTGTCGGGCATCCTGCTCGAGGCCGAAGCCATCGGCAGCCGGCTGGCGGTCGTGGTCGGCATCGGCACCAACGTCGTCGCGGCGCCCGAGGGCACGCCGACGCCGGCGGTGTCGCTCGCGGCGCTCGGCATCCAGATCGGCGCGGAGGAGCTGTTCGCCGCGCTGTCGGACGCCTGGGTCGAGTTTCGCGGCATCTGGGACGACGGCCGCGGCTTTCCCGAGATCCGCAGGCTGTGGCTGGAGCGTGCCGCCGGGCTCGGCGAGAAGGTCGCGGTCCAGACCGGCTCGGCGACCCTCGAAGGCATCTTTGATACGATCGACGATACCGGCTGCCTGATCGTCCGCACCGCTGATGGACAGCGCATGCCCGTGACGGCCGGCGAGGTCTATTTCGGCACCGCAGCCTCGGTGAGGGCGAACTGATGGCGCGACCCGACGAACTCACCTTTGCACCGCTCGGCGGCGTCGGCGAGATCGGCATGAATTTGTCGATCTACGGCCTCGGCAACCGCCAGCAGCGCTCCTTCCTCGCGGTCGATCTCGGCGTCTCCTTCGGCGACGAGGAGCATCTGCCGGGCATCGATCTGATCATGCCGGACGTCCGCTTCCTGGAGAAGGAGCGCAACAACCTGATGGGCCTCGTGCTGACGCACGCCCATGAGGATCATTTCGGCGCGATCATCGACCTCTGGCCGAAGCTTGGCTGCAAGATCTACGCGACGCAGTTCTCTGCGGCGCTGTTCGAGGCCAAATGCGCCGCCGAGCGCAATCCGCCGAAGATCCCGATCACCGTGATCCCGTCGGGCGGCCGGGTCGATATCGGCCCGTTCAACGTCGAATTCATTCCGGTCGCGCATTCGATTCCGGAATCGCACGCGCTGGCGATCAAGACCGACGTCGGCACCGTGCTGCACACCGGCGACTGGAAGATCGATCCGACCCCGGTGATCGGCCAGCCGACCGACGAGCGGCGGCTGCGGGAGCTCGGCGACGAAGGCGTGCTGGCGCTGGTCGGCGATTCCACCAATGCCGTGCGCGACGGGCGCTCGCCCTCGGAGACCGAGGTCGCCGCTACCATCAAGAAGCTGGTCAAGGCCGCCAAGGGCCGGGTCGCGGTCACGACCTTCGCCTCCAATGTCGCCCGGGTGAGGGCGGTAGTCGACGCCGCGAACGCGGCCGACCGCGAGGTGGTCGTAGTCGGCCGCGCCATGGAGCGTGTGGTGCAGGTCGCGCGCGAATGCGGCTATCTCGACGGCTCGCACAAGTTCCGCAGCACCGACTATTACGGCCATTTCCCGGCCGACAAGGTGCTGGCGCTGTGCACCGGCAGCCAGGGCGAGCCCCGCGCCGCGCTGGCCCGGATCGCCAACAACGATCATCCGCAGGTGACCCTGAACAAGGGCGACACCGTGATCTTCTCCTCCCGCACCATTCCCGGTAACGAGAAGGCGGTCGGCAGCATCATCAACGGGCTGGTGACGCAGGGTGTCGAGATCATCACCGATCGCGAGCACCTGGTGCACGTCTCCGGCCATCCGCGCCGCGACGAGCTGCGCGACATGATCTCCTGGGTACGGCCGCAGCTCCTGATTCCGGTGCATGGTGAGGCGCTGCATCTCGCCGAGCACGCCAAGCTGGCGCGCGCCGCCGGCGTCCCCAAGGTGCTGACCTGCCGCAACGGCGACCTCGTCAAGCTGGGGCCGGGCGAGCCCGGCATCGTCGGCGAAGTGCCGGCCGGCCGGCTCTATAAGGATGGAACCATCCTGGAGGATTCCAAGTCGCGCGCCGTGGTCGAGCGGCGGCGGATGGGCTTTGCCGGCTGCGCCTTCGTCGCGATCGCGATGACCCAGCAGGGCGAAATGGCCGACGATCCCGAGGTTGATCTCGTCGGCATGCCGGAGAACAATGCCGCCGGCGAGCTGCTCGACGACATCGTGTTCGACGTGGTGGTCGCGACGATCGAGGGCCTGCCGAAGCCGCGGCGGCGTGATCCCGATGCGCTGGGGGAATCGGTGCGCCGCGCGGTCCGTTCCGCGCTGAGCGAGCAGTGGGGCAAGAAGCCGATCTGCATCGTGCACGTTTTGACGGTTTGACAAGCGGCTTCGAACCGCGCGCTTCGACAAGGGAGAAAGAGATGCTGGGACGGCTCAATCACGTCGCGATCGCGGTGAAGGACGCCAAGCAGGCCGCGAAGATCTACGGCACGGCTTTCAACGCCGAGATTTCCGATGCCGTGCCGCTGCCGGAACATGGCGTCATCACCGTGTTCGTGACGCTTCCGAACACCAAGATCGAGTTCATCGAGCCGCTCGGCGAGGCCTCGCCGATCGCCAAGTTCGTGGAGCGCAACGCCGACGGCGGCATCCACCATGTCTGCTACGATGTGCCCGACATCATCGCGGCGCGCGACCGCATGATCGCCGAGGGCGCACGGGTGCTCGGCGACGGCCAACCCAAGATCGGCGCGCACGGCAAGCCGGTGCTGTTCTTCCACCCGAAGGACTTTTCCGGCGCTCTGGTCGAGATCGAACAGGCCTAAGGGCGATGGCGTATCAGATCACCACCGGGCTTGCGGTCTACTTCGTCCTTTGGTGGCTCGTGCTGTTCCTGACGCTGCCGTTCGGCATACGCAGCCAGCACGAGGATGGGGGCGGCGCGCCCGGCACCGATCCCGGCGCGCCGGTTCTGGCGCGGATGGGCCGCAAGCTGTTGTGGACCACGCTGATCTCCGCGGTGATCTTCGCGATCGCGATGTGGGCCTATTATGCCGGTTATCTTTCGGTCGAGCGGCTGTCGAAGCTGATGGGGATGCCGTTCTAGGTTTGGTCCGGCCGGAACCACTCCGGTGAAGGGCCGGAGATCGCCTCGCTTCGACGGCGCCGGTCGCGGTCGTGTTCGACATCACGCGGATTTCGGCCCTGCCGGGGCCAACCGAGCCGGCCGTGCTCGCGAAGCGCTCCAGTTCGGGCCAGCGCTTGAGCACCCCAGCGATGCTGGAAACGCGCTTCGTCCCCGCTATCGCCTGTACGGCCGCGATCTCGGCGCTAGGCGGGGGATCGGACAACCTGAAGCGTACCGTCGGCTCGCCCAGACCGGCGGCAAGGAAGCCGGCGTGCACGCGCTCGATCATGTCGACAAGCGGGTCCTTGCGACTGGCGGCAAAGACCGAGAACACGGCGACGAACATCGATGAACCCTGCAAGCCGACTAGTAGCGTACGTGAGCAAAGTGACCTGCGGGAACACTGTCCCGGGGTATCGCTTCGCTCGCGCTTGCTACGAGCGAGGGCGCGGCTCGAAGGAATTGCGTGACGGGCCAGAGGATTACGTGAACCTGACCCCGATGCGGCGCTCCCGGCGCCAGGCGACCCGGCATGGACGGTTGGTGTGATCGCTGGGGATCACCAGGTTGAAGGTCTCTGGGATGCCGACCGGACTGGTGACTTCGAGCGCGGCTCCTGTCTCCGAGATGTTGCGGATCACACAGTCGATGGCACCACCATTGAATTCAATTGAGCCGGGCTTGAGCACGCGATGCCGGAGCGCCCCGCGGTTGTTTTGCATGACCTGAACCACGTCCGGCGTGGCCGCCACGGCTTGTCCGGCCGTCTGCTTCCGCAGTCCTTCCGCGTGGCGCGTCGCGACCGCGATCTGCTCGTCGGTCAGGGTCGGCCTGAGCCGGCCCCACGCCAGCTTGAAGCGGACCTGACCGTCCTTGAAATCGATCGCAGGACCTCTGTCGCCGCTGGCTGGTGGCCGGCCATAGACGTTGCAGCCCCACCACCATTGCCGGCTGTCCTGCTGCCGCATGATCCTGCCCACCGGGAGGCCGCGCCAGATCACCTCATAGTCGTCGTCCTGCTGGACACCATCGACCATGGTGTGACGCAGCGAAATGGTCTCGGTGTCGTCGGTCATTGTGCGACTTGCTTGCGGTCGATGCCTGTGCTGCGGATCGACAAGTTTCGACGTCCGCAGGTTACATCCAGCGTGACGGGACGCAAATCCCGTCACGCACGGACATTCCGCCGCGGGATACGACTGGATACATTGACATGAAGTTTCAGAAATGAGGGGGACCGGTTGGATTGAAATGGAACATCGCAGGCTATGCGCTGGCCGCCGGCCGCGTTTGCTGCAACTATGATCCTTCCGGGTGGAAGGCCGACACCGGCGCGATCCCGGAACGGGAGCGAGGATCAACCTTGCCCCGAGGCAATCGAAGGAGGGGCCACATGAACCTGCAGGCGCAACCCGGCAGCTCCGGGGCCGGTCAGTATCGAATCTTGCGCGAGGCCGATCTGCGGGACTATCTCGCTGGGCTGCCGGCCATTGTCGCGAAACTCGGCGGCGCGCCGGCCGGCTGGTCGGTCAGCGAGGTCGGTGACGGCAATCTCAACCTCGTCTTCATCGTCAAGGGCGGCAGCGGCGGCATCGCCGTCAAGCAAGCGCTGCCCTATGTCCGACTGGTTGGCGAGAGCTGGCCGCTGCCGCTGTCGCGGGCGCACTACGAACATCTGGCACTGGTGCATCAGGCACGGTTGGCGCCGGGCCTCGTGCCGGCGGTGC
Organism: Bradyrhizobium sp. WCU1; assembly: GCF_053474805.1. NCBI lineage: Bacteria > Pseudomonadati > Pseudomonadota > Alphaproteobacteria > Hyphomicrobiales > Nitrobacteraceae > Bradyrhizobium > Bradyrhizobium sp. WCU1. Next base: position 6,975,383 of record NZ_CM130280.1, read on the forward strand.
TGCATCACGACGCGCCGCTTGCGCTCACCGCGATGGAGCTGCTCGAGCCGCACATCATCATGCGTAAGGGGCTGATCGGAGCCACGCGCTATCCGCGCTTTGTCGAGGATATCTCGACCTTCCTGGCACAGACGCTGTTCTTCTCGTCCGATCTCGCATTGTCGGCGGCGGAGAAGAAAGAGGGGATCGCTGCATTTGCCGGCAACCATGCGCTCTGCAAGATTACCGAGGACCTGATCTTCACAGACCCCTATCGCATCGCCGAGCAGAACCGCTGGACCTCGCCCTATCTCGACGCGACCGCGGCCGCCTTCCGCGAGGACCTCGACCTCCATGTCGCGATCTCCCGGCTCAAGCTGAAGTTCATGGTGAGCCCGGAGGCGCTGCTGCACGGCGACCTGCATACCGGCTCGATCATGGTCACCGAAAGCGAGACGAAGGTGATCGATCCCGAGTTCGCATTCTATGGCCCGATGGGCTTCGATATCGGTGCCGTCATCGGAAACCTGCTGATGGCCTATCTGGCCTCCGCCGGCCACGAGCGCTCGGTGGGCGAGCGCGCATCGTTCGAGGCGTGGTTGCTGGAAACCATCGAGGGTGTCTGGACCGGGTTTTCGCGAAAGTTCCTCGAGCTGTGGCGCAACGAGGCGAGGGGCGACGGTTATCCGGCGTCGCTATTCGACAGCGAGGCAGGCGCTGCGCGGCTGGAGGCGGAACGGCAGGCCTACATGGCGCGGCTGTTCCAGGACACGGTCGGTTTTGCCGCGGCCAAGACCATACGCCGTATCCTCGGCCTCGCGCACAACATCGATTTCGAATGGATCGCGGACGAGAAGCAGCGCGCGATCTGCGAGGCGCGCAGCCTCAAGCTCGCGCGCAACATGATGTTGGAGGCGCCGTCCTACACGACGATCGGCGCGGTCACCTATGCCGCCCGCGAACTGCGCCACTGGCAGCCCGATTTTGCCAGATGAACGGGACGTACCGATCGTCGTGTAAGATAAGCCGCAACGGCATCGACTAGCTTTCGGCCGGACGCACGAAGCAGAGAATGCCGGCCTCAGGCGTGAAACAGACCACGGCGCGGTTCGTTGGGTTGTCGGTTCTGTCGATGATCCTGTTCGGCGGGACCCGCAGCCAGAATGGAGACGACAGCTTCCAGCGACGATCGATCAATACCTCGTAGCCATCCCGGTCCTGCCGGAACTCGACCGTTCGGCAATCCGCAATCGAGCAGCACGACGCGCCGGTGCCCGGTTGCTTCAGGCTTTCAAACCATGGGGCAAGCGCGGGATTAGGGTTGTCGGGCGGCGCTGCACCCGCGGCCTGGCTCAGGGCAAGTCCAACTGCAACGGCGATTGTCCTGCCGAACCTCCCGCTGATCTCGCGATGTGCCGCTGATGCTGACAAAGGCGTAACCCTCCGCTGCGCGCCAGAGACTAGCGCCAGTTCGGCCCGGCCTGTTCGGAAATTTTCGACGAACGAGCACGCCACATATTCGGCCGTCGTCCCGGCGAAGGCCGGGACCCATAACCACAGGCAGTCATTATTGAGCGACGCCGGAGCGACGAGTCCCCTTCACAACATCCGCCGCGGAGTATGGGTCCCGGCCTTCGCCGGGACGACGCCGTGACTAGGGCCGCGTGCGAACAATTCGTCAAGAAATCAACATACCTAATCCGCCGCTTGCTCCCGCAGCCGCTGCGCGTAGACGTTGATGATCAGCGCAGCGAGCAGGATCAGGCCGCGGATCAGGATTTTCAGGAAGCTGTCGATGTTGACGTGGTCGAGGCCGTTGTTGAGCACGCCGAGCACGAACAGGCCGACGATGGTGTTGCCGATGCCGCCGCGGCCGCCGAACAGGCTGGTGCCGCCGACCACCACGGCCGCAATCGAGTCCAGCAGATAGGTGTCGAATTCGTTCTGCTGCGCGCTGCCGAAATGCGCGACGCCGAGCATGCCGCCGATTCCCGAGCAGACCGCCGAGATCACCATCACGGCGCCGAGGATGAGCTTGACGTTGAGGCCGGCAAATTCGGCGGCCTCGCGGTTGCCGCCTACCATGTAGACGTAGCGGCCGAACCGCGTGTAGGTCAGCACCAGATGGCCGCCGAGCAGCATCACCGCAGCGACGATCACGATCCAGGGGATGCCGCCGATCGAGCCCGAGCCGAGCGTCGTGATCAGGTCCGGCACCTTGTAGGCGATCTGGCCGCGCACCAGAAGCGCCGAGACGCCGGCCGCGATCTGCATCATGGCGAGCGTCATGATGAAGGAGGGGATGCCGATCACGGTCAGCCCGAGCGCGTTGACAAGGCCGAGCAGCGCGCACAGCGCCAGCGCCAGCAGGATCGCGACGATGCCCGGCATCGGAACGTTGGCGATGTTGACGTAGGATTCCTGCAGCGTGAAGTACGCCACCGCGATGCCGGTGACGTTGGCGATGCTGGCGATCGACAGGTCGATCTCGGCGCACAGGATCACGAAGGTGAGGCCGACCGCGATGATGCCGGTGACCGACACCTGCGTCAGGATATTGCCGACATTGTCGATGGTCGCAAACGACGGGCTCGCGATCGCGAAGAAGGCGCTGAGGAAGATCAAGGTCAGGAACGGCGCGATGTTGCGCATCTGCGAGCGCAGGAACGGCGCCAGTCCGCGCGGCCGCTGGTGATCCGCTCGTGCCGTCGCGCCCTCAGTGCTCGTCATCATTCCACTCCATCATGCTGCCTCGAGCAGCCGATCCTTACTGACGGCTTCGCCGGCGAATTCGCGCACCACCGCGCCGCGCTTCAGCACCAGAATGCGGTCCGCGAGCGACAGCACCGTCTCCGGCTCGCTCGACAGCACGATGATCGCCAGTCCCTTGGCACGGAGATCGCGCACGATGTTGATCACGTCGTTCTTGGCGCCGACATCCATGCCGCGGGTCGGCTCGCACAGCACCAGCAGGCGCGGCGGGTAGGTGAGCCACTTCGCCAGCGCCACCTTTTGCTGGTTGCCGCCGGAGAGCATGCCGAGATCGAGGCCGACCACCGGCGGCCTGATCTGCAATTGCTCGACCTGGCGCTGGGCGATGGCGCGCTCGCGCACTGGCTTGAGCAGCAGCGCCGAGATCCGCTCGAGGATGCTGATCGAGATGTTCTTGTAGACCGGCTCCTGGTGGAACAGCATGGCGCGCCGGCTCTCCGGCACCAATGCCACGCCGGCCCGCCGGGCGGCCGCGGTGCTGCGGAAGGTTTTCGCGGCGCCGTCGACCGCAAGCGTACCGCCGTCCGGCTTGAGCTTGCCGAACAGGATGCGCGACAGCTCCAATTGTCCGCAGCCCATGAAGCCGTAGATGCCGAGCACCTCGCCGGCGCGGGCCTCGAACGAGACGTCCTGCAGGGTGCGGCCGAGCGAAAGCTGGTCCACCCTGAGGACGGCCGCTCCGGCGCTCGCTTGCGGGAGCATGAGGTCATCGGTGTAGCTGTGCTCCAGCGCCTCGCCGCCGCGGCCGATCATGGCCTCGATCAGCGCGCCCTTGGTGGTGTCGGCGGATGCGGTCTCGGCGATCTTGCGCCCGTTGCGGAACACGGTCACGACGTCCGAGACCCGCAGGATGTCCTCGATGAAATGCGAGATGAAGACGATGCTGGTGCCTTCGTCGCGGAGCTTGTGCAGCGTCGCGAACAGACGCTCGACCTCGGGCGGGGAAAGGGCGGAGGTCGGCTCGTCGAGGATGATGATGCGGGCGCCGGAGAACAGCACGCGGGCGATCTCGATCAATTGCTGCAGGCCGATCGGCAGGTCGCCGAGCCGCGTCATCGGATCGACATCGATGCCAAACCGGGACAGCTGCTCGCCGGCCTCGCGCGCCATCCGCCGCCACTGCACTAGGCCGAGGCGGTTGGTCGGCTGGTTGCCGAGGAAGACGTTCTCGGCGACGGTGAGATCAGGTGCGACGCTGAGCTCCTGGTGCACCATGCCGATGCCGGCGGCATGCGCGTCGCGGGTGGAGCGGAAACGGGTCTCCTTGCCGTCCAGCATGAAGCGGCCGGAGAATTCCGGATGCACGCCGGCGATGATCTTCATCAGCGTGCTTTTTCCGGCGCCGTTCTCGCCGACGAGACCGTGGATCTCGCCGGCGTGCAGCGCGAAGTCGACCCCACGAAGGGCTTCGACGCCGCCGAAGGCCTTCGTGATCTGGTTCAACTCGAGGATCGCCGAGCGTCCCTGCGACATGCGGCCCGCTCAGATCAGGAAGTGATCCTCCATCCATTGCATGCCGGCGGCATTGGCCTTGGTCACGACGGGACCGTCGGTCACGACGTTCTTCGGAATGCCCTGGCCGCTCTTCTCGCCGCCGACCACGGCAGCAACGCCGGCCACGATCGCGCCGCCATGGATGCGGCAGGACGGGTTGCGGACGGTGGCGAACATCCGGCCTTCGCTGACCGCCTGGATCGCCGGCGGCATGGCATCGACGCCGCCGATCAGGATGTTGGTGCGGTTGCGCGCCTTCATGATGTTGTAGGCCGCGAGCGCCATGTCGTCGTTATGGAAGAATGCCGCGTCGATCTGCGGATACTTCGTCAGATAGGTTTCCCAGAGCCGGGCGGTCTTGGAGACGTCCCAGTCGGCGGGCTGGGTATCCAGCACCTCGATGTTCGGGAACTGCTTCACGACCGAGTTGAAGCCCTTGGCACGGCCCTGCGCGCCGGTGTGGCCGAGCGCGCCCTGGGTCATGATGACCTTGCCCTTGCCGCCGATCGCGTTGCACAGCGCCTGCGTCACCGAGGCGCCCATGAACTCGTTGTCGGGGGCGAGGAACGAATGGACGTTGATCTGATCGAGCGGCGCAATCAGCGTGTCCATGTCGATCACCGGGGTGCCGGCATCGATCATCTTCTGCACCGGCTGGGTCAGCGTGCCGATGCCGAACGCCTGGATCGCGACGAAGTCCCATTTCTGCGAGGCCATGTTGTCGATGGCGGCGCGTTGCTTGACGGCGTCGAGCTGGCCGTCGAACCAGGTGACCTCGACATTGAACAGCTTGCCCCAGAACTCGGCGGCCTGCTTGCCCTGTGCGCACCACGTCGCCTGCAGGCCGGCATTGGAGAATGCAGCCTTCAGCGGCTTTTCCGAGCGTCCTGTTTCAGCTGCGAGCGCGGACGTCGTCACGCCCATTCCGCCGAACAGGCCGGCCGCAGCTCCACCTGCCGCCGCCATTTGCAGAAGGTCGCGCCGCGTCGTCGACGCCTTGTCCATCCCCTTGTCGGTGCCTGGCATTGATTGCTCCCTCATGTTTTTTGACCGTCAGCGTCAGTTGCACGCGCCGCGGATAAAGGGAGTGTGTCACAATCGGAACGGTGACGCTACGCCCTCGCGTCGACGGGATGTTGCTGCTGCTGCACGATCGCCGCGATGTCGCGGAGCAACTTGTGCCACGCAGCATCGATGTCCCCCGACCATTGCTCGCCAAGAATGTCGCGAAGGCAGTCCGCGATCACCGCGAAGAACGCGACGAACAGTTCGCGCGGCGTGCCGTAAGCGTCATGTGAGAACACCTCGGATTCGATCAGGCGAAAACGCCCGCTGCGTTCGCCCGCGAAATCGAGGATGGCTTCGATCGTCAGCTGCAGCATCGAGCCTTTCACCGGCTCGCTGCCTTCGGTGCGAAACATCGCCTGTGCTTCGGGATGGTCGCGAAACAAGCGCCGATAGACCAACGGCGTCAGATCATCGCAAGCCGCTGCTGCGAGTTCAAAGCTGCGTTCGATTGGATTGGATGATGAGGTCATAGCGGTTTGCGATCATCACACAAAAAAAGAGCAGGGCGCCAAGCCCTGCTCCAAAAATTGTGTCGACCCTATTTGCCCCAAAAATTCGATTTGATCTTGATTGATGGGGTGACGCTGCTTGTGCGCGTCGGGCTCCTCCCGAGACTTGGACCACCAGGACACACCTCGCGGCTGACCTGCGCGGGAATTGGTAGACCATCTTTCCAGCCTTGTCATCATTTTCGGCAACGATTGTTCAAATTTCGAGCAATTTGCGAAATGATTGGGATGGTGCCACTGCCGGTTGTGACATTGGTGTGAAAACACGTGGTAGGGTAAGGAGATACGACCGCTTGTGAGGCAGCCGCGACACCAACGTCACGTTCGGCAAATTCCGCGAGCTGGAAGAAGCCGGGCGTGTCCACGATCTCGACTTTCGACGCCCGTGGTGGTTAGTTCCGTCTCGGATGGGTTTTGCGATGCGCCGGCCGCTTAAGAAATTTTTGCCCATAGTTCTGGTTGCCCTGCTGGTGCAGATTTTTGCGCCGATCGGGGCCTGCTGGGCGGCGAGCCTTGCAGCCTCCGATCCGCTCGCGGCCGCCACCATCTGCCACGGCAATGCCGGCTCCGGCGTCGGGCAGTCTGACCAGACCGGTCATGATGCCCACGACGGCTGTTGCTTCGCATGCAGTGTCCTGCAGACCGGTGCCCCCGTTGATAACCCCGAGGTCGCTGCCCGGCCGGTCGAGCGCGCGCCGAGCCGGATCGCCTGGCTTGATTTCGCCTCAGACCTTGATCGTTCGCCCGCCGGCTTCTCGGCACAAGCCCGCGCTCCGCCGCTGTTTTCCTGACGACGTTCTCGCTGCCGGTCGCGCGTCCCGCACCGGCGAGTGCCCTTGAGCAAGCCGGCCAGAGAGCCGGTGTCAGGATTCATCCATGTTTCGGTTTCGCGCCCTCGGTGGCGTCAGCGTCGCGGCCATTCAGGCCACGTTGTTGGCGTCTGCTGATATGGCTCATGCACAAAATGGCGAACCGGGGGTCTTGCCACCCGTCAGCGTCGAGGCGCCGCGCCCAGCGAAGCCGGCTGCGCGCAAGCCCGTAAACCGCTCCGCCGTCGCCCTTCGGCATCGGACCGCGCCAGCGGCTGCGGCCGCGCCGAACCGACCGGTCGTGGTCAGCGCCGCCGGGGCGGGCGCCCATGCCTCGCTCGGGACGCCGCCAGCCGTGGCCCGGTTCCAGCTGCCGCAGAAGTCCTTCAGCATCACCTCCGGGCAGGTCGACGAGACCGTCAACCTCAAGGACCCCGAGGACGCGGTCAAATACATGCCGAGCCTGTTCGTGCGGAAACGCAACGACGGCGACAACATGGCGGTGCTGGCGACCAGGAGCTGGGGCGTCAATTCGAGCGCGCGCTCGCTGATCTATTACGACGACCTGCTGGTGTCGGCGCTGATCGGCAACAACAACACCAGCGCCTCGCCGAAGTGGAACCTGATCTCGCCGGAGGCGATCGGCCGGATCGACTATCTGAACGGCCCGTTCGCGGCGGCCTATCCCGGCAACTCGATCGGGGGCGTGTTGCTGATCTCGTCGAAAATGCCCGACAGGCCGTTTGCGGTGGCCAAGGAGACGGTCTCGGTGATGCCGTGGAGCCAGTACGGCACCAAGGACACCTATGTCACCAGCCAAACCAGCGCGGCCGCGGGCAATCGCGATGGCAAGCTGTCGTGGCTGGTGAGCGCCAACTATCTCGACAGCTTTCAGCAGCCGCTGACCTACACGACGAGCGCGACGATCCCGGCGGGGACTGCCGGCGCGTTTCCGGCGCGCAACAAGCAGGGCGTGCCGGCCAATGTCATCGGCACCGGCGTCCTGGCGCATTCGCAGCAGACATCGGCCAACCTGCGCCTCGCCTACGATGTGTCTCCGCTGGTGCAGGCGACCTATTCACTCGGCATCTGGAACAACCATCAGGTTTCCGATCCCCAGACCTATCTGCGATCCCTCGCGACGGGCGCGCCGACCTTCGCCAACAATTCGGGCTTCGCCACCGGCAAGTACGTCTGGGACCAGACCCATCTGAGCAACGCGGTCGCGCTGAAGAGCGACACCAAGGGCGTCTACGACTTCGACCTGTCGGCCTCGAGCTACAACTACCTGCAGGACACCCAGCTCAATCCGTTCACCGTCGCGGCAACCGGCGTCGGCTTCTCGCCGAACGGCAAGATCACGAGGATGGACGGCACCAACTGGCAGAATGCTGATGCCAAGGGGATCTGGCGGCCGTTCGGCTATGACGGGCCGCACGAGATCAGCTTCGGCGTTCACGGCGATCGCTACCGGCTGGAAAATCCGGTCTACGCCTCGTCGATCTGGAACGCGACATCGTCGACCGGCACCGGCGCGCTCTACTCGACGGGCGTCGGCGAAACCCGGACCGGTGCGCTGTGGTTGCAGGATGCCTGGAAGATCAACCCGAGCCTGAAGCTGACGCTGGGCGGGCGGCTGGAGAGCTGGCAGGCGCTCGACGGCTTCAACCTCAACACCACGACGAATGCCGCGGGCGGGATCACGTCGACCGCGGCGGTCAACCAGCCCGGGCTGAACTCGACCAACTTCTCTCCAAAGGCGTCGCTGTCGTTCGACCCGAACAAGGATTGGAACATCACGGCGAATTTCGGCGAGGCCTATCGCTATCCGACGGTGACCGAGCTTTATCAAAACGTCACGATCGGCGGCGTCGCGACCTTCGCCAATCCGTTCCTCAAGCCGGAGCAGGACTTCACCGGCGAGTTGAACATCGAGCGCAAGTGGACCGACGGGCGGGTCCGCCTGACGCTGTTCTCCGAGCGAACCAACAACGCGATCATCTCGCAGACCAATCTGGTGACCAATCCGGTCTCAGGGGCGCAGACGCCGACCACCGTCGTCAGCAATGTCGACGCAATCCGGATGCAGGGCGTCGAACTGTCGGCCGAAAAGGACAATTTGTTCGTGACCGGCCTGCAACTGTTCGGCAGCGTCACCTATGTCGATTCCAAGATCCTCGCAGACGCAAGCTGGGCGGGCGTCAATCCGCTGACCAACTTGCCGACCACCGTGGTCGGCAAGCGCGTTCCCTATGTGCCGGATTGGCGCGCCAAGATCGGCATGACCTACCGGCCGAACGAGAGCTGGGCCTACACCGTCGCAGCGCGCTACAGCGGCAAGCAATATTCGACACTCGACAACACCGACATCGTCTCCCACGTCTATGGCGCGTTCGACAATTTCTTCGTCGTCGACATGAAGATCCATTACAACGCGACCGCGAACTTCGCGTTCGATTTCGGCATCGATAACATCTTCAACGAGCAGTACTTCCTGTTCCATCCCTTCCCCGGCAGGACGTTCGTCCTGGCCGGCAAATACACCTTCTGAGCTGGCGGGCTGTCGGCAACAACACAAAGGAGATTCGACGTGAGAAAAACACTGGCTGGGCTTGCTGCAATCTTCGCGCTTGCCCTGATCGCGCCTGCCGCGGCCGAGGACGTCAAGGCCGGCGATCTCGTGATCACGCAGGCCTGGACGCGCGCCACGCCGAACGGCGCCAAGATCGGCGGCGGCTATCTGACGATCGAGAACAAGGGGACGACGCCTGATCGTCTGGTTTCGGGCACAGCCGATGTCGCCGGCAAGGTCGAGGTCCACGAGATGTCGATGGACAATGGCGTGATGAAGATGCGTGCGCTCGACAAGGGTCTGGCGATCGAGCCGGGCAAGACGGTGAAACTCGCACCCGGCGGCTATCACCTGATGATGTTCGACCTGAAGAACCCGCTGAAGCAGGGCGACAAGGTGCCGGTCACGCTCGAATTCGAGAAGGCCGGCAAGGTCTCGGTCTCGCTTGACGTGCAGCCCGTCGGTGCGCAGGCGCCAGGCGGCGATCACTCCGGCCATGGCGACCATTCCGGTCACATGGACATGAAGAAGATGTGAGGGCGCCATGCGGTCACACACAATCCTCATTGCGATGGTGGCGCTGCTCGCAGCGGCGCCGGCCGTTGCGCACGTCACGCTGGAAGGAAAGCAGGCGCCCGTCGGCTCTTACTACAAGGCGGTGTTCGCCGTACCACACGGTTGCGCGGGATCGGCGACGACCAAGATCCGGGTACAGATTCCGGAAGGCGTGATCGGGGTGAAGCCGATGCCGAAGCCCGGCTGGACCCTCGATACGGTCACCGGCAAATACGCCGCCGAATACGACTATCACGGCGCAAAACTCTCCGAGGGCGTCAAGGAAGTGGCCTGGAGCGGTGGTAAGCTTGCCGACAAGAATTACGACGAGTTCGTGATGCAGACGTTTCTCACCGATACGCTGAAGCCGAACACGGTGCTCTATTTCCCCGTCGTGCAGGAATGCGAGCAGGGCGTCAGCCGCTGGATCGACATCCCGGCCGAGGGGCAGGGTGGCGGCGGGCACGAGCATGGCAGCAAGACACCGGCGCCCGGCGTCAAGCTGCTGCCGAAGCCGTAAACCGTGCGGCTGCTCGCAGGTCATGTTGTCGGAAGTCTCGCCGCGCTACTCTCGGCGCTGTTTCTGACGCTGTGTCTTGCGACCCCAGCCCATGCGCATGCCGTCCTGATCGCAGCCGAGCCGGCCGACGGCAGTGTGGTCGCGGAAGCACCGAAGACGGTGGTGCTCCGCTTCAACGAAGCGGTGGCGCCGACGGCGGTCAGCCTGCTCGACGCCGCGGGCAAGCCGCGCGACGTCGCGATCCACGCTGTCGATGAATCGGTGATGGTGACATTGCCCGCGGGCCTGCCGCAGGGCACGCAGGTGGTCAGCTATCGCGTGGTGTCGCAGGACGGCCATCCGGTCGCGGGCTCGCTGTTGTTCTCGATCGGCGTCGTCACCGGCTCGGCGGCGCCGTCCGGCGACGGCCTGCTCCATGCGCTGATCTGGCTGGCGCGGCTCGCGCTCTATCTCGGGCTGTTTGCCGGCGTCGGCGGCGTGTTCTTCGCCGCCTGGATCGGGCAGGGCCCGGCGGGCGAGCGGCTGATCATGTGGTCGCTCAAGATCGGCCTGGTCGGTGCGGTCGCCTCGCTTGGCCTGCAGGGTGTCGACCTGCTGAACCTGCCGATCACCGGCCTCCTGACATGGGCGGCGTGGGCCAGTGCCGCCGGCACCAGCCTGTTTCCGGCTCTGCTGCTCGCCATCGCCGCGATGCTGATCGCAGCGATTGCCTGGCGCAGCCCATCGTTCCGCGCGGCGTTCGTCCGCACCGCGGTCGCGATGATCTGCGTCGGCCTGTCGTTCGCGGTCAGTGGCCACGCCGCCACTGCCTCCCCGCAATGGCTGACGCGCACCGCGCTGTTCATCCACGGCATTGGCCTGGCCTTCTGGATGGGCGCACTCGCGCCGCTGGCAGTGCTCGCCTGGCAGCGCAAGGACTCGCTGTTGCGGGTGCTCAGGCGCTTTTCAACGGTCGCAGTGCCGGTCGTCGCCTTGATCGCCTTGTCGGGCCTGGCGCTCGCGATCGTCCAGCTCGAAAGTTTTGCGGCGCTGATCGACACCGGATACGGCAACATCCTGCTGGCGAAACTTGTGCTGGTGGCGCTGCTGCTGACGTTCGCGGCGCTGAACCGGCTGGTGTTCACGCCCGCGATCGAGCGTGAATTCCACCGCACGCGGCCGCTGCAGCGCTCGATCGCGCTCGAATTCGTGTTGATGATCGCCATCCTCGGCCTCGTCGCATTATGGCGCTTCACGCCGCCGCCGCGCGTGCTGGCGATGTCGGACGACGTTCCGCTCGCGGTCCACATCCATACCGAGGCCGCGATGTTCCAGGTGCTGATCGCGCCGGGCAAGGTCGGCCAGAACGATTTCGTGCTGCAGTTGATGAACGGTGATGCCAGCCCATTTGCGGCCAAGGAAGCGACGCTGACGCTGAGTTTGCCGGATCGCGGCATCGAGCCGTTGGAACGCAGCGCCGCACTGGGTCCAGACGGCTATTGGCACGTGAAGAAGGTGCCGTTGTCGGTCCCGGGCCGCTGGCACATGCAGATCGATGCCCTGGTGACCGATTTCAAGAAAGTGACGCTGGAAGACGATTTCGAGGTCAGGTAAACGCTCGATCGGTGCGCCGGATACCTCGGCGGTGCGCAATTCGCTGCAATGGCCGAAATTCGCCTGATTTGAAGGGTTTTTGACCTGAAGCGGCCTTGTGTTTTCACAGCCGATCCGGTTTCACTGCAGCTCTCTTCCGATGCATCACTGATTCCCGAGTAACGCCATGCGATTGTCGCGGTTTTTCCTGCCCATCCTGAAAGAAAACCCGAAAGAGGCGGAGATCGTCTCGCACCGGCTGATGCTGCGCGCGGGCATGATGCGGCAGGAGGCCGCCGGCATCTATGCCTGGCTGCCGCTCGGCTTCCGGGTGCTGAAGAAGATCGAGCAGATCGTTCGCGAGGAGCAGGACCGCGCCGGCGCGCTCGAGCTCCTGATGCCGACGCTGCAGCTTGCCGATCTGTGGCGTGAGAGCGGCCGTTACGATGCCTATGGCCCGGAGATGCTGCGCATCCTCGATCGCCACAAGCGCGAGCTCCTGTACGGACCGACCAACGAGGAGATGATCACGGAGATCTTCCGCTCCTACGTCAAGTCCTACAAGAACCTGCCGCTCAACCTCTACCACATCCAGTGGAAGTTCCGCGACGAGCAGCGCCCGCGTTTCGGCGTGATGCGCGGCCGCGAATTCCTGATGAAGGATGCCTATTCGTTCGACCTCGACGAGGCCGGCGCGCGGCGCTCCTACAACAAGATGTTCGTGGCTTACTTGCGCACCTTTGCGCGGATGGGCCTCAAGGCGATCCCGATGCGGGCCGAGACCGGCCCGATCGGCGGCGACCTCAGCCACGAGTTCATCGTGCTCGCTGACACCGGCGAGTCCGGCGTCTTCATCAACCGCGATGTGCTGGACCTGCCGGTGCCGGGCGAGGACGTCGATTATGACGGCGATCTCACGCCCATCATCAAGCAGTGGACCTCGGTCTATGCTGCGACCGAGGACGTCCACGAGGCCGCGCGCTTCGAACAGGAAGTGCCCGAGGCAAAGCGGCTGAACACGCGCGGCATCGAGGTCGGCCAGATCTTCTATTTCGGCACCAAATATTCCGACACCATGAAGGCGATGGTGGCCGGTCCCGATGGCGTCGATGTGCCGATCCATGGCGGCTCCTATGGCGTCGGCGTGTCGCGTCTGGTCGGCGCGATTATCGAAGCCTGTCACGACGATGCCGGCATCAAATGGCCCGAGGCCGTCGCGCCGTTCCGCGCCGCGATCCTCAATCTCAAGCAGGGCGATGCTGCGGTCGACGGCGCCTGCGAGCAGCTCTATCGCGAGCTCGCGGCGAAGGGCGTCGACGTGCTCTACGACGACACCGATCAGCGCGCCGGCGCCAAGTTCGCCGCGGCCGATCTGATCGGCATCCCCTGGCAGATTCTGGTCGGCCCGAAGGGGCTTGCGGAGGGCAAAGTCGAGGTGAAGCGCCGCAGCGATGGCTCACGCGAGAACATGAGCCCCGCCGACGTGGTCGCGAAGCTCGCGGGTTAAAGTTTATTCACGCTGCGTGATCGGCGGGGTAATCCGGCCACATTTGGCCCGAATCATGGGATTATCGAGAGATGGATGAGACCATGAGCGAACCAGTCCGTACCCCGCCTTTTGCGCCATTCGAATGGCTGCTGTCCGGACGCTATCTGCGCGCGCGCCGCAAGGAAGGGTTCATTTCGGTCATCGCCGGCTTTTCGTTCCTCGGCATCATGCTCGGCGTTGCCACGCTGATCGTGGTGATGGCCGTCATGAATGGCTTCCGCAAGGAATTGCTCGACAAGATCCTCGGTCTCAACGGGCACCTGCTGGTGCAGCCGCTGGAATCGCCGCTGACCGACTGGAAGGATGTCGCCGACCGGATCAGCCAGGTCCAGGGCATTCGCCTCGCCGCGCCGGTCGTGGATGGGCAGGGGCTCGGATCGTCGCCGTTCAACGCCGCCGGTGTCTTTATCCGCGGCATCCGTGCCGACGATCTCAACAACCTCACCTCGATCGCCAAGAACATCAAGCAGGGCACGCTCGAGGGTTTTGACGAGGGGCAGGGAGTTGCGATCGGCCGCCGGCTCGCCGACCAGCTCTCGCTGCATGCCGGCGACATGATCACGCTGGTCTCGCCGAAGGGCGCGGTGACGCCGATGGGCACCACGCCGCGCATCAAGCCGTACAAGATCACCGCGGTGTTCGAGATCGGCATGTCGGAATACGACTCGACCTTCGTGTTCATGCCGCTCGCCGAGGCGCAGGCCTATTTCAACCGCAACAACGACGTGTCTTCGATCGAGGTGTTCACCACCAATCCGGACAAGATCGACACCTACCGCAAGCTGGTGACGGAGGCGGCCGGGCGGCCGGTCTTCCTGGTCGACTGGCGGCAGCGCAACTCGACGTTCTTCAACGCGCTGCAAGTCGAGCGCAACGTGATGTTCCTGATCCTGACCATGATCGTGCTGGTCGCGGCGCTCAACATCGTCTCCGGATTGATCATGCTGGTGAAGGACAAGGGCCAGGACATCGCGATCCTGCGCACCATGGGCGCCTCGCAAGGCTCGATCATGCGGATCTTCCTGATCACCGGCGCCTCGATCGGCGTAGTCGGAACGCTGACCGGCTTTGCGGTCGGCATGCTGATCTGCCTGAACATCGAATCGATCAGGCAGTTCCTGTCATGGCTCACCAACACCGAGCTGTTCTCGCCCGAACTGTACTTCCTCTCCAAGCTTCCGGCTGAGGTCGATTTCGGTGAGACGCTCGCCGTCGTGATCATGGCGCTGACGCTATCTTTCCTTGCGACGCTCTACCCGTCGTGGCGCGCCGCGCGCCTCGACCCGGTCGAAGCGCTCCGGTACGAATAAGGAGCCCACATGGCGGAGGGGGCGGAAGACGTACCGGTCGTCTATCTTCATGATATCAAGCGGGAATACAGGCAGGGCGAGGCGACGCTGACGGTCCTGAACGGCGCCAAGCTCGCGCTGTGGCCCGGTCAATCGGTGGCGCTGGTGGCGCCGTCGGGATCCGGCAAGTCGACGCTGCTGCATATCGCGGGCCTGCTGGAGAGTCCCGATGACGGCGAGGTCTATGTCTCGGGCACGCCGACCTCGCAGATGTCCGACGTCGACCGCACGCAGATTCGCCGCTCCGACATCGGCTTCGTCTATCAATCGCATCGGCTGCTGCCGGAGTTCTCGGCGCTCGAGAACGTCATGCTGCCGCAGATGATTCGTGGCCTCAAGCGCTCCGAAACCGTGAAGCGGGCGACCGAGATCCTCGCTTATCTCGGGCTTGGCGACCGCATCACGCATCGACCGGCCGAGCTCTCGGGCGGCGAACAGCAGCGCGTGGCGATCGCGCGCGCGGTTGCCAACGCGCCGCGGGTGCTATTTGCGGACGAGCCGACCGGAAATTTGGATCCGGCAACGGCCGATCACGTTTTCAACGCTCTGATGCAACTCGTGAAGGCGACCCGGGTCGCGATGTTGATCGCAACTCACAACATGGAGCTCGCCGCGCGGATGGATCGCCGGGTCTCGTTGTCGAATGGGCAGGTCGTCGAGCTCGAGTGAGCCGCGGCTCTCACGCGCGAAGTGGCTGACGGTTCGCGTGAAGGACGTACACCAAGATCAGGAGCTGCAAGGCTTTTTCGTTCCGCTTCAATTGGGGCGGCAACGCGCTCATCCTCAATGGACGGAACGGCGCGCTCTGCCAGGCGCTCGCGAGCGGCCGTTGTTCGGCGGCCCGACATAGTAGGGGTTGTCAACGCACGACGCCGGCAGGCCCGCCGCCGAGGCCTGGCACTGCGCCAGTGACGTGTAGCCGCACTCGATCTGCGGACCGCCCCGTTGGTAGTTGGTTTTGCAGACCGGCGAGGTCGCATCGTATCGCTGGGCGTTCGCCGGTGCGCCCGCGACGGTACCCAGAACCAAGAGTGCCAGAATCAGGCAGCGCATCGGAATCTCCCGCCGGCCGGCTGCCGGCGACGCTCATGTGAGTATCCGCGCTGACCGGCGCCATAGGCGCGTGCGCGCGAGTGCGTCGAATCGCGGTCCCGCGCGGACGCCAGTCCGATCAGCGGTCAGTGAAGAACAGGTCGAAGAAATTGCCCTCGCGACGATCGCGCGGGGGGATGTGCAGATAGGAGCGCGGGTCGTTGTCGCCGGCATAATAGGGATTGGCGATGCAGTTCTGCCCGATGCCCGAGGCCGTGGCCAGGCACGCTTCATAGGACGGGTAGGAGCAGTTGCTCAGGCCGGGATAGCGGTCGCCCTGGATACAGAATGGGTAGCGCACGCCGACGGCATGCGCGGGCGCCGTACCGAACGAGGTGAACGCGACCACCGTCGCCGCCGCAGCAAGAATCATCGTCCGCATGTGCATTCCTTGTCGCTGCGAAGATTCGATGTTGGCGACGATCCAAATCGGACAAGCTGGTTCCGGTCAACACGATCTTGCGTCTCGCAGTACAAGCAATTTTGAATTGTGAAAATTATGCGGCAGCTATGTGGCAAAAGTTCCAAGAAGTGCATGTAATACAGTATTAACTTCAAATTTGAGCGAAGTCGTTTGGCCCTGCCTGTTGCAGCGAAGTTACAGCAATTCCGCCGGGGGCTGCTATGAGGGTGTCTCGCGGCCTTGGGGGCCTGTAGACAAAGTTGGAACGGGAAAAATGAAGAAGATTTTGCTTGTCACCGCCAGCATGATTGCGCTCAGCGCGACGGCTGCTTCCGCGGCTGACCTCGCGGCTCGCCCTTACACCAAGGCTCCGCCGCCGATCGTCTCCGCTGTTTATGATTGGACCGGCTTCTACATCGGTATCAACGGTGGTTGGGGCCAGAGCCACGACAACCGTTCGGTCGATGGCATCGGCAGCGCCGGCAGCTACGACGCCAACGGCGGCACCGTCGGTGGCCAGGTCGGCTACCGCTGGCAGGCCGGCGGCTGGGTGTTCGGTCTGGAAGCTCAAGGCAACTGGGCTGACTTCAAGGGCAGCACCGGCAACCTGCTCGTCCCGGGCGGCACCGTTCGCTCGAAGACGGACGCGTTCGGCCTGTTCACCGGTCAGATCGGCTACGCCTGGAACAACGTCCTGCTGTACGCCAAGGGCGGTGCTGCGGTCACCGATCGCAACTACCAGTTCCTGGCACCGGGCGGCGCGCTGGCGTCCTCGACCGGCTACGACACCCGTTGGAGCCCGACGGTGGGCGTTGGCCTCGAATTCGCCTTCTCGCAGGGCTGGTCGCTCGGCGTCGAATACAACCACATCTTCGAAGACACCCACGGCGCGACCTTCGTCACCCCGGCTGGTGTCGGCGTGGCTGGCTTCCACACCGGTGGCGACACCGACATGGTCCTCGGCCGTCTGAACTACAAGTTCGGTGGCCCGATCATTGCCAAGTACTGATTGATCGCTTGATCCAAGCGACATCGAAAACCCCGGGCTTCGGCCCGGGGTTTTTTGTTGGCTTGCTGCCTGCTCCTCCATGATTGCAGGGAAGGCGGGGATCCGGCCGAAGCCGAGAGCGAGAGCCCTCACTGCTCAGGCGGAACTGTCCCGTGCCCGCCAAGGCAGGCCGGGAATTGTTGCCGATGAAGGGCCGGGCGCCTGTTAGTCGAAATCGGCGAAGTCGAGCCCGGCGTTGGCCTTGGATGCGTCATTGATGCAGTCCGAATACGCGCGCCAGCGTTCCACAAACCCATAGCCTTGGGCCTGCTGCGCCGCCTTCGCCTTGCATTCGGCCTTGATGTGCTTGACGACGGCCTGCTGTCGCTTGGACGTCTTTTCCGCGCTGGCGGGCGTCATGGTCAGAACGACCGCCGCGATCGCAAGTGCGTTGACTGCAAGTCGTGCTGTAGCGGTGGTACGAGGCATTGCGATGCTCCCGCGAGACGATTGATCGAGATTTCACGCTGAAGCCGGAGCACTCAGCGCCTCGATCCTAGGCCTCGCCCGGGCGCGTTCCTTTGCTCACACGGAGTACCGGAATTGTACGGGGTTCAATGTCATGAGCCGCTGAGTCGCCTGCCGCCGATGAGCGGCCTCGTCAGGCCTGCCAAGCCTGCCAACCTCGCGAGATTAACTATCAGGATCACTTTCCAGACCGAACCGGCGCCCTCGCTTGACTCCGAGAACAAAAAAGGAACAATGTTCTGCATACGTTCCAGTTCAGGGAGAGCGGCCATGTTGAAGATTTTCGTGCAGGAAGCTGCAGCGCTGGCATCGATCACGCTGTTCGTCGGTATGATCGCGGTTTGGGCTCAGCTGATCACCCAGTTCTGAAGAATATCCCCTTGGAGACAGGGGCATGGCTGGCCCCTCGTGGCTCCGTTGCAATGCCCCTTGGGGATAAGCGGGACGACCTGCCGCCACGCCGCGTTCGGCGTGGACTTGGCAGGGTCCAGGCTCCACGATGGGGGCGCGAGTCGGGTCTGATGCTGTCGAGTTCCGGCTTTGGCACTCGCGCCACCCTGGCCCAAAGAGATCCCGTAAGCAGCCATGCCGAATGCCGGATTCGTTCATCTTCACGTCCATTCCGCCTATTCGCTGCTGAAGGGCTCGATCAAGATCGCCAAGCTCGGCGAGCTTGCAAAGGCCGACCGCCAGCCGGCGCTGGCGCTGACCGACACCGACAACATGTTCGGGGCGCTGGAATTCTCCGACAAGATGGCCGGCTACGGCATCCAGCCGATCGTCGGCTGTGAGGTTGCGGTGGATTTCGGCGACGTCGACCCCAATACGCGAAGCATCCTGGCGACGACCGGACCCACGCGAATCGTGCTGCTGGCGGCACGCGAGCGCGGATACCAGAACCTGATGCGGCTGAACTCGCGGGCGTTCCTGGAGACGCCGGTGAACCAGACACCGCACATCAAGCTCGACTGGCTCACCGACGCCGCCGACGACCTGATCGCGCTGACCGGCGGGCCCGACGGGCCGATCGCGCTGGCGCTGCGCGCCGAGCAGGCGACGCTGGCGGCCACCCGCTGCGAACGTCTGGCCAGCCTGTTCGGCGACCGCCTCTATATCGAATTGCAGCGCCACGGCGTCGACAAGGAGCGCCGCACCGAGGGCGGCCTGATTGATCTTGCCTATGCGAAGGGCCTGCCGCTGGTCGCGACCAACGAGCCGTATTTCGCGAGCACTGACGACTACGAATCGCACGACGCGTTGCTGTGCATCGCCGGCGGCCATCTGATCGCCGAGACCAACCGCGAGCAATTGACCCCGGATCACCGCTTCAAGACCCGCGCTGAAATGGCGGTGCTGTTCGCCGATATTCCGGAAGCGCTGGCCTCGACGGTGGAGATCGCCGAGCGCTGCTCGTTCCGGCCCAAGACCCGCAAGCCGATCCTGCCGTTCTTCACCGTCGGAGCCGCACAGAGTTCCGACGCCGCCGCCGACGAAGCCGCCGAGCTGAAGCGACAGGCCGAGGAAGGGCTCGCCAACCGCCTGCGGGTGCACGGTCTCTCGCCGGGCATGACGGAGGAGGATTACAGCAAGCGGCTTGCCTTCGAGCTCGACGTCATCACCCGCATGAAATACGCGGGCTACTTTCTGATCGTGTCGGACTTCATCAAATGGGCGAAGGCGCAGGGCATTCCGGTCGGACCGGGCCGCGGCTCGGGTGCGGGCTCGCTGGTCGCCTGGGTGCTGACCATCACCGACCTCGACCCGATGCGCTTTGCGTTGCTGTTCGAGCGCTTCCTCAATCCGGAACGCGTCTCGATGCCGGACTTCGACATCGACTTCTGCCAGGACCGCCGCGGCGAGGTGATCCAGTACGTGCAGGAGCGCTACGGCCGCGACCAGGTGGCGCAGATCATCACCTTCGGAACGCTGCAGGCGCGCGGCGTGCTGCGCGACGTCGGGCGCGTGCTGCAGATGCCGTACGGGCAGGTCGACAAGCTGACCAAGCTGGTGCCGCAGAATCCCGCCGCTCCCGTGACGCTGGCGCAGGCGATTGAAGGCGAACCGAAGCTGCAGGCGTTCCGCGACGAGGATCCGGTGGTGGCGCGCGCCTTCGACATCGCGCAGCGCCTCGAGGGCCTGACGCGGCACGCCTCGACCCACGCCGCCGGCATCGTGATCGGCGACCGGCCGCTCAGCGAGCTGGTGCCGATGTACCGCGATCCGAAATCGGACATGCCGGTCACCCAATTCAACATGAAATGGGTCGAGCCTGCGGGCCTCGTGAAGTTCGACTTCCTCGGCCTGAAGACGCTGACGGTGCTCGACGTCGCGGTGAAGCTGCTCAAGCAGCGCGACGTCCATGTCGATCTCGCCACGCTGCCGATCGACGATGCGGCGAGTTACCAGATGCTCGCGCGGGGCGATGTGGTCGGCGTGTTCCAGGTGGAAAGCCAGGGCATGCGGCGGGCGCTGATCGACATGCGGCCGGACCGCTTCGAGGACATCATCGCGCTGGTGGCGCTGTATCGCCCGGGCCCGATGGCGAACATCCCGACCTATTGCGCGCGCAAGCACGGCGACGAGGAGCCGGAATATCTGCATCCGATCCTGGAGCCGATCCTGAAGGAGACCTTCGGCGTCATCATCTATCAGGAACAGGTGATGCAGATCGCGCAGCAGATGGCGGGCTATTCGCTCGGCCAGGCCGACCTGCTGCGCCGCGCGATGGGCAAGAAGATCCGCGCCGAGATGGACAAGCAGCGCGACATCTTCGTCGCCGGCGCAATGAAGAACGGCGTCGGCAAGGGCCAGGCGGAGACGATCTTCGAGCTGCTCGCCAAGTTCGCCGACTACGGCTTCAACAAGAGCCATGCGGCGGCCTATGCGCTGGTGTCGTACCACACCGCCTACATGAAGGCGCATTTCCCGGTCGAGTTCCTCGCGGCGTCGATGACGCTCGAACTCAACAACACCGACAAGCTCTCCGAATTCCGTTCCGAGGCGCAGCGGCTCGGCATCAAGGTCGAGGCGCCCAACATCAACCGGTCCGGCGCCACCTTCGAGGTCAGCGAAAATACGATCTACTACGCACTCGCGGCGCTGAAGGGCGTCGGCATCCAGGCGGTCGAGCAGATCATCGAGGAGCGCAACAAGAAGGGCGCCTTCACCTCGCTCGCCGATTTCGCCGCGCGGGTCAGCCCGCGTGCGGTCAACAAGCGGATCATCGAGAGTCTCGCGGCCGCCGGCGCCTTCGACACGCTGGAGCGCAATCGCGCGCGGGTGTTCGCAGGCGCCGATGCGATCCTCGCCGCCTGCCAGCGCAGCCACGAGGCGGCGACCTCGGGCCAGAACGACATGTTCGGCAGCGCGCCGGACGCGCCCAGCATCATCCTGCCGCAGGTCGAGCCCTGGCTGCCGGCGGACCGGCTGCGGCGTGAATATGATGCGATCGGGTTCTTCCTGTCGGGCCATCCGCTCGACGACTACGCCACTGCACTGAAGCGGCTTCGCGTACAGTCCTGGGCGGAATTCTCACGCGCGGTAAAAACCGGCGCCACCGCGGGCAAGGTCGCGGCAACCGTGGTGTCGCGCATGGAGCGGCGCACCAAGACCGGCAACAAGATGGGCATCATGGGCCTGTCGGATCCGACCGGCCATTTCGAGGCGGTGCTATTCTCCGAGGGCCTCGCGCAGTACCGTGACGTGCTGGAGCCGGGCGCGGCCGTGCTGCTGCAACTCGGCGCCGAGCTGCAGGGCGAGGACGTGCGGGCGAGGGTGCTGCACGCCGAGCCGCTGGACCACGCCGCGGCCAAGACGCAAAAGGGCCTGCGCATCTTCGTGCGCGACACCAAGCCATTGGAGTCGATCGCGCGCCGGCTCAACATGCCGGAGGCCGTGGCCGCGCCCGGCGGCACTGCAAAGCCGGCGGCGGTCAAGCCTGCGCCGGCAGCCGCGCCGCCGGCAGGCGCCGCCGACGGCGACGTCTCGCTTGTGATGATGCTGGATCTCGAAACCGAGGTCGAGATGAAACTGCCCGGTCGCTACAAGGTCTCGCCGCAGATCGCCGGCGCGATCAAGGCCGTCGCCGGCGTCGTCGACGTGCAGACGCTATAGGCGCGCACGCGCTCCTGCCTCCTGAGGCAGTTGATCCACCGTTGCCAAGCCTTTAGCCGTTGCAACTTAACGGTGTATCGGCTTAGTGTCGTGCGGGGCTGGTTTTGGGGGTCGAATGTTCTGGCGGGGAATGGTGGCGTTGGCCGCGGCTGCGCTGTTGTGCGGCTGTGAAACGACGCAGAGGAATGGGCTCGACTATGCAGCGATGACGCAGAAGGTGGGTCCGCCAAAGGCGGGACACGGGCGCATCGTAATGCTCCGGGAAAAGGATTTCGGCAACATTGTCGACAGGGCGTTTGAGTTCCAGCTCGACGGTACGCCGGTCCAGGGCCTCAGGACCGGAACCTACGTCTATGTCGATCGTCCGGCGGGCCAACACCAGTTTACGGCGAGCGAAGCCGGCTTTCCCGGTGTGACCCAGCGGGACGTCACGATCCAGTCAGGTCAGACCCATTTCTATGTGGTTCGAATGAGTGAGCGAAAGAGCGCCATCCTGGCATCGTCAGCGAATACCGGACTGCTGGGTCTTGCACTGAGCACAGCCATCACCTCGGGCTACAAGAATCCCGGCCCGCTCGATTTCCTGCCCTTGGAGGATTCCGCGGCCCGGACCACGATCGCGGAGCTGCGGTTGGCCGAATAGGGGCCATTTCGGCTCGATTTGGGTCCATCCGACCGGTGTAACCGGCCGTATTTCCTTGCTTCTGGCGCAAATCAGGCTATATAGCGCGCCATCTCACACGGAAACATGGCTCAAAAGGCCGTCCGGTGGCAGCCGGGCCATAAGGCTCGTCTGCTCACACGTTTCCGGAGGAACCAACCGGAGAATTATCACTATGTCGCTACCCGATTTTTCTATGCGTCAGTTGCTTGAAGCTGGCGTTCACTTTGGCCACCAGGCCCACCGCTGGAATCCGAAGATGCAGGATTACATCTTCGGCGCCCGCAACAACATCCACATCATCGACCTCGCGCAGACCGTGCCGATGCTGCATCGTGCCCTGCAGGCGGTCAGCGATACCGTCGCCAAGGGCGGCCGCATCCTGTTCGTCGGCACCAAGCGCTCGGCTCAGGACGGCGTCGCCGACGCTGCCAAGCGTTCGGCCCAGTACTTCGTCAATTCGCGCTGGCTCGGCGGCACGCTGACCAACTGGAAGACGATCTCGGCCTCGATCAAGCGCCTGCGCCATCTCGACGACGTGCTGTCGTCCGGCGAAGCCAACTCCTACACCAAGAAGGAGCGGCTGACGCTGCAGCGCGAGCGCGACAAGCTCGACCGTTCGCTCGGCGGGATCAAGGACATGGGCGGTCTTCCCGACATGATCTTCGTGATCGACACCAACAAGGAAGACATCGCGATCCAGGAAGCCCAGCGGCTCAACATCCCGGTCGCCGCGATCGTCGACACCAATTCGGACCCGAAGGGCATCACCTATGTGGTGCCGGGTAATGACGACGCCGGCCGCGCGATCTCGCTGTATTGCGACCTCGTGGCGCGCGCTGCCATCGACGGCATCTCGCGCGCACAGGGCGATTCCGGAATCGACATCGGCGCTTCGGCCGCTCCGATCCAGGAAGACCTTCCGGCCGCTGCGCCGTCCGGCTTCCAGGGGCTGGCCGGTCCGCGTGGCACCGCCGACAATCTCAAGAAGCTCACCGGCGTGTCCGGTGCGATCGAGAAGAAGCTCAACGACCTCGGCATCTTCCACTACTGGCAGCTCGCCGAGCTCGATCACGACACCGCGCACAAGATCGGCGAAGAAGTCGGTCTGCCGAGCCGTGCCGACGCCTGGGTTGCCCAGGCCAAGACGCTCGCCGAAGCGGAATAACAGTTACGCGGCGTGGCCGGGTCTGACCCGGCCGCCGCTTCTATTCCACGAACAACGATTTTCCTGTCGCTGACAGCGGCGCCATCGGGCGCCGCGGTTTCTGTACAGGCAAGAAGGACATGGAACGATGGCAACGATCTCTGCAGCAATGGTCAAGGAACTCCGCGAGTCGACCGGCGCGGGCATGATGGATTGCAAGGCGGCGTTGACCGAGACCGACGGCGACATGACGGCGGCGCAGGACTGGCTGCGCAAGAAGGGCCTGTCCAAGGCTGCCAAGAAGGCCGGTCGCGTCGCGGCCGAAGGCCTGATCGGCGCGCTGACCGCCGGCACCAAGGGCGTGCTGGTCGAGGTCAATTCGGAGACCGACTTCGTCGCGCGCAACGAGCAGTTCCAGGGCCTGGTCAAGATGATTGCTCAGGTCGCGCTGAAGCACGGCTCCGACGTCGAGGCCATCAAGGCCGCCAAGGTTGGCGACTTCACCGTGGAGCGGGCGATCTCGGACGCGATCGCGACCATCGGCGAGAACATGTCGCTGCGCCGCGCCGCTTCGCTCGAGGTGAGCCAGGGCGTGGTGTCGAGCTACGTCCACAACGCCGTGATCGAGGGCGCCGGCAAGATCGGCGTCATCGTGGCGCTGGAGTCCCCCGGCAAGACCGACGAGCTCGCCGTGCTCGGCCGCCAGCTCGCCATGCATGTCGCGGCGGCGAAGCCGCTGGCGCTCGACCCTGCCGGGCTCGATCCGGAGACCGTCAAGCGCGAGAAGGACGTGCTGGCCGACAAGTACCGCCAGCAGGGCAAGCCGGAGAACGTCATCGAGAAGATCGTCGATTCCGGCCTGAAGACCTATTACAAGGAGGTTTGCCTCCTCGATCAGGCCTTCATCCACGACAGCGGCAAGTCGGTTGCCCAGGCGGTGAAGGAAGCTGAGGGTAAGGTCGGCGGGCCGATCAAAATCGCCGGCTTTGTGAACTATGCTCTCGGCGAGGGAATCGAGAAGCAGGAAAGCGACTTCGCCGCTGAAGTCGCAGCCGCCAGCGGCAAGAAGTAACCGCTGACACCCGGCGTCCGGCGCGTTGCGCCGGAGGCCTGCCTGCGCGGGACAAGAAAGCGATCGCATCATGGCCGAGCCGATCTATCGTCGCGTGGTGATCAAGCTGTCCGGCGAATATCTGGCCGGCTCCCACGGCTTCGGTATCGATCAACCGACGGTCGATCGCGTCGCGGACGACCTGATCGCGGCGCGCAAGCTCGGCATCGAGGTCGCCGTCGTGATCGGCGGTGGCAATATCGTGCGCGGCGTCGAGGTGTCCTCGCGCGGCGTATCGCGGCCGACCGGCGACACCATGGGCATGCTTGCGACCATGATGAACTGCCTCGCACTCGAGGCGGCAATCGAGCGCAAGGGGACGCCGGCGCGGACCTTGTCGGCATTCGTGATGCCGGAGATTTCCGAGCTGTTCACCCGTAGTGCGACGCACAAATATCTCGCCGAGGGACGCATCGTCCTGCTCGGCGGTGGAACCGGCAACCCGTTCTTCACCACCGATACCACCGCCGTGCTGCGCGCGGCCGAGATCGGGGCGCAGGCGGTGCTGAAGGCCACCAATGTCGACGGCGTCTATAACGCCGATCCGAAGAAGGACCCCAAAGCCAAGCGCTTCGACCGCCTGACCCATTCGCAGGCGATCGAGGGCGGCTACAAGGTCATGGACGCGACCGCTTTCGCGCTTGCCCGCGAGACGTCGCTGCCTATCATCGTGTTCTCGATCGCGGAGCCCGGTTCGATCGGTGCGATTCTGCGCGGGTCCGGACACGGCACGGTCGTCGCCGGCTGATTGCCGCGCCTCCGGGTCCAGATTTTGGACCCGAGGACGTCGACAGCCGGTTTCTAATGAAGGGAGAACGTCATGGCCGCAGCTGGTTTTGACATCAACGACGTCAAGCGCCGCATGCAGGGCGCCACACAATCGCTCAAGCACGAGCTCGGCGGCCTGCGTACCGGCCGTGCCGCGGCCTCCATGCTGGAGCCGGTCCAGGTCGAGGCTTACGGCTCGCATATGCCGCTCAACCAGGTTGCGACCATCAGCGTGCCCGAGCCGCGCCTGCTCTCGGTGCAGGTCTGGGACAAGACGATGGTGAAGGCGGTCGAAAAGGCGATCGTGGATTCCAATCTCGGCCTGTCGCCCGCGACCGAAGGCCAGGTGCTGCGCTTGCGGATTCCGGAGCTCAACGAGGAGCGCCGCAAGGAACTCGTCAAGGTCGCGCACAAATACGCCGAAGCGGCCAAGGTCGCCGTGCGCCATGTGCGTCGCGACGGCCTCGACGTGATCAAGAAGCTCGAGAAGAATCACGAGATCTCCGAGGACGATCAGGAGCGCCTGTCCAACGAGGTGCAGAAGGCGACCGACGGCATGATCGTCGAAATCGACCAACTGCTTGCGGCCAAGGAAAAGGAAATCCTGACGGTCTGATACGCATCCGGGAACAGCCGATGTCGAACGCCGCCGCCCCAGCAACTGACGGACCGGATCGCTCCGGCAGTCCGTTGCATGTGGCGATCATCATGGACGGCAACGGGCGCTGGGCCGCGTCGCGCGGCCTGCCGCGCGTCGAGGGCCATCGCCGCGGCGTCGAGGCGTTGCGCCGTGTGGTGCGTGCGGCCAACGAGCTCGGCATCGTCTATCTCACGATCTTTTCGTTCAGCTCTGAAAACTGGTCGCGGCCGGCGAGTGAGATCGGCGATCTGTTCGGTCTGCTGCGGCGCTTCATCCGCAACGATTTGGCGACGCTGCATCGTGACGGCGTGCGGGTACGCGTGATCGGCGAGCGCGACGGGCTCGATCCCGACATCTGCGCGCTGCTCAACGAGGCCGAGGAGCTGACGCGCAATAACGACAAGCTCAACCTCGTGGTCGCCTTCAATTACGGTTCGCGGGCAGAGATCGCCGCAGCGGCACGGCGCCTTGCGCGCGAGGTCGCCGAAGGCAAGCGCGACGCCAACTCGATCGATGCCGACACGCTCGGGCATTATCTCGATGCACCCGACATTCCGGATCCTGACCTGATCATCCGCACCAGTGGCGAACAGCGTCTGTCGAACTTCCTGATGTGGCAGGCCGCCTATAGCGAGCTGGTGTTCGTGCCGATACACTGGCCCGATTTCGACAAGGCGGCGCTCGAAGGCGCGATTGCGGAATACGGCAAACGCGAGCGCCGGTTCGGCGGCCTCGCCGCGAAAACCGGCTCGTGACCGAAGGCGAAGCCGCGCCTGCGGCAGCAAGCGAGCAGCCGTCCACGGCAGCGAACGAGCAGGCCTCGCGCAACCTCGTGATGCGCGTGGTTGCGGCGCTGGTGCTGGCGCCGGTTGCGATCGCGCTGGCCTATCTGGGAGGGGTCGCCTGGTCACTGCTGGTGACGCTGGCGGCCATCGGATTGTTCGCGGAATGGCTTCTGGTCACCGGGTTCGGACGCGAGCTCCGCGTCGTGATGCCGGGCGCCGTCGCGCTGCTGCTTATCGGACTTTGCCTGATGGCCGGTCGCATCGATGCGGCCCTGGACATGCTCGTGGTCGGTGCGGTCGCCGTCGCGTTGACCTCGGGCGCACGGCGCGGCTGGGCCATTGCGGGTTTGCTTTATGCAGCAGCGGCCGAGATCGCATCGGTCGTGCTGCGGCTCGATCCGGTGAAAGGTTTCGCCGCGCTGATGTTCGTGTTGCTGGTCGTGTGGGTCACGGATATCGGCGGCTATTTCGCGGGCCGCGGCATCGGCGGGCCGAAGCTCTGGGTGCGGGTCAGCCCGAAGAAGACGTGGGCGGGCGCGGCCGGCGGCTTCGTTGCGAGCCTGCTGGTTGCGGCCTGCTTTGCCGCCTTCGAGATCGGCACGGCTGGGTCGCTACTGGCGCTCGGAGCCGTGCTATCGGTGGTGTCGCAATTCGGCGATCTCTTCGAATCCGCGGTGAAGCGCCGGTTCGGGGTGAAGGATTCGAGCCATATCATTCCCGGCCATGGCGGGCTGCTGGACCGCCTGGACGGATTTGTTGCGGCCGTCATTGTGGCGGCGATTTTCGGCTTTCTCCGTGGTGGCGCCGATGGCGTCGGACGCGGTCTTATGGTTTGGTGATGAGATGAGCGCAGTTCCGTTGCGTAACAACAAGGCCGTGGCGGCATCGGCCGCACGGACCGTGACCGTCCTCGGTGCCACCGGCTCGATTGGCGACAGCACGATGGATCTGTTGCGTGGCGCGCGCGACCGTTACCGGGTCGAGGCGCTGACCGCGAACAGCAACGTCGAGGGGCTGGCCAAGCTCGCCAAGGAGTTCGGCGCGCGGTTCGCTGCGATTGCCGATCCGGCGAAGCTTTCCGAGCTCAAGGACGCGTTGGCTGGAACCCGGATCGAATGCGGGGCCGGGGAGAGCGCCATCATCGAGGCGGCCGCTCGGCCGGCGGATTGGGTGATGGCGGCGGTCAGCGGTGCGGCCGGACTGAAGCCGGCGCTTGCCGCGGTCGATCGCGGCGCCACCGTCGCGCTCGCCAACAAGGAGTGCCTGGTCTGCGCCGGGGACATCTTCATGGAGCGGGCCAAGAAGGCCGGCGCCTGCATCCTGCCGGCGGATTCCGAGCACAACGCGCTGTTCCAGGCGTTGGCTTCAGGCAATCGCGAGGAGCTGACGCGGGTCATCATCACCGCGTCCGGCGGGCCGTTCCGCACCTGGGCTCCCGCCGACATCGAGCAGGCGACGCTGGAGCAGGCCCTGAAGCATCCAAACTGGAGCATGGGGCAGAAGATCACGATCGATTCCGCCTCGATGATGAACAAGGGCCTCGAGGTGATCGAGGCGTCGTACTTGTTCGCCCTGGCGCCCGACGAGATCGACGTGCTGGTGCACCCGCAATCGATCATTCACGGCATGGTCGAGTTCTCGGATCGCTCGGTGGTGGCTCAACTCGGCACGCCCGACATGCGGATCCCGATCGCGCATTGCCTCGGCTGGCCTGATCGCGTGGTCGGCCCGTCAGCCAAGCTCGATCTGGCCAAGATCGGACAGCTCACCTTCGAGGCGCCGGACTTCCAGCGCTTCCCCGGGCTGCGGCTGGCTTACGAGGCGCTGCGGCTCGGGCACGGCGCAACGACAGTCTACAATGCCGCGAACGAGATCGCGGTCGCAGCGTTCATCGCCGGCAAGATCAAGTTCGGCGCGATCGCCCGGCTGGTCGAGGCAACGATGAATGATTGGATCAGGTCGGGGAATCAGCCACCACTGCACTCGGCGGATGATGCTATTTCCGTTGACCATATCGCGCGAAATAAAGCTGCCGCCCTATTGCCTCAAATTGCCTTAAAGGCAACCTAGAGGGTTGGGGACGGAGCTTGATCGCTCTTGTCAAGGGGAAGTCGGATGCCCGAGTATTTTCTTCATAGTATCAATGCGTTGAGCCATGGGCTCCTCGGCTATATCGTTCCCTTCCTCTTCGTCCTCACCATCGTCGTTTTCTTTCACGAGCTCGGCCATTTCCTGGTCGCACGCTGGGCCGGCGTGAAGGTGCTGACCTTCTCGCTGGGCTTTGGGCCGGAGCTTGCGGGATTCAACGACCGGCACGGCACGCGCTGGAAGATTTCGGCGATTCCGCTCGGCGGCTACGTCAAGTTCTTCGGTGACGACAGCGAGGCGTCGACGCCGTCGACGGAGACGCTCAACGCCATGACGGCGGAAGAGCGTGAAGGCAGCTTCCACCACAAATCTGTCGGCAAGCGCACCGCGATCGTTGCAGCCGGACCGATCGCAAACTTCATTCTCGGCGCCCTGATTTTCGCGAGCATGGCGCTGTACTACGGCAAGCCCAGCACGATCGCCCGGGTTGACGGTCTGGTTGCCGAGAGCGTTGCCGCGAATGCCGGCTTCAAGGTTGGCGACGTCGTCGTGGATATCGACGGTAGCGCCATCCAGAGCTTCGCTGACATGCAGCGGATCGTAGCATCGAACGCTGGTTCAGAGCTTGGCTTCAAGGTCAAGCGGGACGGCGCGATCGTCTCGCTCAAGGCGGCGCCGGCGCTGAAGGAGGTCAAGGATCCCTTCGGCAACGCTCACAAGATCGGCGTGCTCGGGATCGAGCACAAGGCTCAGGTCGGCGAAGCGTCCAGCGCTCCGGTCGGCGTCTTTGAGGCCCTGAAGATCGGCGTCGAGCAGGTCTGGTACATTATTGCCAGCACGTTCAAGTTCCTGGGGTCGCTCTTCGTCGGAACCGGCAATCCGGCCGAAGTGAGCGGTGTTATTGGAATCGCGAAGCTATCGGGCCAGGCCGCGAGCGCCGGGTTCCAGTTCGTGGTCAATCTTTGCGCCATCCTGTCGGTCTCGATCGGTCTGTTGAACCTGTTTCCGATCCCGCTTCTGGATGGCGGACACCTTCTTTTCTACAGCGCAGAGGCGCTCCGTGGGCGGCCGCTTTCGGAGCGGACGCAGGAGGTGGGTTTCCGAATCGGTCTGGGTTTGGTTCTGATGTTGATGGTGTTTGCGACGTACAACGACATCCTCAGAATCGCCGGGTCCTGAAACGGGGCTTTTCTGTGGCGTTGCCGATGGGCAACGTCTTGGTATGAAAATGGAAATGTTCTGCTGTAGTAAGTTTGCCCTCTTGGCAAAGTTGGCTACAAGCTGAGCGGCAGGTTGGGAATCTGTCGGGTCGTTGGGGAACGGTCCGGCATTGCGAAAGATAAGGGCGCGTTGCGCATGATGTTTGGAATGCGAGTGAGGGGGGGGCTGTTCGCCGCCTTGGTCATGTTCGCCGCGCCAGCGGTGGCCACCTTGGCGGCCGTTGCTGTCTCTGCGCCTGCGCTTGCGCAGACGGTCGATTCGATCACGGTGGAGGGGAACCGTCGCGTCGAACTCGAAACCATCCGCTCCTATTTCCATCCCGGACCGGGCGGTCGGCTGGGCCAGGCCCAGATCGACGATGGCCTGAAGGCGCTGATCGAGACCGGCCTGTTCCAGGACGTCCATATCGATCAGCGGGGCGGGCGCCTCGTCGTGGTCGTGGTCGAGAACCCGGTGATCGGTCGCGTTGCCTTCGAAGGCAACAAGAAGGTCAAGGACGAGCAGCTCACCGCCGAAGTCCAGTCCAAGCCGCGCGGCACCTTCTCGCGTCCGATGGTGCAGTCCGATGCCCTACGCATCGCCGAAATCTACCGCCGCTCCGGCCGCTACGACGTGCGGGTCAATCCGCAGATCATCGAGCAGCCGAATAACCGCGTCGACCTGATCTTCGAGGTCAATGAAGGCGTGAAGACCGGTGTGCGGTCGATCGAATTCATCGGCAACAGTGCCTATTCGGCGTCCCGCCTGCGCGACGTCATCAAGACCCGCGAATCGAATCTGCTTAGCTTCCTCGGCGGCAACGACGTCTACGACCCCGACCGGGTCGAGGCCGACCGTGACCTGCTGCGCCGTTTCTACCTCAAGAACGGCTATGCCGACGTTCAGGTCGTGGCCGCGCTGACCGAATACGATCCCGACAAGAAGGGCTTCCTGGTTACCTTCAAGATCGAGGAGGGCCAGCAGTACCGCGTTGCGTCCGTCAACTTCACCTCGTCGATCAACACGCTCGATCCGAACGCGCTGCGCTCCTATTCGCGCGTCAATGTCGGCTCGCTCTACAACGCCGAGGCGCTGGAGAAGTCGGTCGAGGAAATGCAGATCGAGGCGTCCCGCCGCGGCTACGCCTTCGCGGTGGTCCGGCCGCGCGGCGATCGCAATTTCGACAATCACACGGTGTCGATCACCTTCGCGATCGATGAAGGTCCGCGCACCTATATCGAGCGCATCAACATCCGCGGAAACAGCCGCACGCGCGACTACGTGATCCGCCGCGAGTTCGATATCTCCGAAGGCGACGCCTACAACCGTGCGCTGGTCGACCGTGCCGAGCGGCGGCTGAAGAACCTCGACTTCTTCAAGACCGTGAAGATCACCACCGAGCCCGGGTCCTCCAGCGATCGCGTCATCCTGGTCGTCGAACTCGAGGAGAAGTCGACCGGCGACTTCTCGGTGTCGGGCGGCTATTCGACCACCGACGGCGCGCTGGCCGAAGTCAGCGTCTCCGAGCGCAACCTGCTCGGCCGCGGCCTGTTCGCGAAGGCGTCGGTGACCTACGGCCAGTACGCCCGCGGCTACTCGCTGTCGTTCGTTGAGCCCTATCTGCTCGACTATCGCGTCGCGCTCGGCCTCGATTTCTACCAGCGCCAGCAGCTGTCCAACAGCTACATCGCCTACGGCACCAAGACGCTGGGCTTCAGCCCGCGGCTCGGCTTCAGCCTGCGGGAAGACCTGTCGCTGCAGCTGCGCTACTCGATCTACCAGCAGGAAATCACGCTGCCGTCGACGTTGAACAACTGTAACAACGTGCCGCTGCTGCCGGATGGAACGCCGAATCCCGCGTTCAATCCGACCCCCGCCTATGCGAACCTGAACGGGATCAGCCTGGTGTCGACCAATGGGCTGGGCTGCTTCTCCGATGGTGAAGCCTCGCTGCCGGTCCGCAAGGAGCTGGCGGGTGGCAAGACCCTGACCTCGGCGCTCGGCTACACGCTCAACTACAACACGCTCGACAACAACAAGAACCCGACCGACGGTCTGATCGTCGACTTCAAGCAGGACTTTGCCGGCGTCGGCGGCGACGTCAGCTACATCAAGAGCGCGATCGACGCGAAGTACTACACCCCGCTGGTGTCGGACATCGTCGGCGTGATCCACGCCCAGGGCGGTATCCTGAACAAGCTCGGGAGCCAGGATCTGCGCATGCTGGATCATTTCCAGATGGGCCCGAACCTGGTCCGCGGCTTCGCGCCGAACGGCATCGGTCCGCGTGACATCAACCCGTACGGCACGATGGACGCCATCGGCGGCACCAAGTACTGGGGCGTGTCGGCGGAACTGCAGATGCCGTTCTGGTTCCTGCCGAAGGAAGTCGGGCTCAAGGGCGCGGTCTATGCCGACGCCGGCGGGCTGTACGACTACAAGGGCCCGACCTCGTGGGCGGCGACGGGCGAAGTCAACCAGCCCGGCTGTATCAAGCCGACGAACAACCCGCCGTCTCCGGGCACCTGCCTTGGTCTGAGCTATGACGACAGCAAGGTGGTCCGTACCTCGGTCGGTGTCGGTCTGATCTGGCAGTCACCGTTTGGTCCGCTGCGCTTCGACTACGCGATCCCGCTGACCAAGGGTGCGTATGACCGCGTGCAAGAATTCCGGTTCGGTGGCGGTACGACTTTCTAACACCGCCACTCGGCCGGACTGCGACGGATGGAATGGCGCAGCCGATCTTCTTCAAGAGTCCTCCTTCGTCATCGCTGGCTGAAATTGCCGCGCTGACGAAGGCGCAACTGGTCGACCCCGAGAGGGGCGCGCAACAGATCAGGGGGCTGGCTTCGCTCGACGAGGCCGGTCCGATGCATCTCGCGTTTTTCGACAATCTCAAATACGCCGATCAGCTTGCCGCGACCAAGGCCGGTGCCTGCCTGGTCAGCCCGCGCTTCGAGGCGCAGGTACCGAAGGGCACAGCGGTGCTGCGGGCCGCAAAGCCGTTCCAGGTGTTCGTCGAACTGGCCCGCGAATGGCACGCGGATGCGCTGCGGCCGCAATCCTGGTTCAATACCGAGGGCATCGCCCCGTCGGCGATCATCGATCCCACCGCGCGTCTCGAGGACGGCGTCATCGTCGATCCGCTGGTCGTGATCGGCCCACGGGTCGAGATCGGCTCTGGCACCATCATCGGCGCCGGCGCGGTGATCGGCGCCGACGTCAAGATCGGCCGCGACTGCAATGTCGGCGCCAAGACCACCATTCAGTTCGCGCTGATCGGCAACAACGTCTTGATCCATCCCGGCTGCAATATCGGCCAGGACGGCTACGGCTTCATCTTCTTTGGGCCGAAGGGCCATGTGAAGGTGCCGCAGACCGGCCGTGTGGTGATCCAGAACAACGTCGAGGTCGGCGCCGCCTCGACCATCGACCGCGGTTCCCTGCGCGACACCGTGATCGGCGAGGGCACCAAAATCGACAATCAGGTCCAGATCGGCCACAATGTCACCATCGGCCGGCACTGCCTGCTCGCGGCCCAGATCGGGCTCGCCGGCAGTCTGACGATCGGCGACAATGTCGCGCTCGGCGCCAAGGTGGGCATCAACAACCACCTCAAGATCGGCGACGGCGCCCAGGTGACGGCGATGAGTGCGGTCAAGGACGACATCCCGGCCAACGGCCGCTGGGGCGGGCATTTCGCCAAGCCGACCAAGCAGTGGTTCAGGGAAATTATCGCAGTGGAGCGCCTGGTGCGCGACAACGAAGCCAAGGGCAAGGAACAGGAGTGATGGAGGAGGCACCGGTCAAATTCGAGCTGGTGGATATCAACGATATCCTGAAGACGCTCCCGCATCGCTTTCCGATGTTGCTGATCGACCGCGTGATCAAGATCCGCACCGACTACAGCGGCATCGGCATCAAGAATGTCACCTTCAACGAGCCGCCGTTCCAGGGACATTTCCCGGATCGCCCGGTGTACCCCGGCGTCATGATGATCGAGGCGATGGCGCAGACCGCCGGCGTGATCGGCATCAAGTCGGTCGAAGGCACCGAGAAGCCGCGCGCGGTGTATTTCCTCACCATCGACAAGTGCAAATTCAGGAAGCCGGTGCTGCCGGGCGACACCATCGAGTATCACATGCGCTCGCTCGGTCGCCGCA
This sequence comes from Bradyrhizobium sp. WCU1, assembly GCF_053474805.1. Lineage (NCBI taxonomy): Bacteria > Pseudomonadati > Pseudomonadota > Alphaproteobacteria > Hyphomicrobiales > Nitrobacteraceae > Bradyrhizobium > Bradyrhizobium sp. WCU1. Next base: position 7,009,818 of record NZ_CM130280.1, read on the forward strand.
AGACGATGTGGTGGTTTCACGGCGACGCCAAGGTCAACGGTCAGGTGGTCGCCGAGGCTGATGTCGGCGCGATGCTGACGGACTAAACTTCAGGTCGCCGCCGTCACGACGTCCTGCAAGCATACCGGCCGTCCGCGCCGGCGATGCGCAGGACGCGGTTGAGGAAGACGCCCATCGACGGCGCGATCATCAGCGCGTCGTAGGTTTCAGCAGGCACGCCGCAATAGTGCTGATACCTGCCCCTGACCGCGACCAGCAGTGTCCGCGCGCCGGCGCTGTAGCAGACCCGCTGGACGATCGTGCTGCGATTGATGTCGCAGCAGTCGAAGTGCGAGAGATCGATGGTCGTGCTGTTGCCGAGGTCGACGGTCTCCGGGCCGATCGGCGCAGAGAACAGGCTGAGGATCAGCGCGGCGGCCCGGACCATGGCTCGGTTGCGACCTTCTCGTTTGCAACAGGCGGTCATGATACGTCACTGGACAGGGCGGTCAAAGTCGCGCTAACGACCGCCCAAATCGACAGCGTAGCGCTTTGGCGCCATTAACGAATTCCGGATCGAAACTTCATGAGCATGATCGACCCCACTGCGCGGATTGCGGATGGCGCTGTGATCGGGGCCGGCACCGAGATCGGTCCGTACTGCATCATCGGCCCCAACGTCGTGCTCGGTGAGAACTGCAAGCTGATCGCGCATGTCACGGTCAGTGGACATACCAGGATCGGCGCCGGCTGCGTCATCTCGCCGTTTGCCGCGCTCGGCGGGCCGCCGCAGGATCTCAGCTATCGCGGCGAGCCGACCCGTCTCGAAGTCGGCGAGGCCTGCACGATCCGCGAGGGCGTGACGATGAACGTCGGCACGATCAAGGGCGGCGGGCTCACCCGCGTGGGCGATCGCGGCTTCTTCATGAACAACAGCCATGTCGGCCACGACTGCATGGTCGGCAACGGCGTGATCTTCGCAACGTCGGCGACGCTCGGCGGTCATTGCGAGATCGGCGACTTCGTCTATATCGGCGGCCTGTCGGCGGTGCATCAGTTCACCCGGGTCGGCTCGCAGGTGATGATCGGCGGTGTTTGCGGCGTGCGCGGCGACATCATCCCGTTCGGGCTCGCCAACGGCCAGTACGCAGTGCTCGAAGGCCTCAACATCATCGGCATGCGCCGCCGCCAGTTCACCAAGGCGCGGCTCGCAACCGTGCGTGCGTTCTATCAGAAGCTGTTCCACGGCCCCGGCATCTTCGCCGAGCGGCTGGCTTCGGTGCAGCCGCTGGCGAGCGAGGATCCCGCGATCGCGGAAATCCTCACCTTCATCGAGGGCGGCAAGCTGCGGCCGCTCTGTCTTCCCGCCGGCACCAATTGAGCAGGGGATGGCCGCCAGCATGACGTCAGCGGCTCCCTCGCTTTCCTCGCCGGTCGGCGTGATCGCCGGCGGCGGTGCCATGCCGTTCGCGGTCGCCGATCAACTCGCCGCGCGCGGCATCACGCCGGTGCTGTTTGCACTGCGCGGCGCCTGCGATCCGGCACGTGCGCAGCGGTTTCGCCACCGCTGGATCTCGGTCGGTCAACTCGGGCGGGCGACGCGGCTATTTCGTGATGAAGGCTGCCGCGACCTGATCTTCATTGGCACCCTGGTGCGCCCGGCACTGTCGGAGATCAGAATCGACTGGGGCACGCTGCGCCTGCTCGGCCATGTCGTCCGCGCGTTTCGCGGCGGCGACGATCATTTGCTGTCGAGCGTCGGCCGCATCCTCGAGCAGCAAGGGTTCCGCATGGTCGGGATCAAGGATGTCGCGCCCGATCTCCTGATGCCCGAGGGCGCCGTGACCCGCGTGACACCCGACAGCGCCGCGCTCGCCGATATCGCGCGAGGCCGCGGCGTGCTCGATGCGCTCGGTCCGTTCGACATCGGCCAGGCCGCGGTGGTGATCGACGGTCACGTGGTCGCCGTCGAGGACATCGAGGGTACCGACGGGCTGCTGGCGCGGGTGGCGCGGCTGCGCGCCGAGGGGCGGATCCGTGCCAAGGCCGGCCGCGGCGTGCTGGTGAAGGCGCCGAAGAGCAAGCAGGATCTGCGCTTCGATCTGCCGACCATCGGCCCGCGGACGGTCGAGGGCGCGGCGACGGCGGGGATCGCCGGCATCGCCGTGATCGCCGGCAACACGCTCGCCGCCGAGCCGCAGGCCCTGATCGAGGCCGCCGACGCCAAGGGGCTGTTCGTCATCGGACTGGCGGGCTGATGCAGGCGCGTAGTCCCAGCACCGATCGCAAGATCTTCCTCATCGCCACCGAGGAATCCGGCGACCGTCTCGGCGCCGCGCTGATGAAGGTGCTGCGCCAGCGCCTCGGCGATAGCGTGCAGTTTTCCGGTGTCGGCGGCCGGGCGATGACCGCGGAGGGTATCGCTCCGCTGTTTCCGATCGAAGAACTCTCGATCGTTGGCCTTTCCGCCGTCGTGAAGCAACTGCCGAAAATCCTGCGGTTGATCAGCCGCACCGCCGACGCGGCGCTCGCCGACGCGCCCGATATGCTCGTCATCATCGACAGCCCCGACTTCACCCATCGCGTCGCCCGCCGGGTCCGCGCGCGCAATCCCGACATCCCGATCGTCGACTACGTGTCGCCGTCGGTCTGGGCCTGGCGGCCGGGCCGGGCGCGGGCGATGCGCGGTTATGTCGATCACGTGCTGGCGCTGCTGCCGTTCGAACCGGAGGAGTATCGCAAGCTGCAGGGACCGCCCTGCAGTTATGTCGGTCATCCCCTGACCGAGCAGCTCGCCTCGCTGCGCCCGAACGAGGAGGAGCAGAAGCGGCGCGACGGGCAGCCACCGGTTCTGCTGGTCCTGCCCGGAAGCCGGCGCAGCGAGATCAGGCATCATCTGGCGCTGTTCGGTGCTGCGCTCGGCAAGCTCAACCGGCAAATCCCGTTCGAGCTCGTGCTTCCCACCATGCCGCATCTCGAGGCGATGGTGCGCGAAGGGGTCGCCTCGTGGCCGGTGGCGCCGCGGCTCGCGATCGGCGAGATCGAGAAGCGCGCCGCATTCCGCGTCGCCCGTGCGGCGCTCGCGAAGTCCGGCACGGTGACGCTGGAGCTCGCGCTATCAGGGATTCCGATGGTGACGGCCTATCGCGTCGGCGCCGCCGAGGCGTTCATCCTGCGCCGCGCGATCCGGGTGTCGTCGGTGATCCTCGCCAATCTCGTCATCGGCAGCGATATCATCCCCGAGTTCCTGCAGGAGAACTGCACGCCGGACAAGCTCGCGGAGGCGCTGGTCGACGTGATCAAGGATTCGCCCGAGCGCCTGCGGCAGCTCGTCGCGTTCGCGACGATGGACGGCAAGATGTCGACCGGCGAGCAGCCGCCGAGCGTCCGCGCAGCCGACATCGTGCTGGCGGAATTGGGCCTGCGTTCGAGCTAACCGAAGTCGCTCGGGGCAAACGAAAACGGCGCCATCGGGAATGATGGCGCCGTCTCGATTTCGCTCAGGAACGAAGCTTACGTGCGCTTGTCGATCTGCACATAGTCGCGGCGCGCGACGCCGGTGTAAAGCTGGCGGGGACGACCGATCTTCTGCTGCGGATCCTCGATCATCTCGCTCCACTGGCTGATCCAGCCGACGGTGCGGGCGACCGCGAACAGCACGGTGAACATCGAGACCGGGAAGCCCATCGCCTTCAGCGTGATGCCCGAATAGAAGTCGACGTTCGGATAGAGCTTGCGATCGATGAAGTAGGGATCGCTGAGCGCGATCCTCTCGAGCTCCATCGCGACCTTGAGCATCGGATCGTCGCCGTGCCCGGTCTCTTTCAGCACCGCGTGACACATCTTCTGCATGATCTTGGCGCGCGGGTCGTAGTTCTTGTAGACGCGGTGGCCGAAGCCCATCAGGCGGACTTCGCTGTTCTTGTCCTTCACCTTGGCGATGAAGTCCGGAATGTTTTCGACCTTGCCGATGCCGTAGAGCATGTTGAGCGCGGCTTCGTTGGCGCCGCCATGCGCCGGGCCCCACAGGCAGGCGATGCCGGCCGCGATGCAGGCGAACGGGTTGGCGCCGGAGGAGCCGGCGATGCGCACCGTCGAGGTCGAGGCGTTCTGCTCGTGGTCGGCGTGCAGGATGAAGATCTTGTCGAGTGCGTCGGCGAGCACCGGATTGATCTTGTAGTCCTCGCAGGGCACCGCGAAGCACATGTTGAGGAAGTTCTCGGCAAAGGACAGCGAGTTCTTCGGATAGATGAAGGGCTGGCCGATCGTGTACTTGTAGGCCATCGCCGCCAGCGTCGGCACCTTCGCGATCATCCGCATCGAGGCGATCATGCGCTGCCGTGGATCGTTGATGTCGGTGGAGTCGTGATAGAACGCGGCGAGCGCGCCGACGGCAGCCACCATGATTGCCATCGGATGCGCGTCGCGGCGGAAGCCCTGGAAGAAGCGGGCCATCTGCTCATGCACCATCGTGTGATGGATCACGCGGTGGTCGAAGTCCTTCTTCTGCGCCGGGGTCGGCAGCTCCCCGTAGAGCAGCAGGTAGCAGGTTTCGAGGAAATCGCCGTGCTCGGCGAGCTGCTCGATCGGATAGCCGCGGTATTCGAGAACACCGGCATCGCCATCGATGTAGGTGATCTTCGACTGGCAGCTGCCGGTCGAGGTGAAGCCGGGGTCGTAAGTGAACACCCCGGCCTGGCCGTAGAGCTTGCCGATGTCGATGACATCGGGCCCAACCGTGCCGCTCAGGATCGGGAAATCGTAGTTCTTGTTGCCGATGGTGAGTGTGGCTGTCTTGCTGGATTTTGCGTCCATCGTGATATCCCCGATGAATTCGTTGCGAAAACCGACCATGCCCAGTCGCTAAATTGCGGCCCATGGCCGGGCGGAACGGCTTGTGGAGAAAGCGTCCCGGGATGGGTAGCTCATTGCCATGTGCGCTGCAAGATGGACCCTGGAGGGGGTCCATGCAGGATTACGCCGCCTGATCGCCGAGACGGGCAAGACACTCCTGGCGTCCCAGCACGGCCAGCACGTCGAAGATGCCGGGCGACGTCGTACGCCCGGTCAGCGCCACCCGCAGCGGCTGGGCGACGGCGCCGAGTTTCAGATTGTTCTGTTCGGCGAAATTCCGCATGGCGGCCTCGGTGGTTTCCGCCGTCCAGTCGTTCACGGCTTCGAGCGCGGTGCGCAGGCGGCCGATCAATGCGCGCGTTTCCGGCGTCAGTAGCGCCACGGCTTTCGGATCAAGCTCAAGCGGCCGATCGGCGAAAATGAAATAGGCGCCCGCGATCAGCTCGAGCAGCGTCTTGGCGCGCTCCTTCAGGCTCGGCATCGCCCGCAGCAATTGCGCGCGGGTGGTGTCGTTGAGCTTGGCCTTCAGCGCGGCGCCCTCGGGCACATAATCCAGCACACTCTCGAACTGGGTCACGAGGGATTGATCGTCGCTCTGCCGGATGTAGTGACCGTTGAGGTTCTCCAGCTTGGCGAAATCGAACCGCGCCGCCGAGCGGCCGATACCCGGGAGATCGAACGCGTCGATCATCTCCTGGGTCGAGAAGATCTCCTGGTCGCCATGGCTCCAGCCGAGTCGGACCAGGTAGTTGCGCAAGGCGGCCGGCAGATAGCCCAGCGCGCGATAGGCATCGACGCCGAGCGCGCCGTGGCGCTTCGACAGTTTCGAGCCGTCAGGACCGTGGATCAGCGGAATGTGGGACATGCTCGGCAGCTCCCACTCCAGCGCGTCGTAGATCTGCTTCTGGCGCGCCGCGTTGATCAAATGGTCGTCGCCGCGGATGATGTGGGTAACGCCCATGTCGTGGTCGTCGACCACGACCGCGAGCATGTAGGTCGGGGTGCCGTCGCCGCGCAGCAGGACGAGGTCGTCGAGATTCTCGTTCTGCCAGACCACGCGGCCCTGGACCTGATCCTCGATCACGGTCTCGCCGGTCTGCGGCGCCTTCAGGCGGATGGTCGGCTTGACGTCCGTAGGCGCGGTGGCCGGATCGCGGTCGCGCCACATGCCGTCATAGAGCCGGGTGCGGCCCTCGGCGCGCGCCGTCTCGCGCATCGCGGTGAGCTCCTGTGGTGTGGCGTAGCAGTAATAGGCCCGCCCGGCGGCGAGCAGACCCTCGGCGACCTCGCGATGGCGGGCGGCGCGGCTGAACTGGTAGATGACGTCGCCGTCCCAATCGAGCTCGAGCCATTTCAGGCCGTCGAGGATGGCGTCGATCGCCTCCTTGGTGGAGCGTTCGCGGTCGGTATCCTCGATCCGGAGCAGCATCTTGCCGCCGAGCTTCCTGGCATAGAGCCAGTTGAACAGCGCGGTGCGGGCACCTCCGATGTGGAGGAAGCCGGTCGGTGAGGGGGCGAAGCGGGTAACGACGGAATTGGTCATGATGGTGCAGGGCGTATGTGTGAACGGCGGTGGTGTATAGCAGGAACCGAACATAACTAAAGGCTCGAGCGGGCATTTTGGCGGGCAAACCGGGCTTGGCCCGGCGGCCCGAATTTGGCAGAAGATCAGCCAGACTCCTCCAGGGAACCCTTTGATGACGACTGACACGACGGCAGAGGCAGGGCGCGACTTCATCCGCGACATCGTCCAGGCCGATCTTTCCTCCCACAAGCACAACCGGATCGTGACCCGCTTTCCGCCGGAGCCGAACGGCTACCTGCATATCGGCCACGCCAAGTCGATCGCGCTGAATTTCGGCATCGCGCAGGAGTTCGGCGGCCAGTGCAATTTGCGCTTCGACGACACCAATCCGACCAAGGAGGAGCAGGAATACATCGACTCGATCCAGGCCGACGTCCATTGGCTCGGCTACGATTGGGGCAAAAACCTCTTCTATGCGTCCGACTATTTCGAGCGTCTGTACGATTGGGCCGAGGGCTTGATCAAGGCGGGTTATGCCTATGTCGACGACCAGTCGCAGGAGGAGATCCGCACCTCCCGCGGCACGCTGACCGAGCCCGGCAAGAACTCGCCGTTCCGCGACCGTTCGGTGGAGGAGAATCTCGACCTGTTCCGCCGCATGAAGGCCGGCGAGTTTCCGAACGGCACCCGCGTGCTGCGCGCCAAGATCGACATGGCGGCCGGCAACATCAACCTGCGCGACCCCGTGCTCTACCGCATCCTGCACGCCCACCATCCGCGCACAGGCGACAAATGGTCGATCTACCCGAGCTACGACTACGCGCATGGCCAGTCGGACGCGATCGAGGGCATCACCCATTCGATCTGCACGCTGGAGTTCGAGGATCACCGTCCACTCTATGAGTGGCTGCTCGACAAGCTGCCGGTGCCGTCGAAGCCGCGCCAGTACGAGTTTGCGCGGCTGAACCTGACCTACACGCTGCTGTCCAAGCGCGTGCTGACCCAGCTGGTCCGTGACGGCCACGTCTCGGGCTGGGACGATCCGAGGATGCCGACCGTCGCCGGTCTCAAGCGGCGCGGCGTGCCGCCGGCCGCGGTGCGCGAGTTCATCAAGCGTATCGGCGTCGCCAAGGCCAACAGCGTGGTCGATGTCGGCATGCTGGAATTTTGCATCCGCGAGGAGCTGAACCGCACGGCGCTGCGCCGCATGGCGGTGCTGCGGCCGCTCAAGGTCGTGATCGAGAACTATCCGGAAGGCCAGGTCGAGGAGATCGAGGCGATCAACCATCCCGACAATCCGGATGCCGGCACCCGCAAGGTCTCCTTCGGCCGCGAGCTCTATATCGAACGCGACGACTTCATGGAGAACCCGCCGAAGAAGTTCTTCCGCCTCTCGCCCGGCAACGAGGTGCGGCTGCGCTATGCCTACTTCATCAAGTGCACCGGCGTGATCAAGGACGCCGCCGGCGAGATCATGGAGCTGCGCGCGACCTACGATCCCCTGACCAAGGGCGGCAACGCGCCCGACGGCCGCAAGGTGAAGGCGACGATGCACTGGCTGCCGGCAGCACAATCGAAGCCGGCCGAGATCCGGATCTACAATCAGCTGTTCGCAAACCCGAGCCCGAACGCCGCCGATTTCGCTGCCGACCTCAACCCGCAGTCGCTGGAAGTGCTCAGCGATGCCCGGGTCGAGCCGGCGATCGCCGAGGGCAATTCGCCCGATCCGATGCAGTTTGAGCGGCAGGGCTATTTCGTGCGCGATGCAGATTCGACGCAGGACAAGCTCGTATTCAACCGCACCATCGGCCTGCGCGACACCTTCGCCAAGGAAGTCGGCGGCAAGAGCTAGGACGGTCCGGCGCGGACAGCAGACGGAGGGGATCGATGAGTGAAGCCAACGAGATCGCCTCCGCCGTCATCACGAACTGGTCGGCGGGTTTTGGCAAGCTCGATGCGGAGGCGCTTGCCGCGCTTTATTCGAAGAGCGCGTTCTTCTTCGGCTCGAACCCGACGCTCTATCGCGGCCGCGACGGCGTCAAAGCTTATTTTGACGGCTTGCCACGCTGGAGCGCGCCACGCGTTCAGTTCAGCGATGTGGCGGCGGAGCGCGTGAACGCCGATCTCGTAAACATGGCGGGGATCGCTTCGTTTTTCCTCGACGGCGATGCGCCGTCGCTCGCCGTCAAGATCACCTGGGTGATCGCGCGCGAGGACGGCGACTGGAAGATCGCCTGCCATCATGTCTCGTCGCAGGCGTCGCTGATCTAGGCGCTCAGCAGAGCCCAGCGGTCCGTGCCGGTTCACAGCCTTCGGTTGCGCGTTGCGGTTTCGTTCCCGTAGTCGGGTGACTGCGGCATCCGCTAGCCTGTCGACCGGCAGGGATCGCAAGCGGAATGGCGGAGCAGGGTACGACCCCGGGCGGCAAACGCGGCTACGCGGGCACGTGGCCGCCGCGCGCCGCTGTCCCGGCCGGCGGTTATCTGCCGGTGTCCGCCAGCAGCTGGCGGCCCTTCGTCGAGACGCTGCGGCAATGGGCGCGGGCGGAGACCGGCGCCGGTCGCTTGTTGCCGTGGGTGCCGGTGGCGTTCGGGACCGGTATTGCGTTCTATTTCGCGGCAGAGCACGAGCCGGTGCTGTCGGTTTCGGTGATCGTCGCAATTGCGCTCTGCCTGGTAGCCGTTCTGCTGCGACGGCACAGGATCTTCCCCGCCATCGTGATGCTGGCTGCGGTCGCGGCAGGCTTTGCGACCGCGACATGGAAGACGGCGCGGATCGCCCATGGCGTGCTGGCGCGGCCGATGTTCTCGGTGGCGCTGACCGGCTTCGTCGAGACGCGCGACATCCGCGAGAAGACCGACCGTTTCGTGCTGCGCGTGGTCTCGATGGAGAGCCCGCGCGACAACACGAAGTTGGAGCGTGTCAGGCTTTCGGTGAAGAAAGGCACCGCGCCCGAGGTCGGCAGTTTCGTCGAATTGAAGGCGCGGCTGATGCCGCCGCTCGGGCCCCAGCGCCCGGGTTCCTATGATTTCGGCCGCGACCTGTATTTCCAGGGTATCGGTGCCTCCGGCTTCGTGATGGGCGCGATCAAGACCTCGGAGCCGCCGGCGGCCGGTGGCTTCGCGCTGCGCTATGCTGCGATCATGCAGGGCCTGCGTGACGCCATCGATGCCCGCATCCGCACTACGCTCGATGGCGATCAGCGTGCGATCGCCACCGCGCTGCTCACCGGCCGCCGCGATGCGATCACGACGCCGGTCAACGACGCGATGTTCATTTCGGGGCTCGGCCATGTGCTGTCGATCTCCGGCTACCACATGGCTGTCGTCGCCGGCGTCGTGTTCTTCACGATCCGCGCGTTGCTGGCGCTGTTTCCGGCGCTGACGGCGGGACATCCGATCAAGAAGTGGGCGGCGGCGGCCGCGCTCGTTGCCGCGGCGTTCTATCTGCTGCTGTCGGGCGCGGAGGTCGCGACCCAGCGGTCGTTCTTCATGACGGCCGTGGTGCTGATCGCGGTGATCGTCGACCGCCGCGCCATCACCTTCCGAACGCTGGCGGTGGCGGCGCTGATCGTGCTCGCGATCGCGCCGGAGGCGCTGGTGCATCCGAGCTTCCAGATGTCGTTTGCCGCGACGCTGGGGCTGGTGGCGCTGGTGCAGATCGGGCTGCCGAACCTCTTGGCATCGCCCGACCATTCGGTCACCGCGCGCCTTGCGCTGTGGGGCGGGCGTGAGCTCATGGTGCTCACGCTGGCCTCGCTGGTGGCGGGGCTCGCGACGACGCCCTACGCCGCGTTCCACTTCCATCGCGTCACGCCCTACGGTCTGCTCGCGAACCTTGCGGCGATGCCGGTGGTGTCGGCCGTCGTGATGCCGGCGGGTCTGCTCGGGCTCCTCGCGATGCCGTTCGGCTTCGACGGCGTATTCTGGGCGATCATGGGGTTCGGCATCGACTGGATGATCCTGGTGACGCAATGGGTCGCGGCGCTCCCAGGCGCCGTCGGCCGGATGGCGGCTTTCGGCGTCGGGCCGATGATCGCGGCGAGCGCCGGTCTGATCCTGCTCGGGCTGCTGCGCACGCCACTGCGTTGGTCCGGCGCGGTGTTGCTGGTGGTGGCGTCGGTCTGGGCGGTGCGGGTGCCGCAGCCGGACGTGCTGGTTTCCGCCGATGGCCGCAACGTCGCGGTGCGGGGCGGCGACGGGCGGCTGCATCTGATGCACAGCGCCAAGGACGCTTTCCTCGTGAAGGAGTGGCTGGCGGCGGATGCCGATGCGAGGGCCGCCACCGATCCGTCGCTCGGCGAGGGCGTCTCCTGCGATCCCAGCGGCTGCGTGACGCAAGGGACCGGCGGTGCCTTCGTCGCGCTGGCGACCCGGCCGGAGGCATTGGCCGACGATTGCGAGCGTGCCGCGCTGATCGTGGCCACGCGGCCGGCCCCGCGGGACTGCTCCGCTTCCGTGATCGACACCGAGCGGCTGCGGCGTCACGGCGCCCTGATGCTGCGGCGGATCAGGGACGGCTACGCCATCGAGGCGGTCAGGCCGGGCGGGATCGACCGGCCGTGGTCGCCGGCGGTTCCCGGCGACGGTGAAAGCGAGCCCATATTGCGCGTGCCCGCTGCGGCGCCACGGCCGGCCGTCGACGCGACGCCGTCCGAGGTGGACGTGCAGGGCGAGGATTAGCCCGGACCGGGCGACGTGCCGGAGGGCAGCTCGAACAGGCCGAGGTGGTACTCGTCGGAGTCGGGGCCGCCATCGGGCTTCTTGACGAGGGTAAACACCGCCTCGGGAAACTGCTCCCAGACCTTCAGGTCGTCAGCCGTGACCGTCAGCCAACCGAACCGGAACATGTAGCGGCCCGGTTCCGTGACGCGTCCAGCCTTTTGCCAAGTGACCTTATCGACCACCGCGCACGTCCTCCGTGCACGATGATGCGCCAACCCGTCCGCCGACGCAAATGCCGTCCGTCGACACAAATCGCCCTACGCGCCCCGGAACCCGACGTCCGGGGGCGCTCGAAATCGCTTAGGTCATCTGCCGCCGAATGGATCCTTCCGCGGCGACGATGCGTTCAACCCAAAAACAGCGACGCGAATGCGGAGGGCCGCCGCTCCACAACCTTCGGCTTCTGTTCGATCTGCGGATGCAATGCCGGCAATTGTAGCACACTGACGCGCTGTCCCTCGACAAGCTGAGTCACCAGCACGTGGCTGCCGTCGGGGAATTCGACCGCGTCGTGATGGCGATCCGGCACGTCGGGCTCGACTTCGTTGAACACGCCGACGCGGAAGTTCATCGTCTTGGTCCAGATCCAGCGGCTGTCGTAGCGAACGTTCTCGGCGAAAGCGAGCTCGGTGCCCGGCAGCATGCAGACCGCGACAGTGGGATCGTTCTCCGAAGCAAAGCCGCGGGTCGAGGTGCCGCGGAAAGTCGTCGTGATCAGCGTCTCTCCGACAATGGCGGGGCGCGATGCCACGGCGTGCAGACTGTAGTCACACATCGGATGGCTCCTCATTGAGGTAGCGACCCGTGCCTCTCCATGAGGCATAGGGCCTCTACCAGAGTGGACGATAGCGAACGAGTGTCTGCTCGTTTCTGGGCGATTGTACGACTGCTCCGCGAACGCGCCGATCACAAACACGCGACGCTGCGTGAGAGGTATCGGAGCGCATCAGCCAGCCTGCACGAGAAGCCGCGCGTGACGCTATCTTTCAAGGAACGGTCCGATGTGCCGCTCGTTCCTCGCCGCCGCAAGTATTTGCATTCAGTACTTGCGGTAGAGGCCGATCAGCTTGCCCTGGATGCGGACCCGGTTCGGCGGCAGGATGCGCACTTCATAGGCCGTGTTGGCCGGCTCCAGCGCGATCGACGCTCCGCGGCGGCGGAAGCGCTTCAGGGTGGCTTCCTCCTCGTCGATCAGCGCCACCACGATATCGCCGGTGTTGGCGACGTCGTTGCGCTGGATCAGCGCCATGTCGCCGTCGAGGATACCGGCATCGACCATCGAATCGCCGCGCACTTCCAGCGCATAGTGTTCGCCGGCGCCGAGCATGTCGGGCGGCACGCTGATGGTGTGGCTACGGGTCTGCAGCGCCTCGATCGGCGTACCGGCGGCGATCCGGCCCATCACGGGCACGGCGACCGGCCGGTTGCCGTCGTCCTCGGCGATCGGCGGCGTGCTGGTGCGCTTGCCGAGGGTGCCTTCGATCACGCTCGGGGTGAAGCCGCGGCGGCCATTGCCGCCGCCGGCCGACAGCTCGGGCAATTTGATGACTTCGATGGCGCGGGCGCGGTTGGGCAAGCGGCGGATGAAGCCGCGCTCCTCCAGCGCAGTGATCAGGCGGTGGATACCGGACTTCGAGCGCAGGTCGAGCGCATCCTTCATCTCGTCGAAGGAGGGCGGCACGCCGGCCTCTTTCAGACGTTCATTGATGAAACGCAGAAGTTCGTACTGTTTGCGCGTGAGCATCTCGAGTATTCCCCCGGTTGATAGCGTCGTTCGATTCCGAGACTCTTCAGTGGGGCCTGCACGCCGGGCCTGACCTCCGAAGCACGGTGCTCATTGCAAGCACTCCCTCGCGGCCTCCCGATTGTAGACACCAGTACTCGAAACAAATCATGAACGGACACTATATGTTCGATATGTGTTCCGCAACCACTTAATTTCAGGTGAACGTATCGGGCAACGCACAACGAGCGGGCCGCGAAAGCCCTCACTCGGGCAGCGTCAGGATCTCGCATTCACTGCCTTTGATGGCAGCAGGCGCAAACGGCGGACGCACGAGAAGTGCCCGCGCCGCAGCAAGATTCCCGAGCAGCGACGAGTCCTGCTGCATGACAGGCGTTGCGATCAGCGTGCCGTCATCGTTCTCCTCGAGACGTGCGCGCAGATAGTCCTCGCGCTGATCATTGGCGGCGAGGTCGCGGCCGAGCAGGGCGGTGGTGCGGACATGATGAATCGTTTTCCGGCCGCTCAGCGCCCGAATCAACGGCACCAGGAACAGGAAGGCGCAGACATAGGATGACACCGGATTGCCGGGCAGGCCGATCACCCGCATCGCGCCTAACCGGCCATGCATCATCGGCTTGCCGGGCCGCATCGCGATCCGCCAGAACGCCATCCTGACGCCCTCGGCCTCCAGCGACTGCTTGACCAGGTCGTGGTCGCCGACCGAGGCGCCGCCGGTCGTAATCAGGATGTCGGCTTCAGTCTCGCGCGCCCGGCGGATGCCGGCCGTGGTCGCCTCCAACGTGTCGGCGGCAACCCCGAGGTCGACGGTCTCGGCGCCTTCGGCGCGCGCCAGCGCCCGCAGCGCATAGCCGTTGGAGTAGACGATCTGGCCCGGACCGGGCTTCGAGCCCGGCATCACCAGTTCGTCGCCGGTTGCCAGCACCGCGACCTTCGGGCGGCGGTGGACCGCGAGCTCCGGATAGTTCATGGCCGCGGCGAGCGACAGGGCGCGATCCGACAGCCGGCTGCCGGCGGTGAGCAGCACGTCGCCCTCGCGGAAGTCGACGCCCGCGGCACGGATGTGCCGTCCGGTGGCAGCCGCCTCTGTTATCGCGATGTGGTCGCCGTCGACCCTTGTGTCCTCCTGGATGATCACGGCGTCGGCGCCGTCGGGGATGACGCCGCCGGTAAAGATCCGCACCGCTTCGCCGGCTCCGACCGTCCGCTCGAACGGCCGGCCGGCCGCAACTTCGCCGATCACCTTGAGCCGGGCCGAGAGACTGGCCGCATCGGCTGCACGGACGGCGTAGCCGTCCATCGCCGACATCGGCAGCGGCGGCTGGGTGCGCAGCGCGGCGAGGTCGCGCGCCAGGGTGCGGTGATAGGCGGCATCGAGCGCGACCATCTCCTGCGGCAGCGGCTCGGCGCCGGCGAGGACGGCAGATAGGGCATCGGCAACCGGCATCAGGGCCATGCTCGGAACTCCTTCATTCCCAAGGTTCAAATCCCAAGCGCTTCGAATCCCAAGCGCTTCGAATCCCAAGCGCCTCAAATCCCAAGCGCCTCAAATCCCAAGCGCCTCAAATCCCAAGTGCGGTGAGTGCCCCGGCCACGTCATCCGTCGATGTCACGTGGATGGCACGGAGGCCGCGCGCCCGCGCACCCTCGATATTGGCGGCCAGGTCGTCGAAGAACAGGATCCGCGACGCCGGCACCCCGATGGCTTTTACCACATGATCGTAGGCCTCGGCGTCGGGTTTGCGGAAGCCGATGCTCGACGACAGGAAGACCGTTCGGAAATGGCTGAGCAGCTCGGCATGGATGACCGAGAAATGCGCGACATGAGCCGGATTGGTGTTGGAGAAGGCATAGAGCGGCATTCGCTTGGCGGCGGCCGCGAGCAGGGGAGCGATGCCCGGCATCTCGCCGGTGAAGATCGTGTTCCAGCCTTCGAGGAACTGGGCGTCGGTGATGTCGATACCGAGCGTCCGGCGCAGGTTTGCGAAGAATGCGGCGTCGTCGATCCGGCCGATCTCGTGATGCCTGAAGCTGTCGTCGACGACGAAGCGGCTGGCGAGTTCGGCCGGTGCGCAGCCGGCATGCTGCGCCCAGCACGCCATCACCTTGTCAAAGTCGATGTCGAGCACGACGCGGCCGATATCGAACAGCAGCACGTCGATGGAATCGGGAGAGAGTTGCGAGGTCATTGCGTGAAACCGTGTACGAGAATTGCGGGCGGGCGGCAATGTCCCCGATTTGTGCTGCAGGCATGCGACGTTGGACAGCACGGCACTTGGGATGACACCGACTATGTTGCCCGGTCTGTCTCGGCGCCGTCACCTGCTGATCCGGGCCGGCAACGCGCAACGCCGCCCGCATTGAAATATGACGGGCGGCGCTGGTTCTAGCCCCAGGAGGGATGACAAAATCCTGACCGTACGGATACGCATGAGAAAGGAACAGGGTTCACTGCTTTGGCCCCGTACGATTCCGGTCATCCGAAGGTGCAGAGCAAAGCGTTTCTATACGGTCTAGGATGGCGCGACTGAGTTGCTCTGGCCTCGGCGACCCCCCTCGCTGGGGCCCTTTCTTGATGCCCTGGCGTCGCCATGAACCTTCGCAAAGCGCGATAGCTGTTAGAGCGTCGTCGTCTATCGCCGCACCCGTGTGTGGGCTATCACGGCCATCTGATCACCGCACAGGAGCCGCCGATGCGCTTCCCCACCATCCTTTTCGTTCTCACGCTCGCCGCGAACCCCGTGGCGGCCGAGGAGCTGTCGGGCACGCTGCTGAAGATCAAGGAGACCAGGAAGGTCACGCTCGGCTTTCAGGAAGCGTCCGTTCCCTTCAGCTATCTCGACGACAATGCGCGGCCGATCGGCTTTGCGCTCGATATCTGCCTTCGGATCGTCGATGCTGTGAAGAAGGACCTCGGCATGCCGGATATCGCGGTCGACTACCTTCCCGTCACCTCGTCGAACCGCATCCCCCTGATGGTCAACGGCACGATCGATCTGCACTGCTCGGCGACTACCAACAGTGCGGATCGCCAGAAGCAGGTGACCTTCACCAACACGCACTTCCTGAGCGCGACGCGCTTTGCCGCCAAGAAATCCCTCGGCATCAACACGATCGACGACCTCAAGGGGAAGTCGGTCACCGCCGTTGCCGGCTCGGTCAACTTGGCGCAGCTCGTCAAGGTCAATGCTGACCGCAAGCTCGGCATCAACGTCCTGCCGGCCAAGGACCAGGCCGAGGCGTTCCTGATGCTGGAGACCGATCGCGCCCAGGCCTATGCGCTCGACGACGTCCAACTCGCGGTCGCGATCGCGCGATCGAAGGAGCCGGCGCTCTACATGATCAGCGAGGAGGCCTTCTCGAAGGCGGAGCCGTTCGGCGTCATGCTGCGCCGGGAGGACGCGCCGTTCAAAGCGCTCGCCGACCGCGCCACCGCGGAGCTCTACAAGAGCCCGGAGATCGAGGTGATGTACAGGAAGTGGCTGGAAGCGCCGACCCCGCCGAAGGGGATCAACTACAACGTGCCGATGTCGCCTGCGCTGCGCAATGCGTTCAAGAATCCGAGCTCGAGCTACGATCCTGATGTGTACGAGGTTACGAAGTAGCAGGGAGTAGGATGGGTGGAGCGAAGCGATACCCATCATTCTTGCCGCGGATGAGTGATGGGTTTCGTTTCGCTCGATGCGACGCGGTGCAGCCTGGTTCTACGCTTGGCCAGTGACGCGACCGGAATACGGATCGTCGCGCCAAGCCACCGATCTGTGGAACGGCTTTTCGCGTCCGGTGCCAAAAATGAAATAGCGTCTCATATACATCGGCGGTTTTTCTCCTAAGGTTGCGGGCTTGTAACTGCTGATCAGGAGCAAAGCCGGTGACCAGGCCGTTTTCTCTCTCGCGACGTTCTGCGCTCGGCGCGCTCGCCGGAAGTCTGCTCGCGGGTGGTGTTCGCGCGGAAACCGGGGCGGGTGCGGGCGCCGATCTCGGCGGCGTCACGCTCCGCGTCGCCTATTACAAGGGCGGCTGGCGGCCGCTGCTGCAGGCCGCCGGCGAGGACAAGACGCCGTACAAGATCGAATGGAAGGAGCTCAACAACGGTGTGCTCCATATCGAGGCGTTGAACGGCGATGCGCTCGACGTCGGTTCGGGCAGCGAGATTCCGGCGATGTTCGCCGCGCGCCAGAATGCCAAGGTGCGTTTCATCGCTGTCACTCACGAGGATCTCAATATCCAGGTCACGGTGGCGGCGAAGGATGCGCCGATCCGTTCGATCGCCGACCTCAAGGGAAAGCGCGTCGGCTATGTGCGCGCGACGACGGCACATTATTTCCTCGCCAAGCAGCTCGAGGAAGCAGGCCTTGCGTTCAGCGATATCGAGGCCATCAATCTGACGCCGTCGGACGGTTACACGGCGTTCGCCTCCGGCAAGCTCGATGCCTGGGCGATCTACGGCTACAACGGGCAGCTCGCCATCGCGAAGCAGGGCGCGCGCCTGCTCAAGACCGGCGTCGGCTATCTCTCGGGGAATTTCCCGATCTATGCCAACCCCAGGGCGGTCGACGATCCGCTGCTTCACGCGGCGTTGACCGATTTCTTGCTGCGTATCCAGCGCGCCTATGCGTTCGCCAACAAGAACTTTCCGGTCTACGCCGCGGCGCAGGTGGCCGAGACGCATCTGCCGTTGCAGGACATTCTCGACCAGTTCGCCCGCCGCAGCGACGACTTCTCGCTCGCCGGCGTGACGCCTGACGTGCCGGACACCCACCAGAAGGTCGCCGACACCTTCCTCAAGCTCGGCGTGCTCGACGCGCGCGCCGACGTCGGAAAGTTCTGGGATACGAGCTTCAACGATGCCATCGCGGCCGGGGCGGCGCGACTCGCGCGGCTGTAATGGTCGTCGCTGGAACGTAGCCAAATTGGGCTAGATGGTGCCGGGCGGCTCCCGGAGAGGTGCCATCCCGTCGACTCAAGAATCCAGATCGCGTGAAGCTCCAGATATTTGTGGCCTCGGCGTGAGCGCCGCAGCCGCAGGACGTGGCGCGTGCCTCTGCGGCAACGATCAAAGAACTGCCACCGAACGGCGCACAGCTGAAAAAGTTCCAGGGGGCCACGGCCGGCTGCGCCGTGCTGGCATTCGGACCGAAAAGGTTGCGGGCCGCGCGGCGGCCGTTCCATGATGACGTCGACCGGGTCGAACCTCGCGCAGGTCGCGGAGATGGCGCTCGGACCGCATTCTGTTGTCAATTTTGCAACCAATTTTTTCTCATGCTGATTGTTGTTCGGAGCTGACATTGAATCACGACACGTTGGCCAAGCTCACCGTCACCATCATTGTCCTGGTCGCGCTGCTGGTGTGGCGTGTTGGCGATCAGAGGAAGGCGAGTGCGTGCGGGGCGAACTGCCCGACGGACATGTCGGCGAACCGGAAACTCGCGCGATAGGGGGTCAGCCGACGCGCGCGCTTATTTGCCGATACCGCTGCCGCATCGCTTGTCGCGCCTCGCATGGGCTATCGGTCATCACGCGGTGCGTATATCGTCGGCGATGAGCACAGAGCCTGCCAGGTTCAGTCCGGCGCGCGCCGGCTCACGACGCCACATGAGGAAGCGATGTCCGAGAAGCTGCTGTTTTCGCCGATGACCATCCGCGGCGTCACGCTGAAGAACCGGATCGTGGTGCCGCCGATGCACCAGTATTCCGCCGAGAAGGGCTTTCCGACCGATTGGCATCTGATGAATGCCGGCAAGTTCGCCGCCGGCGGCGCCGGCCTCGTGATCGTCGAATCGACCAAGGTCGAGCGCCGCGGCTGCGGAACGATCGGCGATCTCGGCATCTGGGACGACAAGTTCATCGCGCCGCTCAGCCGTCTCGCCGGCTTCATCAAGCAGCAGAACGCGGTCGCCGGCATCCAGCTCGGCCATTCCGGCCGCAAGGCGCGTGCAAGCCGCCCCTGGGAGGGCGATCGTCCGCTCGAACGCAGCGCCGAGATCGAGGATTGGGATGCCTGGACGCCGGTGGCGCCGAGCGCGATCGCCCATAGCGAGCGCTGGCCGGTGCCGCGGGCGCTCGGGACGCAGGAGGTGAGGGATCTGGTTGCGGCCTGGGGGCAGGCGGCACGGCGCGCGCACGAGGCCGGCTTCGACGTGCTCGAGTTGCACGGCGCCCACGGCTATCTCGTGCATGAATTTCTCTCGGAGCGCTCCAACCAGCGCGGCGACGAGTATGGCGGCTCGGAAGCCAACCGGATGCGCTTCCTGATCGAGGTGACCGAGGCCGTGCGCGCGCACTGGCCGGATCACAAGCCGCTGTTCGTGCGGCTGTCGGTCGAGGACAATGCCGGCTGGGGTCCGGCGCAGAGCGCGCGGCTGGCGACCATCCTGAAGGCCAAAGGCGTCGACGTGATCGACTGCTCGTCGGGCGGAATCAGCGAGGTGGCGCCGATTCTCGGCAAGGAGATCAAATACAATTATCAGGTGCCGCTGGCGGAATATGTCCGCGCCCACGCCGATATCATGACCATGGCGGTCGGCTTGATCATCCATGGTGACCAGGCCGAGCAGATCCTGCGGGATAAACAAGCAGATTTGATCGCGGTCGGCCGGGAAATCCTCAATAACCCCAATTGGCCGATGGATGCGGCGTTGAAACTCGGGGTTGAGGGGCCATTTCGCAATGTTCCTGCGCAGTTTGGCTATTGGCTGGGCACGCGGGCCAAGCGCGGATTCGGGACCCGGCCGTCGACCTGGCAGGCCGGGTTGCAGGAGGCTGGGCCGGAGGCCGACCGGGAGCTGACTTGAGACTGATTTGGTGCTGACTAAGTTGTTGATTTGGCGCTGACCAGGGCATCGTGACAGGACCGTAATGGTCCGGTGACGAGGCGGCCTTGATCCGACCAAAAAGCCGTTGTGTGGTGCTCCGCGTCGGGGTGAGGTGGGCCGTATGTTGCGAAACGTTGCCGGCCGCTAGCGAAGGGATCACGGATAATGCGCAAACATTTTGGCTTCTTCCTCGGGACGGTTGCGGGAGCGTGTCTCACCCTGCTCGTGGCCTCGCCGCAGGGGGCGCATCTGTTCGCCGTCGCCAATGCCGCCGCGCATTCCGACAACACCTATTCGCAGCTCAATCTGTTCGGCGAGGTGTTCGAGAAGATCAAGACCGACTATGTCGAGAAGCCCGAGGACTCCAAGCTGGTCGAGGGCGCAATCAACGGCATGATCTCCTCGCTCGATCCGCACTCCCGCTACATGAACGAGAAGGGCTGGGCGGAGATGCAGGAGACCACGCATGGCGAGTTCGGCGGACTCGGCATCGAGGTCACGATGGAAGACGGCTTCGTCAAGGTGGTGGCCCCGATCGACGACACGCCGGCCTCGCGCGCCGGCATCATGTCGGGCGACGTGATCACCTCGATCGACGATGAGCAGATCCAGGGCCTCACGCTCGACCAGGCCGTCAACAAGATGAAGGGCGCGCCCAACAGCTCGATCCGGCTGAAGATCGTCCGCAAGGACGCCGACAAGCCGATCGAGCTCTCGATCACCCGCGAGATCATCCGCGTCCGCCCGGTGAAGTATCACGTCGAGGGCGGCGACATCGGCTATGTCAGAATCACATCGTTCAACGAGCAGACCACCGATGGCTTGCGCAAGGCGATCGGCGAGATCCAGAAGGAGGTCCCGCAGGACAAGCTCGCCGGCTATGTCGTCGACCTCCGCAACAATCCCGGCGGCCTGCTCGACCAGGCGGTGTCGGTGACTTCGACCTTGATGCAGCGCGGCGAGGTGGTCTCGACCCGCGGCCGCAATCCGGAAGAGACCCAGCGCTTCACCGCCCATGGCGGTGACATGACCAAGGGCAAGCCGCTCGTCGTGCTGATCAATGGTGGCTCGGCCTCGGCCTCGGAGATCGTGGCCGGCGCGCTGCACGACCACAAGCGCGCGACCCTGATCGGCACCCGCTCGTTCGGCAAGGGCTCGGTGCAGACCATCATTCCGCTCGGCGCCGGCAATGGCGCATTGGCGCTGACCACCGCGCGCTATTTCACGCCATCAGGCCATTCGATCCAGGCGCTTGGCATCAAGCCCGACATCGAGGTGCTGCAGGACGTGCCGGACGAGTTCAAGACCCGCTCGGAAATCAAGGGTGAGGCGTCGATGCGCGGCCATCTCTCGGCCGAGGGCGCCGAGCAGACCGGCTCGCAGTCCTACGTTCCGCCGGATGAGAAGAACGACAAGGCGCTGGCCGCAGCCTTCAACCAGCTGCGCGGCGTCACCGTCAACGCCGATGCCAAGAATGCCGACACCAAGACCGCGCAGAAGCGGCCGGTGCCGAACTAGCCACTACGCCGCGCCGGCGACAGGTTTTCGCCGGCGCGTCGCGGCCGCGCCGGCGGCGGGGCCTTGGCGGTGTCCGGCCAGCAGCTCGCGGATCTGCGCGGCCGGCTTCGGCGCACTGAACAGATAGCCCTGCATCTCCGAACAGCCGAGCTCGCGCAGCAATTGCTGCTGCTGCGCGGTCTCGACGCCTTCCGCCGTCGTGGTCATGCTGCGCTCGGCCGCGATGTTGACGACAGCCTCGACGATGCCGGCTGAGCCTTGCGGATCGGCGATGTCGGTGACGAAGCAGCGATCGATCTTGATCTTGTCGAACGGGAAGCGCTTCAGATAGCTCAGCGACGAATAGCCGGTGCCGAAATCGTCGAGCGCGATCCGGATGCCGATGGCGCGGAGCTGGTGCATTGCGGCAAGCGCCGTCTCGTCGTCGCGGATCAGCACCGCCTCGGTGATCTCGAGCTCCAATCGGCCGGCTGACAGCCCCGACGCCGCGAGCGCCGCGATCACCTTGAGTGCCAGCGTGCCGCTGCGGAACTGGATCGGCGAGACGTTGACGGCGAGCCTGATCTGGTCGGGCCAGTTCACGGCTTCCTTGCAGGCCGTCATCAGCACCCATTCGCCGAGCTGGTTGATCAGGCCGGTCTCCTCGGCGATCGGCACGAACTCGGCCGGCGAGATCATGCCGCGCACCGGATGCCGCCAGCGCACCAGCGCCTCGCAGCCGGTGATCTCGTTGCTGCGCAGGTCGACGCAGGGCTGGTAATACACTTCGAGGCCGCTGCCGGCCGCGATGGTCTGCCGCAACTCCATCTCGAGCTCGCGGCGGGCGCGGGCATCGGCGTCCATCGCCGGCTCGAAGAAGCGCGCGACGCGCCGACCGGCCGACTTCGCCGCATACATCGCCAGGTCGGCGTTCTTCATGATCTGGTCCAGATCGGTGCCGTCCCTTGGCGCCAGCGCGATGCCGATGCTGGCGTCGGTCGTGACCTGGTGGCCGAGGCATTGATAGGGCGAGCGGATCACCTCGTAGATGCGCGCGACCAGGTCGGTGACCTCGAACTCGCTCGTCACGCCGGTCTGCACGATCGCGAATTCGTCGCCGCCGAGCCGCGCCACGAAGTCGCCGTCGCCGATCACGCCGCTCAGCGTCCGTGCAACCGACTTGAGCAGTTCGTCGCCGACCATGTGGCCGAGCGAGTCGTTGACGCCCTTGAATTCATCGATGTCGATATAGAGCACCGCGAGCTGGCTGTCCGGGGTGACATGGGCCAGTTCGCGCTTGATCTCTTCGTGGAACAGCGCCCGGTTCGGCAGGTCGGTGAGCGCGTCGTAATGGGCCAGATGCGTAATGCGTTCCTCGGCACGGCGGCGCTCGGTGACGTCCTCGTGGGTCGCAAGCCAGCCGCCGTCGGCCAGCGGCTCGTTGACGACCTGGATCGAGCGGCCGTCGGGCGTCGCGATCACCATCGTGTTGCGGACGCCGACGTCGCGCAGCACGAGGTTGACGTAGCGCTCGACGTCGCCCTGGAACGAGCCGGTCAAATGGCGATGCACGATGACGTCGCGGAAGCTGCAGCCGGGCTTGATGACGTCGGCCGACAGTCCGTACATCTCGATGTAGCGCTTGTTGCAGATCACCAGCCGCTGCGTGGCATCGAACAGCAACAGCCCCTGCGTCATGTTGTTGACGGCGGTGTCGAGCCGCAGCTTCTCCAGCGTCAGGCGCTGCTGCTGGGCGCGATGCTGCTGGATCAGCTTGCGCACCACCAGCGTCAGCAGGATCGCGATCGCCAGAACGGATGCCGCGGCGACCGCGATCAGCATGCCGATCTGCTCGCGCCAGTTGGCGAGCGCCGCCTCCGTGGTGGTCGTGGCGACCACGACGATCGGGAATTTGGTCAGCGCCCGCGACGACAGCAGGCGGTCCTTGCCGTCGACCGGGCTCGCCATCCTTGTGGTGCTCTGCGGCAGCTCGAACACCTGCTGTTGGTTGGCGGGACCGTTGCGGAAATTCTTCCCGATCATTTCCTCGACATGGGGATAGCGCGCCAGCAGCGTGCCGTCGCGATGGTGCATCGAGATCGCGGCGCCTTCGCCGAGCACAACGGTAGAGAAGAATTTCTCGAACGTCGCCGGCTCGATGCCGCGGCCGACCACGCCGAGGAATTCGCCGTGCGGGCCGGTCACCTTGCGGACGATGGCGGTGGTCCAGTTTCCGCTGACGCGGCTGACCACCGGCGCGACCATCATGTCCGGCGAGTAGGGGCTGGATTTGAAGATGTTGAAATAGTCGCGATCGGCGATCGAAGCCTGCGGCAGCGGCAGGGCGCCCGAGCTGTTGATCAGCGCGCCGTCGGCGTCGAACACGTTGAGGCTGCCGACATTGGACAGCGCGTCCATCTTGGACTTCAGCATCGCATGGATGTCGGCGGACGACATCCGGCGCCTGTAATTCTCAGCCGTCGCGATCCCGTTGTCGCGCATGAACGCGATCAGGTCGCGCTGCACCACTTCGAGATCGTCGAGCTGCTGGTCGAAATGCCGCGCCAGCAGCAGCACGGTGTTCTCGAGCTCGCGCTCGCTGTTGTTCAGGGCGCGCTCGCGAAAATTCCCGGCCATCAAGGTGGCGCCGATCGCGATCGCGGCCATCAGCACGGCGCCGCCGAGGATCAGCCAGCGGATCGGGCCGCTACCGATCACCGAGGCGATGTTGAACGAGGCGCTGCCGTTTTGATTCATCTGTCGCTATCGTTTCCAGGCGTTTCACCCGGAAGTAGGTTTCGTGCACCTCCGGCCCGCGAAAGTCGTAGCCAAACGAAATGGAGCGCCGGTTAGCGAGGTTGGTTAACGAATAGTTGCCTGCGCGAGTGGGCAGCACGGCTTACGGCGTTAACGCAACTGATTTCCATCCGACCGACGAGATGTGGAAATTGCCGTGCATGAAGCTTTACGGGGTCGGCGCGCCGTTTCGGGGGTGACTGAAATCGGGACAAAAAGTTTCACGAACGAAACTGCAAATTCTGCCGGTCGCGATCCGATGCGACGGAATCCTTTGCCGTGTGCGTGATCGCCGCAAGAGTCCGTTTACGATCTAAGTCCATGACGCTGCTCGATGTCATCGTCGGCACGTTGCTTGCGTGTCGTCGCGCTCAGTGCAGTGCGTGAGAGGGCCATGAAGAAACTCCTGCGGAATTTTTGCGCCGACGAGACCGGAGCCACCGCGATCGAATACGGGCTGATCGCGACCGGCATCGCCATCGCCATCATCGCTGCGGTGAAGGGTGTCGGCACCAAGCTCTCGGGCACCTTCAGTTCGATCAGCGGCTCATTGAAGTAGCTGGAGAACCGGCGATCACGCGCCGGCGCGATAGTGCCCGGACTTGCCGCCGATCTTCTCGATCAGGTGAATGCCCTCGATGCGCACGCCGCGCTCGACCGCCTTGATCATGTCGTAGATCGTGAGGCAGGCGACGGACACCGCGGTCAGCGCCTCCATCTCGACGCCGGTCGGCCCGGTCACCTTGACGCTGGCGCGGACGATGCAGCCGGGCAGCTTGCGGTCGGTTGCGATGTCGATCGTGACCTTGGTCAGCGCCAGCGGATGGCAGAGCGGAATCAATTCCGAGGTCCGCTTGGCCGCCATGATGCCGGCGATCCGCGCGGTGGCCAGCACGTCGCCCTTCTTGGCCTGGCCGGATTCGATCAGCGCCAGCGTCGCCTTGCTCATCAGAACGCGGCCTTCGGCGACCGCGGTCCGTTCGGTCGCGGGCTTCGCCGAGACGTCGACCATGCGCGCCTCGCCCTTGGCATCGATATGGGTGAGGGCCGTGCCGGAGCCTGACGGCTCGGCCTGGGCTTTTGCTTTGGACTTCCGCGCCATCGCGTCAGCGCGTTGCGGTGGCGCGCGGGGCGGCCTGCCGCGTCAGCAACGCGCGGGTGGCCGCAGTGACGTCCTGCTGGCGCATCAGGCTCTCGCCGACCAGGAAGGTTGACATCCCGACGCGCTCGAGGCGGGCGAGATCCTCAGGCGTGAAGATGCCGCTCTCGCCGACCATCAGGCGATCGTGCGGGATCAGCGGCGCCAGCGTCTCGCTGGTCGCGAGCGTGGTCTCGAAGGTGCGCAGATTGCGGTTGTTGACGCCGATCATCGGCGAGCGAAGTTTCAGCGCACGGTCGAGTTCGACGCGGTCGTGGATCTCGATCAGCACGTCCATGCCGTAGCCGAGGGCGGCATCCTCGATCTCCTTGGCCGCCACGTCGTCGAGCGCGGCCATGATGATCAGGATGCAGTCGGCGCCATGGGCGCGCGCTTCCGCCACCTGATAGGTGTCGAACATGAAATCCTTGCGCAGCACCGGCAGGTTGGTCGCCGCACGCGCCGCGACCATGAAGTCGAGATGGCCCTGGAACGAGGGCGCATCGGTCAAGACCGACAGGCAGGCAGCGCCGCCGACCTCGTAGGCCTTTGCGAGCGCCGGCGGATCGAAGTCGGTCCGGATCAGCCCCTTCGAGGGCGAGGCCTTCTTCACTTCCGCGATCAGCGCGTAGTCGCCGCGTCCGTGCTTGTCCGTGAGGGCGCGGACGAAGCCGCGCGGTGCCGCGGCCGATTTCGCCTGCGCCTCGATATCGGCGAGCGGACGCGCGCG
The DNA here is from genome assembly GCF_053474805.1 of Bradyrhizobium sp. WCU1. Classification (NCBI taxonomy): domain Bacteria; kingdom Pseudomonadati; phylum Pseudomonadota; class Alphaproteobacteria; order Hyphomicrobiales; family Nitrobacteraceae; genus Bradyrhizobium; species Bradyrhizobium sp. WCU1. The sequence goes on from NZ_CM130280.1 coordinate 7,035,620, forward strand.
CTTGGCGACGGCGATCTCCTCGCGCTTGTAGGCTTCGATCTTGGTCAGGATGTCGGACATCTCTGCACTCTCAACCGTTCGAAACCGCAACCAGATGCTTCAGCCGCGCCGCGGCCGCGCCGCTGTCGAGCGACTGGGCGCCGATCGCAACCCCTTCCTTCAAGTCCTTGGCGCGGCCGGCCACGATCAGCGCGGCGGCGGCGTTGAGCAGGGCGACGTCGCGATAGGCGCTCGGCTTGCCCTGGAGCACGCTGGAGAGCGCGATCGCGTTGGCGTCGGCATCGCCGCCCTTCAGCGCCTCGCCGCCGACGCGGCCAAGGCCTGCCTCCTCGGGCGTCACCTCGAACGTCCCGATCTCGCCGTTCTCAAGGCTCGCGACGAAGGTCGGGCCGGTGAGGGTGATCTCGTCGAGGCCATCGGAGCCGTGCACGACCCAGACCTTGTCCGAGCCGAGATTCTTCAGCACCTGCGCCAACGGCTGCACCCACTGCCGCGAGAACACGCCGACCATCTGCCGCTTGACGCCGGCCGGGTTCGACAGCGGCCCGAGCAGGTTGAAGATGGTGCGGGTGGCGAGCTCGACCCGGGTCGGGCCGACATTCTTCATCGCCGGATGATGCGAGGGCGCGAACATGAAGCCGATGCCGGCTTCCGCGACGCAGCGTCCGACCTGGGCCGGCGTCAGGTCGAGCTTGACCCCGAGCGAGGCCAGCACGTCGGCGGCGCCCGAGCGTGACGACAGCGCGCGGTTGCCGTGCTTGGCGACGGGCACGCCGGCGCCGGCCACGATGAAGGCCGCGCAGGTCGAGACGTTGACCGATCCGGAGCCGTCGCCGCCGGTGCCGACGATATCGACGGCCTCGGCCGGCGCTTTCACCGGCAGCATCTTGCCGCGCATCGCGGTGACGGCGCCAGTGATCTCCTCGACGGTCTCGCCGCGCACCCGCAGCGCCATCAACAGCCCGCCCATCTGCGAGGGCGTGGCCTCGCCCGACATCATGCTGTCGAAGGCGGAGGCCGCTTCTTCACGCGTCAGCGTGGCGCCGGTGGCGACTTTTCCGATGATCGATTTCAGGTCGTCCATTCGCGGGCTCAGGGTCTGTTGTTGGAGCTTGATCTGCGGACAGCGCGCCGTCGCGCTATCCGGATCATGCTCAATTATTCGCGCCTGTCACCTGTGCGAAGGCTGCCTGGTTGACGGTCACGCCGATGTCGGACTCGATCTTGCTGACATATTGCGCGACCTGCTCGTCGCTCAGCGAGCGCCGCAGCGCCTCGGTGAGCTGCTTGGCCGCGTCGGAAGCGAAGTCGACCGGCGGCACCGTCACGTTGGTGACGCGGAACACGACCCACTGGCTGCCGCCAGCGGTCGACGTTTGCCCGTCGCCATCCTTGGCGGTGCGGAACGCTGCCGCGATCACGCCGGCCGGCGAGGCCTCGCGGTTGAAGTTCGCCGATGTCTCGACCTTGACGCCGGCAGCGGCCGCCTCATCGGCAAGCTTGGCGCCGCTGTCGAGCTTCTGTACGATCTCGGTCGCCTTGGCGCGCAGCTTGGCGGAGATCTGGTCGTCGCGCCACTTGGCCTCGACCTGGTCGCGGACCTCGTCAAGGGTGCGCTCGCGCGACGGCGTGATGCCGAGCACGTCGTACCAGACATAGCCGTTGTTGAACTGGATCGGGTCGTTGTCGACGCCGACGTCGCTGTTGAAGGCCTGCGACACCACGTCGAGGCCGCGCGGGATGTTTGACGCGACCTGGCCGTTCGGCAGGCGCCCCGAGCGATCGACCGCGTCGATCGTGACGGCGGTCAGTTTCAGCTTCTGCGCCGCGTCGATCACGCTGGAGCCGCCGCCGCGCTCGTCTTCCATCTTGTCGCGCAGCTCGGCGACCTTGGCGCGGGCGCGCTCGGTCGCGATCTCGTTCTTCACCTGTGGTGCGAGGCTCTCATAGCTCGGGGTCACGCCGGGCTCGATCTTGCCGACCTTGACCAGCGCGATGCCGAAGCGGCCCTGGACCGGCTGGCTGACTTCGCCCGCAGGCAGCGAGAAGGCCGCATCGCCGACGGCCGGATCGAGGATCGCCGACTTCGCGACCAGTCCGAGGTTGACGTCGGCCGGACTGAGCTTGCGCTCGTTGGCGATGTCGTCGAACGAGGTGCCTGACGTGATGCGGGCGCGGGCGGCCTGCGCCTCGCCGGCGTCCGGAAACACGATCTGTGAGACCTCGCGCTTCTCCGGCGTGCTGAGCCGGTCCTTGCGCTCCTCGAAGATCTTCCTGGCATCCTCGTCGGACACGGTTTCCCACTTGCCGATTTCCTCCGGCGTGATCGCGACGAAAGCGATCTTGCGGTATTCGGGCGCACGGAACTGGACCTTGTGGTCCTCGAAATAGGCGGCGAGCGCCTCGGGCGAGGGCGGATCGATGGTGCCGGCCTGTGCGGCGCCGAGCGTAACGTAATCGATCGAGCGCTGCTCGTTCTGGAAGCGGGTCAGCGCCTCGACCATCGATTTGGGCGGTTCGATCCCGGACGAGATGGTGCCCGCGATCTGCCGGCGCAGGCCGACGCGGCGCTGCTCGGCGATGTAGCGGCCCTCGGTGTAGCCGAAGTTGCGGATCACGGACTGGAAGCGCTGCGGATCGAACTGGCCGTTGAGGCCCTTGAAGTTCGGATCGTTGTAGATCGTGCGCAGCACCTCGGCATCGGATTGATTGAGGCCGGTGCGGCGCGCTTCCTCGTCCAACGCGGCTTCCGCAAGCGTCTGCTGCAGCACCTGTCGGTCAATCCCGAAGGCGCGCGCCTGGTCCGGCGTCAGCGGACGGCCGAACTGGCGGCCGAGCTGCTGCAGGCGGTCGGTATAGATCTGGCGGAACTGCTCGGCCGAAATTTCGGTCCCGCCCACCTTGGCGAAGGTCGACTGGCCAAACCCCTTAAAGATGTCGGCAATGCCCCAAATTCCGAAACTGACGATCAAAACGCCCATCACCGCGGCCATAATCGTCTTGCCGAGCCAGTTTGATGAGGCTTTCCGCATTCCTCGAAGCATGGGTCCAACTTGTTTTGCAGGAGGGGAACCGGATCGTGCCCAAGTGGGACCAAAAGTCGGGACTTCTTGTCCGGCAGCAGGGCGTCACCGAATTGAAAAGGCTTATAAAGTGGCCGAAGCCCCCCCGCAACCTCGGGCGCGCGGGCGCAAGCGTCGCACGGCAGGCGCGAAGCCGCGCTCTGGAAGTCGCCGCTCGGCTCTGATAGCGCAGGGGGACGCCTGAATGATGGGAAATCCGACATGACCGACGCCATCCGGCCGCTGATCGCCGGCAACTGGAAAATGAACGGCCTGAAATCCTCCTTTGCCGAGTTCGACGCGATGCTGGCCGGCGCCGGCGATGTCGCCGGGAAGGCCGATCTGCTGGTCTGTCCGCCCGCGACATTGGTCGGGGCCTTTGCCGACAAGGCGCGGGGCTCGAAGGTCGCCGTCGGCGCCCAGGATTGCCATCCGAAGGCATCGGGCGCCCACACCGGGGACCTCTCGGCGGAAATGTTCAAGGACCTCGGCGCCACGGCCATCATCGTCGGGCATTCCGAGCGGCGCGCCGACCATGGCGAGACCGACGCCTTGATTCGGCAGAAGGCGGAGGCCGTCTGGCGCGCCGGGCTGACCGCGATCGTCTGTATCGGCGAAACGCGCGAGCAGCGCGACGCCGGCCAGACGCTCGATGTCTGCGGCACCCAGCTGGCCGGCTCGCTGCCCGACGGCTCGACCGCGGTCAACCTGGTGGTGGCCTACGAGCCGGTCTGGGCGATCGGCACCGGGCTGACGCCGACCGCCGGAGATGTCGAGGAAGTTCACAGGTTTATCCGAGGTCAGCTCACCGATCGCTTCAAGGGCGAGGGAAACAAGATCAGGATCCTCTATGGCGGCTCGGTCAAGCCGTCGAACGCCGCCGAGCTGATGGCCGTCGCCAACGTCAACGGCGCCCTGGTCGGCGGCGCCAGCCTGAAGGCATCGGACTTTCTGGCGATCGCTGCGGGCTGCTAGCGGGACGGCGCTCCACCCACGTCATTGCGAGCGAAGCGCTGCAATCCATTTGTGGATCGATGGATTGCTTCGTCGCTTCGCTCCTCGCAATGACGCTTCGGGCTACGTTGCCGCGCCGATCCGCTTCCAGTAGATCAACGTCCCGGTGAGGCCGCCATGCGGTTTCAGCGCGTAGTCCGGGATCAGGCCGCTGAGCTGAAATCCCATTTTTTCGTAGAGTGGGGCGGCACCGTCCTCTTCGGCGGTGTCAAGCACCAGCAGCGTGCGTCCGTGCGCGATTGCAAGCTGCTCGGCGGCGCGCAGCAAAGCCGTTGCCACGCCGCGGTTGCGGTGGGTGAGGCGTGTCATCATCTTGGCGATCTCGGCGCGGTGCGGCTGGTTCGGCGGCAGCTTGAGCAGCAGGGTTACCGTGGCGACCAGATCATTGCCGTCGAATGCGCCGAGCACGATTCGCTCGCCGCGCGCCGCGGCGCCGAGCGAATCCTGCCAGAATGTGTCGGCGTCGTCCGGCGATAGCGGATGCATGAAGCTTACGGAGCCGCCGCTGGCGACGGTTTCGATCAACAGCTCGCTGAGCGCATCGCGAATCCCGGGTTCATCGGCGAGTGGCTTGATGGCGAAGTGCGGCATGCATCAGCTCCGGGCAAGGGCGACCACATAGGTGCAGCCGGTGTTGGTCTCGTTGGCGAAGGTCGTTTCCGCCGGCGGGCCGAAGCCGAAGCAATCGCCGGTCGCGAGCAGATGGCGCGCGCCGCCTTCGGTGATGACGAGGCTTCCGCTCAAGACCCAGACCAGCTGGCGGATATGGGCATAGGACGAGGCGGGCAGGGTGACGGATTGCTTCGGCGGTAACTCGACCCGCACCAGCTCGACCGGATGATCGGGGCGGCTGAACACCTGGCGGCGCAGATAGCCGGTTTCCGGATCGCGCCAGAGCGGCTGCGTCGCGGCACGCGACAGCCGCTCACCCTGGCCCTCGGCGCGCAGCATCAGGCCGGCCAGCGTGAGGTCGAAGGCCGATGCGAGGCGCACCAGCACGACCGCGGTGGGACTGACCTCGGCGCGCTCGATCTTGCTGATGGTCGCCTTCGAGACGCCGGCGCGTTCGGCAAGCTCGGCCAGCGACCAGCCCCGGCCATCGCGTTCGAGCTTGATCCGCAGCGCCAGGCGTTGGCTCAGGTCGTCTACCAAAGTATCCATTCGTCTATTATAATGGAATTGGCTGGTACCGATCAAGATGCGGCGGAGTGCGATCGGCGTCGCTTGTGATGTCAGCCGATGCGACTATCTCGGGGGTGACAATGCCCGGTCCAATCGTGTAACAGAGCGCGACTTCACGAAAACCGCAAAGCCGATAGCGCCGTTTGTCTGGCCGCTTGGCGGCTTATGACGGAAGGCTTGCGATGCAGACTGTCGTTATCATTATTCATCTCATGATCGTCGCCGTCATGATCGGCGCCGTCCTGCTGCAGAAATCCGAAGGCGGTGGCCTCGGCATGGGCGGCGGAGCCGGCTTCATGTCGAGCCGCGGCACCGCGAATTTGCTGACGCGGACCACCGCGATCCTCGCGGTCGGCTTCTTCGTGACCAGCCTGTTCCTGTCCTGGTACGCCGGCTACGACCGCAAGCCGAGCTCGATCATCGGCACCGGCGCACCGGCGCAGACCCAGCCGGCCGGCGGCACGCCGCTAACGCCCCCGACCTCGGGCGGCATCCTCGATTCGCTGAAGAAGACCGACGAGCAGCAGGGCCAGCAGGCTCCGAGCGGCCCGCAGGCACCACGGTCGCAATAAAGCGGGGTGGCCATGCAGGATGCACCGCTGGCGTCCTGCATCAGGAATACCCATCAATAGTCTGAAATCGCTCTCAATTTAGCATAACCCACAGCCCGGTGGTTTGTTTGCCGGGAACAGCTGATTCGTTTTGCGAATCGCAGGAAGCGGCTTAAAGGTAAAGTCCCATGGCGCGGTACATATTCATCACCGGCGGCGTGGTCTCCTCGCTCGGCAAGGGTCTGGCTTCAGCGGCGCTCGGCGCCTTGCTGCAGGCCAGGGGCTACAAGGTCCGCCTTCGCAAACTCGATCCCTATCTCAACCTCGATCCCGGAACGATGTCGCCGTATCAGCACGGTGAAGTGTTCGTGACCGACGACGGCGCCGAGACCGATCTCGATCTCGGCCATTACGAGCGTTTCACCGGTCGCCCGGCCACCAAGGCCGACAACATCACGACCGGGCGGATCTATCAGGACATCATCACCAAGGAGCGCCGCGGCGACTATCTCGGCGCGACCATCCAGGTGGTCCCGCACGTCACCAACGCGATCAAGGAATTCGTGCTTGATGGCAACGACGAGTACGACTTCGTGCTGGTCGAGATCGGCGGCACCGTCGGCGACATCGAAGGCCTGCCGTTCTTCGAGGCGATCCGTCAGCTCAAGAACGAGCTGCCGCGCGATCATGCCGTCTACATTCACCTGACACTTCTGCCGTACATTCCAAGCGCCGGCGAACTCAAGACAAAGCCGACGCAGCACTCGGTCAAGGAGCTGCGCTCGATCGGCATCCAGCCGGATATCCTGCTGTGCCGCACCGACCGCGAAATCCCCAAGGAAGAGCGGCGCAAGCTCGGCCTTTTCTGCAACGTGCGCGAGAGCGCCGTGATCGAGGCCCGCGACGTCGACAACATCTACGCCGTGCCGGAGGCCTATCACGCCGCCGGGCTCGACGACGAGGTGCTGGCCGCGTTTGGCATCACGGCGAAGCTTCCACCGGCGTTGCAGAGCTGGCACGTGATCAATGAGCGCGTCCGCAATCCGGAAGGCGCGGTGACCATCGCCATCGTCGGCAAGTACACCGGCATGAAGGACGCCTACAAATCGCTGATCGAGGCGCTGTCGCATGGCGGCATCGCCAACAAGGTGAAGGTCAATCTCGACTGGATCGAGAGCGAGGTGTTCGAGAACGAGGACCCGGCGCCGTTCCTCGAGCACGTCAACGGCATCCTGGTGCCCGGCGGCTTCGGCCAGCGCGGCGCCGAGGGCAAGATCCGCGCAGCGCAGTTCGCGCGCGAGCGCAACGTGCCGTATTTCGGCATCTGTTTCGGCATGCAGATGGCCGTGATCGAGGCGGCGCGCAATCTGGTCGGCATCGAGAACGCCAACTCGACCGAGTTCGGCCCGACCAAGGAGCCGCTGGTCGGCCTGATGACCGAATGGCTGCGCGGCAACGAGCTCGAGAAGCGCTCGCAGAGCGGCGACCTCGGCGGCACCATGCGGCTCGGCGCCTATCCTGCCGCGCTCAACCGCGGCAGCCGCGTCTCGCGGGTCTATGGCGGCGCGACCGAAATCTCGGAGCGGCATCGTCACCGCTACGAGGTCAACACCGCCTACAAGGACCGCCTCGAGCAGCACGGCCTGCGTTTCTCCGGCATGTCGCCCGACGGCGTATTGCCCGAGATCGTCGAATACGAGGACCATCCCTGGTTCATCGGCGTCCAGTTCCACCCCGAGCTGAAGTCGCGGCCGTTTGAACCGCATCCGCTGTTCGCTTCGTTCATCGAAGCCGCGGCGAAGCAGAGCCGGCTGGTCTGAGACGCTATAAGTTTTGGTTGAATCGGCTTGGCGCGGTCTTGCTTCACCGCTCCCCGGCGGGGAGAGGTCGGATTGCGCAGCAATCCGGGTGAGGGCTCTTGCTCTCTCGATAGACCGCAACCCCTCACCCGATTTGCTGCGCAAATCGACCTCTCCCAAGGGAGAGGTGAACTTTCGACGCCGCTACAGCTCAACCTCGTCTCATCAGGCTTTAGGTGTCAGCTGCGCCGTCACACGGCGGCGCAGTCCTCGTTGGCCCGGCGCTCTTGCTTGATCGGTGTCACATTGGTGCCGGCCGCAGGCGCTGTGTCACGCGTCAACAGCCTGTATTGCGGACGTCGCGTCAGCCGGTAGACCGCGGCGGGTGGCACGTTGAGAAGCGCGCGATCGACCAGCGTCGCGCGCAGGCCGAGCCGGTCGAGGATCGGCCGCCGGATCGGGCAGCGCATCCCATAGGTGAATTGATAGAACGCGGCGCCGGGACGCATATAGCTGAACGCGCCGCCGACGATCGAGATCACCTTGCGCGGCGACATGTTGAGCAGCGGCAATCCGCTGACCACCGCGCCGACCGGCGCGCCGTCATACAGCCGTTCCGACGCCAGCCTTGCTGCGTCCATCCACAGCACGCGCGCGCCGGGAAAGCGCAGCTGCAGCAGCCGCATGAAATCCGAGCCGTATTCGATCAGCGTCAGGTCCTGCTGGCGCACGCCGCGCTTCAGCAGCTGATAGGTGAAGGCGCCCGTTCCCGGGCCGAGCTCGAGCACCGGGCCGGTGTTGGCGTTGATGTCACGCGTGATCAGTTCGGCGAGCGCCGCGCCTGACGGTGCGATGGCGCCGACGCGGCCGGGGGCTGCCATCCACGCGGTGAAGAAAGAGAGCAGATCATGTGCCATTGGGATTCCCAGCAAAGTGTCGCAGCGCCGCGACTCGATTGCGTGGCGCGCTGTCTTCTTTGCGGGACCTGCATTGCGTCAGCATTGCGCAATGTTGCTGGAAAGCTCTCGGGCATCACGATGCGTACGGTGCCGGCGGCAATGTGAGGCGGAAGCACGCGCCGCCCCTCGGTCCGTCGAGCACGGAGACGTGACCGCCATGCAGCCTCGCGATCTCGCGCACCATGTTCAGCCCGAGGCCGGCGCCGCGGTCTTGCGGCGCAAGACGATAGAACGGATCGAATATCCGCGTGCGCTGATCCCGGGGAATGCCGTCGCCTTCGTCCGTCACGTCGATGGTCGTGGCGCTGCCGACATGGATGGTGATGGTGCCGCGACGGCCGCCATGCTGGATCGCGTTCTGCACGAGATTGGTCAGCGCGCGCTCCAGCGCGGCGCGGTCACCGATCGTGTCGACCCGATCGGCCGCGCTATCGAGCGACAATTCGTAGCCGGCCGCGATCGCCAGCGGCGCGAGATCGGCAGCGACATTGCGCGCGACCGCGACGAGATCGACGCGCCCGAACGGATTGCGGCACTGGTCGAAGCGCTGGATGTCGAGCAGCTGCTCGGCCAATGTCGCAAGCCGCGCCGAGTCCTCGAGCAGACGGGTCTTCTCTGGCCCTGAAGGCAGCGACTCCAGACGCGTGTTGAGGATCGCGATCGGCGTGCGCAATTCATGCGCCGCGTCCGCGACGAAGCGCTGGTGGCGCGAATAGCCGTCGTCGAGCCGCGTCAGCGCGTCGTTGACGGCGGTTACCAGCGGCGCGACCTCGAGCGGCAGGTGGTCGGCCGACAGCCGGCTGCCGCGCTGACGGAAGTCGATCCGGCGGGCTTCGTCAGCCGCGGTCTCAAGGCCGGCAAAGGCGCGCCGCACCACCATCGGCGTTGCGATGAAGGTGGCGCATGCCATCAGCAATAGGCCGGGCAGGGTGCTGGCCAGGCACGTCACCGCCATCACCAACAACGCCTTGGTGCCGGTCATCCGTCCCTGCGTCGCGGTGAGAATCTGAACGTTTCCCGCATCCGTATTGACCCGCTTGAGCCGCGCCGCGGGCTTGCCCGGGCTGTCCTCCAGCATCTGATAGCCGAGCCGCGCCTGGCTGATATGATCGAGGGCATTGCCGATCCGCGCGAAATCCGGCGGCACGTCGCCTTCGGTCAGCGTGTGCCCGTCGCGGTCCCGGACGGCGAACCAAAGATCGGGAAACTCGGCGCGCAGCTTGTTGAGATCGTCGGTCGAACGCAGCACGAGTTCGCCCTGCGCGTTGCGCGCGACCGCCGCTTGCACGACGTCGATGATGCGTTCCTCGTCCCGGTTGACCAGCAGGAAGCCGGACGCCCACAGCGCGCCGAGCACCGTGAGCACGAGTCCCGTCAGCAGGACGGCTTGCAGCGCGACCAGCCGCCAGCTCAGTTGCGAGCGCAAGCAATAGTGGTCGGCGGGTTCGCTCATGACACCTGCTTGAGCAGGTAGCCGACGCCGCGGATGCTGTGGATCTCGACGCCGGCGTCGGTATCTGCGAGCTTGCGCCGCAGCCGCGAGACATGGGCATCGAGCGCGTTCGACTGGATCTCGTCCTCGAAATTGTAGACGGCTTCCTCGAGCGTCGCGCGCAGCACGGTGCGGCCGAGCCGGCGCAGCAGCGTCTCGAGCACCAGCAGCTCGCGCCGGGGCAGGTCGAGCGGGCGGCCGTTGACGCTGGCCTCGCGGTGGCTGCAATCGAACGCCATCCGGCCGGCCTTGATGATCTCGAGCTGCAGGCCGGCGGGCCGGCGCAGCACGGCACGCAGTCGCGCCAGAAGCTCCTCGACCGCGAACGGTTTCGCCAGATAGTCGTCGGCGCCGCTGTCGAGCCCGCTGACGCGGTCGGCGAGGTCGCCGCGCGCGGTCAGCACGATGATCGGAACGCCGTCGGCCTTGGCGCGCAGCTTTGGGATCAGCGTGAGGCCGTCGCCGTCGGGCAGCTGGCGGTCGAGCAGGACCGCGCCATGCACGTCCGCGGAAATCGCCTCCTCGGCCTCGGCAAGGGTCGGCACGTGGTCGACCACCATGTCGTAGCCCTTCAGCGCCTGCGACAGCGCGGCCGCCATCTCCGCCTCGTCTTCAACCAGCAGTATCCGCATGTCCTCTCAGTCCTGCTCCCAACAGCCGGTTTTAGGGCAAGTCACATTGCAACAACATTGCGGAAATGGCCGCCGCGGGCGAGCAGGGGTGCCATGTTGGCGCCCCCTCAAGACAGCCCGGAACCCGCTGGCTATAACCGTCCGCACCACATCTGGGAGGACCGCCAATGATCTACGAGACCCGCGTCTATCGCTGCCTGCCGGGCCGGCTGCCGGCACTGCTCAAGCGCTTCGAGACCGTCACGTTGAAGCTCTGGGACAAGCATGGCATCAGGCAGGCTGGCTTCTTCACGACGCTGGTCGGCGAATCCAACCAGGACCTGACCTATCTGCTGGCCTGGGAATCGCTCGCCGAGCGCGAGAAGAAATGGACCGCATTCCAGACCGATCCGGAATGGATCGCCGCGCGCGCCAAGACCGAGGAGGACGGCCAGATCGTTCTCACCATCGAAAACCAGCTTCTGGTGCCGACCGCGTTCTCATCGGTGAAGTAACGCCGACTGCCGTCGAAGCAATCCATTGGCATCGCATTTGCGAGCGATGGATTGCCTTGTCGCTTCAGCGCAAAATAGCTTCGTCACGCCGGGACGTCGCCAGTTGCGTAAGCCTTGCGGGGGAGGCTGCACGATTTCGGAATACTGGAAATATATCCCTGATTTGCCCGACGGGTCAAGCCACCTTGTCGACAGCTACCTTCGAACGCCGAAAGTCGCCTGCTCCTTTGCATGGGGTTGTTTTCGATATTTTGACAGCGCCGCTGCGGTGGCGCGTTATTGCGGGCAGCCTGAGGTCTGGTCGCCTTCGCGGACCATCGGCTTGCCGTTGATGAAGACGCCGTGGCTCCCCGAGGTCGCCTTGCCGCCGCAATGCGTGCGGTCGCCCATCACCACCGCCGGTTTGCCGTTGATCAGGACGTTGGGCACGCCCTCGACCAGCGGACCGCCATTGCTGGTGGTGTCGCCGCTGCGGGCGGCCGGCTTGCCGTTGACGATGACGCCGGCGGCGCCGCTTGTGACGACGCCGGGCTGGCTGCTGGCCTGGCCATGGGCCAGGCCCGAGATCGCCGACATGGCGGCCACGGCTCCGATGACAAGCGAAATGCGCATGTTCTGCCTCACTGGGAATCCGTTCCGCGTCAGTCTACAGGGGCGGTTGGGGCAGGATTGTGATAGCACGGCGCACCTACGGCGTCAGCGCAACCCCCTCATGGTGCGGGATGGCTTGATCGATCCGGCGCGGGATTGCATGGTCGCTACCAAACAGGATGCAGCATTTTGACCAATCAGGTTTCCACGCAGGCCGCCGCACCGATCGTTGCCGTCGGATCGGCCAAGTTCGGCAATGCCTTGCCCCTCTCGATCATCGCCGGTCCCTGCCAGCTCGAGAGCCGCGCACATGCGCTTGAAGTGGCGTCCGCGCTGAAGGAGATCGCGGCGAGGCTCAAGATCGGCCTGGTCTACAAGACCTCGTTCGACAAGGCGAACCGCACCAGCGCGTCGGCCGCGCGCGGCGTCGGGCTGAAGCAGGCGCTGCCGATCTTCGCCGAGATCCGGTCCTCGCTCGGGCTGCCCGTGCTGACCGACGTGCATGAGCCCGACCAGTGCACCGAGGCGGCGCAGGCGGTCGACGTGCTGCAGATCCCGGCCTTCCTGTGCCGGCAGACTGATCTCCTCGTGGCAGCCGCCGCGACCGGCAAGGTCGTCAACGTCAAGAAGGGCCAATTCCTGGCGCCGTGGGACATGGCGAATGTGGTCAGCAAGATCACCGGCGCCGGGAATGCCAATGTCCTGGTTACCGAGCGCGGCGCGTCGTTCGGCTACAACACGCTGGTGTCAGACATGCGCGCGCTGCCGATCCTTGCGCGCACCACCGGCGCGCCGGTGATCTTCGACGCCACCCATTCGGTGCAGCAGCCGGGTGGCAAGGGCACCTCGTCGGGCGGCGAACGCGAATTCGTGCCGGTGCTGGCACGCGCCGCGGTCGCGGTCGGCGTCGCCGGCGTGTTCATCGAGACCCATCCCGATCCGGATCACGCGCCGTCGGACGGTCCGAACATGGTGCCGCTCCGCGACTTCGAAGCCCTCGTCAAGCGGTTGATGCAGTTCGACGCGCTGGCCAAGACCGCGGCCTGACGGAGGTGACGACGACATGACCGCAACCAGCGGCATGCCGCCGGCCCTCAACGTCATCACGCTGGCGACCTTCGCGGCGAGCCTGTCGGTACGCGCGCTCGATCCGGTGCTGCCGCACGTCGCGGACGATTTCGGTGTCGGCATCGCAACCGCAGCGAGCTTTGCCGCGGTGTTCGCCTTCACCTTCGCCGCGGTGCAGCCGGCGATCGGCGCCGCCGCGGATTTGTTCGGCAAGGCGCGGCTGATGACGATCTGCCTCGCGCTGCTTGGCGTCGCCAACATCCTCGGTGCGCTCTCGACCTCGTTCCCGATGCTGTTCGTCACCCGCATCCTCGCCGGCATCGGCTCGGGCGGGGTGTTTCCGGTCGCGCTGTCGCTGACCAGCGATCTCGTCGGCCCCGACAAGCGGCAGCTCGCGATCGGGCGAACGCTCGCGGGCTCGATGACCGGCAATCTGCTCGGCGCGACGGCGTCCGGCCTGATCGGCGATTTGCTCGGCTGGCGCGGCGTGCTCGCGGTGCTCGGCGGCCTCGTGATCATCGTCGCGCTGGCGGTTGCGGCCGGCTTCCGCGGCGCTGCCCTCAATCGCCCGCCGCGAACCAGCCTGAAGGCGCTGCGCCACGGCTATCGCACCATCTTCACCAACCCGAACGCGCGGATCTGCTACTCGGCGGTTTTCGTCGAAGGCTGCTGCGTGCTCGGGCTGTTTCCCTTCATCGCATCGTTCCTGTTCGAGCTCGGCGAGAGCTCGCTGTCGATCGCGGGCATCGTGATCGCGGGCTTTGCGATCGGCGGCTTGCTCTACACGCTGACGGTATCGCGCCTGCTGCCGTGGATCGGGGTGAGAGGCATGATGGTCGTCGGCGCAACGCTGGTCGGCATCCAGCTCGTCGGCGTCGCGTTCGGGCCGCACTGGAAGCTGCAGATGGCGGGCCTGCTGGTGATGGGCCTCGGCTTTTACATGATCCACGGCTGCCTGCAGGTGTTTGCCAGCGAGCTTTCGGTCGAGGCGCGCGCCACCGCGCTGTCGCTGCACTCGTTCTTCTTCTTCATGGGGCAGACCGTCGGCCCGATCGCCTACGGTTTTGGTCTTCAACATGCCGGCAAGACCGCAACGTTAGTCTCGGCCGCCGCGGTGATGGTGGTGCTCGGATTTATCTGCGCGAGATTCCTGAAGCAGACGCGGCCGGCTGATGCGGCGGCAAGGCCGGATGTGGAGGCTTAGCGATCGCCTATCAACGTCAAGAGTCACCAGCGATCGTGTAACTGTCGAGCAATCCACCCGCGACAAATTGGTAGTCCTTCATCAGTGGACCGACCAAATCAGGTTTGGCTTCCAGATAATCAGCTAGCGCCTTCGCGAGGTCCTGGACGCGATCATCGAATGACACGCTCCGTCGTTCAAACGATCGGATTCGGCGAAGGGCGGCGACTGCTATCCTTCGACGCTGCTCGAGGGATTGGCCCGCCACCGAAGAGCCGCCATCGTAAGCACGTGTCAACGCCGCTACCAAGGCGCTCAGCACCTCGTCTTCGGCCTTCTTGAGCAAGCCCTGCCTCCCTCAAAGTGTCTAGCCACGGGCGCTGGAGCAGACGTGTGGTCTTAACCCCGCCCGCGATACGTCGCGACGCCCTGATCCGGCACCCAGATGCCCTTCGGCAATCGTCCGGTCTGGAAGAACACGTCGATCGGGATGCCGCCGCGCGGATACCAGTAGCCGCCGATGCGCAGCCATTTCGGCTTGATCTCGTCCGTGATCCGCTTGCCGATCATGACCGTGCAGTCCTCGTGGAATGCGCCATGGTTGCGGAAGCTCGCCGCGAACAGTTTCAGCGATTTGGATTCCAGCAGCCAGCGACCGGGCACGAAGTCGATCACCAGATGGGCGAAATCCGGTTGGCCCGTCACCGGGCAGATCGAGGTGAATTCCGGCACCGTGAAGCGTACCAGATAATCGGTACCAGCCTGCGGATTGGGCACGCGGTCGAGCTGCGCCTTTTCCGGCGTGTCGGGCCATTCCACCGCGCGACCGAGTTGCAGGCCGGGGGAGGTGGTTGATTTGGTGGATTTCTTTGCCATCAGGGGTCTCCGTGGCGTCCTCTTATCCAATGCGGGGGCGCCCGTCACCCGGCCTTTTCCCCCTCGATGCATTGCGCTAGAAGCACCGCCATCTGCCCCCGCACTGCCACAAGAGGTTCTCATGACTGACATCGTCGACATCATCGGCCGCGAAATCCTGGATAGCCGCGGCAACCCCACGGTCGAGGTCGATGTGGTGCTGGAGGACGGGTCGATCGGCCGCGCGGCGGTGCCGTCGGGTGCCTCCACCGGCGCCCATGAGGCGGTGGAACTGCGCGACGGCGACAAGTCGCGCTATCTCGGCAAGGGCGTCGAGAAGGCGGTTGCCGCCATCAACGGCGAGATCTTCGAGGCACTCAGCGACCAGGCCGTCGAGGAGCAGGTCGCGATCGACGAGATCATGATCGAGCTCGACGGCACGCCGAACAAGAGCCGGCTCGGCGCCAACGCCATCCTCGGCGTCTCGCTGGCCTGCGCCAAGGCGGCCGCTGAATCCTTCGACATGCCGCTCTATCGCTACGTCGGCGGCACCTCGGCGCGGACGCTGCCGGTGCCGATGATGAACATCATCAATGGCGGCGTGCATGCCGACAACCCGATCGACTTCCAGGAATTCATGATCCTGCCGGTCGGCGCCAGCAGCTTCGCCGAAGCGCTGCGCTGCGGTTCGGAAATCTTCCACACCCTGCGCGGTGAACTGAAGAAGGCCGGCCACAACACCAATGTCGGCGACGAGGGCGGCTTCGCGCCGAACCTGCCGTCGGCCGACGCGGCGCTCGAGTTCGTCATGAACGCGATCGGCAAGGCCGGCTACAAGGCCGGCGACGACGTCGTGCTCGGCCTCGACTGCGCCTCCACCGAATTCTTCAAGGAAGGCGCCTACGTCTATGGCGGCGAGAACAAGACCCGCTCGCGTTCGGAGCAGGTGAAGTATCTCGCCGATCTGGTCGGCCGCTATCCGATCGTCACCATCGAGGACGGCATGTCGGAGGACGACATGGACGGCTGGAAGGAACTGACCGACGCGATCGGCAACAAGTGCCAGCTGGTCGGCGACGATCTGTTCGTCACCAACGTCACCCGGCTTGCCGACGGCATCAAGCACGGCCGCGCCAATTCGATCCTGGTCAAGGTCAACCAGATCGGCACGCTGACCGAAACGCTGGCGGCGATCGAGATGGCCTACAAGGCCGGCTACACTGCCGTGATGTCGCACCGCTCCGGCGAGACCGAGGACTCCACGATCGCCGACCTCGCGGTCGCCACCAATTGCGGGCAGATCAAGACCGGCTCGCTGGCGCGCTCTGACCGCACCGCCAAGTACAACCAGCTGCTGCGTATCGAACAGCAACTCGGCACCCAGGCGAAATACGCGGGCAGGGCGGCCCTGAAGGCGCTGGCCTGAACCTTTTTCAGGACACGGCGTCCGACGAACTCAAGCGGCGAGTATCACGCCGGTCACGTTAGTGCTTGAAGCAGGTTTCGTCGCTCGAAATATTCACTGCCGCCGGCGAGAGTCCTCTGGTGGCAGGAGTTGTTGCGCCTCTTGTGGGTTCGGGGCGGAGCCCATGCTCAGCCTCGAATTCCTTGACCAGCCTGACGATCCGGGAATTGACGGTCACGAAGCGATCGTCGCCAAGCTCCGCGCATTTCCGGAGAAACTCCTGCTCCTTGTTGCCCTCGACGATCGCCTTCATCTTCTCGAGGACTTTCTCAATCGCGACGCCGAACATCGTTCGTTGCTTTGATGGTTTCGTCGTCGTGGACTTCTTCTTCGTTGTCTTCTTTGCCGTCACCGATGTTTTCGCCCGCGCCTTTCTTGCCATAGCTTGCTCCTATCCATCAGTTCAGGGTTCGTGATCCGAGCCGGTCGATGATGCTCCGGTAGATGGCGTCGTCGATGGCCCGGTTGCTCCGCTCGCTCGCTGTCGATGGACGCGCAGGTGCCAGGCCTCCAAGCAATCCGGGCGTGGGAACCGGCGCTGCCTTCGGTGCGGGCGGCAGCGACATCGCGACAATGACCTTATGGATGTCTTTTCGCATCGACGTTGCGCCGAGCGAGGCACCGGACACGTTGAACAGATGATTCAAGGGCGTGAGGGTCACCTGAGGCGTCACCGAGCCCGTGATGGTCGTTTGAAAATTGAACGTGTCCGCGATCGTCGGAACCTTGTCGCCATCTTTCGAACCGGTGAGGCGTTGGTACTCATTGAGGTCGACAAACGTCTCGACCAACTCGCCAAGACCGATCCTGCCGCTCACCGGATAGGCAAAATTCTCGGGCGACCCATCTTCGGTGCAACGGCTTGGACGAAAGTTGATCAATTCGCCGAACGTGTCGTTGACACGGAATAGCCGGACCGTCTGGCGTTGCAGATCGCTGGATCCCTTGGCCGGCATGCTGAAAGTGCCGCTGCTCAACAGGTTCGCGAAATCCACCTCTGCGGCGACAGTATTTTGTTCGGTGATATCGAACGTAAAATCATAGCTGATGGCCGCGCGCTCGTACTTGACGATGTTGGCACGCACCCTCGGAGGCAATTCATAGAGGTGCTGATCGAGTTGATCGAGGGAAAGCTGATTGCTTTCGAGCCGCTGCATGAAGTCGGTCAATTCCGCCTTCCTGAGATAGTCGATGATCGCTTGCTTGATCGCGGCGCGAGCCTCGCATCGAATGTGATGAACGATCTCGCGCGTGGCCAACCGGGTGACGTCGTCGGGCAAAGGATGGATCGCGCACCCAGCCATTCCCAGCGCGCAGCAAAGCGGGAGAGCAAATCGCAACATGTGAAACACGCTTTGATAGAAATGATCGATAGGCATCTAATATTGGTTGCTATCCTAGGATCAGTTTGATTGCGGAGTCTGTGATATTTTGGCAACTGTTCAACAATAGGTTGTGCAGGGATCGAGTTGCGAGGGTGCTAAGGCGGTGCCCTGAAACTTGCTGTTTGAAGCGGCCGATCGCTGGACTTCATTGCCGGCTCGGCCCATATCGGCTGGGCCGTACGCTCCGCAGGGAGCATGTCGCGCCGGGCAAAAACGAATTCCAGGGAGAACGTATGATGAGTGACGGCAAGAGCGGTCTGCAGCTGCGTTCGCTGCTCAAGAAGGATGGCGAACTGGAATTGTCGCTGGTCAATGTCCCGACCCCCGAGCCAGGCCCCGACGAGGTCGTGGTCCGGGTCGAGGCGAGCCCGATCAATCCGTCCGACCTCGGTCTCTTGATCGGCCCGGCCGACATGGCCGCCGCCAAGGTCTCCGGCAGCAAGGAATTGCCTGTGGTGACCGCGCGCGTGCCGGATGCGGCGCTGCCGGGCCTTGCCGCCCGGCTCGACGAGTCGATGCCGGTCGGCAATGAAGGCGCCGGCGTCGTCATCAGGACCGGTTCGTCGGACGCCGCGAAGGCGCTGATGGGCCGGACGGTCGCGATGATCGGCGGGGCGATGTATGCGCAATACCGCACGCTGCGCGTCACCGAATGCCTGCCGTTGCCCGAGGGCACGACGCCCGCGGAAGGCGCGTCCTGCTTCGTCAATCCGCTGACCGCGCTCGGCATGACCGAGACGATGCGGCGCGAGGGCCACAAGGCGCTGGTGCACACGGCGGCAGCGTCGAACCTCGGCCAGATGCTGAACCGGATCTGCCTCAAGGACGGCATCGGCCTCGTCAACATCGTGCGCAACAAGGAGCAGGCCGATATTCTGCACAAGATCGGTGCCAGACACGTCGTCGATTCCAGCGCGCCCGATTTCATGGACAAGCTTACCGGTGCGCTGGTCGAGACCGGCGCGACCATCGCCTTCGATGCGATCGGCGGCGGCAAGCTCGCCGGCCAGATCCTGGTCGCGATGGAGACCGCGATCAACAAATCCGCCAAGGCCTACAGCCGCTACGGCTCGAACACGCACAAGCAGGTCTATATCTACGGCAGCCTCGACACCCGCTCGATCGAGCTGCCGCGCGGCTTCGGCATGGCCTGGGGTGTCGGCGGCTGGCTCTTGTTCCCGTTCCTGATGAAGATCGGTCCGGAGGCGGGCAACTCGCTGCGCCAGCGCGTGGTGGCCGAGTTGAAGACCACCTTCGCCAGTCACTACACCAAGGTGGTGTCGTTGCAGGAAACCCTGCAGCTCGACAACATCGCCGTCTACGGCAAGCGCGCCACCGGCGAGAAATTCCTGATCAATCCGAACAAGGGCGCGTAACCGCGCGGAGGCTAAAGCGCGATGAGATTAAGTTGAATCGTCATCGCGCGCTTTGGATTCTTGTTTGAGCATGATCCTTCCGGAAAACCGCTTCGCACTTTTCCGGATCATGCTAGTCGCGCTCGAACGCCAATGCCCTGGAGCGCTTGTGACGCTCCAGGGCATGGCCGATCAGCACATCCATCAGTGCGGATTGCGGCAGGCCGCTGGCCTCCCACAGCCGGGGATACATGCTGATGTTGGTGAAGCCGGGCAGGGTGTTCGCCTCGTTCACGAACGCCTCCTCGCCGTGCAGGAAGAAGTCGATGCGCGCCATGCCTTCGCAACCCAGCACACGAAACGTCTTGATCGCGAGCTCCCTGATGCGATCCGCGACAGCCGGCGGGACGTCGGCGGGCACCTGAAGCAAGGCGCCCTCCGCATCGAGGTATTTCGCGTCGTAGGAGTAGAAGCCGTGCTTGTCGGACGGCACGATCTCGCCGAGTTGGGAGGCGCGGATGTGGCCCTCGGCATCCTCGAGCACGGAGCACTCGATTTCCCGGATCGGCGCAACACAGCGTTCGATCAGGAGCTTGGTATCGAAGCGGAACGCCAGTCTGCAGCCTGCCTCGAACTCCGCCGCATCGCGCGCCTTCGACACGCCGACCGATGATCCCATGTTGGCAGGCTTGACGAACAGCTCCTGCGATCCGAGGGCGTTGACCGCGTCGTCATAGCTGACGGGAGCCGCGGCGGACATCACGACAAAGGGAACGATCGGCAATCCCGCCTCGCGCAGCAGGCGCTTGGCGATATCCTTGTCCATGCCGGCCGCCGAGCCCATCACGCGCGAGCCGACATAGGCGACGTCGGACAGTTCCAGCGCCCCCTGCACGGTGCCGTCCTCGCCGTTCGGGCCATGCAGCACCGGGAAGACGACGTCGAACGCCGGCAATTCCGCCGGCGCCGCGCCCGGCCCCTGCAGCACCACGACACGGCCCTGGCCGCCCGGCAGCAGTGCGAGCTGGGGCCCATGATCCGGAATGGTCAGCGCGCCGCCACCCGCGCCCGCGCCGTTTCCGGCATCGGCGACGATCCAGCGGCCATCCCGGGTGATGCCGATCGCCGTGACCTCATAGCGATCCGGGTCGAGCGAGCGAAGCACGTTCGCCGCCGACGCCCGCGACACGTCATGTTCGGCGGATCGTCCGCCGAACAGGATTGCAACCCGTCTCTTGCGCTCTGCCATTTCCGGTCAGCCCGATGGTGCGTGGAATCCGGCGACAGTATGGTTGGAAGAACGTGTCGACAATTGGCCCCGGGGCCGTGCCCGGCGCAGGTTTCGGTTGGAAGACGCGCTCCCCGGGCACCGTGGCACCGTGCGCGCGCTTGAGCCGTGGCGGCTCATGGCCGTACGGTCAATTCCGTGAACGCTGCGTTTCCGGAATTGGATGATCCATGCACTTGCATCTTTCTTGATGCGCCGGTAGGTGAGATAAGCGAGTTTCACGCGAACCCGAGGGGGAATTTGCTATGGCCTATAACATCGTCACCATCGTCGGCAGCATCCGCAAGGAGAGCCTGTCGCTCAAGATCGCCAATGCGCTGGCCAAGCTCGCGCCCGCTTCGCTGCAGCTCGACGTCACGACGCTTCAGGGCATTTCCTTCTTCAACCAGGACCTCGAGGGGGCCCCGCCGGCGGACTGGCTCGCCTTCCGCGAGAAGCTGCAGAAGTCGAACGGCGTGCTGTTCGTGACCCCGGAATACAACCGCTCGATCCCGGGCGTGCTGAAGAACGCGATCGACGTCGCCTCGCGGCCCTATGGCAAGAGCTCGTTCATCGGCAAGCCGATCGGCATCATCGGCAATTCGCCGGGCCCGCTCGGCGGCGTCAGCGCGGTGAAGCATCTGCAGAACATCCTGCCGGGGATTTCCGGTCCGATCCTCGGCCAGCCGGAAGCCTATCTCAACGGCGTCGGCGATGCTTTCGACGACAAGGGCGAGCTGACCAAGGAGTCGCTCAAGGGCGTGCTGCAGCAGTATCTCGACGCCTTCGCGGCCTTCGTCGAAAAGCAGAACCGCTGAGCGCATATCCGGAAAAGTGCGCAGCGCCTTGCTGGTCAAGTGGCCGCGCTTTAGCACTCCATTAACCCCATGGCCGCATCTTTGCGGCCATGGTCTCCCGTACACGCCTCAAATCGATTCTGACCGGGCTCGCGCTCTACACGCTGGCGGCGCTGATGGTCGGCTATTTCGGCGTCAACGCCTACACCGGCAAATACGGCCTGAACGCGCGCCAGGAGCTCGATCAGGAAATCATCGCGCTGACCTCGGAGCTCGCGCGGTTGAAGAAGGAACGCGCCGAGGGCGAGCAGCGGGTGTCGCTGTTGCGGTCGGACCGGGTCGATCCCGACATGCTGGACGAGCGCGCGCGCTTCCAGCTCGACTACGCCAACCCGCGTGATCTGGTTCGGATCAACAAGTCGAACTGACGCGTTCTCAAATTTCAAAAACAATCGCGCACTATCACAAAAGTGTCGCGCCGCGCTGCACTGCGGCATAGCAAAATTCCATCGGGCGAACGCAATCCTTCCAAGGTGATTTGAGTTGGGTTAGAGAGGGTTCTTCGACTTCTCTCACCCGGAATTGCCATGGCCGCACCCAAGAAAAGCGTCGCGAAGGAATCAGGTCAGGACAAGGCTGGCTCTCCCCCCGAATTCAGCAGGGAGCAGGAGCTCAAGGCACTGCGGGACATGCTCCTGATCCGGCGCTTCGAGGAGAAGGCCGGTCAGCTCTACGGCATGGGCGCGATCGGCGGCTTCTGCCATCTCTATATCGGCCAGGAAGCGGTCGTGGTCGGCATGCAGATGGCGCTGAAGCAGGGCGACGAGGTCATAACGGGCTACCGCGACCACGGCCACATGCTGGCCTGCGACATGGAAGCCAGGGGCGTGATGGCAGAACTGACCGGACGCCGCGGCGGCTATTCCCGCGGCAAGGGCGGCTCCATGCACATGTTCAGCAAGGAGAAGCATTTCTACGGCGGTCACGGAATCGTGGGCGCGCAGGTGTCGCTCGGCACCGGCCTTGCGTTCGCCAACCGCTATCGCGGCAACGATAACGTCAGCGTGACCTATTTCGGCGACGGCGCGGCCAATCAGGGCCAGGTCTACGAAAGCTTCAACATGGCCGAACTGTGGAAGCTGCCGGTGATCTACGTGATCGAGAACAATCGCTATGCGATGGGCACCGCGGTGTCGCGCGCCTCGGCCCAGCAGGACTTCTCCAAGCGCGGCGTGTCTTTCAACATCCCCGGCAAGCAGGTCGACGGCATGGACGTACGTGCGGTCAAGGCCGCCGCCGATGAGGCCACGGCATGGTGCCGAGGCGGCAACGGTCCGATCATCCTGGAGATGCAGACCTACCGCTACCGCGGCCACTCGATGTCCGATCCCGCGAAGTACCGCACCCGCGAGGAAGTCGAAAAGGTTCGTCACGACCATGACCCGATCGAGCAGGTGCGCAACCGCTTGCTGGCCTCAGGCGTGAGCGAGCAGGATCTGAAGGCGATCGACGGCGAGGTGCGCGAGATCGTCAACGAAGCCGCCGACTTCGCGCAGCACGATCCGGAGCCGGATGCATCCGAGCTCTACACCGACATCTACCGCTGACCCCACCCGCGCAGAAGAATTTCAAGACCGATTTCGGGAGCCGATATGCCCATTCAAGTGCTGATGCCTGCGCTGTCGCCCACCATGGAGAAGGGCAACCTCGCCAAATGGCTGAAGAAGGAAGGCGAGACCATCAAGTCCGGTGACGTCATCGCCGAGATCGAGACCGACAAGGCGACGATGGAGGTCGAGGCCACCGACGAGGGCACGCTCGGCAAGATCCTGATTCCGGAAGGCACCGCCGATGTCGCGGTGAACACGCCGATCGCCACCATCCTGGCCGATGGCGAAAGCGCCGCCGACCTCGCCAAGGTGCCCGCGGCTCCTGCGCCGAAGGCTGCGGAGGCGCCTGCTGCTGAAGCCAAGCGAGATGCAAAGGCGGAAGCGCCGCAGCCCGCGGCGAAGGCGCCGGCTGCACCGGTCAGCGAAGCACTGCCCGATCCGGAAATCCCGGCGGGCACCGAGATGATCACCCAGACCATCCGCGAGGCGTTGCGCGATGCGATGGCCGAGGAGATGCGCCGCGACGGCGACGTCTTCATCATGGGCGAGGAGGTCGCCGAGTATCAGGGCGCCTACAAGGTGACGCAGGGCCTGTTGCAGGAGTTCGGCGCGCGGCGCGTGATCGACACGCCGATCACCGAGCACGGCTTTGCCGGCGTCGGCGTCGGCGCGGCGATGGCCGGACTGAAGCCGATCGTCGAGTTCATGACCTGGAACTTCGCCATGCAGGCGATCGACCAGATCATCAACTCCGCCGCCAAGACGCTCTATATGTCCGGCGGCCAGATGGGCTGCTCGATCGTGTTCCGCGGACCGAACGGCGCCGCCGCGCGCGTTGCGGCCCAGCACAGCCAGGACTACGCCGCCTGGTACTCGCAGATCCCGGGCCTCAAGGTGATCGCGCCGTACTCGGCCGCCGACTACAAGGGCCTGCTCAAGGCCGCGATCCGCGATCCCAATCCGGTGGTCTTCCTCGAGAATGAAATGCTGTACGGCCACACCGGCGAGGTGCCGAAGCTGCCCGACTTCGTGGTGCCGATCGGCAAGGCGCGCATTGCCCGCGCCGGCAAGGACGTCACCATCGTCTCCTGGGCGATGGGCATGTCCTACGCGCTGAAGGCCGCCGACGAGCTCGCCAAGGAAGGCATCGAGGCCGAGGTGATCGATCTGCGCACCATCCGTCCGATGGACACCGAGACCGTCATCAACTCGGTGAAGAAGACCGGCCGCGCGGTCACGGTGGAGGAGGGCTGGCAGCAGAGCGGTGTCGGCTCCGAGGTCGCCGCGCGCATCATGGAGCATGCGTTCGACTATCTCGACGCGCCGGTCGCGCGTGTCTCAGGCAAGGACGTGCCGATGCCCTACGCGGCCAATCTCGAAAAGCTCGCCCTGCCTTCCGTCGCCGAGGTGGTCGCGGCCGCCAAGGCCGTGTCCTACCGGTAGCGCCGATGGCCGGTCCCAAGGAGCAGCCGCTGCCGCCCGACGTGATGGGCCGCGACGACGCCGTCGAGGTGCTGCGCGCGTTTGTCGTCGACGGCGGGCTGTCGATCGCGTTCCAGCGCGCCTTCGAGGAGCCGGACATGTGGGGGCTGATGCTCGTCGACATCGCCCGTCACGCTGCGCGCGCCTATTCGCGCGAGAGCGAATACACCGAGGACGAAGCGCTCGCGCGCATCGTCGAGATGTTCGAAGCCGAAATCGCCCGGCCGACCGACATGGGCCAAACCAAACCGCGGTCGCAACAAGGTCACTGACAATGCCGATCAATATTCTCATGCCCGCGCTGTCGCCGACGATGGAAAAGGGCAACCTCGCCAAGTGGCTCAAGAAAGAGGGCGACAAGGTCAAGTCCGGCGACGTGATCGCGGAGATCGAGACCGACAAGGCGACGATGGAAGTCGAGGCGGTCGATGAAGGCACGATCGCCAAGATCCTGGTGCCCGAGGGCACCCAGGACGTGCCGGTCAACGACGTGATCGCTGTCCTGGCCGGCGATGGCGAGGACGTGAAGGCGGCAGCCAGCGCCGGAGCCGGCGCAGCACCTGCGCCGAAGCCCGCCGAGCCCCCGAAGCCTGCCGCCCAGGCCGCGGCTGCCGCTGCACCTGCTCCGACGGCAGCTCCGGCGCCGTCCGCGGCGCCGGTACCACAGCCCGCTGCGGCGCCCGCCGCGCAGGCCAACGGCCACGCCCGCGTGTTCTCGTCGCCGCTGGCGCGCCGATTGGCAAAGGAAGCCGGCATCGATCTCGGCCGCATCACCGGCACCGGCCCGCACGGCCGCGTCATCGCGCGCGACGTCGACGACGCCAAGTCCGGCAAGGGCCTGAAGGCGCCGGCGGCCGCGCCCGCCGCGGCTGGCCCGAGCATCGCGCCGTCAATGTCGGACAAGCAGATCCTGGCGCTGTTCGAGCCCGGCTCCTACGAGGTCGTGCCGCATGACGGCATGCGCCGCACCATCGCGCAGCGTCTCACCGCCTCGGTGCAGAACGTCCCGCACTTCTACCTGACCATCGACTGCGACATCGGCAAGCTGCTCGCCGCGCGCGAGGAGATCAACGCGGCTGCGCCGAAGGACAAGGAGAAGAAGCCGCTCTACAAGATCTCGGTCAACGATTTCGTCATCAAGGCGATGGCGGTCGCGCTGCAGAAGATCCCGAACTGCAACGTCAGCTGGACCGAAGGCGGCATGCTCAAGCACAAGCATTCCGACGTCGGCGTCGCGGTGGCGATGCCGGGCGGCCTGATCACGCCGATCATCCGCAAGGCCGAGACCAAGACGCTGTCGACCATCTCCAACGAGATGAAGGATTTCGCCGCCCGCGCCCGCGCCCGCAAGCTGAAGCCGGAAGAATACCAGGGCGGCACCACCGCGGTGTCCAACCTCGGCATGTACGGCATCAACCACTTCACCGCCGTGATCAACCCGCCGCACGCTTCGATCCTCGCGGTCGGCACCTCGGAGGAGCGTCCCGTCGTGCGTGGCGGCAAGATCGAGATCGCGAACATCATGAGCGTCACCTTGTCGTGCGATCACCGCGCGATCGACGGCGCGCTCGGCGCCGAGCTGATCGGCGCCTTCAAGCAGCTGATCGAAAACCCCGTGATGATGATGGTGTGACGGGCATCAGCCATGTACGCGATGTCAGGTCCGTACGTTCTGCTCGCCGCCATCGCCGTTGCGCTGCTCGTCGCGGTCAACCGCGACCTGATATCGACGTTCCAGTTCAGGCTCATGATGATCGGTGCTGGCGTGCTGGCGCTGGCGTGGACCATATTCCTCGGTACGGTGTGGCAGGAGTACCGATGAATGGCCGGCACGGCCCGCACGCGCTGGCCCTGGATCTCGCTGCTGCTGTCGGCTGTGCTGGTGCTCAACCCGGTCGGGTTGGATCTGGTGCACTCCGCGTTCTTCGCCGGCGAACAGCTGGCGCGGAACATCGCCCAGCCGATCGTGCCGACGGCCCTGGCCATCATGGCCGTGGTAATCGGGTTCGAATGGCTGGTCAGGTCATTGATCGCAAGAAGCCGCGCCCGCGGCGCCACAGATTGAGTTGAACGGGAGCCGCCATGGCCGACACATCCTTCGACGTCATCATCATCGGCTCCGGCCCCGGCGGCTACGTGACCGCGATCCGCGCCGCGCAGCTCGGGTTCAAGACCGCGATCGTGGAGAAATCCTATCTCGGCGGCATCTGCCTGAACTGGGGCTGCATCCCGACCAAGGCGCTGCTGCGCTCGGCGGAGATCTACCACTACATGCAGCACGCCAAGGATTACGGACTGTCGGCGGACAATGTCGGCTTCGATCCGAAGGCCGTGGTGCAGCGTTCGCGCGGTGTCTCGAAGCGCCTCAATGACGGTGTCGGCTTCCTGATGAAGAAGAACAAGGTCACGGTGATCTGGGGCGACGCCACGATCGACGCACCCGGCAAGATCACCGTGAAGAAGTCCGCGGTCGAGGCGCCGAAGGGCGCCAGCGGCGAGGGCAGCTACCAGGCCAAGCACATCATCGTCGCGACCGGCGCGCGGCCGCGCGTGCTGCCCGGGCTCGAGCCCGACAAGAAACTGATCTGGACCTATTTCGAGGCGATGGTGCCGGAGCGGATGCCGAAATCGCTGCTGGTGGTGGGCTCGGGCGCGATCGGCATCGAATTCGCCTCGTTCTTCCACACCATGGGCGCCGACGTCACCGTGGTCGAGGTGCTGCCGCAGATTCTCCCGGTCGAGGATGCTGAGATCGCCGGCCTGGCGCGTAAGCGCTTCGAGAAGATGGGCATCAAGATCATGTCCTCGACCAAGGTGACCAAGCTCGAGAAGAAGGCCGACAGCGTGGTCGCGACCATCGACGACGGCAAGGGCCAGCCGCAGACCAAGGAATTCGAGCGCGTGATCTCGGCGGTCGGCGTGGTCGGCAATATCGAGAATCTCGGGCTGGAGAAGCTCGGGGTGAAAACCGACCGCGGCTGCATCGTGATCGACGGCTACGGCAAGACCAATATCCCCGGCATCTACGCGATCGGCGACGTCGCGGGTCCGCCGATGCTGGCGCACAAGGCCGAGCATGAGGGCGTGGTCTGCATCGAGGCGATCAAGGGCCTGCATCCGCATCCGATGGACAAGCTGCTGATCCCGGGCTGCACCTACTGCAACCCGCAGGTCGCCTCAGTTGGCCTGACGGAAGCCAAGGCCAAGGAAGGCGGCCGCGAGATCCGCGTCGGCCGATTCCCGTTCGTCGGCAACGGCAAGGCGATTGCGCTCGGCGAGGACCAGGGCCTCGTCAAGGTGGTGTTCGACAAGAAGACCGGGCAGCTGCTCGGCGCGCATATGATCGGCGCCGAGGTCACGGAGCTGATCCAGGGCTATGTCGTGGCGATGAACCTGGAGACCACCGAAGAGGAGTTGATGCACACCGTATTCCCGCATCCGACCTTGTCGGAAATGATGAAGGAAGCGGTGCTCGACGCCTACGGGCGCGTGCTGAACATCTGAGGCCGCGGACGGCGGCCGCGGTCCCGTCATCCCCGCGCAAAGGCTTCGCCTTTGTCGCTGGAGGAGCGCGGAGCGCGTCTCGAAGGATGTACGGCCCGGATCGATCGGCGGGCCGTTCGCCCTTCGAGACGGCCGCTTCGCGGCCTCCTCCGGGTGACGGGTCTGGCAGGGACGAATTCATCAAGAGCAAGAAAGAGCGCACCTCGTGAAAGACAACGACAACCTCACCATCGAACGCCCGACCTTCGTGACCCATCTCGAATGCGCGATGGAGGGCGATCATTATGCAGCCGACCAGGTGCACAATCTCTCCAAGGCCGGTAAGCCGCTCTTGGTGCGCTACGATCTGGCCGGGGTGAAGAAGGCGCTCACGAAAGAAGCGCTGGCCGAGCGACCGGCCGACCTGTGGCGCTATCGCGAGCTGCTGCCGGTGCGCAAGTGCCAGGACATCGTCAGCCTCGGCGAAGTCACGACGCCGCTGATCCGGTTGCCGAAGCTTTCAGCGCGACTTGGCGGCGGCGAGATCATCGTCAAGGACGAGGGGCGGCTGCCGACCGGCTCGTTCAAGGCGCGCGGTCTCGTGATGGCGGTGTCGATGGGCAAGGCGCTCGGCATCAAGCACATGGCGATGCCGACCAACGGCAATGCCGGCGCGGCGCTCGCCGCCTACGCGACCTCCTGCGGCATCAAGACCACGATCTTCTGCCCGGCGGATACGCCGGAGGTGAATGTCAGCGAGATCGAGCTGCAGGGCGCCACCGTCTACCGCGTCAACGGCTATATCGACGATTGCGGCAAGATCGTCGGCGAGGGCAAGGCCAAGGTCGGCTGGTTCGATACCTCGACCCTGAAGGAGCCGTACCGGATCGAGGGCAAGAAGACGATGGGCCTCGAGCTCGCCGAGCAGCTCGGCTGGGACGTGCCCGACGTGATCTTCTATCCGACCGGTGGCGGCACCGGGCTGATCGGGATGTGGAAGGCGTTCGACGAGCTCGAGAGGATCGGCTTCATCGGCTCGAAGCGTCCGCGCGTGGTCGCGGTGCAGGCCTCCGGCTGCGCGCCGATGGTGCGGGCCTATGAGGCCGGCACCGAGCATGCGGCACGCTGGGAGGACGCCCACACCATCGCCTCGGGCATCCGCGTGCCGCAGGCGATCGGCGACTTCCTCATCCTGCGCGCGGTGCGCGAGAGCAAGGGGTTTGCGATCGCGGTCGATGACGACAAGATCAGCAACGCGCTCAACGAGGTCGCCCGCGAGGAGGGCCTCCTGTTGTGCCCCGAGGGTGCTGCGACCTATGCTGCCTACAAGCAGAGCCTTGCCGACGGCCGCGTCACGAAGACCGACCGCGTGATGCTGTTCAATTGCGCCAGCGGCCTGAAATACCCGCTGCCGCCGGTGACCCGCGCGCTCGACCGGCACAAGCCGATCGACTTCTCGCAGTTCTAACCTGTTGTTGCAGTCGTCATTGCGAGCGCAGCGAAGCAATCCATCTCACCGCCTGCTGGACCACGGATTGCTTCGTCGCTTCGCTCCTCGCAATGACGGTGTCATTTGATGGAGTGAACGATGCGTCGAATCCTGTTGGCTGTTTTGGCCGCGTTTGTGACGCTGGTCGGCCCTGCACACGCGGAAACCTGGCCCGCGCACCCGATCACCATCGTGGTGCCGTTCGCTGCCGGCGGTCCGTCGGATGCCATGGCGCGCATTCTCGCCGAGCGGATGAAGCAGTCGCTAGGTGAGGTGGTCCTGATCGAGAACGTGACCGGAGCGGGCGGTTCGCTCGGCGTCGGCCGCGCGGTGCGCGCGGCGCCGGACGGCTACACCGTCTCGTTCGGCCATCTCGGGACCCACGTCGCAAACGGCGCGATCTACAAGCTCGGCTACGACCTCGTCGATGATCTCGAACCGGTCGTGCTGCTGCCGAGCAACCCGATGATCATCGTCAGCAAGAACACCGTGCCGGCGAAGTCGCTGAAGGAGCTGCTGGCGTGGCTACAGTCGCTGCCGGCGCCGCCGACCGCGGGCACCGCCGGCGCCGGCAGCGGCAGCCATATCGCCGGGGTCTATTTCGAGAACGTCTCCGGCATCAAGCTGCAATACGTGCCGTATCGCGGCACCGGGCCCGCGCTGAACGACCTCGTCGCCGGCCAGATCGATATCATCATCGATCAGACCTCGAACTCGATCAATCAGGTCCGCGCCGGCAACATCCGCGCCTATGCCGTCACCGATTCCAAGCGGGTCGCGAATGCGCCGGAGGTGCCGACGGTCGACGAGGCCGGCCTGCCAGGCTTCCACATGACGCTGTGGTCCGGCCTCTGGGTACCGAAGGGCACGCCGAAGGAGATCGTGGCCAGGCTCAACACCGCTGCGATCCAGGCGCTGCGTGATCCCGCCGTGAAGAAGCAGCTCGAGAATCTCGGCCTGCAGATGCCGCCGCAGGACCAGCTGAAGCCGGAGGCACTTGGTGCCTGGCAGAAGGCGGAAATCGCAAAGTGGTGGCCGATGATCAAGGCGGCGAATGTGAAGGTGGAGTGAAGACGCAACGTCGTGCCGGCCTTCGCCGGGACGACAGCATCTACTGCGACGGGATTGCTGCACCCGCCGGCGCCGCGTTGGTCTCCTGCGTCACGACGCGCTCGCCGCTCTTTGCCGCGATCGCCGTGCCGGCGTCCTCGAAGCGCGCCCGATAGACCACGAAATTCTCCATCACGCGCTGCACGTAGTTGCGCGTTTCCGAGATCGGAATCCGCTCGACCCAGTCGACCGGATCGACCTTGGGATCGCGCGGATCGCCATAGGCCTTGATCCAATCGCGGACGCGGCCGCGGCCAGCGTTGTAGCCGGCAAATGTCATGATATGGCAGCCGCGATACTCCGCCAGCAGCGCGCTCAATTCGGCCGCGCCCATCTGGGTGTTGTAGACCGGATCGGACACCATCCTGCTCCAGTCGTAGCTGACGCCGAAGCGCTTGGCGGTGTCGCGGCCGGCTTCGGGCGTCACCTGCATCAGGCCGACGGCGTTGGCCGCCGACTTGTCGCGCTGATCGAACGCGCTTTCGGTGCGCGCGATCGAGTAGGTCATGCTGCGTCCGATATCGGGCGCGATCGGGCTGTGCCTGGGAATGCCGATGACCGGGAAGGCGTAATGGTCGAAGGCAAAGCCCCGCGCGAGCGCGATCTTGCCGATCTGCAGCATGGCGCGGGCATCGTTGCGGCGGCCGGTGAGCTCGCCGAGTGCCTCGAGCATGCCGACGTCAGGGCTCTCTTCGGCAAGGTCGGCGGCGAAATAGAGCACGATGTCGGGCTCGCCGATCGTATAGAGCATATCGGCGGCGCGAACCCGTTCGTCCGCGGCCATGCTGTCGGCGTTCGCAGCGGGCGAGGGCGCGTGCAGCTCGACGCCGTCGCGGCCGAGCCTGGCCAGCGCGAGCTGCCCGTAATAGGCGGTCGGGTAGCGCGCGGCGGCCTGGTAGCCGGCGCGCATCGCCACGGAGTTGCCGAGTGCCTCGGCGGCGCGGCCGCGCCAATAGGCGGCGCGCGCCAGCACGGTCGGGTTGGTCTGGCCCTCGTCGATGTGAGCGAAATGCGCCGCCGCGGTCTTGGCATCATCGAGACAGCGCAGCGCGATCCAGCCGCGCATGAAGTGCATGTCGGAGCGATAATAAGGATTGTCCGGCGCCGCAGCGCCCCGGATCACGTCGTAGGCCGCCTGGTACTCGCCCTGGTCGAGCAGCTTGCGGGAGAGGATGCGGCGCTCGCGCCACCATTGGTCGGTGTCCTGCTGCGCCATCGTCTCGGGCGCGGCCGCAATCGTCACGCGCGCCGCATCATCGATCCTGTTCTTCGCGAGCAGCCATTGGATGCGGCAGAGCGTGTAGCCGAGGTCGCTGCGGGCATCGGCCGGCACGTCGTTCAGCATGTCCTCTGCCTTGCTGGATTGGCCGCGGACCGCGCTGCAAGCCTTCACGATCGCGAGCTCGTCGCTGCCGAGGTGCTGCGCCGCGCGCCGCGCGGCGGCGAGATCCTTGGCGCCGATCCGCTTGTCCATGCGCGCGCGATGGTCATCGCGCGTCAGCAGATCCTTGAACGCGTCGTAGGCGTCGCTCTCGGTCCGGTCCAGCAATTCGTCCGAGCGCCAGGCCTCGCGCACCAGCCGCGCGGCGCCGTCGCGGTCGCCCTCAGTGAGCAGCGTACGGGCGAGCGCGAACTTGCCCTTGGCGCTGATCGGTTGATCGAGGGTGAAGCCGTGCACCGTGGCCGGATCGCTGCGCTCCTGCCACATCCGCGCTTCAGCCCGCTTGCGCAGCAGCGTGACGCTTGGCCAATCCGGGTTGGCCGCGACGAATGCCGCATAGCGGCTGAACGGCGCATTCGACTCCGAATGGCGCAGCAGGTACCACTCGACGAGCTTCCGCCCGACCGGGTCGGCAATCTTGGCCTGGATATCGGTCGCGTCGCTGGTCTTGCCCTTGCGCGCCGCCGCGATCGCATCCCTGACCGCGGCGAGATCGCCCGACAATTGCGGCCCGGCAGATTTCTCAGGCTCGGGCGCCTTGGTGGTCTCGACCGATTTGGACGGAGCTGATTTGGCCTTGGCGGATTTGCGTCTATCGGCGCCGTGCCTGGCGTGCCGGCGCTTGCCGGAGGCGTTCTCTCGCACGGCCTTGGCGTTGGTCCTGGTGTTGGTCTTGGTGTTGGTCTTGGCGCCATGCGCCTTGTTGTCACCGTGGCCGCTCTTGGCCTGATGCTGGTGATGCGGCTTGGCGGTCGCCTGGATCGGAAGCAGCGCGAGCGCAGCGACGGTGGCGAAACACGCCAGCGGACGTAGGCACCGGTTCATTCTCTGGTCCCCCCTGAGAAACCACGAGGCACAAACAGAACGCGTCATACGGCGGCACAACCGCCGCAGGTTATCACTACCCTCGATTCTCGAGTGTTAATGCGGCCGCAACTCAACAGGGAAAACGCGGCGAAATATGGAATATGGCCTGTGGAATCCGCGGGAACCGGGGTTTTGCGGGCAAAAATAGCGGCATATGCACCGCGTTTTGACCGATTCCCGCCGAGATGTATCTTCGGTGCAACCGCGCTGTGGGGGAACCGATGTCGTCGACAGATCAGTTTTTGCCGGCCCGGACACCATGACGGCTCGCCTCAGAACCGTCCTGGACGGTGGCCGCTATTTTGAAGGTCCGCGCTGGCATCGTGGGCGGCTCTGGTTCGTCGACTGCATGGCGCGGACGCTGCTCAGCATCAGCCCGTCGGGCGAGCGGCAGGAGCATGCTGCGGTGACCGACGACACGCCCTGCGGTCTCGGCGTGCTGCCTGACGGCGATATCGTCGTGCTGACGATGTTCAGGAAGCGGCTGCTGCGTTTTGCCGACGGCGCGCTGTCGCTGTATGCCGACCTCTCGGCGGTCGCGAGCGGCACGATCGACGACATGATTGTCGACGGGCAGGGGCGGGCCTATGTCGGCGACCTCGGCTTCAATCTGCCGCCGCCGGAGGGGCGCGGCGCGGTCGGCCGGATCATCCTGGTGATGCCCGACGGCAGCGCCCGCGTCGTCGCCGACGGCTTGCGGTTTCCCAACGGCATCGCGGTGTCCTCCGACCATCGCCGGCTCGTCGTCGCGGAAATGGATGGCGCAGGTCTCGCCGACTACGACATCGCGCCGGACGGCGGGTTGAGCCTCCGCGGGCGGTTCGGTCGCCTCAACGATCCCGACGGCATCTGCCTCGATCGTGATGGAGCGGTCTGGGCCGCCTCGTTCACGGAAGACGCTTTTGTCCGGATAGATCGCGACGGCGTGGAGCTTGAGCGCATCGCGGTCCCGGGCCGCCGCGCAGTCGCCTGCGCACTCGGCGGCACCGATCGCAGGACATTGTTCTGCTTGAGCGCGGAGACATCCTACGAGGAGCTGCGGAAGGGCAAATCGGTGCCGCGGATCGATGTTGCCGAGGTCGGCACGCCGGGCGACGGCTTTCCCTAAGCAAAAGCGGACTGACCTTGGGTCTTGACCTTGGGGGTCTTGAAATTTGTTCCCGTTTCGTTCATATTGCGGCGCTTCGGGAGCACGCCGCCATGGACGCCGAACGAGACCGCGAAATCATCAGGCTCTGGAACGAGCTCCGCCGGCTGCAGCGCGCAGGACTTCCGACTGCGTCGATCGTCCGGCGGATCGAGCAGGCGCTGGCCGCACGGGAGCAGGAGGCGGCCTGACCCGCCTCTAAAGCGCGATGAGATCAGGTTGAATCGTCATCGCGCCTTGGATTCTTGTCTAAGCATGATCTTTTCGGAAAACCGCTTCGCACTTTTCCGGATCATGCTTTAGCGCCCGCCGTCGGGCCCCATCACCAGGTTCGGCAGCCAGGTCGATATCTCCGGGAAGAAGCAGAGCAGGAGCACCGCGAACATCATCAGCAGCACGAACGGCAGCGTGCCCCAGATGACTTCGCTGAGGGGAATGTCCGGCGCGACGTTGCGGATCACGAAGATGTTGAGGCCGACCGGCGGGTGAATCAGGCCCATCTCCATCACGATGGTCATGACGACGCCGAACCAGATGATGTCGAATTCGGCGGCCCGGAGCGGCGGCAGGATGATCGGCGCGGTCATCAGGATGATCGAGACCGGCGGCAGGAAGAAGCCGAGCACGATCACCATCACGAGGATCGCAAACAGCAGTTCCCAGCGCGGCAGATGCATCGCGACGATCGCTTCCGCCGCCGATTGCGAGATGTGCAGATAGCTCATCACGTAGGAATAGAGCAGCGACATGCCGATGATCAGCATCAGCATGGTGGATTCGCGGATGGTCGATTTCAGGATCGGCGACAGGTCGCTGGGTTTCCACACGCTGTAGATCACGGCGACCAGCGCGAGCGCCAGGAGGCCGCCGAGCCCTGCGGTTTCCGACGGCGTGGCGTAGCCGCCATAGAGCGCGATCATCACACCGGTCAGCAGCAGCACGAACGGAATCACCCGCGGCAGCGCGCTGAAGCGCTCGGCCATGGTGAACTCGTCGTGCTGCAGGATCGCGGCGTCCTTGCCGGTCGCGTCATAAGCGGCCTTGGCCATGGCGTATTCCTTGCGGAAGCGGAACACGGCGTAGAGGCCGAACAACGACACCAGCAGCAGTCCCGGGCCGATGCCGGCGAGGAACAGCCGCCCGAGCGATTTCTCGGCCGCGACGGCGAACAGGATCATCGTGATCGAGGGCGGCAGCAGGATGCCGAGCGTGCCGCCGGCGGCGATGATCCCCGCGGCAAAGCCGCCGGAATAGCCGCGCTTGCGCATCTCGGGAATGCCGGCCGAGCCGATCGCCGAACAGGTCGCGGGCGACGACCCGGCCATCGCCGCGAACAGCGCGCAGGCGAACACGTTAGCGACGCCGAGGCCGCCGGGCACGCGGTGCAGCCAGGCGTGCAGCGCCGAGTAGAGGTCCTGGCCGGCGCGCGATTTGCCGATCGCCGCACCCTTCAGGATGAACAGCGGGATCGACAGCAGCGTGATCGAAGCCATTTCCTCGTAGACGTTCTGCGTCACCGTATCGAGCGAGGCCGCCGGCATGTAGATCGCCATGAACACGACCGCGACCGCACCGAGCGCGAATGCGATCGGCATGCCGGAGAACATCGCAAACAGGGTGGCAAGCCCGTAGGAGATGCCAATACCAAACACGGTCATCGGCGCGCGCCACCGGTCAGCGGAATGAGGATTTGCAGGAGGAGCTGCACGCAGAGCAGGGTCATGCCGAGCGCCATCAGGCCATAGGGGATCGCAAGCGGCGGCGACCACATCGAGTTGGACACCTGGCCGTCGACATAGGCCTCGTGCGCCAGCGTCCAGGATTTCCAGGCGAAGAAAGTGCAGAATGCGAAGCTCGCGACATCGACGAGCCACAGCCTGATGCTGTTGGCGCGGGTCGAGAGCAGGCCGACGAACGCCTCGATGCTGACGTGACCACGCTGGCTCTGCACATAGGCCGAGGTCATGAAGGTGGCGCCGACCAACAGGAACACCGCAGCCTCGTCCTGCCAGTAGTTCGGGCTGTGGAACAGGGCGCGGCCGAGCACGCTGTAGCTCAGGATCACGCAGGCCGCGATCAGGGCCAGCGCGGCGAACACCACGATGATGTTGTTGCAGACGGACAGCGCGCGCCCGAGCAGCGCCACGGGTGTGTTGCCCGCGGCGCCGCTCGAGGTTTCGGCCTGATCCGCGATCGGACCATGCATCATGCGGCGACGTCGCTTGCGAGCTTCAGCAGGTTGGCTGCGGTCGCCGTCTTGGCGCCATAGTCCTTCCAGGCCGTGTCGCGCGCGATGTCGCGCCACTTGCCGACAATGGCGGCGTCGAGCGCGCTGACCTTGGCGCCGGCCTTCTCATAGACCTTGGCCACCTCGGCATCGTCGTCCTGCGCGCCCTTGCGGCCGAAAGCCTCGAGTTCGGCGCCGACGGCGAGGATGATGTCCTGCTGGTTCTTCGGCAGCTTGTCGAAGATCGCCTTCGACATCATCAGCGGCTCCAGCATGAACCAGTAGGAGGCGCCCGCGCCCGAGGTCAGCGACTTCGCGACCTCCTCGAGGCGGAACGAGATCAGGCTGGTGGAGGAGGTGATGCCGGCATCGCAGGCGCCGGTCTGCATCGCGGCGTAGATCTCGTTCGAGGGCACCGACAGCACCGCGGCACCGGCGGTCTGCAGCACCATGTCCATCTCGCGCGAGCCGCCGCGCACCTTCATGCCCTTGGCGTCCTCGGGCGCCACGATCGGCTTGGAGCGGCTGGCGACGCCGCCGGCCTGCCAGACCCAGGAGATCAAGAGGATGCCCTTGTCGGCGAGGAAGTCGGAGAGCGCCTTGCCGACCGGCTCCTTCTTCCAGCGCAGGCCCTGGTCGTAGGTGGTGACGAGGCCCGGCATCAGGCCGATATTGGTCTCCGGCAATTCGCCGCCGGCATAAGGCATCGGATACAGGCTGAGATCGAGCGCGCCCTTGCGCATCGCCGAGAACTGCGCGTTGGTCTTGATCAGCGAGGAGTTCGGATAGACCTCGGCGGTGAGGTCGCCGCCCGAGCGCTTGGCAACCTCGGCCGCGAACATCCGGCACAGCCGGTCGCGGAAGTCGCCCTTGTCGATCGTGCCGCCGGGAAATTGGTGCGAGATCTTCAGCGTGGTCGCGGCCTGCGCGGTCCCGACGCCCATCCGTACGACTGCGGGCGCGGCGAGGGCGGAAGCGAGAACGTGGCGGCGTGTGAGCATGGGTTCTTTCCCTGAAGGGCTTCTTGAGTGGCTGTTAGACCGGCGCGGAGTTGCAGCTTAGCCGGTCTTCGCGTGGGTTTTCTCTCATCTGATAGTTCGAGGCGCCCTGATAGTGCGAGCCGATACGCGGCCGCAAGCGTTGCCGTTGCTGCGGCGCACACTGCGCGCCGACCCGGCGCGTGCGCGCGGGACGCTTCAAGAATTTGTTATTGGAGGTAACAACGGGCGGCGCAAGTGCGTCGAGGAGAGAGCGGCAAGTCGTCGCGCTCACACTGGATCATACAAGGGATCATCATCATGACCACCAAGACCCGCCTCGGCCTCTCCGCAGCTTTGCTCTCGTTCAGCCTGGCGCTCGCGCCCGCTGCCTTCGCTCAGGACAAGATGGGCCACGACGATGCGATGAAGAAGGAAGGCGCGATGTCCAAGGATGCCATGTCCAAGGACGCCATGAAGAAGGACGATGGCATGAAGAAGGACGACGCCATGAAGAAGGACGGCGGCGCGATGATGAAGAAGGACGACGGCATGAAGAAGAACTGATTGCCGCGATCGATCACCGCCCGCAGGCCCGCCGTCGTGGCGGGCCTGACGACGGTGGCTAGCGCTTCTTCTTGCCGCGCTCCTTGCGCGCCGCGTAGCGGGCGTCGCGCTTGGCCTTCTGCTCGGCCTCGAGCGCAGCCAGTCTTGCGACTTCCTCTTCCTTCTCCCGCGCGATTCGGGCGGCCTCGGCTGCGGCGGTTTCTTCCTCGCGGCGCTTCCGTTCGGCCTTCTCGATTTCACGGGCTTCCTTGGCCTTGGCGCGGCGTTCGGCAATCGCCGCGCGCTCCTCGGCCCGTGCCTTCACGGTCGGATCGTCAGCGCCTGGCTGGGTACGAAACTTGTTGAGGAGGTTTTGCCGCGCCTGCAGGGCCGCTTTCTGGCGGTCGGCAAAACCCGGTTCCTTGAAGCCACTCATAGAGGAAGCCCGCTGCTTTCTGTTCGTTGATGGATGGGGTTCGGTTCGGCGTTCAATAAGTGAATGGCGGCGAAAAGGCCAGTGGCGAACGAGGGGCTGTGGAGCAAAGGAGATATGAGCGCACAGCAAATGGCGGTGGTTGCCTACGCCTGGAGGTCGGCGTGGTGAGTGGTTGGTCACCGAATCCGGCGACAGCCCGGCCCTGTCGCAACGTCTAGCCGCGCTCAGACTGCTCCCGCCATCCGTTGCCCAGGACGTCATTGCCGGAGACCTTGGTGCCCAAAACCTTGGCGACCGTCTCGGCGGTCATCGCGCTCCGGTCGGAAGCGCGCTGGGCTTCGAGCCTGTCGCGCGCCTTTTCGGTGATCAGGAGGCTGATCAGGCGCAGCCTGCTGGTCTCGTCGACAGCTTCCGACAGTAGTTGCCTGTAACGCTGATAATCGTAGCTCACTTGCTGTTCGCTCATCGGCACGCCCCGCACACGCGCTCCACCTGCGCGAGCAGTGTTTCGCGAGTCTGAAGCGCCCGCAATGGAATTGCAGGGGCAGACGGCTGCCGGCGCGCATTTCGTTGTGCGACTGTTGCAGAATTGATCGCACGCAACCGTGCAAACGGTCATGATGCGGGGCAATCGCAACGGGAACCCAAGCGGGCATGAGCGAATCCGAAGACGGAGGCAACCGCCGTGGTGCGTTGATCGGATTGCTGGTCGCGGTGGTCATGCTCGCGGTCGGTCTCTGGCTCGCGCACGACCTGACGGCGGCGAGCAAGATGCAGGATTGTGTGATGTCGGGCCGATCCAACTGTAATGTGATCGAGCCGGCACGCTGACCCTGCCTTGCGGCAGTGCAATATCGCTCCCACATCAGACCGTAAGAGTCGGGCTGAACTGTTTGGTCCCGGTTGTGATTCCGGTCACACGCGGACAAGTGAGCTGCCTGATCAATCCCCAGAGATCGGCGGGAACCAAGGCCATGATGTCAAAGCTGTGGTCCGGAAAGGGCGCGGCGCTGGCTGTCGCAGGCGCGGCGGGTGCCGTTTTGGTAGCGTATGTGTCCCTCACGCTGGCATCGCCCGAACAGGTGTCCAGCGCGGGCCTCGGCCCCGGATGGCAGTGCAGCCGGGTGGCTTTCGTGCTGACCACCTGCACCCGGGCGGGCGAGGCCGAGCGCGAGGCCAGGGGTGAGGGCGAGGTCAAGGCTGCAGATGAGGCCAAGGCCGTAGGTGAGGTCAAGGCGATCCCCGTACGAGCGAAGGACGATTGTCCGCCTGAACCCTAGTTCTGTTGCTGTCGGGTTTGCCTCATACCAGCGGTGCCACGTGGCTCAAACCCGCGCCGGCCGGCCCGGGCGTCAGAGCGCCGTATTTCAGATTATTTCTTGGTGGCGCCACGCGGCTTGATCGAGAGGCCGAGGCGCATCGCCATCTTCTTGATCCGCTCCGGCGAGCGGCCGGTCGCCTTCACGACCTCCTCCAGCGTCTTGGAGGAGCGTGCCAATTCCATCAGTCGTCGGTCCTCCTTGAACGACCACCGCGGCTTTCTGGCCATCTTGTTGGTATCCTTGCGCATTGCTGGGCAACAAAGCCGCCAGGCGGGGTCGCCTGACGGCCTTGCCGGTGTGGGCCCGGACCTTGGGGAAATGTCCGGTGGATAAGCAATACTGCTTCCGGATAAGGTCGCAATTGAAACCGGAATTTAACCTAACCTATCAAGGTTACTTGTAAGGTTACTTGGATAGAGCGTGGCAGGAGGCCTTATGCGCAAGGTCGCCATTTTGAGTGCCGCAGCATTTTTACTGTCCGGTTGCTGGCCCGACCCGGAGGTCACGGGATCGACCAACAGCTGTGCGGCCAATCTTTATAGTCAGTACAATCCCAAGGTCATGGATCAGTGCGTCAATGCCTGCATCAAGTGTGACCACGGCAACGTCACGACCTGCACGACCTCCTGTACGCTGAAGGGCGCGCGGTAACCGAACCGCGCATGCCCTGATGCGAGGAGTTTCGTAGCAGCACGCCAACGGGCCGTCTTGCGCGGCCCGAGGAAGGCCTTTATCGCGTCTCATGAGCGGTGCCGTCGCTGCGCCGGAAACTGAGTGCGTGGAACTGAGCGCGATGAGCGGGCCTTCCTATGTCGCGGTCGATTGGGGCACCAGCAGCTTCCGGCTCTGGCTGATGGACGCTGGCGGCGAGGTGTTCGGCGAACGCCGCAGCGACCAGGGCATGACCGCGGCCGCGAGGACCGGCTTTGCCTCCGTGCTGCAATCGCATCTCGACGCGCTGGGGGCGGCCGTCGATCTGCCGGTCGTGATCTGCGGCATGGCCGGCGCGCGGCAGGGCTGGGTCGAGGCCGGCTATGTCGACACGCCGGCGCATCTCTCGGACATCCTCAAAGGTGCCGTCAAGGTCAGCGGGCAGGCGCGGGACATTCGCATCCTGCCGGGAATTGCGCAGCGCAATGTCGCGGCTCCCGACGTGATGCGCGGCGAGGAAACCCAGTTGCTCGGCGCGCTCGGTCTGGACGCACCGGGCGAGGCGCTCGTTTGCATGCCGGGAACGCATTCCAAATGGGTGCGCCTGCGCGGCGGAACCGTCGAGCGTTTTGCGACCTTGATGACCGGCGAGTTGTTCAGCGCGGTCGTGCGCGACACCATCCTGTCTCACGCCGTCGCGGACGCTGACGAGGCTGTTGATGCCGACGCGTTTTGCTCGGCGGTCGCTGAGGCATTCGCCTCGCCTGC
This sequence comes from Bradyrhizobium sp. WCU1, assembly GCF_053474805.1. Lineage (NCBI taxonomy): Bacteria > Pseudomonadati > Pseudomonadota > Alphaproteobacteria > Hyphomicrobiales > Nitrobacteraceae > Bradyrhizobium > Bradyrhizobium sp. WCU1. The sequence goes on from NZ_CM130280.1 coordinate 7,076,327, forward strand.
GCTGTCAGCCAACCTGCTGTTTCGCGTGCGATCGCGGCAATTGCTGTTCGGCGGCAGCGCGCAGGCCGCGCGCGAGACGATCTCGGGCACATTGATCGGCGCCGAGCTGGCGGCCGGCCTCGCCGAGCGGGCGCGGGCAACGCCGGTCACGCTGATCGCATCGGGCCGCCTGCAGCGGCTCTATCAGATCGGGCTCGAACACCTTTCCATTCCGCTCAACGTCATGGATGCAGACGAGGCGGTTCGCCGTGGCCTTGCCGGCGCAGCGGCGGCGATCTGGTAAAATTGAGGATCAACGCATGAGCATTCCGTTTCCGCCGATGCAGCGTCCGCTGCTCGCGATCCTGCGCGGCGTCAGGCCGGACGAGACCTTGGGCATCGTGAGCGCGCTGATCGAGGCTGGCATGACCGCGATCGAGATTCCGCTGAACTCGCCCGAGCCGTTCCGTTCGATCGCGATCGCGGCGAAGCGGGCGCCTGCCGATGTCCTGATCGGCGCCGGCACGGTGCTGTCGGCCGCGGACGTCGATCATCTCCACGACGCCGGCGGGAGTCTCATGGTGTCGCCGAACGTCGATGTCGACGTGTTGAGGCGGGCCCGGGACCACGCGATGGTCACGATGCCCGGCGTGTTCTCGCCGACGGAAGCCTTGCTCGCCGCACGTGCGGGCGCCTCAGGCCTGAAATTCTTTCCGGCGAGCGTGCTCGGCGCCTCAGGCATCTCGGCGATCCGCGCCGTGCTGCCGCCGGATGCGATGATCGCCGCCGTCGGCGGCGTCTCGGAGCAGAATTTCGCGGTGTATGTGAAGGCCGGCATTCGCGCCTTCGGTCTCGGCAGCAGCCTCTACAAGCCGGGCATGACGGCCGCGGATGTTGCGGTCAGGGCAAGGACGACGATCGAGGCGTATGACAGGGCGGTGCAGGGGGCGAGCTAAGCTCGGTCCGCAACGCCTGATCGCGGGTTAATCGTCGCGCTTGCCGCCATCGATCACCCTGAACAGCGGCGCCGCCTCGCGAGGGTTCTCGAGCAGCTCTTCGACCATGGCGATCGCGGCCGCGACGTACTTCTCGGTCGCGGCGTCCAGCGGCCGCTCGGCTTCGTCCGACAGCGCGAGCCTGGCGCCCTCGAGCAGCTTGCGGGTGCGGACCGCGGATTCGTCGCCGGCGGTGAGGGCGGCGCGGGCGATCGATCGCAGCACGAACAGCTCGCCCTCCAGCCGCAGCAGGCGGTCGTTCAGCTTGCTCAGCACAGTGTTCAGGTTCCGCATGACGTCCTCTCCGGGCGTTGGCTCCGTCTTCCATACACGGTCATTCCTGACGAAATTCTTGTGCCGGCGCCAAACCCGGGCGGCCCCGGGCCGGGACGGCCTGCTGGTGGAGCCGTTTGTGGATCATCGCGGATGGCCCTAGTAGAGTGATCGCGATCCGCCGGCCCGGCCGGGCGCCAGGGGCGCATCCACCCGTTCAATCACGACGAAGGAAACGCATATGAGGATTGCCGTCGAAACGATCGTTGCCGCACCGATCGCCGATGTCTGGCGCGCCTACACCACGCCGGACGATATCAGGCAATGGAATGCGGCTTCCGACGATTGGCACACCACTGCTGCGACCGTGGATCTGCGCGCCGGCGGCGCCTTCTCCTCGCGGATGGAAGCCAAGGACGGCAGCATGGGATTCGATTTCGCCGGCACCTACACCAGGGTCGAGGCGCCGCGGCTGCTCGAATATTCGTTCGGCGATCGCACCGCGCAGGTTGCGTTCACGCCCGAGGCCGGCAGCGTCAAGGTAGAGGTCAGCTTCGACAGCGAAGATACCCATTCGGTCGAACAGCAGCGCGGCGGCTGGCAGGCGATCCTGGACAATTTCAAGCGCTACGTCGAGGCAAAGCGGCGGTCCTGATCCGGCCATTGCAGGGCGGCTCTCTCGGCGCGGTCGGGATGATGATCAGGAGCAAATTGCGATGCGCCTTGTTTTGGCACTTGGTCTGTTGGTGATGCTGTGCGCGCCGGCGAACGCCGCACCACGGCGTCACCCCCACCCACGGCAACCCGCAGCCGTTCGCGCGCCCGCGGATGTCACGCCGTCGGCGCGCTTCGCCGTTCCCGGCTGGAGTGACGAGGCGACCCGCCAGTGGCTCGACCGCGCGTCGGAAAATGCCGGCCGCGGCGGATAGTCCTACAGCCTGCGGCACCAATTCAATCGTCGCCGTCGTCTACGGTTCCGCGCGGGTTCGATGCCGAGCGGCCGCCATAGCGCCGCGGAGCGGCGGCGGCCTTTCTCGGGCTCACGTCTTCGCTTTCGCGTAGCTCCTTGCGTACGCGCCGCGCGGTTCGCATCGCGCGCTTGATGTTTGGATCGTGCGAATCCTCATCGAAGAAGAGGACGATCTCGCAGCCAGGGCATTGGCGCGTGTAACCGTTCTGCAGCCGCATGGCGCGATCGCGAAAGACGTTCTTGCAGCGTGTGCAGCGGATCTGGACGGAATCTTCCATGACGGTCCTGCATTTCGGTGCACGCTCACAATACCTCTGAGGAGGCAGTTCGAAGCAAGAAATCACGAAGCGCGCTGCAATCAAACGCGGCAGCCTGCAACGTCACGACCAGAATGCATCGGGCCGTTGAAGGCGCCGGAACCTTGTTCATGCACGGAGAACTAGGGAAGCATTCGTGCGCTGGATGATAAAGAACAGGATGCGACTTCAGAGCAGACCGTGAACATCAAAAAGAACGGCCCCAGCGCGTGGGCCACGCTGAGGCCAAGTTGACACTTTGGTCGTGAGGCACCGTCACAGCACCTCGATGCTTAACCTACCCGCGTTTCTCTCCAGCCAAATAGCCCATATGGGCCATGATGTCTGGCACAGAACGTGCAGACTTGGAGCCGTCAGGATTTTGCATCACCTTCCTGGGGCTAGGAGCAGCGCCGTCCGCATATATTTCAAGCGGACGGCGTTGTGCGTTTGACTTGCCGCGCGCGAGCACGATCAGGGATTCACCGGCCGAATTTCCAGGCTCTCGATTTTCACCGGCGGTGGTGCGGGATCTTTTTCGTCCAACGGATGCAAGGCGACCGTCGCATTCGTACCGCCTGTGAGAACGTTGTCGCCGGCGCCGCTCGCGTGCGTGTAGTTGCCGGCGAGATCGTCGAGCCCGAGCCGCGACACCGGTGCCATCACCTTCCAGGTGAGGGTGACTTCCTGCTCACCGATGAAAATGCCGAAGTTGCGAATGGCCGCGACGTAGCGGCTGTCCGGTGCATTCTCGACGTGCAGCACGCAGTCGAGATTGGTCACCGGGCCCAGGATGAAACCGGTGTCGGGGCCGCCGCGACATGCAAGCGTTCCGGCTTGCACCTGTTGTGCCTCGGCGGTTGCGATGGGGGCGACGACAATTACCGCCCCACACATCGCAAGGACGACGCAATGATCCGTTGCACGCATGGTGCTGTACAACGCCGATCGAAGCGCGATCGGTCCACGATCTCAGCCACGGCCTTTGCTTGTGGTTAAGAGAGTTTTAGGGAGCCTCGGCCGCAGCGGCCTTCGCGAGCGATCCGGCAGAGCTGCGGGGACCACTCGCTGCGCAAGCCGCAGCCGATCGCCCCGCCGCAGAATGCGCCGGTCGCAACGACGCTAACTGTGTCCCGAAAATTACGCCGCCGGGCTGGAAATGATTTGTCCCGGCGGCGACCTGTTCCAATCTGGGCCCGCAATCCCAGTGACGGTCTGTCTGCAGGACCGGCGCCAAGGTTCGAACGCACCGGACTCTTACGGGGATCAGCGCCTGGCAACCGTCTGGTGCTGGCTGCCGACCTTCTTGTGCAAGGGCGCAGGCCCGATGGTGGCCCAAACCACCGCCGCAATCACCATCGCCGTCAGGATGGCGCCGGCCAGGGGCTGATCGTTGTCCATGGTTCGCGTCCGTTCAGATATGCTGATCGAGCTTGCGCATCTCCTGCAGGCGGGCCAGGCAAAAATCGCGGTACAATTCGTTGATGAAATCCCACATGACCGAATCCCCTTTTGGTCGAATGTTGGGACGCTACGCCGGGTTTGTTTCCGGCCGGCTTCGCGGCCTCCGGAAAATGGCTTCATCGAGGGGCGGCGTGGCGATCCGGCCAGGACCGCAGCGGTGGCCCCGAGGTTGCCGCGCGATTCCGGTCTCTCATCAAGATGATCGCGATCACGGCGGCGCACATCAACGGACCAACGGGAACCAGCACCAGCGGAAATGCGTAGCCCAATACGAACACGATGCCGACAGCGATCCGAAACACCCGACGATCGGAGAGCAGCGAGATCCGGCTATCCGTCTTCGCGTTCATCAGAAACACCAACGCGAGCGCCAGGATCGGCATATCGTAGATGGCGAAGTAGGGCGAAATGAGCGGCGTTACCGCAAGCAGGGTTGCGGCCTGCAAGGCGAAGCTGACGTTGCGGCGCCACATGACCAGCACCCAGATCGCGCAGGCCGACGCGATCGCGATCTGCAACGACATCGCCGATCCGTAGCCCAGGCCGGCAAATCGAAATAGCCCGTAGTTGCTCTGCAGCTTGTACCATGGCAGCACGCCGCTGAGGTGAAACTGCGTGGTCGCGAAAGTCGCTGCCTTACGAAATCCGTTGAAGCTATCCCAGCCGAAGATGACCCCCGTGAGCAGGATGAGGGTCGGCGCCACGAAGCAGGCCGTATGTTGCTGCAGGGCCGCGATTCGGCGCGCCGGCGCGCTCGACCAGTCGAAACCGATTGTCTTTCGAAGCAGGCATTCCTGGTCGTAGAGCGTCCGCAACGAAGCTGGCCAACATTGACCGGCTGATCCGCTTCCCGGATCACTGCGACGACCTGAGCCATTGTTGGCGATCCCGGCAGGATTCGAACCTGCAACCCGCGGAGTAGAAATCCGCTACTCTATCCAGTTGAGCTACGGGACCGTGGCCGCCTTGTAGCACCGCCATTATGAAAAATCCGCTTTTCCGCCAAGTCGGTCCGAACCGATTTCTGTGGGCGAGCGACAAAGGCGAGCAGGGGTCCCGTCCTGCGTTGGCCTGTCCAGCCCCCGAGCCGGCATGATGCTGCCGCCGGGGTTGGTCGAAGGAATGTCGGCAATGCGATCTGCGACGTTTTCGTCCGTTCATGTCGGCGCCTTCACTCCGTCACCTTTTCGCGCATTTTTTACCCCAACGCGGCGCTCGACCGCGGGGCGTTCAGGAGCTCCATCATGATCGGATTGGTTCGTGCCGCTGCAGTTTGCGCCACGCTGGCGCTCGGCCTGGTCAGCGCCCAGGCGGCGGACAAGGCCTTCAAGCGCGACGACCTCGCCGATTCCGCGATCAAGCTGGAAGCCCAGATCAAGAGCGAGGCGGGGGCGGTCAACAAGTCGGCCGCAACCCTGCGCACCGACGCGGATGCCGCCTTCAAGCGCAATGATTTCCGCGGAGGCTTGCAGATCCTCGGCCAGATCGCGGCGACCGCGCCGGAGGACGGCGCCAACTGGCTGCGGCTCGCCAAGACCGTGTTCCAGATCAGGTCGGCGAGCTCCAGCGAACAGACCTTCCTGATGGAGCGCGCCTCCACCGCCGCCTACATCGCCTATCAGCGCGCCGGCAATGCCGGCGAAGAGGCCGATGCGCTGGCCGTGCTCGGCAAGGCGTTCGCCGAGCGCAAGCTGTGGCGTCCGGCGCTCGACAGCTTGCGGCTGTCGCTCGACCTGCGCGAGGTCGCCGATATCAGAGGCCAGTATGAGAGGATGCGCGACGAGCACGGCTTCCGGCTGCTGGATTATAGCGTTGATTCCGATGCGGCCTCGCCGCGGGCCTGCTTCCAGTTCTCCGAGGAGCTGGCCAAGCGCGTCGATTTCGCGCCGTACCTGGCACTGGCCGGCACCGACAAGCCGGCCCTGTCGGCGGAAGGCCAGCAGCTCTGCGTCGATGGCCTGAAGCATGGCGAGCGCTACAACATCAATCTGCGCGCCGGGCTGCCCTCGACCGTCAAGGAGACGCTGCCGAAATCGGCCGAGTTCAACATCTATGTCCGCGACCGCAAGCCGTTCGTCCGGTTCACGGGGCGCGCCTATGTGCTGCCGCGGACCGGACAGCGCGGTATCCCGGTGGTCAGCGTCAACACGCCGGCGGTCACGATCGATGTGTTCCGGATCGGCGACCGCAACCTGATCAACACCGTGATCGATAGCGACTTCCAGAGCACGCTGAGCCGTTACCAGCTCTCCGATCTCGGCGGCCAGCGTGGCGTCAAGGTGTGGTCCGGCGAGCTGGCGACCGCAACCACGCTGAACCAGGACGTGGTCACGGCGTTTCCGGTCGATCAGGCGCTCGGCGACCTGCAGCCCGGTGTCTATGTCATGACCGCGGCGGCCAAGGGCCCGGGCAGCGATGATGACGGCACGCTGGCGACGCAATGGTTCATCGTCTCGGACATGGGCTTGTCGGCCTTCTCCGGCAATGACGGTATCCACGTGTTCGTCAACTCGCTGGCCTCGACTGAAGCGGTCGCCAATGCGGAAGTGAAGCTGGTCGCCCGCAACAACGAGATCCTGGCCACCCGCAAGACCGACGCCGCCGGCCACGTGCTGTTCGAGCAGGGCCTGGCACGCGGCGAGGGCGGGCTGTCGCCGGCGCTGCTCACGGTGACAGGCGAAAAATCCGACTACGCCTTCCTGAGCCTGAAGACCAATGCCTTCGACCTCACCGACCGCGGCGTCGCGGGCCGGGCGATCCCCGCCGGCGCCGACGCCTTCGTCTATGCCGAGCGCGGCGTCTATCGTTCCAACGAGACCGTTTATTTGACGGCGCTGCTGCGTGACGGCCAGGGCAACGCGCTGACCGGAACGCCGCTTACCATGGTGATCGAGCGTCCCGACGGCGTCGAATTCCGCCGCACCGTGCTGCCTGACCAGGGTGCCGGCGGCCGGATGCTGGCGGTGGCGCTCAATTCCGCGGTGCCGACCGGCACCTGGCGCGCCCGCGTCTTCACCGATCCCAAGGGCGCGTCGGTCGGCGAGACCACCTTCATGGTCGAGGATTACATCCCCGAGCGGATCGAATTCGACCTGACCAGCAAGGAGAAGCTGATCAAAGCTGAAGTTCCGGTGGAACTTCAGGTCTCCGGCCGTTTCCTCTATGGCGCGCCGGCCTCGGGCCTTCAGCTCGAAGGCGATATGCTGGTCGCGCCGGCCGCTAACGGCCGGCCCGGCTATGCCGGCTACCAGTTCGGCGTCGATGACGAGAAGACCGCGAGCAATGAGCGGACTCCGATCGAGGACCTGCCGGAGGCCGATGCCAATGGCGCGGCGACCTTCCCGGTGAAGCTCGAGAAGGTCCCGGCCTCGACCCGGCCGCAGGAGGCCCAGATCTTCATCCGCATGGCGGAGAGCGGCGGCCGTTCGGTCGAGCGCAAGATCGTGCTGCCGGTGGCCCCCAGCGCCTCGCTGATCGGCGTCAAGCCGTTGTTCGGCGACAAGAGCGTCGCCGAGGGCGACAAGGCCGAATTCGATGTCGTGTTCGTCGCGCCCGACGGCAAGCAGCTGCCGCGCAACGGGCTGCGCTACGAGCTGCTGAAGCTGGAGTCGCGCTACCAGTGGTACCGGCAGAACTCGTCCTGGCAGTATGAACCGGTCAAGTCGACCCGCCGCGTGGCCGATGGCGACGCCAACCTCGCGGCCGACAAGCCGCTGCGCCTGACCTTCCAGCCGCAGCCCGGCCGCTACCGGCTCGATGTGAAATCGACCGATGCCGACGGGCCTGTGACCTCGGTGCAGTTCGATGTCGGCTGGTATTCGGACGGCAGCGCCGACACGCCCGATCTGCTGGAAACATCGATCGACAAGCCGGAATATGCTTCTGGCGACACCATGACGGTGTCCGTCAATGCGCGCACCGCGGGCAAGCTGACCGTCTATGTGCTTGGTGACCGCCTGCTGACGACCCAGAGCGTCGACGTCAAGGAAGGCACCCAGCAGGTCAAACTCGAGGTTGGCAAGGATTGGGGCACCGGCGCCTACGTCATGACGACGCTGCGCCGTCCGCTCGATGCCGCCGCCGGGCGCATGCCGGGCCGCGCGATCGGGCTGAAATGGTTCGGCATCGACAAGAAGACGCGTACGCTCGCCGTCACGCTGTCGCCGCCCGCTCTGGTGCGGCCGGGCACGGCGCTGAAAATTCCGGTCAAGCTCGGCGGGCTCAATCCCGGCGAGGATGCCAAGGTGGTGCTGGCCGCGGTCGACGTCGGCATTCTCAACCTGACCAACTACAAGCCGCCGGCGCCGGACGACTACTACCTCGGCCAGCGCCGCCTGACCGCCGAGATCCGCGACCTCTACGGGCAGCTGATCGACGGCATGCAGGGCACAACCGGCCAAATCCGCAGCGGCGGCGACGCGGCCGGCGCCGAGCTGCAGGGCTCGCCGCCGACGCAGAAGCCGCTCGCGCTCTATTCCGGCATCGTCACGGTCGGCCCCGACGGCACGGCCGAAGTGAGCTTCGACATTCCGGAGTTCGCGGGCACCGCGCGGGTGATGGCGGTGGCGTGGAGCGCCACCAAGCTCGGCCGCGCCAATGTCGACGTGACGGTGCGCGATCCCGTGGTGCTGACCGCGACCTTGCCGCGCTTCCTGCTGACCGGTGACAAAGGCACCATCAGCATGGATATCGACAATGTCGAAGGCGCCGCCGGCGACTACGCAATCAGCATCAAGGCGAGCGGCCCGATCAAGGCGTCGGGCAATCCCACGACGACGGTGAAGCTCGCCGCCAAGCAGCGCTCCTCGCTGTCGCTCGGGCTCGAGGCCGGTGGCGCCGGTCGCGCCGATTTCGACGTCAATATTTCCGGGCCGAACGGGCTGACGCTGGCGCGGCATTACGCACTGGACGTCAAGCCGGCCACGCAAGTGCTGGCACGCCGCTCGATCCGCACGCTGGCGAAGGGCGAGAGCCTGACGCTGACGTCGGACATGTTCTCCGACCTGGTGCCGGGCACCGGCAGCGTCTCGATCTCGGCGAGCCTGTCGACCGCGCTCGATGCCGCGAGCATCCTGAAGGCGCTCGACCGCTACCCCTATGGCTGCTCCGAGCAGATCACCAGCCGTGCGCTGCCGCTGCTCTATGTCAACGATCTCGCCGCCGGCGCCCATCTGGCGATGGACACCGCGGTCGATCAGCGCATCCGCGACGCGATCGAGCGGCTCCTCGCTCGACAAGGCTCCAACGGATCGTTCGGCCTTTGGTCGGCGGGCGGCGACGACGCCTGGCTCGATGCTTACGTGACGGACTTCCTGACCCGCGCCCGCGAGAAGGGCTTTGCGGTGCCGGACGTGCTGTTCAAGAGCGCGCTCGACCGTGTCAGGAACTCGGTGGTCAATGCCAACGAACCGGAGAAGGACGGCGGCCGTGATCTGGCCTACGGCCTCTACGTGCTCGCGCGCAATGGCGCGGCGCCGATCGGCGACCTGCGCTATCTCGCCGACACCAAGTTGAACAATCTGGCGACGCCGATCTCCAAGGCGCAGCTTGCCGCGGCACTGGCGCTGGTCGGCGACAGAGCGAGGGCCGAGCGGGTCTACGGCGCCGCGCTCGACGCGCTGAACCCGAAACCGGTGATCGAGTTCGGCCGCGTCGATTACGGCTCGGCACTGCGCGATGCGGCGGCGCTGGTCTCGCTTGCCGGCGAGGGCAATGCGCCGCGCACGACGCTGACGCAGGCCGTGTTGCGGGTGGAAGCAGCGCGGGGGCTGTCGCCCTACACCTCGACGCAGGAGAATGCGTGGATGGTGCTGGCGGCGCGCGCGCTGGCCAAGGAGACGCTGGCCCTCGACATCAACGGCCAGGGCGTCAAGACCGCGGTCTATCGCAGCTACAAGGCCGAGGCGATGACGGGCCAGCCGCTCAAGATCACCAACACCGGCGACGCACCGCTGCAGGCGGTGGTCTCGGTGGCGGGCTCGCCGGTCACGCCGGAACCTGCGGCCTCCAACGGCTTCAAGATCGAGCGCAGCTACTTCACGCTCGACGGCAAGCCGGCCGATGTCAGCAAGGCGAAGCAGAACGACCGCTTCGCGGTTGTCCTGAAGGTCACGGAAGCGAAACCGGAATTCGGTCACATCATGGTGGCGGACTATCTGCCGGCCGGGCTCGAGATCGACAACCCGCATTTGGTGTCGTCAGGCGATTCCGGCACGCTCACGTGGATCGAGGACGGTGTCGAGCCGAAGAACACCGAGTTCCGCGACGACCGCTTCACCGCGGCGATCGACCGCGGCGCCAACGACAAGTCGGTGTTCACTGTCGCCTATGTCGTGCGCGCGGTGTCGCCGGGCAAATACGTGCTGCCACAGGCCTATGTCGAGGACATGTACAACCCCTCGCGCTACGGCCGCAGCGGCACCGGCGCCGTCGAGGTGAAGCCCGCGAAATGAGCGCAGCGTCGAGGACAGCACCGGAACGCAAGACGCGCTGGCGGCGGATCAAGACCGTCCTGGCGATCTGCGCCGTCACGACGCTGGTCGCAACCGGCGGCTTCGCCGGCTGGGTCGTCTCGCTCGGTCCGCTGCCGATCATGCAGGCGCAGCAGGTCTCGACCACAGTCGTCGATCGCAACGGAAAACTGCTGCGCGCCTATGCGATGGCGGACGGACGCTGGCGGCTGCCGGTCGATGCGAAGACGGCCGTCGATCCCGGCTATCTGAAGCTGCTGTTCGCCTATGAGGACAAGCGCTTCTACGAGCATCACGGCATCGATCCGCTGGCGCTGTCGCGCGCCGGCTTCCAGCTGCTCACCAGCGGCCATATCGTCTCGGGCGGTTCGACCATCACGATGCAGCTGGCGCGGCTGATCGAGCCGCGGCACCAGCGTTCGGTCTACGCAAAGCTGCGGCAGATGGTGCGCGCGGTCGAGCTGGAGCGGCAGCTCTCGAAGGACCAGATCCTCGACCTCTATCTGGCGCTGGCGCCGTTCGGCGGCAATCTCGAGGGCGTCCGCGCGGCCTCGATCGCCTATTTCGGCAAGGAGCCGAGGCGGCTGTCGCTCGCGGAAGCCGCGCTCCTGGTGGCGCTGCCGCAATCGCCGGAGCGGCGGCGGCTCGACCGTTACCCCGAAGCCGCGCATGCCGCGCGCGACCGCGTGCTCGACCGCATGGTCGAGGATGGCGTGGTGTCGAAGGACGATGCCGCGCAGGCGAGGGCGGCGGCGGTGCCGAGGTTGCGCAAGCAGATCCCGATCCTGGCGCCGCATTCGTCCGATCAGGCGGTCGCGACGATGAAGGACTCTCCCGTCATCAAGCTGACGCTGGACTCCACACTTCAGCGGAACCTGGAGGCGTTGGCGCGCGATCGCGCCATCGCGCAGGGGCCTGACGTCTCGGTCGCGATCGTGGTGGTGGACAACGAAACCGGTGACGTGCTGGCGCGCGTCGGCTCCGCCGATTATTTCGACGAGCGGCGGGCCGGGCAGGTCGACATGACGCGCGCGATACGCTCGCCGGGCTCAACGCTGAAACCGTTCATCTACGGCCTCGCTTTCGAGGACGGCTTCGTCCATCCCGACAGCCTGATCGAGGATCGGCCGATCCGCTTCGGCAGCTATGCGCCGGAAAATTTCGACATGACGTTCCAGGGCACGGTGCCGATCCGCAAGGCGCTGCAATTGTCGCTCAACGTGCCCGCGATCGCGCTGCTCGATCGGGTCGGCGCCAGCCGGCTGTCGTCGCGGCTGAAGCAGGCCGGCACCAGTCTGGTACTGCCGAAGGACGAGGCGCCGGGCCTTGCGATGGGTCTCGGCGGTGTCGGCATAACGTTGCAGGATCTCGCCCAGCTCTATTCCGGACTGGCGCGGCTCGGCGCCACCAAGCCGCTGCGCGAGATCATGCAGGAGAATGACAGCCGCGACACGATGCGGTTGATGGATCAGGCCGCGGCCTGGCAGGTCGGCAACGTCCTGCTTGGCACACCGCCGCCGGAGAACGGCGTGCACAACCGGATCGCGTTCAAGACCGGCACCAGCTACGGCTATCGCGATGCCTGGTCGGTCGGCTTCGACGGCCGCATCACGATCGGCGTCTGGGTCGGCCGCCCGGACGGCGCGCCGGTGCCGGGTCTGGTCGGCCGCACGGCAGCGGCGCCGATCCTGTTCGACGCCTTTGCGCGCACCGGCAAGATCCCGGCGGCGTTGCCGAAGCCGCCGCGGGGCGTGCTGGTTGCCTCCAACGCGAAACTGCCGCCGCCGCTGCGCCGGTTCCGGCCGTTGGGCGAGCTGGTCCGCAGCGGCAATGATCAGGCCCCGCACATCCAGTTTCCGCTGAACGGCTCACGCATCGACGTCGATCAATCGGAGGGCGGCCGCAATGCGCCGCTGCCGGTGAAGGTTGCCGGCGGCGTGCTGCCGCTGACGGTCCTCGTCAATGGTGTCTCAGCCGGGGACATCGACAGCCGGCGGCAGCGCCTGATCGACCCGCCCGGGCCGGGCTTCGCGCGGCTGACCGTGATCGACGCCACGGGAGCTGCGGATACCGTTGTGATCCGCGTGCAATGATCGCGCGGGAAAGCGGAACGGTACGGGTGGAAAGCGGAACAGCACGGTTGTTTGCGCTGCGGTTTCATCGTATGCGAAACCCATGGTGGATAGCCTCCAACCCCGGCGCTTTGGAGCAGGGCAACAGTCTGTAAAACCTGCGCATTCGAGCCGCAGGCTGTTCATGGCGTTCGAGTTCGCGACGGCCAGCCAATGGCGTTCGCTCCTGTTTCTGACGCTGACCTGCCTGGTGCTGTTCCTGCCGGGCTTCTTCACCATCCCGCCGATCGACCGCGACGAGGTTCGCTTTGCCCAGGCGACCAAGCAGATGGTCGAGAGCGGCGATTTCGTCGACATCCGCTTCCAGGACGACGTCCGGTACAAGAAACCGGTCGGCATCTACTGGATGCAGGCGGCGGCGCTGAAGACGATCTCCGCGCTCGGGGTGCAGCGCGCCCAGGTCCGTATCTGGGTCTACCGCCTGCCGTCCCTGATCGGCGCCATCGGCGCCGTCTTGCTGACCTATTGGACGGCGCTCGCCTTCGTGACGCGGCAAGGGGCGGTGCTGGCCGCCCTGATGATGGCAAGCTGCGTGTTGCTCGGGGTCGAAGCGCGGCTCGCCAAGACCGACGCGATGCTGCTGCTGACGGTCACCGCGGCGATGGGTGCGATGGCGCGCGTGTATCTGTCCTGGCAACGCGGCGAGGATCCGGCGCATCCATCATGGGGCCCGCCCGCGATCTTCTGGACCGCGCTCGCGGTCGGCATCCTGCTCAAGGGGCCGCTGATCCTGATGTTCGTCGGCCTTGCGATGGCGGGGCTTGCGATCCTCGATCGATCGGCGGCGTGGTTCTGGCGGATGCGTCCGGTCTGGGGCCTGATGTGGACCCTTGTGCTGGTGCTGCCGTGGTTCGTGCTGATCTTCCTGCGGGCCGGAGAGACCTTCTTTGCCGACTCGGTCGGCGGCGACATGCTGAGCAAGCTCGGTGCGCAGGAATCGCACGGCGCGCCGCCCGGGATCTATCTGTTGCTGTTCTGGATCACGTTCTGGCCCGGCGCGCCGCTTGCTGCCATGGCGGCGCCGGCGGTCTGGCGCGCGCGGCGTGAGCCCGGCGCGCAGTTCCTGTTGGCCTGGCTGATCCCGTCCTGGATCGTGTTCGAAGCCGTGCTGACCAAGCTGCCGCATTACGTGCTGCCGCTCTATCCGGCGATCGCGATCCTGACCGTCGGCGCGCTGGAGCGCCGCGTGCTGTCGCGTTCGCCCTGGTTGCTGCGTGGCGCCGCCTGGTGGTTTGCCATCCCTGCATTCGGCGCGGTGCTGGTGATCGTCGGCGCCATCAAGGCGATCCATCAGCCGGTGTTTCCGGCCTGGCCGCTGTTTGCCGTCGCGATGGTGTTCGGCCTCGTCGCGTGGTGGATGTTCGAGGACAGCCGCGCCGAACGCTCGCTGCTCAATGCGGTGATCGCCGCGGCGCTGATGGCGGGCGCCACCTATGGCGTGGTGCTGCCGCGGCTCACCACCGTGTTTCCGAGCCAGGAGGTCGCACGCGCCTTGCGCAACGTCACCTGCGTCGGCCCGAAGGCGGCGGCGGCCGGCTTCCATGAGCCGAGCCTCGTCTTCATGACCGATACCTCGACGCTGCTCACCGACGGATCCGGCGCGGCGGATTTTCTGGGGCAGGGCTCCTGCCGCTTCGCGCTGGTCGAACAGCGCTCGGAGCGCGCCTTCGTGCAGCGCGCCGAGGCGATCGGGCTGCGCTACAACGCGCCGGTCCGGATCGAGGGCTACAACATCTCGCAGGGCAAGGCGGTCTCGATTGCGATCTTCCGTTCCGAAGGGACGGAGTGACATGCCGGCGCCGCCAGCCAACCTGGAATCCGCCAATTATTTCGGACGATTGCTGACGCTGGTCTGGCTGTCCCTCGCCCAGCTGGTGCGGGCACCGTCGCATTCGCGCCGGGCCGAGGCAGCGCGCCGCTCCGCGCGCCACGTGCTGCTGCTCTTCGTCATCGGCGGCGCCGTGATCGTCACGCTGATGTATGCGGTCGATGTCGCCGAGATCAGCCTGATGCCGCCGCGCGGCACGCCTTCGCTCTGGTGGGTGAAGATTCTCACCGATTTCGGCAAGGACGAGTATGTGCTCAGCGCGCTCGGTCTGCTGCTGATTGCAGTCGCATTGGCGGCGCCCGCGCTGCGCGGCGTGCCGCGCGCAACCCTGCTTGGCCTCGGGACCAGGCTGCAATACCTGTTCCTGTCGGTCGCGCTGTCGGTGGCGACCGGTGAAGTGATCAAGTGGATCGTCGGTCGCGGCCGGCCGTTCGTCGGCGGCAAGGCCAATGCCTTCAACTTCCAGCACTTCGCCGGCACCGAGGCCTATTCGAGCTTTCCGTCGGGACATGCGATCACGGCGTTTGCGCTGGCCTTCGCCGTGTCGGCGGTGTGGCCGCGCGCGCGGGTTGCGATGCTGGTCTATGCGCTGATCATCATCGCGACGCGGCTGGTGCTGCTGGCCCATCATCCGAGCGACGTGGTGGCCGGCGCGGCTGTCGGCATGATCGGCGCAACGGCCGTACGCTACTGGTTCGCCGCCCGCCGCCTTGGTTTTGCCATCGATCGCGATGGCACCGTGGTGGCGTTGCCGGGCCCCTCGGAAGGGCGCCTCAAAAGGGTTGCGAGGAGCGCTTTCGCCCCATAAAAGCGGTCGCCCGGCGGCCGGATCGGGTGGGTTCCAGCCGCGAACCCCACATCAACCACGAGTGCCGAATTGCCTGTTTCCGACCAGACGCCGGTCGCCGTTTCCATCGTCGTGCCGGTGCGCAACGAGGCCGACAATATCGCGCCGCTGATCGCCGAGATCGCGGCCGCGCTCGACGGACGTTGGGCCTACGAGATCGTCTACGTCAATGACGGCTCGACCGACGCCACCGGTGAACGGCTGGGCGCGATCATGGCGCAGCGGCCCAATCTCCGGCAACTGCGCCACGCCATCTCCTCGGGCCAGTCGGCGGCCGTGCGCAGCGGCGTTCGCGCCGCGCGCGGTGCGATCGTGGCGACGCTCGATGGTGACGGCCAGAACGATCCGGCCTTCCTGCCGGACCTGATCAGGGCGATCGAGAGCGGCAACGGCCGCGTCGGCCTTGCCGCCGGCCAGCGCGTCGGGCGCAAGGACACCGGCTTCAAGAAGCTGCAATCGCGCATCGCCAACAAGGTGCGCGGCATCATCCTGCGTGATGGCACGCGCGACACCGGTTGCGGCCTGAAGGCGTTTCCGCGCGAGGTGTTCCTGGCGATGCCCTATTTCGACGGGCTGCATCGCTTCCTGCCGGCGCTGGTCCGCCGCGAAGGATATGCGATCGCCTATGTCGATGTCGTCGATCGCCCGCGCCATTCCGGCGTCTCGAACTATGGATTCTTCGACCGGCTCTGGATCGGGATCATGGATCTGGCCGGCGTGTGGTGGCTGATCCGCCGCAAGAAGCCGACGCCGGTCGTCACGGAAGTGCCGGGCGTCACCGATGCGACTGATGTCACCAAGGTGAAATGATGCTGATTCAGTTTGGCCAGGCGCTGAGCGCCTATTTCTACGACACGTTCGTCGCCAAGTTCGATTTCTGGCTGGCGTTCGGCCTCGTCGCGCAACTGCTGTTCACCGCGCGCTTTCTGGTGCAGTGGATTTCCAGCGAGCGCGCCGGCCAGAGCGTGGTGCCGATGGCGTTCTGGTTCTTCTCGATGGGCGGCGGCCTGATGACGCTGGTCTACGGGCTCGCCAAGCGCGAACCCGTCATCATCCTCGGCCAGGGCCTCGCCACGCTGATCTATGTCCGCAACATCATGCTGATCGTGAAGAACCGCCGACGCGCGTCGAAGACGCTCGACAATTGATCCGCACGGCCGTCGGTGCGGCGAACGGTATGCTGGGGCTGCTTTCGAAGTCTTGATGGCTTCCAGCATCGATTGCGACCAAATCCGGACGACGGTCAAACAATCGCCCCAAGACGCATGGCATCTACGGCCCGTCGTGGGCGTGGCGGCATCCCGAGTCCATGCGCCAGGGGATGAGGGGCGTCGATGACCAGCCGTGGCGAACCGACCAGAGCGGGTAGTTATCTGTTGCATGTCCGCAATGTCGTTTTGCTCGACGCGCCGCCGCTGACCGGCGAGCGCGGTCTGCCGGACCGGCGCGCCGTCAGTATCCGCTGGATGGCCGGGACGATCCTGATCGGCGCCGCGGCCGTGGTGCTGCTTGGTGGCGCGCTTCGCGGCGCATTTGGTTATCGCACGAGATTCGCTGCGTCGCCGGTGGTCTCAGGTCCGCGCGTCACGGGGCAGGTGGTCGACGAGGCGCGGCGCGGCGATCGCCTGGATCGGAGGCCCGGCTCGCCAGGCAATCCCTCGGCGCTCAAGATCGAGCAATTGAGCGATGCCGGCTCGGTCCGTCGATTTACCCGCGTGTCGGCGCGGCTTGCGGAGATCGATCCCGAGCCGGAGCAGGACCATCGCCGCGAAACGCCGGCGGACGGCAAGGACGAGCAGCGAGCAAGCACGCAACTGCCGTCGGAGTTGCCATCGATCATTCGGGGAGGTCCATCGCGCCGTGGGCTGCCGGGCGGCACCAGCGCTTATGCCGACGTTGAAGACGTGCCGCATTCGCCGGCTCCGATCGGTGACGCCGTCAATGTCACCAGCCTTCCGAAGTCGCCTTCCTCCTCTCGTCACTATCGACATGTCATTGTCGCCAGGAGCGGTGACACGCTCTCCGCCATCCTGCGGGCGCTGGCCGCGGCCGCGGAGGATGCGCCGGCGATCCTTGCCGCTTTCCCGTCGACGGGCCGTCAGCAGACATTGTCGGGCGGCGAGAAAATCACCGTCATCGAGCAGGACGGAGATGCCGGGGCGCCGCGCGGCCACGTCGCGAAAGTGTCGATCGAACGGGCGGGCTCCAGCGTGTCCGCCGTCGGTCGCACCGATGTCGGTCAATACCAGGCGATTGTGCCGGAACAGCCGGAGGCCGCCGCGTCGGGCGGAAGGCAGCCGCGCCAATCGATCGACACGCACGCCGTCCCGGGCGAGACGTTACGCGACGGCCTCAACGCGCTTGCTCGCTCCAATCACGTCGACGAGGGGATCGTCGCTGAACTGATGCGGCTGTGCGGCCGCGATTTCGACCTCGACGAGCCGCTCGGCGACGCCGATGTGGCCGAGATCATCTATGCGCCCAACGACATCGGCCAACCGGAACTGGTGTTCATCGATTTGGCGGCGGGCGGGCAGACGCGCCGCTACTATCGCTTCACGGCGCCGGACGATGGCAGCTCCGATTTCTATGATGAGGACGGCCAGTCCATCACCAAATTTCTGCTGCGCAAGCCGGTGGTCAGCGGACGCCTCGGCGACGGGTTCGGGTGGCGCATTCATCCGATCCTTGGCGATCGCCGCTTCCATGAGGGCGTCGATTTCGCCGCCCCCTACGGGTCGCCGATCGCGGCCGCGGGCGCCGGCGTCGTCGAGACCGAAGGGTACGAACGCGGGTACGGCAAGTACATCCGGGTACGGCATGATCGCGGTTACGAGACGACTTATGCTCACATCGCGAGCGTCCCGTCCGGACTGAAGGTGGGTGACCGTGTTCGCCAGGGCGAGACGATTGCCTATGTCGGGTCCACGGGGCTCTCGACCGGACCGCATCTCTATTACGAGGTGCGGATCAACGGCCGTAACGTCGATCCGCTTCGGATGAAATTGTCGGGCGGCCGGGTGCTGCAGGGCGATCTCCTTGGCGCCTTCGATCGCCAGCGCGACAGCATCGACCAGCTCGTTGCGGCTTCCGCGTCTCCACAGCCGCCGCGTGGTTCGGAACATCGGCCGCCGACCTAGAGCATGATGAGTTTGGGTCGAGTCAGTTAATCTCGCAAGATTCGTTCACCTCTCCCCAGCGGGAAGAGGTCGATTTGCGTAGCAAATCGGGTGAGGGGGCGCTGCTCCTACAAGAGACCGCAACCCCTCACCCGGCGCTACCCGCCGACCTCTCCCAAGGGAGAGGTGAATTCCCACTGCTGCTTCAGATCAACCCAATCTCATCGCGCTTTGGCGCGACCGCGCTTGATCAAGGCCGCCCGGGCGCCGGAAGTTCGGCTGCTTCCACCGCGTTCTGCCGATCGGCGGCGGTCTCGCCGGCGGCATCGAGCACGGGGTAGGCGACCGAGCAGATGTGCGAATGGATGCGGCGCAGGTCGCGCAGCACGTCGAGATGCAGCGACGTGGTTTCGATGGTCTCGGGCCGGCCTTCGCGCAGTCGCTCCAGATGGCGCTCGACGGCGGCAAGTTCGGCCGCGCGCAGCGCCGCCTTCTCGGTGAGCAGCTTGCGCGCTTCGCTCGCATCGCCCGACATGAACACCCCGAACGCGATCCGCAGCGAATCGATCGTGCGCTTGTGGAACGCGGCCAATTCCTCGGCGCCTTCCGCCGAGAATTGCAGGCGGTGCTTGATCTTCTTGGTCGCGAGCTCGCTCAGGTTCTTGTCGACGATGTCGCCGATATGCTCGAGGTTGATCGCGAAGGCGACGATCTCCATGGCGCGGTGTCCCTCGCGCTCATCGAGGCTGCCGCGGGTAAGCTTCGTGACGTAGAGCTTGATCGCCTCGTTCAGCCGGTCGACGGTGTTGTCCATCTTCGACACATGGTCGACCAGCGCGCGATCGTTGGTCAGCATCGCCGCCATCACCTTGCGCAACATCGCCTCGGCATGGTCGCCCATATGCAGCACCTCGCGCGCGGCGTCGGCGAGCGCAAGCGAAGGCGTCTCCAGCGCGCTCTCGTCGAGATAGCGCGGCCGTGACGGATCGGTCTCCTGCGCCCGCTTGGGCAGCAGCCGCTCGAGCAGGCGCGCGAAGTGATCCAGCACGCCGATGAACAGCAGCGCGGTCGCGACGTTGAAGGCGATGTGGAACAGCGCGGTCGCCTTGGCGAGATCGGGCTGCCAGGTGCAAATCGTTTCCGTGATCGGGCGCAGGAACGGCGCCACCAGCAGGATGCCGACGACGCGGTTGACGAGGTTGCCAACCGGCAGCCGGTAGCTCGCCGGATTGTCGCGCCGCGCGCCTTCCATCAGCGGATTGATGGCGCTGCCGAGATTGGCGCCGAGCACCAGCGCGAACGCGGCGTAGGGCGAGATGAACTGGGAATAGGCCAGCGACATCACCAGCAGCACGCTGGCGACGCTGGAATGGACCAGCCAGGTGACGAACGCGCCGATCAGGATGCAGAGCACGGGATCGCCGGTGATCCCGTTCAGGAACACGCGCACGCCCGGGGCATTCTCGGCCGGCGCCATCGTATCGAGCAGGATATGCAGCGCGAGCAGCATCAGGCCGAGGCCGATCGCGACCCGGCCGAGGTCCTTGATCCGGGAGCGTGGCCCGCTGCGGAATGCGACGAGGCCGACAATGAACAGCACCGGCGCCACCGCTGCGACATTGAACGACAGCACCTGCACGATCAGCGTGGTGCCGATATTGGCGCCGAGCATGATCGCAAGCGCCGGCACCAGGCTGACGATCTCCTCGGCGGCGAAGGAACTGGTGATCAGGGCAGTCGCGGTCGAGCTCTGGAGCAGGGCGGTCAGGCCGAGGCCGGCGCCGAGCGCGGTGAACCGGTTGCGGAGCGCCCGCGCCAGCAACAGCCGCAAATCGGGCCCGAAGGCCCGCAGGATCCCGCTATGGACCATGTGCAGGCCCCACAGCAGGAGCGCGACGCCCCCCATCAGATCAAGCAGAACAAGACTTCCCATACGTCCTGGATATCCCGGCAAATTCGAGTCGAAGGGTTCACGCTATAGAGCCAATTGACCCGCGATCAACCCCTTTTTGTTCACGTTGGAACCGGCCGGGGGAGCGGGCTTGTAGCGAAGAGGCCGTTAATCGAGGCGGCGTCGTTCGGACACGGCGATACCGGTAAACGAATCCTGGAAATGACCGTTCAATTGCGACGGGTTCCGCTAGGCAGTTCCCAATCTTTCCCGGTTATGACGGTGGGAACGAGAAGCTGTCCAGCAAGGCTTGGGGATCAGGATGTTTGTCAATCGCCGCAAGAGCGAACGCCGTGAGTGCCGGAGCGTCGCCAAAATTCAATTGGGCACAGGGTCGTTGCCGCGTGACTGCATGATCACCGACATCTCGGCCGGCGGCGTCAAGGTGATCGCCGAATATCTGGAGATCCCGCCGGAATTCACCATCATCCTTTCGAGCGGCAGTCCGCGTCAGTGCCGCCTGGCCTGGCGGATTGGCCACGAATTCGGCGCCCAGTTCGTCGACTGACGGCCGGGCGGCCTGCGCGGCGCCATGCGCCGCTTCTGGGCCGGATGACGGCGAGATGATGGCATCCTTAACCGGAACTTAGGGTTAAGCTGTGAGCATCCCGGAACCTTCGCTGTTCCGAGTCTCGTTGATGTCTGAGAAACTAGCCCGACCTCTTGGCCGCATGCATCGTCTTGCCGGCTCGGCAGCCGCCGTGATCCTGCTGATCGGGCTGTCCGCCTGTCAGACCTCGGGTCCGTCCGACATTACCGGGTCGTTGGGCGATACGGCGGAGGCCACGCCGGCTCCCGTCGATCCCCGGCGCGACATTGCGACCTATCACGAGCGCGTCCGCGCCAACCCGAAAGACACCGACGCCGCGCTGAAATACGCCCGGGCGCTCCGCGCCACCGGCCAGCGGGCGCAGGCGGTCGCCGTCATGGAGCAGGCGGTACTGGCGCAGCCCAGCAACAAGGCGTTGCTCGCCGGCTACGGACGGGCGC
Source organism: Bradyrhizobium sp. WCU1 (assembly GCF_053474805.1). NCBI lineage: Bacteria > Pseudomonadati > Pseudomonadota > Alphaproteobacteria > Hyphomicrobiales > Nitrobacteraceae > Bradyrhizobium > Bradyrhizobium sp. WCU1. Next base: position 7,097,641 of record NZ_CM130280.1, read on the forward strand.
TCGCCGATAACGGCAATTTCCAGCAGGCCTTCGACGTGCTCGGGCGCGCGCACACGCCGGAAGACCCGGACTGGCGTATCCTGTCGGCGCAAGGCGCAGTGCTCGATCAGCTCGAGCGCCACGACGAGGCCCGGCAATATTACGCGAGCGCCCTCAAGGTCGTGCCCGAAGATGCGTCGGTGCTCTCCAATCTCGGTCTGTCGTACCTGCTGTCGAAAGACCTGCCGAAGGCCGAGGAGACGCTGCGCCGCGCCCGGGAGCGCGCACCCGACGACATGCGGATCCGTACCAATCTCGCCGTCGTGGTCGGCCTGCAAGGCCGCCAGGCGGAGGCGGAGACCATCATGAAGGCTGACCTGCCGCCCGAGCAGGGCTCGGCCAATGTTGCCGCGCTGAAGCGGCTGCTGGCGCGCAGGGACGCGAGCCGCACCGAGGCGGACAAGATTCCGGTTGCGGCCAGCCGTCGCGACTAAAGCGGGATGAGTCTTGGTTGGATCGGCTTGGCGCGGTCTTGGTTCACCACTCCGGGGAGAGGTGACCTTTCGGCGCCGTCCCCGCTGGATACAATCTTATCAGGCGTTGGTTCTAGCGATGCCTCGAATCGGGGCTGCTAGCCGGCGGCGCGGCGTCCGTCGTTGCGGCGCGGCTGCAGTTTCTTGAGGATCGGCGACAGGAACGATTCGCGCGCCTCGGCGAGATCCGGGCGCCCGGTCAGGCGCTGCGCGATCTGCAAGAAGGTCCTCGTGGTGCGGTGACGTGCGGAGACTTCCGCGATCATCTGGCCGTTGTTGGCGGCTTCCCCGAATAGCCTGCAATCGAACGGGATCGCCGCAATCGGCTGGCTCTCGATCGTCTTGGCGAAATCCTTGACCTCGATCTCGGGTCGCTTCGACATGCCGACCTGGTTCAGGCAATAGAGCGGCGGACGATCGTTGGGACGCGCGGTCCGCAACAGGTTCATCATGTTCTTGGTATTGCGCATGTTGGCGAGATCGGGTTCGGCGACGATCAGGATATCGTCGGCGCCGACCAGCACGCGCTTGGTCCAGGCGGTCCACTGATGCGGAACGTCGAGCACGATGCAGGAGGTGGTCATGCGCATCGTATCGAAGATGGCGTCGAAGGCTTCGGCGCCGAAATCGTAGACGTGGTCGAGCGTGGCCGGTGCCGCCAGCAGGCTGAGGTGATCGCCGCACTTTGCGAGCAGGCGCTCCATGAAGGCGCTGTCCGGACGCTCTGGTGAGAAGACCGCGTTGGCGATGCCCTGCACCGGATCCTGGTTGTAGTCGAGGCCGGCGGTGCCGAAGGCGAGGTCGAGATCGACGACGACCGAATCCAGTCCGAGGTCGCGCGCGATGGTCCAGGCGACATTGTGGGCGATGGTCGAGGCGCCGACGCCACCCTTGGCGCCCGCGACCGCGATCAGGCGGCCGACCGAGACCGCTTCCGAGGACGAGAACAGGCCGCAGATCGAGCGCACGACGTCGAGCACCTTGACCGGCCCGATCACGTAATCGTTGACGCCGCGCCGGACCAGTTCGCGATACGGCGCGGCCTCGCCGGGGGTGCCGAGCACGACGACGCGGGTGCCGGGATCGCAGACCGTCGCGAGCTCGTCGAGGGCGGCGAGCAGATCGGTGTCCGGCTCGGTCTCCAGCATGATGACGTTGGGCGTCGGCGCCTTGTGGTAGGCATCGATGGCCGCGGCAATGCCGCCCATATGGACGGAGAGGTGAGCCTTGGCGAGCCGGCGGTCTTCGGCGGCGGCGCGCGCCGTCGCGGCGGTCGCGACGCTGGCGCAGAACGCCTGCACGGAAATCCGCGGCGCCGGCGCGATGTGGTCGTTGGCGTGTGGCTCGTCGTGTTGTTCGGTCATTTCGCGGCGTCGCTCAGCTTGGCTCTATCGGCTTCAGGGTAGGTGGTCGCGGTTGACTCACCCTTGCTGTATTTCTGGAACGCGATCGACCGGCGCGGCGTGTAGGCTGCGGTCTCGGTCCGCGGCTGTTCGAGGTCAGACGGATTGGCGACCATCGCAGCCAGGTTGTGCTGGTTGGCGCAGCCGAAATTGTCCCACTGCTTGTTCTCGTGGTAGGCCGGATTGTCGATCGAGGGACCAAGGTCGGCCGGCCATGTGCCGCAGGGCCCGGCGACCGCGGCCATCTTCGGATAGCTGAGGCGAATGGTCGGCAGCGCGCGCGGATCCTCGATGCGGTAGGAGCGTCTTGTGATGGCGTGGGCGGGCACGCCCATCGACGCCAGCACGCCGCGGATTTCCCGGGACACCGCCTGTGCCGAGCGCGCGTTCGAGGTGTCGGCCGGCACGTCGATTGCGATCGCGCCGGTGCCTTCGCGGCGCCAGCTGCGGGCGAGCCCCATGACGTCGTCGCGCTGGGTTTCGGTGAGATTGCCGCGGGCGCGGCCCACGAAGACGACGATCGACTGCTCGCCCTCGGTGATCGCGATCGGATGCCGCTGCCGGTAATCGTCGGGCACCGTGCCGGTGACGACGTCGCCGGTCAGGTTGCAGCCGCCGAGTGCGACCGCCGACGTGACGAGGGCGCCGAACAGCGCCAGCGTCCTTGCGCGACCGGCTTGTGTGTTGCGTGTCATCATAGGATCCCCCAACCCCTTCAGGTCCGCGCCTCAGTCGATGATGAAGCCGAAATTGGCCGGCGTCGTGCCGATCGGCTCGGCACGGGCGGCAACGCCGTAGATGCGGTTGACGCGCGCCAGCAGCGCCGACTGCGCGTCGGAGGCCGGGGCGAACCCGTCATCGGGACGGGACAATTCCTTCTGCGCGACCGCGCGCACCACATAGGGCGTCACGATGACCATCAACTCGGTCTCGTTGTTGACGAAGTCCTGGCTCCTGAACAGCTGTCCGAGCACCGGGATCTGGTCGACACCGGGCATGCCGTTGATGGCCTGCTTGGTCTGCTCCTGGATCAATCCGGCCATCGCGATCGAGCCGCCGGAGGGCACCTCCAGCGTGGTGTCGGCGCGACGGGTCTTGATCGAGGGAATCGTCGTGCCGCCCTGGCCGCCGGTCAGCGCGTTGTCCATCGAGACCTCGGAAACCTCGGTCATCACCTTCAGGCTGATGCGCCCCTCGGACAGCACCACCGGGGTGAAGTTGAGCGAGATGCCGAACTTCTTGAAGCTGACGGTCTGGACGCAATTGCCGATCGTGCCGGTCGACGACGTCTGACAGGTGACGCCGGTCGGAATCGGAAACTCGCCGCCTGAGACGAAGGTCGCGGACTCGCCGGAGATCGCGGTGAGGTTCGGTTCGGCCAGCGTCTTGACCACGCCCGCGGTCTCCATCGCCCGCAGCGTCGCGGTGACGGTCGGCACGCCGAGCTTGTTCAGCGCCGCGCCGGTCAGCAAATTGCTATTGAGCGGTCCGTTGTTGGCGGTGAAGGGGTTGGCGTTGTTGAAGACCACCGCGGCGGTGCCGTAGTTCATGTTGGCGCTGAGATCGACGCCGAGCTGCTTGACGACGTCCCTTCGCACCTCGGCGACGGTGACTTTCAGCATCACCTGGTCGCGGCCGCGCACCACGATGGAGTTGACCACCTTGTCGGGGCTTCCGACGAGCTTGGCGGCGATATCGCCGGCCTGCTGGGCCTCGACCGGGCTTGCCACCGTGCCGGTCAGCACCACGCTCTCGCCGACGCCCTCGATCTGCACGCCGGGCAGCATCTGCTTCAGCGCGGCGCGCATGCCGTTGAGATCGCGCTTGATCGCGATGTCGTAGGAGGCGACCTGGTTGCCGTCGGCGTCGAAGAACACCACGTTGGTCTGGCCGACCGCGGCGCCGATGATGTAGGCACGCTGCGCCGAGCGGATCACGGCGTTGGCGATCTTGGGATCGGCGACCAGGACGTCCTTGGCTTCGCGCGGCAGGTCGACCACGACCGACTTGCCGACGCCGAGCGAGACGGAGCGCGTCTTGGCGGCAATGCTGCTCGTCACCGCGACGTCCGCGTTCTTGTCCGGATCGGTCGCGCTGGCGAGGGCGGGGATCAGCATCAGGGCGGTGACCGCCGAGATCGACAGCGAACGGACCAGCGTGGTCCGCTTCGTCAGTTGTGTTGCACCCGTTGTCATATCGAAGCCCCCATCACTTCTGTGTCGTCTGAGAGCTCGGGATGCCGAAGCGCACGACCCTGATGCTCTCGCCCCGCTTCGGGGCATTGTCTCTGGTCTCGTCGGTCTTCTCGTTGACGTCGGCGATGCTGCGCAGCGCCAGCGCCAGCGTGCCGCTCTGCCGCGCGCGCGCGAGCGTCTCGGCCTGTTCCGGCTTGAGCTCGAGGGTCACGGTCTTGCCGACGAGGGAGTTGTTGCCGTCCTTCTCTTTCGGCGCCTGGTCGATCGCCAGCACGCGGACGTTGGACAACAGGATTTCGGTGGTGACGATGTCGCGGCCACCCATTTGCTGATCGAGATTCTTGTCGCGTCGCGACAGGATCACGTCGACGCGGTCGTTCGGCAGGATGAAGCCGCCGGCGCCGGTCTCCGGCGAGATTTCAGTGGAGATCGCGCGCATGCCGGACGGCAGGATCGCGGCCATGAAGCCGCTGCCATTGGCCTTGACCAGCTTTTGCTCGCGGATCGGTTCGCCGATGATGAAGGGAGCGCGCGCGATCGAGCCGATCACGTCGTTCATGGCGTCGGCGTTGGTGTCGTGGCGGATGAACGCGCTGCTGGCGGTCTCGGCCGGCCAACGCTGCCATTGCACGTCCTCAGCCTTGACCGCTTGACCAAGTCCGATGTCGGACTTCGCCACCAGCACCTCGACGGTCGGCAATTGCGCCACGGGCGCCGCGACCGGCGCAGGTTTATTGTCGCCGACGCTCGCGAGATACATGGCCGCGAGGCCTGCGACGCCGGCGATGCCGAGGACCACGATGCGTGCCGTCTTCATGCGATTGTCTGAATGCCCTTACCGCAGGGCAGTCACGTCCTTGCGGCACTGACAGCCCTTCCCGGGAGCATCACTACGGCCGCAAAAGTATAAGGGAACTTGATGGAAGGTCCGGACAATTAAGGGATTGGTGGGGATGGTGAACGCCGGGTTATCGGCGCTCGTCGCATCTCCGCAGAATCCCGGAGATCGTGCATGCTTACCGCCAGCGACGTCGGTGGCAACGCCGCGTCAGGCCGGCCGGTCGTGGTTAATGTCGGCTGACGCGCGCCGACACGCAGCGGGGCAAGGCATCGCTGCGCAATTTCGGAATATTAGAAGTGTGCCCCTGATTTGCCCGACGTGTCAAGCCGTCTCGTCGAACGCCGGCGGCGTCAACGCCTTTGCATGGGGTTGTTTTCGATATTTTGGCGGCGCGCACCTGCGGCGGGGAGTTCCTCCGCCGTCGTGCGTCGATCGCCCTGGATCAGAGCGCGGCCTTCAACGCGGCGAATCCACGATCGAGATCGGCCTTGAGGTCGTCGAGATTTTCGAGCCCGATATGCAGCCGCAGCGTCGGGCCGCCCGGCGACCATTTGGTCGCGGTGCGATAGTCGCTGCAGTCGAACGGGATGGCGAGGCTCTCGAAGCCGCCCCAGGAAAAGCCCATGCCGAACAGTTGCAGCGCGTCGAGCATCGCATCGACCGCGGCCTGCGGCACTGGCTTCAGCACGATGCTGAACAGGCCGGAGGCGCCGGTGAAGTCGCGCTTCCAGATCGCGTGCCCCGGATCGGTCTCCAGGGCCGGGTGCAGCACCCGATCGACTTCGGGGCGTGCGCCAAGCCAGCGCGCCATTTCGAGCCCGGAGCGGTGGTGCTGGGCGAGCCGCACCGACAGCGTGCGGACCCCGCGCAGCGCGAGATAGACGTCGTCGGGGCCGGCGCAGACGCCGAGCAGGCGGATCGCATCCTGAACCAGCGGCCAGGCCTTTGCATTGGCCGCGATGGTGCCGAACATGATGTCGGAATGGCCGCCGATATACTTTGTGCCGGCCTGCATGCTGATGTCGACGCCCTGGTCGAGCGAACGGTGATAGAGCGCCGTCGCCCAGGTGTTGTCGTCGATCATGAGCGCGCCGCGGGCATGCGCCACGGCCGCTATCGCGCGGATGTCGGGCATCTCGAAGGACTGCGAACCGGGCGCCTCGACCAGCACCGCGCGGGTATTCGGCTTGAACAGCGTCTCGATGCCGGCACCGATCAGCGGATCGAAATAGCTGGTCTCGATGCCGTAGCGCTTCAGCATGTTGTCGCAGAAATTGCGGGTCGGCCGATAGGCATTGTCGCACACCAGCAGGTGGTCGCCGGCCTTCAGCGCGGCGAGCAGCGTGGTGCTGATCGCCGCCAGTCCCGACGGGGCGATGCCGACGCCGGCGCATTGCGGGCCTTCCAGCGCCATCAGCACGTCCTGCAGCGCCCGCGTGGTCGGGCTGCCGTGGCGGCCATAGGTAAATTCGGCGCGATGGGCGTGCAGGGCCTCGGCGGTCGGATAGAGCACGGTCGAGCCGTGAAACACCGGCGGATTGACGAAGCCTTTCTGGGCCTTGGTGTCGCGGCCGGCCGTGACCAGGCGGGTCGCGGCGTCTTGTTGCGGGCGGGAGGGCGTGGAGCCGTCGGAGGAGGTCATGGTTCGCTGCCGTTGGACTTTTGACTTTTGCCGCAGCCGTACCGCGTCGGGAGGACGGGACTACGCCGGGAGTTGCTACTAACAAGAGGTAGAAGACACGCGTCAACCCCTTGACCCGGCTCGTCAGTCGCTATGTGATGCGGCGCAACTACCCGTCGCCGCACGTTGAGGGGCCTGCCGCGACCGAGGATCCGTTGCCTGACCGGTTTGCACGCCAAACTGCCGGTTTGATCAGCATGATTTGCTGCAGGGGATCATTGGGATGGCCCGTGAACGCGAGCGATCACAAAGCAAACGTCCAACGGACGACCCTGAAAGGCCCCGCCCATGAAACGCGTATCCCTGGCTGTCATACTTACCGCTGCCGCCGCCCTGTCGGTCCAAGCGGCTTCGGCACAAACCCTCAAGACGGTCAAGGATCGAGGCCAATTGTCCTGCGGCGTCAGCCAGGGGCTGCCCGGATTTTCGGCACCCGACGACAAGGGGAACTGGACCGGGATCGACGTCGACGTGTGCCGGGCGATCGCCGCCGTGGTGCTCGACGACCCGACCAAGGTCAAGTTCGTGCCGCTGTCGGCCAAGGATCGCTTCACCGCGCTGCAGTCGGGTGAGATCGACGTGCTGTCGCGCAATACCACCTGGACGGTGTCGCGTGACACCTCGCTCGGCGCCAATTTCACCGGCGTGACCTATTATGACGGGCAGGGCTTCATGGTGAAGAAGTCGCTCAAGGTCAATTCGGCGCTCGAGCTGAACAGCGCATCGGTCTGCGTGCAGACCGGAACCACCACCGAGCAGAACCTCGCCGACTTCTTCAAGGGCAACAACATGAAGTATGAGGTGATCGCGTTCGGCAGCATCGACGAAGCGGTCAAGGCCTATGAGTCAGGACGCTGCGACGTCTTCACCGACGACGCCTCCGGGCTCTACGCCAGCCGGCTGAAGCTCGCCAGCCCCGCCGATCACATCGTGCTCCCGGAAATCATTTCGAAGGAGCCGCTGGGGCCGATGGTGCGCCACGGCGACGACCAGTGGTTCGACATCGTGAAATGGACGCTGTTTGCAATGATCAATGCCGAGGAACTCGGCATCACCCAGAAAAACGTCGACACGATGCTGAAATCCGACAAGCCGGAGATGAAACGGGTGCTCGGCACCGACGGCAATCTGGGCGAACAGCTCGGCCTCACCAAGGACTGGGTGGTGCGGATCGTGAAGGCGGTCGGCAATTACGGCGAGACCTTCGAGCGCAATGTCGGCACCGGCTCGCCGCTCGGCATCGCCCGCGGCGTCAACAATCTCTGGAACAAGGGCGGTATCCAGTACGCGCCGCCGATCCGCTGATCGATCCCGGCCGACGGCTGCCGCGATGAGCATCGCGCCCCGCAAACCACCGCTGCAATTTGCCCTCAGGCTGAAGCGTGCGCTTGGCGGCAAGGCCGGCTGGAACGGGTTGGCCGCCCAGATTGCCTTCGCCGCGATCCTGGCCTGGATCGCCTACGAGATCGTGGCGAATGCACGCACGAACCTGGAGACCCAGCACATCGCGTCGGGCTTCGGCTTCCTCAATTACAATGCGGGCTTTGACGTCAACCAGAGCCTGATCGCCTACAACAATTCCGACACTTACTGGCGGGTGTTCTTCGTCGGTCTTTTGAACACGATCCTGGTCTCGGTGATCGGAATTGTCTTTGCCACCGTGATCGGCTTCGTCGTGGCGCTGTGCCGGTTGTCGCCCAACCTGCTGTTGTCGCGGATCGGCGGCATCTATGTCGAGATCGTCAGGAACCTGCCGCTGCTGTTCCAGATTCTGTTCTGGTATCTCGCCGTGCTCGCGGCGCTGCCGGCGCCGCGGCAGAGCATCTCGGTCTTCAGCACGTTCTTCCTCAACAATCGCGGCCTGGTCGTGCCGCAGCCGATCACCGAGCCGGGGCTCTATCCGTTCCTGGTCGCGCTCGCGGTAGGCATCGTTTTGGCGCTGGGATTGCGACGCTACGCGCGGCGCGCCCTGTTTCAGCGCGGGCAGATGATCCGGATCTGGCCCTACTTGCTGGGTTGTCTCGTCGGCCTGCCGCTGGTCTCGATACTGATCTTCGGCTGGCCGTTGAAGTTCGAATTGCCGCAGCTGAAAGGCTTCAACTTCGCCGGCGGCGCGCGGATCATTCCCGAATTCGTCGCGCTGACGGTCGCGCTGTCGACCTACACGGGGGCTTTCATCGCCGAAATCGTCCGCGCTGGCGTCCTGTCGGTGCACAGGGGACAGATGGAGGCGGGCTCGTCGCTCGGCCTCAGCCGCGCCGCGACGCTGCGGCTGATCGTGGTGCCGCAGGCGATGCGGGTCATCGTGCCGCCGCTGACCAGCCAGTACCTCAATCTCACCAAGAATTCGTCGCTGGCGGTGGCGATCGGCTATCCGGATCTGGTCTCGGTCTTCGCCGGCACCGCGGTGAGCCAGACCGGGCAGGCGATCGAGATCATCGCCATGACGATGGGTGTCTATTTGCTGCTCTCGCTGACGACGAGCGCGCTGATGAGCGTCTATGGCTGGCGCATCAACCGGAGCATGGCGGCATGACGGATATCTCCGCGCCGTCCTTTGTCCGGCAGGACCTGGTCACCGAGCGCGCAGCGCCGGCGAAGACCACCGGCTTCATCGGCTTCCTGCGCACGCGGCTGTTGAACTCGCCGGGCAACGTCCTGCTCACGATCCTCGGCCTCTTGCTGGCCTGGTACATCGTGATCCCGGCGGTCAAGTTCCTGCTGGTCGACGCGGTGTGGACCGGCAAGGATCGCACCGCGTGCCTCGCCGAACAGGCCGGGCACCAGGTCGGTGCCTGCTGGCCCTATATTCAGGCCAAGCTGACGCAGTTGATCTATGGCTTCTATCCGGAAGCCCAGCGCTGGCGCGTCAACCTGACTTATGGGCTCGGTGCCGCGCTGTTGCTGCCGCTGCTGATGCCGCGCTTGCCGGCGAAGGGGCTGAACTCCGGACTGTTCTTCTTCGCGTTTCCGGCGGTCGCGTTTTTCCTGCTGCATGGCGGCGGCATCGCGGGCTTCGGCGTGAGCTGGACGGCAGGCCTGTTCCAGCTGTTCGAGCAGAGCATTGGCGGCGCCGGTGATCTGCTGGTCAATCTCAGCAAGGGTTCGGCGATCGCCCCGCTGCCATGGGTCCTGGGCAAGCTGCTCGTCCTGGTCGGGGTACTAATCCACTGGCTGATCTTTCCGCTGACCTGGCTGCGCGATCAAATGCAGCTGTCGTCGGTGCCGGTCTGGGGTGATTTCCTCCTTACCGCCGTGATCGTATCCGCCGCGCTGTTTGTGCTCGGTGGCGGCCTGCGCACAGGCCGCAGGGCGCTGATCGGCAGCCTCCTGACGTTTGCCGGGATCGCCGTCGGCATCAAGCTGATGGGGCTCGATCGCGGCGGCTTTCCGATCGTCGACACGCGGCTGTGGGGCGGCCTGCTGGTGACGCTGGTGATCGCGATCACCGGCATCGTCGCCTCGATGCCGATCGGGATTGCGCTCGCGCTCGGCCGCCGCTCGACCATCCCGCTGATCCGGATCTTCTCGATCGCCTTCATCGAATTCTGGCGCGGCGTGCCGCTGATCACGGTGCTGTTCTTCGCGACCTACATGCTGCCGCTGTTCGTGCCGGGCAATTTCGCGGTCGATGGCCTGCTGCGGGCCCTGATCGGCGTGGCGATCTTCACCGGCGCCTATATGGCCGAGGTGATCAGGGGTGGGCTTGCTGCGGTGGCGCGCGGGCAGGCGGAGGCCGCATCGGCGCTCGGCCTGTCCTGGTGGAAGACAACGTCGCTGATCGTGCTGCCGCAGGCGCTGCGCTACGTCATTCCCGGCATCGTCAACAGCTTCATCTCGCTGTTCAAGGATACCTCGCTGGTGTCGATCGTGGCGCTGTTCGACCTGTTGGGTTCGCTGCGGGCGTCGTTCTCGGACCCGAACTGGTCAACGCCGACCACGGCCTTTACCGGCTTCGCCTTTGCCGGGATGATCTATTTCGTGTTCTGCTTTGGAATGTCGCGCTACTCGCTGTTCGTCGAAAACCGGCTCAACGCTCATCGCCGCCACTGAACAAGGTCACCATGTCCACAGCCCCGATCGTCAACATTTCCACGCTGAACAAATGGTACGGCGACTTCCACGTGTTGCGCGACATCAACCTTGAGGTCGGCAAGGGCGAGCGCATCGTGATCTGCGGCCCATCCGGCTCGGGCAAGTCGACCCTGATCCGCTGCATCAACGCGCTGGAGGAATTCCAGGAGGGCGAGATCGTGGTCGACGGCATCGAGCTCGGCCCGAACCTGCGCCGGGTCGACGAGGTGCGGCGTGAAGTCGGCATGGTGTTCCAGAGCTTCAACCTGTTCCCGCATCTTACCGTGCTCGACAATTGCACGCTGGCCCCGATCTGGGTGCGCAACATCCCGAAGAAGGATGCCGAGGCGATGGCGATGAAGTTCCTCGAGCGGGTCAAGATCCCGCATCAGGCCAACAAGTTTCCCGGCCAGATGTCGGGTGGTCAGCAACAGCGCGTCGCGATCGCCCGCGCGCTGACCATGAACCCGAAGGTGATGCTGTTCGACGAGCCGACCTCGGCGCTCGACCCGGAAATGGTCAAGGAGGTGCTCGACACCATGGTCGATCTCGCCAGGGAGGGCATGACCATGCTGGTCGTGACCCACGAAATGGGCTTTGCCCGCGAGGTCGCCAACCGTGTCGTGTTCATGGACGCCGGCCAGATCATCGAGTCGAACACGCCGCAGGAATTCTTCGCCAACCCGCAGCATGCGCGATCGAAGCTGTTCCTGAGCCAGATTCTGAGATGAGCGAACTGGGAGTGGCGAATAGCGAATGGATTCCTCGATTCGCTGCTCACCACTGCTATTTGCGACTCAGACGAACGGCAGCTCGATCTTGCTGCGCCGTTCCAGCCATTCCGGCACCGGTAGATTCTTCGAACGCATGAAGGCCGGGTTGAACAGCTTGGACTGATAGCGGTTGCCGGAGTCGCAGAGGATGGTGACGATGGTCTTGCCGGGGCCGAGCTGCTTGGCAAGCTGGATCGCGCCGGCGATGTTGACGCCGGTCGAGCCGCCGAGGCACAGGCCCTCGTGCTCCAGCAGCTCATAGATGATCGTCACGGCTTCCTCGTCGGAGACCAGGAACGCATCATCGACATTCGCGGTTTCGACAACCGGTGTCTTGCGGCCCAGTCCGATGCCTTCGGTGATCGAGTCGCCCGGGGTCGACTTGACCTGGCCGTTCTTGAACAGTTCGTACATCGCAAAGCCGTGCGGATCGGCGCACGCGGTGACGATGTCCTTGTTCTTTTCCTTCAAATAGCGGCTGATGCCGGCGAGCGTGCCGCCGGTCCCGACCGAGCAGATGAAGCCGTCAACCTTGCCGTTGGTCTGCTGCCAGATCTCAGGTCCGGTCGAGTCGTAATGCGCCTTGGGATTGTCGAGGTTATTCCACTGGTCGGCGAACAGCACGCCGTTCGGCTCGGTCTTGCGCAGCTGATCGGCGAGACGCCTGCCGAGATGCTGGTAGTTGTTCGGATTGGAGTAGGGCAGTTGCGGCGCCTCGACGAGCTCGGCGCCGCACAGCCGCAGCATGTCCTTCTTTTCCTGGCTCTGCGTCTCCGGAATGACGATCAGGGTGCGGTAGCCGCGCGCGCTCGCCACGACCGCAAGCCCGATGCCGGTATTGCCCGCGGTCGATTCGACCACGAGGCCGCCGGGCTTCAGATCGCCGCGCTTTTCGGCCTCCAGGATCATCCCCTTGCCGGCGCGATCCTTGACCGACTGGCCGGGATTCATGAATTCGGCCTTGCCGAGAATGGTGCAGCCCGTCAGTTCGGATGCACGTTTCAGCTTGATGAGGGGGGTGTTGCCGATCGCTTCGATGACGTCTTTGTTGAATGTCATGTCGGGGGTAATCTTTTGCCGGTCAGTGTTTTGCTCTGGCCGGAAACTAGTGTGCCGACGGCAAAAGGGGAAGGCTTTTGCAGTGCGGCGAACGTCGTGTGGCGATCTGCGTTAACCTGTTGTCGGGACCGATCAAGCGCCGCCGGGAACGCTCGTTTCGCGAATGCCCGGCGGCCCGGCCAAATCTTGCTGCAATTCGGCGCGCGACGTCAGATTTGCTGTATGAGCTCAATTCAAGATGAACGCTCGATCTTGTACAGCCCCACATTGAGGGCGCCAATTTCGAAGCCCAGTCTGCAATAGGCCAGATAGTACTCCCACATCCGCTTGAACCTGACATCGAAGCCGAGGGATTCGATTGAAGCCCAGGCGTCGAGGAAACGGTCGTGCCAGTCGGCCAGCGTGCGTGCGTAGCTGTCGGCGAAAAATTCGGTTGAAACCAGCCGCAATCCGGAACTGCTCACCAGCTGCTTGACGATGTCGATGGTGGGCAGCATTCCGCCAGGAAAGATATAGCGCTGGATGAACTCCGGCCGCCTGCGATAGCTTTCAAAGCGACGCTCATCGATCGTGATCACCTGGAGCACCGCGACGCCACCGACACTGAGCCGCTGCCGCAGCTTGTCGAAAAACAGTGGCCAGTAGGTTTCTCCGACCGCTTCCAGCATCTCGATCGAGACGACCCGGTCGTAGCGGCCGGCGGTGTCCCGATAGTCCTCGAGCCGCAGGTCTGATTTGTCGGCAAGGCCTTGCGCGGACAGCTTCTCACGCGCGTAGCCAAGCTGCTCGGTCGACAGCGTCAGTCCGGTGACGTGACAGCGGTGTCGTTCGATCAGGTGTCGTGCCAGCGCGCCCCAGCCGCAACCGATCTCGAGGATTCTCTCGCCGCCGTCGAGTTCGAGCAGCTCGGTGACCCGATCGAGCTTGACCTGCTGAGCTTGCGCGAGGGTCTGGTAGGGCGAGCTGTAGATCCCGGACGAATAGGTCATGCTCGGATCGAGCCAGAGCCGGTAGAAATCATTGCCGAGGTCGTAATGGGCGCGAATGTTGCGCCGGCTACCGCGCCTGGTATTGCGATTGAGCAGGGCATGGCGAAGCCAGTTGAGAGGCTGCGGAGGTCTCAACCGCTCGAACGAGGCCGCGTGGGTCGAACGCGGTGCGGCGGCACTCAGGAACGCGTGGATGTTCGGCGTCGACCACTCGCCGGCAAGGTAGCCTTCAGCAAAGCCCAGATCGCCGCCGGTCAACAGCCGCAGCAGGCATTTCCAACTGTGAATCCTGATATGCACCTGTTCTCCGCCGCGCGAGCCGGAGATCGCAACACCCCGTCCGCCGGGCAACTGCACCAGAATCTCTCCGCAGTCGAGCCGGCGAAACATCCGCCGCAGCAGCACTCCGATCGTCGCGCGCAGCACCGGCGGCCATTCGACGGGCACCCAGCCCAAGGCGGTTCGCTGATGGTCAGTGTGCATGCAAATTCGTCCCTCGCTTGGGTGATCTGGCCGCGAGCGTCATGTCGTCAGCGGGTGGATTCGGGCGGTCACGAAAGCGCAAGCCCTTCAGCCAAAGCCTCGCCGCCTCCCAATGGATCGCGAGCATGACTTTGACGGTCACAAGCGGAATCCCAAGGAAATTGCGCAACAATGTCCGATCGCTCAGTGACTGGCGTGACGCAACCAGGCATGCGCTAAGCATCGTTTCGCCGCCTTCGCTCGCGGCGATGGCGAGCGCAAAATGCTCGGCCGGCAGGTTCAAGCGGAAATGATAGGTTTGGTTCATGGCCATGAACGGCGACACGTAGAAGGTCTTGTTGCAGTCGTGCCGGATGCCTGTGTCGCCAGCGTCGGCCGCCGCCACATAAGCGTGGCGTGCGCCGAACGTGTTGTGAACCTGATAAACGATCGCCGCGAGCTGGCCCGAGTTTCGGTAGCAGAAATAGAGGCTGAGGGGATTAAAACTGTAGCCGAGTGTCCGCGGCATGCAGAACAACTGAATCCGCCCGCCGGCCAGATCGATACCCGCTTGTTCGAGATGCCGCTCGATCTGAGCGCGCAGTGGCGTTGCTCCGGCGTCGCCGTGATCGCGGTCGTACAGTGCGAACAGGTTGAACCGGTTGTGCGAGAGAAGCCGCAACCGAGAGCTGAGCGTTGGCATCTCGTCGAGATCGAGCAGCAGCCAGAACACACGGTAACGAAAGCGATGCGTCGTCGGCCGCAGCCGCCGATGCATCACGCCACCGCGATAGAGACAGGAGCGCAGCGTCATGGCTGCAGCTCCGGTTCAGGCAAGGATCTGGTGTTGGCGGCGAGCACAATGCGTCCGGATTCGTTCGGCACGTTCCACGGCCTGCGTACGTTGCCGAGTTGCTCGGCGACCGCAAGCCCGGATTGCAGCCCGTCTTCGTGGAAGCCGGCGCCGAAATGCGCGCCGCAGAACCAGATGCCTCCGTCGCCTTGCAACGACCATAGCCGGCGCTGCGCGGCAATCGCGGCTGCATCGAAGATCGGGTGCTCGTAGACCTCCGTCTGATGCAGCGTGTCCGCGCGCGGTGGACGGGCAGGATTGAGCGTGACGAACAGCGGCAAATGCCCGGGGATGCCCTGCAGCCGGTTCATCCAATAGGTGACACCGACCGGCCCGCTGCACTCGCCGCGGGATCCGACATAATTCCAGCTCGACCATGCGAGACGCCGCCGCGGCATGAACGTTTGATCGGAATGGAGGACGGCAAGGTTGCGGCTGTAGCGGAACGCACCGAGCAATCCGGATTGATCTGGCGTGGGCTCGTCGATCGTCGACAGCGCCTGATCCGCATGCGTTGCCAGCACCACATGATCGTATGGCCGTGTTTCGCCGTGAATGTCGGTCACTGTCACACCGCGTGCCGACCGTCGTATCCTGGTCACGCCGCAGTCGAGCTTGATCCGGTCCGCGAATGGCTCGACCAGTCGCTGTACGTAGACACGGCTACCGCCGGTCACGGTTTCCCATGGCGGACGACTGGTCAGCTGGAGCAGCCCGTGATTGTGGTGGAATCGAATGAAGGTCGCCGCGGGGAAGGCGAGAATTTCCTCCGGGGGCGCCGACCAGATGGCGCTTGCCATCGGCAGCAGGTGGTCGTCGCGGAACGCGGAACCAAAACCGCCTTGCGCCAGATAGTCGCCGAGGCTGATCGTCTCGTCACCCAGCAACGTCGCGTCGCGTGTCGCGCGATCGTAGAACCGGACAAGGTCGCGCAGCATCGACCAAAAGCGCGGACGCAGCAAATTGCCGGGCTGAGCAAGCAGGCCCGAGAGGCCGGTCCCGGAATATTCGAGATCGCCCTGGTCAAGAGAAACCGAGAGCGACATTTCCGAAGCTTGTGTGGGAACGCCGAGATGCCGGAACAGCGCGGTAAGGTTAGGGTAGGTTTTCCGGTTGAACACGATGAAGCCGGTATCCACGGCGACGCGTTGGCCGCCAAGGGACGCCGTCACGGTGTTGGAATGCCCGCCGATCCGATCGGATTTCTCGTAGACGGTCACATCGTGCCGCTGGCTCAGCAGCCAGGCTGCCGAGAGGCCGGAAATGCCGGTTCCGACTATGGCGACGTTCAATTTGCCGTCGGTCCTCAACGATGATCCCTCTTCGATCCGCGAGCGCGCCGGCCCCTTGCGCCGGCTGGCGTCATCGATAGGAACGACTGATCTTGAGGGTTGGATCACCGGCAGTGATCCAACCGCGGACCGACGGCGTTCCTGTTGCATGCAAACCGCCCTACGACATACCTCCGGGGTTGCCGGTCTGGTCAGGCCGGGTGCGATCCGGTATTGCGGTCGCGTAGCCCGTAACGACAGGGAGTGCCCGCGCGGCATGCTGAGTGAAACTCCCGACAATGAGACGTCGGATGCGGCCCGTTGGGCCCGGCTGATCGAAGCCGTTGCGATTCGAAGGGATCGCGAGGCCTTCGCTGCGCTGTTTCGGCATTTTGCGCCGCGCATAAAGACGCTCATGCAGCGCTCGGGCGCGAGCGAGCAGCTTGCCGACGAACTGGCGCAGGAGGCCCTGTTCCTGGTGTGGTCGAAGGCCAGTCTGTTCGATCCCAAAAGCGGTGGTGCCGCAGCCTGGATATTCACGATCGCGCGCAACCTGCGCATCGACGCGCTCCGTCGTCAGAGGCGAACTCCAACCAACGATACGTCCGAGACGGAGCTCGAGTTTCAGCGCGATGAGGGGCCGTCGCCTGACGCTGGGGTGGCGGCATCTCAAATCGAAGCGCGGGTCCGTAACGCGCTGTCGGCGCTGCCCGACGAGCAGATGCGGGTGATCGAGCTATCGTTCTTTCACGAAGCAGCCCATGCGGAGATCGCAAGGGTGCTGGATATTCCGCTCGGCACCGTCAAATCGCGCCTGCGGCTCGCGATGGCACGGCTGCGCAACTTGCTGGATGACTTCTCATGACCGTCCATCATCACCCCCCGGACGAGCTGTTGGGCGCGTTCGCAGCCGGTACGCTCGATCTTGGCCAGCACGTTGCGATTGCTACCCATTTGGTCGGCTGCGCCAAGTGCCGCGGAGCGGTGCAGGCGATGGAGCATGTCGGCGGCGCGGTGCTGGCTGCGCTGCCTCCATCCGCGATGTCTGACGGATCGTTTGAGGCCTTGCAGCGCAGATTGGACGAGGCATCGGAGATTCCCGCCCCCGTGCAGCGCCAGGGGCGGGCATTCCGCGACGTGCCGGGCTTGCCGGACTTTCTGGGCAGCTATCCCGACAGCTCGTGGCGATGGATTGCGCCAAAGGTGCATTTGCGACCGATCCGGTTACCCGAGCCGAGCGCGACGCGCGTCTTTCTGCTGAAGTCCAGCCCGGGAACGAGAATGATCGAGCACACGCACACCGGCTTTGAGATGACCTGCGTGCTGTCGGGAAGCTTCGTTCACGCCGGCGGCCAGTTCGGACCCGGAGATTTCGATTTGGGGGACGGGGCGGTCGATCACGACATCAGGATCGACTCCATGGAAGACTGTATTTGCCTGGTCGCAATGCAGGGCGATTTGCGGCTCAACGGAGTGATCGGCCGCTTATTGCAGCCGTTGATCCGCATGTGATGGCTGCGCCGGAAGATAGCTCCATGAGCCTGCTCCCGCTGATCTTCCAATTCGTCGTCATGGCACTCGCGATGTCTGCGGTTATGGCGATAGCCTGGTTCATTCAGCGCCGGACCGGGGCCACGGGATGGATCGATGTCTGCTGGACATTCGGGACCGGCCTGGTCGCTTGCCTGGCCAGCGTTGTCTCGGTCCCGCCGGGCGAGACGGCCAGCGCGCGGCAGATCGTGGTCGCGATCCTGGTCGCCATCTGGTCGCTCCGGCTCGGCGGTCATCTGCTGCTGCGAACCTGTAAGGCAGGCGATGATCCGCGCTATCGCGACCTGATCGATCAATGGGGCGCCACTGCCGGCAGGCGGATGTTCCTGCAGCTGCAGGCGCAGGCGGCAGTTGGTTTGCTCCTGGCGGTCTCGGTCGCGCTCGCTGCACATAATCCGCGCCCCGAACTCGGGTTTGCGGATTTCATCGGTGCGCTGCTGCTGCTGGCCGGCCTGATCGGGGAGGCGTTATCCGACGCGCAGCTGCGCAGATTCCGCTCGGATCCCGCCAACCGGCAGCGGGTCTGTGAGGCGGGGCTCTGGAAGTGGTCGCGCCATCCGAACTATTTCTTTGAATGGCTGTGCTGGCTGGCCTATCCGTTGATCGCGATCGACCCCTCATATCCGGCGGGCTGGATCACGCTGCTGGCGCCGGCCTGCATGTACTGGGTCTTGGTCCACGTGTCCGGCGTGCCGCCGCTCGAACAGCACATGCTGCGTTCGCGCGGGCAGCAGTTCCGCGACGTGCAGGCGCGGACCCGGGCGTTCCTTCCGTTTCCGAAGCTGACGTCAGGGGACTAGCCTCGATGTCACGAAATACGCCGCCGTCGCGGAAATTGCGCCAAGCAACGTCCCCCAAGTGACGTCGAGCAATGTGAGTTGGACGGTCCAGTTCCGCAACGTCGCCTGGTTGGTCAAGTCATAGGTCATGTAGCTGAAGAAACCGAGCAGCGCGCCGCTGAGCGCGGCCGAGCCAAGGCCTCCCGACTTCAGGGCCGGAAGCACGGCGAACACCACCAGCCCGACCGGGTAGACCAGATAGAACACGATCGCCGGAGGCAGGTTGACCTCGGCCGACAGGATGTCGCCGAGAGTCGGGCGATACAGTCGGCTCGCCATCGTTCCAAGCCAGGCCATGTCGCAGAGCAGAAAAACGATCAATGTCGACAGGTAGGCGTACAGGTAGGTCATGTCGGGTCCGAAGGTTGAACGCCGCTATGGGACGCAAAGCAGCGAATCTCTCGAAGGTAACGACGGATCGCGCGATCTGGATCATCGGGGCGCCGGGCAGGGCGCTGGACGCTGCGGTTTCGGCGCAACAGGGCCGAGAAATCCCCATGAAATCTTTGTTAGAATATGACTTCCGGCACCGGCCTGAAACGCGCGGAAATGCCTTAAAAATAGGGGAAAGCCCGCAATCAGGCTGGCCTCGAATCGCTTGCGATGCGACGCCGTGCGCCCGTGACGGGGCTGTCCGCTCCATCGTCCCAAGGGTAGGATAGGACAGTCAGGTTCCATTGAAAGCATTAGCCCGTGTACGTCACCCAGACCACCGCTGAACGCGTCGCTCGTGCGCCACGGGCAAGGTCTGGCTCCGGCGGAGAGCGGGTGTGACCCAGCCCGCATCCGTGATGGTGCCTGGAGGCCGGTTCGGCCTCGCCGGCCGCCTGGGACGGCTGGCCGGACGCTCGATCGTCGCGCTCGGCCTGGTCGCGGGCTCGGCCGGCTGTATCCTGACCCAGGACATCCCCGATCCTGCGCTCGACGTGCCGCAGGGTTACAAGGCCGCGCGGCTCGGCCGGCCCGGCGATGCGCTTCCGACGCTCGACTGGTGGCGCGGCTTCCGATCCAGCGAGCTGACCCAGCTGATGGAGGAGGCGCAGACCGTCAACCTCGATATCGCCGCGGCGGTCGCCCGCTTCCGCCAGGCCGATGCGCTGGCGCGGCAGGCCAGCGCGGCGCTGCTGCCAACCGTCAATCTCAACGGATCGGAGACCTATTCCCGCACCTCAGGCTCCAGCGCGAGCGGTCTCACCAATGGCGGGCGCGAAGTGGTGAACTACAACGCCTCGCTCAGCGCCAGCTACCAGCTCGACTTCTGGGGCCAGAATCGCGACGCCGCGCAGGCGGCGGAGGAGACTGCGGTCGCCAACCGGTTCGATCGCGAGGTGGTGGCGCTGACCACGCTGACGAGCGTAGCCAATGCCTATTTCACTGTGCTCGCCACCCAGGACCGGCTCCGCACCGCGCAGCGCAACATCGCCAGCGCCGAGCGCATCCTCAATGCGATCCGGGACCGCTTCAAGGCCGGCACCGGCTCCGATCTCGACGTCGCGCAACAGGAGAGCGTGGTCGCCAACCAGCGCGCGCTGGTGCCGCCGCTTCGGCAGACGCTCGACCAGAACGTCAATGCGCTCGCGGTGCTGGTGTCGCGGCCGCCCGAAAGCGTGCGCGTCGCCGGCGGCTCGCTCAACGCGGTTGCCGTCCCCCGCGTCACGCCGGGCCTGCCGTCCGAATTGCTGACCCAGCGTCCCGACATCCGCCGCCAGGAGGCGCAATTGGCATCCGCCACCGCCAATGTCGGCAGCGCGCGGGCGCAGTTCTTCCCAAGTATCCAGCTGACCGGGACGGGCGGTTACCAGAGCCAGGCGCTGGTCTCGCTGTTCCAGCCGCATGCCGCCTTCTTCAATCTGGTCGGCGGTATGACCCAGCCGATCTTCGACGGCGGCCGCATCCTCGGCAATTTCGAGAACGCGAAGGCGAAGCAGGACGAGCTGCTGCAGACCTATCGCAAGACGGTGGTCCAGTCGTTCACCGATGTCGACAACGCGCTGGTCGCGATCCGCGAAACGTCGCGGCGGCTACAACTGCAGCGCGACGTGCTGTCGTCGTCGCGGCGCGCCTTCGACCTCGCCGAGCAGCAGCTCAAGGCCGGCACTGCCGACATCGTAACTGTGCTAAACACGCAGCTGACCCTGTTCCAGGCGGAAGACGCTTATTCCCAGGCCCAACTTGCCCGGCTCTTGGCGATCGTGAGCCTCTATCAGGCCTTGGGGGGCGGCTGGGAACCGAAGATGGAAAGACCGGTCGATGCTCTTTAAGCCCGACTCTGCGGATGACGAGAAAAGCACCGCGCCGCGCAAGCGGAGCCTGATCTCGCGCCTGCTGGGGCGCATGGTGTCGCTGCTCATCACGCTCGTGATCCTGGCCGGCCTCAGCTATCTCGGCTGGCTCGCCTTCCAGCCCAAGTCGAATGGAGCCGGCGGGCGCGGCGCGGGCGCGCGGCCCGATCTGCCGGTGCCGGTGCTTGCGGCCACCCCGCATGTGCAGGACGTACCGGTCTATCTCGACGGCGTCGGCTCGGTGAAGGCGCTCAACACCGTCACCGTGCGCTCGCAGGTCGACGGCAAGCTGCTCAAGGTCAATTTCCTCGAGGGCCAGGACGTCAAGAAGGACGACGTGCTGGGCGAGATCGATCCCGCGATCTATCAGGCGCAGTACGATCAGGCGGTGGCCACGAAGGCCAAGGACGAGGCGCTGCTCGCCAATCAGAAAATCGACCTTGCCCGCTACGAGCAACTCGCTGCCACCAACGCGGGCTCCAAGCAGCAGGCCGATACGCAGCGTGCGCTGGTCGCGCAGCAGGAGGCCATCATCAAGGCCGACCAGGCCCAGATCGACAATGCGCGCACCACGCTCGGCTACACCAAGATCGTCGCACCGATTTCCGGCCGCGCCGGCCTGCGCCAGGTCGACCAGGGCAATATCATTCACGCCTCCGACACCACCGGGCTCGTGATCCTGACCCAGCTACAGCCGATCGCGGTGTGGTTCAGCCTGCCGCAGCAGCAGATCATGCGCGTCAACGCCGCGGCCGCGAAGGGCCAGCTGGCCGTCGACGTGTTCGGCAATGACGGCGTCACCGTGATCGACACCGGCAAGCTGACCGGCATCGACAATCAGGTCGATCCGACCACCGGTACGCTGAAGCTGAAGGCCGAGCTCCCGAATGCCAGCTACCAGCTCTGGCCCGGGCAGTTCGTCAATGTGCGGCTCAAGGTTGAGATCCTGCCGCAGGCGATCGTGGTGCCGACTTCGGCCGTGCAGCGCGGTCCCGCGGGCACCTTCAGCTATGTGATCGGCGCGGACAACGTCGTCTCCGCCAAGCCGGTCACGGTCACACAGCAGAACGAGCATGAAGCCGTCATCGCCAGCGGCCTGACCACCTCGGACCGCGTCGTAACGACGGGCTTTGCCAACCTCGCCGATGGCTCCAAGGTCATTGTCGGCAAGGACGACGGGCCGCCCGCCGCCGATCTCGCGCCGCGCAAGCGCAGCCGCAGTCCCGACGGCAAGAGTGGAAGCCAGAGCAAGGACGGCAAGCCGGACGGGCAGGGCAAGAACGGCGAGCCGCACGGCCGGCGCGAGCCCGGCGAAGGCGATCAGAAGGGGCAGGCCGGGCCGGCGCCGGCGGCAGGGGGCGAACAGCCGGGCGGCTCGCCGAAAGCGCAGCCATGAGCGATATCCTGACCTCGTAATGTCTGACCTTGCAGCGAGAACGCAACCATGAGCGTCTCCGAACCGTTCATCCGCCGGCCGATCGCCACCTCGCTGCTCGGCATCGCCCTGATGATCGGCGGCGCGCTCGGCTATTGGGCGCTGCCGGTCTCGGCGCTGCCGCAGGTCGATTTCCCGACGGTCCAGGTGTCGACCCAGCTGCCCGGCGCGAGTCCCGACGTGGTCGCCTCGCTGATCACGGCGCCGCTGGAGCGGCAGCTCGGGCAGATCCCGTCGCTGTCGTCGATGAACTCGACAAGCTCGTTCGGCGTCAGCCAGATCTCGCTGCAGTTCGACCTCAACCGCGACATCGACGGCGCCACCCAGGACGTGCAGGCCGCGATCAACGCCGCCGCCGGCATCCTGCCCAAGTCGCTGCCGTATCCACCGGTCTACGCCAAGGTGAACCCGGCGGACGCGCCGGTCATGACCCTCGCGCTGACCTCGGACACCATCTCGCTGCGGGCGATGAGCGATCTCGCCGATACCATCCTCGGGCAACGCTTGAGCCAGATTTCAGGCGTCGGCCGGGTTTCGATCCTCGGCGGCCTGAAGCCGGCGGTGCGCGTGCAGGCCGACCTCGCGCGGCTTGCGGCCTACGGCATCGCGATGGAGGATCTGCGCAACGCGATCGCCGGCGCCAACGTGTCGGGGCCGAAGGGCTCGCTCGACGGCGCCCAGCAATCCTACACCATCGCCGCCAACGACCAGATTGCCGCGGCCGATGCCTACCGGCCGATCATCATCGCCTATCGGAACGGCTCGCCGGTCACGATCGGCGACGTCGCGCAGATCGTCGACGGGCTGGAGAACGACCGCACCGGCGGCTGGTACCAGGGCACGCCGGCCGTCATCATCGACATCCAGCGCCAGCCGGGTGCCAACGTGATCGACGTCGTCAAGCAGATCCGCGACGAAATCCCACGGCTGCAACGCGCGGTGCCGGCCGGCGTCAAGCTGACCGTCGTCTCCGACCGCACCGTGACGATCCGCGCCTCGGTCCGCGACGTGCAGTTCACGCTGGTCCTGAGCGTCGTGCTGGTGACGCTGGTGGTGTTGTTGTTCCTGCGGTCGCTGCGCGCGACCCTGATCGCCGGCGTCGCACTGCCGCTGTCGCTGATCACGAGCTTCGGCATCATGTATTTCGCGGGCTTCAGCCTCGACAATCTGTCCCTGATGGCGTTGACCATCGGCACCGGTTTCGTGGTCGACGATGCGATCGTGATGATCGAGAACATCGTCCGCCACATGGAAGACGGCGAGACGGTCATGGAAGCCTCGCTGAAGGGTGCCAGCGAGATCGGCTTCACCGTGATCTCGCTGACGGTGTCGCTGATCGCCGTGTTCATCCCGCTGCTGTTCATGTCCGGTCTGGTCGGCCGCATGTTCCGCGAGTTCGCGCTGACCTTGACGATCGCGGTGGTGACCTCGGCGATCGTCTCGCTGACACTGACGCCGATGATGTGCTCGCGGCTGCTCAAGAACATCCATGAGGAGATGGCGGTCCCGGGCCTGGCCGCGGTCAGCCGCTTCATCGACCGCATGGTGGAATTCTATCATCGCACGCTGCTCTGGGTGCTGCAGCGCCAGCGCGCGACGCTGCTGGTGACGTTCGCGACCATCGCGCTGACGCTGATCATGTATGTGCTGGCGCCGAAGGGGTTTCTGCCGCTGCAGGACACTTCCTCGATCACGGCGGTGACCGAGGCAGGACCGGACGTTTCGTTCGACGAGATGCAGCGGCGCCAGAGCGCAGTCTCCGACATCATCAAGGCCGACCCCGACGTCGTCGGCGTGGTCTCGGTGATCGGCTCCGGCTCGGTCAATCCGACCACCAATGTCGGCCGCCTGGTGATGACGCTGAAGCCGCTCGATCAGCGGCGCGATGGCGTCGCTAACGTGATCGAGCGGCTCAAGCAGAAGATATCGATGGTCCCCGGCATGACGGTCTACTTCCAGCCGGTGCAGGACGTGCAGATCTCGACCCAGTCGAGCCGTTCGCAATACCAGTACACGCTGACCGCGACCGATGCCGCCGAGGTCTCGCAATGGGCGCGGAAACTTGTCGCCGAAATGCGGCGCGACCCGATCTTCCGCGACGTCTCGTCGGAGGCGCAGGAGGGCGGCTTGCGCGCGGCGCTCGACATCAACCGCCAGCGCGCCGGCCAGCTTGGCGTCAGTCTCCAGGGTGTCACGGATACGCTGAACGACGCCTTCGCGCAGCGCCAGATCTCGACGATCTACGGCCAGGCCAACCAGTACCGCGTCGTGCTCGAGGCGCTGCCGATGTACCAGCGCGACCCGTCGATTCTCGACAAGCTCTATCTGCCCGGCGCCAACGGCGCGCAGGTGCCGCTGTCGGCGGTGGCAACCCTGGTCCGCACCACGGCGCCGCTCGCGATCTCGCATCAGGCCCAGTTTCCGTCGGTCTCGCTCAGCTTCAACCTGGCGCCCGGCGAAGCGCTCGGCGACGCGGTCGAGGCGGTGAAGGCGATCGAGGCCAGGATCGGGATGCCCGGCAGCATCGTCGGCATCTATTCCGGCGACGCCGCCGAATTCGCGCGCTCGCTGGCCGGACAGCCCTGGCTGATCCTGGCCGCGATCATCACGATCTACATCGTGCTCGGCGTGCTCTACGAGAGCTACATCCACCCGATCACCATCCTGTCGACGCTGCCCTCGGCCGGCGTCGGCGCCATCCTCGCCTTGATGCTGTGCGGGCAGGACCTCTCGGTGATCGGCCTGATCGGCATCATCCTGCTGATGGGCATCGTCAAGAAGAACGCGATCATGATGATCGACTTCGCGCTGGAGGCCGAGCGGCATCAGGGCATGTCGTCCTATGACGCGATCGTGCAGGCCTGTCTGCTGCGCTTCCGGCCGATCATGATGACGACGCTGGCGGCGCTGTTCGGCGCGCTGCCGCTCGCGATTGAAAGCGGCACCGGCGCCGAGCTACGCTTCCCGCTCGGCATCTCGATCATCGGCGGCCTGCTGCTGAGCCAGTTGCTGACGCTCTACACCACGCCGGTGATCTATCTCGCGCTCGACCGACTCAACCGGCGGATCGAGCGGACCGTGCCGGAGCCAGGTCCCAGCGGCCCGCCGATCGCGGGCACCACCGAGGGCATGCAGTGATCTCGATCTCGGAGCCCTTCATTCGCCGGCCGGTGGGCACCACGCTGCTGGCGATCGGGCTGTTCCTGGTCGGGATCGTCGCCTACGAGTTTCTGCCGGTGTCGTCGGTTCCGAACGTCGATTTCCCGACCATCCGGGTCTCGGCGTCGCGTCCCGGCGCCGATCCCTCTGTCATGGCCGCGACCGTCGCCGCTCCGCTGGAGCGCAAGCTCGGCACCATTTCTGGTGTCGACCAGATCACCTCGACGAGCTCGCTCGGCACCACCAGCATCCAGGTGCAGTTCTCGATCGGCCGCGACATCGACCGCGCGGCACGCGACGTGCAGGCCGCGATCAATGCCTCGCTCGCCGATCTGCCCAGCGACCTGCCGTCGCTGCCCAAGTTCCGCAAGGCCAATCCGGCCGCGGCGCCGGTGTTCGTGCTGGCGTTGACCTCGAAGACGATCTCGACCAGCGCGATGTACGATGTCGCCGACACCGTGCTGGCGCAGCGCATCTCGCAGGTGCCCGGGGTTGGCGAGGTCACCGTCAGCGGCGCCGACCAGCCGGCGGTGCGCATCGCGCTCAATCCGGTGTCGCTGGCCAATGCCGGGATCGCGACCGACGACGTCCGGCTTGCGATCATCAATGCCAATCCGCTCGGCCCCGTCGGCATCTTCAACGGTGACCGCCAGAGCGAGACGCTGTCGATCAACAAGCAGATGCGCACCGCGGCCGAGTTCCGCGACATCGTCATCAAGAGCTCGAACGGCAATTTCGTCCGCCTCTCGGACGTCGCCGAGGTCGAGGATTCCGTCCGCAACTCGCGCTCGATTGCCTGGTTCAACAAGCAGCCGGCGGTGCTGATCCAGATCACCAAGCAGGGTGATGCCAACGTCATCGACACCGTCGACAACGTTCGCAGGCTGCTGCCGGAATTGAAGCAGTGGATCCCGGCCGGTGTCGATATCTCGACCCTGGTCGATCGTACCGGAACGATCCGAGCCAGCGTCGAGGACATGCAGTTCACGCTGCTGGCGACCGCCATTCTCGTGATGGTCGTGGTGTTCGTGTTCCTGCGCCGCGTGGTGCCGACGATCGCGGCCGGCGTGTCGGTGCCGCTGGCGCTGGCCGGCACCTGTGCCGGGATGTGGCTGGCCGGCTTCTCGATCGACAATCTGTCGCTGATGGCGCTCGCGATCTCCGTCGGCTTCGTGGTCGACGACGCCATCGTGATGATCGAGAACATGTACCGCAATCTCGAGCAGGGCATGGCTCCATATCCGGCCGCGGTCGAAGGCGCCAAGCAGATCGGCTTCACGGTGCTGTCGATCTCGCTGTCCTTGATCGCTGCCTTCACGCCGCTGATCTTCATGGACGGGATCGTCGGCCGGCTGCTCCGCGAATTCTCGCTGACCTTGACCTTTGCCATCATCGTGTCGACGCTGGTGTCGGTGACGATCACGCCGATGATCTGCGCGCACTACATCAAGGAGACGACTTCGGATCACGCCACCTGGTACGACCGGGCCATCGAGGGCACGCTGTCGCGGGTGGTGGCATTCTATGCGTCGACCCTGCGGATCGTGCTCGGCTATCCCTTCCTGACCCTGGTGGTGTTCTTCGCCACCGTCGCGCTCACCGTGACGCTCTATGTCAAGACGCCGAAGGGCTATTTCCCGACCGACGACAGCGGCTTCGTGATCGGCTCGACGCGGGCGTCGGCGGACATCTCGTTCCAGTCGATGCTCGCCCTGCAGCAGCGGCTCGCCGACATCGTGATGGCCGACCCCGCGGTTGCCGGCATCGGCTCGTCGGTCGGCTCCGGCGGCGGCCCGGGCGGCGCCACCTCCAACCGCGGCACCATGTTCATCAGCCTGAAGCCGCCGGAGGAGCGGGCAGGCATGTCGACCGCCCAGGTGATCGACCGGCTGCGCCGCAACCTGTTCATGGTGCCCGGCATCCGCCTGTTCATGTTCGCGGCGCAGGACATCCGCACCGGCGGCCGGCAGAGCGATTCCGACTACCAGTACACGCTCGCCTCGACCGATCTCGACCTGTTGCAGAAATGGGCGCCGCTCATCGCCAAGCGCATGGAGACCGTGGAGGGCATCACGGACGTCTCGGCCGACCGCGATCCCGGCGGCCTGCAGCTCAACCTCGCGATCGACCGCAGGATGGCCTCCAGCCTCGGCGTCCGGGTGCAGGATATCGACAACGCGCTCAACAACGCGTTCTCGCAGCGGCAGATCTCGTACATCTACACCCAACGCAACCAGTACGTCGTGGTGCTCGAGATCGACCCGAGATTCCAGAGTGATCCGTCGAATCTCGAGCGTATCTATGTCGCCGGGGCCAATGATGTGCAGGTGCCGCTGTCGGCACTCGTGCACTACCAGAAGGGATTGTCGGCGCTCGCGGTGTTTCACTCCGGCGGCGTCCCCTCGACCACGGTGTCGTTCAATCTACTGCCGGACGTCCCGCTGGAGGTCGCGACCACCAACATCCAGCAGGCGGTCAACGAGCTGCATATGCCGGAAGGCATTCGCGGCAGCTTCGACGGCAATGCCGGCGACTTCAACAAGACCAGCGGTCGGCAGCCGCTCCTGATCCTCGGCGCGCTGGTCGCGATGTATATCGTGCTCGGCGTGCTCTATGAGAGCCTGGCGCATCCGATCACGATCATCTCGACCTTGCCGTCAGCCGGCCTCGGCGCCTTGCTGGCGCTGCAGGTGACCAATACGCCGCTGACCGTGATCGCCTTCGTTGGGATCATCCTGTTGATCGGCATCGTCAAGAAGAACGGCATCATGATGGTCGACTTCGCGCTCGAGGCCGAACGGCATCAGGGCCTGTCGTCGCGGGATGCGATCTTCGAGGCCTGCCGGGCGCGCTTCCGCCCGATCCTGATGACGACGATGGCGGCGCTGTTCGCCGGCATTCCGCTGGTCATTGCGACCGGCCCGGGCACCGAGCTGCGGCGGCCGCTCGGGATCACCATCATCGGCGGCCTGTTCGTGTCGCAGATCCTGACGCTCTACACCACGCCGGTGATCTACCTGTTGATCGACAGGCTGCGCCGGCGTCGCGAGCCATCAGGTGTGCACGCGCCGGCGGAATAGTTTGAATTGTGCCGTCGTGAGCGTATAGCGAAGCATGTCCGAACCGACCGAAGTCAAACCCGACGTCACCGCCGAGATCGAGGATTGCCCGGATTGCGGCAAGCCGCTGCCGCTGTGCATCTGCGACAGCGTCACGCCGATCGAAAGCCGCATCCAGCTGCTGATCCTGATCCATCCGCAGGAGCAGGACAGGGCGCTCGGCACCGCGCGGCTGTTGGCGCGGCATTTCGAGAACGCCGTGGTGCGGATCGGGCTGTCGTGGCCGAGCCTGGCCAAGGCGCTCGGCCGGCCGGTACCGGATCCGTCGCGCTGGGCGGTGCTCTATCTCGGCTCGGCCAAGGTCGAGGATCTCGATACCGAAGCGGAGATCGTCGCGATCAACCGCAAGGGCGAGCTCGAGCCGCATCAGCGCGCGATCCTGTCCGACATCGAGGGCATCGTGCTGCTCGACGGCACCTGGAGCCAGGCCAAGGCGCTGTGGTGGCGCAATGCCTGGATGCTGAAGTGCCAGCGGGTGATTCTCGGGCCGAAACGGCCCTCGCTTTACGGCAAGCTGCGCCGGGAACCGCGCCGCGACGGTCTGTCCACCATCGAGGCGGCCGCAATCCTGCTGGCCGGACTGCAGAAGCGGCCCGATATCGCTGCAACGTTAACGGACAGTTTCGAACGGATGCTGGCGCGATTCCGCGAAGTCCAGGCCAAAATGCCCGAATTGGCGCCAAAACCGAAGAAGAAGGATTATCGAAAGCGCCGGCGCTAGTTCTGCGGCTTGGTTGCCTATCGGGCGGAGGGCGTATATGAAGTGCGCCGCAAGGGGCCACGTGGCGGAGTGGTTACGCAACGGTCTGCAAAACCGTGTACACCAGTTCAATTCTGGTCGTGGCCTCCACTCATCTCATCAATGGCTTGCAGCCGACAAACGAGAAGCCGCCTTAGCTCGCGGCGTACCAGCCTTCAGGAAACGGAATCAGCGGCCACGGCGCCTGGTTGTCATTGGCGGCGGGCGGCGGTGGCTGAATGCGGGGCGAGGGCTGGGCCACAATATCCTCCTGAGCAATAGGCGCGATCGCGGTTCGCACGGCGTCTAGCAGCAGATCAAATTCGACTTCGCTCATCGCGCTCTCCGAGGTTCGAGAGCGCCATGGTCGCAAAACTGTCTTCGGTCCGGATTGAACGATTCGTTCGAATTTTATGAAAAGAACGATGGCGTCCGCTTTGGTAAATAAATGACTGATGAGCTCCTTCGGGAACCTAGGTCGGCACCGCCGCACCTCGTGTGGGACAAATCACATCTTACGAAAAACTCTTCCCGGAATTCCCGGCGATATTCATAGCAGACAAATATCGCAGGAATTTTAGCGAGACGTGACAATGGTGTCAGGTCAACTCGGCGAGGTCGTGCGGCAGCATGGCCTTGAATTGCGCCAGCGCCTGCCGCGCCTTCTTCGGCGGCAGCGTGATCGCGTGGCGCACGGCGGCTGCGATCAGCGTCATCGTCAGTCCTGAGAAGGTGGCGAGGGTGGCGGCCGGCATGCCGGGCGCGATCCGCCTGATCGCGTCGGACAACAGGCCGGCAAGCACGGCCATGTCGTCCGCATCGAGCTTCTGCAGCGCGCGATCGGCCTGCGTCGCCTGCCAGATGTCGCGCATGACAGGCTCGCGCATGAACATCTCGTAGTAGCTGTCGACGATCCGGCAAAGCGCCGGATGCAGGTCGCGCGCGGCCGCGACTGCGGCCAGGTCGCGCCTGACGCACTCGCGTCCGACCGCGTTATGCCGTTCCGCCAGCGTGCCGATGATCGCGGCCTTGTCCGGGAAATATTGATAGAGCGAGCCGAATGCGACGCCGCTGCGTTCGACGATGTCGCTCATGCGGAATGCCTCGCTGCCCTTTTCCGCCATGATCTCGGTCGCGCAGGCGAGGATGCGCTCGAAGCGCTCGCGGCTACGCTGCTGCGCCGGGGCAAGCCGCGCCAGCCCGGGCAGGGGAGCGTCCAGCACCGGCGTGGCCCCTTCTGTTGCCCCCGGCGCAGCCTTTCGTCTGGCCACCATCGCTCTCCTTCGAAATCGGTTGACGCCTCAAATACGAGAGTTTATCGCTTTTGACAAACACGAGGATTTCTCGTATTTGGAGGTGAATCGATGCGCAATGTCCTGACCTCGGGCTTGCTGTGGTTTTCCGCGCTCGGCTGCGGCCAGATCGCCGGGCTCTATTTCGCGTTCTCGGCGTTCATCATGACCGCGCTCGGCCGGATCGATCAGGCCGCCGGCATCTCGGCGATGAACGCGATCAGTGTCTATATCCTGCGCTCGCCGTTCATGCCGGTCTTTATCGGCACCACGCTGTCCTGCGCCGTGCTGGTCGTGCTCGGCGGGCTGCGATGGCAGGAGCCGGGCGCCATTGCGATGATTTGCGGCGGCGTCCTCTATGTGCTTGGGATGTTCATCGTCACCATGGTCTTCAACGTGCCGCTGAACGACCAGCTTGCGGCCACCGATCCCGCGAGCGCCGCGGCTGCGCCGGTCTGGGCGCGCTATCTGATCGACTGGACCTTCTGGAACCACGTTCGGACCGTCACCTCGCTGGCGGCGACCGCGATGTTCATCGTAGCCATCGCTGCGCGCTGACCGGCGCTTCGCATCAGCCTCCGCAGTCTCAACGTGCTGAGGCTGCGCTACGATCCCGGCACCAAGACCACGTCGTTCATTGCGGAATGACATCGGGGCGGGCGGCTGGCACCTCGTCCCAGAATCACAGGCGCCGCGGAATGGCCGCGCCGGCGGGATGTGCGGGCGCCGCTACGGCGATGGCTCGACGGCCGGAACAGCCCTGCATTGCGCCCGGGACGCCGGCAAACCCTTGCAACGCAGTGGTTTACCGTCCCGCGCTAAAGTTTCGCCGGAGCCCCTATTTGGTTCTTTGCAAGCCCGAAAGGCTTTGTTATACGCTGCCCGCTCGCGAACAATTTGTTCGCCTATTCCTCGGTAGCTCAGCGGTAGAGCATTCGACTGTTAATCGAATGGTCGCTGGTTCGAATCCAGCCCGGGGAGCCAGCTTTGCTGGCCCCATCCACGTCCCGCCATCGACACTCACAAGCGCGTGGTCCGCAACATGCAGACCAAAATCGTCGTCAAATCGACTCAATAGCCGTCGACACTGCGTGTTGCCGGGTCTTGAGAGGTGATTCTGATGCCGATTAATCTGATCGACCTGTCGATGCCGCAGCCGACGCTCGTTCCGAATGATGCGCCCGAGATCAGCGACGATGAGTGTGTCCGCCGGCTCGCGCAGGCCGTCGAGCAACATGATTCCGAGCATCTCGATGAGGTGGCCCGCCTGATCAGCCGGCTTGCCGTCACGATCGAATAGCGCCCCGCGCCACCGGTTCCGCACGCCAACGGCGTGTTGCGTTTTGGCGGAGCTTGTTCCAAAAGATGGCCCTGTTCTAGCTTCTCCAGCGGCAATGCCGCGACTTGCAGGGTCCCGCCAATGACCGGTTTTTCGACCGCGCGCCAGTACATGGTCGATGGTCAGGTGCGTCCGAGCGACGTGACCGATGATCGTATTCTCGAAGCCATGCTGAGCGTGCCGCGCGAGGTGTTCGTGCCGGCCAGCAAGCAGGCGCTTGCCTACCTCGACCTCGATCTCGACGTGACCGAGGGCGGCGCGGTGAGCCGCTGCCTGATCACGCCGGCGCTGCTCGCCAGGATGCTGCAGGCCGCCGAGATCAAGGCCTCCGACCGCGTCCTGGTCGTCGGCTGCGCAACCGGCTATGCCGCCGCAATCGTGGCGCGCTTTGCCGCGGAGGTCCGTGCCACCGAAAGTGATCCGGCGCTCGCCGCCAAGGCGACCGCAGCCTTCGCCCAGCTCGGGATCCAGAATGCGACCGTCAAGACCGCGGCTGCCGCCGACGGCGATGCCGCGGGCGCGCCCTATGACGTCATCGTCCTCAATGGTGCGACCGAGATCGTCCCGACCGGGCTGTTTGGACAGCTCAAGGAGGGGGGCCGGCTGGTCGGGGTGTTCGGCCTGACGCCGCCGCCGCGCGCCACCCTCGTGACCCACTCCCACGGGGATTTCGGACATCGCGAGCTGTTCGACGCCACAGCCCCCGTGCTGCCGGGACTGGAGCGGCTTCCCGCGTTCGTCTTCTGACCCTACCGCGCTGCGCCAGCTGATAAAATCCCGTTCTGAATCAGAAGTGTGGCCCGTTTGCCCCATGTGAAGAGTTTCCACCATGTTCCGTTGCGGGGTGGTTCCGTTGCCCTTAGCTGCGGACTAAGGTGAGGCGGGACTCACTTCGTCTGAAGCGACCGCCGGAACTGACTTGCGTGTGGAGACGGCGACTACAATGATTGGATTACCGGGGATGCGAGGGGTGAAGGCTATCACCGCGGCTGCGACTGCCGTCCTTCTGTTGGCGGAGATGGGCCCCGTGCCCGCACTCGCCGAAACTATCGAGTCCGCGCTGGTGCGGTCCTACCAGAACAATCCCCAGCTGAACGCACAACGCGCCCAGGTGCGGTCGATTGACGAAAACGTTCCGCAGGCACTCTCGGGTTACCGTCCGAAGGTCTCGCTGACCGCAACCGCCGGCGGACAATACACCGATGAGAAATTGACGGCGGGAACCCCGGCGGTGTCCGGCGTGAGCCGGCAGCGCACCGTCGGCATCACCGCCAACCAGTCGTTGTTCAACGCGCAGAATGCGCCGAAGGTGCGCCAGGCTGAAAGCCAGGTGTCGTCGGCACGCGAAGGTTTGCGGGTGCTGGAGCAGAGCGTGCTCCTGAGCGCGGCGACGATCTATATGGACTATCTCCGCGACGCGGCGATCGTCGAGGTTCAGCGCAGCAATACGCGCGTGCTGGAACAGACGCTGAAGCAGACCCAGGACCGCTTCAACGTTGGCGAAGTGACGCGCACCGACGTCGCGCAATCCGAGGCCCAGCTCGCGGCGGGCAGAAGCCAGCAGCTCACCGTGGAATCGAACCTGACGACGACGCGGTCGAACTACCGCCGCATCATCGGCGTCGAGCCGCAGAATGTGGCGCCCGGCTCGCCGGTCGACCGGTTCCTTCCGCCGACGCTCTCCGCCGCTGTCGAGCTCAGCCTGACCCAGAACCCGAATGTCACCGCTGCGATGTACGGCGTCGACGTCAGTTTCCTGCAGACCAAGGTTGCCGAAGGTGCGCTGCTGCCGTCGGTTGCGCTGCAGGCAACGGTCAGCCAAGGCTACGAGACGCAGTTGACTGTGTATCGCCTGTTCAATGCGTCGGTCGGTGTTCAGCTGTCGCTGCCGATCTATCAGGGCGGCACGGAATACTCGCTGATCCGGCAGTCCAAGGAATCGCTGGCCCAGCAGCGTCTGGTGCTGGACCAGACCAGGGATCAGGCGCGCGCCAACGTCGTCACCGCCTGGGGCCAGCTGGTCGCCGGCAAATCGCAGGTTTCGTCGGCGCAAGCGCAGGTGACCGCGTCCGAAATCGCCTTGAACGGCGTTCGCGAGGAAGCCAAGGCCGGCCAGCGCACCACGCTCGACGTGCTCAATGCGCAGCAGGCGCTTGTCAACGCGCGCAACGCGCTCGTCACCGCGCAGCATGACCGCGTCGTCGCATCCTACAATGTGCTGAACGCGATCGGCCGCCTGTCGCCGCAGGTCATGGGCCTTGCGACCAACGTCTATGATCCGAGCGTGCACTACCAGCAGGTTCGCGACAACTGGGCCGGCGTCCGCACGCCCGACGGCCGCTAAACACCTTCGCTTTCATCATCGCTTGTCGCGCCATGTTTGTGGTTCTGAGTTAATCAGGACCACGAACGGGCGCGTTTGCTTGCAATCGATATTTGGCCTGACATACCGTTTTGTCGGGCAGCAAGGCGATTCGCGGCGAGCCGGCGTAGCGTGATGACAGGTGCGACGCCACCTGTGATCACGCTGCATTGGGCGACACGAAGCTTGCAGAATGGCCTCGGGTGGGCGTGATCTGGGGACAAGTCGGGCGGGAGCAATGAAAATCTCCGCCCGCATCATCGGAACCGGCGAATCCTCTCGGGCTTGATGTAAAATAGTTTCGATGTGGAGTCGGAGATGACGCAACCTGCGAAGGTCCAAGAGCCCTCGATGGAGGAGATCCTGGCGTCGATCCGTCGCATCATTGCCGACGACGAGGCGAAGCCGGGCGCGACCGAGAAGCCGGCGGCTGCCGCTGCACCACCGCCTCCGAAGGCTGAGCCCGCGCCACCTCCGGCAGCCAAGCCCGCGATGAAGAGCCCGCCACCCGTAGCGCCTCCGGCCGCAAAGGCCGCAGCGCCCGCGCCGAAAGCACCGCCGCCCGCACCGGCAGCGGCCGCCAGCAACAGCCAGGACGATATCGATTCGCTTCTGGCCAGCCTCGACGAGGCGACGCCCGCGGCCGAGATCAGGCCGTCGCCGCAGCCCGAAGCCCAATCCGAAGCTGATGTGTTCGAGCTCACCGACGACATGGCGCTGCCGGAGCCGGCTCCGGCGCCGTCGTTCCGCAAGGTCGAGCCGGAGGACGACGTCGAGTTCACGGAAGCCCGTGGCCGGGCACCAGCCCAACAACCCGTTCGAGAACCACCGGCGATCGAACCGGCGCCGATGCAGCAGATCATCTCGGGAACCACGATGCGGGCGGTCGAATCCGCCTTCAACTCGCTGGCCAACACGGTGCTGAGCAACAATGCTCGGACGCTGGAGGATCTGGTCAAGGAGATGCTGCGGCCAATGCTGAAGTCCTGGCTGGACGACAATCTGCCGGGTCTGGTCGAGCGGATCGTCAAGGCCGAGATCGAACGGGTCTCCCGCGGGCGGTAGCTCCGCGCGGCTGCGAGGGCCTGGCAGCCCTCATTTCAGCCCCCAAATGCCCAAATCGCCCAAAACGCCGTTTTGACGCGCCGGTCCGGTTGACTTGGTGCGCTCCGGCGGCTTTCTAACCTTTCCCCATGGTCCACAGCGCATTGTCATGATCGAGAAAAACTACCAGCCCGCCGATATCGAGCACCGCATGGCCCGGATCTGGGAGGAGAGCGGGGCGTTCAAGGCCGGCAGGCCCGAGCGCAAGGACGCCGCGCCCTTCACCATCGTGATCCCGCCGCCGAATGTGACCGGTTCGCTGCACATGGGCCACGCGCTCAACAACACGCTGCAGGACATCCTGTGCCGTTTCGAGCGGATGCGTGGCCGCGACGTGCTGTGGCAGCCCGGCACCGATCATGCCGGCATCGCCACCCAGATGGTGGTCGAGCGCCAGCTGATGGAACGGCAGGAGCCGGGACGGCGCGACATGGGCCGCGCCAAATTCCTTGAGCGGGTCTGGCAGTGGAAGGCCGAGAGCGGCGGCACCATCGTCAACCAGCTCAAGCGCCTCGGCGCATCCTGCGACTGGTCGCGCGAGCGCTTCACCATGGACGAAGGGCTGTCGCGCGCCGTCGTCAAGGTATTCGTCGAACTGCACCGCGAGGGCCTGATCTACAAGGACAAGCGCCTCGTCAATTGGGACCCGAAGCTGCTCACCGCGATCTCCGATCTCGAGGTGCAGCAGGTCGAGGTCAAGGGCCATCTCTGGTACCTGCGCTATCCGATCGAAGGCCGCAGCTTCAACCCCGACGATCCGAAATCGTTCATCGTGGTCGCGACGACGCGCCCCGAGACGATGCTCGGCGACACCGCGGTCGCGGTGCATCCGGACGATGAGCGCTACACGGACCTGGTCGGCAAGCATGTCATCCTGCCGCTGGTCGGCCGCAAGATTCCGATCGTCGCCGACGATTATTCCGATCCGGAGAAGGGCTCGGGCGCGGTCAAGGTGACGCCGGCGCACGACTTCAACGACTTCGAGATCGGCAAGCGCCACGGCCTGCCACAGATCAGCGTGCTCGACCAGGAAGGCTGCCTCAGCCTTGTCGGCAACGAGGACTATCTGCGCGGCCTGCCTGTTGGCGCCGACGAGTTCGCCGCCGAGTTCGACAAGATCGAGCGCTTCGCCGCGCGCAAGAAGATCGTCGCGAGGCTGGAGGAGTTCGGCTTCCTGGAGCGGATCGAGCCCAACACTCACATGGTGCCGCATGGTGACCGCTCCGGCGTCGTGATCGAGCCGTATCTGACCGACCAGTGGTATGTCGACGCCAAGACGCTGGCGCAGCCGGCGATGGCCGCGGTGCGCTCGGGCGAAACCACCTTCGTGCCGAAGAATTGGGAAAAGACCTATTTCGAGTGGATGGAGAACATCCAGCCCTGGTGCATCTCGCGCCAGCTCTGGTGGGGCCATCAGATCCCGGCGTGGTACGGCCCCGACGGCAAGGTGTTCGTCGCCGAGACCGAGGAAGAGGCTGTCGGCAACGCGCTCGGCTATTACGTCGAGCAGGAGGTCATTACGCCGGAGCAGGGCCACGACATGGCCACGGACCCCGCCAAGCGCGAGGGCTTCATCACGCGTGACGAGGACGTGCTCGACACCTGGTTCTCGTCGGCGCTGTGGCCGTTCTCGACCTTGGGATGGCCGGACGATGTGCCGGAGGTTGCGCGCTACTACCCGACCAACACGCTGGTCACGGGCTTCGACATCATCTTCTTCTGGGTCGCCCGGATGATGATGATGGGTCTGCATTTCATGAAGCAGGCGCCGTTCTCGACCGTCTACATCCACCGTCTCGTCCGCGACGAGAAGGGCGCCAAGATGTCGAAGTCGAAGGGCAACGTCATCGATCCACTCGGCGTGATCGACGAATACGGCGCCGACGCGCTGCGCTTCGCGCTGACCCGTGAGGCGGCACAGGGCCACGACATCCGCCTGTCGCCGCATCTGGTCGAGACCAACCGCAATTTCGCGACCAAGTTCTGGAACGCCTGCCGCTTCGCCGAGATGAACGAGTGCGTGAAGCCGGACGGGTTCGATCCGAAGAACGCGAAGGAAACCTTGAACCGCTGGATCGCGCACGAGACCTCGCGCGTCACCCGTGAGGTGACCGAGACGATCGAGGATCATCGTTTCAACGATGCGGCAGCCGCGATCTACCGGTTCGTCTGGAACGTGTTCTGCGACTGGTATCTCGAACTCGCAAAGCCGGTGCTGATGGGCGAGGAGGGCGCGGCCAAGGCCGAGACCCGCGCCATGATCGCCTGGACGCGCGACGAGATCCTCAAGCTGCTGCATCCGTTCATGCCCTTCATCACCGAAGAGCTGTGGGCCGTGACCGCGAAGCGCGACGGCCTCCTGGTGCTGGCGTCTTGGCCGCGCAAATCGGGCGTGACCGGCGAGCAACTGGCGGCGATCGCGACCGCCGGTCCAGTCGTCGACCCGATCATCCCTCCGGTCATTGCCGCGCTCGACGCCGACGAGTTCAGCGATCCCGCGGCCGAAGCTGAGATCGGCTGGGTGGTCGATCTCGTCACCACGATGCGTTCGGTGAAAGCGGAGATGAACATTCCGCCATCGACGCTGACGCCGCTGGTGATCGTGACCAACTCGGATGAAACGCGGGACCGTGCGCGGCGCTGGAACGACACCATCAAGCGGCTCGCTCGGTTGTCGGAGATCTCGTTCGCGGACGCCGCGCCGGAAGGCGCGATGCAGCTGCTGGTCCGCGGTGAAGTCGTCGCATTGCCGCTGAAGGGCGTGATCGATCTTGCCGCCGAACGGGCGCGGCTCGAGAAGGAGCTCGGCAAGGCCGACGCCGACATCAAGCGCGTCGACGCAAAACTCTCCAACGAGAAGTTCGTCGCCAACGCGCCGGAAGAGCTCGTCGAGGAAGAGAAGGAAAAGCGCGCGGCAGCGCAGGAACGCCGGGCGAAGATCCTCGAGGCGATCGAGCGGCTGAAGAAGGCGTCGTAGCGGACGCCTTGAGTAGACGCCTTGGCGTTCAAAACCGCTTGCTGAGGAACTTCGATCCCTTCAGCCCGTAGCGCCAGGGCAGCTCGACGGCCTTGGTGATGCCGATCCGGATCCCGGTGACGATGTCGGGCGTCTCCAGCCGGGCGTGGAGCGCGATCGGCGGACGGTCCAGCGGCAGCTCGCTATGGGCGATGGTGATGCCCATCGCTTCGCACAGCTTGCCCGGCCCCGAGCATAGCGCGCGTTCGTCCTCCAGCCCGCGCCGCCGGCGCATCGCGGCGAGCCCATGGGTCGGCTCGATCGCGCGGATCAGCACGGCGCTGGCCGAGCCAGCTTCCTCGCAGACGAAATTGACGCACCAATGGATGCCGTAGGAACGGTAGACATAGGAGAAGCCCGGCGGGCCGAACATCACCTGGTTGCGCGGGGTCGGTCCGTTGAACGAGTGCGCCGCCGGCTCGGTGTGATGGTAGGCCTCGACCTCGGTGATGATGCCGCCGACCCCGCCGACCAGGAAGGTCGCGCCGATCAGGTCGGGCGCGACCTCAAGGACGCTGCGATCGAAGAAGGAGCGTTTCAGCGCCTTGCCGAGGCGCGGCACGGTCGCACGGGTCGAGCGGGGTTTTTGAGCCATTTTGAGGTGGGAATCGGCGTGGAACGGACCGCAACACTGCCAATATCTGGGCTGATCTGCTAGGGTCGCGGTGCGGGTTGCGAGCCGCGTCAACACCGATTAGCTATGGTTTCTCGCGACTTGCAGGCACCTATGGTCACCATTGTCGACACCATCTCCACCACCCAGCTCCGCCCGCGCCACCCCGAAAAGGTGAACCGGCCGGATGCCGTATCGCCGCCGAAGCCGGACTGGATCCGGGTTCGCGCGCCGAACACGCGCGGCTATGCGGATACGCGCAAGATCGTGAAGGAGAACGGCCTCGTCACGGTGTGCGAGGAGGCGGGCTGCCCCAATATCGGTGAGTGCTGGGACAAGAAGCACGCCACCTTCATGATCATGGGTGACACCTGCACCCGCGCTTGCGCATTCTGCAACGTCAAGACCGGCATGCCGGGCGCGCTCGACGCCAATGAGCCCGAACACGTCGCCGAGGCGGTGTCCAAGCTGGGATTGGCCCACGTCGTCATCACCTCGGTCGATCGCGACGATCTCGCTGACGGCGGCGCGGAGCATTTCGCGCAAGTCATCCGCGCCATCCGTGCGCGCTGCCCGACCACCACGATCGAGATCCTGACGCCGGACTTCCTGCGCAAGGACGGTGCGCTGGAGCGCGTGGTCGCGGCCAAGCCCGACGTCTTCAACCACAATCTGGAAACCGTGCCATCGCGCTATCTGACGGTCCGTCCCGGCGCGCGCTATTTCCATTCGATCCGGCTGTTGCAGCGGGTCAAGGAGATGGACCCGACCATCTTCACCAAGTCGGGCATCATGGTCGGTCTCGGCGAGGAGCGGCATGAGGTGCTCCAGGTGATGGACGATCTGCGCTCGGCCGAGGTCGATTTCCTGACCATCGGCCAGTATCTGCAGCCGACGCGCAAGCATCACGCCGTGATGCGCTACGTGACCCCGGACGAATTCGCGGGCTACGAGCGCGTGGCCTATACCAAGGGCTTTCTGATGGTGTCGGCGAGCCCGCTGACACGCTCGTCGCATCATGCCGGCGAGGATTTTGCGAAACTGCAGGCGGCACGCACGGCTCGTGGCCGCTAGTACTTTTTACCTCGGTGAGCCGGTGCCAGCCCGTGCTCGACCGAACCTTGGACTGGACCAATGCAGCGCGTTCTGGTGATGGGATCGTCCGGGTCCGGCAAGTCGACTTTTGCCCGGCGGCTGTCCGCTCTGACGGGTATCCCGACCGTGTCGATCGACGCGCTGTTCTGGAAGCCGGGCTGGGTCGAGTCCGACAAGGACGACTTCGAGCGTCGCATGATCGAAGTCGCGCGCGAGCCGCGCTGGATCATGGACGGCAACTACACCAGGAATGGTGCAGGTGAACTGCGCCGGGAGCTCTCCGATACGATCATCTGGTTCGACCTGCCGCGGTCGACCTGCATGCTTGGGATCCTGGGGCGCATTGCCGGGAGCTACGGTCAGGTTCGCCCCGAGATGGCGGCTGGTTGCCCGGAGAAGATTGATCTCGAGTTCTTCCGCTACGTCTGGACCTATCGCGAGCAGCAGCGGCCGAAGCTGGTCGAATATTTCGAGGGCCTGCGCCCCGATCAATCGCTGGTCTGCTTCACAGCCCGGACCCAGGCGGACGATTACCTGAAGAGCCTCGCACGCCAGCAAAACCGTGCGAGTATCCACTGATGCCACGATTCTCCAGCAAGCGGCGGGTCCGCCACACCGCACCTCAAATGTTCGATCTGGTCGCCGACGTCGAGCGCTATCCGGAATTCGTGCCGTTGTGCCAGGCGCTCAAGATCCGTCAGCGGACGCCCAAGGACGACGGCACCGAAATCGTGGTCGCCGACATGACGGTCTCCTTCAAGCTGGTGCGGGAAACCTTCACCAGCAAGGTGACGCTCGATCGGCCCAACTTGAAGATCCTGGTCGAATATCTGCGCGGCCCGTTCAGCAATCTGGAGAACCGCTGGAGCTTCGAGCCGAAGTCGGAGACCGAATGCGATGTCGGCTTCTTCCTGGACTACGAATTCAGGAGTCGGATGCTGGCGATGCTGATGGGCTCGATGTTCGACGCCGCATTCGGACGCTTTGCGCTTGCTTTCGAGAAGCGGGCCGACCAGATTTACGGCAAGCCGCAGCTGTCAACGTAAGCGCTCTCGTTGCGAAACGCGCCGCAATGCGTCCGCGTCGATCAGCGGGTGCTCCGATGCGGCAGTACCGGTCGAGCCTGGCAAAGGCCAACGAGGACAGCACGAGGATCGCAGCTCCGATCACCGTTTCCGCACTTTGCGGCGTGCCATAGATGTAGTGCTCTCCGATCATGGTGACGATCGGTACAAAATAGAATACGACGCCGATTTTCGACGCCTGATGTCGTGACAGCAGATAGAGGAGCAGTACGTTCGCGCCAACTGACACGACGAGTATCATCCATGCGGCGGAGATCAGGAAGCCGACATCCAGCGTGGCTCGCCAACCGGTCACCGCCACGACTGTTCCGAAGACGAGCGCCGAGCCGATATATTGCCAAACGATCGAGCGCGCGACGGCGACGCCGATTTGCTTCTGCAATGCGGTCCCAACGGTGATGGCCAGAAGCGCAATCACCCCGAACCCGACACCCGAAACGGAACCGTCGCCTACCGCGCGTGTGCCGACGACGGCCAATACCAGTCCCAAGAATGCGGCCAGCAAGAGCACCATGCCCCGCCACGGCACCCTTTCTCGTGCGATCCAGGGGGTGAGCAGAGGCTGAGCACCCAGTATGATCGTGAGGGTGCTGGGTGACAGTCCGTGGGCGATAGCCAGGAAATAGGCGCCTTGGTAGCCCGCCTGTAGCAACAGGCCGACCGAGATCGCCCAAAGGACGGTTCGACCAGGCAGGGCCAGGGCGGCGCGAAAGTCGGATCGAAACGCCACGAGCAGGACGACCGAGAGCACAAGCGTCGCGCCGATGGAGCGAACGGCAAGGAACGTCCAAACGGACGAACTCATGAGGCCAAGCTTTACGAAAATTGCACCGCTGCTCCACATGACCAGAAACAGCATTGGGGCCACGACGCTCAGCGAGGCGTGGTGTCCGGGCCGCATCGTCGTTGCAGCGCGATCCGGCGCCCGACCTGAAATCCGAGCGGGCGCCGCATCATCCAGGTCTCCTGGCTCGTCGGCGGATCCATCAGTCATCAACGTGCCCAACGACTTCCTGCATCGCAGCGCGCGATCATATTGTCATTTGGCTAAATGACAATATGATCGGCGCATGGAACGATCCGCACAGATCAGAGCGCTGGCCAGCGAAGCCAGGATGCTGATATTGAGGCTCTTGGCCAGGCCTCGGAGGCACTTCGGCCATCAACGGTCGGCCGATCCCGTCGAAGTTGGGGTTTGCATGACGCTGATCGCGGAGGCCCTTGCGATTACGCAACCCACCGCAAGCCGGCATCTTGAGATTCTCAAGCGCGCAGGGTTCATCGCGGTTCGACGGCACCACAAATGGTCTTACTGCAAGCGGAACGAAGCTGCGATTCAGGATCACCTGGAATGGATCAGGCATGAGCTTCAGATCCGAAACGGATCTGCCGGAGCTGCAAGCAGCACGCGCCCCGCTCAATCCCGCGCTCGCATGGCGCGCTGAGAATTGCTGACGGAGCCCGGATGCTCGCGACAGCTACGCACCGACGCGGCGAGGTTCCAGAGCGTTGGCGGCATGAGGATTGTTTCATGCCGATCCTGACCGCGACCTGCAAACGTGCGCCGCTGTACCGAAGGTTCAGGTCAAGCCGGCGGTCGACCTGAACCAGTTTCATGTTGACGGCCTTGGGCCGTCGATTTTGATTAGGCTGGTCAACTCGTGACCGACTGTTGCGGATCGGAAATCGTTCCGCGCGCCGACTTACGGGCAGGAACGGCGCACGCCGCCGGAGGCGATGTAGGTGCCGGATGCGGGATCGTAGGAGCGGAAACGCCGGGAGCAATAGGCGTCGTTGTTGGCCTTCGCCTGGCTCGCCGCGATCGCGCCGCCGATGATCGCGCCGGCCGCAAGCCCGCCGATCACCGCGCCGGCATTGCCGCGGCCGTGATGACGGTGGCCGTAGTAGCCGCCGCGATAGCCACCGTGGTAACCGTGACGCGGGCCGCCGTGCCAGTGGCGGTACTGCACGTGCGCGACGGAGCTGGGCTGGCCCTGCAAATGCGCGGGCGCGAGCGGCGCGGCAGCTGAGGGTGCAATCGTGGTCAGCGTCATGGCGCCCGCGGCAATTGCGGCCACGACCAAAGTTCCCAACTTCATCATTTTCTCCTTGTTGTGGGATTGCGGTTGAAACACCGCATGTTGGAACGGAAGAAACTGCGAAGCGACGTCAGGGTTCCACTTGAGATGGTGTCACTAAGTCGCAATTGACACGACCGGCCCATGCCCGACCTGACGTGACCAGGATTCGCGCGATGGGACGACACTGCCGGAAGTCTTGCGAAGAATTTCGCGCAGAGTGTCGGATTCTCCCCGTCCACGTCGTCCTTGGGTCATCTCGATGATAATCACCCAGGGAGCTCGAAGTGAGAAAGATTGTTGTTGGCGCCTTCATCAGCCTGGACGGCGTCATGCAGTCCCCCGGCGGCCCGCAGGAAGATCCGATCGGCGGCTTCAGCTTCGGCGGCTGGTTCGCGCCGCTGTTCGACGAGAAGACCGGCGAGGTCATCGGCGAGATGTTCGCCAGTCCGTTCGATCTGCTGCTTGGCCGCAAGACCTACGACATCTTTGCCGCGCACTGGCCCTATGTCGACAAGAGCGATCCGATCGGCCCGCTGTTCGATCGCATCACGAAATATGTCGCCACCCGCGACGCCACCCGCAAGCTGAGCTGGCAGAACAGCGAGACGCTTGGGGCCGACGCCGTCGGCGCTTTGAAGAAGTTGAAGCAGTCCGACGGACCGAATCTCCTCACCCAGGGATCGAGTGATTTTCTCAAGACATTGCTGGCCGCCGGCCTCGTCGATGAGCTCAATCTCTTCATCGCGCCGCTCATCCTCGGCAAGGGCAAGCGCCTGTTCGCCGACAGCGGCCAGCCAGGCAATCTGAAGCTGGTGTCTTCGCAGGTCATGCCGTCCGGCGTCATCCACGCCAAATACGTTCCAGACGGCGAGGTGAAGACCGGCTCGTTCGAATTCGATACGCCAACTGAGGCGGAGCTCGAGCGTCGCAAGAACCTGATGTGAATCAAGAGCGGGTCAGCATATGGAGGCCGGTGCCGCGGCCGGTCTCATCCGCGCGGCGGCCGCCGCCGTT
Organism: Bradyrhizobium sp. WCU1; assembly: GCF_053474805.1. Lineage (NCBI taxonomy): Bacteria > Pseudomonadati > Pseudomonadota > Alphaproteobacteria > Hyphomicrobiales > Nitrobacteraceae > Bradyrhizobium > Bradyrhizobium sp. WCU1. Next base: position 7,141,879 of record NZ_CM130280.1, read on the forward strand.
TCGCGGCGTGGCTGCGCGGCGAACGGGCCACTCGTGGTCGCAACCGGCTGGCAGTCTCTCGGCGGGGTTTTGCGGCCTGCGGCGGGCGCGCGAGTTCCATCAGCATGCGCAGCGCCTCGACGACGGAACGCTGCCGCACCGCGCTGCGGCCGATCGCGCCGAACCGCTGCTCACGATGGAGGATGCGGCCGTCGCGTGCGGCGACAGCGAAATGCACGAGGCCTACCGGCTTGCCTGGCGTCGCCCCGCCGGGGCCGGCGATTCCGGTGATCGAGACCGCAAGGTCGACGCCGGCCTTCTCCAGCGCACCGATCGCCATCGCGGTCGCGGTTTCCTTGCTCACCGCGCCAAACGTCTCCAGCGTCGCCGCCTTTACGCCAAGCATCACCCGCTTGGCCTCGTTCGAATAAGTCACGAAGCCGCGGTCAATGACGTCGGACGAACCGGGGATGTCGGTGAGCGCGCCAGCGACCAGGCCGCCGGTGCAGGATTCGGCGGTCGCAATCGTGAGCTTGCGCATCCGGCACAGGTCGAGCAGCGAGCGGGAGAGGGCACGAGCGTCGCTGCCGCCCATGTCAGGCACTCCGGCCCTTGTCGTCCCAACCTTGCTCGTCCCAAGGCAGGCGGACCGTGGCGCTCGCGGTCGCCGCGATGCCTTCCTCGCGACCGGTGAAGCCGAGCCGCTCGCTGGTGGTGGCCTTGACTGCGACGCGCGAGATGTGGACACCGGAGATCTCCGCGATCTTCGCCCGCATGGTGTCGCGCAGCGGACCGATCTTCGGCCGCTCGCAGATCAGCGTCACTTCGAGGTTGGCGATCCGCCCGCCGCGCGCGGTAACGCGCTCGACGGCATATTTCAGGAATTGGTCGGAGGAAGCGCCCTTCCACTTGGCATCGCTCGGCGGGAAGTGCGAGCCGATGTCGCCGTCGGCCAGCGCGCCGAGGATGGCGTCGACCAGCGCATGCAATCCGACATCGCCGTCGGAATGGGCAAGGAACCCCTTGCTGTGCGGCACGCGCACGCCGCAGATCATCACGTGATCGCCTTCGCCAAAGGCATGCACGTCGTAGCCGGTGCCGGTCCTGATGTCGCCGAGCTGGCTGGCGAGCCGCGCTTCCTCGCGCACGAAGTCTTCGGGGGTGGTGAGTTTCATGTTGGCAGCATCGCCTTCAAACGTCGCAACGGTCAATCCCGCCCATTCAGCAAGCGCGGCATCATCGGTGAAATCGCTGCGGCCCTCGCGCGCGGCACGACGATGCGCTTCCAATATTACGTCGAAACGAAACGCCTGCGGCGTCTGCGCGATCCGCAGGCGCGCGCGCTCCGGCGTCGCTTCGACATCGCCGGTATCGCCGGTGAGCTTGATCGTGTCGGTGACGGGAATGACGGGGATCGCCGCGCCGGTCCGGCCGGCTGCCGCGATCGCGCGTGAGATCACGGCTTCGGTCACGAAGGGACGGGCGGCGTCATGGATCAGCACGATGTCCGGCTTCTCGGCGGCGAGCGCCTCGAGCCCGGCATGGACCGAGGCCTGCCGGGTCGCGCCGCCTGGTGTCGGCGGTCGGTGACGAAGGCCCGCGACCGCTTCATCGAACAGCGCGGCATCGTCAGGATTGACCACCGGCTGCACCGCAAAGACGTCAGGATGTCCGGAGAACGCCTCCATGGCGCGGTAGATCACGGTCTGCCCGCCGATCGTCCGATATTGCTTCGGACCGCCTGCGCCGGCGCGAAGTCCACGGCCGGCTGCGACAAGAATAGCTGCGGTACGCTCAAGCTTCGGCATTTTGAACCAGTGACAGACGAATCTGGGATGAGGGGGACGGCGGGGATCGCCCGCCGCGCACAGCCCTTAGCATGACCGCTGCGCAAAAACAGAGCGTTTGCCGCTGACTGTGGGAAAAGCAGATTTTGTTGCGGTGCACTTGCGTCGGTGGTACAAATGTCTAAACCGTAGGCATGAGCCTTGACTGCACAAGAATTGTGCGCAGAATAGACGATGTCAGCTGCAATGGCGTGGCTGCAAAACGACGAGACGGCTGTGACCGGCGTGCAAAGTACTCCTCGTAACCCATTGAAAATAGGCGATATTGCTGTCGCCAACCGGGTTCTTCTTGCGCCCATGTCCGGCATCACTGACGCGCCCTTCCGGCGACTCGCTGCCACTTTGGGCGCCGGCCTGGTGGTCTCCGAGATGACCGCCAGCGACGATCTGGTGAATGGCAAGCCGATGTCGAAGCTGCGTTGTGAGGCAGCCGGGATCGGGACGCATGTGGTCCAGCTTGCGGGCTGCCAGGCCCATTGGATGGCGGAGGGCGCGCGGATCGCCGAGGACGCCGGCGCCGACATCATCGACATCAACATGGGCTGCCCGGCACGCCATGTCACCGGCGGCCAGTCTGGCTCGGCCCTGATGCGTGACCTCGACCACGCGGTCACGTTGATCGATGCGACCATCGCCGCGGTCAAGGTGCCGGTGACGCTGAAGATGCGGCTCGGCTGGGACGATCGCTCGCTCAACTCGCCCGAGCTGGCGCGCCGGGCCGAAGCCTCAGGCGTGCAGATGATCACCGTGCATGGCCGCACCCGCTGCCAGTTCTACAAGGGCGAGGCGAACTGGAACGCGGTGCGCGCGGTCAAGGACGCCGTCTCGGTCCCGGTCGTGGTCAACGGCGACATCACCTCATTCCACAAGGCCGTCGGCGCGCTGCAGATGTCGGGCGCCGACGCCGTCATGATCGGCCGCGGCGCCCAGGGGCAACCGTGGCTGCCCGGCCAGATCGGCCGCCGGCTCGAGACCGGGGTCGCCGAAACCGCGCCATCGCTCGCCGAGCAACTCAAGCATGTTCGCGCGCTCTATGACGAGATCTGCAGCCATTACGGTCTGCGCATCGGGCTCAAGCATGCGCGCAAGCATCTCGGCTGGGCGCTGGAGACCGCGGCCGCCTACAGCTGCGCACCAACGGCCACGTTGAAGGCCTGGCGGCAGGCGATTCTGACCGCGGAGCAGCCGTCCAGCGTGCATCGCTCGCTCGAGGACGCCTACGACGATTTTGCCTGGAGTGCTGCCGCATGACGTCAGCCATGGAATTTCGCCGGCCCGTGCCTACCGATGGCGAGGCCATCCTCAACGCGCTGCCCAATCCGGTGCTGCTGGTCGCACCCGACGGCCGGATCGTCGACGCCAATATCGCCGCCGAATCCTTCTTCGAGATCTCGACCCAATTCCTGCGCCGGCAGTCGCTGAAGGAGCTGGTGCCGTTCGGCAGCCCGCTGCTTGCGCTGATCGAGCAGGTGCGGGCCAGCGGCTCGCCGGTCAATGAATACAAGGTCGATCTCGGCACGCCGCGGATCGGCGGCGATCGCCAGGTCGATCTTCACGTCGCGCCACTGACCGAGCGGCCCGGCCACATCGTGGTTATGCTGCAGGAGCGCACCATCGCCGACAAGATGGACCGCCAGCTCACCCATCGCAGTGCGGCGCGTTCGGTGATCGCGCTGGCGGCGATGCTCGCCCATGAGATCAAGAACCCGCTGTCCGGCATCCGCGGCGCAGCGCAGCTGTTGGAGCAGCAGGCCTCATCCGAGGACCGGCTTTTGACGCGGCTGATCTGCGACGAGGCGGACCGCATCGTCACGCTGGTCGACCGCATGGAAGTGTTCGGCGACGATCGTCCGGTGGCGCGCGGCCCGGTCAATATCCATTCCGTGCTCGACCATGTGAAGCGGCTGGCGCAATCCGGCTTTGCCCGCAATGTCCGCTTCATCGAGGACTACGATCCGTCGCTGCCGCCGGTGCTCGCCAACCAGGACCAGCTGATCCAGGTGTTCCTCAATCTGGTGAAGAACGCGGCCGAAGCGGTCGCCGACCTCGGCACCGATGCGGAGATCCACCTCACCACGGCTTTCCGCCCGGGCGTGCGGCTGTCGGTGCCCGGCAAGAAATCGCGGGTCTCGCTGCCGCTGGAATTCTGCGTCAAAGACAATGGCTCAGGCGTGCCGGAAGACCTGCTGCCGAACCTGTTCGATCCCTTCGTCACCACCAAGCAGACCGGCAGCGGGCTCGGCCTCGCGCTGGTCGCCAAGATCGTTGGCGATCACGGCGGCATCATCGAGTGCGAGTCGCAGCCGCGCAAAACCACTTTCCGTGTGCTGATGCCGATGTACAGCGTCGCCAAGCAACACGACCAAAGCAACCGCGATGACGTTCCGGGTACGTCCTCGCCTGCCTCTCAGGATGCACGATGAGGAACACCAATGCCTGCAGGTAGCATACTTGTCGCTGACGACGACACCGCCATCCGGACCGTCCTGAACCAGGCGCTGTCGCGCGCCGGCTACGAAGTGCGCCTGACCGGCAATGCCGCCACGCTGTGGCGCTGGGTCAGCCAGGGCGAGGGCGATCTCGTCATCACCGACGTGGTGATGCCCGACGAGAACGCGTTCGATCTGTTGCCGCGGATCAAGAAGATGCGGCCGAATTTACCAGTCATCGTGATGAGCGCGCAGAACACCTTCATGACCGCGATCCGCGCCTCCGAGCGCGGCGCCTACGAGTATCTGCCGAAGCCGTTCGACCTCAAGGAGCTGATCACCATCGTCGGCCGCGCGCTGGCCGAACCGAAGGAGCGGGTCTCCAGTCCCGCCGACGACGGCGAGTTCGACTCGATCCCGCTGGTCGGCCGCTCGCCGGCGATGCAGGAAATCTACCGCGTGCTGGCGCGGTTGATGCAGACCGATCTCACGGTGATGATCTCCGGCGAGTCCGGCACCGGCAAGGAGCTGGTCGCCCGCGCGCTGCACGATTACGGCCGGCGCCGCAACGGCCCGTTCGTCGCGGTCAACATGGCGGCGATCCCGCGCGACCTCATTGAGTCCGAGCTGTTCGGCCATGAGCGCGGCGCATTCACCGGCGCCAACACCCGTGCTTCCGGCCGCTTCGAGCAGGCCGAGGGCGGCACGCTGTTCCTCGACGAGATCGGCGACATGCCGATGGAGGCGCAGACCCGGCTGCTGCGCGTGCTGCAGCAGGGCGAATACACCACCGTCGGCGGCCGCACCCCGATCAAGACCGACGTGCGCATCGTCGCGGCCTCCAACAAGGACCTGCGCATCCTGATCCAGCAGGGCCTGTTCCGCGAGGATCTGTTCTTCCGCCTCAACGTAGTGCCGCTGCGGCTGCCGCCGTTGCGCGAGCGCATCGAGGATCTGCCCGACCTGATCCGGCATTTCTTCTCGCTTGCCGAGAAGGACGGCCTGCCGCCGAAGAAGCTCGATGCCCAGGCGCTGGAGCGGCTCAAGCAGCACCGCTGGCCGGGCAACGTCCGCGAACTGGAGAACCTCGCCCGGCGGCTCGCCGCGCTCTATCCGCAAGACGTCATCACCGCCTCGGTCATCGACGGCGAGCTGGCGCCGCCGGCGGTGACCTCGGGCAGCACCGCGACTGTCGGCGTCGACAATCTCGGCGGCGCGGTCGAGGCCTATCTGTCCTCGCACTTCTCCGGTTTCCCGAACGGGGTGCCGCCGCCGGGCCTCTATCACCGCATCCTCAAGGAGATCGAGATCCCGCTGCTGACCGCCGCGCTGGCGGCGACCCGCGGCAACCAGATCCGGGCCGCCGACCTGCTCGGATTGAACCGCAACACCCTGCGCAAGAAGATCCGCGACCTCGACATCCAGGTCTACCGGAGCGGCGGGTAGCAGGAGCGGGCACCGGCGCGAGGACTCACGACAGTTATTGAGTAGTCACAAATGGTTTTGCGGACATCGAGCCGCACTGCGGTTTGCGCCGCGGAAATGTCGCAATTCGGCAACATTGTGATATGATTGCATCAGTTCGCAATTCCCGCGGGCGATCGCTCTCAGCTCAATTGCCGGTATGACCAGCGCAGACACCACCGCTTCAACGTTACACGCGTCACCGGCCGAGCCCCGAGCAGAGGCGCGGGGCTTTCCGTTGCGGCGCTGGCTGGCGCCGTTCGCCGTGGCCATCGCGCTGTTGTCCGCCTTCCTCACCTTCGTGGTGCTGACCGGCCTGACCCCGATCGAGCCGACGCCCGAGGTGGTCCGCTCCTTCCTGCTGATCAATGCCGGCTCGATCCTGCTGCTGGTCGGCATCATTGTCCGGGAAGTCTGGCAGATGGTGCAGGCGAGGCGGCGGGGCCGGGCGGCGGCGCGGCTGCACGTCCAGATCGTCGGCCTGTTCTCGGTGATCGCGGTGCTGCCCGCCGTGCTGGTGTCGATCGTCGCCAACGTCACGATCGAGCGCGGCCTCGACCGGCTGTTCTCGGGCCCCACCAAGCAGGTGATCCAGAACTCGCTGACCATCGCCAGCGCCTACATGCAGGAGCATGCCCAGCTCATCAACGGCGACACGCTGGCGATGGCCAACGACCTCGCCCATGCGCGGCCACTCTACGACCAGGACCGCATGACGTTCCTGCAGCTGATGACGGCCGGCGCCGAGTCGCGCAACCTGCCGGTCGCGGTGTTGATGGACAAGGACGGCAAGATCGTCGCCAGCGCCGAAACCGGCGTCCGGCTGAACTACGAGGCGCCGCCGCCCGACATCCTGAAGGACATCAACGAAACCGAGCCGAAGATCTCGGTGTTCCCGGAAAACTACGTCGCCTCCGTGGTCCGGCTGCGGGCCTATGACGACATGTTCCTGTATGTGGCGCGGCTGCTCGATCCGGCTGTTGTCGCCCAACTCAAGCAGACCCAGACCAGCGCCGCCGAATATGCCCAGGTCGAGACCCAGAGGCTCGGTGTCCAGGTGGCGTTCGCGCTGATGTTCGCGGTGATCGCACTGACCATCCTGATGGCTTCGGTGCTGATCGGGCTGAACTTCGCCAACGGGCTGGTGTCGCCCATCCGCCAGCTGATGGGCGCGGCGAGCGAGGTCTCGACCGGCAATCTCAATGTCCAGGTGCCGGTGCATAAATCGGCCAGCGACCTCGCGCTGCTCGGCGAAACCTTCAACAAGATGACCCAGGAGCTGCGCACCCAGCGCAACGAGCTGGTCGACGCCAGCGAGACGATCGACAGCCGCCGCCGCTTCATCGAGGCGGTGCTGTCCTCGGCCTCTGCCGGCATCATCGGGGTCGACGCGTCGGGCAGCGTCGGCATCCTCAATCGGTCGGCGGAAAAGCTGATCGGGCACGCCGAGTCCGAGACGCTCGGCCATCCGCTCTCGGACGTGCTGCCCGAACTCGACGAGATGATGAAGACCGCGCGCGAGGGCACGCAACGCCTGGTGCAGGGCCAGGTCACGATCCTGCGCGACGGCAATGAGCGCAATCTGTCGGTTCGCGTCTCGGCCGAGCAGACCAGCCAGTCGCATGAGAGCTACATCATCACGCTCGACGACATCACCGAATTGGTCTCCGCGCAGCGCACCTCGGCCTGGGGCGACGTCGCCCGCCGCATCGCCCATGAGATCAAGAACCCGCTGACCCCGATCCAGCTCTCCGCCGAGCGCATCCGCCGTAAATTCGGCAAGACCATCACCGAAGCGAAGGACAAGTCGATCTTCGAGCAGTGCACCGACACCATCGTGCGCCAGGTCGACGATATCAGGCGCATGGTCGACGAGTTCTCACGCTTTGCGCGGATGCCCAAGCCCGTGATGGAAGGCGAGGACGTCGCCGACGTGGTGCGCCAGGCCGTGTTCCTGATGAAGGTCGCGCATCCCGATCTCGCCATCGAGGCCGACATCAAGCAGTCGCCGCTGCCCGCGCAATTCGACCGCCGGCTGATCTCGCAGGCGCTGACCAACATCATCAAGAACGCCACCGAGGCGATCGAGCAGGTGCCGCCCGAGGAGCTCGGCAAGGGCCGCATCGACGTCGTGGCGCAGCGCGAGAACGACGACGTCCTGATCGACGTCGTCGACAACGGCATCGGCCTGCCCAAGGTCGCTCGCGCGCGCCTGCTCGAGCCCTATGTCACGACGCGGGCCAAGGGCACCGGGCTTGGACTTGCGATCGTCGGCCGCGTTCTGGAGGACCATGGCGGCCGCATCGAGCTCAAGGACGCCTCCGATTTCCGCGAGGGCCAGCGTGGTGCCTGGATGCGGCTGCGCTTCTCCGTCACGGGCCAGGCGGCCAAGCCCGAGCACAAGCCTGAAAGCAAGGAACAAAAACCGGACGCGACACCGGACAAGACCGAATCCGACATTGAAAAAAATCCGCCGGAAGAGTCGACCAACGGCCCGGCACAGGCGACCAACAATGAACCAAAAATCCAAGAAGCAAACAGCCAAGAGCCAAATGCGCAAGAGCCAAGAAGCCAAGAGCCAAAAATCAAAGCCGCGACGGGCGACTGACAAGGCAGGTGTAACCCATGGCAAGTGACATTCTGATTGTCGACGACGAAGCTGACATTCGTGACCTCGTCGCGGGTATCCTGGACGATGAGGGCTTCTCCACGCGCACTGCGCGCGACAGCGATTCGGCGCTCGCCGAGATCGCCAATCGCCGCCCGAACCTGGTCTTCCTCGACATCTGGCTGCAGGGCTCCAAGCTCGACGGCCTGCAACTGCTCGAACAGATCAAGAAGGACAATGCCGATTTGCCGGTCGTGATGATCTCCGGCCACGGCAACATCGAGACCGCGGTCGCCGCGATCAAGCGCGGCGCCTATGACTTCATCGAGAAGCCGTTCAAGTCGGACCGGCTGATCCTGGTCGCGACCCGGGCGCTCGAGACCTCGCGGCTGAAGCGCGAGGTCAAGGAGCTCAAGCAACTGGCGCCGGCGGCAAGCGTGCTGACCGGCCGCTCGGCCTGCATGAACCAGCTGCGCCAGACCATCGACCGCGCTGCCAAGGCCAACAGCCGCATCCTGATCGTCGGTCCCTCCGGGGCCGGCAAGGAGCTCGCCGCGCGCACGCTGCATCATGCGTCGGGTCGCGCCGAGGGTCCGTTCGTGGTGATCAATGCGGCCGCGATCACGCCGGAGCGCATGGAGATCGAGCTGTTCGGCATCGAGGGATCGAACGGCGAGCAGCAGCGCAAGGCCGGCGCGCTCGAAGAAGCGCATGGCGGCACGCTGTTCATCGACGAGATCGCCGACATGCCGCGCGAGACCCAGAACAAGATCCTGCGCGTGCTGGTCGATCAGACCTTCCAGCGCCAGGGCGGCACCAGCAAGGTCCATGTCGACGTCCGCATCATCTCCTCGACCGCACGTAACCTCGAGGAAGAGATCGCCGCGGGCCGTTTCCGCGAAGACCTCTATCACCGCCTGTCGGTGGTGCCGATCCGGGTGCCGCCGCTGTCGGAGCGCCGCGAGGACATCCCCGAGCTGATCGACTATTTCATGGACCAGATCTCGGCCGCCACCGGCCTGCCGAAGCGGCAGATCGGACAGGACGCGATGGCCGTGCTGCAGTCCCATGTCTGGCCGGGCAACGTCCGCCAGCTGCGCAACAATGTGGAGCGCGTGATGATCCTGGCCGGCGGCGGACCGGAGGCGATCATCACCGCCGACATGCTGCCGCAGGACGTCGGCTCGATGGTGCCGGCGATGCCGACCTCCAACAATGGCGAGCACATCATGGGCTTGCCGCTGCGCGAGGCGCGGGAGGTGTTCGAGCGCGATTATCTGATCGCCCAGATCAGCCGCTTCTCCGGCAATATCTCGCGCACCGCGGAGTTCGTCGGCATGGAGCGTTCGGCGCTGCATCGCAAGCTGAAGGCGCTCGGGGTCGGCTGACGCTCAGGGGCGGCCGATCACGACGTGCCCTGGGCAGGCAACCGCCCGCGACCTGGAGCGAGGCCCCGGCGCTCACCGCCGGGACCAGGCTTCGGGGCCAGGTAGAGCGCCGGCGAGGCGAGGGCAAGACACGGTACAGCCGGGGATTTATCCACTCTCCACGAGAATATTCGTCTCTTTCCTTGCGCTTTCTTAGAATTGCCACCGTGTTCCTACCGACTGCACCCCGAACCGGCTTGCCTAAAAACCGCGCGTGGCCTCTAATCCTACCGCTACGCCTGCCAGAGGGGGATCTCAGGGCAGGTGGGCAGCCGGAGGAGGCTCCGTCAGAGAGCCGCAACCGGTTCAATAAAAAGAAGCACAAGCTTGCGGGACAAAAACAATGGCGGCAGACCGCGCACAAAATCTACAAGACACCTTCCTTAATCACGTTCGTAAAACCAAGACGCCACTGACGATATTTCTGGTCAACGGGGTAAAGCTGCAGGGCATTGTCACATGGTTCGACAATTTCTGCTTGCTGCTGCGGCGCGACGGTCATTCGCAGCTTGTCTACAAGCACGCGATCTCGACTATCATGCCGGGAGCTCCGATTCAGCTGTTCGAAGGTGGCGAGGACGCACCTGCTTGAGAGTGAACTGATTGGAACCCTTCGATCGTGAAGGGGGCGCCGACCGGACCAAGTCTAGGCCCGGGTCGGCCGGGAACGGCGGTACCGGGCGAGTCATCGTCATCGGCCCGTACCTGCGCGCGCGCCGTGGCGACGGCGACGCGCAGCCGGATTCCGCGATCCGCGACTACGAAGCACGGATCGAGGAGGCCGCCGGCCTCGCCGGTGCGATCGACCTCACCGTCGTTGAGTCCGTTGTCGCGCCGATCAGCCAGATCCGGCCCGCGACCTATCTCGGCAAGGGCAAGGTGGAGGAGATCAACGGCCTCGTCGCCAGCAACACGGTCGAACTCGTGGTGATGGATTGCGCGCTGTCGCCGATCCAGCAGCGCAACCTCGAGAAGGCCTGGAGCACCAAGGTGCTCGACCGCACTGGCCTGATCCTGGAAATCTTCGGCCGCCGCGCCAAGACCAAGGAAGGTGCGCTGCAGGTCGAGCTCGCCCATCTCAACTATCAGCGCAGCCGCCTGGTGCGGTCATGGACCCATCTCGAGCGCCAGCGCGGCGGCTTCGGCTTCATGGGCGGCCCCGGCGAGACCCAGATCGAGGCCGACCGCCGCCTGATCAGCGAGCGCATCACCAAGCTCGAGGGCGAATTGAAGAAGGTGCAGGCGACGCGGCGGCTGCATCGCGCCGGCCGCCAGCGCGTGCCCTACCGCGTGGTGGCACTGGTCGGCTACACCAATGCCGGCAAATCGACCCTGTTCAACCGCCTGACCCGGTCTGACGTGCAGGCCGCCGACATGCTGTTCGCGACGCTCGACCCGACCCTGCGCGCGCTCAATTTGCCGCATGGCGGCAGAGCGATGCTGTCGGACACGGTCGGCTTCATTTCCAATCTGCCGACCCAACTGGTCGCTGCGTTCCGCGCCACGCTGGAGGAGGTGCTGGAAGCCGACATCGTCCTGCATGTCCGCGACATCTCCCATGAAGACGCCGAGGCACAGGAGCGCGACGTCGAGGGCGTGCTGCGCCAGCTCGGCATCGATCCCGACGCCGATGGCGGCCTGCGCATCATCGAGGTCTGGAACAAGATCGACCGCTTCGATCCCGAGGAGCGGGACAATCTGCGCAACATTGCTGCGCGCCGCCCGCCGGAGCGGCCATGCTTCCTGGTTTCGGCCGTGACCGGCGAGGGGATCGACGCATTGTTGACCGCGATCGAGGATCGCCTCGCGGCCAAGCGCATCACGCTCGACCTGTCGATCGACGCCGCCGATGGCGCCGGCATCAGCTGGCTGCACCGCAATGCCGAGGTCCTGAGCAAGGAGCTTCATGGCGAGCGGTTCGACATGACGGTGCGGGTCGACGAGACCAAGCGCGACATCGTCGTGTCACGATTCGATGCTCTGCCGCACGGGACGTAGCGTCCCGGAAGTCCGAGACGGCAAGGGGGATCGATGTTCAATCGTCGGGCATTTCTCGGCGGCGGCCTGGCGAGCGCCGCGGTCGCAGGGATTTCAACGCGTGGCGCCGCCGACAACGCTGCGTTCGTCGATGCCCCCGCACTCCGGCCGGTCCTTGCGCGTCCGGACCGGATGTTTCGCGTCACCGTGTGCCTGCGTCCCTTCCGCGCCGCCGGTCCGCGCATCGAGGCGGAATGGATCGACGCGAAGTATGTCGTCCACAATTATGGACATGGTGGAAGCGGCTGGTCGCTGTCGTGGGGCGCCGCGCAGGAGGCCGTGCCGCTGGCCCTGCAATTGAGCACGCGCAATATCGCCGTCCTCGGCGCCGGCGCGATCGGCCTGACGACCGCAATCACAGCCCAGCGGATGGGCGCGACCGTCACGATCTATGCCAAGGAGCGTTTCCCTCAGGTGCGCTCGGCACGCGCGACCGGAGACTGGTCGCCGGATTCGCGCGTCGCGATGGAAGCCGATGTCGCGCCGGACTTCGCCGACCGCTGGGAGCGCATGGCGCGCACGACCTTCGCAGCCCATCAAAGCTATCTCGGCCTTGCCGGCAATCCGATCGAATGGACGGATCGCTATCTGCTCTCCGACGATGCTCCCGACGCCGACGGCCGTCCGCACCGGCGTCAGCATGCCTCGGCCGACGGCCAGAAGAAATTCCTCGAACTGCGCGGCCGCGTCCGGTCGCTCACGCCGCGATGGGACTTGCTGGCCGCCGGATCAAATCCATTTCCCGCGCCGTACGCCTGGAAAAGCGCCTCGCTGACCTACAACGTCACGGATCTCTATCGGCAACTGGAGGCAGAGTTTCAGCGCGCCGGGGGCCTCTTCGTGCCGATCGAGTTGCAGGCGCCGTCCGATCTTTCGAAGATCCGCGAAACCGTCATTGTCAATTGCACCGGCTATGGCGCCCGTGCGTTGTTTCGCGACGAGAGCATCGTTCCGGTGCGCGGCCAGATCGCCTGGCTCATTCCCCAGCCGGATGTCGGTTACGGCGTCTTCTACCGTAACCTCAGCGTGCTCGGCCGGCGCGACGGCATCGTCGTTCAGCCGGTCGGCGAGAACGACTATTTCGGTTTCAACGACGACAACGAAACGCCTGACTACGCCGCCGCGCGCCAGGCGGTGGAAGACGCGGCGAAGCTGTTCAGCCGGGCCTGATCGGCCGCGATCCCCCGAAATGTGACGGCGCCGTGAGGCGGCCTCACTGCTGCGCGCCTGGGACGCGCCGCCGCACTTTCTGTTTGAATTCTGCGCCGCCGTGGTTCATTCGCTGCTGGACGCACAGGCGAGGGTGATCGATGCAGAATTCAGGCGACACCATGACATTGGAGACGGTCGCGAGCCCGCACGGGGATATCGCCCATGAGCGGGCGCCCGAAATCGTCGAGGCGCTCAACGCCCGGGAACCGGCGGACGCCGCCAAGCTGCTGCGCTCGCTGCCGGCCGAGAAGGCGATCGAGGTGCTCGACCTGCCGGGGCTCGACAACACCTGCGAGATCCTGGCTGAGCTGCCGACGGACACCGCGGTGTCGCTGCTGTCGGGCGTCTCCGACGACCGCGCCGCCGACATCTTCAAGGAGCTGGTCGAGCCGCTGCGCACCACGCTGCTGAACGGGCTCAATCCGGAGACCCGCAGCGTCATCTCGGGGCTGCTGGCCTATCCCGAGCGCAGCGCCGGCAGCATCATGACGACCGAGTTCGTCAGCGTGCCCTCGACCTGGACCATCGCCGAGGTGCTGCATCACATCCGGATGGTCGAGCGCACCCGCGAGACTGTCTACTCGATCTTCGTGATCGACCCGGTCAAGAAGACCCTGATCCAGGCCGTGCCGCTGCGCCGCCTGATCTCGGCCGACCCGCACGCCAATGTGCTGACCGCGGCGCCGGCACGGAAGCCGCTGATGATCGCCCCCGAGGCCGACCGCATGGAGGCGGCGCGGCTGATCTCGCGCTACGATCTGCTCGCGGTCGCCGTCGTCGACGGCCCCGGCCACATCCTCGGCATCGTCACGGTGGACGACGTCATCGACGCCATCGTCGAGGAATCGACCGAGGACGCCCAGAAGTTCGGCGGCATGGAAGCGATCGACGAGCCATACTTGCGGATCGGCTTCGGCGAGATGATCAAGAAGCGCGCCGGCTGGCTGTGCGCGCTGTTCCTGTCGGAAATGCTGACCGCGACCGCGATGCAGTCGTACCAGAGCGAGCTCGAGAAGGCGATCGTGCTGACGCTCTTCATCCCGCTGATCATGAGCTCCGGCGGCAACTCCGGCTCACAGGCGACCTCGCTGCTGATCCGTTCGCTGGCATTGCACGAAGTGCGGCTGCGCGACTGGTGGCGAGTCGCGGTGCGCGAAGTCCCGACCGGTATCGTGCTCGGCTCTATCCTCGGCCTGATCGGTATTGTCAGGATCGCGCTCTGGCAGACCATGGGCCTGTTCGACTACGGCCCGCATTGGGGGCTGGTGGCCGCGACCGTCGGCGCCACGCTGATCGGCATCGTCACCTTCGGCTCGCTGTGCGGCTCGATGCTGCCGTTCGTCCTCAAGCGCATCGGCTTCGATCCCGCCAGCGCATCCGCGCCGTTCGTCGCGACGCTGGTCGACGTGACAGGTCTCGTGATCTATTTCGGCGTTGCCGCGGTTATCCTGCGCGGGACGCTGCTGTGAGGTGAGGCAGCGTCCTCAAACTCGCCGTCGTCCCTGCGAAAGCAGGGACCCATAACCACAGGCCATCGTTGTTGAGCGCAGCAGCAGTTCTGCTTGATCGCCTCGACGAATCTCTGGCGATGCCGCGGGACCGATACCGCCAACCAACCGATAGATCACGCGGTATGGGTCCCCGCTTTCGCAGGGACGACAGCGGTGGTTGTGGCGGCTGTTTTCGCCTCGTTCCACAGCGCATCCATCTCGTCGAGCGACGCGTTCTCCAGTGAACGTCCCTTTGCCGCCAGCGCCCGTTCGATATAGGCAAACCGCCGCTCGAACTTGGCGTTGGTCGCGCGCAGCGCGGTTTCCGGATCGGCGTCGACGTGGCGGGCGAGGTTGACCAGAGCGAACATCAGGTCACCGGTTTCCTCGGCGATCTCCTGCTTGTCGTTGCGGTCGAGCGCGGCCTCGATCTCATCGGCCTCCTCGCGGATCTTGGCGAGCACCGCGCGTGGGTCGTTCCAGTCGAAGCCGACGGTGGAGGCCTTGCGCTGCAACTCCATCGCGCGCGTCAGGGCGGGAAGGCCCGCCTTCACGCTCGCCAGCAGCGATGTGTGCGCGGTCTCCTCTGGCGGCCGACGTGCCGCGCGCTCGGCCTTCTCCTCCGCCTTGATGCGCTCCCAGGCGCTCTTGACACTGGCCGGCTGGATGTTGCCGTCCTTGTCGGCAAAGACATGCGGATGGCGGCGGATCATCTTCCTGGTGATCGCCTCGACCACGTCGCCGAAGGCAAATGCGTTCTGCTCCTCGGCCATCCTCGCGTGATAGACCACCTGGAGCAGGAGGTCGCCGAGTTCCTCGCGCAGATCGTCGAGATCGCCGCGCGTGATCGCGTCCGCGACCTCATAGGCCTCTTCGATCGTGTAGGGCGCGATGGTCTCGAAGTTCTGAATGAGATCCCATGGACACCCCGTCACCGGTGTCCGCAGCGCGGCCATGATCTCGATCAGGCGGGAAATGTCGCGGGAAGGGGTCATGGAGCACCGCTGGATGAGAGGTCGAGCCGTTATGCCAAATCGACCCAGTCGATCCCAGCAAAACGCGCCGGAATCGCGGCGCCGTCCACCGATTGGCCGCAGGGCGAAGGAGTGGTAAAGCCCGTTCCATGACCGAACAGAACGCTTCCGACACCGCGCTGGTGCTGTTTTCCGGCGGCCAGGATTCCACGACCTGTCTGGCCTGGGCCTTGTCGCGCTTCGCCCGCGTCGAGATGCTGGGCTTTTCCTACGGCCAACGCCATGCCGTCGAACTGGATTGCCGCGACCAATTGCTGGCCGGGATCAAACAGATGCGGCCGGACTGGGCGGCGAAGCTCGGCGACAGTCACACGCTCGCGATCCCGACGCTGTCGGACATTTCCGACACCGCGCTGACCCGTGACGTCGCCATCGAAATGGGCGCGGACGGGTTGCCGAACACCTTCGTGCCGGGCCGCAACCTCGTGTTCCTCACCTTCGCCGCGGCGCTGGCCTACCGGCGCGGCATCCGCCACATCATCGGCGGCATGTGCGAAACCGACTATTCCGGCTATCCGGATTGCCGCAACGACACCATCAAGGCCTTGCAGTCGGCGCTCAACCTCGGCATGGCCAGAAACTTCGAGCTGCACACGCCGCTGATGTGGCTCGACAAGGCCGCGACCTGGCGGCTCGCGCACGAGCTCGGCGGGGCAGGGCTGGTCGATCTGATCCGAGAGCGCTCTCACACCTGCTATCTCGGCGAACGCGGCGCGCAACATGATTGGGGCTATGGCTGCGGCGAGTGCCCGGCCTGCAGCCTGCGTGCCAAGGGTTGGCGGGAGTACGTCGCGCAGGGGGGCGCGTAACCGCGGCTGATGGCCTCCGCAGGGGCGCGCCGCCAAAATATTGAAAACAACCCCATGCAAAGGAGCTGGCGGTCGCCGGCGTTCGACACGGCGGCTTGACACGTCGGGCAACTCAGCCTTACTATTCTAAAATTCAGAAATCGTGCAGCTTCGGTTCACTGCTTTCGTGGGCGCCGCTACCCGAAATCCGCCGCCGTCAGTACGATCGGTTGGCCGTGCGGGGTGCGGTCGGCGGCGTGATCCCAGGCGTCGCGGTAGCGATGCAGCGTCTCGTGCGTCGTGACGCCCTTGGCGGCGACAAGGTGTTCGAGCGTCGCCAGCCAATGCTGATAATAGGTTTCGCCGGTGTCGGGATCGCCGGCGGCCTGCGCGCGTTTGATCTGGTCGGCGAGGGCCGCCGCCCATTCGGGCCAGGTGAACACGCCGCGGTCATGCAGCGTCAGTGCCATCGCGAACGCCTGTGCTTCCCAGGGCGCGCGAAACACCGGGCCGTCCTGATCGCGGGGAATGCTGGACACGGCACTGGTCGCGCGCGCGGCGGCGCCGGCATCCATCACACCGCCTCCAGATAGGGCTCGAACGCGTCGATCGAGACCTTGATGGTCGGATCCGAGTCCGGCCCCCACAGCTCACGTCCGTCGAACACGACGGTGTACAGCCATTGCGGATGCTCGCCGGCATCGTTGGCAGCCGTATCGGGAAAGACGTGACAGCCATGATCGCGCTCGACCACGCCGACATGACCGCGCACATAGCGCGGCAGCCGCGTGTGCGTGGCGGGATGGATGTTCTTCGCCCGCACCCGATCGCCGGCCTTGAACTTCGCCGGGGCCGGCGCCGCGCGGCCGAACTTGCCGCGCACCATGATGCGCTCGACATCGGGGATCGAGAACTTGCCGTGTTTGAGCGATTTCGCCGGCGCGACGGAATGTCCGGATGCGACGTCGTCCTTGGAGATATAGCCCTTGTCTAGCAGCAGGGCTTCCAGCCCAAGGAACCATTTTTTGTAATAGGAGCTCGACAGATAGACCTGCGGGGGCAGGGTCTCGCGATAGAAGCGCGAGGCGTCGATGTTGAAGGCGCCGGCCGCGCCCATCGCACGGACCATGGCGAGCACCCGCGATTCCCATTCCTCATGGAACATCGGCTCGTTCGGCTCGGGCTCGACCTTGCCGAACCCGTCCATGCCGCCCATGTCGTGGACGCCGTTCATGACGGAGCTCCCGGCGTCTTCGGGAATCCGGTGCCGATCATCGAATCGCGCGTCACGAGCTCGGCGAGCTGCTCCTCGCTCCAGCCCTCGGTACCGGCGGGCCGCATCGGCAGCACCAGGAAGCGCGTCTCGGCGGTCGAGTCCCAGACCCGGATTTCGGTTTCCTTCGGCAGGCTGACGCCGAAATCGGCCAGTACGCCGCGCGGATCCTTGACCGCGCGCGAACGGTACGGCGAGGCCTTGTACCAGACCGGCGGCAGGCCCAGCATCTCCCAAGGGTAACAGGAGCAGAGCGTGCAGACGACCATGTTGTGGCGACCGGGCGTGTTCTCGATCGCGACCAGATGGTCGCCGACCCGGCTGACATGGCCGAGGGTGCCGACTGCCTTGGAGGCGTCCTCGAGCAGCGCCTGCTTGAAGGCGGGATCGGCCCAGGCCTTGGCGACGACCCGGGCGCCGTTATGCGGGCCGATCTTGGTCTCATAGGCCTGCACGATGGCGTCGAGCGCGGCAGCCTCGACATAGCCTTTTTCGGTCAGGATCGATTCCAGCGCGCGGACGCGCAGTTCGGTCTCCGAAAGTTCGGAATGGTCGTGATCGTGGTGGTGATGATCATGTTCGCTCATGCCCAGAGAATAGGCGAAACCGCCATGCTATGTCGAGGCAAGCCGTACACAACAATGCGAGCTGGGAGGTATGCGTGGTTGACTATGTGACGATCGAAAAAGGCCTCGGGCCGGAGGGCCGCATCGCGGTGGTGCGGTTCGACCGCGGCGACGGGATCAACGCGCTGTCGCCGGAGGCGCTGCGGCAGCTGACCGATGCGGCGCGCAGTTTCGAGGACGATGCCGACACCTCGGTGGTGGTGCTGACCGGCGGCGCCAAATCGTTCAGCGCCGGCTTCGACCTCAAGGATGCCGAAGGGCGTTCGCGCGCGACCATGGACATGGGCATGCTGCGCCGCCACCTGAAGCTCGGGCCGCGGCTGACGCGCGCCTGGCAGGAGATGGAGCAGGTCACGATCGGCGCGATCGAGGGCTTCTGTGTCGGCGGCGGCGTGGCGCTCGCCGTCGCGCTGGATTTCCGCGTCATGGCGCGCGATGCGCATCTGCGGGTGCCGGAGATTGCGCTCGGCATGAACATGAGCTGGCAGAGCGTGCCGCGCATGCTGCATCTGATGGGCCCGGCGCGCACCAAGCAGGCGGTGATCCTGGCCGACGACCGGATTTCGGCTGCCGAGGCCTATGAATGGGGCTTGGTGGAGCAGGTGACTGATCCCGGCAAATCCTTCGAAGCCGCGATGGCGTTCGCGGCCAAGATCGCCGCCCAGCCGCCGATTTCGGTGGCGATGACCAAGCTGACGGTCAACCGGCTGGCGCATGCGCTCGACGATCTCGCCAGCCACATGGATCTCGACCAGTTCGCGCTGGCGAGCCTGACCGAGGATCACAAGGAAGGCGTTGCGGCGTTCCTCGGACGGCGCAAACCGCGCTTCAGGGGGCGCTGACGGGCGTCACTGCCGTTTGGGGATATCGCAGCCGGAGAGGTCGGCCTCCCAGCCGAAAACTGATCGGCCGTCGAGGCTTGGCGAACGGGCGCGCTCGTTGGCCACGAACGCATCGAAGGACGGGCCGGTTGCGGTCAGCTCCAGCCTGCGCGCCTGATCGTCCAGCCGCTTGAGTGCCTGCATCTCCTCGTCGCGGCCGAGCTTCGCCTGTTGTACCGCCGATTTCAGCACGCCGATGGTCTCGTCATAGACCTTGATCGGCACCGGAAACGGATGACGGTCTTTGCCGCCATGCGCGAGTGAGAACCGCGCCGGATCGCGGAAACGATACGGCGTCCCGTGAACGACTTCAGCGACCATGGCGAGCGACTCCACGGTGCGGGCGCCGACGCCGGGTGTGAGCAGCAGCTCGGGGAAGTCCAGCGGCCCGCGCTCGGCTGCGGCGGCGAGGGTGCCGTGCAGACGGCGGATGAACACGTCGCTCGAGCGCACATCGTGATTCGCAGGCATGATCAGATGCAACAGATCGCCCTGTGCCGCCACCTTCTCGGTCAGCTCGGCATATTCGCGCGCAACGCCGTCGGGACCGAGCCCGGCAAGCAAATCGAGCTGAGCCTGGCGTGAGGCATCGGCGCGGTGGTCGGTCAGATTGACGATCTCGCCCTGCGATGGTCCGTCGATCGCGCTGTGCGGCTCGTCAACGAAGCTGCGCAGGCCCTCGGAATGCCAGTGATAGCGCCGCGCCTGCCGCTTGCTGTCGCTCATGCCTTGCTGGACCACGGTCCATTTGCCGTCCGTGGTGACGAAGAAGCCGTGCAGATAGAGCTCGAACCCATCCTGGACCGCGGCGCTGTCGACCTTGGCGACCAGACGGCTGGCGCGGGTGAGCGCAACGCCGTCAAAGCCGGTCCGCTCGCCCAGCGCCGTCAGTTCGTCCGGCGTCCGGCGCGAATACCTGCCGCGGCCGCCGCAAACGTAGATGCCGAGCTCGTCCTGCAGCGGTGCCAGCCCGCGCTTGAGCGCGCCGATGACGCTCGTAGTGATTCCGGACGAATGCCAATCCATGCCCATCACGGCGCCGAACGACTGGAACCAGAACGGATGCGAGAGCCGCTGCAGGAACGCGTCACGGCCGTAATGATGGACCACGGCCTGCGTGATGATCGCGCCCAACGTCGACATGCGCTCCGCCAGCCACGGCGGCACGCGCCCACCATGCAGGGGCAGATCAGCGCTGCCGGTACGTCGGGCCATCGGTCTCCAAACCTTGGATCACGCCTTCGATCGAGCCTCGATGCAACGTCCGTGACGAGAGGCAGACTATCCTCGCCGATCAGCCTGTAATCGACTCGTTAGCAACCCGTCGAGGATCGCGAGGGATTGTGGTCGCCAAACGCCTCGCTGTCGACCCCGCGGAGGCCCGACCGGAACATCCGGGCGATGGCCAAGAAGGGCCGCCGGCAGCCGGATCCGGGGCTGCCGGCGACTGGCAATTACTTTCGGTTCTTGTCCAGGTCCTGCGCCATCGCGAGATGGTGCTTGAGCGCGAGCAGGGTCCGATCAGCCCAGTCCTTCAGCTTCACATCCTCGCCGCCCTTGGCGTAGCGTTCAAACAGTGAGACCGCATCCTTGTGGGCGCTGACCTGCATCGGATCATATTCGCTGGCGAAATTGTCCGGCTTGGTGTTGCGCAGCACGTCGAGCTTCTTCTGTGAGCTGTCGTCGAGGCCGGTCGGCAATGCAGCCTTCATCTCGCCGCTGACCAACGCCTTCAACTCGGTACTGGTCTTGGTATGGTCCGTGATCATCTGGTCGGCGAACTTCTTTTCCGCCGCATTGCCCTTCTGCTGGGCGATCTTCGCTGCTTCGATCTCCAGCATGTCGCTCAAGGCCACTTCCTTGATGAAGTCTTCCGTTTTCGGTGCGACGCCAAGCACGGAATTGACACCGGTCTTCTCGCCGACCGATTGGGCCAGCGCGGGCAGGGTCAGCCCGCAACTGATGGCAATAGCCAGAATAGTTCGCTTCATGCGCGTCTCCTCAGGCCGCCTCGGCATTGATGGCGCTGATGGCGAGCTTGCTGAGGGCTTCATCCGTCTTCTTTTCCTCGGCCAGGGTCTGGTCGATGAGCTTGACGGCGTCCTTCATGTTGAGCTTGGTCGCCCATGCTTTTAGTGTGCCGTAACGCGCGATCTCGTAGTGCTCGACCGCCTGGGCCGCAGAGACTAGGCCCGGATCGAGCGCCGGCGTGTCGGCATACTCTTCCATGATCTCCTTGCCTTCGTCGAGGATGCCCTCGATGGCGTCGCACTTCTTGCCGCGCGCCGGCTTGCCCATCAGATCGAAGATCTGCTCAAGCCGATCGATCTGGCCTTCGGTCTCGTCATGGTGCTTCTCGAAAGCCGCACGCAACTGCTCGGATTCGGCGGCCTTGGCCATCCGCGGCAGTGCCTTGAGGATCTGTTTTTCGGCGTAGTAGATGTCCTTGAGGGTGTCCAGGAAGAGGGCGCTCAGGT
Organism: Bradyrhizobium sp. WCU1; assembly: GCF_053474805.1. Lineage (NCBI taxonomy): Bacteria > Pseudomonadati > Pseudomonadota > Alphaproteobacteria > Hyphomicrobiales > Nitrobacteraceae > Bradyrhizobium > Bradyrhizobium sp. WCU1. The sequence continues at coordinate 7,163,451 of NZ_CM130280.1, forward strand.
CTTTCTCCGGCATTGGTGTCGCTCCGTGGGGGTTGATCTGTACCCACAACAGGGACCCTGCAATGTCGTTCCTATCTGTCCTGGTTCAGGCGCGGACTTATGACTGCGCAGCTTTGACGCATCGCTCGCCAGGAACGAAGCGTCGGCGCACCCGTTGGACGATCTCATCTTTCAACGGAGGATCGCGATGGATTGGAATCGTGTCGAAGGCAACTGGAAGCAAATGAAGGGTAAGATCAAGGAGCAGTGGGGCAAGCTGACCGATGACGATCTCGATGTGATCGCCGGCAAGCAGGACCAGCTCGAAGGCCGTTTGCAGCAGCGCTACGGCTATGCCAAGGATCAAGCCACGAAGGAAGTGAATGACTGGTACGGCCGCCAGGAATGGTGACCGCTGCGCATTCCAGGGCCCCGCTTGCGGGGCCCTTTGCTTTGCGCCGCTTGGAATAGGGGCCAATGTCAAACGTTCAAGGCGTGCCGTCATCGCCTCGAGCAAGGGGCATCCAGCCGATCACGGTCCGACCGACCCAGCCTCGCCGCGAGGGGATTGGTCTATGACTGAAGTTGAAGCCCGTATGACGCGAAGACGGTGCCCTAACCCTCGCCTAGATACTGGCTCGGAGCAATGCCGAAGGTTCGCTTGAACATCGCGGCGAATGCGCTGGGGCTCTGATAGCCGTGCTCCATCGCGACCTCCAGGATCGATGCACCGGCGGCAAGCCGCGGCAGGCTCAGCATCAGCCGCATGCGTCGCCGCCACTCGCCGAAGCTCATTCCGAGTTCCTTCTGAAACAGTCTGGCCAGCGTACGGCCGCTCATGGCGCACTCCGCCGCCAGGCTTTCCAGCGTGACCTCCGAAGCAGGGTCCGCGATCATGGCGTTGCAGAGGTTGGCGAGGCGCGGATGATTTGGCATCGGCACGTGCATCGACAAGCGAGGCGCCAGGCGAACCTCATCCAGGATCAGCCGCATGACCCTCTCGTCGCGGCTATCGGTGTCGTAGTCGAGCGGAATGGCGGTCGCGGCGACGACCAGCGAGCGCAGCAGGGCGGAGACCTCGATCACCTCGCAGTCCGGTGACAGGTCCGGTAGCGCGTCGGGCACGACGAACACCGTACGCATCTCCACTTGTCCCGCGATGCGGATAGCATGCGCTATGCCGGCCGGCATCCAGACCGCGCGACCGCTCGGCACCACCCAGCTTCCCGATGGGCAGGTAACGGTCATGACACCGGCTATGGCATGCACCAATTGCGCCCGTGGATGGCTGTGGGGTGCGATGATCTCTCCATCGCAGTGGCTGCTCGCCATCGCGGCAAGCGGCCGTGGTGCAAGCTGGCAGGCTTCGTGAGTGCGGGCGATGTCCATTTCACGACGATTGTTGACCTAACTGCGCGCGAATGACAAGCGGGGCAGGGCTATGACCTCTGACAAACTGCCACCGCGGCGGCGCTTCCTTCAGCGTCTCCGAGCGCGGGGGATCATTTTGTGACGGCCGACGGCGAGTTCCGTTGGTCGAAGGTCTACGCATGTCAGGTTCAATGACTCAACTCAGCTTCAATTCGACTCCGTCCAGCGCCGCGAACATATCCACCTTCCTGCGGACCGGCCGCCGCTGGTTGCCGCAGATTGGCGGTGCTCTCGCCGGGCTGCTCGCGCTGACCTATGGCGCGCATTGGTGGTTGTCGGAACGCTTCATCGAGACGACGGACAACGCCTATGTCCGCGCCGACGTCGCCGTCATCAGTTCACGTATCGCCGGTCATATCGCGACCGTCGTGGTGTGCGACAATCAGGCCGTCCGCCGTGGCGACGTGCTGGCCAAGCTCGATGACGCGCCGTACCAGGCAAGACGCGACCAGGCGAAGGCCGCCGTTGCGGCAGCGCAGGCTGATGTCGTCGTCGAGACGGCCGCCATCGCGACGATCGATGCGCAGTTGGCGCAGCAGCGCAGCCTGATCGTCCAGGCGGGCGCCGAGACGGTGACGGCCGAAGCGGAGGTACAGCGGACGTCGCTTGAATTGCAGCGTCAGGAGGCGCTGGTCGCGCGCGAGGTTGCAAGCCGCCAGCGCCTGGAGAGCGCGGAGGCGGACCAGAAAAAATCCGTGGCAACGCTTGCCGCGGGGCGTGCGGCTCTGGCCGGCCAGCACGACCGCCTGACCGTGTTGACCGAGCAACGACAGGGCAGGCTGGCGACGCTGGAAAAGGCACGCGCGGCCGTGTCCCAGGCACAGGCGACGCTGGAGCTGTCGCTCATCGATGTCGCCAACACCGTGATTCGTGCGCCGGTGGACGGCGTGGTCGGACAGCGCACGATTCGCGTCGGGCAATATGTCGATCCCGGCCAGCCGCTGCTTGCGGTGGTGCCGGTCCAGGCTGTTTACGTGGTTGCCAACCTGAAGGAGACCCAGCTCGACCGGGTTATGGTGGGACAGCCGGTAGCGCTCGACGTCGATGCATTCGACGGCGAACCGCTGTCCGGCCATGTCGAGAGCTTTGCGCCGGCGTCCGGTGCGCAGTTCGCCCTGCTGCCGCCCGACAATGCCACCGGCAACTTTACCAAGATCGTGCAGCGCCTGCCCGTGCGGATCAGTATTGATCCCGGGCAACATCGCGCAGCCGATTTGCGGCCGGGTCTGTCGGTGGTCGCGAGGATTGATACGCGCCGCGGCGAAGCGCAGCGATGAGCGCTCAGGAGAGGGCTGACGGCGCCGAGCCGAAGGTCGAGCTGCGAGCGTGGGTTGCCGTGATCGGCGGCGTGTTCGGCTGCTTCATGGCCGGCATGAATGTGCACGTTACCAACGCCTCGCTGCCGGACATCCGCGGCTCACTCGGAGCCACCTTCGAGGAGGGCTCCTGGATCACCACGGCCTATCTGGTGGCCGAGATCATCGTGATTCCGCTGACCGGCTGGCTGGTGTCGGCATTCTCGATGCGGCGGGTGCTGATCGTCGGCACCACGGGCTTTCTGTTGTTCTCGGTGGCGTGCTCGCTCGCACCGACGATCGGCGCCATGATCGCGGCGCGGGCGTTGCAGGGCGCATTTGGCGGGGTCTTGATCCCATTGTCGTTCCAGCTCATTGCAACCGAATTGCCGCTGTCGCGCCGTCCACTCGGGATGGCCCTGTTCGCCGTCGCCAACAATGTCGCGCAGGCTGCGGGACCTTCGATCGGCGGCTGGCTGACCGACGTCTATTCCTGGCGCTGGATCTTCTATCTGCAGATTCCGCCCGGGCTCGCGCTGCTGGCCGCGATCGCCAGGTCGATCAGGCCGCAGGCGGTGCACGCCGCCGGGCTGCGCAATGGCGACTGGGGCGGCATCGCGACAATGGCGCTCGGCCTGAGCGCGATGCAGATCGTACTGGAGGAGGGTGGCCGTAGGGATTGGTTCGCCTCACCTTTCATCGTTCAGACCTCGATCCTCGCCGCGACCAGCCTTCTGCTGTTCGTCGTGATCGAGCTGCGCGCCACCACGCCGTTCATCAATCTGCGGCTGCTCGGCCGTTATAATTTTGGGCTCGCGAGCTTCATGCAGTTCACCTTTGGCGCGGTGGTGTTCGGCGTGGTGTTCCTGGTGCCGAACTATTTTGCCGAGTTGCACGGCTACAATGCCCGCGAAATCGGACTCGCCATGATTCCCTATGGCCTGGTTCAGTTCGCGATGTCGTTCATGACCCCGCCGCTGATGAAGCGGGTGGGGACGCGATGGATCATCGTGCTCGGCTTCGTTCTGGTCAGCATTGGCTGCTTCATGAATATTCATCTCGATCACGATGCCGCGCGCAACGTGATCATTCCGTCACTCATCGTGCGGGGCATTGGCCAATCGCTGGTGGTCGTTGCCTTGTCGGTCATGGCGGTCCGCGGGATCGAACAAGCGCAACTTGGGTCGGCTTCGGGGCTGTTCTCGACGGTTCGCAATGTCGGCGGTGCGATCGGGATCGCGATCGCGAGCCAGATCGTGGTCGAGCGTGAGAAGCTCCACGCATCGCGGATCGGCGAGGCGATGACGGTCTTCAGCCCAGAAACCCGCGAGCGCGTCATCGCGTTGGTACGCCGGTTGGGGGGCCTCTACGTGGATCGTGTCGCAGCCTTGCATGCCGCAGTCACCGCGCCGCTGCGGCAGCAGGCGATAGCCTTGCTCGACAGCCTCGTCCATCGCGACGCGCTGATACTCGCCTATAGCGATACGTTCCTGCTTGCAGGTATCGCCATGGCATTTTGTGCGCTGGCAGCTCTTGTCTTGAAGGACTCGTGATGAGTTGGTCGTGGGGGGCCACGATTGGCTGTGGCGCAGGCTTGCTTGGAGCCACGGGTATAATCAGAATTCGCATAAGGTATATTATGGAATATTTATATCTACAATTAGATCAGATATTTAGTGGGAAATCTTCGCATTGGACAGCAGCACGGCGTCGGTTCAGACCTGTCTCGGCCGTTGCTGGGGCTCGCCCGGACAATCGTCGCGGTTCACATGCAAGCGTCTCGTCAGAAAGCCGATATTGCCGCGGCGTACGGACGCTGCAATAAGCCCCAGCTGTGCAGAGATCGCTGGTGACCCCGCGGCATCAGGTCCGTATAGGATGGCATCTCAGAACAACAACAAGCCTCTCGAGGGAGCAACACCAATGAGCTTTTCACGACGCACGCTGCTGAAGGTTTCCGCCGCTTCCGCCGTCCTGGGCGGAATTGGCGCGCCGTATGTCGCGCGCGCCCAGTCGGCCGAGTTCTCCTACAAGTTCGCCAACAACCTGCCGGAATCGCATCCGCTGGTGGCGCGCGCCCGGGAGATGTCTGCGGCGATCAAGACCGAGACCAACGGCCGGTTCGACCTTCAGGTGTTCCCGAACAATCAGCTCGGCTCGGATACCGACGTGCTGAGCCAGGTGCGCTCCGGCGGCGTCGAGTTCTTCACGCTGTCCGGCCTGATCCTGGCGACCCTGGTGCCGGCGGCTTCGATCAACGGTATCGGCTTCGCATTCCCGGACTATCCCACGGTCTGGAAGGCCATGGATGGCGACCTCGGCGCCTATGTCCGTGGCGAGATCAAGAAGGCCGGCCTCGAGGTCATGGACAAGATCTGGGACAACGGCTTCCGCCAGACCACGTCGTCGACCAAGCCGATCAACGGACCGGACGACTTCAAGGGGTTCAAGATCCGCGTGCCAGTGTCGCCGCTGTGGACCTCGATGTTCAAGGCGTTCGACGCCTCGCCCGCCTCGATCAATTTCAGCGAGGTCTATTCGGCGCTGCAGACCAAGATCGTCGAGGGCCAGGAGAACCCGCTGGCGCTGATCTCGACCGCGAAGCTGTATGAAGTCCAGAAGTATTGCTCGCTGACCAACCACATGTGGGACGGCTTCTGGTTCCTGATGAACCGTCGTGCCTGGGCGGCTCTGCCTGACGATATCAAGACCATCGTCGCCAAGCACGTCAACGCGGCCGCCGTGAAGGAACGCGAAGACACCGAGAAGCTGAACGCGACCGTGAAGCAGGAACTCGCGGGTAAGGGTCTCGTGTTCAACCAGCCCGAGGTCGGGCCGTTCCGCGACAAGCTCCGCACCGCCGGCTTCTACGCCGAGTGGAAGGGCAAGTACGGCGACAAGGCCTGGGAGCTGCTCGAGAAGTCCGTCGGCAAACTGTCCTGATCGTCAAGCGGGAGGCTCGCCAGCGGGAGATTTGCTATGGCTCATGTCGAGATGACGCCGGCCGTGGCCGGCGAGGCGGCGTCACAGCCCCCTCGCCGCCGCTCTGTTCTCGGTGCCATCGATGCGGCGCTGGGATGGCTGGTCGAAATCCCGGCGGCGATCCTTGTCGTCGCCGAGGTCGTCATCCTGTTCGCGGGCGTGGTGGCGCGCTACGTGCTGCACACGCCGCTGATCTGGTCCGACGAGCTGGCGTCGATCCTGTTCCTGTGGCTTGCGATGTTGGGATCAGTGGTCGCGCTCCGCCGCGGCGAGCACATGCGCATGACGGCCTTGGTGGCAAGCGCCGGACCGCGGCTCTGGGCCTATCTCGACGTCGTCGCGACCTGCGCCGCGCTGGCGTTCCTGGTCCTGATCGTGCACCCGGCCTATGAATACGCCTACGAGGAAAGCTTCATCACGACGCCGGCGTTGCAGATCTCCAATACCTGGCGCGCCGCGGCGCTGCCGGTCGGGATCTGCCTGATGGCGTTGTTCGCGCTGCTGCGGCTGGCCCGCGCCGGCGATTTCAAGACCTTCCTGCTGGCCGCCCTGACGGTGGTTGCCTTGATCGGGGTGTTCTGGCTGGCGCAACCGATGTTGCGGCCGCTCGGCAACCTCAACCTGATCATCTTCTTCGTCGGCGTGGTCGGCTTCTGCGTGTTCGCCGGCGTGCCGATCGGCTTTGCCTTCGGGATGGCGATCTTCGGCTATCTGGCGCTGACGACGCGGACGCCGTTGATGGTGCTGGTCGGCCGGATGGACGAGGGCATGAGCCACCTGATCCTGCTGTCGGTGCCGCTGTTCGTGTTCCTCGGCCTGCTGATCGAAATGACCGGCATGGCGCGCGCGATGGTGGCCTTCCTGGCCAGCCTGCTCGGGCACGTCCGGGGCGGCCTGCACTACGTGCTGGTCGGCGCGATGTATCTGGTGTCAGGCATTTCCGGATCGAAGGCCGCCGACATGGCGGCGGTCGCACCGGTGCTGTTTCCCGAAATGAAGGAACGCGGCGCCAAGCCTGGCGATCTGGTCGCCCTGCTCGCCGCGACCGGAGCGCAGACTGAAACCATTCCGCCGAGCCTGGTGCTGATCACGATCGGCTCGGTCACCGGCGTCTCGATCTCGGCGCTGTTCACCGGCGGCCTGCTGCCGGGCGTCGTGCTGGCAATCACCCTGTCGGCGCTGGTGTGGTGGCGTTACCGCGGCGAAAACCTCAGCCACGTCCAGCGCGCCACGCGAAGCGAGATCGGCAAGGCCTTCATCTACGCCCTGCCCGCATTGGCGCTGCCGTTCGTGATCCGCTACGCGGTGGTCGAAGGCATCGCCACCGCGACCGAGGTCTCGACCATCGGCATCGTCTATGCGTTCCTCATCGGCCTCCTGATCTATCGCAAGTTCAACTGGCGGCGGCTCGTGCCGATGCTGATCGACACGGCGTGCCTGTCGGGCGCGATCCTGTTCATCATCGGCACCGCCACCGGCATGGCCTGGGGCCTGACCCAGTCCGGCTTCTCGCGGGCGCTGGCGGCGGCGATGGCCGGATTGCCCGGCGGGTCGGCGACCTTCATTGCGGTGTCGATCCTGGCCTTCGTGATCCTCGGCAGCGTGCTCGAGGGCATCCCGGCGATCGTGCTGTTCGGGCCGCTGCTGTTTCCGATCGCGCACCAGGTCGGCGTCCACGAGGTGCACTATGCCATGATCATCATCCTGGCGATGGGCATCGGGCTGTTCGCGCCGCCGTTCGGCGTCGGCTATTATGCCGCCTGCGCCATCGGGCGCGTCGATCCGGCCGAGGGTATCCGGCCGATCTGGGGTTACATGCTGGCGCTGTTGATCGGCCTGATCATCGTCGCCATCTTCCCCTGGATATCGATCGGTTTCCTTTAGAGCACCTAGCGGATGGGATAGAGCCATGAGTGCAGCTCAAAATCAGTACTCGATCGGGCTGGACAAGACATCAGCCAATTACGTGCCGCTGACGCCCCTGAGCTTCCTGGCGCGCTCGGCCGCGGTCTATCCCGACCATGTCAGCGCCGTCTATGAGGGGCGCAGCTTCACCTGGAAGCAGACCTATGAGCGCTGCAAGCGGTTCGCGTCCTATCTCGCGGGCCATGGCATCGGCCATGGCGACACGGTCGCGGCGATGCTGCCGAACATCCCGGCGATGAACGAGCTGCATTTCGCGGTGCCGATGACCGGCGCGGTGCTGAACGCGCTGAACATCCGGCTCGATGCGGCATCGATCGCGTTCCAGCTCGACCATGGCGGCGCCAGGATTATCCTCGTCGATCCCGAATTCGCCGGCGTGATCGCGGAGGCGTTGACGCTGATGGAGGGCCCGAAGCCTTTCGTCATCGACGTCGATGATGCCGCATTCAGCGGCGGCAAGCGGATCGGCGCGATCGAGTATGAGGCGGCGGTCGCGGCAGGCGATCCCGCATTCGCCGAGCGGCCGCCGGCCGACGAATGGAATGCGATCGCGCTGAGCTATACGTCGGGCACGACCGGCAATCCGAAGGGCGTGGTGACCCATCACCGCGGCGCCTATCTCAATGCCGTCAGCAACATCCTCGCCGGCAATCTCGGCCAGCATCCGGTCTATCTCTGGACGCTGCCGATGTTTCATTGCAACGGCTGGTGCTTCCCCTGGACGATCGCGGCGACCGCCGGCGTCAATGTCTGTCTGCGCAAGGTCGATCCCGCAAAAATCTTCGAGCTGATTCCGAAGCACGGCGTCACCCATATGTGCGGCGCGCCGATCGTCTACAACACGCTGATCAATGCGCCTGACGCACCGAAGGGCGGCAAGGTGAAGCCGGTCACAGGCCTGATCGCCGGCGCGGCGCCGCCGGTTGCGGTGCTCGAGGGTGCCGAGCGCATCGGCATCAAGCTGACGCATGTCTACGGCCTGACCGAGGTCTACGGCCCCGCTTCCGTCTGCGCCGAGCAGCCGGGCTGGGACGAGCTGTCGGCCGATGCGCGCGCGCAGCTGAAGCGGCGTCAGGGCGTCTCCTATCCGCTGCAGGAAGGCGTCACGGTGCTCGATCCCGAGACCATGCGCGAGGTGCCGCGCGACGGCGAGACCATCGGCGAGGTCATGTTCCGCGGCAACATCGTGATGAAGGGCTACCTGAAGAACGAGAAGGCGACGCAGGAAGCCTTTGCCGGCGGCTGGTTTCACACCGGCGATCTCGGCGTGCTCGACGCGCACGGTTACGTCATCATCAAGGACCGCTCCAAGGACATCATCATCTCCGGCGGCGAGAACGTCTCCTCGGTCGAGGTTGAGGACATCCTCTACAAGCACCCGGCCGTGCTGTTCGCGGCGGTCGTCGCAAAACCCGATCCGAAATGGGGCGAAGTGCCCTGCGCGTTCATCGAGCTGAAGGACGGCGCCAAGGCGACCGAGGCCGAAATCATCGCCTATTGCCGCGAGCACATGTCGGGCTTCAAGACACCGAAATCGGTGGTCTTCGGGGCGGTCCCGAAAACATCCACGGGCAAGATCCAGAAATTCCTGCTGCGCAACGAGGTCGGCTCGGCCAAGGCGATCTCGGCCTGAGCCGTGGCGCTCAGCCCTCCGCGAGGCGGCCGAGCAGATCGTACAGGAGCTTCTTCTGGTCTGCCTTGAGCGGCGCCAGCGTCGTCGCCGTGCATTCGATCTCGATCGGGATCAGTTGCTCGACCAGCGCTGTGCCGGACGCGGTCAGGTCGATCAGGACCAGCCGCTTGTCGGTCGGATCGCGCCGTGTCGCAACCAGACGCCGCTTCTTCAGCCGCAAGACGACGTCGCGGATATTGGCGGGCTCCATCGCAACCAGGCGTCCCAGCAGATTCTGCGACAGTGCCCCGCGCTCGTAGAGCCGGGCCAGCGTCGCGTATTGCGGCGCTGTCAGATCGTAGGAGCCGATCCGCTCCACAAGGTTGGACGACGCGCGCTGATAGGCCCGACGCAGCAGGAAACCGACCTGGTCCTCCAGCCTATAGTCCGGCGCGACACGCCTTGCTGGTGCCGCTGCTTTAGTCGACGTTCTCGGCATCGCGGTACATCACCTTGTGGCGCGTGGTCGAAACCCATTCGTCAATCTGGGCTTCGGTCATGAAGTGCTGATCATCGAACCTGTTCCAGTTGCTGATGTCGGTGAGGCTCTTCTTCCAGCGCTTGTAGGGCGGCTTGGCCGGCGGACCGAAGCACATGATGTCGAGCACGGACAATTCGTCGGGGATGCCGAGCAGCGGCTTCATCGCCTGCTGAGCCTTCTCCTGCCCGATCGCGGTCACCCACCAGACATTATAGCCGAGGGCCGCCGCCGCGAGGTGCGCCGACATCGTCGCGGCCGCCACGCTCTGCAGCAGGATCCGCTCGGCATTCTGCTTGTACATCTTGTCGAGCTCGGAGCCGTCATTGAGTACCGGAAACGCCTTGACCCAGCGGAAGTCGCTCGCGACCACGATGAAGCCCGGGGCCGATGCGAGGCCGCGATAGTCGGGCGTCGGGAACTTCATCTTGAGCCGGGCGCGGGCGACCTGCTCCTCGCGGAAATACTCGGTGATCCTGTTCTTCAGCTCCTGATCGGTGACGGCAATGAAGTGCCAGGGCTGCGCATTTGCGCCCGATGGCGCGTGCCGCGCCGCCTCCAGAACCATGTCGTAATGCTCACGCGGCATCACGTAGCCGGAATCGAAGGCGCGTGTGGTCAGCCGGTTCTTCACGACGTCCATCAGCGCGTCATATCGCGTGCGGTCCGTATAGTCCCGCGCGGCCAAAGCCTCTGCCATTGGGTCCTCCCGATATTGTTATGATCATAACGATATCCAAAGTCCGCGAAAGGTCAATCCCGGGCTGCGAAGGCGGGCGGCAGCCTGGCGTGCGGAATCCCGCGCGATCGGATGAACGCGCGCGGCCCGGTCGTCACGGTCGTTGACGTCTTCAGCCCGCCCGGTCGAGCGTCAGCCGCATGCCGTCATAGGCCGGGATCACGCCGGCCGGCAGGCTCTGCCGCAGCACCTCGTAGTCGAGGTCGGAATGCATGTTGGTGATCACGGCGCGCTTCGGCTTGAAGCGTTCGATCCACGACAGCGCATCCGCAACGCTGAAATGGCTCGGATGCGGCGCATAGCGCAGGCCGTCGACGATCCAGAGATCGAGGCCTTGCAGCGCCGGCCAGCTCTCCTCGGGAATGTCGTGCAGATCGGGCGTGTAGGCGGCATCGCCGATGCGGTAGCCGAGCGCCGGAATCCGGCCGTGCTGCACCAGGAAGGCCTCGAGCTTCAGCGGACCGCCCTTCCCCGTGACCGTATGGCTCTCGCCGGCCTCGATCGAATGCCGGGTTAGGATCGGCGGATAGTCGCTGCCTTCAGGCGAGATGAAGCAATAGGAGAACCGCGCCATGATGTCCTTGGCGGTCGACTGGTTGAAGTAGACCGGGATGCGGCGGCGCTGGTGCAGCACCACCGAGCGCAGATCGTCGATGCCGTGGGTCTGGTCGGCATGCTCATGGGTCAGGAACACCGCGTCGATATGCTCGACACTGGCGTCGATCAACTGCTCGCGCAGGTCGGGCGCGGTGTCGATCACGACCCGCGTGGTGCCGTGCTCCATGGTGCGCTCGGCCATGATCGAGCAGCGGCGGCGGCGGTTCTTTGGATTGCTGGGATCGCAGGCGCCCCAGCCGAGCGCCGGGCGCGGCACGCCGGCGGAAGAGCCGCAGCCCAGGATGGTCAGTGTCAGCGTCATGCAGCTACCTTCGGCGTCGGCACCTTGGAGAACAGCCGGAAGAAGTTTTCGGTGGTCTGCCGTGAGATATCTTCCAGCGAGACGCCGCGTGTTTCGGCGAGCACCTTGGCGACCTCGACGACGTAGGACGGCTCGTTGCGCTTGCCGCGGAATTTGCCGGGCGCGAGATACGGCGCGTCGGTCTCGACCATGATGCGGTCGGCCGGCAGCTCGGCGGCCAGCGCGCGCAGCGCGTCCGACTTCTTGAAAGTCAGGATCCCCGTGAACGAGATCGACAGCCCAAGCGCAATCGCCTTCATCGCGAGCTCGCGGCCGCCGGTGTAGCAATGCAGCACCGCCTTGAACGGGCCCTTCGCGACTTCGTCCTCCAGGATGCGGCCGCAATCCTCGTCGGCCTCCCGGGTGTGGATGACGAGCGGCAGGCCGGTCGCGCGTGCGGCCGCGATATGCGCGCGAAAGCCCCGCTCCTGCGCCTCGCGCGAGCCATGCTCATAGAAATAATCCAGCCCCGCCTCGCCGAGCGCCACGACCTTCGGGTGTTTGGTCAGCTCGATCAGCTCGCTGGCCGGAATGCCGTCCTCTTCATCGGCGTGATGCGGATGGGTGCCGACCGAGCAGTAGACGTCCGGAAAGCGCTCCGTGATCGCAAGCAGGCCGCCGAGCCGCTTCACCCGGGTCGAGATCGTGACCATGCGGCCGATGCCGGCCGCTTCGGCGCGGGCGACGATCCCGTCGAGATCGTCGGCGAAGTCGGGGAAATCGAGGTGGCAGTGACTGTCGACCAGCATGAATTTCGAGCCGCTCACTCGGTCTTCGGTTCCACGTAGCGCGGGAACACGCCGACCGGCGCCGGCAGCACCGTGCCCGGCCTGATCCGCTCCGCGATCGCCGCGAAGTCGCGGGCATCTGCTGCTATCCCGAGGCTGTCGAGCATCTTGCCGCAGGACTCGGGCATCACCGCCTGCGCCATTATCGCGATCTGGCGCACGACTTCGGCGGTGACATAGAGCACCGTCTTCTGACGCGCCGGATCGGTCTTGGCCAGCGCCCACGGCGCTTCGCCCGCAAAGTAGCGGTTGGCCTCGGCGACCACGGCCCAGACCGTGTTGAGCCATTGATGGATCTGCTGCGTGGCCATCGCGGTCCGCGACGTCTCCAGCATGGCGTCGGCCTGCGCCAGGATCGCCTTGTCGTTGTCGCTGAACTCGCCCGGCTCCGGCAGGACGCCGCCAAGCTGCTTGGCGATCATCGACAGCGAACGCTGCGCGAGATTGCCGAAATCGTTGGCGAGGTCGGCATTGATGCGCGCGACGATGGCCTCGTGGTTGTAGTTGCCGTCCTGGCCGAACGGCACCTCGCGCAGGAAGAAATAGCGCACCTGGTCGACGCCGTACTGGTCCGCCAGATTGAAGGGATCGACCACGTTGCCGACCGACTTCGACATCTTCTCGCCCCTGTTGAACAGGAAGCCGTGGGCATAGACGCGCTTCTGCAGGGGAATGCCGGCCGACATCAGGAAGGCCGGCCAGTACACCGCGTGGAAGCGGATGATGTCCTTGCCGATGATGTGCACGTCGGCAGGCCAGTAGCGCCAGTGCTTGTCGCTTTGGTCGGGATAGCCGACGCCGGTTATGTAGTTGGTCAGCGCATCGACCCAGACATACATCACGTGCTCGGGATCGTTCGGGACCTTGACGCCCCAGTCGAACGTGGTGCGCGAGATCGAAAGGTCCTTCAGCCCGCCCCGCACGAAGCTCATCACCTCGTTGCGGCGGGAATCCGGACCGATGAAATCGGGCTGGCTCTCATAGAGATGCAGCAGCTTGTCCTGGTAGGCCGAGAGCTTGAAGAAATAACTCTTCTCCTCGACCCACTCGACCGGCGTGCCCTGCGGGCCGCGGCGGACATTGTCCTCGCCGACTTTGGTCTCATCCTCGGCGTAATAGGCCTCGTCGCGGACCGAATACCAACCCGCATAGCTGTCGATATAGATGTCGCCATTGTCCTGCATGCGGCGCCAGATTTCCTGCACCGACTTGTGGTGAGCAGGTTCAGACGTGCGGATGAAGCGGTCGAACGAGACGTTGAGTCGCTCGTCCATCTCCTTGAACCGCGCGGCGTTGCGGGTGGCGAGATCGTACGGCGTCATCCCCTCGCCCTGCGCGGTCTGGATCATCTTCTGGCCGTGCTCGTCGGTGCCGGTCAGGAAGAACACGTCCTTGCCGTCGAGCCGCTGGAAGCGCGCCAGCGCGTCGGTCGCGATCGCCTCATAGGCGTGGCCGATATGCGGCTGGCCGTTCGGATAAGCGATCGCGGTCGTGATGTAGTAGATGTTGCCGCGGTCTGCGGCTGGCGCCGCGACGGCGGCGGATACAGGTGCTGCCGCGGCCGGCCTGGGTTGCTTTGGTGCGCGAACCGCTGCCGGTCTCGGCGCCTTCTCGGCGGCCGGAGCCTTCGGCACAGCGGGCTTCCTTGCAGCCGTCGCAACGGCCACCGCGGCGGCCTTCTTCGGCGCGGTCTTGGTGGCCTTCGCCGCAGCCTTCTTGACAGCCTTCTTGGCCGTCTTCTTCGCAGCCTTCTTCACGGTCTTTTTGGCTGCCGTCTTCGCTCCCGACTTGTTGGCTCCCGTCTTGGTCTTGGCGGCCTGCTTCGCCTTCTTGGCGACGCGCCCACCCTTCTTGGCCGTGCGCGACTTCGCAGCGGCCTTCCTCGTCGCGCGGGCGGGCGATGCCTTCTTCGTCTTCTTGGCCTTCTTCGACGATGTCTTCTTAGCGGTCGCCACCACGGAATCCTTTGCAGATCGAAACGAGATTGTCGGGAGTTTTGTCGGACGGATGTGTTGTCAGACAGATGTGTTTTGGGACTTGGCGTCTATCGGGTCGCATCCGCGAGCATCGAAAACACCGAGAAAACCAGCGGCTTGCGCTCCAGATTGTAGGCTTCGGTATCGCGCGCGGCGCGAACGATCTTTTCCCATACCTCCGCGAGCCGTGCAAGGCGCGGCAGATTGGCATTGGCGTCGCCGGTCCGCATCCGCTCGCTCATCCAGCGATCGATGCCGTCGATGAAGGCGGCGAGCGCGACGCGGTCGCTGGTGCCGAGCGCATCGCCCAGCGCATGCAGCTCGCGCGGATCGACGCTTGGAAGCGTTGCCAGCAGCGCAGCCGTACGTTGTTGCAGCTTGAGGGCGTCGCCGCCGAGCAGCGACAGCGCCCGCCCGACGCTGCCTTCGGATGCGGCCGCGGCTTCCAGCAGCGCCGGGTCTTCAGCGTCGATATCGGTTGCCGCCGCGGCTGCGCGCACGACGTCGTCCGTCTCCAGCGGCCGCAGCAGCAATTTGCGGCAGCGGGACAGGATCGTCGGCAGCACCCGCGACGGCGCGTGACTGACCAGGAGGAACAACGACTGCTGCGGCGGCTCCTCGAGGATTTTCAAGAGCGCATTCGCAGCGTTGGGATTGAGCTCGTCGACGGTGTCGACGATGCAGACGCGCCAACCGTCGACCGCGGCCGTCGAGCCGAAGAACGAGATCGTCTCGCGCGTCTCGTCGACCGTGATCACGGTGCGCATCACGCCGCGGTCGTTGAGGCCGCGCTCCAGCACCAAGAGCCCGCCATGGGCGCCCGCCGTGATCTGCCGCGCCACCGCATCGGACGGATCGACCCGCAGCGTCGGCGCCGCCTGAACCTGCGACGATTTCGGATTGCGGAACGCCAGCACAAAGCGCGCCATGCGGTAGGCCAGCGTCGCCTTGCCGACGCCCTGCGCGCCGCCGATCAGCCAGGCATGCGGAATCCGCCCGCTGCGATAGGCATCGAGCAAGGTGGCCTCAGCCTCGCGATGTCCGAACAGATCGGACGTTTCGCGCGGATGGCGGGCAGTGCGCTCCTGTTCGACCTTGCGCGCGCTCATGCTGGACTGTCCGCCGTGAGCGTCGCGCGCAGATGCTCGCGCAGCGCGGCCCATATCGTAGCTGTGACCGTGTCCGGATCGGGCGTGGCGTCGATCAGGACGCAGCGCTCCGGGTCTTCGGCCGCGATCCGGCGGTACGCGTCGCGCAAATCCTGGTGGAACTTGATGCCTTCGGCCTCGAAGCGGTCAGCCGTGGCGTTGCCGCGGCGCGCGGCGGCGCGTTGCAGTCCGACCTCGACCGGCACATCGAGGATGAAGGTCAGATCGGGCTTGAGATCGCCGATCGTCACGCGCTGCATCGCGTTGACCAGTTCGGGCGACACCTGCCCGAGCTGGCCCTGATAGGCGCGCGTCGAATCGAAGAAGCGGTCGCACAGCACCCAGATGCCCTGGTTGAGCGCCGGCAGGATCACCGTGCGGACGTGGTCGTCGCGCGCCGCGGCAAACAGCAGCGTCTCGGCCTCGGGCCCGAGCAGCTTGCCCATTCCGGACAGCACGAGGTGACGGATGATCTCCGCGCCCGGCGAGCCGCCGGGCTCGCGGGTCACGATCACGCGCAGCTTGGCGGTGTCGAGCCGCTCAGCGAGCTTGCGGATCTGGGTCGATTTGCCCGAACCTTCGCCGCCTTCAAAGGTGATGAAGCGACCGCGCAAGCTCGGCCGTTGGACTGCTGCTTCCGCCATGTCAGAGTTTCTCGACCCCTGCGCGGAACATGCCGATGACGAGCTCCTGGGCACCGTCGAGCGCGCGGCGCATCGTCGATCCCGTGCCGACGGCATCAGCCGCGAACACCGGCGCCTCCATCGCGACATTGGCGCCGCGCCACACGCGCACCACCCCGATCTTCTGGCCGGCGGCGATCGGCGCCTTGACAGGGCCGCTATAGATCACGCGTGCGAGCAGCTTGTCGTTGCCGTTCTTGGACACCATCACCTTGACCGGATCGGGACTGACGAGCTTGACCGAGCGGCTCTCGCCGCCGAACACCCGGGCGTAGCCGACCGGCTGGTTGGCTGCGATCAAGGTCCGGGTCTCGAAGCTGCGGAACCCCCATTCCAGCATCTTCTTCGCCTCGGTCGCGCGGTCTTCGGAGTCCTCGAGACCATTGACGACGACGATCAGCCTTGTGTCGTTCTGCACCGCGGAGCCGACCATGCCGTAGCCGCCTTCCTTGGTGTATCCGGTCTTCAACCCGTCGGCGCCGGGCAAGGCATTGAGCAGCGGATTGCGGTTCTGCTGGCGGATCTTGTTCCAGGTGAACTCCTTCTCGCCGAACAGCTTGTACTGGTCGGGATAGGCCTGGATGATGTGGCGCGCCAGCACCGCGAGTTCCCGCACCGTCATCTTGTTGGTCGGGTCCGGCAGGCCGTTGGAATTGCCGAAGGTCGACTTCGTCATGCCGAGCTCGCGGGCGCGCTTGGTCATGAAGTCGGTCGCGAACGTATGCTCGTTGCCGGCAATGCCTTCGGCGAGCGCGATGCAGGCGTCGTTGCCGCTCGGGATGATCGCGCCGTGCAGGAGGTCGTCGACCGAGACCTTGCTGTTGATCGCAGCGAACATCGTCGAGGTGCCGGACGGCGCCCCGCCCCGCCGCCAGGCGTTCTCGCTGATCCGGTATTCGTCCGTGAGCTTGATGTCGCCCTTCTTGATGGCGTCGAACACCACCTCGGCGGTCATCAGCTTCATCATGCTGGAGGGCGCGCGCAGCTCGTCGGCATTCTTCTCGAACAGCACGCTGCCCGAGGAGGCCTCGACCAGGATCGCGGTCGGCGCGTCACCGTCGAATCCGGCGTCTTCCTTCTTGGCGCCCTGGACGCTGTTGTTGGCGGCATAGACCACGCCGCCGCAGCCGATCGCCAGCGCGACCGCGGCCGCGATCAGGCCGCGCCCGGCGCGAGCTGACAACGTGCGGGGAACTGCGGTCTGGGCTGCCATCGGCGATGTCCTGAAAGACTGCGTTCTAACAGCTGGAAGTATCGCAAACAACTCAGGTTTCGCCGCTTGTGCACGGCCGGCTGGATTGCCTGCTGCGTTGAACGTCCGTATCTTCGGAACTAACGACAGCAAAACCGGCAAACAAGGCGGAAACGCGAATGTCATCCTCCCGCACCATTTCCGCCAACGGCATCGACATGTTCGTGCGCGAGGCCGGCCACGGCCCGCTGGTCGTGCTCTGCCATGGCTGGCCGGAACTGTCCTACTCGTGGCGGCACCAGATCGCAGCGCTCGCAGCCGCGGGCTTCCGGGTCGCAGCACCCGATATGCGCGGCTTCGGCCGGACCGCCGCGCCGGCCGACATCGGTGCCTACACGATCTTCGATACCGTCGGCGACATGGTCGCGCTGGTGGCTGCGCTCGGCGAGAAGAAAGCAATGATCGTGGGTCACGATTGGGGAGCGCCGGTGGCCTGGCACGCGGCGCTGTTCCGCCCCGACGTCTTCACCAGGGTTGCCGGCCTCAGCGTGCCGCCGCCGTTTCGCGGCCGCGGACGTCCGCTCGAAACCCTGCGCGACAGCGGCATCACCAATTTCTATTGGCAGTATTTCCAGCCGCCCGGAGTCGCCGAGGCCGAGTTCGAGCGCGACGTCGCCCACACCATGCGGCTGGTGCTCGGACGCGGCGTCTCCGATGCCAGCTCGATGTTCGTCGACGAGGCCAAGGGCTTCCTCGGCAAGCTGCCGGCCGGAATGCCGCTGCCGGCCTGGATCACCGAGGCCGACATCGCCGAATTCGCCGAGGGTTATCGGCAGTCCGGCTTCCGCGGCGGCCTCAACTGGTACCGCAATCTCGACCGCAACTGGGAGCTGACCGCGCCCTGGCAGGACGCGCAGATCCATCAGCCATCGTTGTTCATCGCCGGCTCGAACGATTCTGTCATCACCGGGCTGATCGGCGCCAAGCGGGTCGCCGACATGGAGCGCGTGCTGCCGAACTTGCGGCAGAAGCTGATCATCGAGGGCGCCGGCCACTGGATCCAGCAGGAGCGCCCCGACGAGGTCAACGCGTCGCTGATCGCGTTTCTGAAGTGAACAGGCCAAGCACCTGATTCGTAACGCTTTGACTTAGTAGAGCCCGCGCCCGCTCAGCACTTCGGCCGGTCCACGTGCATCGATCGGCACATAGGCGGCGGCCGGGCTCGGGGTTGCGGCATAGCGCGGGTCACCCTCGTAGGAGACTTCGCGCTGATTGTTCGCGACGCGACGGTGCGACCGGCTTGAGGCCGACATCTCCGAGGTCGCGTTCGCCGAGGCGTAGTCGGCCTGGGTGTTGCCGAGGCTGTACGGCCGCCCTTCGGGCAGCGGGACGTCGCCGCGGACCCGGCCCGACGAGGACGACATCTCCGGGACGAACGGACGTGCCGAGGTGACCCGGACCATCGACGGCGACGGCGCTGGCGTGCCGGTGCGCAAGGTCGCCATCAACTGGCGGTCGTCGGAGCCTTCGAGCGGTGCCCGGCCGACATATTCGACGCGGACGCGGGCGACACCATTTCCTTTGAAATCAAGCAGTTCGGCAGCTTTGTTCGAGACGTCGATGAGGCGGTTGCCGTGGTACGGGCCGCGGTCATTGACGCGAACGACGAGCGATTTGCCGTTGCTTAGATTGGTGACCCGCGCGTAGCTCGGCATCGGCAGGGTCGGATGGGCGGCCGTCAGCGAGGCCATGTCGAACACCTCGCCATTGGCGGTCAGGCGGCCGTGGAAATCATCGCCGTACCAGGACGCCATGCCCTCGGCGCGGTAGTTCTCGTTCTCCTCCGGCACATAGGTGCGGCCGGCGACGACATAGGGCTTGCCGATGCGGTAGGTGCCGCCGCCCTTCGGCACGGGGTCGCCCAGCGCCACGACCCGCGGGCTCGACGACACGCCATATTTGGGATCGACCCGGCTGGCGAACTTGTTGGAGGAGGCACAATTGGCGAGGACGAGGCACGTCGCCACCGCAACGGCGCCGCGCGCCGTCCGGATCATCGAATCTGGCCGTCTAGTCCCCATTTGCCCCAAGTACCATTCTGCCGGACCCGCGCCTACTCCGAGGCGTCGGGATCATTTTCGTCACTGCGCGGCCCACCTCCGCACCAGAGCTTGACGATATCGCAACCGGAACACGGCGGAAATGGGGAGAGCCTTAACCCTATGGCACTTTGGTAAACCGCCTGTTGCGCCTCCTCAGTTGTTCTACGGAGCCTCGGCCACCCGAAACGCGCTCGCCTGTCCCGCTATCAGACACACTGTTGCAGTAAATCATCAGTGGGTCGGCATCTTGAATTCCAACAATTGAATCTTTTTGACTGTGCAAGGCTGCAATCGTTTTCTCTTCAGCGTGGGGCGCAAAGGAAGTTTGCGATGATCGAGACGGTTACAGCGGTGATGGGCTTGGTGAGTGCGGCGATCTTCTTGGCGCACGCCGTGGAAGGCTATCGGTACCGGGCCTGACAGTCCGTTGAAGGCGGAAAGACGCGTCACCTCTTTCCAGGAGAGTATGTTCGGAAAGCTTTAATCAATTCGGATGAGCATCGATTGAAAGCAGGTGTGTCATGCGTAATCACGATTTGGTCTCCGACGGATTTCTAACCCTGACCGCAGCAAGCCTCGTGCTGCTGTGCTCGAGCCTCTTGGCCTTCGCTTTCGGCTAAAGATGCGATGCTCCGGGGCGCCATCTGCGCCCGCTCGCCTACCCCTCACCTCGTCCCTCGCCGATCTCACTCACGTCGGCATCAGCCCAGTCCTGACGCCCCCTCCACCTTTCCAGCGAGAGGATTGGCGAATGACCGGCTCAGCGAGGGAGGGAACGTCGGCACTCCTCGTCAGCACAGACGGCCGGTTGCTCATGCAACTGCGCGACGACCTTCCGCACGTTTCCGATCCCGGCAAGATTAGCCTGTTTGGCGGGCGGCGGGAGGGCACCGAGACTTTCCTGGAATGTGTCGTTCGCGAGATCCACGAGGAGATCGGCCATTACGTGCCGCCGGAGCGCTTTGAGCTGATCGGGAGTTACTCCGGACCGGATCCTTCGACCCCGGGCGGCAGCCTTCGGGGCGAGGTGTTCCTCGCCCGCGACGTTCCGATCGACCGGCTGAGGGTCACCGAAGGCCGCCTCGAGATCGTCGCGGTCGAGGACCTCGAACGTCTCAGCGGCAGGCTCGCGCGCCCGGCGGAGTATGCGCTGGCGATATTCCTGAAGCGCGAACTAGCTGAGTGACGAAACCAGCCCGCGCACGAGGTCATCGATCATCGGCAGCGCAACGGCGGGATCGGCAACGTCGATGTCGTGCACGTGCCAATACGTCACTCTTTCGGCAACCTCAGGGAACCGCCGCTCGACGAGCGGGCGATGCTCGGCCTCCTTGAGCGCGATCACGAGGTCCGCGCCGTCGAAGTCAGCCAGCGAACAGGGTTGCGGATAGCGCGTCGCGCCCTCCGGGACGATGCCGCTGGCGCGAAGACGCCGATCCGCAAACACCGACATGGCTCCGACATTGTCGGGCGAGCCCCGTTCGGCTGCGCCTCGGGACAAGGCGCGCCACGGCAGGTTCTCGGCTCTTGCCAGATGATTGAACAGCTCTTCTGCGTATCGACTGCGATAGTAGTTGCCGGTGCAAAGGAACAGGACACGCTTCATCGGCGCATGATGACTGGCGCCGGCGGTCGGGGTCAACGATGATGCCTCTCTGGCGGCGATTTGCCGCCCGGCTGGATCGCCGGAAAGTGAACTCGTCTTCGCGCTCAGATCAGTCCGCCGGCCGCTGGCGGACCGCGCAAACGGCCGTTTCGCCCCGGCGTTCTCATCAAGTTCGCGTTGCGTTAGGCGTCGCCCTACGCTAAGGGCCTGATCGATCCGGAAGGGTGGCCGAGTGGTTTAAGGCACCGGTCTTGAAAACCGGCGTGCCCGCAAGGGTACCGTGGGTTCGAATCCCACCCCTTCCGCCAGTACACTGTTCTCCGTTGTTCTCCACCGTTCGGAATCCCCAGTAAAATCAGCGCTTTCGTCGGCGAACTGTATTCCCTAGTTCGCCTCGTTCCTCACAATCAAAGCGCAAACCGTAGCTTGGGACCGTGGGTTCGGAGGATGGTTTTCATCGGAGGAACACGTGGTTGGAAAACTCAAGCCGCTCGACGTCGAACGCGAAACGAAGCCCGGAAAGTATGCTGACGGCGACGGGCTCTACCTGATCGTAACTGGTCCCGCGGCGAAGAGCTGGTCTTATCGTTACTGGAAGGACGGCAAGGAGCGATGGCATGGCCTCGGCTCCTTCAGGGATGTATCCCTTAAGAACGCTAGGCTCGCACGAGACGCAGCTCGTCTATGCGTGAAGGGGGACCGCAACACGCCCGGCATAGACATCGTGCAGGAGCGCCGTGAGGCTCGCCAAGAGGCGAAGGCGGCAGCGGACCGAAGCCCACAGCTCACTACAGGTTTGGTTGACGGCGTCGCAAAGGAAGCCTCGCGCAGATCGTCCGCTTTGCCCCAAAGCTTAGGTCGGACGTCGCGCCACCGCCCTGCTGGCTTTGCGTGACCTCATTCAGAACGTCCACTGACGTGGCGGAATTGATGATAGGTCCGATTTTGTTTGCCGAGCTGAGCTTCACATACTGTTAGAACGGCGGGTCCGTTCGCGAGATCATCTTGAAGCAGTTCTTGTCAGTTCCGCCAGCTCTGCGTCTGCATCTACGACGCCTTGGGCAACGGCCAGCTCCAGCCAGTAGCTCGCCTCCTTAGGGTCACTATGGCCAGCCGCACCGCTACGCAAATAGCGCCCGAGCATGAGTTGAGCTTGACCATGCCCGCGCTCTGCGGCTGCGCGAAACCAATGCTCGGCTTTGGCTCGATCAACGGCAATGGCATGGCCGCCGCTATACATTGCGCCTAGTGCAAACATTGCTCCAGCGTGGTCTTTCGCGGCGGCCTGTTCGCATAATTTGAGCGCGGCAGGAGTGTCTTGTGGTCCCCCTCGACCGTTCACGAGCATCTCGGCCAGGGCAACCTGAGCATCGGTGATCCCTCCCTCCGCCGCACGCGCGAACCAACCGCGTGCTGCTTTCAGGTCGGCCGGCACACCTCGGCCGTCGGCAAATAGGCGACCGATCATAAACTGCGCCTCCGGAACCCCTTCGGCAGCGCGCCGCAACCAGACGGCCGCCTGCTGTTCGTTGCGCTCAACGCCGATGCCCTGGAGAAGGCATACGCCAAGATTGAACGCGGCGACAAGATTGCCGCGTTGCGCTGTATTCATGAACCAATCCGCTACCGGCGGGCATTCCTCTCCTCTGACTGCTCGTTCCAGCAGGTCATTTCCGACGTCGACTTGAGCATCTACATTTCCGGCCTCGGCAGCGATGCGCAACCATCGGGCCGCTTCATGATTGTCCTGAGGTACTCCGGCTCCGGTCATGTAAAATGAACTCAACGACCGAGCCGCCGCCGCATTGCCCCCCTCAGCTGCGCGGCGATACCAGTTTGCCGCTTCCACGTAATTCGGCGGTAGTGCTCCGCCCTTTGCATAGAGGTCGCCGACCAACTCCGCTGCACGAACGTCGCCTGCCAGGGCCGCACGACGAAGCCACGTCTCTCCCAAAACAAGGTCTCTCGCAACAACCGTGCCTTCAATCAGTAAGGTGCCCCATTTTATCTGCGCACCGCGATGTCCCAATTCTGCGGCCTTGCGGTACAGCTCAGCAGCGGCGCCCGGGTCATGCGGGCCACTGATCCCACCTTCGGTCAGGACACCCAGCATGAAGACGGCCGTCGGAATTTCGGCGGCGGCCGCCGCTCGCATGTTTTCGACGACCTCGTCCCGATGAACGGCCCGGTTCGGGTCTCCAGCAAGCGACAGCGCATATCCCAATTGTCCTTGCGCGCAGCCCGCGGCGGCGGAGCGGCGATACCATTCCCTCGCCTGTATGAGGTCTCTGAGCGGCGGCGGACCATAGGTCAGAATGTAAGCCAATAGAGCTTGCCCATCGGGAGAACCGGCGTCAGCCGCTAGACGGGCCCACTTCAGGGCGGCTTCGAAATCCGGCTTCGCCGTGCTGTCGTGCGAAAACAATCGCGCGGCAGCATCGCCGCTTTCACGCGATTGCGGGCCGAGCCCTTGGAGCAAGAGCGCCGCCAGCAGGGACTGCGCTTCCACGTGGCCATCCAACGCCGCGCGTTCCAGCCAACGCGCGCCCTCCGTTCGACTGAACGGAACGCCACCGCCCTGAAGGTAGAGCTTTCCGATAAAATATGCAGCTTCCGCGCTGCCGGCCTCTGCCATTCGGGCCAGATGCGGCAACGCTTCAGCAAACCGCTCTTTCTCGATAAGAGCGATCGCCCGGCGTAGCCCCGTTTCGGGTGACGCCTTTCCGATCAAGCGATCAAAGAGCATTTCCAGAAGGCTCCGTCGGGTCGTACAGCAAAGCCATCTCGATCAGGGCTCGCGCATCGCTTCCTGCGTCACCGGAAGCATCAGGCCGAGCATGTATTTTAGTACGGTGCGCTGCCCCACCTTGATATCAGCGGTTACGGGCATGCCTGGCGTGAGCTGGAAACCGGCCGGCACGTCGTGCAGGGCCACCCGATCGATACTTATGCGGCTTCGGTAAAATGGCTCCAGATTCGTCGTCGGAATGGCACTGGTCGGATTGCGCGCCTCTACCTGAGCATTAAAGCTGTCCGGGCTCACGATGCGCACGACACCCTCGGCCATACCGTACTGAGAGAATGGAAACGTGTCGAACTTGATGGCCACGGGATCCTTGACGTGCACAAAGCCGTTATCCTTGCCCGCGATGTTGGCCTCGATCTCAAGCGGCGCGTCTGCCGGCACGAGCGTAATGAATTGCTGGCCCGACTGCATGACGGATCCTACCGAGACCTTTGCGACCGATTGCACGATCGCGTCCAGCCCGGCGCGGATCTCGACCAGCTTGCGTCGCAGGTTCGCCTTGGTCAGCAGCTCGCGTGTATCGGCCGCCTTGACGGTGATCTCCTGCAACTTTTGCGATGCTTCAGCCTTCCAGCCACGAACGTAGGCGTCGCGGTCGGAAGCAAGTGCCGCTTGATCGCGCTTCGCCCCCTCCCCTGTCGCAACAGCGTTGGAAAGCGACCGCTGCATTTCAACGCGTGTATCCTTTGCGATCAGCGAGTTCAGCCGACTTCCGGTCTGGGTCGCCTCCAGTTGCCGGCGCATATCCTCGATGCTTTGGGCGACACCGAGGCGATCACGATAGCCTACAGCATCAGAGTCCGCCCTCGCTATAACGGAATTCAGTTCCTGCAGGCGATGCTCGTAGTTCTCGACCTTGGCATCAAATTGCGCCTTTCGATGGTTGAAAATCGAGGCCTGCAAGGTCCAATTTGGATCATTGCCGGAGTACGTGAACGGCTGTCCATCTGCCTCAGCGCGCAGACGCGCAAGTTCGGGCTCAAGGCTGTTCAGTTGCCCCTCTAAAGCCACTCGATCTGCTTCCGCGAAGGTTGGATCTAGCCGTGCCAGCACGTCGCCCGACCGCACGCGCTGGCCTTCGCTGACGTCGATTGAACGAACGATTGCGGTTTCAAGTGGCTGCACGAGAACGGTGGAGGATTGCGAAACCACAAGGCCGCGCGCTGTGACGACCTGATCGACGGGCAATACACCCGCAACTAGAACCAAGGCAGCGACCATGCTGGAGACGATCCAGACGGTGCCACGGGCTGCGCGCGGGACAGGTGCATTAACAATCGCCGTTGACGGTTGCTGGAATTCAAGAATCACTGGCAACGTCGGATCGCTCTTCTTCGATCTGAACGGTAGCGGCAGCAAATTGGCCTGCACTTCGCTCATGGTGCGTTCGCTCCGCCCGTGACCAGCTTCGGAGTAACCGACTGGCGCGTCGGTTCGACGTGCCGGTTCTGCTGGTTCCAAAGTTGTCGGTAGATCGTGCAACGCTCCACCAAAACGTTGTGCGTAGCGCAGTCGACGATCTTACCTTGATCGAGAACTAGAATTTGATCGCAGCCGACCAGCGACGACAACCGGTGCGAAACAATGACCATTGTCCGTCCGCTGGCGATACGTTCAAGGTTGGCCGTCACGACGGCTTCACTTTCCGGGTCAAGTGCGCTGGTCGCTTCGTCCAATATCAGGATGCGTGGATCTGCAATGAGCGCTCGTGCAATCGCCAGTCGCTGCCTTTGGCCGCCGGAAAGGTTTGGAGATCCCTCTTCGATGTAGGTTTCGAAGCCATTGGGCATCCGCTCGATGAATTCCTCCGCACCGGCGAGCCTTGCCGCATAAACAGCATCGGACAAGGTCAGCCCCGGTCGACCGGCGATGATGTTATCTCTGATGGAACCGCGAAAGAGAAAATTCTCTTGCAAGACGACACCGAGGCTCTGTCGAAGGTGCCGTAGATCAACGTCGCGCAGATCAGCGCCATCGATCTTCACAAATCCCTTGTAGTCACGATTAATACCCTGCAGCAGGCGCGTAACCGTCGACTTGCCGGATCCGCTGCGGCCAACTATCCCTAGCGTCGATCCGGCAGGAACGGAGAAGCTGATCCTGTCGAGTGCGGGGACAGTTGTGTTGAGGTAGGTGAAGCTGACGTCCTGGAAGGCTATTTCACCTGCGAACTTCGGCCTCAAGCCTCCCGCTCGCGCACCGCTCTCAGTGGGCCGATTGAGAACGGAGCTCGCTTCTCCAATCGCGGCCCCAACCTCCTCATAGTCCTCGATCAGTCGCGCCAGCCCGACCAGCGGCTGGGCGACCCGCGCGCTCAGCATCAGGAACGCGAACAATCCGCCGACCATGTAGCCTGACTGGTCGCTCATCGCGAGATATGCACCAAGCATGGTCGTGCCAAGCACCATCAAGCGCTCTATCGGTGTAACCAAAGTCTGCGGCCAATTGGACAAGCGGCCGAATTCGAGCCGCCATTTTCCTGCCTCGGCAATGCGTTCGTCCCAGAGGGCGCGACGTTGCGGCTCAAGCGCCAAAGCCTTGACCGTCTTGATCCCCACGATCGTCTCACCGAGCGTCGCCGATTTCCACGTCTCGGCGGTGGCGACCCGTCCATACATCTCTCGCATCGGCTTCAGGAATGCGATGATGATCAGCAAGATCAGGCAAGCGCAGCCAAGAACAATGCTGGCGAGGATCGGACTTAGATAGAACAGGAACGGGAGCAGCACGCAAAGCGTCATCAGGTCGAGAAACGTCGTCAGAAGGCGGCCGGTCAGAAACTCGCGAACGCGATAGACCTGCGCGATGCGATACATCGTTTCGCCGGCAGGATGGCGCTCGAAGTAATCCAGTGGCAGGCGAAGCAGCCGATTGAAGACGTGCAGATTGAGTTTTGCGTCGAGCCTCGCGCCGACGACCGCAATGATATGACGTCGCGCATGTCCCAGGAGGGATTCATAAATGATGACGACCGCCATGACTGCCGCAAGCATCACCAAAGTCGACGTGCTGTGAAATTGCAGGACCTTGTTCACCATCGTCATCACCAGGAGTGGTGGGAAGATGGTGAGGAAGCTGATGGTGAGCGAGGCGATGCCGATGTCCCGCAGCAAGCGCCTTTCGCGCAGAACGAGATCGAAAAGCCAGCGCAAATCAAACGGAGCGTCGGCCGCAGTGCCGCTTCGGCTCGCGCGCACCAGGATGGCCTCACCGCTCCACACCTGAGAAAGGCGCAACTCATCGACGGGCACGGCCGCGTCTGCCGGGGCGCCGGGATCCCTGAGCATAACGATATTCTGATCGCCGTTTGCGCCAACCATGAGCGCGGCGCTGCCATCGGCAAACAACAGGACGACGGGACCAGCCTCGCTCATGCCCTGCAAGTGCCGCCAACTGGTTCGTACCGCACGAGACCACAGACCGGCGTTCTGTGCCCAGGTCGAGAGTGCGGCAGCCGATGGATAGATATCGGGTTCACCAGCTCTCAATTCGCTGGCATCAAGCTCGACGCCGTAATGACGGGCCACCTGAATAACCGCCTGCAGTCGTGCCTGGTATTGCGGACTGCGTTGCGCGTCCAGGCGATTGATTGAATGCCCTTGTTGCGGATCAACCCCGGTTAATTTCGGTGCGGATGAAACGGCAAGCGGCTTTGACAGAGCCTCTACGTTGACCTTTGCGGCGAGCTCCGCGCAAATCCGTTGTGCGGAGTGGCATGCGCGGACACCGAGATCGGTCACTAGCTCGCCGCCTCCACGGAGACTATCCATGAATCTACGCGGGAGACCGGACCATCGCGCCGCGAATTGCGCTTTCGCCGTTTGCCAGGCACGTCGCGAGGTGCTCGGCCCTTTGGCGGCGCGTGAGCGTCCTCGCGGGCGTTCGGAACGAATATCTCGTGACGCCACAACGTGTGACCGGTCACCGCTCCGAGCCGGGATGACATCCAGGTCGCCGGGGACATTGTACGATGGCGTTCTCACCGGTGCCGTTACGCCGGGTCGGACCTGCCCTTCGACGCGCCATACTGCCTGATCGAAATCACCTTTCTCAGTGTCGATTTGTGCCTGCGACATATCCCTTCTGGCGGCGAGCCGGCTCTCCAAAAGGGCACGTGCCCGGCTGTAAAGCGCATCACGCGACGCTTCATCGTCCGCACCAAGATCGTCAATTGCGTTCTGCAGCAAGCGGACATACTTGCCAGGTCCCGGCTCCCCAAAGGCTCCGCTATGCGGGTCCACGGTCACCCTCCTAAATCGACAACAGAATAAAAATCTTCACTATATCGCGGCAATCTAGACGAATTCGACCGGTCGCAACACCGAAATCCCTCCAGTTGGTTGACGCGATTGGACCCTGCTCGCACCGACATCTCACGCGATCGCGAACAATTGCCGTAGCCGGGACGGCAATTCGCCGGTGGAGCCAATTGCAACACAGCTTTCTGTCCACAAATCGAGATAGCGTTCGATCGGAACGGAGGTCCGCTCCGGCCAGCGGTTCAAGGCTCCGAGATCATCGAGGCAGGTTGGTTTGCCAGGTTTGACGTCCTCGTAGATCTGGAGGACACCGACCACCGCGGGTCCCCACAGAACGTCCTTGCCGGATCCAATTTCCAGCTTCGCGCGATTCATCCGGAACCACTTGAGCGGGGAAAGATAGTCAGCTTTGAATTTGTCCAGCAGCGCGGAGCCATATTGACGAACAGCACGGGCAAAACCTGCGTCCCCCGCAAATGGCGGCGATTTCTCCCAGCTATCGGCGAGCAGCCGCAGGCCGCGAACCGAAAATGTCTCCACGAGCACCTCCTCGAGCCATTGTGTCGGAGGTTGTGGTTTTGCGGAAAATTGCCAGCTGTTGCTGAGGACATGCCCAAGCTCGTGACCGAATTGATACGCGAGCCTGCACCAGTCGGCATAGCCGATGTTCACGACGATCGAAGCCATGTCGGGCTGATCGCTGTGCAGCCAGATCGCCGGCGCAACTTCGCTATGGTTTTCGATACGAAGCTTCCTGGGTTGCCGATCCGACAGCAATCGCATTCCCGACAGATCGACCTCCCGGATCCGCGTGAGTACACGCATCACAGCGTCGGTCGGCGCCGCATGCCAATCGCCCGACAGTTCGATCGGAGCGCTTCGAAGGTCTTCTGTCGGGGCGACCTCGCGCCCGAAGCCCCTCCCGATTCCAACGACGCTAAGAACCGCCGCGCTGCCCGAGAGAACGAGGAAGCGTCGGCGATTGATTTTCGTAGTGCCTACCATCGGCAATTCTCGGCCTGATCGGAGAGGAGCCCAGGGATGCGATCCCTGGCCTCCTCATCCATCACTTTTTCAGCCGCCGACCTTAAGAGTCGTGTTTCGGCAGATTGAGGTTGGGCCTGTTCGATTGATCGAGTTGACCAATCGTTCCGGCACCACCCGGACGGTTCTGATCGAAGGCCGAGCCGCCATCCGTGTTGCCCATGCGGGACAACAGCATCTGCGCCAAGCTCTTGATCGTCGTCAGATCGGCCTGCAACTGCTGGCCATTCATTGATCCTCCCGCCATTGCAAGCGCCAGGTCCGCGACAGCAGCCTCCAATTTCAGCAGCACCGGGTTCAACGCGCCAATGGTCGTATCGGGATTGATCGTCGTGGTCAGCGACGTCTTATCATCATGATTACCAGACGTTCCCGTTGCACCCGCCGAGCCCGTCGAGCCGGTCGCTCCAACTCCCGTCGCGCCGGTAGCTCCGGTCGAACTGGTAGCGCCTGCTGCGCCGGTCGCACCAGTTGCTCCCGTCGCTCCGGCAGTGCCGGTCGGACCAGTTGGGCCGGTGTGACCACGGTGGCCTCGCGGACCAGTCGGCCCCCTTGGACCACGTGGACCAGTCGAGCCGGTCGCTCCGGTCGACCCCGCCGGGCCGGTTGCCCCTGTGGCTCCGGCTCTGCCCGTCGAGCCGGTTGCACCCGTCGAACCGGTAGCACCCGTTGCGCCCGTCGAGCCTGTCGCTCCTGTTGCACCGGTCGAGCCTGTGGCACCCGTTGCGCCGGTTGAGCCGGTAGCACCAGTGGCACCCGTCGAGCCTCTGGCTCCTGTTGCACCCGTCGAGCCCGTTGCTCCAGTCGAGCCTGTGGCACCCGTTGCGCCGGTTGAGCCGGTAGCACCTGTTGCGCCCGTCGAGCCTGTCGCTCCTGTTGCACCGGTCGAGCCTGTTGCTCCAGTCGAGCCTGTGGCACCCGTCGAGCCTGTGGCACCCGTTGCACCGGTTGCACCAGTGGCACCCGTCGAGCCTGTTGCACCGGTCGAACCGGTGGCACCAGTTGCGCCCGTCGAGCCTGTCGCACCGGTCGAGCCCGTTGCTCCAGTCGATCCGGTAGCACCCGTCGAGCCTGTGGCACCCGTTGCACCGGTTGCACCAGTGGCACCCGTCGAGCCTGTTGCACCGGTCGAACCGGTGGCACCAGTTGCGCCCGTCGAGCCTGTCGCACCGGTCGAGCCCGTTGCTCCAGTCGATCCGGTAGCGCCCGTCGAGCCTGTGGCACCCGTTGCACCGGTTGAGCCGGTAGCACCAGTGGAGCCTGTGGCTCCTGTTGCACCCGTCGAGCCCGTTGCTCCAGTCGAGCCTGTGGCACCCGTTGCACCGGTCGAACCGGTGGCACCAGTTGCGCCCGTCGAGCCTGTCGCACCGGTCGAGCCCGTTGCTCCAGTCGATCCGGTAGCGCCCGTCGAGCCTGTGGCACCCGTTGCACCGGTTGAGCCGGTAGCACCAGTGGAGCCTGTGGCTCCTGTTGCACCCGTCGAGCCCGTTGCTCCAGTCGAGCCTGTGGCACCCGTTGCACCGCTCGAACCGGTGGCACCAGTTGCGCCCGTCGAGCCTGTCGCACCCGTTGCTCCAGTCGATCCGGTAGCGCCCGTCGAGCCTGTGGCACCCGTTGCACCGGTTGAGCCGGTAGCACCAGTGGAGCCTGTGGCTCCTGTTGCACCCGTCGAGCCCGTTGCTCCAGTCGAGCCTGTGGCACCCGTTGCACCGGTCGAACCGGTGGCACCAGTTGCGCCCGTCGAGCCTGTGGCACCCGTTGCACCGGTTGAGCCGGTAGCACCAGTGGAGCCTGTGGCTCCTGTTGCACCCGTCGAGCCCGTTGCTCCAGTCGAGCCTGTGGCACCCGTTGCGCCGGTTGAGCCGGTAGCACCCGTTGCGCCCGTCGAGCCTGTCGCTCCTGTTGCACCGGTCGAGCCTGTTGCTCCTGTTGCACCGGTCGAGCCTGTTGCTCCAGTCGAGCCTGTGGCACCCGTTGCGCCGGTTGAGCCGGTAACACCAGTGGCACCCGTCGAGCCTGTGGCACCCGTTGCACCGGTTGCACCAGTGGCACCCGTCGAGCCTGTTGCACCGGTCGAACCGGTGGCACCAGTTGCGCCCGTCGAGCCTGTCGCACCGGTCGAGCCCGTTGCTCCAGTCGAGCCTGTGGCACCCGTTGCACCGGTCGAACCGGTGGCACCAGTTGCGCCCGTCGAGCCTGTGGCACCCGTTGCACCGGTTGAGCCGGTAGCACCAGTGGAGCCTGTGGCTCCTGTTGCACCCGTCGAGCCCGTTGCTCCAGTCGAGCCTGTGGCACCCGTTGCGCCCGTCGAGCCTGTCGCTCCTGTTGCACCGGTCGAGCCTGTTGCTCCAGTCGAGCCTGTGGCACCCGTTGCGCCGGTTGAGCCGGTAGCACCAGTGGCACCCGTCGAGCCTGTGGCTCCTGTCGCACCGGTCGCGCCCGTTGCACCGGTCGAGCCGGTAGCACCCGTTGCGCCCGTGGCGCCGGTAGCACCCGTTGCGCCGGTAGCACCAGTGGCACCCGTGGAGCCTGTGGCTCCTGTTGCACCCGTCGAGCCCGTTGCTCCAGTCGAGCCTGTGGCACCAGTTGCGCCCGTCGAACCGGTGGATCCAGTTGCACCGGTACGACCGGTTGCACCAGTGTTACCTCGCGGTCCCGTTGGCCCTGTCGGCCCTCTGGGTCCGGTCGCACCCGTCGCGCCGGTACGTCCAGTCGCCCCTGTCGATCCGGTTGCGCCGGTCGAGCCCGTTGCTCCCGTATTGCCGGTAGCTCCCGTTGCGCCGGTTCGTCCGGTTGCACCGGTCGAGCCCGTTGCACCGGCGGCGCCGGTCGCACCCGTGGCGCCGGTCGATCCTGTCCCGCCCGTTCCGCCCGTGGCGCCGGTCGCACCTGTGGCGCCGGTTGATCCCGTCCCGCCCGTTCCGCCCGTGGCGCCGGTCGCACCTGTGGCGCCGGTTGATCCCGTCCCGCCCGTTCCGCCCGTAGCGCCGGTCGCACCTGTGGCGCCGGTCGATCCCGTCCCGCCCGTTCCGCCCGTGGCGCCGGTCGCACCCGTGGCGCCGGTCGATCCCGTCCCGCCCGTTCCGCCCGTGGCGCCCGTCGCACCTGTGGCGCCGGTCGATCCCGTCCCGCCAGTTCCGCCGGTGGCGCCGGTCGCACCTGTGGCGCCGGTTGATCCCGTCCCGCCCGTGGCGCCCGTCGCACCTGTGGCGCCGGTCGATCCCGTCCCGCCCGTTCCGCCCGTGGCGCCGGTCGCACCTGTGGCGCCGGTTGATCCCGTCCCGCCAGTTCCGCCCGTGGCGCCGGTCGCACCCGTGGCGCCGGTCGATCCCGTCCCGCCCGTTCCGCCCGTGGCGCCGGTCGCACCCGTGGCGCCGGTCGATCCCGTCCCGCCCGTTCCGCCCGTGGCGCCGGTCGCACCCGTGGCGCCGGTCGATCCCGTCCCGCCCGTTCCGCCCGTGGCGCCGGTCGCACCTGTGGCGCCGGTCGATCCCGTCCCGCCCGTTCCGCCCGTGGCGCCGGTCGCACCCGTGGCGCCGGTCGATCCCGTCCCGCCCGTTCCGCCCGTGGCGCCGGTCGCACCCGTGGCGCCGGTCGATCCCGTCCCGCCCGTTCCGCCCGTGGCGCCGGTCGCACCCGTGGCGCCGGTCGATCCCGTCCCGCCCGTTCCGCCCGTGGCGCCGGTCGCACCCGTGGCGCCGGTCGATCCCGTCCCGCCCGTTCCGCCCGTGGCGCCGGTCGCACCCGTGGCGCCGGTCGATCCCGTCCCGCCCGTTCCGCCCGTGGCGCCGGTCGCACCCGTGGCGCCGGTCGATCCCGTCCCGCCCGTCCCGCCCGTGGCGCCAGTCGCACCTGTGGCGCCGGTTGATCCGGTCCCGCCCGTGGCGCCAGTCGCACCTGTGGCGCCGGTTGATCCGGTCCCGCCCGTGGCGCCCGTCGCACCCGTGGCGCCGGTCGATCCCGTCCCGCCCGTTCCGCCCGTGGCGCCAGTCGCACCTGTGGCGCCGGTTGATCCTGTCCCGCCCGTTCCGCCCGTAGCGCCGGTCGATCCCGTCGCGCCCGTCCTGCCCGTGGCGCCGGTCGCACCTGTAGCGCCAGTTGATCCTGTTGCGCCGGTGGCGCCAGTTGAACCGGTCGAACCCGTGGCGCCGGTGGGACCCACATTACTGTTGGGACCTGTCAGCGTGAAGGTCTCACCGCTACTCGTACCGTCAACCGTCAAACCGAAAAAATTGACGACGGTGTAATTGCCTGTGGAGCTGACGAGTACGTTGAGTTGGAACGCAACGTTGGTGATATTCGGGATCGTAAACGAGCCAACAACGGTGACCACGCCACCGATTGTCGTTTCGATATAGTAGGTGCCGCTCGACAGGTGACCACTGCCATTACCTACGGAGCCGCTGATCGTAACGTAGTCATCGACAACGGCCAAAAGTCCCGCATAGGTTGACTGCATCTCCGGCGCAAACGGCAAGTACTGCCCGTTGCAATTTGACCTTTCCAGGCGCCACGTCCCTCCGCGGCGCATGTCGCCGATCGGCCCACATGCCGCCGCAACGCCAGCGCCGAACTCATGCTCAAGCGCCCCAATGAAACTCGCGCCGAAAGAGCCTCGAGCGACATCGCAACTCCAGAGCCGTACATCTCCTTCTTGAGCAAGAGCGCTACCAATTCGGGCCAAGTCCTTGGCGTGAACTGGCAGGGTATCAACTGACCACTCGCCGGATGTGAAGCAAACACGCCCAGGCGCGCCATGCGCGACAATGTGAATCGCATCGAGGCCTTCGATCCCCACCAGCGCTTCCGCCATCTGCCTTGCAGCAGGCCTTGCACCGTCGAGCACAATAGCCCGAACCTCGGGCCGGAGATTCTCCAGCAGCGTGTTCAGGTCGGGAACGAGCGGATCGACGAACAGAAGCTCTGATTTGTGGGCCATGAAATTGGTCCTGTTTTGACTTACAACAATTCACGTCAGGCCGAGCGCGGGTTGCCGCCTCAGCCCAAATCAATGTGCAGACGCTCTGTAGTGCGTTCAGACTATTTGCTACTTGGTCCGCTTGGTGATGAGAGACTCAGAGAGCTTCGGACGGACAGAAACGGACAGACCGTAAACTCGCCGTTCGAATCAAAAGTGCCGATGTCGTAGGCACTCGCGTAGCGCCCGACCTTCATCCGCATCTCGACCGCGCTGAAGCGATCGGACGCGTCTGGTAAAATGACCTGGGAAACGATCGTCTTCGTGGCTCGATCGACGACGAAGTAGGTAATGTTCTGGGTGGTCGCGCCACGCGGCAACGATCCGGTTACCGTGATTTCGTTTGAGATGCCCGCGGAGAGAAGCCCCGCATATTTGGCAATGCCTTCTCCCGTTAAGGGAGGTGTGACGGAAACAGAGCTGCGGGAAGAGGCCGACTTATCGGCCGGACCTGACTTAACCATACGGCGCCACCCAACGCATTTCACGAGATCGAATCCCGGAGCACGTTTGTCCGGAGACCGACGCTCGAACCAACCACAATTTAGTGGTTCAACCTTGGGTGGTACCCGCTACACTCACTTCAGTCGCCAAAAACGCGCTGAAGATCACATTCCAAGATTGAACGTCATTCAAAAAGTTCCCGCCTGAATCGCAGACGGACCGCAAAATTAATTATCCCTTAAGATGTAAAGCAGACTGAGAAAGCGAGCGCAAGAAAATTCAAGATCGAAATCAAAATACATCAAATTATTTCGCTCCCCATTTCCATTAACCAGCGGGCTGACCTCGCATGTAGCGCACAACTCACTGAATTTGCTGCCCGAACAATTTCAGCTAAATTGTTTCGCGACGTTCGATGGAACAACGGGTTCGCTGACCTAGGGCGTCGAGCACAATATTTCCTGGTTTGAACTTTTTACAATTGCTTGCGGAAACCGAAAAAGTTTGGCGGTGGTGGAAAATAAGCGCCTTTGCCTGAACATGATCGTCAAGAACGAGGTGGCAAATCTCGAGCGCTGCCTGGCGGCGGTCGCTGACCACATCGCTTGCTGGGTCATCTGCGATACCGGTTCGTCTGACGGCACGCAGGACTTCATCAAGACGTTCTTTGCCCGGCGCAATCTTCCGGGAGAACTTCATACAATTCCGTTCCACGATTTCGGACAAGCTCGGAACGACGCGCTCGATCGTGCCTGCGCCTCAGAGCTTGAGTTCGATTACGTCCTGTTCAACGACGCCGATATGGAGCTCATCGTCGACAACGCCGAATTTCGTAAGTCCCTTTCCGGTCCAGGCTACCGCCTCTTGCAGCGCGCGTCGGGCGGATTGAGCTACTGGAACACCCGACTGGTTCGGCGTGACAGTGGTTCGAAGTACTTTGGAGTGACGCACGAATATATCGACGTCCCGGGAGACGTCGTTGAACTGCAGGGCGCCTGGTACATCGATCACGCCGATGGATCGAATCGTGGCGACAAATCAGAGCGGGATATCCGACTACTCAAAGCGGCGCTCGACCTTGAGCCCGACAACGCTCGGTACTGGTTTTATCTTGCGTGGTCCTACCGAGATGCCTGCCAATATGTCGAAGCCGCCGCAGCCTTTGCCAAGCGCGCGGACATGGAAGGCTGGGACGAAGAAGCGTGGATGGCACGGCTGCAGCACGCACGGTGCCTGCGAGACCTGGGCGACGAAGACGGCTTCGTCAGCAAGGCACTTGAAGCGTTCAAGCAAAGGCCGACACGCGCGGAACCCCTTTACGAACTGGCACGATACTATCGAGAACGCGGCAGGTATGAGACAAGCCTCCACTTTTCCGAGCTCGGCCTTTCGATATCGGCCCCCGAAAACGACATCCTTTTCATTGAAACCGACGTCTACCAGACCGGCCTTCGCGAGGAATTCTCGATCGCCGCAAATTATAGTCAGGACGCCGCCCGCTGGGACCGTGGCTACTCGATTTGCAACAGCCTGGCGCTCAACCGAGCAATTCCGGACGCCCCACGTGAGCTCGCGCGGACAAACTTATTCTTTTACCTGCAGCCGGCGGAGCGGCTATTTGGATCATTTTCTGCACGACAGGTGGATTGCGACGTCCCTCAAGGCTATCGGCCAACCAATCCCTCTGTCTCGCGTCATGGAAATGACCTCTATCTCGTGCAGCGGACAGTGAATTTTCGCCTGCTCAAAGACGGCACCTATGAGACAGATAACGGCGCTCCCATTCGAACGCGCAACTATCTGCTACGGTTGAACGCGGATCTTGAGGTGGAAACTGCGGCCGAACTTCTGCTGCCCGCCGACTTCCCAAAAACCCAATTCGAGGAAGTGCAAGGACTCGAGGATATTCGTTTGTTCAGTTGGAATGGCTCGCTATGGGGCAGCTCATGCGTCCGCGAGTTGAATGCTGAAGGCTGGTGCGAACAGTTGATCGCCCGGATTGAACAACGAAGCAATTCGGAAACCCGACTCGCTGAGTGGCTCGTGCTTCGTCCTGAGGGTCCACGACTCCATGAAAAGAACTGGATGCCGCAAGCCAAGGGCGCAAGTCTGCATTTCATCTACTCATGCGACCCGACCAGGATCGTAAACGACAGGGGTGAAACCGTCTCAGAGAGCGATGCCGGCTTCGCCGTCGAACAGTTCCGAGGCGGAACACAACTCATTGAGTTTGACGAAGGATGGCTCGCACTCGTTCATGAAGTTCAGTGGCAGAACGATCGAAGGTTCTATCAGCATCGCTTTGTATGGTTCGATAGCGAAAATAATCTGCGCCGGCTTAGTCGCCCGTTCTATTTCAAGGAAAAAGGGGTCGAGTTCGCGGCGGGGCTGGCTTGGCATCCAGACGGCCGTCGCCTGCTCGTATCTTACGGTGTCGCCGATAGCGAATCCTGGATCGCCTCGATTGAGGCGGCCGAAGTGAGTACTGCACTTGAAGGCAATTCGGCGCCGCCAACCGCGGTTTCAGCTGCTCCGTCTTCCCAGCGGTGCGAGAACGAGCGCAGCAATAAAGAGCCTGTGGTCAAGGAGTCCGGATTGTCGAAACCAAACGGAAAGTCGATCGGCCTGTGCATGATCGTCAAGAACGAGGCGGCGGTTATCGTTCGTTGCCTCGACAGCGTTCGACCGATGATCGACTATGTGTTGATCGAAGACACCGGCTCGACCGACGGCACGCAAGACATCATACGACAGTGGCTCGACAGCAATGGATTGACAGGCGAAGTCATCGACGAACCCTGGCGGGATTTCGCTTACAACCGATCGCATGCGCTCGCTTGCCTGCGCCGGAACCCGGACGTCGACTACGCCCTCATCATCGACGCCGATGACGCGCTCACCATCGAGCCGGGGTTTGACGTCGCCGCCTTCAAGTCTGGCATGACTGCCGACCTCTATGACGTGGCCATCAACCACAACGGCATCCGCCATCATCGGCCTCAGCTTTGCAGCAACAAGAAGGAGTTCTATTTTCGAGGTGTCTTGCACGAGTTCGTGGAAGCGCCGGCCGACGCTCGCGGTCGGGAGACCGCTTCCGGCTTTGCGATCCAGATTGGCGGCGGCGGTGCACGCAGCCAGGATCCCGAGAAATACCGCAAAGATGCAGCGCTGCTGGAGGGCGCCCTGCAGAACGAGACGGACGCGTTTCTCCGCTCTCGTTACACGTTCTACCTTGCTCAAAGCTATCGTGACTGCAACGAGCCCGAGAAAGCGCTGCCCCACTACTTGGCGCGCGCTGAAATGGGCTTTTGGCAGGAAGAGGTCTTTATTTCTCTCTATTCTGCGGCGCGGCTCAAGGAAGCGCTCGATCATCCTGAACACGAGGTCATCGCGGCTTATCAGCGGGCCGCCGATTCTCAGCTCGCGCGAGCTGAGGCGTTGCATGGTGCCAGCCGCTACTGCCGTTCAAAGGGTCGCAACAAGGAGGGAGCTGATATCGCGCGCCGCGGCATTGATTTGCCGATGCCTGTTGGAGCGCTGTTCGCCGAGGAATGGATCTATGAGTTCGGACTACTCGATGAATTCGCCGTCAACGCTTTTTGGGCTGGCGATTATCAAGGCTGCATGGACGCCTGCCTTCGCATCCTTCAGAATCCGTCAATCGATGAAGGCCTGAGAAGCCGCGTAGAAGACAATCTGCGTTTTGCGAAGGACCGGATATCCGAAAGGGTCGAACTACCGAATGCACTCAATGAACCCGACGGAAATCGTCCGCTTCCCAAAGTGCTGATAGCAATTCTTGCCAAAAGCAAAGCTGGCCACTTGCCGCTGTTTCTGGACTGCATCGAAGCGCTCGACTATCCGTCGGAGCGGATCGCGCTCCACGTCCGGACCAACAACAACCGGGATGATACCGCCGAAATTCTCCGGGACTGGCTTCAGCGTGTCGGATCGCGATATTCGCACGTAGAACTTGACGATAGCAATGTTTCGGAACGCGTTCAGGACTTTGCTGACCATGAGTGGAATGCCACTCGCTTCTCCGTGCTAGGTCGAATTCGCCAACACAGCATGAACCAGACTTTGGCTCTGGGATGCGACTATTATTTCGTGGTCGACGTCGACAACTACCTACGTCCCCTCACCTTGCGGCACCTTGTAGAACTCAATCTTCCGATCGTAGCGCCGCTGCTCAAGTGTGTCGACGCCGACCGGCCGCTGTACTCGAACTATCACCAGAAGATCGACGCGAACGGATATTTTCTTCCGAGCGACGAATACAACACTATTCTCAGCCGGTCGTCGCCGGGCCTCCACGAGGTGCCGGTGGTGCATTGCACATATCTGGTTCGCGCAGACGCCATACCGCAATTGACCTACGATGATGGATCGGGCCGGTATGAATATGTGGTATTCGCCGACAGCGCGCGACGCGCGGGAATCTCACAGATATTAGACACTCGCGAAGTCTACGGATGGCTGACCTTCGCGTCCGATGGGGAGGCAATCCGACCGCTGATCGCCGGAGAACTTGCCGCCAAGCCCGCACGGGAAGCACCGAGAAAGGACACCGTTCCAGCCAGCGATGGGAAAAGAGCGATACGATTGAAGGAGTATCCGGCAAATGCGTCCTTCTCTCACACACCTTCAGATGAGTACGTCCAAAGTCGGAATCATACTCTCGTCCGAAAGCCATATCTTCTGGAGACTGACGCTCTCGGCTTCATTCGTGGATCAAAGTCCCCGACTACAGCGGCCCAAACCGTGATCGTTCTCGGCGACAGCGTGGTCGAAGGTATGTACCTCGATCCCGATGACCGATTTTGCGCAAAGCTAGAGACCATTCTGCGTAGCGAGAATGCTGTAGATGTCATCGTGAGAAACGGGGGCTACAGCGGTGCGACCACTCTCCATATGCTGAACTTGTTTCTCAACAAGATCATACCGCTCAAGCCTGACGTCGTCATTCTGATGACAGGGATTGTGGATGTGGATGTTGCGAATCTCGAGTCGAGCTTTTGGAGCCGCGATTGTTGGCTCGAGCCGATCGTCGACCTTAATGCAAACAACTCGTGGCGCGACCAAAACCTGCTTTCCGCGCCGAACGTCGCGGATCGTCGTCGGCTACTCGATCTCTTTTCCCTAGCCGCGCGATCGTTTGGTATCGAGCTTTGGTTCGCGACTATTCCCCATCTGCGGGACGAAAGTATCGATCCCGGCATCGCCCGAACTCGCGTACTGATCAACGAGACCACTCGCGCGGCTGCTCGTTCTGGAGAACACGCCCTGTGCGATTTGGAAGCGCAATTGGCTGGCCGTACCGACATTTTTCAAGACGCATTTCACCTAAATCCGATCGGCGCCGAGGCTGCGGCTCGCTCGATCGTATCAAATGGCTTAGGTTCGTACCTGCTAGCAAAGGGGTCAAACGCGCCATTTCGAGCGGCGCAAAAGAATAAGCAATCAGCGAATGCTATTCATGTAATCAATTTGGACCGAAGCACGGCTCGCTGGGATAAGTTCAGATCTCGCAATGCCAAGCTCGGCAACTTTGAGCGAGTTTCAGCGATCGACGGCCGCAAGCTGGATCGCTTAGACCTCGAAAGACAAGGGCTCATTGCCCCTGAACTTGACTACAGCGCGGGAGCCTTGGGTTGCGCGCTGTCTCACATACAGCTTTGGCAAAAGGCCGCGTCTCAAGACCAGCCGTTGACGATCTTCGAGGACGACGCGCTTAGTCATCCTGTATTCGATGAGCACCGCCTGGCGGTGCTGGCCCAGCTTCCAACCGATTGGGATATAATATTGTGGGGGTTCATTTACGATCCACTTTTCCTCTGGATCGATCTTGGATTCTCCGCCTCGGAGATGCGGTTTTACGATCGAACCGAACCTTTTACCTGGAGCGATACTTCGGACGGCCGACCAATTTATCACCCCCACAGGCTCAGGCACGCCTACGGAACACAGGCATACTCAATTAGTCCACGCGGAGCGAGGCGCCTCTTGGGCAGCGTTCTGCCGCTCAAGAAGCAGTTCGTGCCGTTTCCAGGAACATCGATCGTCGATCAGGATCAGGGGATCGACGGCGCTATGAACTTGGCTTATCCCACATTGCAAAGCTACGTCTGCATCCCTCCCCTGGTGGTTCAGCGCGACGATGGTGTCAGCGACCGGCTGAGCACCAAATAGCGCGATTACTGTCAATGTGGCGCAATCGCGGAATGGCCTGGATAGAGCTAGCCCAATTTCGATCGAGAGAAAGTGGATGACTTGAGACTGCAAAACGTGCCCCTGTTGGAAGTTCAAGCTCGATGGGCTTACAGCGAGCTGACAGATTCTGCGGCCGCCCGGCACTATTCTCATCTGGAGCATCTCGTCACAAAGCGATCGAGCGGGACGGCATTCGAGCAGTTGTCCGAAGCCGAACAATATGAGCTCGCCTTTGGTACCGCTTGCGCTCGGCCCGTCCTGCTCGCATTTCTGACCGGAGTGCTCTCATTCGACGTTATCGAAATTGGCCGGACCAGATTGGGCTCGATGTTCGTGCCGCCAAATGTGTGGGATCCCGAAAGCGAGGGACGCTTTGTTTCGTTCGAGGAATACATGACAACGACAAGCGTCGATCCAGATGATCCTCGAAACGTGCTTCGCAAGGGAACGAGCTATGAATTTCCTGCGGATCCGATCACGTTTGGCCGCTCGTTCAGCTTTCTGATATTAATCGATGGCTTTCACCGCGCCGCCCGCTTTTGGAGATACGGTCCGCCGGACGGAAAGTTACTTGCTTACTTGCCGTCGGGTCTGATGATCGAGGACTGAATTTTGAATGGCAGAATCTCGATGCTCAGATGCTCGCCAGCAAAGACCAATCCGCGCCCACCCCAACTGTCGCTGACCGTAGTTCATACCGTGGCTTTTGGTGACCATGATTCAAAATGCCAAATCATTCCAGCCGAGTTGACAGGACACCCCTTCCGCCACGCTCACCGCCTCCGCAAGCTGGCCCGGTTGCAGTTCCCTGCCCCAACCAACAATTAACGAATCAGCTTGAATGGTAGGTGCAATGCCCGTTCGGCGTCCGGCACCGAGAGGTTGAGATGAATTGGGTCAAGGCACTGCTGTTGCTTTCCGTACTGGTTCTGGGATGCGCTGACCTCGCCACCACCAACAGGATTCTGGAGCTCGGATTCGGCGAGGCGAATCCGTTCATGCAGATGGCCCAGGCCTGGTTCGGCGTCTGGTGGCTGATCCCGAAACTTGGCTTGACCTATCTCGTCATCGCGCTGCTGTGGCGCAGTGAAAGCCTTGCCAAGATTGCCCTTGTCGTGGCGTTCTGCTCGACGCCTGTCATCAACAACCTCGTCATCCTCGCCGGCGCGAGCTGAACCGCTACGCGCCGATTTGGATGGGAATGCGGACGGCCTGCGCGTCGTCCGTGCAGGCGTAATCCAATCAATGTCCCGGATCTCTGCTGCGTGATCCCGACGGCCAGGTCTTGCCGGGCCGCCGTCAAGTCAGCGCAATGAACTCCACGATCAGGCCGGCAATGTCCTGCGGCGCATCCTCGAAGCAGTAATGCCCGACGCCGGCAAGGCGCCTGACCGGCGCCGCCGGGAAGATCGCGGAGAACAGCGGCAGGAAATGGTCTGCATGCAGCGTGCGGTCCGCTTCGCCCCAGATCGCCAGCGCCGGCCTGCTGCGGATCGCGCGATCGGCGGCAGGCGTCGGCGCCTCGAATTGGTGCGCCCCGGTCGCAAAGCCCTTCGCCCATCCGATCGCGCCGAGGCAGTCGGCCGGGCGCGCGAAAGGCGCCCCGTAGGCGGCGAGCCAGGCGTCGGTGATGACCGCGTTGTTCTCGAAGCCGTTGAGCTTCAGCGTGCTGAGAATATTGAAGCCGAGTTGGCCGAGCACCGGCTCGAGCTCGCCGTTCGTCTCGGCTGCTGCGATCCATTGAAACCAGGGCGAGACCTGCGCATTCGCGGTGACGCGCGCGAACAGATCACTTTGCCCGAACGGCGTCGGTCCGTTGGCCGAGATGACGCGGCGGATCCGA
This sequence comes from Bradyrhizobium sp. WCU1, assembly GCF_053474805.1. NCBI lineage: Bacteria > Pseudomonadati > Pseudomonadota > Alphaproteobacteria > Hyphomicrobiales > Nitrobacteraceae > Bradyrhizobium > Bradyrhizobium sp. WCU1. Next base: position 7,205,993 of record NZ_CM130280.1, read on the forward strand.
TCCGGATGGCGTGCCGCGAACCCCATGCCGACCGGACCGCCGAAATCATGCATCACGAGGGTGATATTGGTGAGGTCGAGCGCAAGGACCAGGGCCTCGAGATTGTCGACATGATCCTGCAGCCAGTAGCTGCGCTGCGCCGGCGTTGCGCTCTTGCCAAAGCCCATGTGATCCGGGACGACCACGCGGTGCGTTGCGCGCAGGACCGACACCAGATGCCGGAACAGATAGCCCCAGGTTGGCTCGCCGTGGAGGCAAAGCACCACCTCGCCGTCCCGCGGGCCTTCGTCGACATAATGCATCGGAAAGCCCAGCGCCGCGCTGAAATGCGGCGTGAAGGGAAAGGTGCCGTCGAACGTTGCATCGGGTTGGATCATGGTGGGCCTCGGATAGTTTTAATTTGAAACCATCATGTATCGCTTGAGGTTTTACTTTGCAACCGATATATCGAGTTCTCGATCGGGCGGTCTTTTCGGGCCGCGCCGCGATGAAAGACGTCAGGCGGATCACGATGGCCAAGCGAGTGAGCCACAGGGACTCGATGTGCGGAGTGGCCCGGCCGCTCGATGCGATCGGCGACTGGTGGTCGCTGTTGATCGTCCGCGACGCGTTCGACGGGCTGCGCCGGTTTGGCGAATTTCAGAAGAGCCTCGGGCTTGCCAAGAACATCCTCTCCGCCCGGCTGCGCAATCTCTTGGCGCACGGCATCATGGAGACCGTGCCCGCGGCGGACGGAAGCGCGTATCAGGAATATGTGCTGACCGAGAAAGGTCGCGGGCTGTTCCCGCTCCTCGTCGCGCTCCGGCAGTGGGGCGAGGATTTCTTCTTCGAGCCCGACGAGGCGCATGTGCTCCTGGTCGATCGAAAGAACGGGTTGCCGGTGCGGCGACTAGAACTGCGCGCACAGGACGGACGCGTCGTCGGTGCAGAAGATACGATGGTGCGGTCGCCGCAGGCTTCGGCCGGGAAAGGCATCGCGTAAGGCGCGCGTGCGCGGCGCGGACACCGTCACCGGCAACCGGATCTTAACCCTCCTTGCCGCAGCATCGGCTGCGTGGAGGTTCGACCAATGCAGACATTCCGGATTTCGCTGAGCGATGGAACGCGGCAATTCCACACGGCGATTCAGGCGCCGGATCCCGCGTCCGCACGTATCAAGGCCGCCTACTTCTTCGATATCTCGAAGTGGCGGATCCTGAGCGTGTCGTTGAGCGGGGCCAGCGTCGCGGCGGCATAGTCGCTGCGCGCCTTCACGCCATCCGGTCGAGCTCCGCTACGGCAAGTCGTGCGATCGCAAGGTCGATCTCGGCGAGCGGATCGCCATCGCCCAGGAACCATGCTGCCGACAAGCCTGTCCAGGCGATGATCCATGACAGCAGGCGCCGGCGATCCAGCCGCGCCGTTTCCACGACGACGTCGAGACGCCGCGCAAAGCGGCCGGGTTCGGTTGCGACCGGCCGTGTCGGATCGGCAAGATCGGGGTTGGTGAAGATGTTGGCGAAGTCGAAGCCGCGCTCGCCGACCAGATGCTTGGGATCGATCGCGAGCCAGCCGCGCGCGCCGAAGTCGAGCACATTGTCATGGTGCAGGTCGCCATGCAGCACCACGATCTCGCGCGGATCGCCGAGCAGCGCCTCAGCGGTGTCGGCCGATCGGTTCAGGATGCCGCCGTGCGCTCTCGCCGCCGGCCACAACGCGCGAAACCAGTCTCTGAGTGGCGTCAAGTCCGGCCTCGGTTTTGCTCTCCGGGCATGCAGCCGCTCGGCTGTTGCGCAGAGAATTCGGCAGGCCTCATCGTCCCGGCCGGTTCGGGCGATGTCGCTCAGCGACGCTGCACCCATCGCCCGTTCGAGCAGCAGCGCCTTGCCGTCACGGGCCAGGACCCGCGCCGCGCCGTCGCCATCCCACCACGCCATGACGATGCCGCCGAGGCGCTCGTTCGGCTCGTGCGAAAGCTTGAGCATGGCCGGTTCGCCGTGCTGCCGCACCGGCAGCAACCGTGCGGCGTGCGTGACGATCACGTCGCCGTCGGAGACCAGGCTCCAGGCCGAGAGATAGGGTTCAAACATCCAGGCAGGCTGGGTGGTGAAGGGCGCGACCGTCGTTGTAATCACTGCCGCTGCGCGCTGCCATGCTGGTTCCCTGCGGCGCATCGTGGCAGGGGCGCGCCAACCGGTTCCGCGTTGCCCTGCCCATGTTGGCTGATGACAGCCCCTACCCCTCTCGCGCTACAATGTCGCAGCCGGTGCGACGGAGGGTGTGGCGATGCCGCGGAAGGGAATTACCGGACACGACGAGTGGGTGGTCACCGAGGCCCTGGCCACGGCGCTGGTTGCGCTGGAACAGTTGCCGTCGAAGCACCAGCCGCGTGCGCATATGGAGGATGTCCGGAAGATTCTGACTGCGCGGTGCGAGGCCGGCGCCGTCACGCTGCATCTGGCGCAGGCGAAGTGCCGGTTGTTTCCCGATACCAATCCGCTGACAATCTATGAGGAATACGGCCTCAAGGACGGCTTGGGGTAGCGGCGTCCGACAGAACGGCTACTCGTGGCTGATCCGCCAAATCGTGCCGTTGCCGTCTTCGGAGACCAGCAGAGCACCGTCGCGCGCCACGGTCACGCCAACCGGTCGGCCCCAGACCTCGTTGTCGCCGACGACGAAGCCGGTGACGAAATCCTCGTACTCGCCGGTCGGCACGCCGTCCCTCAACCTGATGCGAATGACCTTGTAGCCGGTGCGCTTCGACCGATTCCACGAGCCGTGTTCAGCAGCAAAGCCATCGCCGCGATACTCGGGCGGAAAGCTGCTGCCGGTGTAGAAGGTCAGGCCAAGCGAGGCCGAGTGGGCCTGCAACAAGACGTCAGGAACCGTCACCCTGTCCTTCAGGTCGGGCCGCTCGCCGGCATGCGCGGGATCCTCGTTGGCGCCGATGTAATACCAGGGCCAGCCGTAGAACGCGCCTTCGCGGATCCGGGTCACATAATCAGGCACGAGGTTGTCGCCGCGGCCGTCGCGCTCATTGGTCGAACACCATGGCGTGCCGCTGCCCGGCTGGATCGCGAGGCCCACGCAGTTGCGGATACCCGTCGCAAACAGTTTCTGGTTCTTGCCGTCGGGATCGAACGCAAGCACGGCGGCGCGATCGGTCTCGGCGCCCCAGGCCGCGCCAAGCGCGTGGTCGCGGCTCCAGGCTTCGATACCTTCCGGGGGCCGGCCGAGGCCCTCGCCTGCGTTGCCCGCGGATCCGACCGACACCAGCATCCGCTTGCCGTCCGGCGTGAACACGATGTCGCGCGTGGAATGGCCGTAGCCGTGCGGCAGCCGGGCCACGATCGTCTCGGGCGCTCCAGACGCCTTGAGATCACCGTTGCGGTAGGCAAAGCGCACGACGCTGTCGGTGTTGGCGACATAGAGCCATTGCGGATTGTCGCCGTTCGGGAAGAACGCGATGCCGAACGGCCGGTTCAGTCCGCTTGCGTAGACCTCGTTGTTTGCAGCCTTTGCGGCGCCGTCCGCGCTGCGCAGGACGCGGATGCGGCCCGGACCGGTTTCCGCGACGAAGATGTCGCCATTGGGCGCGGTCCGGATGGTCCGCGGTCCGCTCAGCCCGCTCGCGAACAGCTCGACCTTGAACCCCGCCGGCACCTGCGGCAATGCCGAGGCGGGTCGCTGCACAACGCGTGACGCATTGCTGCTGGAGGCCGTTGCCCCCGGTCTGGGCAAGTCTTGCGGGGTGATCAGCCGCACCGTGCCCGGCCTGTCGCGCTGCCAGTCGCCGAACGCCTCCGTGCCTTTCAGGACCGGCTCGGCCGCCGCCGCTCCGATACCGATCGCGGCTGCGAGGAGAATGACCGACAGACCTGCGCCGGCCAGATTCGTCTTCGGCATGTGCTCCTCGGGCGATGTCTGCGTCAGTTGCAGAGTTCATAGCGCGGTTCGACCGCCGGCTGCGGTCACAATGTCGTCTGCGTCGTTGTCGTTGGAGGCGCTGCGCGTCGGATCACCCGGCTTGATGATCGATGGGCGCGGGATCAAACCCTGGAGCTGACCATCGGCTTGCGTTGGGCGGCCGCCGACAGGTCGGGATAGACCGCGGTTTCTCCAGCCATCGCCTTGAGAGGAACCGTGAGCCGGCAGATCAGGCCCTCGGCGCGCCAATCGAAGTCAGCCCGGCCGCCGAGCTGGGTCTCGATGCTGGCGATGACGCTTCGCGTGCCGAAACCTTTCTGCTTCGGCTTGGTCACCGGAGGCCCGCCGGACTCCACCCAGGCCAGGATCAGCGTCTCGTCCTGCACTTCCCAGGTAATCGCGAGCCGGCCCGGCAACACCGACAGGCTGCCGTATTTGGCGGAGTTGGTGACGAGCTCGTGCAGCGCCAGCGCCAACGTCTGCGCGGTCGCGGGCTGCAACTGCACCTCCGCGCCATCGATCTGGATCTGTCCGGCTTCGGAATAAGGTGCGATCTCCTCGGTCACCAGCCGGCGGATCTCGGCGCCCTGCCAGCTCGACAGCGACAGCACGGTGTGCACGCGCGCCAGCGCCGTGATCCGGCCCTCGACCGCCCGCACATAGGCGGTGACGTTCTGCGCGCGCGTCAGCCGTACGATCGATTGCGCCAGTGCGAGCGCGTTCTTGGCGCGATGGTCGACCTCGCGGGTCAACAGGCTCTGCCGTTCCTCGGCCTTCTTGCGATCGGTGATGTCGACGGTGACGCCGCTGACCCGCACCACCCTGCCGTTCCGGTCGCTGGTGGCAGCAGCCGTGCCGACACACCAGCGCACCTCGCCGTCAGGCCGCATGACGCGGAATTCGGCCTCATAGGACGTTTGTCCCTTGCCGAACCCGGCCCAGGCTTCGCGCAGTTCCTCGACATCGTCGGGATGAAACAGTTGCTGGATATTGTCCGACGTCAGCGCGAAGGATTTCGGATCGACGCCGAAGATCTTGTACTGCCCTTCGTCCCACATCCAGTCGCCGTTGACCCAGTCCCAGTCCCACGAGCCCATCTTGCCTGCGGCGATCGCCATGCTGCGGCGCGCTTCGCTCTCGACCAGCCGTGTGGTCGACTGCTCGAGCTCGGCGGTGCGCGCACGCACCCGGTCCTCGAGCTCGGCATTGAGGCGTTCGAGCTGCCGCGTCTTGCGGTAGAGCTCGGCGAACACGCGGATTTTCGCGCGCAGCACTTCCGGAACGACCGGCACCGGGACGTAGTCGACCGCGCCCATCTCATAGCCGCGCAGCCGGTCGATGTCGCTGACCTGGATGGCCGAGATGAAGATCATCGCGGTCTTCTGGAAGCGCGGATGCTCGCGGATCATCGCGGCGAGCTCGAAGCCGTCGAGCTCTGGCATGCAGACGTCGACCAGGATCACGGCGACTTCGTTCTTGAGCAGGAACTCGAGCGCCTCGCGGCCCGACGAAACCGGGACCAGCGTCTCGCCGAGTTCCTTCAGGATGACCTCGTAAGCCAGCAGCTTCGCCGGCTGGTCATCGACCAGAAGGATATTTACCTTTTCATGGTCCATCATGTTCGATCGCCGATCAGCGGTGCAGCCACATGCGGATCGCCAGCAGCAATTGCTCGGTGTTCACGGGTTTCGCCAGATAGTCGGATGCGCCTGCCTCCAGGCATTTCTCGCGGTCGCCCTTCATCGCCTTTGCGGTCAGCGCAATGATCGGCAGCCGCGCAAAGGCGGGGTTTTGCCGGATCGCGCCGATGGTCTGGTAACCGTCCATCTGCGGCATCATGATGTCCATCAGCACGACCGCGATCTTGGGATTGGACTCGACCAGCGAGATCGCCTCGTGACCGGTTGTCGCAGTCAACACCTTCATACCTCGCCGCTCCAGCACGCTCGACAGCGCGAAGATGTTGCGGGCGTCGTCGTCGACCAGGAGCGCGGTCTTGCCAATCAGATCCTCGTCGGAACTATTGAGCTTCTCCAGCATCCTCTGTTTTTCGACGGGCAATTCCGTGATCACACGGTGCAGGAACAGTGACGTTTCGTCGAGCAGACGCTCCGGCGACTCCACGCCTTTCACGACGATGCTGCGCGCCATCGTGTGCAGTTCCGCATCTTCCTCGGCCGAAAGTTCCCGGCCGGTAAACACGACAACGGGAATATTGGAGAGCGTTTCGTCCTTGCGGATCTGATCCAGCACCTCGAAACCGCTCATGTCGGGCAGGCGCAGATCGAGCACGACGCAGTCGCAGGGATTTTCGCGCAGCGTCGACAGCGCCCCTGCCCCGGTGCCGCTGGTCACGATCTCGATATCCTCGTGCCCGAGGAGTTCGGTGATGCTGAGCTGCTCGGCCGCATTGTCCTCGACGATCAGCAGGCGCTTGCGGCGCGGCCTGGCGTATTCCTTGATCTGCGACAGCGCCGCGCTGACGCCTTCGGTCGTGGTCGGCTTGTTGACGAAAGAGAACGCGCCGCGCGCCAGCGCGTGCTGGCGATCTTCGTCGAGCGTGATGATCTGGACTGGAATGTGACGGGTCAGCGGATTGTGCTTGAGCTGGCTGAGCACGGTCCAGCCCAGCATGTCGGGCAGGAAGACGTCGAGCGAGACCGCGCTCGGCTGGAACTGCTTGGCGAGATCGAGCGCCTCGGCGCCGCGGCTTGCGACCAGCACCTTGAAGCCCTTGTCGCGCGCGAGGTCGATCAGCACCCGCGCGTAATGCGGGTCGTCCTCGACGATCAGCAGGATGGTGTCGCCGGGCTCGAGATTGAGCCGGTCATCCGGCAGCTGCTCGATCACACGCTCCTGGGTACCGGACGATGACTGCAGCGACGGCGCCGCCGTGTGCGGCATTTGTATCGGCTGAGCCTGCGGCCGCAATGCGACCGACGGTCCGGCATATTTCAGCGGCAGATAGAGCGTGAAGGTCGAGCCCTTGCCGGGCGCACTGCGCAGATGAATCTCGCCGCCGAGCAGGCTCGCCAGCTCTCGGCTGATGGCAAGGCCGAGACCGGTACCGCCGTATTTGCGGCTGGTGCCGGCGTCGGCCTGCTGGAACGCCTCGAAGATCAGCTTCTGCTTGTCCTGGGGAATGCCGATGCCGGTATCCGACACCTCGAACGCCACGACGGCGGGCGCGGCATTGAGGATCGGATGCTCCGCGCTCCAGCCGCCGAGCGCGGCCGACACGGTCAGGCTGACGCCGCCATCGGCGGTGAACTTGAACGCATTCGAGAGCAGGTTCTTCAGCACCTGCTGCAGCCGCTTGGAGTCGGTGACCATGCTGCGCGCGAGGTTGGCATCGACATCGATGCTGAAGGACAGATGCCGGTTCTCCGCCTCGTGCCGGAACGGCCGGCCGACGGTCTCGAGCAGACTTGACGTCAGAATTTCCTCGGCATCGACCGTCACCGTACCGGATTCGATCTTGGACAGATCGAGAATGTCGCTGATCAGGTTCAGCAGATCCGTACCGGCGCCGTGAATTGTGCGGGCGAACTCGACCTGCTTGCCGGTCAGGTTACCGTCCGGATTCTCGGTGAGCTGCTGGCCCAGGATCAGGATCGAGTTCAGCGGCGTCCGTAGCTCGTGCGACATGTTGGCGAGGAATTCGGACTTGTACTTCGAGGTCAGCGACAGCTCGGTCGCCTTCTCTTCCAGCGCGCGGCGGGCCTGCTCGATTTCCTGGTTCTTGCGCTCGACGTCGACGTTGCGTTCGGCGAGCTGCTGGGCCTTCTGCTCGAGCTGATCGTTGGTCTGCTGCAATTCCTTCTGTTGGGTTTGCAATTCGCCGGCGAGCTGTTGCGACTGTTTCAGCAGCGCCTCGGTCTGCATCGTCGCCTCGATGCTGTTGAGCACGATGCCGATGCTGTCGGTGAGCTGTTCGAGGAAGCTGATCTGCGAGGTCGTAAACGAGGAGATCGAAGACAGCTCGATGACAGCCTTGACCTGGTTCTCGAACTGCACCGGGAACACGACGAGGTTCTTCGGCATGATCCGCATCAGGGCCGAATTGATCGGTACGGCATCGCCCGGAATATCCGAGACGAGACGCTGCCGCTTGTCGAGCGCGCACTGGCCGATCAGTCCCTCGCCGAACTGGACGATTTGCGGATGCGGGTTGCTGCTGTCGCTGGCGTAGGCCGCTAGCAAACGCAGCTGCGCATTCTCGGGATTGTCGACCTGGTAGATCACGCCCATATGGGCATTGATCAGCGGCGCAAGCTCGGTCAGCAGCAGCCGGCCGACGGTCGCAAGATCGCGCTGGCCCTGCAGCATGTTGGTGAAGCGGGCCAGATTGGTCTTCAGCCAGTCCTGCTCGGTGTTGCGCTCCGTCGTAAGACGGAGGTTGCCGATCATCGTGTTGATGTTGTCCTTGAGCTCGGCGACCTCGCCGCGCACGTCGACCTGGATCGAGCGCGTCAGGTCGCCCTTGGTCACGGCAGTCGCCACTTCCGCGATCGCGCGCACCTGAGAGGTCAAATTGGCCGCCAGCAGGTTGACGTTGCCGGTGAGGTCCTTCCAGGTGCCTGCTGTGCCGGGCACGTTGGCCTGACCGCCGAGCCGCCCCTCGACTCCGACTTCGCGGGCCACGCTGGTGACCTGTTCGGCGAAGGTCGCAAGCGTCTCGGTCATGTTGTTGATGGTGTCGGCGAGCGCGGCCACCTCGCCCTTCGACTTCACCGTGAGGTTCTGCTTCAAGTCGCCGTTGGCGACCGCAGTCACCACCTTGACGATGCCGCGCACCTGCTCCGTCAGGTTCGCCGCCATGACGTTGACGGTGTCGGTGAGGTCCTTCCAGGTGCCGGCGACGCCGCGCACCTCGGCCTGGCCGCCGAGCTTGCCCTCGGTGCCGACCTCGCGCGCCACGCGCGTCACCTCGCCGGCAAAGGCGTTGAGCTGATCCACCATCGTGTTGATGGTGTTCTTCAGCTCGAGGATTTCGCCCTTCACGTCGACCGTGATCTTGCGCGACAGGTCGCCGCGCGCCACGGCGGTGGTCACTTCGGCGATGTTGCGGACCTGGGTGGTCAGGTTCGCGGCCAGGAGGTTGACGTTGTCGGTGAGGTCCTTCCAGGTGCCGCCGACACCGGGCACCACGGCCTGGCCGCCGAGCCGCCCCTCGGTGCCGACCTCGCGCGCCACGCGCGTCACTTCGGCGGCGAACGAGCGCAGCTGCTCGACCATCGTGTTCAGGGTGTCCTTGAGCAGCAGGATCTCGCCGCGCACGTCCACCGTGATCTTCTTCGACAGGTCGCCGCCGGCGATCGCGCTCGCGACCTCGGCGATGTTGCGGACCTGCGCGGTCAGGTTCGACGCCATGAAGTTGACGTTGTCGGTGAGGTCCTTCCATGTGCCGGCGACGCCGGGCACTTCGGCCTGGCCGCCGAGTTTGCCTTCGGTACCGACCTCGCGCGCGACGCGCGTGACCTCGCCGGCGAAGGCGTTGAGCTGGTCCACCATCGTGTTGATGGTGTTCTTCAGCTCGAGGATTTCGCCCTTCACGTCGACCGTGATCTTGCGCGACAGGTCGCCGCGCGCCACGGCGGTGGTGACCTCCGCGATGTTGCGGACCTGGGCGGTCAAATTGCCGGCCATCGAGTTGACGTTGTCGGTGAGGTCCTTCCAGGTGCCGGCGACGCCGGGCACGTTGGCCTGGCCGCCGAGGCTGCCGTCGGTGCCGACCTCGCGCGCGACGCGCGTCACCTCGCCGGCGAAGCGGTTGAGCTGGTCCACCATCGTGTTCAGCGTTTCCTTCAGCTGAAGGATCTCACCGCGCACGTCGACCGTGATCTTGCGCGACAGGTCGCCGCCGGCGATCGCGGTCGCGACCTCGGCGATGTTGCGGACCTGTGCCGTCAAATTGCCCGCCATCGAGTTGACGCTGTCGGTCAGATCCTTCCAGGTGCCCGCGACGCCGGGCACTTCGGCCTGACCGCCGAGCTTGCCGTCGGTGCCGACCTCGCGCGCCACGCGCGTCACTTCGCCCGCGAAGGCGTTCAGCTGGTCCACCATCGTATTGAGCGTTTCCTTGAGCTGAAGGATTTCGCCCGACACGTTCACCGTGATCTTCTTCGACAGGTCGCCCTTCGCCACCGCGGTCGCGACCTCGGCGATATTGCGGACCTGCGCCGTCAGGTTCGAGGCCATCGAGTTGACACTGTCGGTCAAGTCTTTCCAGGTACCGGCAACGCCGCGCACCTCGGCCTGGCCGCCGAGCTTGCCCTCGGTGCCGACCTCGCGCGCCACGCGCGTGACCTCGCCGGCGAAGGCGTTGAGCTGGTCCACCATCGTGTTGATGGTGTCCTTCAGCTCGAGGATCTCACCGCGCACGTCCACCGTGATCTTCTTCGACAGGTCGCCATTGGCGACCGCGGTGGTGACCCCTGCGATGTTGCGAACCTGCGCGGTCAGGTTCGAGGCCATGAAGTTGACGTTGTCGGTGAGGTCCTTCCAGGTGCCGGCGACGCCGAGCACGTTGGCCTGGCCGCCGAGCTTGCCTTCGGTGCCGACCTCGCGCGCCACGCGCGTCACTTCGGACGCGAAGGCGTTGAGCTGGTCGACCATCGTGTTGAGTGTTTCCTTCAACTGAAGGATCTCGCCCGACACGTTGACCGTGATCTTCTTCGACAGGTCGCCGCCGGCGATCGCGGTCGCGACGTCGGCGATGTTGCGGACCTGCGCAGTCAGGTTTGACGCCATGAAGTTGACGTTGTCGGTCAGGTCCTTCCAGGTGCCGGCGACGCCGGGCACCTGGGCCTGGCCGCCGAGCTTGCCTTCGGTGCCGACCTCGCGCGCCACGCGCGTCACTTCTGAGGCGAACGAGTTGAGCTGGTCGACCATCGTGTTGATGGTGTCTTTCAGCTCGAGGATTTCGCCTGACACGTCGACCGTGATCTTGCGCGACAGGTCGCCGCGCGCCACGGCCGTGGTCACATTGGCGATGTTGCGGACCTGGGCGGTCAGGTTGCCGCACATCGCGTTCACGGAATCGGTGAGGTCCTTCCAGGTGCCGGCCACACCGGGCACGATCGCCTGGCCGCCGAGCTTGCCGTCGGTGCCGACCTCACGCGCAACGCGCGTCACTTCCGAAGCAAACGAGCGCAGCTGATCGACCATCGTGTTGATGGCCTCCTTCAGCTGCAGGATCTCGCCGCGAACGTCGACCGTGATCTTCTTCGACAAGTCGCCGTTGGCGACCGCGATCGTCACCTCGGCGATGTTGCGGACCTGGCCGGTCAAATTGTTGGCCATCGAGTTGACGCTCTCGGTCAGGTCCTTCCAGACGCCGGTCACTTCCGGCACTTGGGCCTGGCCACCGAGCTTGCCTTCGGTGCCGACCTCGCGGGCCACGCGTGTGACCTCCGAGGTGAACACCGAGAGCTGCTTGATCATCGTGTTGACGATGTTCGCCGATTGCAGGAATTCGCCGCGCAGCGGCCTGCCCTCGACATCGAGCTGAACGGTTTGCAGCAGATCGCCCTGCGCCACGGCGGCGACCGCGCGGGTGACCTCGCGGGTCGGCCACAAGAGGTCGTCGATCAGCGTGTTGACCGAGCTTTCCATATCGGCCCACGCGCCGCTGGCGAGGCCGAAATTGACGCGCTGGCGAGTTTGCCCCTCGCGGCCGACGACCTGCCCGACGCGCGCCAATTGCTGAGCCATGCGCTCGTTGGCGGTCGCGATCTCGTTGAAGGCGTCCGCGATCTTGCCGTCGATACCGAGGTAATCGCCACGCATCCGAACCGAGAAATCGCCGCCGCGCATCGCCTGCAGGGACTGCAGCAGATCGTGCGAGGAATCGAGGCTTCCATTCGATGATTGAGCGCGGCGTGTTTCAGCACGGGGACGAGGCGGAGAACCGAGATCGGTCATGTAATTTCCCCTACGCACTGGCTTACGAATCCTAAAGACTCGGAAAAGCCAGTGTGACCATAAGAATGATTGCTCTTGATCGATTCAAGCGGGAAAACGCCAAAACCGCGATTTGTGACGCAAACCGAGTGACTTAATCGCTAATGGAACCAAAAGTTCCGACCCGGCATTGTAACTTTTCGCAGAGTGGGACTAGCGTTCGGCCGGCCAGCTTCGCCGCACCAATTGCACCCGCTCGATGCGGCTGCATTGTTCGCAGCGGTATTGAAGGATGTCCTTGCCCTCGCTGCCCGGATAGCTGCTCTCAAGCCGCATCGTCCTGATGCAGCTGATGCAGGAGATCAGCGTCAGCAGCGGGCTGCGATCGTCATTCATCGATGCCCGCGGTGGCGCGGTCGGATCGGCGATCATGGCGCTGGGCAATGCTATGGTGTTGGCTCTCACCACAAGAAAATGCCGATCCTGCGGCTCAGGTTCCGACTCGGAAACCCGATTTACGCTCGAAGCGCGCGTCCGCGCTGGTTCGACCGGGCGGCCGGATCACACCCTGGCGTGGCCCGGTTTGGGCTTAGGCTTGTCCGGCCTGGCCTTGTCCGCCTTGACCGATGCAATCGGGCGATCCGCATAGCTTCGGCTGAGCCGCTCGCGAACGGTCGGGAGGCGCTCGCCGCCACCGGCGGCTTTCCATCGGCCGATCAGCTCGGCGACCTCTGCGCGCATCGCCATCAGCCGGTATGACGCTTCGCTGCAATCCAGGTCGCGATTGACCTGGTCCCGGATCGACGCTTCGATCAAGGTCATCTCAGCCCGCAAAGTGCTGATCCTGCGACGAATTTCATTGATCTTGTTGTCCATGGGTTGTTAGAACAAAAATAGAACATATTGTCAAGTCACGATCCGGCAAGTGAGGTGGACCATGAGCACAGCGGCGGTGAGATTTGGCGGGGTTGCGGACCGCTTCGGCGGTCTGATGTCGCGCGCCCAGGCGCTGCGGTTGAGGAGCCTGGCCGAGGAGGCTTATCAGCCGGACCAGTACGCGCGCGACTTGACGTCGGAGGAAGCCGAACGGCGCATCGACGCCCTCCGGGCGGAGATCGCGCTGGCGGACTCGTTCTGAGCCACCCCCCTGAGGCTCTGATATAGCGGCGCAGCTGGGTCTGTTCTGTTATTGCTGCTTTGCCGCTGCTTGATCTGGGGGGGAAGTCTTTCGTGCTCGAGTTGGAGAAGCGCTCGCCGCTTGCGTTCCCGATCACGCTCAAGGACGGGCGAATACTCGCAACGGTTGGCGACGCGGCGGACTATCTGTCAGCGCTGAACGCGGATCAGCGCGAGCGCGGCTATTGGAAGACGGCGATCCTGATGTTCAACAACGCGATGCGCGAACCCAGCTACCTGAGGATCGCGACGATCAACATGCGCTCTGCGCTTGTGTATGACCGCCTCGTCGACGACGCCGGCTCCTGATTGTGGCGCGGCAGCTACAGCCGAATCGGCGGTGGTTGCGTACGGCCCTTGTCGTTATGGCCGCAAACAAGGTAACGGCGGTACACGCGACGGCCGGGCGCACCATGCACTTCGGCCGCACTCTCGGGCCGCCTCGGAGGGCCAAAGGCGGCCCATTTCTTTTCAAATCAATTTTGCGCGGACGAACAGCACCCGCAGCGCGCTGGTCGCCTGCACGGTCAGCATGGCGTTGCCGGCGGCTCGCTCCAGCGCAGCCAGCGCGTCGTCGTGCAGCGAGCGGAACTCCATCCATTCGACGGCGCTGAGATTGCTGATGAAGCGGTAGGCCTGGCCGACGGTCGCGAGCGTCACCGTCTCGCCATTCAGCCGCACCTTGAATGTCGCCTTCAGCGGCGTGTCGGATTTGGAAGTGTCACCCATGGCGCGGTTGTGCGCCGCGGCGCGTTAATGTCAATCTAATTTCTCCGCGTCCGCGCAGCTGCGCCTGCCCCACTGAATCGCAATGTCTGTTAGCGTTTCATCCGGCGTTTCCTGGGGGTGATTCGTGCCTGATCTTGCCAACACGGCCTATCTCGATGCGCTTAATTCCGAGCAGCGCCGCGCCGTCGAGTACGGGGTCGGCGACGATGGCATCGTCGGCGCGCCGCTGCTGGTGATCGCGGGCGCGGGCTCGGGCAAGACCAACACGCTCGCCCATCGCGTCGCGCATCTGATCGTCGCCGGCGCCGATCCGCGCCGCATCCTGTTGATGACCTTCTCGCGGCGTGCCGCGGCCGAGATGGCCGGCCGCGTCGAGCGCATCGCCCGCCGTGTGCTCGGCGATCGCGCCTCCGTCATGACCGATGCGCTGAATTGGGCCGGCACGTTCCACGGCATCGGCGCGCGGCTGCTCCGCGAATTCGCCGAGCGTATCGCGCTCGACCCGGCATTCACGATCCATGATCGCGAGGACTCCGCCGACCTGATCAACCTGGTCCGTCACGATCTCGGTTTCTCCCGTACCGAAAGCCGGTTCCCCACCAAGGGCACCTGCCTTGCGATCTATTCGCGCTGCGTGAATGCGGAACTGCCGGTCGAGGCCGTGCTCGGCCAGTTCTTCCCCTGGTGCTCCGGCTGGGCCAGTGAATTGAAGCAGCTGTTCGCGGCCTATGTCGAAGCCAAGCAGCGGCAGAACGTGCTCGATTACGACGACCTCCTGCTCTACTGGGCGCAGATGGTGACGGACAGCGCGCTGGCCGAGGAGATCGGCGGCCGCTTCGATCATGTCATGGTCGACGAATATCAGGACACCAACCGCCTGCAGTCCTCGATCCTGCTCGCGCTCAAGCCGGCCGGGCACGGGCTCACCGTGGTCGGCGACGACGCGCAGTCGATCTATTCGTTCCGTGCCGCCACCGTGCGCAACATCCTCGACTTCCCGAGCCAGTTCAGCCCGGCCGCCGAGATCGTCACGCTCGACCGCAACTATCGCTCGACCCAGCCGATCCTGTCGGCCGCCAACGGCGTGATCTCGCTCGCCAAGGAACGCTTCACCAAGAACCTGTGGAGCGACCGCACCTCGACCCGCAAACCGCTGCTGGTCACGGTCCGCGACGAGGCCGATCAGGCCCGCTACATCGTCGAGCAGGTGCTGGCCAATCGCGAGGAAGGCACGCTGTTGAAGCACCAGGCGGTGCTGTTCCGCACCTCCTCGCACAGCGGTCCGCTGGAGGTCGAGCTGACTCGCCGCAATATTCCGTTCGTGAAATTCGGCGGCCTCAAATTCCTCGACGCCGCGCACGTCAAGGACATGCTGGCGCTGCTGCGCTTCGCCGCCAATCCGCGCGACCGGGTCGCGGGCTTTCGCATCCTGCATCTATTGCCCGGCGTCGGGCCGGCCTCGGCACAGCGCGTACTCGACCGCATGGCCGAGGCCGCCGATCCGATTGCTGCGCTCGCAGCGCTGCCCGCCCCACCCCGCGCCGGCGCCGACTGGCGGCTGTTCGTCGAGGCGATCGAGAACCTCCGCTACTCGGAATGGCCCGTCGACATCGAGCGCGCGCGGCTCTGGTACGAGCCGCATCTCGATCGCATCCATGAAGACAGCGAGGTCCGCCGCGCCGACCTCATCCAACTCGAACAGATCGCCGCCGGCTATCCGTCACGCGAACGCTTCCTCACCGAGCTCACGCTCGATCCGCCCGACGCGACCAGCGACCAGGCGGGCGTGCCGCTGCTCGACGAGGATTACCTGATCCTGTCGACCATCCATTCCGCCAAGGGGCAGGAGTGGAAATCGGTCTATGTGCTCAACGTCGTCGACGGCTGCATGCCGTCCGACCTCGGTGCCGGCACCTCGGCCGAACTCGAGGAGGAGCGCCGCCTGCTCTATGTCGCGATGACCCGGGCCAAGGACGACCTGCATTTGCTGGTGCCGCAGCGCTTCTTCGTCCACGGCCAGGCCGCCAGGGGCGACCGCCACATGTACGCCTCGCGGACCCGCTTCATCCCGGAGCGACTGCTGCCGATGTTCGAGCGGACCACCTGGCCACGCGCCGCCGCCGCGCAAGCCTCAACCGCCAATCGCGCGCCGCCGATCGACATCGGCGCCCGGATGCGTGGCATGTGGCGCTGACACGGGTTCAAGGGATTTTCGCATGACCCGGAACGAAGCCGCCGGCGCAACGCGCCGTCCGTAATCGGCAGACGGCCATTCCAGGCGGCTCCGGCGCGCCGCTAGGACAGTTGCTGATCGCCGCGCTCACGCGGTCGCCACGAAGCTCACTCCGATCCGGGTCTTCTTGCTCCAGATCACCTGGCACTCATAGACGACGGATGCCTCACGGGCCATCATCAGGCGGAATCTGTGCGGGACGAAGGCCGGATTCTCGACCTCGATGGCGGCGCCTTCCGGCGAAATGTTCACGATCGTGCAATGCATGACCGAACCGCCCGACGAGACATAGCCGGGTTCATTGACCTCGGTTCGCGGATGCTTGCGCTTTTCGTCCACCCGGCCTGCCCCCCAAGCTTTGTGTACCCAAACGTGGGGGATCGGCATTGCCGGAGTCAACGGCTGGTGCCGCCCACTTCGGGTTTTCGCACTACGATTTGTGCGCAGCAGTAAGCCGGATTGCTTATCGCGTCCGTGCAGATGAGCCCCGCGTCGGTGCGGGCTTGCCGTTCGCGACGGCGCAAGGATAGCTTCATCCTATGGGCGATGCGCTGGCGCAACGCACGCTCCCAACAACAATGAACAGGCGCCATGGGGAGACGCGCCATGTTCGAGATTCTCGATCGCCGGACGACTCTGACCGGCAACCAGATCAAGATCCTTGCCGCGGCCATCATCGGCGATGCGCTGGAATTCTTCGACTACTTCCTGATCGGCTTTGTGCTCGCCTTCCTGATCGGCCCGTGGAAGCTCACCTTCGGCCAGTCGGCCACCGTGCTGATGAGTTCCGGCATCGGCGCCATCATCGGCGCCTATCTCTGGGGCTGGCTCGCCGACCGCGTCGGGCGCCGCATCGTCTTCATCGGCACGGTGCTGAACTTCTCGATCGCGACCGGCCTGCTCTATTTCACCCCCGACAATGGCTGGGTTTACCTGGCGATCCTGCGCTTCTTCGTCGGCACCGGCGTCGGCGGCCTGTATTGCGTCGACCTGCCGCTGGTGCAGGAGTTCATGCCCTCGCACAAGCGCGGTTGGGTCGGCGGCCTCGTCACCTGCGTGATCCCGCTCGGCGTCGGCCTTGGCGCGGTGCTGGGCGCGATCATGGGCACCGATCAGTGGCGGCTGCTGTTTGCGATCGGCGTGCTGCCGGCGGTCCTGGTGCTGCTGGTCAGGCTCTGGGTTCCCGAGTCGCCGCGCTGGCTGTGCCGGCAGGGACGCTACGACGACGCCCGCAAGTCGCTCGCCTGGGCGCTCGAGGTGCCGCCATCGGAACTGCCTTTGCCGAGCGCGGCCGACGCCGGCCCGATCGTCAAGACGAGCTGGTTCGACCTGTTCAAATATCCGCGCAGCCTGATCGTCTCCTGGCTCGGCAATGCCGGCGCGCAGACCGGCGTCTACGGCATCACGCTATGGGCGCCCGCGCTGTTCGTGCTGCTGCTCAAGGTCACGCCGCAGGAGGCTGCCAAGATGATGATCCTGCTCAGCGTCACCGGCTTCCTCGGCCGCCTCTCGTTCTCGTATTTCTCGGAGCTATTGGGACGGCGCGTGGCCGGCGGCCTGCTCGGCTTCGGCGCCGGAGCGCTGACCATCATTGCCGGCTATCACTACGACGCGACGCTGTTCGGCATGTCGGCGTTCTGGCTGCTGCTCGGCGCAGCCTTCTTCTTCGCCGACGGCGGCTTTGCGATCGTCGGCCCCTATGCCGCGGAGGTCTGGCCGTCGCATCTGCGCACCACGGGCATGGGATCCGCCTACGGCTTCGGCGGCATCGGCAAGATCATCGGGCCGGTCGGCCTCGCCTTGATCGTCGGCTCGAGCAACTATCTCAAGCCGGACGTGCCGCTGACCCAGATCCCGACCGCCTTCGTCTATCTCGGCTGCTGGTTCCTGATGGCGGGCGCGGTCTATCTGTTCTTCGGGCTTGAGACCCGCGGCAAATCGATCGAGCAGATCGACCGGGAGCTCAACGCGGCGGCTGACGTCGCGGCCTCCGCAACGATCCGGCGCGCCTGAGGGAGGCGGACATGAATACGACTTCTGCGGATCTTGCCGGCGACCGTGACGTGATCGCCCGCGCCGAGGCGGTCCGGGACGTGGTTGCGGCCGCCTCCGACGAAATTGAGACAACCCGCCGGCTGCCGCCCGATTTGCTCGACCGGCTGCATGAGGCGCGGCTGTTCCGCCTGCTGTTGCCGCGTTCGACCAACGGGATCGAGACCGATCCCGTCACCTTCTTCCATGTCATCGAGACCATCGCCAAGGCTGATGCCTCAACGGCGTGGTGCCTGAGCCAGGCCGGCGGCTGCGCGATGTCGGCCGCCTATCTCGACCTGCCGGTCGCGCAGGAGATGTTTGCCGACCCGCGCGCCGTGCTGGCCTGGGGCCCCGGCCCGAAGGTCAAGGCGATCGAATGCGCGGGTGGCTACCGCGTCAGCGGGGTCTGGTCATTCGCGTCTGGCGGGCGGCACGCCACCTGGCTCGGCGCCCACTGCCCGATCTACGCCGCGGACGGCTCGCCGCGCCGCGACGCCAACGGCGAGCAGCTCGAGCGCACCATGCTGGTGCGGACCGAGGACGTCGAATGGACCGACATCTGGAACACGGTCGGGCTGCGCGGCACCGCCAGCGACCAGTTCGCGCTCAACGACTTCTTCGTCCGCTCGGACCATTCGATCACCCGCGAATTCGACCGCGAGTGCCGCGAGAACGGGCCGCTGTACCGGATGAGCAACCACACCTGCTACCAGGTCGGTTTCGCCGGGGTCGCCTGCGGCATCGCCCGCAGCGCACTGGACAATTTCGTCGACGTCGCCCGCAACAAGGTGCCGCGCGGCATGAAGACGACCTTGCGCGACAATGCCGTGGTGCAATCCGGCCTCGCCCAGGCCGAGGTCAGTCTGCGCGCCGCCCGCGCCTTCCTGCTGCAGTCGATGGCGGACATCTGGAAAGACCTGGTTGCCGGCCACAGCATCACGGTCGCGCAGCGCATGACGATCCGGATGGCGGCAACGCACGCCATCCACAAGGCGCGGGAAGCCGTCGACTTCGCCTACAGCACGGCCGGCGCCACCGCGATCTTCGACGGCCATCCGCTGGAACGCCGCTTCCGCGACATCCACACCGTGACCCAGCAGCTGCAGGGACGCTTGAGCCATTTCGAGACCGTCGGCGCCTGGATGCTCGGCGTCGATGCCGACCTCAGCTTCGTCTGATCTGAATTCTCAGGGAGAAGAACCATGCCATTGGGCGGACTGCAGCATTTCACCATCGAGCCGCAGGATCTGGAGAAGACCAAGGCGTTCTATTGCGACGTGCTCGGGCTCGAGAATGGCGATCGGCCGCCGCTCGATTTCCCCGGCTACTGGCTCTATTCCGGCGGCCAGGCCGCCGTCCATTTAATGGGCACCCGCAAGCCACGCGACGGCATCGTCGTGCGTGGGACGGAGAAGAAATATGAGGACACCGGTCGTCTCGACCATATCGCCTTTGCCGCGACCGACGTCGATGCCGTACGCAAGCGCCTCCAGGCGAACAACATCAGCTTCCGCGAGCAGATCGTGCCGCGCACCGGCGACACCCAGATATTCCTCTACGATCCCGACGGCGTCGGCGTGGAGCTGAACTTCCCCAAGAGCTGAAGCGGATTTCCCTGCTCAACAAATCGCCGACGCAAAGCGCCGGCCAATATTTCCCATTGCGAAAGCGGTTCCCGACAAGGCCCTGACTCGGCCATCACTCGGGCGTGATCCGGTCGGTTTTTCTTCAACATTGAATGACGAATTAACCGGGCCGCGCCGCTGCGGCAGAATAGCCGGGTGCTGCGCCTTTAACCTACCCCAGGGCATGGTGGCCCGGCTATTCGTCCCCACTTCGCGCTTAGTCGAGCCCGCGCTCGTGGCTGAGGCGAACCATTTCGTTGATGAAGATTTGCTTCTGCTTGTCGTCGAGGCTCGCAAACAGCGGCTCGGCGGCGTCCGCCACGCCGCGCTGATCGACCGCGCGATCGTTGAGGAACTGGGCCTCGTTGCGCATCTGCTCGATGATGTCGTCAGGCGGATCTCGCTGCGCGCGTGCAATGCGCAGGTTGAGCCGGTCCGCGCCATTGTGGCCGAGATAGTGCATCGCGCTGTTGAAGCCGGCCCAGTTCTTCTCCTGCTCCGGCGTCAGGTTGAGCTCCTTCTTGATCCGCTCGATGTTGGCGTCGCTGTTGGCGACGATCTGTTCGGCCGTGAGCTGCGGTGCGCCGGCCTGGGTCAGCACCGTCGGCGCTTGTTTGGCGCCCTTGTCCTTGGCGGCGGCCTTGGCCGATTTGGCGGCCTTAGCGCCCTGCTTGTCACCGGACGCCGGCGCCTGTGCGTTCTTGCTGTTGCCGGCATTGGGGTTGCCGTTGTTGCCGGTCAACACCCCGGTCACGCCGGTCACGACCCCGACCACGCCGCCGATGGCTCCGCCGAGAACCCCGCCGACCGGTCCGGCAGCCTTGTTGCCTTCGCGCGCGCCCTGCTCGACCCCCTGCACGATCTGCGCATCGACCATATGAGGCACTGCAAGCAGCGTGACGGTGGTGGCCGCAACCGCGGCGCACAATCTCCATCGTGCTCGCAGCTTCGCTACCGGGATGAGCATGATCGGGTCTCCGTGATCGATGGTGGATTGCAGGGTTGATGCGGCGGGCAGGCTCGACGAATCCGAATTTTATCGTCTCCCCCTTCGGCAAGTCTATCGGCTGCACCGGGCATCAACATGACGGAACAGGGTTCGGTCAGGCAGACTTGAGAGCTGCGGCTCAACCGCGCACCCGTCGGCGCGTGCGTTCAGCAGGTCTCGCGTGCGCCGCAGCAAGATCTCAACAGGTGCTGTAATCCGCGGTGACGCCGGCACTGCCTGCGATTTGACCACAACGTTAGTACTACGCGACAAGGGCATCTCGTTTCTCGACAGCCGCCGGCAATTCTGTTCTGATCAGTGTGAACGAAATCCCGCGACGTCGCGCGAACGCGACGCACAAAAACGACAACGGGATTCGAAAAGTCTTTTGTCCGGTGGCTCGCCAGGGAGGGAACGCCATGTCACGGAAGACGCTTTCACGCCGAGAATTCGTTGCAGCGACAGCGCTGTCATCGGCGGCGCTCATCACAGCCCCCTACGTGCGTGGCGCCTACGCAGCCGGAAAGCTCTCGATGGGCTTCTGGGATCACTGGGTGCCGGGCGCGAACAGTGCGTCCACCGATCTGGTCAATGAATGGGCCGCCAAGGAAAAGGTCGAGGTCCAGATCGACTACATCACCAGCCAGGGCAACAAGAACATCGTCACCATCGCTGCCGAGGCGCAGGCGAAATCGGGTCACGATATCTTCCAGATGCCGACGTGGTGGCCGCAGGCCAATGCCGAGCTGCTCGAGCCGGTCAACGACATCATGGACCCGCTCGTCAAGCTGAATGGCGAGGTCAATGGCACGGTGAAGTATCTCGGCCAGGCCGACGGCAAATGGCTTGGCGTTCCCGCCAGCGTCGGCAGCCAGATCAAGGGCCCCTGCTCGCGCATCGACCTGATGAAGAAGCACGCCGGCATCGATGTGCAGGAAATGTATCCGGCCGGGAGCCCGCCGAAGGCGGATAACTGGACCCTCGATACGTTCCTCAAAGCGGCCGAAGCCTGCCACAAGGCCGGCTTCCCGTTCGGTATCGGCCTCGGCGAGACCAGCGACAGTGTCGACACCGCCGGTGCGATCTTCCAGTCGTTCGGTGCGCAGCTGGTCGACGCCAAGGGCAATTTGACCGTCAAGACCGACGCGGTGCGCCAGTCGCTCGAATTCTACAAGAAGCTGCTCGCCTTCCTGCCGCCAGACGTCGCCGCATGGGACGATGCCTCCAACAACAAATGGCTGGTCGCGGGCAAAGGCGCGATGATCATGAACCCGCCGAGCGCGTGGGCGGTTGCCAAGCGCGACGCGCCGCAAGTCGCGGAGCAATGCTGGACGCACGGGTTCCCGGCCGGCCCGAAGGGACGTTTTGCGCCCTATCTGCCGTTCTTCTGGTCGATCTGGTCGTTCTCAAAGAACAAGGAGGCGGCCAAGAGCCTGCTTTCCTTCCTGTCGCAACCTGCGTCGATCGAGAAGATGGTGGTCGCGAGCGGCGGCTACGACCTGCCGGCCTACGAGAAGCTCACGACATTGAAGGTCTGGGAAGAGCAAGGCCCGCCCAAGGGCACGCTCTATCACTACCCGAACCCCTACAAGCACCAGACGCTGTCGATTGCGGCCTCGCCTGCACCGCCCAAGGTCGCGCAGCAGATCTACTTCCAGGCCACCCTGACCAAGATGTGCCTGCGGTACTACCAGGGTGAAGCCATGGAGAAGACGCTAGCCTGGGCCGAGGGCGAGTGCGAAGGCTTCATGCGAAGCTGACGGCAATCGAGCCCCGCGCGGCCGCAGATAGTGCCGGTCGCGCGAGGTCTCGTTTTCGTACCCCGACCGCCGAACCGGCGAGCTGTGCAACCAACCCGCGCGAGGGACCTCCGTTATGGTCGATGTCGCATTCCAGTCCAACCGCACAGCTGCAGCCCAGTCGGGGCGTAGACGGGTCGGCCTGCGCAACGCGCTGCGGCGCAAGTCGATGTCCGCGTTCCTGATGACGCTGCCGTTGATCCTGCTGATCGCCGTGCTGGTGATCTATCCGGCGATCTATTCGCTGCATCTGGCGACGCTGAACAAGGCGATGACGAAGTTCGTCGGCTTCGGCAATTTCGAGTTCCTGTTCAAGCGCGACACTTTCTGGCTGGTGGTCAAGCAATCCTGCATTTTCGCGATCTCCGCGGTGATCTTCAAAGCGCTGATCGGCTTCATCGTCGCGCATTTTGTGCACAACGTGCCCGCCAACAAGCAGCGCAAATGGCGCGGCATGCTGCTGGTGCCGTGGGTGATCCCGCCGGCGATGAGTACGCTGGCCTGGCTGTGGCTGTTCGACCCGTCCTACAGCGCGTTCAACTATACGCTCTCCATCTTCGGCATCGGGCCGATCCCGTGGACCGGCGACGCAATGTGGGCGCGGTTCTCGGTGATCCTGGTCAATGTCTGGTACGGCGCGCCGTTCTTCATGATCATGTATCTGGCGGCGCTGAAATCGGTACCCGAGCAGCTCTATGAGGCGGCGGCAATCGACGGCGCCAATTGGTGGCAGCGCATCTGGTACGTGACCCTGCCGATGATGCGCAACATCATCGCGATCACGACGCTCTTCTCGCTGATCGTGACCTTCGCCAATTTCGACATCGTCCGCATCCTGACCGCGGGCGGCCCGCTCGACCACACCCACATCTTCGCAACCTGGGCGTTCCGCGTCGGCATCGAGGGCAGCGACATTCCGCTCGGCGCCAGCGTCTCGCTGTTCATGGTGCCGATCCTCGCTGTCGCGGCGATCTTCATCCTGCGCGACATCACCAAACGCGGCAACGAATCCTGATGAGCACCGTGACGATCGACAAGGCGGGACCGACGCGCAAGGTGAAATACGGCAGCATGAGCCGTGACCGGACCTGGGCGCTGCGCTGGTCCTATTTCTTCCTGACGCTGTTTGCGATCTTCTCGCTGACACCGCCATTCTACATGCTGATCACGTCGCTGAAGGGTAGCGCGGAGATTTCAGCGGCGACCAATCCGTGGTGGGTGCATCAACCCACACTCGAAAACTACGTCCAGCTGCTGACCTCGAACCAGTTCCTGCGCTTCTTCTGGAATTCGGCCTGGGTCTCGATCATCGTCGTCACCATCACGATGCTGATCAGCGTGCCGGCCGCCTTTGCGCTGGCGCGGATGAAATTCTGGGGCTCGGCGACGCTCGCGACCGGCGTGTTCCTCACCTATCTCATCCCGGACAGCCTGCTGTTCATCCCGCTGTTCAAGATGTTCGCCGTGTTCGGCGACTGGACTGGCATCCAGCTCGTCAATCGCTGGTACGTGCTGCTGTTCATCTATCCGACGCTGACGGTGCCGTTCTGCACCTGGATCATGATCGGCTATTTCGCCTCGATCCCGAAGGAGCTCGACGAAGCCGCGATCATCGATGGCGCGAGCTGGTTCCAGACGCTGACCCGGATCTTCATCCCGGTCGCCCTGCCAGGCCTGATCGCGGCCACGATCTTTGCCTTCACGGTTTCCTGGGCCCAGTTCCTCTATCCGCTGGTGTTCACGACCTCGACGGATCAGCTCGTACTGCCGGTCGGCATCATCACCACCTTGATCAAAGGCGACGTCTTCAACTGGGGACAGATCATGACCGGCGCCCTGCTCGGCGCCGCGCCGCCGCTGATCATCTACGCTTTCCTGATGGACTACTACATTGCCGGCCTGACCGCCGGTGCGACGAAGGGTTGAACGCGACAAGGGTAGGAATTCATGGCCGACGTCAGTTTGCGCAAGGTGGTGAAGCGTTACGACGAGGTCGAGGCGGTGCGCGGCATCGACCTCGATATCGCCGACCATGAGTTCGTGGTGCTGGTGGGCCCAAGCGGCTGCGGCAAGTCGACGACCTTGCGGATGATCGCCGGCCTCGAGGACATTTCCGACGGCGACATCATGATCGGCGGCGATGTCGTCAACGACGTGCCGCCGAAGGACCGCGACATCGCGATGGTGTTCCAGAATTACGCACTCTATCCGCATATGACCGTTGCCGAGAACATGTCGTTCGGGCTGCGGCTGAAGCACTACCCCAAGGCGGAGATCAAGAGCCGGGTCACCGAGGCCGCCCGGATGCTCGACATCACCGACCTGATCGACCGCAAGCCCAAGCAGCTCTCCGGCGGCCAGCGCCAGCGCGTCGCGATGGGACGTGCGATCGTGCGCAATCCGAAGGTGTTCCTGTTCGACGAGCCGCTGTCCAACCTCGACGCCAAGCTGCGCGTGCAGATGCGGATCGAGATCAAGAAGGTGCATCAGAAGGTCCGCACCACGACCGTCTACGTCACCCACGATCAGGTCGAGGCGATGACGCTGGCCGACCGCGTGGTGGTGATGAACCACGGCAGGATCGAGCAGATAGGCACGCCTAATGAGCTCTATCACAAGCCGGCGACGCGGTTCGTCGCAAGCTTCATCGGCTCGCCCGCGATGAACTTCGTGCCGTGCCGGCTCGAGGACGTCGGCGGCAAGCTCAACGTCCGGCTGACCGATCGCCTCGCCTTCGCGCTGCCGCCGGCGCGCGCCGCGCGCTACCAGGCCCTCTCGCGCACCGACAGGCTGCTGCTCGGCATCCGGCCCGAGCACATCATGGAGGCGCGGCCGCATGCCGAGCCCGGCGTCGAGCCGTTCGACGCAGTACTCGACGTCACCGAGCCGATGGGGATGGAGACCCTGGTCTATTTCACGCTCGAAGGCGGCCAGATCTGCGGCCGGGTCAGTCCCAATGCCGGCGCGCAGGATGGCAGCCCGCTCCGATTGGCTGTGGACCTCAACAATATGCATTTGCTAAACGAGGTGACCGGCGCCGTCCTTTGACGGCTTACAAGAAACCTCAAGGGCAGGAAATGGCCACCAACAAGAAGAAGATTTTCATCACCCAGACTCTGTCACCGGGGGCACGGGCGCTCCTCAACGAGCGGGACGACGTCGAACTCATCGAATTTCCCAACCTGATCTCGGCCAAGGACTTCCAGGCGATGCTGGAGCAGCACGCGCCGGTCCATGGTGTGGCGCTCGGCGCCACCCGCTTCGGCGAGGCGGAGCTCGAGGCCTCCAAGGGCATGCTGGTGGTGACCCGGATCGGCGTTGGTTACGACGCGGTCGACGTGCCGGCGCTGTCCCGCCGCAAGGTGCCGCTGATGGTCGCAGGCACCGCGAACTCGCCGTCGGTCGCGGAGCATGCCTTGTTCATGATGCTGACGCTGGCCAAGCGCGCGCAGGAAATGCACTCGATGGTCAAGGACGGCACCTGGGCGAGCCGGCTCGGCGTGCTGCCCTTCGATCTCTACGGCAAGACCGTTTTGATCGTGGGCTTCGGCCGGATCGGCACCCGCACCGCCAAGCGTTGCCTCGCGATGGAAATGAACGTGCTGGTCTATGATCCCTACAAGCCCGCCAGCGAGATCACCGCGGCCGGCTGCGAGGCCGTGCCGAGCTTGGAGGCGGCGCTGCCGCGAGCGGATTTCGTCACCATCCACTGCCCGAAGTCGCCCGAGACCGTCGGCCTGTTCAACGCCGCGCGGATCAGGCTGATGAAGCCGACCGCCTACCTCATCAACACCGCCCGCGGCGGCATCGTCGACGAGAATGCGCTGCACGACGCGCTGGTGTCGGGCAAGCTCGCCGGCGCCGGTCTCGATGTGTTCGAGGTCGAGCCGCCGCCGGTTGGCCAGCCCCTGCACGCCTTGCCCAACGTGATCATGGCACCGCATGTGGCCGGCGTGACCGTCGAGGCCGTCGATCGCATGAGCGAGCAGACCGCGCGCAATATCCTGAGCGTGCTGGACGGCAATCCGCTGCGCCAGAATGTAATCAACCAGGACGTCCTCGGCTGACCTTTCAGCTTTCTCGTTGGCGCCGCGGCCGATCGGCAGGATCGGCCCGGCGATGCGGAGTACCCAAATGGCCTTCAAGGAATTCGGCAACTACGATGCGGTCGGTCTCGCCGAGCTGGTCCGCAAGAAAGAGGTGACGGCGAAGGAGCTGCTCGACGAGGCGGTCGCGCGCACCACCGCCGTCGACCCAAAGATCAACGCGGTCGTCGTCAAGCATTACGACTACGCCGAGCGCCAGATCGCCAAGGGCTTGCCCGACGGCCCGTTCACCGGCGTTCCGTTCCTGCTGAAAGACCTCGATCTGCTCGAGGGCACCCGCACCACGTCGGGCGCCAGCCTGCTGAAGGACTTCGTCGCAGACCACAACGGGACGCTGACCCAGCGCTTCCTCAATGCGGGACTTGCGATCTTCGGCAAGAGCGCGAGCCCGGAATTCGGCCTGATGCCGACGACGGAATCGCGTCTGTTCGGCCCGACCCGCAATCCCTGGAATCTCCAGCATTCCTCCGGCGGCTCGTCCGGCGGCGCCGGCGCTGCGGTCGCCGCGCGCATCCTGCCCGTCGCGCATGCCAGCGACGGCGGCGGCTCGATCCGGATTCCCGCCTCCGCCTGCGGCGTGTTCGGCATGAAGCCGACGCGCGCCCGCAACCCCTGCGGTCCCGATCGCGGCGAAGGCTGGGGCGGTTTCTCGGTCGGCCATGTGCTCAGCATCAGCGTCCGCGACAGCGCCGTGATGATGGATGCGATCCATGGCCCGGAGCCGTCGAGCCTCTACGTCGCGCCGCCGCCGGAGCGGCCGTTCTCGCAGGAAGTCGGCCGCGACCCCGGCCAGCTGCGCATCAGCTTCACCGACAAGTCGCCCTATGGCGATGCCATCGACCCGGAGATATCAGCGGCGGTGCGCGACACCGCCAAGCTGCTGGCCGGCCTTGGCCATCATGTCGAGGAGCGCGCGCCGCCGCTTGCAGCCGATCCCGCCGCGCTCATGACCACGATCGTCGGCGGCAACACGGCCCTGACCATTCGCCTGCTCGAGCAGCGGGTCGGGCGCACGCTGACATCTGACGACGTCGAGCGGCTGACGCTCGCCAGCGGCCAGAACTCGGTGAAGATGACGCCGGCCGACTATGTCGCGGCGCAGCTTGCGGCGTTCCAGGTCTCGCGCGGGCTCGCGACCTTCTTCGAGGGCTGCGACGTCTTCCTGAGCCCGACCCTGTGCGCGCCGCCGCTTCGTCTCGGCGAGTTGAACACGATGTCCGAGGATCTGAGCCACATCGCGCCGGTGCTGCGCCGCTACATGCCGGGCACCTCGATGTTCAACATGTCCGGGCAGCCGGCGATGTCGGTGCCGCTGGCCTGGAACAAGGCCGGCCTGCCGCTCGGCATGATGTTTGCGGCCAAGCTCGGCGAGGAAGGACTGCTGTTCCGCCTGGCCGCCCAGCTTGAACAGGTTCGTCCCTGGAAGGACAAGCGACCGCCGGTCTGCGCCTAGCTCCATCAAGCGAAGCGCCTAGCTGACAAAGGATAGTCAGATCAGGTAGATAGAAAGGGCGTCGGCGCGATTCCGCCGGCGTTGTGCCTGGGAGACCGAACCGTGAGCGACCCGACCGACAATGCGCTTGCCGCGATCGCGAGCATTCTCGATCAGACCAAGACACCTCACGAGAAGGCCAAGTCGCCGGACGACACGACCGACGGGGCGGCTGAGCCGACGCCGCCAGTCTCGATCGCAATGCCACCGCCCCTGCCGACGTCGATCGAAGTCGTTACCGTCGAGACCGTATCCATCAAGACCGTGACCATCGAGGCCGCGCCCGCCGAACCGGCGGCTGTCGAGCCGGAGCCGATCGAGGAGCCGGCGCCGACCGAACCGTCACAGCCGGTCGCACAGGCTGAGCCCAGTGAGCCGCCGACGAGTGAGCCCGAGCCGAGCGCGCCGGAGCCGGAGCCGATCCAGCCGCCCCAACCGATCGAGGCCGACGGCTATTCCAAGTCCGGCCCAGGCCCGATGGCTGCGCTGCGCTTCCGCTGGACGGTGCGCCAGGACGGCGCCCAGTACTATGTCGACGAGACCGTCGGCGAAGGAACGGCCCCACTGGTCAATGGCCCGATGGGCCGGGATGCCGCGATCAAATTCGTCGATGATCGCGAAGCCGAAGCGCGGCGGCGCTTCGAGCATTTCAAGCACGAGATCGCCAGCCGCACTGCGGCCGCCCTGCGGATGAGCCGGGACAGCAACGAGGCCTAGCCCTGCGGCGGCCGCGGCGGTCCCAGAAAGTCCTTCTTCGCGAGATCGACGCCGGCGTGACGCAGGATGTCGTAGGCGGTTGCGACATGGAAGAAGAACTGCGGAACGCTGAAGGTCAGGATCAGGGACTTGCCGGTGAATGGCCTGGTTGCGCCGCTCCTGAACGTGAATACGACGTTCATGTCGGTCGCGGCGTCGATCACCTCCCGCGGCAGGCCCTGCACAAAATCGATCGTAGCGGCAATCCGCGCTTTCAGCCCGGCGATGTCGATTGACGCGTCAGGGAAGACCGGCGGCGCACACCCCGCCAGCAAGGCGCAGCTCAGGACGACGTGCCGGTTCGCCTCCCCGACCTGCTGGCGAAGGCTGTACATGTTCGGCGCGAGCCGCATTCCGAGCAACACGTCTGGATCGAGCTTGCGCGCCCTGGCGTGCGCCTCGGCATGATCGAGCAGCGCGGAAAGATTGCGCAGATACGGCACATAAACACCGACGGATGCGTCATGGAGCGAGATGGTCACTTTTGCCCCGCAATACTGGCTCGATCGTCCCATCTGGTCTAAATGCTCCGCAACGACATGTCATCGGAATTGACGGAGAAATCAGATGTTTCGCGCGCTGGCCGGTCTCGCTCTCGTTCTGCTCCTGTCGGCTGCGCATGCACAGCCGGCGCCATCTCGGCTCGATGAGATCGTCGCGCGCGGCACGCTGCGGGTCGGCATGACCGGCGACTATCTGCCCTTCACGGCGCTCGACAAGGAGACCAAGATATTTCGCGGCTTCGACGTCGACATGGCGCAATCGCTCGGCAAGGCGCTCGGCGTCAAGGTTGAGTTCGTGCCGACATCATGGCCGCAAATGATGAAGGATTTCGAGGCCGACAGTTTCGACATCGCGATGGGCGGCATCTCCATCACTTACGACCGGCAGAAGAAGGGCCTGTTCTCGACGCCGATCATGCGCGAGGGCAAGACGCCGATCGCGCGCTGCGCCGACAAGGGCAAGTTCGAGACGCTCGCCGAGATCGACAAGCCCGGCACCCGCGTCATCGTCAATCCCGGCGGTACCAACGAGCGCTTTGCGCGCGCCAATGTGACGGCCGCCGACATCCGCGTCTTCAGCGACAACACCAAAATCTTCGACGAGATCGCCAAGGGCGACGCCGATCTGATGATGACCGACGCCTCCGAGACGCGCTATCAGCAGAAGCTGCACCTCGGTGTGCTCTGCGCCGTGCATCCCGACAAGCCGTTCGACTTCGCCGAGAAAGCCTACTGGATGCAGCGCGACGTCGCCTTGAAGGCGTTCGTCGACCAGTGGCTTCACATCACGCGCGAAGACGGCAGCTACGCGAAGATCTACGCTGCGTGGTTCGAATAACCTGCAGCGTCAGACCCCGGCTCCGAAAAATTGATGCGCACGGCCTGAAACCGAACCGCGATCCAATGCTTTGAACCTAAGCCGCGAGGACACGACTCATGTTCTGACCGTGATCTGGGACACGTTCAACGAGGCAGCCACCAGATAGCCTTGCGAACGGGATTCCCTGCACTGGAGATCGAGATGAAGAAGCTTCTGGCGATCGCCGCGCTCGTGCTGGCGAGCACCGTGACAGCGCAGGCACAATACACATTCGATTACGGCGGCCGCACCATCCGCATCGATCCGGATCGTGGAACGGTTTCGATCCCCGGCGTCTATGACAACACCAGCCGCAGTTCCAAACGCACCAAGCACAGGGACGCCGAGCAGAAGCGCGAGACGACACCGAAAGACGCCAGGACGGATTCTCCCTCTCCGCCCGTCACGCCACCCGCTGCCACTGCATCACCCGCTCCGGCTACGATTGATCAGGCTGCCGCCCCGGCGGCGCCGTCAGCCGCAATGACCGAGCCCGCGAACACGAGCGTCGCACCACCTCCGGCTACGGCAGCGACCGCACCGCCACCACCACAGCCGCCACCGGTCGTGCAGCAAAGCGCGGCGCCGGCGGCGAGTCCGGTCCCAGTGCCAACGGTCGGTGTCGCATCGCCTGCAGCGAACCCGGTGCAGGCAGCCAACTCGCCGCTGGGCGTCTGGTTGACTGAAGAGAAGGAAGGCAAGGTCCGCATCGAGCAATGCGGCGCCAATCTCTGCGGCTACTCGGTCGACAAGAAGTCGAACGCCAACGGCGAACAGGTTCTGATCAACATGAAGCCGGGCAAGGACAAGTGGAGCGGCCGCATCTTCGATCCGAACAGCGGCAGCACCTACGATTCCACCATCGCGCTGAAGAGCCCCGACACGCTGCGCGTACAGGGCTGCGCGTTCGGCGGCATGTTCTGCGGCGGCCAGACCTGGACGCGGGTGAATTGATTGCCTGTCCCGAAAAAGTAGAAGCCCCGCTCACAAGCGGGGCTTCTGCCTTTGGCCGGCAACGACCGGTCAGCCGAGCTTGCCGTTGTATTCCTCGTCGGTGACGTGCTCCATCCAGGTCGAGAACACCCCGTCGAGCGCTTCCTGCATGGCGATGTGGGTCATGCTGTTGTCGGGCGAAGCGCCGTGCCAGTGCTTCTCGTTCGGCGGAATCCAGACCACGTCGCCGGGGCGGATTTCCCGGATCGGCCCGTCCTTGGCCTGCACGCGGCCGATGCCCGAGATCACGTAGAGCGTCTGCCCGAGCGGATGGGTGTGCCAGGCGGTGCGCGCTCCGGGCTCGAACGACACCCGCGAGGCGTTCAGCCGGGCCGGCGCCGGGGCCATGTTGATCGGATCCTGCAGCACGCTGCCGGTGAAATGCTCCTTCGGCGCGCGGCGGGTCGGCCGCGAGCCGGAAACGTGGATATCCATCGGGTTACCTCCCTTTCTTGACGTTATTTCTTGGATGCGGCGTAACGCGCCTTGGTATCGGCATTCATCGGATACAGGCCGGGCAGCTGGGCGCCGTTGTTCACCTCGTTGACGATCCAGGCTTCCATCCGTTCCTGCTCCGGCCCTTCGGCCAGCACGTGATCGAGGAATGCCTGCGGGATCAGCACCGCGCCGTCCTGGTCCGCCACCACCACGTCGTTCGGAAACACGGCAACGCCGCCGCAGCCGATCGGTTCGCCCCAGCCGACGAAGGTCAGCCCTGCGACCGACGGCGGCGCGGCGTAGCCGTCGCACCACACCGGCAGGCCGGTGCCGAGCACGCCCTCGACATCGCGCACCACGCCGTCGGTGATCAGCGCCGTCACCCCGCGCTTGACCATCCGCGCGCAAAGGATGTCGCCGAAGATGCCGGCGTCGGTGATGCCCATGGCATCGACCACCGCGATGCAGCCCGCCGGCATCGCCTCGATTGCGGTGCGGGTCGAGATCGGCGACGACCACGATTCCGGCGTCGCCAGGTCCTCGCGGGCCGGAACGAAGCGCAGCGTGAAGGCCGGTCCGACCAGCCGCTTCAGCCCGGGCTTCAACGGCTTGGTGCCGCGCATCCAAATATTGCGCAGGCCCTTCTTGAGCAGGACCGTGGTGATGGTGGCGGTGGACACGTGCGACAGCGTCGCGATCGCCTCAGTGGACAGTGACATCTCGAGAGCTTGCTCCGATGGGAGGGAAAGACCGGCGCATGTTGCCGGGCAAAGGGCGTGCGTCAAGGGCTGCGCGAAAATGCTGCGATCAGCCAAATTTATCGCCGGCATGCCGATTAATTTATTGAAGTTGCTGCGTCATTTTGCACGAAGCGAATTCCGTTTTGTCACGAAACACGCTAGCTTGATGGCCGACGAAGTCCGCTTGATCCAAATGGCCGAACCCTTAAGTCCTCCCCGCCTTTTGCCGAGTGGCGATGCCGCCATCACGGTGGAATTCAGCCGCACCATCGATGATGCCGCCAACCGGCGGGTGCTCGCGCTCGACCGGGTGATCGCAGCCGAGCCGATCGCCGGCATCACCGAGACCGTGCCGACCTACCGTTCGCTGCTGGTGCATTACGATCCCGTGCAGATCAGCTTCGACGCGCTCGGCGAGCAGCTGCTCGCGCGCGCCGCCAAGGCACCGCCGACCGAGACCGGCACGCGGCGCTGGCGGATTCCCGTCACCTATGGCGGCGAGCACGGCATCGATCTCGAGGATGTCGCCAAGAGCCTCAAGACCACGCCCGACCAGATCGTCGCCCGCCATGTCGCCGGCGACTATCGCGTCGCCATGATCGGCTTTACGCCCGGCTGGTCCTATCTCAGCGGGCTGGAGACATTCCTGCACATGCCCCGGCGCAAGGATCCGCGGCTGCTGACCCCGGCCGGTACCATCTCGATCGGCGGCATCCAGACCGGCGTGCAGTGCCTGGCCGGCCCGAGCGGCTGGCACCTGCTCGGCCGCACCCCGGTGCGAACCTACCAATTGCATCGCGACCCGACGTTCCTGCTGGAGCCAGGCGATGCCATCACCTTTACGGCGATCGACGCCAAGACCTTTGCAGAACAGGACCGCGCCGCCGAGGCCGGCGAGGTCGTCGCGGAACTGGTGACGCCATGAGCAAGCTCGTCGTCACCTCGATCGGCCCGGCAAGCTCGGTGCAGGACGGCGGGCGCCCGGGCTCGCAGCGTTACGGCCTGGTGCCGAGCGGCGCGATGGACCGGCTTTCACTGGCGGCCGCCAACACGCTGGTCGGCAACGACCCGTTCGCCGCCGCGGTCGAAATCGGCCCGTTCGGCGCCGCCTTCACCGCACGCGGCGGCGCGGTGCGCGTCGGGCTCGCCGGGGCATCGCGCAACGCTGACATCGGCGGCCGGCCGGTCGCGTTCGACAGTTCGGCGACGCTCGCCGAGGGCGAGACGCTCAATCTCGGCTTCGCGCGCGGTGGTTCGTTCAGCTATCTCGCGATCGAGCACGGCATCGAAGGCGAGCCGATGTTCGGCAGCCTCGCGGTCAATGCCCGCGCCGGGCTCGGCAGCCCCTACCCGCGCCCGCTGCAGAGCGGCGACGAGCTGACGACAAAAGCCGCCAGCGCCGCCGCCGAGCGCCGCATCGAGTTGCCGGCGGAGACCGATGCGCCGATCCGCGTCGTGTTCGGCCCGCAGGACGACGAGTTCGCCGAGGACAACAAGAAGCTGTTCATCGACAGCGAGTGGAAGATCTCGGCCACCAGCGACCGCATGGGCTACCGTCTCGAGGGTCCCGTCATCAGGCACCTCGACGGCCACAACATCGTCTCCGACGGCACCGTGAACGGCAGCATCCAGGTGCCCGGCAACGGCCAGCCGATCGTGCTGATGCCCGACCGCGGCACCAGCGGTGGCTATCCGAAGATAGCGACCGTGATCACGGCGGATTTCGGTCGCTTCGCGCAGCTCTCGGCCGGCCGGCCGTTCCGCTTCAAAGCGGTGACGATGGCGGAAGCGCAGGCCGAAGCGATCAAGCTCCACGCGCTGCTGCGTTCACTGCCCGACCGCCTCCGCGGCATCGAGGATTTTGGTCTCAACATCGAAGCGCTGCGGGATGCGAATGTCGCGGGCCAGGCGGTCAGCGCTGTGGATGTATCGACCTGGCAAGTCGCGTTACCCTGAATCAACACAACAAACGGATCGATCGTCATGACCAAAACCGTCGACCTCAATTGCGATCTCGGCGAAAGCTTCGGCCCCTGGGAAATGGGCAATGATGCGGCGATGATCGAGCTAGCGACCTCGGTCAACGTCGCCTGCGGCTTCCATGCCGGCGATGCCGACATCATGCGCAAGACGGTCGAGCTCGCGAAGGCGCGCGGCGTCAGCGTCGGCGCCCATCCCGGCTATCGCGACCTGCATGGTTTCGGTCGCCGTCCGATGCCGGGGCTGACGTCCTCGGAGATCGAGAACCTGATCGCCTACCAGATCGGCGCCTTGCAGGCGATCGCGACTGCGGCCGGCCACAAGGTCACCCACGTGAAGGCGCATGGCGCGATTTCCAACGTCGCCTGCGAGGACGACATGACCGCGCGGGCGATCGCCAATGCGATCAAGGCCGTCGATCCGAGCCTCGTGTTCGTGGTGCTGGCAAACTCGAAGCTGGTGCGCGCCGGCGAAGCCGCCAACTTACGGATGGCGCATGAGGTGTTTGCCGATCGCGCCTATGAGGACGACGGCAATCTGGTGTCGCGCAAGAAGCCCGGTGCGGTGCTGCATGATCCCAAGGCGATCGCCGAGCGCGTGGTGCGGATGGTGCAGGATGGTGCGGTCGTCTCGGTCACCGGCAAGGTGATCAAGATGCAGACCGATACCGTATGCATTCACGGCGATACGCGCGGCGCCGTCGAGATCGCGCAGGGCCTGCGCGAAGCGCTGAAGCAGGCCGGCATCACGGTTGCGCCGTTCAAGACCGCGCACTGAACAGCCCACGCAATGACCGAGGGCCGGCCACCGCGCCGGCCCTTTTAGATTCCGTTAAGAGTCTTCTTAAACCCAAACTTGCCGTTTGATTGCTAGGTGCAGATTCCGAGCCTTTGATTGTCCTCTCAGGAAATTGGGTACGAAAGCATGTTCCGCACCAGCCTCTCCCTCGCCATTGCGGCGGTTGCCACCGCCGCCTTCACCAGCGCTGCATCCGCCGGCTGCTACAGCTGCTATACGCCGCCGCCCCAGCCCTGCACGACCTGCTATCAGGTGCAGACGGTGCCGCCGCAGTATCGCACCGTGCAGGAAACCGTGATGGTGGCGCCGGGCCGCGTCGTCGCGCATCGCACCCCTGCGCAGTATCGCACCGTGATGGTGCCGAAGACCGTGATGGTCGCGCCCGAAGGCGTCGCCTATGAGCGGATCGCGCCGCAATACGCCACCCAGGAACGCACCGAGATGGTCTCGCCGGGCTATTCCTACTACGCCCCGGTTCAGCAGACCTGCAACACCTGCGGCGGCTACGGCTACGGCTACGGCCGCTACTGAGCGATCCACACCCAGCCAATACAAAGCCGCCGCCTGATCACATCAGACGGCGGCTTTTGACTGTTCAGAAGGTCTCAGAACGGGTGGACGGACAGCGTGCCGAACACGATCGCCGCGATCACAGCAAAGGCGCTGTACAGCGCCGCGGTGTGAATTCCGGCCCCGGACTTTCTTGAAACTTGCCGCGCGTGAAAGTGCAGGCGGGCTTCCGCCGATAGTTCGCGCATGGTCGATCTCCAACGCCCCATTCTCGGGCATATGGAATATCGTTCGTGGCGCAATTCAAGCGGGTGGCAAAAATAGCGACGCCACACCCGCGAGGAACCCGGTTCCCGGAGGAATCTTCTTCCTCTCGGGCTCGCCCGAGAATGTTATTCGTCGCAATTCGAGGCGTCGGGAACCCGCGCCAGTCCCGCGTGACCGAAAATCTCGAAAACAACCCCATGCAAAGGAGTCGGAGGCCCCCCGCTGGCGTCGGCCACTACCCGCACTCAGGGCTTCCAGCGCCCGATCCTGAATGCAGCCAGATGGCCGGGGATGTCGGCCGGATCGAACGGTGGACCGGCGAACGCGCCGATGGCGTGGGAGGCGCCTGCCGGGCGACCGGACGCGGCGTCGTAGAGGTCGGGCCTGAACACCGCCATGGCGGCCTTCAGCGCCTCCGGCCGGTACGGTGTCTGGCCCCATCGCACCATCTGGGCGTAGAGCCAGGCCGCCTGCGCGGGATCCGGCCGCGCCGCCGCCTCGCGCCCCACCAGCAAATAGCGATTGCTCTCGCGCATGGTGCCGTCCGGCGAGATCTTCAAACGACCATCGAGCGTGCGCTGGATGACGCTGGCGTCGACGCCGAGCCGCTCGGGTGAGCTAAGAATGCGCGCGACCTCGGGCCGGTTCTCCGGTTGCTCGATGAACTCGGCGGCGCGCAGATGCGCGCGCACCAGTGACGCCACGACGTCTGGATGCTTCTCCGACCAGCTCTGGCGCACCGCGAGCACCTTCTCCACCGCGCTGAGCAGGATGTCGGAGACGAAGTGCAGGATGTGGCCGACGCCGAGATCAACCGCGATCGAATTCCAAGGCGCGCCGACGCAGAACGCATCGACGTGCCCGTTGGCGAGACTGTCGACCATGTAGGGCGGCGGCAGCACCACGAGCTGGACGTCCTCATCGGGATCGACGCCGCCGGCAGCCATCCAGAATCGCAATTGATAATTGTGGGTCGAGAACGGGAAGGTCATGCCGAAGGTCAGCGGCTCGGCCCCGCTCTTGCGCCGCTTCGCAACCACGCGGGCCAGCGCCTGCGCGGTCGCCATCGGATCGAAGCGGTCACCGTCGATCTCCTCCATCAGCGCGGCATGCAGCGCCGGCGAGACCGTGATGGCGTTGCCGTTAAGCCCGAGATTGAACGGCGCTGTAATCGGCACCTTGACGTGGCCAAGCCCGAGGCTCGAGGCGATCGCGACCGGCGCCAGCAGATGGGCGGCATCGAACAGGCCGATATTCAGTTTGTCGCGGACGTTCGACCACGACACTTCGCGGACCAGCGTGATGTCGAGGCCCTCAGTCGCGGCATAACCCTTGTCGACGGCGACGATCAATGCGGCGGCGTCGACCAGAGGAATGAACCCGATGCGCAAGGGTGTGGTCATTTCAAGAGCTCCGACGCCGTCAGGATCGATTGCGCGATCTCCCCGATTTTCTTTTTCTCGCGCATCGCGGTCGAGCGCATCAGCACATAGGCCTCCTCCTCGGTCAGCCCCTTCACCTTCATCAGGATGCCCTTGGCGCGGTCGATCACCTTGCGCTCCTCCAGCGCGTGCTTGGTGCGGTCGAGCTCATCCTGCAGCTTGGCGAAGGCATTGAAGCGCGACACGCAGAGATCGAGGATCGGCTTCATCCGCTCCTTCTTGAGGCCGTCGACGATATAGGCGGAGACGCCCGCCTCCACCGAGGCCTGGATCGAGGCAGCGTCGCTCTGGTCGACGAACATCGCGATCGGCCGGCGCACCGCACGGCTGACCTGGAACATCTGTTCCAGCACGTCGCGGCTGGGGTTCTCAAGGTCGATGACGATGATTTCGGGATCGAGCGCGTAGATCCGCGACAGCAGGCTCTGCATCTCGCTGATATGGACCACGTCGGTGTAGCCGGCCTCCCGCAGCCCCTCCTCCAGGATGGCCGCGCGGATCGGGCTCTCGTCGACGATGACGATCCTGGGAGACGATTCTGCGCTCATCGACAACTCTTAAGCCCCGGCGACTGCATCCATATCACGCCAGAAGGTCCGGGAAAGGGTTGTAATTCTCGGCAATTGGGACTAGCTCCTGCCCATCAATCAGGCAGATTTGGGACGATATGCAAGAGGCCGCCGCGCCGAAAGTGAGCTTTGTGTCCTTGGGTTGCCCCAAGGCGCTGGTCGATTCCGAACGCATCATCACCCGGCTGCGCGCGGAGGGCTATGAGCTGGCGCGCAAGCATGACGGGGCCGACATCGTCATCGTCAACACCTGCGGCTTCCTAGATAGCGCCAAGCAGGAATCGCTCGCCGCGATCGGCGAAGCCATGGCGGAGAACGGCAAGGTCATCGTCACCGGCTGCATGGGCGCCGAACCCGAGCAGATCGAGAGCGCCTATCCCGGCGTGCTCTCGATCACCGGACCGCAGCAATATGAGAGCGTGCTGGACGCCGTGCATCGGGCGCTGCCGCCGGCGCACAATCCGCATCTCGACCTGGTGCCGCCGCAGGGCGTCAAGCTGACGCCGCGCCACTACGCCTATTTGAAGATCTCCGAAGGCTGCAACAACCGTTGCAGCTTCTGCATCATTCCGAAGCTGCGCGGCGACCTGGTGTCGCGGCCGGCCAATGACGTGCTGCGCGAGGCCGAGAAGCTGGTGAAGGCCGGCGTGAAGGAATTGCTGGTCATCTCGCAGGACACTTCGGCCTATGGCGTCGACCTGAAATATGCCGAGAGCCCGTGGCAGGATCGCTCGGTGCGCGCGAAGTTCTACGATCTGGCAAAGGAGCTCGGCGAGCTCGGCGCCTGGGTGCGGCTGCAATATGTCTACCCCTACCCGCATGTCGACGAGGTCATCGGCCTGATGACCGATGGCAAGGTGCTGCCCTATCTCGACATCCCGTTCCAGCATGCGAGCCCCGACGTGCTGCGCGCGATGAAGCGTCCGGCCGCGCAGGAGAAGACGCTGGCACGGATCCAGAAGTGGCGCGAGCAATGCCCGGAGCTGACGCTGCGCTCGACCTTCATCGTCGGCTTCCCCGGCGAGACCGATGCCGATTTCGCCTATCTGCTCGACTGGCTCGATGAAGCCGGGATCGATCGCCTCGGCTGCTTCAAATACGAGCCGGTGGCCGGCGCCACGTCGAATGCGATCGGCAACCCGGTGCCCGACGAGGTCAAGCAGGAGCGCTGGAACGCGCTGATGGCCCGGCAGCAGAAGATTTCCGCGCGCCGCCTCAAGCGCAAGGTCGGCACCCGCCAGCAGGTGATCATCGACGAGGTCGGTCCGACAGTGGCAAAAGGCCGTTCAAAGGCCGACGCGCCGGAGATCGACGGCGCGGTGTACCTCAGCAGCCGCCGCCCGCTGAAGGTCGGCGAAATCGTCACCGCCAAGATCGAGCGTTCCGACGAATACGATCTCCACGGCACCGTCGCCGGATTCTGACCTCGGCTAATTGGCGGCCGGCGGAGCCGCGAGCGCCGGATCCAGCGTGCGCAGTACCCGACGGATGCGGACCGAGCTGCCGATGCCTGCGTTGCGCACATAGGCATCGATGACCTCCTCGCTCTCGACCACGACGAGGCCGAACAGCTTGCGGTCATCGGTGGCGTAGGTGCACAGCCAGTGCATCTTGCCCTGCGTTGCGATGATTGCGTCCAGCGCAATGCGCGCATGCCGCGCCGCCTGCGCGTCATCGGTGACATCGAAATTGGCAGGAAGATCTCGTTCGATCAGCAGCTTGATCACGGCGCCACCTCCAGGATTGCCTGGCGGCAGCCTAACACGCTCCACGAGCCGCTTGCGTGCGAGATCACCTCCCGCTTGACACCGCCGCCGGTTCGGCTGTATGAGCCCGCGCCATGAAGCTGAACCGGACCAACCGCCGCGCCACCTGCCAGCGTCGTCGCAACGACGATGAAGGGTCGCGCCATGTCCGACGCCAGCGCTGATTAGCTAAAAGCATCAGCTGAGGTTTTCGAGAAGGCCGCGCCCCCAAAGCGCGGCCTTCTCGCTTTTCGGCCTGCCCTTTTTCCCAACACTGTCCCCAGAGGAGATCGACATGACCAACGCCACCCATCCGTTCGACGCGCTGATGGACATCACCGCCCGCCCGGAGGTCGTGTTCGTGCGCGGCGCCGGCTCCTATCTCTGGGACGCCAACCGCAACCGCTATCTCGATTTCGTGCAGGGCTGGGCCGTCAATCCGCTCGGCCATTCGCCGGTCATCGTCGCCGACGCGCTGGCGGCGCAGGCCCGGCGGCTGCTGACGCCGAGCCCGGCGTTCTACAACGAGCAGAGCCTGAAACTGGCCAAGGCGCTGGTCGACAGCAGCTGCTTCGACCAGGTGTTCTTCGCCAATTCCGGCGCGGAGGCCAACGAAGGCGCGATCAAGCTCGCGCGGAAATTCGGCGCCAAGTACAAGGGCGGAGCGCACGAGATCATCACCTTCGAAGGCGGCTTCCACGGCCGGACGCTCGCGACCATGTCGGCCTCGGGCAAGAAGGCGTTCGAGCCGCTGTTCGAGCCGAAGGTCTCGGGCTTCCGGAAAGCGCGGCTGAACGATATCGAGTCGGTGCGGAAGTTGATCTCCCCGTCGACGGTCGCGGTCATGCTCGAGCCGATCCAGGGCGAAGCCGGCGTCTGGCCTGCGAGCGACGCATTCCTGCAGGAGTTGCGCGCGCTGACCCAGCAGCGCGGCCTGCTGCTCATCGTCGACGAGATCCAGACCGGCATCGGCCGGACCGGAAAGCTGTTCGGCCATGAGCATGCCGGGATCGCGCCCGACATCATGACGCTCGGCAAGGGCATCGGCGGCGGCGTGCCGCTGGCGGCGCTGCTCGCAACCGAACATGCCTCCTGCTTCGATCACGGCGATCAGGGCGGCACCTTCAACGGCAATCCGCTGATGTGTGCCGCGGGTCTCGTCGTGCTCGATCAGATCGGCAAGCCCGATTTCCTGAAATCGGTCACCGACACCGGGCTGCTGCTCGAGCGTGAATTGCAGCGGCTATCGGCGCGGCACGGGCTCGGCGAGATCAGGGGCCGCGGCCTGCTGCTCGCGCTCGACCTCAAGATGCCGATCGGCGCAGCTGTGATGGCCGAGGCGTTAGCGGCCGGCGTGCTGGTCAACTCGCCGCAGCCCGACACGCTGCGCTTCATGCCGGCGCTCAACGTCACACGGGAGGAGATCGCCTTGATGATCGACTGCCTGGATACGGTGCTGACCAAGGTCGGAGCAGCAAGGCGGGTGGCGTAAGAACCAACCCGCTCGTCATCGCGAGGAGCGCAGCGGCGAAGCAATCCATCGATCCGCATGTGCGGAGATAATGGATTGCTTCGCTCGCAATGACGGCGAGAACTACGGCCTGAGAATTGCCGCGCCGGTGGTGGCCCGGCTTTCCAGGTCGATATGCGCCTTCGCCGCATCCTTCAGCGCGTAGGCGTGGTTGATCGGCACGTGCAGCTTGCCGTTGATCACGGCGGCGAACAGCGTGTCGGCGCCTTCGAGCAGTTCCTTGCGGGTGCCGACATAATCGTTGAGCTTCGGCCGCGTCGCGAACAGCGAGCCGTGGTTGTTGAGCTCGGCGAGCGGGAACGGCGGCACCGGGCCCGAGGCGTTGCCGAACGAGACGAACAGGCCGCGCGGCCTGAGGCACGATAGCGATCCCGGGAACGTGGTCTTGCCGACGCCGTCATAGACCACGTCGCAGAGCTCACCGCGGCTGATCTGCTTGACGCGTTCGACGAAGTTCTCCTCGTTGTAGAGGATGACATGGTCGCAGCCATTGGCGAGCGCGAGATCGGCCTTCGCCTTCGAGCCGACAGTGCCGATGACATGTGCGCCGAGCGCCCGCGCCCACTGGCAGGCGAGCAGCCCGATGCCGCCGGCCGCGGCGTGGATCAGTACCCGATGGCCCTGCTCGACCTTGAAGGTCTTGTGCAGCAGGTACCAGACCGTGAGCCCCTTGAGCATCAGCACGGCGCCCTGCTCATAGGTGATGTGGTCGGGCAGTTTGACGAGTTTGTCGGCCGGGATGACGCGCTCGGAGGCGTAACCGCCGAGGTTGTAGTAGTAGGCGACACGATCGCCGGGGTGGAAATTGGTCACTCCCGGACCGACCGCCAAAACCTCGCCCGCGGCCTCGTTGCCGGCAATGAACGGCAGGCCGGGCGCCTTGTAGAGGCCGGTGCGGAAATAGACGTCGATGAAGTTGAGCCCGACCGCATGCTGGCGGATCCTGACCTCGCCGGTCCCGGGTGCGCCCACCTCGACGTCCTCATAGGTCAGGACTTCCGGTCCCCCCACCTTGTGCACGCGCACAGCCTTGGTCATGTCGTCGCTCCCCTCAAATTCTGACCTGCCGAGCGAATGCCATCGGCACCTTCTTGTCAACCAAGCGGCCTGGAGCCGGCCCAGAGCAAGATGTGTTGGGATCGAATCGGTTCGGCCACGCGCGACTTCACCTCTCCCCATCGGGGAGAGGTCGATTTGCGAAGCAAATCGGGTGAGGGGCCGCAGCGCTAACGAGGGACTATAACCCCTCACCCGGCGCTACGCGCCGACCTCTCCCAAGGGAGAGGTGAACCTCCACTGCCGATCCACTTCAACCCAATCTCATCATGTCTTAGCGCGCGGCCTTCTTGCGGTTGCGTTTGGCCAGCACGTTGAACATCTCGACCGCGACCGCGAAGACGATCGCGAAATAGATGTAGCCGCGCGGAATGTGGAATTTGAAGCCGTCGGCTACCAGTGCCACGCCGATCAGCACCAGGAACGCCAGCGCCAGCATCTTGGTGGTCGGATGCTCCGCGACAAACCGCGCCACCGGTCCGGACGAGATGTACATGATGGCGCAGGCGATCACGACCGCCGCGACCATGATCTCGATGTCCTGCGCCATACCGATCGCGGTGATGATCGAGTCCAGCGAGAACACGAGGTCGATGATGATGATCTGCACGATCACCCAGAAGAATGCGTTGGGGCTCGGCTTCTCCCTCTCCTCGACGTCACGCGCCTCGACCT
Organism: Bradyrhizobium sp. WCU1; assembly: GCF_053474805.1. Classification (NCBI taxonomy): domain Bacteria; kingdom Pseudomonadati; phylum Pseudomonadota; class Alphaproteobacteria; order Hyphomicrobiales; family Nitrobacteraceae; genus Bradyrhizobium; species Bradyrhizobium sp. WCU1. Next base: position 7,248,851 of record NZ_CM130280.1, read on the forward strand.
CGCCGTGGATTTCGTGGGTCGCCTTGGCGATCAGGAACAGGCCGCCGCCGATCAGGATGATGTCGCGCCACGACAGTGAGATGTCCTGCACTGATATCACCGGTTGGGTCAGCCCGATCAGCCAGACCAGGATCGACAGCAGCAGAATGCGGAACACCAGCGCCAGCAGCAAACCGATCTGCCGCGCGCGGTTGGCCTGCGGTTGCGGAATCCGCGAGACGAGCACCGACAGGAAGATGACGTTGTCGATGCCGAGCACGATCTCAAGCGCAGTCAGGGTCAACAGCGCTGCCCAGGCTTCCGGGCTGCTGATCAATTGCATCATGCTCTGAAGGCTTTCATCCGGCGGATCACGGTATCGCTGCCGACAATGTAGACGGCAATGGCGCAGAGACCGAAGGTGATGGGCGCGCCAACCACGAAATCGTTGGCGAGCGTATACGCGCCGAGCACCGCCCAGGCGCCGAGCAGCCACAGCGTCAGCCAGCGCAGCCGCACCACGCGGAACGGGTGCAGCACGTGAAACGGCGCGAAGGTCAGCACGATCAGCAGCGCGACCACGATGGTCGACAGCACCGGCGGCAGATGCAGCAGGAACAAATAGAACGCCGCCGCATTCCACAGCGCCGGGAAGCCGCGGAAATGATTGTCGTCGGCCTTCATGCGGCGGTCGGCGAAATACAGCGCGCTGGAGACCACGATGCCGATGCCGAGGATCGGCGCGGCCAGCGGCAGCAGCATGCCGCTCGCGGTGATCGCATAGGCCGGCACGAACACATAGGTGACGAAATCGACCACCAGGTCGAGCACCTCGCCCGACCAGTTCGGCTGCAGCCGAACCACGTCGAGCCGGCGCGCCAGCGGGCCGTCGATCCCGTCGATGATCAGCGCAACCCCGAGCCAGGCGAACATGTTGGCCCAGTGCTCGCGCACGGCCTCCAGCATCGCCAGCAGCGCCACCCCGGCGCCGAGTGCCGTGAAAATATGAACGGAGAATGCGGCGGTCCGCATCCGTTCTGGCAGCGCATCCGGCTGGCTCGAGTGCTCCATCGGCCGAGTGCTATCAGGAATCGGCCCACTTTGCATATGCAGTCTTGCGGCGTTCGGCCGCGCAAACCGTTGGAAACTCTTGGTGGTTACCGATGGCTTGAAAATCGGGCCAAGCATGTCAAATGTCCAGATATGACCGACAGCTCGCTCGATTATGACGTTATCGTAATAGGCGGCGGCCCGGCCGGATTGACGGCTGCGATCGCACTCGCCGATGCCGGCGCGCGGACCGCGCTGCTGGCGCGCCGCGCGCCCTATGCCGACAACCGCACCACCGCGCTGCTCGGCGCTTCGACCGACATCCTGGAACGGCTCGACGTCTGGCGGCGCTGCAGCGACAAGGCGGCCGCGCTCAAGACCATGCGCCTGGTCGACGACACCGGCCGCCTGATCCGCGCACCGGAAGTGCGGTTCAATTCCGACGAGATCGGCCGCGAGCAGTTCGGCTTCAACATCGACAACCGCGCGCTGGTCGCGGCGCTCGAGGAGCGCGCCGGCGAGATCGCAGCGCTGACGCGGTTCGACGACGAGGCCGCCGCGGTGCAGCCGGATGATGCCGGGGTCACCGTGGTGACGCGGCAGGGCCAGCCGCTGCGGGCCCGGCTCGTGGTCGGCGCCGATGGCCGCAATTCATTGTCCCGCGAGGCCGCCGGTATCGAGGTTGTCAGCCGCGCGCTCGGGCAGTCCGCCCTCACCTTCAACATCACCCACAGCCGCCCGCACCGGAACATCTCGACCGAGTTTCACACCGAGCACGGCCCTTGCGTGTTCGTGCCGCTCAGCGGCGACCGCAGCAGCGTGGTCTGGGTTTCGACACCCAAGGAGGCCGAGCGGCTGAAGGCGCTCGGCGACGAGGAATTGTCCGAAGCGGCCGAGCGGCAATCGCATTCGATTCTCGGCCGCGTCGAGGTGCAGCCCGGACGGCATGTATTTCCGCTCGCCATCGAGCGGCCTCGGCAGTTCGCCAGGAACCGGATCGCGCTGGTCGGAGAATCCGCCCATGTGCTGCCGCCGATCGGCGCGCAGGGCCTCAACATGGGGCTGCGCGATGCCGCCGATATCGCCGAGATCGCGGGCCAGGCGATCGGCCGCGGCGAGGATCCCGGCGCGCCGAACGTGCTGGCACGCTACCAGGCCGCGCGGCGGCCCGACGTGGCCAGCCGGACCTGGGCGATCGACATCGCCAACCGCTCGCTGCTGAGCGATTTCCTCGGCGTGCAGACCGCGCGTGCCGCCGGCCTGCACGTGCTCGGCGCGTTCGGCCCGCTGCGGCGTCTGGCGATGCGCGAGGGCCTTGCGCCGTCCTGGCGGCGGTGAGCATCATGCGCGCTTAGGGAAATACCAGTCGCCCGCTCTGGATGAACCACATCACGCTGGTCAGCGTGATCACCGAGGCGAAGGTGCCGATCAGCACCGCGACCGACGCCGGCTCGATCCAGGTGTCGTTCTGCCGCGCGATCACGAACACGTTGAGCGCCGGCGGCAGTGAGGCCATCAGCACCGCGGTCGCCGCCCAAGGCTGCGCGAACGGGCCGAACAGCAGCATCAGTCCGAAGGCCAGCAGCGGATGGATCAGCAGCTTGATCGCAACCACGCCCGGCACCTCCCACGGCACCCGCTCGAACGGCCGCAGCGCCACGGTGACGCCGAGCGCGAACAGCGCCATGGGCGCCGCGGCGTTCTGCAGGAACTGGATGGTGCGGTCGAGCGCTGTCGGAATCGGAACGTGAAACGCGGCGACCAGCGCGCCGAACACCGCCGACATGATCAGCGGGTTCTGCACGATCTGCTTGAGCACCACGCCGAATGCGTGCAGCAGCGAGGGATGGTCGCGGTCGGTGAGCTCGATCAGCAGCGGCACGATCGAGAACAGGAAGATGCTGTCGCAGCAGAAGATCAGCGCGGTCGGCGCCGCCGCCTTGGTGCCGAGCACGGCCAGTGCCAGCCCGGGGCCCATATAGCCGATATTGCCGTAGGCACCCGACAGCCCGGCGAGCGTCGCCTCGCGCAGCGTCAGGCGTCCGATCAGCTTGCCTGCGAGCATCGCCAGGAAGAACGCGATCACGGTTCCGAGCGTGGTGGCGATCAGGAATGGCGGGTTGTTCAGCTCCGCAAACGGGGTCTTGGACATGATCCCGAACAGCAGCGCCGGCAACGAAACGTAAAGCAGGAAGAAATTCATCCAGGCGAGCCCGCTCTCGGGCAAACCCTTGGCTTTTCCGCAGGCATAGCCGATGAAGATCAGGCCGAAATACGGCAGCGCCAGATTGAGGATATCGATCATTCTGAAAGTAGTTTCTCGGCCGGTTTTCGGGCCGTTTTTGCAGGTCTGGAATCGGTAAACCCGGGGTTAATTCGAAGCTTAGCCCCTAGCATCGGCCACAATGTTGGTCTATCGACGAACCATGATCAAAGCGCGCACCGCCAAATTCCAGATCGGGCAGATCGTCCGTCACCGGGTGTTCTCCTTCCGGGGCGTGATTTTTGATATCGACCCGGAGTTCAACAACACCGAGGAATGGTGGCTGTCGATTCCCGAGGACATGCGGCCGCACAAGGACCAGCCGTTCTACCATCTGCTCGCGGAGAACTCGGAGACCGAATACGTCGCCTATGTCTCCGAGCAGAACCTGCTGCCCGACGAGTCCGGCGAACCGATCCGGCACTCGCAGGTCGCGGAGATCTTCATCAAGGACAAGTCGGGCGGCTACCGCCCGCGCAATCCGTCGCTGAACTGACCCGCCGCACCGCGGCTCGGCCGGCCGCGTCATATCCCGTCACGTTTGGCCAGCGCTGCCGCGACCGCCCAGACCACGAACCCCGCCAGCGCCAATCCGGCGCCGACCAGCCCGGTCGAGGTCCAGCCGTAGCCGGCCGCAACCGCCATTCCGCCGAGCCACGGCCCCAGCGCGTTTGCGGTGTTGAATGCGGAATGGTTGAGCGATGCAGCGAGGCTCTGCGCCTCGCCCGCGACGTCCATCAGGCGGGTCTGCAACACGGTGGCGAGCGCGCCGCCGAGTCCGATCAGGAAGACGTCCGCACTCAGCGTCCAGAAATTCAGTGCCGCCAGCGGATACAGCGCCAGCGTGGCCGCCGACCACAGCAACAGCCCGCCCGCGGTCGCCATCAGCGCACGGTCGGCAAAGCGCGGCACGATGATGTTGCCGGCGGTCAGGCCGGCACCGAACACGCAGAGCGTCACCGGCACCAGCGCCGGCGAGGTGTGCGTCACCGCCAGCATGGTCGAGGCGAGATAGGTGTAGACCGAGAATAGCCCGCCGAAGCCGATCGCGCCGATCGCCAGCGTCAGCCAGACATGCTTGCGCCCGAGCGCGGACAGCTCGCGCAGCGGGCTCGCATTGCTGTTGGCGACGTCGCGCGGCGCGAACAGCAGAACCAGGATGGCGGTGAGCAGCGCGAGGCCCGCGACGATCGCAAACGCCCAGCGCCAGCCGATCGCCTGCCCCACCCCGTTGGCGAGCGGCACGCCGATCGTCGTCGCAATGGTGAGGCCGAGCAGGACGCGGCCGACCGCCGCCGTGCGCTTGTCCGTCGGCACCAGCGAGGCCGCGACCAGCATGGCGATGCCGAAATAGGCGCCATGCGGCAGCCCGGCGAGGAAGCGCAGCACCAGCATGGTGTGATAGTCGGGCGCGAGCCCCGACAGGCCGTTCATCAGCGCGAAGAAGCCCATCAGCGCTATCAGCAGCGTCCGCCGCGTCATGCGCGCCGACAGCACGGCGATGACAGGCGCGCCCACCACGACGCCGAGCGCGTAGGCGCTGATCGCCTGGCCCGCCTGCGGCTCGCTGACATGCAGGTCGTGGGCGAAAAACGGCAGCAGGCTCATGGTCGCGAATTCGGCGATGCCGATCGCGAAGCCGCCCATCGCCAGCGCGAGGTGGACGATGCCCGGATGAAACGCGCCGGGAACATTGTCCTGGTCGACGCGGCCATCGGCCGAAGCCCGGCTGCCCGCCTGCAAAGCCTCGTTCCTCGGCCGGGAGAGCGGTTCCCGCCGCTGCTTGCTGACTTGCTGGGACATTGGCGACTTCCATGACTGCGAACGGCGGCCAGGGTCCGCGGGAGAACCACGCGCGCTTTGGCGCATCGAAAGCGCGCATTCCGCGCGTTCGTCTGGCCTCCCGTGACGGATTTATGATTGTGCTTCGACGCCCGAGGATTTGTCCGGACAAGGCAACCGCGATGCGGCTTGGCGCGATCGATTTGCCTTGAGTGACCATCGCACACCACCTGCGCAATCACCACCGCAGCAGGCTGCCATCAGCCAGTCCGTATCGCATGACAAAAAAGGCGCCCTTCCGGGCGCCTTTTGATTTGCGATGATCTCGCGACGGCGTGAGCGCTTGAACGCTTACTTGGCCGCCGGGTTGGCTGGAGCCGGCGTCGCACCGGCAGCGCCCGCGCCTTCCAGCTTCTTGCGCTGCTCTTCGGCACGCTTCTGCAACTCTTCCTGCAGCTTCTTCGAGTTTTCCTCGAACACCTTCGGATCGGTCGGCGGGCCGTCGAACGCCTTGGCGAATTCGGTGTTGAGCGGCAGCGGCAGCGTCAGCGGCGCGCCGTTCGAATTGATCGCCTGGACCACGAGGTTCTGGCCCTTCTTCATGTTGGCGATCAGCTCGGGGGTTGCTTCATAGTCGGACATGCAGCCGTTCTGGAAGCAGATCACGTAGGGCGCCTGCTGCGGCGGGTTACCGTCGACGATGACGCGGGTGCCGTGCACGAGCTGCATGCCGAGCGGCAGCGTGACGCGCAGGATCTTCTTCGGCTCGCCTTCCGGCTCGATGATCACGGCGGCGATCACAGGCTGGCCGGACTCGATGCGGCCGTCCTTGCCGGTGAAGCACACCTGCTTGGCGTTGGCTTCCTGGCCCTTCAGGCAGAACTTGGTCCAGGGGGCGTAGATGAGCTGGATCTGCTGATCCTGGGCGGGCTGCTGGCCGGCGGCCGCGGCGGGCGGCGCACCTGCTGCGGCCGGTGCCTGGGCTGCGGGCGCCGGGGCTGCCGGAGCCGCCTTCGGAGCTGCCTTGGGTGCCGCCTTGGGCGCGGCCTTCGGTGCCGCGGGCGCCGGCGCTGCCGGCTGCTGGGCCTGCGCGGCAGGAACCAGGAGCGCTGCAGAGAATGCCGTCGCCGCCATCAGGGCAACAACTCGCCCATGCGGCCGGACCGGGGCGGCCAAGATACGGAAATTCATTGCGGAAAACCCTTTCTGAACGGCAGCACCCGAAACCGCTGCAGGCGCCGACACATAGCCGCGAAACACAGCTGCTCCCGCGGCTGTCTCCTAGTCAATTGAGGCGGATACGTGACAGGCGTTCCCGCCTTCGAATTGCACGCCTTCAATACAGCGGCGCGCGGAAAGATCAATGCCGACAACCGCATTTGCGCCTATGTGACGACGAGTTTCAGCGGCCTGTGATAAACCTCGGTCGTGACGTTTCGCGAATCAAATCCGGCGCCTCACGCACGTGTTCCCGGGCACGTTGGGCGCGTCGCATCGGCCGCCGTCCCGCTCGTCTTGGCATTCGTCCTGGCATTCGTCACGGCACTGCTGACGGGCGCACCTGCCCCGACATTGGCCGCCGAGAGCCGCGCGATCGCGATGCACGGCGCCCCCGCGCTGGCGGCCGACTTCACCCATTTGCCCTATGCCAATCCGGACGCCCCGAAGGGCGGTCGGCTGGTCCTGAGCCCGCGAGAAGGCACCTTCGACAGCCTCAATCCGTTGATCGTCCGGGGCCTCGCCGTGCAGCAGCTGAGGGGCTACGCCTATGAGCGCGGCTATGTCTACGAAAGCCTGCTGGTGCGGAACAATGACGAGCCGTTCACGCTCTACGGCCTGCTTGCCCGCAGCGTCGAGACCGACGATGCCAGAAGCTATGTGACATTCCATATCGACCCGCGGGCACGCTTCTCCGACGGACGCGAGGTCACCGCCGACGACGTGGTGTTCTCGCTCGAGTTGCTGCGCGATCACGGCCGTCCGCTGCATCACCAGTATTATTCGAAAGTCGCAAAGACCGAGGTGCTCGACCCGCTCACGGTGCGATTCGATTTCGGCGGTGTCGCGGATCGCGAATTGCCGATGATTCTGGGCCTGATGCCGATCCTGCCGCGTCATGCCACCGACGTCTCCAGGTTCGAGGAGACCACCCTGGCGCCGCCGATCGGCTCGGGCCCGTATCGCGTGACGGCGGTCAAGCCCGGCACCAGCGTGACCTTCACCCGCAATCCCGATTACTGGGGACGCGACCTGCCGGTGAACCGCGGCCTGTGGAATTTCGACGAGATCAGGCTCGACTATTACCGCGACGCCAACGGCCAGTTCGAGGCATTCAAGCGTGGCCTCTATGACTTCAGGACCGAGCCCGAACCGCTGCGCTGGCACGATGGCTACGATTTCCCCGCAGCGAAACGCGGTGAGGTGATCCGCGAGGCCATCAAGATCGGCACGCCGCAACCGTCCGAATTCCTGGTGTTCAACACCAGGCGGCCGAAATTTGCCGACGTCAAAGTGCGCCAGGCACTGCTGATGCTGTTCGACTTCGAATGGATCAACCACAATTACTATTTCGGACTCTATTCGCGCGCCGGCGGCTATTTCGCGGGCTCGGAATTGTCCGCCTATGGCCGCCCCGCCGACGACCGCGAGCGCGAACTGCTCAAGCCGTATTCGTCGCACATCCCGCCCGACATCCTCGATGGCCGCTATCGCCTGCCCGCCACCGACGGCTCAGGCCGCGACCGCACCATCCTTCGCAACGCGCTCGCGCTGTTGTCCGAGGCCGGCTACGCGCTCGACGGCACCGTGCTGAAGCAGCGCTCGACCGGAACGCCGCTGCGGATCGAGATCCTGGTGACGACACGCGAGCATGAGCGGATCGCCCTCGCCTACCAGCGCGACCTGAAGCGCGCCGGCATCGACGCCGCGGTGCGGGTGGTCGATGCGGTGCAGTTCGAGCAGCGCCGGGTTGCCTTTGATTTCGACATGGTCCCTGTTCGCTGGGACCAGTCGCTGTCGCCAGGCAACGAGCAGTGGTTCTACTGGGGCAGCCAGGCGGCCGACGTGCCGGGCACCCGCAACTACATGGGCGCCAGGGATCCGGCCATCGACGCCACGATTGCCGCCCTGCTGGCGGCGCGGGAGCGGCCGGCCTTCGTCTCGGCGGTGCGGGCGCTGGACCGGGCCCTGACGTCGGGCTTCTACGCTATCCCCCTATTTAACTTGGGAGAGCAATGGATCGCGCGCTGGAATCGGATAGAACGGCCTTCGACCACGGCGCTGACGGGCTACCTGCCGGAGACTTGGTGGGAGAAGCCCGGCGCGGAATCCAAATAGTCTGCCAAGATAGTCTGCCAAGTAATCTGCCAAAGTGTTCTGCCAAGCAATCGATCAGGTGATGCGCCCCGACGCGGCATGACCTGGTCCGATCGAAGCGATGCAACCGACGTTGAACCTGTGAACCAGTCGATCACCTCGCCCACCCTCGATACGCTGTTCAAGCGCACCCTGGCGCGGCAGCCCGAGGCGCTGGCGCTGGTCGACCCGCTCAACAAGCAACGCGTCACCGGACAGACCCGCAAGCGCCTGACCTATGCGCAGGCCGACCGCGCGATCTCGGCGATCGCCGCCCATTTCGTCGAGATCGGATTGCCGGCCAATACAGTGATCGCGGTTCAGCTTCCCGGCACGATCGAATTTGTCTTGACGGTGCTCGCCGCCCATCGGGTCGGCCTCGTGGTGGTGCCGTTGCCGCTGCTGTGGCGGCAGGCCGAGCTGACCTCCGTGCTCAACCGCACCGCGGCGCGGGCGATCGTGACATGCAGCAGGATTGACGGCATCTCCTACGCCGACCTCGCCATGAACGCTGCGGCCGAGGCGTTCTCGATCCGCCATGTCTGCGGCTTCGGGACCGATCTGCCCGAAGGCATGTCGTCGCTCGATCAGGCCATTCTCGAGGACTCCCGGACCTCGCGCCCGATGATCCAGGACGGCCGCAAGCCGGCGCTGATCTCCTTCGACGTTACCAGCGATGGCTTTCGTCCGGTGCCGCGCGCGCATTTCAGCCTGATCGCCGGCGGGCTCGCGATGTCGCTCGAGAGCGACCTGGCGCAGGGCGCGACCATCATGTCGGCGTTTGCGCCGATGTCGTTTGCCGGCATCTGCTCGTCGCTGGTGACCTGGCTGCTGTCCGGCGGAACGCTCGTCATGCATCACCCGTTCGACGAGGACGCGTTCGAGGCCCAGTTCAACGATCACGCCTGCGACACGCTGATCGCGCCGGCGCAGCTCGCGCTGCGGCTCGACGAGCGCGGCCTGTCGGAGCGGCTGCCCAGCCTGCGCAACGTGATCGGTCTGTGGCGGATGCCGGAGCAGGTTGCCTCCAGCGCGCACTGGATCTCGCGGCGGGTGACCATGACCGACGTCTATCTGTTCGGCGAGGCCGGGCTGTTCGGCGCCCGCCGTACCGGCGAGGACGGATCGCCGGCCCCGATCAAGCCCGGTCCGCACAGCGCGCCACGTGAAGCTCCCAGCGCATCGATCGCCGGCGAGGTCCTGCTGACCCCGAAGGGCACGCTCGGCCTGCGCGGCCCGATGGTGCCGGTCGCGGCCTATGCGCCTTCGTCGCCGCCGGCCGAAAGCCTGATCGCGCCGGCGCCACGGGATTACGTCGACACCGAATATGCCGCCCGGCTCGACCGCACGACCGGCGCCATCAACATCACCGCCCCGCCGTCGGGGGTCATGACGGTCGGCGGCTACCGCTTCCTGGCCGAGGAGTTGCAGGAATGGTCGCGCCGGCTCGGCCAGGGCGCGCTGTTGACGGCTTTGCCGGACCGCCTCAGCGGCCACCGCCTGGCCGGACGGGCGCAGGACAATGCGCGGGCCCGCGACGCCCTGACAGAACTTGGGCTTAACCCGTTGATGGTCGAAGCATTTCGCGACCGCAGCGGCACCGGAATGCCTTAAAATCTTATCATTGCGTTAGTCTTAGCATTGTGTTGACGCCGCATTAAGCCAAGCCAACTAGCATCGCAGCCGTTGCTGTTCTTAAGCATTGGTTTCGAGCGTTCGAATGTCTCAACAAGGTCCGGTTCTCATCGTCTCGGCATCGGCAAAGCCGCCGTTTGCCACGGTCCTCGATGAAACCAAGCTGTTTCCGGTCGTGGTCACCGACTGGAACGAGGTCGGGCGCGCCATCGAGCAGGTCAAGCCGGCCGCGATCATCGCGGCCGCCGAGGGCGTCGACTTCGTCACCCTGTCGGGGCTTGCCAAGCGCGCCGCCGCCCGCGCGCCCTACCTGCCGCTGATCGCGGTCGATCCCGCGACCACCCTGCCCGACACCGTGATCGCGTTCTTCCAGAAGAAGGGCCTGCCGGATCGCCTGGTGGCCCGGCTCAATGCGAGCCTGCGCGTTCGCGCGCTGCATGCGACCGTGATGCGTCGGCTGGTGCCGCCGGCCCCGGTCGCACTGACGGATATCGATCCGGTCGGCGAAGCCACCACGCTGCTGATCGGTCGCGGCGGCGCCTACCCGACGCTGTCGGTCGCGCTCGGCGAACGGGCCGGCGTGGTCGGCGCGCTCAGCATCGAGGCCGCGGCCAAGCATCTGTCCAACCGCGACATCGACGGCATCGTGCTGGCCGAGGGATTCACGCCGCGGGTGATGGACGCTTTCCTGACTGTTTTGACCGAGGATGTCCGCTTCCGCCCGCTGCCGGTGATCGTCACCTCGGGCGAGCTGACGCCGCGTTACGAACTGCCCAATCTCGAGATCGTCACGGCCGGGCCGACGCGGGTCGCCGACATGGCGTTGCCGATGATCCGGCAGCATGCCTTCGAGGCGCGGCTCGGCCGCATGCTCAAGGCGATCGACGCCAAGGGCCTGATCGATCCCCGCACCGGACTGCTGACCAAGGCCGCGTTCGAGCGCGATTTCGCGACCGCCGTCTACCACACCGCCGAGCGCGGCGGCGCGCTCTCGGTGGCGCGCTTCACCTTCGACAACGTGCAACCCCGCGCGCAATTCGACGGCGCGCGGATCATCAGCCGGCTGATGCGCCAGGCCGATTTCGGTGCCGTCTATGACGACCGCTCGCTCGTCGTGGCATTCGCCGGCACCGATTTGCGCAACGCGCAGGCGATCACGCGGCGATTGGCGAGCGTGATGCGCCATACCCAGAACGGCCGCCGCGACGTCAGAGCCGAGCCCGCCGTCAGCGTCGCAACGCTGCTGCCGGGCGATTCAACGATGTCGCTGCTTGGCCGCTTGTTCGGGACGCCGGAGCGCGCGGCCTCGTAACAAGCTCCATGGCGCGTACCAGTTGCCGCGATCGCTGCGCGGGCATCGCCTGCATGCGAAGCCACCTTATCTCGGTGGCGGCTCCGCACGCCTCGTCTTCAAGCCCTCATGCGTGCTGTGGCTGCGCCAGCTGACTGACCTGCGTCGCCGGCGGATCGACAACCAGGGTACCGCCATGGCCATCACTCGATGCCGTGAATGTGGACGCCATATAGTTGCCAAGCAGCGCAACACTTGCCGTGACGGTGCCGTCCGTCACCGTGAGCGTTCCCCGCGTGGTGTTTCCGCTGAAGGTCGGCGTGTGAACATTCGCGAAACTGATGTTCGCGAAATCGATCGCGTCCGAACCCGTCATGCCGGCGACGGTGCCGCTAAAGCTCGCCGAATTGTCGAGCTTCAGCGTTCCTGTCGAGCTCTGGAACAACACGGTGGCGTTCGAAGCCCCCGGCAATTCCAGCGTGGCACCCGATGCGATGGTCGCATTGCTGGAGCTCTCCCCCGTCACGTTGAATGGCTGCCAGGCCCCCCACGCGATGCCGTCATTGGCCCGGACCCAGAGTAGATCGTTGCCCGGGCCGGCCTGATAGGTCGTCTGGGATAGTTGCGCCGCCGTGATATCGATCTCGGCACTTGCCTGCTGCGTTACGCTGTTGACGATCCAGGCCCCGTTCGTGTTGGAATCCCACAACGCATATTTCGTTATGGTATCGCCATCCGCGTCCGTCGCGCTGAACAGGTTCGATGCGGCGAAGGTCTGGCCGGAGACCGTCACCACGTTCGAGGCCGACACCGTCGGCACCTGGTTGGTTGCGGTCGCCGTGAAGCTCGTCCACGCTCCCCACGCGATGCCGTCATTGGCCCGCACCCAGAGTGTATCCGACGGCGAGCCGCCGGGACCGAACACGTAACTCACCTGCGACAGGTTCGCCGCCGACACGTTGATGTTGGTGCCGGCTGCCTGTGCGACACCGTTCACCACCCAGTGACCGTTGCCGCCGGTGTCCCAGAGCCCGTATTGGGTGATAGCGTCGCCGTCGGGATCCGAGGCCGTGAACAGGGTCGTGGCCGCGACCGAATGGTCGTGAAGCCCGGTCGCGTTCGATGCCGTCACGACCGGCGGGCTGTCGGGCCCCGGGGTTGCGGTGAAGCCCGTCCAGGCGCCCCACGCCAATCCGTCGTTCGCACGCACCCAGAGCGTATCGGGCGTCGAGCCGGTCGGCCCGAACACATAACTCACCTGCGACAGGTTCGCCGCAGATACGTCGATCTCGGTGCCGGCGGCCTGTGCGACACCGTTCACCACCCAGTGGCCATTGCCGCCGGTGTCCCAGAACGCGTATTGGGTGATGGTGTCGCCGTCGGGATCCGAGGCCGTGAACAGGGTCGTGGCCAGCGTCGACGTCTCGCCATGGGTCGCCGTCACGTTCGATGCCGTCACGACCGGCGGGCGGTCGGGTCCCGGTGTCGCGGTGAAGCCCGTCCAGGCGCCCCACGCCAATCCGTCGTTCGCACGCACCCAGAGCGTATCGGGCGTCGAGCCGAACGGCCCGAACACGTAACTCACCTGCGACAGGTTCGCCGCAGATACGTCGATCTCGGTGCCGGCTGCCTGTGCGACACCGTTCACCACCCAGTGGCCGTTGCCGCCGGTGTCCCAGAACCCGTATTGGGTGATGGTGTCGCCGTCGGGATCCGAGGCCGTGAACAGGGTCGTGGCCAGCGTCGACGTCTCGCCATGGGTCGCCGTCACGTTCGATGCCGTCACGACCGGCGGGCGATCGGGTCCCGGGGTTGCAGTGAAGCTCGTCCAGGCGCCCCACGCCAATCCGTCGTTCGCCCGCACCCAGAGCGTATCGGGCGTCAAGCCGAACGGCCCGAACACGTAACTCACCTGCGACAGGTTCGCCGCCGACACCTCAATGTTGGTGCCGGCTGCCTGCGCGACGCCGTTCACCACCCAGTGGCCATTGCCGCCGGTGTCCCAGAACCCGTATTGCGTGATGGTGTCGCCGTCAGGATCCGAGGCCGTGAACAGGGTCGTGGCCAGCGTTGACGTCTCGCCATGGGTCGCCGTCACGTTCGATGCCGTCACGACCGGCGGGCGGTCGGGTCCCGGGGTTGCGGTGAAGCTCGTCCAGGCGCCCCACGCGAATCCGTCATTGGCCCGCACCCAGAGCGTATCGGGCGTCGAGCCGAACGGCCCGAACACGTAACTCACCTGCGACAGGTTCGCCGCCGACACCTCGATGTTGGTGCCGGCTGCCTGCGCGACACCGTTCACCACCCAGTGACCATTGCCGCCGGTGTCCCAGAACGCGTATTGGGTGATGGTGTCGCCGTCGGGATCCGAGGCCGTGAACAGGGTCGTGGCCAGCGTCGACGTCTCGCCATGGGTCGCCGTGACGTTCGATGCCGTCACGACCAGCGGGCGGTCGGGTCCCGGGGTTGCGGTGAAGCTCGTCCAGGCGCCCCACGCGAATCCGTCATTGGCCCGCACCCAGAGCGTATCGGGCGTCGAGCCGAACGGCCCGAACACGTAACTCACCTGCGACAGGTTCGCCGCCGACACCTCGATGTTGGTGCCGGCTGCCTGCGCGACGCCGTTCACCACCCAGTGACCGTTGCCGCCGGTGTCCCAGAACCCGTATTGGGTGATGGTGTCGCCGTCCGAATCCGAGGCGGTGAACAGGCTCGTGGCCAGCGTCGACGTCTCGCCATGGGTCGCCGTCACGTTGACTGCGCTCACGGTTGGCGCGCTGTCGCCAGATGCCTTAGCCGTAAATTGAGTCCAGCCGCCCCAAAGCGTGCCGTCATTGGCCCGCACGGAAAGGGTGTCGGTCGTGCCGCTCGGACCAAACACGTAGCTCACCTGCGACAGGTTGGCCGCCGCAACATCGATCTCGGCATTGGTGGCCTGGACGACGCCGTTGATGACCCAGTGGCCGTGACCTTGTGTGTCCAAGAACGCATATTGGGTGATGGCATCGCCATCTGCGTCCGTCACGGAGAAGAGGCTGGACGCCAGCACAGAGGTCTGGCCAGAGCCTGCATGGATGTTGGACGCTGACGTGACCGGTGCGACATCGGCACGTGTCGTGACCAGCGTTCCGGTGCCAGAATCCGCGCTGACGCTGAACCGCACGCCGGGAAGCGCATCAAGCTGCAGATCGAAGGAAGTTGCCCCCTCGGTGACATGCAGGATGTTGCCGGCCCCCAAGGTCGCCGAGCCGCCCGATACGAAATTGAGGCCTGTCAGATCGATGCTGTCGCCCAGCACCAGACTGCTGATGGTGGTGCCGGCCAGGGAGGTGCCGTCGATCTTCAGTTGACCGCCGGAACCGCTGAAGGTGATGCCGCCGCTCGCGACGCTGCCGGTCTGCAATTCGACCGTGCCGCCGGAGATCGTGACCGGCCCCGTGGAGCCGCCAGAGGACACGATCTCATTGCCTCCGGCAAAGACCGCGACGTTGCTCGTCACCGCGCCGGCAACGTTGAGCGCGCCACCGCTCGACACCGCGATGTTGTGCGCCGTAGCTCCAGACGCAACGTTCAGCACGCCGCCACCGCTGACGGTCGCGTGATCGAGCGCGCCTCCCGACGACACGTTCACCGTGCCGCCCGAAATTCCGGTTCCGGAACCGGTCACGCCGGTGACCACCCCTCCGGAGAGTACGTTTTCGACGCCGCCGGCAAACACCGCGACATTGCTCAAAACCGTGCCGCCGACGTTGAAGATGCCGCCGCTCGAGACGGAGATATGGTCTACCGTCGCACCGGACGAGACATTCAGGTCACCGCCATTGAAGACGGTCGCATATTCGAAAGACGCGCCAGAGAGAACGTCGACCAGCCCGGAAATTACGGTGCCCGAACCGGCGACGCCGGTGACGGAACCACCTGCAGAGACGATTTCGTGGCCGCCACCTAGAATAACAACATTGCTGGTGATCTTGCCGCCAAGGTTGAGCGTGCCACCCGATAGCGTGACGTCGTGTGCCGTCGCGCCGGCGGAAACGTTCAGGACGCCGCCGCCGAAGGCCGTGGTGTTGAACGTCTGGCCGCCAGACGAAACATTTTCAACACCTCCGCTTGAAACCGCGGCGCCAATGCTGAAGCCACCGGCGGAAACTACCTGGTTGCCATGCAACAGAATCGTGGCGCCGGAATCGACACCACCACTAAAGACGGCCTCGAATCCGCCGGACAGGATCGTGCCCGTCGCGCTGCCACCGGCTGAACCGGGACTACCGCTGATCGGTCCTACGCCGAGCTGGAAGTAGCCGCCGCTCAGCACCGCCGTATCGGCCGCCGTGCCGCCGCTCAGCACCGTCATGCCGCCGGAGTTGGAGATCGTTGTCCCGGAGACTGTACCGCCCGAGGTGACTTGCGCGCCGCCGTTGTTGACGATGGTGGTGGACACTGCGAGGCCACCGGAATTCACACTGAGCTGACCGCCCGACACGGACGTGTTGCTGACGGTTCCGCCCGCCGAACCACCCAGTCCCTGGCTCGACGACGGAACGCCGACCTGCATGAAGCCGCCATCGCCAACGATGCTGCCCAGGGCCGTGCCGCCCGCGAACACGCTCTCGGTGCCACTCGTGGTGACGGTGGTGGCGGAGGTTAAGCCGCCCGACAAAACGTCGAGGATCGGGCCAACACCCACCGAATAGCCGCTCAGGACGGCGCCAGGCCCCACCTCGAGGTTGGTGCCGCTACCGAAAGTGGTGTTGGAAAGCTGCGAAACGGACGCTCCGCTGACCAGTTCTACGGCGCCGAAATTGGTGACCGAAACGCCACTCAGGGACCCACCTGAGAACAGCTTCAGCAGACCACCGTTGACCATCGTGGCGTTTGCCGACCCGCCGAAAAGGACGTCGAGCTCACCGCCGCCGAAGACAGTGGCGCCGTTCGCGGCACCTCCGGACGAAACGGTTTCCAGGCCGCCCTGGCGGATGTTGATGTTACTCGTCGTGCTTCCCGCGAGATTGAATTGGCCGCCGGAATTCACATTGATGTCGTGCGCGGACGCGCCGGCCAGCAAGTTCAGCGCGCCGCTGCCGTCGACAGCAAGGTCGCTGACGGTGGCTCCTGCGGACACGTTCACTGTGCCGACGACGTTGACCGTTGGGAAGCCGGACGAATCCAATGATCCGTTGATGGCACCGCCGGCAGAGACGTTCAATGTGGCGCCGCCCGCAATGAATACGGAGCTCGTCACCGTACCCAGAAGGCTGAGCGTTGCCCCGTTCGATACAGTAAGATCATGAACGGTGGCGCCAGCTGCGACGCCGGCCGCGGCTCCGGACGACAACGTGAAGAACTCGGCCGTGCCTCCGGAGAGGACATTGAGCGAGCCTCCCGACACCGTAAAGGACTGCGCGTTGCCGCCAGAAAGCACGTTCAGCGTGCCCCCCGACACATCGAAGTTCTGCGCATTGCCACCCGAAGAAATATTCTCCGTGCCGCCGGAGAAGACCTCCGAATTGCTGGTCTGAGCGCCAGCGAGATTGAGGATGCCGCCATTGCTGACGCCGAAGTCGTGGATCGTCGCGCCAAAGTCGGCCGTGACAAGGCCGCCGCTCCTGACCGTGAAGTAGGACAACTGGCCGCCCGCGGTCACGCTGACCGTACCACCCGACACGATCGTCTCGTTGCTGCCCGGAGCGCCCGTCTCGATGCCGCCGGAAGAGATCACAACCAGGCCGCTCGCATAGACCGTAACCTGGCTTGTCACCGTTCCGGCAACGTTCAGCGTGCCGCCCGACGACACGGCAATGGACGACGCCACACCGCCCGAGGAGACGTTGAGCATGCCGCCTGCATCCACCGTGGCCGAGACGCTGCCACCGCCGCTCGAGATATTCAGGCTGCCGCCGGACAGGATCGTGGCGCCGCTGTCGACACTACCGCTCGAAATCACTTCGTTGCCACCGGACAAAGTCGTTCCAGTAGCGCTGCCGCCGGACACAACGATCAGCGTGCCGCCAGTCAGGACGGTATCGCCGGATTCAGTACCGGAAGATACAGTTACGGTCACGCCGCTGGAAATCGTCTGCATGGCTCCGCCTCCAGGCCAGAATAAAATTCATTTGCCCGTTTTCGGAGCATCGATGCCCGTCGGCGTCGACGCCCTTTACGCGCTACATATTGGCGCCGACCGGAAATCCCGGTATGCGCTGAAAAACTTGCGCTATGTGATCGGCCGTAATCAGCCGCGCGCATTCAAAATGTCGCGGTGAATCCGCATGCCGCGAACACCACAGGAAATCCTTGTCTATGAAGTCGGACCGCAATCCTTTCGGACCGACCTGGGTGGGCAGTTTGGCGGTCGCAGGATAGGCAGGCTTCGGGGTGTCGGCATTCGACCAAACAGCCTCCGACTCGACCGGCGTGGCGTCGGTCGAACGATCAACGATTACCTTAGGTTGTCCCGCTAAATGGTTCGCCGGGCGTTTCACGGCGATCGCCGACGCGACGGTAATCGCATTCACAAAAAAACCCCTGCCCTGAAATAAAAAGAACTGCTCAAAAAGTGAACAAAAAGGTAGGCGAGATTAACAACCTCGTCAACGAACCAAACCTTAGTACCTCCTCGGGGCTGCTCCTGAATCGCCGTGCAACGATGAGCCGATCGAGCTTGCTTTGGGCGAAATCTGCTCTGCCGTGACAACGAACGTGGCGATCACCATCGCGAACGGAGAGGCGCATTTGATTGCGTTCGCGCGATCCGAGCCAGCGCACTCCCGCTCTCTGAGCCGAGCCTCCGCTTCGGGGAGGCTGAACCTCACGCCGCCTTCTTGCTCTCGGCGAGATTGGCGAGCTGGCGCAGGATCTCCGTGGTGCCCGCGAGCCGCTCTTCCGGCGTGTCCCATTCCTGGAAGAACACGACCTTCATGTCCGGCCGCACCTTGGCGGCCCGGCCGTGCTGACGGATGAACGTCACCAGCCGCTCCGGATGCGCAAAGCTGTTGTCGCGGAATGCGATCACGGCGCCCTTCGGGCCTGCATCGACCTTGCCGACATTGGCGCGGCGGCAATAGGCCTTGATCGCGGCGACCTTGAACAGATAGCGGACTTCGTCGGGCAGCACGCCGAAGCGATCGCGCATCTCGGCGGCAAAGGCGTCGATGTCCTCGTCGGTGTCGAGATCGGCGAGCCGACGATAGAGCGACAGCCGCACGCTGAGATCGTTGACGTAGTCTTCTGGAATCAAGACCGGCATGCCAATCGTGATCTGCGGCGACCAGCGATCGGCGGCAGGCTCGACGACGCCGGCCTTGAGGTTGACGATCGCCTCCTCCAGCATCGACTGGTACAGCTCGAAGCCGACTTCCTTGATGTGGCCGGACTGCTCCTCGCCGAGCAGATTGCCGGCGCCGCGGATGTCGAGGTCGTGCGAGGCAAGCTGGAAGCCCGCGCCCAGCGTCTCCAGCGACTGCAGCACCTTGAGCCGCCGCTCCGCCTGCGCCGTGATCTTCTGCTGCGCCGGCAGCGTGAACAACGCGTAGGCGCGCAGCTTGGAGCGACCGACGCGGCCGCGCAGCTGATAGAGCTGGGCGAGGCCGAACATGTCGGCGCGGTGCACGATCAGCGTGTTGGCATTCGGGATGTCGAGACCGGATTCGACGATCGTGGTCGACAGCAGGATATCGTATTTGCCGTCGTAGAACGCGGACATGATGTCTTCGATCACGGTCGGCGGCATCTGGCCGTGCGCGACGGCAACCTTCATCTCCGGCACGTTCTTGTCGAGGAAATCCTTGACGCCGGCGAGGTCCTCGATCCGTGGCACGACGTAGAAGGCCTGGCCGCCGCGATAGCGCTCGCGCAGCAGCGCCTCGCGGATCATCAGGGGGTCGTGGGGCGCGACGAAGGTGCGCACCGCGAGGCGATCGACCGGCGGCGATGCGATGATCGAGAGCTCACGGACCCCGGTCAGCGCCAGTTGCAGCGTGCGCGGGATCGGGGTCGCCGACAGCGTCAGGACGTGGACCTGGGCGCGCAGCTGCTTCAGCCGCTCCTTGTGGCTGACGCCGAAATGCTGCTCCTCGTCGACGATCAAGAGGCCGAGGTCCTTGAACTTGATGGCCTTGCCGAGCAGCGCATGGGTGCCGACGACGATGTCGACGCTGCCGTCAGCGAGTCCCTTCTTGGTCTGGTTCAAATCCTTGGTCGACACCAACCGCGAGGCCTGCGCGACATTGACCGGGAAGCCCTTGAAGCGCTCGGTGAAGGTGCGCGAATGCTGGCGCGCCAGCAGCGTGGTCGGCACCACGACCGCGACCTGCTTGCCTTCGAGTGCGACGGCGAAGGCCGCGCGCAGCGCCACCTCGGTCTTGCCGAAGCCGACGTCGCCGCAGATCAGGCGGTCCATCGGGCGGCCGATTTCGAGGTCCTTCAGGGTCGAGTTGATGGCCCCCAGCTGGTCCTCGGTTTCATCATAGGGGAAGCGTGCGCAGAACTCGTCATAGACGTGCGGCTGCAGCGGGAATTTCGGCGCCTCGTGCAGCTGCCGCTCCGCCGCGATCTTGATCAATTCGCCCGCGATCTCGCGGATGCGGTTCTTGAGCTTGGCCTTGCGCGCCTGCCAGCCGCCGCCCCCGAGACGGTCGAGCTCGACATTGGCGCTGTCGGAGCCGTAGCGCGACAGCAGCTCGATGTTCTCGACCGGCAGGAACAGCTTGGTCTCCGCCGCGTAGTGCAGTTCGAGGCAGTCATGCGGCGCGCCGGACACTTCGAGCGTCTGGAGACCGACGAAGCGGCCGATGCCGTGCTCGACGTGAACCACCAGATCGCCGGTCGCGAGGCTCGTCACCTCCGAGATGAAATTGTCGAGCTTGCGGCTCGCCTTGCGTGGCCGCACCAAGCGGTCGCCGAGAATATCCTGCTCGCTGATGACGGCGAACTCGTCGGTCTCGAAGCCGGACTCCATGCCGAGCACGGCCAGCATGGTCTCGTTGCGCGGCGTCGCCTGCACGATGCGCCAGGTGTTGACGCTGGTGGTGTTGAGCAGCTTGTGGTCGCGCAGCATCGCGCCCATGCGGTCGCGCGAGCCTTCGCTCCACAGCGCGACGATCACTTTCTTGCGCTGCGATTGCAGCGCGCCGATGTGGCCGACCACCGCCTCGAACACGTTGACATTGCCGTCGGCGCGCTCGGGCGCGAAATTGCGGCCCTGCCGCGCGCCGGCGTCGAACACGTCTGCCGTGCCTTCGGGCACCGCGAACGGCGTCAGCCGCGCCAGCGGCGCGTCGCCGAGCAGCTTGGTCCATTCGGCCTCGGTCAGATAGAGCTTGTCCGGCGGCAGCGGCTTGTAGATCGCGCCGCTGCCCGGATGCTCCAGCGCTTCGCGCCGTGCGTCATAGTAGTCGGCAACCTGGGTGAAGCGCTCGCGCGCGGCGTCCTCGCCCTGCGGCTCGATCGCAATGGTTGCGCCGTCGAGATAATCGAACAGCGTGTCCATCCGCTCCTGGAACAGCGGCAGCCAATGCTCCATGCCGGGATGGCGCCGCCCCTCGGAGACCGCTTCATAGAGCTGGTCGTCGCGCTCCGGCGCGCCGAACGCCGCGACATAGCCCATGCGGAAGCGGCGGATGGTCTCGGTGGTGAGCTGGAATTCCGAGACCGGCACCAGGTCGAGCCCGCGCATGTCCAGGTGTGTGCGCTGGGTCTCGGCATCGAAGGTGCGGATCGATTCCAGGCTATCGCCGAAGAAGTCGAACCGCACCGGCTGGTCGAGGCCGGCCGGAAACAGATCGAGGATGCCGCCGCGCACGGCGTATTCGCCGGGTTCACGCACCGTGGACGAGCGGGTGTAGCCATTGTGCTCCAGCCAGGCGACGACCGAGTCCATCGGCACGACGTTGCCGGGGACGACCGACAGCGCCTGCGCCGCGACCTGATCGCGCGCCGGCACCCGCTGCACGGCGGCGTTCACCGTGGTCAGCACGATCAGCGGCTTGTCGGAGCCCGTCAGCCGCGACAGTTTCGCCAGCGCGGTCAGCCGCTGCGCCAGGATACCGGAATGCGGCGAGACGCGGTCATAGGGCTGGCAGTCCCAGGCCGGGATCTGCATGACCGCGATATCGGGGGCGAAGAACTCCAGCGCGCGGGCAAGCTGCTGCATCCGTGCGCCGTCGCGGCACACCACCGCGAGGCTGACCGCCGGCCGCTTCGGCTGCGCGGCGATGGCGCGCGCCAGATCGGAGATGACGAGCCCCTCGGCGCCCTCGGCGACGTTGGCGATGGTCAGCACCCGGCCGGGTGCGAGCATCGCGGCCGGCGATTTCATCGGCTGCTTCATGCGCTGGGGTCCGCAACCCGGAACGCCTTGATGCGGGCAAACAGCGCGGTCGCATATTCCGAAGGCAGCACCTTGTCACCGGTCAGCGCGGCATAGAGATCGGGATCCGGAACCTCGATCAGGTGCTCGAGCTCACCGATCTCCTGATCGGACAGCTCGCCAATGGTCGCGTCTGCGAACCGGCCGAGGATCAGGTCCATCTCCCGGGTGCCGCGGTGCCAGCAGCGAAACAGAAGCCGCTTGCGGCGGTCATCGAGCCCCTGGCTCGATCGTGTCGATCCCGTCATGTCCCAAAATCCGTTCAACGCGAAAAGCCCGGACGTGCCGGGCGCGCTTGATATAGCGACAGCGGCGGCCGATGTCAGCCCTCATTCGCCGCCTTTTGGGGTTTCCTTGCGCGCATGACGTGAGTCGTGTGTAAAGGGCTGCGATGCGCCCCGCTTTGCTCAATCCGCTGTTTGCCCAGGTCACGACGCTTTCGGGCGTCGGCCCGAAGCAGGACAGACTGCTGCGCTATTTGCTCGACCGGAGCGAGACGCCGCGGCTGGTCGACCTCCTGCTGCACCTGCCGGCGAGCGTGATCGACCGCCGCGCCCGGCCGAAGATCCGGGATGCTGTGGTCGGAACCATGGTGACGCTGGAGGTCACCGTCGATCGCCATCGCCCGCCACCGCCACGCAATTCGCGCGCACCTTACCTCGTCTATGCCAGCGACGACACCGGCGACGTGGTGCTGACCTTCTTCCGCGCCCAGCCCGGCTATGTCGAGAAGCTGCTGCCGATGGGCGAGAAGCGCTACGTCTCCGGCACGCTGGCGATGTATGACGGCATCCCGCAGATCGTGCATCCCGATCGCGTCGTCGACGAAGCCGGCTTTGCAAAGCTCTCCGGCATCGATCCGGTCTATCCGCTGACCGAGGGGCTGGCGATCGGCTCGCTCCGCCGCGCCATCGCGCAGGCGCTGACCAAGCTGCCGGATTTGCCGGAGTGGATCAGCCCCGAGGTGCTGCGCCGTTGCAACTTCCCGCCGATCCGGGAGGCGCTGACCCGCGTCCATGTCCCGGTCGAGCTGACCGACATCCTGCCCGATGGACCGTTCTGGTCGCGGCTCGCGTTCGACGAACTGCTGGCGGGCCAGCTCGCGCTGGCGTTGATCCGCGCCACGCTGCGCCGCCCCGCCGGCGTGCGCAATGCGGGCGACCGCCATCTGCGCAACAGGATCATCGACGCCCTGCCCTATGCGCTGACCAGGTCGCAGCGCGAGGCGGTCGCGGCGATCACGGAGGATCTGCGCCAGCCGGTGCGGATGCTGCGCCTCGTGCAGGGCGATGTCGGTTCCGGCAAGACCGTGGTGGCGCTGCTCGCGGCCGCCGCCGTCACCGAGGCCGGCAAGCAGGCGGCGCTGATGGCGCCGACCGAAATCCTGGCGCGCCAGCACATCAAGACCATCGCGCCGCTCGCCGAGCGCGCCGGCATGCGGGTTGCGATCCTCACCGGCCGCGAAAAGGGTAAGGAGCGCCGCGAGCTCCTGGCGCGGCTGGAGGCCGGCGAAATCGATCTGCTGGTCGGCACCCATGCGCTGATCCAGGACGATGTGATCTACAAGGCGCTGGCGCTCGCCGTGGTCGACGAGCAGCATCGTTTCGGCGTGCGCGAACGGCTCGCGCTGACCTCCAAGGGCGAGGCCGTCGACGTGCTGGTGCTGAGCGCGACACCGATCCCGCGCACGCTGGTGCTGACATATTTCGGCGACATGGACGTCTCCGAGCTGCGCGAAAAGCCGGCGGGACGCCAGCCGATCGACACCCGCGCAGTGCCGATGAGCCGGATCGAGGACGTCATGGACGGCGTCGGCCGCGCGCTTGGCGCGGGAAAACTCGTCTACTGGATCTGCCCGCTGGTCGACGAATCCGAGGCCGAGGGCACCGAGCACCTCACCAACGCGACCGAACGTTTCGAGAGCCTGCAGCAGCGGTTCGGCGATCGCGTCGGCCTGGTGCACGGGCAGATGAAGGGTGCCGAGAAAGACCGTGTGATGGCGCAGTTCGCCGCACACGAGATCGGCCTCCTGGTCGCGACGACGGTGGTCGAGGTCGGTGTCGACGTGCCGGCGGCGACCATCATGGTGATCGAGAACGCCGAACGCTTCGGCCTCGCGCAATTGCATCAATTGCGCGGCCGCATCGGCCGCGGCTCGGAGGCTTCGACCTGCCTGCTGCTCTACAAGGAGCCGCTCGGCGAGATGTCGAAGGCGCGGCTCAAGGTGATCCGCGAGACCACGGACGGCTTCCGGATCGCCGAGGAGGATCTCAAGCTGCGCGGCGAAGGCGACGTGCTCGGCGTCCGCCAGAGCGGCCTGCCCGGCTACCGCATCGCGCGCTCCGAGGTGCACGGCCAGCTCATCACCCAGGCCCGCGACGAGGCGTTGCGGATCATGAAGGACAATCCGAAGCTCAAGGGCGAGCGCGGCGAAGCGCTGCGCTGCCTGCTCTACCTCTACGAACGCGACGAGGCCGTGCCGCTGATCGGCGCGGGGTAGCTGCCAACGGCAGGCGCGGCCTTGCTTTTGCCGATCAAGGGGTATACCCCTCCGCCGCCGCGAAAAACGACCGCCTGAACCGGCAAGCCCGGCAGGCCGTCGCGTACACGTCAGCCACGCACTCACGTGGTTCGGCCAGCGTCTCCGAAAGCAATCGCCTGACACCTATCAGGCCATCGCAGCCATCAGCGCCGCCGCGCGCTGCATGTTTGCGACCACAGGAGCGCTACCATGCGAAATCCGGTTACGATCATTGGCGCCGGCCTCGGCGGTCTCACGCTCGCGCGTGTTCTGCATCTCCACGGCTTCGCCGCAACGATCTATGAAGCCGAGATTTCGGCGAGCCAAAGGACGCAAGGCGGCCTGCTCGATATTCACGAACATAACGGACAGCTCGCGCTCAGGGCCGCAGGGCTGTTTGACGCGTTCCTGGAGCTCGTCCGTCCCGGTGAAGATGCCAAGCGCATCGTCGACAAAGACGGCCATGTCCTGTTCGACCAGCCCGGCAGCCGCACCGGCACGCGCCCCGAGGTCGACCGCGGCGATCTTCGGCGCATACTGATCGATTCGATCCCTCCGAATGCGATTCGATGGGGACACAAGGTCACGTCGATCGCTGCGCGCGGTGACGGACGGCACGACATCACCTTTGCCCATGGCGCGACGGTGACATCGGACGTGCTCGTCGGCGCCGACGGTGCATGGTCGAAGGTCCGTCCGCTGCTGTCGGAGTCGAGACCTGCGTACACCGGCGTCTCGTTCATCGAGACCTCGCTGTTCGACGGCGACACGCGCCACAAGGCAAGCGCGGATGCGATCGGCAGCGGCACGCTGATGGCCGTTGCTCCCGGCAAGGGTATTCTGGCGCATCGCTATGCCGATGGCACGCTGCATACTTATGCGGCCCTGAAGGAGCCGGAGGATTGGATCAACTCGATCGACTTCAGCGACCCCAAAGCTGGCCTGGCGCATCTTGCCGAACAATTTCGCGGCTGGGCCCCGCAACTTACCGCCCTGATCACCGACGGTGAAACCGATCCGGTGCTGCGCCGGATCCATGCGCTGCCGGTCGGACATCGATGGCGGCGTGTGCCCGGCGCAACGCTGCTCGGCGATGCCGCGCATCTGATGTCGCCGTTCGCCGGCGAAGGCGCAAACCTTGCGATGCTCGATGGCGCGGAACTCGCCCGGGCGCTTGTTGCCACTCCCGATGACGTCGAAGGCGCGCTGGCCCGCTATGAAAGCGAGCTATTCCCGCGAAGCGCTGATGTGGCGGAACAGACCGCTGCGAACCTGGAGGAGTTCTTCGGCGACCGCGCCCCCGAGAGCGTGGTTGACCTGTTCAGCCAGCATCTTGCGTGAAACAGCAACGCGTCAATCAGCGCCGATCACCCTCGGTCGATGAAACCGGCACCAGCTCATGTCCCGCAGCCTGCCAGCCGCGGCAGCCGCCTTGGATCACGGCGACATGCGCAAATCCGATGTCGTGCAGCGCCTGAGCGGCGCGCTTGGCCTTGCCGCCGCCGCCGCAGGTCAGGATGATCGGCTGCTCGCGATCGCCGAGTGCGGGATCGGACGCAGCGATGCCAGCGATCTCCTCGTGGCTGATATTGCGCGCGCCCGCGATGGTGCCGCGCTCGCGCAACTGCCAGGGCTCGCCGACATCGATCAGCGTGATGCCGCCTTGCTCGAGCTCGCGCTTGGCCTGGTCGGGCGACAGCAGTCGCGCGCCCTCACCGGACGGCGTCTCGCCGGAGCGCATCAGCCCTCGACCTTGGCCGGCGCCGCCGGCTGCAACGACGCCTGATTGGCGATCCGCGCGGCATTGGCCATGCCGGCGAGCGCCGCGGCGCGCTTCTGATCGTTGGTGCCGGGCTGCACCACGCCGGCCGACATGATCAAGGTCGCGGCATCCTCGGTGCTCATCTCGATCTCGATGACCTTGCTCTTCGGCACGTAGAAGAAGAAGCCAGTGGTCGGGTTCGGCGCACACGGCAGGAACACCGAGATGTGCTCCTCCTGTCCGGGGAAGCTGGCGGCGAGCTCGGCGTTCGGCGCCTGCGAGATCAGCACGATCGACCACATCCCGGGCGAAGGAAATTCGACCAGGCCGACGCGGCGGAAGCTCGAGCCGTTGCCGGAGAACAGCGTCTCGAACACCTGCTTCAGGCCGCGGTAGATCGCACGCACCGCAGGAATCCGCCCAAGCAGCCGCTCGCCGAGATCGACCAGCGTTCGCCCGATCAGGTTGGCGGTGAGAAAGCCAAGCAGCGTCAGCGCGATGACCGCGACGATCAGGCCGGAACCGGGCAGCCCGAACGGCAGATAGGTCTCCGGCCGGTAGGCCGTGGGTACGAACGGGCGGACCAGATTGTCGACCCAGTTCACGAACCACCAGGTCAGGTACAGGGTGATCGCAACTGGCCCGGCCACCACGAGGCCGGTCAGGAAATAGTTGCGGAAACGCGCCATCAGCCCGCGCGGCGCGTCCGGCGGCAAATCACCAGCGACAGGAGGCACTTGGTTGGAAGTCATTGCGGTTCCAAGGTCGTCGAAGCGGCGTCGAAGCGGCCGTTGTCCAGCACCCAGCTAAGCCATTCTGACGCATTTTTGAAGGGGCCGCGTGACGGCCCGGCTTGCGACTATTCGACCGTGACCGATTTGGCCAGATTCCGGGGCTGATCGACGTCGGTGCCCATCACGACGGCAGTATGATAGGCGAGCAGCTGCACCGGCACCGCATAGACCATCGGCGCAAAGGTCGCGCCCATGTCCGGCATCACGATCGTGACCAGAGACTGGATGGTCGCCTCGGCGGCGCCCTTGGCGTCGGTCATCAGGATGATCTTGCCGCCGCGGGCGGCGACCTCCTGCATGTTGGAGACGGTCTTCTCGAACACCTTGTCGTAGGGCGCGATCACCACCACCGGCATGTGCTCGTCGATCAGCGCGATCGGGCCGTGCTTGAGCTCGCCGGCGGCATAGCCCTCGGCATGGATGTAGGAGATCTCCTTCAGCTTCAGCGCGCCTTCCAGCGCCAGCGGATAGCTGGTGCCGCGGCCGAGATAGAGCACGTCGCGCGACTTCGAGATTTCGCGCGCCAGCTTCTCGATCTGCGGCTCTGACGTGAGCGCCTCCGACATCAGGCGCGGAATTTCGACGAGGCCGTGCACCAGCTTGCTCTCGTCGGCCTCGGACAGCTCGCCGCGCGCCTTGCCGGCGGCGACCGCGAGCGAGGCCAGCACCATCAGCTGGCAGGTGAACGCCTTGGTCGAGGCGACGCCGATCTCGGGACCTGCCAGTGTCTGCAACACGGTCTCGCTCTCGCGAGCAATCGTCGAGGTCGGCACGTTGACGACCGAGAGCGTGTGCGTGCCCTGCGCCTTGG
This sequence comes from Bradyrhizobium sp. WCU1, assembly GCF_053474805.1. NCBI lineage: Bacteria > Pseudomonadati > Pseudomonadota > Alphaproteobacteria > Hyphomicrobiales > Nitrobacteraceae > Bradyrhizobium > Bradyrhizobium sp. WCU1. The sequence goes on from NZ_CM130280.1 coordinate 7,276,459, forward strand.
CGTAGCGCAGCGCCGCCAGCGTGTCGGCGGTCTCGCCGGACTGCGAGATGAAGATCGCGAGATCGCCCTTGCGCAGCGGCGCCTCGCGGTAGCGGAATTCGGAGGCGACATCGAGCTCGACCGGCAGCCGCGCCAACCGCTCCAGCCAGTATTTCGCGACGAAGCCGGCATAGCTCGCGGTGCCGCAGGCGGTGATCGAGACGCGCTGGATGTCCTTGAAGTCGAACGGCAGCTTGACCGGCATGGTGACGCGCTCGGTCGCCATATCGACGTAACGCGCGAGCGTATGCCCGACCACTTCGGGCTGCTCGTGGATCTCCTTCGCCATGAAGTGGCGATAGTTCGCCTTGTCGACCAGCGCCGTCGCCGTGGTGTGCTTGATCGCCTCGCGATGCACGATGGCGTTGTCCTTGTCGAAGATCGTCGCGCCCTTGCGGTTCAGCACCACCCAGTCGCCGTCCTCGAGATAGCTGATCGTATCGGTGAACGGCCCGAGCGCGATCGCATCCGAGCCGAGATACATTTCGCCCTCGCCGTGGCCGACCGCGAGCGGCGGGCCGTTGCGGGCGCCGATCATCAGATCGTCCTCGCCGGCGAAGATGAAGCCGAGCGCGAAAGCGCCGCGCAGCTGCGACAGCGCCGCCCTCACCGCCTCGACCGGCGCGACGCCGCCCTTGAGCAGATTGTCGACCAGATGCACCACGACCTCGGTGTCGGTCTCGGTGGCGAACACCGCGCCCCTGGCTTCAAGTTCCTCGCGCAGCTCGCGGAAATTCTCGATGATGCCGTTATGCACGACGGCGACGCGTTCGGTGGCGTGCGGATGCGCGTTGTTCTCGGTCGGCCTGCCGTGGGTCGCCCAGCGGGTGTGGCCGATGCCGGTGTGGCCGCCGAGCGGCTTCGCTTCGAGCCGGGTCTCCAGATTCTTCAGCTTGCCCTCGGCGCGCCGCCGCGCCAGGACGCCGTTCTCCAGCGTCGCGACCCCCGCGGAATCATAGCCGCGATATTCGAGCCGCTTCAGCGAATCCACCAATTGCTCCGCGACCGGAGCGCGTCCAAGAATGCCGACGATGCCGCACATGCGGTTCAATGTCCCCAAAAATCGCCGAAAATTTGCCGAAGCGGCGACACGGTCCCTTAACGGGAATCGCCGGCCGCAAGATACTCAATAATTATTGCCGATTGCGACAGTCTTAAACGGCAAGGTTGATGCGAAAGGCTGGTTAATCGGGGCTAACCAGTTTGGCAAGAGTGCGTCAGCCAGCACCGGCGCCGGCAGCCGAACCTTGGGCCTTCGCCGTGCATCCTGACGTAGGCGAACAAGCCCACGAGGCCCCACAGCCCGCGACCGGTCTTTGTGAAGATCGTTTCGACCAATGCTTGGACCAGACAAAGGAGCAGGTCGTTCACGGTTCCCAACCCCGACCGTGGAGCCGGACGTCGCGGCACGTCAGCATGCCGTGCAGTCCGGCCTTGATGAAAAGCAGATAGAGCGCGAACGCCAGCACGAAGCCGATCCGGTTGTCGCTCGCGGCAAAGTTGCGCATGATGTGTTCTGCTTCGCCGCCGCTTGATCGCGATGAAACCGCCGCGGGCAAACGCCGTGAACCGCGTCAACGCAGCATTAACGGCTTTCGGCGAGGGTGCCGCCGCCGGAGGTACCCCGATGCACACCACGCATGATCGTGAGACGCAGCGCCTCGATGTGCTGGCCGAACTCGACATCCTCGACACGCCGCGCGAGCTTGCCTTTGACCGACTGACCGGGCTGTGCCGAAAGATCTTTCGCGTGCCGATGTCGACGCTGACGCTGATCGACGGCCATCGGCAGTGGTTCAAGGCCTCCGACGGCATGGAGGACCGCGAGACCGCGCGCGGGCCCGCGCTCTGCAACCTGGCGATTGCGCAGGACCATCCCCTCGTCATTCCGGACACGCTGCGTGAGCCGCGCCTTGCCGACAATATCTTCGTGCACGGCAAGCCGCACATCCGTTTCTATGCCGGCGCGCAGCTCAAGATGTCAGGCGCGGTGATCGGAACATTGTGCGCGATGGACACGCGCCCGCGCGATTTCGATGCCGATGCGATCAGCATGCTGTCCGATCTTGCCGCCGTCGCCGTCGACGAACTGATGTTGCGGAACCTGTCCATGCAGGACGCCCTCACCGGCTGCTCATCGCGGCGCGCCTTCCGCGGTGAAGGCGAACGGCTGACCGCGCTGGCGGCGCGGCATCTCAGTCCGCTCGCCTGCGCGGTGCTCGATGTCGATCATTTCAAACGGGTCAACGATACCTACGGGCACGCGGTCGGCGACGTGGTGCTGGCCGCGGTGGCGGAGGCCGCACGTGGCGCGCTGCGCGGCTCCGACGTGATCGGCCGGCTCGGCGGCGAGGAATTCGGCATCCTGTTGCCGCACACCAGGCTCGACAACGCCATGGGCGTGCTCGAGAAGGTGCGTGCGGCCGTCGCGGCGACGCGGATCGAGACGCCGGCCGGCACCATCGGCGTCACCTGCAGCCTCGGCGGTGCCGCGCTCTCGCCCGGCAATGGCTTCGACGACATGCTGCGCAATGCCGACCTTGCGATGTACGGCGCCAAGCAGGCCGGCCGCAACCAGGCGCTGGCCTGGGTCGACCGTGCGCCGTCGATTGCGCCGACCGCGCGGCGCGTGTTCAAGGCCGGCACGATCAGCTTCAATGCCGGGCATTCCACGATCGACTGCACGGTGCGCGGCCTGTCGCGCGACACCGCAACGATCGAGGTGCTGTCGACTTCCGGCATCCCCGAACAGTTCAAGCTCGCGATCGCCGCCGATGCGCTGTCGCACGCGTGCCGGATCACCGGAAAGGCCGACAACCGGATCGAGGTCGCCTTCACCTGACCGGCGGCGTCGGTCATTATCACGTGGTTGGCTGCGGAGCCTTGCGATGTCGAACGATCAGCCACCGCCGCTCGCAAAACCGTTCTGGCGCCGCGGCCTTGCCGGCTTGCTCGATTTCATCACCGTGTTCTTCGGCGGCGGCTACGCCATCGGCGCCGCCACTGGCCAGACCACCAAGGACGGTTTCAGCCTCACCGGCGCTCCGGCGCTGCTGCTGTTCGCACTGATCGCTGCGTATTTCTATCTCGGCTGGAAGGTCGTCGGTGGCACGCTGTGGCAGCGCATCCTCGGCGCGCGGTAGGCCGCGACAGGAACGCGGCCCGTTCTGGCGATGATAGATTGCAGAGACGGCGCATCGCGTTCTGGTTGCAGCTTCCGTGAATACCGCCCGACGGCCACGAAATTGACAGGTCGGCTCGCTACGGTCAGGCTCACCTGAACGCGATGCAGCGAGGCCGCCATGACCGATGCTCCCAATCCCTCCCGCAGCAGCTTCGAAGTCGAGGCGGACGCGACGGCGCGTTACTGGCACAAGAGCAAGCACGATACCCTGCCTCCGCCCGACATGATGGGCGCCTATATGCGCAACCGTCCGGTGCTGAGCGGAACGGCCGAGCCCCGCAAGGCCTGGATTATCGGCAGCGGCATCGCCGGGTTGGCTGCGGCCTTCTACATGATCCGCGACGGCGGCATGAAGGGCGACGACATCACCATCCTCGACTCCATGCACATCGAGGGCGGCTCGCTCGACGGCGCCGGCGATCCCGAGAAGGGCTACATCATCCGCGGCGGCCGCGAGATGAACTGGAACTACGACAATCTCTGGGACATGTTCCAGGACGTTCAGGCGCTCGAACTGCCCAAGGGCTACAGCGTTCTCGACGAGTACCGGCTCGTCAACGACAACGATCCGAACTTCTCGAAGGCGCGGCTGATGCACAAGCGCGGCCAGATCCGCGATTTCTCGACGCTCGGCCTGTCGAAGCCGCAGCAATGGGAACTGATCCGGCTGCTGCTGAAGCGCAAGGAAGACCTCGATGACATCACCATCGAGCAGTATTTCAGCCCGGGCTTCCTCGAAACCAATTTCTGGTACCTGTGGCGATCGATGTTTGCATTCGAGAACTGGCAGAGCCTGCTCGAAATGAAGCTCTACATGCATCGCTTCCTCGATGCGATCGACGGGCTGACCGACATGTCGGCGCTGATCTTCCCGAAGTACAACCAGTTCGACAGCTTCGTCCGTCCGCTGGTCACGCATCTGCGCGAGCGCGGCGTCAAGGTGCAGTTCGACACGCGCGCATACGATCTCGACATCAAGGTCGAGGGCGCGACGCGCACGGTCACCGCGATCAAGGCCAAGGTGAACGGGGCCGATAGCACCATTTCGATCGGTCCGAAGGACCTGGTGTTCGCGCTCACGGGATCGATGACCGAGGGCACCGCCTACGGCGACATGGACCACGCCCCGGTCCTGCAGCGCGGCAAGCATGATCCGGGTGAAGCGAGCGACTGGACGCTGTGGACGAACCTTGCGAAGAAATCACCGATCTTCGGCAGGCCCGAGAAATTCTACGGCAATGTCGACAAGTCGATGTGGGAATCGGTCACGCTCACCTGCAGGCCGTCCCCCTTCGTCGACCGGCTGAAGGAGCTTTCCGTCAATGACCCCTATTCCGGCAAGACGGTCACCGGCGGCATCATCACCTTCACCGATTCCAATTGGGTGCTTAGCTTCACCTGCAATCGGCAGCCGCATTTCCCGACCCAACCGAAGGACGTCCTGGTCGTCTGGGTCTACGCGTTACTGATGGACAAGGAGGGCAACTACGTCAAGAAGCCGATGCCGGCCTGCACCGGCCGCGAGATCATCGCAGAGCTTTGCTACCACCTCGGCATCGAGGATAAACTTGATGCGGTGGTGGCGAACACCAAGGCCCGTCTCGCCTTGATGCCTTACATCACCGCGATGTTCATGCCGCGCGCCGCCGGCGACCGCCCGCATCCGGTTCCCGCCGGCTGTACCAATCTCGGCTTGATGGGGCAGTTCGTGGAAACCGCGAACGACATCATCTTCACGATGGACAGTTCCGTGCGCACAGCGCGGATCGCGGTCTACACGCTTCTCAACCTTCCCAAGCGGGTCCCGGACATCAGCCCCACCCAATATGATATCCGCACGCTGCTGAAGGGCGCCCGAGCGCTGAACAACAACGAACCGTTCCCGGGCGAACGCCTGCTGCACCGGCTGCTGGACAAGACCTACTACGCCCACATCCTGCCGCCATTGCCCGAACCCGATGCCACGAGACGGGGCACTGCAGAGCGCGAACTGGCGGGACTTCTCGGCAAGGGCGATCAGGCGCTCGGCGCCATCATCGGCTGGCTGGAGCGGATTCGAGAGAGCATCGGAGTTCGCAAAGGCTAGACGCGCTGCTTGATTGCAGCATCAGGCGTCCGTCTTGCAGGACGGCTCAGGGCTCGACCCGGTAAAGGCGCCAGCGCTCCGGCACGCCCTTGAGCTGATGTGCGCCGCGATCCTTGAAGCGGACTTCGGACTTCAGCATCAGGTCCTTGACCGCGCTCGAGACCAGGACCTCGCCGGCACGCGCCTTCGCCGCGACGCGCGCGCCGATGTGAAACGCGAGACCGATGACCTCCGCGCCGCTCACCTTGTACTCGCCCGCGTGCAGCCCAATCCTGATCTCAAGCCCCAGCGTGCGCACGGCCTCGCGGATCGCGGTCGCGCAGCGGATCCCGGCCGCCGGCTTGCCGAACGTCGCCAGCACGCCGTCCCCGGTCGTCACGACTTCCTTGCCGCGCAGGGCCTTCAGCTCCCTGCGGACGGCGGCATAATAGTGGTTCATCACCGTCGCCCAGCGCGAATCGCCGAGCCGTGCGGCTTTCTCGGTGGATCGAACGATGTCGACGAACAGGATCGTGGCGAGCGCCTGCTTGAGCTCCGAGCCTCGATCGGCGGTCCACCGCCGGTTGGCGATGTTTCCCGTCAGCGGTTCGTAACGATGGCTGCGCCGCCGTGCGACGGCCGCCTTGGTGTAATCCTGGGCACGCTGCACCGTGCGGCAGCGAATGGTCTTTTCCTGCGGTGGAAACGTCCAGTAGACTTTTCGGCCGGCTCCAGCGCCCTGAACTTCGACGGCGCCCCACTTCAGGAAGACCGTCGAGCCGGTGCGCCGAATGCACCATGCCTTGGACGTGTATCCGGAGACGTTGGACTGATGGACTCCGATGCGGAGGAATTTGGGCATGAGCGTCCGGCCGAGAGCGCTTGGGGTCCTACCTCCGGTAAAGCGTAGTCAGACATTCGCGCATTGGCAACAGCACTGGATTGAAGGCTAGCCGACCCGCTGCCCGTTCGATCCGGCGTCGGCGTCGACGGACAGGATCGCCTGCGCTTCCGCTCCTGGCTGTCGTTCATCGCGAAATCGTGCCGGGGTCAGCCGGCTGCGGTCGACGGTCACGCCAAAAATGTCGAAGCGGTTGTAGTAACCGACCACGTCGTGAAACTGTTTCGGCTCGACGCAGCGATTGAGATCGATCTCGGCGTAGGCGATCCCCTCCTGATCCTGCAATTCATCGCCAAACACGACCCCCGTCGGATCGACGAAGAAGCTCGCCGCACGTGGCGTCCGGTCGATCACATCGGCGATCGTTCTGTCGCGTTCGATGAGGAAGGCACGCATCGGCTCATCCATGTAGCCGGCGGTGACGATCCCGAACACCTTGGCTTCGAAGCAGTGGGCGCTTGCCCGGATGCGATTGGCGGCGACGTTGTCGAAATTGCCGCCGCCGGCCGGGCGTCGGGTCGGCCACATCGGCGGCCAGCTCGAGATGTGGACCTGTTCGCCCTGCGCCATCAGCGCGAAACGAGCCAATGGATTGGTGTTCTCGCCGCAGATCAATCCCCCGATGCGGCCCTGCCGTGTCTCCGCGACCACAAGGCCCGCACCATCCCCGGATGACCACACCAGCTTCTCGTAGAATGTCGGAACCAGCTTGCGGTGATGGACCAGAATTTCGCCGGTCTCGCCGATCAACAGGTTCGAATTCCACAGCCCCCCGACGCTGACGGCCGAGCGCTCGCTGATGCCGATCGAGACGGTGACGCCAAGGGCGCGCGCCTCGGCACAAAGCCGCGCCACTTCCGGCCCGTCCGCCGACACGGATTGCGCCGCCATGCGCACGAACAAGTCGTGATTGTCGATCGGAGGCCACAGCGCCGCCCAGACCGGAAAGGCGGGAATGTAGGTTTCCGGAAACGCGATCAGCTCGGCGCCGGCCCTGGCCGCCTCGCGCATGATCGAGATCGCCTTCTCGGTGGTCGCCTGGCTGTCGAGGAACACGGGCGCGGCGTGGACGGCGGCAGCCTTGAAGCGAGCAAGCATATGAAAAATCCCGGCTAGGATGGGGGGAGCGAAGCGGTATCATCCCTGCCTCGCAGGCATGCATCGGAATTGTCGCATGGTCGGTTGCGAAGGATCGGAGCCACCTCGCGTTGGAACGGGAATTGCTTTGCTGGCAACGGCCGTAATCCGGAGGCAGGTCATGTTCGATACGATCAACTGGGACGATTTGCGGGTATTTCTCTGTGCCGCTCGCGCAGGGAATTTGAGCCAAACAGCAAAGCGGCTGCGGCTGGACCACTCCACCGTCAGTCGGCGCATCGCGCAGATGGAAGCCTCGCTCGGGATCGCGGTGTTCGAACGCCACCGCACCGGGCTCAAGCTCAACGAAGTCGGCGAGCGGCTGTTGCGTCACGCCGAGCGGGTCGAAAGCGCTGTCATCGCCATTCGCGAGGAGGCCAGCGCCAGCGACACCCGGGAGCTCGTGGGGAACGTACGGCTCGCCACCATGGAAGGGATCGCCTCGCTCTATCTGGCGCAACGCTTTGCCGATCTGCGGCGCACCGCACCGCAACTCACCGTCGAACTCGTCACGTCCGCCCAGACGGTCTACGTCCATAAGCGCGAAGCCGACCTGTTCGTGTCCTTCTTCCGGCCGCCCGGCCCGGGCCTGATCTCGGAACGCATCGGCAAGTTTCGGCTCGGGCTATTCGCGAGCCGGAGCTATCTCGACACGCACGGCATGCCTGCAACGCTCCGCGACCTCGGGGATCATTGGTTCGTTTCCTATATCGAGGATCTGATCCAGGTGGATTCGGTGCGCTGGCTCGCCGATGTCATCGAAGAGCCGAAAATCGCCTTTCACTCCAACAGCATGATCGCGCAGATGAATGCCGCGGCGGGCGGCCTCGGGATCGTCATGCTGCCGAGCTTTGCCACCAGCGACCGGCCCGACCTGATCCCCGTGCTGCCCGCCCTCGCCGGCACCGTTCGCGAGGTCTGGCTCAACGTCCACAGCGACCTGCAATTTGCGCCGCGCATCCGCGCCGTCCGCGCCTTCCTGAAAAATACCCTGAAGCAGGACCCCGACATGCAGGTCACGCTGGCCGACGCCCTGCCGCAGCCGCGCACAGCAGATTGCAAAAATCCATAATTCCCTTCCGTGGTGGTCCGGCTGAAGCTCGTCCGATTGGCGCAAGGCAAAGCGCGCTCAAGTCTTAGGGGGCCAATATGGACAGGGTTATTCCCGGCAATGCCGGTCCGGCACCAAGTGGCGTCGCATCGGCCAGCAAGCTCGCCAAGACGCGGCTGACCATCGCGCTCGCTCTCAGCGTTGCGATGATCGTGATCTATTTCGGCTTCATGGCGCTGTTCGCGTTCGACAAGCCGCTGCTCGGCACCATCCTGATGCCGGGCCTGTCGCTTTGCATCGTGCTCGGTCCGCTCGTCATCATCTCCTCGTTCGTGCTCTGCCTGGTCTACGTGCTGTGGGCGAACCGGGTGCTCGACGCAGGCGTTCGCAGGCTTCGCTGAGGGGACAGAGTAAGAATGGGCAGCAGCACGCTTTCGATCGGGTTCTTCTTCGCCTTCATGGCGTTGACGCTGGGGATCACTTATTGGGCCGCGCGGCGCACGCGCACCACCGAGCACTTCTTTGCCGCCGGCGGCCAGGTCACGCCGTGGCAGAACGGCTGGGCGCTTGCGGGGGACTTCCTGAGCGCCGCGGCCCTGCTCGGAATTGCAGGGATCGTCACCTCGAACGGCTTCGACGGCATGATCTATTCGATCGGGTGGCTGGTCGGCTGGCCGATCATTCTGTTCCTGATCGTCGAACCCCTGCGCAACGTCGGCCGCTTCACCTTCGCCGACGTCGTGGCCTATCGCCTGCGCCAGCGCCCCGTGCGCCTCGCCGGCGCCGTCGGAACGCTGGCCGTCATCCTGTTCTACCTGATCGCCCAGATGGTCGCGACGGGATCGCTGATCAAGCTGCTGTTCGGCCTGCCCTACACCTGGTCGGTCGTCGTGGTCGGCAGCGTGATGCTGGTCTACGTCCTGTTCGGCGGCATGTTGGCGACGACCTGGGTGCAGGTCGTGAAGGCTGCGCTGCTGATGGGCGGAGGCATCCTGCTCGCCTTCCTGGTGTTGACCCATTTCGACATGAACCCACTGAAGCTGTTCGCCGCGGCGTCCGAGAAATACGGCACCAAGGTGCTGCAGCCGGGATCGAAGGTGGTCTCGGGCCAATGGGATGCCATCTCGCTCGGGCTCGGCCTGATGTTCGGCACTGCCGCGATGCCGCATGTGCTGATGCGGGCCTACACGGTGAAGGATGCCAAGGCCGCGCGGCTGTCGATCCTCTATGCTACCGGCCTGATCGGCGTCTTTCATCTCATGGTCTTCATCATCGGCTTTGGCGCCATGGTGCTGGTCGGCGCCGACGCGGTGGCCAAAGCCGGAGGTGGCGGCAACATGGCCGCGCCCCTGCTCGCACTCACCGTCGGCGGCAACGCTTTCTTCGGCTTCATCTGCGCGGTCGCGTTCGCGACCATGCTCGCCGTCGTCGCAGGGCTGACGCTGTCGGGCGTCGCCACGCTCTGTCACGACGTCTGGACCAATGTGATCCGGAACGGCGCCGCTTCCGAGCAAGAGCAGCTCAAGGTCGCGCGCGTCGCAACCGTTCTGATTTCCATCTTCGCCATCATGCTCGGCATCGCGTTCGAAGGCCAGAACGTCGCCTTCATGGCGGGCCTCGCGTTCTCGATCGCCTGCGCCGCGAACTTCCCCTCGCTCGTGCTCTCCATCATTTGGCGCCGCTTCACGACGCCCGCGGCGGTGGCGAGCATTCTGGTCGGCACGCTGAGCTCGCTGGTGCTGATCTATCTGTCGCCGACGATCCAGGTCGACATTCTCGGCAAGCAGCTCACCGCGATCGAGCATCAATGGTGGTTCGTATCGCTGCGCAACCCGGCGATCATCAGCATGCCGCTCTCCTTCGCGGTCGCGATCCTGCTGTCGCTGGTCACCCGGGAGAAGAACGCAGATCTCGCCTTCGACGAGATGCAGCAGCGCATCCTGCTCGGACCGGTCCAGCCGACCACCAGCGAACCTGCCCGGGCGAAGAGTGCGGCCTGATTCACTGAGCGCGCAGCACATTCGGTGTCGTCCCGGCCCTGAGCCGGACCATAACCACGAGCGCCAACTGGTTTGCCGCGCTGTGGCCGCAGCTTGCTCCAGCAACACAACCCTGTGGTTATGGGGCCCTGCGAACACTTCCGCAGGGACGACGTCTTGGGACGGAGGCAGACTCCCGATCAGACCAGGAGAAGATCACTTCCCCTTCGCCGCCTTCGCCTTCAGCTTCGCTGCGCGGTAACGCGCAGCGCCGCCCTCGCGGATCGACTGCTCACTGCGCTCCAGCGCCATGGCGTCGTCGGGAACGTCCCTGGTGATGACGGAGCCCGAGCCGATATAGGCGCCCTTGCCGATCGTGACCGGCGCGACCAGCGACGTATTGGTGCCGACGAAGGCGCCCTCGCCGATCAAGGTCTCGTGCTTGAGGAAGCCGTCATAGTTGCAGGTGATGGTGCCGGCGCCGAGGTTGGAATTGGCGCCGACATGGGCGTCGCCGACATAGGAGAGATGGTTGACCTTGACGCCAGCCTCGAGCACCGCGGCCTTGGTCTCGACGAAATTGCCGATCCGCGCGCCGTCACCGAGCGAGGTGCCCGGCCGCAGCCGCGCGTAGGGACCAACCGACACCTTTTTGCCGACCTTCGCCTCGACGAGGTGCGAAAACGAATGGATCACCGCGCCATCGTCGATCGAGACGCCCGGTCCGATCACCACGAACGGCTCGATCACGACGTCGTTGCCGAATTTGGTATCGGCGGCGAGATGGACGGTGTCCGGCGCGATCAGGGTCACGCCGGCATCGAGCGCGGCCTTGCGCAGTCGCGCCTGCATCACAGCCTCGGCCTCGGCGAGCTGCGCCTTGGTGTTGATGCCGCGCACTTCGTCTTCGCTGGTCTCGATCACGACGGCCTCCAATCCCATGTCCCTGACGATGCCGACGGCATCGGTCAGGTAGTATTCGCCCTTGGCGTTGGCGTTGCCGATCTTCTCGATGATCGCGAGCGCGGTCCTGCCGTCGAACGCCATTACGCCGGCATTGCACAGCGTGATGGTGCGCTGCTCGGGGCTGGCGTCAGCGTGCTCGCGAATCGCCACCAGCGTGCCGTTCTCGACCACCAGCCGGCCGTAGCCGGTCGGGTCGGCGGCATGGAAGCCGAGCACCGCCAGCGCCGCGCCGTCGCGCAGCGGCGCGCGCATCCGCGCAAAGGTCTCGGCCGAGATCAGCGGCGTGTCGCCGAACGCGACCAGCAGGTCGTCGGCGCCGCCGGCGATCGCCTCGCGCGCCGCCAGCACCGCATGCGCGGTGCCAAGCCGTTCGCGCTGCACGTAGATCCCGGCATCGGGCCGCACCCGGCGCGCCTCGGCGGCGACCGCCTCGTGATCGGGGCCGATCACCACCGCGAGCTGCGAGCCCACGCCGGAGGCGGCGGCATTGAGCACATGCACCAGCAACGCCTGCCCGGCCACGGGGTGCAGCACTTTCGGCAGCGACGAGCGCATCCGCGTGCCCTCGCCGGCCGCAAGCACCACTGTCAGGCTCGTTCGCGCAGTCATTCGAAAATCCCCGATATCGCGCGAAGTTCGCCGCGCCAACCTTACGTTCAAAGCTAACGTCCAAAGCTTACGTTCAAAGCCTTCTTGGAGGCCGTCTTTAATTGTTTTCCCCGGCAGAAGAAACCGTTTCGCCCTCATGGTCCTCCGGATTCAAGTTCCCGGTCCATTTCCTGTTAATCTTTGCCTCGTGATTCGGCGGGCCTTGAGGAGGGCCAAGCGGGCTTTGGCCAAAGATCGCGACAGTCTGGCGGCGGATTTAGACACCGAGAGCACCTCCGGCTTTTTGGCCGAAGAGGACGCCTTCGATCGCCGCATGCTGTGGCGGCTCGGCTCGTGGGGCGCAGCTGCGGTCGGCGCCGTCACCATCGCCGTGATGGCCAACCAGTCGGCACTGACGATGCGTCGCGACCTGGTCGCCGCGTCAGACATCGCACGCCAGGCCCAGCAATTGCAGACATTGGCGAAGGAGAGCCATAACGAGACGCGCCGGCTCGCCTCCGCGATCGATACGCTGAACGGCGACCGCGACCGGCTCTATTCGCGCGTCACCACGCTGGAACAGGGTCTCGACTCCGTGACCGGCACGATCGCAAAGCAGCCGGCCGCACCTGTGCCGGGACCGCCTCCCTCGGCGGCGGCCCCCGTCACACCGCCGACCTCCGCCAATACGGCGTCCGCCGCCGCACCAGCCGTTGCCATCGTCGCAACCACGCCGCCTGCCGTATCGGACAAGCCGGTCACGCCCGACAAGGTACCGGCAGCCACCGACAGCAAGCCGCCACCAACCGAAAAGCCCGCTGCTGCGGCCGACAAGCCTGTAACGGCTGACAGGAAGCCGGCGCCCGCCTCGGCGAAGCCGCCGGTTGCCACAGAGAAGCCGTTGGCGGCTGACAATTCGTCGCCGGCTCCTGCTCCCGCCGCAACAGTTGCCAGTCCGATGAGTGCCGCAGCTGCGGCAGCCAGTGCCGAGGATACAAAGGCGGCCGCGGCAGCGCTTGCGGCGCTGCCGGTCGCGGACAAGCCACCTGCCGAGAAGCCGCGGGTGGCATCGCTCGAACCTGCGGCGAGCAAGGCGACCGCAACGATCAAGCCGCCGACCGCCAACGACGTCAACGCCGCACCGATACCGCCGCTGGTGATCACACCGGATCCGGACTCCGACGTTGAAGACGACGCGCCGAAGGCTCAGATCCACCGCACCGAATTCGGCGTCGATCTCGGCACCGCAAATTCGGTCAACGGACTACGGGCATTATGGCGCGGCTTGTTGAAGGCTAAGGCCAACGCGCCGCTGGCCGCGCTGCGGCCGATCATCGTCATCAAGGAAAACAGCAACGGACTCGGCATGCAGCTGCGCCTGGTCGCCGGACCGCTGAACGACGCCGGCACCGCTGCCAAGATCTGCGCCGGCCTCAGCCTGATCCAGCGGACCTGCGAGACGGCGATCTATGACGGCCAGCGGCTGGCCGTAAACGAGCCGCCCGCCGGAGCCAGAGCGGCGCAGCCGCACCGGCGGTTGGCGCCGAAGCGCAGCACCCTCGCCGCGCCGCCGCAACCGGCCGTCGAGGAAAAGAAGCCGGAGCCTGCGACAATCTCGTCGATGTTCCGGCGAAACAGCCAATAGTCATGTCCGGCAAAGGATTGCGGCCAAATTCTCAACCGATTTCGCTGCTTTGACCGAGCCTTGTCCCAGCCCCCGTTCCCGACCATAGTGCCGCGATGACAAAACCTCCGTTCCGCCTCTCCCCCTATCAGGTCCAGTTCCTGATGGTCGTCGGCTTCGTCACTGTCGGGTACGCGCTCTACGTGCGCTATCTGGCGATCGAGTTCTCGCCCGTCGCGCTGGCCTGCGACGCCGGCACGCAGACCATGCTCTGCAAGGCGCGTGCGCTCTCGACCGTGCTGTTCAAGAATTCGGTGTTCGGCATCACCGCGCTGGTGATCGCGCTGTTGAACCTGATGCGGCCCTCGATCGTGCTGCTCACCGGCGGGCTGATTGCCGCCGGGCTCGGGATCGTGCTCTACAACGTCGTGTTGTCAGGCCTTGCGATCGGCCTGTTCATCCTGGGTTTTGCGCGGCCCGCGCCCGCCACAGCGTAGCGGCGAGCAACAGATACATCACGCAGGTCCAGTCCGACTGCCAGTTGATCGTGCCCTCGTTGTAGATCGTGTAGAGGGCGGCGATCGCGAGCAGGCCGGCGAACACGGATTCGGCGAGCGGCCGGATGCCTTCCTTCGGGCGGTTGAGCATGGTCAGCAGCGCGAACGGCACCACGGCCATGGTCAGCGAGGCATAGGGGAAGTCGCGATAACGCGGATCGAAGGCGAAGCCGAGCGCGGTCTCGGCGGCGATGACGGTGGTGACGGCAAGCACGATCGCCAGTAGTGCGCCGATCGCGCCCTTGCCGCGATAGTCGCGCGGCCCGATCAGTTCCAGGAAGGTCGGCAGCGAGCGCCCGGCAATCAGCGCATGCGCGGTCAGCAAGGGCGCGATGATCGCGGCCGCGAGCAGCACGCCCCAATGCAGAAAGCCGCTGGTGCCGTAGCTCTCGTAATACATCTTGTCGCCGGCGATCCCGAGCAGCGCCCCCGCCGTCGTCGCCGAAATGGCGACTGCAATCCAGGCCGACGGCCGTGGCGTCCAGGGCCTGCGGCGCAATGTCAGCCAGGCCACCAGGAAGGTGGCGACCGACAGCGCCATGCCGCCCGCCATCTGCAGCTTCCAGTCCGGATAGTTGGAGATCGGAACGCCGGGTGGATATTTGACCTGCCGCTTCACCGAATCGAACAGGCCCCAATTGCCGCCGACGGTGCCCTCGAGCTTGCGCTTCCAGGGCTGGTCATAGGCCTCGATCAGGTTGACGCGAAAGCCCTCGCTCTTGGCGAGGTCGAGGATCTCCGACACCACCCGAGCCTGGTTGGTGCGCGACGGCAATGCGCCCTCCCGCATCCGCCCCTGGCTCGGCCAGCCGGTCTCGCCGATCAGGATCTCCTTGCCAGGGAACGTGACCGCCATCCTCTTGCGGATCTCGTCGACATGCGCCGCGGCGTACTTCGCCTTGACCGGGATGTCCTCCCAATACGGCAGGATGTGAATGGTGACGAAATCGACCGCGTCATAGATCTCGCGGTTCTTTATCCAGTATTCCCAGACGTCGGCATAGGTGACCGGGATATTGCCGGCCGAAGCCTTCACCGCGCGGATGTTGCCGGCCAGATCGGCGGCTGTCATCTCACCGCGCAGCAGCACTTCGTTGCCGACGATCAGCGAGGTGACCACGCCCGGATATTCCTTGGCGAGCCGCACCGCGATCGCGATCTGCTGCAGGTTCTTGAAACGGTTGCTGCTGAGCCAGATGCCCTGCATCACCTTCAACCCGACCTTGGCCGCGACGGCGGGGACCTGGTCGAGGCCGTTCTCGATCGAATAGGTGCGCACGCAGTCGGTGACCTTGGCGAGATCGGCGAAGTCCTGCTCGATCTGCTCGACCGGAATCTGCGTGGTGGGATCGAGCGGCGTCTGGGCGCCGCGGAACGGCGTGTAGGACACGCATTGCAGCTTTGCGGCAGGATCGATCGGCGCGCGCACGAGCGTAATCGGCGTGGCGAGCCACCACCACACGGATGCAATCACGGCGAGCGAGATCAGGAGAAGCGCCAGCGGCGTACGAAGCGAAATCGGTTCCATCCTCCGGGGGACCGTCGAATTAGCCGGTCACAGCCCGTCTGCCAAGAGTAGGATTAGGTCAATACCATGGTTGTCCTGCGACAGTTTTGCTCTGGAACGATAAAGTTGTGAGTTTGCTGGACAAAATACCAAATTCCGGTCATCTGACTCCGCCAGAGTCTCCGCCGCACTGGAGACCTATTTGGACGGCATCACGCGAGCCGTTAGGATGATCCCGCGGGGGCAGGAACATTATCGGGGAATACATGCGTCGACGGCTGCTTGAGTTGAAGAACACTGCTTTGCGCCACCTTGCCGTAACGGGCCTTGTCACAGGCCTTGCGCTCCTGACCGGAGACGGCGGCGCTTTCGCCCAGAGCGGCACACCGAATCCGCCGGACCAGGCCAAACAGCAGCCCGGACAGGCCGACGCCACTGCCGCGCGGGAAGCCAACCAGCGCAAGGTCGAGGAATTCGTCGAGGCCCAGCAGGCCATCAATGGTCCGGCCGGCAATCCGGAATGCGTCTGGCTCGGCCGCCGCGTGGTCCGCCTGATGTGGAACGACGACCTCGATACCGCATTCCGTCATCTCGACCTCTATGACCGGTTCGGCTGCCCCGGCGGCCACGTCCAGGCCGCGTTCCGCTGCCTGACCCGGTTCGGCGCCCAGATCGACGACAAGGTGCGCGGCAGCCTCGACGGCCGCATCCACGCCTGCTGGATCAATCCGGGCGCCCAGCCGCAGGCCGCCGCCGCCGCGCCTGCACCCACCCCGGCGCCGTCGACGGCCGGCAATGGCGCGCCAGCGCCGGCAGCGTCACCCTCGCCTGCGCCAACCCCGTCGGCCTCGCCTGCGCCGGCGTCGAAATAAGCGCGCCGCGCGATCGGGACCGGCCGCGATTTTTTTCGCGGCTGGAACGGCTTGCGCCCTTAAAACGCCATTGCGGCATACCAGTTGTTAAATCGGATGGCGGAGATATCTTTCGCTCCGCCGCCATGTTGGTCGAACCCAGGGGACGGGTTCGCTTAGTCCTCAATCTCAGGCCCCGTATGGTTTAACCGCGATGCGCGCCGTCGTCGCCGTCCTGTTGCTTGTCACCGCCGCTCACGCCGCCCTGTGGGGTCTCTTCCAGGAGAAGCAGGCAGCGCCCGATTTCCGTGGCACGCTGCCGAGCCTGTCCTACGCCCCGTTCGAGTCGGGCCACACGGTCGCGGACGTTGCCGCCGACACCGAGAAGGTGCGCACGGACCTCAGAAAGCTCTCGACGCTCACCAAGGCGGTCCGCCTCTATTCGTCGACCGAAGGCAACGAACTGGTGCCGCCGGTCGCCGCCGAGTTCGGCATGAAGGTCACGGTCGGCGCCTGGATCGACAAGGACGCCAACCGCAACAACCGCGAGATCGAAGCTGCGATCAATCTTGCCAAGCGCAACAGCAACGTCATCGGCATCGTGGTCGGCAACGAAACCGTGTTCCGCGGCGAGCAGGTCCCGCTCGAAAACCTCGGCTCGGTTCCGGAAGTCGGAGTGCCGCCGGAGGAATCCGAACGAATCCTTCGCGAGGAGGCGCAACGCCTGCACGACGCGGAAACGCAGCCCGAAGACAAGCGCGGCGAAGCGGTCAAATGGGCGATTGCCGAAAGCAACGTGCACCGCCTGATCAAGGTGATCCAGCGCGTCAAGAAATCGGTCAACGTTCCCGTCACGACCGGTGAAATCTGGAACATCTGGCGAGACCATCCGCAGCTCGCCAATTCGTCCGACTTCATCGCCGCCCACGTGCTGCCCTACTGGGAAAACTTCACCGACAAGCAGGCGGTGGACCAGGCGGTCGACCGCTACAATCTGTTGCGCGACTCCTTCCCCGGCAAGCGCATCCTGATCGCCGAGTTCGGCTGGCCGAGCCAGGGCTACAATCTGCGCAACGCCGAGCCGGGCGCGTTCCAGCAGGCCACCGTGCTGCGCAACTTCGTCACCCGCGCCGAAGCCATCGGCATGGACTACAACATCGTCGAAGCGATCGATCAGCCCTGGAAGTACTTCGAAGGCGGCGTCGGTCCCTACTGGGGCATCCTCAATGCCGACCGCGAGGCGAAGTTCGCCTGGACCGGTCCGGTCACCGACCTGAATTACTGGAAGATCGCGCTGGTCGCGGTCCTCGTCGGCCTGTTCATGTCGCTGCCGATCCTGCGGCTGGACCAGCCGACGGTGATGCAGGCGCTGGTGCTGTCGGCCGCCGCCAATGGCGTCGGCGCCTGGGTTGCGACCGTGTTCTCATACTGGACCACGCATTATTTCGTCTGGGGCTCGGCCTTCGCGCTCAGCCTCGGCCTCGTGCTGCTGGTGCCGCTGGTGCTGATCGCGATGGCGCGGATCGAGGAGATCGCGGCGGTGGCGTTCGGCCATGGCCCACGCCGGCTGATCGGCAAGAGCGCGACGCTGGCGCCCGCCACCATCGGCGAGGACGTCAAGTTTCCGAAGGTCTCGATCCACATCCCGGCCTATTTCGAACCGGTCGAGATGCTGAAGCAGACGCTCGATGCGGTGTCGCGGCTCGACTATCCGAATTTCGAGTGCGTCTGCATCATCAACAACACGCCGGATCCCGAGTTCTGGCGGCCGATCCAGGATCACTGCCGGCAGCTCGGCGAGCGCTTCAAGTTCATCAATGCCGAGAAGGTGCAGGGCTTCAAGGCCGGCGCGCTGCGGATCGCGATGGAACGCACCGCGGCGGATGCCGAGATCATCGGCATCATCGACGCCGACTATGTCGTGCATCCGGACTGGCTCAAGGATCTCGTCCCCGCCTTCGCCGATCCCCGCGTCGGCCTGGTGCAGGCGCCACAGGAGCATCGCGACGGCGACCGCTCGCTGATGCACTACATCATGAACGGCGAATATGCCGGCTTCTTCGACATCGGCATGGTCCAGCGCAACGAGTTCAACGCCATCATCGTGCACGGCACGATGTGCCTGATCCGCCGCGCCGCGATGGACAAGGTCGGCGGCTGGTCGAGCGACACGATCTGCGAGGACACCGATCTCGGCCTTTCGATCCAGCAGGCGGGCTGGCTCACGCACTACACCAATGTGCGCTACGGCGAAGGCCTGCTGCCCGACACCTACGAGGCGTTCAAGAAGCAGCGCCACCGCTGGGCCTATGGCGGCTTCCAGATCGTCAAGAAGCACTGGCGCCGCTTCCTGCCCGGGGCGAGCCGGCTGACGCCGGATCAGCGCCGCGAATTCTCGCTCGGCTGGCTCAACTGGCTCGGCGCCGAAAGTCTCGGCGTCGTGGTCGCGATCCTCAATTTGATCTGGGTGCCGATCGTCGCCTTCGCCGACATCGCGATCCCCGACAAGATCCTGACCCTTCCGATCATCGCCTCCTTCATCGTCTCGCTGGTGCATTTCGTCGCGCTCTACCGGCTGCGGGTGAACATCAAGGCCGGCCAGATGCTGGGCGCCATGATCGCGGCGATGAGCGTGCAATGGACGGTGTCGCGCGCGGTGGCGCAGGGCCTGATCACCGAGCACCTCGCCTTCGCCCGCACCTCCAAGGGCGGCCTGTCGCGGATGTCGATCGAATTCCAGGCGTTCTGGGAGGCCGTGATCGGCGTGCTGCTCCTGATCGGCGCCATCGTGCTGGTCGTCACCAACGGCTACAAGCAGGTGCGGGAGATCTACATCTTCGCCGGCGTCCTGGTGCTGCAGAGCCTGCCGTTCCTGGCGGCGGTCGCGATCGCGATCCTGGAGAATTCGCGGATCAACGAGTTCGCGTTCTGGCGCAACAGCGCGATCCGCACCGCGGAACTGATCGGGTTGCGACCGGTCAGCCTGCCCTCGGTCGCCGCCCCGCAGCAGCCGGTCGGCTCGGAAATCGGCCGCGACAACTAGCGCATGATCCGGAAAAGTGCGCAGCGGTTTTCCGAAAGACCATGCGCCAACAAGAAGCTCACTTCAAGAAACGGCCCTAAGCACAGGCATTGGAACGGCAAATCCGCCGCAACGGTGCACAATTGACTGCCCATCGGCTATTGACCCGATGGGCCCTGCCCCCTACACAGCGCGGGCTGGAGCATGATCCGGAGCGGTTTCACCGCTTGGTCCGGATCTGATGTTCAGGTGAGTGAGCGCGTAGCTCAGGCGGTAGAGCACGTGACTTTTAATCATGGGGTCGAGGGTTCGAGTCCCTCCGCGCTCACCAATTAAATCAATCACTTAAGAGAGAAATAGACCTAAGCCGGCCGGAGGTCAGTTCGGATCGTCCACACCATGCACACTGGGCGTGCTCGGCTTGGCCTACCTCGCGCGGCGCTAGCAGCCGGTGTGATGAACGGTGGCCGGTAGACCTGAGCCGGGCTGATCCGATTGGCACTGAACTTGCGATTTCGCTCGGTGCTGGGATTGCAGTCCCCAGATTGAAACAGGGCGCCGTCGGGACAAACCATTTCGGGCCCGGCGGCGTACTTTTTCGGGACGGTCAGGACAGCATGCCGTCGCCCATGGGATGCCCGGCCACCCGCCAGATCAACGAACCGGCGGATTGTAGCGATCCCAAATCACGGTTTTCGAGCCACTCTGCGCCGATCGCGCGATGGCATCGTCGAACTTGTGATAGTGGTCGAACTGCTGCTGCTCATCGCGCAGCAGTGGCGCCTGGGCAGACGAGTAAGGGCTATTCGTAGCGTTCCACTGATCAGATCCCGACACGACACAACCCCATCCTGGTTCAGATGCAGGTTGGTTAGCATCGTTGCGCTTGTATCTCTGTATCGTCGTCGCAACAGCGCCGGCAATCCGCCAAATATGCGCACACGGATTGTTTCCGTGGTTCTTCAAGCGTGAGGAACTGGCACATGAGATTTGCCAGGGCCGTCGCAGTCTGGTTCGCGCCTTGCATCCTTGCCGCACTCGACACGGCCTATGGTCCAGGCTGGGAGAAGACTTGTCCGTCATTGGACGACGAGGTTCGTCCCAGGACACGACCGGCAAAATCAACCAACGATACCGATCAGATTCCGTTTCCGTCCATTGGCCCTCCGCCCCTGGCGGGTCCCAAGCCGATAGGCCCTGCGGGCGGGAAACCCATTCCCAAAGGATAGCCGGACAGCTGCGGAATCAATCGACACGCGTCAGCGCAATGGGGAGATCAGGGTCGATCGAAGTTGACGTTGTTCAAGAAGACAGCGGCAGCTCGCCCTGCCCGCCCGTCCAATCGATGATATCGACCTGAAGCCCTCGCTTCAGCATCTCGGCTTCGAGGCTTCCGGCGTGCCGCTTCCACTCCGGCGTCGCGCGGACCCGGAATTTCGGCTCCTCGCCGTTCGCCTCGAATTCATCGTCGGCCTTGAGCGCGCCGCGGACGGCCTCGTACATCATCTTCAGGCTGGCGTCGGTGAAGGCGCCGTAGTCCATCGGTCGTCTCCCTCAACACGGTCAGAAGACAAAGGGCCGCCACGGAACTCATCCGTGGCGGCCCTCTGCAAGCGGCCCATCCAGACGGCCCAATACGAGCGTGGGCGAGTCGGGTTAATGAAACGTTGTTCGCGCGGGTGGCAACCCGCAGCTCGCCTGGTTTGGCCGCTGCTTCTGCCTCGTCACAGCCTCAGGCGTCGAAACAGTTGGGCGAGCGCCGTGTTGGCGGATTGCGCGCGCCGTTCGAGGATTTCCGCCGCCGTGGCGTAGTTGCGGGCGAGGCTCTGGAGCGCATGTCGAGCATCCGGCAGCGTGGACTGCCTGGCCATCTCCAGGCACTGGTGCTCGAAGTATCGAAGCTCCTCAAGTTCGGTCATTGCGATTCGTCCGATTCCGTTCAGCATCTTCGAACTCACTGCGCCAACGGCCTAGTGAAAGTTTGGCAAGATTGTTGCGAACGCCGGACTATCTGGTCGGAGTGTTGCTGGACGCATGATTTGACAATCACTGCTCCGTGACCAGTGCGGGCGCGCGCCGGGCGCGGACACGCGCCGGGCTGATCGACAAGCGCACCCGATGGCTACACTATGCGTGAGTCTTGCTTCGGACGCAGCAACGTCTTGAGCGCAGTGCAGGGGTATCTTCGCGAAGGGTGCGGTGGCGCGGCGTTGAGTTGGCATTGTTGAACCAGATGAAGAAGCGCGATTGGGCCTTCGTGGCGGCATGTGTGGCAGGCGCGCTGATGTTCGGTATCTGGAGCGTCCAGATGGGCTTCGCGTTCCATCGCTCCCGGCAGGTTCCGACCGATCTTTCGAGATCGCACCGGGGCGGCGGCGATCAGCTGCACCACCAGTCCCGATAGGCCGCGCAATCGCGTTCCTCAACGCCGCACCGCCTAGGCCCAGGCCAGGTATGCGGGGACGGCGCCGTCATCATCGTCGTCCCCGGCCCGTGCGAGCCGCCTGCGGCGCGCGCTGTCCGTTGCGCGGCGATGCCGCATGTCGAACCGGTGCAACGCCTTTGGCACGCGCTCCGCGATATCGCGAACCAACGCAATGGCCCGCCTGACGACGGCCAGGACGGTCGCAACGCGCGTGAACAAGCCGATCAGGAAGATCATCGAGAAGACGTCGATATAGGCCAGCATATCGCCGACCAGCATCAATTCGGGCGGAAGCGGAATCCGGTGCAGGTAAGCGACGATCAGGATGACCACCGGGATCAGCGCAATCAGCTTCCGCAATGTCAGCCGGTCCAGCAAGGCGGCGAGCTCGACCACCAGGACCAGCCAGAGCCAGTCGCCAAGCGCGGCCGGCTTGTCGATCGTCCAGGTCTGCCAACATCGCTGCCAGTTCCGCTTCCACATCGGAGCGCCCGCCTTATCCCCGAGGCAATGCCGGCTACGGCTTCGACGACGCTTCGCCGCCGTCGCCCTCGACCGCGAGGCCCGGTGTGCCTAGGAGTCCGGGCCTCGTGTCTGATGTCCCCCGCCTCGTGGCGGATCAGGTGTTGTGGTTACGCGAGCCTTCCGGCGCGATCCATCCCGGATGACTACGGGGATCAGCCGCGCGCGGACGTCACTTGCTGTAGCTGTAGAAGCCCTGCCCGGTCTTGCGGCCGAGATGGCCGGCATCGACCATCTCCTTCAGCAGCGGCGCCGGCCGGTACTTGGGATCGTTGAAGCCGGTGTAGAACACCTCCATCACCGACAGCATGGTGTCGAGCCCGATCAGGTCGGCGAGCGCGAGCGGTCCGATCGGATGGTTGCAGCCGAGCTTCATGCCGGCATCGATCTCCTCCGCGGTCGCAATGCCTTCCTGCAGCGCGAAGATCGCCTCGTTGATCATTGGGCACAGGATGCGGTTGACCGCAAAGCCCGGGCTGTTCTTCGCGGTGATCGCGACCTTGCCGACGCGCTTGGCGAAGGCTTCGGCCTTGGCGACCGTGTCGTCCGAGGTCTGCAAGCCGCGGATCAGTTCGAGCAGCGCCATCACCGGGACCGGATTGAAGAAGTGCATCCCGATGAAGCGGTCCGGACGATCGGTGGAGGCCGCAAGGCGGGTGATCGAGATCGACGAGGTGTTGGTCGCAACCAGCGCGCTCGGCTTCAGCCCGGCGCAGAGATCCCTGAGGATCTTGACCTTCAGCTCCTCGTTCTCGGTCGCCGCTTCGATCACGAGATCGCAGGCGGCAAGCTTGGACTTGTCGGTGGTCGCGTTGATCCGCGCAAGCGTCGCGTCGCGATCCGCCGCGGTCATCTTCTCCTTGCTGACCAGGCGATCGAGACTGCCCCCGACCGTCTTCAGGCCGCGCTGCACCGCCGCGTCCGAGATATCCACCATGGTCACGTTCAGTCCTGCGGCAGCGCAGATCTGCGCGATGCCGTTGCCCATGGTTCCGGCGCCGATGATGCCAACCGTCTCGATCATTGTATCAATCCCTCTCGTCGCTCGGCCGCCTCGCAGCCGCATCGTCAAAAACGGCGGACCGTGGGGTCCGCGGATGGCGCATGCATAGCAGTCCGGCCGAATGGCCGATACAGCAGACGATGGTATTCTGGTGGGGCCTATTCCGGACGTGGCGGTACCGGCCGCCTCGGCGGGACGGTCGGCCGTGGCGGCAATTGGGTGCGCGTCGGCTCGGCCGCGCGCGACGGCTCGAACACGCGATTGAGCCGCACGATCCACCAGGCCAGTCGCCCGTAGTTGCGGCGAAGCGCCGATCCGAATCCTTCGTCGATATCGTGGTCACGATCCATACCCCTATCGTTAATGTGCATCCTTGAAGGAACGGTGAGTGCCATCACGAGCTGCACCAGCAATCGTTAGGATTTTGGCAACTATTTCGCGCAAGCCTCGATGCGTTGATGGCGCGGGCACCGGTAATCTTGCGGATTGCGTATTGAAGACCCTGCGCCGCGGCATCGCCATGTCGATGCGACTCGCATTTAGTTGATCGAATTTTCCGCGGAGCGCCGCGACATAACATTAGACCACGAGGGCTACGCCCATGCTTTCTGAAAAGTTCTTTTTGGTGCTCGAGACATTGCTCAACGGCCAGACCCATTCCAACGGAGCCCCGCGCGTGGTGAGCACGTCGCCCCACGTCCCGGTCAAGCTTCCGCGCGAAAGCCGCCCCGAAGGCAACGTGCCTCGTTAGGCCTGTTGGGGCGCATCGCCACGACCGATGCGGCTCTGCGGCTGGCAGGCCTGATCGATCGCCGAGACCTGCCAAGCCGATTGGCGGCCTCGCGGCCGTGATCCAGCTCATAGTCGGTGAAGGCGAGCCACGCTACACCACTCCCGCAACGAAGTGGTGCGCCATGGACAGCAAGACCGATTTCGGAAGCATCGTGGTCGCAATCTGCGTTGCCGCATACACGGCGATCATGCTTGCCTATCTCGCCCAGCACAATCTCGGCCTGACCGCCACGCAGACGCGTCATCTCTCGATGCTGGCCGCGCTGTTCCTCGCGCTGCCGATCGCACTGGACCTGCTGCGCGCCGGCGCCGACAACGCCCGCTGACGCGGGCCATGGCGGCGCCTGCCGCATCCGATCCCCCGCTGAACACGCGCCCAAAGCAACATAGCGCTAGGTGAAGCGGCGCGAATCAGCGTTATCTTGCAACTGATCACTTCGTGGGATTTGGCTGCATGACCCAGCCCAGCGTCCTTGATCAGAAGATTTTGGATCAGAATATTCGCGAGCTGCAGGAATGGCTCCGCAACGCCTGGCAGCAGCTTGCGGACCCCACGCTCACCGCCTTCTCCCGCCGCGAACTGCGCAACCAGATGAAGCAATGCAACGCCGATCTGCGCGTGCAACTGCAAGCCGCTTCCAGGCAAATGCTGAGTCAGCCCGCCGCATCGGGCAAGACGTTCGCCAAGCCCGAGCTGCGGATCCTCGCCTAGCAGGAAACCGGCCGGCATTTCGGGGCCGCATGCCGGCCGGCGCGCCAAAATGCCGCGATCTCCTACTGCATGCTCGGCATACGCACCCTCTGCTTGTGCAGGGCCCCCCGACGAGGCACAGCAAAACAGCGCCGGCGTGCCTATATTGGCGTCGTAGGGCGGCCAACGCCGCCGAAGCTTAGGGACTCCCGTGTTTTATCTGGAACTTGCGATCGTGGCGGTCTTGATCGTCGTCAACGGTCTGTTGTCGATGTCGGAGCTTGCGATCGTCTCCTCCCGTCCGGCGCGCCTCGCGGCGCTGGTCGAACGCGGCGTCAGCGGCTCGCGCCGCGCGCTCGCGCTGGCTTCCGATCCCGGAAAATTCCTGTCCACGGTCCAGATCGGCATCACGCTGATCGGCGTGCTGTCGGGCGCCTTTTCGGGCGCCACCCTCGGCCAGCGGCTTTCGCAATTTCTGTTCGAACTCGGGCTGGCTGCGAACGTCGCCGATGCGGCCGGTGTCGGCATCGTCGTCGGCGTGATCACCTATGCCTCGCTGATCGTCGGCGAGCTGGTGCCGAAGCAGATCGCGCTGCGCGACCCGGAGTCGGTTGCCGTGCGGGTTGCTCCGGCGATGACCGTGATGGCGCGGCTGTCGCTGCCGCTGGTGTGGCTGCTCGATCGTTCCGGCAAGTTCTTGCTGTGGGTCCTCGGTCACCGCGAAGACGCGCAGGACCGCGTCAGCGAGGACGAGATCAAGACGCTGGTGGTGGAAGCCGAGAATGCCGGCGTGCTCGAGCCCGGCGAAAAGGAGATGATCGCCGGCGTGATGCGGCTCGGCGATCTTCCGGTCGGAGCCGTGATGACGCCGCGTCACGAGGTCAGCCTGATCGACCTCGCCGCCCCTGCTCCCGAGATCCTGGCGACCCTGCAAAAGAGCAATCACTCGCGCTGCGTGGTGTTCGACGGCAACCGCGACCATGCGCTCGGCATCGTGCAGGCCAAGGACGTGCTCGATGTCTACCTCGCCGGCCAGACGCCCGACATCCGTGCGCTGACGCGTGATGCGCCGATCATCCCGGAAACCGTTGACGCCCGCGACGTGGTCGCGATCCTGCGCGACTCCGCGGTGCATATCGGCCTCGTGCACGACGAATACGGCACCTTCCAGGGTGTCGTGACCAGCGCCGACATCCTCGAGGCCATCGTCGGCGCCTTCCATACCGAGGAAGGCCCGGCCGAGCCCGCCTATGTCAAGCGCGACGACGGCTCCTATCTAATCTCCGGTTGGATGCCGGCGCTCGAGTTCAGCGAACTGCTCGGCATCGCGCTGCCCTCGCCGCGGCCCTACCAGACCGCGGCCGGCTTCCTGCTGCATGCGTTCGGCGCGATCCCCGATACCGGCGCGAAGATCGCTGCGCAGGGCTGGGACTTCGAGATCGTCGACCTCGACGGCCGGCGCATCGACAAGGTGCTGGCGAGCAAGCGGCCGGTGGCGTGACATTGCCAACCGGCCGCCCTGTTGATAACCGGCAGGACAGCAAGACAGCCGGCTGCGGTGTGCTATCGGCATAGCGGCAGCCCATGCGATCCAAGAGCAAATCCCAGAGTAAGCCCCACGGAAGTGATCCCCATGCGCATTACCCTTGTCGGTTCCCGCCATTTCGGCGTGACGACCCTGAACATGCTGCGCGAGCACCACGTCACGCTGGTCAGGGTGGTCGTGCATGACGGCGAGGACCGGCTGGCGGCCGCGGCCAGGGCGGCCGGCATCGAAGTCGTGGTCCAGGCCGATCCCAAGCTGGTGACGGCCGCCGAGATCGCACCCGGCACCGACCTGATCGTGACCGCCCACAGCCACGCCCGCGTCAGCAAGGAGGCGCTTGCCGTGGCCAAGCTTGGCGGCATCGGCTACCACCCGTCGCTGCTGCCCCGCCATCGCGGCATCGCCGCGGTGGAATGGACCATCAAGGAAGGCGATCCGATCGCCGGCGGCAGCATCTATCACCTCGCCGACCGCATGGATGCCGGCGCCATCGCCGCGCAGGACTGGGTGTTCGTCAAGAAGGGCGAGACCGCCCGCGAATTGTGGGAGCGCGCGCTGGCGCCGCTCGGCCTGCGGCTGCTCGGCGAGGTCATCGACTACGGCAAGGTCAACGGCGCGCTGCCGGCCAAGCCACAGGACGAGCAGTTCGCGACCAAGGCGCCCAATCTGAGCCCCGGCAAGCACTAGATCGAAGCTCGGTATCTAAATACCAAAAATCGGGAGCAAGAGATCAGATTCTCCGTTCCAGAGCCGGAACCGAATTCACCATGATGTGTTTGAGTTTACAGGAACATTCGGGGACTCCCGCGGCGCAGCAAATTTTGAACACATTGTGACAAGATAAGCCGCGTCATCACACGAAATGACAGGGATTTGATTCATGCGTTCGATCCGCATTCGCGACCTGATTTTGGTCACTTCGGTCGCTTCCGCTGCCGCCCTCACCGCAGCGCCCGCCACCGCCCAGCAGCCTTATGACGGCCTTTGGAACGTCACTGTGGTCACCAAGACCGGCAGCTGCGAGCCGTCGCAGAGCTCGACCGTCACGGTCGCCGAAGGAAAGATCTCGGCGCAGGGCGCGGCGATCTCCGGCACCGTCGGCAGCGGGGGTCTTGTGCGAGTCTCGATCAATGGTGCATATGCGAACGGACAACTCAGTGGCAACTCCGGATCGGGGAAGTGGAATGGGGCATCAGCTGGCGTACCGTGCAGCGGCCGATGGGAAGCATCCCGTCAGTAAGATCAGCAGCGTATCGCGTTTCTTCGCCATCGCGCGGCGGCCCGCATTTGCAGCCGCCGCGTTTTTCGTGACCGCACTCGCGAGCACCGCGGGCCATGCCCAGTCCGGCCCGTTCGCCGGCATGGCGGGCACCTGGTCGGGCGCCGGCACGGTCACCTTGGACGACGGATCAAGCGAGCGGATCCGTTGCCGTGCGACCTATCGCGTCGGCGGACCCAAGATGACCATGAGCCTGACTTGCGCCAGCGACGCCTACAAGTTCAACTTGGCGGCCGACGTGGAGGCTGAAGGCAGCGCGGTCAGCGGATCCTGGAGCGAGTCCAGCCGCAATGTCAGCGGCGACCTGCGCGGTCGCGGCGGCGGCGGCAACTTCCAGGTCGTGGCCAGCGCCCCCGGCTTCAACGCTGACATCTCGATGCGGACCTCAGGCAACAAGCAGTCGGTCACGATCAGGGCCGACAGCCAGTTCCGCGGCGCCAATATCACGCTGTCGAAGTAACCGACCTTCACGTAACAACGCCCCCGGGATCAAAATCTCGAGGGCGTTTTTTGTTGGCCATGCGATCGCTAGAGCATGATCCGGAAAAGTGGAAACCGGTTTTCCGAAAAGATCATGCTCAAACAAAGAGATGAGACCATGATGCGATTCCGTGGAAACGCATCATGGTCTAAGCGGTGCGTGGCTTGCCGAGATTCTCCGCGGTCTGCTGGATGGTGCGAGCGATCAACAGCGCCTGCTCCTTGTTGACCGCGAAGTCATACACGCCTTTTTCCGTGGTCATGGAGATCACCATGATATCCGGCTGTTGCTCCGGCCAGCCGGTCGCAAACCCCGTGAGGAGCTCGGGCGCCTTTCGCATGTTGCTCTTGTTCATGTCTGAATGTCCTATGTTGCGGGCACGAACGCCGTGACCTCGATCTCGACCTTCGCGCGCTGATCGACAAGGCCGTCGATATAGAGCAGCGTCGACGGCGGGAAATTGCGCCCGAGCGTCTCCTTCCACGCGGCGCCGATGCCCGCGCCCGCAGCCTCGTATTCGCTGCGGCTGGTCAGGTACCAGGTCAGACGCACGATATGCTCGGGGCCGGCGCCGGCCTCGTTCAGCAGCTTGATGATGCGCTTCAGCGCGGTGCCGACCTGTACGGCCATCTCGGGCGCGTAGTCGCCCTTCTCGTCGCCGCCGGTCTGCCCCGCGAGCACGATCCATTGGCCAGGCGCCTCGAACGCGACGCCGTGCGAGAAGCCGCGGGGTTTCGACCATTCGGCCGGTTGCAAGACACGCATGAGCAGATCCTCCTTATGGGGTTATTCCCGACCTGCTTAGCAGAGATCGCACAGCCGGCGCACCACCAGTCGACGGAATTGCGCGTTGCAAATTCGTGACGGCTCGCCGATACCGGGAATCCCTCCTCATCCTGCTCCGATCATGGATCGCACGCCCTCGAAGACTCGCGCAGCACTTTGGATGTCCGGCTGGCTCGCGCTGATGCTGATCGTGGCGGTGGCGGGCCGCGAGGCAACGCGCGAAGTCAACGTCTTCCAGCTGATGGCCGTGCGCGGCGTACTCGGCTTCGTGATGCTGTATCCGCTGATCCACATCAATGGCGGCTTCGCGATCGTGAAGACCGCGCGCGTCCACATCCACATCGCGCGCAACCTGATCCATTTCTGCGCGCAACTCGGCTGGTTCTATGCGCTGACCTTGATCCCGATCGGCCAGGTGGTCGCGATCGAATTCACGATGCCGATCTGGACCGCGATCCTCGCGGCGAGCTTCCTCGGCGAACGGATGACATCCTGGAAGATCGTCGCCATCGTGCTCGGCCTGGTCGGTGTGATCGTGATCGTGCGGCCGGCGACCGGAGCGATCAA
This sequence comes from Bradyrhizobium sp. WCU1, assembly GCF_053474805.1. NCBI lineage: Bacteria > Pseudomonadati > Pseudomonadota > Alphaproteobacteria > Hyphomicrobiales > Nitrobacteraceae > Bradyrhizobium > Bradyrhizobium sp. WCU1. The sequence goes on from NZ_CM130280.1 coordinate 7,306,022, forward strand.
TCCGGGCCAACTGATCGCACTCGGCGCGGCCGTCGGTTTCGGCATCTCGGTCGTCGTAGTCAAATCGCTGACGCGCACCGAGCAGACGCTGACGATCATGTTCTGGATGCTGGTGGTGCAGTCGCTCGCCAGCATCGGGCCCGCGCTCTATGTCTGGACCTGGCCGCCGCTTTCGACCTGGGGCTGGCTCGCCGTGATCGCATTCTGCGGCACGTTCTCGCATTATTGCATGGCGCGCGCTCTGCTCCACGCCGACGCGACCGTGGTGATCCCGATGGATTTCGTCCGGGTGCCGCTCACCGCGATCGCCGGGTGGCTGATTTATGCCGAGCGGCTCGACGCCTATACGGTCCTCGGCGCGGCCATGATCCTGGCCGGCAACCTGTTGAACCTGAAACCGGGCGCAACAAAGCGGACGCGCGCAAGCTGACCGCTGCGTATCGCGATCTGCAACGCCACCACCCGATGACGGCAAAAGCCCGGGGATCATCCCGGGCTACCTTGCTTGCGAAGCGAGTTACTTCCCGGCGGCCTTGCGCAGCGCCGCGTTGATGCGGTCCTGCCAGCCGGGACCGCCTTCCTGGAAATACGCCAGCACGTCCTGATCGATCCGCAGCGTGACCTGCTCCCGGACGCCGGGGACGGCCACGGTCTTTGGCACCGCGTCAGCGACCTTGGTGGTGGCGCGTTTGAACGCCGCCTCGGCTTCGCTACGGGCATCGTTCAGGGTTCGCGGTCGCCTCGGCTGATCGGCCATATCCTGGATTCCTGTGTCTCAGATTCCTTCAAACAGCGCGGTCGAGAGATAGCGCTCCGAGAATGACGGCACAATCGCCAGGATGGTCTTGCCCGCAGCTTCCGGCCGCTTGCCGATCTGCAAGGCGGCTGCGATCGCGGCGCCCGACGAAATACCGCCGGGGATACCTTCGTTGCGCGCCAGCGCGCGCGCGGTCTCGATCGCGGTCGCGCTGTTGATCTTGACGATCTCGTCGATCACGGAGCGGTCGAGGATGTCAGGGACGAAGCCGGCCCCGATGCCCTGGATCTTGTGCGGCGTGTGCTGGCCGCCCGACAGCACCGGGCTTTCCTCCGGCTCGACCGCGACGACCCGCAACGACGGCTTGCGCGGCTTCAGCACCTGCCCGACGCCGGTGATGGTGCCGCCGGTGCCGACACCGGCGACGAAGTAATCGATGTTGCCGCCGGTGTCGTTCCAGATCTCCTCCGCGGTGGTGCGGCGATGGATTTCGGGATTGGCGAGATTCTTGAACTGCTGCGGCATCACCGCGTTGGGCGTCGTGCGCACCAGTTCTTCCGCGGTCGCGATCGAGCCCTTCATGCCCTGCGCCGCCGGGGTCAGCACGATCTCCGCACCGAGGAAGGCGAGCATCCGCCGCCGCTCGATCGACATCGACTCCGGCATCACGAGCTTCAGCCGATAGCCGCGTGATGCCGCGACATAGGCCAGCGCAATACCGGTGTTGCCCGAGGTCGGCTCGATCAGCACGGTGTCGGCATTGATGATACCGGCCTTCTCCATCGCCACGATCATCGCCGCCCCGATGCGATCCTTCACGCTGGCCGCCGGGTTGAAGTATTCCAGCTTGGCGAGGATCGTCGCATTGACACCGTTCGCCTGCGGCAGTCTCCGCAGCCGCACGATCGGCGTCGAGCCGATCGCATCGACGATGGAGTCAAAGACGCGGCCGCGTCCGGGTTGCACTGCACTCGTTGTCGACGGCGCGTCCATCAGGCGGCTCCTGTTGCGGGATATGCTGGAATATGCGGTCTTCTCTCATTTGGAGCAGCGCATCATGACGCGCAAGTGAGAAACCGCCGCAACGCATATTCGTTGCATCGCAAAATCAGAACCTGCGCAAATAACGTAAAACCTACGTATTTGTGTTGCGACAAGGTCAAACAAATGGGCTTATATACTTTCGTCAGGTGCAGCTCAGAACGCAAAGGGAGGCGCACATGCCAGCACTTGCTGAAGTTCGGTCGACCGTCGCGTCCAGACCCGATCCGCGCGGCAGCGATTTGCCGACCTGCCCGGTGTGTGCTGACTCAATGGTCGCGGCAGAAGCTTCCGCGTACCTGTTCGACAATCTGATCAGCTATCTCTGGACCTGCGATAATTGCGGTTACGGGTTCGTGACCAAGCACTCGGTGAAACCGATCCCGATCGTGTGCAACTGATCACACAAGCTCATCTCGGAGCAATGTCCCCGCGCGCCCAACCGGCGCGCGTTTTCGTTCTGAAGTCCTCGAACGTGCCGTTGGCCACCGCATCGCGGATGCCCTGCATCAGCTCCTGGTAATAGGCGACGTTGATTTCGGACAGCAGCATTGCCCCAAGGGTTTCGCCAGCGCGCACCAGATGGTGCAGATAGGCGCGCGAATAGTCGCGTGCCGCAGGCCACGGGCTCTCCTCATCGAGCGGACGCGGATCGTCGATGTGACGGGCGTTGCGCAAATTGATCTGCCCGAACCGGGTGAACGCCATGCCGTGGCGCCCGTTCCGTGTCGGCATCACACAGTCGAACATATCGACGCCGCGCGCCACCGCCTCCAGAATGTCCTCCGGGGTGCCGACGCCCATCAGATAGCGCGGCCGATCGGCCGGCAGCGCCGGCGCGGTCTCCTCGATCATCGACAGCATCACCGCCTGCGGTTCGCCGACCGCGAGGCCTCCGATCGCGTAGCCGTGAAAGCCGATGTCGGTCAGCCCGCGCGCACTGGCGTGACGGAGATCGGGGATATCGCCGCCCTGCACGATGCCGAACAGCATGTAGCCGTCGGGTGCGCTCTCGAAGGCCCGCTTGGAGCGTTCGGCCCAGCGCAGCGACAGCTGCATCGCGCGCTCGATGTCGGCGCGCTCGGCGGGCAGCCGCACGCACTCATCCATCTGCATCGCGATGTCGGAGCCGAGCAGCCGCTGCACCTCGATCGAGCGCTCCGGCGACAGCTCGACCTTGGCGCCATCGATATGCGAGCGGAAGGTCACCGCCTTCTCGGTGACCTTGCGCAGCTCCGACAGCGACATCACCTGGAAGCCGCCGGAATCCGTCAGCATCGGCCCGCCCCAGCCGGTAAAGCGCTGCAGGCCGCCCAGCCCTGCGATCCGCTCGGCGCCCGGCCGCAGCATCAAATGATAGGTATTGCCGAGCACGATGTCGGCGCCGGCATCGCGCACCTCGCGCCAATGCATGCCCTTCATCGCGCCGGCGGTGCCGACCGGCATGAATGCAGGTGTCCGGACCAGGCCATGTGGTGTGGTCAGGCGCCCGGTGCGGGCCGCACCGTCGGTTGCCAGCAGCTCGAAATGATTGGGAAGATTCATGCGGCTGCTTATTGCGTGTCACTGAAGCCCGATCAACCCGTCCGATAACGGCTTCCGCGCGACTTCGTGAACGCGAACGGCCGGATCAGAGCTTGCCCCGGAATGGAACGTCGGTTAAACAAAACGAAACCGTATCGTTTTATGTCAACAATAAGGCGACAGACCTCCCCGCCGCGACTGCAATCCGCGCGAAACCAGACCGAGATGTTCTCCCTCTTCAGCGCCCGGCCTGACCGCGTCCGCCATCGGGCGAAAGTCGCCCATGCGATGCGGCAAGTGGCGCTGCTGTGCGGGCTCGGCTTCACGCTGGCGGCGTGCAGTTCGCTGCCGCGGACGCCCTACACGGCTGCCGACGCCGTTAATTCGCGGGTGCTCGATCTCGACGGGCTGCGCCGCTATGCCGACGAGCCGGTGTCCAGGTTCAAGCTCGAGAAGGACAACCTCGCCCGGATCAAGACCTATCTCGCCCTCTCCGGCGGCGGCGCCGACGGCGCCTATGGCGTGGGTGTGCTCAACGGCTGGACTGCAGCCGGCAACCGTCCGAGCTTCTCGGTCGTCTCCGGTGTCAGCACCGGCGGACTGATTGCGCCGTTTGCCTTCCTCGGCTCGCGCTACGACGACACGCTGAAGGAGGTCTACACGTCAGGCATCGCCGAAAGCCTGCTGGACGACCCGAGCCTGATGCGGGTGCTGTTCGGCTCCGGCCTGTTCGGCAACAAGCGGCTGCGCGAGCTGGTGGCGCGTTATGTCGGCGAGGACATCCTGAGCGAGGTGGCGCGCGAGAATGCCAAGGGCCGAAAGCTCCTGATCGTCACCACCGACCTCGACACCCAGCGCACCGTGATCTGGGACATGGGACGGATCGCAGCCGTCGGCACGCCCGAAGCGCTGCAGCTGTTTCGCGACGTGATGGCCGCCTCAGCCAGCATCCCGCTGGTGTTTCCGCCGATCATGATCGATGCCGAGGGCCAAGGCCGGCGCTTCCAGGAGATGCATGTCGACGGCGGCGTCACCGCGCCCGTGCTGACGCTGCCGGACGCGCTGATGTTCCGCGAACGGGCCTGGCCCGCCAACGGCCGGATGAACATCTACATCCTCGTCAACAAGAAGCTCGAAGGCAATTTCCAGCTGGTGTTGAACTCGACGATCGACGTCGCCTCGCGCAGCATTTCTGCGATCACCCAGGCGCAAACCCGCTCCGTCATTCTCTCGACCTATGATTTTGCCCGGCGCAACCGCCTCGGCTTCCATCTGTCCTATATCGAGCGCGACTATCCTGCGTCGGAAAACCAGGGCTTCGACACCGCCTATATGCGTGCGCTCTACCAGTACGGCTACGACAAGGCCGCCGCGGGACGCGCCTGGACCGCGACGCCGCCCTGACCCGCCTGCCCCTGGTACCGCCGAATGGACGAATCCGTACCGCGCGGGTTATAGACCGGACGGACCCGTCCGACGCACAACGAGATGAATGGGCACATGGGATTGACGGCGACCAAGGCCAAGGCGGCCAACAAGGCGGCCAAGCGCGGCGTGATCAAGTCACGCGGCGGCCGGCCGACCCGGGACGCCGCGATCGAGCGCGACCAGCGGCTGATCGAGGTCGCCACCCGCCTGTTCCTCGAACGCGGCTTCGAGGCGACGTCGATCGACGCGGTGGCCGAGGCTGCCCGCGTCAGCAAACCCACCGTCTACGGCCAATATGGCGATAAGCGCGGCCTGTTCACCGCAGTGCTCCGGCGCGAGATTGCCCGCTGGCTCGCCCCGCTCGCTGCCGCCGCGGCGGAAATGCAGGGCGACGGCAGCTGCGATGGTTCGGCCGAGGAGCGGCTGATCGACCTCGGGCGCCAGCTGTTGGTGCTGAATTGCAGCGCCGATTCCATCGCCTTCAGCCGGATCCTGACCGCGCAAGCGATCAATTTCCCTGAGGTCGCCAAGCTGGCCGTCGACGAGGGCTGGTCGAAGGCCGTCTCCACCACCGCCGATTTCTTTGATCATCTGGCCGACAAGGGCGTGCTCGATCTCGAGGACACCACGATCGCGGCCGAGACCTTCCTCAACATGGTGGTCGGCCACACCCACCGGATGGCGACATTCGGGATACCGATCGACATGAAGGCGGCCGAGACGCGGATGGAGGTCTCGATCCGGCTGTTCCTGGCCGGCGCCGTCGGGCCGCGGGACCGGCTCCGCAACGGGGCCAAGGAAGGGACGAAGGAAGGGACGAAGGCACGCCGCAGGCCCGCGCGCTGAACGGTATTTTGGATCATTTTATCGTCTTACACGTTGCCGTGATGAACCTTGAATAAACAGAACGAAACCGTATTGTTTAGTTGCAATGAGACGCGGGACCTAGTTCAGCCCCCCAACGGTTTTGTGTCGCCTTGTAAACTTCGATCGTCACGACGGAGCAGCCGCCATCGCTTCGTCTGAACGTTCGGCGGCCGACCTCTGACTAACGGGGGTCGGCCGCATTTTCGCGGCACCAATGGCCGCACGACAGCGCGGGCAACGCGCGAGCTCAGTTTCGATGCAGGTTCGACGATGAGGACAGGACGATTGCGCGGATTGCGGCACTGGGGATTCGGAACGTGGTTGCTCGCGGCTGCGCTGCTGACCGCGACGCTCGCGTCGCCGGCCCAGGCGATCACGAGTTCGGCTGCCGCGGCGCTCACGCCGCAGGACGATGACAGCGCGCTCGACGTGCATGCGGTGCGCCGCGAGCTCGACAGCTTCCAGGCCGCGCAGATCTCGCTGCGCAAGGCGATGGCGATCGCCGAGGCGCTGCACGCCGGTGCGATCACTGCCGACATCAGCTTCGACGGCGCCTCGTTTCCCGCAGTCTACCGGGTCAAGACCATGCAGCAGGACCGGATCTGGCGGCACGCCATCGATGCAGCGACCGGCGAAGTGGTGGGGGGCGAGGCCGCCTCGCCGCTGACCTCCCTCGACGCCGAAGACCGCGGCAACCTGATGGTGCTCAGGGCGCTCCGCCATCGCCTCGCCGATGCGGTGCGGGTTGCCGAACACACCACCTCGGGCAAGGCGATCAGCGGCGGCCTGACGCGCGAGCGCGGCAAGCTCAATTTCGTCATCGTGGTGGTCGCCGGCAGCGACCTGAAAGAGGTGATCCTGGAGCCGCCGGGCGCACGCAGGCGCTGAGGCCGGCGCCGATGTTGCCGAATTTTCGCCCAAAGGCCGTTGACGTCAGCCGATCTGTCCCGCATAAGTCGGCACCATGATCACCGCGACCAAACGCACCACCAAAACCACTGAGCTCTCCGGGGCCTCGGGAGGCGTGCGCGCGTAGTCGGTCAACCGCACCATCTCTAGCCGAAGCCCCGCCTGATGAAGGTCCGGGGCTTTTTTATTGTCTGCAGCACATCCAACACATCTCGAATGGAGGACAAAGTGAGTAACGATCCCGTCGTCGCGATTGTCGGCGTCACCGGCGCAGTCGGCGCCGAATTCATTGCCACCATGGACAAGCGCGGCTTCCGCGTCGGCAAGCTGAAGGCGCTGGCGAGCGCCCGTTCGGCCGGCAAGACCATCAGCTTCCGCGGCCAGCCGGTGGTGATCGAGGAACTCACCGAGCGCGCCTTCGACGGCGTCGACATCGCGCTGTTCTCAGCCGGCAGCGGCATCTCGAAGAAGTTCGCGCCTCTTGCAGTGAAGTCCGGCGCCGTGGTGGTCGACAATTCCTCGGCGTTCCGGATGGACCCGAACGTGCCGCTGGTGATCCCCGAGATCAACGCGCGGAGCATCCGCGATCACAAGGGCATCATCGCCAACCCGAACTGCGCCGCCATCACCGCGCTGGTGCCGCTGTGGCCGATCCACCAGAAGAACCGCATCAAGCGGGTGATCATCTCGACCTACCAGGCCGCGAGCGGCGCGGGAGCTGCCGCGATGGACGAGCTCGTCGAATCCACCCGCGCCAATCTCAACGGACAAGTCTACACCCCGAAGGTGATGCCGCATCCCTACGCCTTCAATTTGTTCAACCACAACACGGCGGTCGATCCGGAGACCGGCTACAACGACGAAGAGACCAAGGTCATCAAGGAGACCCACAAGATCTTCGAGGACGAGAAGATCGCGGTCGGCGTCACCTGCGTGCGGGTGCCGGTGCTGCGCGCGCATTGCGAGGCGATCACCTTCGAATGCGAGAAGCCGATCACCGAGGACCAGGTCCGCGCGATCATGGCGCAGGCACCGGGGGTGAAGATCGTCGACGATCGCGCCAAGAACTACTTCCCGATGCCGATCGACGCCTCCGGCCAGGACGACGTGCTGGTCGGCCGCATCCGCAAGGACCTCAGCGATCCCTCGGGGCACTCGATCTCGATGTTCGTCGCCGCCGATCAACTGCTCAAGGGCGCCGCGCTGAACGCGGTGCAGATTGCGGAGCTATTGCCCGAACGCGCGATGGCGTGAGGAGCGAGTTGGATTCGTAGGGTGGGTTAAGCTTCGCAGCTAACCCACCCACGCTTCTAGAGGCCGCTATTCTGGTCTCCGAGTCCGTAAAGTCTGATTGCTTCCGTGCTTGTGCAAACAGGTAATGGAATCTGGGGGAGCCAAGTAGCGTTCCCGCGACGCCATTGGATAAAGAAATCAACGCGGCCCGGCTCCGCGACCTCTAACGCCACGTTGTTCTCGAACGCGGGACAAATTGTCAGCTCTCGGCTTTCGTTCGGCTTCAGCATGAACTGCGGTGGCCTGCCCGCCTGCGCATTCAAAAGAGCACGAGTGCTTTGTCCATCGGAGAGAAAATATACTTTGCAAGGTCGAAAGAACCACCCTCGCTTGACTTTGTTGCCCATGATCGCAACGTCATAAGGCGTCGTGTTCGTAATTCTGATGCAGATTTTTATACGACCGTCCTCCGCCTTTGTTGTAAGCGACACTACAGGACGCCCCTTATAATAGCGGTCAATAAAGACGAACCCAGCGCTGATGAGGCCGACGACGCCGCCTATTTCCCCGATTGTGAGAGCCATGGTTTTCCCCTCATACACCCCTGCTGCGGGTATATCAGGCTTAGCACCACCTGTCGCTGTTACCGCTCATTCGCCCGAAACAGCAGGCACGCATCGCCGTACGAATAGAACCGGTAGCCGTTCTTGATCGCGTGGGCGTAGGCGCCCTGCATGGTCTCGAGGCCGGAGAAGGCCGAGACCAGCATGAACAGCGTCGAGCGCGGGAGATGGAAATTGGTCAGCAGGATATCGACCGCGCGAAAGCGGTAACCCGGCGTGATGAAGATCGAGGTTTCCGCCGCGAACGGCTGGACCTCGCCGTCCGGTGTCGTCGCGCTTTCCAGCAGCCGCAGCGACGTGGTGCCGATCGCGACGATCCGGCCGCCCTTGGCGCGCGCTGCATTCAAGGCAGAGGCGGTCTCGGCGGTGATGCAGCCCCATTCGGCATGCATCTTGTGCTCTGAGGTTTCGTCGACCTTCACCGGCAGGAACGTCCCTGCCCCGACATGGAGCGTCAGCCGGTGCAGCGTGACGCCGCGATTGCGCAGCGCGGCTTCCAGCGCCGGCGTGAAGTGCAGCCCTGCCGTCGGCGCGGCGACCGCACCTTCATTGGCTGCGAACATGGTCTGGTAGTCGCTGACGTCCTGGTCGTCCGGTGTACGCTTGGAGGCGATATAGGGCGGCAGCGGCGTGGCGCCGACATCGGCGATGGCCTGGTCGAGCACTGGGCCATGGAACGAGAATGACAGCGTCACCTCGCCCTCCTGCCCCTTGGCCTCGACCTCGGCATCGAGATTGCCGAGCAGGCAGACCTTGCCCTCGTTGCCGAAGCGGATGGTATCGCCCGGGGCGAGCTTCTTCGCCGGTTTCACCAGCGCCTGCCAGCGCGAGCCGTCGAGCCGCTTGATCAAGGTCGCCTCGATCTTCGGCTCGGTCTCGCGCCCGATGCGGCGGCCCTTGAGCTGGGCTGAGATCACCTTGGTGTCGTTGACGACGATCTGGTCGCCCGGCTCCAGCCAGTGCGGCAGGTCCGCAATGGAGGCGTCGCGCAGCACGCCGTCCGGATGCACCACCAGCATCCGCGCGGAATCGCGGGGGCTCGCGGGCCGGAGCGCGATGCTCTCGGGCGGCAGTTCGAAATCGAAGAGATCGGTGCGCATGGCGCGATTGTTACTTCAACGTTGCCGTCACGGGATCGCGCGCGGCGTGATCCCGTGACGACGGAGTGTTCAACTCAAGCCGCGTCGGCGGCCATGCGCGCCTTGACGATCTTGTCCGGGTTCTGCACCGGCTCGCCGCGCTTGATCTTGTCGACATTCTCCATGCCCTCGGTGACCTTGCCCCAGACCGTGTACTGGCCGTTGAGGAAGGAGGCGTCGTCGAAGCAGATGAAGAACTGGCTGTCGCCGGAATCCGGGTTGGCGGCGCGGGCCATCGAGGCGGTGCCGCGGACATGCGGCTCCTTGTTGAACTCGGCCTTCAGCTTCTTGCCGGAGCCGCCCATGCCGGTGCCCTGCGGACAGCCGGTCTGCGCCATGAAGCCGTCGATCACGCGGTGGAACACGATGCCGTCGTAGAAGCCCTCGCGCACCAGCTCCTTGATCCGCGCGACGTGGCCGGGCGCGAGATCCGGGCGCATCTCGATCGTGACCGGGCCCTGGGTGGTTTCGAGGATCAGAGTATTTTCGGTAGCAGCCATGCTCGCTTCTCCTGGCTTCGGGGTGGATATTTCTTATTCCTGAATGGGATCGCGAATGGGCGGCCAGCCACCGCGCCGCCGAGGCTCTCGGTAAATGGCATCGGCGTGCAGCGTTGCAACGCCTCCATCACGGCGACCCGGTATGCAATCCGGTCGTTGTCGGTCGCTTCCTCCGATTCATAGCTGATCCTGGGATGGCCGAGGATCGCGCCTTCACGGTTGAAGCTGACAATGACGGTAATGTCGACCGGGCCGGCCTTGTCCGGCGGCGGCGGCCGCCAGCAGCGGTGGATGGCAAGAACAACGTCCCTGATCGTATTGAGTTGCTCCGGCTCGGCTGCCGCCGGTCCGGACAGCGCGAGCCACGCCACGAGCGGCGCGGCGAACCAGGCAAGTGGCTTGCTGCGCGCCGCCATCGCCGATCACTTGATGTCGGATGCGACCTGCACCTTCACCATCTTGTCGGGATCGGTGACGGCGCCGCCGGGCGAGCCCGCGGATGCCTTCTTCAGCTTGTCGACCACATCCATGCCCGACACCACCTCGCCGACCACGGTGTATTGCCCGTTCAGGCTCGAGCCGTCGGCGAACATGATGAAGAACTGCGAATTGGCGCTGTCGACGCTGTCGCCGCGCCGGGCCATGCCGACGACGCCGCGCTTGAACGGCACCTGCGAGAACTCCTGCTTCAGATTCGGATATTTCGAGCCGCCGGTGCCGTTGAAATTCTGGCCGTCGCCGGTCTGCGCCATGAAGCCATCCATCACGCGATGGAACGGCACGTTGTTGTAGAAGCCCTCGCGCGCCAGCTGCTTGATGCGCTCGGCATGCTGGGGCGCGATGTCGGTGCGGAGCTTGATGACGATGCGGCCCTTGGTGCTGTCGATCACGATCGCATTGGCCTTGTCGAGATTGGCGGGCAGCGGCTGCGCGACCGCGGGCACGACGCAGAGCAACGCGGCAACGAATGCAAGAATGCGGATCATGGAAACTCCGGATCTCTGTAACGTTCGGGGTGTGGCAGGCCGCCGGGATCAGCCGGCGAACTTGGCCTTCAGGCTAGCGGCGACTGATGACGGCACGAATGCAGAGAAGTCGCCGCCCATCTGGGCGATTTGGCGCACCAGTGTGGCGGTGATCGGGCGGACGCCGACCGACGCCGGAACGAACACGGTATGCACGTCGGGCGCCATGGCCTCGTTCATGCCGGCCAGCTGCATCTCGTAGTCGAGATCGGTGCCGTCGCGCAGGCCGCGAATCATGATGGTGGCACCAAGCTTGCGCGCTGCCGTCACCGTCAGGTTGTCGTAGGTGGTGCAGTCGAAGGCGCAGCCCGCTGCCTGGGCGATCGGGCTGCATACCTCGCGGAGCATGCCGAGCCGCTCCTCGGTCGAGAACAGCGGCTTTTTGCCGGCGTGGATGGCGACGGCGACGACCAGGCGGTCGCATAGGCCGACGGCCTGCCGGACCACATCCAGATGGCCGTTGGTGACGGGATCGAAGGAGCCGGGGTAGAGCGCGATACGGGACATGGTCCCTCCTAACCCGCCCGGCTCTCCCCGGCAAGCCGCCCCGGGTTCCCCCCGTCGAGCGAAAATAAATCCCTGCTCGCCCAGTGAACGAGTCCTGGGATGCCAGCGTCTATGTGGGTGAATGTTTCGTCGGCCGTTGGCGGACGAAACAAAACCGGCCTGCGATGAAACCATTTTCGACCCTGGCGAAGACACCAGGAAACGTGCGGCCGGTAGACATTGGACAACGAAACGACGGGCCCCGGGGGGCTCGTTCATATGGGGACCGTCATGATCAAGGCACTTTCCGCTATCGCTGTTGCCGCGTTCATTGCCGCCGCGCTCACCGTTCTGCCGGGCTTCGCGCCGCAGGTCGAAGCCTCTACCCCGCAGCCGCTGGCCAAGAGCGACCGTCTCGACATCCACCCGGTGGGCAAGGGCTGCTCGCAGCAGGCCTGGCCGAATTTCGAGGCCTCCTGCCTGCGCAGCGCCGGCAGCAAGACGATGGTCCGCGAAGCCCGCCTCGTCACCGCCGACCGTACGCCGTAGAAGAAATTTCCAGGCGAGACGGCTGCTGGTTCGCGCGGAGATCGCGCGCACCAGCAAGTCGTCCAGCCCCGCGTAAAGGTCAGGCTGTCACGCAAATCCCAATGGTAATTTGCGACGTCCCGTCGCAGACTATCGTCTAACGCGCCCGACCGGATGATCCGGCGGGCGCTAGCCATCGGGGGATTGCCGTGACCAGTACGCCCGCCATCGCTTCTTCTGGCCATCCTCCATCAAGCCCGATCCCGGTTGCCGTCACGTTGGGTGCCTTGGGTGTCGTCTATGGCGATATCGGCACCAGCCCCCTCTACGCACTGAAGGAAGCCGCCAAGGCCGCCGCCCATGGCGGGCCCCTCACCCACAGCGCGGTGCTCGGCGTGGTCTCGCTGATCCTGTGGGCGCTGATCCTCATCATTTCAGTCAAATACGCCATGCTGATCCTGCGCGCGGACAACCGCGGCGAAGGCGGCATCGTCGCGCTGCTGGCGCTGCTTTCGGCGCGCAACGCGGCGCCCGGCACCTGGCGCTCCCATCTTCTGGTGGTCGGCCTGATCGGCGCCGCCCTGCTCTATGGCGACGGCGCGATCACGCCGGCAATTTCAGTGCTGTCGGCGATCGAAGGCCTGAAGGTCGACGCGCCCTCACTGACGCCAGCGGTGGTGCCGCTCACCGTGGTGATCCTGATCGGCCTGTTCTTCATGCAGAAGCAGGGCACGGGCTTCATCGGCAAGATCTTCGGGCCGGTGATGCTGTTCTGGTTCGCCGTGCTCGCGGCGCTCGGCATTCATGGCATCGTCAAGGCGCCCGGCGTGCTGGTCGCGCTGAGCCCGTTCTATGCGTTCGATTTCCTGATCCACCAGGATTTTCACGTCAGCTTCGCCATCCTCGGCGCCGCTTTCCTCGCCGTCACCGGCGGCGAGGCGATGTATGCCGACATGGGGCATTTCGGCCGCTTCCCGATCCGGCTCGCCTGGTTCGCGGTCTGCCTGCCCGCACTGGTGCTGAATTATTTCGGCCAGGCCGGCGAACTGATCAACGACCCGAACTCGATCGACAACCCGTTCTTCCAACTTGCCCCGAACTGGGCGCATTACCCGCTCGTGCTGCTCGCGACCCTCGCCACCGTGATCGCCTCGCAGGCCATCATCTCCGGCGTGTTCTCGCTGACCCAGCAGTCGATCCAGCTCGGCTTCCTGCCGCGGATGCACATCCAGCACACCACGAGCGATGCGATCGGACAGATCTACGTGCCGCTGGTGAACTGGCTGCTTGCGGCGGGAACGCTCGGCGCGGTGCTGGCCTTCGGCACCTCGGACGCACTCGCCGGCGCCTACGGCATCGCGGTGTCGCTGCTGATGGCCATCACCACGCTGCTCGCGGCGCTGGTCGCGATCCAGTGGGGCTATTCGCCGATCCTCGTGATCGCGGTGAACGGCTTCTTCTTCATCATCGACGCGATCTTCTTTGCGGCAAACACCGAGAAACTGTTCGAAGGCGGCTGGTTCCCGCTGCTGCTCGCCGCGGCGGTGGCGTTCCTGATGATGACCTGGCGCGGCGGCGTGAAGCTGGTCGAGAAGGCTCGCGCCAAGCTGCGTCAGCCGGAAGAGGATCTGATCGAGACCGCGGTCAACAAATGCAGCGCCCGCCTGCCCGGTACCGCCGTGTTCCTGGCCTCGGCTCCCCGGGGGGTGCCGCTGGCGCTGACTCAATTCGTCAAGCACAACCACGTGCTGCACGAGCGCGTGCTGCTGGTCACCGTGCAGATCGAGGAACTGCCGCGCATCTCCGACGAGGACCGCGCCGAGGTCATGGAGATCAGCCCGGGCATCACCCGCATCATCCTGCACTATGGCTTCATGCAGTATCCGACCATCTATGAAGGGTTGAAGCTCACCTGCCGGCAGGGCAAGCTCCCCGGCATCGACCTCTCCGACGTGACCTATTACATCGGCCGTGAGACCATCATCCCGCGCGAGGACGTTCCGGGCATGTGGGTGTGGCGGGAATCGCTGTTCGCCTTCCTGCAACGCAATGCCGAGCGGTCGGCGGCCTTCTTCGGCGTGCCGACCGGCCAGGTCGTGGAGTTCGGCACGGAGATCGAGATTTAGGAGTGGACGTGCATGAGCAGCTCATTTGGGCCGGCGGCGCAAGCGGCTGGACCAACGCCCCACCAAGGCGGAAATGGTTCCGGCGAAAGCCGAGCGTTCGTCACGTCCGGACACATCAGGGCGTTGCTTGGAATATGCCTCACATGGGGATGCTTTTACATTTTCTGGATCGGACTGAACGACGCGACATTGGATGGAGAACCGTTCGCCTTTCCAGTCACGGGATATGACAATCTTCAGTTCTTCGTCGCCGCACCGCTGGCGCAATCCGTGCTCTATGTGCTAGCGCGCAAAACGTCTTGGCTGCTGAATCTCTATCTTGCGATTTCCGTCGTTTTCTTGGTTTATGCTGGGCTGCACTTGGTCGACGGCTATCGGCTCACGTACTGGCACCAGGGTGACTTGCTGTGCCGGCAAGGATGCGACGACGTCTGGGTTTTCGGTTGGTTGGTTCTGGCGCAAGGCATCATCTTGATGTTCTCGCCATCTGTGTTCAGGGATTTCTCGGGTTTCTGGCAACTGGCAACAAGACTGGGTCTTGCCGCGATGCTGCTATGGTTGGCCTCCACGTCATTCGCCCTGATGTTGTCTATGTAACGTCGCTTCAAGGGCTGATGTGTCGCGCTCGATCAGACCATCGGTGGGATGTGCGGGCATGTCCAACGATCCGCCGCTTCAGCTCAAACCGAGGCTGACAATCTCGATCGAGCAGGCTCAAGCCATCGTCGACCGCGTACCGCTGCATTCCCGCGTGCACGATGTCATCGAACTGCGCGGCGGCGAGATCAGCACGATCCTCGAGATCGTTCTGGCGGACGCGCCCAACTGCATCCTGAAGGTCTACCCGACGCAGCTGCAATGGAAGATGGCGAAGGAGGTCCACGTCCTCGGGCTGCTGCGCGACGTCGCTATTCCCGTTCCCCACATTCTCCTCGCCGACGATACGCATTCGACGATCGACCTCAGCTTCGTGCTGATGAGCAAGCTCGACGGCGTCATGCTCGGCCAGCGCGAGCCGGAGCTGGGCGATCAGGAGCTGTTTGCGATCTACGCCGAGATGGGCGCGGCGCTGCGCAGGATCAACGACGTCACCCTCGATAGCTTCGGCTATATCGGCCCGAACGGCGTCTGGACCCCTCACCCAAGCAACCGCGCCTACATGTCCGCCCAGTTTGAGCGGAAGCTGACAGAATTTTGCACCCGCGGTGGCGACCCGGCGCTGGCCACACGGCTGCGGGCCAGCATTATCGCACGCAACCATTTGCTCGACGCAGCCCAGACGCCGCGCCTGTGCCACTACGATTTCCATGCCGGAAATGTGCTGGTGAACGCCGAAGGAAGCCCGGAGCTTTCCGGCATCGTCGATTTCGAGAACTGCACGGCCGGCGATCCGCTGATGGATATCGCCAAGGCGCTGTACTACTTCACGCCAAACGACGCGCCGAAGCGCGACGGCCTGCTCGCCGGCCACGGCACACGCGACCGGCTGGATTGGGAAGCCACGATCGCGCTCTACCGGCTCGCCTGCACGCTGGAGCTCTGGTGCTGGTTCGCGCAAATCGGAAAGACGGACGTGCTCCCCAGGCTCACCATGGAGCTTGAGAGTTCCACCAATTAGGCGTGTAATTATGCGGGATAAGGCCAAAGTAGAGCTTGCCGGTCACCGCCGACTGCCACCAGAAGCCAACGTCAACACGGCGCGACCTCCCTACCACCCAAGGTTAGATGTACGCGGAGACCTCAATGGCGTCGGAGCCGATATACAAAGTATTCGTGAGCTCTACATTTGCGGACCTCAGGGAGGAACGAGCCGAGGTCCAGAAGGCTCTGCTGAAATTGAATTGCTTGCCGGTAGGAATGGAGCTCTTTCCCGCGGCCGATGATGATACTTGGGAGTTCATCAAGCAGCAGATAGATGACTCAGACTACTACGTTGTGCTGGTTGGCGGCCGATACGGCAGCCTTGCTGCGGACGGAGTTAGCTTCACAGAAAAAGAGTTCAACTATGCGCGTGAACGAGAAATTCCATCGATCGGCTTCATTCACGGCGATCGAGGCGCCATTCCGTTCAGTAAGACCGAAGACAATCAAGAAATGCGCGAGAAGCTCGACGCCTTCATTTCGAAGATCCGGAAGCGACCGGTGCGCACGTTCACAAGCCCTCATCAGCTGGCCGCAGAGGTAACAACCAGCTTTGTAGATCTTAAGCGAACAAAACCGAGAACGGGATTTGTTAGGAGAGATGAGGTGGTCGAATACAAGAAGTATGCGGAACTGCTCGAAAAGGTAGCGTACTTGGAAAAGCAGGTGCTTGACTCAAAGGCAGCAGAGGAGAGGCCGTTTATTGGATACGATGTGACGGTTAAATTTGGGAACCGGATTGAGGTGAGTTGGGGTACGATATTCCTTGCAGTCGCAACGACAATAATGAACTTCTCCGAGGAGAATTTTTTGGTTGCCAACTTCTACAAAGCTCTAAGTCGGTATCAACCCAATACGAAAGAATTCGAAGGCAACAGCCTGGAAGAACGTAGCTTACGTGAGATCGGGGAGACCCTGTTCGCCGCGAATCTCATAGACCGTATAGACGAGGAGCAAATTGACAGTTCTTTGGCGCGGCGCAGCAAAGTGCGGTTCTGGAAGCTTACAGACTACGGGCGACGACAATTCGCCATTCTCCGAAACCCTTTAACCAAAGTCTCTTCGTAGCCACTTGATCGTTACTCGCGATATCACAGTATGCACTTGCGCAAAATTCCCTGCGATTCACCGATCGTTGTTAGAAGAGGTCAACGACGGCGCTGAAGCGCCGTCGAGTTCTCTGTGGCGAAAAACCACATTCGGAGGCGCCTGCTAACCGCCGTTGCCGTTCTCGCTGTTCTCTTCTTCCGGAATGTGCTCGACCGAGACCACGTGCTCGTCCTCGGCGGTGTCGAACACGATCACGCCCTGGGTCGAGCGGCCGGCCACGCGGATGTCGGCCACCGGACAGCGGATCAATTGCCCCTTGTCGGTGACCAGCATGATCTGGTCGGCGTCCTCGACCGGGAACGACGCCACCAGATTGCCGTTGCGATTGTTGACGCTCATCGCGACGATGCCTTTACCGCCGCGGCCGGTGGTGCGGTACTCGTAGGACGAGGTCCGCTTGCCGTAGCCGTTGACGGAAACCGTCAGCACCACCTGCTCGGCCGCCGACAGCTCGGCATAGCGCTCCTGCGACAGCTGGATCGCATCGTTCGCCGTCTCCTCGCCCTCGGTCTCGACCGGCTCTTCGGTCGTGGCCTCGCCGGCCACCGCGCGGCGCATCTTCAAATAGGCGGAACGTTCATCCGAGGTGGTCTCGACATGGCGCAGGATCGCCAGCGAGATCAGCCTGTCGGCCTCGGCGAGCGCAATGCCGCGCACGCCCATCGAGGTGCGGCCGGTGAAGACGCGCACATCGGGGACCGGGAAGCGGATGCACTGCCCGCCGGCGGCGGTCAGCAGCACGTCGTCACGCTCGGTGCAGATCTGCACGTCGACGATCGCCTCGCCCTCACCGAGCTTCATCGCGATGATGCCGGAGCGGCGGACGTCGACGAAGTCGGACAGCTTGTTGCGGCGAACGGTGCCGCTGGTCGTCGCGAACATCACGTCGAGATTGCCCCAGGAGGATTCATCCTCCGGCAGCGGCATGATGGTCGTGATGCGCTCGCCCTGCTCCAGCGGCAGGATGTTGATCAGCGCCTTGCCGCGCGCGTTGGGCGCCGCCATCGGCAGCCGCCAGACCTTCTCCTTGTAGACCTGGCCGCGCGAGGAGAAGAACAGCACCGGTGTGTGGGTGGAGGCCACGAACAGCCGCGCGACGAAATCCTCGTCGCGGGTCTGCATGCCGGCGCGGCCCTTGCCGCCGCGGCGCTGCGCCCGGTAGGTCGAGAGCGGTACGCGCTTGACATAGCCCGCATGCGAGACGGTGACGACCATGTCCTCGCGCTGGATCAGGTCCTCGTCCTCGACCTCGCCTTCCTGCTCGATGATCACGGTCTTGCGCGGCGTCGCGAACTGCTGCTTCACCTCGGCGAGTTCGGTCTTGACGATGCCCTGCACGCGCGCACGCGAGCGCAGGATGTCGAGATAGTCGGCGATCTCGGCCGCGAGCTTGTCGAGCTCATCGGAAATCTCGTCCCGCCCGAGCGCGGTCAGGCGTTGCAGCCGCAGATCGAGGATCGCCCTCGCCTGCTCCATCGACAGCCGGAGCGTGCCGTCGTCATTGATCCGGTGCCGTGGATCGTCGATCAGCGTGATCATCGCCTCGACGTCCCGCGCCGGCCAGTCGCGCGACATCAGCGTGTCGCGCGCCGTGTTCGGATCGGGAGAGGTCCGGATCACCCGGATCATCTCGTCGATATTGGCAACCGCGATGGCGAGGCCGACCAGGATATGGGCGCGGTCGCGCGCCTTGCCGAGCAGGAACTTGGTCCGCCGCGTCACCACCTGTTCGCGGAACGCGACGAAGATGGTGAGCAGATCCTTCAACGTCATCGTCTGCGGACGACCGGAATCCAGCGCCAGCATGTTGGCGGGGAAGTTGGTCTGCAGCGGCGTGAAGCGATAGAGCTGGTTCAGCACGACGTCAGGCACCGCCTCGCGCTTCAGCTCGATCACGACGCGATAGCCGTCGCGGTCGGACTCGTCGCGGAGATCGCCGATGCCCTCGATCTTCTTCTCCTTCACGAGGTCGGCGATGCGCTCGACCATCGTGGCCTTGTTCACCTGGTAGGGAATCTCGGTGATGATGATCGCTTCGCGGTCCTTGCGGATGGTGTCGATCGTCACCTTGCCGCGCATCACGATCGAGCCGCGGCCGAGATGATAGGCGGAGCGGATGCCCTGGCGGCCGAGGATGATGCCGCCGGTCGGGAAATCCGGCCCGGGGATGATGTCGATCAGCTCGTCGATCGAGAGCGCCGGGTTGTCGATCAGCGCCACGCAGGCGTCGACCACCTCGCCGAGATTGTGCGGCGGGATGTTGGTCGCCATGCCGACGGCGATGCCGCCGGCGCCGTTGACCAGGAGGTTCGGGAACCGGGCCGGCAGGACCGACGGCTCCTGCTCGGAATTGTCGTAGTTCGGCTGGAAATCGACGGTTTCCATGTCGATGTCGGCGAGCACGGCGAGCGCCGCCTTGGTCAGCCGCGCTTCGGTATATCGGTAGGCCGCCGGCGGATCGCCGTCGATCGAGCCGAAATTGCCCTGGCCGTCGATCAGCGGCACGCGCAGCGAGAAGTCCTGCGCCATGCGGACCATCGCGTCGTAGATCGACTGGTCGCCATGCGGATGGTACTTACCGATCACGTCACCGACGACACGGGCGGATTTGACGTATTTCTTGTCCGGCGTGTGCCCCTGCTCATGCATCGAATACAGGATGCGCCGGTGCACCGGCTTGAGCCCGTCGCGCGCATCGGGCAGCGCACGCGACACGATCACGCTCATCGCGTAATCGAGGTACGATTTCTTCATCTCGTCGAGAATGGAAACGGGACGAATATCTGAGGGCGCCGGCGGCTCGCCGGGCTTGTCATCTTCGTTATCGGACAAAGGGGAAATCCGGTCAGTTTTACTGGGGAATCATATAGCCCATCGGGGGCCTGATAACCACCCCGACGCGGCTCCGGCTAGCCGTTTTTCCCTTCGTTTTTTCATGGACTTACCAGCCACATTGTAGATTTGCCGCGGGCCGGCTTTGCGCCGCGATCGCAGGCCGGGTGGGAGCCGATGGAGCTGGCCCCACGACGCCCCTCAACCGCGCAATCAGTTGCCGAAAATCACGGCGTGCATGATCCGCCCGGGCATCAAGGTGAACAGCCCGGCGATGAGCAGCGCGCCGAAGAAGATGCCGATCATCGTGAACTTGTGGCTGCGGACATTGTGGCTGCGCGCAGCCGTCACGCCGACCACCAGCATGACCAGCGAGAAGACCGACAGCAGATGGATTGGGCTCCACGGCCCGAGCAGCCGGATCTGATGGATCCAGAACGAGCTGCCTGCGACCACCAGCATCAGGATCACCCAGATCCAGCCCAGCGTCCGGTGCGGCAGCGTGCCCTTCGGCGCGGCGAGCTGGATCGAGCCGAGCACGAAGGCGGCCATCGCAGCGAAGGCATGGAGCGGGATCGCAGGCGCGGCGTCGAGCAGTGGCGCGAGGCTCATGGTGACGGCCTTTGCATTGAACTCGCGGCCAGTCATCGTCCGCCGCCAGCCAATGTAAATATCATTCACATCGACCTGTGTCAAAGTCGCGGGAACTTGCGCCAGCCAGCCCCAAAAACCTAATACTAGGCTTGCAGCTCGGACGTTATCCTCATAATCCACATGAGGATAATTGCACCACGCATCTCACCGCCGCCCCGCGAAATGAATCTTCACGGAGCGGTTCGTATGAGCCCGGGAATGCGACGTTCGATCAGAACGGGATGTCGTCGTCCATGTCGCTGTTGCGGCTGCCGCCGCCGGCGGCCACTGCGCGGCGCGGCGCCGAGCTGACCGGACCGGACGAGCCGAAATCGCTGCCACCGTCGTCCGAGAAGCTGCCGCCACCGCCGCCCCGCCCGTCGAGCATGGTCAGGTTGGAGTTGAAGCCCTGCAGCACGACCTCGGTCGAGTACTTCTCGACGCCGGACTGGTCGGTCCATTTGCGGGTCTGCAACTGGCCCTCGATGTACACCTTGGCGCCCTTCTTCAGATACTGCTCGGCGACCTTGCAGAGGCCCTCGTTGAAGATCACGACGCGGTGCCACTCGGTCTTTTCCTTGCGCTCGCCGGTGCCCTTGTCGCGCCAGGTCTCCGAGGTGGCGATGGACAGATTGGCGATCGGACGGCCGTCCTGGGTCCGCCGGATTTCCGGATCCTTGCCGAGGTTTCCGACCAGGATCACCTTGTTCACGCTTCCTGCCATCGCATCATCTCCACTTAAAAACCGGGCGTCCGGACATCGGCCGCCACTCTCAACCTTCGCCACTTACATCGCAGGCGTCGTGGATGACCCTATACGCCGGCGCCGGCTCGCCGCCTTTGCCCGCGCGCGGTTATCCACGACTATCGAGGATATAGCACTGCAGCCGACAATGTTCCAGTTTTGTTCGCCACAACCAGCCGTAGAGGCGACCAGGGCGATAGAACGGCCGGACGATTTCGATCGCGGCGGCCCGCCGGCTCATCCACGCTAGAAAAAATTCAGTAAATCAATGACTTGCACTAGCCACACTTCTTCCGCAAGTGTGGCTTTTGGGAGACGGCGTTTCCGGTTGAATCAGCGTATAGATGTCCACCATCAGATGGGCGCTCGCGTCTGAGATCGGCTTTGGGACCCTTTTGGAAGCCGATCGGCTGGGAGTTTTGAAATGAAGAAGTTTTTGCTCGGTACGGTTGCCCTGATTGCGTTCGCAGCGCCCGCTGCGGCGGCCGACCTCGCGGCACGCCCCTACACCAAGGCGCCGCCGATAATTGCTGCGATCTATGACTGGAGTGGCTTCTACATCGGCGCCAACGGCGGCTGGGGCTCGAGCCACAATTGCTGGAGCCAGGTCCCGGGTGGACTGCTCCTCGGATCGGATGGTTGCCATGACGCGACCGGCGGCGTTGCCGGTGGCCAGATCGGCTATCGCTGGCAGTCCGGCGCCTGGGTGTTCGGCCTCGAAGCGCAGGGCGACTGGGCTGACCTGAAGGGCAGCAACAACAGCGCGATCTTCCCGGGCCTCTTCACCAACCAGACCAAGATCGACGCGTTCGGCCTGTTCACCGGCCAGGTCGGCTACGCCGTCAACAACGTGCTGCTGTACGCCAAGGGTGGTGCGGCGCTGACCGACAATCGTTACAGGACCTTCTTCACGCCGACCGGCGTGCTCGCCGGCAGCGCCAGCGACACCCGCTGGGGCGGCACCATCGGCGCCGGCATCGAAGTCGGCTTCGCGCCGAACTGGACCGCTGGTGTCGAATACGACCACCTGTTCATGCAGGACAAGACCTACAACCTCACCACCCCGACCGGCGCGCTGTTCAGCAGCATCCGCGACCGCCAGGACGTCGACCTCGTCACCGTCCGCGTGAACTACAAGTGGGGTGGCCCGGTGGTCGCGCGCTACTGATCGCGCGATCCGGTTCGATCGAGACCAAAGGCCGGCTTCGCGCCGGCCTTTTTGTTTGGCGGGTCGGCCGGCTCGCGCGAGCGGCCAGTCGCACACAACCACGAATCAAACGTGGTTAAATCTTAATAAATCGTGCAATATCCAATAAAATCAAAATGTTATCAGTGTGGCCGGAGCGCTACGCTGGCTTGCAACCTGTGCTGGTAGCCTTGTCCCGTCATTGATCGATTCGAAACGGGATGGATTCCATGAAGCAGCTTTGCGTTGCCGCGGCCGGCCTTGCCGCGCTGAGCGTTTCGTCCGTATCGGCGGCTGACCTCGCCGCGCACGCCCCCGCACCGGCGCCGGTCGTCGCGCCTGCGACCAGCTGGAGCGGCTTCTATCTCGGCGCCCAGGGCGGCGGCGGCTGGGGCACCAGCAACGAGACTTACCTTGGCGCACCGAACGATGCGGCGTTCATCGGCACGCAGAGCTACAACACCAGCGGCGGCTTTGTCGGCGGCGTGGTCGGTTACAATTTTCAGACCGGCCCCGTCGTGTTCGGGATCGAGGGCGACTACCACTGGGCCGCCGTCACCGGCCGCTCCGACGTGATCAATGTCGGACCGCCCAGTGTGCTCGACACCTACTACACCGAGCTGCGCAGCTTCGGCGACATCAAGGGCCGGCTCGGCTACGCCGACGGCGCCACGTTGTGGTTCGTGAGCGGCGGCGCCGCGGTCGGCGACATCCTGCACCGCTACAATGCCGGGCTCGCGCCGCCCTCGGCCTCGGCCAGCGACACGCGCTGGGGCTGGACCGCCGGCGCCGGCGTCGAATACATGTTCGCTGCCAATTGGTCGGCCAAGCTCGAATACAACTACATCGATCTCGGCAAGGTCGCGCCGATCCAGTACACGCCGGCACTGAACGATCGCTCGGAGTGGAAGGACAGTTTCCACACCGTCAAGCTCGGCATCAATTACCACTTCAACGCACCGAGCAGTCCGGTGGTGTCAGCGAAGTACTGAGCGACCTGCGGCCGCGCGCCGCAGCCGTGCAGCGAACGACAGGAGCCGGCCTTGCGCCGGGCTCTTTCGTTGCGGGCAAGCGCACGGCTCGCGTGGGCCGTTTTCCGTGCATTGTGGTTTCACGGATACACAACTTCCAAGATTTCTAGGTAGAAACACATGAACGTCACGCGACACCGCGTTGGCGTTTCCCTTCAATGTTTGAAGGGACAACAAGAAAATGGGACTGGGACTTTGAAAATCAGGAATGTTCTGCTGGCCTCGGCCGGCATGTTTGCCCTCAGCGCAATTGCACCGGCGATGGCCGCCGACATGGCGGCTCGCGCGCCCTACGTGAAGGCTCCGCCGCCGGTCGCGTTCACCAACTGGACCGGCTTCTACATCGGCGGCTTCGGTGGCTACGCCAGCGAGAATTCGGGCAACCCGAAGATGGAAGGCGGCTTCGGCGGCGGCACCATCGGCTACAACTGGCAGGCCGGCAACATCGTGTACGGCCTCGAGGCCGACGGCGCATGGGCTGACGTCAACGCCTCCGCCACTGCGCTCGGCATCACGGCGACGAGCAAGATCGACGCGCTCGGCACCGCGCGCGGCCGCATCGGCTTCGCGGTCGACAAGGTGCTGTTCTACGGCACCGGCGGCTACGCCTGGGTCGACAACAAGCTCTCCCTCAGCGCGGGCGGCGTCAGCGTCTCGCAGAGCAACTTCCACTCGGGCTGGACCGTCGGTGCCGGCATCGAGGCGTTCATCGCGCCGCAGTGGTCGATCAAGGGCGAATACCTGTATCGCAGCCTGGGCGGTGAGACCTACTTCGGCGTGCGGTCGGCCGACATCAACCTGCACACCGTCCAGTTCGGCGTGAACTATCACTTCGGCGGCCCGATCGTCGCGAAGTACTAAAGCCTGATGAGATTAAGTTGAGCTGGAACGGCATCGAAAGTTCACCTCTCCCTTGGGAGAGGTGATTTGCGGAGCAAATCGGGTGAGGGGTTGCGGTCTATCGAGAGAGCAAGAGCCCTCACCCGGATTGCTGCGCAATCCGACCTCTCCCCACCAGGGAGAGGTGAAGCAAGACCGCGCCAAGCCGATTCAACCAAAACTCATCTCGCTTTAAGCGAAAGACAGCCCCCCAAGGTCTCGGAAAGGCCGGCCTCGCGCCGGCCTTTTTTTCGTCAAAGCATTTTCGAGCGAAGCCTGTCCCGGAACTTGATCCGGGATGGATGCCGGTTCGCGCCAGGAAAACGCGTCAAAACGGAAATCTGGAACCGATCCTGCTGACGGCTGCTGCCATCGGCTAAACTATCCGTTGATGGACGCCATTCAGCACTGGAAATTGTCGGCCGTTCTACCTACGTTCCAGTCTTCACACACCCCATCGGCGCAAGCTCCCGGCATCACCGGCGATGCGCGCCCAAAAGGCGCCCGATCATGCGCCCGGAACCGTCGCAATGGATGAAGTGCTCAAGGCGAAGCGCCAAAACAACGCCGGCTCCTCATCGCGCGCCATCACGATCCGCGGCGCGCGCGAACACAATCTGAAGAACATCGACGTCGAGATTCCGCGCGACAAGCTCGTGGTGTTCACCGGCCTGTCCGGCTCCGGCAAGTCGTCGCTCGCGTTCGACACCATCTATGCCGAGGGCCAGCGCCGCTACGTCGAGTCGCTGTCGGCCTATGCGCGGCAATTTCTGGAGATGATGCAGAAGCCTGATGTCGACCAGATCGACGGCCTGTCGCCGGCGATCTCGATCGAGCAGAAGACGACCTCGAAGAACCCGCGCTCCACCGTCGGCACCGTCACCGAGATCTACGACTACATGCGCTTGTTGTGGGCGCGGGTCGGCGTGCCCTATTCGCCGGCGACGGGATTGCCGATCGAGAGCCAGATCGTCTCGCAGATGGTCGACCGCGTGCTGGCGCTGCCCGAAGGCACCCGCCTCTATCTGCTGGCGCCGGTCGTGCGCGGCCGCAAGGGCGAGTACAAGAAGGAGCTCGCCGAATACCTCAAGAAGGGCTTTCAGCGCGTCAAGATCGACGGCACCTTCCATGAGCTGTCGGAGGCCCCTAGCCTCGACAAGAAATTCCCGCACGACATCGACGTGGTGGTCGACCGCATCGTGGTGCGCCCCGACCTGGCCCAGCGCCTCGCTGAAAGTTTCGAGACCGCGCTGAAGCTCGCCGATGGCCTCGCGGTGATCGAATACGCCGACACGCCGGCGGCGGCTGCCGGCGAGAAGGAAGACAAGAAGAAGACCGCAAAAATCCACGACAAGAGCGGCCCCGAGCGCATCCTGTTCTCCGAAAAGTTCGCCTGCCCGGTGTCCGGCTTCACGATCCCCGAGATCGAGCCGCGCCTGTTCTCGTTCAACAATCCCTACGGCGCCTGTCCGGCCTGCGGCGGCCTCGGCGTCGAGCAGCATATCGACGAGGACCTGGTCATCCCGGACAAGGAGCTGACCCTGCGCAAGGGCGCGATCGCGCCATGGGCAAAATCGTCCTCGCCCTATTACATCCAGACCCTGACCGCGCTCGGCAAGCACTACAAGTTCACGCTCGACACCAAGTGGAAGGATCTGCCGAAGAAGGTGCAGGCCGCGCTGCTGCACGGCTCCGGCGACGACGAGATCAAGTTCTCCTATGAGGACGGCGTGCGCTCCTACGACACCAAGAAACCGTTCGAGGGCGTCGTCACCAACATCAACCGCCGCTACCGCGAGACCGAGAGCGAGTGGGCGCGCGAGGAGCTCGGCAAGTATTTCTCCGACGTGCCCTGCGAAGGCTGCCACGGCTATCGCCTGAAGCCGGAGGCGCTGTGCGTCAAGATCGGCGGCAAGCATATCGGCGAGATCTCCGAGCTCTCGGTCAAGCGCGCCGGCGAATGGTTCGAGACGGTGCCGGAGGCGCTGAACGCGCAGCAGAACGAGATCGCGGCGCGCATCCTCAAGGAGATCCGCGAGCGCCTGACCTTCCTGCTCGACGTCGGCCTGAACTACCTGACGCTGTCGCGCTCCTCCGGTACGCTGTCCGGCGGCGAGAGCCAGCGCATCCGCCTCGCCTCGCAGATCGGCTCGGGACTGACCGGCGTGCTCTACGTGCTGGACGAGCCGTCGATCGGCCTGCACCAGCGCGACAATGCCCGGCTGCTCGATACCCTGAAGCGGCTGCGCGACCTCGGCAACACCGTGGTCGTGGTCGAGCATGACGAGGACGCCATTCGCTTGGCGGATTACGTGCTCGATATCGGCCCCGGCGCCGGCATGCATGGCGGCAACATCGTCGCGGAAGGCACGCCCGACCAGATCATGCGCAACCCGAAATCGCTGACCGGCAAGTACCTCACCGGTGAGCTTTCGGTGCCGGTGCCCGACCGGCGGCCGCCGAACCATCGCCGCACCATCAAGGTGATCAACGCCCGCGGCAACAATCTGAAGAACGTCTCGGCCGAGATTCCGCTCGGCCTGTTCACCTGCGTCACCGGCGTCTCCGGCGGCGGCAAGTCGACCTTGCTGATCGACACGCTCTACAAGTCGATCGCGCGCAAGCTGAACAATGCCAGCGAGGGCGCCGCGCCGCACGACCGCATCGAGGGCCTCGAGCACATCGACAAGATCATCGACATCGACCAGTCGCCGATCGGCCGCACCCCGCGCTCCAACCCCGCGACCTATACCGGCGCCTTCACGCCGATCCGCGAATGGTTCGCCGGCCTGCCGGAAGCGAAGGCGCGCGGCTACGAGCCCGGGCGCTTCTCGTTCAACGTCAAGGGCGGCCGCTGCGAGGCCTGCCAGGGCGACGGCGTCATCAAGATCGAGATGCACTTCCTGCCCGACGTCTACGTCACCTGCGACACCTGCAAGGGCAAGCGCTACAACCGCGAAACGCTGGAAGTGCTGTTCAAGGGCAAGAGCATCGCCGACGTGCTCGACATGACCGTCGAGGAAGCCGCCGAGTTCTTCAAGGCGGTGCCGCGCGTGCGCGAGACCTTCCAGACCCTGCACCGCGTCGGTCTCGACTACATCCATGTCGGCCAGCAAGCCACGACGCTGTCCGGTGGCGAAGCCCAGCGCGTCAAGCTAGCCAAGGAATTGTCGAAGCGCGCCACCGGCCGCACGCTCTACATCCTGGACGAGCCGACCACCGGCCTGCACTTCCACGACGTCGCAAAGCTGCTCGAGGTGCTGCACGAGCTGGTCGCCCAGGGCAACACGGTTGTCGTGATCGAGCACAATCTCGAAGTCATCAAGACCGCCGACTGGGTGATCGACCTCGGCCCCGAAGGCGGCGACGGCGGCGGCGAGATCGTCGCCTGGGGCCCGCCGGAGGACATCGTCAAGGCGCCGAGGAGCTACACCGGCAAGTTCCTGGCGCCGGTGCTAAAGAAGGCGAACAGCAAGCCGCGGAAGAGTTCAGCGAGCGAGGCGGCGGAGTAGCCGGAGTCATTTCTCTGCTCGCTTCTGCCTTTCCCGAAAGGCTCTTGTTTGCTGCCTTAATTCCTTCTGCTCGAGAGCCTTGTTAAGAGCGGCGACTTGCCTTCTTGCCTTTCTTTCCTCGGACTTGACCCCCGCGGCATCAAATCCGAGAAGCTTGCCAACTCTCTCCAAAATGAAAGGTCCCCGCTGCAGCTCCCGACTGACTCCGAGCCGATTCTCGTCAATTACAAAAACGCTTTCAATCTCCTTTATCCGACTCTGCATTATCCGAACCTGCACTGGATCAGAGAGTTGACGCATCAAATCGTTTGGTGCCGGCTCCTTACCTTGCCAGAAAGAATATAAGCCCGACCGATGTATGAGACGCTTCTTTCGATGCAGAACGTGCGGGGTCTTTGAATTCAAGTACCGATCTTTGAAAAAACGGCCAATGCTTGACCAATCTGCAATATAAATCCCGTCATGCGCACCGCCTTCAGCATAAGGAGCTTCGTACAAGATAATGGGTACAATCTGCATTTGACGCGGGTCTACTCCTCCAGCCTCAATCGCCATCTCAGGGTACATGGCTAATCCATTCAGCTGCCGTTTGATTTGTTTAATGAAGGCGTCACGCTCTTTTCGGAAGTAATAGGACTGGATTGGGTGATGATTTGACAAGCCGCGATTCTTGCATTCGAAAATAAAGAGATGGCTCTCCCACGGTACAAGAACGTCGATCTCGTAGGGCTCTCCATCACGGCTCGTATCAATGCTAAAGGCATTAAGACCCATTGCCTGGAAGAACTGCTGGACTTCGGCCTCAAACCTCTTTCCTTTGCCATCGAACCGCTCTTCCAACGACAGTAAGTTAGAATAGGTCGTCATACCGGGATCGGCGTGAATTGCTGCTGGCGCAACAAACAAAAGTGAGCCGCCAGACATCTGTAACAGCGGGCAATCAAACAGATCTTCACTTCGGGTGCAGAAGGTAACCTGTGCGATGAACGCCGTAGCCGCCTCTGACGAGAGGCCAGCTTGCTCTAGCCTATGTTGAAGTTCCATTCGATCGAACGCTGGCAAGCATCTTTCCAAGGGATCGACGTTCCGTTCAAAGCACTCCAACGCCAATTTGTTGAGAGCGCTATACCCGCGGAGCCACTCGATGATCTTCAATCCCGCATATTTTCCTCGGTCGGTCCTAACGTCCGCGCCCAGTACCCTCGATAGATACATCGCAGAGCTAACTTCACGGACACTGACGAATTCGTCAGGAAGTAGCTTAGGTTGATCTGAAATGTCTTTTTCTTGCTCCAGTGCCGGCGTTTCGAACATCAACTCTGCAACGATCTGCTGTAACTGTTCCTTGAGGCGCTCGTTGGCGATCCAGTCGTAGTGTTCTTCGCCGGAAGGAACGTACTCAAAGTACGCGCGTGCCTCCCCAGGCATTCCCTCGATCGCTCTTCCGTTCTCGATCTCTACGAATTCTCCACCCCAATATCGACGACGTTGTTCCACTCTCTCCCATCTGATCCAACTCGTTGCCAATGTCGCAACGGCAACGCTTTCGCTCAATTCTTCATCCGAAACTTCCTGCAATTCCGGAAAGACAATTCTTCCGTCCCTTGATATCCATCCGTTCTCGTGCGCGAACATTTCAAGCGTCGCACCTAGATTTTCAATCAACGATGTTGTCGCAGAATCTATCAGGAAAGGCGTTCCATCATCGAGCGTACCGGTCGGCTCATCCGGAACACTCAATCTCTTCTTTTTCTTGATGCTCTCGCGCGCCCGCCGCTCGACGAAGTCGAGATAGTGCGAAGCTAACTTTAGCGCTGCCGAGACTTGCGTCGTCGGAGGTCGACTGCGCGCGGGTAGCTTGTTTAGTATGTGAAGAACATTACGATACCCTTCTTCTACCCTTCTAACTGTCGTGACGACATCCGTCAGACTCTGCTGCAGGCCCGCGCTAAGAGTCTTGGCGAAAAGCTTTTGCAGTTCCGAGAAAAAGAGGTTCCGCGCGCCTTCCCGCTTATTGGGATACTTAAAAAATAACTGTCCCGATCGCATTGCAAGTTCAAGTAAGGCTTTGGCGTTGTCTTCCGCAGAGCCCGCCGTCAGTTCCTGTGCTATCCACCGGGAATCTAGCTTTTCTAAAGCTCTACGTATTTCAGTCTCGCTAATTGTCATTGCTCCTCCAGCAAACTCAACTCCGCGAGGCACAACGTAACGTTGAATAGATGCTCATGTCGAGTTGGACTATAAAAACTTGCCGCGTCGACTCGGGGTGCATAATTTGCCGTTCTTGCGACGAACGTGACGCATTACTCCCCGCTCACCCTCCGCACTTGTGCTAGCTTGCTTCGCAGCCGGCTGCAGCGAATGAACGAGGCTGTACGTAGCTCATTGCCTAAAAGGAAGGCTTAGCAGGTAGCCAGAATGAGGTCCGTAGGCGAATTGGCGTAGCGCATTTCACCGATCCTTTTGCGACATTGTAGCGGTTACGCCTCCGGCTAACCTACACTAGACATTGTCTCGATTCCCGCGGTACGAGGCGATCTGCCAGACGTTTGCCCAGGAATCCCGAACCATCGCTCGTCGGTCGCCATAAGGCGTATCCGCGGGGGTTTCGATCGATTCAGCTCCTGCCGCGATCGCGCGGTGGTAGGTTTCGTCGGTGTTCGGAACATAGACGTAGAGGAAGGACGGCATCGTCTCGCGGATGCCTCCGCCGTCGCTGATCAGGATGATCGAGTCTCCGATCCGGATTTCCGTTGGCGCTCCGGAGCGCACTTCGCCTTCGGCACCGAAGACGTTTTTCAAGAATCCGGCCAAGCCGGTGAAGTCGCTCGTGACAATTCTCGGTATGACGGAAGGCCAGCCGACGGGCTTGTATTGGGTCATGCGCCTAACTTTGACGACGATGCGTCGCTTATCAAGACTACCACGATAGCACCAAGCGTAGGGCGGATTAGCGAAGCGTAATCCGCCATCTTATCGCCAAGCTCGGCGGGTTATCGGGCCCCGCGTCGCGCGGACCCGTTGGGCTAACCCGCCCTACTCGCTCCAGCTACACCGCCCAATAATTCGGGTGCGTATACGACTGCGAGCGGTCGCCCCAGTCGAATTCGTCGCCGTCGAACTCCGACGGCCCGGCGCGCAGATCCTCCAGCGTCACTTCGGCCTCGAAGGCCTGCCGCGCGGGATCGAAGTGCAGCGCGGTCCATCTGACGGGATAGTGGTGATGGGTGCTCAGCACGCCGCCGGTCTTGATGATGGCGTAGGCCACCGTGCCGCTCACCTTGTCGAGCATCAGCCGCTCGATCGAACCGAGTTTTGAACCGTCGCGCCCGAAGACGCAGACGTGCTCGACCCGGTCACTGGGCACCAAGGTATGATGCATGGCATCCTCCCTGTATTTCCTCGTATTTGCCGCGGATCATACGCCCCTCGGCCTGGTGAGCCAACCGGCAAACCCCGGCGCAGCGACCGGCTGGGGCGCCATCCGGCAGCGCTTCGCGCGAACCATCGCGCATATTCGGCTTGCGCCTTGATCCAGCGCAAAGTTGGTGACGGTCTTTTCGTCTATGGACTGATCCAGCCTCCTGCCTGGATCAGTGCCATGATCATCGACATTCTGTCCCGGGAACACCGCAACATCGAGCGGCTGCTCAACGTTCTCGAGCATGAGCTGGATATTTTCGATCACGCCGGCCGCCCGGATTACGAAGTGATCGGCAGCATCATCGCCTATTTCGAGGTCTACACGGAGCTCTACCATCATCGCCAAGAAGACCTGATCTTCGCCAAGCTCAGGCATCGCGATCCTGCGGCCGCGGCGAAGATGGGCGATCTCGCGCGCGAGCATCAGAAGGGCTCCGATCGCCTGCACCGCGTCGCCCACGCGGTCGCCAATGTGCGCGCGGGCGGCGAGATTCCGCGCGAGAATGTCGACGCGGTCATCCGCGATTTCCTGGCGCACGAGCGGCGCCACATCATGATGGAAGACCGCGATTTCTTTCCCGCCGCGGTCAAGGCATTGACGCCGCAAGATTGGGCCGACATCGAGTCCACGCTTTCGCCGCACAAGGACCCGTTGTTCAGCGATGCGACCGAGGCGCGGTTCGACGTGCTGCGCGCCCACATCATGGATCTGGAGAAGGAGGCTGAAGCCGAGCGGCATTAGAGCATGACCCGGAATGTGGAGACCGGGTTTCCCTCGCGGACATCCTGCTCAAACCAAGAGATGAGATCGACCCGACATCCCTCCAATTGCAATCCAAACTGTTTCCGGAGAAATTCATGATGGGGACGAAATTCGCAATGGCCTGCGCCGTCGGCAGCATGACGCTCGCCGCCGCTCTGCTCGCGACATCGGCTGCGCCGGCCTGGGCGCTCGACGGTGACCCGATCGCGGGCCAGGCCATCTTCCAGCGCATTTGCCAGAATTGCCATTCGATCGACGTCGGCGTGAACAAGGTCGGCCCGAGCCTGTGGCACGTCGTCGGTCGCCAGCCGGCGTCGGTCCAGGGGTTCGACTATTCGGACGCGATGCGCGGCAACAAGGCGCCCTGGGACGTGACGGCGCTCGATGCCTACCTCGCCGACCCCCGCGGCGACGTTCACGGCGTGAAGATGTTCTTCAAGGGGCTCAGCAATGCCCGCGACCGCGCCGACGTGATCGCCTATCTGCAAACCA
Source organism: Bradyrhizobium sp. WCU1 (assembly GCF_053474805.1). Lineage (NCBI taxonomy): Bacteria > Pseudomonadati > Pseudomonadota > Alphaproteobacteria > Hyphomicrobiales > Nitrobacteraceae > Bradyrhizobium > Bradyrhizobium sp. WCU1. The sequence continues at coordinate 7,338,455 of NZ_CM130280.1, forward strand.
AGCAGTGAGTCTCGATTTCGGGAGGCGGATCGGCAACTCGCCCGGATGCACGTAGCGATATCCGGGCGAGTTGATCGGACGGATTGACCACTCCCGCATGTCGCGAAACCCTTCAGCGGGCACGCATACTCCATTTCTGAATAATAGAAACGTATCGCTGATTTGCCCGACGTGTCAAGTCGATTTTCCGACTGCCGGCGGCAGCCTGCTCCTTTGCATGGGGTTGTTTTCGATATTTCGGGATGCGCGCGCTGCCGAGGCCGGCAGCGCGATCGCACGCAGCATGCGCTAGCTTCCGCTCTCGATCTTCTTCTTCAGCGCTTCCAGCCCGGCCTTGTAGAGCCCGCTCACCGCCTTGATCGCGGCCTCGTCGTTCAGCTCCGGCGGCGGATCGTTGTTGGGGTAGCCGCGATAGAACGCGCCGGACCATTCCAGCTTCGCCTTGCCGCCGGGCGCCGGCGACACCTCCAGCGTCGAGGAATAATTGGTCACCGGCAACACCTTCACGTCGACCGCGGTGATCCGGTACGAATAGCTCATCATCTCGGGCTCGTATTTGGAGAGCTCCTCCTCGATGGTGACGCCCGGAGCCAGCGTCAGCCGCCGCGTGGCGCCGATCTCGTTGCCCTTCTCGCCCTCGGTCTTGCTGACGCCGGCAAGCCAGCTCATGTCCTGGAAATTGCCGATCACCGCCCACACCTTGGCCTGCGGCGCGTCGATCTCGATGGATTCCCGCACCTTCTGACGGGTCGGCCCATGCGCCCATGCCGCCCCCAGCACGGCCAATGCCGCCACCACGACGCCAGCCCTCGCGATCGTCAGCCTCATCCTCGTCTCCCCGCTTTTCCGGTCCGCGCACCAGGCGCCTGCCGGAGCTTATGTTTCGGTATTCTGCACCGGATGGAAAGCGGCTTCTTGCACCAGAGCGAAGTCAAAACTTCCCCGCGGGACAAGCCTTTCCGCCCTACTCCTCGATCGCCGCCTCGATGAACCCCTTCGGGTCGTCGCAAAACTCCCGCATGACCTTGAAGTGATCGGTGTCCTTCAGGCTCACCGGTTCGAGGCCGTACTTCGTCAGCCGCAGCAGCGTCGCGTCGGGATAGGCCATCAGGACCGGCGAATGCGTGGCCATGATCACCTGACAATGGCCCGTCCCGTTCATCCGGTGCAGCAGCTTGAGGAATTCGATCTGGCGCGCGGGCGACAGCGCGGATTCCGGCTCGTCGAAGATGAAGATGCCCTGCCGCTGGCAGCGCTCCTCGAAGAAGCGCAGGAAGCCCTCGCCGTGCGAATGCGACAGGAAGTCCGGCGGCGTGCCTCGGGCGTCCATCGCTGCCTCGTCCAGATAGCGTGCGACCGAGAAGAAGCTCTCGGCGCGGAAGAACCAGCCGTTGGTAATCCTGGGCAGCCAGCTCGCGCGCAGCGCCGACGCCAGCGAGCCGCCCATTTTCTCCAGCGCACGGCCGTGGTCGACCGCGCGATACCCCTTGCCGCCGCCGGCATCGTCATAGCCGGCCATCACGGCGATGCCCTCCAGCAGCGTCGACTTGCCGGTGCCGTTCTCGCCGACGATGATGGTGATCGCCTTGTCGAAGCCGAGCTCGAAATCATCGCCCAGCAGCGGCAGCACGAACGGATAGGCCTTGCGGTTCGGGATTCGTGCAGGATCGAGCCAGACCCGCCGAAGGTACGGCGCGGGCATCTTGATCGGGCGGTTTCGTCTGGCCATGTGCGCGAATCCGGGGAAACAACGGCGGGTGGCCCAGTTTATGATACGAGCCCGCGGCAATCCTAGATGGTTCGATGTCCGAATGCCCAGCAAGGCCTACGCCCGCTTCCGCAAGGCAATCCTCACCGAGCAGCAGGTGGTCTGTGTCTATGCCGGCCGGCCGCGGGAGCTGTGCCCGCACATCATCGGCCACAACAGAAGCGGCGAAGAAGTCGTGCTGGCCTGGCAGTTCGCCGGCGAGAGCTCCGGCAAGCTGCCGCAATGGCGCTGCCTGCGCCTTGCGCACGTCAGCGACGTCCGCCTGCGCAAGGGCCCCTGGCACGAGGGCGGCTCGCATCGCGCCGAACAGACCTGCGTCAGCGCGATCGACCTCGATATCAACATCCATGTCCGCAAGCGGAGGTGATCGCGATGCGCGGCCTTCGGGCTAGATGAAGCGTCCCGGTTTGGCCATGAACTGATCAATCGCGGTCTTCAACTTGCCCTCGAGCTCGCTTTGACCGCCCCAGAACAGCGTCGGCACGTCGAACACATCGAACGGCAGCTTGGTCCCGCTATAGGCCGTCTGGATCACGGCCTTGCCGCTGGCGCGCGCATAGCCCAGCTCGTAGAAGACATTCGGACGTGCGCCGCTGACCTCGGCGATCACAAACGCCGCGCGCCGAATTCCGGCAAAGATCGCCGGCACGATGCGCTCATTGCTGTCGAGATGGTCATCGACCTTGACCGCCGAAAAACCCTTCTCCTTGCAAACCCGACCGAAGGTTGCATAGGCATCCGTCAGGTGAGGAACGTTCTCGAACGACATCACGACGAACACTTCGGTCGACAGGATCGCGCGCTCGGCCAGCGTGACCACCTCGGCCGCGTATTGGTCGACCACCTCGTCGTTCTCGTCGGTCATGAAGCGGTTCAAGGCCTGGTAATCCTCGCGCGACAGGTTCGACACCCCTCTTCGCTCAAACGACGCCAGCTCGTCGACATAGATATCCGTTGCGGCACCTCCGAATGTCGCGACCGACAGGATCGGCTTGTTCGCGAACCGGCCCCAGCTCGCGGCGTGCTGCGTCCCGTCCCAGCCGCCGATGATGATCATCGCATCGCATTCACGCACCGGCTCGGGAAACGCGAATCCGCGCGGGACCTCGGACCAGTCGCCCAGCTGCGATCGGGTGATCTCGCCGAATTTGTGGATCGGCGTCGTGCTGCGGGTGACCCACGAATGGATCATCTTGTTCGGGTCGAGCTTCCTGGATTGAGCCGCGGCCGAGGCAGCCTGCGCAACGACGAGATCCAGTTGGGTGCGACAGCCACCGAGCAGCGTATGGCCTCGCAGGATCGTCTGCCGACCAAGCGCCTCGGCGAAGCGCCGTCGCAAGGGCCCTGTCTCATCCTTCTCGTACAGGCCGCCCGCCACCAGCAATTTGGCCATCGACACTCTCCCAATATGTTCCGCTCAAAATCAACCCGACCTCGCCTTGTCGGTGCAATGCCGCAACAATAGAGGCGTTCTTCGATCAACTCAATTCTAACGTGTAGCGATTTTCAGAGGCAGCTTGAATATTCAGCGCGGTTCCCGAGCGACCTATTCGGCTCAATCACTGATTTGTCCAACGGCACTGGTGCCCGTCTCACAAGCAGTACCGTAGCCGGGACGACGATGCGGATGGATCGCACAGCCGCTACGGCTGCTCCGCCTCCTCCAGCACCTCGAGCACCAGCTCCATCGTCATCAACACCGGATTGTCGCCCCGTACCAGACGTCCTTCGGCGGTACCGCCGAGATAATCGACCAGCGCGATGTCGAGCTCGGCATGCAGCCGGCCATCCTCGTCGGCCGCGATCTGCCCCGCGGTCACCGCAAGCTCGGTCGCGAACGGCACCACGTCGTGGACATCGGTGAAAACGGCACCGATGGTGGAACCAACGCCGCCATGCAGCCGTGCACGCAGGATGCCGTGCAGGCGGCAGAAGCCTTCGAGCGCGCAGGCGAAATCCTGGTTCGGCCGCAGCCGTAACGCAAAGGCATGGCTGGTGGTCTTCGCACCAGCCGGCGCGCGGGCGACCGGACCGAACAGCTTGAAATTGGTCTCGCTGTCGGGCTCGGCCAGGAACGTCGCGCCATCGATTCCGAATGCGGCGACCTCGAACGGTTCGGCGACGATGGTCTCATCGGGGAGCATGTGTCCGCCGTTGAAGCGGCCGTCGGCCTCGGTCCACAAGCCGTGGCAATGGAAGAACGGCGCGCCGTCGCGCTCGCCGAAGGTCAGCGCCGCGAGCTTGAGCCGCGTCACACCCTCGGGACGAAACGTGTCGCTGTAGAACGCGGCGTTGGCGCCGTCCTTCGACAGCGCCGGCATCACATAGGCGAACGGCCCGAGCGCGCCAGCTTTGGCGCTGAGCACGCCGGCCGAGAACCCCTCCGCCGCAAAGCCGCGACGCACGGCCTCGAGCAGGGGAATTCCGGCCTCGAGCACGAATGAGAAGGCGCGGCCGCGCGCGGTGACCCATTGGATGCGCTCGGTGACCGGAGCGCCGGGCTGAGCGATGCTGCGCATCGCCTCACGCGCCCGGCGATTTGGCGATCGCCTCGAGCAGCCCGCGCGCCTCGAGCTCGTCGCGGATCAGCCGCTTCGGCACCTTGCCGTAGCCGGACTTCGGCAGCGCCTCCCAGAAGAAGAAGCGCTTCGGCATCTTGTAGCGCGGCACTTTTGGCGCGAGATAGGCGGCAAGCTCCGCCTCGGCGACCGCCTCCGTCCCCTCGCGCGCGACGCAGACGGCGATGCCGACCTCGCCCCAGAACGGATCCGGCACCCCGAGCACCGCGACCTCGCCGACCGCGGGATGGGTCAGGAGCTTCTCCTCGATCTCACGCGGATAGATGTTGGAGCCGCCGGAGATGTACATGTCGGAGGCCCGGCCGGTGATGTAGACGAACCCCTCCTCGTCCATGTGGCCGAGGTCGCCGGTGCGGAACCAGCCGTCGCGGAACGCCTTCGCATTGGCTTCGGGGTTGTCGTAGTAGCCCGCGAACACGCCGGGACCGATCACGCAGATTTCGCCGGTCTCGTGCGGTTTCAGCTCGCGCCCATCCTCGCCCTGGATCGCGACCTGCATGCCGGTGCGCTCGAAGCCGCAGGTGCCGATCCGTGCATGCGGGCCGTCCTCGGGATCGTGCAGGCCGGGCGGCAGCACCGTGATGTTGCCGGTGACCTCGCCGAGACCGAAATACTGCACCAGCACGCCGCCGAGCTTGTTCAGCGCGGCCTTCTGGTCTTCGCGATACATCGGCGCGCCGGCATAGATGATGTAGCGCAGCGAGGAATGGTCGTGCTGCTCGGCGGCGGGATGCTCCACCATCATCTTCAGGATGGTCGGCACCGTGAACATGTTGCTGACGCGGTGCCTGGCGATCAGGCGATAGGCTTCCGCGATGTCGAATTTCTCCGACGGCAGCAGGATGGTCGGCACGCCGCGCGCGGTCTGCACCAGTTGATGCACACCGGCGCCATGCGACAGCGGCGCCACCACCAGCGAGGCGTCGTCCTCGGTGGTGCCGGGCATCAAATCGGCGAGATGGTTGGTGATCACGAAGGCCATCTGGCCATGGGTCAGCACCGCGGCCTTGGAGCGGCCCGTGGTACCGGAGGTGAAGAAGAACCAGCAGGGATCGTCGTACTCGACCGGCGCGTTCTCGACCGAGGCGCCCGCATGCCTGGCGATGACGTCACCAACGGTCGCTTCGCCGAACGTCCCCTCCTCGCCGATCCGCCAGACGAATTCGAGCGCTGGATTGGCGGCCGCCCTGGCGTGCTCGGGGAAGTCCGTGTGGCACAGAAACGCCTTGGCGCCGGAGGCAGCCGCCAGATAGCCGACCTCGTCCGGCATCAGGCGGAAATTGGTCGGCACCCAGACCGCGCCGAGCCGGAACGCCGCGAACATCGACCAGAACATCTCGTCGCAGTTCTTGGAATGCACCAGGATGCGGTCGCCCTTGCCGATGCCGCGCGCGGCCAGTGCCGCCGCCAGCGCCGAGACGTTCTGGTCGATATGGCGCCAGGACCAGGCCTTCTCGTTCCAGATGAAACCGGGACGATCGCCATGGCGGCGGGCGTTCTGGGTCAGGATGTAGGCGAGGTTCATCACCCGGCGCGACACCCGCGCGATCCCGCCGCGCGGGGCGGTCCCGGCCGTCCCGCTCATTGCCGCCCCGCCGATACGCACAACAGACAGGGCATGGTCAGGACGGTCATCGGGTGTTTCCTTGGTCAGAACCGGGCGTCTTCAAGCGCCGCAAGGGGTTGGTACCACCCGGTTTATCGCCAAGCAGCGCGCCTCGGCAAGGCCTGCCGGACGGAGCGCGATGATACCGCGCACCGGTGTCAGCCAGCCCGATCTGCCTTGGCCCAGACCGCTACTGAGGGTACTTGGCCAGGTCCTGCTCGCTCAGGTTCCAGTCCTGCCAGAGCTGCAACGCGCCGATCATGACGACCAGCGCGCCGAGCAGGATGTGCCAGAGCTGCAGCGCCTGGTCCTCGGAGTAGCCGAAGATGACCGGCGAGACGATCAGCCAAAGGCCGAGCAGGATGCTTGCCACCTCCTCCCAGCGATGCAGCGCGACATATTCGAGCTGGGCGAGGCCCAGCACCAGCATGCCGACCACGAAGCTGTTGAGCACCAGGTGGCTGCGCTCGACGTCGACGACGTCGCTCACCTGCATCGGAAACCAGGGCGAGACCATGATCAGCACGCCTAGCAGCATGCCGAGCCAGTCCTCCCAGGGGCGGTGTGTGCCGAAGAAACGATTGTCCGACATGACGAACCTCCTTGCGACAAGGGGCATACGTCAGCGGCCGGTCCTGCCATTCCGCACCAGACGACCTTCGGGCCGCATCACGGGCGTATGTCTCAGCGCAAGCCTAATCGAATTGCATCGGCTCGCAAGGCCCGATCGTCTGTGTGCGATGCGGCAAGGCCGACAACGGCTGGCATCGTCCATCACCGCGCCCCGCCGAGGCGCGCCAGCGTGCAGCGCCCTTGTCGTAATCGGCGAGCTCGCCCTTGTTGTCGCGCTGGAACAGCCGGATCATGCCGCGACGGCCCTTTTGGCAGATTCGGCAGCGTCAGGGCAGCGCCGAGCAGGCAGGCCAGAATGCGCATCTCGTCAAACCACAGACACCAATTTGCAGGTTGGTCGCGGCTTTGCAGCGGCGGGTTGGCGCGCTTAAATCAAGACCAGTGCATCAACCGGGATTCTGCGATGGCTGCCGTCCGCGACAACAGGGACCAAAACCGCTTCGAGCTTGAAACAGAGGGCGGGCTGGCCTTTGCGAATTACCGTCGGACGCCATCGGCAGTGATCATCACCCACACCGAGACACCGCGCGCCCTGCGTGGCCGCGGCATCGCGTCGGAGCTGGTCAAGGGCGCGCTGGAGCTGATCCGTGCCGACGGCCGCAAGGTGATCGCAGGCTGCGGCTTCGTGTTGGACTATCTCGACAAGCACCCGGAATATGCGGACCTTGCCGGCTGACTTTCGATCCAACGTCAGACGATCTTGATCGACATGTCGGGCAAGCCCTCGAGCTTGCAGAGCAGCACGTCGCCCTTCACAACGGGACCGACATTCTCCGGCGTTCCGGAATAGATGATGTCGCCGGCCTTCAGCTCGAACGCCTCGGAGAGCTTTGCGATCTGCTCGGCGACGCTCCAGATCATGTTCTTCAGATCCGAGCTCTGCCGCACCGTGCCGTTGACCGCAAGCGAGATCGCCCCTTGCGTGAAATGGCCGGTCTTGTCAGCCGGATGGATCGGCCCGAGCACTGCCGCATGGTCAAAGCTCTTGCCGATCTCCCACGGCTTCTTCTCGGCCGCCATGCCGTTCTGCAAATCGCGCCGCGTCATGTCGAGGCCAAGCGCGTAGCCATAGACGTGCTCGAGCGCCTTGTCGGCGGGAATGTTGGTGCCGCCGGACTTCAGCGCCGCGACCAGCTCGACCTCGTGGTGATAGTTCTTGGTCAGCGACGGATAGGGATGATCGGCGACCGTGCCGATCGCGACATTCTGAATGGCATCGGTCGGCTTCTGGAAGAAAAACGGCGGCTCGCGCGTCGGATCGGAGCCGCGCTCGATCGCATGGGCTGCGTAGTTGCGGCCGATGCAGTAGATGCGGCGGACTTGGAACACCTCGGTGGCGCCGACAATCGGGATCGTCACGGCCGCGACCGGAAACATCGCCTTCGGCGCCACCTCGGCGTGGGCCGGCACGGATTGGGCGGCGGCGCCGGCCAATGCGAGGGCGCCGGTCGCAAGCATGGTCCGGCGATCGAGATCGGTCACGGCAGTTCTTGCAGGAGTTTTCATCGGCGCTCTCCTTCTTGTCCGCCGATCTATAGATGTTCGCCGCTCCATAAAAAAGGGCCCGCGGTGGCGCGGGCCCTGGCCGTGCGCGGGATGACGATCCCGTCAGTGCTTGATATCGGGGGGCAGCTTGCCGCCGTTGGCGGCGAGCTTCGTCATCACCTGCTTGTGCAGCCAGATGTTCATGCTGGCGGAATCGTTGGTGTCGCCGGTGTAGCCGAGCTCCTTGGCGAGTTCCTTGCGCGCCGACAGGCTGGAGTCGATGTCGAGCGCCTTCATCAGGTCGACGATCGAGGTGCGCCACTCGAGCTTCTCGCCCTTGGCGGCAACCGCCTTGTCAAGGATGGGGGCGACGTCCACGGACTGCGCGGGCGCGGCACCGGCGGGCACAGCAGCGGGAGACGGCGACGCGCTGCTGGATCCACCGGCGGGAGCTGCGCTCGTGGCCGTTCCGCCGGCGGGCGCGGCGCTGGCGCTGCTGCCGAAGATCGCGCCCATGATTTTTCCGAAAATGCTCATCGTTCGCTCCCAAGAGAGTTGAGATGTGAAGGCCACACGGCAGTGCGCCGGCTGACCGAGGTCGCAGTTCAAGTGTATCGCCCCCTCAATACCTTGCCAATGCGACATTCACTTAAGCGTGAGTGCTTTTGGCGCGGTTTGGGAGTACCCTCACCCAACAGTTCGCGACACGGCCAGTTCCTGCTCTGTCTTTCGCGTCTGGCTTGCTCGTGATCGCTTCGAGAGGCGGTACGTTTGTGCCCGCGCGCCGGGCGCAGAATGCGACCGCCCAGAGGGAGACAACGACCATGGCCACGCAATACCAAGGCAATGTCACATCGATGACGCAGGGCGGACAGGGCGCCGCATCTGCACCCATTATCCGCACCATCGGCCTGTCCGATCTGCATCAAGCGCTGCGTCTCGGCTGGGAAGACTTCAAGGCGGTGCCAAGCCACGCCATCATCCTGTGTCTGATCTATCCGGTGCTCGGCCTCGTGCTTGCGCGCACCGTGCACGGCTATTCCGTGCTGCCGCTGTTGTTTCCGCTGGCCGCGGGTTTTGCCCTGCTCGGCCCGTTTGCCGCCGTCGGCCTGTACGAGATGAGCCGCCGCCGCGAAGACGGCGGGGAAGCATCCGCATGGGACGCCCTGGAGGTATTCCGTTCGCCGTCATTCGGCGCGATGCTTGGGGTAGGAACGCTGCTGTTCGCGTTGTTCGTGACCTGGATCGCCACCGCACAGGCGATCTACACGGCGGTGTTCGGCTACGAGACCGCGGCCAATATTCCCGATTTTGTCGAACGCGTGCTGACCACCTCGCAAGGCTGGTGGCTGATCGTGGTCGGCTGCAGTGTCGGCTTCCTGTTCGCGCTCGTCGCGCTTTGCATCAGCGTGGTTGCCTTCCCCATGATGCTCGACCGCCAAGCAACCGCCGGTGAAGCCATGGTGACGTCGATGCGCGCCGTCGCGCAAAACCCGGTGCCGATGGCGGCCTGGGGCCTGACGGTCGCGGTGCTACTGGTGCTCGGCACGATCCCGTTCTTTCTCGGGCTTGCCGTCGTGATCCCCCTGCTCGGCCACGCCACCTGGCATCTCTATCGCGAGGTCATCGTCAAGGATCCGAACGCTCGGCCGGTGATCCCCGAGCCGCGCGAGCGCAAGCCCGCCGCCGACTTCCCGGCCAACCTGTTCCCCTGGCGGCGCAGCGGTCGCGGATAGACGCCAGTCAACCTGAGCTCGTAAACGTCACAGCAACCGCCGGCCGATATGATCGGCCGGCGGTTTGTCGTCCCGGATCGTCAAATGGATGTGAAATTGGCGTGGCATTTGCAGCGCGACCTGAGAAAGGCGGCCCGGGTCACGAGCCTTGTTTTGGCCGCTGTTGCCGCGAACATACCCGCCGCCTCCGCGACCCATCGCTGGCAACGCAGACTTCGGAGTGAAATTGCCTATGACCTCTCGCTTGTCCTTTCGCACGCTCGCCGTTGGGGCGTGGCTTCTGACCTCGACCGCGTCTGCGCTCGCCGCCCAATGCGGCACGGGCACGTTCGAGTCCTGGCTTGACGATTTCAAGAAAGAGGCTGTGGCGAAGGGGATTTCACAGAACGCGATCCAGGCCGGATTGAATGGCGTCACGCAGGACAAGGCGATCCTGGCGCGCGACCATTCGCAGCAGGTGTTCAGCCAGACCTTCGAGCAGTTCTCGGGCCGCATGGTACCGCCGCGGCTCAATCGCGGCTCCGACATGATGAAGCGCTACGGCTCGGTGCTGTCGCGTATCGAGGAAACCTACGGCGTGCCCGGCGAAATTCTGGTCGCGATCTGGGGGCTGGAAACCGATTTCGGCGTCAACACCGGCAAGTTTCCGACCCTGCGCTCGCTGGCGACGCTGGCTTATGATTGCCGCCGCTCCGACATGTTCAAGGCCGAGCTGATGGATGCGCTGCGCATCGTCGAGCGCGGCGATCTCGCGCCGCAGGAGATGCACGGCGCCTGGGCCGGCGAAATCGGCCAGACCCAGTTCATGCCGTCGTCCTACATCAAGTTCGCGGTCGACTTTGACGGCAACGGCAAGCGCGACCTCCTGCACAACGTGCCGGACGTGCTGGCCTCGACGGCGAACTTCCTGAAGAGCTACGGCTGGAAGAAGGGCAAGGGCTGGGAGCCCGGCAGCGAGAATTTTGCGGTCATCCAGCAGTGGAATAAGAGCGAGGTGTACGCCAAGACGATCGGCTACTTCGCCACCCAACTCGCCAAGGCGCCATAAGGTATGTCGCCGCAATTGTTGTTACAGCGAGTGGTCAGAACGATGCGCAAGTGACCGAGAGCGTGAGGCCCACCGACTGTTGGTGAAAGCGCTGCTTGTACGCGGAGCCGATCTCTTTCAAGCGCGCCAAGGTCTCCGGGGTCTCGGCAGCGATGACGCGCACGACGAAGGACGGCTCATGCGTGATTCGGCCCGTTTCCGGGTCGCGCCACTGGCCGAACGCCCTGAGCAGGGTGAAGCCATCTGGAAAGCGCGGTGTCACCTCCCTCTTGAGGAAGTCCGACCACTGGGCGTCCGACACGCGGCCATGTCCGGCGATCTGACGCCCAAACAACAGTTCGGCCTGCATCATCGACTTGCCGTTGATCAGCTGGCAGGAAGTTGCGGCACCTTCGGCGGCTGATGCGTTGCTTCCCGCGACGAGGACAAGCCACGCGGCGATCAGTGCGCGCATGAGGTTCGAACTGTCTGCTTTGCCACGCCGGCCGGCGACGTCTCGGGTGATGCGGTCCGGTACACGATTCGAGCAAACGGCAACATTCCGAGGAACACGGCCAGCACGCCAATGATGCCCATTGCAAGCCTCACGTCGACGTGCGCGGTATGGACGCGCAAAAGTAGTACTAAGATCACCCTTTATCCTTCTGCAAGCAGTCCGATCCAGCGCTATAGCGTTTACTGATTTGTCCGCCCGCCGGCTAGGACAGGCGCGACAAACACCTTGGATGAAAACGACCTGACGGGTCGCCATTTCAATCGGAATACGTTTCGGCCAATGGGAGGTGCGTTCCACCTCGGACTGCACCTGCCGCAGGGGCGAACCGGGGATGGAACACACATAGGCGCTTTGACAGAGCCAAGTCATTGGCTAGAAGCCCTGCGTTGCGAGCGTTTGTTGCCGAACCGGGGCGCCCCGGTGAACGAGACGCGGCGGTTCGCCGACACATGTTGCGACACCCTGAGTTTCCCGATGACCTCGACGGCCGACGACGTTGCACTTTCCCGGTTCTCCCTGGCAGATTTTGCCGAGCGGGACCGTATGGCCGCATGGCGTGATCTGTACGGCCGGCTGGTGCTGAAGGCCGACCTCGTGCCGTTGCCGGATCATTCGTTGCATGCGGACGTGACCGTGCGGATGCTGCCCGGGCTGTCCATCACGTCGGCCAGCATGTCGGCGTTTCGCTACGAGCGGGGTGCCGAACAGTTGGCGGACGGCAACGACGGGCTTGTCCTGGTGATGGGGTCGCACGATGCCACGATGGTGCAGCGCGGACGCGAGGTCTCTTGGAGCGCCGGCGATGGGCTGCTGCTCAGCTCGGCGGATCCGGTCGCGATGGTTTGCCCCGCCCCGGCGAAGATTCTGTGCCTGCACGTTCCACGGCCGGCGCTGGAGCCGCTGGTGAGCAGCGTCGATTCCTCCGTGATGCAGCCTATTGCACGCTCCACCGAAGCGCTGAAATTGCTGGTGAGCTATGTTGGGGCGCTGCAGGAGGATTATTCGCTTGCAACGCCTCAGCTAAGGCACGACGTGGCCTCGCATGTGCACGATCTGATCGCTGTAGCGCTCGGCGCAACGAGAGACGCCGCGGCTGTTGCCCGTGGGCAGGGCGTCCGCGCAGCACGGCTGCGCGCCATCAAGGCCGATATCATCGACCATCTCAATCATGGCAGCCTCACGGTGGCCGCTGTCGCGCGGCGGCACGGCGTCACTCCGCGCCAGGTGCAACGGATGTTTGAAGACGACGGGACCTCATTTTCCCAATTCGTGCTTGGACGCCGTCTCGCGCGAGCGCATCGATTGCTCGTCAATCCGCGCCACGCCGATCGGCCTGTGAGCGCGGTCGCCTTTGAGGTTGGTTTCGGCGACTTGTCCTATTTCAACCGCACCTTTCGCCGCCAATACGGCGCGCCCCCTTCAGATGTGCGTGAATCGGCGCGAAAAGGGCCTATCGCGAACAATGGCCTTGATCCAATCCGGACCGATCGCGCTCCAGCCAAATAATATGGGCCGATTGCCCCAGGCAATCGGCCCATATCGTCATGATCAACGCTTACTTCGCCATGCTGGCTTCGGCAGCCTTGCTGAGATGCGCGCCGCATGCACCCCACTTGTCATTCAGCATCGCATCCTGGGCGAGCGAGACTTCCTTCTCCGCCGCGAATTTGACCTCATTGTCAGCCATCGCTTCGACGGCAGCTTCAGTCTTGCCGAAATTGGCACCGCTGCAGCCGACGCCCATATGATGATGACGATGAGCGGCCTGAGCCGGAGCGACGGCGTAAACGACGGCAGCCATGCTGGCCGCTGCGATCAATGTCTTGATCATGGGATGTTCCATCTTTTGTTCTTGAACAGAATCCAGCGTGATTGCGGAATCTGCGGAACGATTATTCGCTGTTCCCGGCACCGTTCAGAATGAACTTCACGCGAGACGAATGTGATCGGCGCTGCACGCGGATCGCGCATGCGTTGCATAATGTTTTGATTACAAGCCGGTAAGGAAGCAGCGCCGCATTAGCATGGTCGGGCACGTTCACTTCAATCAAAGCGCCGTTCCGATAATCAGCAGACGCCCTTAGCAGCGTCTTGCTCCCTGGCAGAAATTCGCATCCCGGAGTGCTGAATTACCTCAGGAGTCAATGCGGCTGATTGACGCTACGTCCGTCGGCGTCTCCGCAGCGACATATTATGAATACAAACTCACTTCTAATGCCAAGATGTCGCATGCGAATCACGCATGGAACACATCGAAGTGATCCCTCACCCACAAGGGCGTTCCAGCTTGATTGCGCGGTCCTTAATTACCACATGGAGGACACCGCAGAGACCAGTAGAGCCCCATCAACCTACTGATCTATAGAACATTTTATCACGACCAGCACCACCGAGGGAACTTTCACCTCCGGGCCACCGACCGAAGCCGCAAACGGTTAACCGGAACTTACCTTCGCCATGCGTTTTGAGCCTAGCTGCATCGCAACATTGAACCTACCGCACTGCACTATATCATCTATATTCACTTCAACGATGAGGCTTTGGAAAAGCTGAATCTGAACTACTAGGAGACTATCATGTTGCTCTCGCTCATCCGCATGATCCAGGCTTTCCGGGATTATCAGCGCAATGTCAGCGAACTGTCCCAGCTCAGCGATCGTGAACTGGCCGATATCGGCCTCGACCGCTCGGACATTCCGCGCGTTGCCGCCGGTACCTACAACGGCTAATCCGCCGTAAGCCAATTGATGAACGGATAACGCCCGCTCCTGCAGCGGGCGTTATCGTTTGTGGTGCGGTTTCAGATGCATATGGTTTCGAAACGCGCTAACGCTGCGCGATGACACCGCATCACTCCTCTTCCCAACCCGTGCACATCGTGGGCGCGGGGCTCGCCGGCTCGGAAGCCGCCTGGCAGGTCGCCAATTCCGGCATCCGTGCCGTGCTGCACGAAATGCGCCCGCACCGGATGACCGAAGCGCACCGGACCGAAGGCTGCGCCGAGCTGGTCTGCTCGAATTCCTTCCGCTCCGACGATGCTGCCAACAACGCGGTCGGGCTGCTGCACGCCGAGATGCGGCGACTGGGCTCCCTCATCATGTGCTCGGCCGACGCCAATCAGGTGCCCGCCGGCGGCGCGCTGGCGGTCGACCGCGACGGCTTCTCCGCCGCCGTCACCAAGGCCCTGAACGAACACCCACTGATCGAGATCAGCCGCGAGGAAGTCGCAGGGCTCCCGCCGGCTGACTGGAGCAACGTCATCGTCGCGACCGGTCCCCTCACCTCGGCACCGCTCGCCGACGCCATCAGGCAGCTGACCGACGAGAACGCGCTGGCGTTCTTCGATGCGATCGCGCCGATCGTGCACAAGGATTCCATCGACATGTCGGTGGCCTGGTTTCAGTCGCGCTACGACAAGGTCGGTCCCGGCGGCACCGGCGCCGATTACATCAACTGCCCGATGACGAAAGAGCAATACGATGCCTTCGTCGCGGCGCTGCTCGATGGCGAGAAGGTCGACTTCAAGGATTGGGAGACCAACACGCCGTATTTTGATGGCTGCCTGCCCGTCGAGGTGATGGCCGAGCGCGGCCATGAGACGCTGCGCCACGGGCCGATGAAGCCGGTCGGACTGACCAATCCGCACAATCCAACCGTCAAGCCCTATGCGATCGTCCAGTTGCGGCAGGACAACAAGCTCGGCACGCTCTACAACATCGTCGGATTCCAGACCAAGCTGAAGCATGGCGCGCAGCAGCGCGTGTTCCGCACCATCCCCGGCCTCGAGAACGCGGAGTTCGCCCGCCTCGGCGGCCTGCATCGCAACACCTTCCTGAACTCGCCGAAGCTGCTCGATGCGCAACTGCGCCTGCGCGCGCAGCCGCGGCTGCGGTTCGCCGGCCAGATGACCGGCTGCGAGGGTTATGTCGAGTCGGCCAGCGTGGGCCTGATCGCCGGCCTCTGCGCCTCCGCCGACATGCGCGGCGCGGCGCTGCCCCCGCCACCCGCCACCACGGCGCTCGGCGCGTTGCTCGGCCACATCACCGGCGGCCACATCGAAACCATCGATGCCGGTGCGCGCTCGTTCCAGCCGATGAACATCAATTTCGGCCTGTTCCCGCCTCTCGCCAGCGCTCCGACCAAGAAGCCGGACGGCTCGCGGCTGCGCGGCAACGAGAAGACGGTCGCCAAGAAGCAGGCGATCAGCGCGCGGGCGCTCGCCGACCTCGATCACTGGATCGCAGAGCACCTGCGCGTTGCAGCAGCGGCCTGACCGTCATGAGCTTGCCGAAAGACGACGACGCCACTTTGTCGGCGCGATGGAGCCAGGGCGTGCTGCTCAAGCGCGACGTGTTCTCGACCGTCGAGCGCGGCCGATTCCGCGGCGATGACGGCGAGGTCGACGGGGTGCTGCGCCGGCTCGACCAGGTGCCGTTCTGGTCGTTCGCCGTGGCGCTGCATCTGTTCTCGCGTGAACGCCGTGCGCTGACCCTGGCGCGCGACCTCAACGTCGGACCCAAGCTGTTGTGGGCGGGCCGACGCGCGCTGGTGCGCGGCTTCATCGACGGCGCGGCGCTGCATCTGGCGAAGCCGCATGGCGACGTCGCCTATTTCCGCTCCGCCAAGCAAGCGTTGCGCAAGCTGCATCGCGCCGGCATCTGCCACAACGACCTCGCCAAGGAGCAGAACTGGCTGGTCGGCCGCGATGGCCGCGCCTACCTCACCGACTTCCAGCTCGCCGCCTGCTTCAAGAGCCGAAGCCGGCTGTTCCGCCTCGCGGCCTATGAGGATCTGCGGCATCTGTTGAAGCACAAGCGCAGCTACGCCCCGGAGGCGTTGACGCCGAAAGAGCGCAAGGTGCTGGCGAAGAAGTCCGCGGTCGCCAGCGTCTGGCTGAAGACCGGCAAGAAGGTCTATCAGGCGATCACGCGCGGCATCTTCAATTTCACCGACCGCGAGGGCGGCGGCCGGCGGCTGGTCAACGACGCCCCGGTGCTGGTCGATTTGATCCGCCGCAATCCCGACGTGCGCGACACCGCGATCGTCGCGTTTGCCGACCGGCGCGTCGGCGTCGGGCTGTACGCCTTCGTCGAGGCAGACCAATCCGCGCTGGAAAAGACGCTGCGCAACGAGCTCACCGCAGCCAAGGGCGTCAAGCCGCCCGAACACATCCAGATCGTGCATGCACTGCCGCGCGATGCGGCCGGCAAGCCGCGCACCGAAATCCTGCAGCTCGTCGCCATGAACCAGATCGACCTGATCGAGCCGATGATGCGCAGCGACGCCGATCGCGAATTCCTCAAGGACATCCTCGAGCAACGCAAGAACCTGCGCGATCGCTTCAATTTTGAAGTCGCCGAGATGGATCGACAGCTGCGCTAGACCATGCGCACTTCCGGGCGCGCAGCCCTCGACAAACGCGCTGCGAAGCACCACTCTTTGCGTGGGCTAGCGCGCTCAAGGGACGAGCTTAATGCCACTCACCCGTGGCCGTATCGGGGGATATGATGCCGAACGTCTCGCGTTCGGCTTCACCATGATGAACGGCGACCAGGAAGTTGAATGCCAGATCAGCGACGCTGCAATGGACGAGCTCGCCGGCACGCGTGGAACTGCGAGCATGGCGCGACAAGCCCAGTTCGTTGCGCTGCGCGACGCGGTCGAGCAGATCGCATCCGACATCTATGACAGCGGCCCGATGGTCAAGGGCGTAACGGTCCGCATCTTCACCAAGCACATCGCGAAAGCGAGGAGCTAGCTGCCGAACTCCTCGGTGCGCGCGGCTCGCCACAATGTCCACAGCGTGCGCAGGCGCGAGACCGGCTTCGGCAGGAACGGATCGTTGTCGGCCCTCCTCATCCGGTTGAGCTCGCGCCTGACGTGAGCGAGCGGCAGGAAGATCGGCCGCACGCCGGATGGCACGTCCGCAAGCAGCCCGAATGCGGTCTTGAGATGGCTTTGCGCCTCGTCCGCTAGCTGGTCGATCGCAGCGCGGATGTTCGGCGTCGGCTTGCCGGCAAACACCTCTTCCTTGCTGCTGCCGTGCTGCTGCAGCAGCGGGAGCGGCAGGAACAGTTGCTGCCGCGATGCGTCGCGGCCCAGGGCCGCGATGACCTGCGCCATGCCCTGGGCAAGGCCGGCATGGCGGGCCAGGTGATCGATCGCCTCCGATGGCCGCGCCATCACGCGCGTCGCCTGCGAGAACAGCGCCGAGGCCGTGGCGTCGAGATAGCCTTCGAGTGCGACCAGCGACGGCATCGGATCGTTGTAGAGATCGAACTGGTGCTCCTCGACCAGCTGTGAGAACGGCGAGACCGGCAGGCGGTGATTGCGGATCGCATACAGCAGCTCTGCCGCGACCGGATTGCCCTCGACGCCGCCGTGCCCGGCGCCTGCCAGCATATCGGTCCACCATTGCAGCCGCATCTCGCCGGGCAGCGGCTGGCTGACCTGCTCGTGCACGCGCGAGACCTCGATGTTGAACGCGTAGATCGCGAGCAGCGCCCGGCGCTCCGGACCTGGCAGGAACAAGGTCGACGCGTAGCGCACGAAGTCATGGGTCCGCACCAGATCGGCGCAGAAGGCCGCGCCATCCCTCGGCGCCTCCGTCGCGCTCATGGCACCGCGATCAGCGCCGCCGCGACCCGGCGCCGCTCGCCCAGCATGATGTTGTAGGTGCGGATCGCGGGACCGGTCTGCATAGGGTCGAGCACGACGCGGACCGCACGCAAGGCCTCGCGCAGGCCCTTCGGCGGCACCCAGACCTCGGTGCCGGTGCCGACGATCAGCGTGTCGATCGCGTTGGCGGCCGCGAACACCTTCTGCAGCGAATATTCGTCGATGTCCTGCGGCCTCGTGACCGGCCAGGCCCAGATCGAGTCCGGCAGGCACAGCAGCGAGCCGCGATGCGACATATCGGCAAACGCGAAGCCGCCCTTGCCGTAGGCCTCGATCGGCGCCGACCTCGGAAGATGGGGAGCGTCCGAGGGGTTGCTCATGACCGGCTACTTCTTGGCTGCCGCCGTGTCCGGCTTCTTGGCCGGCGCATCCTGCGCCTCACCTCGCGTGGTGTGGACGCCGAGATAGATCAGGATCGGCGCCGCGATGAAGATCGAGGTGTAGGTGCCGACCAGCACGACGCCGAACATCATCACGGCGGTGAAGCTGTGGATCGCCTGGCCGCCGAACAACAGCAGAGCGAGCAGCGCGAGCGTCACGGTAACGTGGGTGATGATCGAACGCGACAGCGTCGAATTGATCGATTCGTTCAAGAGCTGCGGCATCGGCATCTTCTTGTAGCGCCGCAGCATCTCGCGGATGCGGTCGTAGATGACGACGGTGTCGTTGAGCGAGTAGCCGAGAATCGTCAAAAGCGCCGCGATGCTGGTGAGGTCGAAGTCGACCTGGGAGATCGACATGAAGCCGATCGTGAGCACGATATCGTGGACGTTGGCGATCATGGCGCCGAGCGCGAACTGCCACTCGAAGCGGAACCAGAGGTAGATCAGGATGCCGACGATCGCGAGCATCAGGCCGAGCATGCCGTAGGCAAGCAGCTCGCCGGAGACGCGCGGCCCCACCACTTCGACGCGGCGGTAGTCGACGGTTTCGCCGAGCGCGCCGCGGATCTTGCCCACCGCGTCCTGCTGCGCCTTGTCGCCGCCCGGTTGTTCGGCGACGCGTATCTGCACGTCGCCCTCGCCCGAGCCGCCGAGTTGCTGCAACTGCACCTCGCCGAGACCAAGGCCGTTCAGGGTCGTGCGCATCGCGGCGATATCTGCAGTGCCGGACTTGGCCCGCACCTCCAGCAGCGTGCCGCCCTTGAAGTCGATGCCGAAATTCAGGCCGTGGGTGAAGAACAGCGTGATGGCAAGGATCGAGAGCAGCGCCGAGATCGGGAAGCTGATGCGGCGAAAGCGCGTGAAGTCGAAATGTGTGTCGTCGGGGACGATGCGCAGCGACGGCAGCAGGCCGAGCGCCGCGACCACGGTCAGCACGGCGATCAGGATGCCAAGGCCAATGAGAACGGTATGGGTCACGAAAGGCCTCTCAGATCGGCACGGTTTGCGGCCGCTTCCACCGCACCCATGCGGCGACGATCAGGCGCGTCATTGTGAAGGCGGTGAACACCGTGGTGATGATGCCGATGCCGAGCGTCACGGCAAAGCCGCGCACCGGCCCGGTGCCGATGTAGAACAGCACGGCGGCGGCGATGAAGGTGGTGATGTTGGAGTCGAGGATGGTCGCCAGCGCCCGCTTGAAGCCGGCGTCGATCGCCGAGATCGCGTTGCGGCCGCCGCGCAGTTCCTCGCGGATACGCTCATAGATCAGCACGTTGGAGTCGACCGCGATGCCGACGGTGAGCACGATGCCGGCGATGCCGGGCAAGGTCAGCGTGGCGTTGAGCAGCGACAGCAGCCCGAAGATCATGGCGACGTTGATTGCGACAGCAATGTTGGCGAACACGCCGAACAGCCGGTAGGTGAGCAGCATGAACACGATGACCAGGATCGAGCCGACATAAGCGGCGAGCTCGCCCTTCTCGATCGAGTCCTGCCCGAGGCCGGGACCGACGGTGCGCTCCTCGACCACGGTCAGCGGCGCCGGCAGCGCGCCGGCGCGCATCAGGATCGCCAGATCATTGGCCGACTGCACGGTGAAGCTGCCGGAGATCTGGCCCTGTCCGCCGGTGATCGGCTCACGAATCACGGGCGCCGAGATCACCTTGTTGTCGAGCACGATCGCAAACGGCTGGCCGACATTGTCCGCCGTCGCCTGTGCGAATTTGCGCGCTCCCGACGTGTTGAACTTGAAGCTGACGATCGCCTCGCCGGTGCGCTGGTCGAAGCCGGGTTGGGCGTCGGAGAGTTCGCCGCCGGAGACCAGGACCTGCTTCTTGACGACATACGGAACCGGCGGCGGCGCCGCGCTCATCAGGAGCTCGGAGTCCGGCGGCACCCGGCCCTGCTGGGCCTGGTCAGGCGACACCGAGGTGTCGACCATGCGGAATTCCATCTTTGCGGTCCTGCCGAGCAGATCCTTCAGATGGGTCGGGTCCTGCAGACCCGGCACCTGCACCAGGATGCGGTCGGTGCCCTGACGCTGGATCACAGGCTCGACGGTGCCGAGCTCGTTGACGCGGCGCTCGACGATCTGGATCGACTGTTCGATGGTCTTGCGCATCCGCTCGATCATCGCGGGCTGCGACACGGTCAGGCGGATCAGGCCGCCCCCGGCATCGGTCACGTCAACGTCGCGCTGGCCGCTGGAGCCGAGCAAGCCGCCGATCGGCTGCGCGACCTCGCGAAGTTTGGTGATCGCCGCGGGAACATCGCTTTCCTTCGCGATCCGGGCCTCGACGGCGTCGTTGCGGATCGTGATGCCCCCGGTGAAACCGATCCTGGCGTCACGCAGCGCCTTCCTGGTGTCGTCGCGAACCTGCTCGAGCTTCTCCTTCTTCACGTAGTTGGAGTCGACCTCGAGCAGCAGATACGAGCCGCCCTGCAGATCGAGGCCCAGGACGAGGCGCCGCTGCGCCCAGGCCGGCCAGGTCTTCACCTGCGCTTCGGGGAAGAAATTGGGCACGGCGCACAGGCAGACCACCAGCGCTGTCAGGATGATCCCCAGCGCTCGCCACCGCGTGAAATACAACATCGAATTGACCTGTCAGGTTCGGCAAAAGGCTTCCGCGGCGATCAGCTCGCGGATGCCTCGTCCTTGGCGTCGCCCTTCGCCGGCTCACCCTTGGTCCGCACGCCCGAAATCATCTGCCGCATCTGCCGCACGCGGACGCCGTCCGAAATCTCGAACTCGATCTGGTCGTCATCGACCACCTTGGTCACCTTGCCGACGAGGCCGCCCGAGGTCACCACGGTATCGCCTCGGCGGATGTTCTTCACGAGGTCCGCATGGTCGCGCACCTTCTTCTGCTGCGGGCGTAGAATCAGGAAGTACATGATGACGAAGATCAGCGCGAATGGCAGCAGCGACATCAACATGCTGTTGGTGTCACCACTTGCTCCAGCCTGAGCAAACGCAGGAGTAATCAGCATTCGGACGATCCTCGGATAAGACGGGAAAGAACCGGCAGTGCCCTCGACCTTCGGGGCGGTATGGCGGTCCGGACAAATTCGCGCGGACTATAGCGGCCGCGGTCCCAATTGCAACGTTAACGGACCTTCATTTAGGGCGCTTGCGGGACCGCCGCCAGCCCGATAAGGCTGCGCCGTCAGGAACTGGACAAATGCCGAAAAAAGCCAAAAAAACAACCAGCAAAACCGCCCCCAAAACTGCCGCCAAGCGAGCCGCAAACGCCGCGACAAAACGCCCGGTCATGCCGCTCGATGGCGCCACCGCCGAGCGGATCGCGAACGCCCTCGAGACCATCGCAAGCCGCCTCGCGGCCGCCTCCCCGGCTGCCGCCGATCCAGCCGAGTCGCTCGGCGCCGCGGACGCCTTCGTCTGGCACCCGGACGGCCGCCTGGCCCCGGTGCCGCGCGTCAGCCGAGTCGAGATCGGGCTGCTCAAGGGCGTCGACCGGATGCGCGACATCCTGATGGAGAATACCGAGCGCTTCACCAACGGACTGCCCGCCAACAATGCGTTGCTGTGGGGCGCCCGCGGCATGGGCAAATCGTCGCTGGTGAAGGCGGCGCACGCCACAATCAATGCCGACCGCAAGCCGGCCGACCGGCTGAAGCTGATCGAAATCCACCGCGAGGACATCGAGAGCCTGCCCGGCCTGATGGAGCTTTTGCGCAGCTCTCCGTTCCGCTGCATCGTGTTCTGCGACGACCTGTCCTTCGACGGCAACGACGCCTCCTACAAGTCGCTGAAGGCGGTGCTGGATGGCGGTATCGAAGGCCGCCCCGACAACGTCATCCTCTATGCGACCTCAAATCGGCGCCACCTCCTGGCGCGCGAGATGATCGAGAACGAACGCTCGACCGCGATCAATCCGGGCGAAGCGGTCGAGGAGAAGGTGTCGCTGTCGGATCGCTTCGGCCTCTGGCTCGGCTTCCATCGCTGCAGCCAGGACGAGTACCTCGCGATGGTGAAGGGCTATTGCGCCCATTACGGCATCAAGATCGCCGAGGACGAGCTCGAGCGCGAGGCGCTCGAATGGTCGACCACGCGCGGCTCGCGCTCCGGCCGCGTTGCCTGGCAGTACACACAGGAACTCGCCGGACGGCTCGGCGTGCGGCTGAGCGGGGCATAGCGCAAGCGAGCGCTTTGATCGAACCGCGGGCCTTCTGAATTCGGCGCGGCATGGCTACACTCGCCCCATGCCGGCCGACCCCAGCACGACTGCAAGACGATGTGGCGAGTGCACCGCTTGCTGCGACGGCTGGCTGAAGATCCGGATTCGCGACCACGACGTCCATCCGGGGCAGCCGTGCCCGTTCAGCAGCGCGGGCCGCTGCACGATCTACGCCGAGCGTCCGGTCGATCCCTGCCGGAATTTCGTCTGCGGCTGGCTGACGCCGACAAGTCCGCTGCCCGACTGGATGCGTCCCGACAGGTCCGATCTCATTTTCCTTCCCGCGAGCTTCGTCTGGCGGACGATCCCCGTCGATGTCGCGGTCGCCGTCGGCACGCGCCCGAAGGAAAAGGCGCGTGCCTGGCTCGAAGCCTTCAGCCGTGACATGCGGCGGCCGCTGCTGCTGCAATCCGACGGCGAATGGCACGCGCATGGGCCACCGCAATTCCTGCGCGAAATGGTCGAGCGGATCTCAGCCGGCCTTGATCCGACGCGGTAATATTGAACCATCAATGGCGTCCATTCTTGCCCGAAATTGGCATTCATTATCCCAATTTCACTGCGTGATGTTGCGTTGCGGTCATAACTTGTCAGCAACACTGACACAGTTTGCAAAGAGTAATTGCATCAATAACTTCAGCTCCAAGCAAGTAAGTGAAATTTTATTCCCAAAACTGCTGTGCGACAATTGATGCACTGCAACAGTATTATAGTACCCATTATGTCACACGACGTGTTTATCATCTTCAGGCCACTCCACACCCGTGTATCTGGCATTTCGTATACCTTAGGCTTTCCGACCGTTTGCAGCCTCGGCACCCCGCCGAGGCAATTGGCAAATGGGGGAATGAATGAAGAAAAGACTTCTCGCAGGAACAGCATCCGCAGCGGTGTGCCTGGCGCTCATGCAAGGTCCGATGCAAGCGGCGACGCTCGACGACGTCATGGCGCGTCTTGATGCACTCGAACGAAACAATGCGAAACTCGCCAAGGAGAACGCTCAACTCAGGGACCGCGTGAACCACATCACGAGCCACCCCGTTCCTCCCGCAACCGCGGCAGCAACGCCCAAGGGCAATCCGGTCCAGCACGCGGCCGTGGCCCCCTCCCCGACGCCACCTGCTCCCGAACATGCAGTCGTCAGCATCGGTGGCGCACCGCTCTATACCAAGGCGACAGGCACCAATGCCTTCGTCGACAACACCACCGTCACGCTCTACGGCCACGTCGACCTCTCGGGCGACTTCTTCAACGCCGGTGTGTTCGATCAGGGCAACAAGTTCGGCGTTGCGAGCAACCTCACTTACTTCGGCGTTCGCGCCCGGCACAATCTCGAGCCGTACGGCTTCGCAGGATGGGCCGCCGTGGCCCAGTTCGAATCGCTGGTCGAGGTCGCCGCAACGCCGACCGAGCGCGCCGCGTTCGGCACCCGCGACAGCTTCATCGGCATGGAAACGCCGTGGGGCGCCATCAAGGCCGGCAAGGCCGATACGCCGTACAAGAAATCGACCGCGAAGTTCGATCCGTTCTCGGCCACGCTTGCTGACTACAATTCGATCATGGGCAACACCGGCGGCGACCTGCGCGCCGAGTTCGATTGGCGCGCGGCGCACGCAGTCTGGTACGAGTCGCCGATCTGGAACGGCTTCCAGGCAACCTTGATGGCTTCGCCGGGACAGAACACGGCGCGCGACAACAGCGATTTCGCGCTCGGCGACTTCAACTGTCCCGCCACGTCCTCCCGCGGCAGCGGCAGCGGCTTCCCGCTGACCGCGGCGCCTGAGGGCTGCACGGACGGCTCGTACGGCAACCTCTACAGCGCGTCGCTGACCTACAATCAGGGACCGTTCACCGCAGTCGCAGCCTATGAGCTGCATGAGGGCACCAACCGCACCGGCGACGAGGCGGTGACGCCGCTCAGCACCGGCGGCGTGCTGATCGTGCCGCCCGGGGCGGTCGGCATCGCCAACGAATGGGCCGCGAAGCTCGGCGCCGGCTATGGGTTCAACGACGGCATCGGCAAGCTGCAACTCTACGGCATCTATGAGGTCATGCGCCGCGAGCACACCGTTGCCGACTTCAACGAGCGATCGCGCGACGGCTATTTCATCAGCGCCACGCAATCGGTCGGCGCCTGGGACGTCAGCGCGTCCTGGGCCCACGCCAACGCCTCGCCCGGCTCGCCGGGGACCGGCGTGTTCAACAACTACACCGTCACGCCGGCGGCCGGCTCGGCGGACTTTGCGCTCAACAGCGTGGACAGCAGCGCCGATCAGTATGCGGCAGGCGTCAAGTACCACTTCAGCCCGTTCGCAACCTGGTATCTCGTCGGCAGCTATCTGCGCAACGGCCCCGGCGCGCATTACTGCCTCGGCGTGAGCGGTCACGGCTATGGCGTGTGCGGTCGCGACGCCAACAACAACGTGGTCGCCGGCAACAAGGCAAGTGCGGTCACGACCGGCATGACCTTCGACTTCTAAAGCGCGATGAGATTGGGTTGAATCGTCATCGCGCTTTAGCTCCTTGTTTGAGCATGATCTTTTCGGAAAACCGCTTCGCACTTTTCCGGATCATGCTTTAGCCCAAAACAAAACGGGGGAAGCTTGCGCTTCCCCCGTTGTCTTTGTTGTGAGACTTGGAAGTCCCGGCGCGTCGCTTACGCGCCGTTGAGGAACTGGAGCGGATCGACCGGAGACGATCCCTTGCGAATTTCGAAATGGAGCTGCGGCGAGCCGGCCTCGCCGGTCTGGCCCGACTTGGCGATTACCTGACCGCGCTTGATGGTGTCGCCGCGCTTGACCAGGACCTCGCTCGCATGGGCGTAGGCGGTGACGTAGCCATTGGAATGGCGAACCAGCACGAGGTTGCCGTACCCCTTCAGTTCGTTGCCCGAATAGGCGACGACGCCGTCTTCGGCGGCCTTCACCGGCGTGCCCTCGGGCACCGCGACGTTGATGCCATCGTTGACCTTGCCGTTGGTCTTCGAGCCATAGGCGGTGATCACCTTGCCGCGCACCGGCCAGCGGAAGGTCGGCAGCGCACTGGTGGTCTCGGCCGGCTTGGCCGCCGGCGTCTCCGCGACGGCTGCGGGCTGCTCGACACTGGCGGTCGGCTGAACCAGCCGGGCACTCTGCTGCGGCAACGCACTGGCGACCACCCGCGGGGCGGCCACGGCCGGGGCCGGAACCGCCGTAGCCACCGGTGCAGCGGCAATAGGTTGCGCAACCGGCGCGGGAGCCGCCATCGCGGTCTTGGCGCCGGGCACCACGAGCTTCATGCCGAGGCCGAGCCTGGCCGACTGATCGAGGTTGTTGGCACGGGCGAGCTCGGCCACCGGGATATGGTGCTGGCGCGCGATGCTGTGCAGCGTATCGCCGCGATTGACATAGTGGACGCCGGCAGGCGCGGCCGCCACCGCGACGGGCCGCGTGGCAGGCGCGGCCATTGCAGGTGCCGCGGCAACCGCTCCTGGACGCGGAATGATCAGCTGCTGGCCGGGCGACAGCGCGCGCGGTCCCTTGTAGCCGTTGGCACGCAGGATCTCGGCGGTCGAGACATTGTAGCGGCGCGCAAGGACGTCGAGCGTGTCGCTGGTGCCGACGATGATGGTGGTGCCGCCATGCGCTGCGGCGACCGAATGCGGCACGCTTCCGGTGGCTTCGATCTGCGGGCGTGCAGGCGGCGGGGTGTAGGACGAAAGCCCACGGCCTCCGCCGGAGACGCCGCCTCCGGCGACCGGATAGGATTGCGGCGCCGCAACGGGCGGCGGCAACGGCTGCGACTGATACTGCGAATATTGCGGTTGGGTCCGCGGCCGCGCGTATTGCGGCAGTTCGCGCGGCGCCTGCTGCACAGTGCCGGTCGGCTGCGGATCGAACGCAAACGGATTTTGTGAATAGGAGTTTTGCGAGAAGCGCGACGACATATCGGCGCTGCAACCGGCAAAAGCCATGGACATCAGCGCCAGCACCGCAACCTGCGGTACGCGACGCGAGCGAAGCAACTCAACTACCCCAGACATGGTTACTCACTCGTACGCAACAAAAGACTGTTTTGAGTAAACACGTCGCGAGTAAATAACCGCTTAACCCTGCGAATAAGGCGTTGGTGCCAAGCAGCAAATCGCCGAATTCACAATTCGCGCGCGATTCCCGGCAGCGCCGGCACAAAGCGGACGTCGACCAGCTCCTTGCGATCGAAGCCGTTCTCGGTCCGCACCACGCGGATCAGGGTCTGGGTGCCTTGATGCGGCCCGACCGGGGCGATCAGGATGCCGCCCGGATCGAGCCGCTCCAGCAGCTTCTCCGGGATCTGCTCCATTGCCGCGGTTATGATGATGCGGTCGAAATCGCCCGCGCCCGGGGGAACGTCGAAGCCGTCGCCGAGCAGCACCTCGATGTTGTAATAGCCGAGCTTTTCAAGGCGCTCGCGCGCGCTATCCGCCAGTGTCCGGTAGCGCTCGATGGTCAGCACCTGCTTGCAGAGCCGGGACAGGACCGCCGCCTGATACCCGGAGCCGGTGCCGATCTCGAGCACGCGGTGGTCCTTCTGCAACTGCAGCTGCTCGGTCATGTAGGCCACGACGAAGGGTTGGCTGATGGTCTGCCCGCAGGCGATCGCAAGCGCGCTGTCGCGATAGGCCTCGTTGCGATCGCGCGGATCGACGAACATCTCGCGCGGCACCTCCTCCATGGTACGCAGCACCGCCTGATCGCTGACCCCTCGCCGCCGTAGGGTGAGCTGAAACATCATCTTCTCGGTGGGGTCGGGCTTCAGGGCCATGTTCATCAGCGTCTCTGGGCAGCAGCGCGGAATCTTGCTCCTGCTAGATGACATTGAATTCCGAAATACCGCGTTAAGGAAAAATTTCCCGTCACCTTTTGTTCCCGGTCAGGAACCGGCGCTCCGATTCGTCTTGGCGCCGATCCGCAAGCTTCCCATATAATCGGTAGCGACGCGCTGATAGCACCACGATGCGCGGGCGGCGGTTGAGCCGTTGTCCCCGCCCAAAGTCTGGACGAATCTCGCGCAACGAGTCAGTCAGGACGATCAGGCGACGCAGCGGCGCGTGCCGGAAACCGACTAATCCTCAAACGTTTGCATTGCGCCCTGTAGTGTTATTTGCGAGCCTATTTCAGGGACGGGCAAGGATTCCATCATGACAGCGATACGGCCGGCGGGCTGTTCAGTTTTCCTCGTGGAGGACGAGGTCATGATCCGGATGATGGTCGCCGATATGCTGGAAGAGCTCGGCCATAGTGTCGCGGCCGAGGCCGGCGAAATCGGCGAGGCGGTCAAGCTCGCGCAATCGACCGAATTCGACCTCGCGATCCTCGACGTCAACGTCAATGGCAAGGTCATCACGCCGGTCGCCGAGTTGATCAACGCCCGCAACCGCCCGTTTATCTTCGCGACCGGCTACGGCTCATCCGGCCTGCCCCCGGAATATCGCGACCGGCCGGCGCTGCAAAAGCCCTTCCAGCTGGAAACACTGGCCCAGGCGATCTCCAGCGCGATGCGCAGCGCGCCGGTCTAGGTCACGAGATCACTTCAGCGTATCGACCAGCGTTTCCGAAAACACCTCATCGGTGCGATCGAGCCGCAACGGCGTCACCGAAACGTAGCGCGCAGCAAGCGCGGCAAGGTCGGTGCCCTCGGCCGGCGTATCCATCATCGCGGCGCGCTCGAAGCCGATCCAGAAATATGGATTGCCGCGTCCGTCGTGACGGCGATCGATCTTCAGAAAGCCCTGATTGCGCTTGCCCTGCCGCGTGATCCGGATGCCCTTGACATCATCAGGCATGCAGGACGGGAAGTTGACGTTGATCACCGTGTTCCTGGGCACGCCGGCGCCGATCACCTTGCGGATGATGTCGGGTCCGAACTTCAGCCCGGTGTCCCACAGCGGCGCGTTGCGCGTCTCGATCGAGAATTCCTGCGACAACGCGAATGACGGAAAACCCAGGATGGTGCCTTCCAGCGCGCCGGCGATGGTGCCGGAATAGACCACGTCCTCGGCGACGTTGCGGCCCTTGTTGACGCCGCTCAGCACGAGATCGGGCAGCTTGTCACCGAGGATGTGACGCGCGCCCATGATGACGCAATCGGTCGGCGTGCCACGCACCGCGAAATGGCGCGGGCTGACTTCGCGCAGCCGCAACGGATCGTTGAGCGACAACGAGTGGGAAACGCCGGATTGATCGAGCTCGGGGGCAACGATCCAGACGTCGTCGGACAGGGCACGTGCGATCTGCTCAATGACTTTCAAGCCCGGAGCGTTGATGCCGTCATCATTGGTGCAGAGAATTCGCATCCGTCAAAGTGCCTCTTGTTCTGATTCGACGCCGGTTTCTTGAGTTGCGGCTTCTTGCGTTGACTGCCGTCTTAACCGGCTAGGGCCGCCGAGGCAAACCCGACGAAGGCCCGCGCCAACTCGCCGACGTCACGCGCCACGGCTGCAGAAACTTGCCGCTGCCGGCAATCTTGCGGTCGAATACCGGCCAGGCCGGCTTCCGAATGCTCTTTATCACGGGTACCAGCGGCGGCAGCTCAAGCTTTCTCGCCGGCGCCTGAGGCAGATCGCCCTTGAGAGCTTCTGGCCTGACCGGCTCGGGCTCCGGAGATTCAAGCTTGGGAGCCTCCCGTTGCGCAGGCTCAGCGTAGGCAGGCTCCGTCTTGGCAGGTTCAGCTTCGGCGGGTTCAGCTTCAACCTTGGGCGTTTCGACCCTGCGCGCTTCAGGCCGGGGCGGCTTCGGAAGCTCCGATTTGAGGGGCTCGGATCCGACGGGTTCGACATTGCGAGGCTCAAGCGTCGGCGTCTCAGGCATGCGCGTGTCAGGCCTGGTCGTTTCAAGCTTGGGCGACACAGGTTGCTGCGGCGGCGCGGGTGCCACCTCGGCCGGCCCAGCGACCGGCGGCGGCGCAGCCGATTTCGATTTCAGCCGCGCCAGCAATTCCTCGATCGAGGGCACCGACGCTGCGTCAAGGTGAGTGCGCGGCGCCGCCGGACGGACCGGAGACGGCGGTGCGGCAACCGCTGCCGGCGGCGGCCAATCGGCCGGCGCCAATTGGGCGAATTTGCCGCGCGCGATCTCCAGCGCCTTGTCGAAGTCGGGCCGGTCGATCCACGCCTTCGATTGCACCTCGCTGACGCGGGCTTCCCACAAGCGCGCGGCCTCGATGTCGTAGTAGCCCATCTGCTTCTGATTGATCAGTTGCAGACCATGGCCGGTGACGGCCCATTGTCGACCAAGCCAGTGGATGTCACGGTGGAGCGGCATCGCACTGGCCCTCGCTCTACATGCCGTGCTCGATGACCTTGAGCCCGCCCATATAGGGCTGCAGCACATCGGGTACCGCGATCGAGCCATCCTGCTGCTGGTAGGTCTCCATGACCGCGATCAAGGCGCGGCCGACCGCCGTGCCGGAGCCGTTCAGCGTATGCACGAAGCGCGGCTTGCCGTCGGGACCGCGGTAGCGCGCATCCATGCGGCGGGCCTGGAAGTCGCCGCACACTGAGCAGCTCGAGATCTCGCGATACGCGCCACCGTCGCCCTGCCCCGGCATCCAGACCTCGATGTCGTAGGTCTTCTGCGCGGAGAAGCCCATGTCGCCGGCGCACAGCGTCATCACGCGATAGTGCAGGTCGAGACGGCGCAGCACTTCCTCGGCGCAGGACAGCATGCGCTCTAGCTCGTCCTTGCTGGCTTCCGGCGTCGTGATCGACACCAGCTCGACCTTGGTGAACTGGTGCTGCCGGATCATGCCGCGGGTGTCACGGCCGGCTGCACCCGCCTCGGCTCGGAAGCACGGCGTCAGCGCGGTGAGCCGCATCGGCAGCTCCTTCTCGTCGAGGATGGATTCGCGCGCGAGGTTGGTGAGCGACACTTCGGCGGTTGGAATCAGGCCGAGCCGCTCGCTGCGCAGATCGGCATTCGGCGTCGCGAGCAATTCGCCCTTGATCGCCCAGAACTGGTCGTCCTCGAATTTCGGCAACTGGCCGGTACCGAACATCACGGCGTCGCGCACCAGCAGCGGCGGGTTGATCTCGGTGTAGCCGTGCTCGCCGGTGTGCAGGTCGAGCATGAACTGCCCGATCGCGCGTTCGAGCCGCGCCAGTCCCTTCTTCAGCACGACGAAGCGCGCGCCGGACAGTTTGGCCGCCGCCTCGAAATCCATGGTGCCGAGCGCGGTGCCGAGATCGTCATGCAGCTTCGGTGCAAAGCCGTAGTCGCGCGCTTTGCCGAACACGTGGTGCTGAACGTTGCCGTGTTCATCGGTGCCGTCGGGCACCTCATCGAGCGGCAGGTTGGGAATCGACGAGAGCTCTCTGGTCAGCTCGTCATCGGCCGTCTTTGCCGCCGCCTCGAGCTCCGGCATCGTGGTCTTCAGCTCGGCGACCTCGGCCATCAGCTTCGCCGCACGCGCCTCGTCTTTGGCCTTCTTCGCGTCGCCGATCTCCTTGGAGGCCGCATTGCGTCGCGCCTGGGCCTGCTCGGAGGCCAGGATCGCCGCACGCCGCCTCTCGTCGATCGCCAGCAGCGACGGCGACAGCGCCCCAAGTCCGCGGCGCTTCAGGCCGGCGTCGAAGGCTGTCGGGTTGTCGCGGATCGCTTTGATGTCGTGCATGGGAGTCGGGGTCCTAACGTCGCACTTGCAGATACCGTTGTATGTCAACGTTTTGCAGCGTGCCTCAACTAGCACAACTGTCATCGCCCGCGAAGGCGGGCGATCCAGTATTCCAGAGACGTCAGTGCGTCACCGAGCGGCGCCAGCGTACTGGATACCCCGCTTTCGCGGGGTATGACAGCGGATGTGCGGCCTGAACCGCCCTACTCGGCGGGGTTGGTCGCCGACGGCGCAGTCGACGAGGTGGTCGCTGCCTTCTTCTCCACGATCCGGACCGCGACGATGGCGCCCTCATAGAGCGCGAGCAGCGGGATCGCCAGCGAGGCCTGGCTCAACACGTCGGGCGGCGTCAGCACCGCAGCGATGATGAACGCGATCACGATGAAGTAGCGCCGCTTCTCCTTCAGCATCTTCGAGGTGACGATGCCGATGCGACCGAGCAAGGTCAGGATCACCGGAAGCTGGAAGGCGATCCCGAAGGCGAAGATCAGCGACATCATCAGCGAGAGATACTCGCCGACCTTGGGCAGCAGCTGGATCTGCGCGGTCTCCGCGCCGGCGGTCTGCTGCATGCCGAGCGAAAAACGCGTCAACATCGGGAAAACCACGAAGTAGACCAGCATCGCGCCCATCACGAAGAAAATCGGCGTGGCGATCAGATACGGCAGGAAGGCATTGCGCTCGTGCTTGTAGAGCCCAGGCGCCACGAACATGTAGACCTGTCCGGCGACGATCGGGAACGAGATGAAGGCGGCCCCGAACATTGCGAGCTTGAGCTGGGTGAGAAAATACTCCAGCAGCGCCGTGTAGATGAATTTCGAATTCTCCGGTCCCGCCACCCAGATGAACGGCCAGACCAGGACATTGAAAATCTGCTTGGCAAAGAAGAAGCAGATGATGAAGGCCACGGCAAAGCCGAGCAGCGCCTTGATCAGCCGCGAGCGCAGCTCGATCAGGTGATCCATCAAGGGGGCCTTGGAGGCCTCGATGTCTTCGGCGCTCATGACGCCCTCGCGTCCTTGAGCACGTCGGGCTGTGCCGGGGTGACGTCGTGCGGCGCAGGCTCGGGCTTCACTTCATTGGTGATCGCGAGCGGTTCGCCGGCGGCCGCGTGCGTCTCGGCCTCGACGAAGGTTTCCGGCGTCGGCTCGGCCGGCGTTGTGGGCGTCACCGGTGCGTCGCTTGACGTCACCGGTGCGTCGATTGCGGAAGCGACCTGCGCATCGACCGGCTTGTCGATCTGCAGG
Organism: Bradyrhizobium sp. WCU1; assembly: GCF_053474805.1. Taxonomy (NCBI): domain Bacteria; kingdom Pseudomonadati; phylum Pseudomonadota; class Alphaproteobacteria; order Hyphomicrobiales; family Nitrobacteraceae; genus Bradyrhizobium; species Bradyrhizobium sp. WCU1. Next base: position 7,370,941 of record NZ_CM130280.1, read on the forward strand.
GCGTCGGTGACGTCCTTCTGCAGCGAGGTCATGATGTTGCCGCTGGTGATGCCGGTTGCGGCTTCCCTGACCTCATCAAAACTCTTCTTGAGGTCGGCCATCTCGGCCTCGCGCATGGCTTCCTGGAACTGGCCCTGGAATTCGGCGGCCATCTTGCGCGCCTTGCCCATCCATTGTCCGACCATGCGCAGCACGCCCGGAAGTTCTTTCGGGCCGATGGCGATCAGCGCGACGACCGCGATGACGACCAGTTCACTCCACCCGATATCGAACATGAATTGTTCCGCCTAAGCGCGCCGCCATCGGCCCCATCGCTCCCAACAGGATGTGGGGCCGCCGGCGCCTTTTCTCAATCGGCGTCCATAGCGCGTCTGTGCGACGGCGTCACCGTTTCGCGCGAAGAAAAACGTCGAAAATACACGTCAGTACAAGCGCCTTAGACGGCCTTGCTGCCGACGTCCTGGCGCGCTGCCGACGGCGCCGCATTGTGATCGATCGCCTTGGTGGGCTCGGTCTTGTCTGCGACCTTGTCGTCGTCCTGCATGCCCTTCTTGAAGGCCTTGATGCCCTGGGCGACGTCACCCATCAGGTCCGAAATCTTGCCGCGTCCGAACAGCAGCAGGACCACTGCGATCACGACGATCCAGTGCCAAATGCTAAGCGAACCCATCCTGCAACCCTCCAGAAATGGCCGGCGGACCGGCCTGAACATGGCCGGAAGTTAGGCCCGCGGGGTGTCAAAAACAAGGACCTCTGCCGCGGCAAATCGCTGTCGCGGCTACGTAATATTGCTAGGCTTAACCGGGAATATTCCGCCCTATTCGCCCTTCTCGGCGCCGTCGTGATCGCCCGCGTCGTCAGCGCGATCGTCCGGCTCGTCGGCGTCGGGTTCATCGGCATCGGGCTCGGCAGTGTCAAGCTCGCCTGCCTCTGCCTCACTGACCACCTCGGCTTCGGTCTCGGCCGTCGCTTCAACCTCGGTAGCGGCCTCGGTTTCGGCCTCGACCTCAGCCGTCGGTTCCTTGGCCTCCGGCTCGACGGCCGGGGCCAACAGCAGTTCCAGTGTATCGCCGGGCTCGAGCGGCTCCTCATCCTCGCGCAGCGTCGCATCGTCAGATGGCGACGGAACGGAGAATCCGGTCGGCAGCCGCGAATCGAGCAGGCCGGTGCCCTTGAGTTCCTCGAGCCCCGGCAGGTCGCCGAGCGCTTCCAGGCTGAACTGCGACAGGAAGCCGTCGGTGGTTCCGAAGGTCAGCGGCCGGCCCGGCGTCTTGCGGCGGCCGCGCGGGCGAATCCAGCCGGTTTCCAGCAGCACGTCGATGGTTCCCTTCGACGTCACCACGCCGCGAATCTCTTCGATCTCGGCGCGGGTCACCGGCTGGTGGTAGGCGATGATCGCCAGCACCTCGATCGCCGCGCGCGACAGCTTGCGGGTCTCGGTGCTCTCGCGCGTCATCAGCCACGACAGATCGCCCGCGGTACGGAACGTCCACTTGTTCGCCACCTTCACCAGGTTGACGCCGCGCGGCGCATATTCCGCCTGCAACTGTGCCAGCGCCTGCTTGATGTCGACGCCGTCAGGCATGCGCTTGGCCAGCGTTGCCTGATCGATCGGCTCGGCCGATGCGAACAACAGGGCTTCAAGGAGCCGCAATTCCTCAGGCCGCGCCACCGGATGATCCATCGGAGAAACCTCCTCCTCGGGCTCGTCTCTGCGCACTTCCGCCAAGCTTGCCATCGGCCTGCTCTCCTTCTTCCACTTACTCAACCGACAGGTCGGGCGCAGCCATTGCGGCTTGCGCTGGACGCTTTCGGAAATAGATCGGCGCGAACGCCTGCTTCTGGTTGATTTCCATCTCACCCTCGCGAACCAGTTCGAGGGCGGCGGCGAAGCTCGATGCGAACACCGTCGCCTTCTGGGTGGGATCGGCGACGTAGCTCATCAGGTACTCGTCGAGGCAGCTCCAGTCCTCGGCGATGCCGACCAGCCGCTCCAGCGAGGCGCGCGCTTCCGCAAGCGACCACACCGTCCGCTTGGCCAGATGCACCGACGTCAGCACCCGCGACGCGCGCTGCGTGGCATAGGCCGACAGCAGGTCGTACAGCGTCGCGGTGAACTTCGGATGCTTGATCTCGGCGATCGATTCCGGATTGCCGCGCGGGAAGATATCGCGCTGGAACTGCGGCCGGTTCATCAGCCGGTTCGCCGCCTCACGGATCGCCTCGAGACGACGCAACTGGTTGGCAAGCGCGGTCGCCATTTCCTCGGCGCTCGGCCCCTCAGCGGTCGGCGGTTCCGGCAGCAGCAGCCGCGACTTCAGGAAGGCGAGCCAGGCTGCCATCACCAGATAGTCGGCGGCGAGTTCGAGGCGGATCTTGCGCGCTGCCTCGATGAACGAGAGATACTGGTCGGCGAGCGCCAGGATCGAGATCTTCGACAGGTCGACCTTCTGCTGCCGAGCCAGCGTCAGCAGCAGGTCGAGCGGGCCCTCGTAGCCCTCGACGTCGACCACCAGCGCCGGTTCGCCATCAGCAAGGTCGGCCGGCCGCCCGGTATCGAACGATAGAATTTCAGCGGTCATGCCGTCCCTACCCGATCCAACAACGCATCCAGTTCAGCCCGCGCCGCCTGCCGGTCCAGCGGCTCCGGCTGCTTCCGCACAGCGAGCGCAGCCTTGGCGCGCTCAAGCGCCTTGCCGGTCAGTTCCGGCGTTTCCCGCGCGACTTCGCGCATCTCGTCGAGATTGCCGTTGCAGTGCAGGATCATGTCGCAACCGGCGCTGACGATGGCGCGGGTCCGCTCGGCAATCGATCCGGCCAGCGCATTCATCGACACGTCATCACTCATCAACAAACCCTGAAACCCGATCAGGCCGCGAATCACCTGTTCGATGATTGTCGCAGAAGTCGTCGCCGGATGGACGGGGTCCAGCGCGCTAAACACAACATGTGCAGTCATGGCCATCGGCAAGTCCGCCAGCGGCTGGAACGCGGCGAAATCGGTCCGTTCCAGCTCATCTCTGGCTGTATCGACCGTTGGAAGCCGGAAATGGCTGTCCGCCGTGGCCCGGCCATGGCCGGGGATGTGCTTGAGAACCGGCAGCACGCCGCCCTGTTCCAGCCCATCCGTGACCGCACGCGCGATCGCCGCGACCTTGCCCGGTTCGGTTCCATAGGCTCGGTTGCCGATCACTGCGTCCGCCCCGGCGACGGGAACGTCGGCCAAAGGCAGGCAATCGACTGATATTCCGAGGTCGATCAGGTCGGCCGCGATCAGCCGCGAGCTGAGCCGCGCCGCGGCAAGGCCGAGCTTCGGGTCGATGTCGTAGAGCGCGCCGAAGCTCGCGCCGGGCGGATAGACCGGCCAATGCGGAGGGCCGAGCCGTTGCACCCGCCCGCCTTCCTGGTCGATCAGAACCGGGGCTTCGGCCATGCCAGCCGCTTTCCGGAGTTCCCCAATAAGAGCCGCCACTTGGGCCGGACTCTCGATGTTGCGCTTGAACAGGATGAAGCCCCATGGCCGCTCGGCGCGAATAAATTCGCGTTCAGCGTCGTTGAGGATCAGGCCGGATACGCCCGTGATGAATCCGCGGTTCGTCATTCGGCCGATTAGGCCGTATGCGGCTCACGGGTCAAGGAAACGGCCGTTAATTTCTTTGGATGAGGCACTGCGGCCCACCGGCCGACATCAGGCTTTTGCACAGCTGGCTCGCCTCTTCCGACGACGCGAACGGGCCCGCGAAGGCGCGGTAATAGACGCCCTTCTCACCGAGATCGACGCGTTTGACCACCAAAGGCTGCGAACCGAGCACGCTGCGATATTTGCCCTGCAGCGTTCGATAGGACGACTGCGCGTCGGCCTCGTTCTTCTGCGACGACACCTGCACCAGGTATCCGCCACCACCGACCGAGGCCGTCGAGGTCGACGCGATTCGGGTCGGAGGTGCGGCGGGCGCAGGGTCGGGCTGGCCGCCCGGAGTCAGCGACATCGGCGCGTTCACACTGGCATTGGCTGCCGACGGGTTGCCGCGCGACACTGGAGGCTTCGCTGCGGCCGGCTTGGCCGGCGCGGCGGCCGCAGCCTGTGCGCCGTCAGGCGAATCGCCCTTGACCGACAACGTCCGGACCTTGCGCGGCTCATTGTTCGGCAGGGTCCCGTTCGCGGCGATCGGCGCCGGCGCGGGCTGCGCCGTCTGCACGCTGGCGGCGGGCGGCGGATTCGCATTGGCGTTCAGCGCCGGAAACACCACGCGCGGACCGGCGGTCTTCGAATTGACGTCGACCGGGGTCTCCTCGCGCGACACGATCTTCTCGGTGCCGTCCCCCGTCGCCATGCGGTCCGGCGTCTTGGCCGGCGCATCGGCCTGGGCCGGCAACACCTTGGTCGGCGTATTGTCAGCCTTGATGATCGGCGGTTCGCCCGTTCGGGGCGAGCCGACATAGTTGCGATAGGCGAGCGCGCCACCAGTGCCGACCACCGCGAGTGCCACGACCGCGGCGACCGTCATCAGGCCGCTGCTCCGCTTGCGCGGTTCGGGTTCTTCCTCATAGGCATCATAGGCGTAGGGATCGTCCGGATAGGACGGATCGCGCTGCAGATCCTGTTCACCGGCCTCCAGTTGGCCGTAGAGCGCGTCGTCATAGCGCGACGTATCGTGCCCCTGATCGTTGGCCTGATAATGCGGCTCCTCGTCGAAGGCCTCAGGCTGCCGGGGGGGCTCGACCGGCCGATAGGTCGCGACCGGCGCGGGCGCAGGCGGCTGTGCCTGCTGGGCCGCATAGCGGTGCAGCGGATGCACCGGCTTCGGTTGATAGTCCTGCTCCGGCTCTTCGTATTCGGTGTGCTGCACGGGCGGCGGCGGGGCCGCCTCCTGCCGCGCGCGCTGCATCCAGGGCGGCGGGCCTGCGGGCGGGGTCTCGTCCTCTTCCGCCTGCGGCTCATACTGTTGCGGCCGCGCATTGGCGCGCGACTGCAGCGGACGCGGCGGCGGCTTGTTGGCGGTGCCGAATGGATCCGTCTGGCCGATCAGCCGGGCCAGTTCAGCAAGCGGATCGCTGTCGGCCCTCGAGGCCGTGTCGGCGGAAAAATTTCGGTCCTGATATCGATCAGCCATCGTGATGATGCATCCCCTTCGGGACAGCGCCAAGATCGCCGGCACAGCCGGTCCGAACGAGTTGGCCCCTGCCAGATGCCCTCACAAATCCCCACTCGTGAGGGCCAAATGCCCCTGCCTACCGCATCTCGGTCGGAGCGTGGACGCCTAGAACAGCTAAGCCCGATGCCAGAACCGAGACGACGCCCTGAACCATTGCCAGTCGCGCCCTCGTGATCTCTGCATCATTATTGATAATGAAGCGTAAATAGGGCAAATCGCGCCCCTTGGTCCAAAGCGCATGAAATTCACTGGCCAAATCATATAGATAAAAAGCGATTCGGTGCGGCTCATGTGCCACCGCCGCGGCCTCGATCATCCGGGGATAAAGCGCCAGCCGCTTGAGCAAATCGAGCTCGGCCGGGTCGGTCAACCGTTCGACCGCAGCGCTCCGCAGATAGGCGAGCCGGGCCTCGTCGGACGTCGGCAGGTCCGGAACCGCTTCTTCCCGCGCATTGCGGAAGATCGAATGGCCGCGGGCGTGGCCGTACTGGACGTAGAAGACGGCATTGTCCTTGGTCTGCTCGATCACCTTGGCGAGGTCGAAATCGAGCACCGCGTCGTTCTTGCGGAACAGCATCATGAACCGCACGGCGTCGGAGCCGACCTCGTCGACGACTTCGCGCAGCGTGACGAATTCGCCTGACCGCTTCGACATCTTCACCGGCTCGCCGTCGCGCAGCAGCTTCACAAGCTGCACGATCTTGACGTCGAGTGTCGCCTTGCCCGCGGTCACCGCTTTCACGGCCGCCTGCATGCGCTTGATGTAGCCGCCGTGATCGGCGCCGAACACGTCGATAAGGTTGGTGAACCCGCGCTCGAACTTGTTGCGGTGGTTGGCGATATCGGACGCGAAGTACGTGTACGAGCCGTCCGACTTGATCAGCGGACGATCGACGTCGTCGCCATACGCGGTGGCGCGGAACAGCGACTGCTCGCGGTCCTCGTAATCCTCGACCGGCTTGCCCTTCGGCGGCGGCAGCCGGCCCTCATAGATGTCGCCCTTGGCGCGCAGGAAATCGATGGTCTCGGCGACCTTGTTGTTGCCCGAGGTGATCAGCGAACGCTCGGAGAAGAACACGTCGTGATGGATATTGAGCGCGGCTAGATCGCCCTTGATCATCTCCATCATCATGGCGATCGCCTTGTCGCGCACGATCGGCAGCCACGCGGCTTCGGTCATGTCGAGCAGCTTCTCGCCGTATTCCTTGACGAGCGCCTCGCCGACCGGCACGAGGTAATCACCGGGATAGAGCCCTTCCGGGATCGCGCCGATGTCCTGCCCCAGCGCCTCGCGGTAACGCAGGAACGCCGAGCGCGCGAGCACGTCGACCTGGGCACCGGCATCATTGATGTAATATTCGCGGCAAACGTCGAAGCCGGCGAATTGCAGCAGGCTGCACAGCGCGTCGCCGAACACGGCACCGCGGCAATGGCCGACATGCATCGGTCCGGTCGGATTGGCCGAGACGTATTCGACATTGACCTTCTCGGCCTTGCCGATGTCGCTGCGTCCGTAAGCGGAGCCGGCGGCCAGCACGGCGCGCAGCCCGTCTGCCCAGACCTGCGGCTTCAGGGTCAGGTTGATGAAGCCGGGCCCAGCGACATCGACCGAGGCCACCAGCGCGTCGGCGCGCAGCCGCGCGGCGATCTTGTCGGCGAGCTCGCGCGGCTTGGCCTTGGCGTCCTTGGCGAGCACCATCGCGGCATTGGTCGCCATGTCGCCATGGCTGGCATCGCGCGGCGGCTCCACCACGACGCGTGTGAGGTCGATGCCCGCGGGCCAGTTATCCTCGGCTCCGACCGCGGCACAGATCGCGTGCACGCGCGTCAGCATGTCGGCAAAAAGGTGTGGTGAAGCAGTGGTGTCGGCCATGGCAGGGCGCTAACGCAAATCCGGGGTCGAGTCAAAAAGCCTTTGGTGCTCGATCAGGGCGAAACGGTCGGTCATCCCGGCAATGAAATTGCCGATCCGCCTGTTCCGCGCGTTCGTGGTCTCCTGCACGCTGCCCTCGATCCATTCCGCCGGCAGGTCGCCGGGCGATTGCCGGTAGCGCTCGAACAGATTGCGGACCACCTGCTCCGCCTCCCGCATCACGATCATCACCCGCTGGTGGCGATACATCCGCCGGAACAGGAACGCCTTGATCGCCGCCTCCTGCTCCGCCACCTCGGCCGGAAACGCGATAAGCGGCGCATTGTGATGGCGCACGTCCTTGGCCGATTGCGGCCGGGCGGCCGCAAGGCGCCGGCTCGCCTCGTTGAAGACGGCATTGATGAAATGTGAGATCAGCTCACGTACCAGCTCGGCACCGCGCCGGACCTCATCGAGCCCGGGGTAATGGCGATCGATCTCGGCGATGATTTCAGCGGTCAGCGGCATCTCCTTGAGGTCGTCGACCGCGAACAGGCCGGCGCGCAGGCCGTCGTCGATGTCGTGCGCGTCATAGGCGATGTCGTCGGCGAAGGCGGCGATCTGCGCCTCGAGCGAGGCGTAGCTCCAGAGCTCGAGGTCGTAGGTCCTGTTGTAGTCGGCGATCCCGACCGGAAGGCCGCTGTCCAGGTAGCGGCCGGCCGGCGCACCGTTGCGTTCGGTCAGCGGGCCGTTGTGCTTGACGATCCCCTCGAGCGATTCCCAGGTCAGGTTCAGCCCCCCGAACTCGGGATAGCGGTGTTCCAGCAAGGTGACGACCCGCAGCGCCTGTGCATTGTGGTCGAAGCCGCCATCATCCTTGAGGCAGTCATCGAGCGCGCGCTCCCCGGCATGCCCGAACGGCGGATGGCCGAGGTCATGCGCGAGCGCCAGCGTCTCGGTCAGATCCTCGTCGACCCCGAGCTGGCGCGCCAGTGCGCGGGCGATCTGCGCCACCTCCAGCGAATGAGTCAGCCGGGTGCGGTAATGGTCGCCCTCGTGGAAGACGAAGACCTGGGTCTTGTGCTTCAGGCGGCGGAACGCGGTGGAATGGATGACCCGGTCGCAGTCGCGCCGGAACGGGCTCCGGGTCCGGCTCGGCGGCTCCGCGACCAGCCGGCCGCGGCTGTGGTCGGGGTCGCAGGCATAAGGCGCGCGGGGGGCAGCCATTCCGACCGACACAGTATTTTAGTCCTTATCCATTTGATTCCATGGTCCGACGCACTTAACTATGCCTGAGGCGGCTGACCAAATGAATTGGCTATGACGCCGGGCATGATCCGATCCGACCATGCCTCGAATCAAGGTTTCGGAGACCGATATGACTGCTGCCATCACCGTCAGCGAACGGGCCGCCCGCCGGATCGGGCAGATCCTCAGCAAGGAAGGCGACGGCGCCAAGCTGCGCATTTCGGTCGAGGGCGGCGGCTGCTCCGGTTTCCAGTACAAGTTCGACGTCGAGCGCACCCAGGCCGATGACGACCTCGTGATCGAGCGCGACAGCGCCGTGGTGCTGATCGATCCCGCCTCGGTCCCGTTCCTCGCGGGTTCGGAGGTCGACTTCGTCGACGATTTGATCGGCGCCTCGTTCCGCGTCGTCAATCCGAACGCCACCGCCTCCTGCGGCTGCGGCACCAGCTTCTCGATCTAACCGCCGCCTGCTACTCGGCCGCGACCACCTGCGGCCGTTCGATGTCACCGTCCGCCTGCGGGTCGAGCTTGCGCCGCAGGCCGCGGTCGATGCGGTCGAGATAGATGTAGATGACAGGCGTGATGAACAGCGTCAGCAGTTGTGAGACGCAGAGGCCGCCGACCACGGCGACGCCGAGCGGCTGACGCAGCTCCGCACCGGCGCCGGCACCGAGCGCGATCGGCAGCGTGCCGAAGATCGCCGCGAACGTCGTCATCATGATCGGGCGGAAGCGCAGCAGAGCGGCCTCGCGGATCGCATGCTCGGCACTCAACCCCACGCGGCGGCGCTCCAGCGCGAAGTCGACCATCATGATCGCGTTCTTCTTGACGATGCCGACCAGCATCACGATGCCGATCATTGCGATCACCGACAGCTCCATCCCGAACAGCGTCAACGTCAGGATCGCGCCGATACCGGCCGACGGCAAGCCCGAGATGATGGTGATCGGATGGATGAAGCTTTCGTAGAGAATGCCAAGGATGACGAAAGCCGCGAACACCGCGGCGAGGATCAGGACGCCCTGCCCGCGCAGCGAATCCTGGAACACCTGCGCGGTGCCGGAGAAGCCGGTCGCAATCGTTGGCGGCGGGCTTGAATTCTGCTCGAGCTCGGTGATCTTGTCGACTGCGTAGCCGAGCGAATTGCCCGGCGCGAGATTGAACGAGATCGTCACCGCCGGCTGCTGGCCCTGGTGGTTGATCTGCAGCGGTCCGACCGTCGGCACCAGCCGGGCCACCGCATCCAGCGGAATGGTCTGGCCGCTCGCGGTCTTCATGTAGAGCTTCGAGAGGTCTGACGGATCGACCCGAAACTGCGGCTGCACCTCGAGAATGATCTGGTAGTCGTTCGACGGCATGTAGATAGTGCCGACCTGCCGCGAACCATAGGCGTTGTAGAGCTGGTTGCGGACCTGGTCGACGGTGATGCCGTACACCGCCGCCTTCTCGCGGTCGATGTCGACTGTCATCTGCGGGTTCTTGATGTAGAGGTCGGTGGTGACGTCGAGCAGGCCCGGGATCTTCTCGATCTTGTCGCGCATCTCAGGCGCCAGCCGGTACAGCGCCTCGGTATCGCCGCTCTGCATCACGTATTGATACTGGCTCTTGGAGATGCGGCCGCCGATGTTGAGGTTCTGGACGCTCTGGAAGAACGCCTGCATGCCCGGGATCTCGCGCGCCTTCTGGCGCAGCCGCCCGATCACGACAGCGGCGTTGTCGCGGGTGTTCTGCGGCTTCAGCGCAATGAACAGCCGGCCGTAATTGGTGGTCGAATTGGGACCGCCGGAGCCGACGGTGGAATTGACATAGTCGATCGCCGGATCGGTCCTGAGCACGTCGACCAGTGCCTGCTGGCGCACCTTCATCGCCTCGAACGAGGTGTCGGTCGCGGCTTCCGTCACGCCGATCAGGAAGCCGGTATCCTCCTGCGGGAAGAAGCCCTTCGGCACGATCATGTAGAGATAGACTGTGCCGCCGAGCGTCGCGAGCGTCACCACCAGCATCAAGGCCTTCTTGGCCAGCACCCAGTCCAGTGCCCATTCATAGGCGCGCAGCCAGGCCTCGAACATCGCCTCGAACGCCCGCAGCGCGATGTTCGGCCGCCTGGTCGCATCATGCGCGCGCAGCACGCGGGCGCACAGCATCGGCGTCAGGGTCAGCGACACGAAGCCGGAGACGATGATCGCGACCGAGATCGTGACCGCGAATTCGCGGAACACGCGGCCGACGATGCCGCCCATCAGCAGCACCGGGATGAACACGGCAATCAGCGAGAACGTGATCGAGATGATGGTGAAGCCGATCTCGCGGGCGCCCTTCAGTGCCGCCTCGAACGGCTTCATGCCATGCTCGATATGGCGGACGATGTTCTCCAGCATCACGATGGCGTCATCGACCACGAAGCCGACCGAGAGCGTCAGCGCCAGCAGCGTCATGTTGTTGATGGAGTAATCCAGCGCGTACATCGCAGCGCAGGTGCCGAACAGCGAGATCGGCACCGCGAGCGCCGGAATGAAAGTCGCCGACGCCGAGCGCAGAAACAGGAAAATCACCAGGATGACGAGCCCGATCGCGATCAGCAGGGTCTCCTCGACGTCGCTGACCGCCTGCCGGATCGAGACCGAGCGGTCCATCATCACCTGCATCGTTACCGAGGGCGGGATCGCGGCGCGCAGCGACGGCAGCTTTGCGAGAACGGCGTCGACGACGGCGACGGTGTTGGCGTCGGGCTGTTTCTGGATCGCGAGCACGATCGCGCGCTCGTCGTTCATCCAGGTCGCGATCTTGTCGTTCTCGACGCTGTCATAGACCTTGGCGATCTCGTCGAGTCGGACCGGCGAACCGTTGCGCCAAGCGACATAGATCTGGCGGTAGTCGGCCGCCTTGTCCATCTGGCCGGAGGCCTGCAGCGCGACGTCCTGCTTGGGACCGTTCAGCGTGCCGACCGGGGTGGAGGAATTGGCGCGCGACACCGCTGCGCGGATGTCCTCCATCGAGACGCCCCGGGCGGCCGCGGCCTCCGGATCGGCCTGGACCCGGATCGCGAATTTCTGCGCGCCGTAGATCAGGACCTGCGCGACCCCCGGCAGCTGCGACAGCGCCTGCCCGATCGTGATGTCGCCGTATTCGTTGACCGCCGACAGCGGCAGCGTCGCCGACCCCAGCGAGACGAACAGCACCGGGAAATCGGCCGGGTTCACCTTCCGGAAGCTCGGCGGGATCGTCATCTCGATCGGCAGCCGGCGCTGCGCGATCGTCAATGCCGTCTGCACGTCGAGCGCCGCGGCATCGATGCTGCGGTTGAGGTCGAACTGGATGGTGATGACGCTGGTGCCCTGCGACGAGTTCGAGGACATCGAGGAGATGCCGGCAATCGTCGAGAGCTGACGCTCGATGATCCCTGCAACCGAGGCCGCCATGGTGTCGGCGCTGGCGCCCGGCAGGGTCGCGGTGACTGCGATGGTCGGGAAGTCCACCTTGGGCAGCGCCGAGACCGGCAGCAGGCGGAAACCGAACAGGCCGAAGGCGATGATCGACGCAGTGATCAGCGTCGTCATGACCGGGCGGCGGATGCAGAGCTCGGACAGCGTCATAGGTCAGGCTCCGGCCTTGCGCGCCCGCAACTCGACCCGCGATCCCTCCGACAGCAGCAGCTGGCCGTCGACGACGACGCTTTCATCGCCCGCCAGTCCGTCAGAGATCACCGACGAGCCCTGGAACGTGCGATCGACCTTGACGGGCTGGACCTTGGCGACGCCGTCCCTGACCACGAAGACGAAATTGCCGTTCTGGCTGCGCTGCACCGCGACCGTGGGCACCACGACGGCGTCCTCGCTGCGGATGATCAGCTTGGTCTGCACGATGGTGCCCGGCCACAGCGTCTCGCTGGCATTGTTCATGACGCCGCGCACGGTCACCATGCCGGTGGTTGCATCGACGGCGTTCTCGACCATGGCGACCTTGCCGCTTTCGGAGCGCTGGTGGCCGGGAATGGTCGCGATCACCTTGGGATCACCCTTTCCCATGGCGTCGCGCAGATCGACCAGCGCCCGCTGCGGGATTGCGAAGGTGACATAAACCGGCGCCATCTGGTTGATGATCGCGAGCGGTTGCGTATCGGCGGGACGGACGAAGTTCCCGACCTTGACGTTGGCGGCGCTGATCCGGCCCGCAAACGGCGCCCGGATCACGGTGTAGCTCTTCTGGACGCGGAGATTTTCCAGCGCGAACTGGTCGGCCTTGATGGTGCCGATCAGGACGTCGGACTGGGTCTTGGCGTTGTCGAGGTTGACCTGGGTGGTCGCGCCCTTGCCGACCAGTTCGGTGTAGCGGCGCTGGTCGCGCTGTGCGCCCTCGAGCTGGGCCTGGTCGCGGGCTAGGACACCCTCGGCCTGCTCGATCTGGGCGTCGATCTGTCGCGCGTCGAGCATGAACAGCAGGTCGCCCTCATTGACCCTGGCGCCGTCCTCGAAATGCACCGAGACGATGGTGGTCTCCAGCCGCGATTTCAGCGCCACGCTGGAGATCGGCGTGACCGTTCCGATCGCATCGACATCGACCGGCACCGATCTGCGTTCCGCCTTGGCCAGATCCACCGAGACTACCCGCGGCCGCGGGGGCCCTTGCGTGGTTGCGGAACCGCCGCCCATCCACGAAGAGCGGATCATGTAGGCCGCCCCGGCCGCAATGCCGAGGACCGCGACAGTCAGAACCAAACTGCGTTTTTTCATAATTTTGCACGTGCGCCGCCCCTTCCCTTGAAGGCGGGACGCTTCGCGACTCCCCCATCGGCAATTGTTACGCCTTGTTTCCGGAGAGGGTTAGCACAGCCGGACCGCATATGGTATGCCACGAAAGTGAAATACTGCGCCTCCTCGGGCGCCCGCCAATCGCCGCCCTATGTCCACCTCCGTCCTGATCTGCACTTGGGAAGACGCCCGCGAACGCTCCGGCGCCATCCGTTACAAAGTCTTTGTCGAAGAACAGGGCGTGCCGGTCGAACTGGAATGGGACGAGATGGACGCGTCGAGTTGGCATGCGCTGGCGTTTACCGATGACGGCACACCCGTTGCCACCGGCCGGCTGCTCCCCGACGGCCATATCGGCCGCATGGCCGTGCTCGAAACGGCACGTGGCACGGGCGTTGGCGCCCGAGTACTGGACGCGCTGATGGCCAAGGCGGCAGAACTCGGCTATCCCGAACTGATCCTCAACGCTCAGACGCACGCGGAGCCGTTCTATGCGCGCGCCGGGTTCGAACGGTGCGGCGACGAGTTCGAGGAAGCCGGCATCCCACACATCGAGATGCGCAAACGCTTGGTCTAGGCATCAAGTGACGCGAAAGCGTCATGAAATAAGGGACTTCCGATGACAGTTCGCATCGCCACCTGGAACGTCAACTCGGTCCGGCAACGGATCGAACTGCTGGTCGCCTGGCTGAAGGAGTGCTCTCCGGACATCGTTTGCCTGCAGGAGATCAAATGCGTCGATGACGCTTTCCCTCGGCTCGAGGTCGAGGCGCTCGGGTATAATGTCGTCACCCACGGGCAGAAGACCTTCAACGGCGTCGCGCTGCTCTCCAAGCTGCCGTTCGACGAGACCAAATCGGGCCTCGCCGGCGACGACGAGGACGCCCATGCCCGCTTCCTCGAAGGCGTCGTGACGCTGAAACAGGGCGTGGTACGGGTCGCATGCCTTTACCTGCCCAACGGCAATCCCGCGAACACCGACAAATATCCCTACAAGCTCAAATGGATGTCGCGGCTTCTTGAGTACACGAAGGAACGGCTTAAGGCCGAGGAGCCGCTGATCCTGGCCGGCGACTACAATGTCATCCCGGCGGCCCGCGACGTCTACAATCCGGCCGCATGGGCCGACGACGCGCTGTTCCGCCCGGCGACCCGCGAGGCCTTCCAGTCCCTGCTCGGCCTCGGCCTCACGGATGCGCTGCGGGCAGTCAATGACGAGCCCGGCCAGTACACCTTCTGGGATTACCAGGCCGGCGCCTGGCAGAAGAACTGGGGGCTGCGGATCGACCATCTCCTGATGTCGCCGCAGGCCAGCGACCGGCTGATCGATGTCGGCATCGACAGCTATGTCCGCGCCTGGGAGAAGCCGTCCGACCATGTCCCGGTCTGGGCCGATCTCGATTTCGAGACCGCCTGAGCCCCGAGCGAGTTCCAAGGGCCGCCCGCGATCTCAGTCGCGGCGGCCTCTAATCGCGACGACCTTGCACCCAGTGCTCGAGCATCTGCAGTGCCATCGCACGGTCGTCTTCCGACGCCTTGGCGATCGCCCGGTTGTAGCTTTCCTTGATCCAGGCCTCGTCGGGCGTGGCGCTGTCGCGCGCCAGGGTCAGCCACATCAGGCCGCGCGCCCGCTGCGGCGGCAGCCGGTCGCCGTTGAACAGCATCTGGCCAAGCAGCGCCTGCGCCTGATGCTGGCCCTTCTGGGCGGCAAGGCCCAGCCAGCGCGCGCCATAGCGGAAATCATCCCGCGATGCATCCGGCGTCTTCAAATACAGCCGGGCAAGGTCGTACTGGGCGTCGGCATTGCCGAAATAGGACGCCGCATAGGAGAACATCTCCCGCGCGCGCTCGGTGTCCGCCTTCACCTTGGAATTGGGAATGCCGTTCAGATAGTAGCGGCCGAGCGCGACAAAGGCGTTGGCCACGATCGAGGCTTGCGGCGCCGACGGTGAATCCTCGGCATGCGCATTGGCGATCCGGCTGAAATATTCGAAGGCGCGCATGTCGTCCTGGATCACGCCGTCGCCCTCGGCGTACATCTTGCCGAGCTTCCACTGCGCCACGGGGTGGCCGCCCTCGGCCTGATACTGCAGCGTGCTGAAGGACGAGGTCGGCGCGGTCGCCGTCGGGGCAACCGGCGTCGTGGCCCGCTTCAACGCAGCCGCCGAGCCCGGCTGCGGCGCGACCACCGGCAGAACGGTATCCTGGGGGTTGACCGGGGCTCCGTCGAATCCGAATCCAGGGCCCGCCACCGGAATGGCCCCTAACGCAAACGCAAAAATCGTACGCCTAAACGTCCGCATAACACTGTTTCTCGTGCGCGCCACCCGGATGGGTGACTGCGCCATCCACCGCCGGCCCCACTTGCTCGGCGTACTTCCACAGCGCACCAGATGTGTGGTTAGTCGCCCGAGGGGCCCATTTGGTCTTACGATTTGCGAGCTCGGCGTCGCTCAATTTTACGTCAAGTGTGCCGGCGACCGCATCGATCTCGATGATGTCGCCGTCCTGCAATAACCCGATCGGCCCGCCGACGGCCGCTTCAGGTCCAATATGTCCGATGCAGAAGCCACGGGTGGCGCCGGAGAACCGGCCATCGGTGATCAGGGCAACCTTGCCCCCCATCCCCTGCCCGGTCAGCGCCGCCGTGGTCGCCAGCATCTCCCGCATCCCGGGACCGCCCTTCGGCCCCTCGTAGCGGATCACAATCACTTCGCCTTCCTTGTAGGTGCGCTTCTGCACCGCCTCGAAAGCGTCTTCCTCGCGGTCGAAGCACCGGGCCGGACCGGTGAACTTCAGGTTGGACATTCCCGCGACCTTCACGATCGCACCCTCCGGAGCGAGATTACCCTTCAGCCCGACAACGCCACCTGTGACGGTGATCGGATTGTCGGCGGGCCGCACCACATCCTGGTGCGGATTCCATTTCACGCTTTTGAGGTTTTCGGCGATCGTTCGGCCAGTGACGGTGAGGCAATTCCCGTGCAGGTGGCCATGGTCGAGCAGCGTCTTCATCAGCAGCGGAATGCCACCTACTTCAAACATGTCTTTGGCAACATAACGGCCGCCCGGCTTCAAATCCGCGACGTAAGGAGTCTTTTTGAAGATTTCGGCAACGTCGAACAAATTGAATTTGATGCCGCACTCATGGGCGATCGCCGGCAGGTGCAGCGCAGCATTGGTCGAACCACCTGAGGCTGCAACCACGGCCGCAGCATTTTCAAGGGCTTCGCGGGTGACGATGTCACGGGGCCGGATGTTTTTCTCGATCAGCTCCATCACCTTCTCGCCGGCGGCGGCGCAGAAGGAGTCGCGGATCTCATACGGCGCCGGAGCCCCGGCCGAATACGGCAGCGCGAGGCCGATCGCCTCGGACACAGTCGCCATGGTATTGGCGGTGAACTGGGCGCCGCAGGCGCCGGCCGAGGGGCACGCCACCCGCTCGATCTCGTCGAGGTCCTCGTCCGACATGGCGCCGACCGAGTGCTTGCCGACCGCCTCGAACATGTCCTGCACGGTCACCGGCTGGCCACGGAAGTTGCCCGGCAGGATCGAGCCGCCATAGATGAAGATCGAGGGCACGTTGAGACGGACCATCGCCATCATCATGCCCGGCAGCGATTTGTCGCAGCCGGCGAGCCCGACCAGCGCGTCATAGGCGTGGCCGCGGACGGTCAGCTCGACCGAATCGGCGATGCATTCGCGCGACGGCAGCGACGAGCGCATGCCGTCATGGCCCATGGCGATGCCATCGGTCACGGTGATGGTGCAGAATTCGCGCGGTGTACCGCCGGCCGAAGCCACGCCCTTCTTCACCGCCTGCGCCTGGCGCATCAGCGAAATGTTGCAGGGGGCCGCTTCATTCCAACATGAAGCAACGCCGACAAAGGGTTGATGAATCTGGGCTGTCGTCAGCCCCATCGCATAGAGATAGGAACGATGCGGCGCGCGCTGGGGGCCCTCCGTCACGTGACGGCTGGGCAGCCTGCTCTTGATGTTCGTCTTGACGTCCATCGCGACCCTGTTCCGGCGCTCTTTTTCCTGCGCCCTTCCTCCATCAACGCTGGAACCGATAAAATGTCCCGTCGTCGGAGCGCTGGCTATTCAGCTAGGTGAATATCCTTTCATGTCAGGGTGTGGCCAAAAAGCGGCGCGACTACGGATGGGCTGCTTTTAGGGTTAAATGTTCCGACACCGTTGCAACGACGCAACAATCGTGTCCGTAAGGCAACCATGTATTATCAGTCCTTATGGGAACCTGACGGGCGCCTGACCAAGTAGCTGTTTAGTTGCAGTCATGTTACTAAGCTCGTTCAAGCTGCAACTCAGGCCTACTCCGCCGCCAGCTTCGGCGGCGCCGGCGGCAGCCAGCACTGCGTCCGATTGCGGCCGCCTTCCTTGGCCTGGTAGAGCGCGGCGTCGGCGGCCTTCATCAGGGCGTCTATCCCGGACATGCTCGTGAGGGCTTCGGCAACGCCGATGCTCACCGTGACGGACACCGGACGGCCGTCCGCCGTCAACGTCAGTCCTTCGACCCGCCTGCGAATCCGCTCGGCAACAGTTCGGGCGCGCGACAATGTCGTTTCCGGCAACAGAACCGTGAACTCCTCGCCTCCGATGCGGCCGACAATGTCCGACTTGCGCTTGCCGCGCGTGCAGATCTCGGCGACCGCCTTGATCGCCTCGTCACCGATCGCGTGGCCGAACCGGTCGTTGATGCTCTTGAAGTGATCGATATCGACCATCAGGACGGAGACCGAACGATAGTAGCGCTGGAACCGGCTCCACTCCGCATCCAACGTCATGAGGAAGTGCCTGCGGTTGAACAGTCCAGTGAGTGGATCGGTGGTCGCGAGCACCTCCAGCTGTCGCGCATTGCGGACAAGATCGGTGACGTCGACAAAGGTCAGCATCCGGCCGCCATTTGCCATCGTCGAGCAATGGACCCGGATATTGCGGCCGTCCGGCGTCTGCAAGTCGCGCTTGTGGTCGCCCGCCTTGATCTCCGCGATCCGCTTCGCCGGAAAGGCCTTGATCTGCTCCGCCGTTGCGCCCGTCGGGACTGCCCGGCGATTGCGCGCGATCAGCGTGACATAGGCGGGATGCCGCGCGACCTCCTCCTCGCTCACCTCCCAGAATTCCCGCATCCTGCGATTGAGGAACACCGCATTGAGATCGCGATCGAGCAGCACGACGCCGTCCTCCACGTTCTCGAGCGCCCCGGTCAGCACCTTCAGCTTGTCCGACGCGCGCACGATGTCGGTTACGGGCGTGTAGCTCACCATCCGGCCGCCGTCGGGCAGCGGCGTGCACTGACATCGGATGACATCACCATTGCTGCGCCTGAGATCGATCGGGTTTGTGTCCCCTATGCTCACGAGGCGGACGCGTTCGGCAAGGTAGGCTTCGAGCTGCTCGGCCGGCAGATCATAGGCCATGGTCTTGCAACCGTGACGCATCAGATCGGTGAAGCTGGGGGTGCGGTCCGCAACCGCGTCCGGAAGCACCCACATGTTCCGAAACGCGCGGTTGATGAACAGGGCTTTCAGTTCGGCATCCAGCAGCAGGATGCCGACCGGGATCAGATCGAGCGCCGCGCGCAGCGCCAGCATGTGCCCGCGCAGAATGTCGCCGCTGCGTCGCTCCGGAATGGTGAACGGTGCGGGACCCGCAGGTGCGGAAGCCGGCGCGGCTGCCGAAGCTGCAGCGCTCGCCCGCTGCTCCTCAAACGCGAGGCCGAGCTGCCGGTCCGATTGCCACAATCGTTTGCACGGCCTCACCTGGTTGGTGCCGACGAGCAACAACTGAACGTGGTCGGGAATGCCGATCGTGGTTTCGAGTTCCACGGTCGCCCCGGCATCGGTGAGCTGCCGGACCGTGCAATCGAACGCTGACCGACCGAAGTTGAAAACGATCTTTCCGGCCAAGAACGTTCGGCCACGAGAAGCTGACACCTGTCCGGACATGGC
Source organism: Bradyrhizobium sp. WCU1 (assembly GCF_053474805.1). Lineage (NCBI taxonomy): Bacteria > Pseudomonadati > Pseudomonadota > Alphaproteobacteria > Hyphomicrobiales > Nitrobacteraceae > Bradyrhizobium > Bradyrhizobium sp. WCU1. The sequence continues at coordinate 7,389,914 of NZ_CM130280.1, forward strand.
GAGCCACCTGGAGCAATTGCGAGCTCGCTCACCTCAGCACCTTTGAGTCACCAAGCCATGAATGCTTTTCGAGCATTTTGGTCGGGAACCCCATGACAAGGCGTGTGCGCCGCAATGCGGGTTCCATTGGGCGGCCCCGCGTCAAGTCGCAGCCCGTCCGATTTCCGTCATTCCGGAGCGTGCCTTGGCGCATGCCCGCAATGGCGACGGACGGACGTCGCTCGTAGGCTCACGAGCCGCCGAGCCGCTTCCGTTTCGCGTTCAGCGCGGAGGCGACACGGCCCACCGGCGGACGGCCGAGCAAGGTGGCAACTTCGTTCGTCGTGGCCAGCAGCTTGTCCATGTCGATGCCGGTTGTCACGCCCATGCCTTCCAGCATGTAGGCGACATCCTCGGTCGCGACGTTGCCGGTGGCGCCGGGCGCGTAGGGGCAGCCGCCGAGGCCGCCGGCGGCGGCATCGATGACGCGGACGCCCTCCTCCATGCCGGCATAGAGATTGGCGAGCGCCTGGCCGTAGGTGTCGTGGAAATGCATCGCAAGGTTGGCGACCGGAAGCTCGGCGCCGACCGCGCGCAGCATCTCCCTGGCCTTGAGCGGCGTGCCGACACCGATGGTGTCGCCGAGCGAGATCTCATAGCAGCCGAGCTCCCACAGGGTCACCGCGAGGTCGGCGACCGCCTTCGGCTTGATCTCGCCGTCGAACGGGCAGCCGAGCACGCAGGAGACGTAGCCACGCACCTTGACGCCGTCGGCCTTGGCACGCGCCAGCACCGGCTTGAAGCGCTCGATCGATTCCGCGATCGAGCAATTGATGTTGGCGCGTGAGAAGCCCTCGGAGGCCGCCGCGAACACCGAGACCACCCGGGCGCCGGCCGCGCGCGCGGCGTCATAGCCCTTCTCGTTCGGCACCAGCACGTGGAATTCGGCATCCCTGATATGGCTGACGCCGCACAGCACCTGGTCGGAGCTCGCCATCTGCGGGATCGCCTTCGGCGACACGAAGGCGCCGACCTCAACGGTATTGAGCCCCGCCGCCACCAGCGCCTCGACGAAGGCGATGCGCGCCGCGACGCTGACCGGCGTCTTCTCATTCTGCAGGCCGTCGCGCGGCCCCATCTCGATGATCTTGACCTGATCGCTCATGACGCAGCCGCAGGCTCCACTTCCGCAAGCTCGACACCCTCGCCGACGATATCGCCGACCTTGCATTTGAGCTTCTTCAGCACGCCGGCGTAGGGCGCGCGCAGGGTCTGCTCCATCTTCATCACTTCCAGCGTCAGGATCGGCGCGCCCTTCTCCAGCGTCGCGCCCTCCTCGGCCAGCAGCGCCACCACGGTGCCGGGCAAGGGCGCGACGATCTTGTCCTCGCCGACCTGCTCCTCGCTTTCGCCGCCGAACGGATCGACCCAATGCAGGTCGAAGCGGCCGTTGCGGGTACGCAGATAAAGCTCGTGGCCCTCGATGACCGATGCAACGCGCGACTTGAGGCCGTTGAGCGTCAGGTCGAAGCCATCCTCGCCGGATGACGAGATCGCGAAGGCAAGCTCGTGGCCGCCGACCGACAGCGTCGACGGACCGTTGCCATAGTGCAGCGTGATGGTCTGCGGCGGTTCATGGCCTTGCTTGAACGAGAACACCCGCTGGCGGCGGCCGACCGGCATCCAGCCGAAGGCCTGCCAGGGCGAGTTGGCCTCGCGCCGCGCCGCCTTCTGCTCGTCGTCGACGATCGCCGCCACCGCCGCGCACAGTTCGAAATCGCCGGCCGCGCCCTGCCCCGCTGTCAGGTTTTTCAGCTCGCGCTCGATGAAGCCGGTATCGATAGCATTGGTCCTGGTCGCCTGATGCGTCACCAGCGCCGACAGGAACGGGATGTTGGTGACGATGCCGCGGACGTCGGTCTGCTCAAGCCCACGGTTGAGCTTCTCGATCGCGCCTTCACGCGTCGGCGCCCAGGCGATCACCTTGGCGAGCATCGCGTCGTAATACGGCGAGACATTGTCGCCGCTGCGATAGCCGGCATCGATCCGCAGTCCGTCGCCGTCCGGCGGAGTCCGCCAGGTCTTGATGCGGCCCACCGAAGGCATGAAGTTCTTCTGCGGATTCTCCGCGTAGACGCGCGCTTCGATGGCGTGGCCGTTCAACCTGATCTCATTCTGCTTCAGCGGCAGCGCTTCGCCGAACGCGACGCGAAGCTGCCATTCCACGAGATCGACGCCGGTGATCAGCTCCGTGACCGGATGCTCGACCTGCAATCGGGTGTTCATCTCGATGAAGAACACGTCCTTGCCGTCGGAGACGAACTCGATAGTGCCGGCGCCGACATAGTTGACTGCACCGGCAGCCTTGCGGGCGGCCTCGCAGACCGTCTCGCGCTGCGCAGCGTTCAGGGTCGGCGACGGCGCCTCCTCGATCACCTTCTGATGGCGGCGTTGCAGCGTGCATTCGCGCTCCCACAGCGAGAGCAGATTGCCATGGCTGTCGCCGATGATCTGCACCTCGATGTGGCGCGGATTCTGCACGTATTTCTCGATCAGCATGCGGTCGTCGCCGAACGCCGCCTTGGCCTCGCGCTTGGCGCTGGTGATCGCGGCCGCGAGCTCGGCCGCCGAATTGACCACGCGCATTCCGCGGCCGCCGCCGCCGGCCGACGCCTTCACCAGCACCGGGAAGCCGATCCGGTTGGCGGCTTCCGCCAAAATCGCTTCGTCCTGGGCCTCGCCGTGATAGCCCGGCACCAAGGGCACGCCGGCCTTCTCCATCAGCGCCTTCGAGCCGGATTTCGACCCCATCGCCGTCATCATCCCGGCGGTCGGGCCGACGAACACCAAACCTGCGTCGAGGCAGGCCTGCGCGAATTCGGCATTCTCCGACAGGAAGCCGTAGCCGGGATGCACCGCCTCCGCGCCGGTCTGCTTCGCCGCCGCGATGACGCGCTCGATGTTGAGATAGCTGTCACGCGCCCGCGCCGGCCCGAGCAGCACCGCCTCGTCGGCGAGCGCGACATGCATCGCCTCGCGGTCGGCCTCGGAATAGACGGCGACGGTGCGCAGCCCCATGGCGCGCGCCGAGCGGATGACGCGGCAGGCGATCTCGCCGCGGTTGGCGATCAGCAGCGTGCGGAAACGCCGGTAGAGTTTTGAGCGGTCCATGATCAGATCCTTGGCTCACATCCTGAACAGGCCGAACTTGGTGGGTTCGATCGGCGCATTGGCCGCTGCCGACAGGCCGAGCCCGAGCACCAAACGCGTGTCGGCGGGATCGATCACGCCGTCGTCCCACAGCCGCGCGGTGGCGTAATAGGGATTACCCTGTTTCTCGTACTGCGCCCGGATCGGCTCGCGGAACTTGTCTTCCTCTTCCGCCGACCAGCTCTCGCCCTTGGCCTCGATGCCGTCGCGCTTGACCTGGCTCAGCACCATCGAGGCCTGCTCGCCGCCCATCACCGAGATGCGGGCGTTCGGCCACAGCCAGAGGAAGCGCGGGCTGTAGGCGCGGCCGCACATGCCATAGTTGCCGGCGCCGTAGGAGCCGCCGATCACCACGGTGAATTTCGGCACGCCGGCGGTCGCAACCGCTGTCACCAGCTTGGCGCCGTCGCGCGCGATGCCGCCGGCCTCGTATTTCTTGCCGACCATGAAGCCGGTGATGTTTTGCAGGAACACCAGGGGAATGCCGCGCTGGCAGCACAGCTCGATGAAATGCGCGCCCTTCAGCGAACTCTCGCTGAACAGGATGCCGTTGTTGGCGATGATGCCGACCGGATAGCCCCAGATATGGGCGAAGCCGCAGATCAGCGTGGTGCCGTAAAGCTTCTTGAATTCGTCGAATTCGGAGCCGTCGACGATCCGCGCGATGATGTCGTGGACGTCGAACGGCTTGCGCCCGTCGGCGGAGACCACACCATAGATCTCCTCGGCGGGAAACAGCGGCTCCTGGACGGCGCGCATGTTGAGCGTTGCCTTCGCCGGCTGCTTCAACGTGCCGACGATGCGTCGCGCGATGCCGATCGCATGCGCATCGTTCTGGGCGTAGTGATCGGTCACGCCGGACTGGCGGGAATGCACATCGGCGCCGCCGAGCTCTTCGGCGGTGACGACCTCGCCGGTCGCGGCCTTCACCAGCGGCGGGCCGCCGAGGAAGATGGTGCCCTGATTGCGCACGATGATGCTCTCGTCCGACATCGCCGGCACATAGGCGCCGCCCGCCGTGCACGAGCCCATCACGATCGCGATCTGCGGGATGCCCTGCGACGACATCTGGGCCTGATTGTAGAAGATGCGCCCGAAATGCCGCTCGTCGGGAAATATCTCGTCCTGCAACGGCAGGAAGGCGCCGCCGGAATCCACCATGTAGACACAGGGCAGATTGTTCTGCCGCGCGATGTCCTGGGCGCGCAGGTGCTTCTTCACCGTCATCGGATAGTACGTGCCGCCCTTGATGGTGGCGTCATTGGCAACGATGATGCATTCGCGGCCCGCAATGTGGCCGACGCCGGTAATGACGCTCGCCGAATGCACGTCACCGCCATAGAGGCCGTTGGCAGCGAGCGGCGACAATTCGAGGAACGCGGTGCCCGGGTCGACCAGCAGATCGACGCGGTCGCGCGCCAGCATCTTGCCGCGCGAGGTGTGGCGCTTGCGCGAGGTCTCCCCCCCGCCGCCAGCCACCTGGTTGAGCTTGTCGCGGAGCTCCGCGACCAGGCCGCGCATCACGTCGGCGTTGCGGGCGAATTCGGAAGATGTCGGATCGATGGTCGAATGAAGCGGCATCTGTGTTGCACGTTTCGTTGGAGGAGCTGACAGGATCGGGGACGTCAGGCGATCGCGCCATGGCGCGACCGCCGGCGCGAAGCTCAAGCCGTCTTGGCGAACAGCTCGCGGCCAATCAGCATGCGGCGGATCTCGCTGGTGCCGGCGCCGATCTCGTAGAGCTTTGCGTCGCGCAGCAGACGGCCGGTCGGATACTCGTTGATGTAGCCGTTGCCGCCCAGCAGCTGGATCGCATCCAGCGCGCATTGGGTGGCCTTCTCGGCGGCATAGAGGATGGCGCCGGCTGCGTCCTCGCGTGTGGTCTCGCCGCGGTCGCAGGCCTTTGCCACCGCGTAGACATAGGCGCGCGAGGCGTTCATCGTGGTGTACATGTCGGCGATCTTGCCCTGCACCAGCTGGAACGAGCCGATCGGCTCGCCGAACTGCTTGCGCTCGTGCACGTAAGGCAGCACGACGTCCATGCAGGCCTGCATGATCCCGATCGGCCCGGCTGCGAGCACCGCGCGCTCGTAGTCGAGACCAGACATCAGCACGTTGACGCCGCGGCCGACTTCGGAGAGCACGTTCTCCTCCGGCACCTCGCAATCCTCGAACACCAGTTCGCAGGTGTCGGAGCCGCGCATGCCGAGCTTGTCGAGCTTCTGCGCGGTGGAGAATCCCTTCATGCCCTTTTCGATGATGAAGGCGGTCATACCGCGCGGGCCGGCGTTGACGTCGGTCTTGGCGTAGACCACCAGCGTCTCGGCGTGCGGGCCGTTGGTGATCCACATCTTGTTGCCGTTGAGCACGTAGCGGTCGCCCTTCTTCTCGGCGCGGGTCTTCATCGAGACCACATCCGAGCCGGCGCCGGGCTCCGACATCGCCAGCGAGCCGACATGCTCGCCCGAGATCAGCTTCGGCAGATATTTGCGCTTCTGCGCCTCGTTGCCGTTGCGGCGGATCTGGTTGACGCAGAGGTTGGAATGAGCGCCATAGGCCAATCCGACCGAGGCCGACGCCCGCGAGATCTCCTCGACCGCGATGCAATGCTCGAGATAGCCGAGGCCCGAGCCGCCATACTCCTCTTCGACCGTGATGCCGTGCAGGCCGAGCGCACCGATCTTGGGCCAGAGGTCGCGCGGAAAGGTATTGGAGCGATCGATCTCGGCGGCGCGCGGTGCGATCTCGTTGGTCGAGAAATCATGCACCGTCTCGCGGATCGCATCCGCGGTCTCGCCAAGGTCGAAATTGAAGATTGCCGCCCGGTTCGAGGCCATGATCCCTCCCATGAGATTCATCTTGCAATTAAACGATCATACGTTTTTTTCTTGGCTTCGCAAGCGACTGTGCTATGGTTCGTGCATGAAATCGGCAGTTCATTGAATTCACTGGGATTTCATGCGATAAACATACGGTCGTTCGCTTGTTTCCTAACTTTCCTGGCAAGCCGACACCCCCTCCGAGGCCCCGATGGCACGCACGATCGGTTCACATGGCCCCACAACTCTGGAGGCGATCCGCAAGGCTGGCGTGCGCCTGATCTTCGAGCACGGCTACGAGGCCATGAGCTTGCGCCAGCTCGCCGCCGAAGTCGGCATCCAGGCGGGCTCACTCTACAACCATATCTCAACCAAGCAGGACCTGCTGTTCGATCTGGTGCAGGACCATATCAACGATTTGCTGCGCGAGCTTGATCTGGCGCTGGAGGGCAAGGCCGATCCGGTCGAACAGCTGCGCGCCTTCGTCGCCTTCCACGTCACCTATCACATGACCCGCAAGCGCGAGGTCTTCATCGCCAATTCCGAGCTGCGCAGCCTCGATGCCAAAAACTACGACGCCGTCGTGTCGCTGCGCGGTGCCTACGAGCAGCGGCTGGCACAGATCCTCACCGACGGGGTGTCGGACGGCGTGTTCGAGGTAGTCGACATCCAGGTCGCGACCTTTGCGATCATCGCTCTGCTGACCGGGCTCTGTACCTGGTACCGCCCCGGCGGCCGGCTGACCCGCGACGCCATCATCGCAGCGCACGAGAAGCTGGTGCTGTCGGGCGTCGCACCGCAGGCTGCGATCGGTCGGGTCCAGAACGGCGGTAAAGGCCCGCGAACCGCGGTGGCGGGTTCGTGACTGTGACAGAGCGCCCACAGCTCGATGACATCGACCTGCGGATCCTCACCGAGTTGCAACGCGACGGCCGGATCAGGATCAACGAGCTTGCCGAGCGGGTCGGCATCACCGCCCCGCCCTGCCTGCGCCGGGTCCGCGCGCTGCGCAGCCGCGGCGTGGTGCAGGCGATCCGTGCCACACTCGACGAGCGGCTGCTCGGCTACGAGGTGACGACTTTCGTGCTGATCCAGCTCGACAGCCAGAACCTGGTCGCGATCGAGGCGTTCGAGGCCGCAGTGGCGGCGGTGCCGCGCTTCCTGCAGTGCTGGCGGATCTCGGGCGACGCCGATTTCATGCTTCGGTGTGTCGCGCCCAGCGTCGACGACATGCGCCGGCAGCTGCTACAATTCGCCGGCCTGCCCAACGTGCGCAGGATCAGGAGTTTTCCGGTGCTCGGGGTCTCCAAGGACGCGCCGCTGCCGATTCCAGCGGCCCTCGTCCCAAGCCCCGCGAGTTGATCGTAGACCCTAGTGGGTCCACGGCTCCCAGCGCCGGAAGGCGAAATTGTCGGCATAGGCGATCTGGCGGTGCGCCGAATCCTTCGGCTCGATCACCTGGTAGGCGATGCCCTTGCGCTCGCAATAGGCCACCGCCTCCTCCTTGGTCTCGAAGTGCAGCGTGAGCTGCTGCTTCATGTCCGACGACGAGGTCCAGCCCATCAGGGGCTCCACGGTGCGCGGCTGCTCCGGCTCATAATCCAGCTGCCACGCCTTGGTCTTGGCACGTCCCGATTGCATCGCGTTTTTGGCGGGCTTAAAAATGCGTGCGGTCATGGATGGTCGGCCCCGTGGGATGTGCAACATGGAAGCGATTTGAAGGAAACCGTCGGGATAGTATAGAGACACCGTTCAACGAACTGATCGGTGATTCCTCGATCTCGGAGGCAGCCTTCGCCGGACCGGTATAGTCATTCTACCGCGCTGTGACAATCTGGCCCCGGGAGGCTTCCCTTTGCAGTCCCTCGGGGCGCGGCCAGATTGCCAAGGTGCGGTCTTCTCGACAGCATCACCTCGAGGAAACGGCGTCCCATGGAAATCCACGCTCATTTGCCCGAAAAAGGACGTGACCTCCGGCTCGACCTGTTCCGCGGGATCGCGAACTGGGCGATCTACCTCGACCACATCCCCGACAACATCGTGAACTGGATCACGACGCGGAACTACGGCTTCAGCGACGCCGCGGACCTGTTCGTCTTCATCTCCGGCTACACCGCCTCCTTCGTCTACGCCCGGATGATGCTGGAGCGCGGCTTCATCGTTGGCGCCACGAGGTTGACCAAGCGGGTCTGGCAGCTCTATGTCGCCCACATCATCCTGTTCGTGATCTACATCGCCTCGATCAGCTACCTGGCGCTGCGCTTCGGCGACTCCGAGATCATCAACGAGTTCAATGTCGCCGGCCTCGTCGACAACGCCACCGAGACGCTGCGCCAGGGCCTGTTCCTGAAATTCAAGCCGGTCAATCTCGACGTGCTGCCGCTCTACATCGTACTGATGGGCCTGTTTCCGCCGGTGCTGTGGTTCATGCTGCGGCAGCCGAACTGGACCATGCTGGCCTCGCTCGCGCTGTGGCTGGTCTCGCGCCATTTCGGCTGGAACCTGCCCGCCTACCCGGCCGGGACCTGGTACTTCAATCCGTTCGCCTGGCAGGTGCTGTTCGTGTTCGGCTCGTGGTGCGCGATGGGCGGCGCGCGCGCCAACATGCACATCATCAACTCGCGCTACACGCTGTGGTTCTGTATTGCCTATCTGGTCTTCGCGCTGATCATGACGATGGCCGGCCGCTTCCCGGAATTCGGCGCGATGTTCCCGGATTGGCTGTATTCGACCTTCAATCCGAACGACAAGACCAACCTCGCGCCCTATCGCTTCCTGCACTTCGTGGTGATCACGGTGCTGGTGATCCGCTTTGTGCCGAAGGACTGGTCGGCGCTGGAATGGAAGGTGTTCGATCCCCTGATCGTCTGCGGCCAGCAGTCGCTCGCGGTGTTCTGCGTCGGCGTATTCCTGTCCTTTGTCGGACATTTCGAGCTCTCGATGAGCTCGGGCTCGCTGTTCGCGCAGATCTTCGTCAGCATCTCCGGCATCGCGATCATGACGATCGTGGCCTATTACATCTCGTGGTCGAAGCGGCAGGACAAGCCGATCAAGCCGCCAGCGCCGAAACCCGCGGCACCGGCCAAGGCGGCCTGACGCTCAATATCTGAGTATGGCCTTGTCGGAAAACCGCTTCGCGGTTTTCCGGGCCATGCCTTAACTTCCACCGCGGCTGCCGTCCTGGGTGGTCGAGGACACGATGGTGGCGACGTCTCCGAACGTCGTCATCACGGGCGTAACGACCTTGTGCATGGCGGTCTTCGACACCAGCGTGTCGTGCAGCACGAGGTGGTCGATACCCGTGGTGAGGAAGCAGCTCACCGCATCCTGCGGCGTCTCGATGATCGGCTCGCCCTTGACGTTGAATGAAGTGTTGATCAGCACCGGCACGCCGGTCAGCGCCTCGAACTCTTTGAGCAGGCGATAGAGCACCGGGTTGGTTTCTTCCCGCACGCTCTGCACCCGCGCCGAACCGTCGACATGCACGATCGCCGGGATCCTGTCGCGCCAATCCGGCCGCACCGGCTTTGCGATCAGCATGTAGGGCGAGTCCTCCTCGCCCTCGAAGATCTCCTTCATGCGCTCGGCCAGCACGATCGGCGCGAACGGCCGGAACGCCTGGCGGTGCTTGACGCGGCTGTTGAGGATGTCCTTCATCTCGGCCCTGCGCGGATCGGCGATCAGGCTGCGGTTGCCGAGCGCGCGCGGACCGAATTCGGACGGGCCCTGAAACCAGCCGATCACGCGCTGCTCGGCGAGCAGCCTGGCGGTGTCGCGGCAGATGTTGTCGCTGCGCTTCGCATCGACCTGGATGCGCACCAGGAAGCCCTGCAGCGCGGCCGCCACCTCCGCGTCGCTGTAGCGTCGGCCGACATAGGCGTGCTCCATCACGAAGGAGCGGCGCTGTTTCAGAATCTCCAGCCAGCCGTAATAGGCACAGCCGATGGCGATGCCGTCGTCACCGGCGGCGGGCTGGATCCAGACGTTCTCGAAGCCGGCCTCGCGTGCGATCCGCCCGTTCGCCACGCAGTTCAACGCGACGCCGCCGGCGATGCACAGGTTCTTCGCGCCGGTGCTCTCGCGCAGCCAGCGCGCCCGCTCGAGCAGCACGTTCTCGGTGTCGTCCTGCACCCGCCAGGCGATGTCCTCCCAGTGCCGCATGGTCGGGCTCTTGTCCCAGCTGCCGCTGTCGAGCACGAAGGGCTGCTTGTTGTCGTCGCCCCAGAACGGCACGTGCAGCCGGCCGTCCTTCATCTCGAGGAGACTGCCGACCTGCCCGTGGCGGCCATAGGGCGCAAGCCCCATCAGCTCGCCGCACTTGTTCCAGTCGCCGAACACATAGGTCGAGACCCGGCTGTACAGCGCACCCAAGCCCGGCATGTTGTAGAACTCGTCCGACAACAACCCGCGCGCCGGCTCCATGAAGACCTTCTTCAGGCATTCGAGCCTGGTATCGTCGAACCTGTAGTAGCTCTCGGACTCGCGGGCGAGCGGCGAGGCTCCTTCCTGGGGATAGGCCTCCATCGCGTCGGCCTGGTAGCTGCCGACGCCGTCGACGATCATCACGACGCCATCCTTGAAGGGCGACACCGCGAAGGCGCTGTAGGCATGCGCGAGGTGATGTGAGATCGACACCACCTTGTCGGATTTCGAACGAAACAGCGGATGCTTGATGGCCGCGTTGCGCTCGGCAATCGGCAGGAAGCCGGGCATGTCCTGGTGGAGCATCCGCTCCTCCATCTCGGGCACCGGAAGGATGTAGCTGTTGCGCACCACGAGATCGACATCGTCGAGCGTGATGCCCTCGGCGGACAGGCAGTAGTCGACGACTTCCTTGTAGAAGCCGGAGGCGTGCTTCTCGCGGGTGATGCGCTCCTTGGAGATCGCGTAGGCGATCGCGCCGTCACGCAGCAGGCAGGCGCTCACGTCATGGTCGTAGGCGTTGAGACCAAGGACGTAGGTGTGTTGTTTCGGCATGGGCACTCTTCAGGGAGGATTCTGAAACGCTCAGAGAACATGATCGTGTCGACTTCAAGTTCTCGACGGCATTTTTCGCGACTCGCAAATCATCGCTTCTGCGATGCACAAATCAAATCGGCACGAAGTCGATGCAATGCAAGATGAACAGAATGAACGGCGGATGAACGACAAGATGAGTGTAGCAACCACATCATCCTTTGCGGGCGGGACTGTAACTTGACCTTACCTGTTGGTCTCAATAGAGTCGCTAAAGCTCGCAAGAACCTTAGTGAAAATATTGTCTTAGGCATGCTCGAACCGGATGTCGGTGTCGCGCGTCTAAGCGAGACAGCCAGCATCAGTTCAGATGTTTGGAAGTGACTGGAGATCTTCAGAATGACTAAACGCTACAATATCCTGACTCGTTGCCTTGCAGCAGTCGCTTTGTTGTTCGTCTATGTCGCAAGCACCTCTGCCATCCTGGTTGGCGCGACCACATCGTCTGCGCAAGCGCAATGGCGCGGGCGCGGCTATGGCTATCGCGGCGGCTGGGGTCGCGGCCGCGGATGGGGCTATGGCCGTGGCTATGGCTACTACGGCGGTTACGTCGGTCCCCGTTGCTGGTGGACCCCGCGTGGTGTTCGCGTTTGCCGGTGGTAACAACCAAGCGGCCGACACAAGCGATATTGAAGACATAGATCGGGTGCGTCGGTTCCGGCGCACCTGATTTTCTTTTTGGGTATTGTCTTTTGGGCCGCGCACGGACCTGCGCCACGCAAGGACCTGACACGCAGCAACCCGCGGCACGCAAGAAAGAGCCCCGGGAGACGCCGGGGCTCCAGTCACGGGAGAGAACCTTCAGAAATCGGACGCGAGGCCGAGCCGTCGGCCCGATCACCCAAGTGCATCTACTGCGTGCATGAAAGCAGATTCTGCTGCCTCAGGCTGTAGCCGTGCCGCAACAACCCACCGGAATGAACGCCTTTCCACCGGTTCCATCGCCCGTCGAAAAACCGCTGCGGTCACGCTCTAATCGTCGAGGATGGCAACTGCCCTCGTCCACCCCGCCGAGGCACGCTCAATCTTCACCGGGAAGCAAGACACCATGAACCCGGTCGACGGCAGCTGCTCGAGATTGTGCAGCTTCTCGATGTGGCAGTAGCCGATGTGCCGCCCGGCCTTGTGGCCTTCCCAGATCAGACTGGCGTCTCTGGTCTCGGCATATTTCTTCGCGGTGAAAACGAACGGCGCATCCCAGCTCCAGCCGTCGATGCCGGTCAGCCGCACGCCGCGCTCGAGCAGATACATCGTCGCCTCATAGCCCATGCCGCAGCCCGAATTGACGTAGTCAGGCTGACCATACTTCGCGCCGGCGCTGGTGTTGACGACGACGATCTCGAGCGGTGACAGCGAATGGCCGATACGCTTCAGCTCGGCCTCGACGTCGCCGGCGGTCGCAACATAGCCGTCAGGCAGATGCCGGAAGTCGAGCTTCACCCCTGGTTGGAAGCACCATTCCAGCGGCACCTCGTCGATGGTCCATGATCGCTCGCCGCGGTTCATGGTCGGATGGAAATGCCAGGGCGCATCGAGATGCGTGCCGTTGTGCGTCGAGAGCGAGACCTGCTCGACGGCCCAGCCCTGTCCGTCCGGCAGATCCGAAGCCTTCAATCCATCGAAGAACTGCAGCATGCGCGGCAGCCCCTGCTGATGGTCGATGTACTGGATGGTCGGGTGGTTGCCGGGCGGATCGGCCGGAACGTCGTTCTGCAGGGGAACGGAGATATCGATCAGTCTGCGCGCCATGGTGCCTCCTCACGGATTGGTCTTGTCAGGCGGGACTAACCTGCCAGCCCGCGCGCGTGATCGGCAAGCCACATCCGCTCGGGATCGCGGCTGACGACGTCAGGGCTGGGCTGCGGCAAGGCGGCGCAATGTTGAACCTATTTGCCGCCGGGGCGACCCATGGGCACTGGGGATTTCAGGGCCCAGTATTCGACGGCGCCGTCTGGACGAACATATTCCGTCCAGGCGGCGTTGTTGCGTCAGGCAAGACGATCTCGATCGAAGTTTGTTGCAGTTCCGCGCGACCGGGCTACGGCCCGCCCGGTTGGTTCTCTCGACGAAGCTATGCGATGGGATGGGATGGTCGGGGCAGCTGGATTCGAACCAACGACCTGCAGTACCCAAAACTGCCGCGCTACCAGGCTGCGCTATACCCCGACATTTCCGAGAAGCCCCGTGGATACACGCTTCAGCCAGCGCCAGCAAGGCACCGGTGCCGGGCTTCCCGCGGCGAAATTGGCAGCCATTTCTGCGCCGGAATCGCCTCGAAGAACCTTGAGCCTATTCCGTTCCGATTGAATCGGAACGGGGCTCTGGATTCTTGTTTTGACGCGTTTTCTTCACGCGAACCGGTATCCACCTCGCTTGAAAACGCTTTAGTGGCCGGCAAACAGCGGATGGCCGACCCGGTCGCCGGGCTGGATGCCGTATTTCTGTGCCGTGCCGGCAATCACCTCGAGGACGCCCCTGGCGAGCCCGCGCGACGAAATGATCTTGGTCGACATCGGCTCGGTATTCTCGGCGATCCGCAGGATGCGCCCGTCGGCCCGGATGAAGATCATGTCGAGCGAGATGTAGGTGTTCTTCATCCACATCGACACTTCCTGTTCCGGAGTGAAGTCGAACAGCATGCCTTTGCCGTCCGCGAGTTCCTTCCGGTACATCAGGCCGGTCTCCTTCTCCTGCTCGGTGGTCGCCATTTCGACGGAGAAGACGTGCACCCCTGATTTGGTGACGATTTCGAGCGGCTGGACGCTGGCAGCCTGCGCGGCCGGCGCCAGCGCGCCGAACATCATGACGAGGGAGGCCACCAGCCACGGGCGAAGCCGCCCAACCATGCGATCGAAATTCATCGACAAATACTCACACCGGGGAAGATTTTTCCGGCGGACCCTAACCCGATGATTGCGGCAAATGCCAGAGCCCTGGAGGCTCGCCGGCGCCTCACGTTTCCGTCAGGACGACAACCGGAGGTCTTGTTTGAGCATGATCTGTTCGGAAAACCGCTTCGCACTTTGCGCTAACGCGGCCCTCCGGGTCCGGATCATGCTCAGTGCGACGACAGCGCCGACGGGCCGGTCTCCGGATGGATCTCGGCGGCCATCATGCCCTTGGAGCCGGGCCCGAACCGCACCAGCACATACTGGCCGGGACGCAGCTCGGTCATGCCGAAGCGGCGCAGCGTTTCCATGTGCACGAAGATGTCCGGCGTGCCCTCGCCGCAGGTCACGAAGCCGAAGCCGCGCAGCCGGTTGAACCACTTGACCTGCGCGCGCTCGAGCCCGCTGGTCGCGGTCACCGTGACGTGGGTCCGCGGCGGCAGCATCTGCGCCGGATGAATCGCGGTCGACTCGTCCATCGAGACGATGCGGAAGGCCTGATAGCCCTTCGCACGCTGCACGCATTCGACGACGAGGCGCGCGCCCTCGTAGGCGGTCTGATGGCCGTCGCGCCGGAGCACCGTCACATGCAGCAGGATGTCCGGCCAGCCATTGTCAGGGACGATGAAGCCGTATCCCTTCGAAGCGTCGAACCATTTGATGACGCCGGAGACTTCGACGAGGTTGGCCGCCACATCGCCGAGACCGGAGAAGGCATCCATCGCCGGATCGCGCGGCGCGCTGCCGAACTCGCCCTGTCCAATCCTGCTTTGCCCAACTCCGCCGATCGGCGGTCCGCCGAGCTTCTTGGACTCAAATCCGTCCGACCCCATGACCCCGGACCCCACACATCAAATGCGGAGCGCCGACATTGCGGCGCACCCTGTACACGCTGCTCTCCATCACCAACTCGTTTGGACGCTGCGCGAATCTCTCAACCAAAAGATAACACTCCCGCTTGCGGGGCATAGCTAAAAAACGATTCTATCGGGAACTATGAACAGGCTTGCACAGCCGCGAATCAATCGGGCATCAATTGCCTACGAAAGGACCAAGCGTGTCGCCGATGTCGTGGCGGATCACCAGGTCGGCGATGTCGTCCTGATCGGTCGGCTCGTTGTTGATGATCACGAGCCGAGCGCCGCTCTCCTTGGCCATCATCGGAAAACCCGCGGCGGGCCACACCACCAGCGACGACCCGATCGCCAGCAACAGGTCGCAATCCCTGGCGAGTTCCGCCGCGCGGCGCATCGCATCCTCCGGCATCGACTGTCCGAACGAGATCGTCGCGGTCTTCACCGGATCGCCGCACTCGGAGCAGTCGGGTGCAGCGCCAGTCTTGTCGAAGTGCAGTTTCACCCACGAGAGCTCGTAGGCTTTGCCGCAACCGATGCAGCGGGCGTAGGTGGTGTTGCCGTGCAGCTCGATGACGTCATCGGCCTTGAAGCCCGACGCCTGGTGCAGATTGTCGATGTTCTGGGTGATGATGCCGGGAATCTTGCCTGCCCGGTACAGCGAGGCGAGCGCACGATGCCCGCGCCCGGGCTTGGCTGCCGCAAATGTCGGCTCCATCGCAAAGCGGCGCCGCCATGACTCGTCGCGCGCCTCCTGACTGGCGACGAACTCGTCGAACGGGATCGGCCGGTTGCGCGTCCACAGCCCGCCGGGCGAGCGGAAGTCTGGAATGCCGCACTCGGTGGAGATACCCGCACCGGTGAAGGGGACGATCGACGATGCCTCGGCGATCATGTCGCCAAGCCGCTCGACGCCGCTGCGCAAGTCTTTTGCAATCGAGTCTTTTGCGATCACTGGAAATATTCCGGTTGGCGGCCGCGATTATAGCACGGCTTGACCGATTGCGAGCTCGAGGGCGATGGCACCGGCGCGGTCGCTTCCGCCCCAGCATCATCACATTCCTGCACTGCCTGCTCCGCATTGACGCCCAATTCAATGATGCCAATGCGCGTGGGATAGGACCAATACGACGAGGATGGGCAATGACCGATCGGGAAGACAGTGCCGCGCGCGAGCGCGAGGAGATCGTCGCACGCGTTGCCAGCTTCAGGGCGACGCAGCAGAGGTTCGAGCGCGACCGCCAGGAGTATTACGACAACACGCTCGGCAATGTCTGGAGTGGATTTCAGCGCAGGAGCGCCTGATGCCGCGCCGACCACCGCGACGATACGATCGTTCGCCCGCGATCACGTCGTGACGCGCAATTGAGAAAGCCCGGAGCGATGTGCTCCGGGCTCGCCGCCGTTACCAATAATGGCGATAGTAGTGGTGCCGGTAATACGGGCGATAGTAGGCGTAACCGTCGTCGTAGTAACCGTAACGCGGGCCGTAATAACCGTAGCCGGGCCCATAATAGCGTGGGCCGTAGTACGCGCCGGCCGCGCCTGCCGCGAGTGCACCGGCGGCCAGACCGAAAGCCAGGCCGGGACCGATGCCGCGCGCCTGCGCCGGCGCGGTGACCATCGTTGCGCCAACCGTCGCAACGGTCGCCAGAACTGCCAATGTCTTTTTCATGCGCAACCTCCTCACGTGGTGATGTGCACCAACGCGGCCGGACGGGGATGGTTGCTGCAAAAGTCTGTTCCGGTACCCCAGCCATGCGATAGCGCAAAGCTACCATCGGTTAGCGCCGGAACAAAAACACAACCTCAGTGATTAGCTCTGATGTGAGCGAGGTTGGCATCGATGCCGGCGTGGATGGAACTGCTGCTGAACGTGATGGCCTTTGCCGGCTTCATCGGCATTGCGATGTATCACAAGCATCCGAACGGGAAGCTGCCAGACTGACCGCCGGACCTCTCCGTTGGCAGCCTCAATTTGCCTTGCGCGCCTCTCCCGCCGTCCGGACGAGCCGGTCCGCCTTCGCGAGCACCTTGCCGCTCTCGGGCTGCGGCCTAAGCCAGAAGCTGATCACCACAAAGACGGAACAGAAGAGCAAGCCCACCATCATCACGCGCCGGTGGGTCGGTCGATCAGCGCTATGGAACGATGGCATCATGGCTGTCACCTGCAGCCATCTCAACTGCAATCGCAGGTGGTGGCAACGCCATGCCACTCTTAACCTAACTCGGTAGGGTTAGCGGTGGTCCGATACGGCGCCGCGGGCGATATGCCCTGCAGCGCCGGCCTGCCGTGGAATCCACAACATATCCCACGCTTGTCCGCAGCAAATTCACAGGGGCGCAGGGCCCGTTTCCTCAACGGACCCCGGCTCTTGCTGCGCACTCGTCCACAGCCAGCCCGATCAAACGTCCGCCAGGTGCTTCGGGGTCGCCTGGAAGCTCAGGCTGCGGATTCCAACCGGCACCGGCCCGAACACCTCTGCCCGGTCGCCGCTGAAAGTGCCGGAGAAGCCGCTCGTCACCTCCTGCCCGGCGAACAGCAGCCGGGTGAACGGATCAGAAAACGTCGAATGCTGGTTGGTCCTGAGGTGTCCCTTCCAGGTGCCCTCGCCGGCCCTGTAGGGACCGATTGACCAGAAATACGGCCCCCCGCCGATCAGAAGACCGTCCCGCAGGTTCAGGATGCCGCTATCACGGCCACGCACGCCGTCGGTCATATGGATATGGATCGAATAGGGCCCGTTCCGCACCGATCGCGTCGTCTGGTCGCGAAAGTCCGCAGTATGACGCCAAGCCGGGCGGCGCACGAGCACGCCGATACCGTCCGGCCGCCGATTCGGGCCGAAAGCGCGGAACCGGACGTCAAGAATCCGTTAAGAAAGCCCTGACAAGGTTCGACCGCCGGAGGGAGCGAGCCATGCTCATTTACCCCGTACCTGCCGAAGTGACACACGCCAGGGTGCAGCTCGTCGTCGATCAGACGGCGAAGGAGCAGCCGCGTATCATCAGCGCCGATGTGCTTGACGTCTTCGCGGCCAAGAACAAGGCCGACCGCGACGCCGTCGAGGCCATGCTCGACATCAAGGTGTGAGGTCGCAAGCGGGCAACGACGTCCGCTCGCCCGGTCTTTCCTTTGAACCTTTCGCGCCGTGCGAAGACACAATTGCGCTGGGGGATTTCAGGGCCCAGCGTTTGGCGCAGCGCTGTGGGACGAGGATATTCCGTCTACGCGGCGCTGTTGCATTTTACAAATTCAACCTTAAGTTTGGTCCCCAACAGTTGACGGCTCACGCCCTGAGAGATCCCCAGTCCGTCAACTGGGAAAGCCCCGCATCCAGCCTGCGGGGCTTTCTATTTTCGGATGCCGGAACCTTTCGCCACGAGCACCGTTGGGTGTCCCGTTGCCGGCATGATCACCCCAAGGCCGGTCGGCATCAGACCCCGCGAGCCCGCTCGCGGGGTTTTTGCTTTCTAGAGGATGTCCAACCTCGCGCGTCCTTGATTGGCAGTCGTGGCCATTCGATGGGATAGAAGCGAGTGCCTCCAAGGCTCGACCACGAAAGCCCCGTTCCGGAATTTTCCCGGGCGGGGCTTTCTCGTATCGCTTGCGGCATATGCTTGCGGCGATGCCGGCGGCGCATAAAGCTTTAGCTACCGCGCCAATCGGGCGGCAACCACTTGAGTGCTAGCAAGGTGTCGCAACAGGGGCAGCGCATGTCAGAAGACCACTGGTCAGCCGATCTCGCGCCGATCATGTGGAAATGGTTGGTGCGGCTGATCTGGTTCGGCAGCATCGCATTCTTTCAGTTCGCCGAGATCGCGCGATATCTGAGCGGCAACACCTACCGCCCCTTCTTCGGCCTGTACGCCGGACTGCTGTTCGCTCTCGTCATCTGGTTCATCGCCTGCGTGATCCGGAACATCGCTCAGCGCGCCGAGGCTCGGTAAGGCCCACCGGCCGACGCTGACCTAGGGATAAGGCCTTCACACAATCGCGAATGAGTGGCGGGAAAGCGCGAACGCCCGCAGGGCAGATCCGCAGGTTAGAGCTGCCCCTTGATGCGATTTGCTGCTATTTTCCCTCCCGGACCATCCCGCCAAGCATCTCTGCAAGACTCTCTGAATCTGCCAGGAGGAAAAAATGCGCTATCTGCACACCATGCTGCGCGTCCGCAATCTCGACGTCGCAATGAAATTCTATCAGGACGCGCTCGGGCTGAAGGAAGTGCGCCGCATCGACAATGACAAGGGCCGCTTCACGCTGGTGTTTCTCTGCGCGGAAGAAGACCTCCATCTGCTCAAGTCGCTGCCGCAGAGCCGCGGCGCGCCGCTGGTCGAGCTGACCTATAATTGGGACGAGGAGAAATACGGCGAGGACCGCCATTTCGGTCATCTCGCCTACGAGGTCGACGACATCTACGCGACCTGCGAGAAGCTGATGAAGATGGGCGTCACCATCAATCGCCCGCCGCGCGACGGCAACATGGCGTTCGTGCGTTCGCCCGACCTGCACTCGATCGAGATCCTGCAGAAGGGTGATCCGAAGCCGCCGGCCGAACCGTGGGCCTCGATGCCCAACACCGGTCACTGGTAAGACGCGAAAGTAAACGCCGCGCCCACGCGCAAGTTCCTGTCCGTCTTTCGCGGTCGGTCAGGCGCGGAGCGATCGTTAGGAACCCCTCGCAACCGTTGAAGTTGCCTCCTCATGCATTGAACCCGAGGAGGCAACGAGATGGGAAAAGGAATTTTGCTTTGGCTGTTGGGTGTGCCGATCCCGGTGATCATCGTGCTGTGGTTGCTGTTCGGTCACTGACTGCGTTTTGACGCGTGCGATTCGACGAGGCTCCGCCGCAATGCGGCGGGGCCTTCTTTTTTGCTCTCGATACAATTCACACCGCGCTTTTCCACGGCGTTTCGGCTAAGAACGCCGCAAAGCACGACAGCGGGAAGAATCGCGTGATGGACAGCAAGCCGCAACTGACGATCTGGGGCCGGGCCAATTCGGTCAATGTGCAGAAGGTGCTCTGGTGTCTCGCCGAGCTCGACCTGCCCTATCAGCGCATCGACGCCGGCATGCAGTTCGGCAAGAACGATCAGCCCGACTATCTCGGGATGAATCCGAACGGCCGCATCCCGACGCTGGTCGACGGCGACTATGTGCTGTGGGAATCCAATTCGGTGATGCGCTATCTCTGCATGGCCTACGGCCAGAGCTCGCCGGTCTATCCTCAGGCGCCGAAGGCGCGCGCTGCCGTCGACCGCTGGCTCGACTGGACACTGTCGACGCTGCAGCCGGTCGACCGCCCGGTGTTCTGGGGGCTGGTGCGCACGCCGCCGGAGCAGCGCGACATGGTTCAGATCCAGAAGGACGCCGACGCCGGGGGCGTGGTGTGGCGCGTTGCCGAGGCGCAGCTGGCGAGCCGTCGCTTCATCGAGGGCGAACAGTTCACCATCGCCGACATCGCGCTCGGCGCCTTCGCGCGGCGCTGGTTCGGCGTCGAGGGTGTCACCAAGCCGAAGCTGCCCCATCTCGAACGCTGGTTCGGCGAGATCGCGCAGCGGCCGGCCTTCGTGCGCATCGTCGCACCGCCGATGTCCTGAGCGGCAAGGCGTTAGAGCATGATCTTTTCGGAAAACCGCTTCGCACTTTTCCGGATCATGCTTCAACGTCCGCTGGACATCCCCGCACCGACACTGATGCCGCCGCCGAGCTTCACGCAGGTGTCGGTGCCTTCGACCTTGACGAAGCCCGCTCCGTACGACGCGCAGGGATTGCTCCGCGTCGCGGATTTTGACGGCAACATCTTGCCGGCATCGGGTGGCGTCTGGAAATTGCGGCGATCGCCGGTTTGCGCGAACGCGGTGGCGGGGAGCAGGACGGCGATGACGGCAAAACAGGTCTTGCGCATCCGCCCCTTGTATCGCGCGCAGCAAAAAGAGGCTAGCGCACGAATTTGACGCCGAACGTCTTGCCCTCGCGCCAGACCACCTCGCAGGCGCGCCCGGTGCGGGCGTCGCGCGAAAACGCCAGCCGCAGCTTGGCCGGCAGCGAGTTGTTGTCCTGGACCGTGATTTTTGCGCCCGACGAGGAAATGTCCTCGACCACGCACGGCCGCGCGGCGAATCCGCCGTCGAGCGTGATCCAGCCGGACTGACGCAGCGATTTGCGCGTTTCGCGCTTCTTGGACCCTAGAGCCATCACATCATCCCCGGGATCACGGGTATCGCCGGTCGCTTTACAAAGGGTTACGAGATATTAGCGGACTGTCGCGATCCCGGAGATTGTGCACATCCCCGCAGCGGCGCGGCAGGGCTTGGTCGCGCGGGATAATGCATTGAGTTTACTGGATTTCCTATTTGGCGCTGACGGCATCGCGCACGCACTGCCAAAATATCGAAAACAACCCCATGCAAAGGAGCCGCCGGCTGCCGGCACTCGACGACGCGACGTGACACGTCGGGCAAAGCAGGAGCATTATTTGATAATCCGGAAATTGTGCACACGCCCTTCGCCCCGACTAACTCATTTCGGCCCGGGCCGACCATGGTCCCCTCGGCCGATCGGCGCCGGCCGCTCCAGCTGGAACAGGTTGGTTGGACGCGCATACCACCCGCTCCCATGCATGCGGGCGATGAGATCGAGGGCAAGCGTGTCGATGTAGCCCTTGCCGGCATCGAGGACGAACTCGTCCGAGACGTGGGCGCATACGACCTCGCCGATCACGGCAACCTGCCGCGGACCCGTCTCATGAGTCGAGAGGCTGCGGCATTCGAACGCCACCGGGCTGTCGGCGATGCGTGGCGGCGAAACCATCTGCGAGGGCACCGTCCGCAAGCCGGCGAGCGCGAGCTCATCGACCTCGCGCGGCGCATCGACACAGGTGGCATTCATGGCATCGGCCATGCCCCGCGGCACCAGATGCGCGACGAACTCGCCGGTCGCGAGGATGTTCTCGGCGGTGTCCTTCAATCCCTTCTCGGGATGGCGAAGCAAACCGAGCGCAACCGTCGGCGGCTCGTGCCCCAGCACGTTGAAGAAACTGAACGGCGCCGCGTTGACGACACCGTCAGCGGACCGTGTCGTCACCCATGCGATCGGTCGCGGGGTAACGGTCGCAGTAAGGATCTTGTAGCGGATGTCCGCAGCAAGCTGGCCCATATCGAAGAACATCCTGGCCTCAAGTCCTTGTCTGCGCACTGCTGACCGTCGACACCGCGGCCTTCGGCCGATCGTCGACGATGAGCTGGAATACGTCGGGGCGCGAATAATGACCGGTCGCATCGAAGTCGTATTTGCCGCGCGCTACGTCGTCGAGATCGACGTCGGCGTAGAGAATGGTTTCGCCGTCGAAGTGCGGCCCCGCCAGCACCTTGCCAAGCGGGTCGATGATGGCGCTGCCGCCGCGCATCAGCACGGTCTCGGGATCGTCGCTGAGCGCACATTCGTAGTTCTCGGGAAATGCGCCGCGCTTGAGGTACTGGCAGGCGGTCAGCACAAAGCAGCGGCCCTCAAGCGCAACGTGCTGCATCGTCGGCAACCAGGTGTCACGATCGTCAGCCGTGGGCGCGCAGTAAATGCTGACGCCCTGGCTGTACATGTGCATGCGCAGCATCGGCATGTAGTTTTCCCAACAGATCACGGCGCCAATGATGCCCAGCGCGGTCTTGAAAGCCGGCATGGTGGAGCCATCGCCAAAGCCCCAGATCAGCCGCTCGCCGGCGGTCGGCATCAGCTTGCGGTGCTTGCCGACCAGGCCGTTCGCGCCATCGAAGAACAGCACGGTGCAGTACAGCGTGCCATGCTCGCGCTCGATGCAGCCGATGACTGCGAAGACCCCAGTGGCCGCAGTTGCCGCCGCAATCGTCTCGACCTCGGGACCGTCGAGATCAATCGCCTGGTCCCAATACAGCCGGAAGGCTTCGCGCCCTTCCTGCTTGCGCAGACCGACCGGCGCACCGAACGAACTACCTTTCGGATAGCCGCCGAGAAAGGCCTCGGGAAAAACCGTCAGCCGCGCGCCGGCCCTGCACGCTTGCTCGATCAGGCTTGCGGCCTTCCGAGCTGACGCGAGGGTGTCGTTCGGA
This sequence comes from Bradyrhizobium sp. WCU1, assembly GCF_053474805.1. Lineage (NCBI taxonomy): Bacteria > Pseudomonadati > Pseudomonadota > Alphaproteobacteria > Hyphomicrobiales > Nitrobacteraceae > Bradyrhizobium > Bradyrhizobium sp. WCU1. The sequence continues at coordinate 7,412,768 of NZ_CM130280.1, forward strand.
AATGCCCCCGCCTGAATGACGGCCGCCTTGTAGCTGCTGATTTTTCGGGAAGTCATGACGCCGATCCGGAATATGACGATGCAAGGAAACACGGGCTGCTCTCGGGCTGCCCGTGAATAGTGTCGTGGGTTTAGTCATCGGTCTCGAGCTTCGGCCGGTTCGGCAGCACGATCGAACCGATCACCGCGACTGCGGCGCAGATGACGACCGGATACCAAAGTCCTGCGAACACATCGCCGACCGCCAGCGACAGGTAGGTCGCGAAGAACGGCAGGAAACCGCCGAAGATACCCGCACCGATGTGGTACGGAAACGAGAGCGCCGTGTACCGGATGTTCGCAGGGAAGACCTCGACCAGGAACGAGGCGACCGGCCCGTAGATCATCGCCACGATGATGGTCATGACCACCAGCAGGAAGATGATGTGACCGGACGATACCTTGGCCGGATCGGCCTTAACCGGGTACCCCACGTCCACCAGAGCTTTGCGATAGGCTGCCGGGTCGTAGCCGGGAATCGTCGTCCCCTTCACCGTGATCGCCACAGCCTGGCCGCCGATCGGCGCAGCGTAGCTGAAGTTGATACCGCCCGAGATCAGCAGCTTCTTGGCCTGAACGCAGGGCTTGCCGTGATCGCTGTGGGTGCTCAGCAATGCGGCCGCAAGACCGAACCTGCAGGCTTCGCTGGAACTGTCCGCATGCACCTTGACGGGCGCAGTCCGGGTTGCGGCCACGAGTTGCGGATTGCCCGCTTCCAGAAGCGAGGCAAACATCGGCCGATAGCACAGTGCCGAGAGCAACAGGCCCGCTATCATCAGCCACTTGCGGCCGATCCGGTCGGACAGCCAGCCGAAGAATATGAAGGCTGGCGCGCCGATGATGAGACCAACTGCCATCAAAATGTATGAGGTCTGCAGATCGATCTTCGCCACCTGCTGCATGAAGATCATCACGTAGAACTGCCCCGTGAAGTAGGTCGAGCCCATGCCGGCGGTTGCACCGAACAACGCGATCAGTACGAGACGCAGGCTCGACCAGCGGCCGAACGTGTCGCGGATCGGGTTCTTGGACAGGCGCCGCTCGGCCTTGAGACGAGCGAACACCGGCGACTCGTGCAGCCTGGCGCGGACATAGATCGAGAACGCCAGCATCACGATCGAGATGATAAACGGAACACGCCAGCCCCAGGCCTTGAAGTCGGCGTCGCTCATGAGGCTCTGAGTGCCGATGATGACGGCGATCGAGAGCGCCAGACCAATCGACGAGGTGATTTGAATCCAGCCGGTCAGAAGCCCGCGCCGGTTGGGACGCGAATGCTCGGCGACATAGACGACAGCCCCGCCATACTCTCCGCCGACCGCAAGACCCTGGATCAGGCGCAGCACCACCAGCGCAATCCATGCCGCGTGCCCCACCGTCGCATAGGTCGGCAGGAAGCCGATCAGCGCCGTGCTGCCGCCCATCATCACGATGGTGATGAGGAACGTATATTTGCGGCCCACCAGGTCGCCGATGCGTCCGAACACCACCGCGCCGATCGGGCGGATGACGAATCCGGCGGCAAGCGCGCCGAGCGACGCAAGCACGGCAGCCGTCGGATTGTCCGGCGGGAACAGCACCGAGCTCATGAACACGGCCAGCGAGCCGTAGATGAAGAAGTCGTACCACTCGAACACCGTGCCCAGCGTCGAGGCCAGGACGACCTGCCGCTCCTCGCTGCGCGTCAGATCGTGATCGACTGCTGCCGTCGCCGTTACTGCATCCATCGCCATTCCCCTGTTTTACGGCCCGCGAGCCCCCGCTCTGACAGCAGCCTCGAAGCGACATTTCTTATTTAGTCAGATAGATATGATATTATCAAATATGGCAAGCTTGAATGTCCGGCGGGACGCGCCCAATAATGCGGCTCAGGAGCGAATCCATTAACACTATGATTCACAAGGACTTTCAGTGAAAAGGACGCGCGGAGCCCCGCAGCCTGAGCCGCTGCCTGCGGCAGCAAGGTCCCAATCTGAAGGAGCGGCCAAGGCGGAACGCACCGGGCGGCGCGGCATCCAGTCGATCGAAATCGGCTTCCGGATCCTTGATTATCTGCGCACCGAGCTGCGTCCGGTTCCGCTCAAGATGATCGCCGCCAACACCGGAATGTCGGCGGCCAATGCCCACTACTATCTCGTAAGCTTTCAAGCCGTAGGCATCGTCCGGCAGGAAACCGACACCGGCTGCTATGCGCTCGGACCCTACGCGCTGAAGCTCGGCATGGCCGCGATCGAGCAATTCGATGTCTTCACCGCCGCCCGCCCCGCGATGACCGAACTGGCGACGACCATCGGCCACACGGTCTTTCTCGGCGTCTGGGGCAACCGCGGACCCACCATCATCTATCGCGTCGAAGGCGGCGCCAGCCGGCCGATCATCGAACTGCGCGTCGGCAGTGTGCTCAGCCTGCTGCGCTCGGCGCTCGGCCGCAACTTCCTCGCGCATCTGCCGCGCTCCATCACGGAGCAGATGCTCGACCAGGAGCTCAAGGAAGAGCGCTCACGGCACGCCAGGATCGACGACGCGCCGGCAACCAAGGCCGAAGTGGAAGACATGGTCGCAACGATCCGGCACGACGGCATCAGCCGGTGCCGCGACGCGCTGCTGCCGAACTTCACATCTTTGTCGGCACCGATCTTCGATCAGACCGGATTTATGATCGCGGCGATCACGATGATGGGACCGATCGGTATCCTCGACGACGATCTGAAGGGCGCGACGGCGAGAGCCTTGCTCGCCCATGCTCGCGCCCTCTCGGCCACGGCCGGCTGGCAGCCTGAAGGATCGGGAATTGGTACCCTTTGAGGAGGTCGAATCCCGACCTCCGGGAGCGATGAACCAAGCCCCTGGTACTTCGTCGAGAACGGCAGCGGCTTAGACTCCGATGGGAGACATGACGAGCACCGCCCCGCCGCTTGCCTGTGGAGGCGGTGAGATGGCCGGAACCATCCGCCATAAATGACCAGATTGCGTTGCTTCACCGCGGTCGCAGCATCGGCAATCGTCAATCGGGGGCGAAAGGTCAATCGGCGCCGGACACGCACAGCGTCACGTTGAGATGCAACGAGGCTGGCGCTCCCTAGCGGAGGGCGTGAGGAACGCTACCTACCCTTGATTTCACAGTAGAATTTCTTGGTCACCCAATTCACTGTACCCTCGGCAAGGGGCGCCCTTAACGTGTTCCTGAAGTGGACAGAGGTGCGCGGCTGAATGCGGTGGCTTACTACGCTTTTGGGAACTCGCCCTGCGCCCTTCTTTCCAATGCATCCGCCTCTTGTCGGAGCGGCTTTACTTGGCGATCCGCGTCGAACCAAAGCACCCCGAGGCTGACCGGTGCAGGCAGGAGCGAAAGTCCAACGAGCAACATGGGGACCATCTCCCAACCCTCGGTTATTGGGTCATCGGCCTTGAACGCAATGACGGTCAGTATGATCGCCAGCGCAGCTGCAACAAGCGAGTTTCCTAGAACGTACTTCTCGAACTCCCTCGACAGGCGAATTCTGAAGATTTCGTACCTGCCCTCAATACCCAAAAGCTCATCCTCAAACTCTTTTGGGGGACGCTCGTGCTCTGGAGCCAGGAACAGGCTTCGCAGTCTAGCCAAGGCGCGGTTTAGAGGCTGAAGGCCGATGTCCCCGTAAAGCTGGAGAACGACAGTCCCTACATGGAGGCCTACCCCTAGTTGCACGACGCTAGAAAAATCCCCATACTTCATAAGTCCGACTCCCCAAGGACTTTTCGTGGCTTACAATCCAAATATTCTTTCAAAGATTTTGAGCACTCGGTTTCTTAGTACCGAGCAACTCTCTGATCGCCTTCAAATTGCACCCGCTGAACTTTCTCGCGAGCTTGACCGAGAACCTGAGCCGGGACAAGGCATCCTCAATCGCATTGCAAAGGAGCTTGGGGTACCGCCCTACTCTTTCTTCATGGAGAAAGCACCCGCGCTCCATGATGTATTGCCTGACTTTCGCTCCTCGACCGCGAAGCCAGCGGCCAAGATGAAAGAAACGGTCCAATCCATTCAATTTGCTGAAGGTGTCCAGCGCGCTCTCGAACAGTTCTGGGTGAAACTTGACCTGCCTCAGTTCTCAGCAAAGGGCAACGCCGAGGTCGACGCGTTCGCTCTGGCGGCGCGCGAGCTACTGAGCATTTCGCTTCAAGATCAGCTCGACGCAAAGGACGCAAACGCGTTCTATCTTGTCTGCAGAAAGAAGATTGAAGACGCCGGGATTTTTGTCCTCCACGACAGCTTTCCTGAACAGGATGGTAGCGGTTTTTGTCTCTCGCACCCTCGCCATCCAGTGATCGTGGTCAACACCCGAAAGCAGACGAAGGGGCGACGTCTTTTCACTCTCATCCACGAACTTGCGCATGTCCTCATGCGGTCGACCGGCATCTCCGACCCGTTCATCACAAGGAACTCAGTCGAGCGGATATGCAATCGCTTCGCAGGAAGCTTCCTCGTACCCAAATTGTATGTTCAGGCACTCCTGAAGGGGCCGACCACAACTCAGCCTGACGACGAAGACGTCAAATGGGCCTCCCGTCGATTGAAGATAAGCCAAGAGGCTACCGTCTTCAGACTAGAGCAGCTCGGCATTTACACAGCCGGTAGCTACGACCGATGGAAGGCGCTGGTGCATGGCCGCAACCCGGATTACTTCGAGAAGCGCGGCGGACCACCGGGAGGCGAACCGCCCCCACAAGAAAAAATCAAGCTGTCGAAGTACGGCTTCTCTTTCGCTCGCGCATTCGACTCGTTGCTTCGCCAAGGCCTCATTAGCGAGGTAAACCTTTATCGCTCAACGGGTTTAAAGCCGAAGTATCAGAGGCAGTACTTCGACTACGTTAAGTCTCTCACGCCTGACCAGCTCCACACGCTGGAGCTTGATGATGAGTGAAGGCGATGCGGAATACTTGTGCATCGCCGATACCGATGGACTGCACGGTATTGCTGCTGCGTCGGGCAACCTGAAGACCGTCCTTCTCAGCCATCTCCAAAGCGGTCTCATTGGGGTGCCGGCGTGTGCTTGGAAGGAGTTTGAGGAGCTTTATCCCTATGAAGCGGAAGCGTTGAAGTCCTTTGTTTCCACTCGGATAATAATGAAACGAGCATACTATGTTGGCGCCGCCCGCATCGCGGACAAATTAAACTCTGGCTTCCCACGAGGAGCTTACGACGACAGCGTCGAGCTTTTCACGGCTTCCATTGCCTTCGCGAAAAAGTGCCGTATCGTCACTTCGCCTGCGCAGATTGCAGTCTACACCGCGATGGCCTGCCAAGCGTCCGACCTAGATACGTGGGTTGTAGAGCACGCTTTGAGCTAGTCGAGCATTCCCCTTGCGCCTCCAATTTGGCATTGCAGCTCGGGCCGCACTTGAACGTGCACTTAGTGCCAGCGTTGGGACACCAACACCAAAATGATGAGGAAACTGCTCATTGCCACGATAGTGCCAAGCCGTCTGATCTCTTGCGCAGTCTGCCGCGCGGCCTTCGCTTGTGTCTCATCGATCATGTCAGCCACGTCGCGGAGTCTGCTGATGACGTGCTCTAGCGCGACGCCCTGCCCGTGCATCATACGCACCACCGCCGTTGTTTGTTCGGTGGACTCGGGTCGCTCCGCCTGGGCGAGGGCTTGATCGTATGTTTCCCCCAAAAAGTCGCTTAGTTTGTCCTGCCTCTCATCAGTGTACCGAACCACCATCACTCGCCCTTTCCCCTTCAACAGCCGGCAGACTAGCGCGCAACCGAACGTGCACCCAGCGTGCAGCTAGAGGTGCCGAAAAAACTTAGACAGGGGCACTCTCACGGGCTTAGATTTACGCGGCGGCCCTCACTCGCCCCAAGTCTGCAACATGCGCTCCGCGCTTGCGGGGTCGGTCTTGATCCGGGACACAGCCATCCGCTGCAGCCCGCTAGCCCTGCCAATCTCGGCAACGTTGATGCCCTGCGCGGCCATATCCATCACTGCGGTGAACTGAGCGCGATCAAAGGTCGGCTTCCGTCCCCTCTAGGCTTTCTCGTTGGTGGCCTTCGCGTGCTCTATACCGGCGCGCTGCGTGTCCTTCAAGCTCGCCGGCTGTCCTGCCTTCTGCGAGCGCTTGATCTTCAAGCTCGTCGGGGTCGATGTCGTCAGCGAACGGATCCAGGACTGCGGGAGCAATGTATGGCGAGATCGATGGAGCGTCGTGGCGCTTGCGGTTTTCGGCGGCAAGCTGAAGCTGCTCGCGTTGAGCCTTAAGCCCTCGCGGAAGATACCCAGGCGTCGCCAGCGCGCTTGATGGTGGCGGGGTCGAGACTGTCGAGCAGAGGGGCGGCCTTGCGCCGGCGCAGCTCGGCCCACTCTTGCTGAACGCGGTCTGCTTCCTCGGTGTGCCTGCGGCGCGCCTCAGCCGGGTCCTTGGTCTTGAGGGAGCGCTTCACTTCCCAGCCGATTTCCTCGCGCAAATCGTCGGGAACGGCCTTGCGGAAGTAGTAGACATCGCTGTCTGGATGCTTCCACGGTCGGGACATGCGTAGAACTACCATTCTGTACCACCTCGCTGTGCCAGAGGCGGCCAAGAAATCGTTGCCTAGCAAGGGGTTGCAGGAATAACAACAGCTTACATCAAGCTGGCGCTCCCTAGCGGAATCGAACCGCTCTCTCCACCGTGAAAGGGTGGCGTCCTAACCGATAGACGAAGGGAGCAAAACTCCCGGCAAATCAATACGTTAAACGTGAGATAGGCCGGACTGGCCGCTACCGGCGAACGGCCGCGACGGGCGAACGTATAGTGGCGATTGGCCGGCCGGGCAAGCGTCCAGAACGCTTTTCCCGGATTGCCGCCGGATCACCTCTAGGAGGTCATCTGCAAGACAATCCGGCCTCGATCGAGGTCCAGAAGCCGCAATGCGACGGCACATGCGCGTGGGCCCGCGAACCGCCCACATGAATCAGGATGACGGTGGCTAGCGCGACGACGACGGCGGGAACAATGAATCTTCGGAACGACATGGGGGTGCGCATCGGCCGACATCGTGGCCTAACTAAGGCCTCAGGCCGGCGGCAACACACACCGCGCCGGCGGCTAGTGATTGCTGGCGACGTCCTGACGATTGGTCTGCTGCGCCGCCGCCACCGCCGGCGCCTGCTTGATGCAGGTGCTGCAGATCACGAGCTTGCGCGCCAGCCGGTCGTCGGCATCTGCATCCGACAATTGCGTCTCCGCCGCCGGTGACACATTGCGCGCATGGCGGCGCGGCTGCGGGGCGTTGGGATCCTGTCCGGCGCCGTCCCAGGCCAATGGCCCGGTTCCGGACGGCGGGGTGGTCATGCTGTATTGCTGCGAATATTGCGCGCAGGCGCCGAGCGCGATCGGAAGAAACAGCACAGCGGCCTTGCGAGCCCAGTTCCGGAATGCAGACATGATCACACTCACACGCTATTCGTACCGCGACACCAGTACCGCGACCTAAGAGCAGAACCGCTAAGAAATCGTTCACCCTGATTGTTCCGTCGCATTCAACCACGACGGCATCAAGACGGGATTGCGGCGCCAAGCCGCAAAATCCAGACGCAAATCAAAAGACGCAAATCCGGAGTCCATCCATGCCAGGCATCAACGGTCGCTTCGACGGCAAGCGCGTGCTCGCCGATCTCAATGCGCTGCGCGCGATCGGTGCCTACAAGACCGGCGTGCACAAGCCGACATTCTCGGAGCCGCATCTGCGCTCGCTCGGCTGGCTCGCGTCCCGCCTGCCCGATGCTGATCTTGTCGCCACGATCGATGGCATCGGCAACGTGCTCGGCAGCAGTGCGAAAGCGGGGCCGAAGCTGCTAGCGGGCTCGCATCTCGAAAGCCAGAACCATGCAGGCTGGCTCGATGGGCCGCTCGGCGTGGTCTATGCGCTGGAAGCCGCGCGCGTCATCAACGGCGATCCCGGCATCAACGGCGCGGTCGAAGTCGCCGCATGGTGCGACGAGGAAGGTCATTTCGGCAGTTTCCTCGGCAGCCGCTCCTACGCAGGCGCCGTGACCGAAGCCGATATCGATGCAGCGCGCGATCGCTCCAGCGGCCGCACCATGCGTGAGGCGCTGCGCGACGCCGGCTTTGCCGGGCGCCCGCGCCTCACCGCCGAAGCCGGCCGCCATATCGGCTATCTCGAGGCACATATCGAGCAAGGCGACACGCTGGAAGCGAGCCGGCTCAAGATCGGCGTCGTCACCTCGATCGTAGGCATCTGGCAATATCGCATCAGCTTCATCGGCGAGCAGAACCATGCCGGCACCACACGGATGGCCGTTCGCAAGGATGCGGGCCTGGCACTGGCGCGGTTCTGCGTCGCGATCGACGACAGCTTCCCTGCCCTGTGCGGACCGCGCACGGTGTGGACCACCGGACGCATCACGCTCGACCCCGGCGCACCGAGCATCATCCCGGGCGGCGCCGAGATGCTGTTCCAGATCCGCGACGACAATCCGGAGGTGATCGCGCGTCTCGAGGCGCAGTTGCACCGGATGGCCGACGAGGCGACGGCGCAGGGCCGTTGCAGCGTCAAGGTCGAGCGCATCCGCACCGGGGTGCCCGCGATGATGACACCCGCTTTCCAGGACGCGATCGAGGCCGCGAGCGCGGCCTGCGCCGGCGGCAAATCCATCCGCATGCCGAGCGGCGCTGGCCATGATGCCCAGGTCCTCGCCACCCTCATGCCGGCGGCGATGCTGTTCGTGCCGTCGATCGGTGGCATCAGCCATCACTGGAGCGAGAACACCGACGACGCCGACATCGTCACCGGCGCCGAGGTGTTCGTCGACACCTGCCGGCGGCTGCTGGCCGGCTAGCCGCTTCATCGCGACGCCGCGATCAGGTCGAACCGCCCCGGTTGCCGGATCTCAGCGAGGCCAGCGCGTGCGAACTTTGTACCGTCCCTCGCCTCGCCGTGAAGAAGACGTACAGCAAGCAGACGTCGATCAGGATCGTGGCGACCATGACGCCGTAGGCCCACGGGCTTTCCATCAGCTTCACTTCGATCAACACGCGTGACAGGCCAAACCCCACGACCCACGCATCAAAACTCATGCAGATCCGGCGAAACGTTTCGGCATCCAGCCGCCGGATCAGAAAGGCGCCGAGCGGTATGCCGACGACGACGCAAGGAACGAGCACGAACAAGATGCTCCGGCTCTCTTCGATGAACAGACCGAGGTTGTAGTACGCGATCGCGGTCAGGCCGGACTCCGTCACCCGGACCAGCGCGAGGCCGGCCCGAAATTCATCTTTGACGAGGCCCTGGTTGTTGAAGAGGATCGCCAGCGGCGGCCCGGAAATGGTCGTGACCGAGTACAGGACGCCCAGCATCGTTCCAAAAGGCAAGCCGACCAGCCATTTCGACTGGATCGGCCTCCGCCAGCCGGCGGCCTGCAGCAGGATCAGCGGCAGAATGATCGAATAGGTGGCGAATTTGATCCAGCTGGGCTGCAGCGACGTCAGCGCAAAGGCGCCGACTGCGATGCCGGGCAGCATGCCGATGAGGATCGGCAGGATGCGCCGCCACACCGCCGGAACGCCTTTCAGGTTGATGCAAAGGACGCATAGATTGACGACGACTTCGACGATGACAATCGCGGGATTGAGGACGCGATTGGTGTAGAAGACGAGTGCGACCGGCACCGTCAGCGACGAGAACCCGTAACCCAGCGCACCGTTTACAAAGGCCGCAAACAGAGCGCTCGCGGCAAGAACGATCACAGCAGAATCAATCGAAGGCATCTCTGGCTTTTACCGGATCAGTCACTCCCCGCTGTACTATAACTCAACGAAGGGCACGCAGTGCCCGAAACTTGCGAAGGCCTTGCGAAGCGCCCTGAGCGCGCCGCGACAGCGTAGCACTTCGTTTTGCCCGGCAGAGGCCGACGCCACCTGCCGTGCAAATTCGCCGCAATCGGCGGATCGGTGCTGCAGTCGTGGCGCGGTGCCCGGTCCCCTTCCGCCGTCAGGCACCTTCCGGCGACCGCTCTTTCTTGATCTGATCGACGCGTTTCGGCCGCGCTTTCGCAGGCACCGTGACATATTGGACACGAGAACGGCGCCAGCCGAACCGATTCCTCCAATCGTCCATTTGCAATCCGCTGAACTTGCTGCCATTTCTTCGGAGCGCACCGCTGTGGTGCCATTGAAGGGGCCCGTTCGGCTCATGTTGTTGCTTGAGTCGCTTCCGACTGTGATCGGCGCCGCCGCCATCGCACCAGCACTGCTGGTGCTGTGGCTGGTGATCGCCGCTGACGAGCGCCCCGGACCGCCGGTGCAGGTATGGCTCGCCTTCGTGCTCGGCGCGGCCAGCATCTCGCTGCTCGGCCTGGCACGCATTCCCTTCAATGCGCTGCTCGCTATTCCCGACAATCCCTGGGCGACGCAGGCGGTGCGCGCCCTGTTCGGCGTCGCGGCGCCGGAGGAGATCGTCAAGGTTTTCGTCATCGTCGCCATCTCGACGCGGCGCCGCGCCTTTGCCGACCCGATGGATACCGTGGTGTACGGCGCGGCTGCCGGCCTCGGCTTCGCCGCCTATGAAAACCTCGCCTATCTGGTCCAGCACAAGGACATGTGGCGCGCGCTCGCGGCGTTGCGCAGCGTGCTCACCGTACCGTTCCACGGCGCACTCGGCATCATCGCCGGCGCCTACCTTGCGATCGCGCGCTCCGGCGGCGCGCTCGGCGCCTACCGCGGTCACCGCGACTGGGCGCGCATCACCAATTGGGCGCTGGTGCTGGTCGCACCGGTCCTGCTGCATGCGGCGTTCGACTTCCCGCTGCTCGCGCTGCAGCGGATCCCCGACCTCAGCTCGACCACACACCTGCTGCTCGGCACGGCCAGCGTGCTGATCGGCTTCTCCTCGATCGGCTTTGCGGTCCGCCTGGTGCGCCGCCTCGGCAGGCATCATGCCCCGCGCACAGATGTCGCGCGCGAGCGGCTGAGCCAGTTGCGACGGATGTGGGCGCTGCTGCTGATCGGCGGCGGCACCGGCTTTGCCGGGGTCGCCTTCCTGCTCACCTCGCTGCATCATTGGTACGTCAATCCCGAGCGCAATGCGTCCTTCATCCTGATCCCGATCGGCTTCACCTCGATCCTGATCGGACTGGCGCTGTTGGTCGCGACCACCGCCGTCTACTTCTTCGGCCGCAACCGGATGCGGACCGCCTCGGAAGGCTTTCCGTCCGCGCCGGGCCAGGGTTAGGATACCTACGTTCGCAGATTGGGAGAGCCGCGATGACCCTGTCCAACGACCTCGACAAGCTGCGATCCGAGATGAAGGCCGCCGTCAAGGCGCACTGGAAAGCTTTCCTGTTCGAAGGCATCCTGCTCGTGATCCTCGGCATCGCAGCGCTGATCGTGCCCACATTCGCGAGCCTCGCCGTCACCATCTTCCTCGGCTGGATGTTCCTGATCTCCGGAATCGGCGGGCTGATCGTGACGTTCTGGGCGCGCAGCATGCCGGGCTTCTGGTGGTCGCTGATCTCGGCCACGCTCGCCGTGCTGGCCGGCATGGTGCTGCTGGCGCGCCCGATGCAGGGCGTGCTGACGCTGACCATCGTCACTGGCGCCTATTTCGTCGCCGAGGGCATCGCCACCATCATGTACGCGCTGGAGCATCGCCGCGAACTGTCGGGACGCTGGTCGTGGCTTTTGATCGCGGGCCTGATGGATATTCTGGTCGCCTTCTTCATCATCGCGGGGCTGCCGGAGTCGGCGGGATGGGCCATCGGCCTCCTCGTCGGTCTCAACCTGATGTTCGGCGGGGCGACCCTGATCGGCATGGCGTTGGCGGCGCGCAACACCTGACGGCGAACTGCCGGGGGTCTTGATTTGGGGTAGTGACAGCCCCAAATCCCTGCGCTATAGAGCCGCCCATGATCACCGTCGCCACCAGCTATTTTTGGTACTTTAGCTACGACAGCTCGCTGGCGGCAGGAGGATCGCGCTCAATCTGAAGAATTGCAGCAGACGTCCAAAACAAGCCGCCAGACCTGGCGGCTTTTTTGTTGCCGGCAGGTCCCAAAACTCCAAAGGAGCCAGCCGTGTTGAGTACGACAGACGATCTTCGCATCAAGGAATTGAAAGAACTGAGTACGCCTGAAGAGGTGATGCGGGAGGTCCCGCGCACCCTGACGGCGACACGCGTCGTGATGGGCGCCCGCAATGCCATCCACGCGATCCTCAACGGCAGCGATGACCGCCTGCTGGTCGTCGTCGGCCCCTGCTCCATCCACGATCCCGCGGCGGCCGTCGATTATGCCGAGCGCCTCGCCGGCCTGCGCGAACAGCTCGCCGACCGCCTCGAGATCGTGATGCGGGTCTATTTCGAGAAGCCGCGCACCACCGTCGGCTGGAAGGGGCTGATCAACGATCCCGACCTCGACAACAGCTTCGACATCAACAAGGGCCTGCGGCTCGCCCGCAACGTGCTGTCGGCGGTGAACAATCTCGGCCTGCCGGCCGGCACCGAATTCCTCGACATGACAACGCCGCAATACATCGCCGATCTGGTCTCCTGGGCCGCGATCGGCGCCCGCACCACCGAGAGCCAGATCCATCGCGAGCTGGCGTCCGGCCTGTCGTGCCCGGTCGGCTTCAAGAACAGCACCGACGGTGGCGTGCGGATCGCGGCGGATGCGGTGAAGTCGGCGTCGCACCCGCACCACTTCATGGCGGTCACCAAGGGCGGCCGCTCGGCGATCGCCGCCACCAGCGGCAACGAGGACTGCCACGTCATCCTGCGCGGCGGCCGGGTGCCGAACTATGATGCCGCGAGCGTCGATGCCGCCGCAACCGAGCTCGGCCGCGCCGGGGTCGCGGCGCGGCTGATGATCGACACCAGCCACGCCAACAGCAGCAAGAAGCCGGAGAACCAGCCGCTGGTTGCCGCCGACATCGCAAAGCAGGTCGCGGCAGGCGAACAGCGCATCATCGGCGTGATGATCGAGAGCAACCTTGTCGCGGGACGCCAGGACGTCGTGCCGGGCAAGCCACTGACCTACGGCCAGAGCATCACCGACGGCTGCATCGACCTCGCGACGACGGCTGACGTCTTGAAGCAGCTGGCCGATGCCGTCGACGCACGGCGCGGCGTGCGGCGTGACGGCTTGCAAGAGCGTTCGGCCTGACGCGGCCGGACGGATTGAGCGTTGCCGGCGGGGCGGATACCGCGCTCCGCCGGTCTCTTCCGTGGTTTAGCAGCCGCGGCAGATGCTCTTGATCTTCTTGTCGAGCGCCGCGTCTTCCTTGTTGGCCTGGCTGTTCGGATCGCTGATGTTCTTCTCGTTGCCAACGTCGCCGCGGCGCGGCTGACGATGTCCGACCGGCGCGTCCGGCACCCCCGAATTTTTCTGCATGGAGGACGATCCGCCCTGCTGCTGCGCCCAGGCCAGCGACGTTCCCAGTTGGGGCGTTCCGAGGCCAACCGTCATCAGAGCCATCAACAAAACTGTCTTCCGCATCTCGCGTCTCCGCTTCTCAACCCTATCGCGCCCGTTCCGGCACCTCGACGGTAGCACAGTTGCGCCGCCCTTGCGCTGCGCAATCCTGTCCCTTCGGTATATCGGCCATGGTGCCAAGGAGCCAGATTCCTGCGGCGACCAGCACCGCAAAGAAGCCGAACATCACAGCATTTTCGATGCCGCGGCCCCGCCCATTGCCGCCTCAGGATTGCGGCGGGTAGGAATGAACGTCACCGCAATAATCGACGATACGGTACCGCCGTTCCGCGCCATCTTCACGTTCGCGGGAAACCGGCTGCGACAAATAGGTCGGGCCGATCGGCGCCTTGCCGTGACCGCCGGGAATGTCGAGCACGTAATCCGGCTGACAAAGTCCGGAGACGCGCCCGCGCAGGGCCCGCATCAGCTCCTGCCCGGCTTCGATCGTGGTGCGCAAATGCGCGGTGCCGGGCGCAAGGTCGCCATGGTGCAGATAATAGGGCTTGATCCGGCACTCGACGAAAGCGCGCATCAGCGCCGTGAGCGTCGCCGCATCGTCGTTGACGCCGCGCAGCAGGACCGACTGGCTCACCAATGGAATGCCGGCGTCGGCGAGGCGTGCGCAGGCCGCGCGGGCATTGGCACCGAATTCGCGCGGATGATTGGCGTGGATCGCAATCCAGGTGGTTGCCCCTTCCACCCGCAGCGCCGCGATCATCTCGGGATTGATACGTTCGGGATCGGCGATCGGAACGCGGCTGTGGATGCGGATGATCTTCACATGATCGATGGCGGCGAGATCGGCCATGATCTCGGCGAGCCGGCGCGGCGACAGCATCAACGGATCGCCGCCGGTCAGGATGACCTCCCAGATCTCCGGATGGCTGCGGATGTAGTCGAGCCCCGCGCGGTAGGCATCGTCCGACAATGCCGAGGCCTTTCCCGGCCCGACCATTTCGCGGCGGAAACAGAACCGGCAATAGACTGCGCAGACATGGACGAGCTTGAACAGGACCCGGTCCGGATAGCGATGCACGATCCCACCGACCGGCGAACGAGCGTCGTCGCCGATCGGATCGGCGTTCTCGCCGGGCTGCTCGACGAGCTCGTCGGCGCTCGGGATGAACTGCCGCGCGATCGGGTCGGCTGGATCGGCCGGGTCGATCAACGCGACGAGCTCCGGCGTCACCGCGACCGCATAGCGCGCCGCCACCTGTTCGAGCTCGGCAACGGCGTCGACCGGCGCGAGGCCGGCATCGATCAGCTCGCGCGGCTGGCGCAGCGTCGCCGCCAGTTTCGGATCGATCCTGTTCATGGCTCTCCCGCAGGCGGCGTCCAGACCACCTGATCAATTCGCGGCGCGCCGCTCGCCAGCATCACCAGCCGGTCGAAGCCGAGTGCGACACCGCTCGCCTCCGGCATCCGGCCGACCGCGGCAAGGAAATCGTCGTCGAGCGGATAGCGCTCGCCGTAACGGCGGGCCTTCTCGTCCATCGCTGCGGTGAAACGATGGCGCTGCTCGGCCGCATCGGTCAACTCGCCAAAGCCGTTGGCGAGTTCGACCCCGCAGGCATAAACCTCGAAGCGCTCGGCGACGCGCGGGTCGCCCGCCTTGGTGCGCGCCAGCGCCGCCTCCGGCGACGGGTATTCGAACAGCACCGTCAGACGGTCCTGTCCCAGATTGGGCTCGACATGCTCGACCAGCACCTTGCTGAAGATGTCCGACCAGGTGTCGTCATCGGCGATCCGCACCCGCGCGCCCGCGGCCGCCGCCAGCGCTGTGCGGTCGCCCTCGCCGCCCGCGATCGTCGCCAAAAGGTCAATGCCGGCCAAGCGCTCGAAAGCTGCCGCGACCGTCAGCAGCTCCGGCTCGGCAAACGGATCGGCCGTCTTGCCGCGGAACGAAAACCGCCCGATCCCGGTCGCCTGCGCGGCATGGGCGATCACCACGATGGTATCGGCCATGATGGCGTCATAGCCGGCGGCGGCCCGATACCATTCCAGCATGGTGAATTCGGGCAGATGCAGGTCGCCGCGCTCGCGATCGCGGAACACCCGCGCGAACTCGTAGATCTTCGGCTCGCCGGCCGCGAGCAGCTTCTTGCATGCGAATTCCGGCGAGGTGCGCAGATAGCGCGTCGCGGCAGAGCCATCGGCCTGTCTGAGCTCGGTCCGCGGCGCGTGCAGATGCGTCTCGTTGCCCGGCGATATCTGCAGGATCGCAGTCTCGACCTCGGCAAAGCCCTGCTCCTCGAACCACGCCCGGAGCGCCCGCGTGATCGCGGTCCGCGCCTGCAGGAACGGCCTGCGGTCGGCGTAGCGCCGCGGCGTCCACCAGGGCGAGGGCTGGTCCTGACCCGTCATCGCCAGCGGGTCCGCATGGAATCGACATCAACAAGCCCCCACCCCGGCTCAGGAGTCGGACATAACCAGTTGATTCGAAGCAGATTCATGGTCGGTATGGCCTTGGTCACCGGGAACGCGGCAAAGCTGATCCCTTCTTGTCGAAAGATGCCGGCCTTGTCCATGCGCCACCGCGGCCGGACCGAAGCGGATGGCCCGATCCGGCCCGAAAGCGGAGCCGATCCCGCGTGGCCGGAACGGTTGGCAACCTGCCGAATTCGGCCGCAAAAGACTGGCATCTCAGGGACAAATCAGTATGTTGCAGCCCGAAATCGTCGCCACGGCCGAGGCGCTGCCGAACCGGTTGGCACCCTCACGTTCTCAAATTCAGGAAAACACCTTTGAAAGTCATCGCCAGTTCCATCCGCAAGGGCAACATCATCGAGCAGGATGGCAAGCTCTATGTGGTCCTCTCCGCCGAAAACATTCATCCCGGCAAGGGCACCCCCGTCAGCCAGATCGAAATGCGCCGCATTGGCGACGGCGTGAAGGTGTCGGAGCGCTACAAGACCACCGACCAGGTCGAGAAGGCCACCGTCGAGGACCACAATTACAACTACCTCTATGAAGACGCCGACGGCTTCCACTTCATGAACAACGACAATTACGACCAGGTCCAGGTCTCCAAGGAGATCGTCGGCTCGTCGGCGCCGTATCTGCAGGAGAACATGACCGTCAAGCTGTCGATGCACGACGGCAATCCGGTCGCGATCCAGCTGCCGCAGCGCGTGACGCTGGAAGTGGTGGAGACCGAGCCCGTGACCAAGGGCCAGACCGCCTCGTCGTCGTACAAGCCCGCCGTGCTGTCGAACGGCATCCGCACCGGCGTGCCGCCGCATGTTTCCACCGGCACCCGCATCGTTGTCATGACCGAGGACGGTTCCTACGTTGAACGCGCCAAGGATTAGGCGCAA
The DNA here is from genome assembly GCF_053474805.1 of Bradyrhizobium sp. WCU1. Taxonomy (NCBI): domain Bacteria; kingdom Pseudomonadati; phylum Pseudomonadota; class Alphaproteobacteria; order Hyphomicrobiales; family Nitrobacteraceae; genus Bradyrhizobium; species Bradyrhizobium sp. WCU1. The sequence continues at coordinate 7,429,577 of NZ_CM130280.1, forward strand.
GGATTAGGCGCTAGTCTCTCTGGAGACTCGAACCGGGGGGTGCAGTGAACAGGAAGGTGGTCAGCTTCATTACTTGCTGGCTGGCAGCCCTGGTCTCGCCTCCTCCCGGCGCTCATGCCGACGAATTCCGGACGCCTTCGATCTCGGCCATGCGGGTCGAATGGCGCTCGGTGCTGGATCAGCTCCGGCAGGAGATCGCCACCCGTCCGGCCATCGTCTCCAGCTTCAGCTTCGCGGCACAGCGCCGCGTCCCGGCCTCCGATCCTCGCACCATGCCCGCGCTGGTGCAGCTGAACGCTCTGACCTCGCCGCTATTCCCCGGCATTGCGCAGAGCCCGATCCCGGTGCTGCTGCCATTCGATCCCGCAAGCTATCTCGAAGCCCGGCAAGGCAGCGCGCCAGACGGCCTGCCGGTCGCGCGCTACCAGGCCGATTTCCGCGCGGCCGACGTCTTCCATGCCGGCGCGTCCGGCTATGACGCCGTGTTCTCGCTCGATCCCGGCGCGGGCGACGGCATGCCGTTGCGGACGTTTGCTAAGCCGGTCGAGGTGCAGATCTCGGGCTCGATCCTGGTCTACGACCTCGCCGACCGGCTCGGCGGCAAGGGCGAACCGGTCAAGGCTCTGGTCACGCAGTTTCCGGACCTGCGCCGCTTCATCCGCGAAGGCTATGTCCGCTACGCCTTCACGCGTTTCGGGATCCCCTATGTCGTCTCGATCCAGTGCCTCGACAGCGCGCCGAGATCGAAGCGGCTGGCGTGCCGCGAGACCTACCCGGTGGCCGAACGATTTTTGAAGGCGTTGCGCATCGCCGGCGGGCAGCCGTCGCGGCCGCGCAACGATACGGCTGCCGACTCCGCCGAGCGGCCGATCGTGCAATCGGCCGACTTCACCTACCGCCCGAGCGGCGACATCATCGCGGGCAGCGGCGGACGCCGGCAGCAGGGCGGCCATCCGGACTTCACGGTCTATTCGCAGATCCGCTTTCCGCTGGAGAAGGCGCCGGCCTTCGCCCATTCGCAGTCGTTTCCGAAGCGCGGGCGGGTCGACGAATATCCCTGGCAGGACAATTTCTGCGAGGCGCGCAGTTTCGAGGTCGGCCAATGCGCCAGCGGCTTCGGCCATCAGGGCCAGGATATCAGGCCCGGCGCGTGTCCGGGCGACGGCAAGGACGGTTGCGACCCCAGGCAGCAGGTGGTGGTCGCGGTGCGCGACAGCATCGTGATCCGCTCGGCGCAGCAGCAGGCCGCGACGTTGCAGGTCAACACCCGCACCGAACATGTCCGCTTCCGCTACATGCACATGAACCCGTCCGTGATGGACGCCGACGGCCTGCTCAACGGACGCCGCCTCAGCGAGGGCGAGAAGATCGGCGTGGTGTCGAACTATCTCGACCATCCCAACGGCACGTCACGGCACCTGCATTTCGACGTGCAGGTGTTCACGCGCGACGGCTGGCTCTGGGTCAATCCCTACACCACGCTGGTGTCGGCCTATGAGCGGCTGATCCACGGCCGCGGCCGCGAGATCGGACCGGAGCCCGGCCCCGCAGCGGCCGTGGCGCACGCATTGTCCGACGATGTCGTGCGTCGCATCGACACCCAGGAAGGCGGCGGCAATTAAAGCATAATGAGATTAGGTTGAGCTGGCACGGCGTCGAAAGTTCACCTCTCCCTTGGGAGAGGTCGATTTGCGCAGCAAATCGGGTGAGGGGTTGCGGTCTACCGAGAGAGCAAGAGCCCTCACCCGGATTGCTGCGCAATCCGACCTCTCCCCGCCGGGGAGAGGTGAAGCAAGACCGCGCCAAGCCTATTCAACCAAAACTCATCCCGCTTTAGCGCCTGCGGCGCCACCGGCATTCGACTACTTCTTCCAGGGCGCGTCGCCCCGCGCCGCGGCGTCCGCGAAGACGCCCTGCTCGTAATCGATGAAGGCGCGTATCATGGCGCGGTAAGCGGCTTCCGCAACCTTGGGCGACAGCCCGTCTGCATCGGCGAGCGCCATCGCCTTCTTCACGACGGCCTCGGCGCGCTCGGGCGCCTCGACCTGCGCGGGGTTGGCCTTGAAGCGGGCGGCCTCATGGACGTAGCGGCCGCGCTCGGCCATCAGGCGCACGATCTCGCGGTCGAGCCGGTCGATGTTGCCGCGCACCTCGCCAAGCGTCCTGCAGCAGGCGCCGTTGTCGACGGTGGGATTGCCCCACAGTGCCGGCGCATCGGTTGCAGGCTCCTCGGCCCACGCCACCGCGGGAATCAGAATCGTCAATAGAGCCACCGGCAATCGCATCGAACGCCTCCCAGTCAGCGCGCACGCCCAGCGATTGTTATGCCGATTTTATGCGCGGATGGAAGCTCGGCGACCTCAGAGCGATCAACCGATGTCCATTGCGGCCAACACCTCGCCCACCTTCGCCTGGGCGTCCGGCGGCAACGGCAGGATCGGACGCGGCGGCTCGGCCGCGCAGATTCCCCTGAGATTGGCGATCGCGTAGACGACGCGCAGGCTCGAGAATGTCTTGAGCAACTGCCAGACCGGTTGCAGCCGCGCATCGAGCTGCCGCGCCCTGGCGGCATCGCCACTTGCCACGGCGCGGACGATGTCGAGGCAGACCTTGGGGAAGATTCCGGCGAGGACGCTGTACCAGGTCTCGCCGCCCGCCAGCAGCGCCTCGGTGCAATTCCAGTCGGCGCTGTAACCGAGCGAGAAACCGCCCGGCACGACAGCCCGCAATTCCGCGACATGGCCCGACAAGGTCGACGCATCCAGCGCAGGACTTTTCACCGCAATAATCCCGTCCACTCGACTCAAGCGGCCGATCAAGGCCGGCGTAAACCGAAAATGCGTGGTGCCCGGATTGTCGTAGATGCAGATCGGCAATCTGCTTTCACGCGCCACCGTTTGAAAGTGCTCGAAGACTTCATCATCGGTCAGGGGCGTGTAGGAAACCGCCGCCAGCAGGCCGGCCGCAGCGCCGGCGTCACGTGCATCTTGCGCCAGCTTCACCGCATCGTCGGTGCGGAGTGCGCCGACGCCGACCAGGATCGGCGTTCTGCCATCCGCCAGCGCTGCAGCCGCCTGCATCGCGCGGCGCCGCTCTTCACGGCTGAAATACGGATATGAACCGGTGCTTCCGAGCAGCCCGATCGAATCCACCTTCGCGGCGAGCAAGGGCTCCAGCAAGGCACGAAGCGCGCCGGCATCGACTTGCCCATCCCGTGACGAGGGCGTGATCGGGAACGCGGAAAGCCCCTTGAGATTGACCATTGATTGCTCCTGTTCGGTGCCGCCGCGCGAACGGCGAAATCGCATTCCGGCCGTGGCCGCCACGCCATCAATCGCCGTGCGCAGTACCCGTTGCAAGGTCCAGTTTGCTGCAGACTTCACAGCAAACTGGTCCAGCGCGCCACAGATCTCGCGATCCCTGGAAATTGCGTGGGGTGCGACTATTCGAGCATTGTCGTCAGCTGCGCGCCTTCGTCCGCGACGAACACCGCGATCAACTCCGCTGGCTCCGTGGTGCTCGCATTGGCCGACACCATGTGGGTCGAGCCCGGCGGCTCGAAGAAGGACTGGCCGACATGGAAGGTTTCGACCGGCCCACCGCCGAGCTGGGAGCGGATTTCGCCCTTGGTGATGTAGGCCGTCACCGAACCGGAGTGACGATGCGGCGGCGTGAAGCCGCCGGGACCGTAGAACACGCGCACCACGGTGACGCGCTTGCCCTGTACGTTCGGCAACGCATGCGAGGTGATGACCTCGACCTTGTCGAGCGGCGACGCCGCATTCGCGCTGGCGCATAGCGGCGCGATCATCGAGGAAATCGCGTCGAGCGGGGGCGGCAGCGCCTTGCCGATCACGAAGGCCGAAGCCAATCCCGCGATCGCGGCAAGCAAGACTGGCCGCGGCGGCCGCACGAATGAAAAGGATTCTGTCATCGCCATCGAGGTCATCGGTCGTTCTCCCCTGTCGATTGCTGTTGAATTCTTCTCACGATGTCGCGGCTGCGACCCGCTGCCGGCGCGGTGGCGGCGTCCAGCGATAGGCTGCGCCGAACCGGTTCCAGACATTGATCGAAGCGATCGCCGAGGTCAGGTAGGTCAGCTCCTTCTCGGAGAATTCGGCGGCGGCTTCGGCGTAGACCTCGTCGCAGACGCCGTTCGGCAAGGTCGTCAGCGCCTCGGTCCAGGCCAGCGCCGCGCGCTCGCGCGCCGAGAACTGCGGCACCTCGCGCCACACCACGACGAGATTGAGCTTGTCGATGGGCACGCCGAGGCTCTCGCCCTGCAGGATGTGATACTGCACGCAGAAGGCGCAGCCATTGATCTGCGAGGCGCGCAGCTTGACCAGTTCCAGCAACTGCTTGTCGAGACCGGCCTTCGCCGCGAACTGGCCGAGGTCACGCACGACGGCGAAGACATCGGGGGCGAGCTTCTCGAAGTCGGTGTATTCCTTGCGGGCATGTGACATCGGCTTGGCCTCATGTTATCAGTGTACTGACATATTATCAGAGCTCTGATATTGAGCAAGACGCAGACATTCGCGAAGGCAACATGGCGGGGATGCAGAAACGAGGGAAATCGGGCAGCGCCGAGCGGCGCCCGGCGGGGAACGCGGTGGCGCGCAAGGCGGCGATCGGGGCAGGACCGGCCGCAGACGCCCTGCCCGCCTCCGCCGTCCCGCCGCCCGGCAAAGGCAAGCGCGGCGAACAGGGTTATCTCGCGTATCTGTTGCGCCAGGCACATGCCGCTTCACGCCTGTCGATGGAGCGTGCGCTGGCGCAGCTCGGCGTCACCTCGCCGCAATTCGTCGTGCTCACGATGCTGAAGGCCTATCCGGGGCTCTCAGGGGCCGATCTGGCCCGGGTGGCGCTGCTGACGCCGCAGACCGTCAGCGTGATCATCCGCAACCTTGAGCGCGACGGCGCGATCCGCAAGTCGCCGCATCCGGTCCATGGTCGGGTGCTGCAATGGACCCTGACCAGCCATGGAACCACGCTGCTGGAGAAATGCCGGCATATCGCCCAGGCCCAGGAGCGCCGGCTCGCGGCCGGCCTCGATGCCAGATCGGAACAGGTGGTCCGGCAATGGCTGTCAAAAATCGCCACAGATTTGCAGGATAGCTAGAGCATGCCCCGGAAAAGTGGGAACCGGTTTTCCGAGAAGGGCATGCTCAAACAATGATCCTGCGGCGGCGTGGCTTTTGGCTCGCTCGATCGGCGCCGCTAGACTGGACGTATGAAACAGCCTGATTCTCCGAATTCCCCCGCGCGCCGCGCTGTCCTGAAGGCAGCGCTCGCCGCAGGCGTGACACTGACCAACCCGCTCGGCGTGCTGGCGGCGGCGCCTCCGGGCTTCGATCAATGGCGCGACAATTTTCGCGCCCGCGCGCTGGCGAAAGGCATATCGGAGGCGACCTGGAATCGCTGCATGGGGCGGATCGAGCCCGACATGAGCGTGTTCAAGCAGATGCGCAACCAGCCGGAATTCCACGAGCAGATCTGGCAGTACATCAACCGCCGCGTCTCCGACTGGCGCATCATTCATGGCAAGGAAGCGCTGAAGAACAATCAGGCGCTGTTCGCCAGGATCGAGCGCGACTTCGGCGTCGAGCGCGGCACGCTGCTCGCGCTGTGGGGCGTTGAATCAGCCTATGGCGATCCGCTGGTGCAGCAGAACCACATGACGCCGGTGTTTCCTTCGCTCGCAGCGCTCGCCTGGAACGAGCCGCGCCGCAAGGCCTATTGGGAGACCGAGCTGATCAACGCGATGAAGATCGTGCAGCGCGGCTGGAGCACGCCCGAGGAGATGAACGGCTCCTGGGCCGGCGCGATGGGCCATTCGCAGTGGATGCCGGAAGTCTGGCTCAATGTCGGCTTCGACTATGACGGCGACGGCAAGGTCTCGCCGTTCGGCCGGCCCGACGATGCGCTCGGCTCGACGGCGAAGTATCTCGTCAATCGCGGCAAGTGGCACCGTGGCGAGCATTGGGGCTACGAGGTCCGCGCGCCCGGCGGCAGCGCCAGCGGCAGCCGCACCTATGCGGCCTGGGCCAGCGCCGGCGTCGTCAGAGCCGATGGCCAGCCGTTCTCGCAGCCGAACGCGTCGGCGCAGCTCTGGATCCCGGTCGCCGGCGGCCCGGCTTTCCTGCTCGGCCCGAACTTCAACTCGGTGAAGAGCTACAATCCCTCGATGAATTACGCGCTGGCGATCTGCCATCTCGGCGACCGCTGTCTCGGCGGACCGCCCTTCATCCAGCCCTTCCCGGGCTCGGAGCGCGCGCTGACGCTCGCCGAGGTGCAGGAGATGCAGACGCGGCTGACCAAGGCCGGCTTCGACACCGGCGGCACCGACGGCCGCGTCGGCAACGACACCATGAAGGCGATCAAGGATTTTCAGATCAAGGCCGGCCTGCTGCCCGCCGATGGTTACGGCGGGCTCAAGGTGCTGGCGCGATTGCGGCAAGGCGGGTAGCTCGCAGAGACGACCGCGGTTGGGATGCAAATGCGCCGCTCATCTCCTCGCAATAACGGAAATCAGCTCGGCTGCCGCACCACGCCGCCGGCGTTCATGCCGCCGTCGATCACGAGCTCGCTGCCGGTGACGTAGCGCGAGGCATCCGAGGCGAGATAGAGCACGCCCTGGGCGATCTCGATCGCCTGGCCGGCGCGGCCGAGCGGCGTCGCGAACCTAGCCCGCTCCTCCGGATCGATCGGCGCGTTCTGGCCGGCGCCGGACGGGCCGGTCGGAATCTTGCCCCAGATCGGCGTGTCGATGATGCCGGGATGCACGGAGTTGACGCGGATGCCGTCGCCGACCTGCGCGCATTCCATCGCGATCGACTTGGCGAACAGCCGGACCGCGCCCTTGGTCGCGCTATAGCCGGAGAGCGTCGCCGCGCCGCGCAGGCCGGCCAGCGACGACATCATGATGATCGAACCGCCGCCATGCTTGCGCATCAGCGGCAGCGAATGCTTCACCGACAGGAACACGCCATCGATGTTGATGGCCGTCTGCCGGCGCCAATCCGCCAGCGACATCTCGACGATCGAAGGCGCCCCGATGCCGATGCCGGCGTTGGAGACCATGATATCCAGGCGGCCATGGCGCTTGCCGATCTCGGCGACGACCTCGATCCAGCGCTCCTCGCTGGTGACGTCCTGCGGCAGGAAGCTCACCTTGCGCCCGGCCTTGCTCAGCCGCGCTGCGAGTTCGGGTCCCCTCAATTCGTCGATATCGGTCGCAACCACCGTCGCGCCTTCCTGCGCCAGCAATTCGACGATCGCCTCGCCGATCCCCGATGCGCCGCCGGTCACCAGCGCGACCTTGCCTTCAACCTGTCCTGCCATGTCCTCTCCAAACGTTTCTTATCGGATCACCGTCGGGCCCTGATCCGGTGCCGCGACGTCCAGGACACGGAATTGCACACGTTCGTTGCCTTGCCAACGGTCGACTGCAAGAGAGCCCGCCACGTGCAATTGCTGACCGCGATTTTGCGTCAAGGCGCTGCCGAGCTTCTGTCCGACCGAGCGGAATGCGATACCGTTGACGATGGAGCCGTCGCCGGACTTGAAGCGCAGCCGCAAATGCGCCTGCCCGACCTCGTCGGCATAGACCAGCTGGTGCGACGGCAGCGCGATCACCGGCTCCGGATTGGCGCTGCCGAACGGCCCTGCGCGGTTGAGCGTCGCGGCGAATTCCGGCGTCACCGCGCGCGCGGTCACGGCACCATCGATGAACAGCTCGTTCTCGTGGCGCGAGTTGGCGACGTCGGCCGCCAGCGCGCTTTCCATGTAGGCGCGGAATTCGGCAAGCTTCTCCTTGCGCAGCGTCACGCCGGCCGCCATCGCGTGCCCGCCGCCCTTCATCAACAAGCCATCGTGCACCGCCTGGCGCACCGCCTTGCCGAGGTCGACGCCGCCGATCGAGCGGCCCGATCCGGTGCCGATGCCGCCCGGCTCGAGCGCGATCGCAAACGCCGGCCGCGCGAACTTCTCCTTCAGACGCGCCGCGACCAGCCCGACCACGCCGGGATGCCAGCCTTCCGCCGCAGTGACGATGACAGCGCCCTTGTCCTCGAGCCCGAGCGAAGCCAATGCCTCCGCTTCGGCCTGGGCTTCAGCCGCCTGCTCGATCACGCGCCGTTCGGTGTTGAGGCGGTCGAGCTCGGCCGCGATCCGCGCCGCCTCCGAGACATCGCCTTCGAGCAACAGCCGCACGCCGAGATCGGCGCGCCCGATCCGCCCGCCGGCATTGATGCGCGGCCCCAGCATGAAGCCGAGATGCCAGGCCTCCGGCGGGCCGTTGAGCCGCGCCACGTCCATCAGCGCGGTGTGGCCGACATGATCGCGGCGGCGCATCGCGATCAGGCCTTTTGCGACGAAGGCGCGGTTGAGCCCGATCAGCGGCGCGACGTCGGCGACGGTGCCGAGCGCGACGTGATGCAGCACGCTGAGCAGGTCCGGCTCCGGCATCTCGCGGCTCCAGAAGCCGCGCTGGCGCAGCTCGCGATTGACGGCGACCAGGGTGACGAACACCAGGCCGACGGCGGCGAGATGGCCAAGCCCGGAGAGATCGTCGGGCCGGTTCGGATTCACCAGCGCATCGACCTCGGGCAGTTCATCGCCGGTCTGGTGGTGATCGATCACGACGACCGACATGCCGAGCTTCTTCGCCTCCGCCAGCGGCTCGATGCTGGTGGTGCCGCAATCGACCGTCACGAGCAGCGTCGCGCCCTTGGTCGCCAGCGCGCGGACGGCGTCGACGTTCGGCCCGTAACCCTCGAAAATGCGGTCCGGAATGTGGATCAGCGGGTCGAGCCCGCAATGGCGCAGATGCCAGGTCAGCAGTGCCGCCGAGGTCGCGCCGTCGACGTCATAGTCGCCGAAGATCGCGACCTTCTCGCCACGAACAGCGGCATCCGCGATGCGCCTGGCGGCCTGCTCCATCTCGGTGATCGTGTGCGGATCCGGCATCAGCTTGCGGATGGTCGGGTCGAGGAAGTCCGTGACCTCGTCGATCGCGACATCGCGCCCCGCCAGCACGCGCGCCAGCATTTCCGGCAAATTGTGTCGCTGCACGATCGCGAGCGCCCGCGCCGCCCCGCGTGCATCGAGCCGGTCGCGCCAGAGCTTTCCGGTCAACGACCGCGTCACGCCAAGGAACGCCTGCGGCGCCTCGATCGGCAGTGCGGATGCGTGGAGCGTCATGATTCCCTATCCAATCACCAGGAATCGTAGCGCTTCAGTGAATCCCAGGCCAGTTCTAGCAGCCCATCCGGCCGGCGATTTCCCCGAAATCCTTGGCCACGATGTCCCAGCTGCCGGTGGCCTCGAAATCGACCTTCTGCAACGGACCGTATTCGGTCGGCCGCGCCACGAAGGCGGTCTTCAGGCCATGCTTCTGCGCGTGCTTGAGGTCGTAATTGTGGGCGGCAACCATCATCACCTGCTCCGGCGGCAGGCACAGCAGCTTCGCGGCGCCGAGATAGGTTTCCGGATCGGGCTTGTAATGCTCGAACAGCTCGGCCGACATCACGAGGTCCCAGGGAAGGCCTGCGAACTTCGCCATGTTGGTCAGCAGCGCGACATTGCCGTTGGAGAGCGGCGAGATGATATACTTGGTCTTCAGCCGGGTCAGGCCGGCGACGCTGTCCGGCCACCCGTGCAGGCGATGCCAGCCCAGCGTCAGATGATTCAGGTCGGCTTCGGTCAGCCCGTTGATGCCGAGCTGCGCGACCAGCTTCTCCAGCGAGCGGCGGTGCAGGACGTCGAGGATGACGTAGCCGTTCTGCGGGTTCTTGCGCACCTCATCCATCGAGGCCGTATAGACCGCACGCCAGCCGTCGACCAACGCGGTCCAGTCGGCCTTGATGCCCCGCGTCTCGCCCCACTTGGTGAAGTCGTTGATCAGGCTGGTGCGCCAATCGACCACCGTGCCGAACACGTCGAAGATCAGGGCCTTGACACCGGACAGATCGGACATGGGTTGCCTCCCGCTTTGTTATTCTTGCTTGCGTCACACTCTCTCTTCGTCATTCCGGGATGCGCCTCCTGGCGCAGGCCCGGAATCCATATTCATTGTCGTGGTTATGGATTCCGGGCTCGCGCTTCGCGCGCCCCGGAATGACAACCACTGCTGGGCCCGTTCTCAATCCAGGTGGAACTTCTCGAGCTGGCGGTGCTCGGCCTTGATGTAGCGCACGGTGCCGGTGACCGATCGCATCACGACCGTCTCGGTCTCGATCACGTCCTTCTTGAACTTGACGCCGGTCAGCAGCGAGCCGGTGGTGACGCCGGTGGCAGCGAACAGGCAATCGCCCTTCGCCATGTCCTCGATGCCGTAGATCATCTTCGGATCGGTGACCCCCATCTTGTGGGCGCGCTCGCGCTTTTCCTCGGTGTCGAGGATCAGGCGGCACTGCATCTGGCCGCCGATGCAGCGCAGCGCGACCGCCGCGAGCACGCCCTCGGGCGCGCCGCCGGTGCCGATATACATGTCGACGCCGGTCTCGTCGGGCTTGGCACAGTGGATGACGCCGGCGACGTCACCGTCGGTGATCAGCTGCACGGCAGCGCCGGTCGAACGCACGCTGTTGATGATGTCGGCGTGGCGCGGACGGTCGAGCACCAGCACGTTGATGGCGGTCGGGTCGACGCCCTTGGCCTTGGCGAGCCGGCGGACGTTGTCGGCCGGCGGCGCATCGAGCTCGATCACGTTCCGAGCGTAGCCAGGACCGATCGCGATCTTCTGCATGTAGACGTCGGGCGCGTGCAGCAGCGTGCCGCCGTCGGCCATCGCCATGGTGGCGATCGAGCCCGGCATGTTCTTGGCGCACAGCGTGGTGCCCTCGAGCGGGTCGACGGCGATGTCGACCTTGGGACCGGCGTTGAGGCCGACCTTCTCGCCGATGAACAGCATCGGCGCCTCGTCGCGCTCGCCCTCGCCGATCACGACCGTCCCCTCGATCGGCAGCTTGTTGAGCTCGCGCCGCATTGCGTCGACCGCAGCCTTGTCGGCGGCCTTCTCCTGGCCGTGGCCGCGCAGCCGCGCGGCCGACACCGCCGCGCGCTCCGTCACGCGCACGATTTCGAGCGTCAGGATGCGCTCGAGCAGCATCTGCGGCGGCACGGAAATATGGGTCGACATCGGCGTACTCCTTAAGCCTCGGGGACAGGCCAGCCTGCCCGCATGAATCGTCTCACGCCCGACCCGTTCAGGCCATGCGTTAGTTTTTCTCGATCCGGATCACCTGCGGCCTGCCGCTGATGACCTTATCGCGCTGCACTGCGGCCAACGCCCGATGCACGGCATCCTCGCTGGTCGCATAGGTAATCAGAATGACCGGAACCGGTGAAGGTTTTTTGGCCGCACCGTTAACATCGACGCCATCCGGATGCCGCTGCACGATGGATTCCAGAGATATCTTCTGTTCCGCGAGCCGGGTGGCGATTGTTGCGGCAGTGCCTGCAAGATCGCGCGCCATCAGGCGGATATAGTAGCCACCCTCATGGCGTTCCATCGGCGCCTTGGTGGTGTCGCGCAACCGCTCGACCGGACGCCCGAACGGCTTGGCGCGGATGCCGCGGGCGACGTCGGCGATGTCGGCGACCACGGCCGAGGCGGTCGCATCGCCGCCGGCGCCGGGGCCCACCAGCGTGATCGGCGGAATGCCCTCGCCGTCGATGGCGACCGCGTTGGTCACACCCATCACCTGGGCGATCGAGGATGATTTCGGCACCATGGTCGGGTGCACGCGCTGCTCGATGCCCTTCGCCGTGCGGACGGCAACGCCGAGCAGCTTGACGCGGTAGCCGAGTTCCGAGGCGGCCTTGAGGTCTTCGGGCGTGATCGAGGAGATGCCTTCGACATAGACGGCGCTTTCCGCGACCTTGGTTCCGAAGGCGAGGCTCGCCAGGATCGCGAGCTTCTGCGCGGTGTCGTGACCATCGACGTCGAACGACGGGTTGGCTTCGGCATAGCCGAGGCGCTGGGCGTCCTTCAGGCATTCCTCGAACGACAAGCCCTCCTGCTCCATCCGGGTCAGGATGTAATTGCAGGTGCCGTTGAGGATGCCGTAGACGCGGTTGACGCTGGTGCCGGCCAAGCCCTCACGCAGCGTCTTGATCACCGGGATCGCCGCACCGACCGCCGCCTCGAAGTTCAGCGCGCCGCCATGCTTCTCGGCGGCCGCGGCAAGCCGCAGGCCATGCTTGGCGATCAGCGCCTTGTTGGCCGTCACGACCGACTTGCCCGCCTTCAGCGCCGTCTCGATCGCCGACAGCGCGGGATCTCCGGCGCCGCCCATCAGTTCGACGAAGCAATCGATATTGGGATCCTCAGCCAGCGCCTGCGGGCTCTTCGCCCAGGCGATGCCGCGCAAATCGAGGCCGCGCTTCTTGGCTTTCGAGCGCGCCGTGACGGCGACGACACGGACGGGCCGGCCGCTGCGCTCGGCCAGCGCGCGTCCTTGCGTTTCGATGAGGCGGACGACATCGGCACCGACGGTGCCGAGCCCCGCTATGCCCACGTTCAGGGGTGCGATCATGAGATTAAGCAACCTGGAAGGATCAGCGTCGGTTGGCGAGAGGAACGACGTTGTGCAACGTTTCGATGCCGCTTTCAAGGAAGCGGCGCACGCCGCGCGCAGCCTGCCGGATGCGCTGCTCGTTCTCCACCATCGCGATGCGGACAAAGCCCTCGCCGTGCTCGCCGAACGCGACGCCTGGCGACACCACGACGCCGGATTTCTCCACCATCAGGGTTGCGAACTGCATGCTGCCGACCGCCTCGAACGCCTTGGGCAGCGGTGCCCAGGCGAACATCGAGGCCTGCGGCGGCGGAATGTCCCAGCCGGCGCGGCCAAATGACTCAACCAGCGCATCGCGCCGCTTGCGGTAGGTGTCGCGCATCTCGCGGATGCAATCGTCGGGACCGTTCAGCGCCGCGGTCGCCGCCACCTGCACCGGCGTGAAGGCGCCGTAATCGAGGTAGGATTTGACCCGTGCCAGCGCTGCGATGATGCGCTCATTGCCGACCGCAAAGCCCATGCGCCAGCCGGCCATCGAGAACGTCTTCGACATCGAGGTGAATTCGACGGTGACGTCGAGCGCGCCGGGCACCTGCAGCACCGACGGCGGCGGCTTATCCTCGTCGAAATAGACTTCGGCGTAAGCGAGATCGGACAGGATGAAGATGTCGTGCTTCTTCGCGAAGGCGACCAGATCCTTGTAGAAGTCGAGATCGGCGACATAGGCGGTCGGGTTCGACGGATAGCAGACGATCAGCGCGATCGGCTTCGGGATCGAGTGGATGATGGCCCGTTCGACCGCCTCGAAGAATTGCGGCGTCGGCTCCGAGGGCACCGAGCGGATCATGCCGCCGGCCATCAGGAAGCCGAACGCATGGATCGGATAGCTCGGATTCGGGCACAGCACGACATCACCGGGTGCGGTGATCGCCTGCGCGACGTTGGCAAACCCTTCCTTGGAGCCGAGGGTGGCCACGACCTGGGTGTCGGGGTTGAGCTTGACGCCGAAGCGGCGGGCGTAATAGGCGGCCTGGGCCTTGCGCAGGCCGTTGATGCCGCGCGAGGCCGAATAGCGATCGGTGCGCGGCTTGCCCAGCGTCTCCTTGAGCTTTTCGATGACATGCGCCGGGGTCGGCAGGTCCGGATTGCCCATGCCCATATCGATGATATCGGCCCCGGCGTTGCGCGCGGCCGCCTTGGCCTGGTTTACCTTTTCAAAGACGTAAGGCGGCAGACGGCGAATGCGGTAAAAATCTTCCATGGGACCCTTGCTCCGACAACCGCAATGCCAGAATCGCCCCCTTTATTGGCTTTACGGAAGCCTCAACGGCCTCTTCCAGAAATCACACCAAATCAATGACTTAGAGCGAATTCAGGGACACGATCTGGGGGCTGTGGCCGGATCTGCGGTTGAACTGGATTTCTTTTAGCACGGACGCCGGGCGGCGCCAGCGCTGATCGGCCGCCAGGTTGCGGCCTTACTTGCCGGCCTGGGCCGCCGTCGAGGCCTGGCGCGCGCGCGCCGCGATCAGCTCCTGCTCGATCTTGGCCTGATCCGCCGGCTTGATCGTCGGATCGGCGCGGTCGGGCGGAAGGTCATGGACCGGGAGGTAACCGTTGGCATCCTTTTGCCGCGCCGGCGCGTCGGCGGGCATCGCCATATCGGCGATCGTGCTCGAGCAGCCGCCCAGCGCCAGCAACGACGCGAGCAGCACTGCGGCCGCGAGCCCCCTGTTCATTCGATCGATCGGCATGCGCCGAATTGTCCCCAACAAGCTAGCGCGCACGTGGCACGGTTGCCGACACGGGTCGCACTGGTACGAGCCTTGCAGCGTCCCCGCTGCGTTAATCCTGGCTTCAGTCGTTTCAAACCATTGTCGCCCGAAACGCTTAAAGCGTGAAGAACAATAGCGACCCCTGAGGCTTCAATATGACGGAACAAAGATCTTTTGTCGCACCGCAACAGAACGAAACATCTGATTTTCACTGATTTTCGTTGCCGCACCGCGCGATGACGCCCCCCAAACGACTCGATATTGTCCCTCAGATGAGCAACGTCAGCACCGACACCCAAGCCGCCCCGAAATTCAACAGCGAAGCCTTTGCCATGAACATCGCGCGGGCGATGGAGAGCAGCGGCCAGGCGCTGGCAGCCTATCTCAAGCCGCGCCAGACCGGAGAGGTCCGCGACAAGCCGCCGAACGAGCTCGGCGAGGTGATCAAGACCTTCAGCGTGATCGCCGAATACTGGCTGTCCGACAAGGAGCGCGCCTCCTCGCTGCAGATGCAGCTCGGCAAGGACTACCTCGATCTGTGGGGCTCGGCCGTGCGCCGCATGGCCGGCGAAGCCGATGCCAAGCCCGCGATCGCGCCGGCGCCGCGCGACAAGCGCTTCCAGGATCCGGAGTGGAAGTCGAATCAGTTCTTCGACTTCATCCTGCAGCTTTACCTCTTGACCTCGAAATGGGCGCAGCAGCTGGTCAACGACGCCGACGGCATCGACCCGCACACGCGCAAGAAGGCTGAATTCTACGTCCAGCAGATCACCAACGCGCTGGCGCCGTCGAATTTCGTCCTGACCAATCCGGAAGTGCTGCGCGCCACCGTCGAGACCAACGGCGACAATCTGGTCCGCGGCATGAAGATGCTGGCCGAGGATATCGAGGCCGGCCACGGCACGCTGAAGATCCGCCAGTCCGATTCGAGCAATCTCGAGGTCGGCGTCAACATGGCGACGACGCCGGGCAAGGTGATCTACCAGAACGAGCTGATGCAGCTGATCCAGTATTCGCCGTCGACGGAGAACGTGCTGCGCACGCCGCTCCTGATCGTGCCGCCCTGGATCAACAAATTCTACATCCTCGATCTGCGCCCTGAGAAATCCTACATCAAATGGTGCGTCGACCAGGGCATCACGGTGTTCGTGATCTCCTGGGTCAATCCGGACAAGGAGCTCGGCAAGAAGACCTGGGCCGACTACATGACCGAGGGCCCGCTCACGGCGATGGACGTGATCGAGAAGGTCACCGGCGAGATGAAGGTGCACACCGCCGGCTATTGCGTCGGCGGCACCATGCTCGCCTCGACGCTTGCCTATCTCGCCGAGAAGCGCCGCCAGCGCGTGACGTCGGCGACGTTCTTTGCCGCGCAGGTCGATTTCACCCAGGCGGGTGACCTCCTGGTGTTCGTCGACGAGGACCAGATCTCGGCGCTCGAGCGCGACATGCAGGAATCCGGTGTGCTCGAAGGCAGCAAGATGGCGATGGCCTTCAACATGCTGCGCTCCAACGACCTGATCTGGTCGTATGTCGTCAACAATTACCTGAAGGGCCGGCCGCCCTCCTCGTTCGACCTGCTGCACTGGAATTCGGATGCGACGCGGATGCCGTCGTCGAACCACTCCTACTACCTGCGCAACTGCTATCTGGAGAACCGGCTGTCGACCGGCACCATGGTGCTCGACAACACGCTGCTCGATCTGTCGAAGGTGAAAGTTCCGATCTACAACCTCGCCGCACGCGAGGACCACATCGCACCGGCGGAATCGGTGCTGTACGGGTCGCAGTTCTTCGGCGGCCCCGTGAAGTATGTGCTGTCGGGCTCCGGCCATATCGCCGGCGTGGTCAATCCGCCCGCGGCGAAGAAATATCAATATTGGACCAACGACAACATCAAGGACATCAAGCTCGCCGACTGGCTGAAGGGCGCCGAGGAGCACAAGGGCTCGTGGTGGCCGGACTGGCGCGCCTGGCTGGAGAGCCACGATCCGGAAACAGTCCCGGCGCGTATCGTAGGCGCGAACGGAACGCCGGTGCTCGAGGACGCGCCGGGCAGCTATGTCCGCGTCCGCGCGTAGCGCGAGCTGTTCCGCTCAGCTATAAACAGACGATCCCGGCGGTCGGGAATCGGATTGACGTGAGGGGGAGACGATGACGCGCGAACTGTTCTGGCTGTCGCTGACGGTGATCCTGACCGGCATCTTGTGGATCCCCTACACCATCAACCGCTGCCAGGTGCGCGGCCTCTCGGGCGCTATGGCCAACCCCTCGCGCACCGACAAGCCGCATGCCGAGTGGGCCAACCGGCTGATGTTCGCGCATGACAACGCGGTCGAGAACCTCGTGATCTTCGCGCCGCTGGTCCTGATCCTCAACGCAGCCGACTACTCCACCAAATGGACCGTGCTCGCCTGCGCCGTCTATTTCTGGGCCCGCGTCGCCCATCTGATCGTCTACACGCTCGGCCTGCCGGTGTTCCGCACGCTGGCCTTCACGGTCGGCTTCCTCGCCCAGGCGGTGCTGGCGCTCGCGGTCTTCAAGGCGCTCTGAACCAAAGCGTGATGAAGTTACGTTGAGCTGGAACGGCGTCGACGGTTCACCTCTCCCTTGGGAGAGGTCGATTTGCGCAGCATATCGGGTGAGGGATTACGGTCTATCGAGAGAGCGAGAGCCCTCACCCGCTTCGCAATCCGACCTCTCCCCAGCGGGGAGAGGTGAACCGAGACCGCGCCAAGCCGATTCAACCAGAACTCATCCCGCTTTAGATTTTGCCGCCGGTTGCGGCGTCAGCGCCGGTGCCCGCCAACTACGCGCCCTTGCGCACGACGATATGCAGCATCGTCGCGGGCGCCTCGTCAAAACTCTTGATCTCGCTGGTGTCGGACGAGACCTGCGTCCACGCCCCCGAGGCGGCGTAGGTCGCCGCCAGCCAATCGGCCTCCGGATAATTGTAATAGCGGCCGATGCTGTCGCGGCCATCGCCATGGCCGATCTTGTAGCTCGCGTAGAAGATGCCGGCGGGCTTCAGCGCCCGGTGGATGCGGCCGATGATGCCGGCTAATTCGTCGCGCGGCACATGCAGCAGGCAGGCGCTGGCCCAGACGCCGTCATAGGCCTCGCGATCCCTTAGCTCGTCGAACAGCATCGGCTCGACGGGATGATTGATGCGCCGCGAAGCTACCTCGGCCATCTCCGGGGAGCCATCGGTCGCGCGCAGCACGAAGCCTTCGGCAAGCATGACCGCAGCGTGATTGCCGGCGCCGCAGCCGAGTTCGAGGATCGCGCCGCCCGGCGGCAACAGCTTGAGGAAGCCGATCAGCCGGGTGGACGGTGCTTTCGCCCACCCGGCATAGGCCTCGGCATTGCGCCGGTAGAATTGCAGCGTGGCGTCGTCCACGGTGCGCCTGGCCGTCAGCTGTCGGCCAGACCGAGCATCAGCCGCATGTTCTGAACCGCGGCCCCCGAGGCGCCCTTGCCCAGATTATCGAGCCGGGCGACCAGCACCGCCTGGCGATATTTGTCGCTGGCGAACACGTAGAGCTCGAGCTGGTTGGTCTCGTTGAGCGCTTCCGGCTCGATCTTGCCGCCCTTGGCGGCTTCGTTCTGCAGCGGCATCGCGGTGACGTATTTGCTGCCGGCATACCACTTCGCGAGAACGGCCTGCAGGTCGGCTCCATCGGGCTTGCCCGGCAGCGCGTCGAGCTGCAGGGGCACCGACACCAGCATGCCCTGCCGGTAGTTGCCGACCGACGGGATGAACAGCGGCCGCCGCGTCAGATGCGAATACAGCTGCATCTCCGGTACGTGCTTGTGCTCGAAGCCGAGGCCGTAGAGGTGGAAGGCCGGTGCCGAGCCGTCCTCGAAGCTCGCGATCATCGACTTGCCGCCGCCCGAATATCCGCTCACCGCATTGATGGTGACGGGATAATCGGCAGGCAGCAGCCCTCCATCGACCAGCGGGCGCAGCAACGCGATCGCACCGGTCGGATAGCAGCCGGGATTGGAGACCTTCGGCGCGTTGCGGATCTTGTCGGCCTGGCCGGACGCGAGCTCGGCAAAGCCATAGGCCCAGTCCGGCGCGACCCGATAGGCGGTCGAGGCGTCGAGCACTTTTGGCGCAGCATTGCCCATGGTGTCGATCAGCGCGACGGTCTCC
Organism: Bradyrhizobium sp. WCU1; assembly: GCF_053474805.1. Lineage (NCBI taxonomy): Bacteria > Pseudomonadati > Pseudomonadota > Alphaproteobacteria > Hyphomicrobiales > Nitrobacteraceae > Bradyrhizobium > Bradyrhizobium sp. WCU1. The sequence continues at coordinate 7,448,035 of NZ_CM130280.1, forward strand.
TTGGCCGCGTCGTCAGGCAGGCAGAGGATCACGAGATCGACCTCCTCCATCAGCGCACGCTTGGCGCCGGCATCCTTCCGCTTGTCCTCGGCGATGTGCTTCACGGTGACGTCGCCGATCGAATGCAGCCGCTCCTGGATGCCGAGGCCGGTGGTGCCCGACGCCCCATCGACGAACACGGCCTTGGTCGCACCGCTCTTGGTTTTCGGCTGGTTGGTGTCAGTCAAGGTCATGGCACGGTCCTTTCGAGCTCATTGGTTTTGATAGCAAAGACTTCCGGCCGCGCCTGCCGCATCAATTGCGCGATCTGTTGCGCGCCGGCGTCGGCTCGCGCGGCAAGGTGACCCGCGACCGCCGCAAAGTCGGTCTCGGATTTGTGCTGGTTCAGCTTGAAGCTGCCCTCCACCTCTTCCACCGTCATCTCAAGGCCCACGATCGCCTTCTTCATGGCATCGAGCCGCGCCGCTGTCATCTTGCCCGACACCCACGGCTTTTTCGGCAACAGCCGATCCTCGAACTTGGCCGTCAGTGCGTCGATCTGAACCGCGAGTTCCTCACCCGACAGGGGCCGGACCGGCCCGGTCAGATGCACGGCCTGATAGAGCCAGGTCGGCACCTGGTCGGGCGACACATACCAGTCGGCCGACACATAGGCATCGGCGCCGGTGACGGCCAGCAGCCAGGGCGCTCCACCCAAAAGCTTTACCAGCGGATTGTGACGAGCAACATGAAACAGCGCCCGCGGCGTGCCGTCGGCGGCGTACGACAGATAGAACGGCAGCGCGGAAGCGACCGGCTTGCCGCCGTCCCACGCGCAGGCAAGGCCGAAGCCGCGCGCCTCGGCGAAGGCAAGGCTTGCGGCGCGGTCGGGCTTGAATGGTTGCGGCGTATACATGGTCGAATACTCCTGCTTGACGAAGGAGCCGCCAGATCGAACCGCGTGTCTTTTTGAGGAGAGCGCCGCGGGATCAGATCCGGCGGCAGAGGCGATGGTCTTAAACGCGAGCGACCGCCCATACCGCGAGAATGCGGCGGCGGCGGGCGATGATGATGGTCGCGGCGTTGATCATGGGCGCGGCTATAAGGCCGCGCCCCCTTTGCGTCAAGGAAAACCGTCAGATCACCGGATTCCACGGCGCCGGCACGACACGGTAGCCGCTGCCGTCCTTCACCACATTGCCGAGGCCGGGGAACGGATAGTGGAAGCCCTGCACCTGCAGCCGCTCCGCGACGATCATGTCGTAGACGCGGCGGCGGGTCTGCTCGGCGACGTCGGCGTCCTGGTCGAAGAACGCGTGCCAGCCGGGATTGGTCGCGAACAGATCCGGGTTGTTGGTGACGTCGGACTGGATGAACACCTTCTCCGATCCCGAGGCCAACACGTAGGAGGTGTGGCCCGGCGTATGGCCGACGGTCTCGACCGAGGTCAGGCCCGGCGCGATCTCCTTGCCCCATTCGTAGGGCGTGACCTTCTTCTTCAGCGCAGCCTCGAAGATGTTGCGGTTGTTCTTGAACAGGCCCTGCATGCGGCCAGCCGGCGCCCGGCTCATCTCGCCATCGTCCATCCAGAACTTCCATTCGGTCGCCGGCACCAGCACCTCGGCATTCGGGAATGCCGGCGTGCCCTCGGCAGTGAGCAGGCCGTTCACGTGATCGCCATGGAAATGCGAGATCACGACCATGTCGACGTTCTTGGGATCGAAGCCGGCGGCGACGAAATTGTCGGCGAACAGGCCGTTGGCGCCCTTGGAGCTGGCCTTGGCCAATGCGCCGTTGCCGGTGTCGATCACGACCAGCTTGCCGCCGGTGTTGAGCACCAGCGGCGCGAACCAGATCGTCACCATGTCGCGCGGCATGAACGCCTTGTCCAGCGCCGCGTTGACATCGTCCCGCTTCGCATTGGGGATGAAGGCGTCCTCCAGCTTGAACACGTTCTTGCCGTCGGACACCACGCTGACCATGATGTCGCCGACCTTGTAGCGATAGAAGCTCGGCGCCTGCCTGTCGGCCGCGGGCGCTGCGGCGCCGGCCGGGACTGCCGGCAGCAGCGGCGCGGCGGCAATGCCGGCAGCACCGGCAAGAGCGTGACGTCGTGTCAATTCCATGTGTTGTCCTTCCAGTGAGACGGCGCCCGATAGTCCGTGCTTGGTGAGCGAGGTTGTATCAGCGTTTCGATGCCCGCGCGATGACGGCTGCGCGCGGTCCTGCTTCTCCCGCCTACCCCCTGAACTGCGGCCTTATTCCGAAACTCGCTACACCACCCGCCATATCCATTCGAGGGCCTGGGCAATGACGTCGCCGAACAATAGCAGCGCCGCGGACCAGACCAGCGCGGAGACGAAATTGGCGATCTGAAATTGCCAGTACGACATCTCGAAAATGCCGGCCGCAAGCGGCACCGAGGCGCGCAGCGGGCCGAAGAAGCGGCCGATGAAAATGCTGGGCACGCCCCATTTCTTAACGAAGGCTTCGCCGCGCGGCAGGATCTCCGGATAGCGCGACAGCGGCCACATCTGCGCGACCTGCTCCTTGTAGCGGTAGCCGAACCAGTAGGAGACCCAGTCGCCGAGTGCGGCGCCGATGCCGCCCGCGATCCAGATCGGCCAGAAATTGATCCCGCTGACGCCGATCAGGGCGCCGATCGCAACCAGCGCACCCCAGGCGGGCACCAGCAACGAGATGAAGGCGAGCGATTCAGCGAACGCCAGCAACATGACGATCGGAGCGGCCCAGACCTGGTGATGGCGAACGAATTCGGCCAGGGCCCGCGTAAGGTCTTCCATCTCGTCGTGTGCCTTCCGCTCCGTTGAACCTCGAATGAACCTTTCTAGCGGCACGCAGCCTAAGAACAGGTAAGCCAGCCCATTGCGTGACATCAAGTCACAAAGGCGGGGATCAAACGTGATTTCCCATCAGCCCCCGCGGTCCGGGCTGGCTGGCACCTCCCTCGCAAAAACGAATCACTGGATGATCGGGCCACTGGTGATGTGCGTAAGCGTTCTCGCCCTGCTGTTCGGAATGCTCGCGGGCATCGCCATGGGCATCCAGCACGGCTTCACGTTGGGGCCGGCGCACGCGCATCTCAATCTCGTCGGCGGTGTGTTGCTGTTCCTGTTCGGGCTCTACTACCGGCTGATGACGGCCGCGGGCAGGATGCTGCTCGCCAGGATCCAGGGCTGGCTGCATATCATCGGCGGCATCCTGTTTCCGGCTGGCGTGGCCGCCGTGCTGCTGAAGGGACCCTCGTTCGTGGCCGCCCCGATCGTCGGACCGCTGATGGTGGCAGTCGCCATGGCCCTGTTCACGGTCATTGTATTCCGTACCTCGCGGGCGTAATCGCAGGCTCCTATCTAGAGGGACGGCCGGGCCCGAGGTGCGGTCGTCCCCATTGGCAGCCCATCCGTGGCATAGTCAGAGCAACCGATTCGCCGCGCCATGATTGGCGCGCCACTTGAAGAAACATGGCCAAATCATTGAAGTCGAACGCCAAAAGCAAATCTGCTGACGACCTGTTCGGAGCCCCGGAACCGAAGGGCCGCGCCGTCGCGAAGGCTGCAGCCAAGCCCGTGAAGGACGCCGAAGCCGGCTATACGGCGGCGAGCATCGAGGTCCTGGAGGGCCTGGAACCGGTGCGCAAGCGCCCCGGCATGTATATCGGCGGCACCGACGAGAAGGCGCTCCATCACCTGTTCGCCGAGGTGATCGACAACGCCATGGACGAGGCCCTGGCGGGCCACGCCACCTTCATCGAGGTCGAACTGACGGCCGACGGCTTCCTGTCGGTGAACGACAACGGCCGCGGCATTCCGATCGACCCGCATCCGAAATTCCCGAAGAAGTCGGCGCTCGAAGTCATCATGTGCACGCTGCACTCGGGCGGCAAATTCAATTCCGATGTCTACGAGACCTCGGGCGGCCTGCACGGCGTCGGCGTCTCCGTGGTCAACGCCCTCTCCTCCCGGCTCGAGGTCGAAGTCGCGCGCAGCGGACAGTTGCATCGCATGACCTTCGAGCGCGGCCATCCCAAGGGCAAGCTCGAGGACCTCGGCAAGGTCAGCAATCGCCGCGGCACCCGGGTCCGCTTCAAGCCTGACACCGAAATCTTCGGCGCCAAGGCCGCCTTCAAGCCGCAGCGCCTGTTCAAGATGACGCGCTCGAAGGCGTATCTGTTCGGCGGCGTCGAGATTCGCTGGCACTGCGATCAGGAACTCCTGAAGGGCGTCGAAGACGTCCCGGCCGAAGCCAAATTCCACTTCCCCGGCGGCCTGAAGGATTACCTCGCCGCGGCGATCCACGCCGACACGCTGGTGCATCAGGACATCTTCTCCGGCAAATCCGGCCGCAGCGGCGCGCATGGCGCCTGCGAATGGGCGGTCGCCTGGACCGCCGATGCCGACGGGTTCCTGTCGTCCTACACCAACACCGTGCCGACACCCGACGGCGGCACGCATGAATCCGGCCTGCGCAGCGCGCTGCTGCGCGGCCTGAAGGATCACGCCGAGCGCGCCGGCCAAGGCAAGCGCGCAGCCTCCATCACCTCGGAAGACGTGATGGTGGGCGCAGCCGTCATGCTCTCGGTGTTCGTGCGCGAACCTGAATTCCAGGGCCAGACGAAAGACCGCCTCGCCACCGCCGAAGCGCAGCGCATCGTCGAACAGGCGATGAAGGATCCGTTCGATCACTGGCTGTCGGGCAATCCGAACCAGGCCAACCGGCTGCTCGATTTCGTGATCGACCGCGCCGAGGAGCGGCTGCGCCGCCGCCAGGAAAAGGAAACCGCGCGCAAGACCGCCGGCAAGAAGCTGCGTCTGCCCGGCAAGCTCGCCGATTGCTCCGACGCCGGCACCGAGGGCTCCGAACTGTTCATCGTGGAAGGCGACTCGGCCGGCGGCAGCGCCAAGCAGGCGCGCGACCGCAAGACCCAGGCCGTGCTGCCGCTGCGCGGCAAGATTCTCAACGTCGCCTCCGCCGGCAAGGACAAGCTGACCGCCAACGCGCAGCTCTCCGATCTCGTGCAGGCGATCGGCTGCGGCACGCTCGCGCACTACCGTGAAGAGGACCTGCGCTATCAGCGCATCATCATCATGACCGACGCCGACGTCGACGGCGCGCACATCGCATCGCTCCTTATCACCTTCTTCTACCGGCAGATGCCGCGGCTGATCGACGAGGGCCATCTCTATCTGGCGGTGCCGCCGCTCTACAAACTCAAGCACGGCACCAAGTCGGTCTACGCGCGCGACGACGCGCACAAGGAAGAGTTGCTGAAGAACGAGTTCAACGCCAACGCCAAGGTCGAGGTGAATCGCTTCAAAGGCCTCGGCGAAATGATGCCGGCGCAGCTCAAGGAAACCACGATGGATCCGGCCAAGCGCACGCTGCTGCGCGTGGTGCTGCTCGCCGACGATCGCGAGGGCACCGCCGACTCGGTCGAGCGGCTGATGGGAACCAAGGCGGAAGCGCGCTTTGCCTTCATCTCCGACAAGGCCGAATTCGCCAGCGACGATTTGCTCGACGTTTAGGCCCAACCGGCTGATTTCAAACGATTTTACGGCCGCCTCCAGAACGGGGCGGCCGTTCTTCATTGAGCCCTGTCGAAGGCTGCCAGCGGCTTCGTTTTCGAGCGGTTGTGTCTCACCCGCAACAGCTTTTCCGGCGGAAGCACGTATAGTCCAAGCATGAGTTTCGGGAATCGGTGCCAGCGCACCCCGGTCAGCGACCCGATCGAACGCTAGTCGAGGATTTGGACATGAAGAAGATTTTGCTCGCTCTGACCGCGGTTGCTGCGATGACGGGTTCCGCGTCGGCTGCCGATCTGGCCGCCCGCCCCTACACCAAGGCTCCGGCCCCGATCGCGGTGGCGCCGAGCTGGACCGGCTTCTACATCTTCGGCGGCGGCGGCGGTGGCCTCTGGGACGCTGACACCGGCGTCCAGTCGACCGTCACGGGCGCGCCGATCCTCGGCTTCAACCAGCGCCAGGGCGGCGACGGCTGGTTCGGCACCGTCGGTGCCGGTTACGACTGGCAGACCGCCAACAGCTGGGTCATCGGCGTGTTCGCCGACGGTCAGTTCGGCAGCCTGAAGGGCACCATCCAGGATCAGGGTCCGTTCGTCGCGGGCAACATCAAGAACGACTACAGCTGGGCCGCCGGTGCGCGCCTCGGTTATCTGATCGCTCCGAACGTTCTGTCCTACGTCAATGCCGGCTACTCCAGCTCGCACTGGAAGGGCACCACGCTGTTCAACACCGCGAGCGCTCTCCCGTCGGGCCTGCACACCAACGGCTTCGACCGCAGCGGCTGGTTCGTCGGCGGCGGCGTCGAGAACAACCTGAACATCTTCGGCATCACCGCGCCGGGCTGGTTCATGAAGACCGAGTATCGTGCCGCTTACTACGACAAGAAGAACATCTCGGAACTCGCCGACGTCACCAACATCTCGAACGGCCGAGACATCACCTTCAAGCCGTTCGTTCAGACCATCAGCACCTCGCTGGTCTACCGTTTCAACTGGACCGGTCCGGTTGTTGCGAAGTACTGATCTCTGCTGACAAGGCAGACCAAAAGCCCCGGCATCGTCCGGGGCTTTTTTTGTTGCTGAACGCCTTCGAGAGCGATCTCGCGCACGCCTCCCGGCGCAGGACCAACCGGCCGCGCCCGATCTGGTCAGCGCGGTGGCGATCGGGCACTCTCGCGACCAGATTCAAACCACAGCGGACAACAACAATGAGAAACGGACAGTTTGATCTCTCGGGCAGGGTCGCGATCGTCACCGGCGGCAATGGCGGCATCGGGCTCGGCATGGCGCGCGGCCTCGCCGATGCCGGCGCGGCGGTTGCCGTGGTCGGCCGCAACGAGGCGAAATCTGCTGCTGCCGTCGAGGATCTGGGCAAGCGCGGCGTCAAGGCGATCGCGGTGGCGACCGACGTGACCGACAAGGCGGCCGTCGCGGCCATGGTCGAGCGGGTCATCGGCGAGCTCGGCCGGATCGACATCCTCGTCAACAACGCCGGCATGAGCATCCGCAAGCCGCCGCATGAGCTCGAGCTCGACGAGTGGAGCAAGGTGATCGACACCAACCTCACCAGCGCCTTCCTGTGCTCGAAGGCGGCCTATCCTGCGCTCAAGGCGTCGGGCCACGGCAAGATCATCAATATCGGCTCGATGATGTCGATCTTCGGCGCGAGCTTCGCTGCGGCCTATGCCGCGAGCAAGGGCGGCATCGTGCAGTACACCCGCGCCTGCGCCAACGCCTGGGCGCCCGACAACATCCAGGTCAACGCCATCCTTCCCGGCTGGATCGACACCGACCTGACCAAGGGCGCACGCCAGCAGGTTGCCGGGCTGCATGAGCGCGTGCTCGCGCGCACGCCGGCGGCGCGCTGGGGAGCCATCGACGACTTCGCCGGCATCGCCGTATTCCTGGCCTCGCCCGCGTCGGATTTCGTCACCGGCACCGCGATCCCGGTCGACGGCGGCTATTCGGTCATGGCCTGAGACACAGGGGCCCTGCTGGAGCGGCCGGGGCCCTTCGCATCCTGCTCGCTCAGGAGAAGTTCGCCGGCACGCGTGACGCTTCAGCCTGCGGCCGGCGAATGCACGTGCTCCGGGCGCACTCCGACCGCGACGAGACGCGCCGTCAGGCCCTGCAGCCAGGGCATCGCCGTGATCAACCGCAGCGCGAGCGGCACCGGTCGATCGCCTCCCTTCAGCGCCGCGCTGATGATGTTGTCCTGCGCGATCACCTGCATGCGCTGCGTCACGCGCACCGGGAATTCGCGGCGGCGCCGCACCGCATCGAGCTCGTGCTCCGACGGACAGCCTTGTGCGAGCTTCGCCGCCAGGATGTTGGCGGTCGCGACCGCGTCCTGCACCGCGAGGTTGACGCCGACGCCGCCGATCGGCGACATCGCATGCGCCGCATCGCCGATGCAGAGCAGCCCGGGAAGCGTCCAGCGCGTCAGCCGATTGATCGCGACCGTGAGCAGCTTGACGTCGTCGAAGCTCTTCACGTCGCCAATGCCGGCCTTGAGGATCGGCGCCAGCCGCAGCACGTCGTCGAGCAGCGCCGGCAAGCCCCTCGCCTTCACGGCGTCGTATTGCCCCTTGGCGATCACATAGGCGCATTGCCAATAGTCGCCGCGATCGAACGTCACCATCATCTTGCCGTGGTCGACACGGGCGAACAAATTCTCGGTCTCGTCCGGATGGCGCCCGACGCGAAACCACAGCACGTCGATCGGCGCGCCGATCTCCTCGACGGCAAGGCCTGCGCGCTCGCGCACGATCGAACGGCGGCCGTCGCAGCCGATCACAAGATCCGCCTCGATGTCGATCGTGCCGTCGGGCGTCGTCACGCGGACGCCGGCAACCGCATCGCCGCGCCGGATCAGGTCGGTCGCCTCGGCGCTCATCAGCACCTGCAGCGAGGGAAAACGCTTGCCGCTGTCGCGCAGGAAATTGAGGAAGTCCCACTGCGGCATCATCGCGATGAAGGGATATTTGACGCTGAGGCGGCTGAGGTCCGCGATCCGCACCGAGGTGCCGCCGAACATGCCGTCGAGCTTCTGGATGTCCTGGTGCGGCAGCTTCAGGAAGCCGTCGATCAGACCGAGCTCGTCCATCACCTGCAGGGTCGAGGGATGCACGGTATCGCCGCGAAAGTCGCGGAAGAAGTCGGCGTGCTTCTCCAGCACCACGACGTCGATCCCGGCGCGTCCAAGCAGATAGCCGAGCATCATGCCCGCCGGCCCGCCGCCGACCACGCAGCAGCGCACCTTCATCTGACCTGTGTTCGGTCCTGCCGGATTGCCCGCATCCATGATGCCGTCCTTAACCGTTGTCTCGCCGCTCCCTTGGTAACGCGGGTCGGACGACAAGGATGCAGACTATCGCCTGAAGGTCTTGATCTCCGACACGCTGCCGTCGCGATAGGTCAGTTCCACCGAGACCGATTTGGTCTGCGGCGCGAGCTTCAGGTAGGGCTGCGCGTCGGACGGGATCGCGCTCGGATCGCGCGAATTGCAGGCGGGCATCTTCAGCACCTTGTCCGGCACCGCGGTGTCGATGCCGATCCGCACCTCGCGAATCGCGCAGCGATACGACATCAGGTGGGTATAATAGACGAGCAGCCCGTTGAACTCGCGGAACGACAGCCAGCTTGTCGCCGTCATGTCGAGGATCTTGCGCTGGTCGCGGATCAGCGCGGCGTCGGGATCGAACTTGATCGGGAACGGCCCCTGCATCTCGCCCTGGGTATCGACATAGCGAAGCTCGATCGTCGCCGCCGGCGCATCGGCCGGCAGCTCGATCGACGGATTAGGCATCCGCTTGCGCGTGCGCGGATCGAGCGTGTCCATGAAGCCGGTTTCGCGGAAGTCGCCGCGGTCGCCGATCCGCCAGGAGATGCCGAGCGTCGGATCGGCGATCGAGAACACGACCGTCCAGCCGCCATTGTGGCGCGAGAAGCTCGCGATCGGCGCGTTGATCGAGTCCTCCTTCGGCAGCTTCGGCACCGACACCGGCGGCAGCGCGGCCACCTGCTGCGCAGGCGTGGCCGGCTTGGCCGCCTCGGCCTGGGCTTTCGCAATCCCGTTCAGGAAGACGTCATCGACCATCTGGTCGAAATAGACCGGGATCTGCTTGTGCTTCACGGTCTCGGCCATCTCGCTGACCAGGCGCCGCGTGCGCTGGGCGACCTGCACGAGGTTCTCGCCGGGCTGCAGCAGCTCCCCGGCAAAGGTTCGCGTGAACACCGAATTGGGATTGGCATCGTCGTTCGACAGCCGGTCGAGCGCGGTCTGGCGCGGCCCCGCCGAAAACACCGAGAACACGCCTTCCGGCAGCTGCGTCATCGGGGCGAGGCCACCACCGCCGGCAACCGCGCGCGTGCCGGCCCGCTCGAACGGATTGTTGCGGCAGGCGTCGAACACCAGGATCGAGGTGCGCGCCTTCTTGTTCTGCAACCGCTCGATGATGCGGTCGGCGAGAACCGAGGCGTCGCGCACCAGCTCCTCCTGCCCTTCGGTCGCCGCCGGTACGTCGGTCGGCAGCAGGAAATTCTGGCCCGCGATCTCGAAGCCGTGACCGGCGTAGAAGAAGAATGCGGTATCGCCGGGTTCCACGGCGCGGTCGAAGGCGAGCAGCGTCTCGGAAAACGCCTGCCGGTTCAAATTCTCGGCCAGCATGACGTTGAAACCGAGCTGCTTCAGCGTGTCGCCCATGGTGCGGGCGTCGTTGACCGCCTTCTGCAGCTTGGGCACGTTCCGGTAGTCATTGTTGCCGATCACCAGCGCAATGCGCTTTTCGGCCTGGGCGGGCGCCGCCGATGCGACGCATACGACCGCCAACAGGGCCGCTGAAAGTCTCGAAAGCCAGCTCTTCATCCCAATTCCCGCCTGCACGAAAGTGCGCCGCTCGCGCGCCCGCCTAATAGTCGGGTCAGCCGTTTGGCCGGTTCAAGACCGGCGATGGACGGCCGTCGTGAGCGCCTCTTGGCGCCCGTCCCGGCCACCATGGGGCGTCCCGTCCGCCCCAGGCCAAGTTTCTTTTTACAGCCCGCGTGATAGATTCGGGGCCTCACTCCGGCGCGAGCTCTCCACAGGTCCCAAAGGCTCTTCCGTGTACACATGGTCCACTGAGCAAGTCGATCCCCGGGATCGCTTCGACTATTGGCGCGAGGTGCGTGCCAAGGGGTTGTTCGGCGTCACCGCGGAACTCGAGCCCGAGCACCGCCGCAACTTCTTCGGCGAGTTCTCGCTGCGCAAGCTCGGCGATGCCGGCCTGGTCGAGCTGCGGGCCTCGCCCTACCGGGTCGAGCGGGGCGCGGGCGACATCGCCGACGCCCGCAGCGACAGCCTGTGCGTCTACCAGCAGCTCGGCGGCGGCGGCTGGTTCGGCGGCGCACGGCTTGATGAATTCGCGGTGCGCGACGGCATGTTCGCGACCAGCTATTCGGACCTGCCCTATCGCACCGTCCCGCTGCACGACGACGGCTTCCACCTGCGCATCATCAAGATCCCGGTGACGAACATCGTGCCGCCGGGCGCCGAGCTCGGCGAACTCGTCCCGCGGCCGGTGCAGGATGAGACTGCGCTGCAGCCGCTGCTGGAATCATGCTTCCGCGACCTTGTCGAAGGCAACGACACGACGGCGCCGGACCCGGCCCCGATGGTGCAGGCGCTGGCCCATATCGCGCTGATCGAGCGCGGCATCATGCGGCCAAAGAGCCGGCTCGCACAGCAGGCGCTGCGAACCGCCCATCTGTCGCTGGCGCGCCGCCTGATCCGGCGGCATCTGCCCGACGCGGCGCTGGCGCCAACCCTGATTGCCGGCCTGCTCGGCATCTCGGTCCGTCACCTGCACATCCTGTTCGAGGAGACGGAGATGAGCTTCTCGGAGACCGTCACCGCGCTCCGGCTTGCACAAAGCCGCCGCCTGCTCCGCGAGCAGTCCGGGCGGACCATCGCCGAGGTCGCCTTCGCCTGCGGCTTCGAGAGCCTTGCGACGTTCTACCGCCTCTTCAGCGCCTCCGAATCGATGACGCCGGGCGACTACCGGGCCCGATTGGCCTGATCGTCGGTCTGGACGCGCTGGGTAGACCTGGCTCTTTGCGGGTTGCTAAAGCGCGTTGATGCCCGTAATCGAGTTTCCCGGCGTCACCCGGCGCCCCTCGTCCTCCCCGGACTCCTGATGTCGAAGAAGATGATCAAGCCTGGACCCGACCTGCTGACGCAGGTCAACCAGGCTTTTCTCGACTACGGCTATGGCGGGCTGTCGATGGTCGGGCTGGCCAAGGCCTGCGGCTTCACGCAGCGCGCGCTGTATTACTATTTCAGCAACAAGGAAGAGGCGTTTCGCGCCGTGATCGCCTGGCGCCACGTCGAGGACGTCGCTCTTGCACTGGAGGCCGGCCGATCGGTTCGGGCAAAGGGCGGCGGCGCGCTGGATATCTTCGCGACGATACTCGACGTCCGCTACGGCGAGACGCGGCGCCGCGTCACCGCTTCGCCGCACACCGTCGAGCTCAATGCCGAGGCCTTCAGGCGCTGCCGCGATCTGATGATCAAATCCGCCGTCTCGTTCCAGGCTGATCTGGAAAATCTGGTGATCGAATTGCAGGCTGCACGGCTGCTGAAGCTGAACGGCGAATTCACCGCGGCGCAAATCGCGCAGGCGCTTGCCGATGGTGGACGCGCGGTCAACCAGGCACTGCCGCCGATCGCCCGGGACGGCTTTTCGGCCCGCTACCGCCAGATGTGCGCGATGGTGCTCTACGGCTGCGCCGTGATGCCGAAGCGCAGGTAGTTCACGCGACGGCCTGCGCGGCAGCCGTCGTCGATCCCCAAATCCTCCCGACAATCGACCGTCAGGCGCCGGCCGGGCCATCTCCGCCTGTCCACCGACAAGTTTTGACGCATGTTATCTATTTCATATTTTACGCGACTATGTGAAATATACGATATTGCATCGAAAGGCTTTTGGAGGCGTCTCGAATGGCTGACATGGGGCAAACGGACGACGCGGCCGATCGTCGCGCGATCCGGCATTCTCCGGACCGAAGTGAACAGCCTGCGCGCATTGAGAAGATAATTTCCGTCGAGTTCGCCAGAACCGCGCTGGCGCTTCGCCCGGTCTCGGCACAGCCGATTTCATGCCCGGCGACGCGCGCTCTGATGCAGAGCGAGGGGTCATGCACGATGCGCACAAAGCTTGAGGACAGCCCACACACGCCATCCACGGGCCCGACTCGTGCGCGCAGCTCCGATGCCGTGGACGAGGCCGCAGCGACAGAACTGGCGCGTCGAGGTTCGCCGGCGACGGGCAATCGCGGCTGGACGCCGTTGCTCGAGGCCTGCCTCGCCGACTTCAAGGACGCGACGGAGGCCGGTGACACCGCAAGCATTCCTGCGCTGGTTAAGATCATCGCCGACCTTGCGCTGATCGAGCGCGGCGCGATCAGGCCGGGCAGCCGCCGCGCGCAACAGGCGCTGCGCGTCGGCCGGCTCAGCCTCGCGCGCCGTCTGATCACCCGCCACCTCGCGAAGCCGGCGCTGTCGCCGGGCATGGTCGCCGACATGCTCGGCGTCTCGGTCCGTTACCTGCATGTCCTGTTCGAAACGACCGGGGCGAGCTTCTCGCAGACCGTCACCGCCCAGCGCCTGAGCGAAAGCCGCAGGCTGCTGTCCGAAAAGCCGCCGCGGCCGATCGCCGATGTCGCCCTCACCTGCGGGTTCGGCAGCCTCGCAACCTTCTACCGGATCTTCAGCGCGTCCGAGGGTCTGACCCCCGGCGAATACCGCGCCGCGGGGCTCTAGCCGCGGCGACGCTCCGCTGAGGCCCTGCGGCCACAGTTGGCTGCATTTTCGCGGCAGGCGCGCTTTGGATCGACAGTATGCGCGCACTGAGAAGACACCGCACGACCATTGCGCGAGAAACAAACAGATACATCGGGGCTTGGGGGCAAGGTCATGATCGGCATCGGCGGCAGGCTGACGATGTGGCGCGGCGCGCTGCTCGGCTCGGCGTCGTTGATCGCGCTGAGCTCCGCGGCCGAGGCTGCGGTCTACTGCACGGGCGTCGGCACCGCCAACGTGCTCTGCGACGCCGCCCATCCGTCGGACGGCGGGCTCAACACGGTTTTGCGCGGTGATCTCACGGTCAACATCAACGCCGGCGCCGGGATCACGACCCGCGGCGTGACCGCGAGCAGCAGCGGAAACCTCACTGTCAATCACAACGACCCCGCCGGCATCACGGCGCTCCAGCTGTACAACGGCATCGGACTCTCCGCCCTCGGCACGATCACCTACACGGGATCTGCCGACGTCACCGCCGACGGGTACGCGATCACTGCCCGGATCGGCAACGGTCTGACCTCCATTACGCAGACCGCCGGCACGATCAGGGGCGGCACCGGCATCCAGGCCGTGGGCAGCGGACCGAATGCCAGCGTCAACATCAACTCGATCGGCAGCCGGATCGTGGCCGGTCAGGCAATCTTCGTCGTGACCGACGGCAGCCAATCCGACGTCACGATCGCGACAGGCGCAGTCACCGGTATCACAACCCAAGCCGGCGGCGCGATCTACGTCCGGATGGGACAGAGCCTTAATACTGCACGCAACCTTTCCGTCACCACCAACGGCGCGATCGTCGGCGGCATCTATCTCCAGAACGGCGGCGTCGGGACCGTCGACCTCACCACCAATGCGAGCGTCTCGGGCAACATCACCGTCGAGGGCAACAATTCGGCCAATGCCAACGCGTTCACGGTGAAGCTCAACCAGGATGTCAGCGGCTCCGTGAGCTTGCAGAACTACGGCACTGGGACCACGACGGTCCGAACGCACGGCATCACGGGTGGGACACTTTCGGTGTCCGCCGCCGGCGGCGCCAACAACAGCCTTGTCGTGGACGGCAATATTGCCAGGGGAAGCGGCCCCGATACGGCCTACTACGGCGCCCTGGCGTCCGTCGCTTTCTCTGCGGCCAGCGGCACCAACACCGCGACCTTCAATGGCGATATTTCCGGAACCTTCGACACCAGGACTTCGCCCTCCAAATCGGCCGGTGGCAGCGTCGCAGGCCTATCGGCCGCGCTGGGCAGTACATCCAGCAATGGATCGGCGACACTGAACGCCAATGGATCGATTGCGATCACCGGCATGACAAGGTCCGGCTCCGTCGCAAATGTGACGGGGGCCGCCTTGTCGGCCTTCGGCGAGGTCCCGGTCGACTTCAACCTGCACGGCGCCGTGACGGCCACGTCGATCAGCGACACCGTGTCGAGAGTCGTCGGCGTCAGCGTGGGACAAAACAATCTGAGCACAGTCCGGTTGACCGCCGACGGCGCCGTGACGGCGACCGCGATCGGCGCTGGCAGCACCGCCACCGGCATCAACGCCTCAGGCAGCAGCTTTGCTCCGAGCAACATCAACACCGGCATCCTCACCGTTCACGCCAATGGCGATGTGAGCGCGACCTCGGATGGCGGCGCGACCGGCATCGGGCTGAGCCGCGGCAGCACCAGATTCGCGGCCTTGACCGCGGGACTCGGCGGCATCGATCTCGACACCAAGGGGACCGTGAGCGCCACCTCGGCAAGCGCGGCGGCGATCGGCATCAGCGGCGTCATGGTGAATGGCGCCGACAACGCCGCGACGCTGGCGCTGCGCGCCGAAGGCAACGTGATTGCGAGCGGCACGGCGGCCGGCAGCTACGGCATCTTCGCCCAGCGCGACGGTCTCGGCGATATCAGGATCGATGCGCTCGCCGGCGTGCAGAGCTCAGGTGTCGGCATTGCCGCATCGCGCTCGACACCGGGCAACATCTTCATCACGACCGGGACATCAGTCACCGGCACCACCGGCATCACGACGTCGGGCGGCACCACCACCTTGATCGCGAACGGCATCATCACCGGCACCGGCGGCACCGCCGTCCAGTTCGGCGGCACCAACGATGTGCTGCAAGTCCAGTCCGGCGCCGTGTTCAACGGCAACATCGTCGGCAGCGGCACAAGTATCGTACAGTTCGGCGGAACCACCGCGTCGAGTTTCGACCTGTCGAAACTTGGCAGCGGCTTCGCCAATTTCGGGATTCTCGCCGGCTCGAACTGGAGCTTTACCGGCAACTCGAACTTTGCCGGGTCTGTCAACGTCGACAGCGTGTTCATCCTCAACGGCGCGATGCCGAATGCAAGCGTCACGGTCGGCCCGAACGGCACGCTCGGCGGCAACGCCACCATCGGCAACACTGTGATCAGCGGCACGCTGTCGCCCGGCAATTCGCCGGGGACCATCACGATGGCGAGCCTGACCATGACCGCGGCGGCGACTTATCTGGTGCAGGTCACCAACACGATCAGCGACAAGGCGATCGTGACGGGCACCGCTAACATCGCTGGCAACGTCATCGTGCAGCCGCTCGAACGGATCACCAGGAAGACCACCTACACCATCGTCAATGCGGGAACGCTGAGCGGCACGTTCGGCTCGGCAAGCCTGTTGCTCGCCAACAACCTCGCGCGCAATCCGGTGCTGAGCTACGTCGGCAACGACGTGCTGCTGTCGGTCGATCCCGGCCTGCTCTCCCCGATCCTGCCGGCCAATGCCGGCATCAATCACAGGAGCGTCGCGGGTGCGATCGACAACGGCCTGCTCGGCGGCGCCAATCTCTCCAACGCCTTCAGCGCGATCTTCAACCTGTCGGGAGACAATCTCCTGAACGGCCTGACCCAGCTCTCGGGCGAGAGCGCGGCCGGATCGCAGCAGACCACGTTCAACGCCATGAACCAGTTCATGGGTACGATGCTCGATCCCTTCATCGACGGCCGCGGCGCGACGGCGATGCCGGCCGGCGCCACGCCCTACGCAGATGACAATTCCCTGGCCTACGCAGCAAAGCATCCGACCAGCGACGCCGCCGCTGCGATTTATCACAAGGCGCCGATCGCGCAGGGCTACGATCCGCGCTGGAGCATGTGGGCAGCGGCCTACGGCGGCTCACAGTCCACCGACGGCAACACGGCGCTCGGCTCGAACAACACCACCAGCCAGGTGTTCGGCACCGCCATTGGCGCCGACTACCGCTTCTCGCCGAACACGATCGCCGGCTTTGCGCTCGCTGGCGGCGGCACCAATTTCAGCGTCGCCAACAGCGGCGGCGGCCGCTCCGACCTGTTCCAGGCGGGCGCCTTCATCAGGCACAATGTCGGCGCTGCGTACCTTGCCGGTGCGCTGGCCTATGGCTGGCAGGACGTCACGACGGATCGCACCGTGACGGTCGGGAGCATCGATCGCCTGCGTGCCGAGTTCAAGGCCAATGCGTGGTCGGGCCGCGCCGAGGGCGGCTACCGCTTCGTCGCGCCATGGATCGGCGGCATTGGCCTGACGCCCTATGCCGCCGGCCAGTTCACGACGTTCCAGCTTCCGAGCTATGCCGAGCAGGCGATCGTCGGCGCCAACACCTTTGCGCTGGCCACCAACGCCAAGAGCGTCACCGACAGCCGCAGCGAGCTCGGCCTGCGCGCCGACAAATCCTTCGCGCTCTCGGATTCAGTTCTGACGCTGCGCGGCCGCGCCGCCTGGGCGCATGATTTCAACCCGGACCGCAGCATCGCCGCGACATTCCAGACCCTGCCCGGCGCGAGCTTCGTCGTGAACGGAGCGGCGCAGGCCCGTGACTCCGCCCTCACGACGGCCTCCGCCGAACTGAAATGGGCCAACGGCTGGTCGGCGCTCGCAAGCTTCGAAGGCGAGTTCTCCAACGTGACCCGCTCCTATGCCGGCAAGGGCGTGGTCCGCTATGCATGGTAATGCACCTGCGGTGGGCGTGCATCTGCGTGATTTCGGAATATTAGAATCGTACTCGTGAGTTGCCCGACGTGTCAACTGGCCTGTCGAACGCGGGCCACCGCGGCTGCTTTGCATGGGGTTGTTTTCGATATTTTGGCAGCTCGCCTCCCCCGCAAAGGTGGCACCAGCCTCTGCCGGGGGCCTCGTCATCGGGTCCGGAACCGGTGATTCATTTGACCGCCAAATGACGGAAAGGACGGTTATTTTGGCGAAAACGTTAAGGTTTTTCGGTCATCCGGCTGGTTCCAAGATTGACTTTGCCGGTTTCGCCCCTATGTTGCGGGGCAACGCGGCCCTCGGATCGAAACGCGATTCGTCAGGTTTGCCGTCCGTCAGCGTTAGTCAGAGCCCCCGAGCTTTATCAAAAAGCGAGCCGTTTCGGGGCCGAACGCGACAGCCTTTTACCTGCGATGCCGAACGGCGGTTTCGACCAGAGGCTCAATGTCTTTTTCCAATCTAGGCCTGTCCGATAAGGTCCTCGCCGCAGTTGCGGCCACCGGTTACACCACCCCCACTCCCATCCAGGAACAGGCAATCCCGCACGTCCTCGCCCGGCGCGACGTCCTCGGCATTGCCCAGACCGGCACCGGCAAGACAGCTGCCTTCGTTCTACCGATGCTCACCCTCCTCGAGAAAGGCCGCGCCCGGGCACGGATGCCGCGCACGCTGATCCTCGAGCCGACCCGCGAGCTTGCCGCGCAGGTGAAGGAGCAGTTTGACAAATACGGCGCTGGTCAGAAATTGAACGTGGCGCTGCTGATCGGCGGCGTCTCGTTCGGCGACCAGGACTCCAAGCTGATGCGCGGCGTCGACGTCCTGATCGCAACGCCCGGCCGCCTGCTCGACCACACCGAACGCGGCGGATTGCTGCTCACCGGCGTCGAGCTGTTGGTGATCGACGAAGCCGACCGCATGCTCGACATGGGCTTCATCCCCGACATCGAACGCATCTGCAAGCTCGTCCCGTTCACGCGGCAAACGCTGTTTTTCACCGCGACGATGCCCCCGGAGATCAGCCGCATCACCGAGGCCTTCCTGCACAACCCGGCCCGGATCGAAGTCTCCAAACCCGCAACCACCGCCGTCACCGTGACGCAATTGCAGGTCCCGGCCGGTCGCGAAGCCCACGACAAGCGCGAAATCCTCCGCCGCCTGCTGCGCGACGCCAAGGATCTCAACAACGCGATTATCTTCTGCAATCGCAAGCGCGAAGTCGCCGTCCTTCACAAATCACTCCAGAAGCACGGCTTCAGTGTCGGCGCCTTGCACGGCGACATGGATCAGTCAGCTCGCACCGCGGCCCTCGACCAATTCCGCAAGGGCGAGATTCCGCTGCTCGTCGCTTCCGACGTCGCCGCCCGCGGTCTCGACATTCCCGCGGTGAGCCACGTCTTCAATTTCGACGTGCCGCACCACCCCGACGACTACGTCCACCGCATCGGCCGTACCGGCCGCGCCGGACGGACCGGTACCGCGATCTCCATCGTCACCTCGCTCGATAGCAAGTCGATGGCTGCGATCGAGAAGCTGATCGGCCAGCCGATCCCGCGCGCTGAAGGCGACTACACCGTTCACAGCGAGGCCTCCGACGAGGACGCCGCGCCCCGCCGCTCTCGCAGCCGCGAAGGTTCGCGCGACGGCGCCCGTGGCGGCCGCAAGCCGCGGCGTGAACGCGAGCCGCGTCACGGTGAGCGCGAGCCGCGTCACGACCAGGAGCCCCGCCAGGAGCGCGCAGCCAAGCCGGAGCGCGAACCGCGCCACGGACGCGGCACCTCGCCTCAGGCCGCGCCGTCGCATGTGCCGTCGATCGGCCGTGCCGAGCCGCGACGGCCGCAGCACGAGGTCGACCACGAGCCCGCCGATCATTCGCACCTGCCGGCCTTCCTGCTGCGACCTGTGCGCGCACGCGCTTAGGGCTCGCCGTGCTGACGCCGCGCCCGCGGCGGTATTCCGGGCACTCGATGTCGCCGTCGACGGCCCGTGCGGACGTTGATCCCCAGCGTTTGAAGCAAATGCGCGCAGTTTTCGCATCGCGTTGGCGGGCAAGCCAACGCTGCGTGCGAACCCGGCGGCGCCAGGCGCATTCAACCATGGTCGCGACCGAAATCCCGTAATTCTACTGTTTACCTTGCCTTCACTCTCGTCCCGTACCCTCGCCCAATAGTTTAGTCATTGCTGTCGGACACAGCCGACATTGCGTGCATTGGGGACGTAACAGTGGTCAAGCTGCTGGACGAGCACGAACGTACGTTGGCCTTCGCTGAAGTCGCGCTTGGCCAGATCCGCTCGCTTCGCCAGACCGCCGTTCCCCGCAATTATGAGATCTGGTACGTCTACGCGACCGGATACAACGCGCCGCTCAACAAGGTCATCAACGAGACGCTGGCGCGCAGCGGCAAGCTCAACGAATCCGATCTCGAGCAGATCTACGAAACCTACCTTTCGCACATCAAGACCTCGGACCGCATCGACAAGGTCGGGGCGCGCGTCATCGGCGAGATCGATGCCGTCATGAAGCTGATCACCGACGCGCTCGGCGTGTCCGCGACCTACGACGCCAGCCTCGTCGGCGCCAGCGACCGCCTCTCGACCGCGACGACCCGCGATCAGATCAAGACCATCGTCGAGGGCGTCGCCAAGTCGACGCAAGAGATGCGCCAGACCAATCAGGCGCTGGAGAATCGGCTCGCGCTGTCAAAGTCGGAGATCAACGAGCTGCAACACAGCCTCGAGGCGATCCGCGCCGAGAGCCTGACCGATCCGCTCACCGGCCTGGGCAACCGGAAATATTTCGACCGCTCGATGGACATGGCGGTGCAGGCCGCGCTGGCCAGCAGCGAGCCGCTGTCGCTGCTGATGTTCGACATCGACCACTTCAAGTCGTTCAACGATTCCTACGGCCATCTCACCGGCGATCAGGTGCTGCGGCTGGTGGCGCAATCGCTGAAGCAGACCATCAAGGGCCAGGACATCACCGCCCGCTACGGCGGCGAGGAATTCGCTGTCGTGCTGCCCAACACCGCGCTGCGCCAGGCGCTGACGGTCGCTGACCATATCCGCCGCGCCGTGATGGCCAAGGAGTTGAAGAAGAAGTCGACCGGCGAGATCCTCGGCCGGGTCACGATCTCGGTCGGCGTCTCCATGCTGAAGCCTGCCGACGATACGGATTCGCTGATCGAGCGCGCCGACGCCTGCCTCTACGCCGCCAAGCGCGCCGGCCGCAACCGCGTGATCTGCGAAGCCGACCCGGAATTCAGCGCCGAGAGCCAGACCCGCGTGGCGTGATCAGTTCGCCTCCTCTCAGGACGACGACCGTTTCCCGGGCACACGCGTCTTCTTGACTGAAAGCTTTCTCGCGCCGGGCTTCTTCGCCGCAACCCTCTTGCTTGCAGCCTTCTTCGTCGGCGCCTTCGCCTTTCGCGCAGCCGGTCGTTTCCGTGGCCGCTTGTGCAGCGCGGCGCGCTGGGCGGCGCCGAGCGCCGAGCGCGCCCAGACCGCAAGCCCCTCGGCATCGTCGAACAGCCGCGCCGGCAGCTGCCAATAGGAGTTCACCGTGACCGTCTTCGAACTCGTCTGGTACTGGAACGGCCCGCAGCCCTCCGCCTCGAATTGCGGGATGGTCACCTCGTCGGCACGGAAGTAGAGCCCGGCCCGCAAGGCGAGCGCGAAATTGGTGCCGTCGGCCGAGATGCCGTAGCCGGAGAACATCCGGCGCAGCGTGACCGGGCCGAAATCGACGAACAGGTCGGTGAGAAATTCACGGTCCATGTGCCCACCCTCATTGCAGCGCGACCGGACACGCCTGCCGCAGCCCGCTGGCTACGCAGTATGGTCGACGAGGACGTCGACACGCAACGATGGTTGTATCTGATCAAAGGGCGCGAGCGCGATTGCACACTCGCCGGTGCGGCAGCGATCAGACCGTGGCCGGCTTCAGCTGCACCGATTCGCCGCAGCCGCAGGCAGAGACCTGATTCGGGTTGTTGAACACGAACTGGGCCTGCATCTTGTCGGCGACGTAATCCATCTCGGTGCCGAGCAGGAACAACACGGCCTTCGGATCGACCAGGATCTTGACGCCCTTGTCCTCGACGACTTCGTCGGTCGGACGGATCTCGTGGGCATATTCGACGGTGTAGGATTGTCCGGCGCAGCCGCCATTCTTGATGCCGACGCGCAGCCCGACGATCTCGGAATCGGCGCGCTTGGTCAGCTCGGTGATCCGCTCCGCCGCGGCATCGGTCAGCCTCATGACCTGCGGGCGCGGCCGCTTCGGCTTGGCTGGGGTTGGTGAAACTTGGGTCATGTCACTCATGTGGTCAGTCCCAGCGGCAAATCAATTGCCCATTGTCTCGAGCCTAAGTCCAATCCGCTAACACATCACCACATATTGAGGACGAGGCGCGCCTCGTCCGACATCCGGTCCGGCGTCCAGGCCGGATCCCAGACCAGATTGACGTTGACGACACCGACGCCGGGAACGCTGGCAACCGCGTTCTCGACCATGGTCGGCAGCTCGCCGGCAGCAGGGCAGTTCGGCGTGGTCAGGGTCATCAGGATGTCGACCGAGCGATCATCCTTGAGGTCGACCTTGTAGATCAGGCCGAGCTCGTAGATGTCGGCCGGGATTTCCGGATCGAACACCGTCTTCAGCGCCGCGACGATCTCGCCGCTCATGCGCTCGGTCTCCTCCGCCGGCAGTGCCGAGGTGGTTTCCATGGTGGCCGTCTTGACTTCGGCTGTATCGGTCATGCGAACAATTCCCGCGCCTTGATCAGCGCCTGCGCCAGATGGTCGACTTCTTCCTTTGTATTATACATCCCGAACGATGCGCGGCAGGTGGCCGTCACATTGAACCGCTCTAAAAGCGGCATCACACAATGCGTGCCGGCGCGCACGGCGATACCCTGGCGGTCGATCACGGTCGCGACGTCGTGCGGATGTGCGCCCTTCATCTCGAAGGAGATCACCGGCCCCTTGTTGCGGGCGGTTCCGATCACCCGCAGCGAATTGATCTCGCGCAGGCGCTCCTGCGCGTAGGTGAGCAGCTCGTGCTCATGCGCAGCGATGCGCTCCTTGCCGATCGAATTGACGTAGTCGATCGCGGCGCCCAACCCGATCGCCTCGACGATCGGCGGCGTCCCGGCCTCGAACTTGTGCGGCGGATCGCCATAGGTGACCCAGTCCTTGGCGACCTCACGGATCATCTCGCCGCCGCCGTTGAACGGCCGCATCGCCACCAGATGCTCGTGCTTGGCGTAGAGCGCGCCGATGCCGGTCGGCCCGTACACCTTGTGGCCAGTGAAGGCGTAGAAATCGCAATCGAGGTCCTGGACGTCGATCGGCAGATGCACCGCGCCCTGCGCGCCGTCGACCAGCACCGGAACGCCGCGGGCATGCGCCAGCCGCACCACCTCCTTGACCGGAACCAGCGTGCCGAGCGCATTCGACATCTGGGTGATCGCGACGATCTTGGTACGGGGAGTGAGGAGCTTCTCGAATTCCTCGATCAGGAAGTTGCCTTCATCGTCGACCGGCGCCCACTTGATCACGGCACCCTGGCGCTCCCTAAGGAAGTGCCACGGCACGATGTTGGAGTGGTGCTCCATGATCGAGAGGACGATTTCGTCGCCCTCCTTGATGTTCTCTCCGCCCCAGGACGATGCCACGAGGTTGATCGCCTCGGTGACGTTGCGGGTGAAGATGATCTCCTCATTGCGGCGCGCGTTGATGAACTGCGCGACCTTGCCGCGGGCGCCCTCATAGGCCTCGGTCGCAGCGTTGGCGAGGTAGTGCAGGCCGCGATGCACGTTGGCGTATTCGCTCTTGTAGGCCTCGGTCATGCGGTCAAGCACCGCATTCGGCTTCTGCGCCGATGCGGCGTTGTCGAGATAGACCAGCGGTTTGCCGTAGATCTGCATGGCGAGCGCCGGAAAATCCTGCCGCACGAGAGCGACGTCGTAAGAACCGTTGGCGACCGCCTTATGCATGCTCATGCCCTCGCTTCCAGCCAGCGCTGCGCGGTGGCAATTGCCACCTCGCGCAACGCGTCGCTGGCAATGCTCTCGATCGCCTCGCCGACGAAGGCCTGGATCAGCAGCGCCTGCGCTTCCTTCTCGGGCAATCCGCGGGCGCGCATGTAGAACAGCAGGCTCTCGTCGAGCGCACCGGTGGTCGCGCCGTGACCGCAGGTGACGTCGTCGGCGAAGATTTCGAGCTCCGGCTTGTTGTCGGCTTCCGCGTCGTCGGACAGCAACAGCGCACGGGTCATCATCTTGGCGTCGGTCTTCTGGGCGTCCGGACGGACAATGATGCGACCCTGGAACACCGAATGCGCGCGGTCGTCGACGACGGCACGGAAGATCTCGCGGCTCGCACAGTGCGGCACCGCGTGATCCATGAACAGCGTGGTGTCGGCATGCTGCGTGCCGTTGATCAGATTGAGGCCGTTGGTCTCGACGTTGGAGCCCTCGCCGGCGCAGGTCACCGTCAGCTGGTAGCGGCTGACATGACCGCCCGAGGTCAGGCCGAAGGTGTTGAAATGGGCATGCGCACCGAGCGACACCGTCGCCGAGGAAATGTTGAAGGCATCGATGCTGTCCTCGACCAGACGCACGTGGTCCAACCGTGCATTGTCGCCGATCGCGACGATCAGCCCGTCGTACGCCTGGTAGGCCTTGGCGCCCTCGCCGGCGAGATAGCTCTCCACCAACGTCACATTGGCATCCCGTCCGAGCCGCAGCAACGAGCGCGTGAACATCGAGGCCGGGGCGGTGCCGGATGCGACGTGCACGATGTGCAGCGGCTGCGCCAGCACCGTACCGTCGGCGATCTCGATGACAACGCCATCGGTCGCCATCGCACCGTTCAGCGCGATCATCGGATTGGAGATGTCGGTCGCAAAGGCCTGCGTGGAGAGCACGCCGTCACCGGCGTCGAGCACTTCGCGCAGCGGTTGGATGCCGAGGCCCTTGTCGAGGTTGCCGAGATCGGACAGATCAGGCGCAAACGCGCCGTCGACCAGCACCAGGCGGCGCACGCCGTCGATCGCCTGCAGCTTGATGGCGGCAGCAGCGCGGCCCAGAGCTGCGGCATCCGGCGCAGGCGCCAGCGGCAGCACCTCGCGCATCAGCGCGCGCAAATCGGTGTATTTCCAATCCTCGATCCGGCGATGCGGCAGGCCCGAGCGCTCATAGGCCTCGAACGCCTGGCGGCGCTGATCGGCGATCTTGCTCTTGCCCGGCAGGCGGTCACGCGCGACGGCGAATGCATCGCCCAGCGCGCGCCCGGTCTCAGTCTTTGCGACAACGTTCATCTGAGAACCCGTATCTGTCAGGCAGCGTCTTCGAACTGCGCGTAACCGGACTCTTCCAGCTCCAGCGCCAGTTCCTTGCCGCCGCTCTTCACCACCCTGCCCTTCGACATCACGTGCACCACGTCGGGCACGATGTAGTTGAGCAGCCGCTGGTAGTGGGTGATCACCACCATCGCGCGCTCCGGCGAGCGCAGCGCGTTGACGCCGTCGGCCGCGATCCGCAGCGCGTCGATGTCGAGGCCGGAATCCATTTCATCGAGGATGCAGACGGCCGGCTCGAACAGCGCCATCTGCAGGATCTCGTTGCGCTTCTTCTCACCGCCGGAGAAGCCGACATTGACGCCGCGCTTCAGCATGTCCTGCGGAATGTTCAGCGACTTGGCGACCTCGCGGACCTTCTTCAGGAACGCCGGCGACGAGATCTCGTCCTCGCCGCGCGCCTTGCGCTGGGCGTTGAGCGCCGCATGCAGGAAGTTCCAGGTAGTGACGCCGGGGATCTCGACCGGATACTGGAACGCCAGGAACACGCCCTTGGCGGCGCGTTCGTTGGGCTCCATCTCCAGCAGGTCTTCGCCCTTGAACAGGATCTGGCCGCCGGTGACTTCATAGCCCGGCTTGCCGGCGATGACGTGGGACAACGTCGATTTGCCGGAACCGTTCGGCCCCATGATCGCGTGCACCTCGCCCGGGTTCACCGTGAGCGACAGCCCGTGGAGGATCTCGCGCTCCTCGACACGAACCTGCAGATCTTTCACTTCAAGCAGAGACATCTGATTTTTCCTGAACATCATCCGGGAGGCGCGGCGGCCGCGCCCTCACACGGGATGGATTAACCAACCGAACCTTCGAGGCTGATCGAGATCAGCTTCTGCGCTTCCACCGCGAACTCCATCGGCAGTTGCTGCAGCACGTCCTTCACGAACCCGTTGACCACGAGGCCGACGGCTTCTTCCTGCGAGAGCCCGCGCTGGATGCAGTAGAACAGCACGTCCTCGGAAATCTTCGACGTGGTCGCTTCATGCTCGAAGGTCGCCGAGGAATTCTTGGCCTCGACATAGGGCACGGTGTGCGCGCCGCATTTGTCGCCGATCAGTAGCGAGTCGCAGGCCGTGTAGTTGCGCGCGCCGGTCGCCTTACGGTGGGCGCTGACAAGGCCGCGATAAGTGTTCTGCGACTTGCCGGCGGCGATGCCCTTGGAGATGATCCGGCTCGACGTGTTCTTGCCGAGGTGGATCATCTTGGTGCCCGAGTCGACCTGCTGGAAACCGTTCGAGATCGCGATCGAGTAGAACTCGCCGCTCGAATTGTCGCCGCGCAGGATGCAGCTCGGATACTTCCAGGTGATCGCCGAACCGGTCTCGACCTGGGTCCAGGAGATCTTGGAATTCTTGCCGCGGCAGTCGCCACGCTTGGTGACGAAATTGTAGATGCCGCCCTTGCCTTCCGAATTGCCCGGATACCAGTTCTGCACCGTCGAATACTTGATCTCGGCGTCGTCCAGCGTGACGAGCTCGACCACGGCAGCGTGCAGCTGGTTCTCGTCGCGCTGCGGCGCCGTGCAGCCTTCGAGATAGGAGACGTAGGAGCCCTTGTCGGCGATGATCAGCGTGCGCTCGAACTGGCCGGTGTTGCGCTCGTTGATGCGGAAATAGGTCGACAGCTCCATCGGGCAGCGCACACCCGGCGGCACGTAGACGAACGAACCGTCGGAGAACACCGCCGAGTTCAGCGTCGCAAAATAGTTGTCGGAGGTCGGCACCACGGTTCCGAGATATTTCTGCACCAGCTCGGGATGCTCGCGGATCGCCTCCGAAATCGGCATGAAGATCACGCCGGCCGCCTTCAGCTCCTTCTGGAAGGTGGTCGCAACCGAGACCGAATCGAACACGGCGTCGACCGCGATCTTGCGGCTCGGCGTCTGCGGCCCACCGGGCGGCGGCTCGACGCCCTCGAGGATCGCAACCTCGCGCAAGGGGATGCCGAGCTTCTCATAGGTCTTGAGGATCTCCGGATCGATCTCGTCGATCGAGGACAGCGTCTTCTTCGGCTTCGGCGCCGCGTAGTAGTAGATGTCCTGGTAGTCGATCTTCGGATATTCGACGCGCGCCCAGGTCGGCTCGGTCATGGTCAGCCAGCGGCGATACGCCTCCAGGCGCCATTCCAGCATCCAGGCCGGTTCATTCTTCTTGGCGGAGATGAAGCGGACGGTGTCCTCCGACAGCCCCTTGGGAGCCTTGTCGGACTCGATCAGCGTCTCAAACCCATAACGATACTGGTCGACGTCGATGCGCCGGACGCGCTCGACCGTCTCTTGTACTGCAGGCATTCATATCCTCCGCTCGCGGTTTCAAGGACCGCGGTGGATCTCAGTTCCGAAAAGTCTCTTACGATGCTTTGAACGCGAAATCACCCGCTTAGAACAGTTCAAGCTGTGTTTCGTCGCTCTCCCTTAACTAGGCTATCGGCGAGCTTTCGCCAAGCCTTGAGGGTCAAATCCACGTCTGTCTCCGTGGTAGACCAGCCAAGACTGAGCCGCACCGCTCCCTGGGACACCTCTGAACGGTATCCCATTGCCTCCAAGACATGCGACGGCTGGACCTTGCCTGACGAGCAGGCGGAGCCGGACGAGACCGCTACCCCCCCAAGGTCGAATCCGATCACGGCCGTCTCGGCCTTCATACCCGGTGCCGTGAACAGGACGGTATTCGGTAACCGCTTCACGTCGTCGGAGAACACCAGCACGTCCGGCGTCTGCCGCAGCCCGTGCTCGAGCCGGTCGCGCAATCCCCTGACGCGGGCGGCGTCGGCCTTCAACACCGCCATCGCAGCCTTCGTGGCCGCACCAAAGCCTGCGATCCCCGCGACGTTCTCCGTCCCTGCCCGCCGTCCAAGCTCCTGCCCGCCGCCGCGCAGCAGCGCCTCCAGCCCATCAACGCCCTCAGCAAGCACCAGCGCGCCGGTGCCCTTCGGTCCGCCGATCTTGTGCGCCGACAGCGTCACGAGGTCGGCCTTCGTCGAGGCGAGATCGAACGGGATCTTGCCGAACGCCTGGATCGCATCGACATGCAGCAGACCACCGGCGGCATGGACGATGTCTGCGACGTCGCCCACCGGCTGAATGGCGCCGGTCTCGTTGTTCGCCAGCATCACCGAGACAAGTGCGGGCGGACTATCAGCCAGCAGCGCACGCAGACGATCGAGATCAATCACTCCGGCCTGCGTAACATTGATCGCGCCGATTGCCTCGCGCGGAAACCGCCCGCCGGCGAGCACGGATGCGTGCTCGATCGCTGACACCAACAGCCGCTCGACCGGCGCGCCTGCACCGCGGCGCAATCCCGGCGTCAATGCGAGTGCATTGGCTTCGGTCCCGCCGGAGAGAAATACGACGTCCTGAGGCCGGCCGCCGACCGCCTTCGCCACCGCATTGCGCGCATCCTCGACCAGCCGCCGCGCGCTGCGCCCCTCGCTGTGCACCGAGGACGGGTTGCCGCTCAAGTCCCAAGCGGCCGCCATCGCCGCTTTCGCCTCCTGGCGAAGCGGCGTGGTGGCATTCCAGTCGAGATAGACGCGATCGGCCATCGAGCTTGCCCGCCGTAATCACCGTGGTTGCGGCCTTCCCTTGCGACATAGCGACAGTCGGGCACCGAGACCAGATCAGAGTCGCCGGCAAGAGCGGTTTTTCGCGCGCACGAAAACCACACCTGTGTTGCCAGGCAAGACATCCGTTCGTGGCGAGCACGATAGCAATATGACAAAGCAAAACTTCAGGTGGCTAGCGAACGATTCGGCATGTCGATCCGGATCGCGCGCCGCCGCGCGAATTCACGCCGGCCAAGCGGCACAATTTCCTTGATTTTTGCCCCTTGCGTCATGCTAGAAGGCCCACCAGCGTGCCGCGCGGCGGCGCCTGTGCCGATTTCATCATGAGCCGCCCTGTTCGCGCCCCGTCGCTGAAGATGGCTCCAACCGGTTGATTGATCGACGTCAATCAAGGGAACGCGTCAATCAAGGGAACACAATGCCTGAAGTGATTTTCACCGGCCCTGCTGGCCGTCTCGAGGGCCGCTATCATCCGGCCAAGCAGAAGAACGCGCCGATTGCGATGATCCTGCATCCGCATCCGCAGTTCCACGGCACGATGAACCACCAGATCGTCTACCAGTGCTACTACGCGTTTGCGCATCGCGGCTTCTCGGTGCTGCGCTTCAACTTCCGCGGCGTCGGCCGCAGCCAGGGCTCGTTCGACCACGGCACCGGCGAACTGTCCGACGCGGCAAGCGCGCTCGACTGGGCGCAGGCGATCAATCCCGAGGCGCGCGCCTGCTGGGTGGCGGGCTTCTCGTTCGGCGCATGGATCGGCATGCAACTCCTGATGCGCCGGCCGGAGGTCGAGGGCTTCATCTCGATCGCGCCGCCCGCCAATCTCTACGACTTCTCGTTCCTCGCGCCCTGCCCGTCGTCCGGCCTGATCGTGCACGGCGACAAGGATGCCGTGGTGCCGCCCAAGGACGTCAACACGCTGGTCGAGAAGCTGAAGACGCAGAAGGGCATCGTGATCGACCAGCAGGTCATCCCCGGCGCCAACCACTTCTTCGACGGCAAGCTCGAGCCGCTGATGGAGACGGTGACCGGCTATCTCGACATGCGTCTCGCCAACGTGCGGTGAAGCGGCAGTGACGTCGCCCGCGAACACGGCGGGCGAGTTCACTTATAGCGACATCGTGCGGGTAAAGGATGACGCGTCTGACCCGCTCCGTCGAGGCCACAAGGCTTGGGTAGTCTTGGTCGTTCGTCCCCAAGATCGATCCGGCACTTACTTTGACAGGTTTCCACCGGGCGTCGTCTATTCCGTCGAATATGAGGACGGAGTGGCCGAGGATGCCCATGAGGATTCGCTGGAACGTTTTCAAGGCACGTAAGCCTGATCATTCCGGCGCGAACTTCAACGCCGCAATCCCGACCAGCACCAATACGATCCCCGCGACCTTCATCGGGTTCAGCGCCTCGTTGAACAGCAGCACGCCCATGGTCAGCGTGCCGGCGGCGCCGATGCCGGTCCACACCGTATAGGCGACGCCGACGCCGAGCACCTGCAGCGCGCGCCCGAGCAGGAACACGAACGCGGCGAGCAGCAGCAGCGAGACCAGCGTCCAGCCGAGCCGCGTATAGCCTTCGGCATACTTCATCGAGATCGCCCAGCCGACATCGAGAAGACCGGCGATGACCAGCGCGACCCAGGCAACGGAATGCGACATGGCTTACGCGGCGAGCTTCAGCATATGCGCGCGGTGGCCGACCAGGAACGCGTGCAGCAGCGCGGGATAATCGGGTGACACGGCGCTGCGCACGCTCGGCCGCTGCGCCAGCGCGCTGCGCCAGGCGCGGAGTTTCGGCGTGTGGGTGAAGACCGCAAGATCGGTCAACTGATCGAACAGATCGAAATAGCGGAAGATCGGCGCGAACACTGCGTCGACCAGACTGAACTTGTCACCCGCGAAGAAAGGACCCGCGCCGAGCGCAGCCTCGACGCGCGCGAACTTTGCGGCCACCGCCTGCCGCTTGCTCTCGAAGGCGGCGGCATCGGTCGCGGTCTCGAGCCCCCAGAGGTCACCGAGGATAGCCGAACCGAACTCCATCCAAGCGCGGTGCTCCGCGCGGGTGAGCGCATCCTGCGGATGCAGCTTCGCGCCGGCTTGCGTCTCCTCGATGTACTCGCAGATCACATTGCTCTCGAACAGCGCGACCTCCTTGCCGTCGTCGCGGGTCACCACCAGCACCGGCACCTTGCCGAGCGGCGAGATCTTCAGGAAACAGTCCGGCTTGTTGGCGAGATCGATGTCGATTCGCTCGAACGGCACGCCCTTCTCCTGCAGCGCGATGACAGCGCGTTGCACATAGGGACAGAGCTTGTGGCTGATCAGCTTCAGGGCGGCCATGACGAACCTCGCGTTCAATGCAACTGCATCGAATTAAATGCAGCGGCATGGAACTGTCAAGGTAGATGCATTTGCATCTAAGTCACGGTCGCGCGATGATGCCCCCGGTCATCGGGATCGGCACCCCCGTGGTGGTGGGATAGCTCAGCGGCAGCCCCTTCATGCCGCGCGCGGCCAGGAAGCCGAACGCCTGCGCCTCGATCGCGTCCGCCGCCCAGCCGAGCGCCTCGGCGGGCTCGACGGTCGCCGGCGCCAGGCGCTCGCGCAGCATCCGCAGCATCGTCAGGTTGGATGCGCCGCCACCGCAGATGATCCAGCTCTTCGGCCGTTTCGGCAGCAGCGGCACGACGCGGGCGATCGCGGCCGCTGTGAACGCGGTCAGCGTCGCGGCCCCATCGGCCGGTGCCACGGCGCCGAGCTTGAGGCTCGCGAAGTCGTTGCGGTCGAGCGATTTCGGCGGTGGAACCGAAAAGAACGGCAGCCTGAGCGCCTGCGCGATCCAGGCCTCGTCCGGTTTGCCCAGCGCGGCGAACTTGCCGGCGGTGTCGAACGGCTGATGCATGTGGCGGAACATGAAGTCGTCGAGCAGCGCATTGCCCGGCCCGGTGTCGCAGGCGATCAGCGTGTCCGGGCCGTCGATATATGTAATGTTGGAAACACCACCGATATTGACGACGACGATCGGCCCCTCGCGGTTCAGCGATTGCGCCAGCGCACGGTGGTAGACCGGCACGAACGGCGCGCCCTGCCCGCCGGCCTCGACGTCGGCGGCGCGGAAATCATGCATCACCGGAATGTGGATCACCTTGGCGAGCGCCAAGGCGTCGCCGATCTGCACCGTCAGCTTCCGCTCGGGGCGATGCAGCACGGTCTGGCCGTGGAACCCGACGATGTCGATGTCCTGTGCCGAGATCCGGTGCTGCGCCGTGAAGGCGGCAACCGCCTCGGCGTGAGCTGTCGTGACCGCCTGCTCGGCCTGCCGCAGGATCCCCGGCCGGGCGTCGCGCCGGGACAGATGAACGGCTTCGGTCAGGGCCTGGCGCAGCAGGCTGCGCTCGCTCTCGGTATAGGGCCGATAGCCCGTGGGTCCGAAGGCCCTGATCTGGCGGCCATCGGTCTCGATCAGTGCCACGTCGACCCCGTCGAGCGAGGTCCCGCTCATCAGACCGAGTGCCGTTAACATCATCGTAGAAGCGCCCCAGCCGGGAACCCCCGGCTTGTCTCAAACAAGTACATCCTATAATGCCACTGCGCGTCCGCCTGCGGCAGCCTCAAGCATCAGGGTTCCGCAAATAGATGCAAAAACCGTAAAACAAGAATGATCTGGCTCGCCGACAAATGACTGCATTTAAATCGGATTTCCTGAACACTCTACAGGAACGCGGCTTCGTTCACCAGTGCTCCGATTTCGAGGGCCTCGACGCGCTTGCCGCGAAGGGAGAGGCCACCGCCTATGTCGGCTATGACTGCACCGCGCGGTCGCTGCACATCGGCAACTTCCTGACCATGATGATGCTGTACTGGCTGCAGCAGAGCGGCAACAAGCCGATCACGCTGATGGGCGGCGGCACCACGATGGTCGGCGACCCCTCCGGCAAGGACGAGACCCGCGCGATGCGCACGGTCGCCGAGATCGAAGCCAACAAGGCCTCGATCCGCGGCGTGTTCGCCAAGGTGCTGCGCTACGGCGACGGCAAGTCCGACGCCATCATGCTCGACAACGCCGAGTGGCTGACCAAGCTGAACTGGATCGAGATGCTGCGCGACATCGGCCGGCACTTCTCGGTCAATCGCATGCTGACGATGGACTCGGTGCGGCTCCGGCTCGAACGCGAGCAGGAGATGAGCTTCATCGAGTTCAACTACATGGTCTGCCAGGCCTACGATTTCGTCGAGCTGTCACGCCGCGCCGGCTGCCGGCTGCAGATGGGCGGCTCCGACCAGTGGGGCAACATCGTCAACGGCGTCGATCTCGGCCGCCGCATGGGCACGCCGCAATTGTTCGCGCTGACCACGCCGCTGCTCACCACCGCCTCCGGCGACAAGATGGGCAAGACCGCCAAGGGAGCGGTGTGGCTCAACGCCGACCAGTTCTCGCCGTACGACTTCTGGCAGTACTGGCGCAATGTCGAGGACGCCGACGTCGTCAAGTTCCTCAAGCTGTTCACCATCCTGCCGATCAGCGAGATCAACAAGCTCGCCGCTCTCGGTGGCAGCGAGATCAACGAGGCCAAGAAGGTGCTGGCGACCGAGGCAACTGCCCTGCTCCACGGCCGCGATGCGGCCAATGAGGCCGCCGAGACCGCGCGTCGCACCTTCGAGGAAGGTGCGCTGGCCGAAACCTTGCCGACGGTGGAAATTCCGCGCGGCGAATTCGAAGCCGGCATCGGGGTGCTCGCCGCCTTCGTCAAGGCCGAGCTCGTCGCTTCCAACGGCGAAGCGCGCCGGCAGATCAAGGGCGGTGGCCTGCGCGTCAACGACGCTGCCGTCACCGACGAGAAGATGCTGCTGACGCCGGCCAATCTCACGCCGGAAGGCGTGGTGAAGTTGTCGCTCGGCAAGAAGCGCCATGTTCTGCTGAAGCCTGCATAGGCGCATTCGCATTTGTCGGTTGCAGGGGGTGACGAAAGCGCGCTCCCTGCATACCGATGGACCAGACCACGCCTCCGAACGACACGCTTGCCGCACCGGCGAAGCAATCGCGCACCGCGCTGAACGTGCTCGCGCTGTGCTTCGTGCTGTCGGTGCTCGGGCGCGGCCTCAGCGACAGCTTCACGGTGTTCCTGAAACCGATCTCGGAAAATTTCGGCTGGGACCGTGCCTCGGTCGTGTCCGTCTATTCGCTGACCTGGCTCGCCAGTGGCCTGACTGCGCCGCTGGTCGGACGACTGTTCGACCGCTCCGGTCCGCGCGTGGTCTATGCGCTCGGCCTGTCGCTGCTCGGCTGCGCCTTCCTGGTCGCCTCGCGCGCCGAGCAGCTCTGGCAATTCCAACTGAGCGTCGGCCTCTGCGTCGGATTCGGCACCGCGCTGATCGGCAACGTCTCGAACTCGATCCTGCTCGGCCGCTGGTTCGGTCCGCGACTGCCGACCGCGATGGCCGTGATGTATTCGGCGACTGGCGCCGGCCTCTTGCTGCTGCTGCCGCTGTCGCAGGTGCTGATCGACCGGATCGGCTGGCGCGAGGCCTATCAGGTGTTCGGCATCGGTGCGCTTGGCCTGCTTATTCCGCTGGTCTTGCTGCCGTGGCGCCTGCTCGCCGGCGGCTCGCCGCATATCGTGAAGAAGGCCGAGAGCAATCTGGCCGATGAAGGCTGGACGTTGCTGCGGGCGATGCGCCATCACGCCTTCTGGGCGCTGTTCTCGACCTTCTTCTTCACCGCGATTGCGATGTACGCGCTGACGGCGCAGATCGTCGCCTATCTGATCGATGTCGGCTTTCCACCGCTGCAGGCCGCCACCGCCTGGGGCTTCTCCGGCGTCGCTCTGTTCGTCGGCATGCTCGGCGTCTCCACGCTCGACGGCATCATCGGCCGCAGGCCCAGCGTGCTGTTCAGCTATGGCGTCTCGATTCTGGGCATCATCCTGCTCTGGCTGCTGCAGTGGTACCCGAACTACTGGCTCTTGACCGGCTTCATCATCTGCTTCGGCAGCATGATCGGCTCACGCGGCCCGCTGATCACCGCGACCGCGCTGAAGATCTTCCGCGGCGAACGCGTCGGCACGATCTACGGCACCATCATGATCGGCAGCGGTCTCGGCTCCGGCCTCGGCTCCTGGGGCGGCGGCCTGATCCACGACTGGACCCACAGCTACAATCCGCTGATCGCGTTCGCGCTGGTCAACGTGGTGCTCGGACTGATCCCGTTCCTGGTGGTGCCGGCGCTGCGGCGGTGACGCCGTTTTTCAGGAGGTCCGCGACTGGCTGTGAACGGCTATGCGTTCGAACTCGTCGAAGTGAACGCTCTTCCCGCCAATCGATTCCCCTAATTGTTGTTCGTCGTCGGCAGGTCGTTCGGGCCGTACTGCTTGAACTCGAAGATCTTCCGCGTCAGGCCGGGCGCCAGCGCCGAGATCGGGTTGACGCGCAGCACCGGCGCGCTCGGTGTTCCCACCACTTCATAGGTCACGCCGATCAGGCCTTCATTGCTGCCGGCGCCGAGGAAAATCCCGAAGAACGGGATCTGGCCGAACATGTTGTTCAAGCCGTACATCGGAATGAAGGTGCCGTTCATCCGCACCTGATTGCCGACATAGTCGATGCTGCCCTCGATGGTCGCGCCGATGCTCGGTCCCTTGACCACGCCGTTGCGGATCGAGAGCTGGCCGCTCTGGCGGGTGAACTCGGCGCGCAGCGCATCGAACCCGATTCCGTTCTGGGTGCTGACCGGCCCGCCGGCGACGGCGCGGTCGAGCTGGGTTTCGCCCTTCACCGAGAAGCCGGTGATGTTGATGAGGCCTTCCCTCGGGCTCGGCTCGGGGATCGGCGGCTCCATCGCCAGCGTGAGCTGGCCGCCGACGACCTTCGAATAAGTGTCGATGAAGCGCAGGAATGCGCCGGCGTCGCCGGTCTGCAGGTAAATCACCTCGCGGCCCTGCTGACGGCCGCGCATATCGACCGTAACAGGCGTGTCGCGGCCGACCTTGCCGCTCAGCGTGAACGCCTTGAAGAACCCGTTGCGGCGCGAGATCTTGGCATCGACGCTGCGCAGCGCCTCGCCGTTGAAACCGGCCACGGCGCCGAGCTTCAGATCGACGTCGAAATCGGTGGTCCTGGTCTTGCTCTTGGGATCGCTGTCGCGGCCGGAGATCGCCGATTTCAGGAAGCCGCGGCCGTCGAACACATCGCCGCGCATCGTCACCTTGATGACGCCGTCGGGTCCGCGATCGGCCCGCAGCGATGTCTTGTCGCCTTCCGACGGCGCATAGGTCGGGAAGTTCGCATTCATGAGATCGCCGTTCTGGTCGACCTCGAGCGCGCCCTTGATCGAGACGCCGGCGCCTTCGATCGAGATATCCTCGAACCGCGTCGATTGTCCCTTCGGCACCACGTTGAAGGTCGCCTTGCCGGCCCGGCCCTGCGCTTTGACCCACCCCGGCAGGATGTTGTCGAGCTTGAGCTGAGTGAGGTCTGCCTCGACGCCCATCTTGGTGGCGGGATTGTCGCCGCTGCCGATCTTGCCGGAGAGCTTGATCGGGATCGCGCCCGAGACGGCAGGACCGAGATCTAATCCGAGGCGCGCGCGGCCCGCATCGTCGAGCGTTGCCTGCAGCTTGACGTCGGCATCGCCATCGGTCGGCTTGCGATAGTCGAGCGAGGCCGCCTGCCCGTTGATCTTGACGTCACCCTTGACCTGGAAGCCGGCATTGCTGGCGGCCAGCTTCAGCGTGTTGGCCTCGAGCTTCTGGTTCATCACCAGCTTGTCGACCGCGACACCGGTGATGTCGGCATTGACGGAATATTGCGTGTCGGTCTTGGTGAGCTCGCCCTTTACCGGCATGCCGAGATTGATGGTCGCGGTGACGTTGCCCCTGCTGGCGTTGGGATCGATCGGCGGACCGGAGAGATCGCTGAGCCGGTCGGATGCGAGGATTTCGGCGGCGGCCGGCACCGGGCAGTCGACCCGGAACCTGACCTTCGACGGCGACGGCTTCGGTGCCATGTCCGGCACCTCAAAGGTGAAATCCGAGATCGTGATCTTGCGCCCCGCCGGCGTGTCGGCGATGCCCTGGTTGATGGACACGGTCGCGGTGCGGCCGGTCACCCTCGCCTTCAGATCCGCATCATGCACCGCGGGCATCTGATCCACCGGGCGCACCGTGACGCCGGACGCGACGATGTTGACCGAAAGACCGTCATCGGGGATCGGCGGGCCCTTGCGTGACAGATTATGCACTGGCGAATTGACGCCGACATCGATGCGCTGGAGCGTGCCGCGGTCGATCCGCTCGAGCACCCATTCCCGCACCTCGGGCACGATGATGATCGGCCACATCCGCTTCAGGGCCGAGGCCGACATCGGCGTGCCGGCGAATCCGAGCTGCAACCGCGGCTCGCCGGAATAGTCGATGCTGCCAGTGCCGGCGACGCCGATCTCGCCATTGGAGATGTCGGCCTGGGTCAGCAGCACGCGCTTCTTCTCGGTGTCGAAACGGAAGCCTATATTGATGCGATTGAAAATCAGCGGCGGTTCATTCTTGTCGGCGCCGGCCAGCACGATGGTGCCGCCGGATAGCCCCGCCTGCCAGTCGGCGACATTGTCGTTGGGCGGTTCAAGATGCCCGAGCAGCGTGATGCGGTTGGCGCCCGAGACGATTTTGATCGGCGCCAGCAGCACGCGCCGGCCCGAATCCCATTCCACGCTCATCTCGGCCGAATCGACCGGCATCGGGTAGTCGGGCGTGTCGGTGTCGATGATGTTGCCGGCGCCGACATTGATCTTTCCGCGGAAATAGGTCGGCAGGCCGTCGCGCCCGAGTTCGCCCTTCATCTCGCCCGACAGCGGCAGGTCGGCGGTGTAGGTGAGATCCTTGGTCCGCATCGCCAGCAGGATGTTCCGGGTGGACACCTTGTCGGCCTTGACGTCGACCGAGCGCACACCGTTCTGCTGCGGTCCGACCAGCACGCGGACCAACCAGGGCTTGGCGCCCTCCTCGCCGAAGCTGAGCGCAACCCCGCCGCCGCTTGGGCGGCGCAGGCTCAGGCTGATATTCTCAAAGCTCCATTTGTTGCCGCGCTGCTGGTCGTCGACGACGAGATTGCCGTTCTTCAGGCCGATCTCGTTGAGGTTCTGCCCGTCGAGGCCGGTCATGCTGAGGCTGTCGAGCCAGTCGAGACCGGCAAGAAGCCCGCTCTGGGCCGAATCGGGCGAGGCCGCCGAGGGCTCGGAGGCGGCGGGCGGCGACGCAACCGGCGGCGGGGCCGTGGGCGTCGGACGCGGGAATGTCGGCGGCAGGCCCGCGTCGCGCTTGGAGGCGACGCCGGTGGCCAGCGGCTTTGCGGTGTCGCCGGCCGACACCGTCACATTGCCGTCGGGCGTGATGCGCACCGACAGTTCCGCATCGACCAGATTGAGGCTCTCCGCCCGCAGCTGGCCCATCAGAAGCGCCGTTCCGGACAATCGCACTTCGGCTTTCGGCGCGCTGGCGACGACCGCATGGTCGCGGTCGCGGACGATGATGTCGCGGATGCGCACCGCGATCCTGACCCGGCCGGCGCGCTCGATCTGCGTACCGCCGACCTCGACCGTGTTGCCGTGGCCGATATTCTCCTCGATCGCCGCGGCAAGCCATGGCGTCGCCAGATCGAGATTGATCGGACCGGCGCCGAGCCGCCACCACAATGCGCCGAAGCAGGTCGCGAACAGCACGACCAGCACCACGAGAACCAATCCGATGCGGCGGATCCAGCGCTCGCCGTGCAGCCAGCGCTGCATGCCGGAACAGAAATCGGTGAAGCGATGCAGGTTGTTGTTGGAACGCGCCAGCAATTGCCGCGCACGGTTGCCCGCCGCCTCATCCTGCTCGTCCCACGCGGCGTCGTCTTCCCATTGAGAGAAGTCAGCCCCGGCGCGCGGATTTGGCCCCTGCGGCGACGTGTTCCTTGCCATTGCCTCTCGGTGCTGACGGCGAAGCTGCTTGCCGTCATCAGGGCGCCCGTCGACTACTATCGAGCGCTCCCGTGCCGGCATCGCCGCCTATCCTCGCCTCATCATGTCACTCGCCGATGGCCCCAAGATCGGCCCCAAAAGAACGGACCAGACCAACCAATCAAAAGCCAATTCAACAAGCGGACGGGTTACGCGTCGAACTCCTTGTCACCATACTCCGCGGCCATCAAACTTGCCCAGCGGCCGGTGCGAATCCGGCCGCCGCTAACAAGACCCGCAATACCCCAATGGTTGAGCTTCGGAAAGCGACGAAAGGAAGGCGTATGTCCAAGAAAACGCGCAAGAAATCCTCCAATACAACCGGAAAGCCGGCCGCAACAAAGGTTGCGCGCGCGAGAAGCGCAAGCACTGGGAAGTCCGCGACGAAAACCCGCACAACGGTTGCGAAAAAGGCCGCATCCAAGAAGGCGTCCGAGCAAGCGGCCAAAACAGCGAAAGCCAAGACCGCAGCGGGTGTTCAAGTCAAAGCCTCGCACAAGGCTGCATCGAAACCGTTAAAGCCGGAGCCCGCCGCGACCGTGATCAAGTCGTCTGCCGTCACACTTGCCGAGGGAGCCGCGGCGCCTGGCTTCGACTTGCCGCGCGATGGCGGCGGCAGAGTCTCGCTGAAGGATTTCGCCGGCAAGAAGCTGGTGCTGTTCTTCTATCCGCGCGCCGACACCCCCGGCTGCACCAGGGAGGCAATCGACTTCACCCGGCTCAAGGGCGAGTTCGCAGCAGCAGGCGCCGAGGTGGTCGGCATATCAGCCGATACGGTTAAGGCGCAGGAGTCATTTCGAAACAAACACCAGCTGTCGGTGCCGCTGGCCTCGGACCCCGCCCATGAGATGCTCGAGGCATACGGTGCCTGGGGCGAAAAATCCATGTATGGCAGGACCTTCATGGGAATTATTCGCACCACGGTTCTGGTCGATTCCGGTGGAAAAGTCGCCCGGATCTGGCGCCATGTGAAGGTCGACGGCCACGCCGAAGCGGTATTGGAGGCCACCCGGGAGCTCTGACGGGAGGGTTCCGTTTCCTGAAAATTAACCATGGCGGGCTCAAATCGGCCCCGCAAAGTAGCCGTGCGGAGCTTGGTCCGACCGGCCGCGGGAGTACCGATGTCGAGCCGGTCCGGTCATCACCAGGAATACCTGAAACACCATCATCCCCAGGACCATGGCCGGGCACCGGCGCGCCGTCCGGCCGCCCATCACGCCGCACCGGCGGCAGCATCCGGCGAGGGCTATACGCTGGTCCATGCCGGCAAGCAGGTCCGGTTCGGGCCGGTCGTGTTCTGGATTGCGGTCGGAACCGTGGTCCTGCTCGGCATGTGGTCGGCGGCGACCGCGACCTATTTTGCGTTCCGCGACGACGTGCTGACCCGCCTGATCGCGCGCCAGGCCGAGATGCAATACGCCTATGAGGACCGCATCTCCGAGCTGCGCGCCAAGGTCGATCGCACCACCAGCCGCCAGCTGCTCGACCAGGAACAGTTCGACCAGAAGCTCGACCAGATTATGAAGCGGCAGTCGACGCTGGAATCGCGCGCCACTGCGCTCGGCGCGATGCCCGATGCCACTTCGACCGGATCGATCAAGCCGCAGGGCCGCGCCGAATCTGCGCCGTCATCCGGAACGCCAAAGCCCTCCCCGATCAGCGACACCGTGATCTTCGTGGCGCCGCCGGATCGCGAGGCGCGGCTGGAATCTCGCGCACCGCTGATCGCCAAGACGCAGCCGAACCAATTCGCCAAGGCCCAGGGCGTCGACAACGTGCTGGTCCGTCTGCAGACCTCGCTTGACCAGGTCGAGCGCCGTCAGGTCGCCGCGCTCTCCTCGGTCGAGGACGGCATCGAATCGCGGGTGCGCCGGATGCGCGGCGTGATCAGCGATCTCGGCCTCAACATGTCGCAACTCGAAGCCGCTGTGCCGCGCTCCGGCATGGGTGGCCCGTTCGTGCCGGTGAAGCTCGCGCCCGACGCCGGCGCGTTCGAGCGCCAGCTCTACCGCATCAACATCAACCGCGCGCAGATGCAGCGCCTCAACCAGACGCTGGCGCTGGTGCCCTACCGCAAGCCCGTGGTCGGCGAGGTCGAATTCACCAGCGGCTTCGGTGTCCGCAGCGATCCCTTCC
This sequence comes from Bradyrhizobium sp. WCU1, assembly GCF_053474805.1. Lineage (NCBI taxonomy): Bacteria > Pseudomonadati > Pseudomonadota > Alphaproteobacteria > Hyphomicrobiales > Nitrobacteraceae > Bradyrhizobium > Bradyrhizobium sp. WCU1. The sequence continues at coordinate 7,488,430 of NZ_CM130280.1, forward strand.
TCGGCCGGCCGGCGATGCACACCGGCCTCGACTTCCGCGCCGCGCAAGGCGATCCGGTGCGCGTCACCGCCAACGGCAAGGTGGTGTCGGCGGGCTGGGCCGGCGGCTACGGCCGGATGGTCGAGGTCGATCACGGCAACGGCCTTTCGACCCGCTACGGCCACCTCTCCGAGATCGGCGTCAAGGTCGGCGAATACGTCAAGATCGGCCAGGTGATCGGCGCGGTCGGGTCGACCGGCCGTTCCACCGGTCCGCATCTGCACTACGAGACCCGCATCGACGGCGAAGCGGTCGATCCGCAGCGCTTCCTCCGCGCCGGCATCCGGCTCAGCGCGGGTTAAGCCTCGCCTCACGACGATCGATCTGAACATCGGCGCAAGCGCCCTCGCTTGCGCCGATCTCGTTTGTGGCTCAGCGACGACCGCCATCGCCCATGCCGCCGCCCGGCCCGGGGCCGGTTGTTGCTCCGCTGAGAGAATCGGGCGCAGGGCCGCTCCTACCTGACGGGCCGCCGCCACCAGGCGCACCGCGCCCGCCGACCGGAGAAGATTCGGTGTCGTCCCTGCGAAAGCACTGACGACAGCGGTGGGTTGGCACGAGCAATCGCGTGACTGGCGAGCGCTTACCGCGTCGCGTCGTGCCCCACCTCGCCGGTAATGACATCGCCGAACAGCTCCCACGCCTCGCCGTTGAACCGCATCAGCTGCATCTGCTCGATCGGGAAGTAGTCGTCCGGCGAGGTATTGACCATGACGCCCGGCAGCATCAGGTCGGAGTGGAAGTTCTTCAAATTGGCGGCTTGCTTCATCACGTTTTCGCGCGTCAGATTGTCGCCGCACTGCTTCAGCACCTGGACCATGGCCTCGGCCTGCACATAGCCATAGAGGTTGTTGGCGTTGCCCTTGTCGCCGTCGGGATAATACTTGTCCATGAACGCGCGCCATTTCACGACGGGAGGATCCTTGTCCCAGGTCGGATCGGTCGGGTCCTTCAGATAGGCCGTCGAGATGATGCCCTTGGAATATTCGAGCCCCGCCGGCTTCAGGACCGAGGCGACCGAGGTCGCGGTGTTGGCGAGGAAGAATTTCGGCTTCCAGCCGAGTTCGCCCACCTTCCGGATCGCCTGTGCCGATCCCTTCGGCGCCGCCCAGGAGAAGAAGATGTCCGCGCCGGAATCGTGCAGCGCGACGATCTGCGAATCGATCGAGGGATCGGAGACCTCGTAGGACTTGTCGGCGATGATCATGCCCGCCTTGTCGCCGAGCCCGTCCTTCAAGCCCTTGAACTGATCCTTGCCGGCGTCGTCATTCTGCCAGAACACCGCGATCTTGCTGTCGGGAAACTTGTCGCGAATATATTTCGCGTAGATGCGCCCCTCGCTCTGGTAGTTGGGCTGAAAGCCCATCGTCCAGGGAAAGTTCTTCGGATCGCCGAACTTGGTGCCGCCGGACGCGACGAACAATTGCGGCACCTTCTTGGCATTCATGTATTTCATGATTGCCGAATTCGACGGCGTGCCGAGCGCCTGGAAGATCAACAGCACCTCGTCGCTCTCGACCAGCTTGCGCGCCTGCTCGATCGCCTTCGGCGGCGAATAGGCATCATCGTAGCTGATGAAGTTGATCTTGCGGCCATTGATGCCGCCCTGCTCGTTGATCATCTTGAAGAACGCGGCCTCGGTCTTGCCGATCACGCCGTAGGACGACGCCGGGCCGCTATACGGCATGATGTTGCCGATCTTGATTTCGGTATCGGTCGCGCCGGGATCGTATTTCTTCTGCGCATACGCCAATGTCGCGATCAGTGCCACACTTGCGAACGCCGCGATTGCGCCAATATATCCAGGACGAGCCGGCATCGTTTTCTCCCGATTTTTGTCGTGGTTTTGACGCAAGTCTCGCAAGAGACGCATGTGCTGGCAAGCGCCGGGTTTTTCCGTTGGACGAAACGGCATTGTTGCCTGGCGCTGTTTATGATTGAAGGTCGATCTGGGGATCACGAGTCGAGGCGTTTTGATTGCGTAAACCGGACATTCGTACCGGTCCGCGGCATCCGCGTATTGCGGCTGCGGGCTATGAAATCACACGCCGCCTCAGCGAACGTGCGCTGGCCAGTCGTGGCCTCCACAAAGTTAACGGCGAGTTCGCGCAAGCCACGATCGCCTCGATCCGCGAGAGGCTGCAGCGCGGCGAGACCATCTATATCGCGGGCCTCGCCTGCCCCGGCACGCACAACACCGGCGTCGCGCTGGTCGAGGTCACCCAGAAGGACGGCCCGCGCCTGATCGTCAACAACGAGGAAGAGCGCTTTTCCGGAAACAAGCATACCAACGAGTTTCCACAACACGCGCTCGACGACATGCGCAAGGTGCTGCGGCGGATGGGCCGCGACATCGGCGACGTCGCAGCCTTCGTCACGACATGGGACTATCCGGCACTGCTGCCGATGCTGATCCGCACCTCGCTCGAGGAAGCGCCGGCCAGCATTAAATTGCTGCGCGCACCGATCGCGCCCGCGATCAACCTGCGACAGATGGACCAGGTGCGGCGCATCTCACGCAGGCTCGGCAAGATGTACGGGCTTGGCGAGCAGCTGCCGCTGATCTGCATGCCGCATCACGACAATCACGCCTGGTACTCGTTCACCGCCTCGCCGTTCGCCGATCTGCGCGAACGTGTGGCGATCGCGGTGCTCGACGGCACCGGCGACGTCGGCTCGATCTCGCTCTATGTCGCCGAGAACGGCGAGATGAAGCGGCTGTACTGCAATGAGAGCCTGTTCGATTCGCTCGGCGCCTTCTACACCGTGATCTCGTCGAGCCAGGGCGGCTGGACCTGGCTCTCCAGCGAAGGCCGCTACATGGGCGCGGCCGCCTGGGGCGACATGAACCGCGCCACCAATCCCTACTATCAGCGATTGAAGGCGGTGCTGCAGCTCGGCCCCGAAGGCCGCGTGCAGCTCAATCGCGCGATGGCCAACTGGTTTGCCGATCCTGCCGACAATCCCTACAAGCAGCCGCTGATCGACATTCTCGGCCCGCCGCTGCGGCCCGACCAGCTCTGGAATCCCGATGCCGTGCTGCGCGTCGAGGACATCAACCACCGCCCCGACACCAAGGACCGCGTCGACAAGGCGGCTGCGACGCAACTGGTGTTCGAGGACGCGATGATCCACGTCATCGATCATCTCTTGCGCATCACCGGCACCGACCGCCTGGTGCTGACCGGCGGCGTGGCGCTGAACGCGCTCGGCAACATGCGGCTGCTCGAGCATTTTGACGAGGCGTGGTTCGAACAGGCCCAGCAGCGCAAGACGCGGCTGCACATGTGGGTGCCGCCGGTGCCCGGCGATCCCGGCGTGCCGATCGGCGCGGCCTGGCTGATTGCGCATATGGCGGGCGCGCCGCGCGGTGCGCCGCTGTCGCATGCGTTCTACTGCGGCCTGCCGCCCTCGAACACCGACATCGCTGCGGCACTCAACGCCGACGACGTCGCCTCGATCGTGATCGGCAATGTGACGACATCAGAGGGGCGCGATGCCGTTGCCGATCTGATGGCCAGCATGGTGGCGCAAGGCGGCGTGATCGCGATCTATCAGGGCGCGGCCGAGACCGGCCCGCGCGCGCTCGGCCATCGCTCGATCCTCGCCAACCCCTGCGATCCCGAGGTGCGCGAGCGGCTCAACGAACGCGTCAAGTACCGCGAGGCGATCCGGCCGCTGGCGCCGATGGCGACGCTTGAGGCCGCACGCGATTATTTCGAGCTGGAAGACGGCGCCTCCGACGCTGACTACAACGCCTACAACTACATGGTGCTCACGGCGCATTCGAAGCCGGAGGCGCGCGCGAAGATACCGGCCGTGGTGCACGCCGACGGCACCGGCCGCATCCAGATCGTGCGCGAGGCCGACGATCCCCTTACCTACGCCTATCTGAAGGCGCTCGGCCGCCATATCGGCGTCGAGATGTCGGTCAACACCTCGTTCAACGTTGCGGGGCCGATCGCGCAGACCCCGGTGCAAGCAATGGACACGCTGCGCCGCTCCAAGGGGCTCGATGCCGTGGTGCTGGTCGCCGATGACGGCACCGCCTACGCCGCCTGGCACGGCGGCGAGCGCGACAGCGGTCGTTTTACTGGCTGGTATGCGGCGTGGAAGCAGGAATATCCAAGGACCGCGGCAACCTAGCGACTGGAGGAGCCGATGTACGACCTTTTGAAGGATTGGGCTCAAATCTCTCCAGGATTTGTACCCGTTGTCGCGCTTCTCGCCGTACTAATAGCCGGGCGGCAACTCGCCCTTAATCGAATAAGTCATCGGGAGACGACCGCAAAAGCGACCCTCCGAGAGTATCTCAAGCTTGCCGTCCAATACCCAAAGCTTTCTCAAGGTGACTTCAGTCAACTGCAGGGAGAAGAATTAGAGCGCTACAAATGGTTGGTTGGCTATCTTCTTTGGTCGGCCGAGGAACTCCTAGAATTTGATCCGAAAGAAGGTGCCTGGACGCGCAATCTGAAGATGTTGATGAAGCATCACGGCGACTACCTCAAGTCGCCGGAGTTCAACGCGCAAGAGCTCGGAACCTATTCCGCGAAAACGCAATCTTTCATCAAGGATGCCGTTGCGTCGAACTAAAGCATGATCCGGAAAAGTGCGAAGCGGTTTCCGAAAAGATCATGCTTAAACAAGAATCCAAAGCGCAGTGACGATTCAACATGATCTCATCGCGCTTTAGATCTCGCAGCGCTAAAACAAAGATTTGCGGCGCAAGATGTCAGCGTGTCGTCGAGCCGACCGGACGCTGTTTGCGCTGGCCGAACGTTAACACACGTCCGTCGATCAGCAGCAGCGCGCTCGCGATCACCAGCGCGCCGGTCACCTCGCGCCACGAGACCGGCTCGCCGAGCACGAGATAGCCGAGCAGCATCGCGGTGGCTGGAATCAGCAGCGTCACCAACACCACATTGGTCGCGCCGGAGCGTTGCAGGATCTGAAAGAACACGATGTAGGCCAGCGCCGTCGACAGCGCCGCGAGCCCGAGCACCGCGAGCCACGTGGTCGCCTGCGGCATCGGCAGCAGCCAGGGCCGATCGGCCACCGCGGCGATCGGCGCAATCATCACGGCCGATGCCAGCATCTGGAACGTCGCCGTGCCGAGCGGCGGCACGCGCTGCGGCAGCCGACGCCCGACCAGTGCCGCGATGCCATAGCTGAAGGCGCCGGCAAGGCACAGCGCGATGCCGATGCCCTGGCGGCTCTCGAAGCCGAGCGCATCGCCGTGCAGGATCGCGACCCCGATCAGCCCGACCACCACGCCCACGACGCGACGCGCCTGCAGCCTCTCCTCGCCGGCCGCCGCCATGATGACCACCGCGAACAGCGGCGTCGTCGCATTGAGGATCGAAGCCAGCCCGCTCGGAATGTAGGTCTGCCCGAACACGATCAGCGAGAACGGCAGCACATTGTTGAACAACCCCATCGCGACGAACGGCGCCCACCCCGGCACACCGCGCGGGAATTCGATCTTCCTGGCCCGCAGCAGCGGCAGCAGGATGATCGTGCCGAGCACCACGCGCAGCAGCACCAGCGTCAGCGGCGGCAATTCGCGCAGGATCATGCCGTTGAAGAAGAACGAGCCGCCCCACAGCACCGACAGCAGGCCAAGCAGGCCCCAGTCGCGGCGATCGATTCTGTTGTCGACGGAAGGCATGGCGGGCACCCGGCTGCACTGGCAGAGGTGACTAGCGCGGCGCCGCAAATATTCCCACCCGATTTCCCGGAATGGCTGGCCCGCCTATTTCGGCCGCGATACGATCTCGATCATCTGGCCTTCGTCGCCGTCGGGGGCATGAGCCCTGGCCTTGTCGTAGGCGGTGAGCGCGGCGCGGCTCACGGGCACGCCGGGCAGCAACGTTTCGGCGAGCCGCACGGCATATTCCGCGTCCTTGTGACGCAGCGCCGCCGTGAACGACGCGCCGGAGAAGTTGCGGTCGATCATCCGCTTGCTGTGGCGGATCACCTGCGGGCTGGCGATCGCGCCGGTCCCTAGCGCCTCGGCGACCAATTGCATGTTGAGGCCGGCCTGCTCGGCGATCGCAACGCCTTCGGCAAGGCTTGCGATCTGCACCGCGCCGATCAGGTTGTTGATCAGCTTGAACACGGTGCCGGTGCCGACCGCACCGAAATGGCGGATCGTGCTGCCGATCGGCGTGAGGAACGGTCGTGCCTTGTCGAGGTCGGCGTTGTCAGCGCCAACCAGCAGCGTCAGCTTGCCGGCGGCCGCAGCCTCCGGCAGCCCGGTGACGGGACAATCGATGTAGATCAGGCCGCGGCTCTGCAGCTCGCGCGCCATATCGAGCGTGTGCTGGTAGGAGACCGTGGAGCATTCGATCGCCAGCGTGCCGGCCTTCATCGTGGCGGCGGCGCCATCCCTGGTGAGCCAGACATCACGCGATGCCGCATCGTCGGCGACCATCGTCACGACCGCATCGGCATCGATCGCGGCATCCTCCGGCGAGGTCGCCCATTGCGCGCCGCGCGCGATCAGATCCTCGGCCTTGGCCTTGCTCCGGTTCCAAACCGCGACCGTGAAGCCGGCTTCGAGATAACGGCCGGCCATCCCGTGGCCCATGCGTCCCAATCCGATGAAAGCGACGCGCGGCATGAGCTAATCCACATCCTCGACGGAACCGGGCCCGGTGCCGAACGCACGCTGCGCCAGTGTCGCCGCCATGAATTCATCGAGGTCGCCGTCGAGCACGCCCGAGGTGTCGGAGGTCTGCACACCGGTGCGCAGGTCCTTCACCATCTGGTAGGGCTGCAGCACATAGGAGCGGATCTGGTGACCCCAGCCGATATCGGTCTTGGCGGCCTGATCGGCAGCCGCCTGCTCCTCGCGCTTCTTCAGCTCGATTTCGTACAGTCGTGCGCGCAGCATGTCCCAGGCCTGTGCCCGGTTCTTGTGCTGGGAGCGGCCCGCCTGGCAGACCACGGCGATGCCGGTCGGAATGTGTGTCAGGCGCACCGCCGACTCGGTCTTGTTGACGTGCTGGCCGCCGGCGCCGCCCGACCGCATCGTGTCGGTGCGGACGTCGCTCTCCTTGATCTCGATCTTGATGCTGTCGTCGATCACCGGAAAGATCTGCACCGACGAGAACGAGGTGTGCCGCCGCGCATTGGAGTCGAACGGCGAGATGCGCACCAGGCGGTGCACGCCGGCCTCGGTCTTCAGCCAGCCATAAGCATTGTGCCCGGAGATCTGGATGGTGGCGGACTTGATGCCGGCCTCTTCACCCTGGGACTCTTCGAGGAACTCGATCTTGAAGCCGTGCTTCTCCGCCCAGCGCGTGTACATGCGCAGCAGCATCTGGGCCCAGTCCTGGCTCTCGGTGCCGCCGGCGCCGGCATGGACCTCGAGATAGGAATCGAACTTGTCGGCCTCGCCCGAGAGCAGCGCTTCCAGCTCGCGCCGGGCGACCTCCTTCTTGAGGTCCTTGAGCGCCTTCTCGGCCTCAGCGACCACGCCGGCATCGTTCTCGGCCTCGCCGAGCTCGATCATGCCGACCTGATCCTCGAGCTCGCGCTCGACCTTGCCGATACCCGAGAGCGCGTCCTCCAATGAGGTGCGCTCCTGCATCAGCCGCTGGGCCTTCTGGGGATCGTTCCAGAGATTGGAATCTTCTGCGAGCTTGTTCAGCTCAGCGAGGCGTGCCGTCGATTGTTCGACGTCAAAGATGCCTCCTCAGCAGCCCGACTGACTGCTTGATCTCTTCAACAAGGCGTTCGATTTCCGCGCGCATGGTCTTTCAGGTGTTGGCAAAAAGGTTCCGGGGGATGTAGCGACCGGCGCGGCAAAGCGCAATCGGCTTGGCCGCACTATCCCGGCGATTCGTCGCATCGGCCGCTAGTAAAGCCCCCCGGTTCCCGGCCGCATGAAGAAGCCGCTGTCAGGCTGCCCGCCTCCCTGCGACGGCTGCGGCGCCGGGCCGCGGCCGTCGGCATCGGCGACCCCGATGACCGAGTAATTCTCCGGCGGCGCGGTGCCCGGCTTGAAGGCTTCGAGGATGGTGTTGCCGCCGTCGCCGGGGCCGGCACGCATGCCGGTCTTGGCATCGACCCGGATCAGCTTGATCCCGGCCGGCACCTTGAACGGCGTCGGCGGCTTGTCGGCGAGCGCAAGCTTCAGGAAGTCGCGGGCGATCGGCGCGGCGACGTGACCGCCGGTGGCGGCGCGGCCGAGATTGCGCGGCTTGTCGTAGCCCATGTAGACGCCGACCGCGAGATCCGGCGAGAAGCCGACGAACCAGACGTCCTTTTCGTCGTTGGTGGTGCCGGTCTTGCCGGCGATCGGCTTGCCGACTTCCTTGACGACGGTCGCGGTGCCGCGCTGGACCACGCCTTCCATCATCTCGGTGATCTGGTAAGCGGTCATCGGATCGAGCACTTGCTCGCGGCGGTCGACCAGCTGCGGCTCCGGCTGGCTCTTCCAGCCGCCAGGCGCGTCGCAGCCGCGGCATTCGCGGGTATCGTGCTTGAAAATGGTGTGGCCGTAGCGATCCTGGATGCGATCGATCAGCGTCGGCTTCACGCGACGGCCGCCATTGGCGAACATCGAATAGGCCGTCACCATCCGCATCACGGTGGTTTCACCGGCCCCCAGCGCATAGGACAGATAGTTCGGCAATTCGTCATAGACGCCGAAGCGTTTCGCATACTCGCCGACCAGCGGCATGCCGATGTCCTGCGCGAGCCGCACCGTCACAGTGTTGAGCGAGCGTTGCAGTGCGTTGCGCAGCGTGGTCGGGCCGTAATATTTGCCGGTGGAATAGTTCTCCGGTCGCCACACGCCGGCGCCCTGCCCCTGATCGATCTCGATCGGCGCGTCGATCACCGTGGTCGACGGCGTATAGCCGTTGTCCAGCGCCGACGAATACACGATCGGCTTGAACGACGAGCCGGGCTGCCGGTAGGCCTGCGTCGCGCGGTTGAACTGGCTCTGGTCGAACGAGAAGCCGCCGACCATCGCGAGCACGCGGCCGGTCCACGGGTCCATCGCCACCATCGCGCCGGAGACCTCCGGCAATTGGCGCAGGCGGTACTGGCCTTCGACCGCGGTGCCGTCCTTGGTCACCAGCGGATCGGCATAGATCACGTCGCCGGGCTGCAGCACCTGCGACACCGCCGTCGGCGCCTTGCCCTTGGACTTGGCCCAGCGCACGCCCTCCATCGTGATGATGCCGGTCTGCCGTTCCTTGCTGACCGCACCGCCGAGCTCGCGGCCCGGCTGAAAGCCGATCCGCGCCGACTGGTCGCTGGTCTCCAGCACCACCGCCATCCGCCATGGCGAGATGTCGGACAGCGATTTGACGTCGGCGAGCTTGACGCCCCAGTCGCCGGAGATGTCGAGCTTGTGAACTGGCCCACGCCAGCCCTGCGCCTCGTCGTAGTTGACGAGGCCGGCCACCATGGTCTTGCGCGCCATCACCTGGATCTTGGGATCCAGCGTGGTGCGGACCGAGAGGCCCCCCTCGTAGAGCTTCTTTTCGCCGTAGCGCTCGAAGATGTCGCGGCGGACTTCCTCGGCGAAATATTCGCCTGCGAAGATGTGCGCGCCGTTCGAGCGGTTGGTGACGTTAAGCGCGTCCTTGCGCGCCTTGTCGGCGTCGGCCTGCTTGATCCAGCCGTTCTCCAGCAGGCGGTCGATCACATAGTTGCGGCGTTCGATCGCGCGGTCACGGTTGCGGACCGGATGCAGCGCGGCCGGCGCCTTCGGCAGCGAGGCGAGATAGGACGCTTCCGCGATCGTTAGCTCGTTGACCGATTTGTCGAAATAGACCAGCGACGCCGCAGCGATGCCGTAGGCGCCGAGCCCGAGATAGATTTCGTTGAGATAGAGCTCGAGGATGCGGTCCTTGGAATAGGCGCGCTCGATGCGCATCGCCAGCAGGGCTTCCTTTATCTTGCGCGCGAACGAGACCTCGTTGGTCAGCAGGAAGTTCTTGGCGACCTGCTGGGTGATGGTCGAGGCGCCCTGCGGGCGGCGGTTGGAGCCGTAATTCTGCGCGTAGAGAATCGCGGCGCGCGCCATACCCTGATAGTCGATGCCGCCGTGCTCGTAGAAGTTCTTGTCTTCGGCGGCGAGGAACGCGTTGATCACGAGCTTCGGCACTGCCTGGATCGGCAGATAGAGCCGGCGCTCCTTGGAATATTCACCGAGCAATGCGCCGTCGGCGGCATGCACACGGGTCATCACCGGTGGCTCGTAGTCCTGCAGCTGCGAGTAGTCGGGCAGATCCTTGGAGAAATGCCAGATGGCGCCGGCGACGGCGGCGACACCGACCAGGAACACGACGGTTCCGGCGGCGAACAAGAAACCCATAAACCGCACGAGCAGGCGCATTATCGACGTTCCGTTCCTACCCTCCGGCGCTCAGTCGTCAGAGGCGCCTGTCCAAAAGTGCGAAGCCTCGCACAACCAAGGCTCACAACAAAGCCCCGTCACAACGAGGACTTTCCACAACAAGGCCTTGGCCCGGCGAGCCGCCTTGCGCATGCGAACAAAAACAACAGCCGCCGGACAATATGGTCGATTCTGCGGACCTGCGGTCGATTGTCTATACCGTTGCCGCTGTGGCCAAACTAGGGCTTCCGCGCAACGGCACCGGCTTTTCAGCCGGACAATTTCACTTGGCCGGTCCAGCGGTTGCCAGCCGTTTGGCGAAGAACGTGTCGATCGCCTGGACCATCGATCCGACGGCCTTGTTCCGCCAGTTCTCGGACACCAGGTGTTCGAGGTCACCCTTGTTGGAGACGTAGCCGATCTCGACCAGCACGGACGGCACGTCGGGCGCCTTCAGCACCCGGAAGCCGGCCGATTTCAGCGGATGCTTGTGCATCCGCACCGTGGACTTCATCTCGTCCATCAGCAGCCGGGCGAAGCGGTTGGAGAAGGTCTTGGTCTCGCGCTGCGCGAGGTCGATCAGGATATCGGCGACCTCGGTCGGCTCGTCGGTCAGGTTCACGCCGGCGATGGCGTCAGCCTTGTTCTCCGCTTCCGCCAGCCGTTCGGCTTCGGCGTCGGAGGCCTTGTCCGACACCGTGTAGATCGTGGCGCCCTGGGCATCGCCCTCGCGACGCGGCAAGGCATCGGCGTGGATCGAGACGAACAACGCCGCGGATTGCGTGCGCGCGATCTTCACCCGGTCGTTGAGCGGAATGAAGGTGTCGTCGGACCGGGTCATGATCACCCGATACTTGCCCGACTTCTCGATCCGGTCGCGCAGCGCAAGGCCGAAGCCCAGCACCAGGTTTTTCTCGGTCTGATCGCCGGACTGGGTGCCGTTGTCGATGCCGCCGTGGCCGGGATCGATCACGATCAACGGGCGCGAGTCGGTGACCGCAACCGGCGGCAACGCCGCCGTGGTGACGGCCGGTATGGCCGCCGTGGTCGACTCGGAGATCGCAGGCTTCAGCTCGGGACGGCTCTCGGGCGCGAGCGACTGCACGAAGCTGGTGCGATCGACCTCCTCGAAATCCAGCACCAGCCGCGGCGGCTGGCCATTGGCAGCGTCAAGCACGTAGGAATTGGCGATCTTCACCGGTCCGGTCAGGTCGAACACGATCCGGGAACCGCCGGGCATCACGAGGCCATAGCGGAACGCCTTGACCAGCCCGCGCCCAGCCGAGCCGGTACCGGCCGCGAGCTGGAAATTGACCTGCGGGATATCGACCACCACCCGGTACGGGTCGGCCAACGGGAAGGCGCGAAATTCGATCTTGCGATCCAGATCGAGGATGAATCGGGTCTGCTTGCCGTCGCCGGCAAGCCTGGCGCCGGATGCGACCGGGAAGTTCGCGGTGCTGGCGTCCGGCGCGGATGCACCGGCCTGCGGGCCTTCGGCCGCGCTCGGGGCGCTGGCCACGGCAACCACCAATGCTGCAGCGCACAACAGCCCGCATCCCAGAAAAACAAGGTGTTTTGCGCGGTTCTCCACCCGATTCGGAGCCTCCCAGCTGCTTCTTACCGCATTAGAACCACACGGTTAATCGTGCCCTAATGACATCGGAGCGAAAAGAACCGAGTGTTGCGGCGGCGTGACGCTTCCCTTGCACGCGACGGTCAATCCACGTATGTACGGAATGCTGACGGCTAGTACTCCCGGTTGTGTCGCGTTCAGCCTCTTGGTGCAGCGGTGGAACCTTCCAAGTCGAAGATCCCGCCGTGTTTTTCCGGTCCCTCCCCAGCCAGCGCCGCGCGCGGCTGACACGGAGTGGCGGATTCAAGCCCGAGCGGCGTCCGGTCCCAGACACACTCCCTCGCCAGAGGGACGGTTTGAGACACGGCGTAACCGATTATCCGGTTCCTTGGGGGATTCCTTGGGGCCTCGATATGCGATCGCCGGCAGGCGCTTCGGCGCCGGACGGGGCTTTCAGCAAAAGATACGGCGGTCAATTTCGCCGCCAACATGTTTAGACGGGCCGACGCTTAATGCGCCAGACTGCATTGCCGACCAGGATCCCCCGAATGCTCGCGCTGACGCGAGGTGAAAACCTCGCCCGTCGCATCATCCCGGTGAGTTCCCGTCCGGCGCTGCGCCGCGAGACGCGTTTTGGCCTTCCCCTCACCCCCGAATCAGGTGGACCGTCGCGTCACCGGGCGGCGCAGTTTGCGCGCGCCATGATCCGCGCCCGCCGCCGTCAAGAGCTCCAAAATGCCCAACAAGATGTTGATCGATGCCACCCACCCGGAAGAGACCCGGGTCGTCGTGGTCCGCGGCAATCGCGTCGAAGAGTTTGATTTCGAGACCGCCCAGCGCAAGCAACTGCGCGGCAACATTTACCTTGCCAAGGTCACGCGCGTAGAGCCGTCGCTACAGGCTGCCTTCATCGAGTATGGCGGCAACCGGCACGGCTTCCTGGCCTTCAGCGAAATCCATCCCGATTATTACCAGATCCCGGTCGCCGACCGTCAGGCGCTGATCGAAGCCGACGAGCGCGCCCATCGCGAGGCCGAGGAAGAGCACGAGAACCGCGGCCATCGCCGCCGCTCGCGCCACCGCAATGCCCGCCGCCGCGGCCACGGCGACCGTGTCCAGAGCGAGGTGATCGAAGGCGCCGGCGACGCGCAGGCGCTGCCGACAGCCGAGGCCCACGAACATCCGGTCGATGCCGAGCATCACGAGCACGGCGTGGTCGCCCATGAGGGGCACGAGCATGAGGCGCATGACCATGCGCATCATGAGGACCATGAGCACCACCACGATGATGAGCACGGTCACGCTCATGATGATCACGGCCACCACGATCATGGCCACGATGACCACGATCATGACCACCACGATCATCACCACCACGACCATGACCATGCGGACGATCACGACCGTGCCCCGGTCGTGAGCGAGGCGCCGGCTGCCGATGCTCCGACCGATCCCGTCGCCGCGGCGGTCGAAGCCTCGGTTGCATCAGCCGCCCCGGAGGCCTTCGAGCCGGTCGAGGTCAATCATGAGCCCGAGCGGGCCCATGAGGAACAGGTCGAGGAAAACGCCGCCCACGCCGATGACGCGCCGTATGTGGCTGCCGAAGAAGTCCACGCCGCGGCCGATGAGCATGCGGTCACCGAATACGCCTCGCTGGTGGAAGTCGCCCCCGAATCCGCGCGCAGCGACGAAGCTGGCGAAGATGATGACGAGGATGACGGCGAAGAAGGCGAGGAAGAGGATGTCGTCGAGTCCGTCGGCGGTGACGACGTGCTCGAGGAGGTTCCGGAGCGCCCGTTCCGCCCGCGCCGCCAGTACAAGATCCAGGAAGTGATCAAGCGCCGGCAGGTCATGCTGGTGCAGGTCGTTAAGGAGGAGCGCGGCAACAAGGGCGCCGCGCTGACCACCTATCTGTCGCTCGCCGGCCGCTACGCCGTGCTGATGCCCAACACCGCGCGTGGCGGCGGCATCAGCCGCAAGATCACCTCGGCCCAGGACCGCTCGCGGCTCAAGGAAGTGGTGCAGGATCTCGACGTGCCCGAGGGCATGGGGATCATCCTGCGCACCGCCGGCGCCTCCCGCAGCAAGCCGGAGATCAAGCGCGACTTCGAATACCTGATCCGGATGTGGGAGACGGTGCGCGACCTGACGCTGAAGTCGCAGGCGCCGACCCTGGTCTACGAGGAAGGCTCGCTGATCAAGCGCTCGCTGCGCGACCTCTACAACAAGGAGATCGACGAGATCCAGGTGGCGGGCGAAGCCGGCTACCGCGAAGCACGCGACTTCATGAAGATGCTGATGCCGGCCAATGTGCGCGCGGTGAAACAGTATCGCGACGGCCAGCCGCTGTTCTCGCGGATGGGCGTCGAAAGCCAGCTCGACGCGATGTTCTCGCCGACCGTGCAGCTGCGCTCCGGCGGCTACATCGTGATCAACCAGACCGAGGCGCTGGTCTCGATCGACGTCAACTCCGGCCGCGCCACGCGCGAGCACCATATCGAGGACACCGCGCTCAAGACCAATCTGGAAGCCGCGGAAGAAGTCGCGCGACAGCTGCGCCTGCGTGACCTCGCCGGCCTGATCGTCATCGACTTCATCGACATGGACGAGAAGCGCAACAACCGCGCGGTCGAGCGCAAGCTGTCCGACTGCCTGCGCCAGGACCGTGCGCGGATCCAGGTCGGCCGCATCTCGCATTTCGGCCTCCTGGAAATGTCGCGCCAGCGCATCCGCGCCAGCATGCTGGAGAACTCGACAGAGCCCTGCCCGCAATGCGGCGGCTCCGGCCACGTCCGCTCGGTCTCGTCGGTTGCGCTGCAGCTGCTGCGCGGCATCGAGGAAATCCTGATGAAGGGCGCGACCCACAATCTGGTGGTCCGTACCCGCACCGACGTCGCGCTCTACGTGCTCAACCACAAGCGCGGCCATCTGCGCGACCTCGAAGACGCCTTCCGCGTCTCGCTGTCGATCGTCGCCGACGCCACCGTGCACGGCCAGCAATCCTACATCATCGATCGCGGTGAGCAGGTCCATACGCTCGAAGCCGCCAAGGCGCTGCTTGCCGCGCAGGCGGCCGCCGCGCCGGCGCAGGTCGATGAGGCCGACGACGAGGAAGAGCTGTTCGAATACGAGGCCGAGATCGAGACCGACGAGACCGAAGGCCTCGCCGACGACCGGGCGGCCGGCGAAGAATCCGGCTCCGCCGAGGGCGAAGGCGACGGCCAGCGCCGCAAGCGCCGCCGCCGCCGCCGCGGCCGCGGTGGCAACGAGGCCCGCGAAGGCGCTCCGGCGCCGCGCGAGGACGGCGACCTGATGCACGTGTTGCCCGAGGGCACCGAGGCGGTTGCCGCCGCCGATGCCGAAGGCGATGAGGACGAAGCCAACGAAGCGCAGGGCGCAGTCCGCGACGATGAGGCCGGCAATGGCGATCGCCGTCCGCGCCGCCGCGGACGCCGCGGTGGACGCCGCCGGCGCGGCAGCGGCGGACCAGATGACGGTCTCGCCGGATCGATCTCCGACGAGCTGGGCCCGATCGCACCGCCCGAGGCGGCCGACGCCGTCGCCGATTTGGACGGCCATGACGCGGAGCCGGCGCCCTCGCTGGCGCAGCCCGAGCCGGTCGCGCCGCCGACGGAATGGCAGCCGGTCGAGACCATTGCTGTCGAGACGGCCACAGCACACGAGCCCGAACCTGTTGCAGCGCCTGCCGCGGAGGATACGGCCGCCGAAAGCGACCGCTCGCAGCGCCGCCGCTCAACGGTGCGCGAAAAGGTCAGCTTCGCGTCGAGTCCGCAACCCGAGGCACCGGCGCCCACCCTGGTCCAGAGCGCGGCGGAAGAAGTGGCCCCTGCCCCTGAGCCCGCAACATCTGCCGCAGAGCCCGCTGCGGCCGAGGCGCCGGCCCGCAAAGGCTGGTGGTCGCGCCGCTTCGGCGGCGGCAACTAGCGCCAGCTACAAGTCAAAACGCCCGGTTCACGCCGGGCGTTTTTATTGGACAGGCATTTCCGTTCGTCAGGCGTAACGGAGCCTGACGGAGACGGATGCAATGCAAAGCGCGATCGTTCTGGGCGGCGGCATGGTGGGCGTCAGCACGGCGCTGCATCTGCAGCGCCGCGGCTGGTCAGTCACGCTCGTCGACCGCAAGGAGCCGGGCCGCGAGACCAGCTACGGCAATGCCGGGATCATCCAGAGCGAAGCAGTGCGGCCCTACCCGATGCCGCGGGATCCGGCCGTCCTCGCCAGGATCGCGATGGGGCGCACCAACGACGTGCACTATCGCCTGGCCTCACTGCCGCGGCATGCCGGCCCGTTGCTGCGCTACTGGTGGAACTCGACGCCCGAGCGGCACCGCGAAGCCACCCTCGCCTGGGCGCGGCTGATCGCCCACGCCACAGCAGAGCACGACACGCTGATCCGCGATGCCCATGCCGACAATCTGATCCGCCGCGCCGGCTATCGCCTGCTGCATCGCGACCCGGCTGCGCTAGAGCAGGCGATCGCGGTCGCAGAAGAGAACCGGCGCGAGTTCGGCGTGCAGTTTCGCGTGCTCGACGGCCGCGAGCTCGCCAAGGCTGAGCCGTTGCTGCGCGACGACCTGCCCGGCGCCATCCACTGGCTCGGGCCGTGGACCACGTCGGACCCCGGCGGTCTCGTTTCCGCCTATGCCGGATTGTTCGAACGTCTCGGCGGCACGCTCTTGCACGGCGACGCGCAGACGCTGACCGAGACGACCGCCGGCTGGTCGGTCGATACCAATAGCGGCCGGATCGATGCCGCAAACGTCGTGGTCGCGCTGGGACCGTGGTCACCGCAATTGCTGGGCAAGTTCGGCTACCGGATCCCGCTGGTGCGCAAGCGCGGCTACCACATGCACTATCAGGGCGGCCGCTCGCTCGACCTGCCGCTGGTGGACAGCGCCAATGGCTACGCGATGGCGCCGATGACCAAAGGCATCCGCATCACCACCGGCGCGGAGCTCACCAGTCCGGACGCGCCCGCGACGCCGATCCAGCTCGGCTACGCCGAAGCCGCCGCACGGCAACTGATCGAGATCGGCAGTCGCGTCGAGCCCGAACCCTGGTTCGGCACCCGCCCCTGCACGACCGACATGCTGCCGGTGCTCGGGCCGGCGCCGCGCCATCGTGGGCTGTGGGTCAATTTCGGTCACGGCCATCAGGGCTTCACGCTCGGCCCGGCGACCGCGCGGGTGCTCGCCGAAACGATGAACGGCGAGGCATCCTCGGTGGACACCTCGCCGTATCGGATAGACCGCTTTTGACGTTGAACTGAAGCCTGATGAGATCAGGTTGAGCTGGAACGGCGTCGAGTTCACCTCTCCCTTGGGAGAGGTCGATTTGCGCAGCAAATCGGGTGAGGGATTACGGTCTATCGAGAGAGCGAGAGCCCTCACCCGGATCGCTTCGCGATCCGACCTCTCCCCAACGGGGAGAGGTGAACCGAGACCGCACCAAGCCGATTCAACCAAAACTCATCCCGCTTTAGTCGGTCGTCAGCGCGGTCTCCATATCGGTCGGGTCGATCTGCCGCGCGAGATTGGCGTTCAGTTTGTCGCGGTCGAGCTCCCCCTCCCACCAGGCGACGATCACGCAGGCGACGCCATTGCCGCACAGATTGGTCAGCGCGCGGCACTCGCTCATGAACTTGTCGATGCCGAGCACGATCGCCATGCCCGGCACCAGCCGCGGATCGACCACCGCAAGCGTTGCGGCCAGCGTGATGAAGCCCGCGCCGGTGATGCCGGAGGCGCCCTTCGATGTCAGCATCGCCACGACCAGGATCGTGAGCTGCTGGCTGAACGAGAGGTCGTAGCCCAGCGCCTGCGCGATGAACAACGTCGCCAGCGTCATGTAGATGTTGGTGCCGTCGAGGTTGAACGAATAGCCCGTGGGCACCACGAGACCGACCACGGATTTCGAGCAGCCGAGCCGTTCGAGCTTCTCCATCAATGACGGCAGCGCGCTCTCGGAGGACGAGGTGCCGAGCACGATCAGGAGCTCGTCCTTAATGTAGGCCAGGAACTTGAAGATCGAGAACCCGGCGATGCGCGCGATGACGCCGAGCACCACGAGGACGAACAGCGCGGCGGTCAGGTAGAACGTCGCGATCAACCCCATCAGATTGAGGATCGCGCCGGTGCCGAACTTGCCGATGGTGAAGGCCATCGCGCCGAACGCGCCGATCGGCGCCGCCCGCATCACGATCGAGATGACGCCGAACACCGCGTGCGCGGCGTCGTCGATGAACGAGCGGATGGTGTGGCCGCGCTCGCCGAGGCCCATGATCGCGAAGCCGAACAGCACCGAGAACAGCAGCACCTGCAGGATCTCGCCCTGCGCGAAGGCGCCGACCACCGTGTCCGGAATGATGTGCAGTACGAAGTCGACGCTCTTCTGCGCTTCCGCCTGCTTGGCATAGCCGGCGACCGCTTGCGCGTTCGCTGCGGCATTGCCGAAGCCCGCTCCGGGCTTCACGAGATTGCCGACCAGCAATCCGATCACCAGCGCGAAGGTCGAGACGACCTCGAAATAGACCAGCGCCTTGACGCCGATGCGGCCGACCTTCTTGGCGTCCTGGATATGCGCGATGCCCGAGACCACGGTGCAGAAGATGATCGGCGCGATCACCATCTTGATCAGCTTGATGAAGCCGTCGCCGAGCGCCTTGATCCACTCGTTGGTGGCGAGCGCTGGCCAGAACGCGCCAACCAGCGCGCCGAGCACGATCGCAATCAGGACCTGGACATAGAGAACTTTGTACCACGGCTTGCCGCCGGCGCTCGCCGGTGCGGCCGTGGCAATGGTTGCCGTTGCCATGTTTCACTCCCCCTCAGAAATGGCGGAAACAGCCAAGATCAACTTGGCCGTTCAAGTCAAATGGAACTGTGTGGGCCCTTCCGTCTGTCCGCGACGATCTGCCGCGTACCCCGCAGCAAGGCGCCGCTTGCGAAACCGATCTGATCGACCCGACGAACGCGGAAGGCTCTTGAAGTTTGCGCGCTATTTAAGCCAATGCGCGATCCGCGCAACTGCTTCCTGCATCTCCGCGGCCGAACGCGCATAGGAAAATCGGATGAAGGCTCGGCCGTGGATCGGATCGAAATCGACGCCCGGGGTCGCCGCGACATGCGCCTTTTCGAGCATCTCGCTGGCGAAGGCGAAGCTGTCGGAGGTGAAGTCGGAGACGTCGGCATAGAGATAGAAGGCGCCGTCGGCCGGCAGGAATTTGGTCAACCCGGCCTTGGGCAGGCCTTCGATCAGGATGCGGCGATTCTCCTGATAACCACGCTTGATCGCCTCCATCTCCGCGCGGCCCTCGAACGCCGCTTCGGCCGCGATCTGCGACAAGGTCGGCACCGAGATCGAGAGGTTCTGCTGCAGCCGCTCGATCGGCCGCACCAGCACCTCGGGCACCACCATCCAGCCAACGCGCCAGCCGGTCATGCAGAAGTATTTCGAGAACGAGTTGATCACGAGCGCGTTCGGCGACAGCTCGGCCGCCGTCACGGCGGGAAACGCGTAGTCGAGCCCGTGGTAGATCTCGTCGGAGATGAAGCGGATTCCGGCGCTGTCGGCGGCCGCCATCAGGTTCGAAAGCGCCTCGCGCGACATCATCGTGCCGGTCGGGTTGGCGGGGCTGCCGACCAGCACGCCCTTCAGCGGCGCCTTGCGATGCGCGGCCAGCAGCGCCTCGCCGGTCAGCGCGTGGCGGGTGTCGCCGGAGGTCTCGATCAGCACCGGCTCGCAGCCGAGCGCAGTCAGGATGTGCCGGTACGGCGGATAGCCCGGCACGGTGACCGCGACCCGGTCGCCCGGCTCGAACATCGCTAGGAACGCCAGGATGAACCCGCCGGACGAGCCTGTCGTGACGATGATGCGCTCGGCATCGACCGCGCAGCGATACGTGTCGCGATAGTGCCGGGCGATGCGCGCGCGCAGCGAGGGGATGCCGAGCGCGGAGGTGTAATCGATCCGTCCACTGGCAAGCGCCGCCTGCGCCGCGGCGATCGCCTGCTTCGGCGCGCCCTCGGCGGGCTGCCCCACCTCCATATGGATGACATGGCCACCCGCGGCCTCGATTCGCTCCGCGGCGGCCATCACGTCCATCACCATGAACGGTGGAACATCGCTGCGCCCGGATGCCGTCAAAAGGCTGCTCACATGGTCTCTCGGTGTCGCTTCACGCATGGATTTCTGCTATTGCACGG
This sequence comes from Bradyrhizobium sp. WCU1, assembly GCF_053474805.1. Taxonomy (NCBI): domain Bacteria; kingdom Pseudomonadati; phylum Pseudomonadota; class Alphaproteobacteria; order Hyphomicrobiales; family Nitrobacteraceae; genus Bradyrhizobium; species Bradyrhizobium sp. WCU1. The sequence continues at coordinate 7,508,626 of NZ_CM130280.1, forward strand.
CCGCTGCCGGATTTGGGTTCCCGTTACCGCTACTGCCCCAGACTGGCCGCATTCGGTGGCTCGTTATAGCGCTTTCAGGCTCAGTGAATACCCCAAGTGAATATCCGGTTCGCGTGAAGAAGAACTGCAAAAACAACAGACTGCGCCACGCGCCTGATCCAGTCGGGCCAGGAACCGGACGTTGCCGCGGCGCAGCTCCCTATCGCCGATAGATCGCCCATGCTGTTTCGCCTCACGCTCCGCACCAGAGGGTTCAAGCTGACCGCATTGCTGACCGCGGTCGCGCTCGCCGTGGGTCCGGTCGTCCCCGCGCGAGCCCAGCAGAACGGTCCGCCGGTGCTGCGCGACACTGAGTCCGAGCAATTGCTGCGCGAATATACCAGGCCGATCCTGCGCGCGGCCGGTCTGGAGAAGCAGAACATCCAGATCGTGATCATCAACGACAGTTCGTTCAACGCTTTCGTCGCCGACGGCCGCCGCATCTTCGTCAATTACGGCGTGCTGCTGCAATCGGAGACGCCGAACCAGATCATCGGCGTGCTGGCGCATGAGACGGGCCATCTCGCCGGCGGCCATCTGGCCAAGATGCGCGAGCAACTGACGCAGGCACAGACCCAGATGATCATTGCGATGCTGCTCGGCGTCGGCGCGCTCGCCGCGGGCGCGGGTGGCCGGGGCGCCGGCAACGGCTTGTCCAGCGCCGGCGCCGCGGCGATCTCGGCGCCGCAATCGGTCATTCAGCGCACGCTGTTGTCGTACCAGCGCCAGCAGGAAGAAAACGCCGATCGCGCCGGCGTCAAATTCCTGACTGCGACCGGGCAGTCGGCACGGGGCATGTACGAGACGTTCAAGCGCTTCACCGACGAGAGCCTGTTCGCCGCGCGCGGCGCCGACCCCTATCTGCAGTCGCATCCGATGCCGGTCGATCGCGTCTCCGCGCTCCAGGAACTGGCGCGCTCGAGCCCCTATTGGGACAAGAAGGACGATCCGGCGCTGCAGCTGCGTCACGACATGATGCGCGCCAAGATCTCGGGCTTCATGGAGCGGCAAGACACTGTCTATCGCCGCTATCCGTTGTCCAACACCAGCCTGCCGGCACGCTATGCACGCGCGATCACCACCTATCTGCACGGCGATCTGCGTTCGGCGATCGCGCAGATCGATGGGCTGATCCAGGTCCAGCCCAACAATCCCTATTTCTACGAGTTGCGCGGCCAGGCCCTGCTCGAAGGCGGCCGGCCGGCGGAGGCCATCGCGCCGCTGCGCCGCGCGGTGCAGCTCTCCAATAGTTCGCCGCTGATCGAGATGCTGCTCGGACAGGCGCTGGTCGCCTCCGACAACAAGGCCACCACCGACGAGGCGATCAACATGCTGCGCGCCGCGGTGGCGCGCGAGCCCGAGGCGCCGCTCGGCTACACCCAGCTCGCGATGGCCTATGGCCGCAAGGGCGACTATGCCCAGGCCGACCTTGCCTCGGCCCAGGCCGCCTATCTCCGCGGCGACACCAAGACCGCCCGCGAACTTGCGTCGCGCGCCAAGACGCGGTTCGCGATCGGCACGCCCGGCTGGGTCAAAGCTGACGACATTGTGAGCGCCAAGCCGATGCCGGGTCAGAAAAACAACTAGAAATAAACCGTAGTTCCATACAACGATCACCGAAACCGGCCCACGGCCGTGCCGTATTTCGGGCCACCTCGAACAAGGATTTCGTCCATGCCAGCGCTTCGTTTCCTCGCCCCTGCCCTGCTCGCGCTCGGCATCTGCGCCGCGCCGCTGACCGCGTCCGCGCAGAGCTTCAGCGACACCCAGCGCGGCGACATCGAGACCATCGTGCGCAATTACCTGATCGCGCATCCCGAGGTGCTCGAAGAGGCGATGAACGAGCTCAGCAAGCGGCAGGCCGCCGCCGAAGCCGAGAAGCACGAGCAGAGCGTTGCCAAGAACGCCGACACGATCTTCAACTCGCCGCGCGGCGTGATGATCGGCAACAAGGACGGCGATGTCACCTTCGTCGAGTTCTTCGATTACAATTGCGGCTACTGCAAGCGCGCAATGTCCGACATGCTCGACCTGATGAAGTCGGATCCGAAGCTGAAGGTGGTGCTGAAGGAATTCCCGGTGCTGAGCCAGGGCTCGGTCGAGGCCGCGCAGGTCGCGGTCGCCGTGCGCATGCAGGATCCGACCGGCAAGAAGTATCTCGAATTTCACCAGAAGCTCTTGGGCGGCCGCGGCGCAGCCGACAAGGCGCGCGCCCTTGCAGTTGCCAAGGACGTCGGCCTCGACATAGCGAAGCTCGAGAAGGACATGGCGAGCCCCGAGGTCAAGGCGACCATCGAGGAGAATTTCCGCCTCGCCGAATCGATGGGCATGAACGGCACGCCGAGTTACGTGATCGGCAAGCAGGTCGTGATCGGCGCGGTCGGCGTCGACGGCCTCAAGGAGAAGATCGGCATTGCCCGTTGCGGCAAGGCGACCTGCTGAGCGTCGACAGCGCTCATTTCGTTCGACAATATCCGGTCGTTCGACAAGATCCGGCTGCCTGGCAGCCGGATTTTTTTGTTGCGGCACCGAACCACGTCCGCGCCGGCTGCAACCAAGGGCCATCACCAACAATGGAAGCCGCGCGATGCCCTTGGCCCCGCCAACCCTTGGCTACGACCTCACGCTCCTGAAGACGGCGCCACAGCGTGGCTCCGACCATGATCACGGCTGGTGCTACGGCCTGCCATCAGGCATACGCGCCGAGCAGTGGCCGCTCAGCCCCCACGACGGCTTTCCGATGCAGCACTGCTTCACGCTGCGCGTCCCGGCGCAGTATCGCGCCAAGGGCGATACCTATGTCGCGCTCGCGATGTTCGCCGATCAGCAATATGACGAACCCGTCGAGATCGACGCGGTCGCGCAATATCTCGCGGCGGAGACCATCGAACGTCCGTCAGATCCGAATCTGTTGCCGTACTTCGCGTACCGACAGAACCGTCATCCGATGGAGTTCCGGATGAAGGACATCATCGACCACAATTTCGCGGCGATCTGGCTCACGGAGGCCGAGTTCGCGGGGCCGCTGTGCGAACCACCCGAGCTTGCCGGCAATCCGTTGCTGGAAGCCAATCCGCCGCCGCGCTGGCTCCTGAAGGGCGCGGCGCGCACGGCGTTCGACGTCAATGTCGGACGCAGTACCCGGATCGACGAGTTGGAGAAGACCCACTGGTATCGCCTGTTCGGCCACGTCCCCGCGACCGGACATCATGCGTACGGCATCGCGCTGGCGCCGCGCGACGACGATCCCAATGTCGGCAAGCCGCCACGCGATCATCTGCTGCACAAGGGCGAGCTCGGCGACTATATCGCGCCCTACAGCGAGGTCGGCACTGCGCGCGGCCTCGACCGGTTGCATGGTCGCAACCATCTCGGCGGCACGATGTTTCCCAATCAGTGGACGCCGAAATACAGCGCGACCTATCTCGAGATCGAAGAGCATTTCGGCGGGTTCAATTTCGGCGGCGGCAACGGCCAGCTCGATCTTGCGAGCATGGAGTTCGACTGGGCCTGCGGTTGAAGCGCGCGCTGTTCATCGCGCATTCACACAGGAAACAAACCGCGGGGAACCGCAAATCTACAGGAACATCGCACATCCTCTCTCGTTGTCGGCGCGGGCAATGCTGAAAAACGAGGAGGAATTTCGATGTCTAAACGCTTTCTGATTTCGGTCGCTGCGGCGGCTTTGCTCGCCGGCACCGGTTTCGCGAACGCACAGGGCGCGGGCGGCGCCAACAAGGAATCCGGGGCCGGCGGTGGCGCGACCACGCAGCACTCTGCACCGTCAGGTGGCGCGTCGTCGGGCGCGATGCAGCACGATTCGGGTGGCATGAAGGGTTCCGAGCATTCGACGACCGGTGAGTCTTCTTCGGGCATGAAGGGTGAATCGCCCGGCATGAAGGGCGCCGAGTCCGACAAGGCCGGACCCGCCACCAAGGGCGCCCAGGAAAATACCCAAAAGTCGAAGGGCATGAGCTCGGAGAACGAGACCACCAAGGGCAACGAAAGCTCGAAGGACATGAAGGCCGAGAGCCGCGACAAGAGCGGCAACATGAAAGCCGAGGGTCGTGAGAAGAACGGCAACATGAACGCCGAGAGCCGCGAGAAGAACGGCGCCACCACCAACCAGAACGCCCAGACCAAGAGCCCGTCCGACACCAACCGTGCGCAGACCAACGACACCAGCCGCACCCAGACCACGACTGGCAACGCGGCGACGTCGGCCACCGCGGCTCCGCCGGCCGAGAAGCGCACCGAGATCTCGACCGCGATCAAGTCGGAACACGTCACCGAAGTCACCAACGTGAACTTCAACGTGGCGGTCGGCACCCGTATCCCGGCCGACGTGCACTTCTATCCTCTGCCGGAACGGGTCGTGACGATCTATCCGCAGTGGCGCGGTTATGACTTCATCCTGGTCGGCGGCCGCTACATCATCGTGCAGCCGGAGACCCACGAGATCGTCTACATCATCGAGGGCTAAGCCGGCCTCTGCGCGAGGGTGCCACGACGGGCCCTCGCCCCCATTCTCAGCCCCGCCCCTCACGGGCGGGGCTATTCGTTCGCCGTATCGGGCAGATGGCGGTGGACGGCTGGCCGGGACGCCCCCTCGACACGCCTTCCATGAGGTTTGGTTAACCAGCAATTTCCGCAGGTTACGCCAGCTACCTAATAGGCTGGAGGAAGCCGCTGAAGGCGTTCCGATTTCACCTAAAGGCTTCCCCTGCGGCCGGTTGTTACCTATAACCCGGCCCACTTCACCCCTCGCCGGAACCCCTCGGACCCCTTGTCGGACCTATTGGCCGGAACCTTTGGCAGGAATCTTTTGCAATGGCTGCTGCCGGAACGATCTACGTGCTGAACGGCCCGAACCTCAATCTGCTGGGGACGCGCGAGCCGGAGACCTACGGCCACGCCACGCTCGCCGATGTCGAGAAGCTGTGCGCGGACACCGCACGCCAGTTCGCCCTGACCGCCGACTGCCGGCAGTCCAACCGCGAGGGCGAACTGATCGACTTCATCCATGAAGCCCATGCCAAAAAGGCGGTCGGCATCATCATCAATGCCGGCGGCTATTCCCATACTTCGATCGCGCTGCATGACGCGCTGGTTGCGGTCAGGATTCCCGCCGTCGAGGTTCATGTCAGCAACATCCACGCCCGCGAGAGCTTCCGGGACCACTCGTTCACTGCTAAAGCCGCCTTCGCGTCACTTTGCGGCTTCGGCATCGACGGCTACCGGCTTGCGATCATCGGCCTCGCCACCAAGATCGGTGCCAAGATCGATGCAAAGGCAAAGACTTAATCGTCAATCCTGACGTTCCCCGTCACCAGATAGAGATTTCGGATCAAACAACATGGCGCGCCAGCCAGACGACAAATCAGCCGCAAAATCCAAGAGCGACTCCAAGAGCGACGACAGCGTCCTCATTCGCGAGCTCGCGCTGCTGCTTGCTGAGACCAACCTCACCGAGATCGAGATCGAGCGTGCCGGCCTGCGCGTCCGTGTCGCACGCAACATCAGCATCGCGGCATCCGTGCCCGCTGCCGTCCACGCGGTTGGCGCGCCGGCCATTGTCGCAGCACCTGCTGCCGCCGTTGCGGCTGCGACCGACCTCGCCAAGCATCCGGGCGCCGTGCCCTCGCCGATGGTCGGCACCGCCTATTGGTCGCCCGAGCCGGGCGCCAAGCCGTTCATTGAAGTCGGCTCGAAGGTCAGCGCCGGCCAGACGCTTCTGATCATCGAGGCGATGAAGACCATGAACCAGATCCCGTCGCCGCGCGCGGGCACCGTGACACAGATCCTCGTCGAGGACGGCCAGCCCGTCGAATTCGGCGAGCCGCTCGTCATCATTGAATAGCTTCCGTCAACGTCAGGCGCTGCGATGTTCGACAAGATCCTCATAGCCAATCGCGGCGAGATTGCGCTTCGCGTGCTGCGCGCCTGCAAGGAGCTCGGCATCTCCACCGTCGCGGTGCATTCCACCGCCGACGCCGACGCCATGCATGTGCGGCTCGCCGACGAGAGCGTGTGTATCGGCCCGCCGCCGTCGAAGGATTCCTACCTCAACATACCGGCGCTGCTCGCCGCCTGCGAGATCACCGGCGCCGACGCCGTGCATCCCGGCTACGGCTTCCTGTCCGAGAACGCGCGCTTCGCCGAGATCCTCGCCGACCATAATCTCGGCTTCATCGGCCCGAAGGCCGAGCATATCCGCCTGATGGGCGACAAGATCGAAGCCAAGAAGACCGCCAAGCGCCTCGGCATCCCCGTGGTGCCCGGCTCGGACGGCGCAGTGACCTCTGAGACCGACGCGCTCGCCATCGGCAAGGAGATCGGCTTCCCGGTGCTGGTGAAGGCGGCGGCCGGCGGAGGTGGCCGCGGCATGAAGGTCGCCCACACCGAGGCCGACCTCGCGCTGGCGCTTTCGACCGCGGCCAACGAAGCCAAGTCGGCGTTCGGCGATGCCTCGGTCTACCTGGAGAAATACCTGCAGAAGCCGCGCCACATCGAGATCCAGATTCTCGGCGACGGCCGCGGCGGCGCGATCCATCTCGGCGAGCGCGACTGCTCGCTGCAACGCCGCCACCAGAAGGTCTGGGAGGAAGGCCCCTCGCCCGTGCTGGCGGCAGCGGCCCGCGCCAGGATCGGCGAGACCTGCGCCAAGGCGATGCAGGACATGAAGTATCTCGGCGTCGGCACCATCGAATTCCTTTACGAGGACGGCGAGTTCTATTTCATCGAAATGAACACGCGCATCCAGGTCGAGCATCCCGTCACCGAAAGCATCACCGATATCGATCTGGTGCTTGAGCAGATCCGGATTGCCGCCGGCGGCGAACTCCCGGCCAAGCAGAGCGACATCGCGATCATCGGCCACGCCATCGAGTGCCGCATCAATGCGGAGAACCCGCAGACCTTCCGTCCCTCGCCGGGACGGATCACCCAATTCCATCCGCCGGGCGGCCTCGGCGTGCGGATCGATTCCGCCGTCTATCAGGGCTACGTGATTCCACCCTATTACGACTCGCTGGTCGGCAAGCTGATCGTGCACGGCAAGACCCGGGGCGAATGCCTGATGCGGCTGCGCCGGGCCCTGGACGAGATGGTGGTCGACGGCATCGAGACGACGCTGCCGCTGTTCCGCGCCCTGGTGCGCGAGCCCGACATCATCGAGGGCGACTATCACATCCACTGGCTGGAGCAGTATCTCGCCGGCCAGCCATCCGACGCCCCGAAATAGTTGGAACTCTTTGGAACCCAACCACCTGTTCAAGCGTACTAGTGGGGTATTGGCTTTCCACGGGGACGCATTGAATCCCACTGCCACGAAGAGACCGTCGTGACCCCGATTTCACGACGCCGGTCCACGTTGCAAATCCTGCTGCTCTCGGCGGGATTTTTCGTGCTGGTCGCAGTCAGCGTGGCGTCGGTCCTGCTGGTCAACAAGGCACGCGAGGACAACGCCTGGGTCGTCCATACGGTCGAGGTCGAAGGCCAGGTTGCTAACCTGCTGCTTGACGTCAGGCGCGCCGAAAGCGCGACCAGGGCCTATCTGCTGACATCAGCACCACAATACCTCTCGGAGTACCAGTCGGCCGCGGCGGCAATCCCCGCCGCGCTCGGCCATCTCCAGATGATGACCGTCGACAATCCGGCGCAGGTCGCCAATGCCGCGAAGCTGAAGGCCGCCGTCGAGCAGCGGCTGGCGGAGTTCACCCTCACCAACGAGCGCGTCAGGAACAACGACACCGCGACCAGCATCGACGTCCTGCGCAACAGCACATCGACCGACGCGCTGGAAGCGATCGCCAGGATCGGCCGCGACATGCGCGCCGAGGAGGATCGCCTGCTGGCGGCGCGCACCGCGACCGCCGACAGGACCCAGGTGCTCGCCTCCTCCGTCACCATCGCCGGCTCCTGCCTGGTGCTGGTGCTCGCCGCCCTCTCTCTCGTGCTGGTGCGGCAATCGTCGCGGGCGCGCGACGAGGCCGAGGCCAAGCTGCGCGACAGCAACGTCAATCTCGAAACCATCGTCGACGAACGGACCGCCGACCTGCGCGAGGCCAACGAGGAGATCCAGCGCTTCGCCTATATCGTCAGCCATGATTTGCGCTCGCCGCTGGTCAACATCATGGGCTTCACCAGCGAGCTGGAGGAATTGCGCGGCGACATCTTCAGGCGGATCGCCACGCTCAATCGCACCGCGTCGCTGGCGCCGGCGATGGAAGACGCGACCGACGTGGCCGAGCCCGAGCTCGAAGGCTCCGACAAGCAGCTATCCGACGATTTCAGCGAGTCGCTCGGCTTCATCAAATCGTCGATCGCCAAGATGGACCGCCTGATCAGTGCCATCCTCCATCTCACCCGCGAGGGCCGCCGCGAGTTCAAGCTGGAGCAGATCGATCTCAGCGAGCTGATCAACGGCATCGTCAGGACGATCGCGCATCAGGCGGCCGAGGCGCATGCGACCATCGAGGTCGGCGCGTTGCCGAATATCGTCAGCGACCGCCTCGCGCTGGAGCAGATCTTCTCCAATCTGATCGACAACGCGGTCAAGTACCTCAAGAACGGCGTGCCCGGCGAGATCTCGGTCAAGGGCCGCACCAAGCTGGGCTTTGCGATCTTCGAGGTCACCGACAACGGCCGCGGCATCGATCCCAAGGACCACCAGCGCATCTTTGATCTATTCCGCCGCGCCGGAACCCAGGACAAGCCGGGTCAGGGCATCGGGCTTGCCCATGTCCGCGCACTTGTGCGCAGACTGGGCGGCACCATGTCGGTAGCATCGGAACTTCACAACGGCAGCACGTTCACGATCACGCTGCCCATCAATTGGTCAGGCAAGACCTCAGACAAGAACCGGGATAGGGAATCATGAGCGATCCAGTCACCATCATCATGATCGAGGACGACGAGGGCCACGCCCGCCTGATTGAGCGGAATATCCGGCGTTCGGGTGTCAACAATGAGATCGTCCCGTTCACCAACGGTACAGAGGCCGTGAACTACCTGTTCGGCAAGGATGGCAGCGCGGTCGACCGCAAGAACCAGGCCCTGCTCATCCTGCTTGATCTCAATCTGCCCGACATGACCGGCATCGACATTCTGAAGCGGGTCAAGGAGAACAAACATCTCAAGGCGACGCCGGTGGTCATGCTGACCACCACGGACGACAGCCAGGAGATCAAGCGTTGCTACGAACTCGGTTGCAATGTCTACATCACCAAGCCGGTGAACTACGAAAGCTTTGCCAACGCCATTCGCCAGCTTGGCCTGTTCTTTTCCGTGATTCAGGTGCCGCCAGCTTCCATATGACCAGCGCAACGCCGACACTGCTCTATATCGACGACGACGCGGCGCTGGCGCGCCTGGTCGAACGCGGGCTGACGCGCGCGGGCTACAAGGTCGTGCACGCCGCAAGCGGTCAGGAAGGCCTCGAGCGGCTCGCCCAGGGCGGCATCGACGTCGTCGCGCTCGACCAATACATGCCCGGCCTCGACGGGCTGGAGACGTTGGAACAAATCCTCAAGATTCCAGACGCGCCGCCGATCGTGTTTGTCACGGCCTCGCAGGATTCGGCGATTGCCGTCACCGCCCTCAAGGCCGGCGCGGCGGACTATCTGGTCAAGGACGTCAGGGGTGAATTCATCCCCCTGCTCCAGGTCGCGGTGAACGGCGCGATCCGGCGGGCGGCGATCCAGAAAGCGCGCGACGAGGCCGAGGCCGAGGTGCACGCCTCGCGTGACCGCTACGCCGCGCTCGCCGCCGAGCGCGAGGTGCTGCTGCGCGAGGTCAACCACCGGGTCGGCAACTCGTTGCAGATCATTGCCTCGCTGCTGCATCTGCAGGCCAATTCCGCGAGCCAGCAGGATGTCAAGGCGGCGCTCACCAACGCGATGGGCCGGGTCGCCGCCGTCGCGCAGGTGCATCGCCGCCTCTACACTTCGCACGACTTCAAGACGGTGATGCTCAACCAGTATCTCGAGGCGCTGCTGGAGGACCTCAGGCGATCGGCCGAAGGCAACCGGATGTCGCGGCTGACGCTGAAAGCCGACCCGGTCGAGATCGATCCCGACAGCGCGGTCGCGATCGGTATCATCGTCAACGAGCTGGTGATGAACGCCGTGAAATACGCCTATCCCCACGGCGCCGGCCCGATCCATGTCGAGCTGAAGCAGCACGCGGACGATTTGCAGCTTGCAATCAGCGACGAAGGCGTGGGCTTCTCCGACAAGGCCGACCCGCGCGGCACCGGGATGGGCCAGCGCATCGTCGCCGCGATGGCCGTCAAGCTCGCCGCCAGCGTCGAGCGCGCCCCGAGTCAAAAGGGCACCCGCTTCGTGGTGCGGTTCGCCCGCGTCAGCCCGGCGCAGGCGAAATCGACAAGCGCCGCCGCGAGTTAGCCCGGCTGCGGGCGGCCGATTGATCGATTTTTCGAGTTGGCCTTAACTGCCGCGTCACCTTGTTGTTTGATCGCCACCGGCTGCCCTGACCAGTTAAGGGAAATCTCGGCATTGTTTGCCAGGCTTTTCCCCCAGCTTGGCAGGAACGACACGCAATGTTCGGGCGCAGGGTGGTTTTCGGAAAGAAGCAGGAGACCTTGGGCGAGCTCAAGGAGGCCGAGCGTCCGGTACGGGGCGCCGACGTCGCGGTGCCTGCGTTTCACAAGACGCAGTGGGATGATCCACGGATCGGGCCGATGCTGCGTGATGCCGGTTTCGCGCCTGACGACGCCGGCAGCATCGCGCCGACGGCTGACAATCGCCTTGCCGTGTTCGCTGCGGCCAATGAGCGGCTGCAGGAGCGCACAGAGGCTTTCAACCGCGACATGGCGGCGCGCCACGGCCACTGCAACGCGATGCCGTTCCTGGTGATCGACCAGAAGATCTGGGACGGGCCGCACGGCGCATTTCTCTACGCGCAGATGGACCTGGTCGGCTACGACGAGTGGAACGTGATCATGCTGGCTTCAGATCCGCAGACCACCGCGTCATGCGGCCTGGCTGCGCATCCCGGCTTTCTTCCGGCCGAGACGCAGATCATGACCGAGCATGTGATCGAGTGGAAGGCACGGCACAACGGCCTGCTCAAGGCGTTCGGAATCCCCGAAAGCGGCGTCCGCGTCGTGAATGAGCAATATGAGATGGAAAAGGACGAGCTGCGCAGGGAGATCATCGACAAGGTCGGCTGGATGAAGCCGCGCATCATCGACGACCTGTTGCTCAGGGGGTAGAGCGTTCCGAACGAAGTGGTTGTCGGTCCGCGTGAAGAAGACGCGTCAAGCTCTTGAGACGCGCCCCGCTTCCGAACATCACTCGTACCTGTCGCGGTGCCGCCGTGGGCGGTACGGACGGCAGTCCTGACACGGCGCACCGAAGATCACCTGCGACGGATACGGCCGCGGCGAGTGATACGGCGTCGAGCCGAACAATCCGGCCGCACCGAAACCCGCGCTGAACGGATCGGCGGCAAAGCTGCCCGGAAACGAGCCGTTGCTGCGGAAATCGCGATCGTCATTCCTGCCGTCGAAATACGCTCCCCCGGTGCTGCCGTAGCGCAGCGGCCGTTGCGGAGCCAATTGCTGGGCAGATGCGGCGACCGAGCCGAGCGCGATGGCGGCGCAGGCGATCAATGCTCTGGTGGCGGTCATCGTCACAGCCCTCATTGCGGATTGGTGCCCCAGTCGCCCTTCCAGGCGATCAGGCGACCCCTGCCGAATTGCAGATAGAGCGCGTCACTGCGCCGCGACAGCACGCTGCCCTTGACATTGGGCAGCGCCACGAACATTTCATTGCCCGGCGTACCGCGAACGTAGCTCAGGGGAACGCCGAGCGACCGGCTGGCCTGGTCCGCATTCATGCCGAAGGCCAGCGGCACGCTGTTCGGCGGCCGCTGCTGCGCGCGGGCCGTGCCGGCAGGCGCGCCCAGCGTGACGACGAGGGCCATGACGGAGGCTGTAACGAACCGCTGCATGACCGACCTCATGGCACTGCCGCCGCGAGTGTGCCGGCGGGCGTCCAGCCGCCGCCGAGCGCCTGGAACAAGCTGCTCGCCGCCAGCAGCTTGTTGAGCCTGACCGTGACCAGATTGTTCTCGGCCGTGAACAGCGTCTGCTGCGCCTGCAGCACCGTGATGAGGTTGACCGTGCCGCCGCGCAATTGCGTCTCGGCGACCTCGAACGCCTTGCGCGAGGCGGCGACGACGTCGGACTGCAGGCGCTCCTGCAACGTGTACTTCTGCAGCGCGATCAGCGCCTTCTCGACATCGGCGAAAGCCGACAGCACCGCCTTGCGATAGGCCTGCAGGTATTGCAGTTGCTGCCCCTTGGCGAGCTTGAACTGGCTCTCCAGCAGGAAGCCGTCGAACAGCGGCTGGGTCAGCCCGGCGGCCAGCGTGTAGTACCAGGCGCCGGGTGCGAACAGCGAGGCCAGCGCCGCACTCTGGAAGCCGGTGGTGCCGGTCAGCTGGATCTGCGGGAAGAACGCCGCGCGCGCCGCGTCGACACTGAAGTTGGAGGATGCGAGCTGCGCCTCGGCCTGACGGATGTCAGGCCGCTGGTAAAGCAATTCCGACGGCAGCCCGGGCGTCACCCGCGGTATGGCGATCTGCGTGGTGCTGCCGCCGCGCACCTTGAAATCGGCCGGTGCGCGCGCCACCAGCACGGCGAGCGCGGCGATGTTCTGCCCGACCGTCACCTCGAGCGGCGGGATCGCCGCGCGCTGCGTGGCGACCAGCGCCTCCTGCTGCGACAAGTCGAGCTGCGAGGCGGTGCCGCCGGCGAATTGCGACTTGATCAGCGCAAGAATTCGTTCGGCTGCTGCCAGATTGCGGCGGGTAACATTGATCTGGTCCTGTGCCGCCAGCACCTGGAAATAGGTATTGGCCACCGTCGCCATGGTGGTCAGCGCGACGACCTCGCGATTGTAGCGGGCGCTGGTTGCGCTCTCCTCCGACGCCGACAGCGTCGCGCGGTTCTTGCCCCAGAAATCGACGATGTAGCTCGCGCTCAGTCCGAGGCTGTACTGGGAGAAGGTGCTGCCCCCGCCGAGCGATGTAGTCGATCCCGTGGCCACCCGCTGGCGCTCGGCATTCGCCGATCCCGAGATCGACGGCAGCAGCGCGGCACCGGACACACCGGCCTGGGCGTCGGCCTGCACGATCTGGGCGATCGCCACCGCGATATCGAGATTGTATTGCTGCGCGGATTCCATCAGCCCGGTCAGCTCCGCCGAGCGGAAGCCGCGCCACCAGGCGAGCGCCGGAACGGCGGCGTCGGCATCGCCCTTGGCGGCCGCGCGATAGCTCGCCGGCACTTCGAGGCTGAGTTCGGGCTTCTCCACCCCGGGGATGCACCCGGACAGAGCAAGGCCCAGACCGAGACTGAGGCCGCCGAACGCCGCCCCCCGCAAAAACCGGACCGGCTTCCGCAATGTTTGAAGACTATGCAACGCTGTACCTGTCGGCATTTACTCGCCCGGTTGAAGTGAGGAGCCCGGCCGCAATGCGGCACCCTGGCGGACGCGCTGAACCCACAGGCGGAACCGGTCGAGATAGAGATAGATGACCGGCGTCGTGTAGAGCGTCAGAACCTGGCTCAGGATCAGGCCGCCGACGATGGCGATACCGAGTGGCTGCCGCAGCTCGCCGCCGTCACCCATGCCGATCGCCAGCGGCACGGCACCGAGCAGCGCGGCCATCGTCGTCATCATGATCGGGCGGAAGCGCAACAGGCTGGCCTCCCTGATCGCCTCGAGCGGCTCCAGCCCGCGTCCGCGTTCCGCCTCTAGCGCAAAGTCGATCATCATGATGGCGTTCTTCTTCACAATGCCGATCAGCAGGATGACGCCGATCAGCGCCATGATACTGAACTCGGTCTTGAATGCCATCAGCGCAAGCAAGGCGCCCACACCTGCCGAGGGCAATGTGGACAAGATGGTCAGCGGATGGACGTAACTCTCATAGAGCACGCCGAGCACGATGTAGATCGTGATGATCGCGGCCAGGATCAGGAACGGCTGGTTGTTGAGAGAATCCTGGAACGCCTTGGCGGAGCCCTGGAACGTACCCCGGATCGTGGCCGGGACGCCGATCCGGTTCATCGTCGCCTCGATGCTGGCGACCGCGGTGCTCAGCGAGACGTTCGGCGGCAGGTTGAACGAGATGGTGTTGGCGACCAGCAGGCCCTGGTGATTGACTGCCAGCGGCGTGGCGCCCTGCTTGAAGGCAGCGACCGCCGACAGCGGGATCATGGTCTCGCTGCTGGTCGAGACCGCCGATCCGGTCGAGGCCGCGCCCTTCCCGGTCGAGCCGATCGAGTTGGTGGCCTGGTTGCGCGCGGCCTGCGCGTTGGCCGAACTGGCCGCGCCCGAGTTTCCCGGCGCCACGACGGTGCCGGCCACTGCGTTGGTCGATTGCGATCCGCCGACCGATGCGCCCGAGGTGCTGATATAGACGTCCTTCAGCGTTTCCGGATTCTGCCAGTAGCGCGGCGCCACCTCCATGACGACGTGGTACTGGTTGCGCGCGACATAGATCGTCGACACCTGGCGCTGGCCGAAGGCGTCGTAGAGGGTGTTGTCGATCTGGCTGACCGTGATGCCGAGCCGCGCTGCGGCGTCGCGGTCGATCACGAGGTCGGACTCGAGGCCCTTGTTCTGCTGGTCGCTGTTGACGTCGGCAAGGTTCGGATCGCGCTGCATGGCCGCCGCGATCTTCGGCGTCCAGTCATTGAGCTCCTCCAGCGTCGAGCCCTGCAACGTGTACTGATACTGCGCGTTGGACTGCCGGCCGCCGACACGGATATCCTGCACCGCTTGCAGGAACAGGGTCGCACCGGGCACCGCCGACATCTGGCGGCGCAGCCGCGCGATCACCCCGTCGGCACCGAGCTTGCGCTGGTCGAGCGGCCGCAGCGACACGAACACGAACCCGGAATTGGTCTGCCCGCCGCCGGTGAAGCCGACCACGGTCTCGACCGCCGGGTCGCGCTTGATGATGTCGACGAACTGCGCGAGCTTCTGCTGCATCAGCTGGAACGACACGCTCTGGTCGGCCTGGATCGAGCCGACCAGCCGCCCGGTGTCCTGCTGCGGAAAGAAGCCCTTCGGGATCACGACGTACAGATAGCCCGTCAGTCCGATCGTGACGAAGAAGATCAGCACGACGCTCAGCGGATGTTCGAGCGCGCCGGTCAGCGTCCGCCGGTAGAAGCCCAGCATCGCATCGAAGAAGCGCTCGCTGAGCTGATAGAGCCTGCCGTGACCACCGGTATCCGGCCGCAGCAGCACGGCGCACATCATCGGCGTCGTCGCCAGCGAGACCGCGAGCGAGATCAGGATCGAGATCGAAATGGTCACGGCGAATTCGCGGAACAGGCGGCCGATGATGCCCGACATCATCAGGATCGGGATGAACACCGCGATCAGCGAGATGCTCATCGACAGCA
This sequence comes from Bradyrhizobium sp. WCU1, assembly GCF_053474805.1. Classification (NCBI taxonomy): domain Bacteria; kingdom Pseudomonadati; phylum Pseudomonadota; class Alphaproteobacteria; order Hyphomicrobiales; family Nitrobacteraceae; genus Bradyrhizobium; species Bradyrhizobium sp. WCU1. The sequence goes on from NZ_CM130280.1 coordinate 7,524,113, forward strand.
CGGTGAAGCCGACCTCGTTGGCGCCCTTCAGCGCCGCCTCGAGCGGGCTCATGCCGTCCTCGATGTAGCGGGTGACGTTCTCCAGCACCACGATGGCGTCGTCGACCACGAACCCGGTCGCAACCGTCAGCGCCATCAGTGACAGATTGTCGAGGCTGTAACCGAACAGGTACATCGCACCGAAGGTGGCGACCAGCGACACCGAGACCGCGACCACCGGGATGAAGGTGGCGCGTGCGCTGCGCAGGAACGCGAACACCACGAACACCACCAGCAGCACCGCGAGGATCAGGGTGCGCTCGACATCCCTGAGCGAGGTGCGGATCGTGGTCGAGCGGTCCACCGCAAGGCCGATATCGATCGCCGGCGACACCGAGGCCTGCAGCTGCGGCATCAATGCCTTCACGAGGTCGACGGTCGAGATGATGTTGGCATTGGGCTGGCGATAGAGGATGACCAGCACGGCCGGTTTGCCATCGGCAAGCCCGGCGTTGCGCAGGTTCTCGACGCCGTCGGCCACCTCACCGACGTCGGAGAGATGGACCGGCGCGCCGTTGCGGTAGGCCACGATCAACGACCGGTAGTCGTCGGCCTTGTTGGCCTGGTCGTTGGCGTAGACCTGGTAGCGCTGGTCGCCGACGTCGATGCCGCCCTTGGGGCTGTGGGCGTTGGCGTTGGACAGCGCCGCGCGCACGTCCTCCAGGCCGATGCCGTATTTGTAGAGCGCCTGCGGGATCAGATCGACGCGGACGGCGGGCAGCGAGCTGCCGCCCACCACGACCTGGCCGATGCCCTCGACCTGCGACAGCTTCTGCGACAGCACCGTGGACGCCGCATCGTAAAGATCGCCGCGGGTCAGCGTATCCGACGTCAGCGTCAGGATCAGGATCGGCGCGTCGGCCGGATTGACCTTGCGGTAGGTCGGATTGCTGCGCAGGCTGGTCGGCAGATCGGCCCGCGCCGCGTTGATCGCGGCCTGCACGTCGCGCGCCGCGCCGTCAATGTCACGGTTGAGGTTGAACTGCAGCGTGATCCGTGCCTGCCCGACGGAGCTCGACGACGTCATCTCGCTGACGTCGGCGATCTGACCGAGATGCCGCTCCAGCGGGCTTGCCACCGTGGTGGCGACGTCCTCCGGACTGGCGCCGGGCAGCGTCGCTTGCACCGAGATGGTCGGGAAATCGACCGCCGGCAGCGGCGACACCGGCAGCTTGAAGAACGCGACGATGCCGGCTGCCGCAAGTCCGAAAGTCAACAGCGTGGTTGCGACCGGCCGGCGGATGAATGGCGTCGACGGACCCATGACTCAACGCGACCCGCTCGCCTCGCCGACCTCGTCTGCCCGCCCGGCAAACCGCAGCGCCAGGCGATCGAACCACAGATAGATTACCGGCGTCGTGAACAGCGTCAGCAGCTGGCTCACCAAGAGGCCGCCGACGATCGAGATGCCGAGCGGATGCCGCAGCTCCGAGCCAGCGCCGCTGCCGATCATCAGCGGCAGCGCGCCGAGCACAGCCGCCATCGTCGTCATGATGATCGGCCGGAACCGGAGCAGGCAGGCCTGGTAGATCGCCTCGCGCGGCGGCTTGCCCGCGTTGCGCTCGGCATCGAGCGCGAAGTCGATCATCATGATCGCGTTCTTCTTCACGATGCCGATCAGGAGGATGATGCCGATGATCGCGATGATGGTGAGATCCTGCCCGGCCATCATCAGCGCCAGCAGCGCGCCGATGCCGGCCGAGGGCAGCGTCGAGAGGATGGTGAGCGGATGGATGAAGCTCTCATATAGCACGCCGAGCACGATATAGACCGTGATGATCGCGGCCAGGATCAGGAACAGCTGGTTGGAGAGCGAGGACTGGAACGCCAGCGCCGCACCCTGGAAGCTCGTGACCATGCCGAGCGGCTGGTTGATGTCGGCCTGGGCCTGCTTGATCGCGGTCACTGCGCCGCCGAGCGAGGCGCCAGGGGCAAGGTTGAACGACACGGTCGCCGACGGGAACTGGCCGAGATGCGAGACCTGCAGCGGCGCGGTCTCCACCCGCATCTTGGCCATCACCGACAGCGGCACCGGCGTCGAGCCAACCGATGACGGCAGATAGATCGATGACAGCGAATCCAGCGAGTTCCGCAACGACGGATCGGCTTCGAGGATGACGCGGTACTGGTTGGAATTGGTGAAGACCGTGGAGACGATGCGCTGGCCGTAGGAATCGTAAAGCGCATTGTCGATCGTTGCCGGCGTGATGCCGAACCGCGCGGCTTGGTCGCGGTCGATGTCGACGAACACCGACAGCCCTTGGGCAGAGATATCGCTGGTGACGTCGCTGAGCTCGGGCAATTCGCGGAGCTTGTCGACCAGCTTCGGCGTCCATTCCGCGAGTTCGTTCGGATCGGCGTCCTGCAGGATGAACTGGTATTGCGTCCGGCTCACCGTGCCTTCGATCGTGAGGTCCTGCACCGGCTGCATGTAGAGCGTGATGCCGGTCAGATCAGCCGTGCTGGCCTTGATCCGGTCCATCACCGTCGCAACGCCGGCCTTGCGCTGCTCATGCGGCTTCAGATTGATCAGGATGCGGCCGCTGTTCAGCGTGGTGTTGGTGCCGTCGACGCCGATGAACGACGACAGGCTCTCGACATCGGGATCCCTGAGGATCGCGCTGGCGAGCCGTTGCTGCCGCTCGGCCATCGCCGCATAGGACACCGATTGCGGCGCCTCGGAGATCGCCTGGATCACGCCGGTGTCCTGCACCGGAAAGAAGCCCTTGGGGATGACGACGTAGAGCAGCGCCGTCAGGCCGAAGGTGGCGAGCGCGATCAGCAGCACGAAGGTCTGGCGATCGAGCACCCAGTTGAGCATCCGCGCGTAGATCGCGATGACATGGTCAAAACCTTCCCGGCTGAGCCGCTGGAAGGTGTTTTCGCGCGACATGGCCTCCGGCTTCAGCAGCTTGGCGCAGGCCATCGGGACCAGCGTCAGCGACACCACGGCGGAGATCAGGATCGTGACCGACAGCGTGATGGCGAATTCGCGGAACAGGCGGCCGACGACGTCGCCCATGAACAGCAGCGGGATCAGCACCGCGATCAGCGACACCGTCAGCGAGATGATGGTGAAGCCGATCTGCTCGGAGCCGCGGAGCGCCGCCTCGAGTGGAGACTCGCCCTCTTCGATGTATCGCGAGATGTTTTCGATCACGACGATGGCGTCGTCGACCACGAAGCCGGTGGCGATGGTCAGCGCCATCAGCGACAAATTGTTCAGGCTGAAGCCGAACAGATACATCGCCCCAAGCGTGCCGACCAGCGACAGCGGCACCGACAGGCTCGGGATCAGCGTGGCGCGGGTCGAGCGCAGGAACACGAAGATGACAAGCACGACCAGGATTACCGCGAGCGACAGCTCGTATTCGACGTCGCGGACCGAGGCGCGGATCGTGACGGTCCGGTCGGTCAGGATGTTCAGGTCGATCGCCGCCGGCAGCGTGGCCTGCAATTGCGGCAGCAGGTCCTTGATGCCCTGCACCACCGAGATCACGTTGGCGCCGGGCTGGCGCTGGATATTGAGGATGATTGCCGGCGTCTCGTTCATCCAGGCGCCGAGCTTGTCGTTCTGCGCGCCGTCGACGACGTTGCCGACGTCGCTGAGGCGGACCGGCGAACCGTTTTTGTAGGCGACGATCAGCGAGCGGTAGTCGCTGGCATTGCGGATCTGGTCGTTGGCATTGATGGTGTATGCGCGCATCGCGCCGTCGAAATTGCCCTTCGGCGTGTTGACGTTGGCGTTGCCCAGCGTGGTGCGGAGGTCGTCGATGTTGAGGCCATAGGCCGCGAGCTTGCGGATGTCGGCCTGGATGCGTACCGCGGGCCGCTGGCCGCCGCTGATGCTGACGAGGCCGACGCCGGGCAGCTGCGAGATCTTCTGAGCCAGCCTTGTGTCGACGAAATCCTGCACCTGCGTCAGCGGCATCGTCTTCGAGGTCAGGCCGAGGGTGAGGATCGGCGCGTCAGCCGGATTGACCTTGGCGTAGATCGGCGGTGCCGGCAGGTCCGACGGCAAGAGATTGCCCGCGGCATTGATCGCGGCCTGCACCTCCTGCTCGGCGACGTCGAGCGAAATCGACAGGCCGAATTGCAGCGTGATGACCGACGAGCCGGCCGAACTCACCGAACTCATCTGATTCAGATTCGGCATCTGGCCGAACTGCACCTCGAGCGGCGCCGTCACCGACGACGTCATCACGTCGGGGCTGGCGCCGGGATAGAAGGTCTGCACCTGGATGGTCGGATAGTCGACCTCCGGCAGTGCCGCGACCGGCAGGAATCTGAACGCCAGCATGCCCGACAGCATGATGGCGATCATCATCAGGGTCGTCGCCACCGGCCGCAGGATGAATGGCCGCGACGGGTTCATTTGGTCTGCCCGTCCTCGGACCGCTTGTGCTGGCCGCCTCCCGCCTTGTCGGGATCGGCGCCGGCCTTGCTATCTCCCTTGCTATCTCCCTTGGCGGCTCCATTGGCCGCGCCACTCGCCGTCCCCTTGGCCGTACCGGCCGGGTTTGCGGCGTCAGTGGCGGAGCGCACGACGACCTTGGCGCCCTCGCGCAGCTTGTCGGCGCCGTCGATCACGATGCGATCGCCGGGCACGAGGCCCGACAGCACCTCGACACGGTCGCCGTCGGTGACGCCGAGCTTGACGGGGCGCACCGAGACGGTGCTGTCGGCGTTGACGAGATAGACGAAGGTGCCGGGAACGCCGCGCTGGATGCCGGCGGTCGACATCGTCGTGGCATCCTTGTGGGTGTCGAGCAGCAGGCGGATGTTGACGAACTGGTTCGGGTACAGCGTGCGCCCCTCGTTCTCGAACTGGGCGCGCAGCTTGATCGTGCCGGTGGTCGGGTCGATCTGGCTGTCGAAGGTCTGCAGCGATCCGTCGGCGAGCTTGTTGGCGCCGCTGCGATCATAGGCCGCCGTCGGCATCACGGCGCCCTCCTTCAGTCGCTTCTTGACGGCCTGCAGATTGTCCTCCGGCAGCGTGAACAGCACACTGATCGGCTCGAGCTGCGTGATCACGACGAGGCCGTTGGTGTCGCCCGGCGTCACATAGTTGCCGAGGTCGACCTGGCGCAGCCCGACCCGCCCGTTGATCGGCGACACGATATGACAATACGCGAGATTCACCTCGGCCGACTTCACCGCGGCGCGGTCGGCCTCCACCGTGCCCTGATACTGCGCGACCAGCGCGACCTGGGTATCGAGCGTCTGATGCGGCACGGCGTTCTGGGTGGCGAGGTTCTGGTAGCGGGTAAGATCGACCTGGGCGCCCTTCAGCTGCGCTTCGTCGCGCGCAAGCGTGCCCTTGGCCTGCGCCAGCGTCGCCTCATAGGTCCGCGAATCGATCTCGGCGATCGGGTCGCCCTTCTTGACCTCGTCGCCCTCCTTGAAACTGATCTTCATCAGGTAGCCGCTGATCTGGCTCCTGATCGTCACGGTGGCGAGGGATGTCACGGTCCCGAGGGCGTTGAGGCTGACGCCGATATCGCCCTTGCCGATGGTCTCCGGCACGATCGACATTGGCCCGGCATTGCGCCCGCCACCGGCCTGAGGCGGAGCCGCCTGCTGCCGCGTCCACCAGACGATGCCGGCAAGCACCGCCAGCACCAAACATCCGGTCAGAAACCCCGGCCAACGCGACGCTCGCCTGACAGGTCCAGGGGCGACGATCGACGGGTCTTTGATATGCTGGTCCATAAACTTGCCCACGAAGAAACACGAACGAGCTCGCGCGGCTCTATGTGTCCCCTGAAATCCGCGCGCGCCACATTCGAGGAAGCATTTTGAACGCTTCCCTCTGACAAAGCGCGTTAAGAATCGGAAAGGATGGCCCCTCCTTCCCGGTCGAGCGCTGTTTCACGCTGGATTGTGGCTATTTTACCCGATCGATTGTAACCAGGGCAACACGATCAGCAACAATCCGGCAAAGTAGATCAGGCCGAAGATCAGCCCGAACTTCCAGAAGTCGCCTTTGCCGATATAGCCGCTGCCGTAATACATCGGCGCCGGTCCCGTGGCATAGGGCGAGATCACGCCCATCAGCCCGAGCGAATAGACGCACAGCAGCGTCAGGGTCTGCACCGACAGGCCGGGAATGCTGGAGCCGACCGCCAGCACCACCGGCAGCACGGCTGCGGCATGCGAGGTGATGCTCGAGAAGAAATAGTGGATCCAGAAGAAGAACGTGACGAGCAGGATCATGCCGACCAGCGGCGAGGTGCCGGCGAGCGGCTTGGCATAGCCTTCGGCGACCCATTTGATGAAGCCGATCTCGTTCAGCCCCGACGACAGCGTGAGCAGCGAGGTGAAATAGAAAAATACCTCCCAGGCGCCCTTCTCCGCGACGATGTCCTCGAACGCGATCACGCCTGACAGCAGCATCAGCGAAATCACGACGAACACCACCGTGGTCGCGTTGATGAAATTCGAACCGAGCAGCGGCACGCTTATATTGGGATTGGAGCCGCAGATCCACAGGAACATCGCGAGCACCACCAGCACCGCCATGATCCATTCGTGCCGCGACGGCGGCCCCATCTTGGCGAGCTCGCCCTCGCTCCAGGTCACGATCTCCGGGCTCTCTTTGATCTCGGGCCGGCAGACCACGTAGCTGAGCAGCGGCACCAGCAGCAGCAACAGGATGCCGAGCGGCGCGAAGCCGATGAACCATTGCGACCAGCCGACCTCGATGTTGACGAGCTTCTTGGCGATCGAGAGCGCGGCGGCATTCGGCGCCAGCGCGGTCAAAAACAGCGAGCTGGTCACGGCCGTGGTCGCGAACGCGGTCCACATCACGAAGGTGCCGATCTTGCCCGCGGTCGGACCCGGCTCGGAGCCGTAGATGCGCGGGATGTTGCTGACGATCGGATAGATCGTGCCGCCCGAGCGCGCGGTGTTGGACGGCGTTGCCGGCGCCAGCACCAGATCGGAGAACGCCACCGCATAGCCGAGCCCGATGGTGCGGCGGCCGAGCCCGCGCACCAAGAGCAGCGCCAGCCGTCGGCCGAGCCCGCTCTTGCGGTAGCCGATCGAGAACACGAAGGCGCCGACGATCAGCCACACCGTGCTCTCGGAAAAGCCGCTCAGCATCCAGCGCAGCGACTTGTTCGGATCGGGCTCGACATAGCCGCCGACGCCGGCAACGGTCAGGCCGATCAGGCCCACCGCGCCGACCGGCATCGATTCGAGGATCAGCCCGGTGATGACGGCGGCGAACACCGCGAAATAGTGCCACTGATTGGCGTTCAGCCCTGATGGCACCGGGACCAGATAGATCACCAGCCAGACCAGCAATGGCGCAAACGTCCGCCATGACGATTTCATGCAGCGTCCCCCTCACCCGTGTCGATTGTCGGCGCGCAAGCCGCCAAGTCCCCGCTATGTCCCGGACGGCAGCGCCCTCTTTTCGTGGCAATGTAGCATGGCCGCGCAGTCGGTCTCGGGAAACTGCGGCGGAATGGCGCGGCTTGTGGAGGAACCGGCGCGCTTCGTCAACACGTCGCGACCCCGTAGCAGCCCCCATCGCAAGACCGCCCGCGCTTTGCTATCTTCGCGGCATGACGTCACGCGACTCCGCCTCCTCCGAAATCACGCCCGAGGTGCTGCTGCGCGCCTATGCCTGCGGAATCTTCCCGATGGCGGAGAGCGCCGACGATCCGACCCTGTTCTGGGTCGAGCCGGAACTGCGCGGCGTGATTCCGTTCGACGGCTTTCGCGTCGCCTCCCGCCTGGCGCGCACGGTGCGCTCCGATGCCTTCACCGTCACCGTCGATACCGCGTTCAAGGCGGTGATCGCCGGCTGCGCGGCGCCGCAGCCCGGCCGCGACGACACCTGGATCAACAAGCGCATCCGGGATCTCTATCTCGGGCTGTTCACGTCAGGCCATTGCCACAGCGTCGAGGTCTGGCAGGACGACAATCTGGTCGGCGGGCTCTATGGCGTCAGCCTCGGCCGCGCCTTCTTCGGCGAGAGCATGTTTCACACCGTGCGCGACGCATCGAAGGTCGCGCTGGTGCATCTGGTGGCCCGATTGATCGCCGGCGGGTTCGAACTGCTCGACACCCAATATGTCACCGAGCATCTCAAAACATTCGGCGCGGTCGAGATCTCGCGCCGCCGCTATCGCGCGCTGCTCGACAAGGCGATCGCTGGCGCGCCGGCGGAATTCCTCAAGCTCGACGCCACGCAACCGGTCAAGGGTGCCGACGCGCTGGCGATCATCGCCGCGCGCAATTGAATTCAGACGATGACGTAGCGCGGATGCAGCGAAGCGCAATCCGGGACCGCACGATCCGCTCAGAAAGAACCCGGATTTCGCTGACGCTCCATCCGGGCTACGTGATGCCAGTTAGTTTCCGAACAAGCCGCCGAACAGCCCGCCCGGCCGCTGCTGCTGGGGCGGCGGAGGTGGCGGCTGCTGCTGATATTGCGGCAGCGGCTGCGGCGGCGGACGCGGCGCGGCCTGCTTCGGCGGCGCGCGCTTCTGGGCCGGCGGTGGCGGCGGGGTCGGCGCCTTCGGCGGATCCGGCGCGGCGGTCACGATGGTCTGGTCCGGCCCTTTGCAGTCGGTCAGCCAGATGTCGTAGATCGGATGCTCGACGCCATGCAGGCCGGGGCTCGCCGCGAACATCCAGCCGGAGAAGATACGCTTCACCTCGCCCTGCAAGGTGATCTCGTCGACCTCGACAAAGGCGTCGGTGTTGGCGGCTTCGGTCGATGGACGGGTGTAGCAGGCATCGGTCTTCACCCGCAGCGCGCCGAACTGCACGGTCTCGCCGATATCCTCGTCGAAATTGATGATGCGTCCGGTGATCTTGTCGAGGCCGGAGAAACTCGCCTTCTTGTTGGTGATCTTGGTCGAAGGCGGCTCCTGCACCACCTCGTCACCCGGCTGCAACGCGGCCGGCGTCTGCGGCGCGGTGCCCTGTGGCGCGCCCTGAGGCGCAGCTTGCGGCGCGCCCTTGGGACGCTGCCCCGGCGGCAGCGGGTTGGCACCGGGCGGCGTGTTGGCGACGGCAGGGCCGCCGGGCTGCGGCGGCTGCACGGCGACGCCGGGCGGAGCCACCGTGGAACCGGGCGGCGGCGCCAAGGGCTGCGACTGCACGCTGCCGGGCGGCGGCACCGCCTGCCCCGGCGGCAACGCCCGCGGCTGTGTCGGCAGCAGGCGGCCGCGCGGCAATTCCGGCACTTCCTCGTCGTCGTCGCTGGGCGGCGCCACCTGGCCACGCGGGATCGAGCCGGGCGGACGCGGTGCGGGATCGGAGAAAATCGTTCCAATCTGCGCACGCGCGGGCGGCGCAAGCGAGATGGTTGAGGCGGCAACCAAGGCCGCAAAGCCAGTCAGGGCAACGGTTCGAAGCATCTCGCGCGGCTTTAGAGGGCGAATCGGGCTCGCGACAGTCTACCTTGATATCGGCCGCTCGCAGGGCACCGGTTAACACGCCGAATACGGCGGGGAAAGGGCGCCAGGACCCCTCCGGTGCCCTTCCCCAGCCCTCTGGTCTCTCCCGGGAACACGTGTGATAGTCCTCACGCTGAAGCCGCGCGACCCCGCGTGAAAACCAGGAAAATCCGGATCGAACCGGACCAGCCAGAGGAAACCCAACATGCCCGATCGCATCAGGCTCGACGGCCGGGTCGCCGTCGTCACCGGGGCTGCCGGCGTCATCGGAACCGCCACGCTCCACCTGCTCGCCGAACGCGGCGCACGGATTGTCGCAGTCGACCGCAAAGGCGCCGATCTCGCGGCCGCCATCAAGAATCTCCCCGCCTCGGCCGAGGCCTACGCGATCGAAGCCGACGTCACCGATGAGGACGAGGTCAAGGACTATGTCCGCGCCGCCGTGGACCGCTTCGGCACCGTCGACGCGTTCTATAACAACGCCGGCATCGAGGGCGACGTCAGGCCGATCCCTGAGTATTCGCTGGAGAGCTTCCGCCGCGTGCTCGATGTCAATGTCGTCGGCGTCTTCCTCGGCATGAAGCACGTGCTGCCCGTCATGCTGAAGCAGAACAAGGGCAGCATCATCAACACCGCCTCGATCGCGGGTCTTATGGGATCGCCGATGATCGCGGTCTACAGCGCGAGCAAGCATGCGGTGATCGGGCTGACCAAGAGCGCGGCGTGGGAATGCACCGGCACCGGCGTGCGCGTCAATTGCGTCTGCCCCGGCATGATCGAGAGCCGCATGCTGAGCACCATCCTGCAGGGCCGCTCCGGCGGCAACGCGCCGCCGCCGGTCGAGAAGATCGTCGACCGCATCCCGGCGCGCCGGCTCGGGCTTGCCAGCGAGGTCGCCTCCATCGTCGCGTTCCTTGCCTCCGACGAGGCGAGCTACGTCTCCGGCTCCGCCTACACCGTCGACGGCGGCCGCACCGCCGCCTGACATTTCAGTTCAACATCAGAACAAGGTTTTGTCGTCCATGCCCGTCATTCTCGATCCCGATGCCGCCGCCGTCTACAAGGCGTTCCAGGAGGCAGGCCGTCCCGCCTACGAGACACTGACCGCGCCGGAAGCACGCGAATATTATCGCGCCGCCCGAATCGTCTCCAATCCCGAGCCGCCCGCGCTTGAATCGACCAAGGCGCTGGCGATCCCGGCGCCGCACGGCACGATCCCGGCCCGCATCTACACCCCGAAGACGCTGCGCAAGATCAACGGGCTCGCGCCCTGCCTGGTGTTCTTCCACGGCGGCGGCTGGGTGATCGGCGATCTTGATACCCATGAGGTGGTCTGCCAGAAGCTCGCCCATGAAGGCGAGCTGATCGTGATCTCGGTCGACTATCGCCTCGCGCCCGAACACCGCTTCCCTGCCGCGGTGGACGACGCCGTCACCGCAACGAGATGGGTCGCCGCCAACGCCGGAGATCTCGGCATCGACGCCGCGCGCCTGACCGTCGGCGGCGACAGCGCCGGCGGCAATCTTGCGGCGGTGGTTGCGCTGACCGCCCGCGACGGCGGACCGAAGCTCGCGGCCCAGCTCTTGGTCTATCCCGCGACCGATTTCTCGCGGCAGCATCCCTCGCACCGCGAGCCCGAGACCAGCATCCTGCTGACGCATTCGGTGATCGGCTGGTTCGGCAACCATTATCTCGGCGATGCCGACAGCAGCGACTGGCGCGCCTCGCCCGCGCGCGCGAAAGACTTTGCCGGCCTGCCCCCGGCCTATGTGCTGACCGCCGGCGCCGATCCGTTGCGCGACGAAGGCGACGAGTATGCGAAATTCCTCAAGGACGCCGGCGTGCCGGTGACCTACCGGCATTTCTCCGGCCAGTTCCACGGCTTCTTCACCATGGGCAAGCTGCTCAATCAGGCCAATGTCGCGGTGACCGAGATCAGCGCGTGGCTGAAGTCGCTGGGCTGACGTTCCTTCTCGATCGAAATCGCCAACCGGAGCTCAACAAGAATGGCGCGTTTCGGTTCAAGGTGAGCCGGGCGAAGCGCCAGTGGGTTCCGATTGAAGACCGCCGGACCTGCGCTATTTTGACGCCTGGACGCGGCTCGCCACCAGGCCGTTGTCGGGCCCGAACAGGGTTGCCTTGCTCCTGTTGCCGTGCGAAACCGCGCACGGGTGTTGTCTGCATGGAGCAGTGACAGGTTGAGCGATGGTCGGGCCACCACGCGGGAAGCGTATGCCCGATGAATGAACGATCGCCCACCGAAGACCTGCCCTCGCCCCAACTGCTTGCCGAGCGAGCTTTCGCCACACTCCAGCGCTTCCTGCACGTCGAGGCCGTCAGCGGCTGCGTGCTGTTGATGGCTGCCGTGGCGGCGTTGGTCTGGGCCAATTCCCCCCTTGCCGACAGCTACCACGCCCTTTGGCATCAACCGGTCTCGATCCAGGTCGGCCCGTTTGTCTTCTCCAGGCCGCTGCACTTCTGGATCAACGACGCCCTGATGACGGTCTTCTTTCTCGTCGTCGGCATGGAGATCCGGCGAGAAGCCCATGAAGGGGCGCTGAGCAGGTTCGACCAAGCAGCTTTGCCCGTGATTGCCGCGGCCGGCGGCGTCATCGCACCCGCCTTGATCTATCTGAGCTTGAATACCGATGCGGTGCGCGGCCAGGGCTGGGCCGTCCCTACGGCGACTGACATCGCGTTTGCCGTCGGCGTGCTGGTGCTGCTCGGACGGTCGATCCCGGTCAATCTGCGCGTGTTCCTGCTGGCGCTGGCGATCGTGGACGACGTCATCGCGGTGCTGATCATCGCCTTCTTCTATTCCGGCGGCCTCGGATTGGCCGGGCTGCTTGTCGCCGGCTTCGGCATCCTGATGGTGCTGGCGATGCAGCGGATCGGGATCGGCTCGGCGCTCGGCTATGTCGTGCCCGGCGCGATCGTCTGGGCTGGGCTGTTGATGAGCGGAGCACATCCGACCCTCGCCGGCATCGCGCTCGGCCTGATGACCCCGGTGCGCTCGATGCCGCTCCGGGAACATCCGTTGCAGATGCTGGCGCGCATCGCCAAGGAGCTGCAAGGCAGCGACGCGCTGCGAAGCAAGGATACGCACCACCTGGCGTCACCGCGGCGACAGCTTCGCCTCGCGGAACGCGAGATGCTGCCGCCCGTGGTGCGCGTGCAGACTGCACTGCATCCCTGGGTCTCCTACGGCATCATGCCGCTGTTCGCATTGGCCAACGCCGGTGTCAGCCTGACTGGAATTGATCTCTCGGCCGGCGCTCAATCCGTCATGCTGGGTGTCGGCTTTGCACTCGTCGTGGGAAAGCCCGTCGGCGTGATTGGTACGACCTGGCTTGCGGTCCGGCTCGGCTGGTGTCGGCTGGCCCCCAGCGTTTCCTGGGGCGGCGTCTGCCTGGTCGGCCTGCTGGCCGGCATCGGCTTCACCATGTCCATCTTTATCGCGATGCTGGCGTTCGCGGACGAGACGCTGTTGAACGCAGCAAAATTGGGAGTGCTGCTTGGTTCGCTCGTCTCCGCGATGCTCGGACTCAGCTGGGGCGCGATCTATGTTCGGCGCCGCCGCAACATGTTGCGCGCGGGTCGCGGAGACCGAGCGGCACGTACGCCGCGGACACCGCATCGCGACCGCTCGCCCGCCGGCTGACGCGTATCGCAGGCATTGCGTCGTTCAGCCCGCGCGTGACGCACGGC
>NZ_JBQPHM010000001.1:0-132592 GCF_053474805.1 Bradyrhizobium sp. WCU1
GGGCTTCGAGCGGCGGCGCGATGTCGAACATCTTCACCTCGTTGCGGAGGTGAAATACCCAGCGGACCCGGTAGATGTCGCCCTTCTCGGCGGCATTCTCAGGCAGCTTCTCCTGATACTATTGGGCGGCGCTAATGGGAGGCCAGGCCGCTCCCATGCCTGAGCCGATCAGCAATAAGAACGCGACCAGATTGAATATTTAATTGCGCCGTGGTCGCGCGGTGTAACTCTGCCGTCTGACCGAGAGTCTGATTAATCGTAGCAAGCGCATTTGCTTGATCGCGCAGTGCCGCTTCCGCTCGCAGCGACGTTTCCATCGCATCACTAAGCTCGGTCCTTGCTGCCGCCAGCTCAGCGTCGAGCCTTTCGGCTTCGCTCCAAAGCGGACCAAAATTCTTGAGGGCGTCTTCTGCCGCTAAGTTGGCGGTTACCGCGTCCGCCAGTTGCGCTTCAGACGCTACGCCTATCCTGCCGGATGGCATCAACGCAGCGCTTTCGCCGGCCTACGATATCGTCCCCTTCTTCTATTACGGCGACGACTCCATGGCATTGCAATTCGGCAAGACCGTCGATCCCGCCGTCGTAAACCTGCGCCGCTTCGAGCGGCTGGCGGGCCTCGTGGGACTCGACAATGAACTGGTCGTCCGCGAGGTGAAGCAGACGGTGCGGGAAATCTTCGACGTCTGGCCGGGCCTCCTGCCCGAGCTTCCGACGCCTCCGGATTTCGCCAAGAAGCTGATCGAACGATGGGATCGACTGACGCTCGTGAAGGAGACCAGGCCAGCTATGGTGCAAGGTCACTCGATAGACGAGGACGACCAGTCCGCTGCTGCGAAAACGCCCCGCTGACGGGGCTTTGGCCCATGATGAAAGACGACCTGCCGCCGCTCAAGACCGTCCTGCTCATCATAGCTCATTCAAGGGGTGAAAGCGCGCCGCAACGGATCAAACCGCGATCCGTGGTTTGCACGTGCGCTCACGATTCAAACGGTTTGCATCCGCCGATACGCTTACGCGAGCCAGAATTCCTTCTGCTACCTGGTAACCAAGGGAGCCTTGCAATTACTGAGAACGAACCGACGCGCGAAGCTTTTTGATTGCATCGATCGGATCAAATCCGATGGCCTCTGCAAGATCCAGAAATTCAATGACATCAATGCGCCGCTGGCCACTTTCGACCGTGGCCACAAAAGATTGATAACGCCGCAATCGTTTTGCGAGCTGGGCTTGCGTCAAACCCGATTTCTTCCGTTGCTCAATAAGCAGCGCGATCAGGGCCTTTTGCCGAGGAGATCGGAGCGTTCGTGGCATTTTTTCTGCCCCAGAGAACAAGGGGCAGACAAATAATCGGATTTACAGATTATCTAAAAAGCAGATATTGTACGGGTTGGAAGTCCTCTCAGGTTCCGTCCCATAGGGATCGTTTCAGAAGAGGTTTTTTAGGCGGGATGACAAGCAGTTTTCTGTTCAAGAATTGATGTCTTCAATTGCTCGGCGTTAAACCTTCGTTTGTTTCAAAGTGGCATCTAGTGGCTCGAACATTCTATCGGGAGAGAAAGCCATTGAGCGACCAATCCGATCTTGAAAAGAAAACCATCGAGGCGCTGGGGCAATATCGCAAAGCCCTCGCCACGGTTGAAAGGCAGGAACAAACGGAAGCTACCGCGCAGCGAGCGCTCACGCGGATGCTCCCCGATCTTGAACGCGCAATCCTCGAAGACTGTTCACCATCGGTCAAAGACAATCTGGTTCAAACCGGCCTGGCAGCGGTCTCACTATCGAACGAAGCGTGGGACGCCCTGAACAAGGCCACCACGACATTGGAGGTAGCCCGCCAAGCCCTGGTCGCCCTGGAGCAGCAACTTGGGTATATTCCAGGCGTATCGACCGTTGCGGCAAATTCCAGATCCATCCGGCATAGCCCAAATAGTGGTTGACCGATTTCAGGCCCAGACACGCGGTTGGTTACTTGCTGCGTTCGTCGCCTCGCGTATCACCCCGCTGTTCGATATTGACGCCCTGCTCCGTGCCGCGACGCCGGCTATCGGCAAGCTCCGAAAGCTCCTTCTTCAACACATGCCGGCGGGTTTCGATCGCGGGCATGTCCTTGATGAATTGACGGATCTGTCGCGCGAGCGCGTCATCGCGCGCCGTCCCAGAGCGCTGCAGCTCAGCCGCGTAGTCGAGATATCGCTGCCGGATCGCGTCCTGACGTGACCGGATTCGGGCGTCCCAAGGTCGTTCGGTCGTCTTGCCGCCCCTCACCTCGCGGAGAACCTCCTCCCGCGCTAGCCGATCGACCTCGGGCGCAATCTTTCGCTTGCGCAAGGCCAGCACCGCCCCGCGGTCGGCTTTTCGAATTCGTCCCCGGGTTCGTCGCGGTGTTGCCTCCGCCGCGATCCCACGAAGCCGAAGCTCTCCGGCAAACTGCTCGCGCCAGGCCTGAAGGTCTGCCTTACGTGGGTTTAGACGCCGGCCGTCATGGCCCAAAGACTGAACGGTCAGATGGACGTGGGGGTGTTTGTCGTCGAGGTGCTGGACGAAGACGTAGTCGTGATTGTACCCGAAGGTTTCGATCGCAAACGCCCGCGCCGAATCCTTGACCGCAACCGCGTCAGTTCCCGCCGGCATAGACAGGATGATGTTGATCGAAAGCGATCCGTCGCGGCGGCGCTTGTCATCGAGACCAGCATCGTCCTCCCAGCGTTGCTGCAGGTCCTTCAATCCGACTCTCCCCGTCATCGCCGCGCCCTGCTCTGTTTCGGCGTCAAGTTCGCCGTTCCGGGTAATGTAGGCGAGGTGCGATTTGAGATGCGCCACGCCCTTGGTGCGGCCGGTGATCTTGACCATCACCTCCGGCACTCGGCTCACGATGCGTTCGAGCTTTGCACGCATCGCCGGCGTGAGACGCCGGGGAACGGCAGGATCGGGCGTGTCCCATTCCGCGCGCCGGGGACGCCGATTGGGTGTTTCCCAGACATATGAGATCGGCGGCAATTCGACGAGCGGGTCAGCCTGCTGCGGCGAGCGACGCCGGGTCATCGCCGCGTCTCCCAATAATCGGCGTTGCCAGCGAGTGCGCCAAGCAATTGCGCGAGTGCCAAGTCGATCGCGGTTCTGGCATCGCGGATTGCGGAGAGATCAGGCTCAACCACCCTGCCCTGCAGCACGCTGGTATTCGCGGCGCGCGCGATCTGGTTGATGTTACCGCCGATCCGGTTGAGCTCGCGGACGATGGCGCGAAGCGCGGCAAGTTCTTCGAGAGAATGCTGCACCGGCGATCCCAATCGCGAGCGTACGAGGGCTACAATCCAGCCGGTTCGCGTCATACCGCGCTGGCGTGCGGTGTCCGCGAGCTGCCGCATCTCGCTTTCCCGAAATCGTACGGTGATTTTCTCCGGCCTGCCCACCGGTAACGGCGCAATCCGCGCCGGCGATGCATTCAGCACATCAGCGATGAGGCGACGCAACAAGGCGGACTTGCCGCCTTCGGAAGCCGCAACCGCCGACAAGCGCGCGGCTACCTCGTCGGGAATTCGAAGCGAGATCAGAGCCATCCACTCCAATCCCAATCGCGATGTAATACATCGCTGGCGCGAAGCCTATCCTGCACTAGAAAAAGAAAAAACGTACCCCTCGGTGTTGGTTTAAACCAATACGCTTTGTGTTCAGGGCTCGCCACGGCGAAGCGATGATCGACTAGCCCTGCCCTCTCTGCCAAATTCTGCCCGCGGCGCCCCTTTGACGAGGTAACCATCGCGAGCACGGATCCGTCGGCAGCAAAGGAAACGAAGGCACTAACTATCGTCGGTGATGTAGACCGCGACTTTCCAGCAGCCTGCGGCCTCACTACAGCGCTATGGGGAGCGCGTTCGGCCTTCGGCTGCTGCGCTAACGCGCCATCCTTCGGATGGGAAAGTCGCTCCGTCGCCGCACGCCGGTAGTCTGTCTCTGCGGCTGCGAAGGTGTCGAACGAGTTCATCTCGACAGGATCTCCTCGATCGTGAGCGCCGACGCTGGAACTTCTTCTGCGTGCTCCGCACCATCTACCAACACCACAGCGTGACGGGAGCCTTGCGTCGCGAGCCGATCAACAACAAGCTGTCCGATCCGGTTCTGATACCGAACCCTGATTGCCAGTGATGCTGCCGACTTCGATTGTGAAACGAGGCGAGTTTTTGGCAGTTGATTATCGGGTGCTGCCTCTCGGCCTTTGGCACCGATGCCTGGCAGAATTGCTTCCGGCAGGAGATCGCATCTTTCGGATCGAGGCGGTCCAGCAGGCGATTGGTCCTGGGCAGTGGCGCGATCGGCCGCGGCGCGTACGTCTCGGGCCAGTTGCCGAGCTTGCGCGTCGGTGAAGCTGTCCTGCGTCACACATCGCCGTTCGATCTCGTCCGGATGCGTGCGCCAGGCCTGGTAGAGTTCATAAAGAGCGCGGATCGAACTTCCCTCAAGTCTCGCTCGGAGGAATCCTGGCATGCCTTGAACCGACGCGTAGCGCGACACCCAGTCTCTTGGCTTGCCTAGCTTGCGCGATATATCCGCCTGGGTATCGCCGGCGCCCAACCGATCTGCGATGAACGCCGCGATCTCAGGCGCGCGCAAATCATCGCGCTGGATGTTCTCGATCATCTGCGCGTATCGATCCGGCAAACCTACTTCTTGAACGAATGCGGGCATTTCACGCAGCCCCGCGCGCTGCGCAGCACGGTACCGGCGCGCACCCATGACGATTACGTATCGTCCAACCTCATTGGAACGGCGAAGCATGATGGGTTGCAGCACGCCATGTTCGCCAATCGATTGTGAAAGCTCCTCCAGTTCCTGTTCGCTGAAGTTGCGGCGTGGCTGATCGGGGTCTTCGTCAATGCAGTCGACCGCGACTAAGAGCGGTCGCCCACTTGCTGCGTTAGGGTTTGCAGCAGCGTCGACGAGTTCCTTAAAGCTGAGATCGAGCGTCACTCGTCGTCTCCTGATCAAGCCGATCTGCGATCTTGGCGAGAACCGCGCGGATTTCTCGACCCGCTTCTTGCGCCGATCGGCGTTTCAAGCTCCAGACCGGCACGCGCTCAGCCACGGCTTCGGCATAGCCGTCCCTTGCAACAATCTGGCCTGGGAACACGTACTTGCCCGCTTCGCGCAATAACTGCTCCAAATGCGTTCGCTGGCGAGGCGACTTGGTATTGAAGTTCGAAGGCAGCAGGCCGAGAAATGTTGTGTCCTGGCGACCGTATCGTCGTTGAACACCGATCACGGTCTGCATCAGGCCTTTGACGCCTTTTACGGAATAATCTTCCAGGTAAATTGGCGCCAGCACATGAGAGGCGGCGACCAGGCAGGCGACGCTGCGAAGGCCAAGCGACGGCGGAGTGTCGATCACGCAGATATCGAACCGTTCGGCGGCATCGGCGAGATTCTGCTGCAGCGTCATGACGGCAGCAGCATTGCCGCGATCGATATCCGTCAGGGAGCTGTCGGCCGGCGCCAGCGTAATGCCGTTGTTTTCGCCAGCGACAAGCCGAGTCGCGGGCTTGAAGAGATCGGCCGCCGAGGTCGACCCTGTATGCTGCTTGAGCGTATCTGTCGCGTTGCCCTGCGCATCAACATCGATCATCAGAACCCGGCGGCCAGCTTCCGCCATGAACCAGGCCAGATGCACTGCAAGCGTCGTCTTGCCGACGCCGCCCTTTTGATTGTTGATGACGATCGTGTTCATCGGATGAAGCTTGATGAAACTATCTGCGCCCGTTTCATCGATTTTCCTCCTCCAGCGCGCCGCGCCTACCGGCACGAACTTGATGACCGGCCTCCTCATCCCGGGTGTTGGTTTGAACCAACACCCGCAATGGACCAGCGCGTGCCCCACACTCCCGAAAACCGGGCATAAAATCTCCTGCCAGAAGAGTTCAGGTAGGCCGAGCCAAAAGAAAGAAGGCGCCAAGTCGAAACCAGTTCACATCACTTGACAGGCGACAGTGGTGTTGACGGAAGACAACCGAAACCGGAAGCGCAGCGCGCCCCCTGCCCTGTTGGTTTGAACCAACATGTTCTGGGGCTTGCGCCAGGCTGCGATGTCCGTAACGGCCGGAGCGACTAAACCGAGCCGAAGCCGCGAACGCGGGCAGAGCGCGAGCGCCGCGAGGCACCCGGCCGAAAGAATTTTGGCAGAGAAGGGCGAGCGCAAGGAATCCCAGCGGAGGCCCCGCTTGCGGGTGGATCCGGCAAGCGAAAAATCTTCTCCAGCGGTCGACCGAGCCGTCGGCGGCCATAGGTATCCAGCCATGCGACCGGAAGCGACAGCTCGAGCCGAGGAAGACCTGTGATCATCGCTTTCACCCGGCTCGCGTGAGTCGGCAACATCGCCTGGAATGCGCCAAACAACCTCGCTTCGCCCGCTCAAGCCGGAACCTGCCACAGCCCCCATCATCACATCGCTCAAGCCCGCCGCTTTTCGTGAAGCCGAGAATTGATCTGCGACATCAGGATCGGCCCAAGAGAAAATTCCCCGACCTCCGCTTTCCGGGTCAGCCCGCGCAAGTAGCCGCCAGCTGATCTGATCGCGGTGCCACGCTGCAGGATGCATGCGACGACGACCGCCGCTTGCGTTTCGCCCAGGACAGTTTGCGCCTCCTCCCAGGCGCTCGGACTGATCCCCAGCATTGATCTCACAACGGCCGCGGTGGCCAGGAAATCACGCCAGTTCGAAATCCCGCCCTTCGCATAATCGACGATGTCCGGGCATGCACTCAGGACCATTCCCAACGGATACGAACCTTCCGCGACTCGCGATGGTTGAAGTTTTAGCTCAGCTCCCCCCGCCCTGCCTTTCTGGAGGCTAGGTTCAAGATCAATAGGGGCATCTGTATTTGAATTCTGTATGTGGCGCTCAGATTGGGACTCATTGGCGCTCGGATTCTTGGATTTAATATGCGTTTCCAGAATATTGAGTACGTCGTCGGCAAGTTGCGACAGCTCGTCAGCGATCGGCTCGAGCTGCTCCCGCGTGGCCGTCCTCGGAATCTGGGCTAGCATTGCCCTGAAGGCGGTGTGGACTTCCTGCCAGTCGATCGGCCCCTGCCCTCCCCTGCGCGTCGGGACGCCTTCCTCGATGCCGGTGGCAATCATCTTGGCGATATCGCGCCGGCAAAGCGTGATGCGTTCACGCACGAGCTTGAGCGCGCGCGCCTCTGCTTCGATGTCGGCCGCCAGGTGCTCGAACTCTTCTGAACGCACGACGAGCGGCGACAGATCGAAGCCAAAGGCAAGCTCGATGTCGCCGGCGCGGCCTTTCCGCGCGTAGCGCTTGCCGTTTGGACTATCGCGCCGAATAATCAACCCGGCGTCGACCAGGACGGCGAGGTGCCGGCGTAATGTCGAAGCGGGCATGCCGTGCGCGCGCAACGTTAGCTTGTCGTTGGACGGAAAGACGATCAGGTCGTCCTCCCCAGTCAGGGCCGTCTCCGGATGGAAGGTCAAAAGCGCGTTCAACACGGATAGCGAGCGCTCGGACACCCCCAGGCGCGGCCGCGCCGTACAGATGGCGTGGAAAATATTCCATTTATGCACGACCTTTTCGGGCGGTCGCGCCGAGGCCCCGATTTGGCTTGCCACATGGGCAAGCGTCAGCGATCGCCGCCCAAAGGGCGTCGTTGGGGAGTGTGACTGCATGTCTTTGCCTCATGCGGGCAAAGAAAATCTGCTCGCCAAAACGGCGCCGTCGCTAAAGACACTTGACTGCGATTCGCGAAAGTGATTCTCTGTCAGTCGCCAAACATGACGAGAGAAGGCTTTCGGACGGAGACGTTTCGGGGGCCTTTTCTTTTTCCGCTATGCTCCTACGGTTAGAGGACGGAAACGCGGGTACGCATCGCGCCGCCTGACCATGAGAGGTCTGGACGGCGCCATATCCAAAGCGGCGAGACGCGCGATGTCATTCATCGGTACGTCCCTCGCGAAAAGCGCGGTAGAGTTCTGGCAGCCGCGAAATCACAAAGTCTCCAAACGCCGGCGCGGCCTTTTCATCGAGCGCGAGCGTGACGCGATCTGCGCGACGTTCAATCTTCACAATTTTCTTGCCGTCGTCATCGGTCCAAGTCGTCGGCCGTGGAGCTTTGGGCTTGCGAGGCGCGAGCGCGACGAATGCGATCGCGAACCGTTCATCGGAAGTAGCACGCACGAAGCGATCACTAGCCACACTGTCAGCCAATGCCTTTTGGTCGTGGCGACCCACCATCCGCTCTGCCAGCTCCATCCAGCGCCGGCGGCCGGTCTTCGGCGCTGGCCCGATCGCATCGACCAAGCTCCGTGGCAGGGCCCGCGCGACGGTGATGAGGCGCGAGAGTTCTGTCTTGTCGACGCTGAGCGCCGCCATGATGATCTCACGCTTGAATCCACGATCCTCGAGTGCGGCAGCGTAAGTTGCCCGCTCAATGAAGGACAGATCCTCACGCTCGCCATTCTCTTTGCCTTGTGCCACCACCAGGTCTTCGTCGCTGAGGTCACGGACTACCGCCCGCGCGGGATGGCCAAGCTCGGCAAGCGCACGGACGCGACGATGGCCATAGGCGATCTGAAACCGTCCTGGACCGGTCGGATGCGGCCGGAGAAGGACTGGAACCAATTGTCCATTGGCGCGGATGGATTCGACGAGAGCGGGGTGCTTCTCGTCGACGCCCGTCAAGCGATCCGGAACGATCGAGGCGTCAATCAATCCTGTATCGATTTCAACGACGGCTTGACCGGTGGTGAGTTGTTCGGTCAGGGCCTTGGCGGCATCGCGCTCCGCGGACAGCATCTCGAGCGAGCGGCTCATGGCGCCGACTGCACCGCGCGATCCCAGTGTTGGTTGGGAAGGTCTCCGATTGTCGCTGGACTCACCTGACGGCTGTTCGTTGACCGCGGTCAACTTGTCGTCCAAGAGGTCAGCAAGCAGGTTTTTGCGACCCATTAGGTCCTCCCCCATGCGGCTTGGATGAGGCTTTGAATTTCGCCATTGACGCTGTCCAGCGATTCCATTGCGCGGTCGTAGGTAGCGCGTGTGAACTGATCGCGGCTGACCTCATAGAGTGTTTGCTTCGTGATGCCGGCGTCGGAGATCGCCGTGCTCTTGAGCATCATATTGGTGACCATGCGATCGCCGAACAGCGAGCGCATGAAGCCGACCATTTGGGCCTGCGGTCCATCACCGGGCTCGTAGCGCGTGACCAGATATCGCATCCAATCGTAATTCATGTTGCCGCCTGCCTTGGCGACGACGGCGAGGAGGTCGGATGTCATGATGAGGAATTGGCACATCGACATGACGTCGAGCATTTGCGGATGCACCGGGATCAGGATCGCGGTTGCCGCGCAGAGAGCGGAGAGCGTGAGAAATCCAAGTTGGGGCGGACAGTCGATCACGACGACGTCGTAACGGTCCTGGACAGTGGCGAGGGCACGGGCAACGCGGGCGAAGAACAGCGGATCACCCGACTGGCGCATAGCTAACGCTTTCGGGGTCTCGTGTTCGAATTCCATCAGTTCGATATTGCCGGGGACGATGTCGAGCCCCGAAAAGTAAGTCTGTCGAATGATCTCGTCCAGCTCACGACGCTCGCTGTCATAGCGGATGGCGCCGTAGAGGGTTCCGTTTTCCTCGACGTCAAACTCTGGCTGATAGCCGTGCAGCGCCGAGAGCGAGGCCTGTGGATCGAGATCGACCGCAAGCACCCGATAGCCCTGCAGCGTGAGATGTTGAGCGAGATGCGCGGCGGTGGTGGTCTTGCCTGATCCACCCTTGAAATTAACGACGCCGATGACTTGCAACTGTTCGCCCGCGACGCGATGCGGTCGGTATCGTCGCACGCCCTTGCCGGATTCGTCGAGATAAGCCCGAAGGCTCTGAATGTCTTCGAATGTGTACGACCGTCGACCCGATGGACTGGTATCAGGTTGGGGGCCCCTTCCCTCCAGCGACAATTGGCGGAGATAGCCGTCATTGATGCCGACGAGTTTAGCGACTTCGCCGGATGTGAACCGGCGTAGGTTCTTACGGGCTTTTGGCGGGAACAGCTTCATGCGATGGGCATGAAGCTTCGCGGAGAGTTCGCGCGCATCGGCCGCGATCGTTTCGTGGATCGTTGGGGGCGCGGCCGAAGGGATTGGCGCCATCGCGTGTTGGTCGTTTAGGGCCACGGCTTTCTCGCGTAGTTACGAATTTCGGATGCAGGGCGTGCGCAAAGCGTGGCTAGTACGCCCGATTCTGGGCGATCGCGCAACAATTAAAGGGTTAACGAGTCCTTAACGGTCCACTGGGCCCTCTCGGAAAAGTTGACCGCGGTCAACTCCACGGAGATCCCACCGAGCGCCACCACCTGCTTGTTCATCCGCTGACATAGATTCCAGCCCACGCGCGAAGGCTGATCACCCCCACCAGGAGAAAGTTGACCGCGGTCAACTCTCCTCGAATGGCCCGAATCGCGTCCCTAATCGACGTCCAGTCTACCCCTTTTTACCCCGCCGCTAGACTAGCCGAATTTACGTTCGGCCTCGGGCCGTGGCTGTTCAGACGCCGAGCCGTGCAGCTTGACCGAGTCGTCGATCTGCTTCGTTGTAATAACTGGCGGCCTGTTGCACGGATCGATGCTGGGATTGCTGCATAGCCTCCGGCAAGGAAACTCCGCGTTGCGCCGCCTCCGTCAGGTACCCGGATCTCAAGCCGTGGGCGGAAAATTCCCGCGCATCGAGGCCCGCCATGGCGCAGCGCCGCTTCACAATCAGGTTGATCGACTGCGGCGTCAGCGCCCTCTCCTCCACCGCCTCCCAGCGATCGATGGCGCGGAAGATCGGCCCCCGGCTGATGTCCGCCCGCTCCAGCCATTCGCGCAGCGCCTCGACCGGCGGCCCGACCAGCAGCACCCTTCCCGCCTCATCCGCTTGGCCGGTCTTGGTGCGGCCGAGCTGAATGGCCACGCACGGCAACGTCTCGGATTTTGGGTCCTGCGGATTAAACGGGACCTGCGGTTCGTGGCTGAGCTGCTCGACCCGCAGCCGCGCCACCTCGCTGCGCCGGCGTCCGCCGGAGGCGAAGGCGAGCAGCAGGATGGCAAGATCGCGGGCATCGGCCAGCCGGTCGGACCGGCAGGTAGCGAGCAGACGGTCCAGGACGTCGCGGGTGAACGCCCGCTTGCTCTTGCGCTGCCGCGGGCGCGTGCTGGCGCGAACCGCGAGCCGTAGCGCGGCGCGCAGACTGGGCGAGGCAAACGGACCCTCCTGCCCTTTCCAGCGATGCAAGGTGCCCCAGCTTGCGAGGCGCCGCTTCACCGTCGACGGCGCATGCGGGCCGGCGCTCCGCAGCATCGCGGCATTCCGCAGCAGCGCCGCCACATCGGACGGCATGCCGTGCTGGGGATCGGTCTCGCGCTTCGCCGGGTCCCACAGATGGTGCGCGACGAATTTCAACGCGAGGCTTTCCGAGGCCGGCCAGGGCAACGCCGCGCCGGTCGCGGCCTGGGCCCAGGCTTCGAGGTAGGCAAGGTCCGACGCCAGCGCCCGCAGCGAATTCTCGCCCATGCCTTCCTGAGCGAGATGTTTGAGCGTCGCGACGTCGTCGTCGGTCAGCAGCTCGGCGAGCCGGTCGCGCCGCTCCATCGGCAGGATCGCCGAGAGCGTATCGAGCTGTAGCGCGCGCCGGGTTTCGGGATCGGAGACCAAGGCTCGGGAGGTGATGTCGTCCATCGGCTGCGCTCCGTCAAAAGCCGTAGGTTCGATCGGCCCAGCGCAGCAGCACGCGGGCGTCGGGGTCGGGCAGGCGCACGCGTTGCGCCTTCAGGCCTTGTGCGATCGCCAGGCCGACATCGGGGTCGACCCAATGGCCGTGGGTCATCAGGAAGAACCAGCCGAAGGGCAGGCCGACCTCGCGGTCCACGGCCTCGATCCGGTCCATCAGAAGATGGACCGAAGCCTCCGGCGTCATGAGCAGTCGCTCTTTCGGGAGCTTCAGCGGCCGGGGGATGAAGCCGACTTCGCGTTCGCCTTTGTGGGTGTAGTCGCGGGCATCGAGGGCCCAATGCGCGAAGACGCGCTGCGGCCTGGCGCTCGATTCCTCCCAGTCCTGAAAGAACCGCAGCTCGCGGGGCACAAAGTCGAAATAGTCCGTGACCGCCTCCAGGAAGGGCGTCTCACGTGTTCCGCCCGGCCCGGTCTCGCGAATGATTCGCCGCTCCAACTCGGGCCGTTTGGCCTCCCGCTTATCGCGCTCGATGCGGCCGCAGCGATCCAGAAAACTGCGGACGTGGACCACCGCGCCGCCGGCGCGGCCGAGCAGGCGATAGACCGGACCGGCGAGGCGATCCGAATCAGGGAGCTGATCGGTGCGAGGCCAGCTCGGATCGAGCAGTTCTTCTTCGCCAAACGGGCGGTGGTTGGGATTGACGATCGGGCCGGCGCGCCATTCGATTTCGCGACCGAGCGCGATCTGAACGTAATCGGCCACACCCGGCCCGGTCGGCGCCGACACGAACGCGCTCGTCCCCCGCCACTCCGTGATCTGCAGACCGGTCTCCTTCAGCCGCTTCCAGACCGCCGTCACATCGCCGTTTTCCCTGGCGAGTTCGGCCGTCATCCATGGCCGCAATTCGCCAAGCCGCGTGCCGTCGGGACGAAGCACCGATCGGGTATCGCGCCAGTAATCGTCATCGATCGGCGCGATGCCGAACGCAAAGCCCGGAAACGCCGCGGTGAGGGCCGGGACCAGGTCCGTATCGGCCGAGGCCGGATCGAGCGCGGCGAGGACGGTTTCGAGCGACGCGGCATCGGGGAGGCGGGCAGGGGCGGTCATCGGAGCGCGCCTTCAGTGGTGAGCAGGCCGTTCACAGTTCGATGTCCTGCGGTCGATCACGGATTCGTTCGATATCCATCGGGTCCTGCCGTAAAGGCGAAGCCAGCAGGAAATCTGCCAGCGTGCCTTTGCGGGCTGTTCTGCGCGCCCATTCCTCGGCTGAGAGGAGCACCGCGCTCGGTTGGCCGTGTCGGGTGATGACCTGCGGGTGGGCCTGCGCCCGGTCGACAACCTCTGAAAACCGTGCCTGCGCACCTGCCAAGGTCCAGATGTTCGAAGAGGGCTCTGAGCGTCTATTGTCCGTCATCGGGGCATCCTCCTATGAATACCGGCTGTCTCCTGGCCCATTCATACAAGCGCCGAGGACCACTTGCGGGATTACCGGGATTTCCGTATATTACGGAACGAAGGAGATTTGAACCATGAGTTCGACCGTCACCGCCGCCGAAGTCTCGAAGAACTTCGGCGCCTACCAGGATGCCGCCGTGCGCGAGCCGGTGGTCATCACCAAGAACGGCCGGCCCCGCACGGTGCTGATGGCCTACGAGGATTTCGTTCGGCTGTCGAAGCGGGACCGACGCGTCCAGCGCACGATTGATCTGAGCGAGGCGGAGATCGCCGCGGTCGAGGCTGCCGAGATGACACCTGATCCCGGCCATCTCAGCAGCGCACCCGACGCGAAACATGCTGCCGACTGAGATCAAGCTCGGCTGGATCTTTCGCTATTCCTATCTGTGGGATTGGCAGCACCGCGAAGGCCGCGAGGAGGGCGACAAGGACCGCCCGTGCCTGGTGCTGGCGATTGTCACAACAACGGAGGACGGCACGCCGGTGGTGCGCGTCCTGCCGATCACCCATACGCCGCCGGCCAATCCGGCCGACGCGATCGAAATTCCGGCCGCGGTCAAGAACCGCCTGCGGCTCGACCATGAGCGCTCCTGGATCGTGCTGACCGAAAGCAACCGCTTTACCTGGCCGGGCCCCGACTTGCGCAATATCGACACTGAGAGCGGCTACTACGGCGCGCTGACGCCCGGCCTGTTCGCCGAGGTCAAACGCCGCTTCGTGGCGATCGCCCGCGGTGAGGTTGCGACCAGCGCGCCGCACCGGAGCGTGCCGCGCAGCGAGTGACGGTCGTCGGCGGCGGCGAAAAGCGTCCGGAAGAGGGCAGGGGGCTGGCAACGGCTGCGTCCTCGCGTCGAGCGGAGCGCCGGCGGGCGTGATTTGCCGGGCTCGTAGCCGCCAGAATCGCTGATTTGCGCCGTGACGTCCAACGCTATCGATAAGGGAAGGTTATCGATAGTGATACACGTCGTGTGCCCGGCCTCGCTATGACGGAAGCCAACACCGTGATAGCTTCCGCTTCAGTGATTCCCGTTAAGGTTATCAAGACCTTGCATGTCAGCTACCAGATCCCCGATCCGCTGCCCTGGGCCCAGCTCGCCGGCCCACTCGCCGCTGCCGAAGATGCGCTCGCCCGCCTCGACGAGCGGTTGGCAAAAAGTCCGATCAGCGACGGTTTTGTCGCGCGCACCCATTTTACCGACGCCTGCGCCAGTCTGTGGCTGGAAGGCGAACTCGTCCATCTCGAAGATCTGGTTCTCCACGACGCCGGCATGGATATCCGCAGCCCCACCCACGAGCTGACCCGGGCCCACGCCGTGCTGCGGACCAGGCGTCGTATCGCCGCGGCCAAGCCGGACTGGGCGCTGTCGGTCAGCGGTCTTGCAAGCTTGCGCGGACGGGGAGGGCAGGGCGACCGGGAAGCGGGAAGCGACGACCGGAAGGAAGGGGCGCACGATGGCGGCGGCGCGAACGATGCCGAGGCCACGCTGGACGGCGAGAATCTTGATCAGCCGCTCGTCATGATCGAAACCGACCCGCGGCTCGCTGCCGCCTTCGCCGCGGTCGACGCCGCGATCGCGAAATCCGACCGAACGCTCGCCGGCGAGACCACTCGCCGGCCCGAGCGTGATCCGCTGGTCTACGATCTCGATTGGGATGAGGACGCCAGGATCGAGGACTGGCAGCGTATCGTCGATCGGACTCGCACGTTGCCGCCGGCGCTGGCGGCGGCGATCACAGCCGATGCCTGGGACCGGGTCGAACCGCTGCAGCACATGCCGTGGCTTGGCCGACTGCTCGCCAGCGCCGTGCTGCGTGCACGCGGCAAAACCCGTTGGCATCTCTCCTGCCTCCATGCCGGGCTGAAAACCATCCCGCGCGAACGCCGTCGATCGTCCGATCCGGCGTCGCGGCTCCTGACTCAATTCGAGGCGATGACCGCGGCCGCCGACGCCGGCCTCAAGGATCATGATCGCTGGCTTAACCAGCGCACCCTGCTCACGCGCAAGCTCGTCGGTCGCCGCACCACCTCCCGGCTGCCGGCGCTGCTCGACTACATGCTGGCCCGGCCCATTGCCTCCGCCGGCATGATCGCGGCGGAGCTGAAGATCACGCCGCGCGCCGCCCAGGACCTGGTGGCCGAACTCGGCTTGCGCGAGGCGACGGGGCGGGGACGCTATCGGGCATGGGGAATTCTCTGAAAAGCCGCGCCCTGGTTGGACCAACCTTGTCCGAAATTTGTATAGGTATTTCGGACATATCACTTGCAATCTGTCCGAAACAAGTATACAAGTTTCGGACATGAATAGCGCCCCACTCGATCTGAAGACAGCCATGCTCGAGCGCATCCGTGCGGACGCACCGCGTAAGGTCTGGACGCCCAGTGATTTCGTGGATCTCGCCACGCGGGACGCCATCGATAAGGCATTGCAGCGGCTGACGAAGGCCGAAACCCTCAGGCGAATCGATCGGGGGCTCTACGATCAGCCTGGCTTCAACAAGCTTACCCAAAAACCCAACCCGCCCGATCCGCGCTCGGTCATCGACGCCGTTGGACGACGCGACCAAACGCGGATGCTTGTCGACGGCATGACCGCGGCCAACGATCTGGGCCTGACTGACGCCGTCCCGGCCAAAATCGTGGTGCATACCGACGCCCGTCGCCGCGCGATCCGGCTGGGTAACGTAACGATCAGTTTTCGTCCGACCGCGGCCAGCAAGCTGTTCTGGGCCGGACGACCGGCGATGCGCCTCGTCCAGGCGCTTCACTGGCTGCGCGATCTCTTGGTTCGTGAAGGCGAGAGCGATCAGGTTAAACGCAAGCTCGCCAAGCTTTTCGAGGATCCCACAACGGGGCCGTCGCTTAGAGCCGATCTCACTGCCGGTATGTCAGCTCTTCCGACATGGATGCGGGTGTTTCTTAAGCCGCTCATCGAAGCGGATGCTGCCGTTGGTCGTCGGCACATCGACGATGATCGTGATGATGCTGATCATGTTGGCGCAGATCATGATCGACAAAGAAGGAGTGAAAACGATCAGAGTCACGCTGTCGTCGTACCTCCGAAGCCGAAACCGCTCTCCACCCAGAAGAAACCAATCGCCAATCGCGGCGCAACCCGGAGGGCGAAGGCATGAACCCGGCTTTCGATGAGGTTCTCGCGGCCGGGTCGGACACGATGTTGAGCGCCTTCGATACGACCGCGCTACGCCTTGGCACGGCATCTCAGAATATCGAGAAGGACTTCTGGGTCTGCTGGACGCTGGATGCCTTGTTCAATGGCCTGAAAGAGGGAGGACCCCGCCTCCTCTTCAAGGGCGGAACCTCCCTGTCCAAGGGATTCGGTCTGATCAACCGCTTCTCCGAAGACATCGATGTCACGGTGTTTCGGGACGACATCGGCGAGCCGGCTACGATTGAGGAGCTTAACGCGCTGAGCGGGAACAAGCGCCGCGCGCGCCTCGATGCGATCAAGGACGCCTGCCAAGCCTATATCAACGGCCCGCTGCGCGCTGAGTTGACCCTGATCCTACAAGACCGGCTCCGGGCCGCCGGCCACGATGCCGGCGCGGCGCGGGTGGAAGCCGACGACGCCGATCCCGACGGACAGACCCTGTTGATCTGGTATCCCGCAGCGACGCCGCGATCGGATTACGTGCGGGCGGCGATCAAGATCGAGTCGGGCGCCAAATCCGCGCTCGACCCGAACAGCGAAGTGCCGATCAAACCCTATGTCGACGATGATTTGCCGGCGCTCGACTTGACCGTGCCGGCCGTGCGCACGGTCGATCCCGAACGCACCTTCTGGGACAAGGTCGTCATCCTCCACGGGCTGCGGCGCTGGTTCGACAAGCGCGGCGAGCTGCGCGGGGGCGGCCAACGCGTGTCCCGTCATTACTATGACTTGCACCTGCTCGCCGGGGACCCGATCGGCGAAGCCGCCATCGCTGAGACGGCGCTCGGCGTGGACTGCGTCGCACATGCCCGGATGTTCTTCAATCGACCGGACTTCGATCTCGCGAGTGCTGCGCCCGGCTCGTTCACGCTCGCCCCGCATGATGCGATGATCGAGCAGTTGCGCGTCGACTACAGGGCCATGCAAGGCATGATCTTCGGTGACCCGCCGGATTTCGAGGCCGTGCTCGACAGCATCAGCTCGCTCGAGACGCGTCTAAACGAGAACGGCGCGAGCGAAAGCGGGGCGGCGCGATGAAGCAGTTGGAGGGAGCCAGCCTTCGCTGCGTCCATCTCGGCTCACGCAGAAACGGCCCCGCCTTTCGGCGGGGCCGTTGCCGTGGAGGCCCCTTAGTCCCGGTTCGGTCGGGACCAGATGAGCTGGAGGCCCTCCTGGCCTTCCACCTCGATCAGGGTGGCGTAGATCGGGGCCGGGAAGCTCGGGTCGTCCAGCTTGACCGAGAGATAGTCCCGCTCGGTGTCCTTGGCGGTCTTCTGCCAGGCCGCGCCCAGCTCGACATTGCCGGCGAAGATGCGGAAGTGCGGACCCTTTTCGGAGGGGGTCTCGACGCGGACCAGCTTGGCCTTGGCGTTGAGAGCGAGCGTGCGGACGGTGCCGGTGAAGCCGTTGCCGTTCGAAGTGAAGGTGCCGATGGTTGCCATTGTCGTGTCCTTTTCAGTTTTCCGGGCCGCGCCCACCGCAGCCTCGATGGCTGGCTACAGACCGGAGGCGATCGACCCGCACCCCGCAGGGGCCGGCACGCAGTAGAGGGCAGCCAAGCCACGACTTTCTTGATTTCCGCGAGGAATGGACGCGCAGCGGCCAGGGGAAGAAAGTCGTGGCCGGATGTTGCGGGGATAAGAGCGAGGCGGAGCAAAGCGACGACGGCCTTCGGTCAGACATGCCAAATCGAGGACGCCGTGGGCGAGCCGAGAGAAACGGTTAGTGGACATCAACGGCGACAATCGACGTCGTGACGACGGACAGAACCGCCGGCAGAGCGCACCCGGTTGGCAATGCGTGAAGATGCACATCGAAGCCCGAAGCAACAGGTGACCGCGCGGCTTTGCTGAGCACGGCTGCGATGGCCCGTCGGGCGCTATCATGCCAGTCGACCGGGGACAAATTGGGACCCGCGCAGAAAGCGCTGATCAGAGATCGCACATGCCTTCGCATTCGTTGGCGAGGAGATCGAGCTGGCCACGGTCAGCGTCTTCAAAGTCGGTGCCGTATCGGCGACATCGGGATCGAGTGGGCGGCTTCTGCATGGTCAGGGTCCGTCAAGGCGGGAGCTTCGAATGGCGTGATGCGCAGCGGGCATCACGCCGTCGGTCCTTGAACATACAATGCAAATGCATTACACTGGGACGCACGATCGGAGCCTTCGATGCCGAAAACCGCCGAAATCCTCGAAATTCCCGCCACGATCACCGAGCGGGGCCAAACTACGGTTCCTGCCGCCATCCGCAAGATGCTGGCACTGGGCAAACGGGACCGCGTGGTGTTTCGAGGGCTTGCCGACGGAACGGTCGTCCTGGCCAAGAAAGCGGCGGACGAGCAGGCTGACCCCGTCATCGGAAATTTTCTGCGCTTTCTCGAGAAGGACATGGCGGCGCACCCGGCGCGGGTTCGAGCGATTCCTTCGACTCTGCTCGCGCGCGGTGCAGCCCTCGTCAAGGGCGTTGAGGTCGATCTCGACGCAGCCTTGCCGGACGACGATGCGTGACGGACCAGACGATCGAAATCAATGGCTGGACCATCTACGCGCATCCGCTCTTCCTTGATCAGCTGGAGGCCCTAATCGCGGCCGTCGAGAAGGCGCGTGCCAAAGACCCGAAAGGCTATAAGACGAAGCGAGCGGCAAAACTGCTTGCCGCGGTCCTGAAAGTCGCCTTTGAGAACATCCCCGCCGATCCGGCCAGCGACGTATTCCGCCAAGGCGATACGCTCGGCGCCGACTACAAACACTGGTTTCGCGCGAAATTTTTGCAACAGTATCGGTTGTTCTTTCGCTATCAGCAGGCGGCCACGAGCAAGATTATCATCCTGGCTTGGGTGAATGACGACGACACGCTGCGCGCCTATGGCAGCACGACGGATGCTTACGCCGTGTTCCGGAAGATGCTGAACCGAGGAAACCCACCTGATACGTGGGACGCGCTGGTCGCCGCAGCGTCCGGCGCCGGGCCGAAATCGCGGTTGCGAGCATCGAGAGCGAAGCCGAAGGATTGACGCCTGTGCCGACCGATAGGGGAGTGGATTGCCGCTGTTTGCCGATTGGTGTGATTGCGAGCCCGCGCAAGACGGCCGCAAGCGCTTACTGAAATTTACCGAGCGGGTTGGGGGACGAGCGGCAATTGCTGGCCGTCTTCCCGATCTGCTGCGCTCTCACTACGACGAAATGGAACGCATAGCGGAGGATGTCGCCCTTCTCGGTTATGCGAGCGCCGCAGCATTGCTAGCCGAGCGTCTTCCCCGAACCACGCGGGCACGCTCCGGCGAGCTAGGGGAAATCTTCGCAACCGAGCTGGTTGAGGAGTCGTTGGGCTTCTCGGTCCCGGTTCGTCGCCTTCGCTATAAGGATGGCCGCGAGATGGCGCTCCGCGGCGACGACTTTATCGGCGTGCGATCGAGTGCTGAGGGACACCTCTTTCTTTTGAAAGGAGAAGCCAAGAGCCGGGCCAATCTCGCCGGCGCAACGATTATCGAGGCTCGAACGGCGCTGTCGCGTGATAGTGGCCGGCCGACGGCGACCTCCCTGCTCTTTATCGCCGACAGGTTGATGGAGGGTGATGGTCCGCTCGCGGCATTGGGCCGAATCATCCGAAATGAGGTCGCAAGCCGCGCAGTTCCCTCCGATCGCATCGACCATGCTCTCTTCACGATGTCCGGCAATGCCACGCCCCGAGCGCTTTTCGACGATCTGCGCGGTGCCGGCGTTGATCGCAGCCACACTGTAATCCACCTTCGGATCGACGATCATCAGGAGTTCATTCGGCTGTCCTACGAGGGAGCACTCGCCCTTGGAGACGGTTGACGAACTGGCAGCCTTCTTGACGCAGGCGACCGCTGACGGTGTCAGGGGTCGGCTGCAAGCTCGCGGCGAGGCGCGGTCCATCATTCGCCGCGACGGCGTCCTGCCTGACGATGCGCCGGCGTTCGGAGAAACGATTGACACCGATCTGTCCGAATATGCGCTCTCCGTGCTGCGCGCATCCATGGCGCTTCGGGAAGGCGGCGGCAACGATGAGATTTGGCGGCGCGGCTTCGCGCGGGCCGGAAACGCGTTCGAAGCACTGGTGCAAAATGGCTCCCACGAGGATGTCGGCCGGGGCTTCTATCGGATCGCAGGCGCCGCCGCGTATCATCTGGCAAGCTACTCCGCTCTCGCCTTCTCTCTGATCTCTCAACGGCCTGAGAACGCGAATCTATCGCCAGCGGAAGAAGCGTTGGCGCATCTTATTTTGCGGGATCTGGCCGGTCTAGGTCGCCGCGCGCGAGCGTGGCTGCTGAACCCAGCCCATGGTGATGCAAATATTAGCCAGGCGTTGCGCGCAGGAGAGATTGATTCGGACGACGCCGTCAGGTTGATCGCCACATCAACCATTTTTCGCGCCCTCGCGTTCTTCGAATTCGCTCTTCAGACCGGGGCCGCGGTCCTGATTGAGGAGTCTCGGTCCCTCCTGCGCCGCGCGATCTCCCTCGCCAGGAACGCCAATGCCGTGTCGCTGTGGTGGACCGCGCGCATAGCGTTCAATCTTGTCGATGACCTGTGGTCTAGCAGCTTGCATCAGGTGCTTCCCCTCGACGGGCCGGCGGGCGCGGGAAACTATCAGGATTTGCGCCAACTCTTCATCGGGGAACTCTTTGGACGTGACGTCGCCGAGGTGGAGCTTTGGCCGTCGCAGATCGAAGCAGCCCGACGAGCAACCGATGACCGACGATCTCGTCGTCGCGTTGCCGACCAGTGCTGGCAAGACACGAATCGCCGAGATCGCCGCATTGATGGCGCTCGCGGCGCGCAGGCGGGTCCTCATTGTAACGCCGCTTCGCGCATTATCCGCCCAGACGGAACGATCATTCCGTCGGACGTTCTCGAGCCTTGGGTTCTCGGTCTCGTCGCTCTATGGCGCGGCTGGAGCCGCTGGCGGCGACGAAGACGCACTCCGTACGCAGGATATTGTCATCGCCACACCGGAGAAGCTGGACTTCGCCTTGCGGAATGACCCGTCGATCATCGATGACGTCGGGCTCGTAGTCCTCGACGAAGGTCACCTGATCGGGCCAAGCGAACGCGAAATTCGGTACGAGAACCTCGTTCAAAGACTGCTCAGGCGTGCTGACAACGAAACCCGTCGCATCGTCTGTCTCTCGGCGATCTTGCCCGAAGGGGATCAGCTTAACGATTTGACCGCTTGGATTCGTAGTGATGCAGGTGGAACACCGATTCAGTCGCGCTGGCGACCAACGCGGCAACGCTTCGGCACCCTCATGTGGCAGGGTAACTCGGCCCGCCTGAGCTTCGATCTCGAAGCAGGCGGACCCTATATTCGTCATTTCGTCCCGGAGGAGGCAGCTCGCCGGCCACGGCGCACGCCGTTCCCGATACAAAGGAGCTGACGCTCGCGGCCGCATGGAAGTTTTCGGCTCAGGGTAAGCGAGCGCTCGTCTTCTGCACGCAACGTGATCACGTCGAGGGATACGCCGAGACCATCGTTGACCTGCACAGTCGCGGTTATCTGCCCTCGCTGCTTGACGACGCAGCCGCGGTCGCGCGTGCTTTGGCCGTGGGTCGCGAGTGGCTAGGCCCGGATCATCCCGCGGTTCGGTGCTTGCCGATCGGTGTCGCGATTCATCACGGTCGGTTACCAGGGCCGTTCCTTCGCGAGGTGGAGGGCTTGCTCGCCGCAGGCGTTCTGCGCGTGACAGTCGCGTCACCGACGTTGGCGCAAGGTCTCAACCTCAATGCCGCTGTGCTGCTGATTCCGACCCTCTACCGTGCTGGCGTTCCGTTGTCCGGCGAAGAATTCGCTAACGTGGCCGGGCGTGCAGGCCGTGCCTTTGTCGATCTGGAAGGCCTTGTGTTGCACGTGATGTTCCAAGCCGAGGGGTGGCGACAACGCGCTTGGCGAGACCTCGTCGGATCGGCGACGGCAAGGTCGCTTTCAAGCGGCATCATCACCATCGTCGCCGAGGTGCTCAACCGTCTGGCGCGCGCGAACGTCTTCCTGCGGGCCGACGCAATGGAGTATCTCGCGAATGCCCAGGAGGCCTGGTTTCCACAGGACCATGCCGCTGATGCCGAGCCGATCGAGAGTCTGATCGAAAAGCTCGATGCAACTGTCTTTGGTCTCATCGAAGCGCTGGACAGTGGCAGCGCGGAGCTTCCGCGGCTAATCGACGAAGCCCTGAACGGATCACTGTGGTCTCGCCAGATCGCCCGGCTAGGCGAACAGACCCGCTACAACCAACTGTGGATTCTCCAGGCTCGCGCGCGCCTAATCTGGAACAAATCGGACGCCGTGCAGCGCCGCGCCACCTTCGCGATGGGCATTGGACTGGAAGCGGGCCTCGCCATCGACGCGATCGCCCCTGAATTGACGGAACTTCTTGATCGGGCTGATGACGCAGCACAGACCGGCGCAATTGACGATTTGAGCGCCGCTCTCACCGGCATGGCGGCGCGCTTGTTCGGCATTCGGCCATTCGTGCCGGATGTCGATCTGCCGGCGAATTGGCGCGAGCTCCTCGCAGCCTGGCTTCGCGGCACCGATGTTGTCACGATCGGTCTGGACAACATGCGCGTCATCGAAGACGCGTTCGTTTATCGGCTTGTATGGGCAATCGAGGCGATCCGGATGCGGCGCCGTGCGAGCGGCGGAGAATCGGACTTTGTTGAAGGCAGCGCCGCGGCCGTTCTTGAGGCCGGCGTGCCGCAGGCCATGATGGCGAGTCTAGTCCGGGCCGGACTGCCCTCCCGAGTCGCCGCAATGGCCGCGATTCGTGAAACACAACCGGTTTTCGTCGGTGGGGCGGAAATGAACCGATGGTTGCGATCGAATGAGATTGCAGCGCTCTCGGATCAGCCCGATTGGCCGACCGCCGATACAGCGCATATCTGGAAGAAGTTCAGAAATGACGCACTCAGTGGTGCAACCTCGAAGTGGAAAACTCAGGACTGGACGATGCAAGGCGACGTGCCCAACTTTGTCGATGTGGGAATGCCGGGTCGCATCGAGATTGAAGAACATACGGGCGCAGTGTCGGTCACGACGCCGGACTACCGCTCCATCGTTGGGATCCGACAGCGCCTTCGGCAATTTCGACCAAGTCTGTGCCATGTTGAATTCGCGACCGACCGTCGCAGCTCGCGCATCATCCGGCTTGGGCGAGGTGAAGCGCAATGGCAAGACAACGAGGGGTAGACATCTGATGGGTATGCCTAGAACATCTGCCGTCGCTACGCCGGGGACAAACCGCATATGCCGGAGCCGGGCACGGAGCCGCCGGGCCGCAGCGCGCTGAACGCGCGATTGATCACCCGCGTGAGAAGAGACGTCGATGCAGAAACGGCCCCGCCTTTCGGCGGGGCCGTTGCCGTGGAGGCCCCTTAGTCCCGGTTCGGTCGGGACCAGATGAGCTGGAGGCCCTCCTGGCCTTCCACCTCGATCAGGGTGGCGTAGATCGGGGCCGGGAAGCTCGGGTCGTCCAGCTTGACCGAGAGATAGTCCCGCTCGGTGTCCTTGGCGGTCTTCTGCCAGGCCGCGCCCAGCTCGACATTGCCGGCGAAGATGCGGAAGTGCGGACCCTTTTCGGAGGGGGTCTCGACGCGGACCAGCTTGGCCTTGGCGTTGAGAGCGAGCGTGCGGACGGTGCCGGTGAAGCCGTTGCCGTTCGAAGTGAAGGTGCCGATGGTTGCCATTGTCGTGTCCTTTTCAGTTTTCCGGGCCGCGCCCACCGCAGCCTCGATGGCTGGCTACAGACCGGAGGCGATCGACCCGCACCCCGCAGGGGCCGGCACGCAGTAGAGGGCAGCCAAGCCACAACTTTCTTGATTTCCGCGAGGAATGGACGCGCAGCGGCCAGGGGAAGAAAGTCGTGGCCGGATGTTGCGGGGATAAGAGCGAGGCGGAGCAAAGCGACGACGGCCTTCGGTCAGACATGCCAAATCGAGGACGCCGTGGGCGAGACTGATGAAACGGCCGGGTGACACGACAGCGACCTTCGGGGCCAGGGCGACGGACGCGCATTTAACCAACAGCGGACACCTCACAACGTTTCAAGCCCCGCTGGTCGAGACCTCGACTGAAAATGAACGACCGCGCCGCTTCTCCATCAGGCGTCAGGGCGCGGCCTATCAAACGAGACTGCGGATGGGAGCGACGTTCGCTCGATAGAGCGACGACCCGTTAGCGCCGGAACGCGCCCCCGAAGGAAGTTTCGGTAAGGCCGCGTATCGGGTCACGACATTTACGGGAGGAGAACCCCGGCGAGAACCGCAAGGGCGAGGCCGGTTCACGGCACGCACGGGGATGGATGCCCCGCGCTGGCCGCGAGCGGCGCTGATCAGATTCTCGCGAATGTCGCCCCGCCGATACGATGCAGACAGGAAAGGGCAATACATTCGGCGATGTCAGCGAGGCGAGGTGATCGTAAACGACGGTCGGCCTTCAGCCGGTGTCTGCGAAGACCGCATAGTCTGGCATCGGATCGATGATGCCGTGCGCGGCCATAGGAGCGAGGGTTGTGGACTGGACGATCGCCACGCTGTCTGCTCATCATGCAGCCTCCCCGACCTCGAACGCCTTCGGTTGAAGGCCGTGCAGATAGGCAACAGCGCGTTGCGCATGCGCGGCCGCCGCGAAGATGAAGCGCTTCTCGTTTGACATGACCTCCATCCAGGACGCGAGGTAGCTCGCGTGATCCGGGCGCGGTTCGAGTTCGGGCACGATGCCGAGGTCCGCGCACAGGAAGCAACTCCCGAGTTCCGCGATCAGTTCCTCGCGCGCGCGCTCGCTACGGTCCTTGCCGTAGCGGCTGAGGTCGCGGTTGACACGGTGGGAAGGAGCGGTCCAGTGAACGGTTTCATGCGCTCGGACGGCGACATACGACTCCGCGTCGCGAAAACTTTCGAGCGGTGGCATCTGGATGTGATCGGAGGAGGGCGCATAAAACGCCATTATGCCGCCATGTCGGACGACAGCGCCGGTGTTAGCGAAGAACGCGTCGGCGTGCGCGTTGCGCTCGATCGGCGTCGAGACCGTCGCCGGCCGACCGTAATAGTGCTCAGGCAGGCCATCGATCTGATCGACGCAGAAGACGGTATAGGCCTTGAGGAACGGGACATCGCGCTCGACCTCATCGCCATTGCCGTCCGTCTCGGTCTTTGTGAACCGACTGGCGTAAACCACAACGCTGCCCGTCTCGCCTTTGCGGACGTGGCCGCCCAGTTCGGCCGCCTGTTTGAAGGTCATCCATGTCGGCGAGGTGAAGCCGCGCGCGACCGCCTCGGACCACAACAGGATGACGTTCACACCGCTATAGGGTTGGCCGTTGTAGCGGAGCGGCCGAGTGATGCGGCCAGCGGTATCGGCGACCGTCCAGGGCTGCGTCCATGGACGAACGCCGCGCTCGAGATCGGCGACAATGCGATCGGTGATGCGCGCGTAGATGTCCGCGCGAGATTTTTCCTCTTTTCGGCTCATGATCATGACCTCCGTTGGAGGCCGCGCCCATCGCGGCCCCGTCACGGGGTCCGCCCGCGCAGGACTGGGAGGTCCGCGCACCCGGATCGGTGCGGATCGCAGAACCAGGATTTTGTTGGGAGGGCCGCAACGCAGTGGAGGACGGCGGAGCCGTTGCGGGGACAAACCAGCCGAAGCAGGACCATCACCCGGGACGGGGCCGCGATGGGTGTCGGCTGGTCTTCTCTTTTCTATTGGTTTTCAGATTGCAGCGCCGCCGCCGCGCGTGACATGCGAAAAGGCCGGCCCGCGAGGACCGGCCTTTTCGTCGGGAGTGAAAAGGGCGGGGCCATGCCCCGCCCGAATGGCTAGCCGAAAGACTCCATCTGAAGTTTGGCGGCCTTGCGACCGACGGTCTCGCCGGCGTGCTCGATCTGCCGTTCGAACGGCTTCCAGGTTTCGCCAACGATCTGCTCGTAGGCGGTGACGGCGCCCTCGGCCGCCATGCGGAGCGCGTGGGCCTGGAGGGCCATGTCGGCCGCGAATTCTCGTTTGCGCTGCGCGGCGCTGTCAAAACCAACGGGACCGTCGAGATCTTCGTCGCGGCTGTCGTTGGCAAGCTTGGCGGTCGCGTCACGCGCTTCGGTCACTGCGCGGGAGTAGAACTGGCCGGCGCCGTGGGCCGATCCGACATAGGCGCCGACGATGCGCTGCAGGTGGATTTGCATGGCGCGCTCGCTCAAGCCGTCTTTCAGCGCTTGGGCGGTCTCAATGATGAGCCGTTCGTGGAGGTCACAGATGCCGTCGCTGTCGAGCGTAGCAAGGCCGAAGCTCTCGGAGATGCGGTTGGCCTGCGCGGCGTCGGGACAGGCGAGCCGGACCATCTCGAGCGTGGTGCCGCGGCGGAGCGGAACGACGGCAGCAGATGAGCGAGGAGAACGGGCGGTCTTTGACATGGTGAGGTCCTTTCTCGGTTTCGCCGGGAGAGGCGATCGGCCCGTGCCGGCGCCCCCTCGGGTGCGGTCGCCAAGAACCGGCGCAAGCGGACCGCTTCAAGGGGCGTGGACCGTCAAGGCGAGCATGGTCGGGGTGCGGACAAGCGGGGCCGCAGGCCCTGCGCAGGACGCGGCCTGGCCATGACGAGACGGCGGGCGACGATCGACTGCGACTTGCCCTTGAAGCGGGCCGTCGACGGTTCAGACCGCAGCAAACCCGAGGGGGCGCCGGCACGGGTTGACGCCAAAAGAATGAAGGCCGAGATGACCTGCATCCATGACCAGCCCGGTTTACTGGCGTTCGTCGTGCTCTTCCTCTACCTGCCGCGGCGCGCGAATTGCCCACCTGCACGCCATCTTCGCAGGCTCTGCTCTGGGAGCGCCGGTGGCAGTACGCGGAGAACGGATAGTCGGAGCTCAAGGGTCACTCGGAGAGCCTGGCTTGCGCTGCAGAAGCGCTGGCCGATGAGCCCGCGACATGATTAGCCGTCAATCGTCATGGTGCAGGCTGTTGGTTCCCGATCTCCGAGCGCAGGCTCGATCCCGTGGCGCCGCCGGAACGCCGCAAGCGCGCTCTCTTGCCGCGTGAGCTTGCGAGTCAACGCGTCGATCTCGGCGCGCCGCGTGAGGGCAAGCGCCGCTATATTTTCGCGGAAAGCCCGTTCGTCCGCGCGTGTCCATCTTGAGGTACCACCGCCGGACTGCCGGCGCTTGGTGCAGGACGTGATCGTCATGCGCTCGGCGCGAGCTTCGATCTGCCGTTCAATGATGCCGAGATGACGGCTTGTCTCGAGAAGTGCATTTTCCATGCGCAGGAGTAAGGCCGATTGAGGCGTGAGCGACATCAGAATGCCCTCCATGGCCAGTGGGGAAACGCTGTCCTGTCGGGCGCATACTCGTCGAGGAGCGGGGGACCTGCGCGATCGATGACGGAATGTCGTCGCCCGCGATCGCCCAGTCGATCGAGACCGAATCTGTCCCGGCGGATGTGCGCATCCCGTCCGTGAGGACGCCATGCAGCGCCTCGGCGACATGGCCCTGCAGGTGCGGTGATGAATTGAGCGTTCATGGATGCCTCCTGACTTTTGAGGGCGAAGAAAGGGATGTGTCAGGCGCACGCACCGATAAGCGGACCGCGCACTTCCAGGCGTCGGCGCCCGTGAAATGACGTCGTAGGCGTGGGTGCCAGACGACGAGGCGCGGAATGCCGCGGTCCTCGCCGGCTGTCGCGCGCCATCCGAAGGCGAGGGCGATGAGTTGCCAGGGCATATCGCACCTCACCGATTCCAGCCGATGAAGCTCGACGGACCGTCGTAGAGACGGTGGCGAGCCCCATCAATCACGAAGCCAAAGCGGCCGACGTGATATTCGTCGGACGGAACGAGGTAGCGGCGCTGCTCGGGGGCGGCTCGATCGCCGCCGAGCGTGGCGACGCATTCGGTCATGCCGGCGTGCTGATCGCACCGGATCGCCGAAATCACGATCCAGTCGGATGCGTGATCACGTTCAAAGGCGCGACGATCCTTCTCGTGAGATTCACCGGGCTTGAGGCGCTTTCCTTGGATCGCTTCCCAGGCGTCCGGGTGCCAATCGCGGATGGTCCGATCCGCGCAGCGCCGCTCATAGTCCGTGAACAGCTCCGGAAAGGCCTGCGCCACGGCCGCCCAGGCGCAATCTTCCTCATACCAGCCGCCGCGCGTGCGAAGGCCGGGATGGACCTTCGCGTTATGCTCAGCATCGAGATGGAAGCCGCCATGGCTTGCCGTCGAATAACAGATGACTCCGTCGGCATAGATGGCATGCTGGGAAGTGCCCCATGGAGTCGACGCGCGCGAGGAGACTTCGCGTCGCGCCAAGGCCGTGCGCTGGCGCTGGTGCTCGGCGTTTTCCGCAACACGCGCTCGGAAAGCGGTCTCGTCTTCGACATCACCGCCGTGACCGTAGAAGTCCGAGCGCTTCCATTCTTCCATCGGGCCGCGAAGACGCCAGGCCGACGCCAGGAAGAACCGGCCATCCGAGCCGGGCAACAAGGCAAACGCACGGTCGCCGACCTCGGCCACGAGCAGGCCTTCATGGGTGCGTGCGAACGTGCCCCCCGCCGGAGCACGAGTTCGGTTGTTCGTCGAAGTAGAATCGGCGAACGTGCTCATGCAGCCCTCCCATCGATCGCAGCCGCGGCGACCTCGTCCGTCGTGACGTCTTCCAGCACGGCACCGGGATAGCGGTGCGCCGCGAGCCATGCTTCCGCCGCGGTGCAGTCGGCGGCGAGATAGAGCAGCTCGGCCGCCTCGCCCTCGCGGTCGAGAACACGAACCGAGCCAGGCTTCGGAGGTTCGGTCACGATGAACTTGAGGGCGCAGTTGACCGAGAAGGTCTTGTAGACCCTGAGAACCACGACGCCGGCGCTGCCGAAATCGCCCTGATGCAGCGTGATGCCGGCGAGTAGAAAACAGCTCGGCATATCGCGAGACGGAGTTTTCTTGACCAGTCTCCCGCCGCTGTTGTTGTTTTCCCATGCGGCAAGCTTGCGCTTGAACCGTGCGGGTGGCCTCGGTGTGCCGTCTGAATAGCGAACGATCGAGCCGAGTGGAGCAGACACGTAGATGTGTTGTGCGGACATGATGTCCTCCTGTGGGGTTTGCGAACGAAAGCCGCCGACTCGGGGGAGCCGGCGGCGGGGATTGATCGGATGGAAGGTGAGGTGCGGGTCGCTATTCCGCCGCTTCAGCGTATCCGTCCGCCGGCGGCACGTCCTCGGCCTCGTTGGACTCGTTCA
Source organism: Bradyrhizobium sp. WCU1 (assembly GCF_053474805.1). NCBI lineage: Bacteria > Pseudomonadati > Pseudomonadota > Alphaproteobacteria > Hyphomicrobiales > Nitrobacteraceae > Bradyrhizobium > Bradyrhizobium sp. WCU1. The sequence goes on from NZ_JBQPHM010000001.1 coordinate 29,574, forward strand.
ACGCGTCAGCTCCGGACTCCTCGTCGTCTTCGGCGCGGCCGTGTTTGTCGGCCCAAGCGGCGACCTTCTCGGGCGCGGGAGCGAACACCGCGGCCGGATGCACGAACCGGATTTCGGCGTAGTGCTGAACCAGCGCTTCGCGCGTGTCCTTGACCCGTTGGCGCGGAAGCACCGGCGTGTCCTTACACACTGCCTCGATCGCGGTGCGTGACAGGCACGACAGAAAGTCGTCCGTAGCCATGTTCGGCAAGAACGTATCTGCGCCGATAGCGTCACCCGCGATGTGCGCCGCGACGCCGCTGTCCGAGCGATTCTCCCGGCACGACAGCACGTCGATCAGGGTCGCACGCGCGACCTGTTGCAGGGTGTCGCGATCGAAGGCGAGTTTGCCGTCCTCCCCGATCAGTCGCGCGGCGTGTCGGCTAATCTGGGCATAGCCGTCGGCGTTACCGGAGGCGATGGAGACGTTCTGGCCGGCGAACGCCAGCACGAGCAACCCGAGGAGCGTGTCATCCTCGATCGGCGCCCGGGCGAGGGCTTCATGAAGGGCGTCGGTGCGCAGGTCACCAATCATCTCCATGCCCTTGCGCGTCACGTCGGGCCGCGCCTTCGCCGTGGTTTCGATGTCGTCGGCTGCGGCCTCTTCTGTCTCGCCGGCTTTGCCCTTCGCCTTCTTCACCTGCGGCATGCGATAAGCGACGGACTGAATCTGGCCGTCGCGATCGAGATACCAGCCGGTGCAGTCGGACTTCCCCGGCTTGCCCCAGACCCGCTCGGATTTGGCCGGCAGCTTGGGCTGGCCCCACTCGTTCACCTCGATCACCGTGCCGCGCTTCGGCAGATGATTGGTCATCCACTCGTTCTGCGCGCCGAGGAAGGCCTCCACGGCGGTCGTGTAGCGGCTGTCCTCATCGGCCGGCGCGAACAGGTCCTCTACCCATGTGATGCCATAGGCCGTGGCAAGCTCGTCATCGAAGCTCGCGTGGCGGGCATACATGCGCGTTTTGGTGAGCGCGCGGGCGACGTCGTTCCAGGAGACCTGCGGATCGGCCTTCCGCGGCTTGTATTTCTTCCAGACCTCACTCTGCTCGTCGATCGACGCCGCGGCGATGACGCGGAGCTGCGGCTCGCCGGGCATGTCGCCCTTCGCCATCTGGTCAAGCATCGCCGGGAGTACATTCGCGAGCAGCCTGAGCTTGCGGACCTGGCGCGCGGGCAAGGCGAGCGCCAGCGCGATCGACTCCTCGGTCCAGCCGAGCGCCACCAGACGCTCGATCGAGCGCCAGAGGTCGACGGGGTTGAGCGGCTCACGCGCGACGTTTTCGACGAGGGCGCGCATCGCGTCGTGATCTCCGTCGGGGTTCGCGACGAGAACACGGATTTCGGCAAGGTCAGCGGCGATCGCCTGCGCGACGCGACGATGCCCGAAGTGAATCACGTAGCCGTTGCCACCATCGCACTCCGGCAAAATGACGGGCGGCTGCACGATGCCGACGGCCTTGATCGATGCCAGCAGCAACGCATCGGCCTGCAGCGAAGATTTCGAGCGGCGCATCTGATCGGGATTCTCCTTCAGCGCGCGCGGATCGACCATCATCAGTTCCATGGGATGCTCTCCATTTTCAGGGGTTGTGGACCACCCGTTCGGGGTCCTCTCGTCTTCTTCTCGAAGACATCCCTTCGGCCCGCAGGGCGGGCGGAGCGGCGCAACTGCCGCCGAGCATCCCTGCCCGGCAGGCGCGAGCGGGGCGCGAAGCGCCTTGCGAGCGCGCCGCGGCCGGGATCGCGAGACGGTCGGTTGAGCGCCAGCGGCGGCGCTCCGGCTGCTCTGCGAGCAGGTTTCCTGCTCACGCAGCTCTTCGGTTTTCCCCTCCCTTCGTCTGCGCCGCTTCATCGCTGCTGGCCGCGAGATCCGCCTCAACATCCGCAAGCTGCGCGCGCTTGAGATTGAGCTCGGCGGCGAAGGCGTAGGCTTCGCCGACTCGGCCGCGATAGGAGGCAAGGCGCCGCTCGGCTTCGGCAAGACGCCGACGATGGTTCTCCTGCTCACCCCCGAAATTCGTCAGCGGGTGCTCGAGCCGAGCGACTGCGCCGAGCGGCGTCACGGTCATCGGGAGCTCGATCTCGAACTGGGCGCCGGTTCGCTGCAGCATGGTCACGTAGTGATAGCCATCTCGGCCGATACGCTCGCCCTCGAACGTGACGTCGAAGCCGCCGATCGAGGCGATCACCACGCCGTCTTCGTGTTGAAGCTGAACGAGGGTGAGGATCTCCTGCATCAAGGCGCGACCAGCGAGCTTGCGCTCGTCGAAGCGCGTCCCTTTGACGGCCATCGTGAAGGCGTCGCCACCAGTCGGAACGAGACGGGTGATATCCTCAGCAATATCGCCGATGCGGCGCGTCGAGATCTCGATCTCGCGCTCGGCGTCGCGAATTTGCCGCCGGATCGCATGCTGATCGTCGATATGCGCCGCGTGCAGGCGTTCGAGGCGGGCGATCTCGGCCTCAAGTCCCGCCTTCTGCATGAGGCGTGGATCGCCGGACGCGATCGCCTTGGCCATGGCAAACTGATTGGCCTGGCCTTCGCCCAGGTCCGCGAGGCGCCGCACGCTCGTATCGCCTGACAGCGCGGCGGCGATGAAACGGGCTTTGCGCTCATTGTTTTGCCACATGGTGGCATCGAGGCTGCCAAGCGTGGCATAGGCGAAGATTTCGACTTCGTCATGCTGGTTGCCCTGGCGCACAATACGGCCCTCGCGCTGCTCGATCTGCGAGGGGAGCCACGGCACGTCGAGATGGTGGAGCGCCTTGAGGCGAAGTTGAACGTTAACTCCGGTGCCCATCGTATCGCTCGATCCAAGAAGAATGCGGACCTTGCCGGCATTGAAATCATTAAAGAGACGCTGCTTGGCCTCGGACTTCCTGTGGTCCTGCATGTAGGCGATCTCGGAAGGCGGCACGCCGAGACGCACGAGTTCATCGCGAATCCAGCGGTACGCAGAAAAACCGCGGCTGGCCTCGACGCTGATGGTGCCGAGATCAGAGAAAATGAGCTGGCCGGCGCCGGTTTTGTCGAAGGCCCTGCCGTCCTTCCGCAGATAGGTCACATTGCTGGTCTCTTGCCAGATGCGAAAAGCATTGGCGATGAGGGCGTTGAGCTTGTTGCCCGCTTCGTTCACCTGTCCGGTAACGACGAGGCGCAGGTCGATCGCGGCGTGGCGGCCGTCGGTGATGACGGACAGGAGGATATCGTCGCCTGGTTCCGGCGCGCGGTCCCGCTCCTCGATGGCCTTGATGCGGTCGTCAAGCAGGCGTTGATAGGCCTTGAAGGCGGCTGTCGCCTCGGCCGTGATAATCTGCCGTTTGCCGCAGGCGATCGCGGGCACTTTGACGTAGTCCTTCAGATCGTCGGGCAACACGACATCCGCGAAGGAACGGAACATCGCGATCAGCTCGGGGACGTTGACGAACTGCGCGAAACGCGTGACGGGGCGGTATTTGCCGGAGGGCTGCAATTCAAGCTCGGTCGAGGTGTCGCCGAAGGTCGAGGCCCAGGCATCGAATTCGTGCAGGCCGCGCTCCGCAAGTGCGGCGTGATCCATCAGCCGCTGCACGGTGAACATTTCGCCAAGCGTATTGGTGATCGGGGTGCCCGAGGCCAGGACCAGTGCCCGCCCTGGATTCTTCACATCGAGGAAGCGGGACTTCACATAGAGGTCCCAGGCGCGCTGCGAGCCGTTCGGGTCGACGCCGCGCAAGCTGGTCATATTGGTGGCGAAGGACAGTTTTCTGAACTCCTGCGCCTCATCGACGATGATCTGGTCGATTCCGATTTCGGCGACCGTCAACAAATCGTCCTTGCGCGAGGCCAGCGATTCGAGACGTTCCTGATGACCCTCCTTCATCCGCTCGATGCGCTTGCGCGACAGGCGGTCCTGGCTGTCGACCTTGCCGAGGAGCTCTTCATAGGCCTCCAACTCGTCCTGGATCATCTGCGCCTCAAAGGCGGACGGGACGGGAATGAACTTGAAGGCGCTGTGGGTGATGACGATCGCGTCCCAGCTCGCCGTGGCGGCGCGGCTGAGGAAGCGATGGCGCTTCTCCTTCACGAAATTGGTTTCATCCGCCACGAGGATGCGGGCGTTCGGATACAGGGCGAGAAATTCCCGCGCCGCCTGCGCCAGGCAGTGGCCGGGTACGACGAGCATCGCCTTGTTGACGAGGCCGAGGCGGCGCTGCTCCATGACCGCAGCCGCGATGGACAGCGTCTTGCCGGCGCCGACGGCGTGGGCGACATAGGTGCTTCCCGAAGCGATGATCCGCCAGATCGCCCGCTTCTGGTGCCCATATAGAGAAAAGGCGCCAGAGGCGCCCGGGAGCTGCAGATGATCCCCGTTGAAATGTCGGGGCACGATGTTGTTGAAGGTGTCGTTATAGAGCCGGGCCAACCGATCGGTTCGGTCCGGATCGGACCAGATCCATGACTGAAACGCCGACTTGATCTTGGCGAGTTTGTCTTTCGCTGCCTCCGTCTCGACGGTGTTGAGCACGCGCCGCTCGCTGTCGCCGTCCTTGATGGTGTCGAAGATCTGCGGGATCGACGAGTTGAGCGCGTCTGACAGAAGAAGTCCGGCGTGGCGACGATGGGTGCCCCAGTCGGTGGTGCCGGCGGCGCTCCATTCGAGCTGGCGCGCATTCACGGTCCAGCAGGCGAGCTCGGACGTGTGGTGGATGGTGATGTCGGCATCCATCGTCTCCTTCACGAAGGCGATGATGTCGGCGGCCGGGATCCAGGGGGCACCAAGCCGCGCCGTGATGTCGGATGGACGAAGGTCGGCCGGCTGGACGCGCCCGAGCGCCTCGACGTTACGCGCATAGGCCGGGTCGAGGGCCGCGGCGGCTTCCGCTGTGGCGAGCTTCGAGCGGACCGCACCGGAGAGATAGCCGTCGGCGGTGTGCCACGCGCCGGTCGCGGGATCGCGGAAGATGGCGTCGCCGAGTTCACCGATCACGTCGTCGACGCCGCGGTGCAAAAGCTCCGCGATGTGATCGGGATCGACCGTGCCCCGCTCGTTCAGCACGACGGCGAGCGCGTCGGCGGCAGAGGCGATGACAGGCGCCGGTGGCGGCGCAATCACGCGCTCAGTGAAGATCGGCCCGGGTCTCGCCGTGTTCGTCTCGAGGTCATAGTCTTCGATCGAAGCGACGAGCCAGCAATCCGGGTCATCCGCGAACGGAGCCAGATTGGGCCGGCGGTGCGTCTCGCGCACTTCACCGGTCTCCTCGTCTTCCAGGGACGATACGACCGTGGTGTTGATCGGCCCGAAGTCGCGGACGAAAGAGCTCCAGGCGATGCGCAACCGGACCTGCGCCTGCTTCCACGGATGGTCGGTCTCCTGGCACTTCAAGATCTCGCGCACGGCGTCGCGGATCGGGATCAGCTTGCGAATGATCCGCGCGTGCTTGGCGAAGACGCCGTCGGCATTCCTGCCCTTCTTCACAGGAATGATGACGGTTGTGCCGTCGACCATCTGCATCAAGGCCATGTTCCTGCCGACGAAATAACTTCCTTCACGGATGCTGACGCCGGCGGCGGTTGCGACAACCGTCTGCGTCTCGTCAGCATCGAAGCCGGTTGTCTCCGGGTCGCCGTCGTAGATGGCATCCGGAAGATGGAGGATGGTGGCGGTAAGCGCGTCTTCGAGCACGACCGTCGGGCGCGGTACGCAAGTGTACGTCTCACCGTAGGGGCCAGACGCGAGTGCATGCTCACCGAGCACCATATTCGGATGTTCCGCGAAATGGCGGTTCACCCGGATAGCGCCCTCATGCTCCGTTGCGGGATGGATTTCGGCGTGATCGAGCCAGGCGTCGGCGCCGGGAGCATCGCCATCGCGGCGCTTTCGGAAGAAGAGGATATCGACGCCAACGTCGGTGCCGGCGTCGGCGCGGAAGCTGCCCTCGGGCAGCCGGACGGCACCGACAAGATCGGCCGTTCCGGCGATGTGCTCGCGCGCGGACGCGTCCGCTTTGTCCATCGTGCCATGCGATGTGACGAAAGCGGCGAGACCTCCGGGCTTCAGCCGGTCGATCGCCTTGACGATGAAATAATCGTGCAGCCGAAGGCCGAGGGACCGGAACACCCGGTCGCTGCGCACCGTGCGATCGGAAAACGGCGGATTGCCGATCGCGAGATCAAAGTGCTGGGGGAGTTCGGTTCGTGCGAAGTCCTGGTTGATGATGTTGGCGCGAGGATGCAGCAAGGCTGCGATGCGCGCGGTGACCGGATCGAGCTCGACGCCGGTGAGATAGCACGCCGCGCGTAGTTTCTCGGGCATCAGCGCCGAAAACAGGCCCGTGCCGATACCAGGCTCGAGCACACGTCCGCCACGAAAGCCGAGCCGCGTCACGCCGGCCCAGACCGCGCGCACAATGTATTCGGGCGTGAAATGGGCGTACTGGGTGCAGCGGGCGAGCGAGGCGTAGTCCCCCGCGCCGACCGCCGATTCCAGCCCCGCGCCGATCTCCTCCCAACCGTGGCGGAAATCATCGTCGCCCGGGCGCCTGAAAACGCCATTGGCGAGTTCGGATGCGCCGAAGCCGGTGAAGCGAATGAGCTGCGCCTGTTCGGCGGCGGTGGCGGGACGCTGATCGCCTTCGATCACGGCTGCAAGGCGGATGGCGGAGAGATTGTCGCGCGCCCGATCGCGCCAAGATCTGGCAAGGCCCCGCGTTCCAGCGAGGTAGAACGTCTCGCCCCTAGCTCGGCTGGTGGGTCGATCAGCGGACGGTTCTATACGCGCGACCGCCGGAGGGTGCGGCGCATCACCGTCGTCGCCGTCCGTTTCAAGGGTGGATGGAAAGGCCGTGACGCCAAGGTCGAGCCCCGAAGAGAGCGACGTGTTGCCGAAGAGATCAAGCGTAAACGGATCGTGTTGCGCCATGAAAGGCTCCTGTCGAACGGGCGCACGCGAACGTCCCGCCGGCAGCAGGCCCGGCAGGCGACGCGATTGCGTGAAGGTGAGGGGTGAAGGATCGGCTCTGAGCGGACGTCAGAGCCGGAACGTGCGGACGAGATGCTTATGCCTGGCCTGGCAGGCCAGCATTTCGGAATAAAAGCGCTTGCGCGCCTGCTTCAGCGCCGGATCATGGCGGTGTTGTTTTGCGATCCGCGATCGCGCAGCGCGCACGACGGCACGCCAAGGGGCGTGAACGTAAACTCCGAGGCGGGAGTAGGTCGCTTCCATGGACGGACCCCCTCTCGCTCACGCTGCGACCGGCTGTGGCAAATGACGCAGCTGCACGGGGAGCTTGGCGGATACTTCGTCGTCCGTGAGGTCGTCGAGCAGTTTCAGGACGGTGCCTCGATCACCGCCATAGACCAGAACGGTTCGCTTGCCGCGCATAGCGGCAGGCCAGCGCTCGCCTGCATAGCCGCGATAATCGTCATGCGTGCACGACCAGATGTGCTCAAGCCGTTCTTCGCGGGTCATGGCGCGCACCGGCCGCGTCTCGCGATCGACGATCGCGGCCTTCATGCGATCGGGCGAGCCGCGATCGGAAAGGTCGCAATAACCGTGAAACCACCGGGTGCAGCCATCGATTGAGAGCGCGAAGAAGACACTGGTGACGCTGCCGGTCATATATTCGCTGAGCGCGAACATGTCACCGCGCATGAACAGCGGCGGCAGGATGTCGAGCATATACTCGTAGTCGCACTCGGCGATCTCGAACCACTCGCCGGCGAACAGATCGCCCGCATCGCCGTCGGCCAAGGCGGGTGCGCCGCGATGACGGTTGAACATGTGGTGCATCTCGTGGCGCGACGCGACGCCTTCGAAAATCTTGCGGATTGCGGATGAGGTGTGCATGAGCGGCTCCTGGCCTGTTGCGGCTGAAGCGCGGGCGATCCGCCTGATCCCCTCATCACTTCAGTCCTTCGTCACACCTCTCGGGCGGCCGCCTCTCCGGTCCGACGGGTCAAGGGCCGCGGAACGCGGGCGAAGCTTCACCCTTGACGCGCCGGCCGGGCATGCGGCAGCGGGGTTTTTTGTCCTTTCTCCCATTCTCTCTTCCCTCCTTCACGCGCGGGACCGGACAAGACAGTGGTTGTGCGCTCACGCCGCCACCTTGACGCGCCGCCACCAAGCGATCCGCTCATCGCGCGTCGCATTGGCGAGCCGCAGCAGCAGATCGCCGTGACACGGTCGCGGCGCGCACCAGCAGACGAGATCGCGCCCCCGCAACTCGTCCAGTGCGCGCAAGAGCTGATGCTGATCCGCAAGCCAGCGCTCGTATTTTGCTATCACTGCTGAGCGATCGCCGTCGGGACCGATCCGGAACGGATTGCCCCACTTGCTGCCGCGCCCGATATAGACCGCGCCCGCGGGCACGCCTGCGTGATGCTTGTTGAGAACCCTGCACATCGACAGCGCCTTTCGATCTCCGTTGCGGTGGACGCTTCGCAGGACGGGTTCAACGAGGGTCACCGATCGCGTGTCGCGATGGGAAACGGCTTGCCCGTTGACTGGAGAGCCGCCGCGTCCAGCACGTCCGCGACCGATACGGAGATCGCCATGCGCGATTCGGCAGGGTTTGCAGATACGACAAGCGCGCTCGCTGCGCCGTCAGGCGGAGCGCGCATGAGCCTCGTCAGTCCGGGTCGCGGGAGCCGGCGAGTATTGCCTCCGCCTTGGCAATCGCCGGCTGCGCGCGCTCGAGCCGGAAGGCGCGGTCGAGTTGCTCGGTGTCGCTTTGGCTCGCGAGAACCTTGACGAGGCCGAGCAGCACCTCAAGGTGCAACGCGATGCGCTGCGGCGTCTCGACATAGTGAGCGGGAATCGGCTGTGCGGCTCCGGTGTAGGCGGCATTCTCGCCAGACCAGATGCCCGTCACATAGGTCTCGCCGGCGGACTCGTAGTCGCGTTTTTCGTCAGACCATTCGTCGTCGTCGACAGCGAGGCGACAAGCCTCTTCCATCGTCGCGGCCTCGTAGGTCTGCTGGCGATAGACCGGCAGGCGATAGGTCGTCTCAATCGTGAAAGAAGGCATGGTTGGCCCTTCCCTTTGGGTGTTGCAAACACCCTCGGGCGGCCGCATCTGCGGTCCGGCGGGTCAAGGGCCGCGGAACGCGGGCGCAGCTTCCCTTGACGCGCCGGGCGGGCATGCGGCACGGACCTATGCCTACCCTTGGCGTCCTCCTTCGCCCCCGCTGTTGCCCGCCTCACGCGGCGCAAAGGTCTTCGTTCCAATCGTCGGCGCGCGGCCGGGATCGTGCAAAACGGGATCCGGTTTCCTCCGCGATCGACCGAATTCGCCCGGCATACACCTCGCCCTGCCGATTGTTATCGGTCGCGGCCACCAGCAGCACGTTGGCGCGCCCAGCCAAGGCCCGGATTGCGTCCTCCGTCGCCGGAGCCCATCCGCCTCCCGTGCTGACGTAGAGCGTGTCATCACGCAGTTTTTCGAGCGCAGCTAGGCTCATGGCGTCGACCGCCGCTTCGGTCACGCAGACGCGTGCGCAATCGGAAGCACCGAGGCGAAACAGCTCCTTGGCGCCGCCGGTCGCAAAGCCGCGCCAGCTCGGGCCGCGCTCTTCCCAGCCGGTGACGGTGTCGCGGGAATCTGTGTGCGCCGCCCACATGCTGCCATGCGGACCCTCCCGAAGCCGGCCATGGGCAACAATACCGGCGATGATGCGATCGGGGATGTGCCGTTCGTCGGTCAGATAACGCCAGGTCGGGGAGCCGGGCCGAGGCACAAAGCGATGTCGCCAACGGACCGCGATCGAGCCAATCGCCTTCGGCTTGGCAGGACGTTGCCAGACCGGTGCGCTCGGGATGAAGCCGACGACATCAGCGACACGATCGCACGCGTCGGTGAAGCCGGCGGCACCGAGGTGCTCGGCGAGCGAAAACACGTCCCCTTTTGCGGTCGACAGCGGATCAAACCAGCCGCGGCCGTCATGGATGACAATCACGATCTTGCTGTCGCGTCGATATTTGATCGCGCGGCGGGTGCTTTCCTTGATGTCGACTTTCCAGCCTTCTTTTTCGAGCAGGGCCGCGCAGCCGACCTTTTCGCGCAACCCTTCGATTTCTCTTTTGTTCATCTTCCTTCACCGGACTCGCGCAGGCAAGTCCGCCCTCTCTTGCGTTGGTCTTTCTTGCTCCTAGCCTTGCGGAACGTTCCTGACCGGCCGCGAAGCCTGCCGAATGCAAGGGCGCGCTGACCAACGGTCAATTGCCGCATCTGGTGCGCGGCGAAGCCTCCCTTGCAGCCGGCAAGGCGCCAGCGGCAGCCGGTCACCCGGCTCAATGAGCCGGGGTCCACGGGTCGTATTCATGAAGGATGGCGTCCTGTTCGCCGTCGTATTCGCTGGAGACCATGACGCCGAATTCGTTCTCAGCTTGGAAAAGGATGACCGGCACCAGCAGCGTGCGGGCCAAGTCGAATGCATGGTGCTGAGCGAGCGTGAGATTGTGCGACATTGAAAGGCTCCCGTCTTGCGGCGGGGACCATCCCCGCTCGACAGGCGCCGAAGTGTTCGGGGGCGGCTGCGGTCACCTCGCAGGCGAAGCCGAAGAGGTCGCACGCTTGCGTAGCGAACCCCTTGCGGGTTGATCGTGGAAGGCCGCGCTTGAACCAAGGAAAGCCCATTCGAGAGCGGGGTGGTCCTTCTCCGGAAGTGGGTGTGCCGAACTGTACATCTCCCGCCGGTGAGTCCATGCCGGCGACATCGAAACCGAGAAACAATGTGATCCTTCTTCCTTGAATAAGCGAAGAATGCGGTACGATGGGCGCGAACTAGCTCAGATCAGGTTGACGGTACGCCGACGGCGCGGTGACCGTAGAGCTGACTTGATATTGCTCGACCCGATGGCTTGTGACCGACCAAGCAACGTGTGGAAGGAGCGACCAGAGTCGGGGCTTAATCCGATCGGCGCGGCAAGCGGTTGTCTTCGACCAGGTCGAAGAAGCGAGTGAATTCCCCTTGAAACGTCATCGCCACTGTTCCTGTCGGACCGTGCCGCTGCTTTGCGATGATGACTTCCGCCTGGCCGCGCGCGTCCCTCATCTCGGATTCCCAAGTGAGATGCTCGTCGGTGCCGGGCTTCGGCTCTTTGTTCTTGAGATAATACTCTTCGCGATAGACGAACAAGACGACGTCGGCGTCTTGTTCAATCGAGCCTGACTCGCGCAGATCGGAGAGTTGCGGGCGCTTTTCGTCGCGGTTTTCGACCCCGCGCGAGAGCTGGGACAGCGCAACGACCGGGACGTTGAGTTCCTTGGCCAGCGCTTTCAGACCCGTCGTGATCTCCGTGATTTCCTGAACGCGATTCTGCGTCGCGCGCTGCGATCTGCCCTGCATGAGCTGAATATAATCGACGACAATGAGGTGCAGGCCTCGCTGTCGTTTCAGACGGCGCGCGCGGGCCGCGACCTGGGCAATGGAGAGCGCGCCTGTCTGGTCGATGAAGAGGGGCAGCCGTCGCATTTTCTGGCGGCAGTCGAGGAGTCTGCCGAAATCGGTCTCGCCAATGTCGCCACGCCTGATGCTCGAGGAGGGGACTTCCGCCTGTTCGGAGAGCACGCGCGTGGCAAGCTGTTCCGACGACATTTCCAGTGAGAAGAAGGCGACGATGCCCCCGGCGACGGGCCGTGGCGAGCCGTCGACCTGTTCTGTCGCGTCGTAGGCGCTTGCGACGTTGAACGCTATATTCGTGGCAAGTGACGTCTTCCCCATGCCTGGTCTGCCGGCGATGATGATGAGGTCCGTTGGTTGAAGACCGCCCATTTTGGCATCAAGATCCTTGAGGCCAGTAGCAAGCCCCGAGAGCCTGCCATCGGACTGGTAAGCTTGCGCGGCCCTGTCAATGGCGTTGTCCAGCGCGGTCTCAAACGTCTCGAAGCCGCCGCCATAGCGTCCCGTTTCGGCGATTTCGTATAGAAGCTGTTCGGCATGCTGGATCTGATCTTGCGGAGCGCAATCGACGGCCGCGTCAAAGGCGTCATTGAGCATGTCCTCGGCGATCTTGATCAACTCGCGTCGTACCGCGAGGTCGTAGACGGTTCGGCCGTAATCGGCGGCGTTGATGACGGTCGTCGCTTCCGCAGCCAGGCGGGCGAGATACTGCGCAGCCGATAGTCCGGCAATATCGAGCGCTGCTGGAAGGAACGTCTTAAGGGTAATTGGATTGGCAATTTTGTTTGAGCGGATCAGCTCGCTAATCACCTCAAAGATGCCACCGTGCAGAGGCTCGAAGAAATGATTAGCCTTCAGGAAATCGGCAACGCGATGAAAGGCGTCGTTGTTGATCAGCATGGCGCCGAGCAGCGCTTGCTCAGCTTCGATGTTGTGCGGTGGCTCGCGATAGTGTGGAGCTTCCAACGGTTTCAGTTTGAATGCTGCTTCTGACACGTTTGTCCGTCCGCCGAGCCAATGTTGAAGTGCAGGACCTACTAACAACAAAGGACCATGCAGGGGATGGGCGGCGAATCGCCCACCCGTGGAGAAGTGTAGCGCCAACGCAGGTAAAACCAATCGATTCGCCAGATCAGGGCAGCCTTCGCGGCTATTGGGTCAAGCAACCGCTCGCGTCAGGGATGGCCGCCCGCGAGGGGGAAGACCCGCATGCGGGGCTTCAGCGCAGCCGCCAGCCCGGCCCCCGAGGGGGGACGCCCAATTGCTCTCTCGACGAACCCGCAAACACAGATAATGGGGGCATGCGCAACAACGGTGAGCGGCACATCCTGTGGGCCAAATTGATGCAGGCGCCGGAGATCGGCCAATGACCCAGACCCACGCATAGCTTACGGCAATAACCCCTGACGAATCGCAAGCGCAACGGCGTGGGGAAGGGACAATGCGGCAAGATTTCGCCGCGCGTTGTCGAGATGGAACTTCACACCCCGCGGTGTGACGTCGAGAAGTGATGCAATGTCTTGCATCGTTTTACCCTGAGATATCCATGCAAGGCACTGCCGTTCCCGCTGCGTCAGCGCGGTGCCCGTCTGATCGTTCAACGAGGCTCGTCCCATCCTGGCGCTCACATGCGCATGGTAGGTAAGGCCGATCATTTGCAAGAGATCCTGGGAGGTCTCAACAAAACGGTCGAGTCCAAGGCTCCGGTCATCTACCGCCAGCGTAAACGCTGCGGATTGTCCGTTGCCGCCGGGAATCCGAACCGTCAAACCTGTCCTGATCTTGAAACTGAGCGCATCGTCAAACAGACGGCGTTCTCGGGCGGATTTCGCAGATCGCGCAGCTCGTCCGTCCCATTGAAACACCCGGCATGGGGTGAGGGGCTTCTGCAGAACAGGATCGATCTCATCGTATTGTTCATCGAAGTAGTGATCGGTCCAACTTTTCGGATAGGACGAGATCAGATTGGGGGCATCCGAACGGCGCCCGAAATAAGCAAACCACCGGAATCCCAATGCATGCGCGGTCCGCTCCGCCACGCGACGGAAATCATCTTCGGTGCGCGCCGTGTGAAGACAATCGACAAATTCATGGCAGGCCCTTTGGACATCTTTCATGGCGCCTCTCAATCAAGTTTATATCTATTCTAACGCGACAGGACGCGACTACGTCGAAACTCGCGCCCTGCGTGTGCGCCGTCTACGGCGACCTTACGGCGGCTTTGGGGCAGGCCGGTGTTCCCCACACCCCTGTCGAAACTGACAGCTTCAAGCGGTGACCGCTCCTGATTTCGTGGATCTCGAACCTGTGATTCGCAGCTGGAGATCAAGAATGAATGTCATCGCACTCACGCGTCCTGCGCTTTTGAGGAATTCCGCACTGGCGCTCGGGATGCACGGTCTGCGACGGCGCGTCTTTCAAGACCGGTTGGAATGGGAAGTTTCGGTGTCGGATGGACTTGAGGTCGATCAATACGACGTGCTGTCGCCGACCTATCTGTTGGGTATTGATAGGCGGGACGTTGTCGGTTGTGTCCGCCTGCTGCCGACCACCGGGCGCAATATGCTGGCGGATACGTTTCCGGTCTTGTTGGACGGCCGGGCTGCGCCAACAAACCCCAGAATTTGGGAAAGCTCACGTTTCTGCGTCGATACACAGAATGTGGCGGCCACAGCCGAGAATGGCTTGAGGGAAGCAACGTTCCTGCTGTTTGCGGCGATGATTGAATGGGGTCAGCAAAACGACCTTCAGGCGATCGCGACCGTCACTGATCTGCGAATGGAGCGTATCCTGCGCCGGGCCGGGTGGAGTCTCGATCGCCTCGGCGAGCCTCGCCAGATCGGAGCCACCAAAGCCGTCGCCGGTCTGTTGCCGGTAACCGATGATGCTCTCGCAGCAATCCGGACGGCAGGCAATATTTCCAAACCAGTCATCGAAACTCCGGCGTCTTTCGCTTTCGCTGCCTAAGCGCAAGCGTCGATTTTATTCCTGATCGGAGGCTGAAGTGGATCCCGCCGCATTCGCTACCCTTGTTGAACGATGTGCATCGCCTGCCATGGCCGCGCCTTTGACCGCGATCGTACAACAAGCGAGTTCGTTCGAACCCTTTTTGATCACCCTTGGCGAGCGCAAGCCGATCCGCCTTCAGGCTACCGACCGAAATGAGGCGATCCAGCTTGCGACGGAAGCGGCGGCGACGGGCAAGCCCGTTCGAATTGGCCTTGGTCAACTCGATCGCGAAGAGATGAAGCTGGCAGGTCTCACGATAGCCACGACGTTCGACGCTTGCCAACATGTGGCAGGCCTCGGCCGATTGTTTCAGGTCCGATTTCAAACGGCGATTGAGGACAGAGGCGGTTCTCACAAAGCGGCATTCGACGCTATCAAGAGCTTTGCGATGAAGGACAAGCCCACCATGCCCCAGGTAGGGTCACGCGCGCCCTCGCAACCTCCTGCCGACGAACCCGCTGCGAACTTATCCTCCAGTACCGATCTCGCCAGGGAGCGCCCAAGCTGGGACGTCTATCGCGCAGGTCTCGGCATGTCAGCCTTTGTGTATGGGCGGTGACTCGTTTGCTCAATCTCCAACCACACGTTCGAGCCGGCCTGGTCCGGCCGCAACACTCCTAGGAACTCTTCACATGCCCTCTCGTCTCAAGAAATCCGCCGCACTTCTTTGCATCGGTCTCGTTGTCAGCATCGGACTGGCCGAACCGGCGCTGGCGCAGACCGCGAATATCGAAGGCGTGCTGCAGAACATCGTTACCATGTTGACCGGCAACGTCGCGCGGCTGCTGGCGACACTGGCGGTCATCATCGTCGGCATCGCCTGGATGTTTGGTTATCTCGATCTGCGCAAGGCCGCCTACGTCGTGCTTGGCGTCGCCATTACGTTCGGCGCCTCCGAGGTAGTCTCGACCTTGACCGGGGGTCGATGAAGATGGTGGTCACCCATGACTGAGCCCATGCGTCTCACCGAGGACACTTTATTCCTCGCCTGCACGCGTCCGGCCATGATCGCCGGCGTCACGATGGAGGCGATGGCGCTGAACGTGATGTTCTCCTGCATCCTGTTCCTGGTGGCCGGGAGCATTTTGTACGGCCTGGTCGCGCTTCCGATCCACGGCCTCTGTCGGATTATCTGCCGGCACGATCCCAACATGTTCCGGATTTTGCTCGCCTGGATCGAGACCCGGGGCCGCACGCGCAACGCCCTGTTCTGGGGCGGATCGTCCTGCACGCCGCTGAAGCTGGTTCGGCGTTATCGAGCGAGGGATTTTGGTTATGCGTAACGCAGCGGCGAAAGCTCGCGAGATCGAGTCCGATATCTATTTGCCGTTCGCCCGGCACGTGACCGATACAGTGATTAGCCTCTCGACCCGCGCCTTGATCACGGTGATCCGGATCGACGGCATCTCATTTGAGACGGCTGAGGCGGTCGATCTGAATGATCTTCATGCCAAACTCAACCTCACGCTACGCAATATCGCCGACGACCGGCTGGCGCTATGGTCTTATCTGGTTCGTCGCCAGACATCGGATTACCCGAGCGGCACCTTCAGCTCGACATTTTCGGCCGCGCTGGATGCGCAATATCGCGAGCGGCTTCGGAGCGAAGCGCTGTTTCGCAACGACCTCTACCTCACGCTGGTATGGCATCCCGGCCGCGCGACGACGGACGCGGCGGCAGCGTTCTTCAAGCGGCTCGGTCGTGCCAGCCGGCGTTCCGTCGAGGTTGACAGCGAAGCCTTGAAACGGCTCGACGATGCCAAGCGCGACGTGGTAGCGGCACTCGAGCGTTACGATGCTCGTGTCGTCGGCTTGGTCGATCGCGACGGCATCGTGTTTTCAGAACCAATGGAACTGCTCCACGCCGTCACCTCCGGCGAGTGGATGCCAATGCCATTGCCGCAAGGACCGATCGGGCCGGCGCTCTACTCGAATCGCATCATCTTCGGCCGAGAAGCCCTCGAAATACGCAGCGCTGGCGGATCACGCTTCGCGGGCATGTTCGGGATCAAGGAATATCCGGCGTCCACCCGGCCGGGTCTGCTGAACGCACTACTCTCAGCTCCCTTTGAACTCATCCTTACACAATCTTTTGCCTTTCTGTCGAAGGCCGACGCCAAGACGGTTCTGACGCGCAAGCAGAACCAGCTCGTCTCGGCTCAGGATCCTGCGGCCTCGCAGATCGACGAACTCTCGGACGCGCTTGACGATCTCGAATCCAATCGATTTGCCCTCGGTGATCATCACCTCTCGCTGCTCCTGTCAGCTGATACGGCTTCGCAGTTGCAGGGGCACATGAGCGTGGCGCGTCGCGCGCTGGCGGACGCGGGCGCCGTGGTCGCGCGCGAAGATCTTGGGCTTGAGGCAGCCTATTGGGCGCAGCTTCCTGGACTATTCAAATACCGGGCCCGCGCCGGCGCGATCAGCTCCCGCAATTTCGCAGCATTCTCCCCGTTCCACACCTATCCCGTCGGAAAGCCAGACGGCAATCATTGGGGACCGGCGGTTGCGATGCTCAAGACCGCTTCCGGTTCGCCGTTCTACTTTTCATTTCATCACGGCGACCTCGGCAATACCTTCATCTGCGGCCCGTCGGGATCAGGTAAAACCGTTGTTCAGAATTTCCTGCTGTCGCAGGCCGAGCGGCTCGGCGCAACTTATGTGTTCTTCGACAAAGACCGCGGCGCCGAGATTTTCATCCGTGCTGCCGGCGGCACTTATCTGACGCTCCGCAACGGCGTCCCAACCGGCTGTGCGCCGCTCAAGGCGCTGGAGCTTACTCCGGCGAACCTCTCCTTTCTGGGCGAACTGGTCCGAAAGCTGGTCACACCCGACAACCGCCCGCTGACCGTCGCCGAGGAGGAGCGGATCGATTCCGGGTTGCGCGCGCTTAACCAGCTCCGGCAGGAGGAGCGTTCGTTCGGCGCATTGCGCGCCTTTCTCGGTCAACAGGATCGCGAGGGGATTGGTGCCCGGCTCGAGCGATGGTGCCGCGGCGCTCCCTACGGCTGGGTGCTCGATGGCGACCAGGACGCCATCGGCCTCGACGCCCGTTCCATCGGCTTCGACATGACCGATCTGCTCGATCACCCGACCGTCCGGACACCGCTGATGATGTACTTGTTCCACAGGGTCGAACGTCTGATCGACGGCCGGCGCTTGATCATCGACATCGACGAATTCTGGAAGGCGCTGGGAGACGAGGCGTTTCGAGATCTCGCCAACAACAAGCTCAAAACCATCCGGAAACAGAACGGTGTCATGGTGTTCGGTACCCAATCCCCCCGGGATGCGCTGGCCTCCCCAATCGCACACACCATTGTCGAACAATGCCCTACCCAGATTTTCCTGCCGAATGCGCGGGGAACGCGATCCGACTATGTCGACGGCTTCCACCTCACGGACACCGAGTTCCGCCTGATCAGGGAAGAACTCGCGCCCGAAAGCCGCCGCTTCCTCGTCAAACAGGGTCACAACTCGGTGGTGGCGGAACTGGATCTCGGCGGATTCGACGACGCGCTCGCCGTGTTGTCGGGACGGACGGAAACAGTCGAACTGCTCGATCGCATTCGGCAGGAGGTCGGCGACGATCCGGCCCAATGGCTGCCGGTATTTCACGCAGAGCGGGGGAAAGTTCGATGATGCATCAGCGCATGTCGGTGATGTTCGCGTCCGTGTCAGTCGTGAGTCTCCTGATGGCATCACCTGCAGGAGCTGAGATTGTGTTCGATCCTAACGTCTTTGCGCGGCAATTTGAGCAACTGACGGAACTGAAGAAGCAAGTCGATACGCTGACATCGCAGCTCAAGGTGGCGCAGGATCAGTTGAACCAGGCCAAGCAGCTCTATGACAGCTTCAACAAGCTGACCAATACCAACGACATTGGCGCACTATTGAACACACCGCAGTTTCGTAAAGTTCTGCCGCAACAGTTTTCCGATATCGAAAAGCTGGTGGCGGGGCAGGGCAGCGGCAACTTCGCAAACTCAATCAATCAGTATCTCTCGCAAAACCGCGCATATGCGGGCAACAGCGGCAATTCATATTACCAGAGCGAGCTCGACCGGATTGCCCGGCAGACCGGCGCCAAGCACTCCATGGGCCAGGCAGTCTACGACACCGCTTCGCAGCGTATCGATGCACTCGAAGAACTGAGAACTCGCATCAGCTCGGCGACCGACGTCAAGGAGATCTTGGATCTGTCGGCGCGACTGCAGGCCGAACAGGCGCTCCTGCAGAATGACGTGCTGCGGATGCAGGGTCTGGCGATGATCCAGCAGGCTCGCGTGGACATGGATGGACAGCGGGAGCGGGAGAAACAGCGACAACTGGTCGATGAGATCAAGGCAGCCCTACAATGAGAAAGACGACTTTTATTCTACTGTTGCTCGCCGCGACAATCAGCCTCACGGGCTGCAACGAGGCCGACACCAGTCATCCACCGAAAACAGTCGGTTGGTTTTTCGAACATCGCGACGAGCTTGCGGTGGCTCTCAAGGCGTGCCGCGACAACCCGGGAGAACTCGCAAAGACGCCAAATTGCGTCAACGCCAATGAAGCCCGCAACAAGGTCACCGTCCAAGAAATGAAAGACGCCCTGAAATAAGGATCGCCGCGATGGCCGTTAACGTCTTCGACAGCTTCTTGAAAGAGTTCGAGCAACCGATCACGGCATTCGTGTCGACCTCGGTATCGAATCTCGCTTCCTACATCGATGGTCCGCTGCGCGCCGCCGTGATGCTCTACGTCATCCTTTACGGTTTCGCGGTGATGCGGGGCGCGATTTCTGAGCCAATCATGGAGTTTGCCTGGCGCGCAATGCGGATCGTGGTTGTGGTGCTGTTAGCGACGAACTCGAGCACGTTCCAACAGTACGTAACGGGATTGTTCTTCGACTCTTTGCCGAAGGAGATCGGCAATGCTTTGGCGGGGTCTGGACTGAATACCAGTTCCGGCGCTCCGTTCGATCAGCTTCTGTCCAAAGGGATTGACGTTGCTAACAAGATCTACGACCAGGCCGGCCTGACCAACATCGCACCCGCACTGATTGCTGCCATTCTCCTGGTCTTTGTGGCCGTCGGTTCGTTCCTGCAATTCGCCATTCTGCTCTACGCCAAAGTGGGTCTCGGGGTCGTGATCGCGCTCGGCCCGGTATTCATTGCGCTGGGACTATTTGAGGCGACCCGCCCGTTTACAGAGGCCTGGCTCCGACAGGTCGCGAACTTCGTGATCCTATTGGTGCTGGTGGTCGCCCTCGTCGGGCTGATGTTAACCACCGTCAGCGGCTTCATCGACAGGTTTGCGGCAAACGCCGGAACAGCCGGCGAGATGGTGGTGGCTGCGGTCGCTATCAGTGCGGTGCTCGGTCTCTCCGGTTACATCGCGCTTCAACTGCCGGTCATCGCTGGCGGTCTCGCCGGGGGTGGCGCGTCACTCGCAAGCCGGCTGGTGACGAGCCCGCTAATCGCCAATACCACGGCCGCAGCCGGCGGCGCCTATGCCGGCGCGCGCGGGGCGGCCAGTCGCGGTCTCGCGGCCATGCGGGCCAGCCGTCAGGGCGGCAGCATGCGGCGCACTCGATCGCAGGGGGCACCGGCCGCCTAGACGACCAAACGACATCGCCGGCATCAGGCCGACCAGGGAAATCAGGGGCATAAGAAGAATGTGGTACCGACTCTCAATTGTGTGCGTGATCGGGATGCAGCTTGGAGGCTGCGCGATCTGGTCCAAGGCACCACCCTCCTGTGACGGTCTGGCCCGGCGGCCGCTCAATCGTTCGTTATGGGACTGGGAAACCGGCACGCCTTTGGCCGCGCCTGAGCCGCCTATCACGCCATCCGCACCGATAATGCGCAAAGGCGACAGCAGCCCACCAGCCCCAGCGACCCACTTGGCCCTGAGCTTCGCACCAGGCGACGGGACCGACATAGCCTCGTCCTACCGCCCGTGCGGCAAGGAGACATGAGATGGTTCGTCAGGATGATCTGAAAACCTATTTCGAGAACGCACGGCGATGGGAGCAGGATCTGTTGTTGTCCGCCCATCGCTCGCGGCGAGTAGCCTGGGTGATCGCAGCGGGTGCTTGTGCCTTGGCGGTCGCCTCTGTCGGCGCGGTCGCAGCCCTTGCACCGCTTAAAACCGTCGAGCCGTTCGTGATCCGGGTCGATAATGCCACCGGCATCGTCGAGACGGTCTCCGCGCTCACATCCACATCGTCTCGATACGACGAGGCGGTCACCAAGTATTTCCTCGGGCGTTATGTTCGGGCACGAGAGGGCTATAGCTACCCGGAGGCCGAAACCAACTTTCGCACGATATCGCTACTGTCGGGGCAGGGCGAACAGGCCCGTTTCGCGGCCTGGTATCGCGGCTCCAATCCCGAAAGCCCGCAGGTCGTGCAAGGCCGTTTCGGCATCGCCACGGTGCGCATCAAGGCGATATCGCTTCTGGCCGACAACGTCGCATCCGTGCGTTTCATGAAGGAGAGCCGTAAGGGCGAGGAAACCCGCGTCACCCATTGGGTCTCGACCCTGACGTTTTCCTATGCCAACGCGCCGATGTCCTCCGCCGACCGGCTCATCAATCCGCTCGGCTTTCTGGTTTCGGAATATCGCGCCGATCCGGAGGTCGTGCCATGAAACGTCTTGCTCTTTTGATGATATTGGTGCTTGGCATTGCGAGTCCTGTTATGGCCTTGCAACAACCGTCTCCAGGGCAACGCGATGCGCGCGTTCGAACGGTAACCTACGACCCGGCCAACGTAGTCCGCCTCAACGGCGTGATTCGCGCCTCGACCCAGGTCGTGTTCGCGGATGATGAGGAGGTGGCGCATGTCGCGATCGGCGACGCGGTCGCATGGGAAGTCGCGCCTGCGGGTTCGATCCTGTTCCTCAAGCCGCGCGAAAAGCATCCGCCGACCAATCTGCAGGTTGTGACCACCCGCCCCGACGGCCGCAAGCGCTCGTACCAGTTCGAGCTGTCGATCGCCGAAACCACGCTGGCGGACAGCTATTTCGTGGTTCGCTTCGCCTATCCCGGTGACGAGATTGAGCGCCGGCGCACCGACGCCGCAGCCCGCGGCGCCGAGCGCGAAGGCGCCCTGATCGAGCAAACGTTTGATCTGCACCATGCCTATGGGGCGCGCAACTGGCGGTTTTCGGCGCAGGGCTCGATCGATCTCGAGCCGGAAACCGTGTTCGATGACGGCAAAGAGACCACATTCCGCTTTGCGGGCAACCGCGAAATTCCGGCGATCTACCTGATCAACTCGGACGGTTCTGAGAGTCTGGTGCCGAAGGATGTCCGCGGCGAACTCGTGGTGGTCCATGCCACGGCGAAGCAGTTTCGGTTGCGCAAAGGCAACGACGTACTTTGCATCTTCAACGAGGCCTTTGACGCGGTCGGTGTCAATCCAGGCACCAACACCACCAGCCCGTCGATCGAGCGGCGGGCGAGGAAGTCACCTCCATCCCCAAAGTCACGATAGGCGGCGCGATATGACCGAGATTCAAAATGAGGCGCTGCCCGATGACCGTGGCATTACTCCCGTGGGAGGAGGGGATAACGGTCGAACGGCGATGCTCAAGCGCGGCTTCGGCGCGCTGGCGCTTACCGCGTTCGCGTTTCTGATCATCTGGGGGACCTGGAAAGGCGACAAGCCGGTCACCGATTCCGCCCGTAAGCTCATGATCCGGCAGGCTGCGGCGTTCGAACCCGTCAAGGAGGCGCCGGCGGCGCCGATTACCACGGCGTCCATCCCGGTCGCTCCGGTCGCGGCCGTGTCAGCGGCATCCGCACCCGCTCCAGACCAGATGCTCGAAAGCGCGCGGCGCGCGCCAGTATTGGCCTATAACCGGCCGGTGTCGGCTGCACATCCCCCTCGTGACGGCGTGACCGGAAGCATCAGTACCGATCCCTACAGTTTTGGGCGAGGCGAGCCGCGCAATGACCTTGCCGACAAGCTCAAGCCTACGCCAATCGAAGGGGTACGCGCGGCGCGGCTTCCCAATCGCAACCTGCTGGTCACACAGGGAACGTCGATCCCGTGTGTGCTGGAGACGGCGATGTCGTCGGACGTGGCGGGCTTCGTCTCCTGCGTCGTCATGCGAGACGTGATGTCGGATTCCGGCAACGTCGTGCTGATGGAAAAGGGCACCCAAGTGGTCGGCGAATATCGTGGCAATGTGAAGCGCGGCTCAAAACGCATGTTCGTGTTGTGGACGCGGGCCAAAACGCCGACCGGGGTGATTGCGGCTCTAGCCTCGCCCGCAACGGACGCGCTGGGCCGCGCCGGTTTTGATGGTGACCTCGACACCCATTTCTGGGAGCGATTCGGTTCTGCAATGCTGCTGTCGATCGTCAGCGACGCTTCTTCGATCGGGCGTCAACAACTGCAAGACGGCTCAATCCAGGTCAACAACACAACGGGCGCCACCAACACCGCCGCCGCCATCGCCGTTGAGCAGTCCATCAACATCCCGCCGACGCTGAACAAAAACCAGGGCGAATTGGTCAATATCTTTGTCGCGCGCGACGTGGATTTCTCCTCGGTCTATCAATTGCGGCGGATCGAGAGCCGTACGCAGATTTTGGACCGCACCGTCCCCGGGGTCATCGTGGCCCCGGCTGTGGTGACAAAATGAGCGAGGTCACATCGATCGAACGCGATGGCGGTCGGCTCGTGCTGGCGCGCTACCTGGAGCCGCTGGCCCCATATTTGGCGGACAAAACCCTGACCGAAATCGTCGTCAACCGTCCTGGCGAGATTTTCGTGGAAGGACCCGGCGGCTGGAGCCGGCACGAAGCGGCATCACTCACCCATGCTTACCTTCTGCATCTCGCAACCGCTGCCGCCGGCCACACCCGTCAGGACATCGGACCGGAACATCCGGTGGTCTCGACCAGCTTGATCGGCGAGGAGCGCTGCCAGATCGTGGTGCCGCCGGCTGTCCCGGCCGGCATGGTCAGTCTGACGATCCGCAAGCCGTCGGTGCTGACAATGACACTGGACGCCTTCGAGCGGGCAAAACTGTTCGATGAGGTCCGCGTCGCCAATGACGAACTCACCGCCGACGAACATCGGCTTCTGGCCCTGAAAGAAGCCGGTGCCTGGCGCGAGTTTCTACAGCTTGCCGTCTCAACTCGCCGCAACATCATCATTTCCGGGGCGACTGGTTCGGGAAAGACCACGCTGTCGAAGGCGTTGATCGCGGCGATCCCGGCGCACGAGCGACTCATCACCATTGAGGATACCGCCGAGCTTGTCATCCCGCATCAAAACTGTGTACGGCTGCTCTACGCCAAGGACGGGCAGGGTCTTGCCAAGATCGGACCGCGCGAACTGCTCGGATCCTGCCTGCGGATGCGGCCCGACCGCATCCTGCTGCAGGAGCTGCGCGACGGCACGGCCTTCTTCTATCTGCGGAATGTGAACTCCGGTCATCCAGGATCGATCACCACGGTTCATGCCGACAGCGCCCGGCTCGCCTTCGAACAACTCACTCTATTGGTGAAGGAAAGTGCGGAGGGGCGCGATCTGCATCGCGACGATATCCGTTCGCTGCTGCTGCTTCTGGTCGACGTCGTGGTCCAGATGCAAAAGCGCGAAGGCCGCTACCGCATCACGGAAATCTATTATGACCCCGTTCGCAAACGCGACCACGCCCACTAGGTTCGCGCTCGGTACTGCGCTTGCGCTCGGTGCCAGTGCGCTCTTTCTGCTGGTCGCCTCCAACGTTCTGCTGCTCGGGTTGCGGCTGCATGACGGCGGATTCCACTGGTTGGAGATCGCCACGGGCTGGCCGCGTTACGGCGCCGACCCGCGATTCGACCGCTGGCTGACGTTGGCAACGCTCGCCGGCGTCGTTGTGGTGTTCGGAATGCTCGGCGCTATCCTCCGTCAACGTCCGCTCCCTCTTCATGGCAGCGCGCGCTTTGCCTCAGAGCGGGAGATCAAGGCCGCGGGCTTGCGTTCCGCTGAAGGCATCCTGCTCGGACGCAAGGACGGTGCGCTGCTGTGTTTCGGAGGCTCCGAACACGTCCTGGTTTACGCACCGACCCGCGCTGGCAAGGGGGTCGGCTATGTCATTCCCAATTTGCTGAACTGGCCAGATTCCGTCGTTGTTCTCGACGTCAAGAAGGAGAATTGGGATCGCTCCGCTGGATTTCGGGCGGCCCATGGTCAGGAGGTCCATCTGTTCGATCCGCTTGAGGAGAACGGTCGCACCGCGCGCTACAATCCGCTAAGCTATGTGCGCAGCGATCCAGCGGATCTCTATGACGATCTGCAGCGCATCGCTGTGATGTTGTTTCCAGCGGAGAGCCGCGGCGATCCGTTCTGGTTCGAGGCCGCTCGCTCGGCCTTCGTCGCGATCGGCGGCTATGTCGCGGAAACGCCTGGCTTACCCTTGACGATCGGCGAGATCCTGCACCAGCTGTCCGCGTCCAGCGACCTCAAGTCCCATTTTGAGAAACTCATCACCGCTCGCAAGTCGGGCCCGTCACCACTGTCGCGACATTGTATCACGGCGCTGAACGATTTCCTCGCGGCCTCCGAAAACACCATGAACTCGGTGCGCAAGACCGTCACAGCGCGCCTTGGTCTCTGGCTCAACCCCCGGATCGATGCCGCAACTTCGACCAACGATTTCGATTTGCGGCAGCTGCGGCAACGGCCGATGTCGATCTATCTCGGCGTAACGCCTGACAATCTCGACCGTATGGCGCCGCTTCTGAACCTGTTTTTTCAGCAAGTGGTCGATCTCAATACCCGCGAACTGCCGGAACAGAATCCGAAACTCAATCGCAAGGTTCTGCTGCTGCTCGACGAATTTCCGGCGCTGGGCAATGTCAATGTGCTGGCGAAATCGGTGGCGTTCATCGCCGGATACGGCATCCGCCTCCTCACCGTGGTCCAGAGTCCGTCGCAGCTGCGCGCCATCTATGGGATCGACGCCGCCCGCAACTTCATGACCAATCACGCCGTCGAGGTTGTGTTCGCGCCAAAGGAACAGGACGTTGCAAATGAACTTTCGGAGCGGATCGGTTACGACACCGTGAAAGCGCGCAGCCGCAGCGGACCGAAAGGGCTTGCGATGCGCTCAACCAGCGAGACGGTCTCCGAGCATCGTCGCGCCCTCATGCTGCCGCAGGAACTGAAGCTTCTCCCGAAATCCAAGGCCTTCATTCTTGGCACTGGCGTTCCGCCCATCATTGCCGACAAGATCGTATATTACGAAGACAAGGCGTTCCTCACACGTCTGCTACCGGCACCTGTCCCGGAGCTGCCCAGGAGCCGTTCGAATGCACTGCTTGACGCCGAGATCAAGGAGCTCCGCTCCGAAGTCGCCGAGCTCCGCGCGGTATTTCGGTCTCGCCCAATGACCGACGAGGAAGTGGCGGACCCCTCCACAATTCCCGCAAATGCCAGTTTCGATTTCGGCGATGTGGATGTGGATCTTGAAGGGCTGTCCGAGGACGACATGAAAGCCTGGACCTTGAATTACATCGACGCTCAGGCCCTCCCACTGGCGCGACGGCCAAGCCGGAAGCAGAATGGACGGCAACATGAACGGCACGCTTGACGGCGGCGAGGACTTTAGCCTCAAACGGCAGGATCGCGCCGGTCGCGATCCCAATGCAGACAAATCAGGCGAGGGTCGGGCGACGACGTCGGACAAATCACCCTCCGCGATGGTCGGTGGCGATGCGCTGCCCGATCGTATCCGGCGCAAATATTATGTGGTGACCAATGAGCCCGGAAAAGATCGGCCAGCCGGCGAGGCGCGGCTTTATGCCGACGAGCGCGGCGAGTATCTCGCTTTCAAGGTCACCGACGACCGCCTGGTCACGCGTCTGGCGGCGGCCGAAGTGATCCGCGACATGGTCAGCGTGGCGCAACATCGGCAATGGGATTCTCTCCAGGTCCGCGGCTCCGTGGAATTCCGGCGCGAGGCCTGGCTTGAAGCCGGCGCGCGCGGACTAGAGGTTCAGGGTTATCAGCCAACTGAGCTTGACCGACAGACCCTTGCTGATCGGCGAGAAGTCTGGGACCGGGCCCATTCGGGCACCCCGGAAGTCGAGGCTCGTTGGGCTTCCGATAAAGGAGAGCGCGCGGATAAGTTTGACTACGACAAGGGCATATCCGGACGCCTGATCGAGGTCGGTCAGGCACCTTACCGCAATCGTACCGATGCCGAAGCGACCACTTATGTTGCTCTCGAGCTCGACAATGGCCGCCAGCATCAAGTGTGGGGCGTGGGTCTTGAAAAGGCGACGGCCGACAGCAACGCGAAGCCCGGTGATCGCGTTCACGTGCGCCGGGACGGTGTCGAGCGCGTCACAAAAGAGATCAGGGTGATCGACGCCACCAGTGGGCATGCACATATCGAACAGCGTCAGATGCCGCGCAATCGTTGGCAGGTGACTGCTGAGAAATTTCGCGCGGCAGATCGGCAGACAGCCGCCCGTGAACCCGATCTGGTGACGGCGCAGTCGCAAATGGTTATCATCGAGAAAGCCTTGGAGCGCGCGTTTCCCAAGGATTTACGCGCGCGTCACAGCATCATGGAAGCGGCGAGGGAACGGATCGCACACCATCTTGGGCAAGGACACTCATTCGGCCGAGCAACCGTCATGGAACCAGCTCAGGACCGTCATCGATCGGAAGGCGATAAAGGTGATGCTCTGCAAGCCCGGAACGGCGAGCGCGTGAGAATTCAGCAACGAGAACGCTGATCGCGCCGACTTCTCCGTACTAATTGTTTCAGGTCTTACTCACTGCGTGAAATCCCAGGTTCAAATCCTGTCCCCGCTCGCGACACTCCCGCAGCGAAAGCTGCGGGAGTGTCGCGTTTCCGAGTCTTTCCAATGACTTGCGCTTCGATCCAGCCAAGGATCGTGCCCAATTCGCCGTGTAAGGTGGCGTCGATTTCGCCGCGGTTCGGGCCAGGGCGCAGCGTAATTTTCTCAACCAGCCCCCGGATTGCTTCCGCTGCCTCACCACGATCCTCGGGGTTGTTGAGCGCCTCCGCCAGTCGCTCGACCTTCATCCGATAGACACACGACACGTTCGGATGGATGTCCGGAATATCTGCCGGCACCTGCGCTAGAGTTTCCTTCAGCACGTCCTCGCGGGCCTCCAATTCGCGCATGCGATCGGTCATGCCGCGCGTGTGGCCGCCTCCTTCAATCACACTCAGCATTTGCTTCAAGGTGCGCTGGATCTTCGCCAACTCCGAGCGGTGACCCTCGCCACTAGCGCGGCGTTCGCGGTTAAGCCCGTTCGTCTCCTCCGCGTAAGCGCGTATTGCCTCAGCTGCCATCTGCGGCGCCATCATCCGGTCCTGGAGCCGGCGAGCACGCGCTGCTCAAGGTCAGCCTGTGCGATCGTGCGGCTGTTCGTGCAGGAGCCGTTGGTAACACGGGCCGCACAGGCATAGCGGTCCTGGCCGCGCAGCGAGTAGGGGCCGCCGCAAACGCCGCAATAGATCAACCCGGAAAACAGCGACTTCGGTCGGTGCAAGCCGTTCAGCCGGTTCGACTGTGCCTCACGCACCGTCTCGACGACATTGACATATTTGTCGGCGATCTCGCTCTGACGCGCTTTCACCGCCTGCCAGAGTTTGTCGTCGATAATCCTGAGTTCCAGAACCTCGGTGACGATCCACTCCGATTTTGATGATGCCGGTGCCGCGCTTTACGTGTCCGCGGATCATGTATTCAACCATGTGAACTTATGTGGCCGGCCGGCGCCGATGTCGGCCACGCCGATCAGCCGCACAGGTTCGCCGCCAATCAGGTTCTGCGATGGACCCGGCCGACGCGCTGCTCTATCAGGCACAGCAGGACAGCTTGGCGACATCCTTAGTGAAGGTCTGCGCGGCAAGCTTCAATCCCTCGACTGTCGTGAGATAGGGGAAGATCGTCTCGGCGAGTTGCTCGACCGTCAGGCCGCATTTGATCGCGAGCACCGCGGTCTGAATGCTATCTGCTCCCTCGGGCGCAAGGATGTGCGCACCAAGAAGCCGTCCGCTACTTGCCTCGGCGACCAGTTTGATCAGGCCGCGGGTGTCGCGCGCGGCCAGCGCGCGGGGAACATACTTCAGATCGAGAGTAGAGGTCTTTACCTTTAAGCCTCGAGCGCCGGCTTCGGCTTCCGTCAAGCCAACGCTGGCAACTTGCGGATCGGTGAACACCACTGCCGGCATGGCGGTCGCATCGTAGGGTTTCCTGTTGCCGTTGAGTGCGTTCTCCGCCGCGATCCTGGCGCCGTAAGCCGCCATGTAGACAAATTGATCGCGCCCGGTGACGTCGCCGGCGGCATAGACGCCAAGCTTTGAGGTGCGCATGCGGTCATCGACGTTGATACCGCCGTTCGAAAGAAGTTCGACACCGCTTTCCGCAAGCCCGAGGTCGTCGGTGTTGGGCCGGCGTCCGGTCGTGATGAGGACACGCTCGGCCGTGATCGTCTCGGCGCGGCCATGGGCTGAAACCAAAAGCGCGATGCCCATCGGCGCTTGTTGGATCTCCCGGTATGAGAGCCCCTCGCGAACGGCGATGCCTTCCTCGGTGAAATATTTGGTCAGTGCGGTGCTGATTTCCGGCTCCGCATCCGGCAACAAACGGCGGCGTACCGCGATCGTCACCTTGACGCCGGCGCGGGCGAACATCTGGCCGAGCTCGCAGCCGATGTAACCGCCGCCGATCACCAGCAGGGACTTCGGCAGTTTCTCGAGTTCTAGGGCCGTCGTGCTCGTCAGATACGGCACATTTTCGATCCCCGGGATCGATGGCATCGCCGCAGCGGCGCCGGTCGCGATGATGACCTTGCCTACCTTGATCGGCTCACCGTTCACCATCACGCCGTCGTTTGTCAACCGGGCCCGGCCTTCCCGATAAGCGACCGTGTTGTAGCTCGGCAGCAGATCGAAATACTTCGCCTGCCGCAACGACGACACCAATTCATCCTTCTGCCGCACGACCGCGGCCCAGTCCGCGATTCCGCCATCCGTCCGGATGCCGGCAAAGCGCGATGCGGTTTCCGCGTGATGAACTGCCTCGACTGCACGGATCATGGTTTTCGACGGGACGCAGCCTACATTGACGCAGGTGCCCCCGATCATCCCGTGCCCGACGAGCGCAACATTGGCGCCAAGCTCCGCTGCGGCAATTGCGGCCGAGAAGCCGGCCGAGCCAGCGCCGATGACGGCAAGATCATATCCGCCATTCGCTTTCGGCGCGTCGGAAGCGCAACAGTCACCAACGGTCATCGTGAAACTCCTGATACTGAATTAGATCGGAGAAAGCCGCGTTCGCCGACGGACGGCGCTCCACCTTATTTGGAATCGTTTGGCTCGCCAGCCGAGCGCCCGCTGTCGGAAGCGTCCTTTACTTTTTGGCGAGCCAAACGGGCTTTTCAGTTCTTGACGTGTGCGGGGTAGCCGGCGTTCGTGGCCGCTGCGATCAGCGTAGGAACATCGGCGGTCGCATCGTCGAAGGTGACGGTCGCGACGGCGCTCGCGTTCGCGTTGGCTTCCTTGACCTGGACCGCTGTGACGCCCTTTACCCGCGACAGCGTCTTCTTGACGATCGGCGCGCAGAGTTCGCAGGTGCCGTTATCGACATTGAGGACAACAGTCTTTTCAGCGGCCTGAGCGACGAGCGGCGATAGCGCCATGGCGAGGGCAGCGGCGGCGATCCTGATACGAATCATGATCTCTCTCCTTTTGGATTCTGGATTGGGCAACAGACTAAAGAAATAACGGTGCGATTTTTGGAAAGCCGAGTGCCACGATCACCAGAACGGTGGCGACCCAAAGGCCGATCTTGGCCGTACGTCCGGAACGCGGCTTGGCGCAGTAGGAATCTTCGGCACAGTCCACCTTGGGCTTGCGATAGACGAGGTAGAACCCGTAACCGAGGAAGGCGAAGGTAACCACGGCGAAAATCGGCTGATAGGGTTCAAGCGCGGTCAGGTTGCTGATCCAGGCTCCGCTGATTCCGAGCGTGAAAAGAGCAAATGGTACCACGCAGCACGATGCCGCGCCCAGCGCCGCCAAAATTCCGCCAACAGAGGCCAGCCGGGCCGTCCGGGTCGACGAATCCCCCCGATCGGCCTCACGCGAGGAGGGCGTTGCGCCAGTGAAGTTTTGTTGCACTATTTTGTCCATGTGCTGCGCCCTCCGTGACGCCTTGTAGTGTTATGGGGCCTGTAGCAAGTACAGGTTCAAGCGGAACTTTCGGAACCGCCAACACGGTTTTGTGAGGCGGCGCCTCAAGGAAATTGCGCTTGAACCCTACTCGACGGACTACTACGGCATATTCATTGGCCTACAGCATCCTCTGCGTCTTCATCAATGCCAGTTCAGCGGCGTGTCAGGCGCTCAAGTCGACATCGGGGTACCGCACCGGGTTTCTTTGCCGAGCAAAGATCTGCGCTTCCGGAAGCGTTACATGTGCTTCCTGCCGGGCTTGCGACCAGGCCGTGAATGTCCGTTCGTCCTTGAACAGGTTGACGTGGTCGCAGAACGCGCTTCGGAGATTGACGCAGCAAGCGTCGCTATCCGGCGCGACGATCGACATCACGCAGCCGGATGGCGGCGTCGAGCGCAACTGGCCGGGTGCCAGCTCGACGGTAAGTTGGGTCCCGGATCCGGGGCAGTGCGTGACCAAGGTCGCCGGCTTGCCGAGAATTTCCGGAAGAAAAAGCGCGTCAAAAGCGCACCAGGTATAGAGCCCGGCGTCTTCCGTGTGGAAGCGATGGTGCGTCGGAACGAGGCTCAGGCCTCCAAATGCAATGACCTGTCCATGTTCATCGAATCCAAAGTTTGTCGGCGGGAATTCGAGCAGAAGCTGGTCGATGCGTTCCGTTGGAAGGTCGCACCCGATGCCGAGTTGCTCGCGCGTCACCGGCACGCCGCAACCAAGCAATCTGAAGAGCTCGACACTCAGTCTCTGCAGTTCCGGAGTATTCTCTGTCAGAACGCGCCGCCTCAAGTAAACGTCGAACGCTTGGCGGCCGGCGTTCGGATCCAAAGCGCGCGATGCGGGCTTCGTGTTATTGGGGGCTCCCTGCGAAGCGCTCTTCATCACGTGATTTACTTCCTATGTTTCGTCAGTGCCGTAGATGGTTTTCGGCAAGCTCGGAAGAGCGTAGTGGCTGTAGGTAATACAGGCTCAAGGGCGAATTTCGTGGCGATGGCACTTTTCCGCGAAACGCTCGCCGCAGCGAGCGATGCCGCAAAGGACCCTCCGGTCCGACTTCGCGCGCAGCCCGGGGTGGGTTGTCCTTGCCAATGGCGGGTGTCGGCGCTATCTGACCTGTAGTCATTACAGGTTCGAGGCGGATACTATGTGGAGCAAGACGACAAACCGGGACGAATTCCTGACTCGCGGTGCACTGGCTGCCCAGACCGGCTGCAACATCGAAACGATCCGGTACTACGAGCAGATCGGCATCCTACCGGCGCCGCCTCGCAGTCAAGGCGGGCATCGCCTCTACGGGCAAGCTCTCGTCAGACGCTTGCATTTCGTCCTCCGAAGCCGCGATCTGGGTTTCACTCTCGAAGAAATCCGGGAATTGCTCAGAATGGTGGATGGCGACAATTACACGTGCAGGCAGATTGAAGCGTTGGCACTCGAGCACGTGCAGGCGATCCGCCGAAAGATGGCGGATCTCAAGAAACTCAAAGTCGTGCTCGAGACGATGGCTTCTCAGTGCGGGGGCGGGAAAATACCCAAGTGTCCCATCATCGACGCGTTGTTCGATGCGCGCGCGCCGATACGTTGGGCAAGGTAGTTCGGGCACTTCGGCGCGCGTCTCTTCAGCGTTTTGAAGGCGATCTATTCCCGGCAGGCAGACGCGCGTGACGTTCCGGAGATGGCTCCTGCGATCGTGAACGCAAGCCTCTTGAACGTGTAGGTACTACAGGGTGCACTTTGTTTCTGAACGGCCACAGGAGTGGACCGGCCCGGAGAGGCGTGGCACCATGAACGAACGCACCATAGGTGCAATTGCCCGCATGCTCGCGGTGCTGTGCTGCGGCGGGCCTGTTCTCGTCAGCGCCGCTGGGCGCGGCCGGGACCGCGGGGCTCCTGTCGTGGCTTTTCAAGTCCCTCTATTTCGCAATCCCGGGCAGTATTCATCGCTCTCGGGCTAGTCGGCGTCTTGTTGATGACCATGCGGTTGTGCGAGTAGATCGTGATGACCATCACGATACTCATCACGACGACATTCACCACGACACTCGCCACGGTGATCGCCATGACGACCGCCACGATTAGAGCCGGTTCTGGTCGGAACTGGGTTGAAGAGTAATTTTGAGAGCCGGAAGGGAACTTCGGATTTCACCTTCCGGCTCTGAGGGTGCAGGAGAAACCAGCAAGGCGCGGGGGCTATCGCCGAAAGTTGGTGACGGTGGGAATCGGAAAGGCGGCATATCGTGGGGGTGCTTGACGCCTCCACTTCTCCACCGAAGGAGCGATATGCCGTGCCACAGGATAACGTTATCAAGCTGATTCAGCCAGGATTCTTCGACGATCAACTCACCGGAATCTTACGCAACGGAGCCCGTGCGCTGCTTGCCAAGGCGGTCGAGGCCGAGGTCGCGGACTTCCTCGACAAGCATGCAGATTTGAAGACCGGGGACGGCCAGCAGCGGGTGGTCCGCCACGGTCATCTGCCGGAGCGCGAAGTGATGACCGGTATCGGTCCGGTCGCCGTCCGCCAGCCGCGTGTGCGTGACCGCGAAGCCGCCGCCGCCGATCCAGGGCGCATCCGGTTCTCGCCGTCGATCCTGCCGCCCTACATGCGCCGGTCGAAGTCGATCGAGACGCTGCTGCCGATCCTTTATCTGAAGGGTATAGCGTTGGCGGCACTGCTCGGCAATGATGCTGCCGGGTTGTCGGCATCGGCCATCGGCCGCCTGAAGGACGGCTGGTTCGACGAACAAGCCGCTTGGCAGAAGCGCGATCTGTCGGCGAAGCGCTACGTTTACATCTGGGCGGATGGCATCCATCTCGAAGCACGCCTGGAGGACGAAAAGCAGTGCATCCTCGTGCTGATCGGCGCGACGCCGGAAGGCCGCAAGGAACTGGTCGGCTTCACCGATGGCGCCCGCGAGAGCGCGCACGACTGGCGCGATCTGCTGCTCGATCTGAAGCGGCGCGGGCTCGACGTGCCCCCGCGGCTCGTCATCGCCGATGGCGCCCTCGGGTTCTGGAAGGCTGCCGGTGAGGTCTGGCCGAAAACGCGCGAGCAGCGCGGCTGGGTGCACAAGACCGCGAACGTGCTCGCCAAGTTGCCGAAGAGCCAGCAGCCGAAAGCCAAACGCGCGTTGCAGGAGGTCTGGATGGCCGAAACCAAGGCCGCCGCCGAACTGGCGTTCGAGGCATTCATCGAGAGCTACGCGTTGAAATACGACAAGGCGGCCGACTGCCTGAGCAAGGATCGAGATACGCTACTGGCATTCTACGACTTCCCGGCCGAGCATTGGAAACACTTACGGACCACCAACCCCATTGAAAGCACCTTCGCCACCGTGCGCCACCGCATGATCCGATCGAAGGGCTGTCTATCCAACAGGACCGCGCTCACGATGGTCTTCAAACTGATCGAGGGCGCCCAAAAAAGCTGGCGCCGTCTCGACGGTCATAACCAGTTGCCAAAACTCGTTCTCGGTGTGACATTCAACAACGGGATCGAGGTCATCGCAAAGCCGATTGATCGTCAGCCCGCAACCGCCGCCGCCTGACCGGCCCCGGCCGTCACCAAGATTTGGCGATAGCTCCAAGGCGCGAGTAGTTTAGGGGCTAAAATTACAGCAGCGATCAGTTCGTCTTCTCGTCATAAATTCCGATGCGTCAGCGGTTTTATATAATAAGGGCGCGCCATTTGGCGCGCCCGATGGAATTCCGAGAGCAAGTGAATCACATTTTCATCTTGGAATGGTCCATGCCCTTCATGCCCTTCATTTTCTTCGCGTCGCTTTTGGCCTTCTTTTGCTTAATCTGGACAACTTCGGCTCCGGCGTTTGTCATGCCAGGTTGACTTCCGACCGGAAGGGCAACAGCCGCAGCGGCAGAACTGACGAAGGCGAACGCTATAACGAGCAACACCCTGTTCATATTCATCTCCGAGTTAATGATGATCACGTGAACCAATGCGAGACGTGTGAGGGAGTTCCCTCCATGCGAAGCGAACCGCCTGAGGGAACTTATTTCGGAGTGGCGGCTTTCCTCTCTACGATTACAAAGAGGGGAGGATCCTATGTCTCGTTTTCCGCTCATAGGCGCTGCGGCGCTGTTAACTATTGCGGTATGCGCTCCCGCCTCGGCTCTTCCTTTGGCGAAGATGACCACCGCTGCGCTGCCCGAACCGCTCGTGGAAAATGTTCACCTCATTTGCGACAGGTACGGGCGGTGCTACAATTCCCGACGGTATGTTCAGCGGCGCTACTACGTGCAGCCCGGCTATTCTAGTTATGCCTACGGTCCGGGATACGGTTATGGCTACGGTCCCGGCATCAGCTTCGGTTTCGGCGGCGGTTTCGGCCATCATCACCATCACTGGTGAGCGGGGTCTTATGTCCGGCGACGGTGCACACTTTCGTGGCTGCGCGCAGCAGCGCCGTCACCGTGCCTGATCGGCCTGACGATAATGGCACCGATCCTGGACGATAGCCCCACGAAGGGGCTATTCGCGCAGCGAGTTATGAATGGCTGTTGCTGCGGCAGCAGCGTGTCCCATTGCGACGCTGATTTGGTCGACACCCTTCGCGACGTCTCCCGCAACGAAAAAGTTCGCGACCGTGCTTCGCTGGTGCTCGTCGGCAACCACGCAGTGATTATCGAGAGCCGCTCCCAGTGCGCCCGCTAGAGATGATCGCGGGGCACAGCCTAAAGCCGAGTAGAGGGTATCGAACGCAAGCGTACCGTGACGGTTCATGGTGAGCCCAACGATCTTGCCCTCATCGATTTCGACTTGCGTGACCGCCTCTTCGACGGCCTTGATGCCGGCGGCATGCATTTTTTGCCGCTGCGCGCTATCGAGCCTTAGCGGCTCGCCCAGCGAGAACAGCGTGATGTCGGCCGTGTAGGTCCTCAGGAAAAGCGCTTCACCGAGACCGGTTTCGCCATGGCCGATGACCGCAATTTTGTGGTCGATCACTTCGTATCCGTCACAAATTCCGCAGTGGCGGATGAGGCCTTTCTGAACCGCATCGAAGAGGTTAGGAAGCGCCGGCTCCTTGTCGATCACGCCTGTGGCGAGCAGGACGGTTTGTGCACTGACTTGTGTGCCTTCGAGTGTTGCTTCAAACGTTCCGTCCGGCAAGTGCTCAAGTTCGGATACGGTGCCTGAAACGATACGCGCTCCATATTTCACGGCTTGCGAGCGCATACGGCCCACCAGTTCGCTGCCGGTTACTCCTTCCGGAAAGCCGGCATGATTATGTGATTTCGGAATCCAAAGGGCCCGGCTGGCACCGGCGTCCGCGACGACGAAATTGCGCCGAAAACGGCCCAGATATATTGCAGCGGTAAGGCCGGCAGGGCCACCGCCGATTACCAGGCAGTCGAGTTTGGTTGTCATCGTCGAACCTTTTCTACTGCATCAATGTCGAAAGACCCGTCACGGGTGTTCCTCTGCCCCGACGCGCCCTGGATTGCGAAATTGGCACAGCCGTCTGGGCCAGGTCCGAGATATTTCGCTTCGTACGGACCGGCCCCGACAATGAGGTCGGAAAGGAGAATGCAGCGTCATCGCGCTCCCCGCACTGCGGGGCAATTCAGCACTCTTTCAGCTATATCCGAACCGCTCGCAGCCGCAGCGCGTTGCCGACAACGCTCACGGACGAGAGCGCCATTGCGGCAGCGGCAATGACCGGGGAGAGCAGCAATCCGAACGTCGGATACAGGATGCCCGCCGCGATCGGAATTCCCGCCGCGTTATAGATGAAAGCAAAGAACAGGTTCTGCCGGATGTTGCTCATCGTCGCCTGAGAAAGACGCCGGGCGCGGACGATGCCGCCTAAGTCGCCCTTCAGCAGGGTGACGCCGGCGCTCTCCATCGCGACATCCGTTCCGGTACCCATGGCGATTCCCACGTCCGCCGCCGCGAGGGCAGGGGCGTCGTTGACGCCATCCCCCGCCATCGCGACGACGCGGCCTTCCTGCTGGAGCTTGCTGACGACGGCGCTCTTCTGATCCGGAAGCACCTCCGCCTCGACGTCTGGAATGCCGAGCCGCCGCGCGATCGCGCTTGCCGTCGTACGGTTATCGCCGGTCAGCATGATGACCTTGATGCCTTCGGCGGCCAGCAACTTCAGTGCATCCGGCGTCGACGCCTTGACCGGGTCGGCGATTGCCAGAATGCCGGCGAGTCTGCCGTCGACCGCGACGTTGATGACCGTCGCGCCGTCGCCTCGCAGCTTTTCCGCCTGCGTCTCCAACAGTTGCGTTTTAATGCCCGCGGATTTCAGAAAATTGGAGTTGCCGAGCAGGACCGACCTGCCGCCGACCTTACCCGTAACTCCCTTGCCGGTCGGGGAATCGAACTCCTGGACATCGGCGAGAGCCAGATTCCGTTCTTTCGCCGCCCGGACAATCGCGTCGGCGAGCGGATGTTCGCTGGACCGTTCGACGCTCGCCGCAAGCTTCAGAATTTCCGCTTCGTCGAATCCCTGCGCAGGGATGATGTCGACCACCTTCGGCTTGCCTTCGGTCAGCGTTCCCGTCTTGTCGACGACCAGCGTATCGACTTTTTCCATCCGTTCGAGCGCTTCCGCATTCTTGATCAGGACGCCGGCCTGGGCTCCGCGTCCGACGCCGACCATGATCGACATCGGCGTCGCAAGTCCGAGGGCGCAAGGGCAGGCAATGATCAGGACGCTCACGGCCGCAACCAGTCCGAACGCGAGCCGCGGCTCCGGGCCGAACAGCGCCCAGGCGCCGAAGGCGACGAGAGCCGCCGCAATCACGGCCGGCACGAACCAGCCGGCGACCTGGTCGGCGAGACGCTGGATGGGAGCGCGGGAACGCTGCGCCTGCGCCACCATCTGCACGATCTGGGAAAGAAGGGTATCACGGCCGACCTTCTCGGCCCGCATCACGAACCCGCCCGATTGATTCAGGGTGCCGGCGATCACCTTGGCGCCGCTCTCCTTGGAGACCGGCATGGACTCGCCGGTCACCAGCGACTCGTCGAGGGACGAGCGGCCTTCGATGATGACGCCGTCCACCGGGACCTTTTCCCCGGGCCGGACCCGCAGCTTGTCGCCGACGTTCAGGCCGTCCATCGGGACCTCTCGGTCCGCCCCGTTCTCGTCGACGAGGCGGGCGGTCTTGGGCGCCAGATCCAGCAGGGCCTTGATCGCGCCGGAGGTGGCCTCGCGGGCTCGAAGCTCCAGCACCTGGCCGAGCAGGACCAGAACGGTAATCACCGCAGCGGCCTCGAAATAGACCGCCACCGCGCCGCCGTGGCTTCGGAATGCGGACGGGAAGATGCCCGGCGCTACGGTGGCGACGACGCTGTAGGCAAAGGCGACGCCCACGCCCATCGCAATCAGGGTGAACATGTTCAGGTTTCGGGTGACCAGCGACTGCCAGCCGCGCACGAAGAACGGCCATCCGGCCCAGAGAACGACCGGCGTGGCGAAGACGAGTTGGATCCAGTTCGAGGGGTTTTGGTCGATCCAGCCGTGGCTGCCGACCAGATGGCCGCCCATCTCGAGTACAATGACCGGCAGCGCCAGCGCGAGCCCCACCCAGAAGCGCCAGGTCATGTCGGCCAGTTCGGGGTTGGGTTGGTCGTCGAGGCTGACCAGTTCGGGCTCCAGCGCCATCCCGCAGATCGGGCAGCTTCCGGGTCTGATCTGACGGATCTGCGGATGCATGGGGCAGGTGTAGACCGTGCCCTCCGGGACGTCGGCGTGCTGCGGCGCTGCGTTCGCCTTATCGAGGTATCGCTCCGGAGCGGCGGCGAACGTAGTTTGGCAGCCGGCCGAGCAGAAATGGTAGGTGACGCCCCTGAAGTCGAAGCGATGCTTGCTGGTTGCGGGATCGACGGTCATGCCGCAGACCGGGTCTACGACGCCGGCTCTGCCCGCAGCGTGATGATTATGGTCGTGCGCGTCTCCGCCCCCGCAGCACCCGCTCTTCTTGACCGGCGTTTCAGGACCGGCGGCGACCGCCTTTGACGAGCATCCGCATCCGCCTCGGGACATCGCCTTCTGTTCGCTGGCCATTTCGAGCTCCTTGCCTACTTGCAACCCATACCGTGTAGGGGTATATAAGACCCATGCGGAAAGACATCAAGGTATCCTGTCAGAAACGCCTCGGCCGGATCGAGGGCCAGGTGCGCGGCCTCTCCAAAATGGTGGACGAGGAGCGCTACTGCATCGATATCGTCACGCAGATTTCGGCGGTCCGTGCCGCGCTGCGACGGGTCGAGGAGGAAGTCCTGAGGGACCACGTCTCCCACTGCGTCGAACACGCCATCGCGAGCGGCGACAAAACAGACCAGAGGAAGAAGATCGCCGAATTAATGGCGGTCATCGGCCGGGCTGACCGATGAGCGACACCAAAAGTTCCATCTTGGCGGCCGCGATCTTCGCCGCTATGCTCCCGAGTGTTGGTGCGAAAAGGCGTTGATGTCTGCATGGTCGTCCGGTTGACCAGAACGAAGCGAACAAGGGCAGGGTGGCTGGTAGCCCTAGCCTATCTGCTTTGCGTACTGGCGCCGACGATCTCCTACGCGCTGCCCGGCGTCCACGCGCCCGCGCCGTGCCTGACGGACGAGAACCACGTTCCCGGAATGGTTCATGTCCATTCCGAGCCGCAACATTTGCACGACGACGGCCAGATCCATGATCATGCCGCTGCGCCGGCACATTCCGGCGGCGGTGACCATTCGATGTCGGTGGCATCGGATTCGAAGTCGGCTCCCGAAAAAGCTCCGCATAAATCCGGCGGGGAGTGCTGCGGGCTGATGTGCGTGACCGCTCTTCCGGCGAAGGTCGTCGACATCGTGACGCCTTCCGCTCCGACGGCGCTTTGCGAAGTCGAAGGTTACCTGAACGTCGCCGACAAGGCTCCCCCCCGGCACTATCGCCCCCCCATTTCCTGACCTGATCGAAGCTACGCGGTGCCGTGCCTGTCGAGGGCTCGCGCGCCTGTGGTCCATCGTCAGTTCAGGAAAAGATAATGTTTGCGCAGCTTGGGGCGATTCTCGCCGCCGTCCGGTCGGTGGTGAAGAGGATATTAGGCAATAGATTTCGGGCAATCGTGGGGATGACCGCCGCGACGTGGTCGCTCGGGGGATGCATTCCGACCGTTCCGCTCGTCGGTGCGGATCCGGCCGACCCGAACGTGCCGGTCGCCGGCGTCAGCTACCGCTCCGGCATCGCGCCCTACACAAGCATGCGGCCGACCGCGCCATCCGGCTGGAAAGAACAGAACCAGCGCGTAACTCCCACGCCCAAATCCGAGCAGTAGGAGGACGCCATGACAGAAACACTTTTCATCCGACTGCGACGCGCGACGGGCGCCACCGGGGCCAGAACGGCGTTATCGTCGCTGTCAGCCGCGCTGCTGCTCTCGGGTTGCGCAACGTTCTCTCCGGACGGCGGCATGACGGCGGTGGCCGACATCGCCGGCGGCACCATCAAGAAGGACGTGATCTCGATCCGGACCGCCGACGATGTCGTGGTCGCGAACGATGCGGTCAAGCGGCTGCTGCGCCGGACCCTGAACGTCGAAACCGCGGTCCAGGTCGCGCTCCTCAGCAACCGGGGCCTTCAGGCGGCCTACAACGAACTGGCGCTGGCGGAAGCGGACCTCGTCCAGGAGAGCCTGCCGCCCAATCCCACGTTCTCGATTTCGCGAATATCGGGCAACGGAGCCGTCGAGATCGAACGGCAGGTCGTCGGCGACATTCTGGCGCTCGCCACCCTGCCGTTCCGCTCGGAAATCGCACGTCAACGTTTCCGGCAGGCGCAGTTGCGGGCCGCCCTCGAGACGCTGCGGCTCGCCGCGGAAGTCAGACGGTCCTATTACCGCGCGGTCGCCGCCAACGAACTCATCGGACTTCTCGCGGACGCCAAATCCACCGCGGAATCCACGGCCCAACTAGCCCTCAAACTCGGCCAGACCGGATCGCTCAACAAGCTCGACCAGGCGCGCGAGCAGGTGTTCTATGCCGAGACCACGGCCGAACTCGGATCGATACGCCAGGAGGCGGCGAGCTCGCGGGAACGCCTCGCGCGTCTGATGGGGCTTTGGGGAAGCGACCTGGCCTTCCGGATTCCCGGCACGTTGCCGGCGTTGCCCCGGCATCCCTCGGCGCTCCCGTTGATCGAGGTCGATGCGGTCAGCCACCGCATCGACCTGCAGATCGCGCGGATCGAACTCGACGCCCTCGCGAAATCTCTCAATCTAACGGAAGCGAGCCGGTTCGTGACGCTCCTCGATGTGGCGGGGATCGACCGCAAGACGCGCGATCCCGAAAGTGCGCCCTTCCGCGAACGCGGCTTCGACATCCAGTTCCAGATTCCGATCTTCGACGGCGGCGAGGTGCGGGTCCGGCAGGCTGCCGAGACCTACAATAAGTCGTTCAACCGCCTGACCGAAAAGGCGATCAACGTACGTTCTGAGGCAAGGGACGCCTACCGCGTCTACAGGTCGACCTACGAAATCGCCGGCCAGTACCAGCGTGAAGTGCTGCCGCTGCGCAAGATCATCACCGAAGAGATGCAGCTACGCTTCTCGAGCATGCAGATCGACGTTTTCGCGCTGCTGACCGAGGCGCGCCAGCGCATCGCATCGCTGCGCGCCGGAATCGAGGCCAAGCGAGACTTCTGGTTCGCCCAGTCCGACCTTCAGACGGTCGTCAACGGCGGCGGCTCCGGAGAGTCCCAGAACCAACCCCGTCAGACCACCACCGCCCAGGCCGGCGGGGGCGGCGGCCATTAAGGAGACAATCATGCTATCGCGTAGAGGATTCATCGGAACGGCCGCGCTGATAAGCGCGAGCGCAGTGAGCGGCCGGGTGCAGGCGGCCAACATTCCGGAAGCGCCCTCCATGGAAAAGGCGGTAATGCAGCCGCCGCTGCATCCGACGTCCGGTCCGGACTATCGGCCGGTCGTGACGTTGAACGGATGGTCGCTGCCGTGGCGGATGAACGGGGACTGGAAGGAATTCCATCTCGTCGCCGAACCGGTCGTGCGCGAGTTCGCTGAGGGCATGAAGGCCTACTTGTGGGGATACAACGGGCAATCGCCCGGTCCGACCA
This sequence comes from Bradyrhizobium sp. WCU1, assembly GCF_053474805.1. Classification (NCBI taxonomy): domain Bacteria; kingdom Pseudomonadati; phylum Pseudomonadota; class Alphaproteobacteria; order Hyphomicrobiales; family Nitrobacteraceae; genus Bradyrhizobium; species Bradyrhizobium sp. WCU1. The sequence continues at coordinate 71,295 of NZ_JBQPHM010000001.1, forward strand.
TCGAGGCGGTCGAAGGCGACAAGGTCCGGATCTTCGTCACCAACAAGCTGCCCGAGCATACCACCGTGCACTGGCACGGCATGATCGTACCGAACGGCATGGACGGGGTGGGCGGCCTCAACCAGCCTCACATCAAACCCGGCAAGACCTTCGTCTACGAATTCCAGATCAAGACGAGCGGGACGTTCATGTACCACCCGCACTCGGACGAGATGGTGCAGATGGCGATGGGCATGATGGGCATGTTCATTGTCCACCCCCGGGACCAGACCTTCCGGCCGGTCGACCGCGACTTCGTCTTCATCATGAGCACGTATCTCATCGATCCCGGCACCTATCTGCCGAAGGTCAACGAGATGACCGACTTCAACATGTGGACTTGGAACAGCCGCGTGTTTCCCGGCATCGATCCGCTGCCCGTCCGCCTCGGGGACAAGGTGCGCGTGCGCATCGGAAATCTCACGATGACCAACCATCCGATCCATCTCCACGGGCACAGCTTCGCGGTGACCTGCACAGACGGAGGCTGGGTGCCAGAAAGCGCGCAGTTGCCGGAGACGACGACCGACGTTCCCGTCGGAGCGGTCCGCGCCTTCGACGTGCTCGCTGACAATCCCGGCGACTGGGCGTTCCACTGCCACAAGTCGCACCACACCATGAACTCGATGGGGCACGACATGCGCAACATGATCGGTGTGTCGAAGAAGGATCTCGCCAAGGCTGTCGGCAAGCTTGCTCCGGACGCGATGGTGATGGGTTCGACAGGAATGGCCATGGGCGAGATGGAGATGCCGATGCCGGACAACACGCTCATGATGATGTCGGGCTCCGGCCAGTTCGGCCCCATCGAAATGGGCGGCATGTTCTCCGTCATGAAGATCCGGGAAGGAATGGCCCGCGACGATTACAAGGACCCGGGTCCCTACAAAAATCCGCAAGGCACGGTCGCATACGAAGTCGATGCGCCCGCCTCAGCGGCTCCCCGCCAGAACGGCGGCAAGGAGGAAGGCGGGACGACGCAAATGAAGGGCATGAAAGGAATGAAAGGCATGAAGGGCATGTGATCCGGACGCCTTTTCGAACTCAACATCAGACAGGAGAAGACTAATGAAGACCATCAATCAAGCCGTCGCTTCGGCAATCGCGGGTTTACTGCTGGCAGGCGGTACCGCCGTTTGGGCGGGCGAGGGTCCGGCCGGACATAGCCACAGCCACGACGAGACGTTCTCCGCGGGCGAGCCCGGCGATGCCAAGAAGCCCGCCCGGATCGTTCAGGTGACCATGGGCGAGATGGACGGGAAGATGATGTTCATGCCCGCAAAACTGGAGATCAAGACGGGCGAGCAGGTCAAGTTCATGCTCCGCAACAACGGTGAACTCGACCATGAATTCATCCTGGCGACGACCGCCGAAAATCTCAAGCATGCGGAGGCCATGAAGAAGAACCCCGACATGGAGCACGACGACCCGAACGGCAAGCGGCTTGCCCCCAAGAAGACCGACGAGATCGTCTGGAAGTTCAGCAAGCCCGGAGAGTTCGAATATTCGTGCCTGATCCCGGGTCATCGCGAAGCCGGCATGGTCGGTACGATCGTCGTCAAGTGATCCCGACAAAACCAAGGAAAACATCATGAAGAACAAACTTGCAGCAGCAGTTTTCGCCGTCGTTTTGGCAACAATTTCGACCGCGGCGTTCGCCCAGAACGCCATGGTCAACGGCGAGGTGAAGAAGATCGACGAGACCGCCGGCAAGATCACGTTGAAGCACGGCCCCATCAAGAATCTCGATATGGACGAAGACGGCATGACCATGGTCTTCCGGGTGCAGGACCCGGGGATGCTCAAGCAGGTCAAGGTCGGCGACAAGGTCCAGTTCGAAGCCGAACGGGCGACCGCCGGCATCACGATCACGAAGATGCAGAAGGGCAAGTAACCCCGGAACGGCCGGTGCCGCCGCGCTGCGTGAGCCGGCGGCACCGGGTCGAGAAGCGGACCTTGGAGGGAATGGATGGAGGCATCGTTGCGCCAGGCTGACGGAGTTGCGTCCGAACGACCGCTCGCTTTCGATCGCAAGAGCGGAAGGCTGAGCGGCGCCGGCGTGATCGACCGCGTTGCGGTGCTGGCCCTTCAGGCCGGATCCGTCATCACGCGACCTTACGGACATCGCGGCTACAGGCACGGTTGCAAGGCGGTCGCGACTGTCGTTGCCGATCGCGACATCATCGTCCGGTTGAACGAGGATGCCGACTTCGCCATCCCGTTCTGCGACGGATACTGGAGCAGAATGCTTAATCCGAGATACGATTATGAAGAGGAGATCGAAGCCTTCTTAAGGTGCGCGGCAGACCTCAGGTACTCCTTCGTCGACTGCGGGGCGAACTTCGGTTACTGGTCCGTGCTGGCGTCCAGCCGGCCTTTCGGCAGGCAGCCCACGCTCGCCATCGAAGCGTCTCCGGAAAACGCGAAACGGCTTGGCGCGAACGCGCTCCTGAACGGCGACCGTTTCCGATGGCTCAACGCCGCGGTCGGTGGACAGGCGGCCGGTTTTGTGAGGATCACGGGCGCAAGGCATGAAGCCTTGGAGACCCTCAGGCTGACCGAAAACGAGCCGGACGCCGTAACTGTCGTTTCGCTGGACAGCCTGGTTGCGGGCGGGCTCGTCGATGCATCGCTTCCGGTGGTGGTCAAGCTCGATGTGGAAGGCGTGGAAATCGAAGCGCTGACCGGCGCGGAACGGCTGATGCACCGCGATTGCGTGGTCATCTGTGAGGAGCACGGATCCGACACGACGCATGGCATCACGCGTCACCTCCTCGAAGAGATGTCGCTCAGAGTATTTGTGTTCGATCCCAGGGCGTGCCGGTTCAACCGTCTCGACGGAATCAAGCGGCTGGATTCGATCAAGAGGCATCCGTGGGTCGGCTACAATGTCTTCGCTACCTCCAGCGCATTGTGGGAAGAGCGACTGCTCGCTGCGACGTGGAGGTACCGATGATCGGTTCGACCCAGCTCGCATCGCCGCCGCAGCACGACAGGCTTAGCAAATACCCAGGCTGTCCGGAAAGTGCTTTTCCGCCCGCCGCGGCGACATGCCGTTGCCTGAAATTGCAGGAGGTCTGCCGCGCACGTCGGCCATGAATTCACTCTTATGGAAGATGCTCAGTCCGGCGAGGTCCTGTCGACAACGCGTGCTCGCGCTTGTGCAAACGCTCGTCGCCAAAGCCGGAAATGTCGTCGCCACATCCGCGGAACAACAATTTGTGCCGGCCGTTTGCGAATGTGTTTTCAAACAATGGAGAATGAGATGTCACGAAACATCCTGAAGATTTCGGCCGCGTCTGTCGCGGTGCTGTTTGCGCTATCGATGCCTTCGTACGCCGACGACGCCGGTCCGGCCTACACAAAGTCCATGGAAAAAATGAATGCCGACATGAAGAAGGGAATGGATCCCGACCCTACGAAGGCGTGGGCGAAGATGATGGTCGCTCACCATCAGGGCGCGATCGAGATGTCGCAGACGGTGCTGAAGGAGACTAAAGACCCGATGATCCGCGAAATGGCCGAGAAGACGGTCAAGGATCAGACCAAAGAGCAGACCATGCTCAAGGACTGGATCGGCAAGCACGGCGGCTGAACAGCCTGAACACCTGACCGCGAGGACTCCATGATCGCACTTCCCTACGATTATTTTCTGATCGCATGGTTCGTCCTCGCGGCGGGCTCTACGGCCTACGTCGCGTTCGACCAGTTCAACGGCAATCCCGAGCCGACGGTGATGAAGTGGGGTTTCATCCTGGTCACCCTCTACATGGGCCCGTTCGGATTGCTGCTCTACGTGCTCGCGGACAAGGAGCCCCGTCCAGGGGAGCATGAGCACTTCACATCGCCCCTCTGGAAGCAGGGCGTCGGGAGCACTATTCACTGCGTTGCGGGGGATGCCACCGGCATCATTCTGGCGGCGACCGTGACGGCACTGCTGGGCCTCCCGATGTGGATCGACCTTATCGTCGAATACATTGCCGGTTTCTCGTTCGGTCTGTTCATTTTCCAGTCCCTCTTCATGAAGAAGATGATGGGCGGCACCTATTGGGAAAATGTCCGCAAGAGCTTCATGCCGGAATTCATCAGCATGAACGCGATGATGGCGGGAATGGCGCCGACGATGAGCCTGCTGATGATGGGCCGCGACATGCGCGCCATGGATCCGCTCGAATTCGTCTTCTGGGGCGTGATGTCTCTCGGTGTCATGGTCGGATTCACGACGGCCTATCCGTTCAACGTCTGGATGGTGAAGAAGAAGGTCAAGCACGGCCTGATGACCGAACGGCCGGAGGCAGCCGGCCAACAACGCGACATGTCCGGAATGAAGTCCGAGACGGGTCAAATGTCGGATGAGCAGATGAGCCACATGGAGGGACATGGGGGACAACAGAAAGCAAAAAAGTCGGGCGACCGCGAAGCGTCCCCTGGCGGGGGCCATCAGATGGGCGGCGACGCGACGACTCCACAGTTGGCGGCGCTCGCCGGCGTGACGTCGTTCCTTCTGATCTCCGGAATGGTGATACCGGGGTTTTCCGTCAACCTCGGTCTCAGCGCCCGCGACGTCGACGGCTCCATCATGCCGCCGGGGATGATCAACACCTTCGATCTGCCCGGCGAGGCTATGAAGGACATGGCCGCCGTGAAGCCGCGTCAAGTCGCTTACGTGGCGGCGCCCGACGCGAGGGGCGACAAGGTCCTTGCGCCGCGCATCGAGAACGGGGTCAAGGTCTTCGACATCAAGGCCGAGATCATCCGATGGAACATCCTTCCGGACGTGGCGGTCGAGGCCTACGCGTACAATCGTCAGGTCCCGGGACCGCGGCTGCAGGTGACGGAGGGGGATCATGTCCGCATCAACTTCCGTAATGCGCTTCCAGAAAGCACCACGGTTCATTGGCACGGACTGATCGTCCCGAATGAGATGGACGGGCCGGCCAACGTCACCCAAGACCCGGTGCCGCCGGGCGGCTCCTACACCTACGAATTCGACGTGGGCCAGAGCGGCACGTACTTCTACCACAGCCACGATCATCCGGACCGCCAGCAGGCGCTCGGGCTCTACGGGGCGCTGCTGATCGCGCCGAAGGACCCCTCGGCCGAGGTGAAGGCCGACCTCGATTACGCGATCCAGCTACAGGAGTGGCTGAAGCGCGAATGGCTGACCTATCCGGCGATGCTGATGGAAGGGGCGCTTCCGAACTACTTCACGATCAACGGCAAGGCATACCCCTCGACCGACACGGTCGCCATGAAGGTCGGACAGACCATCAAACTTCGCTTCATCGGGACGAACAACAACTTCGTGCATCCCATGCATGTGCACGGCGGACCGTTCGAAGTCGTAGCCGTGGACGGGGTGAACCTCAAGGAAAGCGCGCGATACCAGGCGGACACAGTCAACGTCGGTCCCGGGCAGCGCTACGACGTGGTCTGGACGGCACGAAAGTCGGGCAAATGGCTGGTGCACTGCCACATCCCGCATCACACAGCCAACAACAACGTTGAGCAGCACGGCGGCGGCGGCCTGATGCTTGTCCTCAACGTCCAGTAGGCCAACGGAAAACAAAGGAGAGAATGAGATGAAGACGAGCAAGGAGATGCAGGCGTGCATCGACGAATGCCTGCGCTGCTACCAGATGTGTCTCGGGACGGCGATGACCCACTGCCTGGAGTCCGGCGGGAAGCACGTCGAACCGAAGCACATCAGACTGATGATGGCGTGTGCCGAGATATGCCGAACTGCGGCGCACTTCATGCTTCTCAATTCGCCTCACCATGCGCACGTCTGCGAGGAGTGCGCCGAGATCTGCACCGAATGCGCCAAGGACTGCGAGCGCGTCGGCGGGATGGACGACTGCGTGACGGCATGTACGCGTTGTGCCGAAAGTTGCCGGGCGATGGCAGGCTAATCGATGCCGTCTTTGCAGCCGGTCAGAATATCGCGGCCTGACGAACCGTCGACGACAGTGGCTTCGTCGGAGCCAGCATCGTCGGACAATATCAAGAGTTCGATGCCAGCTTCCAAGGCCGTTTCGCCGCGAGGGCGGGATCTGCGTCTCGACCTGTTTCGCGGTCTGGCAAACTGGGCGATATTTCTCGACCATATCCCCAACAACTCGATCGCTTGGCTGACGACGAGAAACTACGGTTTCAGCGACGCCGCCGACATCTTCGTCTTCATCTCCGGGTACACGGCGGCGTTCGTGTACGCTCGAAGGATATCCGCACAAGGAATGCTCGCCGGAACGGCTCTGCTGATGCGGCGCGTTTGGCAGCTATACGTCGCCCACGTCCTGCTGTTCGTCTTCTACGCCGCGGCGATCGGCTACGTGGCACAGCGCTACGGGCATTCGCACCTTCTCGACGAATTCAATGTCGCCGGCCTCATCGAGCAGCCGGTCGCCACGCTTACGCAAGGGTTGATGCTGAAGTTCAAGCCGCTGAACCTGGATGTCCTTCCTCTCTACATCGTTCTGATGGCCGGTTTCCCGCCGCTGCTGATCGTCATGATGCGGTGGCCGAATGCGGCGTTGGCGGCTTCGATCTCGGTCTACCTGTCTGCACGTCTATTCGGTTGGAATTTCTCGGCATATCCTTCCGGCGACTGGTACTTCAATCCGTTCACCTGGCAGCTTCTGTTCACGCTGGGTGCGTGGGCGGCCCTGGGCGGTCGCGCGCGTATGCAGGTACTGGCGCGGTCCCGTGCCGTCCTTGCAGCGAGCATCGCTTTCGTCGTCTTTGCCGCTGTCGTGACGCTCGCTGACCGTTTCGAGACGACAGCGTTTCTGCCGACCGGCATGCTCGAATGGTTCGTCCCGAACGACAAGACGAACCTCGCGCCTTACCGGGTGCTGCACTTCCTTGCGGTGGCCGTCATCGTGGTTCGTCTGGTTCCGTCCGATTGGAGCGGGCTGCGATCCGCGGCGCTGCAGCCGTTGATCGTCTGCGGCCAGCGGTCCCTCGAAGTGTTCTGCGTCGGTATCTTTCTGTCGTTCGTCGGCCACTTCATCCTTGAAATGTATTCGGATGGGTTGGCCGCTCAAGTCGCGGTCAGCGCGGGCGGCTTGGCGCTCATGACGTGCGTCGCTTTCTACCGGAACTGGTCGCGTTCGCTGGACCGGCCGCCGTCATCCGCAAAACGAACCGCCGTACTTGACGTTCGTCGGCGAGAACCTTCAACAGACCAAAAGGTGGATGCTAAATGACGAGACGGTTGGGTGTTGCGGTCCTCGCTGCGGTGGCTCTATTTGGCGGAATTCTATTCTACGTGGGCTACGGCTTCTACGATGTCGGCGCGGACACGCCGCATTGGGAAATCACCCGAAGGGTAATGGAGACCGTTCGCAACCGCTCCATCGCGGTACGCGCCGGCCGGATCGAGCTACCCGACCTTCAGGACGAGCAACTCGTTTTGAAGGGAGCGGGACAGTATGCGGCGATGTGCGTGAATTGCCACCTTGCGCCCGAGCAATCGGATTCGGAAATTCGGCCCGGCCTCTACCCGAAGCCGCCCAATCTTTCCGAACAGCGTTTCGATCCCAAGACCGTTTTCTGGGTCACGAAACATGGATTGAAAATGAGCGGCATGCCGGCGTGGGGTCTCGGACATGACGATGCGACCATCTGGAGCATCGTCGCATTCGTCACCAAGCTGCCCGGCCTATCTGCCGAGCACTACAAGGACATGGTCGCGAGGGCGCCTCCGGACGAAGAGATGGAGTTCCATGGACAAGGGGGACGGCAAGAAGCCGGAAAACAATGGCAAGAAGCCCGGGGCCGGGATGTCGATGCCAACCGAGCAAAAGGGTGAACACAAACACTGAGCCGACAGCGGCCTATCGTCGGCCGAAGACAGGTGGAGGATGTGGATGGAAGACGACAACAGGTCTGCGCCGCGTCACAAAGTCCTGAAGGCCGCGACGATTTCCTTCGGGGGAGGGGCCATTAGCTGTACCGTCCGGAACCTTTCGGACAGTGGTGCCTCGCTCGAGGTGGCGTCGCCGATCGGAATTCCAGATTCCGTTGTTCTTGAGCTCGAAGGCGGCGGCCGCCGATGCCGGGTGGTCTGGCGGAAGGAGAAGCGGATCGGCGTCCGGTTTGTAGACCGGAAGGACAAGCCCGAAGTGTCGTCTTAGCTGTGCGGAAAGGGATAAGTCCGGTATATTGGTTGAGCTTGAACGAGAGTTCGGGTACCGGGCGCGAGGCCGAATGGCCTGCCGCCGAAGTTAGAACGGGTGGTTTAGCGAATGGAGCAGGCTTGGGTCGGAGATCTTATACGGCATTGGAGGAATGACGAGGCGGGGACGTACCGGACGTGGTTTCTGTGGGACGCGCGGATAAAAAATTTCCGATCTATCAGGCGCGGACTTCAGGAGGTGATGGCCGAGATCAAGGCTGACACGTTCGGAAACGCCTATCGCGGCTCATCGCTCGAAACGGTGCTGGATTCGATCGCCGAGCAGCGGCAGGTCTTCAAGGGCGCCGACCATGCATTCATGTGGAAACCGAAGCTCCGTATCCCGGACATCTACGAAAATCGGCCTAACCAGGTGGCCTTCGGGAATTTCCTCGATACCTGTCTTTGCTGCAATACCGAGGAACACGTGATCGAAGCGATCCAGAAGCTCGACCGGGCGACCATCAAGGGGCTCGGTCCCGCAGCCGCAAATCTGCTGTATTTCCTGCATCCGACGATCGCGCCGCCGTTCAACACCGCCATCGTGAGAGGATACAATGCCCTGACGGGAGCGGACGTGAAATTGGGCCGTTGGGAGCAGTATCTCGCCATGCGCCGAGGAGTCCTGGCGCTGAACTCGCAGTATCGGAATTTGCTTTCCAACGATCTCGGAGCCGCGGCGGCGTTCCTGTTCGAGGTCGGCACCGGACGCTATCCGCTTCCGGAACGTCAAGAAGACGGCTCCCTCGATCGCTGGAGGTCCGATCTCGATCAGGTCCGCGCGGAATCCGCAGCGTCTTCGAAAGCGGTGGCAGCAGCCCGTGAGGCGGACCATACCCATACCGAGATCCAAGGGTGGCTGCGGGACCTGGGTTTAGCCCTTGGATTCCAGGTGTGGATAGCCTCGAACGACGGAGCGCGGTCCTACAAGGACGGGCGGCTGGCGAACGGCTGTCTCGACCGCTTGCCCGCGGCCTTGGCCGAGGCCGGCGCTGCGGACGCTATTCGTCTCATCCACGTGCTCTGGATCGAACAAGGCGGCGATGTGGCTGCCGCGTTCGAAGTCGAACACACCACCAGCATCTATTCCGGCATCGTCCGGATGCTCGACCTTGCGCTGGGCATCGATGGTGCCGCAGCGCGCAACTTCTTCCTCGTGGCTCCGGACGACCGCGAGGGCGAAGTTAGAGCGCAGTTTGCCAGGCCGGCGTTCTCACGGGTCGCCGAACTCAACCTTCGTTATCTGCCATACAGCGAGTTGCGGGACCACCGCGACGCCATTGCCCGCTTTGGAAACGGCATCAAGGGAATCCTGGCGATTGCTCGGCTGATCAGGCCGATCATGTCGACCGCGCAAGACGCCACCGGCAATGTTTCAGGCTGCTGACTCTTGCCGACCGCAAGCTACGACACTCTGTCCTTGGCAATGCCGGCGGGATTCGGACGCGCGCGCTTCGATCCGACCTTAAGCGGCCAGCCCGCGGCCCGCGACGACGTCACTGCACCCGACTAACTCGGGCAAAGGCGCGACCGATACGCCTGTGGGCCCGCCGCGACCTCGGTGGGAGGCTTTCCGATGCAGGCGAGGGTGCGCCCGGCAAATCCCGGACGCTTTGCGAAACCGGGGGCTCCTGGGGCCCACAGCCCTCGGGAGGGAGCAACAGGGGCCGCTAGAGACGCCCCCGAACAAAGACTATTTCGGTTTCGGCCCGGTTGCGCGTTCCCGTCGGTAATCGTCGATCTCGTCGACGAGACGGCGCGCAAGAGGATGAAGACCGACGCCGTGGGTTGGCTCGCCGGCGAACTTCGTCAGCCGCGCTGACAACGGTCCGGACACAACCGCCCTCGCTTTTGCTTCAGGAGGCCATCGCGCTTCTCACCGGAGATCCAGAAACCTGATATCGCGGACGATTCAGTCGGGGACGGTTCCTAGCTTGTTCAGATCGTCGACGCTCTGCGAATTCTTGAGGAGCCCACCTACCTGTTCGTAGGACCTGGTCACCTCGCTCAATCGGCTCATCTCCTGGACGTTCTGGACATTGGATTTCTCCAAAGCGCCGACCGACAGTTTCACGGACCCCGTCGGAATATCGAGGGCAGGAGTCTGGCTCTGAAATAGGTTAGACCCCACCGCTTGAAGAGGGCCGTCGAACCGAACGAGGCGAAGGCTGCCGAGAATCCGTTGCCGGGAACTGATGGTGCCGTCGGCGGCGATCGTCAATGAGCGCTCTTCGGGTGCGATCGTGATCGGACCAGTCCGGGAAAGGATCGGCTGGCCTTCCATAGTGACCAAGCGTCCGGTGGCATCGGTGGTAAGCGCGCCGGCCCGCGTGTAGCGCTCTCCCTGCGGCGTCTGGACGGCAAAATAGCCGTCTCCGACGATGGCTACGTCGAGAGGATTTCCGGTGAGTTGAATGGCGCCCCCGGAGACGTCCGGATACTGGAATCCGGCATTCACCAACGAGACCGGGCGCTCCCTTTTTCCGTCGGCTTCGCCCTCCTTCGCCGGCGAGAGATATTCCTGAAAGGAAAGCTGGCGCGCACGAAAGCCGGTCGTGTCAGCGTTGGCGACGTTGTTGGCAACGTTGTCGAGCCTGCGTTCCAGCGCGATCAGTCTCGACAGATGAATAATCGTGGTCTCGCCCATGCGATCGCCGAATCAGCCGGTTCAGTTGGACCGAGTGTAGCAGATTTCCGAATCCCAGCGCCTCTGGAGTGTTCGGACACTACGGGGCTTGCGCCGCGCGCGAGGAGCAAACGCAACCAGATGACGAGGGCAGCGAAAGAATGCTTTGCGGCTTACATCGTTCGAAGACGCAGCTTGCCGAGCCACCAGGAAAACGAATGCTCATAGACCGGCTCGGATGGCCACGCGCAAAAGAGTCAATTGGTGGGCATGCTGATTTGCGCGACCATCCGCAAAAATTGGTTATGCGAAGTCTCAGCCATGAAGGGCAACGCGATCAGAAAAGTAACGAATGTCGCAAGGATCTTGGGGGTTTGAATGAGCGTCTGCTCTTGGATTTGCGTAAGGGCCTGGAACAGCGAGACGGCGACGCCAACGACGGTACCGACGATCAACAAGGGTGCCGAAATCACGACAACCGTGATGATGGCATCGTGCGCAGCGCTCATCACTTCGAGACCGTTCATGAAGAATCTCCCTGCTGCAATATGGTCTTTTGCATCTGCGATGGTTAACAACTGGTTAATGGCCATCCTTTGCAGAGGGTCACCGCCAGCCTCAAATAAAGCAAGCTGCTCGCGGCATGAGGCCGATGGCCGGCAGATTGTTTCCGAGGGCGAAAGGGACGCTGATCACGCGGATTTGGGCCCGCGGTCGCGAAGACCTAGATATGATCCTTGCTGAACGTCAGGGGATGTCCAGAAGATGTACAAATTAAGCACAGTGACTCGGCGAAGTGCGCTCGCGATCTTCGCAGCGGGATTGGTTGCGCGGGGGTATCCCGCCTCGGCGCAGACGCCAGCCATCCTCGTTCACAAGGATCCGAATTGCGGATGCTGCACGGGTTGGGTGCAACACCTCAAGGACGCTGGATTCACCGTCACTGTCCAGGAGACGGCGCAGCTTCCGGCAGTCCGGAAGCGCCTCGGCGTGCCGGGCGACCTTGCAGCGTGCCACACTGCGGAAATCGGGGGGTACGTCATCGAAGGCCATGTACCCGCTTTCGCCTTGCGACAATTGTTGGAGAAACGGCCAACCGCCATCGGACTTGCGGTTCCAGGCATGCCGGCGGGATCGCCGGGAATGGAGGGCGGCCCCCCCCCCGGAAGTACGACGTGGTCCTTTTCGGGGCCACCGGCCGGCGGTCATTCATGCAGTTTATCGGCTCCGAAATCGCGAGTTGAAGCGCTTCTTGGTTAACCGATAACTCTCATTTGGCCTGGAAACGCCTCTGGCGAAGATGTGAAGGGATAGTCCTTCCCAAGTTCCCTATCCCGTGGGATGGTAGGCAATGAATCTTCGCCGACTCATCGGTCGTATGCTTGCGATCTTCGTGATCGTAGGGCTCGTCTTTGCGCCGCTGGTCACGCCGGCGGCGGCAAAGCGTCTGGCTGCCGCTGAGATGACCGATATGGCCGCGATGTCGGACGCTATGCCTTGCTGTCCGGACGGCCAAAAAAGCAATAACTGCCGGGATTGTCCGCTTGTCGCGATGTGCATGCTGACCATCGCGCAGGCCGAACCATCCCCAACGGACGGTGTCCAAGTTTCCTTTCAAACCAGCCGACTGCTTTTCCCTCTCGACGACTTGATTGCGGACGGCCTCATCGGTTCCCCTCCGGATCATCCCCCTCGAATCGCGATCTGATCGGCGTCTCCACGCCGTCTGCTGCTGCGCGGTCTCAGGGCCGCGCAGTTAACGCACGCCGCCGTTCGCGGCGCATCGGGTCATCGAGGATTTGTAAAATGAAGAAGTATGCCTTCGCGCCCGCCCTCCGGGCGGCGTTGATCGCCGCTTCCTTGGCAGGTTCGGCCACGCTCGCGCGCGCCGACATCAAGGACTACGAATTCCAACTGGTCGACAAGACAGTCAAGAAGGGGGACGCAACCATCTCGGTCCGCCTGATCCACAAGCCCGACGGCAAGCCGGTTCCCGATGCGGTGATCTTCGCAAAGAGATTGGACATGGCTCCGGACGGCATGGACACGATGAAAACGTCGATCGAGGCGATGCCGAGCACGGAGCCGGGCGTCTATAAGTTCAAGGCCGCCATAACTATGGAAGGTGGCTGGCAATTGTCCCTCGGCGCCAAGGTTCAAGGCGAAACCGGGACGGTTGAAAGCAAGCTCGTCATCAAGGCCACGCCGTGATCCGCTCAGCCGGAATCACTGGCTTCGCCGCAATCCGAGCAACCGCAGCATTGCTGTGGTTGTCCCCGGCCTTGGCAGCCGAGCAGACTTTGCCCGGAGCTACCGCGGAAAGCGTCGTGGCGGTTGCCAAACGCCTCAACCCGACGGTGGCGGCGGCCGCGCTCGAGTTCGATGCAGCGGTTCACAAGATCGGGACGGCGGGCGTATTGGCTGACCCGACCCTCATTCTCGAGGCTTGGGACGTCAACCGGCAGGGCGTGGGACAGCGCCGCATAGGCATCGACCAGGAGCTCAAGCTTTGGGGCAAATACGGCCTCGAGCGCAACGTCGCCACGGCCGACGCCGATGCCGCAAAATTCCAAGGCCGTGCCACCGTGACCGAACTCATCGCGCAGGTCATTACAGCACATGGCGAATACAATGCGGCGTATGAAGCCGTTGGGGTCGCCACCGAAATCAAGCGGCGGTACGACGAGACGCTCGGATTGTTGCGTTCGCGATACGGCACGACATCGGTCGACCGGCAGGACGTCATCAAGGCCGAGATCGAAGCGGCTACCGCCGACGGCGACGTCGTCCGCCGACAAGGCGAACAGAAGGCAGCGGCGGCCAGGCTGAATGCCCTGATCGGCCGTCCGTCCCTGGCGCCCTTGGCTCCGCCGACCGGCTTTCGAGCAATCAAGGCAATCAGCCTCGCGCAGGTTCAGGCACTCGCGCGCTCTGCTAACCCGATGCTGGCGCTGGCCGGAGCCCAGAGCAATTCCGCGGCCCAGACCAAATCCCTTACCGACCTCAACTACTATCCCGACGTCACGCTCGGCGCGAAATACGTGCAGCGGCCCGGGACCGAGGATACCGGCGAGTTCATGCTCGGCGTCAAGCTGCCGCTGCACTATGAAGTCAAGGACGCCGAACAGCGGGCGGCGGGCGCGCGTCTCGGCGCCGCGCAAGCCCGCAGCGAGGCGCTGCGGCTGCGGGTCGACGGACAGATCGCCGACGCATGGTTCAGCGTCGATGCGCTACGGAAGGTCGTGCAGATCTACGCGTCGCGCCAATTGCCGCCTGCACGATCATCCCTCGACAATGCGCGGAACGGTTTCCAGGCCGGCACGTCCGATCTTTCCTCGGTCTTCGAGGCGGAGCGCAGGCTTCGCGCTGTCCAGCTCGACCTGCTGAAGCTCAAGGTAGAACTTCAAACGAAATACGCCGAAATGGAACGTCTGGCCGGAGGTTCGCTATGAGACGGCCAGTAGGTGCTTTGTTAGCCTTTACGGCGATCCTGGCCGCCGGAGTGGTCGGATTGGCCGTCGGACGTTCGAGCGCTCCGCTTCCAGGATGGCTGTCCGCCGTACTTCCCGCAGCGGCAAAGCCAAGTTCCGCTCAACCGGCTGCGACAGGACCGATCGTCTACTACCGTGATCCGGACGGCGCGCCCGATTATTCCATGACGCCGAAGAAGACGCCGTCGGGCAAGGAATATTCGGCGGTCCGCGCCAGCGAAGATGTGAGCTTCGAGGAGCACGCTCCGGAAGCCATGACTGCGAAGGGCGGCGAACGCGGGCGGATCAAATTCTATCGTAACCCTATGGGCCTTCCGGACACGTCGCCGACGCCGAAAAAGGATTCGATGGGGATGGATTATCTCCCCGTATATGAGGGCGAACAAGACGACGACTCATCGGTCAAAGTGAGCGCGGGCAAGCTGCAGAAGGCAGGTGTCCAGACCGAGGTCGCGGAGCGCCGCTCCTTGAATACGATGGTCCGCGCACCGGCTACGGTACAGCAGGACGAGCGGCGCGTGTCCGTCGTCTCGCTCCGGTTCGAGGGCTTCATCGACACCGTCGACAACGTCACGACCGGCACGCACGTCCGCAAGGGCCAGCCGTTGATGCGCATCTACGGCCCGAACCTGTCGAGCGCCGCCGCCGAATATCTCTCGGCCCTTAACGCCCGTCCGGAAGCCGGCATCAGCGGGCAGGCCCTGAAAGGGGCGCGCCGCCGCCTCGAAAACCTCGGTGCGCCCGATGGGTTTATTGCCGACATCGAGCGGACGCGCGAGGTCCCGGTCTACCTGAACTGGCCTGCGCCGCAGGACGGTGAGGTCGTGGAGCGGACGGCCGTTAACGGGATGCGTGCAGCGCCCGGAGACGTGCTTTTCAGGATCGTCGACCATGATGTCGTCTGGGTGATGGTCGACGTCGCCGAACGCGATCTTGCGCTCATCGAACTCGGACAAACCGCCACCGTGCGTTTGCGCGCCTATCCGAACCGACCGTTCACGGGAAAAGTCACTGTGATCTATCCGCACCTGAAACCGGAAACGCGGACCGCGCGGATCAGGATCGAATTACCCAACCCGGACGACGTGCTGCGGCCGGACATGTATGCCGACGTCGAAATTGCCACGGGGACGGAAACTCCAGTCGTAACCGTATCCAGCAGCGCGGTGATCGACAGCGGCGAGCGGCAGCTTGTGCTGCTCGACAAGGGCGAGGGCCGTTTCGAACCGCGGGCGGTGAAGATCGGGCGCCGCGGCGGCGGCCTCGTCGAGGTCAAGGAAGGGCTCGCCGAAAACGACAAGGTCGTCTCTTCCGCGAACTTCCTGATCGATGCCGAAAGCAATCTCAAGGCGGCGCTCAAGGGCCTCGACACCGGAGAGAAACCACAATGATCGCGCGGCTCATCGATTGGTCGGCCCGGAACCTGATGCTCGTTTTCATCGGCGCTATCTTCGCTATTGCGGCCGGGGTCTATGCCCTGCAGCACTCGGCGCTCGACGCGATTCCAGATCTCTCCGACACCCAGGTCATCGTTTACACCGAATACAAAGGTCAGGCACCACAGGTCATCGAAGACCAGGTCACCTATCCCTTGACGACGGCCATGCTCACCGTACCGAAATCGAAAGTGGTGCGGGGGTTTTCATTCTTCGGCGTCTCGTTCGTCTACATCATTTTCGAAGACGGCACTGACATCTACTGGGCGCGTTCGCGTGTGCTGGAATACCTCAACGCCGCGGCGCGCAAATTGCCCGCCGGCGTGACGCCGACGTTGGGGCCCGATGCGACGGGCGTCGGCTGGGTCTATCAGTACGCGCTGCAGTCCAAGGACAAATCGCTGGCCGATCTGCGGTCGATCCAGGACTGGACCATCCGATACGGAATTTCCAAAGCGGAAGGCGTGGCCGAGGTCGCAAGCGTCGGCGGCTTCGTCAGGCAATACAACATCATCGTCGATCCGAACCGGTTGAGATCGCTCGACATACCGCTTGCGAAGGTGCGCGATGCGGTCCGCGGCAGCAACATGGACGTGGGCGGGCGCACCGTCGAGCTTTCCGAGTTCGAATTCGTCGTGCGGGGCAGGGGGTATGTCAAGAGCCTCTCCGACCTATCGAACATCGTGCTGAAGCTCGACAAGGGCACGCCGGTCCTGCTGAAGGACGTCGCACGGGTCGAACTCGGCCCGGACGAACGCCGCGGCATAACCGAGCTCAACGGGGAGGGCGAGGTCGCCAGCGGAATCGCACTGCAACGCTTCGGACAGAATGCGCTCGACGTCATCGACAATGTGAAGGCGCGCCTGGGGGAGATGGCTTCGGCGCTTCCGAAGGGTGTCGAGATCATACCGGTCTACGACCGTTCGAACCTGATCCACGACGCGATCGAAACGCTGAAGCGGACGCTTACCGAGGAAAGCATCGTCGTCGCGCTCGTCTGCATCGTCTTCCTGCTGCACGTGCGCAGCGCGCTCGTCGCCATCGTGATGCTCCCGATCGGCATCCTGATGGCTTTCGCCGCGATGAAGGTGCTCGGCATCGGATCGAACATCATGAGCCTCGGCGGCATCGCCATCGCCATCGGTGCCATGATCGACGGCGCCATCGTGATGATCGAGAATGCCCACAAGCATCTCGAACGGGCGCCACCGGACAAGCCGCGCCTAGAGGTCCTCATCGAGGCTGCAAGCGAGGTCGGCCCGGCGCTGTTCTTCAGCCTGCTGATCATCACGGTATCCTTTCTGCCGATCTTCACCATGGAATCGCAGGAGGGCCGGCTGTTCAGCCCGCTGGCGTTCACCAAGACCTTCTCGATGGCGGCGGCGGCGATCCTGTCGATCACGCTGGTGCCGGCGCTCATGGTTCTGTTCATTCGCGGCAAGATCATTCCGGAGCACAAGAATCCCATCAACCGGTTCCTGATCTGGATCTATCGCCCGATGATCCGCGGCGTACTAAGGGCCAAGACGCTGACCATCTTTCTGGCGCTTGTCGCCTTGGCGATCAGCCTCTGGCCGGCCCGGCAACTCGGAACGGAGTTTATGCCGAGCCTCAACGAGGGCACGCTGATGTACATGCCGACGACGTTGCCGGGCCTGTCGGTGACCAAGGCGGCGGAAATCCTGCAGACGCAGAACAAGGTCATCAAGACCTTTCCGGAAGTCGAGTCGGTCTACGGGAAGGCGGGACGCGCCGAAACGGCGACCGACCCCGCGCCGACCGAAATGTTCGAGACGATCGTCAATCTCAAACCCAAGGCGCAATGGCGTGCGGGCCTGACCGTCGACGGCCTCATCGCCGAACTGGACAAGGCTTTGCAGTTTCCCGGTGTCTCCAACGCCTGGACCATGCCGATCAAGGCCCGTACCGACATGCTCGCGACCGGGATCCGGACACCGGTCGGCATAAAGGTGTTGGGAAAAGACCTGACGGAAATGGAAAAGCTCGCCCGCCAGATCGAAACCGTCGTGAAAGCAGTTCCCGGCACGTCGAGCGCTTACGCCGAACGGGTCATCGGCGGCTATTACCTCGATGTCGTCCCTGACCGGGAGGCGCTTGCGCGCTACGGTCTCATGATCAGCGATGTGCAGGACACGGTCTCTTCGGCACTCGGCGGAGAGACGATCACCACCACCGTGGAAGGCCGCGAGCGTTACGGCGTCAACCTGCGATACCCACGCGACCTGCGTAGCGACCCGCAATCCATCGCCCGGGATGTTCTCGTCGCGATGCCGAATGGGGGGACTGTCCCGCTGGGCGAGGTTGCAGCGATCAAGCTCACGCGCGGGCCTACGTCCATCCGGACCGAAAACGGCCAACTCGCGGTCTACATCTTCGTCGACATCCGCGACCGCGATCTCGGCGGCTACGTTGCCGATGCCAAGGCCGCCGTGGCCGCCAGCGTACAATTTCCGCCGGGAAACTATGTCGTCTGGAGCGGACAGTTCGAATACCTTGAGCGCGCCACCGCGCGGCTGAAGATCGTGGTGCCTGTCACGCTGCTGATCATCTTCCTGCTGCTCTACTTGAACTTCCGCCGGCTGACCGAGACGCTAATCGTAATGCTGTCGCTGCCGTTCGCCCTCGTCGGCGGATTGTGGTTGATGTGGTGGCTTGGTTTCAACATGTCCGTCGCGGTGGCCGTAGGCTTCATCGCGCTGGCCGGTGTCGCTGCCGAGACCGGCGTCATCATGCTGATCTATCTCGATCATGCGATGAAGGAGATTCACGCCGAACGGTTGGCGGAAGGCAAGCCGTTCACGCGGCGGGATCTGAACGAGGCCATCATGCTGGGTGCGGTCGAGCGCGTGCGGCCCAAGATGATGACCGTTGTCGCCATCATGGCAGGCCTTATACCGATTTTGTGGAGCACCGGTACCGGCTCGGAGGTCATGCAACGCATCGCCGTGCCGATGATCGGCGGCATGATCTCGTCCACCATTCTGACGCTCATCGTCATCCCCGCGGTCTACGCGCTGATCAAGGGGTTTGGGTTGCCGCGCGAACCGGGCTCAGCCGTCCCCGTGGACCGGAATAGCCAAGAACGGAAGACGGCAAGTGATTTCGACCGCTCGCAAGCAGCAGAGTGACGAAGCGCCGTCCCTCCTCGGCGCCAGGATGATGTGAGGGACCAGTGGGACTTCAAAAAGTGGCGGAAGAAGTTGGGCATCAACCAGATCGTGGCGGGAGAACTGCTCGGCATGAGTCGCGGCGCAGTTCAATACTGGGAAAGTGACCTCAGGCCGGTGCCACGCGCCGTCGAGCTTGCCTGCCAGGAATTGTTGCGGCGCTGGAAGCAGCGGCCTGAGGTCGATTCCCGCCCATCCGGCGATCTGGTCCTGCGATGCGAGCCGCATCCGAACAACGAGAGCGCCTTGGGCCGCGTCGTTCGGCTGAGCGAAACCCTGAACCTTTTCATGCCGCTCATCGTGGATGACGATGGAACCGCGGTCTGGGCCGGCCCCGAATTGCTGCACGAATGCGAGGAGCGGAAAAGACGCGATCGGCAAGCAAAGCGCATTGAGGCCTAGCCGAAGCGCAGCAGACCTTTCCGACTATTTTTGAGGCCGGTCATCTTCGGCTGTAACCAAATCCGCCGGACCGGCGAACTAACAGAGATACGCAAGCATGACGACCCACGAAATCGAACTCAAGGCGCTAATGCTTGCCAGCCTGGACGGCGACGCGGCCTCGCACCGCGCGCTGCTCGAGCGATTGAGCAGCCGTTTGCGGGCCTACTACAAGGGCAAGCTCGCCAGGATGGGAAGGGGTGCGGCAGAAGCGGAGGATCTCGTTCAGGAGGCGGTATTGGCGGTTCACTTCAAGCGGCACACCTATGATCCTGCCGAGCCTCTGACGCCTTGGGTCCATGCGATCGCGCGCTACAAGTTGATCGATTTCCTGCGGCGTACCCGCACGTCGCGGGCCGACGTGCCTATCGAGGAGGCCGATGCAATCATGGCGCACGACGACAATGTCGGCGCGGAGAGTAGCTACGATGTTAGGAGGCTCATGGAGCGACTACCGAAAAACATGCGGTGTTCCATCGAGGCCGTGAAGCTGGACGGGTTGAGCATCGCGCAGGCGGCAGTACGATGCGGCATCTCCGAGCCGGGGGTCAAAGTGAACATCCACCGGGGACTCAAAGCACTGGCTACCCTGATCGGCCGGGAAAAGCGGACATGAAGACTGACGAGCTTGTGGCCCTCCTGAGTACCAATCCCGAGCCGGTCGACCGCGGTTTGGTCGTTCGCACGCTTCTGGTCGCGCTTGGGGCAGGTTCAATTCTGGCCTTGGGAATCACGATCTTCGGGCTGGGCGTCCGTCCGGACATGGTGACGTCCGGCGCCTTGGGTTTCGTCGCCACAAAGGTCTCATTCGCGGTCGGGATTTTCAGCCTCGCGCTTGTCTATCTCGCAAAGCTGGCGCGCCCTGGCGGGGAGCGAAAACCTCGATCGTATCTCGTTGCGGTGCCGTTTCTTGTCATCGTGGCGCTTGCAGCAATCAGCCTCGGGCTGGCGCCAAGCTCGCACTGGACCAAGATGATCATCGGAGACGAATGGCTCGAATGCCTTGTTTCCATTCCGGTCATCGCGATCGTTCCTTTCGCCGTCGCTATCTGGGCCGTTCGACAGGCGGCGCCTACGAACCTTGCTCGCACGGGTGCTTTCGCGGGACTTGTTGCGGGCGGCGTTAGCGCGATGGCGTATGCGCTGCATTGCGCGGACGATTCCCTGCCTTTTGTAGCGGTTTGGTACGGCGGCACGATTGTGCTTTGCACCTTAGCGGGCGCAGCAATGGGGCCACGACTATTGCGTTGGTGAGCGTTTGCCGGTCACGTCAGCGTGAGCTTGTAACCGGCGAACGAAACGGTCCGAACTCATAAGTAGAAGCGCACAAGACGCGCTTCGAAGAACTGATGGAGCCGGATCATGACGAAAAAACTTCTCACGATTTCACTCTTGTTGCCGCTAATGGCGGCGTCGGCGTCTGCATTTGCCGGATCAACGATCACCGACAAAAGCTATTGGCCGAATGAGGCCAGGCAGAGCGCACAAGCCAGGACCGGTAGCTCACAAGGCGATCCGAATTCCGCGTTCGCTTACGACCGGATACCGTCACGCCTGCATTCCGCGCCAAACGTGAACGACGGCGGATCAGCCTGGCGTTACCAAGGCGGTCCCAAGTCCAGATGATGGGTGCGGCAGAAACTGATGCGCCGGTCGCCCAGACCGACCTCGACGAACCGTCCAAGATTTTGCGACCTCTCGCGCCTTCAACAAAACGAGGTGATCCATGATGAACGGTATTTCGCCCGCAATGTCTTGGGGCATGGGTCTGGTCTGCGTGCTGGTCATCGTCGTTTTAATATTGGCGGCAGTAGCGCTTGTGAAATATCTTCGTTCCGAAAACCAGGCTCGGCCGGAATGAAGATTTCGGGGACTGGGTCCGTCGGTTCAATGTGCCGGAGGTGAGCAGATATGACCCCGGTCGCATGCCGCTGGACGTTGTCCGCGGCCAAGGGGCATGGGAAATTGAGCATTTAGGCCTGTGAGCCCGCGGCGACCCCCGTGAGACCCTTCCTTCGTGTTTGGTCCCGGAAGATTGGTTGAATGGAATCGGTGTAGAAAGAGGCGTCTGTTACGTCAGGGAGCGCCTTGCGTCATGGAACTGAACCTGCACGCCAACGCTACGACCACGCCTAAGGTCCGGGCTTACATTCAGCGCAGCAAAAAGAAGATCGCGGAACTGGCGAGCGAACTCGGCGTAAGCCAGACCACAATCCGGCGGTGGCGCACCCGTACTACGGTCAGCGATCGTTCGCATACGCCAAAAAAGCTGACGACCAGCCTCTCGCTGATGGAGGAGGCGCTCGTCTGCGAGCTGCGGACGCGGCTGCAGTTGCCACTTGATGATATCGTCGAGGTGATGCGGCGCTGCGTCAACTGTAAGCTGTCACGTAGCGCGATCCATCGCTGCCTGAAGCGGCACGGTCTGAACCAAAGGCCGAAGCCCGACAAGCCTGCTGTTGGCATCTTTGAGCAGGCCACTGTCGGCTTCATCCACATTTGCCGGCCCTCGAGCGACGTAAAAGCTACGCCTTCGTCGCGATCGATCGGGCCACTCGCTACGTCTACATGGAGATCCATCAAAACCGGGATGCCAGGACTTCGGAAGAATTCCTTAAACGTTTCCTCGCCCACTTCCCGCATCCGGTGCACACCATTCTTACCGACAATGGCGCCGAGTTCACGGACCGCTTCGCCGTCGACAAGAAGAACAAGCCGATCGACAAGCCATCTGGCCAGCATCCGTTCGATCAAGTTTGTGCAAAGCGGGGCATTCAACACCGCCTGATTAGACCCTACCGTCCGCAGACCAATGGCCTGGTCGAGCGTTTCAATCGACGGATCGTCGAAGCGATCGGCCGCGAACCCAAACGTGGCATCGCCCGCCGGCTATTCCATTCTCACCTCGACCGCGATCAATTTCTTCATCGCTTCGTCATGGACTACAACCGTACCCGCCTCAAATGCCTCGACTATCTCGCGCCGTGCGAAGCTCTAGCTAATCTTCCGGGACCAAACACCTTCGCAGGGCAGGCGAGTGTAGGGGCCCTGCACGGCCGTTTTGCCAAACGGGAGGCCCCGGGGGGTGCGCAGGCTTCTCTGCGGAAAGCGTCTCGGATCCTCGGGCTGCACGGCCACGATGGCTGCGCTGCAGCAGCGTGCTTCGCGGCCAGGGGAGTCCTCCCAGCTTAGATAACAAGATCCGTAGCCTAGGCTGGTCCCGGCTGCTTCCTTGCATAATCTACCAACTCCGCAAACTTCGCCTCGAACGTAGCTTTGAATGTCCCTGAGACCTGGCCGGCCTCGAGCCAGACGCTGCGAACGAGTGGCTCACTGCGGCAGGGGACGGCGGCTTTGATTGGCCGGGACGTCTTGAACTTGCACACGATACGCCGCCCCGCTGCTGGTACGATGGCCATTGGTCGCCACCGCCGCCGCAGTTGCGTTGCCAATTTCGCTTGTTCCTGCGTGCGCAGATCTAATTGTGCCGGTGTCGATGATGCAAATCGGGATAGTGTGGATGCTTATGTCGAATAGGTTCGTGGCGATGCCAATGTGAATGACGCTCCAACATCTCTTCGGCATGATGTCGGTGATGCTCGTCGTGGACGTGGCTGTGGTCATGCTCTAGAAACTCATGCTCGTGGTCGTGCTCATGCCGCTCGGCGAGATGCAGCCAAATACCGCCGCCCATTAGCAACCCTGCCAGTGCCAACTGAGGGGTGAGCGGCTCGCGCAGAAGCAGGATCGCCACAACCGCTCCGATGAAGGGCGCCAACGAAAAATAAGCGCCGGTCCGGGCGGTCCCCAGATGCCGCAGCGCCAGCACAAATAAAATCAGACTCACCCCGACGCCGAAAAAGCCTACCAAGGCCGCAGCACCGATCACGGAAAGAGGCGGAAGCGCTGAGCCAATTGCAAGCGCCAGCCCCATATTCACGGTTCCGGCCACTAGTCCCTTAATGATGGTCGTGACGACTGGATCAGCAGCAGAAAGCTTGCGCGTAAAATTGTTGTCGAGGCCCCATGCCAAACAGGCCCCGGCAATCAGTGCTCCGCCGGCATCGATCGTGATGCTTTGTCCATCCCATGCCAGGATCACCGCGCCGGTCAAGATCGCAAGCGCTCCCAGCAAGACTTTACTGTCGACATTCTCTTTGAAGATCACCCACGCGATGGCCATTGTGGCAAGGCCTTCGAGATTGAGGAGCAGGGAGCCCGACGAAGCGGAGGTGCGCTGCAGACCCATCATGAGCAGCAACGGGGCGAGACATCCCCCTAAAATCACAACAGCGGCCAGCCAGGGCAGATCAACGCGTCGCAGACTTGCTTCAGCGACAGGAACGCCAAAAGCGGCCCGCCCAAGATAGACGATCGTCAATCCCGTTCCCGCGCCTAGATACAGGAGACCTGCCAGCATCTGCGGCGCAATCGAACCCAGGAGAACCTTAGCCAGAGGCGCCGAGGCACCGAACAACACAGCGGATGCCAACGCCATCGGAACCCCCGACCAGATTTGAGAACGAGGAGTTTCGGACATCCGTTACTCTAACATGTGTCGTCACCTAGGTTGAAATCCAACGTGACGTCGCTATTCAAGGCCCAATGCCCATTTTCCTGCAAGCTGTACCGAACATAGGCCGGATCATGATCTCCGATGAGTTCTGGATCAAACAACAACGGCCCACGAAGTCGATGAAAATATTGCGCCGCACACAGAGGCGAACGGCTTCTCGCCGGCAGTCGCTAAATTAGTATTTCTAATAGCGTCCTTGCACGTGCATCTGGCAGGTCTTCCCTCATGGGGGTGCTTCCGGCGATCGCGGCTAGGATCGTCCTGCCCAACCGCTCCTACTAGCTCACCTGTTTTAACCGCTTGTGGCCTAATTTGAGTTTCGTAGTGGCCCGTTATGGAGTAAGGATCCCATTGGTTGCTTGCTTGCGGAGGCTCCAATGTGTCGCATCCGCTTCCCAATGTTGGTAATGGCGTTCACGGCCGCAACATGGTCAACTTGCCAAGCCATCGGGTCTTTTCAGACTAAACCGGCGTTTCCCGTGGTGATGGTTGGTGTAGCATCTCCGTCAACCGTCAGATTGCCCGATGTGTCCGCACGCGATCTCGTTGGCGGCTGCGGTAGGGGTCGCATCCGCGATCATCAAACACATGGTTGCCGTGGACCGGCCGATATCAGGTAAGGCATCGGCCAGTAAAAAAATCCTGTCGAAGCCCGTTGCAGTCGAGCCGGGTTGTAAGAGTGTTGCATTCTGAGACTTTATTACGAGAGGGCTTCCTCGCCGACTGAAACTGCCGCACTGGTCTACGGCAGTTACCGGATGTTGACACCACGAGGCGGTTGCGCCGGTGGCGCCCCCTCGTTGAGGTGAGGTAAGGTATGGTCGATGGGTGGTCGCTTTTGGACTGACCACGGCAACGGCCTTGCCGATATGCCTCGTCTCCCGAGCTTCGCCCAACGCGACCCTTTCGATCTCCCACAGGCCGGCTTGGTTGCGAAAGATCGCGGCGATTTCACGCTGGCGATACGCTTGTTTGATGAGGCGCTTCAGCGTGACCTGTTCTCTGAGGCAATTTAGTTTGCCGGAAATCGGGTGTGCGGAAGGGGATTCCTTGCAAATTTGATTTGTCATTCACGCGCCTTTGAGAGCTTTGGCGAGGGACCAGATGCGGCCGCCGGCACGACGGGAGAGCAGGATCATTCCGCGGCTCGATCAGATCATCTGAAGCATCCGCTGGCGGCGCTGGGGCGCACGGTGGAATTGGGGGTTCCTGGAACGGGAGTCTGGGGCGGTCTACACCGATGATCCGGGCCGCCCGCCACTGCCGACGCGATTGATGGCGGGGCTGGGGTGATCCTCAAGCGCGCCTATGACCTCTCCGATGAAGCGCTCTGCGAGCGCGGGGTTGAGAACCCCTACTTTACCCGCAGCCTCCACGCCATGCACTTGAAAGACGTGCTTGGCGAGAGCCGATGGTGGTAGGATGCATTGTGGATTACTCCTCTCTTTGTTGCTTCGGCAACACTCTGCCACATTTGATGCCGTCGAGTGGGTGTCATCCACACCATCATCGTGATGCTTCATATGCTGATAGTCGCACTGGGATTAACCGAGAGCGCGATCAGAATTGCTTAGTATTGCGAATGCACGCGAAAACTGAGCACCGAAACTGGGCCTCGGTCGCGATTGTACGCTGGATTTGCGATGAGCTGATAGTCCAGCGTAACCTTCGTGGAAAATACCGGAAAACTATAATAAGTCTCGAATATTTTTTCGCTGCCCGGATTTGGCAGCTTGCCATCGCCAACCAGGATTCCAAGTCCGCCGGCATTGAGAAACGCTTGGTGCACGCCGGAAATCCCGTTGACGACACCGGCTATGCCGAACGTATCGTTATCCCGCCCCCACTGCTTTCCGGAAATCGATAGGCCGGCGGCGACGGTTCGATCGACGTCGGTGAATTCATAGGGCTCCTTACTGCCATCCGCGACCCCGGCTCGGACAAACAGGCCGACATTGGGGATGAGTTGCTGCTCTAGATTCATGCTGATGCCGCCACGGCTTTGGTAGCGCCGCACGGCGGCGATATCGGCGGGTCCTCCGTTCACTGCAGCCAACTGGATCGCGTCCTGGAAGCTTCCCATCCGGCCGCGTGTCAGAAATCCGCTGATCGCGATTTTCCCGGGTTGATCCCAGATGGCATATCGCCGCTCGATCTCGCCGACCCACTGGAACTGTCCGAACTGTGAATCGAGGTGGGTGGCATTCGGTGCGATGGATAGATCGAATAGGCCGGCGCGCAAGGTCCAGGGACCTTGGTACCATTCCGCGGCCGCGCCGACGGTGTAAGCCCAGGCGTCGGCCGCATAGTCGAACGTTCCGGTGTCGATGATGGTCCAGTTCATGAAATCGACGCGAGGATCATGGGCGTATTTATTGGTGTCGAAGATATCGCCGACGCTGAATTTTCCGACAGTGAACACCAACCGATCCGAAGTCTGCGACCCGGAAAACTGGTTGAGCCCGGCATCGACTTTCTGAACCTCGCCGCCGAGGTCGATGGTCTGTCGCAGGAATGCCCGGTGCAGACGCGTGTACGGGTAACTCGCCCCGACTTTGTAGGCCTCGCCGCTTGGGAAACCCGCTGCGCCGACCGATTTGCTCAGTCCAAAGCCCTGATCTATTTCCGGATTGACCCATGCTTCGGCGCCCTCCCAGAGCCGGACGCCTGCGTACAAGGTTACGTCTGCAGTCTCGCGGCCGATATTCGGTGCGAGACTGTTCTGGCCGCTGTAGGGAGCCCGAAATGGAGGGGCATACTGATTGACGTAGGTGGCTTGGGCGTGGAACGCGACGCGGTCTGTTTCCAGAGCGGATGGGCCCTTGGCCAGGAAGTCCGATATGTGAGCGTTATCTCCACCGATCCGGTAGTTCACACCAAGCCGGACGCTTTGCATGGCGAGGTCGGATGCGAACACCTCCGCTGCGGCCGGGAATGTCACGCCCTTGCGGCCAAATCCAGTCGACAGATACTCGGCTTTTGCGGTCCAGTTGCCGGTGAGCGGAATCTCGATGCCCGCTCCCGCGGCCCACCCCAATCGCCACAGCAGCCTCGTGTCCACGGTTCCCGGCGTTGCGAAACCGCCAGCGGGAAAACCGGTCACCTGATCCCGCGTTGCCTGATTGTAGGTCCAGGCCAATCCTCCCGTTCCATAGAGGAGAAAATGCTCGAACGCGTAGCCGAGGCGAGCGCGGGCACTTCCGTAATGGATGACCGCCTCTCCGTAGATCACTTGGCCGGTCAAGGGCGAGGTGACCGTCTGACTGCCACGCACGGAAAAGGGTACCTGCACGTCCGAATTCGGAAAGCTAGCGTCGGCCTCGAAACCCAGCATCCAGCGAGACTGAAAAACGTAATTATACCCACCCTGCAGTCCGGCGAAATAGCTGCCCGTTCCGCCCATGAAATCGAAATTGAACGGAAAATCGAATGATCCATTCAAACCTGGACCGCCGGCTCCCGGCGCAGTTGCGGACCAGTTTGAAGAGCCTTTGATCACCCCGGCATGGGCGCCGATGTACCAACCGTTCCAATCGTAACCAGTCACCTCCGCAGCCTTCGAGACGTAGGGCAAAGGTGCCTTGACCGGAAGGTTTACGGGAAGGTCACCTGCGATCGCGACAGAACACGTCGCAAGCACTATCCAGGTGCCACCCAAAAAGTTGGACACTCGCTTCATAACGCGCCCCGTTACCCAACGCTAAAGTAGACCAAAGAAAGATGACATCCATCCCAAAGCATTATTGCAACTAATTCGCAATTGCAAGAACGAATGGGCATTGAGCGACGCCCGCACTCTTCAATGGACGAGATCACTGCTTCTCAGACATGGTGAAGACTGTTATTCCAACATAAGTCCGATCCCCAAGCCGGTTTTGGCCTGCGTGATCAGTTGTCGGATGATGATCCGAATCGGCGGCCGTAACGTCAAAAGGCGTAACGTCAAAATGACGAGAACGACATAACTCGTCGCCAGCCCCTGTTAACGGTTCGATCAATTGATGTGACATCCTGCTCGACCTTTTGGCGCTTCGCTGGCCGCTCAGAGCCGACCATGCCTCCGAACCGCTCCAGCCATCGCGCTACTTATAAGACAGCTCGAAGACCGCTATGTGAATCCTGCGCTGTCGTCGCGTAGCGAAAGATTGTGCTCGCCAGCCGAAAAACTCCAATGGCTCCCCGACATCGCGCATTTTCGACGGCGGTCCGTATCACGCTCCCGCCGCTCGGGGCCGAACTTGTTGAGTTGCGGCGACGGCCAAGCCCAATCGCTTGCAACCGGAAAGTTGTTCAATAGCCGCTAAGCCAAATTCGAAGGCTGTTTGCGCAAAGGCCTCAAGCTGCCAGTGTCATCCCAGTCGCGTCTCACCGTCGATCAGGGATCGTTGACAAATGCGCATCTGATCCATCGCGGTCCGCTTGGCCGGAGAACAATCAGGCAGGTTCGCATTGCAAGCAACCGTGGCGCCGACGACCCCAGGATCGCCTTGGATGACCGCACCGTCAGGCATAGAGGAAGATCAGGAAATCCCGGGCAATGAATGGCTGGACTGACTTGTCCTGCAGTCCGCCGCCGAACGCGAAAATATAACTCATGCCAGTCAGGCAGCCTAGGGTGCCAATGACCCTTTGAGAAGTAGTAGCGGATCGATTCGACGGCACTTGGTCATATTAGAAACTCAAGCTAAATTGAAACTCGGAAAGACCGATAATTGTGCTCCCTGATAATGCCGTACGGAGTGCATTGGAGTGACTAGATGATTGATCCAGCTCCCGAGCTCCCGGATAACACGCTGATTGAAA
This sequence comes from Bradyrhizobium sp. WCU1, assembly GCF_053474805.1. Taxonomy (NCBI): domain Bacteria; kingdom Pseudomonadati; phylum Pseudomonadota; class Alphaproteobacteria; order Hyphomicrobiales; family Nitrobacteraceae; genus Bradyrhizobium; species Bradyrhizobium sp. WCU1. The sequence continues at coordinate 100,074 of NZ_JBQPHM010000001.1, forward strand.
GTGTACGACTTCCGCAGAGAATTCGAAACCTACTGAATTCGGCCGGTCTAAAAACCGTCGGCGAGGTTCGCGATAAGGCAGATGCTGAATTTTTAAGTTTGCCGAGTGTCGATAAGAATTCGCTGCAATATCTGCGAAGGACCCTCGGGCTTCCGTCGTCACAGGGAGTTAGCTGCCTCCCATCGGAGCTGCGAGACGGCGATGATGAAGTCAAGTAAACGACTTCATAAACAAGCATGACTGTTGCTAACTTGCGCGATCCTTTCTCAAGCTGCGCTCCAATCAACTTTCGCTGGGCTTCGGCGCATTCGCACATGGAACTATCGGTTGGGTGGCGTCTGACTGCAGCGGTGCGAACGGCGGTAATATCACCTTTCGACCGACTGGCGCCGCGGCATTAGCGCGGATGTTTACCCGGTCCGTCTCGGACTCACTCGCTCATGATTCTCAACCGGCCAGTCACGGGCCCAGATCGAGACGAGCAAGGACGTAATCTACAAAGCTGCTCCGGAAGAGGTCGTGTAAGGCAACGGGCCGACGTTTCTCGCCGGCCCGATCTGCGTCTTACTTTATGCCTTCGTGCTGCCAATGGGCAGTGACTTCCGCGTCGGATTTTGTCAAATGGACGTGCTGGTCGACGTGATCGATCCAGCCAACGGGAATAAAATGATGGTGAACGCCGTCGGGCGAACTCTGTTTGGTCAGCTTGATCTTGTCGGAGCCTTCAAGATGGTCGACTTTGCCGACTGTCTTTTTGTCGGAAGAGACGACGTCCATGTGCTCTTTGATCTGCGAGGTATCTGTCATGGGAAACTCCTTTGGTATAGAAATTAAAAACTCGCTAACGGGGATTAGGTTGCATTTCTGGAAAGAACGTCTCTTACCCAACTCACCGGCGCGGCCGACAGAGCGGAACTCTTAATGTCCGCTTGGATGTACACGCTGATCCCGGCCGTAGCCGTCGTGGTCGGCGCCGCCGCGGCGGTCTGGCGGAAGCCGTCGCCCACATTCGCTGGTGCTATCCAGCATTTTGCCGCCGGTGTGGTGTTCGCCGCCGCCGCCGGAGAGCTTCTGCCCGACATCAAACACCGTCAGTCAGCTTGGGCAGTCATCCTGGGAGGGGCGGCCGGCATTGTGCTTATGCTACTTATCAAGCGCCTCGGCGAAATGACTAAAGGCACGTCCGGTCTCATCGTCATGGTAGCGGTGGATATCTTCATCGATGGACTGGTGTTGGGCATCGGTTTCGCAGCGGGCGCAAAACAAGGTTTTTTACTGACGGTTGCGCTCACGACGGAAGTCTTGTTCCTCGGCCTTTCATTGACCGGCGAACTGTCCGAGTCGATTCGAAAGCCTGCAAATGTTCTCGCCGTCGTTGGCGGGATCGCGATCTTGTTGCCCCTTGGTGCCTCCGTCGGCATCCCGGTTAGCCATCTTCCAAACTTTTGGATCGCGGCCTTCTTTTCATTTGGGTTGGTTGCATTGCTATATCTCGTCACGGAAGAGCTGTTGGTCGAGGCGCATTCGGCTCCGGAAAAGCCGTGGGTCACCAGCCTGTTCTTCGTAGGCTTTTTGCTAATTCTGCTGTTAGATGAGCTCGCAGGCTGAACACCGATCCGGGTCGTCGCCTGTCGCCCCCGGAGATTAATGCGTGCAAACAAGCCTTCTACGTGAGTGGCTCACCAAAGTCGGGTGGGAGATCGCGCTGGCGGTTGCTCTAGCGGCAGTCCTTGCAGTCAGTACGGGTGGCACGCTCTCGCTTGCCCTTCGTTACCTGGCAGGCTTCAGCGGACTGAACTCGCTCGTGCAGGTAGTTCTAGCCGTTGCGCGACGGCGGCCGCTAAGCGCGCGCCTTTCGGAGTGGGACGAAGCAATCGCGCTTGCGACGCTATCGGCTGGATCCCACCTCATGGCCGGCCACATCGACACGATCACATGAAAAACGTGACGCCCATCGCAAGTGCCGCTGCGGCCATGGTGGCGGTCGCGATCCAGCCGAGCCCCGTCAACCAACCACCGATAGTGAATTGACCCATGATCTTCGTGTTGGCGGCCATCAGCATCATTAAGGCCATCACCGGCACGGCGACGATGCCATTGATAACGGCGCACCAAATAAGCGCCTTAATAGGATTGATCGGGGTGAAGTTGAGCAGCACTCCAACGGCCGTTGCCATCACGATAGTGGCATAGAAAGCCTTCGCTTCTTGGGGCTGGCGGGCCAGACCGATCGGCCACTTGCGAGCTTCGCCGACCGCATAGGCTGCCGACCCGGCGAGTACGGGAATGGCGAGAAGGCCTGTGGCTACCACGCCTAGTGCGAAGATCGTCGCAGCGTAATTTCCCGCTATTGGACGAAGCGCCTCGGCCGCCTGGGCGGAAGTTTCGATGTTCGTCACGCCCGATACGTTGAGCGTTGCAGCGGTCGTCAGAATGATAGTCAAGGCGATGAAGTTAGAAATCCCCATGCCGATTAGGGTATCAATTTCGATCCGCTTGATGGCGTCGGGACCCTGTTCGGGCACCCGCTTAAGGACCTGTCGCTGCGGCACGGCGCGAATATCCTCCGCCTCTTGAGAGGCCTGCCAGAACAGCAGATAGGGACTGATCGTTGTGCCGAAGACGGCAACGATCGTCTGGATGTACTCGGTTTTCCAGGTGAGCGACGGCATGACGAACTGGCGCAGCGCTTCGCCCCAGTGCACGTCCACCATGAACAATGTCGCCACGTAAGCGAGCAGCGCGAGCGTTAGCCATTTCAAATAGGATACGTATCGGGTGTACTGTAGCAGGACCTGCAGGCCGATGCAGATAGCGCCGAACAGCGCTACATAGAACGTTCTCGAACCGCCGAGGACTAAACTCGTAGAATCGGCCATGGCACCCAGGTCGGCGCCGATGTTAATCGTGTTTGCCGTGGTCAGCAGCGCAACAAACGTTTGTAGGAGCCAGTTTGGATAATGTTGGCGCAGATTGCCTGCCAGACCACGGCCCGTCGTCCGTCCGATCCTGGCGCTGATCATCTGGACCGCCGCCATCAGCGGGTAAGTCAATAACATGGTCCAGCTCAGCGAATACCCGAACTGGGCGCCCGCCTGACTGTAGGTGGCTATGCCGCTCGGATCGTCGTCCGAGGCACCCGTGATGAGGCCCGGACCGAGGGCGCCGAGCAGCCGCGGCTTGCTGCGGCCGACGACGGGACTAGGACCGGCTTTGGCGGCGCTTTCCGACGAATTCATCCAACCGGCCTCAAAGATCTCAAAAAACTAGGTCCAATTACTCTCTAATACGCTCAAGGCACGACCAAAGTTCCACAATGGCCAAGACGCCTTCATTTGGAAGACGAGGTTGTAGAAAAATGCGCTGCCGCCAATGTATTTTGCTATGTTCTATCTGAACGATCCTTCCACATTAGGCCGAATCTAGCAAAGGTTGACAGGTGGCGTCCCGAAGCCAAACGGCTGTTTTTATAATTGGACTTCTGACGATGACCGCCTTAGTGGCGACCGTCGCCGGTATCTTGCTACATCGCGCATTTCCAGACCACCCTTGGGTTACGGTCGTTGGACCGGTAGGCGCAGCGTTGACGGTGATCGGGTTCGCAAAGAATTTTTTGCCTAGGTGACGCGCCGGTGCGTCGTTCGCTTTCTCGCCTAAAAAAATTCGCCCGGCGCAGGAAGTTTTTTTCCTCGTGGGCCGAATTCGTTTGCAGAATTGGCTAGAAATAAATCGCCGAACGCGCTCCGCAGTCGGGTCGGAGGATGTAAATCGGATTGATGGATGTGTTCGCGTGGTACGCAGTGAATTAACCGAAAGCCACCCGCATCGTTAGCGAACTGCTTCGGTATGTGAATGCGTTTGAGATGAGTTTCCATCACTATCTTCAGAACGCCAAGTAAACACCAATTGGTGGTCGTTCGTCAGGACCCGGTAGCCTTGAGGTTGTGGCCCCTGCGCGATGGAGAGCAAATGTTGACCTATTCGCTTGGCTTCCTCAAGGTACAAGGAGCCGCCTACCACTCGATCAAGAATTACCGGGCAGTCGTGCACAAATCCCAGAATTTCAATCGTGAACGGCGCTTTGTCGGTCATTCTTCGAATATGCGGACGTTAACAGCCCAGTTCAAGCCAATAGTCCAACACGATCGGGACCCAAACTACCGCACAATGTTTTTCAGTCGGAGAGTTCTCGATGGAACCCCCCTGCTGGGCATCCCGTTCCGATTTTCGTGAATTGGGGGTCGGCATCCACCCCAGCGCGACTTCCGCCCAGATCCCTCGGCTTACAGGCGCACCGTTTTTCAACTTAATCGTGCGCGTTGGGGCCGGCCGAATTGTCCTAATACCGCACCGCACCCGACCCCGGTTCTAAGAAGACAGCGCTGTCCTTCAGCTATCAATTGGTCTCCGATCCTGCCTACAATGCCCGACTAGACCAAGTTTGATCGTTAAGGGACGTATGCATTGGAGCTCTGAATTGCTAAATACCGCGGCAAGACAGGAAGCCCGAGCACGATCCGAAAGGAACGATTCCCGCTGGCCCGATCACCCAAGGAGGTGTAGCCGCCGCCTCCGCAAGGTACGATCCGATGCGTAGCATATTGTTGAATCCCGCCAGATTGATCCTTTTCGCCCTGACCACGGCGCTGGGCGTTGCGGTATGCTTGGTCCCGCCCAGTTTCGCGCAACGCGATCCTCTCGATCTCGCTCAGGCCGGCTTCGTTGCAAAGGATCGTGGCGATTTCACTGTGGCAATACGCTTGTTCGACGAAGCGCTTCAGCGCGGCCTGTTCGCTGATAAACAGCGTGGCCTCCTGTTGTACAGCCGGGGCGTCTCTTATGAAGCGCTCGGAATTCGCGACCGCGCGTTGTCGGATTTCGACGCGGCCGTCGCGCTGCTTCCGGATTTCCCTAATGTCTACCTCTATCGAGGGATCATCTGGGGCGAGAAGAGCGAATACCAGCGCGCGATGCAGGATTTCCTGACGGCCAGTAAATTGAATCCAAGCGATCCGCTTGCTTTCAATAACCTTGGAAACGTCTATGAAAAATTGGGAGATATTGATCTCGCCATCGAAAACTTTGGCCGCGCGATCCGCTTGCAGTCCGACTACGCCCAAGCCTACTACAATCGCGCCCATGCTTATGTGTTGAAGCAAGACGAAGAACGCGCCATCGCAGACTACGACAAGGCGATCTTGTTGCAGCCGACTTACGCCGAAGCGTATGTCAACAGGGCAATCGTGAAATTCTTGCTCCGAGATGTCCAGGGCGCTCTAGCCGATCTGGATACCGCAATCAAACTCAATCCGCGCGACGTCTCCGCACGGTCAAATCGAGCAAACGTGAATCTGGCAATCGAAAAATATGGTGAGGCGTTGACCGACTTCGATCGCAGCTTGGCGTTGGATCCCGGCAATGCAGCCACGTACTTGGGAAGGGGGCGGGCGCATCTATTCTCAGGCGCCATCGACGATAGCATTGCGGATCTTAAGACAGCCGTACGACTGCGCCCTTCGAACCCCTATCCCGTTATTTGGTTGCACATTGCCCGGGTTCATAAAGGGGAATCCGACCGCGAAGAATTTGCAGCGAATGCAATGGCCGTGAAACGCGGAGCGTGGCCGGGGGCAATGCTGGATATGTACCTCGGGCTTCTCGATGCGGACAAGGTCAAAGCTGCTGCCCAACAGGGCCCAAGCCGCGAAAAGTCCAAACGCCAATGCGAAGCGAATTTTTTCCTGGGCGAACTGGCGCTGCACAACGGCCAAATCGAGCAAGCGAGAGATGCTTTGCGCGAGGTGACGTCTACCTGCGGACCTGCGGAAACGGTCTACAGCGCGGCGGTGGCGGAGGCCAAGCTGTTACCGCGGCAATAAAGTGCCTTGCGAAGGCCGGGCTTCTACCACCCAGCTGCGCACCCGCCGAAGCGCACTTCCCCTATTGCTTGACATGTCAGTGGAGGCGTTACAACGGTTTACGATGCCGCGAGAATGGCCCGCGCCGGTCTAGGTGGTGTGAACTCTAGGGATTCCCTTTTAGGAGTTTTCCAGCACGTCTTCCCGCACGAGCGCTCGGACCTGAGCCATTGGCGCAAGCGGCTTGGCGACAAGCTGGAGCTGCTGCTGGCCGAGAGCTTGCGGGTGGCGCATGGGGCCGGCGCGTTACGCAGCCAGGACCTCAAGCGGGTCACAGTCGACACCACGGTGCAGCCGAAGGCCATCACCTTCCCGACCGATGCCAAACTGCTTCATGCGGCCATCAATCTGGCGATCAGGCATGGCGTCAGGCTTTGGAAATCTTATTCTCGCGTCGCCAATTCCGCCGCGATGATGGCGGGCCGCTATGCCCATGCCAAACAATTCAGGCGGCATCAGCGGCAGTTGCGTATCCTGAAGAGCCGGCTCGGCCGGATCATCCACGACATCGGCCGCAAGATCGAGAACCATCCAGCACTAGAAGAGGCGTTCGCCCTGCCGCTTGGCCGGGCCACGCAGATCCGCTCGCAACAGCAGCGCCAGCGCGGCTGGAAGCTTTATTCCTTCCATGCCCCCGAGGTGGAGTGGAGTGCATCGGCAAGGGCAAGGCCAGCGCGCCTTACGAGTTCGGCGTCAAGGCCTCCATCACTTTATTTCGTATGACCTCCGAACAACCTACCCAAAAGAAGCCACACAGAAGCGCGGCGTGCTGGACGTTTCTTCAAAGCGAGCGGCGCGTGGATCAGTGCCCGTCACTCTCGATCGTGAATACGGCTTCACGCAAATTCATGCCCCCATGAAGGAACTGAAAGAAGATCATCACTGCCTGATCGAGCGTTCAAAAGAAACGGACGAGTGTGGCTTCTACAGTTAAAGCAGCTCTCGCTTCGGGAAATAATACTCATAGATAAAAGCCCGCAGCGATGCGGGCTTTTCGTTCTTATCGACGTTCGTGGCTGTTGTCACCCACCCCGATGCTCACGCCCGGGACTTGAATACCGATCCCAGGCTGTCCGTGCTGCTGCGGGCGTTCCTCGTGGTGCTCTCGCCGTGGCTCTTGATGACGGTCCTGCTGAATAATCATGGCGGGTCGGTCATGAGGGCGTTCCTCGTGATGTTCGCGCCGAGGTTCACCATGGCGTTCCTGAATAATTACGACAGGTTGGTCATGATGCTGTTCCCGGCAATTGCCATGTTGATCACAGACCATCTGGACGCGCAGCAGGCCGGTATCGGCCTGCGAAACGCCCTTGGTAAGGGATCCTGCCTGGACACCGCTCACGAACAGCCCGACAGCACCAGCCAAAAGCGAAAACGTAAGTGTGTTCATATTCATTCCCCTTTGTGGTTGATCGCTACTGCCTTGAAGTACCTTCGGGCTTCATACGACTCTCAGTGATGGCCGCCGTGATGACCGCCAAAGCCGCCGCCGAACCCACCATGATGACCGCCAAAGCCACCGTGATGACCGCCAAAGCCGCCAAAGCCGAGGCTTATGCCCGGGCCTCCGTACCCATATCCATACCCGCCGCCGCCATAGTACGGCTGTGCGTAGTAGGGTTGCGCGTAGTAGACCCGTCGAGGGGCGTAATAGCCGTAGCTCCTGTAGACGCGGCGATGCCCATAGTGGCGATAGCGACGATGGGCACTGAAGTCGGTTGACTGGCTCGTTCCGCTGGTTGCGGTTACCGTCTTCACCGAGTTGTCGGCATTTGCTGCGGAACCACCGAGAAGCGCGGCTGCGCCGACGGCAATTACGATGGCTAGTGTTCTCATTTTCCACTCCTATGGTGAACTGTGGAGGGGTAATTGAGTCCGGGGAGTTTCGTTCCGGCCGTCAAACCTTTATTTTTGCGTAAGTAGTTGAATATCCATTCATAATCAAGAACGTCAAGCAAAGATACGGCCTACCCGTGTCCTGTACCGTCGCACTTCACGCATGGGCCGATCCTGGAGCCTTTGCAAAAATTGCACGGCTTACCCTCATACCGTTTCCCGCTTCCGTAGCATTCATTGCAAGCATTGATCCTTTGCCGTTGCACCTCGGACATGCTGCCATTGTCCTTCACATTATTTAGGCGAAATTCATTTCCGACCACTGACGCGATTTTTCGATCATGTTCAGGTTATCCCATGAACCTCAAACTGATTTACCGGGCTATCTTGGAAACCCGACTGCTATGGCAATCATCGAGACCGGCTAATGCCGCTGTGGACGCCCTCTATGACTTGCTCCCGCGCCACCGATCCGCTGGACGCTCTCGAAAGAGAAGTTCAAAAGCCTGGTGCTGCCTCCCCTCGAAAATAAAGCGAGCGGAAGCAAGGTCGAGTTTGAATTGTAACTATCTTTGAATGATTTTCTTTAGCTGCGCTTCCCATTTATCCACGACCTCACGCATTTCTTTCGCGAAGTCGTATCGCCGATAGACTGACACGATACCGGACTGACTACCGGATACGTGGTTCAACAGACGTTCGGTAACGTGTATGGGCGTTCCGAGGGCCGCAAGATTCGTCGCGAACGTGCGGCGCAGATCGTGCAAGGTCCACGGACGTTCTCGAGAGCGCTAGAAGCCCTTGAATTGCGTCCCCCACCCCGCGTACGGGATGATCCCACTGAGCCTACTCGCCGGAAACACGTAGCCGTCCGTTTCCGGCACCGAAGCAATCACCATCTGCGCCATCCTCCCTATGGGAGCACGAACGCGCGGCCGTTTTTCGTATCGGGCGAATTGATCGTGCCAACGCCGAGATATTCCCGCTGCACCAGTTGAAAAATGTCCGAATATCTTTGAGGGCATGCGGCGGCTTCCGACTTGGCCGTAAGCCGCCGCATTGATCGAGGGCTTCTGGGGGGCCCACAGCGGCAAAGCTCGTTGACGCAAGCTCGCTAAATCGCGCGTCGACCGCTCAGTGCGACAAGCTGCTGGTCGTCATCATCACGTTTGATGAGGGATTTTAATGGGGGCTCTGGGTTCAGAGGAATGCTCCCGAAACACACCCGAAATCGCCGGGCTCAACCCGGCAAAACAAAGATTCATAAATATATCTCCATAGCTTATCGTTCGCGGACGGACGCTAGGCTAGAGATTTTCACCGATCGAATGAGGTGGATCAGAGCACCAAACTATTTTCTTATAGTCAAAGCCGATCTCGATTGTCGGTTTGACTACGGCAAAAAAAGGGGAAATGTCGAAATCACGAGGCGTGTAGAGTGACGAGTCGCGGATATGAAAGATTTCCTTCCGCGCATGATCGCTTTCCAACGGAGTAATAACAGGCAAAATGGGGTAACCAACATCCATGAACGCTTGGGCGATAAGGGCGGAACAGATGAGGCGGGTGGGATCACCCGAACCTAACGCGATCATTCGGCGCCGCCAACGCTTTGGCACCGGAAGCGGCACCAGGTAACGCCCAAGATCGATCAGATTCTTGAGATCGTATTTGAGCCCGATCCGCGCAACTGCGAATTTACATACCGCTTCGCAGTCTTCGGGGGCCAACCCGACGGGTCGACATATACGAGTATGAAATTTGGAATACTTCGACAGAGAGACGCAGGTAATGCCATAGTCCAGATTGGACTCCACCAATTCGCATTCGCCTGGCACCGTCGATCCTACGTAGAGCGCAGCGTGAGACCAGGTTGACTGCGTGAGGTACTTGATAATTCCGGAGATGCGATTGTTACCCTCAATGAGCAAAATATCGCCGGGTCTAATGCAGGCTTGGAGCGCTTTCGGATCGGCCGGGGTGAATGGCTCATAGCTGGACGAGGGCTGCTGCAGATAGGCGGCGATCAGGCGCCCCAGGAGATCGAGGATCCATTTCATGGCGCCAAGTTCCGGTTGCTACATGGGCCAAGCAAGTCGAGCCATTCATCGTTCGATGACACACCAATGTTAGCCTCCTCGCCCTGTCAGGTAAAATGGCTTGAAGAGGGGACTCGCAACTAGACCACCGATGGGAGTTCTGGCGAACTAATCCGGTACGTTAGCCAACTTGCTTAGCTCAGTCGGGTCCTGTAAATCTTTCAACAATTTGCTCGCCAACTCGTACGATCTGTTAATTTCGATGAGTCGGCTCATCTCTATGGTTGGCTGAACGTTGGATTTTTCAGTCACGCCCTGCAAAACCGTCGCCGAGCCAGCCTTCACCGCCTCTGGTACGCGATCCGAGCTAAAAAGGTTGCCGCCCACCGCCTGAATGTTTGCCCGCGCAGAAAAACTCGCGAGTCGCAATCGGCCCAGTCCCCAAGCTTGGTCGAAATCCTACCCCCTGCGTTGATATTGATCGCTCCAGCTTGGACAGGCACGTTTACCGTGCCGCTGTCGGCTAAAACCGGCTGCCCGTCCATGGTCACCAGCCGGCCAGTTCCATCCAGGCTAAATGACCCGTCTCGGGTGTAGCGTTCTCCCTGAGATGTTTGCACCACGAAATAGGCGTTGCCTTTGATTGCCAGATCGAGAGGATTTCCCGTCGTCCGTATCGCCCCGGCTGACGTGTTCGTAAAGGCAAACGCCGCATCCACCAGAGAGAGGGGACGCTCAGGTTTAATTCCGATCTCCTCCCCCTTTTCAGGCTTCAAATATTCATGAAACGAAATTTGCTGAGCGCGAAAACCGGTAGTTTCGACGTTCGCAACGTTGTTTGCGGCAACATCGAGCCTGCGCCTGAGGGCCATCAAGCGCGAGAGATGGATGAGTGTAGTTTCGCTCACTGCTGTCCCTTCGGAAGCGAATCACGCGCCATTCAATTCTCTGATACAACGCTGACTGCCTAAACTCCGCAATGCGGCATCTTGCAGCGCAGACCGAGCGAACGATCAAAGTGATTACTTGCGATATGGTTGCGTTTCCCGGTACTGCACGTCTTGCCAGCCTCAAAAATGGTTCCGCATCTCTAGACCCGCAGGGTCGGCTCTGCCATTCGGATCTCCTCATTCTCGACCTGAATGGTCACGTGATCGATCTTGAACTTTTCTTCCAAGATGGCCTTTACGCCCTTCAGGACCGCGGCTGCGTATTTCATGTCGGACACGACGACATGTCCGGTGAATGAGTCCGTCCCCGATGTGATCGTCCAGACGTGCAAATCGTGAGCGGCAACGACGCCTGGGATACGCAGCAACGTCTTCTCGAGCTCCGGTAGATCGATTTCGGTAGGTACGCCCTCCATCAGGATATGGACCGCCTGGCTCAACAGCTTCCAGGTGCGCGGCACGATGAAGAGGCCGATGCCCGCGCCGATGATCGGATCCGCCAGCGTCCAACCGGTGTACATGATAATTAGCGCCGCAGCGATCACGCCCAACGATCCCAGCATGTCGCTGAGTACTTCGAAGTAGGCGCCCTGGACATTGAGGCTCTCCGATGATCCCACAGAGAGCAGCTTCATACTGAGAAGGTTCACGACCAATCCGACGGCCGCAACGGCCAGCATCGGGCCACCCAGTATTTCCGGTGGAGAGCGAAAACGTTGGTAGGCTTCATACAAAATGTAGACGGTCAGCAGAAGGAGCACCACTGCGTTGACCAGCGCGGCAAGAATCTCGGTCCGTAGATAACCGTAAGTCTTCTGCGGCGTAGCAGCCTTTTGCGCGAAATGGATCGCAAACAGCGCCAATCCGAGGCCACCGGCATCCGTCGCCATATGCGCGGCATCCGCGATCAGCGCGAGACTACCCGTCCAGATCCCGCCGACGATTTCGGCTGTCATGTAAGTCAACGTCAGCGCCAGCGCCGCATAGAGCGGCTTGCGGTGACGTCCCGCCGCTGACGGAATTGCGCCTCCGTGCGAATGACCTTTACCCACCGCGATACTCCCAAGTTTTGCGAAATCGGTCGCCAGCCGGCACAGCTAGGGCAAGGCGGTTGTAAAATCAAATTTCCGAAAACCGAGGAGTTCCCGGGCCTTGGGCTAACATTGTAATAGTGTTCGCCAATGGAATTTGCTAACCGGAGAATATGGAACGTCAGGTCGGTCAAAGATTGACAAGACTGCAGGCATCCGGACTTCGCCGGACGCTGTTGATGTTGCTTGCTTTTTCCTATCTTTTCGTCGGTCTGGCGCATTCTATTTCGTGCACAGACGAGGCTGTCGCGGCCACTATGTCATCTGACATTGGCAGTATCCCGGACAATGGTCCGGATGAGGATGGCTCGAAGAAATCGCCCGTGGTCGCCGGGCATTGCTACGTGTGCGCACCGGTGCTGATGCCCGCCGTCGTCCCGGATGCGGGGCCTTCCGCACGTCCGGTCAAACTGGCATTCGTATCGCCAAAGCTCCAGTTTGAAGACCATCCTCGGCTTGATACGCCGCCGCCAAAACATCTGACCTGAGTATCGCCGCTGCGCGGTCTGGCCGCGCCGTCGTTCTTCGTGCTTTTCAGGTCGTTTGTATGTTTTTGGTCCGAGATGCTCTGCGCCTGACATGCGCATTTCTTGTATTTACAATCCCAGTCCAGGCTGCCGAACGTTCTTCGCGCGCAATCTCCCTGCCGCAGGCATTGCAGCGTGCATTGGCGGCGAACCCGCGCTTGACGGCGGCCGAGCGCGATATCGGCATCGCGGGGGGACTTCGAATCCAGGCTGGTGTGCTTCCCAATCCAGATGTTTCGTTCGAACTCGACAACGCGTTGGGGTCGGGGCGCTATAAGGGCTTACGCTCGGCTGAAACCAACCTGCAACTCAGCCAACTGGTCGAATTGGGCGGCAAGCGGGAGGCGCGGATTGCGGCGGGGGAGGCAGGCATCGGCGCCGCCGTCTGGCAGCGGCGGGCGACGCGGCTGGAGGTGTTGTCCGAGACCGCGATCGCTTTCATCACCATCATCAGTCTGCAACGCCGCATCGAAATCTTCGACGAGCAGATCGCAAGCTTCGACCCGCTTATCCCATTGCTGCAAAAGCGCGTCCAGGAAGGTGCTTCCTCGCCGGCCGAGACTCTAAGGGCGCAAGTTGCAGCCGACCTTTTCCGCGTCGAGCGCGAGCGCGCCAAAACCCAGTTGGCCCTGGCGCGCCGTGATCTCGCGATACTCATGGGCGACAGCAGCCCGCACTTCGGCAATGCTGTCGGGCGGCTCAGCAATATTGGTCAGCCGCCATCATTCCAATCAATTGTCCAGGCCATCGAAGCCAATCCGCAGTTATTGCGCTGGACCGCGGTCACAGCACAACGCAATGCCGAACTCCTCATTGCACGTCTGAAAGCAATTCCCGACCCCCGCATCTCGGCTGGCTGGCGCCACTTTGAGGACACCAACGACAATGCGGTCCGGCTTGGTGTTTCGATTCCTATTCCGGTGTTCGACCAGAATACCGGCAACATCATCGCCGCCCAGGAATCGCTCGCGAAGACCGGCGCAGAGCGGGCGATCAACAAGTTGGTCCTGATCAGCATCGTCGGCCGGGCCTATGACACGCTGACGGGCGCCCTGGCCGAGATTAAACTGCTGCGGTCTTCAGTCATTCCCAATGCGCGCAGCGCTTCCGAGACGATCTTCAGCGGCTATTCGCAAGGCCGTTTCACCCTGCTGGAACTGCTCGACGTCAGGGGGGCGCTGTTGCAGGCGCTGCTGCGCGAACAGGAGGCACTGCAGAATTTCCATGTTGCCATCGCGACCATCGAAGGTCTTGCCGGTAATCCGTTTACGCTAACCCGCGAGAGCGCACGATGATTAAGGGACTGATCCGTTATTCCATCTTTATCCTGCTGGCCGCAGCGCTCGCCTATGGCGGCTACCGGATGCTGCTGCCGGCGACGTCGAAGACGACGCCGGCCGAAAAGGCCGAGAAGGAAGAACATTCCGATAGCGTCGCCTTGAGCGACGCCAAGATCGAGGCGGCCAAAATTGAACTAGCGAAGGCTTCACCCGGCGTGCTGAGGGACAGCCTCCTCTTGAACGGCATCGTCCAGCCGAACCAGGAATCGCTCGTCCAGGTCACGCCACGATTTCCCGGGATCGTCCGCGACGTGCGCAAGCGGATCGGCGATGTCGTCCAGAAGGGTGACGTCCTGGCGGTCATTGAAAGCAACCAAAGCCTAACGCAGTATGAACTGAAGGCGTCGCTGGCGGGCACCGTCATTGATCGCCAGATCTCGCTGGGTGAGTTCGTCTCCGAGCAGAAATCGGCATTCGTGGTAGCGGATTTGTCGAACGTCTGGGTGGATTTCTCTGTCTACCGCCGTGATCTGAAACGCGTGAGCATCGGTGATCAGATACTCATCGATCCCGCCGACGGCGGGCCGGCGATAGAAGCCAAGGTTTCTTATTTATCGCCGGTCGGCAGCAGCGACACCCAAAGTGCGATCGCGAGAGCAATCGTAACCAATTCCAGCCAACGACTGCGCCCGGGACTGTTCATTACCGGACGACTGACGTTGTCCGCAAAAAAGGTCGGCGTCGCGGTGAAGTCGTCGGCGCTGCAGACGGTGGAAAATCGCACGGTCGTGTTCGTCCGAAACGGCGAGAAATTCGAGGCCCGCGACGTCGAGGTTGGCGACCGTGATCCGCAGATCGTCGAAATCCTTTTTGGCGTTCTCGATGGCGATGTCTACGCGGCGCAGAACAGCTTCATCGTGAAGGCGGAGATGACCAAGGGAGCGGGCGGAGATGAGCATTGACAGCAGCAAGACGTTGATTACCGCGTTGATCAGGCCTCACATGGAAGGCCACGTCGTTCGCGCGCTCCATGACCTTCCGGATTTTCCCGGCTTCACCTTCGACGAGGTGCGGGGGCAAGGAAGGGGACGCGGACAAGGGGGCAGCTATGTCTCGACCGATACGGACCTGACATATCACCAATACCTGGAATTGAGGCTGGTCTGCCGGTCCGAACTGGCCGACGAGATCTGCGGGCTCATCGCCACGGCAGCATGGACCGGCAGGAAGGGCGACGGCGTGGTGTTCACGACGCCTGTCCACGCGTTTGCCCGGATAAGAGAGATCGGCCGCCGCCCGGAGAAGTCCGATGCTTGAAGCAATCTTATCCTTCGCCATCCGACAACGATGGCTTGTCATGATCGGCGTACTGATCATGGCCGCCTTCGGCGCCTGGAATTTCACGCGCCTGCCGATCGACGCCGTGCCGGATATCACCAATGTCCAGATCCAGATCAACAGCCGGGCTCCCGGCTATTCGCCGCTCGAAGTCGAACAGCGGATTACGTTTCCGATCGAGACCGCGATGGGAGGGCTCCCTCATCTCGAGAGCACGCGCTCCCAGTCCCGTTACGGCTTGAGCCAGGTCACGGTCATCTTCAAGGACGGCACGGACATCTATTTTGCCCGGCAATTGGTCAACGAACGGATTCAGCAGGTCAAGGACCAGCTTCCTCCCAGCATCGAAACGGCCATGGGGCCGGTGTCGACGGGCTTGGGCGAGATTTACCTGTTTACCGTGGAGGCAAAGCCGGAGGCCCGCAAGGCGGGCGGCGGCGAGTACACGCCCAGTGATTTGCGGACGATCCAGGACTGGATCATCAAGCCGCAGTTGAGAAACGTTCCCGGCGTGATCGAGGTCAACACAATAGGTGGCTTCGAAAAGCAGTTTCACGTGCTACCGGATCCCGCTCAATTGATGGCCTACAAGCTCAGTTTTCGGGAAGTGATGACGGCGCTGGCATCGAACAACGCCAACGTCGGCGCAGGCTATATCGAGCGTAACGGCGAGCAGTATCTCGTCCGCACCCCGGGGCAGGTAGCGAATATCGAAGAAATCAAGGAAATCGTGATCGGCTCCCGGAACGGCGTACCGGTCAGGGTTTCCGACATCGCGGACGTCAGGGAAGGCAAGGATTTGCGGACCGGCGCGGCGACAGTGAACGGAAATGAGGTGGTACTCGGAACCGCGATGCTGCTGATCGGCGAGAACAGCCGGACGGTGGCGCAGCGGGTGGCGGCCAAACTGAAGCAGATCGGCCGATCGTTGCCCGACGGCGTCATCGCCAGGGCCGTTTACGACCGAACACGACTGGTCGAAGCAACGGTCGCGACGGTCGAGAAGAATCTGGTCGAAGGCGCGCTGCTAGTGATCGTGATCCTGTTCATGATCCTGGGAAACTTCAAGGCGGCGATTGCCACGGCGTTCGTCATTCCGCTGTCCATGCTGTTCACCATCACCGGCATGGTCGAGAACAAGGTCAGCGCCAATCTGATGAGTCTCGGTGCCATCGATTTCGGCATCATCATCGATGGTGCCGTCATCATCGTGGAGAACTGCCTGCGCTTGCTGGCACATGAACAGCAGCGATTGGGGCGCGTCCTGAACCGACAGGAGCGGTTCGAGACGATTTTGGCGGCATCGCGGGAAGTCATCGGCCCGAGCCTGTTCGGCACGCTGATCATCGGTGTGGTCTACCTGCCGATCCTCACACTCACCGGTGTCGAAGGAAAGATGTTCACGCCGATGGCATTGACCGTGCTGATGGCGCTCACCGGCGCCAGCATCCTGTCGCTGACGTTCGTACCTGCCGCCGTGGCCCTTTTGGTGACCGGCAAGGTGTCCGAGCATGAGAACTGGTTCATGCGCGGTGCGCGTCATGTCTATACGCCGTTGCTTTCAGCCTCCATTCGCAACAAGTACGGCGTCGCCGTGATCGCAGCACTGTTGATAGTCGTCTGCGGGATAGCTGCGTCCCGGATGGGCGGCGAATTCATCCCCAGCCTCGACGAAGGGGACGTGGCCCTGCAGGCCATACGGATCCCGGGAACCAGCCTGACGCAGTCACTGGAAATGCAAGCGATGGTCGAGAAGCGGCTGATCAAGATTCCGGAGGTGAGGGAAGTGTTCGCGCGCACCGGCACCGCGGAGGTCGCAACCGACCTGATGCCGCCGTCGACGTCGGACGGTTACGTCATGCTGAAGCCGCGAAAAGAATGGCCCGACCCGGAAAAGTCGAAGGCCGCCGTCGTGTCCGAGATCCAGGAAGCCGCCGAAGAAATTCCGGGCAACGTCTATGAAATCTCGCAACCGATTCAGCAACGCTTCAACGAACTGATCTCGGGTGTCCGCAGCGACGTCGGCGTGAAGATATTCGGTGACGACCTTGATGTGCTCGTCCAAACTGCTGCTCAAGTTCAGGCGGTCCTTCAAAACGTCCAGGGGGCGGCCGACGTCAAGACCGAGCAGGCTTCCGGACTCCCGGTCCTTACCGTGAAGCTCAATCGTCAGGCCTTGTCGCGATATGGAATAAATGTCGGCGACGTGCAGAATCTGGTCGAAATTGCCGTCGGCGGCAAGAACTCCGGGATGGTCTTCGAGGGCGACCGCCGTTTCAACATCGTCGTCCGCCTTCCGGAGCATCTGCGCTCCGATATCTCCGCACTGAAGGCGCTTCCGGTGCCTTTGCCTCCGCTGGAGAACCCGGCAAAGGCCATTCCTGCGAGGCTCGGTAATTCTCCGTTGTCCCAGATCCGATACGTCCCGCTGTCCGAGCTTGCCGAGATTGATGTAGCGCCGGGTCCCAACCAGATCAGTCGGGAAGACGGGAAACGGCGAATAGTCGTGACGGCGAACATAAGGGGCCGCGACCTTGGGTCCTTCGTCACCGACGCTCAGAGCCAAGTGGAGCAAAAAGTGAAGCTGCCGGCGGGCTACTGGATCGGGTGGGGCGGTCAGTTCGAACAACTGGTCTCGGCCACGCAGCGCTTGACCATCGTCGTACCGATAGCCCTGCTTCTGATCTTCCTGCTGCTCTTCATGAGCCTGGGATCGATGCCCGACGCGCTCCTGGTGTTCAGCGGCGTCCCGCTTGCCTTGACGGGCGGAATTATCGCGCTTCTGCTCCGCGGAATCCCCCTGTCGATCAGCGCTGGCATCGGCTTCATCGCGCTGTCAGGCGTAGCAGTGCTCAATGGTCTCGTCATCATCACTTTCATCGAAAAGCTGCGCAACGAGGGTCATCCGCTCGTCGAAGCGGTCAAGGAAGGCGCGCTCACTCGGCTGAGGCCGGTCCTGATGACCGCACTGGTCGCATCTCTTGGCTTCATTCCGATGGCGATAGCAACCGGCGCCGGCGCGGAGGTGCAGAGACCATTGGCGACCGTCGTCATCGGCGGAATCATCTCGTCGACCATTCTCACCTTGTTGGTACTGCCGGCCCTCTACGTCCTGTTCAGGCGGGAGGACCTGGAGAACGGCGAATCGAAATCACCAGCCACCGAAGGAGCAACGTCATGAAATACGCGCTGTTGTTGATTGCCAGCCTGTTCTTTGCAGCCCCGGCTTTTGCCGAAGAGTACGAAAAAGGGCCGAACGGCGGCCTGATGCTCGATGTGGCGGGTATCGACGCCGAACTAATGACTTCCGGCAATTCCGTCACGATCAACGTCTTCGATGCGAAGAACCATACGCCGATCGCCACCAAGGGCTACAGCGCCGCGGTGCTCATCGTCGGCGGGGCGGGACGGGAGACCGTTACGCTTGCCCCTCAAGGCGAGAATTCGCTGAAAGGCGATGCAAAGAACCCGATAGCGGCGGGCGCAACGATCACCCTTACGATCAAGACGGCCGAAGGAAAATCGGGACAGGCCAAATTCAAGAAGTAGAAGCCGATGTGCACCAGGACGGCGGGATGTTGAACCAATTAAGGGCTATGTACGGTCGCCGCCGCATAGTTGCGGCTTACCTAAATATGAGCGCAGTCGGCCGGGGCGCCGGCCGTTTACTCTTTGTCGTGGCGCTGTCCTTGATCGCCGTCCTCGCAGCTGACGCGTGGCGCGGCCTTCGAGCGGAGGTGCCGAAAGCAAGAATTGTCGGCCTGGGCGCCACAACATGTCAACGGTTCAACGACGACGTCAAATCCAATCCCCTGCTTCGCCGAGACTATCTAGCGTGGGCGCAAGGTTTTATGAGCGGAATCATATTGAGCAGGCCGCCGGGTGTCGATGAGGGGTTGGATCTCAATCCAGTAACTTTCGACCTCATCAATCAACTTCACTTCCTGGAAGATCACTGCGCGCGGAATGTCTCGCTGGAATTTTCCGACGCTGTCGAAGCCCTGTACAAACGGCTGCGTCAGGAAGGCAAGACGTGATCGGGGAACTGCCCTGCAAATGCTCACCCGCACTACAAGAGGCCTGAGTCATGACCGACGCGCCACATACCGTCAAAGTTCGTCTCCGTGTCGAAGGCATGGACTGCGCCTCGTGTGCCATAAAGATTGAAACTGCCCTGCACCGGTTGGCTGGAGTCAGCGATGTGGTCGTCTCGGTGCCCGCTGGCACGGTGATCGTAACGCATGATCGAAGGGAACTGGAGGACAGGATCCGTGATCGGATTTCCGGCCTTGGTTACCAGGTAACTGGTAGCGAACAGATAGGCGTCAAAACGCCTCCATTTAAACAAGGATGTAATAATCAATCTAGCGATGGTGGGCAAACCCATTCGCACATCCACGACCACACTTCGAGTGGTCAGCTTTGGTGGCAAACCCGTAAAGGGATGCTTACCATCGCTTCCGGATTGACCTTGGCGATGGCCTACGTGCTTGGGAAGTTGATGCCAGCGACGGAGCGTTGGGCCTTTTTGCTGGCAATGCTGGTCGGTCTGATCCCGATCGCAAGGCGTGCGATCTCGGCGGCAAGGGCGGGCACGCCGTTCTCGATCGAGATGCTGATGACTATCGCTGCAGTCGGCGCAGTGATCATCGGAGCGACGGAAGAGGCGGCAACCGTCGTCTTCCTGTTTTTGATCGGTGAGCTACTGGAGGGCGTTGCCGCAAGTCGAGCCCGGGCCAGCATTCAAGATCTGACCAGGCTCGTTCCGAAAACGGCTCGCCTCGAAGAAAACGGTCAAGTCCGCGAAGTACCCGCGGACAGTCTTTCAGTTGGCGCTACCATCCAGATACGACCCGGGGACCGTATTCCGGCGGACGGGGTCATCTTATCCGGAGAGAGCACAATCGATGAAGCGCCGGTGACGGGCGAAAGCATGCCGGTTCGAAAGGGCCCTGACGAAACCTTGTTTGCCGGCACCGTCAACGGCGATGGTTTGTTGCGGGTGCGCGTGACCGCCGCTGCGGCGGACAATACCATCGCGCGCGTGGTGCGTCTCGTCGAGGAGGCGCAGGAGTCGAAGGCTCCCACGGAGCGTTTCATCGACCGGTTTTCCCGATTCTACACGCCGGGCGTGGTTGTGGTGGCTGCATTGGTTGCCGTTTTGCCACCCTTGGTGTTCGGCGGAGTCTGGTCTGCTTGGATCTACAAGGGTCTGGCCATCCTGCTGATCGGTTGTCCCTGCGCGCTCGTCATCTCGACGCCGGCCGCGATCGCCGCCAGCCTGTCCGCCGGCGCCCGCCGAGGATTGCTCATGAAAGGCGGGGCAGTTCTCGAGCAGATCGGCAAGGTCAATGTCGCGTGCTTCGACAAGACCGGCACGCTCACCGCCGGCAAGCCCCAGGTCACGGACATCATCGGCTTCGCGCGCAGCGAGGCTGATGTCCTGCGCTTCGCGGCGGCGCTTGAGTCGGGATCAAGTCACCCGCTCGCTACCGCGATTTTGTCCAAAGCAGCGGAGCAGCAGATTTCGATTCCCTCAACGTCCGGCTCCAACGTTATGGGGGGAGTTGGCATTCGTGCCACAGTCGAGGGGGTCGAGGTCTTCGTCGGATCGCCCAAGGCCGCCGGTGAAGGCGCCTTGATGACGGCCGAGCAGAGATCACGAATTGTCGATCTCAGTCATCAAGGAAAGTCAGTCGCACTGGTCATTGTTGAACATCAAGTTGCCGGAGCAATTGCGATGCGCGACGAGCCTCGTCCAGACGCCCTTGCCGGACTGAAGGCACTCACCGATATGGGTATTAAGACAGTCATGCTGACCGGGGACAATCGGCACTCGGCCTCGGCAATCGCCGAGCAACTCGGAATCGAGGTCCAGGCGGAGCTGCTGCCCGAGGAAAAGCAGCGGATCGTCAGCCAGTATCAAAGAGCCGGCTGGTCTGTCGCCAAAGTCGGCGACGGAATCAATGACGCACCGGCGCTGGCGGCCGCCGATGTCGGCATCGCCATGGGAGGGGGCACCGACGTCGCGTTGGAAACGGCCGATGCGGCGGTGCTGCACGGGCGGGTTTCCGATGTTGCCGTAATGGTCGACCTGTCGAAACGGACTATGACCAACATCCGGCAGAACATCGCGGTCGCGCTCGGGCTGAAGGCCGTCTTTCTCGTCACCACCATCGTCGGGCTAACCGGGTTATGGCCGGCCATCCTTGCCGACACGGGCGCGACTGTTCTGGTGACGATGAACGCTTTGCGCCTGCTCCGCTTACCCCAACCGAGCCGTCCAAGTCTTTAGGAAACCCGCAATTGAGTGCTTTCTCGTGGCTTCGCACCCTCAGTAATTCCATGTTTCAAACATTGAGCCGGTTATCCATGCCAGAAGGGACGCACCATGCGGCGGCCAAACTCGCAGTCGTCGCCCTTGTCTTCGGGGTGACAACGGGCGCCGCATTCGCAGCTACAGGCGAGTCCGGCGGGACTACAAGGTTCGATTTGGCGCTGCTTGTCCGGATCGGAGTTGCCGTCGCGCTGGCCTTTCCCATTGGATGGGAACGTGAGTTTCGCGGTTCGGAGGCCGGCGACCGCACCTTCATGCTCGTCAGTCTGGGTGCAGCCGCATTTACCGCCGTTGGGGTTGAGAACTTCCCGGCGACCGCCGAGAAGGTGATGGCGGGCGTCGTTACTGGCGTTGGATTTCTGGGTGGAGGTATGATCCTTAAGGACGGGGGCAATATCCGTGGCTTGACTACTGCAGCCGCCATTTGGGCAACGGCGGCAGTCGGCATGCTCGCTGGGGTCGGCGAACTTCTCATAGCCGGACTTGTGACCGGGATGGTGATCCTGATTCTTGAGTTCGAATTCCTACCCGTGATCGGCCGGCTCGACGCCCGGCGCTGGCGGCCAAAGAAAATCGAACGGGAAGGAAACGGACGTGAACTCTAATGGAAACAGTACGCACGCGCCAGAAACGAAGCGGTTGCAACCATTTTCTAACGCTTGTTTGCAACCACAAAGCCGAATGTCGACGAATTTTACGCTTTCGGAGGAACGATGACCAACACCAGCGTTCAGAACAATCTGCCGGAACTTACGGACGGAACGGACAAAGATCAATTGTCCAGGCCGAAGTGTGGCTTAGGCTGAATGGGCCTGCATCCTCAGCGTTAGCAGAACAGATTTTTTATCTAGAATTACCTTCCCTCTCACCTTGAACAACTCAATCTTAGCACATGATTTAATAGGAGACAGACAATGGGTTTCGATCAGTATCACGAACCGGCGGATGAACTTTCGCAGGAAACTCGGACCTTTGCGCGAATGATAACATCACTGATCGAGGAGGCTGAGGCCATTGGCTGGTACGAACAACGGATGTCGCTCGAAAAAGACAAGGAAGCCAAAGCCATTATGGCGAACGCGCAAAAGGAGGAGTTCAAGCATTTTGGCATGAACCTCGAATTCCTTCTTCGTCGCAACGAAGACTGGCGGACCGAACTCCAAGGCATCCTATTCACGAAGGGAGATATCGTGAAGCGCGCCGAGGCGGCTGAGAAAAAGGTCGATTGATCCCTCTTGAGGCGGTTTCGATGGTGGAGAAAAGGATTATCTCGCGGAAGAAGGTGTTGAAGGCCGGCACGATCGCGTTCGGGGGTGCCGCTATAAATTGCACCGTCCGAA
Organism: Bradyrhizobium sp. WCU1; assembly: GCF_053474805.1. Taxonomy (NCBI): domain Bacteria; kingdom Pseudomonadati; phylum Pseudomonadota; class Alphaproteobacteria; order Hyphomicrobiales; family Nitrobacteraceae; genus Bradyrhizobium; species Bradyrhizobium sp. WCU1. Next base: position 122,730 of record NZ_JBQPHM010000001.1, read on the forward strand.
ATTTGTCGGCCACAGGCGCCATGCTGGACGTCGAGAGCCCGCTCGGGATTCCGAGACAATTTATGCTGGATATCGCGGCGGATCACTTTAGGCGTGAGTGTCAGGTAGCCTGGATTCAGGAAAGGCGGCTCGGGGTCATTTTCCTGGTCGGCGCCAATCCGGAAAGCTGATGTATTTCGGCGGATCGTAGGACGTAGTGATGTTGAAATTCGTCGTTGGGCTGATGTTTTGCCTCGCCGCGGCCGATGCTCAAGCCAGAGCCTCCGGCATCGCACAGGGCGGATGGTCCAACCTGTCGACCGAGCAAATGAGCCGTTTTCCGGCGGCTGTTCGTCTTGCGCTCAAAGACGCGCAGAATCTATGTGGCGGCGAAACGACGAGAGTCCGGACTGGATTTCTACGGTACTTACCGGGCTCTGAGGGGCAAGAATTCACGACGATCCACTTCGAACACTTTGATTGCTCCGGCAAAGATTTGCTCTGCTCGACGAGCGGGTGCCTTCATCGACTGTTCATTACGACAAGTGGACGCATGCGCGAGATATGGCGAGGCAATATCCGCGAGATTGATATGTCTAACGAAAATGGCATTCCGTCGATCGACTTTGACTGCGGCCGAGGTGGCTCATTTTGTCACTTTCGGAGAAAGTGGAATGGCACGCGGTTGCAATGAGTATGCGACGCCTTGCCCACCATTACGGGCTGGTGGATCCTGCTGGGGTTGGGCTCAACGACTCGGTTGCTGTGCTCATGCCTTCGGGAAATCTAGGCGAAGATCGCATGCTGGAACGACGCGAAGACTAGTGACGACGATGCGATCGACCACGCCACGTTACAAAGTGAAGCTAGGAAACCACGAGTTTGCGTTTGATCTGGACAATTTCGTCTACGGAAGCTGGAATGGATGAGTTTTCAGGCGGCGGACTGTCCGCGGCCTGGGCCGCGCGCCGCAAACCCCAAGAGTGGATTGCCGCTGGGAAAGGAACTTCGATGGTAATGCCCGTGAGATGGATATTGTGTGCCGCGCTTACCAGCTATGCGAAGAAGCAGGACAGCCCCAGGGCAGGGACCAAGAGTTTATCTTCATGCGGAGCGAGAGATGCAGGGAAGTTCTGAGAAGAACAAGTCGTCGGACGAGCAGGCGGATTAGCTAAAGCGGGTCTGGCCGTGCGAAAGAAATTCCATTTCAACAATACGCGTAGTTTTGTGGCCGACACGGGCGCTTTGCAATTGGCCGAGGCGGAATCACATTCGCGGCGCTGGCCTCAGCTAGATTTAGACGCCGGACAGCACAACCCAGGAAGGCCCCGGATCTCGCCGAGGCCGTTCCAGCGCTAACGACACGGCTCTATTTTTGAGAATGAGAGTGCGCTGTCGTCGTGTGTTTATGAGCTTGTTCGCTGTGCTCGTGAGCCGCATTTGCGTGATGGGTAGCGTCCGCGTGCTCGCCGCGCGCGTGATGATGCTCGGCCTGATGATGGTGATGGGCTGCCGCATGGTGATGGGCGGCGGCCGTGTGATGATGCTCTTGAGAGGGGTGCTTCGGTGATTGTGCCATTGCAGTTCCTGAGGAGGTGGTTGATGTGACTCCAACAACCACTGTCGCGGCTTTTAGTTCCTGCGGGACAGCCGGAGGTCGCACCAGCGGGTGCTGCATCGCATCAAAAGAATGACGATCTGGCGTCGCAGGACCTCGTCTTATAGTAGCGGTGTCGGCCAAAGAAACGCAGTGCGCCGAGGGGTTTGTCGCCAGCTGTTAGCAACGATTGCCTTATTCACACGATTGCACGAAACCTAAGATCGCAAATGAACACGATGACGATCAATGGCTATTTGGTGCTCTCCCTCCCGACTCGAATGTCGGTATCGGTGGTTGCGCCTCCCCGCTTTTTACCTTCCTCCGGCCCGAATGGCCTGGGGCCAAACTGGATTTCGCAGCCGGCGGCAGCTCCGCGATCCCCGAGATTCTGCGCCAGCGCTGGATTATTTTGATTATTTTGGTGAGTTTGTGGTGAGTTTTTGCTTTCACTCACTTTAGGACGCTTGCGCTAATATAAGGCATTGATTTTGTGGCGTACCCGACACGATTCGAACGTGTGACCCTTTGCCTTCGGAGGGCAACGAAGGACGTCACGACCAAAGGGACAACCCATCGAACGGCCAGATCTGCGATATCGAAGTTGCCGGCGGCCCAGTTCTCGCATCGCGCGCGCGAGCTTGAGGATCTGCCGCGTCGCCAAATGGGCAAGGGGCAAGGGGCAAGGGGCAAGGAACAAGGAACAAGGAAGAAGGAAGTAGGCGACGGGGATACAACAGCCTCGGGTGAAGACCTTGGCATACGTCCCCCCGGACCCAGACGTGCTCTGAGCCTCCCGGTGCCAGCCTTTTCGATCATTGGCTGCCGCGCGGTCCTTTTGACCGTTCCGCGCGCCACGATCTTAAGTGCGTCATCGGCAGCGGTCGTTGCAGCACCTTCGCCATATCCCAGGGCGCACACAGTTATATTATAGGAATATATTCCATAATGAAGGTTATGCGAATCCGTGATGAGTCGTAGAAGGAAACGGGCCACCATGCGACACTTAGCCTATCTTGAGGTCGAGCTCTTGCTCGATTCGCGAAGTGTGCGAGGCCGTGAGGGAGTCTCGAGCTGTGTGGTTACCCACCTTTTTCAGCGAAGCGCTCCACTCTGCAACGACTGAGCATCCCAGCCTTTCGGACTCAGCGGCCACGACCTCGACAACACGAATCCAATCTTCCTTGCGGAACGTCTTCCGCGCTGGATTGTAACGCGGTGCCCGCAGTCTGCCGCAGAAATCCTCGTGGAATGCAGGCAGCGCCAAGGCTGGAAAAACTTCCATGACGTAGAGGCCGACAGCCGCCGAACGCCCGCGTTCAGGATCTTCCGTTGCGCCCATATCCCTCAGAAAACTCCAGATGGGAGCTCCGTCGTCGAACATTCTCACCCTCGCCCGATTGGCAGGCTGCACACCACCTCCAAGCCAGGAAATAACCGATGCACCAACGCGTTCGGCCGGCCTCATACTCGACTGATTGGGCACTATGGTCGGCTGGTCGATCGCAACCAGTGTCAATTGACCAAGCCCGTGGATCTCACGAACGAAATCAAGCGCCTGGCCGAAACGAACTAGCTCCTTGAAATCGCCAAACCGCCTGCCGTCGTAGACGACTGAACAGATCGCGCCTGGCAATGTCGGATTGTCAGTCCATGCTGAATCAAATCCGACAAAAGTTGCTGCCATCAGGGTCTGGAGCTGCCATTTGCAGACTCCCTAGCGAAATCAAGCGCCAATTGGAAACGAACACGCGTCGCTTCTCGCAGCCGCCCCAGTTTGAAATGATCCGCCATCCTGTAAAGAATATCGTCATCTGCCAATCGCACCCGGATAAACGGTACTGCAAGGCTTGCAAGCTCGGCAATCGGAACGTCGACATGCGAACGGACGTCCGGTTGACTGGTCCGATAGGTTACGAGCCCCGACGAGCTTGAGCCATCGCCCCAAATCACTGTTCGACCGTCGTCTTGGCTCTTTCGATATTTTTTCCCAATCACTCTGCCGACGGCCTTTTGTATTCGATCTCCGGAACGTTGAAATCCGTGCGCCCGGGCGATCCGTTCGACGAGCAAATTTTCGTATATCGGGGATTCGTATTTCAGTACGTGCGCTACCATGCTGCTCAATACCGGTTCATAATCGCGGTCGTAGAACCGTGAGGCATCTGGCTTCAATCCCAGCACTGAGAAATTGGTTGCGACGTATTCGGCCCCATTTAGCTCCATGTTGGGACGAGTTTCTGGTTTCGCACCGAAACCAAGGGGCAAATGGGTCTGCTTCGCCTCCCACTTCTCTTGCTCTCCCGCAAGTGAGAAGTCGGCTTCAGCGGTGCCCGACGAATGATCGGCAAGCCTGCTCACAATCTCACAAATCCGATCAAGATACCGGCCTTTCTCGACCGGATTTGTCCCCTGACGAAGATAGCCAGGCACTTTTTCAAACCACTCGTCCGGATCCATGAACCGCTGCCGGACGAACGTCTCGATCATGGCCTCCCGGAGGATGGACCGGTGCGGCTCCCAGTCGACCATTTCATTGCCAACCACGTGGTCACGAAACTGGCGCAGCGCCTCGAAGCATTCGGCTTCCGTAAGCGATGATTTTTCCTGCAGTCCCGCATCCGCTTTCGGCTGCACTGACGGTTCCTCGCCCCGTACTTCCGGAGCAGGCGGCGCGTCTGGCGCGGGCGTCTCAACATCGGAAGCCTCCGACGCCGGCTGGGCCGTCTCCGTTGTACCGGCGGGCTGTGCCGCCTCTGTTACAATCGTGTACTCGGATCGATCGAGAGCCGGCTTACGGAGCAGTAGCTCCAGCTTCTCGAGAAGCCGGGTGGTCTGAAGCGACGGATTGTCGAACCAGTCGGTCGACCAAATTCGGACGATATCCCAGCCCTTATCATTCAGGACCTCCTCTCTCAGGCGATCCCGATCACGCGCGCTCTTGCTGCGATGGTAGGTCGCGCCATCGCACTCAACACCCGCAAGATAGCGCTCGGGGTGGTTCGGATGGCGGACGCCCAGGTCGATCTTGTACCCGGACACTCCAACCTGATAGTCGACAATATAGCCTCGTGCCCGCAGTCTATCAGCCACTTCTATCTCAAAGTCGCTGTCGGCATCCGTTCCAGGTCCCGAAAGGACGGAAACACGACCACGTGTTTCTGCGTATTCCAGATATCTACGCAACACGTGAACGCCTTCGGAGCTTTCCGGCGTCGGCACTACGTCGGTCGATCCAAACGAACAAAATAGACCGATACGCGTTCGCGCCCGCGAAAACAGAACGTTCAACCGGCGGTGACCCTGCTTGCGGTTGATCGGCCCGAAGCGCTGCTTGAGCACGGTGGTACCCACCTCGGGGCCATATGTCATCGAGATGAAAATGAAGTCGCGCTCGTCGCCCTGCACGTTCTCCAGATTCTTGACAAACAACTCCTCGCCCTTGCTCAACACCTTCTCGCGGTACTGGTCGACCAATACGTCATCCGCGATAAGGCGGTTCAACTCCTGCTGAATCAGGTCACGCTGCTGAATGTTGACCGCCACGATACCAAGCGACGGGATTTCATCCTCATCAAGGGCCGCATGGTGCCGCATGAAGGTTATGGCTTCTTCCGCTACCCGGCTCGCCTCCGTAGGATTGCACCTGGCCTGGAATGTCCCCTGTACCCGCACGAGGTCGATCGAAAACGAGGACGGCTTCGACGCCGGGAAGGTGATCAGTTCACGACGATAGAACTGCTCGTTGGAGAACCGGATCAGACTCTCGCAGCGGCTCCTGTAATGCCATCGGAGCGGGCGGCGTTGACCGAAAGTCTTCTGACAGCTTTCGAGAATGGATTCATCGTCGAGGTCCTCGAAGTCATCGTCATCGCCCGACCCTCCGTCTCCGGAGCGCGCGAAAAAGTCCGTCGGAGGCAACTGCTTCTGATCGCCGACCACCACTATCTGTTTCGATCGAAGCATGGCGCCGAGCGCGTCCTCGGGCCGCATTTGCGAAGCTTCGTCGATCACGAGGATGTCGAAGCTCAAGGACCCTGCCTTCATGAATTTCGCAAGCGACAGCGGTGACATCATGAAACACGGCTTAAGCGCCTGTATGGAATTCCCGGCCTGAGCCAGCAGCATCCGCAGGGGGACAAACCGTTTTTGCTTGGCGATTTCGTTCCCGAGAAGCGCCATCTCCGTCCATGTTTTCTTCTTGCCAAAGTTGAAGCCGGGCAGCGGCCTCTTCGTAAGCAGCTTTGCTTTGATCCTCAGCCGGTCGTCCTTGATCTTGGAGCGGTCCTTTTCAGCAAACTGCTTGCGACGGGTCTCGAGTGAGGAGCCGGTGTTGTCTTGAAGGGCCTCGGCCGACCTTTTGGCCAATTCCGCGCCTCGGCGCGCGAGCACCGCCTCAAGCAGTTGCGGGAGATGTAGCGGCTCAATCCGCTCTCGATCGGCACACTCGAGAAATTCTCCCAAGCCGAGCGATTCCAAGATCCGCCGCTGCCGGTACACGGCAAGCAACTCGCGCAATTCCTCTTTTCGCTGAAGAAGGGCTGCGACCTCCTCCGAAACGATTCCAGGCTCCAACCGAGCGTAGGCGACCGCCCCAAATTGCGAGTTCAACAGTTCGACCTGGCCGTCGTAGATGGAAAGCGGGCCTGCCGCCCGGTTTGCGAGGGATTTCAGTCGGGCGAACTCGTCCGCCGCCGTCGGCGAACTCAATCGCCGAAGCAGATTTCCGGGCATTCCGGCCGACTTAACGGCCCGAAGCCAATCAAGCGCAGCGAACGCCTTCGCTACTCCATCCCGGATCCCTGCAAAATGCTCAACCGCGACCTTGAGCGGAGAAGTGTCCAGGATCGCCCGAATTCTGCCGCGATCGAGCTCGAGCTTCGCGATTTCGGCCAGTTCCCTGAGCGGAATCTCGAACCCCGCCAAGGCGCCGACTTCCTCGACAGCCACGACCCGGCGCATCAACTGGATTTCGTTGTCCAGCATGTCAATCGTGAGATCGACGGATCGGTCATCAAGACGGGCTGCTCGCGCCGATATGATTTTGCGCAAATTGGTAGCCGGCGCTTCAAAGTTATGAAGGCGCCGCACGGACTCCTGCGGAACCTGAAGCAGGCGTAGCATCAAATCGCGCCCGACTTGCTCCGTCAGGTATCGCCGCACCCGGATGCCAAAATCGATCAGATCGAACTTAGTATCCAGGCCGAGCCAGCTAGTTGCAAGAAGACGCTCTGCGCTTTCGCCTGCTTCGAATGCGTCGATTGCGTCGACGTGAATGGCCAGCGCTGCCAAATCATCGGCGGGCTTTTCCGAATCGGCCAGACCCAAACGGGCGACGAGGTCGCGAACAGGCTTTGCGGATCCGCTTATCGCGGCCATCGCACGACCCAAATTGCCTTTTTTCAGAAGTTCGGACGCACTCCTCAACGTGCCCGGGGCGGGCCATGCTTCCCGCCCGTAAGCAGAAAGATACTGCCTCCATTCCCGCTCCTTCGCGATCAGGGAAACCCACCGCTCGCGAAGAGGCCCGAACGTGGCCTCGTCTACTGACTGATTTAAGTAGAGCGCGGAACGGTGCTCCTGAGATATCTTGGTCGATGCGATAACGGCTTTCGCAATCGCATCCAACGATGTCGCAGGGCACTTTCCATTGAGCTTGAATAGTTCGAGAACCGGAGAAAACTCCGCAATCGCATTCCTAAGCAGAAGGTCCTTCTCGACAGTCTCGTTGGCAATGCGGATCAGGCCCGCCGGCGTGGCCTCAAAATAGATTTCCTGCAGCGGCATCCGTCCGAGTTCAACCGCCGCCCGGAGCACGCCGGCGCTCTGCGCTCCGATAGACGGATAGGCCGCAAGCGCCCTTACGACATCGTCCAGTTTTCTTTGCGCATTGAGAGCTTCCGCAAGCTGATCCGGCTCTAGCTGCGAAACCACTCCTACCAGTTCGGGAACGGGCCCGTCATCAAGCGCCTCACCAGCCCGTACAGTTGTTCGCAGGTCGGCAATGGATCCGATTTCAAAGTCGGAGTTGTCCACGATGCAGGAAGAAAGCGGGCGCGCCGACCCGTCGATTTTGACGAGGCAAGCAAGCAGATCATCAATCTGCACGCTTTGGACATTGCCCAACCCGGCCTTGCTCCAGAGCGATTCTGCCGGATGCCCAAACGAACGCAAGAACGTTTCACTGTCGCCGGCAAATCGGCCAAGATCGGCTTCGACTTGCGAAAGATTGTCAGCGCTGTTCAGCAAATCGACCGGCAACTTTACAACGGAGAGAGCTTCAACGGCGACCGAGTTCAAGGTCGATCCCCGCAGTGCCTGCCAAATCAAGTCAAACGGGGTCCGACCGCTCGCCTGAACAGCATGCAAGGCATCAAGGTACCTGGCAATCTCGAGCTTGTTTTCATGCAGTGAACGACCAGGCGCCGCCGGCACCGCAATCGGCTGAACTTTTAACCGCTCCTCGATGCTTTCAAGTACCGCCTTGGGCGAAGCCTTGTCCGAATGAAGCTCCAGGCAAAACTCACCGATCCCGGCTTTTCCAAGCCTACGCTTCACGACCTCCAACGCAGCCTGCTTTTCCGCCACGAAGAGGATCGTCTTGTTCGCTGCCAGGCCATTCGCAATAATGTTCGCGATCGTCTGCGACTTGCCCGTCCCAGGCGGACCATGGATCACAAGATTATGGCCCTTCATCGCGTCGATGAGGGCGCTATGCTGGGACGCATCGGCGTCTTGGATCAAAAACGGTGCGAGCGCCTCGATTTGCGGGTCATCAATCGAGTAGTCCGTCAGATCGCCCGGAAGCAGAGCGCCATCTCCCGTGTCTCCGGTCGCGTCGGTCCCGCGCAAAATCGCCCCGACAAGCGGATGATCAACGGGATCCACAGCCCAATTGTCCGGGCTCAAATCCGCGTATACCGCAAATCTACCGAACGCAAAATGGCCGAGGACCATCCATCGATGTATCTGCCATCGTCCGAGCCCCGTGATGGCTTCCCTGACGCCGTCGAAATAGGCCTCGATCGAGCCGACACCGTCCTCGTCGCCGTTTTCAAACGTCGGCAGCTTGCGGTGAAAAGCGACATTGGTCTCGAGGAGCTTTTGGAGGCTGAGGTTTGATTCCGCCGATCCCTCGTTCGCCGACAACGAATAGGTGTTTTTCCCGTATTGCTTTTTTACGTCTACCGTCACCGGAAGAAGCAACAACGGTGCGAAGGCCTTTTTGTCGGATACGTCCGACTCGTACCATTCGAGAAAACCGAACGAGAGAAACAGGGTTGAAATTCCCATTTCCTGTTCCGCAAGCTTCGCATCGGCAACTATCTTCCCCATAATCCGATCAAGTTCGTCTGGAAACTTGAGCGTCTGAAGCGCCCCGTCACTGTGCGAGGCCTTTGTCTTCACGGGGCCGAGCTCGAAATTTGGATCGATGCCGGCCTGACGGGCGAGATCCGCCCGGTTTATTTCGGCCTTCTTTGGGCGTGAAGAGAATCCGAACTCGCTTCTGATGTGGTCGCGAAGCTCGCGTTCGAGTTTGGCCAACGCCAATTCATCGTCACGTCCGGCGCTTTCGAGCGCCTCTAACTTCGTCAGGTACTCCAGATTCGAGACCTTCGCATGCTCGAGAGCGCCTATAAACTCCTCAGTTTTTTCTTCCGGTGGTACGTCTTCCGGTTCATCCAGGGGCTCTATCCGAAGCGTTGCGTCATCGCCGGCCAACTTCTTGTAGATCTCGTCCATCACCTCGTCGACGATCTGCAGGTGCCTCTTGGACCTGTTACCGAGGTTATAGTTTAGCATCCGGTTCTTTTTGGAGAGATCAAGCAGCTTCAGGCGGAGGCGTCCGTAAACCTCCGTCAAGCGTTCCTGCTCGCCCAAATCGTCAGCGATGGTCACCGGATTACCCCTCGATGCATGGCTAACAAATCCAACCGCCTCCCCATTGCGAATTTAGACCGCGTTAAGCGCCGCCTTTTCGCGCTTTCTTTTATCCAACCAGTCTCGTACCGCCTCTTCCACGGCGTGAGACATCTTGATGTCATCTTCAACGGCCGCGACCTTAACCAGCTTTACGACGTCCTTGTTCATGATGATCAGCACCTGTCGTTTGCCCTCAGGCGCACGAGCGCGGGTCTTTGCGCGTCTTTTTTTGGGCTTGGATAGCATCATAAGTCCAAGGTTGAGAGCTGATCACGATGACACGGGGAACGCGAACTCGCAATAGTGCTACCGTCGTTATAGTACCTCGGCGCCGTCATGAACGTCGTCGGCGTCAATAGCAGTC